>NZ_CP110341.1:0-2400000 GCF_026013965.1 Brevibacterium sp. JSBI002
GTGTCGAATTCCAAGAATGAGCTCATCAGCCGCTGGCACACGGTGGTCTCAAACCTGGAAAAGGACCCAGACCTCACGTCGCATCAGAAGGGATTCCTCTCCCTCGCGTTGCCGAAGGCCCTCGTCGACAATGCGCTCATCCTTCTCGCCGTACGTGACGAACACACCCGCCGCACCATCGAGACCCGACTGCTCGGCCCCCTGACCAGGGAGTTCTCGAAGGTGCTCGGTTTCGAGGTGACCTTCGGCTTCGTCGTCGATCCTGAACTCGACGTGCCGATCCGCTTCGAGGATCTCATTGGAGAGTCGACCCCTGGGGCCCAGGTTCCCATCGATCCGGTCACCTCCACCTCGGCGACGGGATCCCCTGAACCCACCCCCACCGAGGCGACCGAACCGGTCCGACCGGCACCCGCCGATCATTCGACGCCCGAATTCGCCCAGCCGCACCAGGGCCAGCCGGCCGCGCAGACCTCGGATATCCGGATGCCACAGGCTCAGGCATCGGCACCTCCGGCAACGCAGACGCCCGCCTCGCAGTCGCAGGCTCCGGGCGATTCCGGAATGACGGACCGTGAAATGAAGATCGCCGAGGCGACCGCCGCCCCGATGGGACCGCCCGTCGATGCTCCCGGCGTCGCTCAGCTCAATCCGAAGTACACCTTCGACACCTTCGTCATCGGCGCTTCCAACAGGTTCGCCCATGCAGCGGCCTTCGCTGTCGCCGAGGCACCGGCCAAGGCCTACAATCCTCTGTTCATCTATGGGGACTCGGGATTGGGCAAGACCCATCTGCTCCATGCGATCGGCTACTACGCGACTCAGCTGTTCCCGGAGATCCGAGTGAAGTACGTCTCCAGCGAAGAGTTCGTCAACGACTTCATCAACACGATCGGCTCGTCGAAGACCTCGAATGCTCTGCGTCCGGCATTCCAGCGCCGCTACCGTGAGGTCGACATCCTCATGATCGACGACATCCAATTCCTGCAGGGCAAGGATGCGACCGTCGAAGAGTTCTTCCATACGTTCAACGCCCTGCACAATGAGGCCAAACAGGTCGTCATCACCTCCGATCAGCCGCCGAAGATGCTCAAGGGCTTCGAAGAGCGGCTGCGCTCCCGATTCGAATGGGGGCTGCTCACCGACGTGCAGCCACCGGACATGGAGACTCGGTTCGCGATTCTGCGCCGCAAGGCCGCAGCCGAACAGCTCGATGTTCCCGACGATGTCCTCGAATACATCGCCTCCCGTGTGTCCTCGAACATCCGCGAACTCGAAGGCGCCCTCATCCGGGTCACGGCATTCGCCAACCTCAACGATCAGCAGATCGACGTCTCCTTGGCCGAGACCGTCCTCAAGGACTTCATCACCCCCGATGACACCCCCGCGGTCACGGCCGCGGACATCATGGGCCAGACCGCTGCCTACTTCAGCCTCACCCTCGATGACCTGTGCGGAACCTCCCGGTCCAGGACTCTGACGACGGCCAGGCAGATCGCCATGTATCTGTGCCGTGAGCTCACCGACCTCTCCCTGCCGAAGATCGGACAGGCGTTCGGTGGACGCGATCACACCACCGTGATGCACGCGAACAAGAAGATTCGAACTCAGATGGCTGAACGACGGGCCGTCTACACCCAGGTCACCGAACTCACAAACCGCATTAAACAACAGCACCGCCTATAGAAGACGTCATACACATCTGTGGATAACCCTGGGGACAATTGCTCACAGCTTGGGGAAAGAGCGGTGGACAGAACTGGTCCACGGGTGGAAAGATGTGAACTACATGCTTGTGTTTACCCAAGCGCCCACCGACGTCTCCGTCACGGTACACATGGCATCCACAAGCCCATAATGGCTCGGACCCCTTGATTACTCTGGGGTAAGCGGCATTTGTCCACAGTCTCCACATGTGCTGATACTTCTACCAAGTGAATTCAACTCTTAAGAGGGCGACCGCCACCGACTGCTGAGGTGGATGAGCTTCGAGCTCACGAGCTCGAGGTCGAGAGAGTCATGGACCTAAAGGATATTCGAACACAGGATCACAGCTGATTCTCGAATGCGAGATTCACTCACTGAGCACCCTCGGCATCCCTTTTCGGCCGGCTCTCCTGAGGTGGGCACAAATCGGATAGGCTGTGTAAAGTTTTCCGAGCAGTATCGAGCCTGTGACTCGCAACCCGGAATCTCGTGCCAGATGCCCAGTGCAGGTCGGGTGGCCACCCGAAGGAGTAAAGTGAACGCGGAAGCATCCCCCTTGAAGTTCAAAGTCAATCGCGACGTTCTCGCTGACGCTGTTGCCTGGGCGACCAAGACTCTGCCCAACCGTCCTTCCGCTCCGGTCCTCACCGGTATTCTCATCACCGCCGAAGCTGGCGGCACAGTGCGTCTGGCCGTCTTCGACTACGAAGTCTCATCCCGCGTCGAGATCGTCGCCGACGTCGCCTCCGCAGGAACGGTCCTCGTCTCCGGACGGCTGCTCGCCGACATCTCGAAGGCTCTGCCGAACCAAGAGGTCACCCTCGAACAGATCGATGCGAAGGTCGACGTGACCTGCGGATCCTCGCGCTTCTCACTGATGACGATGCCCGTGGCCGAATACCCCGCGCTGCCGCAGGTCCCCGATGACTCCGGCACCGTTTCGGCCGGTGAGTTCCAGAACGCCGTCTCGCAGGTCACCATCGCGACCTCGAAGGACGACACCCTGCCGATCCTCACCAGCGTGAGAGTCGAGATCGAGGGCGAGAAGGTCACGATGCTCGCCACCGACCGCTACCGTCTGGCCGTTCGCGAGTTCACCTGGAACCCGGGACGCCCCGACGTCTCGGCCGTGGCCCTGCTGCGCGGACGCACGCTCTCCGATGTCTCGAAGTCCCTCGGCGGCGACGTCACGATCGGTCTGAGCACCGATGCCGGCAAGGACCTCATCTCCTTCACCTCGGCGGGTCGAGTCACAACCTCGCTGCTCATCGAGGGCGAGTACCCGAAGGTCCGCTCGCTGTTCCCGGATTCGGTTCCGATCCACGCCATCGTCGAGACCGCCGTGCTGCGCGAAGCCGTTCGCCGTGTCTCGCTCGTGGCAGAACGCAACACCCCGCTGCGCTTCGAGGTCACCGACGGTATGCTCACCCTCCACGCCGGCACCGGTGATGACGCTCAGGCCTCCGAAGCCGTCGAAGCCACTCTCCAGGGCGATGAGATCACCGTCGGCTTCAACCCGCACTACATCGCCGAAGGTCTCGCCGCGGTCGAGAGCCCGTACGTGAACTTCTCCTTCACGCAGCCGATGAAGCCGGTCATCATCTCCGGGCAGAAGGAACTCGACGGTCCTGCCGACGAGTCCTATCGCTATCTGCTCATGCCCACGCGCATCTGAATGTGGATATCCCGACTCTCCCTGCGTGACTATCGGTCGTATCCGGAGCTCGACCTCGAGTTCTCACCCGGAGTCACCACATTCGTGGCCGACAATGGGACCGGGAAGACCAATATCGTCGAGGCGATCGGGTATCTCGCTCACCAGCGCTCCCATCGGGTGGCCTTCGACGCACCGCTCGTCCACGAGGGGCGTCCGGCTGCGACGGTGTCCGCACTGGTCAACCGGGATCAGCGGCATGCCACCGTCGAGGTGACGATCCAGGCCAAAGGCGCCAACCGGGCTCGAGTCAACCGCAATGCGGTGAAGCTCAAGGACATCCTCGGCTTCGTCTCCTGTGTCGTCTTCGCTCCCGAGGACCTCAGTCTGGTCCGCGGTGAACCGGCCGAACGCCGGTCGTGGATCGACACGCTCGTCGTGGCGCGCAATCCGCGCTTCGCCTCGATCATCACGGACTTCGAACGGGCACTCAAACAGCGCAATGCTCTGCTCAAACGGCTCCGCGAGGACCGCGATCCCGGCCTCGAGGCGACTCTCGACATCTGGAACATGGCCTACGCGGACTCCGCTGCCGAACTCGTCTTCGGGCGCCAGCGGATCCTCGCCGATATCGTCGAACCGCTGCAGACGAACTTCGCCTATATCGCAGCCGATGCCCGGCTGGAACGGCAAGGTGCCCACATCGCCTACGATTCGCGCATCGACTACTCGCAGGCCGCATCCGCTGCCGACTGCAAGGAGCTGCTGCTGGCGGCCCTCGACCGTCGCCGGACGACTGAGATCGAGCGCGGACTGACCCTGCACGGACCCGGTCGCGATGATCTGTCGCTGATGATCGGAACCCATCCGGCGAAGGGCTATGCCTCTCACGGAGAGACCTGGTCGCTGGCGCTGGCCATGCAGCTGGCAGGGTGGGATCTGCTCTCCGCCGATGCCGGAAGCGCCGCTGAACAGCCGATCCTCGTCCTCGATGACGTCTTCGCCGAACTTGACACCGGTCGGCGTCAGCGTCTGGCTTCCAGAGTGACATCGGCCGAACAGGTCTTCATCACCGCGGCCGTCGACTCCGATCTGCCCGATGGTCTCGAAGGAATCCGGATCGACCAGTCCCGACTCCTGAGCAGCGGCGCATCATGAGCGGCATCGACCGGGACTACTCCACTCCCGTCGCCGCACTCGAAGCACTCGACCGAGTCCGCCGGATGGAGGTCACCGAAGCGAAGTTCGTCCGCAGTCGTCGCCGTTCCCGCCTGCGCGGCGAAGCCGTCTACTCGGGGTCGGGTCGAGACGGCCGTGACCCGAAGACCGTGTCATCTGTGCTCGGTTCGCTCATCACGGACCGCGGCTGGTCGTCCTCACTCGACATCGGCAAGGTGCTCGGCCGGTGGCCCGACCTCGTCGGACCTCAGGTGGCCCAGCACGCGACCCCCGTCGACTTCTCTCCTCCCCTGCTCGTCATCGCCGCAGACTCGACGACCTGGGCGACCCAGCTGCGAGTGCTCAAACCGACGATCCTGCGGAAGCTCGAGGAAGGGCTGGGCTCGGCGACGATCACCGAGATCGAGATCAAGGGGCCACAGGGACGCAGCTTCAAACGCGGTCGACGATCGGTGGCCGGCCGCGGACCTCGGGACACATTCGGGTGAAGTGGGCAGCCGCCTCGGCGAAATTCCGGGAAGAATCCCTGTATTTCTGAGAAGACCACAGAAGGCCTTAAACGGCCATAGCCGCTCCCTCACCTGTCCGGGGGTACACCTGCGGTACGAAAATTCGGGAAATACGCCTTCACAGGCCGCTTACGGGCATTTCAGCGTGTGGCGCGGTAGAATGGGGAGCTGATAGCGACCATCCGAACAAGGAGTCATATGACGACCGAGGATCAGCCTCATTATGATGCCGGCGACATCACTGTGCTCGAGGGTCTCGAGGCAGTCCGGAAACGGCCCGGCATGTACATCGGTTCGACCTCGGAACGTGGTCTCCACCACCTCGTTCAGGAGATCGTCGACAACTCGGTCGACGAGGCGATGGCCGGCTACTGCGATCATATCGAGGTCACCATCCTCGCCGACGGAGGCGTCCGTGTCGCCGATGACGGCCGTGGAATGCCGGTGGCGATGCACCCGACGGAAGGCAAGCCGACCGTCGAGGTGATCCTCACGATCCTCCACGCCGGCGGTAAGTTCGGCGGCGGCGGCTACGCCGTGGCAGGCGGTCTCCACGGTGTGGGTTCGACTGTCGTCAACGCACTGTCCGAACGACTCGAGGTCGAAGTCAGGCGTGACGGCTACGTGTGGACGATGGACTTCGACCGTGGTGTGCCCAACGGCGAACTGCAGCGCGGCGAAGCCACCGATGAGACGGGCACGACCGTGACCTTCTGGCCGGACGGCTCGATCTTCGAGACCACGGACTTCTCCTATGAGTACCTCCGTGCGCGCTTCCAGCAGATGGCCTTCCTCAACAAGGGCCTGAAGATCAGCCTCACCGATGAGCGCCACAACGAAGTCGATGACGACGATGTGCAGATCGACGAGGACGAGGCGACCGAGTGGAAGCCGCGCACCGTCACCTACGAGTACGCGAACGGTCTGCTCGACTATGTCGAGTACCTCAACTCGACGAAGAAAGCCGAACTCGTCCACCCCGATGTCATCGTCTTCGAAGCCGAAGAGGGCGAACAGACTCTCGCGCTGGAGATCGCGATGCAGTGGACGACGTCGTACAACGAGTCCGTGCACACCTACGCCAACGTCATCAACACCCATGAGGGCGGCACCCACGAAGAGGGCTTCCGCACGGCTCTGACCTCGCTGGTCAATGCGTATGCGAAGGAACAGAAGCTGCTGCGCGACAAGGACCCGAACCTCACCGGCGATGACATCCGCGAGGGTCTCACGGCCGTCATCTCCGTCAAGCTCGGCGATCCCCAGTTCGAGGGTCAGACGAAGACGAAGCTCGGAAACTCCGAGGTCAAGGGCTTCGTCCAGCGCGTGGTCCGTGACGAACTCGGACACTGGTTCGAGTCGAACCCGGCCCAGGCCAAGGACGTCGTGCGCAAGGCGCTGCAGGCCTCCCAGGCCCGTATGGCCGCTCGCAAGGCCCGTGAGGCCACTCGCCGCAAGGGACTGCTCGAGTCTTCTGGCATGCCCGGCAAGCTCAAGGACTGCCAGTCGAAGGACCCGTCGATCTCTGAAGTCTTCATCGTCGAGGGTGACTCGGCCGGCGGCTCGGCGACTCAGGGCCGCAACCCGAACACGCAGGCGATCCTGCCGCTGCGCGGAAAGATCCTCAACGTCGAAAAGGCTCGCCTCGACCGTGCGCTGGGCAACAACGAAGTCCAGGCGATGATCACGGCCTTCGGCACTGGCATCGGTGAGGAGTTCGATCTCGAGAAGCTGCGCTATCACAAGATCGTCCTCATGGCCGATGCCGATGTCGACGGTCAGCACATCACGACTCTGCTGCTGACGCTGATCTTCCGGTACATGAAGCCGCTCATCGAGCACGGCTACGTCTACCTCGCCACCCCGCCGCTCTACCGCATCAAGTGGTCGAACGCCCCGCACCAGTTCGCCTACACCGACAAGGAACGCGACGGACTGCTCGAGACCGGGCGGGCCGCCGGCAAGCGACTGCCCAAGGATCTCGCGATCCAGCGCTACAAGGGTCTGGGCGAGATGAACTACGAGGAGCTGTGGGAGACGACGATGGATCCCGACCACCGGCTGCTCAAGCAGGTGTCGCTCGACGACGCGATCGTCGCCGACGAGATCTTCACCGTCCTCATGGGCGACGACGTGGATTCGCGTCGCCGCTTCATCCAGGAGAACGCGAAGGACGTCCGCTTCCTCGATATCTGATCAACCGTCCTCACCGGGGCCCCGCCTCGGTGAGGGTGGGAGACCGGACGCACCGCACCCATTCTTTGCACGCACCAATCTCCGCCGCACACGGCTGAGATCCAGCCGGACACGGTACGAACACAAGGGAAGAGCCCACATTGGCCGACGAGAACGATATCGGAACAGAAATCAACCGGATCGAACAGGTTGATCTCAACCTCGAGATGCAGAGGTCGTACCTCGATTACGCGATGAGCGTGATCGTCGGACGTGCCCTGCCCGACGTCCGCGACGGACTCAAGCCCGTCCACCGCCGCGTGCTCTACGCGATGTTCGACGGCGGCTACCGCCCCGACCGCAACTTCTCCAAGTGCTCGCGCGTCGTCGGCGACGTGATGGGCCAGTACCACCCGCACGGTGACACGGCGATCTACGACGCCATGGTCCGCCTCGTGCAGCCGTGGACGATGCGCTACCCACTCGTGGCCGGTCAGGGCAACTTCGGTTCCCCGGGCGACGACGGAGCTGCCGCACCGCGTTATACCGAGTGCAAGATGGCGCCCCTGGCCATGGAGATGGTCCGGGACATCGAAGAAGGCACCGTCGACTTCCAGGACAACTACGACGGCCGCAACCAGGAACCCATGGTCCTGCCCTCCAGGTTCCCGAACCTGCTGGTCAACGGCTCGGCCGGCATTGCTGTGGGTATGGCCACGAACATTCCTCCGCACAACCTGCGCGAGGTTGCCCAGGGCGCACAGTGGCTGCTGTCCCACCCGGAGGCGAGCAAGGAAGAGGCTCTCGAGGCCCTCCTCGGCATCATCAAGGGACCCGACTTCCCGATGGGCGCGACGGTCCTCGGCCGCAAGGGCATCGAGGACACCTATCGCACCGGTCGCGGATCGATCACCCAGCGAGCCGTTGTCGAAGTCGAAGAGATCCAGGGCCGCACCTGCCTCGTCGTCACCCAGTTGCCGTACATGGTCAACCCGGACACCCTGGCCGCGAAGATCGCCTCCTACGTCAAGGACGGCAAGGTCGCCGGCATCGCCGATCTGCGCGACGAGTCCTCGGGCCGCACCGGTCAGCGCCTGGTCATCGTGCTCAAGCGCGATGCCGTGGCCAAGGTCGTGCTAAACAACCTGTATAAGCACACGTCGCTGCAGGAGAACTTCTCCGCGAACATGCTGGCCCTCGTCGACAGCGTGCCGCGCACACTGAGCATCGACTCGTTCCTGCGCCTGTGGGTCAAGCACCAGATCGAAGTCATCGTCCGTCGCACGCAGTTCCGTCTGCGCAAGGCCGAGGAACGCGCTCATATCCTGCGCGGCTACCTCAAGGCCCTCGACGCCCTCGACGAGGTCATCGCCCTGATCCGCCGCTCCCCGTCCTCGGACGAGGCCCGGACCGGACTGATGGAGCTGCTCGAGGTCGACGAACTTCAGGCCAATGCGATCCTCGACCTGCAGCTGCGCCGACTGGCCGCGCTGGAGCGTCTGAAGATCCAGGAAGAGGCCGAGAAGATCGAGCAGCAGATCGCCGAGTACAACCACATCCTGGCAACCCCGGCTCGCCAGCGTGAGATCGTGTCCGAGGAACTCGACGAGATCGTCGAGCGCTACGGTGATGATCGCCGGACGAAGATCCTCGCCGGATTCGACGGTGATGTGTCCATGGAGGACCTCATCCCCGAGGAAGAGGTCGTCGTCACCATCACCCGCGGCGGCTATGCGAAGCGGACCCAGACGCACCTCTACCGGGCCCAGCACCGCGGCGGCAAGGGCATCAAGGGCGCGGCACTGCGCGGCGACGACGTCGTCGAACAGTTCTTCGTCACCTCCACCCACAACTGGCTGCTGTTCTTCACGAACACCGGTCGCGTGTACCGGGCGAAGGCCTATGAGCTGCCCGAGGGCTCACGGGACGCCAAGGGCCAGCACGTGGCGAACCTGCTCGCCCTCCAGCCGGGTGAGACGATCGCCCAGGTGCTGTCGATCCGGGACTACGAGGTGGCCGACTTCCTCATCCTCGCCACCCGTTCCGGTGTGGTGAAGAAGACCCGCCTGAGTGAGTACGACTCGAACCGCACCGGCGGTGTCATCGCCATCAACCTGCGCGAATACAAGGGTCAGCCCGATGAACTGGTCTCGGCCCGCATCGTCGGAGCCGAGGATCACCTGCTGCTGATCTCGCGCAAGGGCATGTCGATCCGCTTCGCCGCCGATGACGAGTCGATCCGTCCCCTGGGCCGAGTCACCGGTGGCGTCACGGGTATGAAGTTCAAGGACGACGACGAGCTGCTCACGATGGATGTCGTTCGGCCGGACACCTACGTCTTCGTCGTCACGGAAGCCGGGTTCGCCAAGCGCACGCCGGTCGACGAGTACCGTCTGCAGGGGCGTGGCGGTCTGGGAATCCGGGTTGCGAAGATCACCGAACAGCGCGGAGACTTGGTAGGCGGACTCATCGTCGAAGACGGTGAGGAGGTCCTCGTGGTCATGGAGCGCGGTAAGATCGTTCGGTCGAGCATCGATGAAGTTCCGGCGAAGGGACGCAACACCATGGGTGTGGTGTTCGCGAAACCGGACAAGAAAGACCGTATTATCGCAGTGACCCGTGGGCCCGAAGCCGAGGTCGAAGACGAGATCGAAAGCGAAGACGATGCCGAAGTCCCGGAAGGTGAGGTCGCAGAGCCTCAGACCGGCAACGAGGATGTGGAAGAGTGAGCGATAGCAAACAGCCAGGCTCAGGTAAGATCATACGCACGTCGAGCGGCTCGACCCGTCTGACGGCCGGAGCGTCGAAGTCCGATGACAAGTCGGCTGCAGCAAGCGGTTCAGGTTCGAACTCCGGGTCGGGAACCGGCGCGAAACAGGGATCCGGCTCCGGTCGCGGCTCTTCGGGCCCGAACAGCCAGAACGCCACCGTCGTCGCACCTCCCGCTCCGAAGGCCTCGCCGAAGCCCAACCGGGCGCCCTCGGCCGGCTCGACGCCATCGGCGCACACCGGGTCCCAGGGCTCGGGTGCTCAGACCGGTTCGCAGGGATCCGGCGCACCGACTTCCGGTTCACAGGGTTCGGGCTCCCAGGGATCGGGCGGCGGCAACCGCGGCGCCACCTCGGTGATGGGAAATGCCGCGAACACCGTCCGCGCGAGCTCCGGCAGCGTGAAGATGGGCGTGAAGAACATGGTCGACAGCGGGAAGGGCAAGAAGAAAAAGGGCCCCCGCACCGTCCGTCTCACCGTCTCCGCGGTCGACCCGTGGTCGGTTATGAAGATGTCGTTCCTCATGTCCGTGGCGATCGGCATCGCCACGATCGTCGCCTTCATCGTGCTGTGGGTCGTGCTGCAGGCGACCGGTGTGATGAGCGGCCTCGAATCGACGATGAGCGAGCTCGCCGGCGCAGAGTCGGCCGAGCGGATCGTCGGCATCTTCGGCTTCGGTCGTGTCGTCGCGGCCGGCTTCATCATCGCGGTCATCAACATCGTGCTGATGACGGCGCTGTCGACGTTGGCGGCTTTCATCTACAACATCGGCTCCCTCATCGCCGGCGGATTCAGCCTCACCCTCACCGACGACTAATAATTGCTACCTGACGGCGGCCCAGCAACCTCGCGCGAGGTTGCTGGGCCGCCGTCAGGTAGTTCTGGGAGAGTGTGAGAGGGGTCACTGGGCGTCGATTTGTGTTTAGCTGCGGTCGATGGGTATTGTTTTACTTCGGGTTCACCCGATGAGGGCCTATAGCTCAGGCGGTTAGAGCGCTTCGCTGATAACGAAGAGGTCCCTGGTTCAAGTCCAGGTAGGCCCACGTCCTGTCACAACAGGATTTCCTTTCGAGGAGGATCATGAGAAGATGGATTCTCAGCGGTCTCACGTTAGTGGGACTGGGAGTGTTCTTCGGGTGGCGGCACCAGAACCAGAGTGCCCAAGCCGAATGGTCCGAACACACCGACTCGGTGTGAGGGTGTGAACCCGTTTCGGGGGTATGGCGCAATTGGTAGCGCATCTGCTTTGCAAGCAGAGGGTTAGGGGTTCGAGTCCCCTTACCTCCACTCGAGTAGTTTTGAGACAGCACTCGTAGAACGAAGGCTCCGAACCGATTACGGTTCGGAGCCTTCGTCGTTTCCTTGGACGCTCAGGCTCGCCAGTACCCGAGGTAGCCGTCGATGAGCCCGTCATAGGTGTGCAGGCTGCGGTCGCCGTTGAAGTTCTGGTGCCACACCTGGCCCTCGTAGTAGATGCCGATGTGACCGTAGGCGGTGGTGTTGTCACCATCGCCCCAGACGAGGATGTCGCCGTTCTCGAACTTCTGATCGGTGTGCCAGGTGAAGCCGTTCGCCTTCATCTTGTCCCCGCCGGATCCGCCCTCCTGATAGTCGACGGCATTGCCCCACGCTCCGTGGTCGACGCCGTGGACCTCCTCGAGGGCCCGGGAGATCAGGCTGACGCATTCTCCCTGATAGCCGCCCTGTGAGTTCGCCAGCGACTTTCCTTCGTAGTGCTTGAGGAAGTCCCCGATGTTCGAGAACTTCTTCTCCGCCTCCGGGTTCGCCGAGGCGGTGTCGGATTCCGCAGCCGAGTTCTCGGCCGCCGCGTTCGCGGCTCCCGCAGAGGCGGCGGCCGGTGCCGCCGGCTGGGAGGCGGAGGCGATCGAACTGGAGCCGAGCACGGCGGCTCCGGCGATCATCGCAGCTGTCATGGTCGTCGTGGTGACGTTCTTCAGAGTCATTCTCATCCGTTCGTTCCGCTTGACTGTGTGACTGGCACTGACTTGCCAGGAGACGATCCGCCTCGGTGACGGGTCGGCTCCTCTGCCGACGCTAACAGCGCCGCGGTGAACATCCGATACGTCGAATCGAAGAGAGAATGAACTCCGCTGCGACATCGACGCCGGCCACCTCCGTCTACAGTGAGTCCATGAGACCTCCGCCGAGCCCGATCCCACCGCGATGGATGGCAGCCGCGGTCTCCCTCGGCTTCGCCGTAGCGATCGGCGGCTGCTCAGCGAGCGCTTCGCCGCCGCCGACACAGGCATCGACAGCACCGTCGCCGCCGACGTCAGGAACTTTCGACTACCAGCTCGGCGGAACCTATGACTCGCTGCCGGATCAGGAGGGCCGTATCGATATCGTGGTCCGAGATGCCGGTGCTGCACCCCTGACTGGGGCGTACTCTATCTGCTACGTCAACGGCTTCCAGACCCAACCCGACGAGGCGGCGGACTGGCGTGACCACACGGATCTGCTGCTCCACGATGCCGCCGGTGACCTGGTCGTCGACCCCGATTGGCCCGACGAACACATCCTCGACCCCTCGACCGCAGACCGACGCTCCCAGATCCTCGACATCATCGGCCCCGTCATCGACGGCTGCGCCGAATCTGGATTCGACGCCGTGGAGATCGACAATCTCGATACGGCCGACCGATTCCCCGATATCGACCGAGGCGGTGCCCTGGAACTCGCGGCCGCGTACGTCGACCGTGCCCACGCCAAGGGCCTGTCGATCGCGCAGAAGAACGCGGCCGAACTCGCCGACTCCGCTCATTCTCAGCTCGGCTTCGACTTCGCCGTGACCGAGGAGTGCGCCGCCTACGACGAATGCGACCATTTCACCTCCGTCTACGGCGACCGTGTCCTCGCCATCGAATACCCCCACGCCCTCGCCGAGGCGGGGCTGGACTTCGCGGACGCCTGCGCCGTCCCGGAACGCCCGCGCCTGATGATCCTGCGCGACCGCGATCTCGTCGCAGCCGGCGATCGTGGCTACCGATACGACACCTGCTGAGGAGACCGAGCGAGCAGTGACGAAGATCGCCGCAGTTTCGGGTTCTCCCCACTGCCGGAGGTATTCGGGAATACGTTAGTCTGAGATGCTGTTGAAACTTTCGTCTGCGCGTCGATTCGGCATCTGCGTGCGACCTCCGCCCACATCCCGGGCCCCTCAGACACATCCGAACGGAGCACCGTCTTGTCCAGCGACAGCTCACCCGCACACGCGCAGACACAGCACAATGACACCATCGATCCCGCCGGTATGAAGGTCATCTGGCTGCTGCTGGTGGCTGCCTTCGTGGCCATTCTCAATGAGACGACGATGGCCATCGCCATCCCCGAACTCAACAAGGCCCTCGGTATCCCTCCGGAGCTCGGCCAGTGGCTGACCAGTGCTTTCATGCTCACCATGGCCGTCGTCATACCGACGACCGGTTTCCTCCTGCAGCGTTTCACCACCCGCCAGATCTTCCTGGCCGCGATGATCCTGTTCTCAGCGGGCACATTGATCTGCCTCGTCTCGCAGGGCTTCATCCTGCTTCTCATCGGACGGATCGTGCAAGCAGCCGGCACCGGCATCATGATGCCTCTGCTGATGACCACGATGATGAACGTGGTCCCGGCACACTCGCGCGGCCGGATGATGGGTCGAGTCGGCCTCGTCATCTCGCTGGCCCCGGCCATCGGACCGACGATGTCGGGCATCGTCCTCGATTCGCTGGGCTGGCGCTGGCTCTTCGGCATCATCCTGCCCATCGCGCTGATCGCTCTGGCACTCGGTGCGAAGTGGATGACCAACCTCGGCGAGTCGACTTACGCCCCGATCGACGTCATCTCCATCATCCTGTCCGTGTTCGCCTTCGGCGGCATCGTCTACGGCCTCAGCCAGTTCGGCGGCGGCCACGGCGGTGAGGCAGGCGGCGGATCGACGAGCAGCCTGGCCTGGGCGACGATCGGCGGCGGAGTCGTCTTCCTCGCGCTCTTCGTGTGGCGTCAGCTCGTGCTGCAGAAGGGCGATCGCGCCCTGCTCGACCTGCGTGTGTTCAATTCGCGGAACTACGTCTTCTCGGTCATCATCATGGCCGTCGTCGCCCTGTCCATGTTCGGCACGTTCTCCCTGCTGCCGCTGTACCTGCAGAGCGTCGTCGGACTCGGCGCCACCCAGTCCGGTCTCGTGCTTCTGCCCGGTTCGGTGATCATGGGTCTGCTCGGACCGGTGATGGGACGGATCTACGACGCCCGCGGACCGAAGACGCTGCTGGTGCCCGGCACGATCATGATCGCGTCCTCGATGTTCGCGTATTCGACGGCCGGCGTGGGAACGCCGATCTGGCTGCTCATCATCGTCCAGATCGTCATGTCATTGGGCCTGGCCGCATCGTTCACCCCGCTGTTCTCCGCCTCGCTGGGATCGCTGGAGCGCCACCTGTACTCCCATGGTTCGGCAGCGCTCAACACCCTGCAGCAGGTCGCGGGAGCAGCCGGCACCGCGCTGCTCATCTCGATCTACTCCGCGGCCCTGCACTCGGGTCAGGCGGAGGGCAAGTCCGTCCCCGAGGCGGGCGCCCCCGGCGGCCACGCCGCGTTCCTGTTGGCGACGGTCATCGCGATCGTCCCCATCGTCCTCGCGTTCTTCATCCGCAAGCCAGAGGACCAGGATGAGTATCCCGCCGAGGTGGTCGAACCGACCGAGGCCAGCCCCGCCGAATGATGGCCGGCCCATGACAGCGTCCGACTGAGGCACATCGAACCCCTCGTTCCGAGATTCCCGGAACGAGGGGTTCTGTCGTCGGGCGCCTAGGTGATCGGAGGTCCCGACCTTGGTACGGTGGCCTCATGACCTCCTCCGTGCCCTCAGATCCGACATCCTCGACCGAGATCCAGTCGGACGTGAGGGTCCGCGGTGCCAGGGAACACAATCTGCGCAATGTCGATCTCACTGTGCCTCGGGATGCGCTCGTCGTCTTCACCGGAGTGTCCGGATCGGGCAAGTCCTCCCTGGCCTTCGGCACCCTCTTTGCCGAGTCCCAACGCCGCTATCTCGAATCCGTGGCACCGTATGCCCGCAGGCTCATCGACCAGGCAGGTGTCCCCGACGTTGATTCGATCACCGGAATGCCGCCGGCCGTGGCCCTGCAGCAGCAGCGCGGCGGGCGCAGCGCACGTTCGAGCGTCGGCAGCGTCACCACGGTGTCCAGCCTCGTGCGCATGCTCTACTCACGGGCGGGACAGTACCCGGAGGGGCAGTCGATGCTGCTGGCCGAGGACTTCTCGACGAACACCGTCGAAGGGGCCTGCCCGGAATGCCACGGAATCGGGCGGGTCTACGAAGTGCCCGAGGACAAGATGGTCCCCGATCCGACACTGACGATAAGGGAACGCGCCATCGCCTCCTGGCCGAAAGCCTGGCACGGCCACCAGCTGCGCGATACCGCCGTGGCTCTCGGCTTCGACGTCGACGTCCCGTGGCAGGACCTGCCGAAGGCCGACCGCGACTGGCTCCTCTACACCGAGGAGACCCCGCACCTTCCCGTCCATTCCCGGCTGACGCTGGCCGAAGCGCGCGAAGCGATCGCAGCAGGCGCCGAACCGACCTATTCGGGAACCTTCGTCGGTGCCCGGAAGTATGTGCTCGACACGTTCGCGAACACGAAGAGTGCTGGGATGAAGCGTCGCGTCGCCGAGTTCCTCACCGCCGCCCCCTGCCCGGTCTGCCACGGCAAGAAGCTCAAACCCGAGGCCCTGTCCGTGACCATCGCCGGTCTCGACATCGCCGAGTTCTCCGCCCTGCCCCTGCACGAGCTGATGACCCTGCTCGAGGAGACCGTCGCCTCGGCTGAGAAGTCCGGCGAGTCGGACGGCACACCCGCTGCCCCCGACGGGGCGCCCGGCGAGGAGATCTCTGCGGAGAAGCTGGCCACGACGGTCCGCCTCGGCGGGGGTCTCATCGATCGTCTCCGACCCATCGTCGATCTGGGTCTCGGCTACCTCTCCCTCGACCGCAGCACCCCGACCCTGTCGGGCGGGGAGCTGCAGCGGCTGCGGCTGGCCACCCAGCTGACCTCGGAGCTCTTCGGCGTCGTCTACGTCCTCGATGAACCCTCCGCGGGTCTGCACCCGCAGGACGTCACTGCGCTGATGGAGATCCTCGACGGGCTGAAGGATCGTGGCAACAGCCTCTTCGTCGTCGAACACTCCGTCGACCTCATGCGCCACGCCGACTGGCTCGTCGACATCGGCCCCGGCGCCGGCGAACGCGGCGGGCAGGTTCTCTACAGCGGCCCCACCGACGGTCTCGCCGAGGTCGAGGAGTCGATCACTCGCGGCTACGTCTTCGGCGGTCGCGGCCTCGAACTCCACGAACCGCGGCAGGCGCGCGAATGGATGCGGGTGGAGGGCATCCGCCGCAACAACCTGCGCGATGCCAGTGTCGAGCTGCCCCTGGGTGCCCTGACCGCGGTCACCGGAGTGTCCGGGTCCGGCAAGTCCAGCCTCGTCAGCCAGGTGCTGCCGGCGCTCGTCGGCGACCGCCTCGGGCGACCGGCTCAGGAGGACGAACCCGCACCCGAGGGCGATGAGCTGCTCCTCACCGACGAACCCGAGGAGCTCGACGGCTCGGTGTCGGGCGACCTCACCGGCATCCGCCGTGTCGTGAGCATCGACCAGCGACCCATCGGTCGCACACCGCGGTCGAACGTCGCGACCTACACGGGACTGTTCGATCATGTGCGCCGCCGCTTCGCCGAGACCCCGGAGGCGCGTGAGCGCGGCTACAAGCCCGGCCGGTTCTCCTTCAACGTCGCCGGCGGTCGCTGTCCGACCTGTGAGGGCGAAGGCTCCGTCATGGTCGAGCTGCTCTTCCTGCCCTCGGTCTATACAGAATGCCCGGACTGCCACGGCACCCGGTACCAGTCGAGCACGCTCGAGATCCTCTGGCGCGGACGCACCATCGCCGAGGTGCTGGCCATGAGTGTGGAGGAAGCCCACGACTTCTTCACCGAGGAGTTCGACATCATGCGCTCGCTCACCGCGCTCATCGACGTCGGTCTCGGTTATCTGCGCCTCGGCCAGCCGGCGACCGAGCTCTCCGGCGGTGAGGCGCAGCGGGTCAAACTCGCCAGCGAACTGCAGCGGTCCCAGCGCGGGGACACCCTCTACGTGCTCGACGAACCCACCTCCGGGCTGCACTGCGCGGATTCCGACAGGCTCATCACTCATCTGCAGACCCTCGTCGACGCGGGCAACACCGTCGTCATGGTCGAACTCGACATGCGGATCATCACCGCCGCGGACCACGTCATCGAGCTCGGTCCCGGCGCCGGCGACGACGGCGGACAGGTCATCGCCGTGGGCACCCCGGAGCAGATCGCCTCGGCCGGGAACACCCCGTCGGCGCCCTACTTGGCCGCAGCGCTCGAGGCTGAGTAGTCCGGTCCGGGACCTGGACCCGGATCAGGCGGTCAGACTGCTGATGGTGCGGCGGTAGGCGTCGGGGGTGATGCCGGTGGCTGTGCGGAAGTCGCGGGTGAGGTGGGATTGGTCGGTGTAGCCGAGGTCGGCAGCGATCACGGCCAGTTCCTCGGTCGGTCGCGTCGCGAGGCCGAGGGCGACTTCTTGGAGGCGGATGCGACGGCTGAGCCATTTCGGTCCGTGACCGAGCGTGTCGAGGCAGGCTCGCTGAATCGTCCGCTCGCGCGGGCGAATCGCTCCGTAAGCGTCGTTCCGGTTCGGTGGTGGATGCGCTCGCGCAGCTCGTCCAGCACATCGTTCGCCAGGTGGCCCGCTGAAGTCGGGGCACGCTCTGTGACAGCCTGTCGGACTGCCTCGTCAGCCGCCTGCGCCCGCTCGGCGGGGTCGGTGCAGTCGGCGATGCGCTGCATGAGGCCATGCAGACGGGGGTCGAGGTCTGCGGTGAGGGGCACCGCGGTGTCGGCGACCTGAGCGGGGGTGAGGTCGCTGAGGACAGCCAGCGCCCACGCGACATGCCAGTATTGATCGACCACTGCCGAGGAGGCGGGTTCCGGGTCGATCCAGCCCGCCTGGTAGCGAACCAGCCGCTCGGGGTAGAGCACGCCGGATCGCTCATCGGCGGCGATCGGGCGCTCCCGCGCGTCACTGGTTCGGGTCATTCCTCCATTCTCGCAGGCTGCCTTCGCGGGCTGACGATTTTCTGCTATCGGACTCCCGGCGGAACGGTGAGACTGGAAATATGGGAAGCACAAACTACACCGGAACGTTCATCCAGGTCGCAGGCGACTGCTCGACCACTGCCGCCGAGCAGCCACCGGTCGGCGATCAGGCACCGACAGTTGGCGCGCTCCAGTACGCACTCATCGCCGAGCACCCGTACCAGTTCACCAGCGATGACGTGCAGTTCGAGGTGTATGCCACCCGCCGGGGAATCCCCGCCGAGGAACGAGCCGCAGCACGTCAGGCGTTCTTCTCCAAGGGTCAGCCGTGCCTGCGAGCCTCTCCACTGAGCAAACATTACGGGTGGGGCATTCACCACGAGGACGATTGCCGTATCGCACTCGTGCCGCTCGGCTCCGACGAGTACCAGACGCTCGCCGCCGACCCCACGGTGAAGCAGCTCAAAGCCATGCGCTCCAAACGCGCCTGAGCCGAGGCTCCGCACCTTCACCCGGTGATATCCGGCACATACACCTGAGACTCACGCCGCCGGAACCCCGGAATTCCGCGGCCACAGAGCCCTGCCGAAATTGTTGGAGGCGTCTAAGTCTCAGTTGTGCGTAGACACACCCGATTCGCGGGCGGAAGTCTGGAGTCATGCCCGCCGCAATCCTTGGCCGTTTCGCGATCTGCCTGCTCATCGCCTCACCCGCGGTGGTGCTGCGCATCACCAGCATCGAACTCGCACCGGTTCTCGAACTCCTCGCCTTCGGTGCCGCCATCGTCGCGGCCGCATTCCTCCTCGCCTGGGCCGCCGAGGCGGCGCAGAAGGACATCTCGGGTGCCCTGGCGATCGCCCTGCTAGCCCTCATCGCGGTCCTCCCCGAATACGCCGTGGACCTCTACTACGCGTTCCGGTCCGGCTCGGATCCGGACTATCTGCACTTCGCGGCGGCGAATATGACCGGATCGAACCGACTGCTGCTCGGCTTCGGCTGGCCGCTCGTCGTCATCATCGCCCTCCTCGTCGCCCGCCGCCTCGCGAAGCGCACGAAATCACCCGTCCAGACCTCCCTGCGCCTGGATTCGGGCAGCCGGATGGACATCGGATTCCTCGTCATCCTCGGTGTCATCGCCTTCGCCATCCCCCTGCTCGGCAGCATCCCCATCTGGTTCGGCGTCGCACTCGTCCTCATCTTCGTCGCCTACCTGTGGCGTGCCGGCCAGGCCACCGGCGATGACGAGGAGGAGTTCGTCGGCGCCGCCGCCCTCATCGTCGCCATGCCCAAGAAGGCCCGCCGGATCACGGTGGTCACGATGTTCGTCGTCTCCGCCGCGATTATCCTGGCCTCGGCCGAACCCTTCGCCGAGGCGCTAGCGGATTCGGGTTCGGCCCTGGGCATCGACAGCTACTTCCTCGTCCAGTGGCTGGCGCCGTTGGCCTCGGAGGCTCCGGAGTTCATCATCGCCGCGATGTTCGCTCTGCGCGGCATGGGCGGGGCCGCCATCGGCACGCTCATCGCTTCGAAGGTCAACCAGTGGAGCCTGCTCGTCGGATCCCTGCCGATCGCCCACCTCGCCGGTGGGGGCGGCCTCGGGCTGCCCCTGGACGGCCGGCAGGTCGAGGAGTTCACGCTCACGGCCACGCAGACCATCCTCGGCGTCGCGATCATCCTTGCCCTGCGCTTCCACTGGGCACCCGCGCTGGGACTGGCCGCGCTCTTCGGGCTGCAGTTCTTCGTCACGGACACGTCCGGTCGCTACATCCTCTCCGCGGTCCAGGCGATCCTGGCGATCGTCTTCCTCATCCTTCATCGCAAGGGCATCCTGCCGACGCTCGCCGCCCCGTTCCGTCGGCCGCAGGCCGATCCCGATGAGGTGGAACCCGCCGAGGCGGCCGAACCGCAGCGCGAATCGATCGTCGGCATTGCGGATGAGACGGACCCGGCTAAGGCCCGCGCGTAGAATGAGCATCATGCCGCGCCCCGCTGTCACTCGCATGGTCGAGGACTACGTCACCCTCATCTGGAAGGCCTACGAATGGCCTGGCGGTCGCCCCGCCACCACCGAGATGGCCGAACAGCTGGGAGTGACCGCTTCGACGGTGTCGGCGAACCTGAAGAAGCTCGCCCGCGACGGCTACATCGACTACGAACCCTACGGGCAGATCGTGCTCACCGACGCCGGCTGGCAGATCGCTGTCGAGATCGTCAGGCGCCACCGGATCGTCGAGTCCTACCTCGTCGAGGCCCTAGGTCTGACGTGGGATCAGGTTCACGACGAGGCGGACCGGCTCGAACATTCGGTCTCCGATCTCGTGCTCGAGCGGATGAACGCAGCGCTGGGCAATCCCCAGCGGGACCCGCACGGGGATCCGATCCCCGATGCCGACGGTCACACCGCCGACTTCCCGAGTCGGCGTCTGCGGGAGACCGCACCGGGCATCGAGGTCGAGGTCGTCCGCGTCTCCGACCGGTCGCCTGAACTGCTGCGCTACCTCACCGAGCGCGGGATCGTCATCGGTACGAAGCTGCAGGTGAGATCGATCAGTTCGGCCGCCTCGGCGATCGCGGTGAGCCTCGGCGATGAGAGCATCGAACTCGCGCTCGACGCCGCCGACGCGATCCGCGTCGAACCCGGCCTCGGCTGAGGCAGACAGAAGGCCCGATCGACAGCGGCAATTCGCTGTCGATCGGGCCTTTTCGGTCGCCTCGGCGATGGTGATCCTGGGCTAGGGCACAGGACTCAGCCGATCAGATCAACCTGAGACCAGGTGCGACTGATCAGGCGTGGACGCGGATGAGGTGTTCGTTGGTGAACGCCTGGAACGCCCACTGAGCGTTCTCGCGGCCATAGCCGGAGCGGTTGATGCCGCCGAACGGGTATTCGGGGCCCGACTCCATGTGGGCGTTGATCAATGTCATCCCGGCGTTGATCTTCTTGCCGAACTCCTGACCCTTCTCGAGGTCATCGGTCCACACCGAGGACATAAGGCCGTATTCGGTGTCATTTGCCAGGCGCAGAGCATCCTCTTCGTCCTTGGCGCGATAGATCATCACGGCTGGTCCGAAGAGCTCGTTGCAGCCCAGGTCCGACTTCGGGTCGATGTCGGTGAGCACCGCCGGGGACATGAACCAGCCGGGACGGTCGAGCTTCTTGCCCCCGGTGTGCAGGGTCGCACCCGCGGCCACGCCCTTCTCGATCGCCTCGAGGATCTCTTCGAGGGCGCCTTCGGAGGACACGGGTCCCATGCCGGCCTCGGGGTCGTCGAAGTCCGAAACCTTGGTAGCCTCGGCGGCCTTGACGGCCTCCGCCACGAACTCGTCGTAGAGGTCATCGACGACGATCATGCGCTTCGGCGAGGTGCAGACCTGGCCGGCGTTCGTCAGACGAATCCCGACGAGCTTCTGCGCCACCGAGGCGACGTCCTTCGAATCGAGGACGACGGCGGGGTCGTTGCCGCCGAGCTCGAGGACCGCGCGCTTGTAGTACTTCGCGGCGATCGCGGCCACCGACGCACCGGCACCCTCGGAGCCGGTGAGGGAGAATCCCTTGACGCGGAAGTCCTTGAGGACCTCCTCGGCGTGGGAGGAGTCGAGGTAGATGTTCTGGTACACGCCCTTGGGCAGTCCCGCCTCAGTGAGGAGGTCCTCGAAGTACTGTGAGGACTTCGGGCAGATCGACGCCTGCTTCATGATGATCGTGTTTCCGACCATGAGGTTGGGCAGCACGAAGCGCGCGATCTGGTTGTACGGGAAGTTCCACGGCATGATGCCCAGCAGCACGCCCAGCGGCTGGTGCTCGACATAGCTGCTGGCCGCACCGGCGGCGGCCAGGTGAGTCGTGGACAGGTGGGTGGCGGCATTGTCGGCCATCCAGCGGGCGGTGCGGGCGACCTTGTCGACCTCGCCGAGGCCCTGCTTCTTGATCTTGCCCATCTCATGCCCGATGATGTCGGCCATCTCATCGGCATTCTCATCGACGAGATCGGCGAACTTGTGCAGGATCGCCCCGCGCTCATGCAGTGGCGTCTCCTTCCACGCCAGATGTGCCTCGTGGGCACGATCGATGTAGGCGGGAATCTCCTCTTTGGGAACCGAGGCGAACTCTTCCTCGACCTCGCCGGTGTTGGCATTGGTGACAGCGAACTTGCTCATGGAACGTCCTTTCACGGATTGACGATCTGTGCCCTGTAACAAACTACAGTCTCCCGACATTCCGCGACACTTGAGTCCATCCCTGGGACTACCATTCATCCATGGAGAGAGTGAATGGAATCGGCGGATACTTCCTGCGGACGGCCGATCCCGTGGCGATGACGGCCTGGTACCGCGACGTCCTCGGCGTCGACTTCGGTGATCACGGGCTGTGGCAGCAGCCGGCCGGACCGACCGTGATGGCGATGTTCGGAGCCGACACCGACTACTTCGGGACACGACCGGAGAACCAGGACCGGCAGCAGACGATGCTGAATTTCCGTGTCGGCGACCTCGACGCGATGATCGCGCAGCTGCAGGGCGCCGGCGCCGAGGTGGCTCCAGAGACCGAGGATATGGACGGAATCGGTCGCTTCGGTTGGGTCACCGATCCCGAGGGGAATCGGATCGAGCTGTGGGAACCGGTGGAACAGGGCTGAACCTCGGTTGAGCTGGGCTACGCGGCCGCCTCGGCGATGGTGGGTTCCTTTCGATCATCGATCAGACGGCGTCTGACCGCGAACGACAGGACCGCGGCGATGACGCACATGGCGGCCCCGCCCCACCAGGCATAGGTGTACTCACCGAAGGCGTCACGAACGGCGCCGGCAGCGAAGGCAGCGGCGGCGGCGCCGATCTGATGGGCGGCGAAGACCCAGCCGAAGACGATGGTGCCGTTGTCGCCGAAGATCTCCCGGCACAGCGCGGCCGTCGGCGGGACCGTCGCGACCCAGTCGAGGCCGTATACGACGATGAAGAGGATCATGCTCGGATGCACCGTGTCCGAGAGCAGCCAGGGCAGGAGCAGCAGGCCGACCCCGCGGAACGTGTAGTACGCGACGAGGAGGATCCGGGGATCGAATCTGTCGGTCAGCCAGCCGGAGAACACGGTGCCCACGATGTCGAAGATCCCGACGACCGCGAGCAGGCCGGCCGCCGTCGAGGCGGGCATCCCATGGTCGTGGGCCGAGGGGATGAAGTGGATGCCGATGAGGCCGTTCGTCGTTGCGCCGCAGATGGCGAAGGCGATGGCCAGAGCCCAGAACGAGCGATGACGAGCGGCGAAGAAGAGCCCTGTGAAGGCGCGTTGGGTGGCGCCGGTGCCGCGGCGTTCGGCGGGCGTGGTCGGGGCGGACTCTGCCGTGGTCGGGGTGTCGACCTCAGGTTCGGTCGCGTCGTCGGGGTCGGTCGGGCGATCCGTGCTCGCATCAGGCGCACCGTAGGGCAGGACGCCCAGGTCCGAGGGATGATCACGGAGGACGAACCAGACCAGCGGCACGGCGGCCATCGCCGCGATGCCGATGAGCAGGGATGCCGGCTTCCATCCGGTGGATTCGGCGATCGTGGCGACCGGCGGCAGGAAGATCAGCTGACCGGTGGCCGATCCGGCAGTGAGGATACCCATGACCAGCCCGCGACGGGCGAGGAACCAGCGGTCGGCGATGGTGGCGGCGAAGACGAGGGCCATCGAACCGGTGCCCAGCCCGATGAGCACTCCCCAGAAGAGGAGCAGCTGCCAGGAGGCGGTCATGAGCACGCTGCCTCCGGCACCGAGGGCGACGAGAGCCAGAGCCGCGGCGACAACCTGGCGGATGCCGAAGCGATCCATGAGTGCCGCTGCGAAGGGGGCCGTGAGCCCGTAGAGCAGCAGATTCACGCTCACGGCCAGGGACATGCTGCTCATCGACCACCCGAAGTCCGCATGGAGCGGAACCATGAGCGCTGCGGGAGCAGCCCGGAATCCGGCGGCGGCGAGCAGGGCGATGAAGGCGACGGCAGCGACCCACCAGGCGGTGTGGATGCGGCGATGCTTCCGCTGCGCGGGTGGAGTGGTCGACATCGAGCCCTCGGGCTTTCTTCAAAGAAGTTATACTGGAGGAAGTATAAGCAGACTTCGTCGAAGAAAGGTAGTCGAGATGGCTTTGCGTTCGGATTGGTCGCAGGAGTTCTGTCCGGTGAAGCGGTCGCTCGATGTGCTCGGCGATCCGTGGGTGCTGCTCATCGTCCGCGACGTCCTCCACGGTCGGGGGCGTTTCGACCAGCTGCGTGAGAATCTCGGAATCTCCGAAGCCGTGCTCAGCCGGCGGTTGTCCGGAATGCTTGGGGCCGGGCTGCTGACGAAGGTCGACTACGCCGATGGGGCGCGGATCCGGCAGGGCTATGCGGCTACGGAGGCCGCCGCCGATCTGCTGCCGATCCTGCAGCAGCTGTCGCTGTGGGCAGAGAAGCACACCGAACTGCCTGCCGGCGGAGGCCATATGGGACTCATCCACGAAGCCTGCGGCGCCGAGACTACCCAGGGCGAGGTGTGCAGCGCCTGCGGTCAAGTGCTGCTGCCGGAGGACATGTCCTGGGACAAGCCGTGGAAGGACGTGCGCGAACGGCTGCAGCCGGCCGGGACTCTGAGCTGAGTCCCGCTGGGACTAGCAGGCCGCTGGCGGCCATGGTCGGCGTTTGAGTCGCGATCTGGAAGACCCGGGCATTGGGCGCCCCGGCGATGGAGAAGCCGCTGGCGCCGACGGTGAAGCCGCATTCGGAGCAGCCGCCGGCGAGGACATCAGTCCGGTCGCAGGTGTCAGGGCTGATCTCGCTCATTCGCCGCCCTTTTTGGAGCTCGACTTCTTGCTTCCGGACTTGGTGGTCCCGGTCGTCTTCCTTCCGGATTTCTTTCCAGTCGTCTTCTTGCCGTCATTGAGGATCTCGGCGAGCACGGTGGCCTGGCTGATGTCGTCGCGCTTGGCCGCGGTGAGCAGGGTGAGAGTCCCCTTCTGTGCGAGCTCCCGCAGCTCATCGAGGGCCTTCTCGGCATCATCGTTCTTCAGTTCCTCGCGGAAGCGGCGAGCGAACTCGTCGAACTTCTCCGGGTCGTGGGAGTACCACTTGCGCAGCTCGGTCGAGGGCGCGATGTCCTTGACCCACTCGTCGAGTTCGGCCGTGTCCTTGCTCACTCCGCGCGGCCAGACCCGATCGACCAGAACTCGGGTCCCATCGGACGTCTGCGCTTCGTCGTAGATGCGGCGGACCTGGACCACGGGTGCGCTGCTCTTGGCTGAGCTCTTCTTCTCGGACATCGGCTGACGCTCCTTTCGCTCGCTTCCCTTCGAGTCTACGACGCGAATACAGCGGCAGTGCCCTCTTCCTCTGCCGCTCTCGTCGACAGCTGTTCCTGACGGCAGCTGCACTTGACGGCTGTCGGTACGAACACCCTGGCCGATCGCGCCCGCTGAAGCGCAGACGTCCGAGACGTAGGTCGCCTTGGTGTCGTCACTGCGCAGGTCTCTTCCACGATGTAGAGGATGTCGTCGAAATCCGTGGGTGCGGCATGCTGAGTCGGGCTGGTGCAGGCTGGCATCGTTGCCTCCTCGAACGAAGAATGAATCTAGGTTCACACCTGGTGAACATCAGTTCATGAATGCGGTCAAGAATCGCGTTGCCGGAAGATTCTTGTGAGTTCGCCGAGTTTCGTCAGTCCGCATCGGAGCGCCGGTGCACCGGTGGAAGAATGTTGCCGGCAAGGGTGCCGATGACGACGAGAGACGGACGACGATGACCGCGGTAGAACCTGGGCCGAACAGCTCGATGTCACCGAGGGGCAGGCAGACAGCCGCCGGTGCGGAGATCGGGGCGCTCATCGGCGCCGGCTTCGGGCTGCTGTTCCTCATCATCAACACCGTCCAGTTCTCGACCCTGGGGCGCACACTCGTCATCGCGGTCGGCGTCATCGTGTTCGTCGGCATCGCGGTCCTCGCGGTTCGCGGACTGCTGCGGAAACGTGGTGGTGGCGGCCGCCTCGGCGAATCTGGGGAACGCGGTCGTCGGGAACCCCCGTTCGGTCGCGCTTACTGGATCATCGTGCTCATCGAGGCGGTTCTCCTGTTCGCCGGAACCCGCCTGCTGGCGAGCCTCGGCCATCCGGAACTCGGCGTGGCGTGGGTGGCGGTGGTCGTCGGCACTCATTTCTTCGCGCTCGGCTGGGTGTTCGGGCTCGACCGCTTCCATGTGCTCGCCACCGTCGTCACCCTCTGCGGAACCGGCGGGTTCATTGCCTTCTTCGCGGCGGCTCCGGCGTTCATCCCCGTCATCAGCGGCGTCATCTCAGGCTTCGTGCTGCTCGCCTTCGCCATGTGGGCCCTCATCCCGACCGAGCGATAGAGCCCGGCACGCATCGAGTTTCGTTCGGTTCGTCATCGGGTTCTGATCCAGTCATCGAGTTTTCTCCCGATGACTGGATCAGGACCCGATGACTCCCCACGAGGTGGCCGAACCGGACCCTACTGGCAGGTGATGGGGCTGGCGGGAGATCAGTCCTCGGCAGGAGCGTCGGGCGCCCGGATCCGTCCTTCTTCAGCGGCTGCACGCGTGGGGGCGGGAACTCCGGCGCCTGCGCGGCGGGCCGGGCCTCCAGCTCGGCGAACACCTCGGTGATGGCACGGTCGAGCTGTGGATCGTCGGCGGCGAAGAGCTGACCGGGATCGTGCTCGACCTCGATATCCGGGTCGACGCCGTAGTTCTCCACACTCCAGCCCTTGCCCTCGATCCAGAAGGCATAGCGCGGCTGCGTCACTCCGGTGCCGTCGACGAGATCGTATCGACCGTCGATGCCGACGACACCGCCCCACGTGCGCACGCCGATTACCGGGCCGATGCCCTTGGCCTGCACACGCGCGTTGATGATGTCGCCGTCGGAGCCGGAGAACTCATTTGCCACGAACACCACCGGGCCGCGCGGAGCATCCTCGGGGTCCCGGTCCATCTGGTCGTAGCTGCGAGCCGCACCCCAGGCAACCACCTGATCGGCGAAGCGCTCGGCCACCAGAGCGCTCGTGTGCCCGCCTCGGTTGAATCGCACATCGGCGATGACGCCCTCGCAGGCCATGGCCTGTCGCAGATCCCGGTGCATCTGCGCCCACCCGTAGGAGGTCATGTCCGGGATATGCACATAGCCGATGCGGCCGTCGGACTTCTCGGCCACGTACTCGCGGCGGGAGCGCACCCAATCCTGATAGCGCAGCTTCTCCTCGCTGGGCAGCGGAATGACGGCGACCGTGCGGTCCTTGCGGCCGCGGCGCAGAGTCAGCTCGACGATCGTGTCCGCGGCCCCCTGCAGATGAGCGGCGGGACCGGCCGCCTCGTCGACGGGCTGACCGTTGACAGCCACGATGACGTCGCCGGGCTGCGCTCCGACTCCGGCCTGGCGCAGCGGCGACCTCGCCCCCGGTTCACTGCTCTCACCGGGAAGGATGCGAGAGATCGTCCAACCCTCAGGCCTCCGCTCAAGATCCGCACCGAGGAATCCGAGCTTCTTCGACCCATCGCCCGGTCCAGACGACGGACTGACGTAGGCGTGGGAGGTGTTGAGTTCGCCCACGGTCTCCCACAGTACGTCGACGAGGTCGTCGTGAGTCAGGGCCTTCGCGGCCACGGCGCGCCAGCGCAGCGTCGCCGACTCCCAGTTCACCCCGTTCATGTCCTCGCGCCAATAGTGGTCGCGCATGATCCGGGAGTTCTCTTCGAACATCTGCAGCCATTCGGCCCGGCGGTCGAGTTCGAACCGCAGACGCGAGATATCGACGGAGATGTTGTCATCATCGTCGGCCTCGACCTTCCGGTTCGCCGGGACCACGCTGATCGCGTCGTCGCGGCGCACGACGAGCAGCTTGCCGTCTCCGGAGATCTCATACTCGTCGGCCTTGTCGACGACGGTGGTGACCTTCCGCTTGGCGAAGTCGAAGTACTGGACCACCTCGGCGGGTTTGTCACCGGCATCTCCGGCCTGTCCGGTGCCGAGCTCACCGGCTTCGACGTCGCCGGTGCGCAGCCAGACGAGACCACCGTCGGCGGATTCGAGATCCCGGAAGACCCCCGAGGCGACCGGGAACGGCACGATGCGCTCCTCGGCACCCTCGAGTTCGACCTCGACGGTGGCGGCCGGTTTGTCCCCGCGCCCACGTTCGGTCTTCGCCTCTTCGGTGACCTCGCTGATCGCCCATCCGCCGGCGCTCGGCCCGAACGGTGCGGGCTCATCGGCGGCCAAGGGCAGCAGCCACGGTCGGGTGACGCCGTTGAACGACAGATCGAAGGAATGCTGGTTGTAGGAGGGATCGAAGGTGCGATCGGAGAGGAACGCGACGAACTTCCCGTCGCGGGTGAACGTCGGTGAGAAATCATTGAACTTGCCCGTCGTCAGCGGCTGGGCCTCGCGATCCGACTTCACCTCGGCGATCATCAGCTGCGCGAGCAGCTCCTCACCCTGCGTCGGCTGGGACCACACGAGGTACTTCCCATCGGGTGAGAACCGCGGATTGCGCGCCTCTCCGTGGCCCGAATGTCCGATCAGACGCGTCCGTCCGTTGCCCACCTCGACGGTTCGGATCGACCCGTCGTGGGAGATCGTGGCGAGCATCTTCCCCGCCGGATCCGCCTTCAGATGCAGGACCCGTCCCAGGGCTCCGGCCCCGATTCGCCGAGGCTGCTTGTCCCCGGTCACGGACGCGACCTCGATCGCGTCCTCCCCTTCGACATCGGTGATGTACGCGGCCAACCCGGTGTCCCCGAGGATGAGGGGTTCGCGGGTGCGGATCGACGAATCCGCGCACAGCGCTCGGGCCGGGCCTTCGCGGTGGGCGAGCCAGAAGGTCTTGCCCCGCCATTCCACCACCGAGGCATTGCCTTCTCTGTCGGGGCTGACGTGGTTGAGCCCGGTCTTCGGATCGAGGCTGAGCGGCTGCACCTGAGTGCCCGGCAGAGTCACTGCGAGGGTGCGGACCTCGGCGTCGAGGCTGTCGAGGATCTTGATCTCCCCACGGGAGTGCCAGACGATGCGGGTGCCGTCGGTCGTCGCGTCGCGGACATAGCCCTCGGCCTCGGTCTGGTGAGTGAGTTGGCGCGGTTCGACCGCGGCGTCGCCGGAGCTGCCGGAACTCGCCGAGGTGGCCAGTCCGTCGATGATCCACAGGTTCGCCTGCTCATCGGCATGGTGAGGGAAGGTCGCGGCCCGATCCGAGGTGAACACGAGCGAATCGCCGACCCACAGCGGGTCGGTCAGAGAGGCCTCGTCCTCGCGCAGCAGCCGCTGCCACCGGGCTCCGGACCCATCGCCGATGCCGGCAGCGTTCGCATTGCCGACCCGATCGAGCCACAGCCTCGGTGCGGTGCCTCCTCGGTAGCGCTTCCAATGCGCGGGCGGACGGGAGAACGGCGTCGACAGAGCGGTCACTCCCGTGTGGTGCCGGGCCAGTCCCGAAGCACGACCGAACGACAGTCGATCGACCTCACCGTCGAGGCTCACGGACTTAACGACATGGTTGCGGACCTCGAACTCCCCGGCATTCGCACCGACGAGGACATGAGCGGCATCGGCCCACCCGAGCATCGTCATCGCGCTCGACCCCAACCAGGTGAGCCGACGCAGGGACCCGGTGGCCACCTCGGCGACCATGAGCTCCGGCTGGCCGGTGCGGAAGGATACGAACGTGACGTGCGCTGCGTCGGGGGAGATCCTCGGTGACCGGACCGGCGCATGATCGGAGGTCAGCCGCCAGGCGCGGCCGCCGGCGGAGGGAACGAGCCAGACATCGTCGTCGGCGGTGAAGGTGATGAGATCGGACTGGATATGGGGATAGCGAAGATAAGTCACGTGACCCACATTACAAGCTCGGCTGAGCGGCGACCGCGGGCCGGAACCGATGCCCAGGCAACTTGCACCCGGCAATAGAATGGGCATATGCCATCTCTGACTTCTGTGCTCACGGACCGTTTCGCCGCCGCCCTCACCCAAGCCTTCGGTGAGGACTTCGCAAGGCGCGATCCCGTCATCCGCAGCAGCCAGTTCGCAGACTTCCAGGCCAATGTGGCCCTGCCGCTGGCCAAGGAACTGAAGTCGAAGCCGCGCGACATCGCCGGACAGATCGTCGAGAACCTCGACCTCGAGGGCGTGTGCGAGACCCCGGAGATCTCCGGACCCGGGTTCATCAACCTCACCTTCACCCCGGAATTCCTCGCCTCCACCCTCGAGGCTGGAGGCGCCGCAGCGGCACCGGCGAACGATGCCCCGCAGAAAATCGCCATCGACTACTCGGCCCCGAACGTGGCCAAGGAGATGCACGTCGGGCACCTGCGCACCACCGTCGTCGGCGACGCCTTGGCCCGCACCCACGAATTCCTCGGCAACGCGGTCATCCGCCAGAACCACATCGGCGACTGGGGCACCCCCTTCGGCATGCTCATCGAGCACCTCCTCGATGTCGGAGTCGACTCCGACGAGGCCTCCGAAGTGTCCGAGAACCCGAACGCCTTCTACCAGGCGGCCCGGGCGAAGTTCGACTCAGATGAAGCCTTCGCCACCCGCTCCCGGTCCCGCGTCGTCAAACTCCAGGGCGGCGACGAAGAGACCCTGGGCCTGTGGACGACGCTCGTCGGCTACTCCCGCGAGTACTTCAACCGCATCTACTCCCTCCTCGACGTCACCCTCACCGACGCCGACCTCGCCGGAGAGTCCACCTACAATGACATGCTCGCCGAGGTCTGCGACGAGCTCGAGGCCAAGGGCCTGGCCACGATCTCCGATGGAGCGCTGTGCGTGTTCCCCGAAGGCTTCACCGGCCGAGAGGGCGAACCCCTGCCGCTCATCATCCGCAAATCCGACGGCGGCTACGGCTACGCCACGACCGACCTCGCGGCCGTCCGCAACCGGGCGATCAACCTCGGTGTGAACCGGGCACTCTACGTCGTCGGCACCCCGCAGGCCATGCACTTCGAGATGGTCTTCACCGTCGCCCGCGCAGCCGGCTGGCTGCCGGAGACCTTCAGCCCCGAGCACGTGAAGATCGGCAATGTGCTCGGGTCCGACGGCAAGATCCTGCGCACTCGCTCAGGTGCCCCGCTGCGCCTGGCCGAACTCCTCGAAGAAGCCGTGACCCGGGCGAAGACGACCCTGGCAGAGTCGAGCGTGGACTTCGGGCCTGAGGAGGCCGATGAGGTTGCGCGCATCGTCGGCATCGGTGCGGTCAAGTACGCCGACCTCTCCGTCGCCCACGACACCTCGTACACCTTCGACCTCGACCGGATGCTCGCCCCCATCGGCAACACCGCCCCGTACCTCCAGTACGCCGGTGCCCGCATCCGCTCGATCGGCCGCAAGGCCGAGGCCGAAGGCGTCGATGCCTCCCAGGTGGCGAACGCTGCGATCAGCCTCGGCGAGACGGCCGAGCGTGAGCTGGCACTGTCGATCCTCGGCTTCGCCGATGTGGTCACCGAGGTGGCCGCCGGGTCGACGCCCCACCGCCTGTGCACCTACCTGTTCGATCTCGCCCAGGCATTCACCTCGTTCTACGAGCAGTGCCCGGTGCTCATCGCCGAGACCGAAGAGCTGCGGGACTCCCGTCTGCGGCTCTCGGCGATCGTGCTCGAGGTCCTCCAGGCCGGTCTCGGGGTGCTCGGCATCCGCGTTCCCGAGCGGATGTGAGTTCGCCTCACCGGCCCTCCGCGAAGAGGATGCTGCCCTGGATCGTTCTGGGCATCGTCATCCTCGCCCTCAATCTGCGCACCCCGATCATCGCGCCGACGGCGATCCTGCCCGACGTCCAGGAGGGCACGGGGTTCAGCGCGGCCGGACTCGGTCTGCTGACCGGTCTGCCGGTTCTGCTGTTTGCGCTGGCTACGCCGTTGGCGGGGAAGTTCATCACCCGCCTCGGGGCCGAGGCCACGGTTCTCGCCTGTCTGTCAGGGGTCCTCCTGGGCACAGTTCTGCGGTCGGTCGGCCCTTCCTGGCTCGTGCTCGTGGGCACAGGAATCATCGGCCTCGCGATCACCCTGGGCAATATCGTCGTGCCCGTGCTCATCCGCCGGGAGGTCCCGTGGGAACAGGTGTCGATGGTCACCGGCCTGTACTCGGCGATGATGAACGTCGGGTCGATGGCCACCCTCATCGGCACCGGCCCGCTGGCCGCGGCCTTCGGTTGGCGCTGGGCTCTGGCCGCATGGGGCGTTCTCGCCCTGGCAGGGCTCGGTTTCTGGATGGTGCTCATCCGTGTGCGCGTGCGCCGGGAGGGGGAAGCCGCCCGCGCTGCCGCGGGGGCCGTCGATTCGACTGACCCTTCCCTCGCCGAGGCGGCCGCCCCCGCCGCGAAGCAGTCGTGGGCCGAGGCTCCCGCCTCCTTCCGAGTGATCATCGCTCTGCTCATCATCACGTTCTCCGGGCAGTCGACCGCCTACTACGTGACGACGACCTGGCTGCCGAGCTACCTCGGCGACACGATCGGGCTCGCCCGCACCGCAGCGGGCGGCACGGCGTCCCTGTTCCAGATCGCGGCGATCCTCGGCGCCTTCGGAGTGCCGTTGCTGGCCGTGAAGACGAAGCCGTGGGTGCCCGTGGCGATCGTTGCCGCGCTCTGGCTGTCCCTGCCCGTGGGTCTGCTGGCGGCCCCCGGCGCGTACTGGCTGTGGGCGACCACCGGCGGAATCGCCCAGGGCGGCGGGTTCACGGCGATCTTCTCGATCATCGCCCGTACCGCCGGCAGCGACGCCCAGACTGCGTCAGCATCGGCGCGCGTGCAGTTCGGCGGCTACCTCGCAGCGACCTTGGCCCCGCCGTTCGCCGGTTGGCTCAACACCGCGACCGGCGGGTGGACGGCTCCGCTGCTGCTCATCCTCGCCGCCACCCTCGCATTCACGATCACCGGTCTCGTGGCCGCCCGCCGAGCTGGAGGCTTCCCGCGCGGCGGGCGCGAGGTCCTCGACCCCGAATAGGCTCCCCCTCCCTAATTGCTACCTGACGGCGGCGCAGCAACCTGGCGCGAGGTTGCTGGGCCGCCGTCAGGTAGCAAGAAGGAGTCGAAACGCACAGAAACACCGAGGCGGCCCACCATTGAGGTGGACCGCCTCGGTGACAGTCATGCGATTCCGTGGATTCGCTTGGTGACTGGACAGCGTGACTGATCAGTCGTCAGTGCCTCAGTGCTTGGCGTCGGAGCCTTCAGCCGACTGCGATGCCGGCTTCGGTGCGGGGACCTCGTCTGCGGCCTCAGCCTTGGTCGAGGGCACAGCGGTCTGAGAGACCTCGGTGGCCGCGGCCTGGCGCGAAGCCGGGGTGGAACCGACCGGACGGGCATCGGCGGGACGGTTGTTCGGCAGCGGGGTCGACCAGGGATCCTCGACCGGCTGGGCCTTCTTCCACACGTAGTAGCCGATTCCGGCGGCCGAACCGATGACGAGGGTCCACACAAGTGCGGCCTTTCCGCCACCGGACTTGCGAGCGGTGTCCTTCTCGATGCGCTTGCCGGCGTTGGCGAGAGCCTTGCGGGCCTTCTTCATGGCCTTCTTGTCACCGGTGAGGCGGACAGCCAGGTCATCGATGAGCTTCGGGGTCTCGGCAGCGGACAGCGAAGTCGCGGCGTTCGATGCGAACTTGCCGGCGCGTTCGGTGGCTTCGGGGCGGTAGGACTCGAGCTTGTCGGCCCAGTCGTGGACCCGATCATTGGCCTTGTCGGCCAGAGCTTCGACCTGCGGACGCGCCTTCTCAGCGAACTCTTCAGCCTTGCCGGCCAGCGCCTCGACCTGGGGGCGAGCCTTGTCTGCGGCCTCACGCAGCTTCGGGGCTGCGTTCTCGCTGGCATCTGCCAGGACTCGGAGCGACGTCTGCTTCGCGGAATCGAGCTTCGAAGTGAGCTGATCTCGAGTGGGCTTCTTCGACATAAACAGTTCCCAATCCTTAGATGTCGGTGGTCAGGTGATCATTGACCAGTCTACGGCCTAGGGGCAACCCTGTGGACAGCGGATGTCATCGAATTGTCTGCGGATCGCCTGACAGGTTGGGCAATGGACCTGGTGCGAACCTGCATTCGCCGTCTCGGCGTGGAAGAATGAAGCCATGACTACAGCTTCGACACATACCGCAGTCCTGCACACCAACCACGGTGACATCACCATCAACCTCTTCGGCAATCATGCTCCGAAGACCGTGGCCAACTTCGTCGAACTCGCCCAGGGTGAGCGTGAGTTCACCGATCCCTCGACCGGCGAGCCGACCAAGCGCCCCTTCTACGACGGACTCGGCTTCCACCGCATCATCTCGAACTTCATGATCCAGGGCGGCTGCCCGCTGGGCACCGGCACCGGCGGACCCGGCTACACCTTCGATGACGAGATCCACCCCGAACTGCAGTTCGACCGCAAGTACCTGCTGGCCATGGCCAACGCCGGCAAGCAGATGGGACGCGGCACCAACGGCTCGCAGTTCTTCATCACCACCGCCGAGACCCCTTGGCTCAACGGCAAGCACACCATCTTCGGTGAGGTTGCCGACGAAGCCTCGCAGCGGGTCGTCGACGAGATCGAGGGTGTGCGCACCGCTGCGATGGACAAGCCGGTCGAGCCGGTCGTCATCGAGAAGGTCGACGTCACCGCGAAGTGAGTCACTGTCCGTAGAGGACCACTGAGTACCATGGTGTGATGGACACACCTGAGGAGGGCTCGGCACGGGAAACCGGCCGGGCCCTCTCTGCATCCCCGCCGCTGATCACCCGCACACTCCTCATCGTCACCATCGTGGCGTTCCTCGCGGAGCTCATTCCCGGCCTCGACCTGCTGCGCCGACTGAGCTTCGTTCCCGCACTCACGCTCGAACAGCCGTGGCGGGTGCTCACGGTCGCTCTCGTCCACGAGGAGCCCTCACCGTTCCATCTGCTGGCGAACATGATCGGACTGTTCTTCTTCGGATCCTTCGTCGAGCGGGCATTGGGGCATTGGAAGTTCCTGGCCGTCTACATCATCGGCACCGCGGGTGGTTCGGCCATGGTGCTCCTGCTGGCCGATCCCCTCGGCGTCGATTGGGTGACGCATCATATCGGTGCTTCGGGTGCAGTGTTCGCGATCGTCGGTGTCCTCTTGGCCCCGACCCGTCGGCTCGACCGGAACATCGCCGGGGTGCTCGTATTCGTCGCGCTCAACTTCGGCTACGGATTCCTCGTCGCGGGCGTGTCCTGGGAGTCCCACCTCGGCGGTCTGCTCACCGGGTTCGTGCTCGGCTGCGCAGGGCTGCTCGGGCCGCAGCGCTTGCGGACGCTCGTATTCGCGTCGACCTCGGTCGGTCTGGTGGTGCTCCTGGCAGCCGGCGGAGCGTGGAAGCTGGCCGGCCTCTCAGCCCTGCCCTGAGCTCGCAGCTCGGATTCCGAACTCGGCTGAGGTTCTTGGACTCAGTCCCAGAGTGCGGCGATTTCGACTGCAGTGCAGAGTCGCATAGGTGCTGTCAGGCTTTTACCAGACAAAAGCCGCTTTGTGTGCACTCTGCAGTGGAAAATTCTTTGTCCACAAGCTCTATCCACAACGTGGATAACTTACACCCGTGTGTTTATCCTGGTCAGAGGTCCAAGATAAGTTTTCCACAAGCGACGCACCCGGCTTGGGTATAACTCGGCGCTTGTGGATTGGTGATTCCGGGGTGCCGCTGTCGGAGCAGGTGGGGGACCAGTGAATGCAGATTGTCTGGTCGATCCGCGGTGATTCCGAGCTCAGAATCACCGCGGATCGACCAGACAATCGTCAGGGAATGCGGCCGGGGTCGGCTACCGCCAGCGTGTGGACATGATCAGACCCGCCACGAAGAAGGCGAAGCCGATGAGGATGTTCCAGTTGCCCCAGGCTTCGACGGGGAAAGCACCCTGAGTGATGTAGAAGGTGACGAGCCAGATCAGGCCGATGAGCAGCAGGCCGATGAGGACCGGCAGGAACCAGCTCGGGTTGGGCTTGATGGTCTGCTGGCCCGAGGTCGAGGTGTAGCTCGCCGTCTTGCGGCCCTGCGGGCGCTTGGCGGGATTGCCCGAACGGGACGTGCGCTTGGCGGCCGCACCCTTCGAGCCGGCTGTCTTGGATGATTTGGAATCAGAAGTCTTCGAAGCCGAGGTCTTCGAGTCCGAAGTCTTCGACGACTTCGCATCCTTGGCTGACTTCTCGTCCTTGTTCGAGTCGGACTTCGTGGTCGACTTCTCGTCCTTCCACGCCTTGTCCTTCTTCCCTGCGGCCGCGGTCGCTGAGTCCTTCGCGGAAGCCTCGTCAGAGTCCTCTGCGTCTGCGTCCTCATCCGCGGAATCGCCCTTCAGGTCCTCCGCAGCAGACTCCGTCGCATCCGACTCGGTGTCAGCAGCCTCGGCGACTTCGGTGTCGAGCGATTCGGTCTCGAGTTCGTCGACCTCGGTCGCTTCGACCGCTTCTGCGGATTCGGCCTGCTTCGCCTTGGCCGCCGACGAAGTGCGAGAAGTGCGCTGGGGGCGTCCATTGGACTTGGCCACAAGTACTCCTTTGTCGGTCGACCGTCGTTGGGGTCGCCGAATGAATGGTTGGGGACGATCGCAGACCAGTCTACTCGGGGCGAGGGTCACAGTGAAAAACTCCGACTACCCTGAAAGCGCCCCGAGCGCGCCCCGAACGACGATTCTCATAGGATAAAGTGCATAGGGGTGTCCCCGCCTGTCATCTTCGACGGCCCCCGACAATGCAGTGACAGTCACGGAGCAGAAGTGGTGAATAGTTCCTCCTCGGGTAACGAGCCGGGCGTGAATCCGCCCTCGCGACCCACCATCCGTCCTGCTCAGAGACGGCAGGCTCCAGCTGACTACGGTGACCAGCAGCTCGATCACTCCGCCGGTCAGTCTGCGGGCGGTTCGGGCGATCAGCCGCTGCCCAGCCGACGCGAGCTGCGACGCAGGGAAGCCGAAGCCGCCGCGGCCCAGGGCGAACCGACCGCCGTCTACTCCGACGCTCCGCCCGTCTACGAACAGCCGCAACAGCACCCGCAAGGCCAACAGCACGGCCAGGCCACTCAGGCCATGCCCGCGGTCCCGCAGGGTCACGGTGGACCGCAGACGCACGGCCACCTCGGCGAAGATCAACGCCAACCGCAGGCCGCACCGCAACCGCAGAGCCGGCCTCAGACCCGCCGCCAGCGGCGACGGCAGCCCGTGGAGAAGGAACCGCTCGGCCCGATCCGCGGGACCGTGCGCACCTTCGGCGAACTGTGCATCACGGCCGGTCTCGTCCTCATCCTCTTCGTCGTCTGGCAGCTGTGGTGGACGGACATCCAGGCCAACCGCGACAACGAAGTGCTCGCCGACGAACTCACCCAGGACTGGGCTAACCAGGATCCGAACGAGCTGCCGGACGACCCGGACGAACCCGTGGTCGCCGATCCCGTGGGCAAGAACGAGGCCTTCGGCATCTTCTACATCCCGCGCTTCGGCGACGACTACTACCGGACCGTTGCCGAGGGCGTCGACCTCGAACCCGTGCTCAACCGGATGGGTGTGGGCCGCTACCCGAACTCGGCGATGCCGGGTGAGGTGGGGAACTTCTCCATCGCCGGCCACCGCGTGACCTACGGCAAGCCGCTCAACCAGATCGCGAACCTGCGCCCGGGCGATGAGATCATCGTCCAGACGAAGGACGGCTTCTATACTTACACTTTCCGCAACTTCGACATCATCCTCCCCGATGCCGTCGAAGTGCTTTCACCCGTGCCGGACGCTCCCGACTTCAAGGGCAAAGACCGGATCCTTACGATGACGGCCTGCAACCCGATGTTCTCCGCCCGGGAACGCTACGTCGCCTACGCCGAACTCACGGACTGGACGCCGGCCAGCGACGGAGCGCCGGACAATATCAAGGACTCGAAGGCCTACGACAAGGTCAGCAAGAACGGCGGTGCCTGATATGTACGCATTCATCTGGCGGATCCTCCCGGGCAATTGGGTGGTCAAGCTCATCCTCGCCCTCATCCTCATCGTGGCCGTCGTGCTGCTGCTCATGCAGTACGTCTTCCCCGTGATCGCCCCGTACATGCCTTTCAACAACGCCACCGTGACCGAAGGCGGACAATGACAAAGATCCTCGTCATCGACAACTACGACAGCTTCGTCTACACGCTCGTGTCCTATCTGCGTGAGCTCGGCGCCGACGTCGACGTCGTCCGCAACGACGACATCCCCGCCTCCGCGATCGCGGGGACCGTGAGCACCTACGACGGCGTGCTCCTGTCCCCGGGGCCCGGCGTGCCCGCGGAATCCGGGATCTGCCCGCCCCTGCTGTCCTGGGCGGAGACGGCCGGCATGCCGGTGTTCGGCGTCTGCCTGGGCCATCAGGCCCTCGGCGAGGTGTTCGGCGCCGAGGTCACCCATTCTCCCGTGCTCATGCACGGCAAGACCTCGGTCATCACCCACGACGGCGAAGGCATCTTCTTCGGTTGTCCGAGCCCGCTGACCGTCACCCGCTACCATTCGCTGGCGATCGTCGACGAGACCCTCGACCTCGAGAAGTTCGCGGTCACCGCCCGCACCGACGACGGCATCGTCATGGCCATCGAACACCGGGAGCAGCCGCTGTTCGGCGTCCAGTTCCACCCCGAATCCGTTCTCACGGAATGCGGATACCTCATGCTCGGCAACTGGCTCGAGGTGTGCGGTCTCGAAGGCGCTGCCCAGGCGGCGGCGCGCATGTCGCCGCTGGCGACCGCGATCGCCTGAGAATTCCCGCCGATCCCTGGTCTCAGGGTTCTCGCCGAGGCGGCCCATCGTTATGATCGTGAGCACAGTGATCCCTGTGCTCAGACGATCCGAATCCGCGACGGGATCCGTGCATGGCCTCAGGAGCCGTGCACTGCCGACGAACAGGAGACACCGACGATGTCAGAACCGACCTATCTGCGCGACGAACCGTTCACCGAACTCACCGTCATCGAGGTCCCGGCCACTCCGGCGGCGGTCGTCGAGGCGCGCGAAGTGCACATGTCGGGCCTGCCGGAACTCTTCGACGCCACGTTCTCCGGACTCTTCCCCGTACTCTCCGAGGCAGGACTCGAACCAGCGGGACCGGCCTTCGCTCTCTACACCCGTCAGCCGAGCGAAACGGTGGATCTGCAGGTCGGGATCCCCACCTCGGCGGGGCTGACGAATGCGCAGCCCATCGCCGGCGGTCATATCGTCATCCCCGCGGAGCTGCCCGGCGGATCCATGGCCGTGCGCAGCCACCTCGGCGGATACGACGGGCTCGGGGAGTCCTGGGCGCAGCTGCTCAAGGACGTGATGGCGGCCGGGCATCGACCGGGACTGCCGTTCATCGAACTCTATGTCACCGAACCCAGCCCCGAGGCGGATCCCGCCGATATGCGCACCGACCTGTTCCTCACCCTGGAGTGAGGACCGGCGTCACCGACGCCCACAGACTCTCTTCGGAGACAACAGCGGCCGGGCCAGTCGATGACTGACCCGACCGCCAGGCGACCGTGGCGTGTGCGGCTCAGTTGCCGATGATGCCTTCCGTCCAGTTGTCGAAGAGCCCTCCGCCCATCGAATCCTTGTCCTTCTTGTCCTTATCATCCTTGTCGTCTTCGTCTCCGCCGTCATCGTCGCCGGGAGCGGTCGGGATGCCACCGGGGACCGACGGGATCGACGGCGACGGCTCCGGCGGCTTCTTGGCCACCTTCACGGTGATCTCAGAGCCCTGCTTGACCTCGCTGCCGCCGGTCGCGGACTGTTCGAAGACCTTCTTCTCATCGTGTTCGTCGGTCTCGACCTCTTCGGTCTTGCACGTGAACTGGTACTCATCGCCTTCGAGGGTCTTGCAGGCCTCCTCGGCCGTCTGGCCGGTGACATCGGGGACCTCGACGAGACCTGAGGACACGACGAGATCGACATTCGAATCGACATCGACCTCCTGACCGTCACCGGGCTTGGTCTCGATGACCACGCCCTTCTCCACATCCGGGGAATTCTGGGAGATATGGGTGCCGGCCTGCAGCCCCGCGTCATTGATGATCTTCCGCGCCGCCTCCTCGGTCTTTCCGGAGACGTCGGGGATCGTCACGGACTCGGGTCCGGAGGAGATGATCAGCTTGACCACGCTGTCCTTGTCGACCCTCTGACCGCCCGGAGGATCGGTTTCGATGGCCTTGCCCTTGTCGACTTCCGAGCTGTACTTCTCGTCCGTGTTCACTCGCAGGCCCTGTTGCATGAGGGCCGCCTCGGCCTCATCGGCATCCATATCGGCCACATCCGTGACTTCGACCTGAACGATCGGTTCGGGCTTGTTGATCTCGTACACCCACAGGGCCACGGCGGCCAGGGCGAGGAGCACGAAGATGCTGCCGATCCAGACCCACGCGCGGGAGCGCTTCTGCGGCGGACGCTCCTCCTGATTGGTCATGATCGTCGACACCGGTCCGGTCTCGGGAGCGGCATCGGCCTCGTTGGCATGGGCCATCGGGGCGGTCATGGGCGGGGCCATCATCGGATACGCCTGAGTGGCTTCGACATCGTCCTCGAAGCTCATGGGACGGCCGTCGCGGGCGGCGAGCACGTCCTCACGGAAGGTGTAGGCATCCTGATACCGGGCGTCGCGGTCCTTGAGCAGAGCGTGGAGGAGGAGCCGGTCGACGGCCGGTGGGATGTTCGAGTTGAAGAAGCTCGGCGGCTGCGGGGTCTCCCCGACATGCTGGTAGGCCACGGCCAGCTGGGAGTCGCCGACGAACGGGGGACGGCCGGCAAGCAGCTCGTAGAGCAGGCAGGCGGTCGAGTACAGGTCGGAGCGGGCGTCGACGACTTCGCCGCGGGCTTGCTCGGGGGAGAGGTACTGGGCGGTGCCGACTACGGACTGGGTCTGCGTCAGTCCCGAATTGTCCTTGAGCGCTCGGGCGATCCCGAAGTCCATGACCTTGATGTCACCCTCGGGAGTGAGCATGACGTTCGCAGGCTTGATGTCGCGGTGGACGATGCCGTTGCGGTGGGAGTACTCTAGCGGAGCCAGCACCCCGGCGATGACATTGAGGGCCTCGTCCACGGTGAGTGTGCCGTGCTCGTTGAGGACTTCGCGCAGGGTCTGGCCCTCGACGTATTCCATGACGATGAACGGCACGGACACCGACGAGCCGCCGGATTCGACGAATTCCTCTTCACCCGAATCGTAGACGGAGACGATTCCGGGATGATTGAGACCGGCAGCGGACTGGGCCTCGCGCTTGAGCCGGGTATGGAAAGACGGATCGCGGGCGAGATCGGAGCGCAGAAGTTTGATGGCCACGCGACGGCCGAGACGGTTGTCGACGCCCTCATGCACTTCTGCCATGCCCCCACGGCCGAGGAGCGCACGAACTTCGTAACGCCCCGACAGCACCTTGGGTTCACTCATGTATGTCCTCCGCTTGTCTCACCCGGTCTCACGGTTCATTCTCACCTGAACCGGGTCGAGTTTCAGTATCTCAAACTCTTCGCTTCTCGTAATCGCTGGTCAGTATCGTTCAATGTCTATTCATCGCCGTTGTTTCCGTTCTGGTTGCCGCCGGCCTCCGAGTTCGAACCGCTCGACGAGCCTTGATTGCTGCCCGCCCCGTCATTGCCGCTGTTCGGGTTGGAGCCGCCGGAGGTGTCGGCCGAATCGCCGGAGCTCGAGGTATCCGACTCGCCTGACGTGTCCGTCGACGATGAGGAGTCCGATTCGCTCGACGTCTCGGAGTCCGACGACGAACTCGACGAGCTCGAGGAATCCTGGTCGGAGGACGAGCCGTTGTCACCGGAGTTCGAACCCTGATCCTGCGAATCGGATGAGGAACCGGAATCCGAGCTCGACTCCGAGTCATTGCCCAGCCCCGAATCGGATCCGGAGTCCGAGGCCGGCTCTTCGGGCTGCTCGGCGGGACCGGCGGAGATGTAGAGGGTCACGGTGTCACCCTCTTCGAAGGTGTAACCGTTGTCGCCCTCGCCGACGTCCGCGACGGTTCCGGCCGCCCGATCCGAGTTGATGTCGGTCGTCTCGACCTCGAGTCCCTTGTTCTCGAGGTTCTGCGTCGCCGAGGATTCCGTGAGTCCGATGTAATCGTTCTTATCGATCTCGATCGTCTTCGCCGCCTCCGAGGTGGGCGCCGAGGTCGATGGCTCCGGTTCGGGTTCGGCATTGCCTCCGCCGAGGAAGAACCACAGCAGGGAACCGACCGCGATGAGGGCGATGATCGCAAGGATCCAAATGAGGACCCGGCCCTTGTTCGACTGCTTGTCCTTCTCCAGATCCTGATTCTGCGGATCGTTGGGATCGATCTGTCCCGTATTCGCCGCAGCTGCTCCGGCACCCGCGGCACCAGCGCCGACGATTCCGGCGGCGGCACCGTTCGGGTACACCTGGGTCGCATCGTTCGAGGAGGTGACGGGCAGGGTCTTCGTCGTGGCTGCCGGCTCCGGGTTGTTGAAGACCTGGGTCAGAGCTTCGGACGCCGCGGCTCCGTGGCGCATCTGCGGCACGAGCTCCTCGGCCCCGGCGATGTCCCCGGCCGAGAGCGCCTCGGCGGCCTTGGCGACCTTGAACGCGTCCGAGGGACGGCGTTCGGGCTTCTTCTCCAGCAGGCAGTCGACGAAGCGGCGCAGCGGTTCGGAGACCGTGTCCGGCAGCGGCGGATGCTGCTGATTGACCTGGGCGATGGCGATGGCCACCTGCGAGTCCCCCGTGAAGGGACGCTGACCGGCCAGGGCCTCATAGGCGATGATGCCCAGTGCATAGAGGTCGGAACCAGGTCCCGAACCCTTTCCGGTGGCCTGTTCGGGGGCGAGGTACTGGGCGGTGCCCATGACCTGCCCGGTCTTCGTCAGCGGTGCCTGATCGGTGACTCGGGCGATGCCGAAGTCCGTGATCTTGACCCGGAAGTCCGGGGTCATGAGGATGTTGCCGGGCTTGATGTCACGGTGGATGACGCCCACCTTGTGTGCGGCACCGAGGGCCTGAGCGGCCTGCGTGACGATGGAGAGCGTATCGGTCTCGGATAGGGGAGCACTGCGCTCGATGATGGCCGACAGAGCCTCACCGGGCACGTATTCCATGACGAGGTAGGGCGAACCCTGCTCGTCACCGTAGTCGTAGACGCCGGCGATTCCCGGGTCGGAGACTCGGCCCATGTTCTGGGCTTCGGCACGGAACCGGGCGAGGAAGGTCGATTCGGAGAGGTACTCGTCCTTGAGGATCTTCGCCGCGACCTCGCGGCCGAGCACGGAGTCCACACCCTTCCAGACCTCGCCCATGCCGCCGACGGCGATGCGGGAGGTGAGTTTGTAACGGTTGCCCAACAGGGTGCCTTCGACGGGTCTCATTTCTCGACCACCGCTTCCATCATGTTCTTCGCGATCGGTCCTGCGACCGTCGCACCATAAGCTTCGTTGCCCGCGTTTCCACCGTTCTCGACTACGACCGCGACTGCGACCTGAGGGTCGTCGGCGGGGGCGAAGGAGATGAACCAGGCATGGGGTGCCGCGCCCTTGGCGTGCTGGGCGGTGCCGGTCTTCGCCGCGACCTTCGTATCGCCCATCTTCGCCACCGAGGCGGTGCCGTTCTCGACCACACCGGTCATCATGTCGGTGAGCTTGTCGGCCGTATCTCCGGACACGGGGCGGGACATCTGGCTCGGACGGGTCTCGGAGACCGGCTCGAGGGTGTTCGCATTGAGCACCCTGTCGACGAGCTGGGGCTTCATCATCTTGCCGCCGTTGGCGATTCCCGCGGTCATCATCGCCATCTGCAGCGGAGTCGACCTGACCTCGTACTGACCGAGCGAGGACTGAGCCAGCTGCGGCGGATTGAGGTCGGACGGGAAGGAGGACGGGGTGACATTGAGAGGGATCTCGAGATCCTCGCCGAAGCCGAACTTCTCGGCCTGCTTCGCGATTGCGTCTTCTCCGAGGTCCATGCCCAGGGAGGCGAATGAGGTGTTGCAGGATTCGGCGAGCGAATCGGCCAGGGTCGGCTTGCCCCCGTTGCGGCAGGCACCGGGATGCGAGTTGCCGATCGTCGCCGTCGTCTGCGGGAGATCGAGCGTGGCGGGTCCGTTGAGCTGGGAATCGGGTTCGTAGTCACCGGATTCCAGGGCGGCCGCCGCGACAAGGACCTTGAAAGTCGAACCGGGCGGGTACAGGTTGCCGCCGATAGCTCGGTTGTAGGCGGGCTTGCCCTCGGCGGCTTCGAGGTTCTTGAAGGCCTCGCTGGCCTCAGTTGTGTCGTGGCTGGCCAGGGCATTGGGATCCCAGCCCGGGGTCGAGGCCATGGCCAGGATCTTCCCGGTCTTCGGGTCGAGGGCCACGGCAGCGCCGTTCTGGTTGCCCAGCCCGTCCCACGCCGCCTGCTGCACCTTCGGGTCGATCGTCAGCTCGACGGCGGCGCCGCGAGGCTGTTCACCGGTGAAGAAGCTGCCGACCTTGTCATAGAACAGGGCGTCGGAATCTCCGGAGAGGTAGTCGCCGGAGGCTCGCTCCATCCCCGAAGCGCCGGACACGACGGAGTAGTAGCCGGTCAGCGAGGCGTAGGCGCGCGGATCGAGGTTGTCCGAGCCGTATTTGCGCTGGTACTTGTACTTGTCGTCGACCGGTTCCGAATACGCGATCGGGGTGCCGTCGACGAGGATCGGACCGCGATCACGAGCCAGCTGGTCGAGGATCCGCCGGTTGTTCAGCGGATTGTTGTTCAGCGAATCCGCGGTTACGTACTGCACCCAGCTCGTCGACCCGAACAGGAGCGCGAACATGACGAATCCGACGACGGCGATATGCGTCAATGGCTTCTTCATCGTTCACCTCCGGTGGGTCGTTGGTCGGTGGCGTCTGTGTCGTTCAGTGCCTGGCCGCGGGGCCGTACACGATCATCAGCGGGTGGCAGATTCGTGGTCGGGGCTTCGTCGTCGAACACGCGGGAGTCCGCCGGCGGCAGGTTCGTCGTGGGGGCATCCTCGTCGACGGTGCGCGCCGTGGCGGCCGTGTCCTTGGCGCGGGCACCCGCGGGAACGGGTTCGGGATCCTCGGTGATGGTGAGCACTCCGGTGTGGAACTCCTCCACGGGGCGCCTGGCATTGTCCGAGATCCGCAGCAGCAGGGCGATGATCATCCAGTTCGCGATGAGCGAGGAACCGCCCTGTGCGAGGAAGGGCGTGGTCAGACCCGTCAGCGGGATGAGGCGCGTGACGCCGCCGACGACGACGAAGACCTGCAGGGCGATCGTGAACGACAGTCCCGTGGCCAGCAGAGTGCCGAAGCCGTCACGCAGCTGCTGAGCGGTGCGGATTCCGCGCTGGAAGATGAACAGGTAGCACAGCAGGATGACGAAGAGCCCGGCCAGGCCGATCTCCTCACCGAAGCTGGCGTAGATGAAGTCGGATTCGGCGTAGGGGACCATATTTGGTCGGCCTTCGCCGAAGCCGGTGCCGATGAGGCCGCCGTTGGACATGCCGAACAGGCCCTGCACAAGCTGGTAGGAACCGCCGGGAGTCTTGTTGTACTCCTCGGCGGTCAGCGCATTGAGCCAACCGGACACACGCTGTCCACGTGGGAGAAGAGGAAGGTCGCCGCAACTGCGCCGGCGGAGAAGAATCCGAGGCCGAGGATGATCCACGAGACCTTCGAGGTGGCCACATAGAGCATGGCGACGAAGAGGCCGAAGAAGAGCAGCGAGGTGCCGAGGTCGCGTTCGAAGACGAGCACGCCCACGCTGGCGACCCAGGCGACGACGATGGGTCCGAAATCGCGGAGTCGGGGGAACCGGATGCCGAGGATCTTCGGGCCGGCGGCGACGAGCTGGTCCTTGTAGGTGACGAGGTAGCCGGCGAAGAAGATCGCCAGCAGGATCTTCGCGATCTCGCCGGGCTGGAAGGACAGCGGGCCGACGCCGATCCAGATGCGCGCACCGTTGATGGTCTTGCCGATGCCGGGGATGAGCGGCAGCAGGAGGAAGACCAGGGCGGCGAAGCCCGAGACATAGGTGTAGCGGCGCAGCCAGCGGTGGTCGCGGACGACGAAGATCACAGCGATGGCCAGACCCACGCCCAGTGTCATCCACACCAGCTGGGTCATCGCCGAACCGAGGTATTCGTCTCGGCCGAGGTCGACGCGGTAGATCATCGCCAGGCCGAGGCCGTTGAGCAGCACCGCGATCGGCACGAGCACGGGATCGGCGTATTTCGCCTTGATCCACACGATGATGTGGAGGATGACGCCGAGGGTCGCCAGCCATGCGGCATAGCCGTAGACATTGGCCGGGATGGTGTCTTCGACTCCGAGACCGACCAGGGCGTAGGCGGTGGTGGCGACGGCAATAGCCAGGATCAGGAGACCGAGCTCGGCCAGCCGGTAGGTTCTGGGGCGCGCGGTCTGCGAGGGAGCCTGGTTCATCACTGCGACTCCCGGGTGATGGCGTCACTGGGGTCCGCAGACTTCGAATCCGGAGGTGAGGGAGCCGGGTCGCTCGGACTCGTCGAGTCCTCGACATCGCCGGACATGCCGGAGGAGCGATCGGATTCCTTGCGCAGATTGTCGATGATGCGATCGGCCTCATCGCGTGACCCGGCGGGAATCGATCCGCGCAGACGGTCCTGGGAGTAGCTGTTGAGGCTGCCGACCTCGATGTCCGTGTTGTCGACGAGGCGGCTGAGTTCGATGGGTCCGAGCGTCGTGTCGAGACCGCGATAGAGGGAGACCTTGCCGTCGTCGTCGGCGACGTAGTACTGGTGGCTGACGTAGTTAAAGGCGAAGAATCCGCCGACGGCCAGCGCAACGATCACGATGGCGGTGATGATCCACCCGAGGTAGGACCTTTTCTCGACCTCATCGTCGAGGTCGGCCTCCTCGTCTGCCGCGGTGTTCGTCCGCAGCTGCTGAGAGGTTCCGTCCCGAGCGTCGACGTCCTCGCCGTCCACCGTCTGGATCGGTGCGGTGTCGGCGGACACGTCGTCCTCGGCGAAGGTCGTATGGGCTTCGGTGTCCACGGCCGCCTCGGCGTCGGGGTTCGCACCGATCGCGGCGTAGCGGGGGTTGAGGTGGACGGAGCCGACGGACACGCCTTCGGTGGTCTCGACCTCGCCTTCGAGGACGTCGCCGACGACGACGGTGACATTGTCGGCTCCGCCGCCGGCCAGGGCCAGGTCGATGAGCTGACGGCATGCCTCGTCGGGGTCGGCCACCTCTTTGAGCACACGGGTGATGTCGTCGATATCGGCGAAACCGGTCAGACCGTCCGAGCACAGCATCCAACGGTCGCCGACCTGCGCCTCGCGCAGGGACAGGTCGAGGTCGGGGGAGGCTCCGACGTCGCCGAGGACCTTCATCACGACCGAGCGCTGCGGGTGGGTCTCGGCCTCCTCGGCGGTGATCCGGCCTTCGTCGACGAGCATCTGCACGAACGTGTGGTCGTGGGTGATCGGTTGGAGCTTGTCCTCGCGCAGCACATAGCCGCGCGAGTCGCCGATATGGGCGAGAGCGAAGCGGTTGCCGGTCGCGCGCAGAACAGCGGTGACGGTGGTGCCCATTCCGGCGAGTTCGGGCTGTTCGCCGACACCACGGCAGATGCGGTCATTGGCTTCGAGGATCGAGGTGCGGAGGAGTTCGAGGGCGTCCTCGCCTCCGGGTTCGCGGTCGAGTTCGGCCAGGCGGGACACGGTGATCGCCGAGGCGACATCTCCGCCGGCGTGACCGCCCATTCCGTCGGCGATGAGCAGGAAATTGGGTCCCGCATAGCCGGAGTCCTGGTTGTTCTTACGCACCAGCCCGGTATGAGACCGGGCTGCCGAACGGAGAGTGATGGTACCGCCGGTCGTCACGATTGGGTCTCCAGGGTCGTATGTCCGATGGTGATCCGGGTGCCGATGGCCAGCTGGATGGGCCCGGTCATGCGCGAGCCGTCGACGATGGTGCCGTTCGTCGACCCGAGGTCTTCGAGCATCCAGGCTCCGTTCTTCGCCGAGATCCGCGCATGATGGCTGGAGGCGAAGTCGTCATTGATGATGATCGTGTTGTCGGGAGCTCGGCCGAAGGTCACGGGCGCTCCCGAGAGCATCAGCGTCTGCCCGGCCAAGGGGCCGTCGGTGATGCGGATGGTGCCCGGATGGGCGTGGGCAACCGGGGCGGCCGCCGGACGAGGTGCGGGAGCCGGCCGCGACGGTGGCGGCGGGGCGGACTTGGAACCGCCTCGGCGAGCTTTCTTTCCGGCCCGGGCCTTCCGGGGGCCGAAGATGTCGCGGCGGAGGACTCCGGCGACTCCGAGGACGAAGAGCCAGAGGATGACGAAGAATGCCAACCGGAAGACGGTGACGGTGAATTCGCTCACTGGGCATCCCGCTCGTTGTAGTGGACCTCGGCCTCTCCGGCGAGGAGGACATCGCCGTCGGACAGGGTCGCCGATGTCAGTTTGCGTCCGTGCAGAAGCGTGCCGTTCGTCGAACCGAGGTCGTTGGCCACGGCACGGTCGCCTTCGACGACGATCTCGAAGTGACGTCGTGAGACGCCGGGATCGTCGATGACGAAGTCCGAGCTCGACGAGGATCGGCCGAAGGTGTTCGTGCCCTGGCGCAGCATCTGCGTGCGACCGTCGATGGTGACGCTGGCTTCGATTGAGCGCGCGGGTGCCGGCGCCGGTGCTGGCCGGGAGGCAGTGTTCGGTCGCGAGGTCGCGGCGGGGGCCGGGGCCGACCGGGCGGGTTCGGGAGTGCGGCGCGGAGTCGCGGGTCGGGAACCGGAGTTCGGGGACTCGCCGACGATCGGATTCGCCCGCGATATCGGGTCGTAGCCGCCGCGGTTGGCCGGTTGAGCGGCGGGGGAACCGTCGGGACGTTGGGTCGAGGACACGACGCGGTACATTCCCGTGTCGAGGTCGTCGGCGAGAGCGAATTCGACGGAGACGGGACCGACGAAGCTGTAGGCCTGTTCGACGGCGTGATCGCCGACGACCTGGCGCAGATCGGAGCGCAGCTCGGACTCTAGCCCGGAGAGTCGGTCGTGGTCGGTCTGCGAGAGCTCGATGACGTAGTGATTGGCCGTCAGGGTCCGACCGCGGGAGACCACAGCGGCCTTGTTGTCGGCTTCACGGCGCAGGGCTCCGGCGAGCTCGACGGGTTCGACCTGGGATCTGAAAGCCTTGGCGAAGGCGCCGTTGACGACGTTCTCCAGCCCCTTCTCGAAGCGATCGAGTAGCCCCATGGCACCTCCTCATCAGGTGTTGCCGTTGCCGGACGAACTCTTCGCCTAGCGTCTTTGAGTGCTCTGACCAGGTGGTCCTGATCACTTGCACTCTGGGCACATCAACACCCAATCCTAACGCGGGGAGGCTCTCAACTCACGTCACGCGTGTTCGCGGGGCGAAGCTGTGCTGGGATTCCCTGCGCGCATCCAGGGAAGATCGAGGGAATGCAGACGGCGCAGGTGGGCCGGCGTGCGGGGCGAGCGTGGTCGGCCGCGCGGGTCGGGGGTGAGTGAACGCTCGGGTCGAAAATGTGAAGGTGGACACGTTTGGGTCGATTCGGCGCCCTCGGTTTTCAGTTTCGCCGACTCCGATGCTAGAGTTTTACTTTGTTCGCGCGAGTGGCGGAATTGGTAGACGCGCTGGCTTCAGGTGCCAGTGGCCGCAAGGTCGTGGGGGTTCAAGTCCCCCCTCGCGCACAGCGAACGAGAAGCCCCTCACCGGGTCCCGTCAGGGTCAAGGTGAGGGGCTTCTTCGTGCCTGCGGTCGGTCGAAAACTCGCAAAAGGCCCAGTTTGAGTTGAGCAGCCCTGTTTCAAACATGGGCTGTTCGCCTCAAACTGGGCTGACAGCGATCAGGCCGGTCCGAATGCGCGGTGAGGACGCGAAAGGGCGCAGTGACGCCGGGGTGAGGACTCCTGGAGGCTTCAGGCGCGCTCGTAGTAGCGGGCGCGGCCCTTGATCCCGGCGAAGCGGAACGGTCCCGCAGTCACCTTCGGGGTCGAGACGTCCTCGGCGCTGGAGAGCTCGGCGGCGTGGAGGGCGCGATACGCGTCGATGGACAGCGGCACTCGGGCGTCGAGCGCCTCGGTGACGGTCTGTCGGCGCGAATGCTGCTCGTAGCCGGGGACGACGCGGGCGGTGAAGAACTCGCCGACGCTGCCCGACCCATAGCTGAACAGTCCGATGCGCTTGCCGGCGAGATCGTCATCGTGATCGAGCAGTGAGCACAGTCCTGCGTAGAGCGAAGCGGTGTAGGAGTTGCCGAGGCGCCGGTTGTACAGAGTGCTGGTGGCCAGACCCGTATCGCGGGGGCCGGTGGAAACGGAGCTGTCCGCAGAGCCGGCAGTGGCCGAGTGGGCGGCAGCCGGGCCGGTGGAGCCCGCATCCGAGGTGCCGGCAGCATCGGCGCCAGCTCCAGAGGCGCCCGCGACGATCTCCGTATCGAGATCCTCACCCGTGAGTCCGGCGAGGTGGACCTGTGCTTTCTTCGCCATCTTCGTGAACGGCTGGTGGTACAGCACGCGGTCGATCTCGGCGATGGCCGGTCCGCCCTGCGCGGCCAGATCGGACCATGCGCCGGTGAGCGCATCGAGGTAGGCGGTGACCGAGAGGGCCCCGTCGACGATCGCGGTCGTCGAATCGTTCGGGCGCCAGAAGTCGTCGACATCTGCCGAGTTCAGACCCGAGACCGGTTCGATCTCTAGCAGCTTCGGGTTCGCGGACACGAGCATCGCCACCGCACCGGCGCCCTGCGTGGGCTCACCCGGGGTGTCGAGCTCGTAGCGGGCGACATCCGAGGCGATGACGAGCACTCGCTGGCCGGGAGAGCGCGTGACGATGCCGACGGCGGCCTGCAGAGCCGCAGTCGCCGAATAGCACGCTTCCTTGAACTCGACCACGCGCATCTGCGACGGCAGGTCGAGCAGCGAGTGCACGGCCATACCGGCGGCCTTCGACTGGTCGATTCCCGATTCGGTGGCGAACAGCAGAGTCCGGATGCCCTCGGTCCCGCTGCGCTGAACGATGGGCGCGGCGGCCGCGGCGGCCATGGTCACGACATCCTCATCGGGTGCCGGGAAGCTGAACTCGTCCTGGCCGAGGCCGAGGCGGAACTTGTTCGGATCGGTGCCGTTCGCCTCGGCGAAGTCACCGAGCCTGACGACATGATGGCTCGTGGCCAGTTCGATGTCGTCGATGCCGATCGTGACAGTGCCCGCAGCAGTGTGTGATGTCATGCGGCTTCGCCGTCCTCTCGCTGAGTCTCGGCAGCGCGCTGCTCATCAGCCTTGCGTTCCATCTGGCGGTGAGTGTCCATCAGCTCACCGGGGTTCGTCTGGGCGGCGAGCAGTGAGAGCTCGCCGCAGAGCACGGTCGCGGCCATGAGCGCGGCCAGTCGACGCGAATTCGCTCCCGGCTCACGATCCTCCCGGCAGCCGAGGCGTTCCAGCGCCTCGTCGACATGCGGCAGATCCTTGCCGTTGCCGACGGTGCCGACGATGAGGTGCGGCAGCGTCGTCGAGAAGTACAGGCCCTCGGGGCGGTTCTCCGCATAGGTGATGCCCTGCGAACCTTCGACGATGTTCGCCGCATCCTGACCCGTGGCCAGGTAGAAGGCGAGCAGCATGTTCGCATAGTGCGCGTTCGCCGAACGCAGGGCACCGGCGATCGTCGAGCCGACGAGGTTCTTGCGGACGACGATCTCCGTCATCTTCTCCGCACTCGTACGCAGGCGGCGCTCGACGACCTCGTGGGGCAGGAGGATCTCGGCGACGACATTGCGTCCGCGCCCGAGGATCCCGTTGACCGCGGTGGCCTTCTTGTCCGAACAGTAGTTGCCCGACACCGAGCCGTAGTCGAGTCCCAGCTGCCACGACAGGATGCGCTCCATGAGCGTGTCCGAGGCCTGGGTGACCATATTGTGCCCCGAGGCGTCGTTCGTGCGGAAGGCGAAGCGGACGAAGAGCAGGTTCCCGACGATCTCGGGGTGGATCTCGATGAGCCGGCAGTGGCCGGACCCGGCCTCGACGACGTCTTCGAGTTCGGGCATCCGGTGGCGGATGGCCTGCGCGGCCGCCTCGGCGCCGATCGCGGATTCGGCCACAAACAGCACGGACCGGGTCATCCGCTCATCGACGATGACGGTGCGGATCCCACCCTCGATCTCACGGGAGATCGACGCCCCGCGGCCGACGGAGGGCCACAGAGGGGTCTCGTACGTTGCGAGGGGCACGGCCACCTCGGTGTGGGTGCCACTCGGCGCCAGCGCTTCGCCGCTGACCCGCAGGGGACCGACCCACGTAGTGGGGATCCCGGTGATCGTGGTCTGCTGATTCACAGCTGATTCCTCCTCGAAAGGACGTCGGATCGGTGCGAGAGCGCGGTGACGTCGATTCCGCGCAGGCGGGCGAACTCGCCGAGGCGGCCCCGCGTGAGCAGGTCCGTGGCCGTGAGGTCCGTGGACCGCTGCGCCCCGAGCAGGGCGAACAGAGCCGAGGTCTGAGTCTGCCAGGTGCGCACGAGTTCGACCAGTCCCCCCGGACCGTGGTCGAGAACGGTCTGCAGGAACGTGCCGGCGACGCCGACGGCGCGAGCACCGCAGGCCAGTGCTTTCACGACATCATAGGGGTTGCGCACGCCGCCGGAGGCCAGCAGCACGCGGTTCGAGACGCCGTCGTCCATCGTCGTCTCAGTGGTCCACTCAGATGGGGCGTCGAGCAGGCTGGCCAGGGCCGACTGACCGAAGCCGGTGAGCATGGAGAAGTCCTCGGCCGGTGAGCGATCGTTCTCGATGCGCAGGAAGTCCGTGCCTCCGGCGCCGGAGACGTCGGCGTACTGGACCCCGATATCGGCGAGGAGGGTGAGCGTGCGGCGGCTGAGTCCGAATCCGACCTCTTTGACCACGACGGGAACGGGGCAGGCGGCGACGATGTCCTCGAGACCGGACAGCCAGGTGGAGAAGTCGCGGGTGCCTTCGGGCATCGCGGTCTCCTGCACCGGGTTGATGTGCAGTTGGAGGGCATCGGCGTTCAGCAGTTCGACGGCCCGCCGGGCATCATCGGCGCTGCGACCGGCACCGAGGTTGCCCATGACGAAGCCGTCCGGGTTCTCCTCGCGGATGACGGTGAAGCCCTTCGCTGCCTCGGCGTCGTCGAGGGCCACGCTCATCGATCCGCAGGCCATGGGCAGGCCGGTCTCGGCGGCGGCGATGGCCAGGTCCCGGTTGATCTTCGCCGTGGTCTCCGTGCCGCCGGTCATGCCGTTGACGTAGAAGGGAGTCGGCCACGTCCAGTCTCCGAGTTCGACCGAGAGGTCGACAAGTTCGGGGTTCGTTCCCGAAAGCGCATGGTGGACGAATTCGAGGTCATCGAAGTCGGTGCGGCGGGGGCCTTCCGTCTGCTGCGCCGACGCGAGGCGCACATGGTCGTCCTTGCGGGAGGCCCGTGAAGCCTTGGTCTCCGGGGTCTCAACTGACGCCGGGGTCTCAGAACTCATCGATCTCGCCTTCCTCTCGGTGGGCACCGAGGTCCAGGGGTCGGATTCCGGCGGCTTCCCAGCCGCTGAGAATGGTCTGTGCTTCGGTGTGGGAGTGGGCGAGGGCGATTCCGCAGTCGCCGCCGCCGGCTCCCGAGGGCTTTGCTGCCGCCCCGTGGGTTTCGGCGATCTCGCACAGGTCGTGCAGGGCTTCGGTTTCGATGAGGCTGCCCGTGGAGTCGCTCAGTCGCCGCAGCAGGGCACGCACGGAACGGATCGTGGTCAGGCTCGCCTCCGCATCGTCGGCGTCGAAGGCCGCCACCAGGTCGTCGACGAGCGTGTGCGACTCGGCGGCGAAGGACACGAGCGGGCGCGCTTTCTGTGGTGCCGCGGTCGATCCGGCAGAGGCTTCGGCTGCCTGCTCGCGCGGGGTGTGGACGCGTGTGACGAGGTGTTCGGTCGACGCCGGTGATCCGGTCCAGCCGACGAGGAGGTCGAGCGAGCTCGGTGGGGTGACCCGTCTGGCCGAGCAGCCGGCCCACTCCGAGCAGCTCAGAGCGGAGACGACTCCGTGGGCCTCGCGGTGAGCGTGCAGGGCGGCACGGTCGGGGGAGGAATAGCGGATCCAACCGCCGAAGGTGCTCGCGGCAAGATCGCCGCCGGAGGCCTTCGTGGATATCGCGATGGTCGCCAGTACGGCGAGCTTGAAGCGTTCGGTCAGGGTCAGCCCGAGGCGATAGAACTCATCGAGAGCGGCGATCGTCGCCACCGTCACCGCCGCCGAGGAGCCGAGGCCGAACTTCCGGCCGTCTGAGTCATTGAGTTCGCTGGAGATCTCGAGATCGAAGTAGCGGGGGCTGGCACCGCGGCCGGAGCGCAGCTCTTCGACGGTGGAGATCGCCGAGAGCACATAGTCGAAGGGGCGCTCGTCGACGATGATGTGCTCACCATCGTCTTCGCGCCGCCACACGACGGGAGCCTGACCGTATTCGCTCGAATGGATGCGACCGGCGCCTTCGCTCTCGGTCAGCCGGACGGTGATGCACCGGTCGACGGCGATGAGCACGGCGGGCTGTCCGGGCTCGACGACGGCGTACTCGCCGGCGATGAACAGCTTGCCGGGTGCCCGGGTCTCGATCATGCCCGGCTGCCCTCACCCGCAGCCTGGTTCACTGCGTCTGCGGGCGGGACTGCGTCAGCGTCGGTGAGCAGGTGGGCTCCCGGTCCCGGTCCGACGACGCGGACGTCGCCGAAGCCGGAGAGCTTCTCGGCCAGTGCCTCTGCGTCATGGGGACGGACGATGACGGCGACGTTCGGGCCGGCATCGGCGGTCGAATAGGCTTCGATCCCCGACTCGCGGGCTTCGGCCACGGCGTCGAAGATCGCATGGCTGGTCGGATTGAGGAACCGGATCGGCGGCACGGTGGACTGGATGAGGCCGTGCATGCGCAGGGCGTGGGATTCGGTGATCTCGCCGATGCGGGTGAAGTCCCCGGCCGCGCACGCGGCAACCATCTGCTGGAGGTAGTTCTCGGTCGAGGACACCCAACCCGGGTAGAAGGGGGAGGTAGCGGCCGTCAGGCGCATCGCCTCGCGGGAGGACACGGCCTTCCTCGCCCGGTTGACGGTGACGATGATCATCCGCATATCCGGAGCGGGAACGGTCTCGGCGAAGGAGGAGGCGTCGTCGCCAGCGTGCCAGACGGCGATGCCGTCGGGAATCGAGCGGCAGGCCGACCCCGAACCGCGGCGGGCCAGTCGGCTGAGATCCTGGGGCCCGAGGTCGAGGTCGAAGGCCGCGGCGGCGGCCGTGGCCAGAGCGGCGAATCCCGACGCCGAGGAGGCCAGACCGGCCCCTGTGGGCACGGAGTTGCGGGAGCGGACGAGGACCCGGTCATCGCGTCCCGCCAGGGCGCGGACGTGGTCGAGGAAAGCGGAGATGCGGTCCGTCTGACCGGCATCGGCGAGTGCACCGTTGAGTTCGAGGACATCGGTCGAGGCGTCCGGGGCGGGCACCGCGGTGGTCGTGGTCTCGAAATGGTCGAGGGTCAGCGACAGACTGCCCGCAGCGGGCAGGATGAGCTCCTCATCGGCCTTGCCCCAGTACTTGACCAGGGCGATGTTCGGGTAGGCCCGCGCCGTCGTCGTTCTCATGTCGGTCTGACCTCCGTCGTCCAGGTGCGGGGTGCTCCCGCCTTGCGCAGGGCCTCGGCGAGCTCCTCGGCCGAATCATCGTCCTCGGCCAGGGCCAGCACGCAGCCGCCGAGTCCGCCGCCGGTGAGTTTGGCGCCCCAGGCTCCGGCCGCGGTGGCGGCATCCACGAGGGAATCGAGGGTCGGGGTCGACACACCGAGGCTGCCGAGCAGTCCATGGGCTTCGTTCATCAGCGTGCCGATCGCCCCGCGATCACCGGACCGGATGTTGTCGACGGCGGAATCGGTGATTTCGGCGAGACGGTCGATCATCCCCCCGATCCGTACAGGATCGGCGTCACGGCGGGCACGGACTCCTCCGACCGCCTCGGCGGTGGACCCGTGATGACCGGAGTCCGCGAGGACGAAGACGAGGCGCTGACCGACGTCGATGGTCTGGGCGCACCCGGTCTGGAAGCGGATGGGGGCGGGTTTGGCCACGGCCCAGGCGTCGATTCCGCTGGGTCGGCCATGGGCGACGGTTTCGGCCGCCTGCACGATCTCGTGGAGGGTGTTCTCGTCGAAGACCGTCGCATGAAGGTTCGCGACCGCGCGGGCCACGGAGGTGGCCACGGCTGCACTCGACCCCAGGCCGCGGCTGTGGGGGATCGCCGAACGGATGAGCAGCTCCACCTCGGCGTCGGGGTTCCCGGCGGCCTTCAGCGCGGCGTTGAGACCGGCGACGACGGGGCCCATCGGTTCCGGAGCGGTCTGTGCATTTCCGGAGAACAGTTGGCTCTCGATCCGGGTCTCCTGATGCGGGGACCGGCGGATGTCGGTCTGGACTCCGAGTCCGTGCAATGGCACTGCGACGGCCGGAGAGCCGTAGACAACCGCGTGTTCGCCGAACAGGATCGCCTTTGCGTGGGCGAAGCCCTGGGTCGTGCCCTGGGCGGGTTCGGTCTGAGAGGAATTGTGCATGCAGGATGGTTTCGGAGTCTGTGGATTGATTTCACCATCATATGCCGTACCCCCGCCCATCCCGAAGACGAGGTGACGTCCGTCTCAGGTGAGTCCTACCGAGAGGTAGTCGCGTTCGGCCGGGTCGGTGGTCAGGTCGAGGGCCCGCCGGCGGGCGGTGGCCGCCTCGTCTGTGCGGCCGAGGCGGGTGAGCAGATGAGCCCGCAGCACCCCGGCAGGTTGGAAGGCGGAGAGACTAGGCGAGCCGGCATCGATCGCGTCAAGTGCCGCCAGTCCCGCCTCGGGGCCGTCGGCTCCGGGCTCGGGTGCGTGGAAGATCAGTGAATAGCGCATGGTTCGCTCCGTTCTGTGTGCGGCGGCCGGATTTCGGTCGCTCACGGAGAAGACGATCGAATCGACGCCGATTCGACAGCTGTGCAGAATTCTTCCACGAATCCCTTCCGCCGAGGCGGCTGTGGCCCCAGTCCGGACCGCCGAGGCGGTCCCGAACCACCCGAACCGGTCCCGACGGCCGGAGCCTCAGACGAGTCCGGTGTAGACCGATCCCGGGTTGAAGATGTTGTCCGGATCGAGGGCCTGTTTGATCCGGTGGTTGAGCTCCATGACGTCCTCGCCGAGGTAGGGCGCGAGCCACGGTGCCTTGAGTCGGCCGACGCCGTGCTCACCGGTGATCGTGCCGCCGAGGCCGGTGGCGAGATCCATTACCTCGCCGTAGGCGATCTGCGCGCGCTTCTGCTGCTCCTCGTCCTTCGGGTCGAGGACGAGCAGCGGGTGGGTGTTGCCGTCGCCGGCGTGGGCGATCACGGCGATGGTCACCTGGCGTTCGGTCGAGATCTTCTCGATGCCGAGCACGAGGTCGCTGAGCTTCGGCAGCGGGACCCCGACGTCCTCGAGCAGCAGAGCACCCTTCTTCTCCACGGCCGGGATCGCGATCCGGCGGGCCGTGACGAAGGCTTCGCCCTCCTCGGGGTCGGCGGTGAGATAGCACTCGGAGGCGGAGTTCCGGTTGCAGATCTCCTCGATGATCGTCGCCTGCACAGTGCAGTGCTCGCCGGGCTCGTCGGACTGGATGACGAGCATGCCCTCGGCCTCGCGGTCGAGACCCATCTTCAGCTCATCCTCGACGGCGTTGATCGAGGGCTTGTCCATGAACTCGAGCATCGAGGGGCGCATGGCCTTCGCGATCTCGAGCACGGCGTTCGTGGCGTCGGCGAGCTTGCCGAACATCGCGACGACGGTCGTCGGGGGCAGCTGGGCGGGAATGAGTCGCAGGGTCACCTCGGTGATCACGCCCAAGGTCCCCTCCGAGCCGACGAACAGCTTCGTCAGCGGCAGACCGGCGACGTCCTTGAGCCGCGGCCCGCCGAGCTTCACGGCCCGACCGTCGGCGAGGACGACGGTCATCCCGAGAACATAATCGGTGGTCACGCCGTATTTCACGCAGCACAGGCCACCGGCGTTCGTGGCGATGTTGCCGCCGATCGAGCAGAACTCGAAGGAGGAGGGGTCCGGCGGGTACCACAGGCCGTGTTCGGCCGCGGCGGCCTTGACCTCGGCGTTGAAGGCGCCCGGCTGGACTGTGGCCATGCGGGTGATCGGGTCGATGCTGATCTCGCGCATCTTATCCAGCGAGAGCACGATGCCGCCCTCGACCGCGGAGCTGCCGCCGGACAGGCCGGATCCGGCGCCGCGGGGCACGATCGGGACCTTCGCCTCGGCGGCGATGCGCACCACCGTCTGCACCTCCTCGGTGGAAGTTGCCCGGACCACGGCCAGCGGCACCCCGGCGTCGGGATCGTTGGCCCGGTCCCAGCGGTAGGCATCCATTGAATCGGGATCGGTGATGACGGCGGCGGCCGGCAGGGCGGAGGTGAGAGAGGAGACAACGTCCATGTTGCTTATCTGGCCTTTCGAGCGGAGTTCGGCACCCGGAATTCGCTTCCGACGTTACCAGGATCACATTCACCCCAGGTGGGCAGGGCCAGGGTGCGGACAAGCGAGCGGGAGACCGTCCGAACGACTGTCCGAGCGAGCCCGCGGCGTAGGCTGGATCCATGACCTCCGCCCCCGTTCAGCGGCCCACCGCCTGCGTGCTCGGAACCGTGCCCGGAACCGGGTTCGAGGGGCAGCGGATCGGGATCGTCGACCTCGACAGCGCAGGTCAGGAGATCGGTCGGATCGACCTCGCCGAGGCGGACCTGCCCGATTTCGTCCGTGACCGTGAGAATGGGGCCGGGAGAGAGGCGACCGGGGCGGCCGGAAACACGGTTCGCGCTCCTGCCCCCGGTCCTAGGTGGGTCCTCAGCGACACTGCGAAATGGTGTCCGCCGCTGTTGGCCGCCGGAGTGAGCATCGAGCGCTGCCATGATCTGCGTCTGGCTCACGCGATCCTGGCTCGTTCAGAACTCGTCACCGCCCCCGAATCGATCCGCGACGCCTCCGAGTGGGACGCCGCGCCCGCCGACGCCGCCGCACCCGAACAGGCGGCCGCTCTCTTCGACGTCGATGCCGGTCGCGGCCACATCCCACAGGTGCCGCACGATCTCGAGGCGGCCCTGGCCGAACATGCCCGGCAGACCGCGGCGATCGAGACCGCGAGCCATCCGGGACGCCTGAGGCTGCTGCTGGCCGCAGAATCGGCCGGAGGGCTCGTCGCCGCAGAGATGCGCGCGGCGGGAGTCCCCTGGGACGAAGCCGAACACGACCGAATACTGACCGAGATGCTCGGCCCCCGACCGATCCGTGACGGGAAGCCGGCGAAGATGCTGGCCAAGGCCGATGAGGTCCGCGCTGCCCTCGAGGACCCGCGGCTCAACCTCGACTCCCCGAACCGACTGCTCTCAGGCCTGCGCAATGCCGGCATCAACGTCGCCTCGACGTCGAAGTGGGAGCTGGCCGAAAGTGATCATCCGGCGATCGCACCCCTGCTCGAGTACAAGAAGATGGCTCGGCTCTTAAGCGCCAACGGCTGGCATTGGCTCGACGAGTGGGTCGATGACGGCCGCTACCGGCCCGTCTATGTGCCCGGCGGAGTCGTCACCGGCAGGTGGGCGGCCAGCGGGGGAGGCGCGCTGCAGATTCCACGCCAGCTGCGCCCGGCCCTGCGCGCCGATGAGGGGTGGCGACTCGTCTCCGCTGATGTCGCTCAGCTCGAACCCCGCGCGCTCGCCGCCATGTCAGGGGATCGGGCGATGGCCGAGGCCGGATACGGCAAAGACCTCTACTCCGGGCTCGTCGACGCCGGAGTCGTCGCCACCCGGCAGGAGGCGAAGATCGCTGTCCTCGGCGCGATGTACGGGTCGACGACCGGTGAGGCAGGGGCACTGGTGCCTCGGCTGCGACAGAATTTCCCCGCCGCGATGCATCTCGTCGACTCCGCCGCCGAGGCGGGACGACAGGGAGGGGTCGTGTCCACCTGGTTGGGCCGGACCTCCCCACCCCCGAGCGAGGGATGGCAGAAGCTGCAGAGGGCAGCGAACCGTTTCGACGCCACCGGCAACGATGAGCAGCGGGCCCGCCGCGCCGCGGGTGACCAGGGACGATTCACCCGCAACTTCGTCGTCCAGGGCACCGCGGCCGAATGGGCGCTGGCCTGGCTGGCCGATCTGCGGCTGCGTTTGGCCGGACTGCCCGCGATCGACGAGAAGCCGGCGACCGCCTCGGGGCCGGTGTTCGCTCGGCGGGCCCACCTCGTGTTCTTCCTCCACGACGAAGTCATCGTTCACGCCCCGGCCGAACAGGCCGAGGACGCCGCGGACGCGATCAGGGCGGCGGCCGCCTCGGCGGGTCGATTGCTCTTCGGGGACGCTCCCGTCGATTTCCCGCTCGACCTGAGCATCGGCGAGCGGGCGATCAAGGACTGAGCACAGCCAAGGGCCCGAGCACAGTCAAGGGCTGAGCCTGAACGCCTGCGCGTGCGCCTGCGGGCCTGAATGTGATCTGAAAGATAAGTCCTTATGCATGGAATAGAATTCCTGCGTCAGGCGCTGGACGATGGGGCCCAGCCTCGCACATCCGAACAAGGAGAGCATATGAGCATCAGCGTCAAGGCACTGCAGAAGACCGGACCGGACCAGCCGTTCCGCGTGGCCACGATCGAACGCCGGGATCCGCGCCCCGATGACGTCCTCATCGACATCAAGGCGGCCGGCATCTGCCACAGCGATATCCACACCATCCGCAACGAATGGGGCGAGGCGCACTTCCCGCTCACCGTCGGCCACGAGATCGCCGGCGTCGTCGAAGCCGTCGGCGAGAACGTCACCGATTGGAAGGTCGGCGACCGCGTGGGCGTCGGCTGCATGGTCAACTCGTGCGGCGACTGCGAAGAATGCCTGGCCGGCCAGGAGCAGAACTGCCTGAACGGCAGCGTCGGAACCTACAACGTCGAAGACGTCGACGGCACGATCACCCAGGGCGGCTACGCGCAGAAGGTCGTCGTCAATGAACGATTCGTGTGCCGCATCCCCGATGCCCTCGACTTCGACGTCGCCGCCCCGCTGCTGTGCGCCGGCATCACCACCTACGCACCGCTCAACCGCTGGGGTGCAGGGGAGAAGAAGGACGGGGTGCCGAAGCAGGTCGCCGTGCTCGGGCTCGGCGGACTCGGACACATGGGCGTGCAGATCGCCGCGGCCATGGGCGCCGAGGTGACCGTGCTCTCGCGTACGCTGCGCAAGGAGGACGACGCGCTCGCCCTCGGCGCGAAGCGGATGCTCGCGACGACCGAGGACGAGTTCTTCTCCGACCACCGCGGCGAGTTCGACCTCATCCTCAACACGATCAGCGCCGACATCCCCGTCGACCGCTACCTGCGCCTGCTGAAGCCGCGTGGAGTCATGGCCGTCGTCGGCCTTCCGCCCGAGAAGCAGCAGTTCTCCTTCGGCTCGGTCATCGGCGGGGCCAAGGCGATCGCCGGATCGAACATCGGCGGCATCGCCGAGACCCAGGAGATGCTCGACTTCTGCGCCGAGCACGGCATCGCCGCGCAGATCGAGACGATTTCCGTCACCGAGACGGACGCCGCCTATGACCGGGTCGTCGACGGAGATGTGCGCTTCCGCGTCGTCATCGACACCGCGAGCTTCGACGAAGTCGAGGCTGTGAGCTGACGGTCTCGGCCGAAGTTCTGTCCTGATTCGGTGCGCTGTGGCGATGGCGTGAGACCGCAAGGGTCGGGGGAGTTCCGCAATCTCTGCGGGACTCCCTCGACCCTCCTGCTGCAGGAGGGCACAATGAGACCGGGGCAAGCGAGTCCGGGCAGACTGAGTCCAAGCGGCCGGCCCTCGACGAATAGGGGAGCGATGACGGGTGCGAGGCGGAGGCTGCGAACGGTGCCCTTGGCGCTGCTCATCCTCTACACCGTCTTCATCGGTCTCGTCACCCTCACGCCCAACCAGCTGGACACGGGCCCCGGATCGGTCATCGCGTTGCTGCTCGAGTTCCTCGCTTCCCACCGGGTGACCTCGTGGATCGACTACGACATGCTCGAGAAGCTGGCGAACGTCGGAATGTTCATCCCCTTCGGGCTTCTCCTGGCGCTGCAGTGCGGTCGCGGCCGCTGGTGGGTCGGCTGGGTCACGGGGATTGCCTTCACCTGCCTCATCGAGGGCACGCAGGCGACTCTGCTCTCACCCACTCGCTTCGGCACGATCAGCGACCTCGTGACGAACAGCCTCGGCGCCGGCATCGGAGCGGTGGCCGGACTCATCGCCATGACCCTCTGGCCGGGGTCTGACGACGTTCCCGTCGATCACGAGGTGCACTGAACACGTGATGCACTGATGTCGCGGTGCATGGATCGTGGGGTGCACTGATCGCGGTCAGCTGCGCATTGACCATGCGCAGCTGCGCATTGATCGCACTCCAAGGATTCAGTCGTATGTTGGACGGTGATGACAGATCGTGATCAGCGCACAGTCGGTGCGCCGCTGGCCCTTCTCGTCCTCTACACCCTCTTCATCGCCGCCATCACGCTGACCCCGCAGCAGATGGGCACCGGCCCGGACACCCTCATCGGGCACGCACTCGACCTCTTCGCCGCTCACCGGGAGACTGCCTGGCTGACCTATGAACGGGTCGAGAAGCTGGGCAATGTGGCGATGTTCATTCCCTTCGGCTTCCTCGCGGCCCTGCACTTCGGGCGCCGACGCTGGTGGCTCGGATTCCTCTTCGGCGCGGGTTTCAGCGCCGCCATCGAGATCTTCCAGGGCACCGTGCTCACTCAGTCCCGCTTCGCCACGCTCAGCGACCTCGTCACGAACACTCTCGGCGCCGGCATCGGCGCGCTCCTCGGCCTGTGCTGCCTGGCCGCATGGCCGAAACGGTCGACGAGGCGGGAATCCGAAAAGGAGCTCGCGCCGGTGTAGGTCCGATCACGTCAGTCCGGGGCCCCGGTTGTCCGCCGACCTTCCAGCCGGCCCTTCGGTGACCGCTCGATCTCCCGGCCCTCAGTCGTCCTCGGCTTCTTCGAGGGCCGCGATGCACCGCCCGAGCGCCTCGGTGACCATCGTCCGAGTCTCATCGTCGAGCGATGAGACCATGCGCCCGGAGACCGCCTCGACGCGGGAGACGGCCTGATCGAGCACCTCAAAGCCCGCCGAGGTGAGGCGTGTGGGCAGGATGCGACCGGACTCGGCCGTGGAGGGTCGCTCAATCAGTCCCCGTTCCTGGAGTCCGCGCAGCAGCGTATTCATCGTCTGCCGGGTGACGAAGGCGCCGCGCGCGAGCTCGGAATTCGACGCGCCCGGTCTCCGGCGCAGCTGTTCGAGGCAGTTGTACTGCGGGGTGGTCAGCTCCAGCGGCCGCAGCGTCTCGTCCATCTTCGACCGCAGCGTCGACTGCAGGTGCTTGAGCTGAAAGCCGAGCAGCGACTCGAGGCTGTCTTCTCCTGCGTGGTCTTCAGCATCCTTCTCTTGACTCATGTAAGCATTCTGACATACATTGGGTCATGTCAGGATACTGACATTAAAGGCGAGGGCGGTCCGCCGCGAGGCGGCGAGCTGCCGTGAGATGAGGAGGACGCCATGAACACGTCAATGAGCACAGAGAAGATGGGCACAGAATCGGCCGCCACGGAATCGACCGGTGCGGAGGCAGGCGCCACACAGCAGGTCGGCTCTGTGAGCGGCCCGGACTTCATCGCCTTGCAGGTCCGAGACGTGGAAGCGGCCGCCCGGTTCTACGAATCGCATCTCGGGCTCACCCGTGCCCCGGTCGCTCCTCCCGGAGCGGTCGTCTTCACGACGTCGCCGATTCCCATTGCCGTGCGCGAACCGCTGCCCGGCGTTGATCTCGACGCCGGGGACCTCCCGGGGAACGGGGTGGCATTGTGGCTGAGGTGCGACGATGCCCGCGCTCTTCATGATTCCCTCGCCGAGGCGGGGGTGGAGATCCTCCGGGCGCCAGCTCCCAGCCCCTTCGGACTGACCTTCGCCTTCGCCGATCCCGACGGCTATGCAGTGACCCTGCACGACGCAGGGTGATCAGCCGAGCGAGTCGACGATCTTCTTGATCCGGCGGTCGCGGGTCTCACCGCCGGCGACGCCGATCTTCTCCCGGTGCTCCTTGGCGAGCGGGAGCAGGTACTTCCCACCCATCACCGTGGTCGTCGAGAAATACGAATAGCCTTCGATCGTGACGATGACCGGGACCCGCTTGCCCACGCCGAAGCCGAGCACGATGTCCTCGGGAACTTCGATGCCGACGTCGTTGCCGAGTTTCAGGAGTTCAGTGGTGAACGTGACCATGCGGCCTCCTCGGTGAGTGGATGGTCTTGACCGAGCGTAGGCCGATCAGTCCTCGTCGACAAGGTCGGGAGCGGTTTCGGTGGTCGAGAAGGTCGGCCACCAGCAGCGTACGCGCTTGGCGTAGTCGCGGTATTCGTCGCCGAAGCGCTCGATCAGGTCGGTCTCCTCGTGGGGGCGGATGAGCCAGTTCCACAGCAGTGAGCCGATGAGTGCGTATACGACGACGAGCCACGAACCGATGAGCAGGCCCATCGCCATGCCCTGGACGATGCCTGCGATGGCCATCGGATTGCGGACGAAGGCGTAGGGACCGCGGGTGACGAGGTGATGGGCCATCTGGGAGGGCAGCGGTGTGCCGGAGCCGAAGTTCGCAATCGCTCTGGCCGACCACACGCCGATGACGCTGGAGATGGCGAGCAGGGCGAAACCGACGACGACCAGGAGGATCGGGAACTTATAGGCGAGGTTCCAGCGGTCTTCGAAGGCATTGATGATGACCGGGATGATGATGAGGAACACGCCCCAGAACACGACGATCTGGATGGTGGTCCGCATCAGCAGGCGGGACCGGATGCGGGTATGCGAACTGTGGAACGCGAAGGGTCCGATGAGGAGCTTCTCGGACGGGATGCGCCCGACGATCATGAGCACACCGGCAAGGAGGCTGCCGAGCGCGGCGAGGATCATGAGGACGGCGCCGAGTCCCGCCTCGGTGGTGGCGGTCGCATAGACGACCATGCCCAGGGCCACGAGCACGGTCCAACCGGTCGCGATCCACACCGCCCAGCGGAAGTTGAGCGCGGCCAGGGCCGAGCCGATGACGAAGAGCGGAATATCGACGAATGCGATGAGCAGCGGGTCGATGCTGCCGAGCGTCGCGTCGGCCACCCCGGGAACCATCGCGGTGCCCAGCCACCACGCCGCTCCGGCGAGGGCCTGGAGGGCGAAGTACATCCGGCCGTGGAAGATGCGCAGTCGTTTCTTCGGTTTGTTCACTTCGGTGAGATGTCGATTCATGTGTGCACCGTCCCGCGGATGCAGATGGATGTGTCTCCGCCGACCCAGATCTCGTCGTCCTCGGCGGCGATGGAGATGACTCCGGAGCGGCCGAGCGCGGTTCCCTGGGTCGCGGTATAGCTGTTCGGGGCCAGGTTCTCACCGATGAGCCATTGGGCGACGGAGGCGTTGAGGCTGCCGGTCACCGGATCCTCGGCGACGCCGACTCCCGGCACGAAGGCGCGGATCTCGTACTCGTGGTCCGACCCGTCGGGGTGGGCGCCGAGGACGCCGAGCTTCGCATCCGGGATCGCCGAGAAGTCCGGGGTCAGTGCGAGCACCTGTTCGGCGCTGGACAGTCGCACGGCCGCCCAGCCGGGGCCGTTGTCGGCCCACTGGTGTCCGAGGATCTCGGAGCGATCGACGCCGAGGGCGGCTGCGATCTGCTCGACGTACGCCTCGTCGAGCGGTCCCGAGCGCAGGCGATCGGGGGCGGCGAAGGCGAGGAGTTCGGAGGATGCGGTCGCTGGTTCGGTTGGGGTGGTCGGGCTGGTCGGATCGGTCGGGCCGCCTCGGCGAGGGGATCTGCGGATGTCGACGAGACCGGCACCGCACTCCTGGACGATGCGGTCCGCGTGTTTCGGGGCGCCGCCGGCGTCGAGCCAGGCCGCTGCCGAACCGAGCGTGGGGTGGCCGGCGAAGGGCAGCTCTCGGTGCGGGGTGAAGATGCGCAGGCGGTAGTCGGCCGCGGGGTCGTCGGGCGGGAGGACGAAGGTGGTCTCGGACAGGTTCGTCCAGTTCGCGATGCGGGCCATCTGCGTGTCATCGAGGCCATCGGCGTCGACGGTGACCGCGACGGGGTTGCCCTGGAAGGGCACGGCAGAGAAGACATCGACCTGGGCGAAACGACGGTGCTGTGACAATGACACTCCTTCGCAATATGCGGACCACGCTGCGAGCGGGGGATTGCGCGGGCGCTTCTCACAGTGTAAAGGCCCAGGCCGGAGCGTCGGTGGATTGGCCCCTGTTGGCGCGGGGGTGTCAGCTGCGGAGGGCGGCGGTTCGGTCGACTCGGTGCGACCGGTGATTGCATAATGAGGCATGCACTCAGGTGACACTGCGCGGAGACGAGGTCCTCGCATCGGAATGCTCGGCGGCGGGTTCATGGGCCGCGTCCACAGTCGAGCCGCACGTTCGGCCGGAGCCGTGCTCGACTCGGTCGCATCGTCGCGGCCGGAGAGATCGGCACAAGCGGCGGCGAATCTCGGCTTCGAGAATTCGACTGCGCCCGACGAACTGCTCGGCCGCACCTTCGACGCAATCCACATCTGCACGCCCAACGACGTCCACGCGGCACAGTCCCTGCAGGCGCTGGACGCGGGGTCGAACATCATCTGCGAGAAGCCCTTGGCCACTGATTCGGCCGCCGCGCGTGCCGTGTTGGCCTGCGCCGACGAGGCGGGTCTGCTTGGGACCGTTCCGTTCGTCTATCGCTACCACCCGATGGTGCGCGAGGCCCGAGCCCGATTCCGCGAGGGGCAAGCCGGGACGCTGCTTACCGTCGACGCGGGATACCTGCAGGACTGGCTGCTCGGCTCGGGCGACGAGAACTGGCGCGTCGAGACTGAGCGCGGCGGCCCCTCGCGGGCCTTCGCCGACATCGGCTCCCACCTCGTCGACCTCATCGAGTTCATCGTCGATGACCGAATATCGTCCCTGGTGGCGACCACGAGGACAGTTCACCCACGCCGAGGCGGCACCGCGGTGACCACGGAGGACACCGTGGCTGCAACCGTCGAGTTCTCCGGCGGCGCCATCGGTTCGCTGCTGGTGTCCCAGCTGGCTCCCGGACGCAAGAACGGACTGACCGTGGAGATCGCCGGCACCGAGGCGAGCATGCGCTTCGAGCAGGAGCAGCCCGAGCAGCTGTGGTTCGGCAAGCGCGCCGACAGCCGCCTCCTCGTCCGCGATCCCGACTCCCTGTCCGCCGATGCCGCGCGCCTGTGCATGGTCCCGGCCGGCCATCCGCAGGGATACCAGGATGCGTTCAATGGCTTCGTCGCCGACTCCTATGCCTACTTCGCCGGCGAGCGACCCGAAGGTCTGCCGACTCTGCGAGACGGGGTGCGAGCCGTGCTCGTGACGGAGGCCGTGCTGCGGTCGGTACACGAACGTTCTTGGGTCGATGTCGAGTCGCTGGGCCTCTAGGCGCCGTGACCTCCGGCACCATGGGCACCCCGACTGCCCGAACCGTGGGCGCCTCCTGCCTGAGTCATCGGAGTCCGACCTCCCGAATCGCTGAGGAGGTCCTGAGGGTCCCGCTCAGGAGCGGTTCGTACACTGGGCCGCTATGGACTTCAAGCAGGCAACGGCGACGTGGTGGGATGCCATCACCTCGGGCTTCGGGCGGCAGGACGGGCTCGAGCTCGACATCCTCGGGCTCGTGCTCGTCATCGGAGTTCCCCTGGTCGTGACCCTGACTCCGGGGATCTGGAGGTTCTTCGGACTGTTCGTGACCTTCATCCACGAACTCGGTCACGCATTCGCCGCCCTGATGACGGGACGCGTGGTCAAGGGGATCTCACTGAACTTCGATCATTCGGGGCAGATGAACTCCTTCGGCCGAGTCGGCTTCTCCGCCACTTGGGCGGGTTTCTGGGGATATCCGGCACCGGGCGTGCTCGGGCTCGTCCTGGCCACCTCGGCGGTCTTCGGTTGGGCCCCCTTGGCACTGTCAGTGGGCGCGCTGATCCTGTTGGTCGCGCTCATCTTCATCCGGAACTTCGCGGGCGCGGTCATCGCCGTGATCACGGCGATCGCGGCGCAGCTCGTCGTCGTGTTCCTGCCGCTGGAGTGGATCTCGGTCTTCGTCGCCGCGCTCGGCACGGCGCTGACGATCGGGTCGCTCAAGGACCTCGTCAAGGTCATCCGCGTCCATACGCGCCGGCGCCACGTGCAGCAGTCCGATGCCTATATCCTCGCGCAGGGCTCGGCCTTGCCCGCCGGTGCCTGGCTGACGCTGTTTGCGCTGGTCATCATCGTCTGCGCGCTCGCCACCGCACGGGTGCTGTATACGGCGGTGTCGGTCGGCGCGGTGTGAATGCGGCGAGCTTTGGGCGGCGAGCGTGCGGGGCGTGCCAGCTGTGGGAGGTGCCTCTGACCCGGCGGGCCGCGATTCCACGTCAGTGCCTGGTGGCAGAATCGGAGTATGGCCCCACTTCCGAAGTTCTCCGCCGTCCTCTTCGACTGTGACGGAGTCCTCGTCGATTCCGAAAGCATCACGAACGGCGTCCTCCACCAAATGCTGCAGGAACTCGGCTGGCAGCTGAGCGCCGAGGAATGCATTGCGCGATTCGTCGGCAAGATGCTCCGCGATGAGGCTGATGTCATCGAGGAGCACACCGGATTCCGCATCGACGCGGAGTGGATGCAGGAGTTCCGACGGCGGCGCAATGCCCAGCTCGAGGCCTCCCTCCAAGCGATTCCCGGGGTCGTCGAGGCCGTTCACCGCATCGCCGAGATCTACCCGGGCAGGATCGCCTGTGCTTCGGGAGCGGATCGTCCCAAGATCGAGCTGCAGCTGCGCAAGATCGGCCTGTTCGATGCCTTCGACGGTCGGATCTTCTCCGGCATGGAGCAGCCGAACTCGAAGCCTGACCCGGACGTCTATTTGGCGGCAGCCGAATCCTTGCAGATCGACCCCGCCGAGGCGGCCGTGATCGAAGATTCCCCCACAGGCGTGATCGCCGGGGTTGCGGCCGGATCCCGCGTGCTCGGGTTCTGCCCGGATTCTCCGGTTCATCAGAGTGCGAAAACGCTGTTGGCTGCAGGTGCGGTTGAGACCTTCAGCGCGATGGATCAGCTGCCTGGCCTGTTGACTGAGTAGGTACCTGGCTCGCTGAGCCTCGGCTGGGACGAAATTGAATCATCAAAATGTATCAAACGGCATTCAGAATCATAGCTTTACTTTTCGTAATCGAAATGTTACATTCATTTCTCCTTCTTGGAAGTAAAATGGAGTCAAGGCATTCACATCGACGTGAAAGGCGGCGAGACCGATGAAGGATCCTCAGGATCCGGGCAACAGCGGTCTCGAGCGTGCCTCGAATGAATCAGTCTCCGGTTTCCCCGCCGCATCGGCGGATCCCTCTTCTTCGCCACAGGTCCCTCTGATCGGCCCCGACTCGCCCCGTCGTCTCGACGTCGACCCCGACTCGCCGATGGCCGTGGTCGTCAGTCTGTCTCAATTGAGCACGGGAGTTCGCCTCGCCGAATTCCAAGCCGTCGCGGGCCTGTTTCTGACCGATGTCATTGAGAAGCTCCGTTACGCCGAGGGCGACAAGATCTACTATCACGCAACGTTCTCTGAGACGGCTGGCCGCTTCATCACGGCACGTGACGGACTGCCGCCCAAGGAGGACGACTTCGTGGACCCGTGGACATCCACCGGCTTCGTTCTCGAAGACCGCGAAGTCGTCGGGTCTGATGACACTGATTCTTCCACCGGCACTGCCACGGGCGACAGCGAAACCGGGGAGAGCATCGTCGATCAGCCACTTGCTCCGCCGGCAGCCCCGCTTCCGAACTTTCCCAAATTCGGACTGCACAAATCCTTCAACAGCTGGGTCCATGATCTTGCTGCTCGCGAAGAGATCGCCGAATTGACCGCGGTCCTCGGCTCGTCGAGCGACGGTGCCTACAACGAGATCACGAACGCCGTCACACTGGCGTTCGGCCTGCCGAAGTTCCTGCAGCGCTGCCTGGCCGGTGAGTTCACGATCGAACACGTGCTTGCCGCGACCCGTGCCATCAAAGACGTCGCCTTTGAGTATCTGCCCCGTCTCGATGCCTACCTGGGCGACCGTCGTGCCGATATCACCCTGGAGACCTTCAGGAAGTCGCTGAACCTCAAGATCGCGGCGATCGTGCCTGTCGACGACCGGGCCGAGCTGGCCAAGAAGCGTCGCCGGGTTGACATCATGAATTACCCCGACGGCACCGCCTCGGTGACCCTGTCCGGACCCGCCGTGGAACTCAACGCCTTCTACCTGCGCATCGAGGCCTTCGCCCGGGCGATCCGCAATGGCAACATCTCAGCACTCACCGAAGAGAGCACCGCCGGCCTCGAGGTTGCCGACCAAGACAGCATCGCCGCCCTGATGTTCGACATCGCCACGCGAGCGACCCCGCAGATGAGCATCGCCGTGACGACGCACGACACCACGACCGGTGAGACCACCACCAACGAGATCGCTCTCGAGACTGCCGACGATTCCGACCCCATGGCTCCGATCACCGCATCCGCGGTCGATCGCACCGCGCAGACTGTGCAGCGCGAAGCGGTAGCGGCAGCCAGCACCGGGGTCGACGTGAAGACCACCATCAAGCTCGTCATGCCCACCCACGGACAATGGGTGCGAGAGCAGGCGAAGATGATGGTGACGGTCCCATATCTCACCGCGGTGGGAAAGTCGGAGCTGCCGGGAACGTTCTCCGACGGCACCCCGGTGCCGCCCGACGCAGCACGGGCTCTCGCAGGTGAGAGCCGCACTTGGCACCGGATCCTCACCGATCCCGCCACCGGGACACCGATCGATGCCCGCTCACGCAGCTACCACATCCCGGCAGAAGTGCGCGCGCCCTTGGTCGGCAAATGGCAGTCCTGCACTGCTCCGGGGTGCACCCGACGAGCGGAGATCTCGGAAGTCGACCACATCATTCCGTTCGACCATGCCGATCCGGCCCGAGGCGGTCAGACGACGTTCGAGAACCTCCATCCGCTGTGCAAACCCGACCACCAGGCGAAGACCGACCGCAGGTTCTCCGTGCGAATGACCGAGGACGGGGCAGTGGAGTACTCCTTCACCCGCGGAGTAGTCGCAACAATGTATCCACCGGACAACCCGATCAACGCCGAGCATGCTCGACAGGTGGAGAACTTTGACCAACTGCCGAATCTGCTCGACCGGCAGAATCCCGTCGATGCTGAGCAGCTTCGCGACGTCGGAAATCTGGGCCCAGCCGGACGACTCGACAATACAGATGCATTTCGCCCTCCTGAACCAGAGGGCCACACCGCAACAGGGGACTCCGAACCAGTAGCCTCCGAGCCAAGGGACTCCAGACCAGGCTCCAGGGAACGAGGGGACAAGTGTGCCCCGAGCGCTGGCGCCAAGCCCGTCTTGAGCGTCGGCCGGGAGCCCCCGTGGAACGACTATTGGGACTCCGGAGATCCTCCCCCGTTCTGACGGCGGGTCCGTTCTGACGGCGAACCCTTTCTGACGACCAGCCCGATCTGACTGCAGCCCGAAATCGCACGAGGCCCCGGACGCGCGCCTTCGCAGGCGGCGGCCGGGGCCCAAGCGGTGTAACCGAGCCTAATTGGCGTATCCGGTTTTAGGTCCCGTCCTCGGCGATGAGGCGGCGGACGTCTTCCTGGGTGCGCACCTCACCCTTCTGGGCGGCGTCGACGACCTTCTCATGCTGCTCCTCGGTGACGACGGGAACTTCTTCACCGTTGCAATCGACGATCTTGCCGTCCTTGACGGTATCGCCTTCATAGAGGATGGCTTCGTTGTCGATGAGGCGCTGCAGCTCTTCCTTGCGGATGACCCGTCCGGTGCCGGCCACGAAGACCGATCGGTCGGAGCGATCCTTCGTCTTCACACCGATGTGGTTGAAGATGAGGTTGAGCAGCACGGCCATGAGAGTGGCCGAGGAGATGCCCGAGTGCAGGATGATGCCGACCCAATCCGGGAAGGCGTTGTAGAAGTCGGGCTCGACGACCGGGATGATGCCGAAGGCCAGCGAGACCGCCACGATGATCATATTGAGGTTACCCTCGTACTCGACCTTCGACAGCGTGCGGATGCCCGACGCGGCGACCGTGCCGAACAGGACGATGCCCGCGCCGCCGAGAACCGGAGTCGGCACTGCGGCAATCAACCCGCCCATCACCGGCAGCAGACCGAGCACCACGAGGATCGCACCGCCGGCAGTGACGACGAAGCGCGACTTCACTCCCGTGATAGCGACCAGACCGACGTTCTGCGCAAAAGCCGACTGCGTGAAGGAGTTGAAGATCGGCGAGACCGCCGAGGACAGCATGTCAGCGCGCAGACCCGAAGCGATGCGCTTGGAGTCGACCTTCGTATCGACGATCTCTCCGACGGCGATGATGTCCGCAGTCGTCTCGGCGAAGGTGACGATGATGACGATGAACATCGAGATGATCGCCGCTGCCGAGAATGTCGGCATACCGAAGGCGAACGGCTCGGGGAACGCGAAGATGCCGCGATCGAGTACATGGGAGAAATCGGCCCAGCCGAAGATGAGGCAGCCGATGGTGCCGATGATGATGGCCAGCAGAATCGACAGCTGGGAGATCATCGCGACGGGAATCCGGCTGAGGATGAGCACGATCGCCAGGGTGACCACGGCGATGAGGATATTGCGCGCGCTGCCATAGTCGGCGGCCTCGGCGTCCCCGCCCATGGCCCAGCCTGCGGCCACGGGCATGAGTGACAGACCGATCGTGGTGATGACCGTTCCGGTGACCACCGGCGGGAAGAACTTCACGATGAGTGCGAACGCCGGAGCGACGATCAGACCGATCACCGAGGCGACCAGCACCGATCCGAAGACCGCAGGAAGACCGTCGCCACCGGCCAGAATGGACGTCATCGTGGCGACACCGGCGAACGAGACGCCCTGGACCAGCGGCAGCTGCGAGCCGAAGAACGGCACACCGACCGACTGCAGAATCGTTGCGAGACCACCGACGAACAGACAGGAGGCGATGAGGAGGCTGATGCCGTTGCCGTCGAGACCGGCGGCATTGCCGATGATGAGGGGAACGGCGATGATTCCGCCGTACATGGTGAGCACGTGTTGCAGACCGTAGGCGAACGAGCTGCCGACGGAAAGCCGTTCGTCCTCCGGACGGGCCGGCTTGCTCGCGGCCGCGGACTTGCGGTCGTTGCTGGGTGACTGATGGGATACCGACATCTATCTCTCCATTGAGTGCGTCCTCGGGCGAAGACCTCACGGTGACTGACCGACCTCAGTGGCCGGTGTAGCGTGCGAGCGGGCATCAGATCGACCGAGGGATCGGTTGCATAATTCCGTTATGCGAAAGGAAATTTCCTTATCGCAAAACTCTAAAGGAATACCATTTGCGCCGCAAGCCATTTTAGTGACCCGCGGCACATGTTAGAGTTCACGGCAGTCGTGTACCCATCCCTCGACAATCTACTGATCGTTCGCTCAGTTCGATGGTTGTGCATCATCGTACCGTCTCGCCGACCAGTGGGTACAGTCGGGGATCCCGGATGGGATACCGACCGGCGGAGCAGCAGACGCCGGAAAACCTGAGCTGGTGGCGTCGGCCCCAGTTCTGTCGCCACTGACCAATAGTGCGCGCTCGTCGCGCACGGTTCAAGAGGAAAGGCGACACGATGACCGACATCAACAAAACCGGCACACCGTCAGCAGGAAGTTCCTCGGCTCCAGGGAGTTTCTCGGCACCGGGAAGCTCCCTGACTACGGGAGACCGCGCATCGAGGAACTCCCAACTGTCAGGGAACTCCCCGCGGCCGGGGGACCCTCCGGCGTCCGCGAACTCATCGACAGCGCGACTGTGGCTGCGCGATCCGCTGGCAGTCCACCTCGGTGTCGGTGTCGATCCGAACCGGGCGGCGCGGGGAATCGTCATCGATCGGACAACAGGGACCATCGTCGAACTCGTCCCGGCCGGTGGTGAACCCACCTCCTGCGGAGCCGAAGGGACCGCGGCCTCCGGGGAGAATCTCGAAGTCATCGACGCCTCAGCGCATGTCATCACGCCCGGGCTGATCAATACGCATCATCACTTCTACCAGACGCTGACCCGTGCATGGGCGCCCGTCGCCGACCTGCCCCTGTTCGGGTGGCTGCAGAACCTCTACCCGGTCTGGGCCAGGCTGACCCCGCGGGCGCTCGAACTCGCCACGACCGTGGCGATGGCCGAACTCCTCGAATCCGGATGCACGACCGCCGCCGACCACCACTATCTGTTCCCCACCGGCATGGACGAGGCCATCGACATCCAGGTCGACGTCGTCCGGAGACTCGGCATGCGCGCCATGCTCACCCGCGGGTCGATGTCCCTGGGCGAGGACGACGGCGGACTGCCCCCGCAGCAGACCGTGCAGGATTCGGAAGTCATCCTCGACGATTCCCGTCGCCTCGTCGAGACCTACCATCAGCGAGGGCCCGGCGCTCAGATCCAGATCGGCTTCGCCCCGTGCTCCCCGTTCTCCGTGACCACCGAGCTCATGCGCGAGTCCGCCGCGCTCGCCGCGGAACTCGATGTCCGTCTCCACACCCACCTGGCCGAGACCATCGACGAAGAGGACTTCTGCCGCGAGACCTTCGGCCTGCGCACCGTCGACTACCTCGAATCCGTCGGCTGGCTGGGGGAGCGGACCTGGTTGGCGCACGGTGTGCACTTCGACGATTCGGAGATCGGCCGCCTCGGCGCCGCCGGGGTCTCCGTCGCCCACTGCCCGACCTCGAACATGCGGCTGGCCTCGGGCATCGCCCGCGCCGTCGAACTCGAGGACGCCGGTGTCAACGTCGGACTCGGCGTCGACGGATCCGCGTCGAATGACGCCTCGAACCTCATCCGCGAGGTCCGGCAGGCCCTCTACATCCAACGTCTGCGCTACGGCGCCGAGGTGGTCACCTGCGACCGCGCCCTCGACTGGGCGACCAAGGGATCGGCGGCGGCACTCGGCCGCGACGATCTCGGCACCATCGAGGTCGGAAGGCAGGCCGACCTCGCGATGTTCCGCCTCGACGGCCTCGCATTCTCCGGATCGCACGACCCGATCCCCGCGCTCGTCCTCTGCGGTGCGGAGAAGGCCGACCGGGTGATGGTCGGCGGTCAGTGGCGGGTCGTCGACGGCCACGCCATCGGCGCGGACGGATACGAAATCGACAAGGAAGCGCTCATCGCCGCACATCAGGAGGAGGCGCGCCGCCTCGTGGCGGGATGAGGGCTGGGGCGGCGGTCGCCTCGGCGAACCTGATTTGAGGGCCGGTCGGGCCTTGGGCACAGATGGGCGGCCGGCCGCTCAGTCCTCGGGCTTGCGGAACACCTCGCGCAAGTGGTCGCCGGTGAGGAAGTCGCCGACGCCGATCATGACCACGCTGAACACGATCTGCTCGGTGATCATCCAGACCGGGTAGAGGCCGGGGATCGCGGCCATGACGAGGGTGATGACGGGGAAGATCTGCGTGAACAGCCGCAGACGCTGGTATCCCCAGTAGAAGCCCTTCGTTGCGCGCCAGAAGAAGTAGAAGAGTGTCACGGTCATGCCGAGGACGACGATCGTGCGCATCCACACGGCGAACGGCACGGGCTCGCCGGCTCTGGCGATGAGCACTGCGTAGACCACGGCTCCGAAGCCGAGCACGAGTTCGAACCCGAGCAGCCAGGTGATCCACGCGAAGGCGCGTTTCGTCTTCGGGTGTTCGAGGCCGTCCGAGGGCACGACGATTCCGGCTTTCCTGCCGCCGGCGAGGCGGTCGATCTTCGTGAGCAGGTTCTCCATGGCCATGCCACCAGGCTAGCGGGATTGCCGGCTCCCGAACCGATTTTCCGGGCCTCAGTACCCTGTGTGATGGAGCATCAATCGAAAGTTGGGGATGGAGTTCAATCCTGTGGGTCAGGAAACCGCGCCCGCGCGCTGATGAAGTGGAAGTATGAAGAAGATATTCGATGCAGCTTTCACGTACATGATCATCGGCGTCCTCTCGGGACTGTTCTACCGCGAGTTCACCAAGGCCAACGACTTCCCCTCCGGTGAGTTCACGCAGCTCGGCCTCGTCCACACCCACCTGCTCACACTCGGCTTCGTCGTCCTCCTCATCGTCCTCGCCCTCGACAAGGTGTTCGGACTCTCCGGAACGAAGCTGTTCTCGTGGTTCTTCTGGCTCTACAACGTCGGCGTGATCCTCACAGCGGGGGCCATGGTCTGGCACGGCTCGCTCACCGTCCTCGGCGAAGAGTCGAACGCCATGATCGCCGGAATCGCCGGCCTCGGCCACATCGCCCTGTCCGTCAGCCTCGTCCTGTTCTTCCTCGCCCTGCGCCGGAAGGTCGTGGGCGGCAAAGCTGTGGCCGGCAACGCCGCGACTGGCAAGGCTGTGACCGAAGGTGCGGAGGCGACTTCGCCGTCGCGCTGACCGGAACACCTTCGCCGAGGCGGTTGCATCCAACGACGTCACCGTCGGGGTGCGGGCCCGAAATCCTGCTGAGGGGTGACAATGGTGCCATGAGCAGTGATTCCCAGCGCCGGGTGCGCATCCTCGCCATCGAACACGAACGTGGCACCGGACCGCAGCGGTTCGGTGAATGGCTGGCCGAAGCCGGCGCCGAGGTGGTGGTGACCCGTCCCTACCTCGGCGAGGTCATTCCGGAGCTCGGTACGTTCGACGCGCTCATCGTCCTCGGCGGATCCGCAGGGCCCACCGAGGACGCTGAGAATCCCTGGTTCCCCGAGGTCAGGGACCTGCTTCGCCGGTCGATCACTGGGGAGTTCCCGAGCCTCAACATCTGTCTCGGTGGCGAGATGCTCGCTGTCGCCGGCGATGCTCCGATCACTCGGCGGGCACACCCGCAGATCGGGATCTACGAGCTGGGTGCCACCTCGGCGGGGGAAGCCGACCCGGTATTCGGGGCGCTGGCCAGTGGCGAGTCAGCTGGTGGGGCGACAACCGGTGCCGAGTCAACCAGCGGCACTGGGCTGCCGTCCGTGCTCTTCCATCAGGAGGAGATGGCGCTGCCGAACGGAGCCGAACTCCTCATCACCGGTTCCGACGCCCCGGTCCAGGCCTTCCGCCTCGGCGAATTCGCGTGGGGCACCCAATTCCATCCGGAAACCGATGCCACACAGATCGTTCGCTGGCTGGACGGCAATGACTTGGCCCTGCCCGCAGGCAAGACCGAGGACTCGATCATCGCGGAGGTCGAGGCTCACGACGCAGCACTCACGGAAGCGGGCCGCCGCTTGGCCGGATCCTTCGTCGACTTCCTCTCCGCTCGGCAGCACGGATAAGTCTGTCCGGCGGATAGGAGAGTGCAGTCCGATGGGCGAGGAGACGCTGCTCACTGGTCAGGGGAGTTGGGGAAGTCCTTGAAAACTCAAGAAATTGTGAGAACCCTCAGAGCCACGCACTTTTCCTGAGCGATCGCTGACACTTACCTATCCGGTTGCTACGTTGATGACAGGTGCCGGTCCCGGACCAACCCTCCGGACGAAACGCAATGACGCGCCCGCAGATATGACTTCCATAACCGAACATCTCGCCCACACCGCCTCCGCGGCCGACCTTTCCGCCACAGGGAACGATCTCGTCGCCGCCGGAGTCGACGCAGCCATCGAATCCTTCCTCGGGCCAGCCGCACAGACCTTCAGCAATATCGTCTTCTTCGAGCTGCAGATCGGCTCGCTCGGCATCCCGCTCATCGTCGTGTGGCTCATGGCCGCCGCTGTCTTCATCACCTTCTACCTCCGCTTCCAACCGATCACCGGACTCCGCTACTCCGTCGGCATCATCCGCGGCCGCTTCACCCGCAAGACCGACCCGGGGCAGGTCTCGAGCTTCCAGGCGCTCGCCACCGAACTCTCTGGCACCGTGGGCTTGGGCAACATCGCCGGTGTGGCCGTGGCGATCACGATCGGCGGACCCGGTGCCGCTCTGTGGATCATCATCTTCGGCTTCTTCGCCATGACCGTGAAGATGGCCGAGGCGACACTCGGCGTGAAATACCGGCAGATCAACGAAGACGGGTCCGTCTCCGGCGGACCGATGTACTACCTGCGGGCTGGCCTGGCCGAGATCGGTCGACCCAAGCTCGGGAAGTTCCTCGCCGGGTTCTATGCGCTCACCGCTGTGCTCGGCGTCATCGGTGCCGGCAACCTGTTCCAAGCGAACCAGGCGGCCGCGATCATCGTCCAGGCCACCGGCAGCGAGTCGAGCTTCTTCGCCGACAAGCTCTGGCTCATCGGAGCGATCATCGCCGCCCTCACCGCTCTGGTCATCCTCGGCGGGATCAAGAAGATCGGACAGTGGACGTCGAAGCTGACTCCCCTCATGGCCATCCTCTACTTCCTCTCGATCATCGTCATCCTGATTCTCAACGCCGGGCAGATCCCGCATGCCTTCGGGCTCATGTTCACCGGAGCCTTCAGCCCCGGCGGAGTCGCCGGTGGCGCCGTGGGCGTGGCGATCGTCGGCATCCAGCGGGCACTGTTCTCCAACGCGGCCGGAATCGGCTCTGCAGGTATGGCCCATGCCGCCTCGAAGACCACGAAGCCGGCCACCGAGGGATTCGTGGCGATGTGGGAGCCACTCATCGATTCCGTCATCATCTGCACCCTGACCTCGCTGGCGATCATCACCACCGGTCTCTACAGCGAAAGCACCGAGGATGGAATCGGCTTGACCGCGCAGGCCTTCGGCACAGTGTCGAGCTGGTTTCCGATCCTGCTCACGATCGCCGTCGTGCTCTTCGCCTTCTCGACGATCCTCGCCTATGGCTACTACGGTCAGCAGGCGCTGGGCTACCTGACGAAGAACTCGAAAGTCGCCGACAAGGCCTACCAGATCTTCTGGATCCTCGCAGTCATCGTCGGCGCCTCGATGTCGCTGGACTCGGTCATCGCCTTCTCCGACGCGATCTTCTTCCTCATGGCGTTCCCGAACCTGCTCGGCATCTACTTCCTGGCCCGCATCCTCCGTCTTGAAGTCCTGCGACTGCGCAAGAAGATCGACGCCGGTGTGATGCGGGAGATCACCCCCGTCGAACTCCAAGTCGGAATGGGCGATCACGAACCGACGGCGGAGCAGATCAGGGCCGCCGAGGCGGGGCGGAAACGCAAACGCGACAAGCTCCGCGAAGTCCGCGATACGCTGCGCCGGAAGAAGCTGGAACGCAGCAAGAAGGCCGCGGACTGAGTCCGCGGCCTTCGGGCCTGGTCCTTCTGGGCTGAGCCCGACCCTGTCGGGTGGTTCCTCTTCACGGTGAAGGAGGAACCACCTCGGCGATGGTGGGTCAGTCTTCGACCTTCTTGAGTTTCTGATCGGTGTTCGAGTAGGCGATCGAATCAGCGGTGGATCCGACGAGCCCCATCGTCACGCGCAGCAGTCCGGGTTCGACGTCGTCCATGGGCGGAGGGGTCTCCGGTCCCAGGGTCAGCGACTTTCCGTCCTTCGTCGTGGCTGTGATCGACCCGATGTACGTAGTGACATCGCCACTGAGCGTCATCGTGTCGGCCTTCGTCACCAGTCCTTCGTGCTCCTCGGGAGGTCGAACCGTGAGTAAGAAGCCGGTGATCTTGATCTCATCGGCCTGAATCTTCAGCACCACGATGGACCCGCCGTCGGCGGTGGGCACCGATACGAACGAAATGCCCTTCAGACCCTTGAACGAGAGCCCGTCCGAACCCATTGCGGCCGGAGTCTCCGTGAAGACCGGCGCGTTCTCATCCATCTGTGCATCGGACGGGAACTCGCCGTTGCCCTCTATCTCCGAGTCCTCATCCCCGTCCTCGGTCGGGTCGTCGCTGGGCTCATCGAGTCCCAGACCACCCGGGTCCGTAGGTTCGTCGGACGGCTCCTCCGTCGGTTCCTCGCTCGGTTCATCCGTGGGACCCGGTGCGGGCAGCGAGGGGTCCGACGTCGGTGGATCACTGGGTTTCACCGGCATTCCGGGCGACAGGCTTCCCGCAGGTGAAGAGTCCTTGGTCTTTGCTGAGTCCTCGTCATCGCAGGTGCCCACGAGTGAGCACAACGGTGACGATTGGGCGGCTGCAACCGAACCCGCCCCGAGAGTCGTCGGGAGGATCAGGACAGCTGCCGCGAGGATTGAGGCCGTGCGGCGGCTGTGTGCCCTCATGCAGTCTCCCCCTCAGCGGCTTCGGACTCCTTCGGCCCGCGCGGTCCCATCCATGCGACGACCAGGATCGCGCCGATGGTGGACAGCAGCATGCCGATGATGAACCCGCCGAGGTTCACTCCGATGAGTGAATAGACTGCGAGGACGAGAGCGATGATCCCGTAGAACACATGATGCGTGGGACGGAAGATTGACAGCAGAGCGAGGACGACGATGGTGATCGGAACGACCGTTGCCTGCAGACCCTCGATGCCGAACTGGATCTGCATATTGCCGAGGTCCAGCTGACCCGAGAAGAACAGTTCGATTCCTCCGAGGATGGCAAGCACGCCTCCGATGAAGGGACGCTGCCGACGCCATTGCTTGAACCTCTGGCGCTTGTTCTCGGCGCCTTCGGTCATCTCGGCTCCCTTGCTGTTGTCAGCATCCCCCGTCTCCGGCGTCGGGACGGCGAATTCTGCCGTCTCGACGCCGGAGACGGAATGGTCGCTCCGCTCATCGGCGCGTCGACTCCGCCGGGACAGCGCAAGCAGGCTCGTCTTCTGCACGGTGTCCTCCTGTTCGGCGGCCCCCCGTTCATCGGTCGGCTGCCCGTTGGCTGCTGAGTCCCTCATCAGTCGCACTGCTCAGATCCGTCGGTGAGCTTCAGCGACATGTCCTTGAGGGTGAAGACCGAGGCCGTGGTCGACCAGGAATCCTGCTTGAGGTCCTTGATCGAGATGGTGTCGGCATCCTGGGAGAAGTCGCCCTTGCTGCCCTTGGCCTTCGTATTGACGTCGGAGGCATCGACGCCGATTCGAATGTTCTTGAATTCCGCATCGCCCTTGAGGCCGGTCATTCCGATCTGAAGGTTCTTCGCCGAGGCGGGGGTGCCCTTTCCGCCGGCCTTGATGAGGACGCCCACCTTGCCCAGAGGAGTCTCCTGGACGGCAGACTGACAGAGGTTCTCCAGGGTTGCGTCCTTGATGTTCGCGGTGACGACTGCGTGCTTGCCGCCTTCGGCGTCCTTGGCGACTCCGCTGTACTGGGAGAAGCCGGTTCCCTCGAGCTGCGACGAGGAGATCTTGAACTGTGTGCCGGAGATGGCGAACGAGACCGGGACTGCTCCCTGGGCCACCCCGCCCATGAGCATCGCTGAGACGACGCCTGTGGGAATCGCGACCATGGCGATGCGACCGGCGTGAGATGAGACGAGCCTGCGGATGAGGCTGGGATTGCGGAACTTCATTGATCCTCCTTGACCACCGACAGCACAGTCGGCATCAGCGTGTGATGTAAGTTACTACGGGGTGTTACCCGACAGTATCGCGGGTGAAGTTTGACCGTCAACAGCTTTTGTCGACGAGGCTTGAGAGGGCAGCAGCGGGGGTGGTCGTGCGGTCGGGTCTAAAGCCGCCTTGTCGGATCCTCAGGGTTGCCATCGGCCCAGCTCAGAGGATGTGTCAGGGGCGGTTGTCAGGGTGATCCGAATCACTGGCGACACACCCGCGGTCCCGCCCGAGGCGACGAAATCCGCAGGGGCGCCGTTCGTGAACAAAACTTTCAAAACTCAGCTCGAGCTGAACGCTCAGCGCACCGGAGCATCGGGACCGAGCGGAATGCCCAGGCCCCACCACAGGAAGAACAGCAGGCTCCAGCTGATCGTCATGCACACGGCCAAAGGCAGGGTGTGGGAGGCGAGCGTGCCGATGCCGGCGTTCTTCTGATACTTCTGCATGAACCCGAGCGCGAGGATGAAGTACGGGCTCATCGGGGTGATCGCCGTCGAACCCGAGTCGGCGATGCGGAAGATCGCCTGCGAGGTCTCCGGCGGCACCTCGAGGAGCATGAGCAGCGGCACGATGACCGGGGCCATGATCGCCCACATCGCCGAGCCGGAGGTGATGAGCACGTTGACGACGGAGAGCACGAGCAGGACGAGGATGAACACCACCCACGTCGGCAGACCGAGGCCGGTGAAGAGTTCGGACACGGAGACCGAGACGAGCATGCCGATGTTCGTCCACTCGAAGTACTCGAGGAACTGGGCGATTGCGAAGAAGAGGACGAGGACCCCGGAGATCGAGGCGAGCCCCTGACCCATCAGCTTCGGCACGTCCGACCAGGTCTCGATCGTGCCCTCGCGGAAGCCGTAGACGATGCCGCCGATGCCGAAGAGCATGGCGATGAGGAAGGCGATTCCGGTGAGGAACGGGGACTCGCCGAAGGGGCCGTCGCCGCGCAGGGGCGCGCCCTCGGGGACGACGAGGACGACGATGGCGATGACCGCGGCGATGACGGCGAACATCGCCCAGCGCAGGGCTTTGCGCTCCTTGTCGGTGATGACGAGGTCTTCGTGCTCGGCATCCTCGTCGGCTTCGAGGTTGTCGCGCTTCATGAGCACGAGTTCGGTGACGATCGTGATGACGATGGCCAACAGGAAGGAGCTGGCGATGTTGAAGTACCAGTTGCCGATCGGGGTGACGATGTAGTCGGGGTCGATGATGTTCGCTGCGGCGGTCGTGATGCCCGCGAAGATCGCATCGTTGGGCGTCGGGATCGGGCTGGCATCGTAGCCGGAGGCGATCGAGGTGTAGGCGACGATGACGCCGAGGACGGGGGAGCGGCCCACGGCCTTGAACACCATTCCGCCGAGCGGGACGAGGATGACATAGGCCGCCGCCGAGGCGACGTGGGAGACGGTGCCCATGAACGCGACCGTGAAGACGATGAGTCCGGCCGGGACACGGGCGATCGAGACCTTCATCGCAGTCGACAGCAGACCGGTGCGTTCGGCCAGGGCCACGCCCATGATCACGACCATGATCGTGATGAGCGGCGGGAAGGTCTCATAGGCATCGAGCGCGGTGCTCACGGCCATGGCGATCCCGTTGCCGCTGAGCAGGTTGTTCACCGGGGTCCATTCCCCGGTGCCGGGATCCTCGACTCCCGCGCCGGCGAGGGAGAGGACGAGGCTGAACACGGCGAGGATGGCCGCGAGGATCCAGAACAGCCAGAAGGGGTTCGGCAGCTTGTTGCCGACGACTTCGATGACGTTGAGGGCCCGGATGACCAGCGGCAGCTTCTCCTGCTCGTCGGTCTGCGGGGTATCGGTGGTCTGGGTCGGTTTCATTGTGAGCTCCTGAGAGTCCAGTCAGGTCTTTCGGGCAGGGTCCACCAGGGCACGGTGATTACGGCGCTGGAATCGGGTGATCTGTGGTGGGGTGCGGGCCGGGCGGCCGGTCAGTGAGAAGCGGGTGTCACAGTCTCTGCAGCTCCTGACAGTAGGCGACGAGTCGGTCGATGACCTCGCCGAGGATGTCCTCCCCGGCCGCGGCCGTGGCGGTCCGTGGATCGCCGAGTACGCCGTTGTCGGCGTAGCGGTCGAACGTCACCGCTGTGGACGGTGATTTCGTTCGTGTAAGTCGGGCGCGCGGGTCGAGATCGTCGAGCCGGGTGGCGCCGGGGTTGAGGTGGACTGTGTCGACGAGGGATTCGTCGATGGCGAGCATCTGCGAGGTCTCGGACTCTCCGCAGTGGCCGCTGACCTCGGTGCGCGGCAGCTGGGCGGTCGCCTCGGTGGCCAAAGCGGAGACCGGAGCATAGGCGAAGACGAAGTCCGGGTGGGTGGCGAGCAGAGACTGCTGGACCACTCCGAGCGCGGCGAGGTTGCCGCCGTGCCCGGTGATGACGAGGAGTCTGTCGAATCCGGCATCGGCCAGCTGACGCACGATCGAGGAGACGAGGTCGATGAACAGCTGCGGGCCGATGTTGATCGTGCCGGGCAGGAAGCGGTGATGCGGGGAGACGCCGTAGTCGATGCTCGGCAGGACGAAGGCGCTGCCCGCCCGAACCTGGTCGCCGTCGGCGCTGTCGGTGAGTCGGTCGACGACGGCACGGGCGACGTGAACGGCGCGGATGTTGTCGGTGCCCAGGGGCAGTCCGTCACCGTGCTGTTCGCAGGCGCCGACAGGAAGGACGAGCAGGCTGTTTCGGTCCTTCGCGAGTTCGACCTCCAGAGAGGTGAGTTCGGCGTAGTCGCGGATATGGGGGCGGATCTCGGAGATCGTCGGGCGGCTCATCGCTGGGATCCTTCGGCGGTGTCGGCGTCCCCGGCCTGGTCCGCGGCGTCTGCCTGGACTGTGCTGTTTGCCAAGTCCGTATCGTCCGTCCAGTCCGCGAGGACGGCGGCCTTGATCGCCTCGAGGTGCTTGCGGGTGCGGTGGGAGGCTTCGAAGCCGTCGCCGCGACGGATCGCATCGAGGATGTCCGCGTGTTCGTCGTGGTCGCGCAGTCGGTCGTAGCTCGTGCGCGCCGCCTGCTGGGTCCGCGAATGGATGGCCAGCAGGGACACGAGCATCTCGTGCAGAGCGCGGTTGCCCGAAGCGCGAGCGAGTTCGACGTGGAAATGACCGGCCGGGACCGCGGTCTCGACCTGGAGGGCATTGTCGAGCGCGGACTCCATGGAGGCCACGGCGTCGGCGGCCTGGACCGTCGCTGCGAGCTCGGCGATTCCGGGTTCGACGGCGATGCGCGCATCGAGGAGTTCGATGGCCGCCGCGAGATCGACGGGCACATAATGCGGGTTGTCGAGGATGCGGCGGTTGATCGCTTCGCGGACGTAGGTGCCCGATCCGTGTTTGAGCTCGACCGAGCCCGTCGCTTCGAGGCGGCGCAGGGCCTCCCGGACGGTGGGCACGGTGACCTCGAAGCGTGCGGCGAGGACCTTCGCGGAGGGCAGGGTCTGCCCGGGCTGGAGGTTCTCGGTGCGGATGGTGTCGACGATTTCGCGAGTGAGGCGTTCGACGAGTCCGACGGTGGACGTCATGGTGCTCTCCTTCAAGTGTTTAAGTCATCTAATCACTTTGAGTGATGTGTGTCAACGGTCACTTCTGGGGCGGATCCTGTTGGTCACTTCTGGGTGGGCCCCTGCGTTGCTCCCGGGTGGCTGCGGAAGAAGTCCCAGACCGTTTCCGTGGCAGAGAAGTCCTTCGTGACGTACCCACCGCCGCTGTAGACGACCTCACCTGGCCAGACGTGACCGCCGTCAGCGACGGAGTAGAGCTCGACGGCTGCTGACCTCTTGCCGGACTTGCCGACCGAGCGGCTTTCCGTATCGCCTTCCTTGCTGCATTCCGTCCACTGGGTACGCACAACGTCTTCGCCCTTGCGTCCGACCTGGCGTTCCTTCGTCGTCGCGCAGTCGGAGGCCTCCGCCCAGGGCTCGATCCACTCGCGGACTCCCGGGTAGTCCTCGCCTTGGCGGTGGCCGCCCTCGTAGTGCATCGTGGCGTCCCCGGTGCCGTGGATCGCGAGCATCGGCGTGGGCGTCGAGTATTCGCAGCCCTCTGTCGACTGGGGATAATAGGCACCGGCGACGGGAGCGAACGCGGAGAAGCGATCGCGCAGGTGGCAGGCGAGGACGGAGACCATGCCGCCGCCGTTCGACTTGCCGGTGGCATAGACCCGATTGAGGTCGATGCAGTGCTCGGATTCGATCGAATCGAGCAGATCGGCCACGAAGGCGACGTCATCGGCACCGCTGGCGTAAGGAGCACCCTGCCAGGAACGTTTGCCGCCACCCCGGTCGCCGTCGGGGAAGACGGTGATCGCGGGCAGGGTCGGCAGTCCCGTGTAGTTCTGGAATTCGGCACCGTCTGACCCATTGCCGTGGAACCCGAGGACGAGCGGCAGCGGCGTCGAGATGTCGTAGTCGCGCGGGATGTTGATGCGGTAGCTGCGCTCGCCGTCTTCCGTAGAGATCGTCTTCTCGTCGTTGCCCGGCTTCTGCTCGGTGCCGCAGCCGGCCGATGGGGCGGCCGGCATCGGCGGTGCCTTTGCGCCGGTGCCCGTCGCCGGTCCCGCGGTGCCTGTCAGCAGGGCAATGCTCGCGCGGCCGCGAGCAGAGTGGTCGTGATGCGATTCGTCATTGATGACATCGTCAGTCCTTTGATCGTCGGTGATCGTGGTGTGGACTCTAGCACAGGTCATCAGATGACTAAATGAATTGGCTATGTCGGTCGCGTCGTCGAGGAGGCAGTGGTGTTGCCGATTCGGAATCCGCAGTCGGAAGGTGTTCGACTCAGGCCATCTGCGGCGAATCCCCTTCGATGGTTGACCAGTTCGCCTTCGTCAGTGCGACGGCATGCGCATGTTCACCGGCACGGACGGCGGCGATGATCTCGGTGTGCTGCTCCGGTGAGGCCGATCCCTCCACCGATTCGAAGTGCAGGAACTCCGCTCGGCGCAGAGTGGCGGTGACGACCTCGAGGTGATCGGGAATGAGGGGATTGCCGGATCGAGTGAGGGCCACCTCGTGGAAGTCGTCATCGGCGGCGATCGCCGCCTCGGCGTCGCCGACTGCGAGAGCCGCGCTCAATCGGCCGTTCGCCTGCTCCATCTCAGTCAGTGCCGCCTCATCGAGGGCGGGGAAGGCGAGGTCGATCGCCAGACCGTGGAGTTCGGCGGCGATCTGCCGGGCCGCGAGGATGAGTTCCGGATCCTCTGGGGCCACGCGCGTCATCCGGCCCGGCTCCGCCACGACGAGTCCGGCCTGCGCCAACCGTTGAAGCGCCTCGCGCACAGGCGTTCTGGACACCTGCAGCCAGGCGCCGAGCTCCTGATCGCGCAGCTGTTCCCCCGGGGCGAGCTGGCCGCGGACGATGGCGTCGCGGATCGACCGATAGACGTCATCGCGAAGCAGGCTGCGCTGCAGGGCGGGGGAATCCGTGGGGATCGGCACGCTCGGTCACCTTGTCTCTGAGTGGGCAATTCTCGTCCCGCGGAATGGGACGCGAACTCTGACCCATTGTAACCACCAGCAATATGCAATATATTGCATATTGCGATCCAGGACATATCGCACGAGAGAGTGGTCGCCCCGAAGCGAACGCCCCAGATAACAGAGGACATCATGGCCATCACCGACTTCGAACGCCACCCACTCACCTTCGGGCCGAGCCCCGTGCACGAGCTCCCGCGACTGAGCGACCACCTCGGCGGGGCCCGTGTCTGGGCCAAACGCGAAGACGTCAACTCCGGACTCGCCTTCGGCGGCAACAAGACCCGCAAGCTCGAATACATCGTTCCCGACGTCCTCGCCTCGGGCGCGGACACGCTCGTGTCCATCGGCGGCTACCAGTCCAACCACACCCGCCAGGTCGCCGCGGTCGCCGCTCACCTGGGGTTGAAGGCGCGCCTCGTGCAGGAACGCTGGGTCGACTGGGAGGACCCGGTCAACGACAAGGTCGGCAACATCGAGCTCTCGCGCATCATGGGCGCCGACGTCCGTCTCGACTCGGCCGGATTCGACATCGGCATCCGTTCGAGCTGGGAGAACGCCCTGGCCGAGGTCGAAGAATCGGGCGGCAAGCCCTACCCGATCCCGGCCGGCGCCTCCGAGCACAAGTTCGGCGGACTCGGCTTCGCGAACTGGGCGTATGAGGTCGCCGAACAGGAGAAGGAACTCGGCGTCTCCTTCGACACCATCGTCGTGTGCACCGTGACCGGCTCGACGCATGCCGGAATGATCGCCGGATTCGCCGCCCTTGAAGCCGCCGGCGGACCGAAGCGCAAGGTCATCGGCATCGATGCATCGGCCACGATCGGGAAGACCCGCGACCAGGTGAAGAGAATCGCGAACAACACCGCCGCACTCATCGGCCTCGGGCGTGAGATCACCGACGACGACATCGATATCCGCACCGGATGGGAAGGCCCGGCCTACGGCATCCCCGACGAGACGACCGTGAACGCGATCCGCACCACCGCCCAGCTCGAAGGCGTCATCCTCGACCCCGTCTACGAGGGCAAGTCGATGGCCGGACTCCTCGACCTCGTCGGAGGCGGCACGATCGGCAAGGATTCCACCGTCCTCTACGCCCACCTCGGCGGACAGCTCGCACTCAACGCCTACTCCTCGATCTTCTGACGATGAGCACCGCACAGGAACCGAGCGCACAGGACACGGACCGCCACCAATTCGAGACCTCCCTGCAGGTCAGCCCGCCCGGGACGAACGACCGTCCGCTGCGGGCCTCGACCTCGGGTGATGATGAGATCCTCGACGAGATCGCTCAGCGCGTGCTGTGGCTGGCGACCTCGATCATCGACCGCGCCAACCGCGGCCGAGTCAACCCGGACGGGGTCAAGGTCGGCGGTCATCAGTCCTCGTCGGCCTCGATGACCGGGATCATGACGGCGCTGTGGTTCACCCGACTGCGCGCCATCGACCGCGTCTCGGTCAAACCCCACGCCTCGCCGGTCCTCCACGCGATCAACTATCTGCTCGGAGACCTCGGCGAGGAATTTCTCGACACCCTGCGCAGCCGCGGGGGACTCCAGCCCTACCCGTCACGGACGAAGGATCCGGACACGGTGGACTTCTCCACCGGATCCGTGGGCATCGGCGCGACCGCTCCGATCTGGGCGGCCCTGTCCCACCGCTACGTCTCCGACCGGTTCCCCGAGACTCCGGAGGCCGGCCGCTTCTACTCCCTGCTCGGCGACGCGGAGATGGACGAAGGGGCGGTGTGGGAGGCGATCATCGATCCGGAGGTGCGCAGCCTCGGCGAGATCGTGTGGATCGTCGACCTCAACCGGCAGTCGCTCGACAGGGTCATTCCCGATGTCCAGATCCGCCGTCTGCAGGGCATGTTCGATGCCGCCGGGTGGCAGGTGCTCACCTGCCCGTGGGGGCGCCGACTCGAAGCCGTGTTCGCGGCCCCCGGCGGTGAGGCGCTCAAAAAGCGGCTCGTGCAGATGCCCAATCCGGAATACCAGCGGCTGCTGCGCGCCCATCCGTCCGAGATCCACGACCGGCTGCTCGCGGGGCTGGCCGACACCGAGGCGGCCGCCCTGTCCGCGGTCATCGACGACTTCGACGCGGACGGTCTCGCTTCCCTCATCCGTGACCTGGGCGGACATGACCTCGGCCAGCTCGTGTCGACGTTCGACGCGATCGACGACGACCGGCCGACGGTGGTCTTCGCCTACACGATCAAGGGCAAGGGGCTGGCCACGGAGGGCCATCCCGGCAACCATGCCGCGCAGCTGACCGAAGCGCAGATGCGCGAACTCGCTGCCGCCTCGGGGATGGACCTCGATGACCCGTGGGTCACCTTCGCTCCGGATACCCCGGCCGGCCGATTCTGTGCCGAAACCGCGCAGCGGCTGCGGCGGGAACCGGTGACCGACCACGCCGTGGCCGAGGTGCCCGCCGAACTGGGCTTCACCCCGCGACCGCAGATCTCCACCCAGGCGGCGCTGGGGCGGTTCCTCTCCGACCTCAAGCACGTCGCCCCCGAGGTGGCCCAGCGCGTTGTGACCCTGTCGCCGGACGTCGCGACGTCGACGAACCTCGGCGGATGGATCAACAAGACTGGGATCTGGTCGCCGGCGGGCCGGCATGACTGGTTCTCCGATGATCGGGAACGAGTGCTCCGGTGGCAGGAGGGCACGAGCGGACAGCACATCGAACTCGGCATCGCCGAGGTCAATCTCGTCTCCCTGGCCGGGGAACTCGGGTCGACCGGGCAGCGGTGGGGACAGCCGCTGCTGCCGATCGCCACGATCTACGATCCCTTCATCAACCGGGCCCTGGAGCCTTGGACCTTCAGCCTCTATGCAGGTGGGCGCTCGATCATGGTCGGCACGCCCTCGGGTGTGTCGCTCGCGCCGGAAGGTGGGGCGCACCAGTCGTTCAACACACCCTCGGTGACTTTGGAGATCCCGGGTCTGACGAGCTGGGAGCCGGCCTTCGCCCAGGACCTCGAGTGGGCCCTGCTCGAAGCGCTGCGCGAACTCGCCGACCCGGACGGCGACTCTGCCTACTTCCGGCTGACGACGAGGCCCGTTTCCCAGGAACTCGCGAGCGTGCCCGAAGATCCGCTGCTGCGGGAACGTCGCCGTGACCAGGTCATCGCCGGCGGCTACCGGCTCTCGGCCAGACCGGCCGCCGAGGATGAGGTCACTCTCGTCGGTGCAGGGGCCATCATGACCGAGGTGATCGAAGCGGCGACCCGGCTGGAATCCCTGGGAGTGCGGGCCGGAATCGTCTGCCTGAGCTCCCCGTCGAAGGTGTTCCGGTCGGTGCAGGCGCGGTCGCAGGTCCGTTCGAGTGTCCGCTCGGCCATCGCCGACGAACTCTTCCCCGCAGAGCATCCGGCCCCGCTGGTCACCGTCCTCGACGGGCACCCGCACACTCTGGCGTTCCTGTCCGGAGTGCGCGGGGATCGCACACGGAACCTCGGGGTCACCGAATTCGGTCAGGCATCCTCGGTGAGCGAGGCGTACGCGATCCACGGGATCGACACGGATTCGATCGTGCGCGCCGGACTCGACCTCGTGGGACGGTGACCGAGCGGCGAGATGAACCGTTTCGGTCCTCTGGTTCGATGAACAGGGACCGGAGCGGACCCCTCGCCGAGGAGGGTGGTCCCCGATCGCGGCCAGTGTCCCTCGCCGGGGGCGCGGTTCGGATTTCGTCGTGAATGATTCGGAATCCGCACCGCCTCGCCGAGGGGATCGCGGTCGATCCGGGACTGAGGATTCCCCCAGGTTTCGGCACTTGTTGCGCGGGTCACGTCTTGATAGCGTGGGTGGCAGGCATACGCATTCCGTCGATTCTGACGGCAAACAGGTATGCAATTGCTTCAGCGGCGCCAACAGGCGCGCACAAGTCAAAGGAGTCTGGAATGAGCAACGTAGGCAGTGCTGCAGGCGGCTACCGTGTCGAGAACCCGGCCACGGGCGAAGTCGTCGAGAAGTTCGACAATGCCACCGACGAAGAGGTTCAGCAGGTCCTCGAATCCGCACACAAGGGCTACCTGAGCTGGCGCGAGAAGACGATCGAGGAACGCGCCGCGATCGTCAACAAGGTCGCCGCTCTCTTCGGCGAGCGCAAGGAAGAGCTCGCGAAGATCATCGCCGAGGAGATGGGCAAGCCCACCGCCGAAGGTGAGGAAGAGGCCGAGTTCTGCGAAGAGATCTTCAACTACTATGCGAACAACGGACCGAAGTTCGCCGCCGATGAGCCGATCGAATCGATGTCGGGCGGCAAGGCCTTCATCCAGCGTCGCCCCGTTGGCCCGCTGCTGGGTATCATGCCCTGGAACTTCCCCTACTACCAGGTCGCCCGCTTCGCCGCACCGAACCTCGTGCTCGGCAACACGATCATCCTCAAGCACGCGGAGATCTGCCCCCGCTCCTCGGCGAAGATCGCCGAGATCATGAAGGAAGCCGGCATCCCCGAAGGCGTGTACAACAACATCTACGCCACCCACGACCAGATCGAGACGATCATCGCCGACGACCGCGTCGAAGGCGTGTCCCTGACCGGTTCCGAGCGTGCCGGATCCGCCGTGGCCGCGACCGCGGGCAAGCACCTCAAGAAGGCCGTGCTCGAGCTCGGCGGTTCCGACCCCTACATCGTCCTCGACACCGATGACATGAACGAGGCCGTCGACACCGCGTGGGGCACCCGCCTGTACAACACCGGTCAGGTCTGCAACGCGAATAAGCGGATGATCGTCATGGACGACATCTACGACGACTTCGTGTCCGGGTTGACCGAGCGGGCCCAGTCCTGGGAGAAGGGCACCCCCGCCGAGGCGGGCGACGGCAAATACTCGCCCTTGTCCTCGCGTTCGGCCGCCGAGAACCTGCGCAAGCAGCTCGACCGCGCCGTCGAGCAGGGTGCGACTCTCGTCGGCGGCGAGCTCGCCACCGACGGTTCGGCCTATGTCTCGCCGGCCGTTCTCACCGGAGTCACCTCGGAGATGGACGCCTACCGCGAAGAGCTCTTCGGCCCTGTGGCCACCGTCTACAAGGTCAGCAGCGATGACGAAGCACTGGCCCTGGCCAATGACTCGCGTTTCGGCCTCGGCGGCGCCGTGTTCGCCAAGGACGAGGAGCGCGCCGCGAAGCTCGCTCAGCGCCTCGACGTCGGCATGTCGAACGTCAACACCCCTGCCGGTGAGGGCGCGGAGATCCCGTTCGGCGGCACCAAGCGCTCGGGCTTCGGTCGCGAGCTCGGCCCCTACGGCATGGACGAGTTCGTCAACAAGCGCATGTACTACGTGGCTGACTGACTGAGGGCTGGCCTCAGCCTTCGTCGAGAAACGGGCTGGGTGTCGAGAAACGCATGTGCGCATGTGTTTCTCGACACCCAGCCCGTTTCTCACTGTTTTCGCCGCCTCCGGAGGGCCGGGCAATCGTTGCCGCAGGATGCGAAAGGAGACGCGCAGCTCCTGAAGGGCGCTCAGGCGACTGTGAATCTCAGATTCTGAAACGACGCGAGACGAAGACCGGCAGCGGCACCTTCGTCATCGCCTCCGCGCCGGAGACCGGACTGCACCTCGGCGACTACTCTTCCCAAGACCTCCACGAGGCCCGCCCGCACATCGAAGTCCCGGCTGCCGAGCTCGCGGCCACTCGCCGCACCGTGGCCGATCTCGTCCGCCTCCACGTCGTCATCGCCCGTGCCAGTGGGAATCGCGTGTTCGAAAGCGTCATCGCCGAACTCCGCGGAGCCCTGACCGCCCAGCCCGAGCTGCTCAACCTCGCCGCCAGCCGCCAGCCGGAGGACGCGGTTGGCGGCGCCGCTCCTATACTGGGGATCGGTGCTCGGTGCATGCCCAAGACGGCCCGGGAACGGGCCCGCGAGGAACGAATTCGAGGAGGACGGAATTGCCCATCACGTCGAGGATCCTCGAGGTTGCGGCCGCCGATCCGGACCAGTTGGCCATCGTCGGAGGCCCCTCTGGCAGCCCCGCCCACGATGAGAGCGCCCACCATGCCGAAGGAGCAAAGGTCCCACGCTCCCTCACCCATGCGCAGCTCGTCGCCGACTCGGCCACGATGTTCGCCGCCGTCGACGCCCTCCACCGTGCCCAGACCGATCCGCCGACTCCCGCGCCCGAGACCCACGCGATCCCGATCACGGCAGTGAGCCTCACCTCGGCGTTCGAGACCTCCCGCATCATCGCGGGCCTCGCCGGCTTCCGCGCGGTCTCGGCCACGATCGACCCCCGCTGGCCGCTCGACCATCAGGTCGGAGTCATCACGACCACCGGCATCGGCCTCGTCATCAGCGACTCGCCCCCACTCGCCGAGGCGCTCGCCGCCGCCGGCTGGACCGGAACCGTCATCACAGCGACCGACCTCCAAGCCCGCGAAGCCGCCATCGACCCCGCCGACACCGCACCGCCGACCGTTCGCGAGGCGCATGAGCCGTTCCTCATGCTCTTCTCCTCCGGCACGACGAGCAACCCGAAGGCCTTCATCAAGACCCGCCAGCAATACCGCGACAACGTGGCCGTGTCCTCGGCCCACCTCGAACCCTTCGCCGGAGTGGCCACCTTGGCGCCTGGCCCCGTGTCCTACAGCCTCACCCTCTACGCCGTCGTCGAAAGCCTCGCCACCGGCGGCAGCGTCCACGTCGCCGACGACTTCGACCCCTTCACCATGGGCTCGCGCATCACCGACGAAGCCATCACCCGCGTCGTCGCCGTGCCCGCCGTCGTCAAGGCCCTCGCCGAGGCGGCCCGCCGAACACCTGAGAACTTCCACGGTCTCGACCTCGTCGTCACCGGAGGAGCGAACCTGCCCGCTTCCATCCGCTCGGCACTCGCCGACGTCCTCCCCGACGCCCGGCTGATCAGCTACTACGGTGCCGCCGAGATCGGATTCATCGGCGACAGCCGTGATGGCGACGGCACCTGGATCTCGATCTACGACACCATCGGCGTCGAGGTCCGCGACGAATCCGGCGCCTGGCTGCCGGACGGAGAGATCGGCACGGTCTGGATCCACGCCGCCGCCTGCTCCGACGGCTATGTCACCGGCACCACCGACGCTCAGCTGCGACGCCCCGACGGCTGGGCCACCGTCGGCGACCAGGGACGGATCGAAAACGGACTCCTCCAACTCGCCGGACGGGCCGGTGACATCGCGATCACCGGAGGGCACAAGGTGTCCCTGCCCGAGGTCGAACGAGCCTTTGAGGGATTCGACCGCGAGGATCCGCGGTCGGGGCCGGGCCGCCTCGGCGAGGTCTGCGCGATCGCACTGCCCGACGACGGTCTCGGCAGCATCGTCGCCCTCGTCATCGAACCGGGTGCTCTGGGCTCCGGGAGCCATGCCGGGGATGGCGAATCGACTTTGCCCGACAAGGCAGCTCTGCTCGCCCAGGCACGGGCGAAGCTGGCCCCGCAGTTCGTGCCGCGACGGTTCTACTTAGTCGACCGGCTGCCGCGGACCGTCGGCGGGAAGATTCGACGCCACGAAACCGTTGACCTGGTCATGAGCGGAAAGGCACAGCGGCTGTGAACGCCTCCCGGAGCCATCAGCACCGACCGGACAACACGCGTGACGTCACCATCACCGGACTCGGCGCCATCACCCCGAGCGGCCAGGACCCCGAAACCCTCTGGCGATCTGTCCGCAGCGGTACCAGCGCCATCGACGTCCTCGCAGGTGAGCAGTTCGATGACCTAGCAGTGCGAATCGGCGGGCAGATCAAGGACTTCGACGCCGAGGCGGTTCTGCCCCGAGCGCTCGCCCGCCGGCTCAGCCCCGTCCAACATTGGGCCATCGCCGCGGCCGACCAAGCGCTGCGCGCAGGCGGCATCGAGTCCGCCGTCGACGATCTGCCCTGGGATCGCGACCGCACGGCCGTCATCGCAGCCACCGGATCAGGACCGGTCGACGCCATGCAGGAGGCCACGCGCCGCCTAGACGCCGACGGCCCCAGGTCCGTGCCGCTGACCCTGTCCATCCACGGAGCACCGGACTCCGCGGCAGCGCTGATCAGCCAGCGCTTCGACCTGCGCGGTCCCGGCCAGGGAGTCTCGGCGACGTGCGCTTCGGGGGCAATCGGCCTCGGCGAGGCGATGCGCCGCATCCGCCACGGCTACGCCGACGCCGTGCTCGTCGTCGGCATGGAGGACTGCCTCGGCCCGGTCAATCTCGCCTCGAACGCGAACATGCGCGCGCTCGCCGCCGGATACGAAGACGATCCGACCGCCGCCAGCCGCCCCTTCGACCGGGGCCGAAACGGCTTCGTCATGAGCCAAGGTGCGGCCGCGATCCTCCTCGAATCCGCCGACTCGGCGGCCTCACGTGGGGCGACGCCGCTGGCCGAGCTCGTCGGATTCGGCGCCGCCAGCGATGCCCACCACCCGACGAACCCGCATCCGGGCGGACGGGGAGCCGCTTCGGCTGTGGTCCAGGCAGTGAACGATGCAGGGCTGGAACCCTGCGATATCGACCACATCAACGCTCACGCCACGGGCACACCGGCCGGCGACCGCGCCGAACTCGCCGCCTTCGGCGCGGCCCTGGGGGAGGCGGGACGGTCGACCCCGATCTCGGCCACGAAATCGACGACAGGGCACCTCCTCGGCGCATCGGGGGTCGTCGAGGCGATCATCGCGACCCTGTCGATGCGTGATCAGACGCTGCCGCCGACGCTCAACCTCGACGACAACGAGTTCCCCGACTGGGACATCGTCACAGGTCACGCCCGTGAGATGGGCGGTGAACCGAACCTCGCCGAGGCGGCCGTCGACACTGTGCTGTCAACGTCGTTCGGCTTCGGCGGGCACAACGGCGCGATCATCCTGCGCCGCACCGCGCAACACACAACACCGTCAGCAGAAGCGACCGACCCCTCGACGAAAGAGAGACGATGACCGACCGTGAGACACGCGTGAGCGAACTCGCCGCGCGGTACCTGCCCGATGATGTGCTCGAACGATTCCGCGAACGAGCCGACGTCTATGACCGCGAGAACCGATTCTTCGACGAGGATCTGGCCGAGCTTAAGGACTTCGGCTACCTCACCCTCTTCGTGCCCGAGTCCCACGGCGGGCCCGGTTTGAGCCTGTTCGAGGTCACCCGACTGCAGCAGAGGCTGGCAGCGGCGGCGCCCGGAACGGCGCTGGCGATCAACATGCACCTCATGACCACCGGAGTGGTCAAGGCGCTGTCCGATCGCGGCGACGACTCGCTGAACTGGGTGTTCGACGAGGTCATGGCCGGCGAGATCTTCGCCTTCGGCATCTCGGAGCCGTCGAACGACTGGGTGCTGCAGGGCTCGAACACCGAGGCGGTGCCGACGTCCGACGGCGGATACGAACTGACCGGGGTCAAGATCTTCACTTCGCTGTCTCCTGTGTGGACCAGGCTCATCGTCCACGGTGCCGTGGCCTCCGACGACGACGGGATCGCCGGTCCCGATGCGGAGGAGCCCGCCGAGGGGCAGCTCGTCTACGGATTCATCGAACGCGATGCACCCGGGATCACGGTCTCGGACGAGTGGGATGTGCTGGGAATGCGGGCCTCGCAGTCGCGGGCGACGATCCTCGACCACGTGCCGATGAAACCCGAACGGGTCTCACGCGTCATCCCCGCCGGCAAACACCCCGATCTGCTCACCTTCGCGATCACGAGCAACTTCCAGCTGCTCATCGCTGCCGTCTATGCCGGAGTCGCGGCCCGTGCGCTCGAGCTGGGCGCCGCCGGACTGCACAAGCGGAAGTCAGCGAAGGCCGGCGTCACCTTCGCCGAGGTCCCCGAAGCCCGGACGCGCCTGGCCGACGCCCACCTCGACTTCAAGCCCGTGACGGCGATGATCGACGCGTATGCTCGGGACTTCGATGACCTCATCGACCACGGCTCCGGGTGGCCGTTGCGCCTGGTGGGGGCGAGGATCAAGTCCGCCGAGGCGGCCCGCCGCAGCGCCGAGACCGCGCTGATGTGCACGAGCGGCAGCGGATTCGGCAACAAGCACGAACTCTCCCGCCTCTTCCGCGATGCCACGGCCGGGCTCTTCCACCCGCCGAGCGCGGATGCGGCCCGTCCGATGTACGCGGCAGCGCTGCTCGACGGGTAGGGAGTTCGGCCCGCCGCTCGTTCAAGGCGAAGCGCACTTGTCGAAAGGTGTACCCCACGAAAAGTGCGCTGACGCTTGAACGACACCGAGGCGACCCTCGCCGGATGGCCTCAGAGCTCGGGCAGCAGCGAGATCGGGTTCTCGATGCAGTCGGCGACGAAGGTGAGGAACTCGCTCGGCTCCTGACCGTCGCACGCCCGGTGGTCGAAGACGAACGACAGGTACATCACTTTGCGTACCGTGAGCTCGCCGTCGACAACCCACGGGCGGTCCTTGATCCGACCGAGACCGAGCATGGCCACCTCGGGGAGATTGATGATCGGGGCCGAACCGTCGACGCCGAACACCCCGTAGTTGTTCAAGGTGAACGTGCCGCCGGAGAGTTCCGCCGGATCGAACTTCCCCGAGGCGGCCTTCCCAACGGTCTCGGACACGGAGTCGCGCAGCTGCCGCAGGCTCATCTCGCCGGCCCCGTGCACGACGGGAACCATGAGTCCGCGCGGGGTCTGCGCGGCCAAGCCGAGGTTGATGTCGCCGTGGGTGACGATCTCGCCGGCGGCCGTGTCGATCGAAGAATTGATGATCGGGTACTTCTTCAACCCGGCCACGACGAAGCGGGCGACGAGGGACAGCAGCGAATACTTCTCACCCGTGCGCGCCTCGAGCGCGCGCTTCGTTCCCAGCAGCTCGGTGGCGTCGACATCGAGCCAGATCGTCGCCTCGGGGATCTCCTGCCGCGACTTCGTGAGACGTTCGGACACGACCTTCCGCAGCCCCGTGATCGGGGTGCGGGTATCGCGGTCGGCCCGCCCGACAGGCGAAGGTGCCCCCACCGAGGTGGCGCTGCGTTGCGTGGTCGACTGAGGTTCGCCGGCTGGTGACGTCCCCGCGTGGACGTGAGCGCTCGCCGCTTCGACGTTCGCAGCCGTGCCCGACTCGATCGCGGCGAGGACATCGGCCCTGGTCACGACCCCACCCGGACCCGTGCCGGGCATGTGTTTGGCGCTGATGCCGTGGTCCTTCGCGAGCTTGCGCACAAGTGGGGAAGAGACGGGGGAGACGCGCTCGCTTGCCTCCGTCGATGACTCATCGGTGGAGGTCGACGTCTCTGCCGGCGGCTGCGATGGGGCGTCCGGGATGACGGTCGGAACAGCGGGCGCTTCAGCCGGGCTCGGAGTGGATGCCGCACCAAATTCGGCCGCACCAGGCCCGGCCGTGTGCTTGCCGCCGAACGAGCGCTTCTTCGTCGACCGGGTCTTCGGCTCCGATGTACCGTAGCCGATGAGGTTCGCGCCGCTCGATTCGCCGGCACCAGTTTCGCCGCCGTCCACAGCCCAGGCGCCCGCGCCCGCCTCAGCGCTCGCCTCGGCGCTCGCCTCGGCGACGGAGAGCAAGGGCTGACCTGCGCTCACGGTGTCCCCGGCGTTCGCGTGAAGGCTGACGATCCGCCCGGCGTACGGGCAGGGGAGTTCGACGACGGACTTCGCGGACTCGACCTCGACGACCATCTGATCGACGTGGACCTCGTCCCCGATCTCGACCTTCCAGGAGATCAGCTCCGCCTCGGTGAGGCCTTCGCCGAGGTCGGGAAGGATGAACTCGCGCGTGCCCGTATTCAGATCAGCACTCATCACAGCTCCCAATCCCAGGACTCGAGCGCATCGAGCACGCGTTCGACGGTGGGCAAATAGAACTCCTCGAGCTTCGGCGACGGATACGGCACATCGAATCCAGCGACCCTCAGGATCGGGGCCGACAGGTGGGTGAAGTTGCGCTCGGTGAGGCGGGCGGCCACCTCGGCGCCGTATCCGCCGAACTGCGCGGCCTCGTGGATGATCGCCGCGCGCGAGGTCTTGCGCACGGACTCGGACACCGTCTCATCATCGAACGGCGACAGCGTGCGCAGGTCGATGACCTCGATGGACAGTCCGTGCTCGGCCCCGGCCTCGGCGGAATCGAGCGCCGTCCGCACCGTCGGACCATAGGCGAGCAGGGTGACGTCGGTGCCCTCGCAAATGACCTGGGCCCGATTCATCGGCGCCGTCGTCACCGGCAGAGACAGCGTCTCCTTCATCCAGTACCGCGACTTCGGCTCCATGAACACGACCGGATCATCGGAGGCGATCGACTCGCGCAGCAGCGAATACGCATCGGCCGGATTCGACGGCGTGACGACGGTCAGACCCGGCGTCGACGTCCAATAGGCCTCGGACGAGTCCGAGTGGTGTTCGACTCCGCCGATGTCGCCGGCATAGGGAATCCGGATCGTGATCGGCAGGCTGACCCGGCCTTTCGTCCGGTTCCGCATCTTCGCCACATGGGACACGATCTGCTCGAACGCGGGGTAGGCGTAGGCGTCGAACTGCATCTCGACCACCGGGCGCATGCCGTTCATCGCCATGCCGATTGCGGTGCCGATGATGCCCGACTCCGCAAGCGGGGAATCCCAGACCCGGTTCGACCCGAATTCGGCCCTCAGTCCTTCGGTGACGCGGAAGACCCCGCCGAGGCGGCCGACATCCTCACCGAAGACGAGCACAGTGTCGTCGTCGGCCAGAGAATCGCGCAGCGCCTGGTTGAGGGCCTTCGTCATCGTCACCGATGACGGTGCTGCCATTGTCGCCGGTTCGGTGCTCGCCGAGGCGGCCGGTGCTGTTTCGTCGTTCACCGCGGTCGGATCGGACGTCGGGTCGGTGCCTGTTTCGACGCTCATGCGTGGCCTGCCGCGGCGAGTTCGGCTTCGAGGACCTGCTGCTGTTCGGCAAGGGCCGTGCGCGGGGTCGCATAGACGTGGGCGAAGAGTTCGCGCGGGTCGACCTCGGCCTCTTGGTTCATCGCATCGCGCACGGACGCGGCCAGGGTCTCAGCCGCCTCGGCGACCTCTGCGACCGTCGAATCGTCGAGGGCACCGGTCGTTCGCAGATACTTCTCGAGACGGTCGATGGGATCGAACTGCTTCCAGTGCTCGACCTCTTCTGAGTCGCGGTACTTCGTCGGATCGTCGGAGTTCGTGTGCGACTCCATCCGGTAGGTGAGGCACTCGATAAGGGTCGGACCGTCCCCATTCCGACCCTTATCGAGTGCCGCGGCGACGGCGGCGAACACGGCAGCGACATCATTGCCGTCGACGCGCAGGCCCGGCATCCCGTAGCCGGCGGCGCGATCGGCGAGCATCGTCGCGTTCGTCTGCTCCCGCAGGGGAGTGGAGATCGCGTACTGGTTGTTCTGCAGCACGAAGACCGTCGGGGTCTGCCAGACGGAGGCGAAGTTGAAGGCCTCGTGGGTGTCGCCTTCGCTGCTGGCGCCGTCGCCGAGGAAGGTCAGAGTCGCTGCATCCTCGCCTTTGAGCTTGGCGGCCATCGCGAATCCGGTGGCATGCAGAGTCTGCGTTGCCAGCGGTGTCGCCGCAGGTGAGGCGTGATACTCACGCGGGTCGAAACCGCAGTGCCAGTCCCCGCGGAAGGCGGCGAGGATCTCGGCGACGGGCACTCCGCGGGTCAGCAGCGCTGCCGAGTCGCGGTAGGTGGGGAAGAGCCAGTCGTTCGGGGCCAGCGCGGTGGTGGCCCCCACCTCGGCGGCTTCCTGTCCTGCCGCGGAGGGGTAGGTCGCAAGTCGACCCTGCCGGGTCAGATGCGTGACCTGCGCTTCGAACCGGCGGACGAGGACCATCTGCCGGTAGAGACCGGTGAGGGCGGCATCGCTGGGGATCCGCAGCCCTTCGGTCGGAGTGTCGGTGAGCCGGCCATCTGCGCCGATGAAGCTGATCGGCTGCAGCTGGGGCAGTGAGCGGCCTGTGGTGGGAACGTCAATGGTCATGGCCCCATGGTGGCGTGAGCCGAGTCACGATTCCATGGCTTAGGTGCAGGTGAGGACGGGCGGCCAAACGTGTCGCGAACTCGGGACGAAGGGGCCGGTTCCGGCAGGTCGAGTGGACGTTTGGCTGGACGGTGAGGGCTCTTTCACACAGCCGTGCGTGCAAGTCCAGCGCAGTAGATCAACATTTCTTGTGCAATTTCATCTTTCTGGGGGATGTGCGGAGGCCGAGTATGAACATAACCTCTATACCGGCCGAGAACTACCGGAGTTCCAGCAGAGAGGAATCATGTGAAGAAGATGGAGCTCAAGGCCCGGTGTCGTGGTCCGGAACCTACAAGATGAAGTCGAAGCAAACAAAGACAGCGACGTTCTCGGGCTCTGCGTCGTTGAGCAGCAAACGGCCATGCGCTCGTGCTCTGATGAAAGACACGATTTCGGGCAAGAACTACTACACGAGAACGACGTTCTGTGCAGGACTGTAAATGCTTAGATATCTAACTGCACTGCCCTACGCACTTCCGGTCGCGGCAGTTGGTGCGATCGTTGCAGCAGTAATCGCAAAGCCTGTTGGCCGACGGCTTCGAGAGCATCCAGTAATCGTGTTCTTCTGGATGGCAAGCGTGTCCGTTGTGATCGCTGCGACAGTGACACCGTCAGGGCACGCGCCTGGATTGAACGATGGTTTGACGACGACCCGAGTCTGGGCGTGGTCGTTCCCGGCCCCAGGGGCGCTATTCTCGGTCAATTGGCAGTCGATGAACCTGTTGCTTTTTGCGCCATTAGGGGTATCTAGTGGACTGTTCCTTCGGTTCCGCCACATTGTCGGGGCCGCTTCCATTGCAGCGTTACTGTCGCTGGCTGTCGAACTTGTCCAGTACATGGTTATCCCGCTGGGCAGAGCACAGTTCAACTCAGCGACGGTCGTAATCGGATGGGTCGGGATTGTAGTGGGAATGCTGGTGGGAAGACTGGTAGCGAGCCAGATTCGGAAGACTAAACAAAAAGGGGATCAAGGCCAGCTGCAGAGCTGACTATGCCCCAAGTGTCAATACTTCAGACACGCAGATAGGGAACGAACATAGATGGGTCGAGGCGAATACGATGATTGGACTCCGGCCGCACTGGATAGAACGGATAATTATGAAGAAGCTTGTCTCAATTGTTGGTGGGCTTGCCCTGGTCGCCGGTTCAACGTTCGCCGCGGGACCAGCATCGGCAGTGTTGAGTGAAGACATCCAGCCGGTAGCGTCTTCGCCTGCAGATGAAGACGCTCAAGTTGATTCGCTGCTGAAAGACGGTGCCGAAGCAGACCCGCTGGAGCTTGTACCCGGTGCGACCACCGACCCTGACAAGGTCAAAGAGATTGACGAGTCGGGAGCTCCAGCAACTGTAGTGGTCGATCCTGACAACGGGAAGATCGTCGCAGCAAAACTGGAAACCACAATCTCGGCCCACAAGATATCAATTGTCGGCCCTGGGTGTTCGGCGGCGAGCGGATATTTCTGTACGAGGGGCTCTAATTACTACGGGTTCAAAGGAACTGGCTCTCTGTCCGGGAAGTGGAAGAGCATCAAGTGGTTCCACACCGGCAATAAGCAGGGTGCAGTTCGATATGGAGGAAAGTGGCAAAGCTGGCACCCGAAGAACCGGGCCGTGCAACTGACGAAAGCCGTTACAGTGACTGGGCTAAAACGGCAGTAAAAGAAAGAAACGCAACTGTCACACTAAACACAGCTGAAGCCATGGACTATTCAGTTTTCGGCATCGAATTATGCGCGTTGTATTTGGGAACGTCCTCAGCGCTAGATGCTTTCGGGGTCTCTGCCCTGGTTCGCGGATAAGTGGCTCTTCCCAGATGAGGGTGTAGGTCGGCCGGGCGCGTCGGTCCGCAGATAGACGTCGAGATCTCCCTACGACGGAGGTTCCTACGCCATCCATCCGAAAGACCCCGACGTGTCCGACGCTACCCCGCCGGCCGGCTTCGGCCGCCCTGACCTGACCGCCTTCGCGTCTTATCCCAATCGACTCTGATCGGGTCTGCTGATCCTCTCGACGAGAACGCAGCGACATCACAGCCACCCAACCCCGACCGTCCGGGAAGCCGGGAGACGTCACATGGCCTATGCTGCGGGCGTGTCGAGTGGGTCGTCCAGGGGCGACGCAGGAGCGTCGACGCGACGTGCTGAGAGCTGGTTCCAGTCGAGTACCAGCACACCGGCTACAGGCATGGCGATAGGTCAGGAACGGCGTCGCTCCCTACGCAGGAGGGAGCGCAGAGTCTCGGCGTTCGCGTAGCCGACCCGTAGCGCGATCTCGGCGGAGGTGAGGTCCGTGGTTGCTGAGAGGTGCCGAGCTCGCTCGATGCGAAGCCGTTGGACGAAGCCGAGCGGAGTGAGGTTGAGCGCCGCACGGACTCGTCGTTCGAGGGTGCGCCGGCTGGTGCCGAGCGACTGCGCGACGAAGGCGACGTTGAACGGTTCGTCCAGGCGGGCGCGCACGAAGCGTTCGAACTCGACGACGATCGGGTCCTCGTGCCGGAGATGTTCGTAGGCGACGAAGGCCGCCTGCGACGGGCGCTCGTCGATGATGAGGAGCTTGGCGACGTGTTGGGCCAGGTCGGGGCTGATCGATCGCACGAGTGAGAGCGCGAGGTCGATGTGGGCGAACGCGGCGCCGGCGGTGACGAGGTTCCCGTCGACCACGACCATGGTGTCGAGATCGAGGGCGACGGTCGGATAGCGCTTCAGGAACTCCGGCCCCAGGAACCAGCTGGTCGTCGCCCGCCGATGATGCATCCGTCCGGTCTCGGCGACAGCGAACACGCCGGTGCACGCCGCGGCGATCCGGGTGGTCGCCTCGTCGAGGCGCCCGAGCGAGGCGATGACCGAACGAGCATCTCGGCTCTGGAGGGCGTCGTTGGTAGCGGCGGCCGTAAGGGTTCCAAGCGCAGGGACGACGACCACGTCGAACTCTGCGGACTCCGACAGCGGGTGGTCCACCGACAGGGTCATCGATGCCGTCGTGGTCACTCGCCGTTTCGGTCCGAGGATGGCGAGTTCGATCGGGTCGATCCGCGGGTCGACATCGCCGCGGGCTCCGTCGGCCACCCGCACGATGTCGATGATCGACGCGATAGCCGAACCGAAGCAGCCGTCGATCGCGATCAGTCCGATACGCATGACGTAAACAATAGCAATACTGCCGTATACGCCACTACCCACCGGCCCTCGCTCGTCATACGCTGAACTCGTCTCACAAAGAACCTCGACGTCAAGGAGAGTCCCTCATGTCCACACCCGCATCACTTCCGTATGCCTTCGTCGCCAAGATCGTCGCGGCCGATGGCCAGCACGACGCGCTCGCCGATCTGCTCGCCGGCGCTGTCGCACTCGCCAACGAAGAAGTAGGAACGATTGTCTGGTTCGCGGTCAGGACCCACGCCGATACCTTCTGGATCTTCGATGCATTCCCCGACGAGGCCGCTCGCGACGCCCACGCCAACGGCGCCATCGTCGCAGCCCTGATGGCCAACCAGCACCTCCTCAGCGCAGAACCCGAGATCATGGCGGCCGACGTCCTCGCGTCCAAGCTCCCGTAGTCCGCCAACGCACGAGACGATCGCGCCCCGCCGAGCCGTCGCCAGGTCGCGACGCAACGCCACGCTGCGTTGCCGAGCGGCGCGAGGCCTATCGGCACACCACACGGACAGGATGCCGGCCGCGAGCGCTCAGCCGGCGAGGGTCCGTCGCAGAGGAGAGCGACGTCGGTGTCGGGCAGAGCCGGGAGGCCAGCGCTTCGCGCGACCACCAGAACCGAACAGCCCCTGCCCTGCGTTTCCGCAGGTCAGGGGCTGTTCGCCGGGGCCGCCTGTCGGAATCGAACCGACGACCTGATTACGTCGGCTTTGCGTCTATCGCTTGATGCGCCCACTGGGCGAACGAACCGCTGACCTGCGCAAACGCCGAGCGTGGGGGACGCCGCCATCCGGTGGTGACCGACGACGACCGACCAGTACCGATCGTTTCACCGGAGCTTGCGGCGGCGTCATGAAGGCCCGTCCCGGCGAAGGGACCGGGCTGGCTGCGCTCGAGCGGATCTGTGCGGAGCTGTTCACTCTGCCCGATGTGCTCACCTTGCTCTTCGCCGACAACCCGATCATCAGCGATGAATCCTTCGCCGAGGCGGCGGCCGAGTCCCGGTCAGGCGCTGAGTCCAGCACGTGCGCTGAATCTGCGGATGCCGAGGATGATCCCCTCGAGGCCGTCATCGCGAAGGGGCAGGCGGACGGTTCCATCGATGAAGGCGTGCCCATCGGATGGGCGGCGGCGTTCGTCTACCTCACCATCGGCTCCGGACACCTCTACAGCGTGAGCGTCGGCGTCGACGATCCGACCGCACGCGCCCAGTCTCTCGAGCTGACCATCAGGGCGGTGCGGAAGACCCTCGCCTCGTCAGGGGCTGAGTGCTGACCAGGGCGTGAACACCGACCGGGCCCGCAGAGCTGTGTGCGGTACCGCCGACTCCCGAAATGTGATCTCGGTGAAGCCGCGGGGCCATGCCGAGGCAGTTGTGCGGCCGACGAGGTCTGACTTGTTACCGTTATTGCTTCAGTTCATCCTCGGCAGGAGCAATGCGTGTCTACTTTCTTCGACGGTCCCGAATTCCACGGAATGGCAGCGGGCGGCAGTATCAGCCATAACCCCGGCATGGGCGATCGGATGATGCGGGAGCTGGCGCCGTTCCTCAAGGCCGAAGGCGTCGACATCGACGATCCGAATGCGGACTTCACCGAAGCCGAATTCCACGCAGCCATGGAGAAGGCGCAGGAGGAGTACAACCGCCGCCTGTTCACCCCGGTCGGTGCCCACCGCGGACTGGCTCTGGGGAAGCTGCGGTCATTCTCCGTGGCCTTTGCCGAAGGCGACATCAAAACCGCGGAGGCTGTTGTGGCCTCCCTGCCCTCTGACCCCCAGGACTTCAACCCGAGCGTCGCGCAGGTGACCGGGGCGGCGATGGACCTCCTCGACGAATGGTTCACCGACGACGTGCACGGACCGAAGCTCGGCGGAGTGATGGCACCGAAGTGGTCGGCGAAGAAGTCCCGTGCCGTGGCCCGCGACATCCTGGCCCTGGCACATAAGGGCCGCGTCGTCGACAGCCTCGATCGCCTCATCGCCAGCAACAGCGGACGTCCAGTCCTCGAGGGCTCCATGCTCGCCGTAGCCGCCGCCGTCGCGCGGTTGGCCAAACGAAACAAGGTCTCGGAGCAGCAATTCGTCGACGAGCTCATGCCGCTCGACGGCTATCCGGAACCGGTTGCGGGCACCTACGGTTCCACCGACCGAGTGTTCCAGGACGACCAGGACGTCCAGGACGGCCCTGCCGCAGAACAGGACCTGCCTGAGTGGCTCGGCGGATCGAGCGCCGAGGCGAGCGCACAGGCGAATCCCCACGCCGACCCGCAGAGCGTCGACGAACGAATGGACGCGGTCGAGAAGACCGTCTACGAGATGCCGCTCTATCAGCGCTTCCGCGACTGGCTGGCCGAGACCTACGACGACGTCGACGAGGACTCAGAGGTCTTCGACATCGCCCACCTCCTGTTCTGCATCGCCGTGTCCTCCCGCGCAGATATCGACGAACCGGAGGGAATCGACGACCTCCTCGACGTCCTTGAAAGCTTCGCAGTCGACGGACAGGAGGAGGCCGAGAAGTCCGATGGCGAATCGCCGTCGACGGTGATCTTCCTCGACAGCCTCGAAGCTCTCGACAACTATCTCCGCTTCCGCATGGACACCGACGAGAACCCCGAACGCTGGAACGCCGCCCGCGCCCGAGCCGAGGCCGCGAGCATGCGCACCGACCCGCTGCCCTCGGCCCTGATGGCCGCAGTCGAAGCCAATGCCCTGAGTGAGGAGCAGCTCGCGCAGCCCATGCCGCACAATCGCCTCGTCGCCGGTGTAGCCGGCATTCTCGACTGGATCGGCGACTCCCGCCCGCTGACAGGTACGGGACGGGTGAAGCGGGCCGATATCGCCGAGGCGGCCGAAAAGTTCGGCATCAAAGCCGTCGGAGTTGCGTCGAACGCCCGGTACGAAGACGGCGTGAACTATGCGCGCAGCGCCGATGAGGTGCCCGTCCTCGAAGCGATGTGGGCCGTGATGCAGAGTGCTGAGATCACCGAGATCACCGGCACCAAGGTCCGCCCGGGAAGCGCCGCCGACGAGTGGAAGAAGGGTGAGGTGAGCGCGGATACCGCACTGCCGGTCATCGGCGCCTTCATCTACGAGCGGCTGCTCGACGTGATCAACCTCGTTCCCGGAGAGGACTACGGCGCCCCTGCGATCACGATCGCCCAACGCCTCATCGAGATCCTCACTCCTGACTCGGCACCCGAACGCCCCGACCTCGACCTCGGCGAGGTGCGCGCCGAGCGACTCTCCACGCTCTTGGCAGACGAGCTGCAGGAGCTCACCGAGCTCGGGCTCCTCACAGCCGACGGAGACACGCTGTCTGTCGAGCCGGTGTACAAGCGCATCGTCGCCGGTGCCGCGCTCATGCTGCTGTCGGGGCCGCGCAGCTGAACAGTGACTGCCTCGCAGGCAGTGCGACCGAAAAAGTCTCCATCGATCTGTTGTGTACTCTCAATCCTCGGTTAGGCTAACCTATGAGAAATACGCAACGCTGATCTTTCCTAAGGTGGTTGACACGCTAGCTTGAAGTGTTGGATCCGGCGTGGGCGGTTCTCTCTGTTTCACGTCAAGAAGCCCTCGGCACAAATTCCGGTGCCGGGGGCTTCGCTCTGTCAGAACTGAGTGCCCTATCGGGCGGAAGCGCCGCGTTCCTCAGCCGGCGCCCGGCCTGTGGCCCTCCGCCTCATCGAGGATGAGGAGTGAGCGGGAGGACACGACGCCCGGGACTTCGTGGATCCGGCGGAGGATCACCTGCGACAGCGCAGTGTTATCCGGGGCATTGACCGTCACCAGGGCGTCGATGTCCCCGCTGACGGCTTGGACCTTCTCGACGAAGGGAAGGGCTGCCAGGTCATCGCGGACCTGCGGCCAGGGGCGCTCGCCGATCTTGACGACGACGACCGCGGTCACGGTCATGCCGAGAGCCTCGCGGTCCACCTCGGCGGTGAATTTTCTGATCGCACCCGATTCGATGAGGGTGGTGAAGCGCTTATGTGCGGCGGAGCGGGAGATGTGGACACGTTCGGCCAGCTGGCGCACGCTCAGGCGCGAGTCCTCGACGAGGGCGGCGATGATGCTGCGGTCGATGTCGTCGAGGTCGAATGCCACGGGGCGCTCCTTCACCGTTGATGTCTGCGTCTTGCCTGCGACCTCTGCGTTCAACCTGCCCTGATGCACTCGCGCGGAGAGGCGGCGATGGCACCGGGAGGACTGGTCGTTCTCCTTCCCATTCTAGGGCCCCGCCTCGGCGAGGGGATGGCCCTGCGTCGAGGTCCCGTCGTCGACGACAGGGGGACCGCCTCGGCGAGGAGAGTCCGCATGGTTGCGGAGTCCGGCGCACTGGACAAATTCTGTCGATCGTTCGTACAGTTACGGAGATATCTGTGGTGCCTACCACGTACCATGGGTGATGGACATGATCGGTTCTAACCCGGACCCGGTCAACGGACGGAAATCAGCCACCTGTAGATTATGAGACGAAAGTCTCACGCAGCTGGAACTGCTTCACGAACCTAAGGAGTCATCCTTGAAGATCGCGGTGTTGGTCAAAGAGGTCCCGGATACGTACGGCGACCGCAAGTTGAACTTGGAAACCGGGCTCGCCGATCGCGGCGCCTCGGAAGCCGTCCTCGATGAGATCGGTGAGCGTGCCCTCGAGGTCGCCCTGACGCAGAAGGACTCCGACGGCGACACCGAGGTGACCGTCATCTCCATGGCGCCCGATACCGCGACTGCGACGATCCGCAAGGGTCTGGCCATGGGTGCCGACAATGCCGTGCACGTGGCCGATGAAGGCTTGGCCGGTGCGGACCTGGGCCTGACCGCCGAGGTGCTCGCCGCCGCTCTGCGCCGCGGTGAGTTCGACCTCGTCGTGACCGGCAACGTCTCCACCGACGGCAACGGCGGCATGATGCCGGCGATGCTCGCCGAGCACCTCGACTACCCGCACGTGACCGGCCTGACGACCGTCGAACTGGGCGACGGCAAGGTCTCCGGCACCCGCGCGGTCGAAGGCGGCAAGCAGCAGGTCTCGGCCGAACTGCCCGCCGTCATCTCCATCACCGAGGCGCTTCCCGAAGCCCGATTCCCGAACTTCAAGGGCATCATGGCGGCGAAGAAGAAGCCCTTCGAGGTCATCAGCCTGTCCGATCTCGACATCGATGCCGAGGACCAGTCCGTGGCCCGCTCGATCATGGTCACCGTCGCCGAGAAGCCGCCGCGCGAAGCCGGCGAGAAGGTCGTCGACGAAGGCAATGGCGGAGTCGAACTCGCCGAATACCTCACCAAGAACCGTCTGGCCTAAGGAGAATCGTCATGTCAGAATTCCCGCAGGACTCCATTCTCGTCGTCCTCACCGCCGATGCCGAAAGCCAGCTGGAGAAGCCGGCCGCCGAACTGCTCGGCGGAGCCGCTGAGATCGGCTCGCCCGTCGCCCTCGTGCTCGCCGTCGGCAGCGCCGAAGCCGCTGCCGAGAAGGCCGCCGAACTCGGCGCCGTGGCAACACTGACCGCCGCAGCCGCCGAAGGCAACCTCGGCACCGCAGCCGTCGACGCCGTGGCCGCAGCCGCGGAGCTCACTGCTCCCGACGCCGTGCTTGTGCCGAACACCCTCGACGGTCGCGACATCGCCGGTCGCTACGCCGTGCGCAGCGGATCGGCCGTGTGCGTCGACGCCGTCGGACTCGAACGCGACTCCGAAGGCATCGTGGCCAACCACTCCGTCTACGGCGGCGGCTACACCGCTTCCTCGGCTCCGACCTTCGGTGCCCCCATCGTTACCGTGCGCCTGGGCTCGATCGAGGCGCGTGCAGAAGCTCAGTCCGCGAACACGCAGGCCCTCGAGGTCGCCGATTCCGGTAAGCGCTCGGCTGCGATCGACTCGTTCGAAGCCGTCGTCGAAACCTCCTCGCGTCCAGAGCTGCGCGGTGCGCAGAAGGTCGTCTCCGGTGGTCGCGGCGTCGGTTCGGAGGAGTCCTTCGAGCTCGTCGGCGAATTCGCCGACACCCTCGGCGCAGCCCTCGGCGCGTCCCGTGCGGCCGTCGACGCCGGCTACATCGCCCAGTCGCACCAGGTCGGCCAGACCGGTGTGTCGGTGTCCCCGCAGCTCTACGTGGCTCTCGGCATCTCCGGCGCGATCCAGCACAAGGCCGGCATGCAGACGTCGAAGACCATCGTCGCAGTCAACAAGGACGCCGAAGCCCCGATCTTCGACATCGCCGATTTCGGCGTCGTCGGCGACCTGTTCAAGGTCGTTCCCCAGGCCATCGAATCACTGAACGAGAACAAGTCCTGATATGGCAACCTATTCCAGTTCGCTGCGCTCGGGTCTGCCCCGGGTCGAAGGCGGAGACCCCTGGCCCCCGGAGGGCACCATCGGTGAACCCTTGGAAGAGGGCGCGTCGTGGCTGCCGGAGACTGCCGAGACGGAGGAACTGGATGAAGGTTCCCCCGCCGAGGCGGCCGAGTCCGATGTGACCGAAGCCGAGGAATCGACGGGGGCAGATGCTTCCGCTGAAACCGATGAGCCCGTTGAGGATTCGGTCGAGGAGCCTGCTGAGGCAGTTACTTCTGCCGAGGTGCCTCTGCGTCGTGGTCTTCCGCGCGTCGAGGGTGGAGAGCCTTGGCCGCCGGAAGGCCTTGCTCCTGCCGGAGTGAAGGCCACCGCTGCTTCTGCTGCGCCCGCAGTGTCGGCCGAAGTACCAGCTGCCGAAGGGGATTCCTCTGTCGAAGATTCGACCGAGGAATCGGCGCCCGTCGAGTCGGACGAAGAGTCCTCGGCCGCTCCTGCTGCCGCCGCGGCAACGGCTGGAGCCGGCGTGGCTGCAGGCGCTGCCGTCGCCACCTCTGCCTCTGATGATGAGTCGGCTGCGGCAGAACCTGCCGCCGCCGATGCTCCCGCTGCGGAATCGGCTCCTGCCGCCGAGGTTCCCCTGCGTCGCGGTCTGCCGCGTGTTGCCGGTGGAGATCCTTGGCCGCCGGAAGGCTTCGCGCCTGCCGGGGTCAAGGCTGCAGGTGGCTCGGCCGCCGGTGCTGCTCCGGCAGCGGCTGTATCCGCTCCTGTCGAGAGCACAGCGGACGAATCCGCGGCTCAGCCCGATTCCGCCGAAGCCGCCTCGACTGATACGTCAGCCGATTCCACGTCTGAATCGACATCCGCTGCTCCCGCGGCCGCCGCTGCTGGCGCGGGTGCTGCCGGTGCCGGTGTGGCCGCAGCTGCTGCTGGCCGCTCGGACTCCGGAGAACTCTCCGATGTACCTCTGCGCCGCGGACTTCCCCGCACCGCCGGGGGAGACCCCTGGCCGCCGGAAGGCTTTGCTCCAGCACGCGCTGCCAAACCTGCCGCAGGCTCGGCCGCCGCTTCGGCTCCGGCTGAAGAGAAGGCCGCAGACGCTAAGTCGACCGATGCCGCATCTGCCGAGGCAGACAAGCCGGCCGAGGCGAAGCCGGTTGCAGCTGACGATTCCGCTGAGAAGAAGCCCCAGGGGCGGCGCACCGGAATCGGCGGCGTCGGTGCCGGCGCGGCAGCCGCAGGTGCGGGAGCCGCCGCCGGCGCAGGTGCCGCAGCAGCGGGAGCCGCCTCGGCGTCGGAGAAGAAATCTGACGAAGCCGAGAAGAAACCCGCTCAGCGCAAGCCGATGGCCAAGCCTCCAGCGAAGACGGCGGACAAGCCCGCTCAGCGCAAACCGATGGCCAAGCCCGCCGCGAAGGCGGACGACAAGGCTGCCGCACGCACCGCGGACAAGCCGGCTGCGAAGACGGCACCGGCCGCGAAGGCCACATCGTCCGGTTCGGGCAGTACTGCCTCGGCGAAGCCCGCAGCGAAGAAGGAACCGGTCATGATCGGTTCGAAGTCGCTGGGACAGTGGTCCAAACTCGTCGGGCTGGGACTCGGCGGACTCATCGTCGTGGCCGGGATCCTCATCCTCGCCGCGCGCGGTGTCACGACCCTGCCGGGCGTGCCGGAGTTCCTCGAACGCTACCCGGGCGAATACAACATCCCGGAATTCGTCGATCCCGGTTTCCCGGGCTGGGTGCGGTGGACGCACTTCCTCAACATCTTCTTCATGGTGCTCATCATCCGTTCGGGTCTGCAGGTGCGTCACCAGCAGAAGCCGCCGGCGTTCTACACCCCGAAGAAGGGCGGGAAGAAGGTCAGCATCAACCTCTGGCTGCACACGAGCCTCGATCTGCTGTGGCTGGCCAATGGTGTGGTCTTCGTCGTGCTGCTCTTCGTCTCCGGGCACTGGGCACGCATCGTGCCGACCAGTTGGGAAGTCTTCCCGAACGCGCTGTCGGCGGCGCTGCAGTACGGAACGATGGAATGGCCGATGGAAGATGCGTGGGTCAACTACAACGCTCTCCAGCAGCTGATGTACTTCATCATCGTGTTCATCGCCGCCCCGCTGGCCGCGATCACGGGTGTGCGGATGAGCGAATGGTGGCCGAAGAACGCGACGACGCTGAACAAGATCTACCCGGCGCCGCTGGCGCGGGCGATCCACTTCCCGACGATGCTGTTCTTCGTGTTCTTCATCCTCGTCCACGTGTTCCTCGTGTTCACGACCGGACTGCGGCACAACCTCGGCTACATGTTCGCGGGTACCGATATGCTCGGTTGGGCCGGACTCGTCTGGTTCCTCATCGCGATGGTCGTGGTCGTGGCCGGTTGGTTCGCCGCCAGGCCGCTGCTGCTGGCCCCGATCGCGAATCTCTTCGGACGCGTCTCGAGCAGGTAGGCGACACCGGACGCATCAGCGAAGCCCCGCACGATCGAATGGTCGTGCGGGGCTTCGCTGTGTCGGTGAGTACAGTTCCAAGGCCCTGTCGGACATGCAGTCCGGCAGGGCCTTTCGCCTGCCGCTTTCTGATTGCGCGCAGTTCTGAGCAGAAATCTCTTGACCGGGTGACCGGGACAGAATAATCTTAAATGCAACGCAGTTGTAAAGAATGCAACACCGCGTTGTCACCGTTCACAACGATGGAGAAGACAATGAAGTCCGACCTCGCTCCAGAGGACAACGACGCTGTGAAATCAGATGCGTCGGCGACCGCGCAGCCGAATATCGAGCAGAAGCGGACGCTGCGGCGCGTCGTCTCCGCCAGTTTCGTCGGCAACTTCGTCGAATGGTTCGACTACGGCGTCTACGGGTATTTTGCGACGACCATTGCGATCGTCTTCTTCCCTGAGTCCGAAGGCAATCTCGCGCTTCTGTCCACCTTTGCGGTCTTCGCCGTCTCCTTCGTCGTCCGCCCCATCGGAGGCTTCATCTGGGGTCATATCGGAGACAAGATCGGACGACGTTCCGCACTGTCCGTCTCGATTCTCATCATGTCTGTCTCGACCTTTGCGATCGGTCTGCTGCCGAGCTTCGCGGTCGCCGGCTTCCTCGCTCCGGTGCTGCTGCTCGTCGTCCGCCTCGTCCAAGGATTCTCTGCGGCAGGCGAATATGCGGGGGCCTCGGCGTTCCTCGTCGAATACGCACCACCGCGGCGACGCGGACTGTACGCGGCAGTGGTTCCCGCCAGCACCGCCACCGGATTGCTATTGGGATCGGTGCTCGCCGCAGTCCTCTCGTCGACGCTGAGCGATGGACAGCTGGAGAGCTGGGGTTGGAGGCTCCCATTCTTCCTTGCCGCGCCCATGGGACTGATCGGCCGCTATATCCGAACCCGACTCGAGGACACGCCGGCATTCCGTGAACTCGCTCAGCAGGATGAAGTGATCAAAGCCCCGGTCTTCGCCATGTTCCGGGACCACTGGCGGCCCCTGGTCATCTCGATGTGCGCAGTGCTGCTCAACGCCGTCGGGTTCTATGTCGTCCTGACCTATATGCCCACCTATCTCACGACCGAGCTCGGCTATGGGGCTACTGAATCGTTCGTCGCCACCACCATCGCTCTCGTCACCTATATCGGTTTCATCCTGCTCACCGGTCTGGCCTCGGATCGGTTCGGTCGCAAGAGGATGCTCATCATCGCGTCAGTCACTTTCATCGTCCTCACGGTGCCGGCCTTCATGCTGCTGGACGCCGGCAGCTTCACGCTCGTCGTCCTCGTCGAGATCGGACTCGGAGCCATGCTCACCCTCAACGACGGCACTCTGCCGAGCTTCCTTGCCGAGATGTTCCCGACACGTATCCGGTACACCGGGTTTGCCGTGAGCTTCAACGTGTCGAACGCCCTGTTCGGCGGCACCGCACCTTTTATGGCCACTCTGCTCATCGGCCTGACCAATTCGCATCTTGCCCCCGGTTGGTACCTCATGGCTGCGGCCGCAATCTGTCTCGGTGCAGTCATCTGCGCCAAGGAGACCTTCCATAAGCCTCTGCGCGACGTCTGAAGTCGTCCAGAACCCCACCACACCGCCGCGGCACCGAGATGGCGGTGTCGAACGAATAGGAGAAACCCATGACCACCTTTGCTGACAATGCCTCCGTCGCTGACCTCGAGCGGCTCAAGGTCCTCCACAACGGGTCCAAGACACCGCTGACCTTCTCCGATGGGGAGATGGAGCGGAGACTGACCGGACTGCGCGCCATTATGGCCGAGAAGGAGCTCGACGCAGTGGTCCTCACCTCTTATCACAACATCAAGTACTACTCGGACTTCCTCTTCACCTACTTCGGTCGCTCATATGCCATGGTCGTCACGGCCGACGACACGGTGACGATCACCGCGAATATCGATGCAGGCATGCCGTGGCGAACCAGCTACGGGGAGAACATCGTGTACACGGATTGGCGTCGTGACAACTACTACTACGCGATCCAGGAGGGCCTGCGTCAGCGCGGAATCGGAAACCCGCGCCGTCTCGGCGTCGAGGACGACAACCTGCCCCTCGAGAATCGCAACAGGCTCCAAGATGCCTTCCCTGCAGTGGAACTCGTCGACATCTCGAAGGAGTCGATGCGCCAGCGGATGATCAAGTCACCCGAGGAGATCGAGGTGATCAAACACAGCGCTCGAATCGGTGACCTCGGCGGTGAGGCGATCAAGGCCGCCATCACCGAAGGCATCAGCGAGTACGAACTCGCGCTCATCGGCACTGAGGCGATGACTCATGAGATCGCTAGGACGTTCCCTGACCAGGAGATCCGTGATACCTGGGTGTGGTTCCAATCGGGTATCAACACCGATGGCGCGCACAATTGGGCGACGACCCGCAAGATCCGAAAAGGTGACATCCTCAGCCTCAACTGCTTCGCCATGCCGACCGGCTATTACACCGCGCTGGAGCGCACACTCTTCTACGGAGAGCCCAACGCTCGGTCGCTCGAGCTGTGGAACGTCAACGTCGAAGTGCACAAGCGCGGAATCGAACTCATCAAGCCCGGAGCTGTGTGCAAGGACATCGCCGCCGAACTCAATGAGATCTACTTCGAGCACGGACTCTTCGAAAACCGCACCTTCGGGTACGGACACTCATTCGGAGTGCTCAGCCACTACTATGGGCGTGAGGCCGGGCTTGAACTGAGAGAAGACATCGACACCGTCATCGAGCCGGGAATGGTCATCTCCATGGAGCCGATGATCACCATTCCCGAGGGGCAGCCGGGTGCCGGCGGTTACCGCGAACATGACATCGTCGTCGTCGGGGAGAGCGGCTCCGAGGACATCACGAAGTTCCCGTTCGGGGCCGAACACAACATCATTCCGGCCTGAGGGCCTCGCCGCCGAATATACTCACACCATGTCCCGACAATCGCCTGACAACCCACGCCGCGGTGCCTCGGTCATCGAAAACACCGTCGCCATCCTGCGCTGTTTCGCGCCGGACCGGCAGGAGCTCGGTGTCACCGAGATCGCACCGCGCGTGGGGCTGCACAAGAGTTCGGTGTCGCGGATTCTCGCCTCGCTCGAGCAGGAGGGGATCGTCGAACAGGCGCCGTCGAAGCGGTATCGGCTTGGGTTGGGCATCATTGCGATCGCCGGCCCCCTGCTGGCCGATCTCGATGTTCGCAGGGCAGCGTATCCCATCCTGCAGGCACTCACGCGGGCCACTTCCGAGACGAGTGCGCTGATGGTGTGGGACGGCGCCGAGGCGGTCACCGTCGAACAGGTTCCGAGTCCCGAGCCGGTCAAGCATACGTCCAGTCTGGGGTCGAGATATCGTACGGAGGGAAGTGCCTCGGTGAAGGTGTTCCGCGACGCCGGCGACGGCCCGGATCGCGCCGGCGGTCCCGCGTATGCACTCAACGATGCCGAAACCTCTCCGCACGAGGTCGGCATCGCCGCACCCGTGCACGACCATCGCGGTGAAGTGGTCGCGGCCGTCCTCATCGCCGCACCGAAGTTCCGCACCGATGCGACCCGCATCGCCGAGCTCGGCGAACACTGCGTTCAGGCGGCGGAGCGGGTCTCGCTGCGCCTCGGCGGTTCAGGGAGGTAGCGACTCTGCATCATTGTGCGATGTCGGGGGCGTGGGCGGGTGAAGTGGGACCTCAGCGCAGGGTGGTGCGGACGGTCTTGTCGAATTCGCGGACGTGCTCGGCGGCGCGGGCGGCGACAGTCTCCTCGTCGCCGTCGAGGATGGCCTCGAGCAGATCGATGTGCTCCCGGATGTGAGTGACGAGATCCGGGATCCCCGGGATGACGAGGCACCAGATGCGGGTAGCCAGATCATCGAGGCGGATCAGCGTCTCCGACAGGTGCGGATTGTCCACCGAGCTGTAGATGAGGCGGTGGACGTCGAGGTCGCGTTCCATCAGCGTGCGCTGCTCGTCGGTCGATTCGAGTGCCCTGAGGTCGGCGATCGCGGCCGTGAAATCCGCGCGACGCTCCGTGGTGAGGTTGCGAGCCGCACGCCTGGCGGCGATGGGCTCGAGTGCTTCGCGCATCTCGGAGATCGTCGACAGATCGGTGAGGTCGACGTTGGTGGCGAAGGTGCCGCGCCGCGGATAGGACACTACAAGATGATCGCGTTCGAGTCGCTTGAGGGCCTCGCGGATCGGCGTGCGGCCGACCTCGAGCTCGGCACTGAGGGCCGCCTCGTTGATCGGATCGCCCGGAGCGATGTCGAGCATGATGAGCCGGTGCCGCAGGATCTCATAGGCGTGATTCGCCAAGGACGTCGTCGGTGACGTCGCGTCGGCGGATGTGCTCATGAGAGGACTCCTCATAATCTCTGCGGCAGATGTATTGCATCGGCTGGAATTCTCTGCCTACACTACAGGAACGCACCTGATATATTAGTTGCTGATCAGCCGGGGTCGGCTGATCGTGACAGGTCAAAGGAGATCCATGACAGAGCAACTCGCCAATCCCGCCGCAGCCGGCACGGCCAGTGCCCCGGCAGGCGCTTCAGCTGGGACCTTCCCCAGCCGCGAACCCGTCGAACTGAGCACCTCGATCGCTGAACTGGATCCGCAGATCGCCGGATTCATCGACGCCGAACTGGCCCGGCAGCGCGAGGGCCTGGAGATGATCGCCTCGGAGAACCACACCGCCTCGGCCGTCATGGAAGCTCAAGGGTCGGTACTCACGAACAAGTACGCCGAGGGCTACCCGGGCCGCCGCTACTACGGCGGCTGCGAACACGTCGACGAGATCGAACGCATCGCCATCGACCGCGTCAAGGCACTCTTCGGAGCCGCGTATGCGAACGTCCAGCCGCACTCCGGCGCCCAGGCCAACGCCTCGGTCATGCACGCACTCATCCGTCCCGGCGACACCGTCCTCGGACTCAACCTCGCCCACGGCGGCCACCTCACCCACGGAATGAAGATCAACTTCTCCGGCCGCCTCTACTCGATCGTCCCCTACGGTCTCGATGCCGAGACCGGACGCGTCGACATGGCCGAGGTCGAACGCCTCGCTCACGAGCACCAGCCGAAGCTCATCGTCGCAGGCTGGTCGGCCTACACCCGGCAGCTCGACTTCGCCGAGTTCCGCCGCATCGCCGATTCCGTCGGTGCCTACCTCATGGTCGATATGGCCCACTTCGCCGGACTCGTCGCCGCCGGACTCCACCCCTCACCGGTCCCGCACGCCCACGTCGTGTCGTCGACGACGCACAAGACGCTCGGCGGTCCCCGAGGCGGCATCATCCTCACCAATGACGCGGACATCGCGAAGAAGATCAATTCCGCCGTCTTCCCCGGACAGCAGGGTGGGCCTCTCGAACACGTCATCGCCGGCAAGGCCGTGGCCTTCGGGCTCGCCGCCACCGACACCTTCGTCGACAAGCAGAAGCGGACCCTGGCCGGGGCGAGCGAACTCGCCCGCCGCCTGACCGAAGACGATGTCGCCGAACGCGGAATCTCCGTCCTCACCGGCGGCACCGACGTCCACCTCGTCCTCGTCGATCTGCGCAACTCGACCCTCGACGGAGCCCAGGCCGAAGATCTGCTCGCCCAGATCGGCATCACCGTCAACCGCAATGCCGTTCCCGACGACCCGCGACCGCCGATGGTCACCTCCGGTCTGCGGATCGGCACACCGGCGCTCGCCAGCCGTGGATTCGGCAGCGAAGCATTCGCCGAGGCGGCCGACATCATCGCGCAAGCGCTCAAGGCCGGCACGGACGAGAACGGCGCGAGCCCGGAGACCATCGCAGAACTGGGCGAACGCGTCACCCGACTGGCGAACGACCACCCCCTGTACCCCACCCTCACCGAGATCGGAGCACGCTGATGGCTGACCAGCTTCCCGAACACCCCGACTTCCTGTGGCGCAATCCGGAGCCGAAGAAGTCCTATGAAGCCGTCATCGTCGGCGGCGGCGGACACGGCCTGGCCACCGCCTACTATCTGGCGAAGAACCACGGAATGACGAACATCGCCATTCTCGAGAGGGGTTGGCTCGCCGGGGGCAACATGGCCCGCAACACGACGATCATCCGGTCGAACTACCTGTGGGACGAATCCGCCGCGATCTACGAGAAGTCCCTCAAGCTCTGGGAGCAGCTGCCCGAAGAGCTCGACTACGACTTCCTCTTCTCCCAGCGCGGCGTGCTCAACCTCGCCCACACCCTCCAGGACGTCCGCGAATCCCAGCGCCGGGTGAATGCGAACAAGCTCAACGGCGTCGACGCCGAATGGCTGGACCCCCAGCAGGTGAAGGAAGTCTGCCCGATCATCAACATCGGCGACGACCTCCGCTACCCCGTGATGGGCGGCACCTATCAGCCGCGCGCCGGCATCGCCAAGCACGATCACGTCGCCTGGGCCTTCGCCCGCAAGGCCGACGAGATGGGTGTCGACATCATCCAGAACTGCGAGGTCACCGGCATCGAACGCATCGGCGATCAGGTCGTGGGCGTGCAGACGAACCGCGGACCCATCGCCACCGAGAAAGTCGCGTTGGCCGTGGCCGGGGACTCCTCGGTGCTCGCCGACATGGCCGGGATCCGCCTGCCGATCCAGACCCACCCGCTGCAGGCACTGGTCTCCGAACTCTTCGAACCGGTGCACCCGACCGTGGTCATGTCCAACCACGTCCACGTCTACGTCTCCCAAGCGCACAAGGGCGAACTCGTCATGGGCGCCGGCGTCGACTCCTACAACGGATACGGTCAACGAGGCGGCTTCCACGTCATCGAGGAGCAGCTGGCCGCCGCGGTCGAGCTGTTCCCGATCTTCGCCCGCGCCCATGTGCTGCGCACCTGGGGCGGCAACGTCGACGTCACCCTCGACGCCTCACCGATCGTGTCGAAGACGGAAGTCCAAGGACTCTACGCCAACTGCGGCTGGGGCACCGGCGGCTTCAAGGGCACCCCGGCGGCGGGCTTCACCTACGCCCACACCATCGCGAACGACGAACCTCACCCGCTCAACGCCCCATTCGCCCTCGACCGCTTCGAAACCGGTCACCTCATCGACGAACACGGCGCCGCAGCCGTGGCCCACTGAGCGGAAGGAAAGAGACACCGACATGCTGCTCATCCACTGCCCGAACTGCGGGCCACGCGACGAAACCGAATTCCACTACGGGGGACAGGCGCACGTTCCCTACCCCGAAGACCCGCACGCCCTGACGGACAAAGAATGGGCCGAGTACCTCTTCTACCGTGAGAACAGCCGCGGTGCCTTCGCCGAGATGTGGAGCCACAGCGCCGGCTGCCGAAAGTGGTTCAACGCCGTCCGTGACACGGCCACCTACGACTTCGCGGCGATCTACCCGATCGGCTCGCCCCGTCCCGACACCCAAGGAGAGGTTCGATGACGAACACCACCCGTCTGCACTCCGCGTCTCGACTGTCCTCTGCCACCGGCATCGACACCGCCCGCCCGATCGATTTCACCGTCGACGGACAGTCCTACTCGGGCTTCGCCGGTGACACGATCGCCAGTGCGCTCATCGCCGCGGGCCGCATCGACTGCGGCAACTCGACCTACCTGGGACGTGCTCGCGGCATCCTCGGCGCCGGCGTCGAGGAGTCCAATGCGCTCGTCCGCGTGCATTCCCGGTACTCCGGAGACGTCTCCGAATCGATGCTGCCCGCCACCCGTGTCGCCATCGCCGAAGGACTCGAGGCCGACTACCTCGCCGGACTCGGCATCCTCGACCCCGGCCAGGACGAACTGACCTACGAACACAAGCACGTGCACACCGACGTCCTCATCGTCGGCGCGGGCCCCGCCGGACTCGCCGCGGCCAGGGAAGCAGGCAAGTCCGGTGCGCGCACCCTGCTGCTCGACGACCAGTCCCTGCCCGGCGGCTCGCTGCTCGCGGCGGGACCGGCCACGGCCGAAACGATCGACGGCGTCGACGCCCTCGCCTGGGTCGAGTCCACCGTCGCCGGGTTCGCCGAGCACGAAGAGCTCACGTACGTGAAGAACACGACCGTCTTCGGCAGCTACGACTCGAACTACTTCGTCGCCCTCGAAGACCGCACCGACGCCGTCGCCGCTGCTGGTGGCCGCGGAGTGCGCCAGAAGGTCTGGCATATCCGCGCCGGTCAGGTCGTGCTCGCCACCGGCGCCCACGACCGTCCGATCGTCTTCGCGGACAACGACCGACCCGGCATCATGCTCGCCTCGGCCGTGCGCACCTATCTCGGCCGCTTTGGTGTGGCCGCCGGTGACCAGGTGGCGGTGGCGACGACGAACGACTCCGCCTATGACCTCGTCACCGACCTCCATGCGGCAGGCATCACCGTCCCCGCGGTCATCGACTCCCGCACCTCAGCCTCGGCGATCGCTGAATCCGTCACCGCAGCCACGGGCGCTCGGCTCATCCTCGGCTCTGCCGTCACCGGCACCGCCGGTGAAGGCCCAGCCGGACGGGTCAGCGCCATCACTGTCGCCGGACTCGATGACGACGGCGTCGCAGCTGAGAACGGTGAGAGCATTCCCGTCGACCTGCTCGCGGTCTCCGGCGGACATTCGCCGGTCATCCACCTGCACGGTCAGCGCAAGGGCACAATCCACTGGAACGTCGACATCGCGGCCTTCGTGCCGACGACGCCCGTGCGCGATCAGTTCACGGTCGGAGCAGTGACCGGGGACTACTCGCTCGAAGCGGCTCTGCGGCAGGGCGCCGAGGCGGGGAACCAAGCGGCGAACCGCACCGGCTTCCCGGCCGCGCTCGCCGCCCCCGCGGCCTCGGCGATGGCCTATGCTCCGGCCCGTCCACTGTGGCTGGTCACCTCGGCGCAGGACGACCACGCGAACCTGAGCACGCACTTCATCGACTTCCAGCGCGACCAGACCGTCGCCGATGTGCAGCGGGCGATGGGCGCGGGCATGCGCTCGGTCGAGCACATCAAGCGCTACACCTCGATCTCGACGGCGAACGATCAGGGCAAGACCTCAGCGGTCAACGCGATCGGCGCGATCGCCTCGGTGCTGGGGGAGTCCGATGACCTCGGCCAGGTCGGGCACACGACCTTCCGCGCCCCCTTCGCCCCGGTGCCCTTCGCGGCACTGGCCGGACGGCGCAAGGGCGAACTCTTCGACCCGGCCAGGGTCACCTCGATCCACCCCTGGCACGTCGCCCACGGCGCCGAGTTCGAAGACGTCGGGCAGTGGAAACGGCCCTGGTACTACCCGAAGCCGGGGGAGGACATGGAGGCCGCGGTGCTGCGCGAGGGCAAGGCCGTGCGCGAATCCGTCGGATTCCAGGACGCCTCGACGCTCGGCAAGATCGAGATCCGCGGGAAGGACGCCGGAGAGTTCCTCGGCCAGATCTACACGAACGGCTTCAAGAAGCTCAAGGTCGGAAAGGGACGCTACGGGCTGATGTGCAAGCCCGACGGCATGATCTTCGACGACGGCGTGACCCTGCGCGTGGCCGAGGACCGCTACTACATGACGACGACCACCGGCGGGGCTGCGACCGTCCTCGAATGGCTCGAGGAATGGCACCAGACCGAATGGCCCGACCTCGACGTCGTCTTCACCTCGGTGACCGAACAGTGGTCGACCGTCGCCGTGGCCGGACCCCGGTCCCGCGATGTCATCGCCAAGCTCGCTCCGAACCTCGACGTGTCGAACGAGGCCTTCGAGTTCATGGGCTTCCGCGAGACCACCCTGGAAAACGGCACTCCCGCCCGCATCTGCCGGATCTCGTTCTCCGGCGAGCTCGCCTTCGAGATCAACGTCGACACGTTCTACGGGCTGGCCGTCTGGGAAGCCGTCGCCGAGGCGGGCGCCGAGTTCGACATCACCCCCTACGGCACCGAGGTCATGCACGTGCTGCGCGCCGAGAAGGGCTTCATCATCGTCGGGCAGGACACCGACGGCACCGTGACCCCGCAGGACGCGGGCATGGAGTGGATCGTCTCGAAGGTCAAGGACTTCATCGGCAAACGCTCCTACTCTCGCGTCGATACGGCCCGGGAGGATCGCAAGCACCTCGTGGGCGTGCTCCCGGTTGACGGGACCACGCGTCTGGCCGAAGGCGCCCAGCTCATTGCGGCGGGCACGCCCGTCACCCCGGAGGACGGACCGGTGCCGATGATCGGACACGTCACCTCGTCCTATATCTCGCCGAGCCTCGACCGGCCGTTCGGTCTCGCACTCGTCGAGAACGGCCGCAACCGCGAAGGAGAGATCGTCAAGACTCCCTTCGGCGACACCCTCGTCGACGTCGAGATCACCTCGCCCGTCTTCTACGATCCGGAAGGAAACCGCCGCGATGGCTGACACCACCTACTCCACCCGTTCGACGGCACAGTCCCCCTCGACCGCTGAGACGCAGGCCGCCCACGCGGGCACCGGATCGAGCGGACTCGATGACCTGCGGGTCTCACCGGCCGCGCACCTGGCCGGGCTGATGTCCGAGGCGAGTGCCGCCGGCGGCCGCAGCGTCGGCCTGCGCGAACTGCCCTTCACGGTGCAGATCGGCCTGCGGGCACAGCCGGACTCCGCGTCGTGGAAGTCACTCGAAGACACGTTCGCTCTCAATCTGCCGCGCAGCGTCGGCGAAGTCACCGGTGATCCGGCGGCCCAGCACGTGCTGTGGCTGAGCCCCGACGAATTCCTCGCCGTCGACGTCTCCCGCTGCCAGCAGCCAGGAGAGACGATCGTCGCCGAGGCGGGACTCGAGGGACTGCCCGGACAGGTCGTCGATCTCTCGGCCAACCGGACGATCCTCGAACTGACAGGGGAGAAGGCCCGCGAAGTGCTCGAGAAGAGCTGCCGCGCCGATCTCCACCCCCGCGCCTTCGGCATCGGGTCCGCAATCGTCACCGCTCTGGGTCCCGTGCCGGTCATCCTCCACCACAGTGGTGAGGACACCTACCGCATCTATCCGCGGGCGAGCTTCGCGGATTTCACGGTCCGTTGGCTCCTCGATGGAATGGCGGAGTTCCTCACCGACGGGCAGACGCCCGGATCTGAAGCCGAGGGAGCCGGCTGATGAGTCTCGGGGTCCTCGATCTGTTCTCGATCGGCATCGGACCCTCGTCCTCGCACACGGTGGGACCGATGCGGGCGGCGGTGCGCTTCGTCGATGAACTCGCCGAGGCGGGTCTGCTCGAGCGTGTCGATGCGGTCCGCATCGGACTCTTCGGCTCCCTCGGTGCCACTGGCATCGGGCACGGTTCGGACTCCGCCGTGCTCGCGGGGCTGTCCGGGAAGGAACCCGAAACGCTCGATCCGGACTCCGTGGGCCCGCTGGTCGCCGAGATCCGTGAGACAGGGTCGCTCCACCTCGGCGGGCGAAAGGACGTGCCCTTCGACGTGGCGTCAGATCTCACCCTGCACCTGCGGGAATCCCTGCCCGGCCATCCCAATGGGATGCGCATCAGCGCCGAGGCGGACGGTGAGCTCATCGAGCGCGACTACTACTCCGTGGGCGGGGGATTCGTCGTCACCGCCGACGAACTCGCCGCGGAGAAGGACGCCGCCGAAGCGATCGATGCAGCCGGGGACGGGCCCGGATCCGGCGGCGACGGTCCCGGTGCGGCCGGTCGAGGTGGGGACGTCATCCCGTTCTCCACGGCCGATGAGCTGCTCGAGCAGTGTCGCATCCGCGGGCTGAGCATCGCCGAGCTCATGGCCGTCAACGAACGCGCCCGCCAGACTGATGAGACCCTGCGGGCCAGGCTGCTCGAGATCTGGGCGGTGATGCGCGAATGCGTGCACAACGGCTGCACCCGTACCGAGACGACCCTGCCCGGCGGACTCAAGGTGCGTCGCCGCGCCCCGGAACTGAAGGCGAAGCTCGAAGCCGCGGACTACCGGGCATCGGGATCGCTCGACGCCCTCGAATGGGTCAACCTCTATGCACTGGCCGTCAACGAGGAGAACGCCTCGGGCGGACGGATCGTCACCGCTCCGACGAACGGGGCGGCTGGCATCATCCCCGCAGTGCTCCATTACATGGACCGGTTCGTCACCGGTGACGAGGGAGCCGGCTCCGCCGCCGGTGCGAGTGCTGCCGACGATGCCGTGGTGACGTTCCTGCTCACCGCCGGGGCCATCGGGATCCTCTTCAAACGCAACGCGTCGATCTCCGGCGCCGAGGTGGGCTGCCAGGGCGAGGTCGGATCGGCCTGCGCGATGGCTGCCGCCGGACTGTGCGCCGTACTCGGCGGAACTCCCGAACAGGTGGAGAACGCCGCCGAGATCGGACTCGAACACAACCTCGGGCTGACCTGCGATCCAGTGGGCGGTCTCGTGCAGGTGCCGTGCATCGAACGCAATGCCATCGCTTCGGTGAAGGCGATCAATGCCGCCCGGCTGGCCATGCACGGCGACGGCTCCCATAGGGTGAGTCTCGACCAGGCGACCGAGACCATGCGGCAGACTGGAGCCGATATGAAATCGAAGTACAAGGAGACCTCGCGCGGCGGACTCGCCGTCAACGTCGTCGAATGCTGAGCACCATTCTGAGGTTGCAGCACTCTGACCTTGCACCACACAGATCTTGCCCCACGGACAGAAGGACACGGACATGCAGGACTACATCTTCACCCTCGAATGCGCTGAGCGCCCCGGAATCACCCACGCCGTGACCGGTGCCCTGCTCACCCACGGCGGAGACATCAAGGAACTCAAACAGTTCGACGACCAGTCGACCCAGCAGCTGTTCCTGCGCATCGACTTCAGCGTCTCCGACGAGCCCGGCAACGGTGTCGAGGCTCTGCGGACCGACTTCGAAGAGATCGGCGAGCAGTTCGGCGCGACCTGGCAGCTGTGGCCGCAGGGGGAGAAGCGGCGGGTGCTCATCATGGTCTCGAAGTTCGAGCACTGCCTCAACGATCTGCTCTTCCGCGCCCGCGTCGGCGAACTGCCGATCGAGATCGCCGCCGTCGTATCGAACCACCCCGATCATCGTGAGCTCGTCGAATGGCACCACATCCCCTTCTTCCGGATCCCCGTGACGAAGGAGACGAAGCCCGAGGCCGAGGCGAAGCTGCTCGAACTCGTCGACCGATTCGAGGTCGACCTCGTGGTGCTCGCCCGCTATATGCAGATCCTCTCCGACGACCTCGCCCGCGAACTCACCGGACGGGCCATCAACATCCATCACTCGTTCCTGCCGTCCTTCAAGGGTGCGAAGCCCTACCACCAGGCGTGGGAGCGCGGAGTGAAGACCGTCGGGGCGACCGCGCACTTCGTCAACTCCGAACTCGACGAAGGTCCGATCATCGCCCAGCAGCTCGTCGAGGTCGACCATGCTTTCACCCCCGAGGACCTCGTGGCCGCCGGCCGCGATGCCGAATGCAAGGCGCTGTCCAATGCCGTGAAGTGGCACTGCGACGGTCGAGTGTTCCTCTCGGGCAAGAGGACCATCGTCCTGCGCTGAGCGATCAAACTGCAGCTGCGGTAGAAGGAGCCAATGAACTCACTGCAAGCCGCCTCGGCGTGGATAGACTGTCGACTATGAGCGAGACCCAGACCGAGATCGGCCCGCGCGTCGGCGATCAGGTGTTCGAGGCGCTGCAGGCGAGCATTCTCTCAGGCGAATATCGCAGCGGGGACCGTCTGCGGATCCGCCAGCTCGCGGCGTCCCTGGGCACGAGCGTCATGCCCGTGCGGGAGTCGCTGGCCCGGCTCGAGGCGGTCGGGCTCGTCGAGACCAGCCCGCACCGTGGAGCGGTGGTCAGGACCTTCACCGCCGAGGAGCTGCTGCAGATCTACTCCGTGCGTCGCATCCTCGAGGTCGAGGCGACGGTCCAGGGTGCTCAGAAGCTCGATGAGGTGGGCCGGGCACGATTGGATGAGGAATTCGCGGCGATGGAGGCGGCTCTCGACTCCGGCGATGCCTCGAAGTACCTCGACCACGACGAAGAGCTGCTTGCGACGATCTATTCTGCCTCGGGCAATCCCGTCCTCGCCGAGACGATCCGGGCTCTGTGGCTGCGATGCCGGGCCTACAAGCTCGTCGGAGCGAGGCTCGAGATCGCGGCTGCGGACACGGTGCCGCTGCTCAAACATCAGCGCCGACTCATGGACGCCGTCGACGCGGGAGACCCCGCAGCAGCCGCCGAGGTGACCGAGGAGTCCTTCGACGACGCCGTCCGTCGTATTCGTGCGGGACTGGGAGATCAAGCCGCCGTCTAGTTCGGAATCCGCTCAGCCGAGTTCTGGGAAGGTGTGCCGCCTCAGCCGCGGCTGAGGAGAGGTGAATGGAGCTCGCGGGGCAGTTCGACGACGTCGAGGCTGCGTTTGCGACCGAAATCGACGCCGAACTGCGAGTGCAGACGATCGAGGTGCTCGGCGACCCGCTTCGAGTAGTCGGGGTCGAAGGCGTCTGCCGCGATCGCGATGACGAACAGTCCCGTGCCCGGGTTCTCCTGTCCCGAGTCGAAGGCGGGTGCGTCGACGGAGAAGCGGCCCCCGCCGTGGACGGCGAGGAGCTCGATCATGAGGGCGACATTGCTGCCCTTGACTCCACCGAACGGCAGCAGGGAACCGGCGAGGGCGGCCTCGGCATCGACCGTGGCCGCCCCGTTCGGGTCCTGTGCCCACCCTTCGGGGATCGCCTCTGACCGATCGGCGGCGTCGCGGACGTTGACCCAGGCGGTCGCACTGGTCGCCTGATCGAACATGCGCGGGCCGTCGGCATGGGGAACGGCGAAAGAGAAGGGGTTCGTTCCGGTCGCCGAGCCCGGTGAGCTGAACAGCGACATCAGCGCCGGTGAGTTGGCCCCTGCCAGCGCCACCAGGCCTCGCTCGGCAAGCCGTGTCGTGTAATAGCCGAGTTCGCCGGCAGTGAAGGCATTGGAGATGTTGAGGACCGAGATGCCGAGTTTCGCGGCAGACGCGGCGAAGTCATCGACAACTGCGTCGAACGCGAGCTGCGCAGTGCCGCGGTCGGCGTCGACATGGTGTGCTGCGGGCAGACGATTCGTCACTCGCGGCTGTGCCTGCCCGTTGATGCGGCCGGCTTCGAGCCCATCGAGGTAGTCGAAGAGGTGCGCCGTGCCGACGGCGGTCTTGCCGCGGCGCTCTGCGGCCACGGTCGCCTCGGCCAGGGACTGCGCCAGTGCGGTCGACCCGCCGGCCGCGGTGATCGCAGCGATGCACAGGTCGCGCAGTTCGGTGATCGGCAGGGACACGGTCGTGGAATCAGGAGGCTCCGGCATGCCCTTCACGCTACCGGAGTCCGCCTCCTGCGCCGGCGCTGAGGGGCGGCTCAGAGGTCGCCGGAGTTCAGGTCGTGGACGGGATGGGAGCTCAGCGCCTCGGCGATGGCCTTCGCCTCCCGGCGCAGCAGAGCGACGAGGCGTTCGACCCGTGAACCCGTGACGCGATCGGCGATCGAAGCGATCGACAGAGCCGCCTGCGGGCGGGAGCCGCGGATGCGCAGCGGCACCGCCACCGCCCACGACCCCTTGGCGAAGAGCCCCGGATTGTGGACGAAGCCGTCGATGCGGGCCTGATCGATGATGTCGCGCAGATGCGGGACGGAGACCTTCGGATACCTTTCGGCAAGGATCTCGGCGTTGGCCTCGAACTGGGCGTCCACCTCGGCGGGGGAGAGCTCGGAGAGGATCGCCAGCGATCCGGCCCCGATGCCCAAGGGGTGTCGGTCGCCCACGGACAAGGCATTATTGAAGATCTCACCGAAGCCCTCCTCGCGGCGGGCGCAGATCGAATAGCTGCCGGTGCGCAGAGTGAGGAACACGGTGTCCTGACTGAGTTCGGCCAAGCGCAGCAGACTCGACTCGGACTCCGTGACCAGGGGATCCACTGATTTCTGGGCCAGCTGACCCAGGATCTGCGATTGCACGCCGAGGCGGTATCCGCCCTCTTCGAGGCGTTCGACGTAGCCCATGGCGATGAGCGCCTGGAGCATGCGGTGGACGCTGGCCTTCGGGCGGCCGCTGATCGACGCGAGCTCGGACAGGCTCGCACCCTCGCGCCTCTCACCGGCGATGAGGCCGACGAGGTTGAGCAGAGTCAGCGCGCGTTGGATGCTCTGTGCGCCGGTACCGGGTTCGAGACTGTCGACGGCGTGGGCGACATTGAAGGACGCGGACCGGCGCAGAAGCCGACCGCGCATCTTGATGCGGTACTCCTCGCGGAGGTCCTCATTCGAATCGGCGGCATCATGCATGCCTCCATTATGGCCCGGGTCTGAACCTGCGCCGGCCGCAGACTCAGCTGAACCGACCAAGGGCGGGCCGCCTCGGTGCGGGGATCGTTCAATTCGAGGTCGGGACGTTTCCGCGCGCGGTGAGCATGCGGATGGCGATGATCGTCTCCTGCAGATCGGTGAAGCTGCGGACGTTGCGGCCCGTGCGTTCGGCGGCGGTGTCGAGCCGGTAGTAGGCGGTGTTCACGTGGACGTGGAGATGTTCGGCGGCGAGTTTGGCGTTGAGGTCGCAGGCCGCATATTCGAGCAGCGTCTCGATGAGGACACCGCCGGCGGCGAGATCGTCCTCGACGAACCGGCTCAGTTCGGGGCGGATGAGGCGGTGGGCGACCTCGTCGTCGAGGGTGACGAGGTAGTCGAGCGGAGTGAGCGCGTGCAACGACCTGACCCCCGGCATACCGCCGAGGCTCTCCTTGGCGAGCACGGCCTCGCGGTACGCCTCGGGCACACGGTCCAGACCTTCGTGGACGGTGGAGGTGCCCACGCACAGGTCGGTGCCCGTGCAGGACAGCTCCCGGTGGACCCGTTCGAGATCGGCCAGGGTGCTTGCCCCGTCGGAGGTCACCGGGGTGATGCCGACGATCTGATCCTGGAGGACCACGGCGATGCCGCGACGGCCGACATCGAAGACCGAGCGCAGGGCCGTGAGGACCTCGCGCTTGCCCCGATCATCATGCAGCGGAGTCTGCGCGGTGGCTGTGGCGACGAGCACACGCGAATCCGGGCGGAGGTCGGACACCTCGGCGAGGTCCGCACTGGGCCCCGGTGCTAAGCGGCGACCGGAGAGCAGATCATCGACGAGGTCGCGACGGACCCGGTCGCCCTCGGCCATCTCCAGCTGTTGGGTCTCGAGGTAGGCGACGGCGCCGACGGAGCTGCCGACCTCGATGACGCTCATGACGTGGATGGCGATGTGCAGCGCCTCGTCGCGGGTCTCCTTCTCGGAATCCGAGGCATCGACGATCGCTTCCCACAAGGTCTCCTGACCGATCCGGAAACCGGTGAGGAAGTCCGGCAAGGTCACTCCCTGCCGCAGTCGCCGCCGGGCCTGGGAGGCGGTGATCGGGAAGTCCTCGGCGGTCGCGCGGCGGCCCTCCTCCAAGGGGGTGAGCGCGGCCTCGAAGACGGTGTACGTATGCGCGGTGAGATCCTCGGCGAGATTCTTGTCCGGGCTGGCCGGATAAGCGGGCACTTCCCGCCAAGTGCGGCTGACCGAACGCTGGACCGTGGCCGGCAGCGTTGCTCGGACACGGTCGACGATGCGCAGGACGAGTGGATTGGCGACCATGGCAGAAGCTTAAGCGCATCCTTGTTGTCCGACCACAATCAGCGGGCCGTGATTCTGTTGGCTGTCCCGTTGTCCGAAACCTCCGGCAACGGCAGAGTGGGCATCAGAGAGCCGGACGGCGGAAGCCGAACGGGAGTCAGACCCGTCCGCTCAATCGACTCTTCTCCTGTGGTGGGGCCACAACCACTGGTGCTCGCAGCGCCAGCACCGAGCCGATCAATGACGAACGAATCACGCCTGGAGGAAGCCATGACCAACCTCGCCGACAATCTCACCGCCACCGCAAGCCGGCACGGGCAGCGACCTGCCGTCCGCCTCGGCGATTCCGTGCTGACGTATGCTCAGCTGCAGGACCAGGCGCAGCGGGTGGCGACGATGCTCAAGGACAGGGGAATCGGGCCCGGCGACCGCGTCGGACTCGTCCTGCCCAACGTCCTCGAATTTCCCGTCCTCTTCTATGGTGCACTGTCCGTCGGCGCGATCGTCGTGCCGATGAACCCGCTGCTCAAGGACCGTGAGGTGCAGTACTACCTCGAAGATTCCGGGGCTCAGATCGTCTTCGCGTGGAAGGATATGGCGGGTGAGGCCGGGAAGGCAGCGGCCGCGGTCGGCATCGAATGCGTGCGCGTCGACCCCGCCGACTTCGCCGATCAGCTGGCTGCCTTCGACCCGACACCTGAGGTGGTGTCCCGCGCCGACGACGACACCGTCGTGCTTCTCTACACCTCGGGCACCACCGGGCAGCCGAAGGGCGCGGAACTCACCCACTTCAATATGATGACGAACGCGGCCGTCACCGCCGAGACCCTCACCTTCCTCACCGAGGACGATATGGTCATGGGCTGCCTGCCGCTGTTCCACTGCTTCGGCCTGACCTGCGGACTCAATGCGTCTGTGCTCAGCGGATCCTGCCTGGCCCTCATCCCGCGCTTCGACCCGATCGAGGCCCTCGAGACCATACAGGAGGCGAAGGTCAGCATCTTCATCGGTGTGCCGACGATGTACGCGCGGATGCTCAACGCAGAGGGGCGGGAGAACTTCGACGTGTCCAGCCTGCGCTCCTGCATCTCCGGAGGATCGGCGATGCCGGTCGAGGTGATGAAGAACTTCGAATCCGCTTTCGGCTGCATCATCTTGGAAGGCTACGGCCTGTCCGAGACCTCGCCAGTGGCCTGCTTCAACCAGCCGGGCATGGAACGCAAGACCGGCACCATCGGTGTGCCAGTGCGCGGAGTCGAGATGAAGCTCGTCGACGATGACGACAATGACGTTCCCGTCGGTGAGATCGGTGAGATCGCGATCAAGGGTGAGCCCGTGATGAAGGGGTACTGGGGGCGTCCGGAGGCGACAGAGGTGGCCATCCGCGACGGATGGTTCCACTCCGGCGACCTCGCCGAGCAGGACGAGGACGGCTTCTTCACGATCGTCGACCGGAAGAAGGACCTCATCATCCGCGGCGGCTACAACGTCTATCCGCGTGAGGTCGAGGAAGCGCTCTACGAGCACGAAGCCGTCGCCGAGGCGGCTGTGATCGGCATCGCGAACGATGACCTCGGTGAGGAGATCGGGGCCGCCGTCGCCCTCAAAGCCGGCAGTTCCGTCGATGCTGAGGCGCTGCGGGAGTTCGCGAAATCGCGTGTCGCCGCATACAAGTACCCCCGCAACGTGTGGATCGTCGACGGGCTGCCCAAGGGCCCGACCGGCAAGATCCTCCGCCGCGAGATCACGTCACCGGAGGATGCGGTGAGCTGAAAGTCGGCGGGGCCGAAGGGTGCTGTCCTGAACTCGGATCCACAATGCGGAACGGCGGTCGCCCGCCCCGGAGGCCGCCTCGGCGAGGTGGGTCCTAGAATCGAATCGGCCCCATCGGGCGGTGGGGCCGTCGATCTTGATAGGTGAGGGAGACGTGGCCGAGACCGTCCTCGATATCGCTGATGTGACGTTCCGGCGTGGGCAGACGCAGATCCTCCACGGCATCGATCTGCGCATCGGTGCCGGCGAGCACTGGGTGCTCATCGGGCCGAACGGGGCGGGGAAGTCCACTTTGCTGAGCTTCGCCTCGGCGCAGGTGTTCCCGACCTCGGGCACCGTTGATATCCTCGGCTCCCGGATGGGCCGGGTCGAGCTCGCGGCCCTGCGCCGCCTCATCGGACACGTGAATCCGCGCCATCCGCTGCGGTCGAACCTCACCGTCCGCGAGGTTGTCCTTACCGGGCTGACCGGCACCGTCGAACGTCCCATGCGGTGGGAGCCCTCACCGGAGGATGTTGCGAAGGCCGATTCCCTCATCGCCGAGGTAGGGCTGGAGTCCCGCGCCGACGCGGGGTGGAAAGTGCTGTCCCAGGGAGAGCGGGGCAAGGCGCTCGTCGCACGTTCCCTCATCGCGGACCCGCAGCTGCTGCTCTTCGACGAGCCGACCACCGGCCTCGATGTAGCTGCGCGGGAGCAGCTGTTGGAGACCATCGACTACCTCTCCGTGCACTCGCCCGAGCTGGCAACACTGCTGGTCACCCACCATCTCGAGGAGATCCCCGAGACCACGACGCATGCCGCGCTCATCTCCGACGGTCGGCTGACCGCCGCCGGTCCCATCGCCGAGGTGCTCACCTCCGAGCAAGTCTCTGCCGCCTTCGACCATCCGATCGAGGTGGGCTTCGCCGACCGCCGCTGGTCGGCCCGCGCAGTCCGGTCCGGTGCGGTGCTCGGCTGACGAACTTCGTCCGTGCTGAGGATCGGCTGGGACGATCACCGCGCGCATTGCACGGCTGTGCACTCGCGCCTAGGCTTGAGGCATGAAGATGAGTACCGTGTGGAGCATCATCGGCGCGATCGTCGCCATCATCATCGCGTGGTGGGTGGTCAACGTCGCGTTCTCCATTGCGTGGTTCCTCGTCAAGGCCATCATCACCGTCGTCGTGGCGCTCGCGATCTTCGGCCTGATCAAGGCCTCGCTGAAGTCCAAGGACCGCGACCGAACGCGCTGACTTCCGGCCTTCGACCGCGCTGACTGCGCCTCAGAGATCGCCGAGGCTCGTGTTCGCCCCGCAGAGGACGACGCAGACTTTCTCTCCCGCAGCCGGAACATAGCCGCCGGACGTCTTCGACTCGTCGGTGCCGCTGATCCCCGCCAGAGCCGTGGCCGCCGCATGTTCGACCGCCAGCCGGTGATCGCCCCACAGATGCTGCCGGGCGCCGATGATCGCCTTATCGCTGGCCAGCACCGAGGTGACCAGGTCCGACCGCGCCGCGTCCAGTGCCAGCGGTGTGGCCCGACGGGCACCGAGCGAATCCGCCGCCACCGAATCGACCGTGACGTCGACCGGCTCGCCCGCTTCCAGCGCGGCACCCAGCGCGCGACAGTTCTCCGGTTCGACCGCCACCGTGCGCACCCCGTGATAAGTCGCGGCTGTCGCGACTCCGGCGAACAGTCCGCCGCCTCCGACGGAGACGACGACCGTGTCGAGGTCGGGCACCTGCGTGAGAATCTCGGTCATCAGCGTGCCCGCGCCGGCGGCGATGAGCGGATGGTCGTAGGCGTGCGAAGCCAACGCCCCCGATGAGTCGACGAAGTCCTGGCAGGCCGCGGCCGCCTCGGCGTATTCGCTGCCCGTCAGCACCACCTCGGCACCGTAGGAGCGCAGACGATCGACCTTGACCTCCGGCGCATTCGCGGGGAGGAAGACGGTCGCGGGCACACCGGCGGCACGGGCCGCCCAGGCGCAGGCCAGCCCCGCGTTCCCGCCCGAGGCGATCGTCACTCCCGCCTCGGGGAAGGTGCCCTCCTCGAGGTGGGCCCGGATGAAGTTCTGCGCACCGCGGGCCTTGAAAGTGCCCGTGTACTGCATGAACTCGAGGGCGAAGAGCAGGCCGGATGCGCTTGGGTCCTCGGCAGGACCGGAACTCCACGCAGCCGCGGTGGGGGAGGCCGCCTCGGCGAGGTTCCCGGGCTGCGCGGACGCGACGGTGACCGGTCGGACTCGTCCGGCGATCCGGGCTGCGGCGGCTTCGATGTCGGGATACGTCAGCTCTGTCATCTCATCAGCCTATGCGAGAGCTGCTGAGGGGGTGCGCCGCCTCGGTGGATTGTTGGGTCGATCCACGGCGTTTCAGGCGGAGGAATCACCGTGGATCGACCAGGAAATCGAGGTGCAGGTGACGAACCGGGGGTTCGCTGCAGTCTCAGTGGTGCTTCGTCAGGCCGAGGTCGTTGCCCTTCGTTTCCTTGACGAGGCTGACGCCGATGAGCGAGATGATGCACACGATGATCATGTAGATCGCGATCGAGATCGATTTTCCGGTCTCGGCGAGCAGGGTCTCGGCGATCGTCGGGGCGAAGGCACCACCGAGGATCGCGCCGAGCGCGTAGCCGATCGAGACGCCCGAGTAGCGGACCTCGACCGGGAACATCTCCGCATACATCGCCGACATCGGGCCATACGACAGGCCCATGCCGACGGTGAGGACGAAGATGCCGATGCCGTACATCCAGATGTTCGCCATGTCGATCATGAGGAAGGTCGGGATGAGCCACACGATGAGCAGGACGTACCCGATCTGGAAGGTCCGCACGCGACCGAGCTTGTCCGACAGCGCCCCGCCCCACATCGTGAACACCAGCCAACCGAAGCTCGCGAGCGTCGTCGCCAACAGCACTGGTGCGCGGTCGAGGCCGACGGAACCGCCCTCGGCGATGGGGCGCGAGGCGTAGGCGGCGAAGAACGCGATGATCATGTAGCCCACCGCGTTGTTGCCGATGAAGATGAGCGCGGAGAGCACGACTTCCTTCGTGTTCTTCTTGAACAGGGTGCCCAGCGGAGCCGAGGATTCGGCCTTGCGCTCGGCGAGCTCGGCGAAGACCGGGGACTCCTCGACCTGCCGGCGGATGTAATAGCCGACGAAGACGAGGACGACGGAGAAGAGGAACGGGATCCTCCATCCGAAGCTCGCGAACTGTTCGGCGGTGAGGACCGTGGTGAGCACCCAGATCACGCCGGTGGCGAGGATCATGCCGACCGGCACGCCGATCTGCGGGTACGCGCCGAAGATGCCGCGCTTGGAGATCGGGGCATGCTCGACCGACAGCAGCGCGGCCCCACCCCATTCGCCGCCGGCGGAGAAGCCCTGCAGGATCCGCAGCAGGGTGAGCAGGATCGGGGCGCCGACTCCGATCATCGCGTAGTTCGGGAGCAGGCCGATGAGCGAGGTCGCGGCCCCCATGAGGATGAGCGTGAGCACGAGCATCTTCTTGCGTCCGATCCGATCGCCGAGGTGGCCGGCGATGATCGCGCCCAACGGGCGGAAGAGGAACGAGATGCCCAGAGACGCCCACGCCATGATCTGACCGAGCGCCGGATTGTCCGCGGCCAAAGGGCCGAAGTACTGAGCGGAGAGGATGAGGCCGGCGGCCTGAGCGTAGATGAAGAAGTCGTACCACTCGATGGTGGTGCCGACGAGGGTGCCGGCGAGGACCTTGCGCTCCTCGCGGGTGATCGAATGGGGCTCGGTCGGCTGTGATGCGGCCGGGCCGGGGGCTGTGGTGGACATGACAGGATCTTTCGGTTGCTGGGCGACATTGCCTGGGTCCATTGCCGGCGGCGGTGGTCCTCGACTCTGAGTGATCGCCGGTGCCGTCGGTGGGGCGCGTGACGGGTGGCCGCCCGTCACGACTGACTGCTTGGTCAGTAATTGCCTCTGACTATATTGCAGATGATGGCCGATGTCACCTGCATGAGGGCCGGAGGCGATCCCTCACCGCCGGCTGCGCCCGTTGGCGGCGGTCATCGGTGAGTCAGCGGCCCGGTTCCGCGCCGTTGCCCGGTGCCGTTATCGTGGCCGGAACAGCAGAGAGAGGGGCATGATGAAAGGCAGACTTCTACTGGCGGCAGGAATCGGAGTGGGGTTCGTCCTCGGCTCCCGCGCCGGCCGACAGAGCTACGAATCGCTGAAGGGATATGCGCAGGATCTGTGGAGCGACCCCAAGGTCCAAGACCGCGTGTCCGACATTGAGGACACAGTCAGAGAGAAGGCTCCGGTCGTGCAGGACAAAGCCGAGCAGGCGCTGAAGAGCGCCGGCGAGAAATCGAAGAGAGTCGGCGATGAGATGAAGTCGAAGATCTCCGGCGACTCGACTGAGGACCCGACGGAGGACAGCCATGGCTGAGATCTCCGACACCGCGCACTTCGGGGCCAGCCGAAAGGCCATCGAGGCCGAACTCGGCGTCATCGCCGCCCAGTGGGAGCAGCAGGGTCGTATCGAGCCGGTGGTGGACAAGGACACGGGCGAGATCCACCCCGACGCCGAGCGAGAGCTGCTCGACCGCCTCTGATCGATCTCACCGCGGGGCGGGTGACCTCGCCCTATGCCGCGCTCACCCTGTGTCGGCCTTGCGATGCCGCGCTCACGCTGTGTCGGTCTCTGTGCGCCCTGACGGCGCCCTATGACAATTACCGACCAGTTGGTTAGTATATTTCTAGGAATCGGCAGCGGTGCCGACAGCGGCCGCCGTGGACCGGGAGACGTCGTTTCACCAGGGAGAGCAAAGCATGACCGAAATCCTCAGTTCCTATGTGGCCGGATCCTGGCACACGCCGGCAGCGACCGAGTCCGCCCGGCCTGTCCGCGACGCCGGCACGGGGGAGCTCCTGCACTCGGTGAGCTCGGCCGGAGTCGACTTCGCCGCCGTCGCCGACCACGCCCGGACCACCGGCATCGCCGAACTGCAGAAGCTCACCTTCCACCAGCGCGGTGTGATCCTCAAGAAGCTCGCGACCTACCTCATGGAGCGCACGAAGGACTACCACGAGATCTCCTTCACCACCGGCACCACCAAGCGCGACGCCTTCGTCGACATCGAAGGCGGAATCGGCACGCTCTTCACCTACTCCGGCGTCGCCCGCCGCCAGATGCCGAACTCGACCGTCCACCTCGACGGCGGGGTCGAGCGCCTGTCTAAGAACGGCACCTTCGTCGGCCGCCACATCCTCACCTCCCGGCAGGGCCTGGCGCTGCAGATCAACGCCTTCAACTTCCCCGTCTGGGGCATGCTCGAGAAGTTCGGGCCCATGTTCGTCGCCGGCGTCCCCGTCGTCGTCAAGCCCGCCACGGACACCGCCCACCTGACCCGCGCGGTCGTCGCGGATATGATCGAGTCCGGCCTGCTTCCCGCCGGTGCGATCCAGCTGGTCTGCGGTGACGTCACCCCGCTCTTCGACCGTCTCGCCGAACAGGATGCGATCGCGTTCACCGGCTCAGCCAACACCGCCCGCACGCTCTCCGGGCTCGACTGCGTGACCCAGCGCGGCACCCGCTTCTTCGCCGAGGCGGACTCACTCAACTTCTCCCTGCTAGGTCCCGACGCCGCACCCGGAACGGAGGAATTCGACCTCTTCGTCTCCGGCGTCGTCGCCGAGATGACCGTCAAGGCCGGACAGAAGTGCACCGCGATCCGCCGCACCTTCGTCCCCGAAGCCCACGCCGAGGCGGTCGGCGAGGCCATCATCGCGAAGCTTTCCACCCAGGGTGTCGGAGATCCGCGCGAGAAGTCCACCCGCCTGGGCCCCGTGGTCTCCGACAAGCAGCGCACAGACGTTCTCGACGCGGTCGACCAGATCATCGCCGGGGGAGCGCATCTGCTCGCCGGCGGCCGTGAGGAATCCGATCGTCTGGCCGCCGAACACGGCGGAGCCTATGTCGCGGCCACCGTCCTCCAGGCCGATGACGCCTGGTCCGATGCCGTCCACGACATCGAAGCCTTCGGGCCCGTGACCTCGATCATCACCTATTCCGACACCGAGGAGGCCGTCCGCCTGGCCGCCCGGGGCCGCGGCTCCCTGGTCGGCTCAGTCGTCACCCACGACCGTGATTTCGCCACCGAATTCGTCCGCAGGATCGCTCCGTGGCATGGCCGTGTGCTCGTCCTTGACCGCGACGATGCCGAAGAGTCGACCGGTCACGGCTCGCCGCTGCCGAACCTCATCCACGGCGGCCCCGGACGCGCCGGCGGCGGTGAGGAGATGGGCGGACTGCGCGGCGTCGAACACTTCATGCAGCGCACCGCGATCCAGGCCTCCCCGGACATGCTCACCGCGATCGGCGGGGAATGGGTCAACGGATCGGAGCGCCGCCTCGGCGATCATCCGTTCACGAAGTCGCTTGAGGACCTGCGCATCGGCGACACCCTCGATTCGGAGTGGCGGGAGGTCACGCTCGACGATATCGAGCACTTCGCGAACTTCACTGGGGACACCTTCTACGCCCACATGAACGAGGAGGCGGCCGCCGCGAACCCGTTCTTCCCGGGACGCGTGGCGCACGGCTACCTCATCGTGTCCTTCGCTGCCGGACTCTTCGTCCAGCCGGACCCGGGTCCGGTGCTCGCGAACTACGGGCTCGAGGGTCTGAACTTCATCACGCCCGTCTCCCCAGGTGACAAGCTCAAGGTGACGCTGACCGCCAAGCGCATCACCCCGCGTGAGACCGACGAATACGGTGAGGTCCGCTGGGACGCACAGGTCGTCAACCAGAACGACGAATCCGTGGCGAACTACGACGTGCTCACGCTGGTGGCCAAGGAGTACTGAGGGCGATCTGTTCGGGTGACGGTCGTGCCTGCCGGGCAGGAACGCGACGAGCTCGACGGAGAGCTTCGGCACGAACGCCTCCTGGAAAAGGACGACGTCGATGAGGCCATCGTCGATGGCCGTCTCTGCGGAGAGCTTGAGCTCGCCCCCAGAACGTACTGGTTTGAGTTCCTCGGCTGGTGTCGTCAGAACCACGCTGTGACTATTCAGGGGCGACCCTGCGCCGGAGCCAGCCGCTAAACGCGGGAAAGTGCTCGGCGGGAACAGATCATCGGCGCGGGCATCGGACTGTTCGGGTCGCAGGGATACCGGGCAGCCACCGTCGGAGCGCTCTGTGAGACCGCGGAGTTGAGCAACCGCTGCTTCTACGAATCCTTCGGCGCTCTGGCGGACCTCCTGGTCGCTCGACCATCAGGCCTCCAGGCCTTGGAAGGCCATCGTTGTGACCGCCTCGGCGATGGTGTCGGGGTCGACGGGATAGCTGGGGCGGTACCACTCGGTGATCGAGTTGACCATGCCGAAGAGCAGACGGGTGATGAGCCCGGGGGTGAAGTCCGAGCGCAGACCGCCCTCGGCGATGGCGGCCTCGACGAGCGCACGGACCTTCGCATCGATATTGCGTCGGGCCTCGAGGGCTTCGCGTTCTAAGGGTGAGTTTCCGCGCACGCGCAGCAGCAAGGTCACCGAATGGTGGTACTCGATGAGGATGACGACGCTGGCGCGCACGGCCAGCTGCAGGCGTTCGAGGGCGGTGACGTTCTCTCGCAGGCTCTCGGTCTCCACAGCGGAATCGAGGGCGCGGATGCCGCGGCTGATCGCCAGGTGCAGCAGCTCTTCCTTCGACTTCACGTGATGGTAGATCGCGGACTTCGTGATGCCGAGCTCACGGGCGACCGTGTCCATCGACGTGCCGTCATAGCCGCGGGAGACGAAGACCTCTGTGGCCTTGTTGATCAAGGTCTCCCGGTCGTAGCCGGGACGGCCGCGGCGCGAGCGTTTGGGGGCGGTCGCCTCGGCGGGGGTCGTCGGGGACGTCGACGCGGCGGTCGTCGATTCCGCGGACGACGTCGTCGGGTCCGGGGTTGTCGACGCAGGTGAGGACGATTCGGGCATGCGCATCAGTCTAATCGGCCAGCTCGGTGGGTGCCGCGATCCAAGTCACAGCACTCACCTCGGTGCGCGTCCGCAGCGCCGCTTCAGCGCATGCACTGCGCCTCATCTCAGCGCACGCCCTCGCGGCGGTCGATGATGCGCTTCATCTTGCCGACCGAGCGCGGCAGGTCCCCGGGCATCTTGATGTCGATGGCGCAGGAGACGCCGAGGCGCTCCTTGATGCGGGCGGCCACGAGCTTGTCGAGGCCGTCGAGCTCGACGGCGCCGACGCCTTCGCGGGCCTCGACCTCGACGGTCATCTCGTCCATCCGACCCGGGCGGGTGAGGACGAGCTGGAAGTGAGGGCTCAGGGGCGCGAACTCGAAGAGCACGGTCTCGACGTTCGCGGGGTAGACGTTGACGCCGCGGATGATCATGAGGTCATCGGAGCGGCCGGTGATGCGCGAGATGCGGCGGAAGTTCGGGCGCGCGGTGCCCGGCAGCAACGTTGCGAGGTCGTGCGTGCGGTAGCGGATGATGGGCAGCGCTTCCTTCGTCAGCGAGGTGAAGACGAGTTCGCCCTCCTCGCCGTCGGGCAGGACCTCGCCGGTGAAAGGGTCGACGATCTCCGGGTAGAAGTGGTCCTCCCAGATCGTCGGGCCGTCCTTCGTCGCCGCGGACTCGCAGGCCACACCCGGTCCCATGACCTCGGAGAGGCCGTAGATGTCGACGGCATTGATGTTGAAGGAGTTCTCGATCTCCTTGCGCATCTCGTCCGTCCATGGTTCGGCGCCGCAGATCGCGGTCTTCAGGCTCGTCGAGGTCGGGTCGATGCCCTGCTTGCGGAATTCGTCGAGGATCGTGAGCAGGTAGGTCGGGGTGGCCGTGATGATGTCCGGCTTGAAGTCCTGGATGAGCTGCACCTGGCGCGGGGTCTGACCGCCGGAGATCGGGACGACGGTGAACCCGTGACGCTCCGCCCCGTGGACGCCGAGTCCGCCGGTGAACAGCCCGTATCCGTAGGCGTTGTGCATCATCTGTCCGCGCTTGCCGCCGGCACCGAGGATGGACCGCGCGATGAGGCTGCCCCACCGATCGAGATCGCCCATCGTGTACCCGACGACGGTCGGCAGGCCGGTCGTGCCCGAGGAGGCGTGGATGCGCGCGACCTGCTCCTGCGGGACCGCGATGAGCCCGAACGGGTAGTTGTCGCGCAGATCCTGCTTGGTCGTGAATGGCAGCTTCGCAATGTCATCGAGACTGGTGATGTCCGCAGGGGTCACGCCGAGGTCGTCGAAGGCCTTCCGGTAGAACGGCACCCGTTCATACACCGAGGTCACCGTCGTCTGAAGGTTCTTCAGCTGGTCGGAGCGCAGCTCGTCCAGGCTCATCCGTTCGCCGGCGTCGAGGTCGGTCTCAGTCATCATCGTCTCCTTGCGAATCTCTTCTGTGTGTCAGATCCAAAAACCGCCGAGGTGGTCCACCGTTCTTCGGTGTTCGGTCGTCGACGGGGGGTTCGGTGGGGGTGGTCCGGCGCGGCATGGTGCCTGTCGCGGAGCCGGCGGCCGTGTGGTTGGTCGGGTCTACTTGCGGGCGGGCAGCGTGCGGGAGCGGCCGCGGTAGGTGGCGATGATGTCGTCGCCGCGGGTGACCGTGACGTCGTAGATGCCCGAGCGGCCCTGCTTGATGACCTCATGGCCGCGGGCGACGAGCTGATCGCCGAGGTATGTGGGTTTGAGGAAGTCGATGTCTCCGCCGGAGGCGACGGTGATCGAACCGGGATAGTTGCAGGCCATCGCGAAAGTGGTGTCGGCGAAGAGGAAGACGTAGCCGCCGTGGGTGATGTCGTGGCCGTTGGTCATGATCTCGGTGACCGTCATCGAACACTGTGCCCAGCCGGGTCCGTGGTCATCGACGGTGATGCCCAGGTGCTGGGAGGCGCGATCATTGGCGAACATCGCGGCCGCACCGGTGAGTTCCGTCTGTGTGGCTGCCCCGGAGGTGGACGCCTCGGTGGATCCTTCGGGATCGGGCTGTGCAGCCGCCTCGGCGGGGGACTCAGGAGCCGCCTCGGCGGGGGAGGGGCCGTTCGGGGTCTGTGACTCCGCGGTCGTCGTATCGTGGGTGGGCTGTCCCATGGTCGGCTCCTCCTCGAGTCGCGGGTTCGGGCGCCGGGGCGCGGGGAGTGCCTGCGCCGCTGCGTGTGGACGACGGTGAGAGTTCCCCGTGATCCCGGACGGTCAGCCCGTCGGAGAATTAACGACCATCTGGTCAATAAATATCGTTCCGATCGTCGCCGGTGTCAAGTCACGGGGTGTGGTTGGGGCGTGTTCGTCTGCGAATTGCGCACGCATCGTCAAGCGCGGCGAATCGTGTGCTTCCTGCGTCTAATCCCGCACGCATCGTCAAGTGTCAGCGGGAAAGTCAGCGGGAAATAGGTCGCTATCGGATAGTTCCCGAGAAATATAGGTCAGCATCGGACATTCTTCGGCGCTGAAAGCACCCGATGCTGACCTATATTCGGCGGGTGACGCGCCGGGGAGACGAGTTTCGGTTGATCGGAGTGGGGCGGCGGGCGACGTTTGGGCCGGGGGTGTTTGGCCGATTCGGCCGGCGCCGCGGTGGCAGTTCGATTGTTGGGTCGATCCGCGGTGGTCTGGGCGACGAAACCACCGTGGATCGACCCAACAATCGCACTGATCGCACGGCGACGCGGCACGGCGGCGGGGCTCAGCGGCAAAAGAGTGTTGCGAACGGGGATGCTGAGGCGTTGTGTGAGCGGTCGGGCGGCCAGTGGGGTCGGCATTGCACCCGGGCCGGGGGTGTGCGACACTGGTGGCAACAATACAGAACAAATGGTCAGTAAATGGATGCCCCCGGGCCAGAGGTCTTACGATGGTCGGACCGATGAGGAGGTCGGCAGCCGCTGACCGAGGCAGGTCCTGACAAGGGCACATCCAAGGGTGGAGTGGTCATGACAACTCAAGTGAACGACAACCGCTTCGACGAGGCGGCGCTGCAGGAGCAGTTCGACGCCACGATCGAGGCCAAGGATCGGATCGAACCCCGGGACTGGATGCCCGAGGCCTACCGCAAGACGCTCATCCGCCAGGTCGCGCAGCACGCGCACTCGGAGATCATCGGCATGCAGCCCGAAGGCAACTGGATCTCCCGCGCACCTTCCCTGCGCCGCAAGGCGATCCTGCTGGCGAAGGTTCAGGACGAAGCCGGACACGGCCTCTACCTCTACTCTGCCGCCGAGACCCTGGGCGCCACGCGCAACGAACTCACCGAGAAGCTCGTCGCCGGCAAGCAGAAGTACTCCTCGATCTTCAACTACCCGACCCTGTCCTACACCGATGTCGGCACGATCGGCTGGCTCGTCGACGGGGCGGCCATCTGCAACCAGGTGCCGCTGTGCCGGACTTCCTTCGGCCCCTACGGCCGTGCGATGATCCGCATCTGCAAGGAAGAGTCCTTCCACCAGCGCCAGGGCTACGAGCTGCTGATGACGATGATGCGCGGCACCGAGGCTCAGCGCGAGATGGTCCAGGAATCGGTCAACCGCTTCTGGTGGCCGGCGCTGATGATGTTCGGTCCTCCCGACGACAACTCGCCGAACACCGAGCAGTCGATGGCCTGGGGCATCAAGACCCACACCAACGATGAGCTGCGCCAGAAGTTCGTCGACATGTCCGTCCCGCAGGCCGAGGCCCTCGGCGTGACGTTCCCCGATGAGAACCTCGAGTGGAACGAAGAGCGCGGACACTACGACTTCTCCACCCCGAACTGGGACGAGTTCTGGGCCGTCGTCAAGGGCGACGGACCCTGCAACGCACAGCGACTCAACCACCGCAAGCGCGCCTGGGACGAAGGAGCGTGGGTGCGCGAAGCCGCGCTCGCCTTCGCAGAGAACCAGACCGCCGAGGCGGCCGCCACCCCGGCGGCGGACGAAGCCACCCCGACCGCGGCCGATGCGACCCCCGCCGCCGGAGTCGACACCACCACCCCCGAGGAGACAGCGAAATGACCGAGACCAACCCCGGCTCCACCTCGGCGAAGGACGGATCCGCTGTGGGCTCGACCCGCGGCGAATGGCCGCTGTACGAGGTCTTCGTGCGCGGCAAGCGCGGACTCAACCACGTCCACGTCGGTTCCCTGCACGCCGCCGACGACCAGATGGCCGTCCATCACGCCCGCGACGTCTACACCCGACGCAACGAAGGCGTGAGCATCTGGGTCGTCCGCGCCTCCGACATCACGGCCTCGAGCCCGGACGAGAAAGACCCGATGTTCGCCCCCAGCGGCGACAAGGTCTACCGCCACCCCACCTTCTACGACATCCCCGCCGATGTCCCCCACATGTGAGAAGGGGCGAAAGATGACTGCGAACAACGAACCCACCATCCACGTCGAGCACGACGAAGCCGGCACGAACGTCGATCACGGCGACCACGACAACGCGTACTCGGGTCTGCTCGTCAACGACGCGAACTGGGCCTTCGGCACCGACTTCGAAGACCCCCTGGCCGGCGTCGATACGACCGTGCCCGACGGCGTCGACGCCAAGGACCTCGGCGCGTACTGCCTCATGCTCGGCGACGACGCGCTCGTCTTCAGCCAGCGGATCTCCGAATGGTGCTCGAACGCCCCTGACCTCGAAGAGGACATCGCGCTGGCGAACATCGCGCTCGACCTCCTCGGCCAGGCCCGTCTCCTGCTCGCCCGCGCCGCCGCAGCCGATCCGGAGCTCGTCCCTGAACTCCCCGAAGGCTCCCCGGTGCCGGATGAGGACCGGCTCGCGTACTTCCGCAACGACCTGGGCTTCCGCAATGTCCGCCTCGCCGAGGTGCCCAACGGCGACTTCGCCGAGGCGGTCGCGAAGATCCTCATCTACTCCACCTGGCGCCTGTCGATCTTCGAACGCCTCGTAGACAGCCGCGACACCGTGCTCGCCGCCATCGCGGCCAAGGGCGTCAAGGAGATGTCCTACCACCGCGACTTCGCCGGACGCTGGGTCGTGACCCTGGCCCGCGGCACCGAGGAATCGAAGTCCCGCCTGGTCAAAGCCCTCGACGGCCTGTGGCCGCTGTGGTCCGAACTCTTCGAGACCCACCCAGTAGAAGCCTCCGTGGTCGAGGCCGGAATCGGCGTCGACCCCGCGACGGTGGCCGACGAGGCATCCGTCATCCTCGACCAGGTGTTCGCCGCAGCCGGAATCGACCGGCCCGAACGCGGTGGTCTGGCCGGGGTCGGCGTCCACGGCGGCAAGGGCCGCGACGGACTCCACACCGAGGCCCTGTCGAAGCTGCTCGCCGAGATGCAGGTCGTCGCCCGCGAGCACCCGGAGGGTCAGTGGTGACCGCCATGCTCGAGACCCACCCGACCGACATCCGCGCAGCAGACATCACCGACGCCGAGGCGATCGACCGTGCCTGGGCCGCCGCCGAACGCGTGACCGACCCCGAGATGCCGATGCTCACCCTCCTCGACCTCGGCGTTCTGCGCGACGTCACGATTGAGAACGGCCACGTCGTCACCACCATCACCCCCACCTATTCGGGCTGCCCGGCGATGGCGACGATGCGCGATGACCTGCAGCGCGAACTCCTCGAGGCCGGCTTCCCCGACGCCGAGGTGCGCGTGTCCCTGACACCCGCCTGGACGAGCGACTGGATCACCGAACGCGGCAGACAAGCACTCAAGGACGCCGGGATCTCCCCACCCGGGTCCGCCCCAGTCCGCACCGGCCCGGTGGCGCTGACCCTCATGCCCACTCGCCGCGCCGTGACCTGCGTGCTGTGCGGATCCGACAACGTCCGCCTGTCCTCCGAGTTCGGCGCGACCGCGTGCAAGGCGATGTACCAGTGCAACGACTGCCTCGAACCGTTCGACCATGTGAAGGAGATCTGATGACACAGACGATCGATCAGACCGCCGAGGCGGCTCCCGCCACCGAGCCCGCCGACGGACGCTCCCGGTCGGCTTTCTACCCACTCACCGTGAAGTCCGTCGACCACCTCACCGAGGATTCGGCCGCCGTGACCTTCGACGTGCCGGCCGAATACAGCGAACTCTTCGACTTCGCCGCCGGACAGTCCCTGACCCTGCGACGCATCATCGACGGCCAGGAGCACCGCCGCACCTATTCGATCTGCGCCCCGGCGGGAACCGCCCCGCGCATCGGTGTCCGCGAAGTCCCCGAGGGGCTCTTCTCCCTGTGGCTGGTGGGCGAGGTCCGTCCCGGCGACACCATCGAGGTGCAGCCGCCCTCGGGCAGCTTCCGCGCCGACGCCTCCGCCGGCGGCCGGCACCTGTGCATCGCGGCGGGTTCGGGAATCACCCCGATGCTCTCCATCGCCTCGACCGTGCTGTCCAACCCCGACGCCTCGGTGACCCTGCTCTACGGCAACCGGCACACGAACACCGTGATGTTCGCCGAGGAGCTCGCCGATCTCAAGGACGCCCGCAACCAACAGCTCGACCTCGTCCACGTCCTCTCCCGCGAACCCCGCGATGTCGAGCTCTTTTCCGGCCGCCTCGACGCGGAGAAGCTGCGAGATCTGCTCACCGCCATCGTCCCGATCGGCAGCATGGACCATGTGTGGCTGTGCGGCCCCTTCGGCATGCTCGAAGACGCCCGCAAGGTCCTCGCCGAATTCGACGTGCCGAAGGAGAAGATCCACTTCGAGCTCTTCTACGTCGACGAACCCCCACCGGAGGTCGTCCACGCGGACAAGGTCGTCGAAGGTGCGACGAGCGACGTTACGGTCATCCTCGACGGGAAGCGCTCCACCTCGGCGATGTCGCAGGGCAAGACCATCCTCGATTCCGCACAGGAATCCCGGTCCGATCTGCCTTTCGCCTGCAAGGGCGGCGTCTGCGGAACCTGCCGCGCGAAGATCTGCGGCGGCGAAGTCAACATGGTCCGCAACTACGCCCTCGAGGACGCCGAGGTCGAAGCGAACTTCGTCCTCACCTGCCAGACGTTCCCCGTCAGCGACGAGGTCACGGTCGACTTCGACTCCTGAGCGTCCCGAACCCCAGTGGGCGCGGGCCCGCACACCAACGGGTGCAAGCCCGTACCATGTCACCTACCCGAACTCTTCAGCGAGGAGACCCATGCCCGAGGCATTCATTCTGGACGGACTGCGCACCCCCATCGGACGCTACGGGGGTGCACTGGCCGACCAGCGGCCCGACGACCTCGTGGCGACCTCGATGAAGACCGTCGTCGAACGGGCGGGCATCGACCCGACCGATATCGACGAGGTCATCCTCGGCTCGGCGAACCAGGCCGGCGAGGACAACCGGAACATCGCGCGCATGGCCGTGCTCCTGGCCGGACTGCCCGAATCCGTGCCCGGGTTCACCGTCAACCGTCTGTGCGCCTCGGGGATGACCGCGATCACGATGGCACGGGCGATGATCGCCGCGGGAGATGCCGATGTGGTCGTGGCCGGCGGAGTCGAATCGATGACTCGAGCCCCGTGGGTGAGCGAGAAGCCCTCGCGTGCGTGGTCGAAGCCGGGACGGACCTGGGACACCTCCATCGGCTGGCGGTTCACGAACCCCGCCTTCGGTGAAGACACGACTCTGTCGATGCCGCAGACGGCCGAACGCGTCGCCGAGAAGTGGCAGCTGAGCCGTGAGGCCCTCGACGAATTCTCCTATCAGTCCCATCAGAAGGCGCTCGCCGCGCAGAACGCCGGCAGCTTCGGCCCGGAGATCCTGCCCATCGGAGAAGTCACCGCCGATGAGGGCCCGCGCGATTCGACGCTGGAGAAGCTCGGCAAGCTGCGCCCCATCCACGGACCCGGGGGCGTCATCACCGCCGGAAACTCCTCCTCGCTCAATGACGGCGCCGCCGTCGTCGTGCTCGTGTCCGAGGACTATGCGAACAAGCACGGGCTCAGCCCGCGCGCCCGCGTCGTCGCCGGTGCCAATGCCGGTGTGTCCCCGGAGATCATGGGCATCGGACCCGTCCCCGCGACCCGGAAAGTGCTCGAGCGCACCGGGTGGAAGGTCGGCGAACTCGAGGCTGTCGAACTCAATGAGGCCTTCGCCTCCCAGTCGCTGGCGTGCATGGGCGACCTCGGTCTCGACCCGGAGACCGTCAACGGCTTCGGCGGAGCGATCGCGCTCGGCCACCCGCTGGGCTGCTCGGGCACCCGCATCACTCTGACCCTGCTCAACCGCCTGGAGCAGGCCGGGGCGAAGAAGGGACTGGCGACCATGTGCGTGGGCGTCGGCCAGGGTTCGGCGCTGCTGCTGGAGCGCGTGTGAGCGCCGGCGGCACCGGCGGGGACACGAACGGCGCACCCGGCGTGAACGATTCCGCCTCCCCGCTGCTCATCGAACGCCATTCCGACCGCACGATCATCCGCCTCAACCGGCCGGAGGTCCGCAACGCCATCGACCAGTCGATGGTCGATGCCCTCCACGCGGTGTGTGCCGAACTCGAGGCCGAACCGAAGGTCGCGATCCTCACTGGCACCTCCGGCATCTTCGCCGCAGGTGCCGATATCTCGCAGTTGCGCAATCGTCGCCGCGATGATGCCCTGGCCGGGATCAACTCGAAGATCTTCTCCCGCATCCAGGAGCTGCCGATGCCGGTCATCGCGCTCGTTGAGGGATTCGCCCTCGGCGGCGGAGCCGAGCTCGCCTTCGCCGCGGACTTCCGCATCGGGACCCCGTCGACGAAGATCGGCAACCCGGAGACCGGTCTGGGCATCCTCGCCGCCGCCGGAGCCGCCTGGCGTCTGCGCGAACTCGTCGGCGAGCCCCGTGCCAAGGAGATCCTCCTGGCCGGACGGACCCTGCAGGCCGACGAAGCCAAGGCCATCGGTCTGCTCAACGACGTCGTCGATCCCGAGGACCTCGAACTCGCCGGTCAGACGTTGGCGGATCGGATTGCGAGCTTCGCACCGTTGGCCGTGCGGCTGAGCAAGTCGGCGTTCCATGCCCCGCGTGAGGCACATCCGCTCATCGACAATGTGGCCCAGGCCGTGCTGTTCGAAACCGAGGAGAAGTTCGCCCGCATGGATGCGTTCCTGTCCAAGCGCGAGGCCAAGAAGGCGAAGAAGGCAGCCGAGCATGAAGCGGCCGAGCGTGCCCGCGCCGAGGCCGTGACCACCGAAGCGATCGACCAGCAGCGCGATTCGCGCACCCGAGAAGAAGGCGACAACGCATGAGCGACACCACTGACACCCCCACCGAGGCGGCCCCTACCACCGCCCGCGTCCCCGATGTCGTCGGCGTCTTCGGAGGCGGCCGGATGGGTGCCGGAATCGCGCATGCCTTCGCCACCGCCGGTGCCCGAGTCATCGTCATCGAGAACACCGACGACACCGTGGCCGCCGCCCGGGAACGCATCGACGCGTCTACGAGTAAGTCACGGTCCAAGGGCATCGAAGTGCCCGGAACCGTCGTCGTCGACCGTGATCCCACTCTGCTCGACGAGGCTCTCCTCGTCGTCGAAGCCGTGCCCGAGATCGTCGAACTCAAGCAGGAGGTGCTTGCGACCATCGCGAAGCACGCTCCTGCTGCGAGCATCGGCACGAACACCTCGGCGCTGTCGATCGACCAGCTCGCCGCAGCCCTGCCGCGGCCGCAGGCGCTCATCGGCCTGCACTTCTTCAACCCGGTGCCCGTGTCCGAACTCGTCGAGGTCGTCGTCGGCACCCACACCGATCCCAAGCTCGTCGACGTCGCCAAGGAATGGGTGACGGGGCTGGGGAAGACGGCGATCACGGTGAAGGACTCGCCCGGATTCGCCTCCTCCCGCCTCGGCGTGGCTCTCGCTTTGGAAGCGATGCGGATGGTCGAAGACGGCGTCGCCAGTGCCGAGGACATCGACCGGGCCATGACACTGGGCTACCGGCATCCGGCCGGGCCGCTGAAGACGACGGACATCGTCGGCCTCGATGTGCGCCTCGGCATCGCCGAGCACCTCGCAGCGGAGATCGGTGAGCGCTTCACACCCCCGCAGATACTGAAGGACAAGGTCGCCGCCGGTGAACTCGGTCGGAAGACCGGGCAGGGTTTCTACACCTGGTGACCAAGGACGCCCGCCCGGCGGGCACCGGCCGCACCACACTGGCAGGACACGCAAAGGAGCATCCATGACCGAGATCCAACTGAAGAACCGCGGCCCGATAGCCGAGCTCGTCCTCGACGGACCGGAGTCCCGCAACGCCCTCGACGCGGACAACCTCCGCGATATCGCGGCCGCCGTGGCCAAGGTCGCCGAGGCGGTCCCGAACGTCCGCGTGCTCCTCATCCGTGGGGAAGGCAAGGTCTTCTGCTCCGGTCGCGACATCGCGAATGTCGACGTCGAGACCGATGACGCCCACGCGTTCCTCGCCGACATCTTCGCCCCCGTCCTCCAAGCGATCCGGGCGCTGCCGATCCCCGTGATCGCGCAGGTCCAGGGGGCGGCGCTCGGGCTCGGGTACGGGGTCGCGGCGGCAGCCGACATCATCTTCGCCGCCGATGATGCGAAATTCGGGTCCCCGTTCGCCGCAATCGGTGCGATGCTCGATTCCGGTGCCCACCACGTGTTCCTCGACCGGGTCGGCTATCACCGGACGATGGATCTCATCGTCACCGGTGATTTCATGACCGGCGCCGAGGCGGCCGCGACCGGGATCGTCTCCCGTGCGGTTCCCGCCGTGGAACTGACCGACTTCGTCGAATCGAAGCTGGAGAAGATCGTCACCGGACCGGCCGAGGCCTTCGCGATGGAGAAGGGCTTCGTGCAGAAACTCGCCGACGAACGCCCGAACCTCGCCGAGGTGCTCGCCCAAGAGGCGGCCCTGCAGGAATCAGCGCGGCAGACCCCGGACTACGCCGAAGGGTTCACGGCGTTCCAGGAGCGTCGAAAACCGAACTTCGACTGAACCGCTGGCTCACTGAGCCGGACGATCCCTTTCGGTCTCAGGAACTTCAGGCGTCTCTGCCTGTGCATGTTCGGCGTCTCGGGTGCGCTTCCAGCGGCGCATCGTGATGATCGTCAGCGTGATGACCAGTGCCCAGGAGATGCCCACGCCGATGCCGTTGAGGACATTCGGCTCCCCGATGAAGGCGCCGACGGCCACGAGGGAGAGCTGACCCGGCAGGGACGAGATGACGGTGGCGCTGAGGAATGTGCGGTTGTCGATGCCCAGTGCTCCGCTGCCGTAGTTGACCGGCCAATACGGGAACCCGGGCATGAGGCGCAGGGCGCACACTGCGTAGAAGCCGCCGCCGGTGAGCTTGGATTCGATCGTCTCGGCATGGGAGCCGAGCAGCCGCAGCACGGTGTCCCGGCCGAGCGCCCGAGCGATCCAGTAGCCGATCCAGCAGCCCGCGACGACCCCGACCATCGACAGAATGGTGCCGAACGGCAGCCCGTAGATGAGTCCTCCGGCGGTGGCCATGATCGTCACGGGGATCGGGGTGGCGGCGACGGCCATGTAGATGAGGACGAAGACGGCGAAGCCCCAGAATCCGGCGGCCGCGATATCGGCCTGCAGCACGTCGACCGAGGGCAGCCGAACATTGAAGACCGCCCACACCCCGGCCAGCAGGGCGAGGGCGAGAGCGATATTGCGCAGGATCGTCGGCCAGTCGAGGCGTCCGTGATTCTGCTGGGTCTGGGCCGCCCCCTCCGCGGGCGAGGCGTCTTCGTGTCCGGGCATGGCCCGATCTTACGTCTCGCCCGGGGTGGTTGGGCAATCTCCGGCTCAGGCTGCGGGACCCTCGGCCAGAGTCACCTTCGCGGTGTGGGTCTGACCGTCGGCGTCCGTCCAACTCAGCGACACGGTGTCACCGGGCTTGTGCTCGGCGATGGCCGAGGAGAGGCCGGTGCCGTCGGTGATCTGGGTCGAGCTGATCCGGGTGATCGTGTCTCCGGCGGTCAGTCCCGCCTCAGCGGCGGGGGTGTCCTCATAGACCCCGGCGACGACAGCTCCTGCGGCCTGCGACGACGAACCCGACTGGCTCGGCTGACTTGACTGGCCGGCTTGGCCCGACTGGCCGTTCGAACTGCCGTCTCCCGGCTGGATCGACTGGCTGCCCTGGCCCGACTGGCTCGACTGCCCGCTCTGCGAATCCTGTTGGACCCCGATGCCGAGGAACGCCGGATAGCCGAGCGTGTTCGTGCTCGTCTGCTCGCCGTCGATGATCGACTCGGCCGTGGACAGCGCCGACTCGATCGGGATGGCGAAGCCGGTGACCGTGGCCGATCCCGACGAGGCCGCGGTATTCATGCCGACGACCTCGCCTTCGTCATCGAGCAGGGCCCCACCCGAATCGCCCGAGACGATATCGGCCTGGACCTGGATCATATTGTTCAGCGTCTCCGAATCCTCGGAGCCCTGAGCGGTGGTGGTGACGGAGGCGCCGAGGTCGGTGACCGTGCCGTCGGCGGCCTGCAGCTGTCCCTGTCCCTCGGAATTGCCGACGGCGGTGACGTCGTCACCGACCGTGACCGAGTCGTCATCGACCGTGGCCGGCTGCAGGTCCGAGGCGTCCTTGAGCTGGAGCACGGCGACGTCCTCCGTCGAATCGGAGCCGACGACGGAGGCCTCGTAGGTCTTTCCGGTGGCGGCTACAGTGACGGAGATCTTCGTCGAATCGGCAATGACGTGGTTGTTCGTCAGCACCAGTCCGTCCTTGCTCAGTACGATGCCGGTGCCGGCCGCCTCGGCGTTCTCATAGCCGAGCTGGGTGTCGATGAGAACGACTCCCGTGGATTCCTCGGTGGTGGCCGGGGATGCTTCCTGCTGCGTCGAACCGTTGGAGCCGTCCTGACCGCCTTCCTGGCCGGGATCTGTCGGCTGTCCGGTGAAGGGGATCGCGGACTGGGAGGCCGCGATGGTGGAGGCGTGGGACGCCGCGACAGCCGGCAGGCTCGCAGCCGTGCCGACGGTCAGTGCCAATGCCGCTGCTGCGGCGGTGACCGCCATCGCCAGGCGGCGCCGAGGGTGGCTGTGGTCGGTGTGTCCGGACCTCGTGCGCCTGTTCTCGTTCATGGTCTGTGCCTTTCTCTGCTGAGTGGGAGTGCGTGATGACTCCCATTCAGCACCTGGACACTGTGGCCAGGCTGTGGCGCAGCTGGAGCGGGGCTTCGACTTCGTCAGGCGAGAGCTGGGAGTCCGGACCGGGGCATGAATGCGCCGATCCCCGCGGAGCTGAACTTAAGCTCCGCGGGGATCGGCGGGGTGACGGCTGCGGCAGGGCAGCCTCGGCGATGTGACGGTGGGGAACCGCCTTGGCGGGGATCCTGTCTGAGGGAGTCTCAGCCGGTGAAGATCGCGACGGCCTTGACCACGGTCAGGGACAGGCCCCAGAGGAGGCCGCCGACCACGACAACGGTGAGGACAGAGCCGACGGCCTTATAGGCGCCGCCGACGGGGGACTGAGGCGATCCGGAGTCGGGGACGTGGGCTACGGGGGTGGAATCGTTCATGATCTGACCCTTTCTTCAGTTCTCTTCGAGGGCGGCGGCCTGCTTGGCGGCGACGTCCTCTTCACGTTCGAAGTATTTCTCGCTGACCGGGCGGACGAGCACATTGGCGATGAAGCCGATGACCAGCGCACCGACCATGATGAACATTCCCGGAGTGTAGAGCTCGGGGCCTTCCTTCCCTGCCGCCTCGCCGGCCTCGACGACTGAGTTGACGATGAGCGGACCGGCCACACCGGCCGCCGACCAGGCGGTGAGCAGGGCACCGTGGATGGCTCCGACCTGGTAGACGCCGAAGAGGTCCTTGAGGTAGGCGGGGATCGTGGCGAAGCCGCCGCCGTAGAAGGAGATGATGATGAGGGTGGCCAGCACGAAGAGGAAGATCGAACCGCCGCCGAACAGCGCGACGACGAGGTAGAGGATCGCTCCGACGCCGAGGTACATCATGTAGTTGTTCTTCCGACCCAGGTAGTCCGAGGTCGTCGACCAGATGAATCGGCCGCCCATATTGCCGATCGAGAGCAGACCGACGAAGCCGGCCGCTGCGGCCGCGGTGATGCCGAAGTAGGACTGGATCATCGGGGCGGCGTTCTCGAGGATGCCGATGCCCGCGGTGACGTTGAGGAACAGGACGGCCCACAGCAGCCAGAACTGAGGTGTGCGGATGGCATTGCGGACCGAGACGTTGCCCTTCGTCTGCATCGGCTTCGCCTTGACCTTCGAGGGGTCGAAGCCCTTCGGGGTCCATTCGGGGTGGGGGACGCGGATGACGAAGGCGCCGGCGGCGATGACCACGGCATAGACGATGCCGAGGGTGACGAAGGTCGGCGTCAGACCGGCGACGAGGTGTTCCGGGTCGGAGCCGCCGCCGAAGAGGGCCATGAGCTGGTTCGACATCGGGCTGGCGATGAGGGCACCGCCGCCGAAGCCCATGATGGCCAGTCCCGTGGCCAGGCCCGGACGATCCGGGAACCATTTCATCAGGGTCGAGACCGGGGAGATGTAGCCGATGCCCAGACCGATGCCGCCGATGACTCCGTAGCCGAGTTAGACCAGCCACAGCTGCCCGGTCATGATGCCGAGCGAGGCGATGAAGAAGCCGACGACCCAACAGGTTCCGGCCGCGACCATCGAGGCGCGGGGGCCGTTCTTCTCCACCCAGGGGCCGAAGACGGCCGAGGAGATGCCGAGCATGAGGATCGCGATCGAGAAGATCCAGCCGATCGCGACCTCACCGGAGTCGAAGTGGGACATGAACGGGATCTTGAAGACGCTGAATGCGTAGACCTGGCCGATGCACAGGTGGATGGCCAGAGCGGCCGGTGGGATCAGCCACCGGTTGAAGTTCTTCGGCGCGACGATCGCCGAGCGCGTGAGAATGGAAGCCACGGGAAGTCCTTTTCTGCAGTGGAACTCGTGTCACCGTCGACACCGGTCAGCGGACGGCAGGTGCGGCCGGCGGTCAGGTGACCGACCGGAGAGTCCACCTCAGAGTAAGTTCCACACAAGAGAAATGCGAGGAACACTCAGCATTTTCTTGAGAAAAGGCGGCAATTTCTTGCCAAGCGGGATGTCGTCCGTGGCTCTCGGAGCTCAGAGGCGGATCGTGACGTCGGCCTGCTTACGCAGCTTCTTCGCGAATTTCTGCGTCGCTTCCTGAGACTTCTGGTTCTTGACCTGTTCCTTGAGCTGGGGACGCATGTCCTCGATCGGCGGCATCTCCTGCTGGCCCTGGCCGCCCTGCTGCGCCATCTGCTCCTGCTGGGACTTCGCCTGTTCGTAGGCCTGCCCGATCTCTTCGCCGCTGACCTCGAACTCACCGTATTCGTCCTCGACGAGGCCCTCGATCTTCAGCTGGTTCTTCAGCTCCGAGCGGACGTTCTCCTCGTCCATGCCCTGGTCCTTCATGGCATTGAGGAAGTCCTTCTCGCTCATCTGTCCCGATTTCGCGGATTCCTTGAGCCCCTTGTCGATGTCCTTGTCCGAGACGTCGATCTTGCGCTTGTCGGCTTCCTGGACGAGCACTTCGGTGCTCACAAGGTTCTCGACCGTCTGCTTCTTCAGGCCCTTCTCATCGACCGGCTGGCCGGACTGCTGAGCCTGCATCTGCATCTGCTGATATTGGGTTTCGAAGAGTGGAACGAAGTCGTCCTTGAGGATCTTCTCGCCGTTGACCTCGGCGACGACCTTCGGAATGTCCTTCGTATTCGGTTTGCCCTGCTGTCCCTGTTGGTCCTGAGCGGAGTCGGCGCCGGGGGACTGTTCGGCCGCGGCCGAGGACTCCTTCGGCTTTGCTTCGTCGCCTTCACTTCCGCAGGCGGCCAACGCCACCACGGAGACGGACATGGCCAGGCCCAGCAGCCACCGGTTCGTTCGCACATTCACTCCTGCTCATCGGTTTAAGCCTGCCAGGCTAACAGGGCCGACTCCCCGAAGAATGTGTGGAGTATGTGCGTCGCTTGGCAAGGACGATTGCGGTAGCCAGGATCGGGGAGGCCCCGAATGTTTTCTGTTCGTCTCGGATTCGTCGTTGGGGCACTGACGGTCGGCCGCCTCGGCGGGTACACTGCGGCTACCGGAATCGCACGGAGCACGGTCCGCGCTATCCGCAGCGAAGGGAGTTGGCCATGGAATCGACGTTTCGCGGGGTGTTCCTCACCTGCACCGACGCCGAGGCGACCGCCGCCTTCTATCGCGAGATCGCAGGGTTGCCGCTGACGACCGAGGGCGATGAGGAATACTCCTACTTCGTCGTCGAGGCCGGGGGAGTGCAGGTGGCTCTGCACTCGGCCGAGACGTTCGCCGACTATGCGTTCCCACCCGTGGCCGAGTCGAATCTCACGCACCTGTACTTCCGGATTCCGAATCAGGCGGAGTTCCTCGAACGGGTCAAGAACGCGGGCACCCCGCTCGTGGCGGTCGACGATGTCGTCGTCACGGTCGAGGACCCCGACGGCCGGAAAGTCATGTTCGGCACGGCGTGAGGATCGCCGTCAGTCCGGCCCTGAGGTTGCGTGGGAGTGACCTCGGTCAGGCGCTCGGCTCGTAGGCCGAGTAGGTGATGCCGCTCGGGAAGGACTTCGCATCGATGAGCTTGAGGCGCGGCGGTCTGGCCGAGTGCGCTCCGTCGTGGAAGTAACCGCGTCCGCGACCCTGCCATACCGGATAGGTGAACATCCGATACTCATCGACGAGTCCCTCTGCGATGAGTTCATGAGCCAGGGTGATGCTGCCGGTGACGATGACCTGGGCTTGTGGGTCGAACCATTCGTCGAGCATCTCGACTCGACCGTCCAAGGTGATGTTCTGAGTGATGATGATGCGCACGCTCGGTCTCCCCGTTGAGTGACGTGGGTAATCAACACTACTTGCCCGTGTAGACCGGCAACAAGGGTGCGTTGACCACCGGAGGGCATAGATTGGTAACAGCAGCCGACCGGAACCGGTCGAACCGAACCGCACGCCACCCACACGATGAGGAGCCCCATGACCACCCCAGATTTCCGCACCGAAGCTCAGGGCCACCTCGGCGATCTCATTTCCCTGCGACGCAAGCTGCACGCGAACCCCGAACTGGGATTCGACCTTCCCTTCACGCAGCAGACGGTGCTCGATGAGCTCGCCGGGCTGGGACTTGAGATCACCACGGGGGAGTCGCTCACCTCGGTGGTGGCCGTCCTCAAGGGCGGGAAACCCGGGCCCGCAGTCCTGCTGCGTGGAGACATGGACGCGCTGCCGGTCGTCGAGGACACCGGCCTCGACTTCGCGTCGACGAATGGGAACATGCACGCCTGCGGCCACGACCTGCACACGGCGGGGCTTGTCGGCGCCGCACGCTTGCTCGCCGCTCACCGCGAGGAGATCCCCGGATCGATCATCTTCATGTTCCAACCCGCCGAGGAGGTCGAAGGCGGGGCCGAGCCGATGATCGCCGAGGGGGTGCTCGAAGCCGCCGGTGTCCCGGTCGTCGCGGCCTACGGCATCCACGTCGAAGCCGACGTTCGAGGTCGCTTCACGACGAAGGGCGGGCCGCTCATGGCTGGCTTCGCCGACCTCAACCTGACCATCCACGGGGCGGGCGGACACAGCAGCCAACCGCAGGCGACCCGCGACCCCGTGCCGGCGCTCGCCGAGGTGGTGCTGGCCCTGAACACGATGACCGGTCGGTCCTTCGACATCTTCGACCCCGTCGTCGTCTCGGTCACTCAGCTCGAAGCCGCGCAGGCCAGCAACGTCATCCCGGACTCGGCGAAGCTCACCGCTTCCATCCGTTTCCTCTCCGCCGAATCTGTTGCCCTGCTGCAGGAGCGGGTGACCGAGATCGCCGAGAACATCGCCCGGGCGCATCGCTGCACCGCCGAGGTGGACTTCCAAGTGGGATTCCCCGTGACCGTCAATAACCCCGCCGAGTCGACGGTCGTGCTCGAGCGACTGGGCTCAGAATTCGGGTCCGAGCGGGTCGTCGAGATGGAGCATCCGCGGATGGGGTCCGAGGACTTCTCATTCGTCTTGCAGAAAGTGCCGGGCACATTCGTGTTCCTCGGCGCAACACCCGAGGGCATCGACCCGGACGCCGAGACGAACCACTCGCCCAGGGTGGTCTTCGACGACGGACTGCTCGGCGATCAGGCCGCAGCGCTCGCCCACCTGGCGTTTGCGCGGCTGGAAGATGAGGAGCGGGGCTGACACTTCTGGCACAAAGCAGAATGTCTCCTGCGGGTGGATCCACCGCGAAAATCCAGAGAGAATCGCGGTGGATCCACCCGCAGGGGACAAGTTGGGCGGCGGGGACCCCGGTGACACAAAACAGTGGTCGCAATCGGATACTCAGGAGATCCTGGAAGTATCCGATTGCGACCACTTCTCACCGCTTCACCCGGCTTTCGGCCATGAGAAGCTCGGGCTCAGCGTGAGGTCTGAGAGCCTCAGGCGGAGATGAGGCCGTGCGGGTCGAGGACGAACTTCTTCGCGACACCGGAGTCGAATTCGGCGTAGCCCTGCGGGGCATCCTCGAGGCGGATCGGGGTCGCATTGACGTTCTTCGCGATCGAGACCTTGTCGTGCAGGATCGCCCGCATCAGCCCCCGGTTGTACTTCATCACCGGGCACTGACCGGTCACGAACACATGCGACTTCGCGAATCCGAGGCCGAAGCGCATCGACAGCGACCCTTCCTTCGCCGCCTCATCGGGCGCGCCCGGATCGCCGGTGACATAGAGGCCGGGGATGCCGAGGCTGCCGCCGGCTCGGGTGATGTCCATGAGCGAGTTGAGCACTGTTGCCGGCGCCTCGTGGCTGGCGTCCTTGCCGTGTCCGCGCGCCTCGAAGCCGACGGCGTCGATTCCGCAGTCGACCTCGGGCTCGCCGAGGATCTGCTCGATCTGGTCCTTCGGGTCACCCTTGGACACGTCGACCGTCTCGCACCCGAATCCGCGGGCCTGAGCCAGTCGATCCTCGTTGAGATCGCCGACGATGACGCAGGCCGCACCGAGCAGAAGCGCCGAGGTGGCCGCGGCGATTCCGACCGGGCCCGCACCGGCGACGTAGACCGTCGAACCCACCCCGACGCCGGCGCTGACGGCACCGTGGAAACCGGTGGGGAAGATGTCGGAGAGCATCGTGAGGTCGAGGATCTTCTCCATCGCCTGATCCTTGTCCGGGAACTTCAGGACGTTCCAGTCGGCATAGGGCACGAGCACGTACTCGGCCTGACCGCCGACCCAGCCGCCCATATCGACATAGCCATAGGCCGAGCCCGGACGATCGGGATTGACGTTGAGGCAGATGCCGGTCTTGCCTTCCTGGCAGTTGCGGCAGCGACCGCACGAGATGTTGAACGGCACCGACACGAGATCGCCGACCTTGACGAATTCGACGTCTCGGCCCACCTCGACGACCTCACCGGTGATCTCGTGTCCGAGCACTAGACCCTCCGGGGCAGTCGTACGGCCCCGGACCATGTGCTGGTCGGAGCCGCAGATGTTCGTCGCCACCGTCTTGAGGATGACACCGTGATCGACCCTGCGGCCGATATTGGCGGGATTTACTCCAGGCCCGTCCTTGAGAACGAATTCCGGGTACTCGGTGTCGATGACCTCGACCTTTCCGGGACCTGCATAGCTGATTGCCTTATTGCTCATCGTTGAGCCTCCATGTGTGTGAAACGCGGGAGTTCGACATGCGAGTGCGACGAACGGGAGCCCGTCGACAGCTCTGACATATCAGTCTGACATCAGACTTAGATGCAGTCTCGCCGTCGTGAGAGAGCTCTGTCAAGCCCCCGTGTCGGTGGCCGGGCGGAGGTGCCGTTTCAGGAGTCCTCGCGCAGGCGGGTGGAGAGGATGTACTGGGAGGTTGTGCGCAGATGTTGAAGGGAATCTCTGATCAGCGGGGACCTGCGACTGCCTGCCCGCATGGCGGCGATGATCTTTCGGCTCAGTCGGCCGGAGCCTGTCAGGCGAACGCGGCTGACGTTGTCTTCGCCGGCGAGACTCGCGAGTCGCGGCAGCAGGCTGACTCCGATGCCTGCCCCGACCAAGGCTGCCGAGGTCTCCCACTCGGCCGACTCGTGTGCCACCGATGGCGTCACTCCCGCCGCCGTGAAGGCAGCGATGAAAAGTGAGTGATAGGGCGATCCCGGGCCTGCTGTGATCCACTCCTCTCCCGCGAGTTCGCTCAGCGTCACCGACTCCCGACCTGCAACCGGGTGATCGGAGGGCACCATGACGTCGAGCGGGTCGTCGAGGAGGTCGATGCTCTCGAATCGATCGTCCTCCTCGACCTGGACATTGCCCTGCATCGAGACGATGACGGCGAGGTCGATGCGCTCGGAGATGAGGAGTTCGAAACAGCGGGTCGGACTCGCTTCGATGACATGGACGCTGACCCCGGGACGAGTCGTGCGCAGCTTGGCCGCCAACGGTGCCAGCAGGTTCGACGAGGCGGTCGAGAATCCGCCGATTCCGAAATGCGTCGGTGCCTGGTCGCCTGCCCCAAGCGCTCCGGCCCGGATGTCCTCCCATACGGCGGTCAGCTCGTCGGACCGACGGACGAGATAGCGGCCGGTCGACGTCAATCGCAGGCCTCGGCCGTCCTTGACGAGCAGCGTCATGCCCAAGGACTGCTGCAGCTCTCTGAGCTGGCCGGAGACTGCCGACGCGGAGTAGCCCGTGAGCTCGGCGGTGGCGGCGATGGTGCCGCAGGCGGCGAAGGTGCGCAGCGTCGTCAGGCGCGGATCGATCATGCTCATCATTATGCAGATAATCCGCACAGTATGTAACGAAATCTCGCGCTTTTCCTGCAGAGTGTTCATCGCTAGTGTGACTGTCGAGATCGTTCCGGCAGCACACGGTCTCCGCGGTCTCCGCCGAGGATTTCGCCCCTTCCACCGGTGGGCCGCTGCCGGCAGACATCAAGGGAGATGAGCATTGACAGCTACCAACCTGGCACCGACGAAGAAGGGCTTCCCCGCGGGGTTCACCGAGGAGAAGCTCGACGAGACCCGCATCCGACTCGACACGCGCCGGACAGGCTTCTCGCTCGAAGCTCCGTTCTACACGGACCCGAGCCTCTTCAATCTCGACATGCAGGCCATCTTCGGTCAGCACTGGGTCTTCGCGTGCAGCGTCGCCGAGATCCCCGAGCCGGGTGACTACGTCACGCTCGACTACGGCCCGTACTCCCTCATCGTCCTGCACAATGATGACGGCGGCGTCAACGTCCTCCACAACGTCTGCCGGCACCGCGGGGCACGAGTCCTCACCGATCCGCAGGGAACGACGGGCAACCTCGTCTGCGGCTACCACTCGTGGACGTACTCTCCCGAGGGCGACCTCATCCACGCCTCGGCGCCGGGGGAGATGACCTTCGACAAGTCCTGCTACGCGCTCAAGCGCGCGCACGGGAAGATCGCCGCCGGACTCGTGTTCATCTGCCTGGCCGAAGAGCCGCCGACGGATTTCCACGAGACCGCGAAGATCTTCGAGCCCTACATCGCCCCTCATGAGCTGGCGAAGACGAAGGTCGCCTATCAGCAGAACATCGTCGAAGAGGGCAACTGGAAGCTCGTGATGGAGAACAACCGCGAGTGCTACCACTGCGACGGCCACCCGGAGCTCGCGTGCTCGCTGTTCCCGACCTGGGGCCTGACCGACGAGACGATCCCACCCCACCTCGAAGACGTCTGGGACCGCAACCAGCAGGCGCAGGCCTCCCTCGAATACCGCTGCCGCCGCTACGGCCTGCCCTATGAGGTCGTCGAAGAACTCGACACCCGCGTCGGCGGCATCCGCATCTCCCGCGAATCGCTCGACGGAGCGGGGGAGTCCTTCTCGGCAGACGGGCGCCGGCTGTCGAAGAAGCTGCTCGGCGACCTCCCGGACTTCCGCCTCGGCCGCTGCTCGATGCATCTGCAGCCGAACTCCTGGTTCCACCTCCTCGGCGATCACGTCATCACCTTCGCGGCATTCCCGATCAGTGCCTCGAAGACCCTCGTGCGCACCACCTGGCTCGTCGCCGACGACGCCGTCGAAGGCGTCGACTATGACCTTGAAACCCTCACGCACACGTGGAAGCAGACGAACCTGCAGGACAAGGCCTTCGTCGAACTCTGCCAGCAGGGAGCGGCGAGCCCGTTCTACGAGCAGGGACCGTATATGAAGAGCGAGTATCAGGTCGAAGCCTTCATCAACTGGTACGTGCAGCGGATGCGGGAGCACGTCGGATGAGGTCCTCCGCTGTGCCCGCGCTGCCGCTGGCCCAGCGGGTGCGCGGACTGGAGATGCCGTGGAACCGCGTGCTCTCGAGCGCCTCGGAGCCGGCCGGAGCCGCCACAGCCCTGGGGCCATGGCACCCGCAGGAATTCGCCGCCGAATGCGTGGAGACCATCCCCGAGGCGGGAGGGATGATGGTCTTCGTCTTCCGTCGCATGGACGGGGCGCCCCTGGCGTTCCGATCTGGGCAGTACATCAACATCGACTTCCCCATCGACGGACCGAATGCCGAACCGGTCTCGCGCAGCTATTCGATCTCCTCGGCGCCGACCGAGCCGTGGACGTTCTCGATCACGATCAAACGCGACCCCAAGGGAAAGGTGTCGCCCTGGGCGCATGACCACCTCCGCCCCGGCACCGTCCTCGACATGCTCGGCCCGGTCGGCGCCTTCCACCTCGCAGATTACGACCGGCGAGCACGGTTCCTGCTGCTCGCGGCCGGAGCCGGGATCACCCCACTGATGTCGATGATCCGCACCGTCCACTCCCTGCCCGGCCAGGCCGATGTCGTCCTCCTCTACCACGGAGCCGCACCCGACTCCTTTGCCTTCTCCGAGGAGCTCGACTTCCTCGCGAACGTGGATTTCCGGATCAAGGTCATCTACTGCCTCGGCGATCGGGAATGCGGCGACGAATGGGAGGGACGCACGGGACGCCTGTCGACGTCGCTGCTCGACGAACTCGTCCCCGACGCCAACGGTCGGCAGGTCTTCGCCTGCGGCCCGGAGGGGTACCTCAACTCCGCGACCGAACTGCTGCGCACCGTCGGCGTCGACGACACCTCAGTGTTCATGGAGTTCTTCTCCGGAGACCGTGAGATCCGTGCCGAATACGCCGAGGAAGTCGCCATCGCCGGCGAGATCGCCGAGGAGATCGCGGCGACGACCGAGGAGTACTTCGAGTCCCAGCCGGCCGCGCTCGACATGTACGAACCCGAGTACGACGCCGACGGACCGGTCGAGGCCGTCGGCGCACCGACCGAAGCAGTCGACGCCGAGGCGGTCGTGCCCGTCGACGCCGAGGTCGAGATCGAGGTCGTCGGCGTCACTGATGAGAACCTGGCCGAGGCGGGGCCTGATTCAGCGTCCGACGCTGGGTCCACGGTCCCGGCTGGGGATGGGGCGGCCGCCTCGGCGGGGGAATCGGGCGACGATGACGAAATCGCCGTCGTCGACCCGGCCGCACTGCCGACTGTGGGGCAGGGTGAGCACACGATGTCGTTCGTGCGCACCGGCCTCAACGTCTGCGTCGGGGAGGACGAAACGGTCCTCCAAGCCGCGCGGAAGGCGGGGGTGAAGATCCCCGCGAACTGTCAGGAGGGCATGTGCGGATCCTGCAAGGTCGTCAAACTCGACGGCGACGTCGAGATGAACCATCTGGGCGGCATCCGCGCCCGCGAGATCGACGCCGGGAAGTTCCTGCCGTGCTGCTCGACGGTGAAGACCGACCTCGTCATCGACGCCTGAACCGGGCGCTGACCACCCTATTCGTTCAGTGAGTCGAAGGAGACCACATGACACAGCAGAAGGACATCGACGGCATCGAGCCGGTCCGTCGTGATGCTCTCGCGCAGCAGACCGATGCCGGGCGGATCTCGATCGATGAGGCCCCGCTCAACCGGCTCGTGCTCCTCGTCGCGATTGCGGCCTTCGGTGGGATCTTCATCGACGGCTACATCCTCGGCGTCATCGGCGGTGCCGTCGCTCCGGCGGCCGCGGAGGTGGGGCTGTCGGCGTTGGGGCAGGGGCTGATTGCGGCGAGTGCGCTCATCGGCATCTTCGTCTCCGGTCTGTTCTTCGGACGGATCGCCGACCGCTACGGACGCAAGCGGGTGTTCTTCTGGAACCTCGTCGGCTTCGTCGTCGTCTCGCTGGCCCAGCTCTTCGTCGTCGGCACATGGGATCTCGTGGCCATGCGGCTGATGCTCGGCCTGCTCATCGGCGTCGAATACGCGGTCGGCACCGCATTGCTCGCCGAGTTCACCCCGCGCCGCCACCGCAGCGTCCTGCTCGGGTCGATCGCGGCGTTCTGGTTCATCGGGTTCATCTCGGCGTTCGTCGTCGCCCACGTCTGGGACGCGGATTCGTGGCGGATGCTCCTGGCCAGCAGCGCAGTGCCGGCCCTGGTCGTGCTCATCCTGCGCATGGCCCTGCCCGAATCGCCGAGGTGGCTGCAGGCACAGGGACGCACGACCGAGGCGCAGGCGATCGTCTCCGCCCACTATGGCCCGCAGTACGGACTGCCTCCGGCGCCGACCGAGGTCGTCAAGACCCGCCTGCGTGACTTCTTCCGCGAGAACGACGTTCGCACGGTGATCTACTCCGGACTGTTCTGGTTCTGCCAGGTCGGTCCGCTGTTCGCGATCTTCACGTTCATCGTGCCGGTGCTCGAAGACCTCGGACTCAACAGCGGATTCTCCACGGATCTGCTTATGAACGGGCTCCAGCTCCTCGGTGCCGGTGTGGGATTGTGGCTGCTGTGGCTGCTGCCCCGACGCACGTTCGTCAATTGGACCTTCGCGCTCATGGAGGTCCTGCTCGTCTTCCTCGGCGGCTGGACTGAGCTGCCGTCATTGGTCGTGCTCATCGTCTTCGGCGCTTTCGTCCTCATCATCACGGCGTCGAACAGCATCCAGTACGTCTATCCGCCGGAGATGTTCACCACCCGGTTCCGCAGCACCGGCGTCGGCTACGCCGCGGCATTCAGCCGAGTCGGTGCGGCCGGAGCGACCTATCTGTTCCCGGTCACGCTCGAACACCTCGGTGTCTCGAGCACCCTGCTCATTGCGGCGATCTTCCCTCTGGTCGGGTTCATCGCTTCGCTCTTCTGGGCACCGGAAACCAAATACTCCGCATTGGACGACTGAGCTCCGCTCCGGCGTCTGCTGCGACAACTGCCTCTACCACCGTCAATAACAAGGAGTACTCAGTGCCGATCTCATCACCACGAGTCGTCATCATCGGAGCCGGCATCGTCGGCGCCAACCTCGCCGACGAACTCGCGCAGCTGGGCTGGACCAACACCCTCGTCATCGAACAGGGCCCGCTGAACATCCCGGGCGGCTCGACCTCGCACGCACCGGGACTCGTCTTCTCCTCGAACGCGTCGAAGTCGATGACCGAATTCGCGCAGTACACGATCGAGAAGCTCACCTCGCTGACCGGGCCCGATGGGCGAGGCTCATTCCTGCCCGTCGGCGGACTCGAGATCGCCACCACCGAGGATCGGCTGCAGGATCTGCACCGCCGAGCCGGATGGAACCGGTCCTACGGGGTCGAAGCCGACGTCATCGACGCCGACGAGTGCGCGAAGCTCTTCCCCATGCTCAACCGGGACATGGTCCACGGCGGACTGCTCACCCCCGGCGACGGACTCGCCCTGGCCGCGAAGGGCACGCAGCTCGTCATCGACCGCGCCCGTGCCGCGGGAGTCGAATTCCGCGACCGGACCACGGTGACCGATGTCGAGACCACAGGCGGTCGCGTCAGCGCCGTCATCGCCGGTGAGGACCGTATCCCCGCCGATATCGTCGTCTCCTGCGCCGGGTTCTGGGGACCGAAGATCGGTGAGATGGTCGGCACCCCGATCCCGCTGCTGCCCTTGGGACACCAGTTCGCCTGGACCACCGAGGTGCCCTCACTCATCGGGAAGAACGAGTTGCCGGCGGGGGCACAGGCTCCGATCCTGCGCTACCAGGACAAGGACCTGTACTACCGCGAATGGGGTGAGCGGATCGGCATCGGCTCCTACGCACACCGGCCGATGCCCGTCGACCTCGACACGCTGCAGACCTACTCACCCGACGAGATCACCAGCGAACGGATGCCCTCGAGCCTCGAGTTCACCCCGGACGACTTCGCCCCCGAATGGGAGGCGACGAAGACACTGCTGCCCGAACTCGCTCAGACTCAGATCCAGCGCGGCTTCAATGGCATCTTCTCGTTCACCCCTGACGGTGGTTCGCTGGTCGGACAGTCCCGACAGGTCGACGGATTCTTCGTCGCCGAGGCGGTGTGGGTGACCCATGGCGCCGGCATCGCCCGCGCTGTGGCCGAGCTCATCGCCGAAGGACGGTCGAAGACCGACCTGTCAGGAATCGACCTCAACCGCTTCGAAGACGTGCAGACGAACGTCGACTACGTCAGCGAAACCTCGCAGCAGAACTTCGTCGAGATCTACGACATCATCCACCCCCTGCAGCCACGGGTCTCCCCGCGAGACCTGCGGTCGAGCCCGTTCCGCAGGCAGCAGGAGGAGCTCGGTGCGTTCTTCCTCGAGACCTCCGGCTGGGAGCGGCCGCACTGGTTCGACGCGAACGCCGCTCTGCTGTCGGAGATGCCGTCCGAGTGGGCGGCACCGGAACGGGACGCCTGGGCGGATCAGTTCCACTCGCCCATCGCCGCAGCCGAAGCGTGGAAGACGCGCACCTCGGTGGCGATGTTCGACATGACCCAGCTCAAGCGCTTCGAGGTCACCGGCCCCGGAGCGGGCGAACTGCTGCACGGGATGACCACCTCGTCGATGCTGCGCAAACCGGGAGCGGTCAGCTACACGCTGCTGCTCGACGAAGCCGGCGGCATCACGAGCGACATCACGGTCGCGATCCTCGACGAGGAGACCTACCAGGTGGGAGCGAACTCGAACATCGACCTCGCGGCCATCTCACGGGCGGCCAGGCACCAGTCTGCCGCCGACCCGTCCAAGTGGGTCACCGTGCGCGAGACGACGCCGGGAACCTGCTGCATCGGACTGTGGGGCCCGCTGGCCCGGGACGTCATCGCCAAGGTCACCGATGAGGACTTCAGCGACGCCGGACTCAAGTACTTCCGCACGAAGCCCGCGGTGCTCGGGGGAGTGCCGGTCACGGCGATGCGCCTGTCCTATGTCGGCGAACTCGGCTGGGAGATCTACACCTCGGCCGATCTCGGGTCGCGACTGTGGGACGTGCTGTGGGAAGCCGGTGAGGAATTCGGCATCATCGCCGGAGGCCGCGAAGCCTTCAACTCGATGCGACTTGAGAAGGGGTTCCGATCCTTCGGCACCGATATGACCAGCGAACACGAACCGGTTCAGGCCGGACTCGGCTTCGCCGTGAAGGCCTCGAAGACCGACGATTTCACCGGCAAGGCCGCGCTGGAGTCGAGGGCCGCAGCCGCGACGACGAAGCTGACCTGCCTCACCCTCGACGTGCCTTCTGACGTGGTGCTCGGCAAAGAGCCGGTGTACGTGGTCGGCGGGTCGGGGGTCGCGGACGGCGCGAACGCCTCGGCGAAGTCGGACGGATCGGTCGGTTCGGGAGTTGCCGACGGCTACGTCACTTCGGCGGCATACGGATACACCATCGGGAAGTCGATCGCCTACGCCTGGCTGCCGAACACTCTGTCGGTCGGTGATGCTGTCGAGATCGAATACCTCGGACGTCGCCTGCCGGCCACAGTCTCCGCCGAGCCGCTCTTCGACCCGGAGATGACTCGCCTCAAGGGGTGAGCCGAGGCGGCAGTCGCTGCCGAAGCTCATCGAAAAACGCACGGAGCGTCGAGAAACGGGCGCGGACACCCGTTTCTCGACGCTCCGCCCGTTTTTCGGCGGCTGGGCCTGTGGGGGTGTGTCGAAGGCCGACACCAATGTTCCATATGGTGGATTTTCTTTGACCAGCTGATGGGACCGGGAAAGTATGAGAGGACAGTGCTCGTTCCGCTGAGCCCGGTACCCGAAGGAGTGTCCATGTCCTCACCTGCGATCATCGGCTGGTCCCACGGCAAGTTCGGTCGGTCCGAATCACCGCTGCCCCAGATGATGGCCGACGTCGCCCGCGACGCCATCGCCGAGGCGGGACTGGAGCCGGCCGACATCGACGTCATCCACGTCGGCGTGTTCAACAACGGACTCTCCCGGCAAGGCTTCGAAGCCGCACTGCCGGGCACCGCGTTCCCCGAACTCGCCCGCACACCCGCTCACCGGCACGAGAACGCCTGCGCTACCGGCTCCGCCGCAATCTTCGCAGCCCACGACTCCATCGCCGCCGGCCGCCACAAGACCGCCCTGGTCATCGGTGCCGAACGCATGACCCAGGCTTCCGGCCACGACGTCAATGAAGTGCTGCTCAGCGCCAGCTTCCGGGAAGAGGAAGAGCACTATAAGTCCTTCGCCGGAGTCTTCGGCGAGATCGCCCGCCAGTACTTCGACCGCTATGGCGACCACTCCGAAGCACTCGCGAAGATCGCCGCAAAGAATCACGCCAACGGATCGCAGAATCCGCTGGCGCACATGCAGAAGGACCTCGGCTTCGACTTCTGCAACACCGTGAGCGAGAAGAACCCGTACGTCGCCGAACCCCTGCGCCGCACCGACTGCTCGATGGTCTCCGACGGGGCCGCAGCCCTGGTCCTGGCCGCCGAGGATGTCGCCGCCTCCGCACCGCAGGCCGTGACCTGGAGAGGCATGGGCAACGCCAACGACGTCCTGCCGCTGTCCCAACGCGACCCGCTCGAGATGGCCGGCGCCCGGGCCGCCATGAATCAGGCGCTGACAGCCGCCGGCATCGGCATCGACGACCTCGACTTCCTCGAGACTCATGACTGCTTCACCATCGCCGAACTCCTCGAATACGAAGCCTTCGGACTCGCCGCCCCTGGTCAGGGGCACACCCTGCTCGACGAGGGTGCCACCGAGGTCGGCGGCCGCCTACCCGTCAACCCCTCCGGCGGACTCAAAGCCAAAGGCCACCCCATCGGCGCCACCGGTGTGTCCATGCACGCCCTCGCCGCCGCACAGCTGACCGGCCGCTCGCCCGGCATCCAGGTCGAGGCCCCGGAGCTCGCCGGAGTCTTCAATATGGGCGGTGCCGCCGTATCGAACTTCGCCTCCGTCCTCGAGCGCGTCCGCTGATGCGCGCCATCTCCCAGACGTCCCCGGCCAAGGACTTCACACCCACACCTCGGCGCGGGGTCAACGTCTCTCACTTCCTCACCCAGACAGCCCGCCGCCTGCCCGACAACCTCGCCGTCGTCGACGACGACCACGGGCAGCGCTGGACCTGGGCCGAACTCGATGCTCGCGCCGAAGCGCTCGCCGCCGCCCTGCAGGCCGGTGGCGTCGACCGCCGTGACACTGTCCTCCTCGTCTCGGCCAACCACGCCGAGGTGATCCAGTCCTTCTGGGGAATCCTGCGCTCCGGCGGCGTCATCGCCCCACCGAATGCGGCCCTGTCGACCGAGGAGCTGCTCGGCATCAGCGCCGAAGTCGCCCCTGCCGCCGTCATCGCCGACCGCGCCCACGCCGACTTCGTCACCGCCCTCAAAGACACCGGCTTCACCGACCCCGTCTTCTGGATCGGCGACCTGCCCACAGCCCAGGCGGCAGCCGCACCGGCAGAGGCCGTCGACTCGACTGTCGACGAGGACGACCCCTGCTGGTACTTCTTCACCTCCGGGTCGACCGGGCGACCCAAGGCCGCGACGTTCACGCACCGCCATCTCGGCGCGGTGCTCATGAATCACCGCTGCGACCTCTTCCCCAACGAGGCCGAGACCGGGGCGTCCCTCGTGCTCGCACCGCTGTCGCACGGGGCGGGCATCCACATGCTCGGGCAGGTCTTCGGCGGCACCCCGTCGATCATCCACCCAGGTGGCAAGCCCAGCATGGAATCCCTGTGGCCGGCCATCGACGCCTACGGGATCACGAACGCCTTCACCGTCCCGACCATCCTCAACCGCATCGCCGCCGGTTATCCGACGGGCCGCGGACCCGAGGACCACACCCTCGAGCGCGTCATCTACGCCGGCGCCCCGATGCTCGCGACCGACCAGGCCCAGGCACTCGAAAGGCTCGGGCCCTGCCTCGTCCAGTACTTCGGACTCGCCGAGGTGACCGGAGCGATCACGATCCTCCGCCCCGAGGATCACGGAGCCATCCCCGTCGATGACGCCGGAATCGGCACCTGCGGACGCGCCCGCACCGGAGTCGAAATCGTCATCGTCGACGAGACCGGGGCGCAGCTGCCCGCCGGTGAGCAGGGCGAAGTCTGTGTGGCCGGACCGACCGTGTGCGCCGGCTACCTCGGCCGCCCCGATGCGAATGCCGAATCCTTCGCCGGAGGGCTCTTCCACACCGGCGATGTCGGCTACCTCGACGAACGCGGGTACCTCTTCCTCACCGGCCGCAAGTCCGATATGTACATTTCCGGCGGTTCGAACGTCTACCCCCGCGAGATCGAGGAGCTCCTCCTCACCGACACCGAGGTGGCCCAGGCCGTCGTCGTGGGCGTGCCCGACCCGCAGTGGGGCGAGATCGGCGTGGCCGTCATCGAACGCGCGCCGTCGACCGGGAACGGAGGTGCCCGTGACAGAAGTGCGGGCGACGGAGGTGCCGACGACCTGGCCGAGCGGTTGACCGCGCTGTGCAAGTCTGGGCTGGCGAAATACAAGGTGCCCAAGGAGATCCACTTCGTCGAGACCATGCCGGTCACCGCCTACGGCAAACTCGCACGCAAGGAACTCAAAGCCGAATACTCCCAAGGACGGGGCAGCGCACGATGAGCACTACAGAGACGGCAGCCGTGTCAGTGCCGACAGGTAGGTTAGTCGGCACGACGATCATGGCCATCGGCTGCGGCACTCCGGACGGGGAGGTGAACAACGGCTTCGCCGCTGCGATCGGATTCCTTAGCGAGGGAGCGAAGGTCTGCATCGTCGACCGTGACCCGAGGGCGCTTGACGAAGCGACGCGGGCCCTCGCCGAGGTGGTTGCCCGGGCCGACTCGAACTGCGCGGTCACGGCTGGGCGGGGCCGCCTCGACGGGGTTGTTCTCAATGCGGAGGTCGATCTCGACGCTCAGCTGACCACGGTCGTCGCAGATGTCGGCGACGAAGACTCCCTGGCAGCGGCGTTCGCGCACTGTGCCGACCTCCTCGGTGGACCGACCGTGCTCCATTACAACGTCGGAATCGTCGTCAACGGAGGAGTCGACGAACTCGAGACCGACGGCTTCAGGCGCGCCCTCGACATCAACCTCACCGGGGCGTTCTCGGCGATCAAACATGCTCTGCCGCATATGCGCGCGGCCGGGCGCGGGTCGATCATCACGGTGTCCTCGGTCGGCGGCATGCGCTACATGGGGTATGACTACCCGGCGTATGCGGCATCGAAGGCCGGACTCATCGAACTGACGAAGGTCGTCGGCGCGCAGTACGCCTCCGAAGGCATCCGTGCGAACTCGATCGCCCCCGGCCTCATCGAGACCCCGCTCATCCATCGTTCGATCTCGGGCCACTACGACTCGGTCGAGGAGATGCTCGAAGCCCGTCACGCGCAGTCGCCGACGGGGAAGATGGGCAAGCCCGAGGACGTCGCGGACCTCGCGGTGTTCCTCGCATCAGGCGAATCGGCTTACATCAACTCCACGCTCATCCCCGTGGATGGGGGACTGACCCATTACGCGGGGATGCCGAAGCGATGAGGTTGCGGTTCGCGCGGCCGGCGGCGGTCGCCTCGGCGGGGGCCTGACCCTACCGAACCCACAGACAGTGAAATAACAGAAATCAAGGAGGCGATGGTGCCGAGAACACGGACGACGAGGACCATGCTCGTTTGGTCCGCCGTACTGATGGTGTGCGCCCTGCTGCTGGCAGGGTGCGGAACGAACTTCGGCACCACCGACGACGGAAAGCAGCGCTACCGGTGGAAGATGACGGTGACGACCGGGTCGACCTCGACGTGGTACCTCGCGGCGGAGAAGCTCGCGAAGGACCTCGAGAAAGAGACCGACGGCCGGATCACCATGAAGATCTTCACCAGCGAACGACTCTCTGCAGGTGAACCGACGGCCGGAGTCGAACAGCTCATGGACGGGGCGAAGGACTTCTCCTACAACTCGCCGATCATCTACGCCGGAGTCGACCCGCGCTTCGGCGCTGTCACCGCTCCCTTCATCTTCGACTCCGTCGAGGACGGCCAGAAGGCGCTCGACGGCAAGGGTGGCGACGTCTACGCCGACTACCTCGCCGAACGGGGCGTGCATCTGCTCGGCTTCGGCGAATCCGGCATGCGGCAGCTGACGAACACGCACCGGCCCATCCACACGCCCGACGACATGAAGGGCATGAAGTTCCGCATCCCCGGCTTCGGCATGTACACCGACCTCTACCGCGGACTCGGCGCGAACCCGACGACGATGCCCTTCGGTGAGGTCTTCACGGCCCTGCAGCAGGGAGCCATCGATGGTCAGGAGAACCCGATCGACGTCATCTACTCGGCGAACCTGCAGGAGGTCCAGCCGTACCTGACGCTGTGGAACTACTCGTACGATCCGCTCATCCTCGGCATCAACAAGGACCTCTTCGACTCCCTGACGCCTGAGGACCAGAAGCTCGTGACCCGCCTGGCAGGCGAGGCCAACGACTTCCAGATCAAGAAGAACCGCGACGGCGAAGAGAAGCTCATCGCCGAACTCGCCGACTCCGGCATGGAGGTCAACGAACTCAGCGACGAGGAGAAGGACGCCTTCCGCGCCAAGCTGGGGCCGATCTACAGCGAATACCGCAAGGTCTGGGGACCGGACATGTCCCAGGCGTTCATCCCGAAAGGACTGTGAGATGAGAGCCATCAGATTCTTCGAGGACTGGGTCGTCATCGCCTCATTCATGGTGATCGTCGTCGTCACCTTCGTCAACGTCCTCTCCCGCTACATCTTCAAGGCCTCATTGGCCTTCTCCGAGGAGATCACCATCAACCTCCTCGTCGTGCTCACGATGATGGGAGCCGTGGTCGGGATCCGCCTCGGCGCGCATCTCGGGTTCACCTATCTCGTGGAGAACGCAAAAGGCAGCGTGCGCCGCGTCCTCCTCATCACCGGCACCACGCTCATCGTCGTTTTCCTCGCCGTCCTCCTCATCTGGGGCGGCGAGATGACGATCGCGCAGGGACTGCGCGGCCGGGCGACACCATCGCTGGGTATCCCACAGTGGCTGTTCACCCTGTCCATTCCCTTGGCCGGGCTGCTCGGAATCATCCGCAGTCTTCAGGCCCTGCGGACGGCTCTGCATGAGGACACCTCCGCCGAGGCGGTCGTCGAGCGGCTCGCCAGCGAAGCCGCTCCGACCATCGACTCGTCCGAATTCTCCTCTGACCTCGAAGGAGGCCGGAAATGATCGCGCTTCTGCTCTTCGGCAGCTTCTTCCTCTTCCTCGGCCTCGGAATCCCCGTCGCCTTCGCCCTCGGTCTGTCCGCCGTCGTCACCCTCGTGACCACCGACGGTGTGCAGGTCCTCGACGTTGTGCCCTCGGTGATGTTCCCGTCGATGAGTTCGGGTACGCTGCTGGCGATCCCGTTCTTCATCCTCGCCGGCATCGTGATGCAGTACACGGGCATCTCGCAGCGGCTCGTCCACCTCGCGTTCCTCATCTTCGGGCGCCTGCGCCACGGTCTGGCCGCGGTGACGATCATCTCCGCGTTCTTCTTCTCCGCGATCTCCGGATCGGGTCCCGCGACCGTGGCTGCGATCGGTGCGATCCTCATCCCCGCGCTCGTGCGCAACGGCTATCAGAAGAAGCACGCGGTCTCCCTCGTCGCCGCGTCCGGTTCGATGGGCATCGTCGTGCCGCCGTCGATCGCGTTCATCATCTTCGCCGTCGTCGCCGCCGAGTTCGGCAAGATCTCGATCTCCCGTCTGTTCATCGCCGGCATTGTGCCCGGCATCATCATGGCCCTCGCGTTCTTCATCGCCGCCCTGTTCGTGCCTAGGGTGCGCGAGCTCGCCGGTCTGCCGGTGAGAACGAAACCCGGCGCCGAGGCGGCCGCAGGGTCCGCGTCGACCGGAACGTCGGCGTCGGGTTCCGCCGGTGCTGACTCCGCTGGGAACGGTGTTTCGGGTGACGGTGCGGCAGGGGGCAGGACTCAGCTGCTGACGACGAATGGGAAGGCCGCCTCGGCGAGTTCCGGATCAACTGGTGCGGGCGTCGGAACAGTCGATCCGACGGTCACGGTCAACTCCGAAGGCGGGTTCGGTGAGATCCTCACCGCGCTGGTCAAGGCCATCCCCGGACTGCTCATTCCGGTGATCATCCTCGGCGGGATCTACGGCGGAATCTTCACCCCCACCGAGGCGGGAGCCGTCGCATCCGTGTATGCGCTCATCGTCGGGGTGTTCGTCTACCGGGAGCTGACCTGGAAGGACATGCCGAAGGTGTTCCTCCAGTCCGGGGTCTCGACCGCGGTCATCATGTTCATCGTCGGTGTGGCCAGCCTCTTCTCCTACGTCATCACCGTCGAGGGCGTGGCCGACCGGATCTCGACGGCCGTGCTGGGCGTGACGGACAACAAGTACCTCATCCTCGCGGCGATCACGATCATCCTGCTCATCGTCGGCGCCTTCGTCGACGCGATCAGCGCGTTCTACCTGTTCATCCCGATCCTCGTGCCGATCCTCATCGGCGTGGGCGTGGACATGACGACGATCGGCGTGTTCATGACCGTCAACCTCGCGATCGGTCTGTTCACGCCGCCGGTCGGGCTCAACCTGTACGTGGGTGCGGGCATCGGGAAGGTGCGTTTGGAGGAAGTCGTGCGCGGGGTCGTGCCGTTCCTCGTCTGCGCGATCATCGCCCTGCTGCTCATCACCTACATACCGGCGATCTCGAACTGGCTGCCCGACCTGCTCGGGGTCGGATAGTTCGGGCTGCCTGCTGTCGGGGTCGGTGCCTACGGGCGTCGGCCTCGGCTGGCGGGTCCGGACTGCCGTTTTCACATCATCTCAAGGAGAACCATGGAACCGTATCTGCTCACGAACAAGACGGCCCTGGTCACCGGTGCCGCGCAGGGCATCGGCCTGGCCATCGCCACTGCACTTGCCAGGCGAGGTGCCTCGGTCGGCATCGTCGATCTCAAAGGTGCCGAGGAAGCTGCCGCGTCGTTGGCCTCGGAGTACCCGGACCAGCGGTTCGCCGCGTTCTCGCTCGATGTCCGCGACGCCGAGGAAGTGACTGCCGCGGTGAGGGCGTTCGTTTCGACCTTTGGGCAGCTCGATATCCTCGTCAACAATGCGGGCACGGCCGCACGCATCGGCATCGATGAGATCACCGCCGAGCAGTGGCAGCGTGACATCGAGACCAACCTCGGTGGGACGTTCAACTTCATCAAGGCCGCCGTCCACCCGCACATGTGGGAGGCCCGGAGCGGGTCGATCATCAACATCTCGTCGATCTCGGGCATCAACGGGGGAGCGGTCTCCGACGGGGAGGCCGGGGCACGGTCGGGTCCGGCATATGCGGCGAGCAAGGGCGGGATCATCGCCCTGACGAAATGGGTGGCCAAGGAGTACGGACGCCAGGGCATCCGCTGCAATTCGGTGGCGCCGGGGCCGGTCGAATCCGCGCTCACCGCCGGTCAGGATTACGACACCTCGGGGCAGGCGCTCGATCGGATGGGCCAGCCCGATGAGATCGCCGAGGCGGTCGCTTACCTCGCGACCGACGGCGCCGCGTTCACGACGGGACAGATCCTGCGCGTCGACGGCGGGGCCGTGATGTCGTGAGCGTTTGATTGTTCTGAGCTCGAGCAGGCGATCCCCGCATCATCCTCAGGATGGCGCGGGGATCGGTGTCTCTGCCGATCGGCCGGATCGGGCGGCTCTCCCGGTCGACTGGTCTGGTTGGTCAGTTGTCTCGCCCTGGTCCGTCGGTGCGGCGGACGAAGAGCTCGAAGGTCACGGCCACGGGGTTGGCCCCGGCCTTGAGGGTGCCGGCGCAGACCTCTCCGGCGACGTCGACGACTTCCCCGGAGAGGTTGGTCTGTGGAGATCTGCCCTGTGTCCCGATCACGGTGCCGCTCAGATGGGTGAACTCGACGGCCGGCCACGGGGCGGTGCCATCGGTGAACACGGCTCCGGTCGTACTGCCGAGACTCGCGAGAACCTCGGCGGAGTCGAAGCCTACGTTGCGGCAGACAGCAAGGACCGCCTCGTCGAGGATCTCACCGGGACGGATCCGGGAGATGACGGCATCGGGGGAGTCCGGAGACTCGGACGATTCTGACGTCTTCACTGTCCGGTCGGTGGGCGTCGGAGCGAAGGCCGAGAACCCGGTCTCGGGGTCGACCTCGCTGATCAGACGCGCATCGTGAAGGGTGAAGAGTCGGATCGTCAGCCCGGCCGGCCCCGCTAGAGTGCCCGGCAACAGGTGTCCGCCTTTGTTTTGGCCGTCCGCACCGGTCCATGAGGCGTGGACGTGGCAGAAAGGTGTGCCCTCACGAAAGCCGATCGTCGCAGATGCGTGGCGAAGTTCCGTGGGGTTGTCGACGCTGAATGCTTCGGTGAACGACATCGGGTGATCGGCGTCGGGACCAAAGGCGGGGTGGACATAGTCGATGCGACCGAATTGTCCGGAGACGAACTCGGCCATGATGCCGTCCACTGCGAAGTCGGTCAGGGATGCTTCGAGGGCGTTGAACAGGTCCGCGCCCTCCGGCAGTTCGAGGACGTGCTCGGTCCAGCGGGTCGGGACGGAGACGATGCGGGGGTTCTGCTGCGGACCCGCATGGACGACCGCAGTTCCAGGTGCCTTCAGCGGGAAGGTCGGCTGTTGCAGTGCTGTCGTCTCGGCTCCATTGCTCATGTCTCGATTATGGTCGGGGGCCTGGGGCGGTGTCGCCGAAGATCCAAGTGGTGGAACGTGAACTCAGGCGTTCGAGGCAACTGCGGCGGCCGCCTCGGCGCGGGTTCGTCTCTTCTTCTCACCGAGGTGGCCGATCACGGCTGCGGCGGCGATCATAACGGCGACGAGGGCGATGCCGATCCACTGGTTGAGCATGAGCGTGGCGGCACCGGCCAGCGCGCCGATGAGGATGAGAACGACGGCCAGTGCTCGGCGGATCCAGCGGACGTTGTCACCGCCGGCCAGGCTCGAATCGGCGGCGAGGCCGACGATCGTCGAGGTCACCACCACGGTGGTGACGTCGGCGATCTTCATCTTCCGTGCTGCCGCGGCCTGCGCACCCATGAGCGCGGACAGGGCCGAGGTGAAGATCGTACCGGCAAGCCCGATCTCGGGGTCGGGGACGACCGCGACGTAGACGGACAAGGCGGCACAGCCGACGGCGACGCCGGAGAAGATCGCGGTCGTCCGGTGGTGCCAGTTCTCGCCGATGTCGCCGAGGATGCGCCCGGACAGTGCCGCACCGACCATGAAGAACACGAGGGCGAGGGCGGGGCGGAGGACGGGAACGCCGTCGGCGCCGGCGAGGCCCATGCCGAGGATGACGACGTTGCCGGTCATATTGCCGGTGAAGACCTTGTCGAAGCCGAGGTAGCCGATGGCGTCGACCATACCGGTCGAGAAAGTCAACAGCAGGAGCATGGCCAGGTCGAGGCGGCGGGTCATGGTGTCCTTTCCGGGCGAGTGGAGCCGGCATCAGTGCCGGAATGTCGCCATAAGGTGTAATTGTATACAAAACTGTAATCGGGTGACAGTTGGCATGCAATCGATGGGCAACCGGAATTGTCCGGGTATCGTCGGTATCGACAGCTGGCCACGGCTTGAACGCCGAACCACGATCAGCTGACCACTGCCGAAGGACTTCGCCCATGACCATTACCCCGCCCCCAGCGTTCACCACGCGCCCCACCCTCGAAGGGCACTTCGGGATGGCGGCATCGACGCACTGGTTGGCCACTGCGACATCGCAGGCGGTGCTCGAACGCGGCGGGAACGCTTTCGATGCTGCCGTCGCCGGAGCCTTCGTCCTCCACGTCGTCGAACCCCACCTCAACGGACCCGGCGGTGACATGACCGGGATCTTCGCCACCGCCGCCGAGCCTTCCCGGCCACAGGTGATGATGGGCCAAGGGCCGGCTCCGGCTGCGGCGACGATCGAGCACTTCCGCGGCGAGGGCCTCGATATGGTTCCCGGCTCCGGGGCTCTCGCTGCCGCTGTTCCCGGAGCTGTCGATTCGTGGCTCAATCTGCTCGAACATCATGGGACGTGGGAGCTCGCCGACGTCCTCGACTTCGCCATCGACTATGCCGACAACGGGCATCCGATCCTCGCCCGAGCAGCCGGGACGATCGCGAAGGTCAGCGAACTCTTCACCGATCACTGGCCGACCTCGGTCGCACAGTGGATGCCCGAAGGCCGAGTTCCCGAAGCCGGCGAGTTGGTGTTCAACCACGCCTACGCCGATGTGCTGCGCAGACTCATCGCAGCCGGTGACGGCGCTGCGGCACGGGAAGAGCGGATCCGAGCGGCCCGACAGGAGTGGAAGTCCGGATTCGTCGCGCGGGCGATCGCCGACTTCGTCACCACCGCGCACAGACACTCGACGGGAGGCGACCATGCCGGAGTCTTGACGCTGGAGGACATTTCCGCCTTCGACGCCGGGTTCGAAGATCCCGTCACCATCGACTTCCGCGGATATCAGGTCGCGAAGATCGGTGCCTGGGGTCAAGGTCCGGTGCTGCTGCAGACTCTGAAGATCCTCGAAGGCTTCGACGATGACCGCCTCGATCCGTCGACCGAGGTCGGAGCGCACACGATCCTCGAGGCGCTCAAGCTGGCCATGGCCGACCGGGATACCTATTACGGCGATGCCGACGTCGACCTCGACTGGCTGCTCAGCGACTCCTATGCGGTTTCCCGACGCGAGCTCATCACCGAGCAGGCATCGGCGGAATTCCGTCCCGGGCTTGGCCGGGATGGGGCGGCGCCGGTCTTCACTACTCCGCTCATTCCCGAAGGAGCAGACAAAGAGGAGCTCATCAAGGCCGGTATCGGGGAGCCGACCGTGCAGAAGAACGGCACCAACCATGGCGACACCTGCCACCTCGACGTCGTCGACCGGTGGGGAAATATGATCTCGGCGACCCCGTCCGGAGGGTGGCTGCAATCCTCGCCGACCGTTCCCGGGCTCGGATTCTGCCTCGGCACTCGGCTGCAGATGATGTGGCTCGACGAGGCGGCTCCCTCGGCTCTGCGTCCGGGCAGGCGCCCGCGCACGACATTGACCCCGACGCTGATCTCCCGAGATGGGCAGCCGGTCATCGCTCTCGGCTCACCCGGCGGTGACCAGCAGGAACAGTGGCAGCTGCTGCTGATCCTGCGCATGCTCGTCGGCGGCTACCGTGCGCAGGAGGCCATCGATGCGCCTGCGCTGCAGACTACGTCTTTGGCGGGGTCGTTCTGGCCGCGCACCTGGGTCCCGGGTGGGGCGGTCGTCGAGGACCGCCTCGGCGAGGATGTCATCAACGGGCTCATCAACCGCGGTCACAACGTGACCAGAGCGGGGGAGTGGGAGCTCGGGAGGCTGTCGTGCGTGACCCGGGATCCGGCGACGGGGCGGCTGAGCGCCGGAGCGAATCCGCGTGGGGCGCAGGGTTATGCGGCGGGGAGATGACCATGGCTGATTCGCACGATGCGCAACTGGATGTCGCCGCGCAGATCCGCACCGACATCATCAAGGGCAAGCTCGAGCCCGGGGCCAAGCTGCGTGAGGTTGCGCTGGCCGAACGCTACGAGGTGTCGCGGATTCCGATCCGGGAGGCGTTGCGAACCCTCGAGGCCGATGGTCTCGTCGAGTCCCGGAAGTTCAGCGGTTCGGTTGTCGCACCCTCACCGGCCGAGGATGCCGAGGATCTGTTCGAGATCCGCATCGTGCTCGAATCGGCGACCGCGAAGCGCGCCGCCCGCCGGGCCGCTGAGCTCAGTGCCGGCGGCGACCACGATGCGAAGTGGTCGGAGATCCGCGCAGAGATCAACGAGATCCTCGAGGCCGGAGACGCAGTCATCGCTGAGGAGCGCTTTGAGGACCTCGCGATGCTGAATATGCGTTTTCACTTCGCGGTCGCCGAGCTCAGCGGGAGCCTGTCGTTCATCAGCCTGCTGCGTCAGATCTCGGGCAAGATCGAGTGGCTGTACTCGCTCAACCTCATGCGTCGAGGCCCGCAAGCGTGGCCGGAGCATCGCGAGATCATCGCCGCCATCGATGCCGGACAGGTCGATCGGGCCGCCGAGGCAATGGCCCGTCACGTGCGCCGCAGCCGCGATTCCTACTTCGCCACCATGTCCGAACGCCCCTAACTACTACCTGACGGCGGCTCAGCAACCTGGCGCCAGGTTGCTGAGCCGCCGTCAGGTAGCAATTAAGCTTCGGTGAGGAGGCGGTCGAGTTTGTTGTAGCCTTCGACGATGCCGTGCTCCATACCCGAGGCGACCATGCCGTCGCGGGATTCGAGTGAGTCGAAGATCGAGGTCGACATCAGCCGTGTCCGCCCGTCGCCGAGGTCAGTGAGCGTGAGGATCTCGAGGTTGACCGCGTCCGGGAATCCCTCAAAGGTGAAGGTCTGGACGATGCGCTCGTTCTCCCGCACCTCGTGGAACGAGCCGAAGAACGCGTACTCGCCGCGATCGTCGTTCGAAACATAGCTCCAGTTCCCGCCGGTCGTCGCATTCCATTCCCGGATCGTGTTCGTGATTGAGTCCGGTCCGCACCACTTGACGAACAGTTCGGGGTCGATATGGGCCCGGAACACCTTGTCCGGTGAGGCGGCGAAATCGCGGGTGATCGAGACAGTCTGCACCTCCTCGGGGACGTCGAGCTTGAGAGTCGAATAGTCGGCTGCGGTGTCTGCGGCGGTCATGTCATGCTCCTTTGCGTGATTTTCTGTGGGGTGATGTGTCCTCGGGCCCCTTCGCCGAGGCGGCGCTCGAGTCCGAGTCGTTCGCTACCTCGTCCGCGTTCATCGCTTCGAGGACCGCGTCGAGGCGCTGGTAACGTTCCTCTGCCTGCTGCTTGTATCTTTCGATCCATTTCGTCATCAGATCGAACACATTGTCTTCGAGGTGGACTGGTCTGCGCTGGGCGTCACGGGTGCGGGAGACCAGTCCGGAGTCCTCGAGCACCTTGAGATGTTTCGATACGGCCTGCAGGCTGACGTCATAGGGTTCGGCGAGTTCGTTCACCGTCGAGTCCGCGACGCTGAGTCTGGCCACCATGTCCCGCCTCGTCGGGTCGGCCAGAGCGGCGAAGACCTTGGACAGCTGATCGGCCACTGCGGCCTCCCGTGCATCGATATCGAAACTTCTGTTCAACCTTTCGGTTGATTGAAAGCGTAGTACTGACTCCTCGAAGCAGTCAACCCTCTGGTTGAATAAAGTCCAACTATTCTCGTCCGCCTCGCTCTAGAGCTACCCGACGGCGGCCTAGCAACCTTGCGCCAGGTATCTGAGCCGCCGTCGGGTAGTAATTGATCGGAGGGTGGCTGTGACCCGCAGGATCGGCACAAGCCGCAGAGTCGGCACGTCCCACCGCGCACCGGCCCGCGATTTCATCCCTTCGACACCGCCGGAGTCGCGAACCTCAAGTACAGTCGAAGCGACGAGGTATACCGAGCCGACAAAGATGTCAGGAGTTGATTATGCCCACACTGCGACAGCAGCTGTTCCGGATCAAACCGGTGCCACGGCAGAAGGAAGACGTCGAGACCGATCTCAAACGCACGATCGGGCTGTTCTCGCTGACGATGGTCGGCGTCGGTTCGACCATCGGCACCGGCATCTTCTTCATCCTCTCCGAGTCCGTTCCGGTGGCGGGACCCGCCGTGATCTGGTCATTCGTCATCGCCGGTGCTGTCGCCGGCCTCGCGGTCATCTGCTACGCCGAACTCGCCGGATCCGTCCCCGTCTCCGGTTCCTCCTACTCCTATGCGTACGCGACCCTCGGCGAACTGCCGGCGATGGGTGTGGCCGCGTGTCTCCTCCTCGAATACGGAGTCGCCGGTGCGGCCGTCGCGGTCGGCTGGTCGCAGTACGTCAACCAGCTGCTGTTCAACCTCTTCGGATTCCAGATCCCGCACGCCCTGGCCTATGCGCCGGAAGAGGGCGGAATCGTCAACCTTCCGGCCATCCTGCTGCTGGCGATGTGCTGCTTCCTGCTGGTGCGCGGCACCGGCGAATCCATCGTCGTCAACGCGATCATGGTCTGCCTCAAGGTCGGCGTGCTCATCTTCTTCATCTGCGTCGGCGTCACCGGTTGGAACACCGACAACTTCTCCGACTTCGCACCCTTCGGCATCTCCGGAGTCGTCGCTGGATCCGGTCTGATCTTCTTCAGCTATGTCGGCATGGATGCCGTCGCCACGGCCGGCGATGAGACGAAGAACCCGAAGAAGACGATGCCCCGAGCCCTCATCGCCGCACTCATCATCGTCACCTCCGTCTACGTCCTCGTCGCCGTCGCCGCCCTGTCCGCCCAGCCGTGGGAGGAGTTCGACGGACAGACCGCGGGTCTGTCGGCCATCCTCGAGAATATCGTCGGCTCACAATGGCCCGGCACGGTCGTGGCCGCCGGCGCGGTGATCTCGATCTTCTCCGTCACCCTGGTCTCGATCTACGGCCAGTCCCGGATCCTGTTCACGATGGCCGGCGACGGAATGATGCCCAAGCTCTTCCGCGAGGTCAATCCCCGCACCCTCACCCCGGTCAAGGGCACGATCGTCGTCTCCGCCGTCATCGCGATCCTCGCCGGCTTCATCCCGCTGAACTTCCTCGCCGAGATGACCTCGATCGGCACCCTCGTCGCCTTCGTCGTCGTGTCCCTGGCCGTGATCATCCTGCGCGTGCGCGAACCGAACCTCGAACGCGGCTTCAAGGTCCCGTTCTATCCCGTCCTGCCGGTGCTCTCGATCATCGGCTGCTTCTGGATCATCTCGAGCCTGCAGGTCATCACGATCGTCGTTTTCATCATCTGGACCGCCTTTATCCTGGGCCTGTACTTCATCTTCGGCCGCAAGTCCTCCGTCCTCGGCAAGCAGCTCGCCGAGGCGGGACCCACCAATCCCGAATCCCCCGGAACGGACTCCACAGGAGGAGCCAAATGAGCATCGTCGTCGGTCTTGCCCCAGGTCAGGACAACCGCGCAGCCGTCCAGCTGGGCATTGTCCTTGCCCGCACCTATCGGCGCCGGATCGTCGCAACCGCCGTGGACTCCGCCGCGTTCCCGATGGCGCCCGTGCACTTCGAGAGTCAGTACGAGAACAGGTTCCGCACTGTCGCCGAGGCGGCCCTCGACGAGGCGCGTGCGCTCATTCCCAGCGATATCGAGTCCGAATGCGTCCTCCACTCCGCGCGGTCGTCACGGCGCGGACTGCTCGAGATGTGCGAGAAGACCGATGCCTATCGCCTCGTCGTCGGACCGTCGTCGGAGGGGAAGTCGGGCAAGATCGCGCTCGGATCGGTGTCGAACGGTCTGCTGCACAGCGCGAGGCTGCCGGTGGCTCTGGCTCCGGCCGGATTCGAAGCGTCGGAGGGCGCGCGGCTGGAGCGGATCACGGCCGCGTATTCCGGGTCGTCCACCTCGGCGGATCTCATCCTCGGCGCTGCGATGGTCTCGGCGGAGTCGGACGTGCCGTTCCGCATCGCCTCGTTCGCCCCGCGTTCCCGAGTCGTCGCGTCCGCGAACGTCCCCTTCGATATGGAGTCGCGCGTCATCGACGAATGGACGAAGGCCGTCCAGCGCGACACGGACAAGATCCTGTGTTCGATCGAACAGCTGCACATCAAGCCTGGTGAGACGGACGTCGTTGTGGGAACCGGCGCCGATTGGGCCGCGGCGCTCGGGGCCGTCGAATGGAAGCACCCGGAAGTGATGATGCTCGGTTCCTCCGGGCTGGGTGCGCTCAAGCGCGTGTCGCTGGGCAGTCACGCGATGCGGATCCTGCAGAACTCTCCGGTGCCGATCGTCGTCGTGCCCCGCCGCGCGAAGGCCGATTACATCCGCCAGCAGACCGTGTGACGGTCGAACTCGGTGGGAGTTTCGACGCCTGCGGGTGTCCAATACTTGAACAGTTCCAAATTAGCGGAGGGAGTCTCGCTAGCCTGACGAAAGGTCACAACGACGTGGCCGAGAGTTAGTAGAGAGGAACCGCATGGAACTGCTGCGACTGGGACCGATCGGACACGAGATTCCGGCAGTCCGCCACGACGGAGCCTGCTTCGACCTCCGCCCGCTGTTCGATGACATCGACCCGGACTTCTTCGCCGCCGACGGCGTCGGACGCGTCCGAAGCGCGCTTGACGCTGGGGAACTCAAGCCGCTCGATGGTGCTGATGAGATGCGCATCGGCGCGCCGCTGACCCGACCTTCTGCCATCGTGTGCGTGGGTATGAACTATGCAGCGCACGCTCGTGAGGCCGGAGCCGAACCTCCCGAGCGACCCGTCATCTTCTTCAAGATGCCCTCGACCATCGCCGGGCCCAAAGATCCGATCGAACTGCCGCCGTATGCGACGAAAGCTGATTGGGAGGTCGAACTCGGAGTGGTCATCGGATTACGGACCTTCAGGGCCGCCTCGGCGGAGGAAGGACTCAATCACGTCGCCGGGTACGTGCTCGGCAACGATCTGTCCGAACGCCGACTGCAGATCGAGGAGTCCGGGGGCCAGTGGTCGAAAGGAAAGAATCTGCCCGGGTTCACCCCGATCGGGCCGTGGATCCGCCCCGCCGCCGAGGTGGACCCCGGCAACCTGCGCCTGCGCAGCTGGGTCAACGGCGAAGCCAGGCAGGATTCGTCGACGAGTGACCTCATCTTCTCCGTCGGCGAGATCATCTTCCAGCTCAGCCAGGCGATGGCCTTCGAACCGGGCGACGTCATCCTCACCGGCACACCGCAGGGCGTCGCGCTGTCGGGGCAGTACCCGTACCTGGTCGACGGCGACGTCGTCGAAATCGAGCTCGAGGGCCTCGGCCGACACCGACAGATCGTGACCGTCACGGAGTGAATGCACGAAGCGGCGCACCGATGACTGGTGCGCCGCTTGTGTTTGCGGATCGGCGTCTCAACGATGACGCCGGATCAGGTGAGGGCTGAGATCAGCGGTTCTCGTCGAAGCCGCCCTGCTCGCCACCGAAGCCACCCTGGCCCTGGTCCTGGCTGCCGAAGCCACCCTGCTCCTGCTGACCCGACTGACCCTGCTGGCCGCCCTGTTCGCGGTCGTTGGCTCCGCCGAAGCCGCCGGACTGCTGTCCTTCCTGGGACTGCTGGCCACGGTCGTCTCCGCCGAACCCGCCGTCGTTCTGACCGCCCTGAGCCTGCTGGCCGCGATCATCGCCGCCGGGTCCGTCCTGTTCCTGACCGCTGGGCTGGCCACCCTGCTCACGGTCATCTCCAGCGAATCCGCCGGACTGATCCTGGCCGCCGCTGAAGTCGCCCTGCTCTTGCTGGCCCGACTGGCCCTGCTGGCCACCCTGATCGCCGAAGCCACTCTGCTGTCCCTCGGGACCGCTCTGCTGCACATTGCCGAAGTCGTTCTGACCGCTGTCGTTGTTGCCTGCGAAATCGTTCGATTCCATGTCCAACTCCTCATTCGGTGACGAATCATCGCTGTCTGCGACTCGATTGCCAGTCTTCGGTACCCAGAGCCTGGCTGACAATAGAGTTCAAGGAATGTTGCACGAAGTTCACTCAAGCCGCAGCTGATGTTCAGCCAAGGCAGCTTTTCAATGCGACTTTGCTGTCAGCGGCATTTCGTCACCGTCCAGCACCGATTGTGGAGAGAAGATGGACGTGGTCGTGACCATGGTGGTCGGACCGCCGGCCGAGCAGACCGGCCGAACGAGTGCGGGAGGCACAATGAGTACACCCGATTCCGACACACGACGGGTGACGAAAGGTCGCGTCACGGTCTGGGCAGTTCTCTGTCTCATTCCGGTGATCGCCGCCTTCGTCCTCCAATGGCTGCCGATTCTCAACGGCCCACATCTGTTTCTCGGGCTGCCGACCATCTTGTGGTGGACCTGTGTGCCCGGCAGCCTCCTCGTCACCGGCATCCTCCTGATCATCGAGAAGACCCGCCCCGATCTCGAACGGCAGGGCCACCTCGACGACCTTGCCCTCGAAGAAGCCGAGAGGCTCGAATCGGCCAAAGTCGGAGACCGACCGGAAGTGCAGGCACACCGCGACAACGGTCGGGAGGGCTGAGATGAGCACTATCGAGATCGTCACCCTCGGCGGAATCGTCCTCGTCGCGATCCTCGGTTTCATCGGACGCAAGAAGCCCAATGCCGACCTCTCCGAGTGGACCGTCGGCGGCCGACGCTTCGGCGTGGCCACGACCTGGCTGCTTCAGGCCGGCGAAACCTTCACCACCTTCACCTTCCTCGGTACCGCCGGGCTCGTGGTCTCGGGAGGCGCCGCCGCCTTCTACTCGATGCCCTACGTGCCCCTCGGCTACCTGGTCCTCTACTTCATCGGCCCGAAGATCTGGCGCATGGCCAAAGCACGCGGACACCTGACACAGGCCGACTTCCTCGAACACAGCTACTCCTCGCGCACCCTCGGAGTCATCGCAGGCATCTGCGGAGTCATCTTTCTGCTGCCCTACCTGCAGCTGCAGATCACCGGACTCGGCCTCATCGTCCAACTCGTCACCGGCAACCGAACGACGGGCGTGTGGTCAATGGTCATCGCTTTCATCCTCGTCGTCGCCTTCGTCCTGTGGTCGGGTCTGCGAGGGGTGGCCACGACCGCGTACTTCAAAGACGCGCTCATGCTCGTCATGCTCTTCGTCGTATGCATCTCGATCCCCATCCATTTCACCGGCGGATTCACGAACGTCTTTGACACCGTCGCTGCCACCATGCCCGACCTCCTGAGCGTCCACGGCACAGAGGAATACGGCATCCCCTGGTACATCTCGAACATGGCGATCAGCGCCATCGGCGTGGCCTTCGTGACTCTTCCGCACATGTGGCCGCCGATCCTCGCAGCCCGCAGCTCCGCGGTGCTGCGTCAGAACTACCTGTGGCTGCCGATCTACAACACCTTCATCGTCCTGCCGCTCATCGTCGGCTACGTGGCCGTCGTCATCCTCGGTCGGAACACCGATGCCGACTCGGCTCTGCTCCACCTGTCCGGACAGATGTTCCCCGATTGGGTGATCGGAGTCCTCGCCGTCGCCGGAATCACCACGGCGATGGTGCCCTCGGCCGCGCTGCTCATCGGCATCTCGACCCTGGCTTCACGCAATGTCTTCCGGATCAGATCCGAACGGCATCAGTTCACTGCGACTCAGATCATCGTCGTCGTCGCCACTGCCCTGTCGCTGCTGCTGGCCATCGTCATGCCCGACCTGCTGGCGAACCTCCTGCTGCTGACTTTCTCCGGCCTCGACCAGCTCGCTCCGGCGATCGCCGCGGCTCTCTTCTTCCGCGGTCGTCTCAGTGTTCGCTCGATCATCGCCGGTCTCGCGGCGGGACTGATCGTCGTCATCGCCTACACGTTCTGGCTGCCGTTGCCGTGGGCGATCAGCGAAGGCATCATCGGCCTCGGCGTCAACATCCTCGTCGTTGCGGTCTGCGAAGCCGTGCGTGCCGGGGTCGGTCGGTCGAAGGCTGAGATTCCGACTGAATCCATCGGTCAACGCGCGTAGGTCACGCTGCGGAACAGCTGAGCACCGCCTCGGCGAGGTGGACCTTCCGAACTCCCGGACGGCGGATATCCGCGCCGAACGCACCGACACCTGGCACCATGGGAGAACCGAACCACGCACAACTAGGAGCATCGTCATGAGCACGCACCGACTTCCCCTTTCCGGTGTGCGAGTCCTCGAACTCGGCAATTACATCGCCGCACCCACCGCCGGGCGGATGCTCGCGGACTTCGGCGCCGAGGTGATCAAGGTCGAACGCCCCGGCACCGGCGACGAACTGCGCAACTGGCGGCTCAAAGCCGGCGACACCTCGATGCTCTACCGCACGATCAACCGCAACAAGAAGTCGGTCGTGCTCGACCTGCGCAGCGACGAGGGCCGTGAGGCCGTGCTCGAACTCGTCCGCCGCAGCGACATCCTGCTCGAGAACTTCCGCCCCGGCACCCTCGAGAAGTGGGGACTCGGCCCCGACGCGCTCGAAGAGGCCAACCCCGACCTCGTCTTCGTGCGCATCTCCGCCTTCGGCCAGACCGGACCGATGTCGTCGCGCCCCGGATTCGCCGCCGTGGCCGAAGGATACTCGGGCTTCCGCGAACTCGTCGGCGACCCCGACCGCCCACCCGTGCGCGTGGGCATCTCGATCGGCGATTCGATCGCCGGCATGCAGGCGGCGTTCGGTGCCGTGATGATGCTCTTCGACCGACAGCGGCAGAAGATCGCCGGAGCCGCCGAGGCGGTCGTCGGATCCGCGCACAGCTTCGAAGGCAAGGGTCCGCTGTCGGAGCGGACCGTCGACGTCGCGCTCAACGAGGCGATGTTCTCCGTCATGGAATCCCTCGTCCCCGACTACTCCGCATTCGGCGAGGTCCGCACCCGCACCGGCGGCCGGATGGAGGGCATCGCGCCCTCGAACGGCTACCTGTGCGCGGGAGGGAAATCCGTGGTCATCGCCGGCAACGGGGATGGAATCTTCCCGCGGCTGATGACGGCGATCGATCGTCCCGATCTCGCCGAGGATGCCGAACTGCAGACGAATGCCGGCCGTTGGCAGCGACGCGACGAACTCGACGAGGCGATCGGGGCGTGGTGCGCGCAGCGTTCGGTCGACGACGTCGTCGAGGCCCTGGAGGAAGCGGGCGTTCCGGCCGGACCCATCTACACGGCCGAGGATCTCGTCGCCGATGAGCAGCTGGCCGCTCGCGGGATGATCCAGAACCTCGACGTGTCCACCGGCGAAGAAGTCCTCGAAGACGTCGCCTTCCCCGGCATCACCCCTGTCATCGGCGGCGAATCGATCGCGATCGACCACCTCGGTCCCGATCTGGGCGAGAACACCGACGAAGTGCTGTCCTGGTTGGGACTGGCATCGGAGCAGAATGCATCTCCGGACGCGGACGACGACGGCGCCGAGGACTGAACGCCACGCCACGGCTGTCTCCGAAGACCTCTTCCGGCGGGGACCGCCCAAGTCTATCCTTATGCCATGGGCGAGCTGAGGTACTCGATCAACGTCACCGTCGACGGCTGCTGCGACCATCGCGTCGGCGTCATCAGCGACGACTTCCACCTTCACCATGCGAACAATCTCAAGCGTGCCGACGGGCTGATCTTCGGCCGCATCACCTACCAGATGATGGAAGACGCGTGGCGCCGACCCGAGGGTGACACGACCCCGGAAGCGGATCTCGACCCTTTCGTCGCGGCCATCGACCCGGCCCGCAAATTCGTCGTCTCGAGCACCCTGGACAGCGTCGACTGGAACTCCGAACTCATCCGCGGCGACCTCGCCACCGCCGTCCGCGAGCTCAAGGAACAGTCGGTGACGGGACTCGCGACAGGGGGAGTGACGCTGCCGCTGGCTCTGGCCGAACTCGGTCTCATCGATGAGTTCGAATTCGTCGTCCACCCCTGCATCGCCGGCCACGGACCCTACCTCTTCGCAGGACTGAGTGACGTCGTCGACCTGGAACTCGTCGACCGCAGCGAACTCGAAGCAGGGCATGCGATCCAGACATACCGCCCGAAGAAGCAGGCTTCCCGATAGACGGGACTGAACACAGGCAATTCTCCCCGACCTCTCATATGCCGAACAAAGCCTGTCCACTGGACTGAGCGCGTTATATAACGAGAGTGGAGTCGCGCATGGTCGCGCGACGACGAATCGTTTCCCGTTCACCGGGAGCCTGCTTGAAGGAGTCCCATGGTCCGGCCCACGTCCGTCGACATCCTCGACACCACTCTGCGCGACGGTCTGCAGATCGAAGAAGCCATCGTGCCCACCGATATCAAGGTCACCCTGGCCGAGAAGCTCATCGGCTCGGGGCTCAAACACATCGAGGTCGGCTCCTTCGTCAATCCGAAGAAGGTCCCGCAGATGGCCGACACCGACGAACTGCTGCGCCGTCTGGCACCACACGAGGCCGACGGGGTCGAGTTCTACACCCTCGTCTTCAACCTCAAGGGCGCCCAGCGGGCCGTCGACGCGGGCGCGAAGAACATCAAACTCGTGCTCTCGGCCTCCGAAGGACACTCGAAAGCGAACTCTGATGCCTCCATCGCCGAGGCCTCGGACCGCCTCATGGACGCCGCAGTCTTCGCCCGTGACCAGGGACTGCGCTTCGATATCACGACCGCCGTGAGCTTCATCTGCCCCTTCGACGGAATCACCGAGGCGGGCCACCTCGTCGAGGTCCTCCGTCCCTTTGTCGACGCCGGAGCCCACGGCGTCGGGGTGGCCGACACCATCGGCAACGCCAACCCATCGCTGGTCCGCCGCAACACCTCGGCGGTTCTCGACGCGTTCCCGGACAAACCGGTCAACCTCCACCTCCACGACACCTACAACTTCGGCATGGCCAACGTCATCGCCGCCCTCGATCTGGGGATCGCGAACTTCGACGCGGCCATGGGCGGACTCGGCGGCTGCCCCTTCGCCCCGGGGGCTGCCGGCAACATCGGCACCGACGACCTCGTCCACCTCTTCCACCGCGAAGGCGTGGCCACCGGCGTCGACGTCGAAGCGCTCACCGAGGTGCGCGAACCTCTCATCGCCGCCGTCGGACACGACCTGACTTCGAGCCTGTCGGACATCCCCGCGACCCCCGCGGTCTTCGACGACCGGTTCGCGGCCGCCTCGGCGAAGGTCTGAAATGACTTCCCATATGACCGCCGAACAGACCCAGGCAACGACTCCCGAACCGCTGCCGCTCGAAGGCATCCGCGTCATCGAGTTCTCCCACATGGTCATGGGTCCCAGCTGCGGGATGATCCTCGCCGACCTCGGCGCCGAGGTCATCAAGGTCGAACCCCGCGGGGCCGGCGACAAGACCCGCTACCTGCCCGGGTCCGGATCCGGGCTGTTCCCCGCGTTCAACCGCAACAAGCACAGCGTCCAACTCGATATCGCCGAGGCGGCCGACCGCGACCGCGTCCTCGACCTCATCGATTCCGCCGATGTCCTGCTCGAGAACTTCCGCGTCGGGAAGATGGACTCGATCGGCTTCGGATACGAAGAGCTCTCTGCCCGCAACCCCGGACTCATCTACTGCTCACTCAAGGGATTCCTCTCCGGCCCCTACGGGAACCGCGCCGCCCTCGACGAGGTCGTCCAGATGCTCGGGGGATTGGCGTATATGACCGGTCCACCCGGCCAGCCGCTGCGCGCCGGAGCCAGCGTCAACGACATCATGGGCGGAATGTTCGGCGTCATCGGCATCCAGTCGGCACTGCGCGTGCGCGAAACCACCGGCCGCGGAAAACTCATCAACTCCGCACTGTTCGAGAACAACGCCTTCCTCGTCGGCACACACATGGCACAGTCCCAGATCAGCGGCGAACCACCGCGGCCGATGCCGACCCGTCAGGCCACCTGGGCCGTCTACGACATCTTCCGCGACGCCGACGACAACCAGGTCTTCGTCGCGGCCGTCTCCGACGGGCAATGGCGCGACCTCTGCGACGAATTCGGATTGACGGGGCTCGCCGCCGACCCGGACATGCTGACCAACCAAGGCCGAGTCGACCAACGCGACCGCATCCACGCAGAACTCCAACAGGCGCTGTCCCAACTGGGCCTGGCCGAGATCGAAGAGAAATGCACCCGCCGCGGACTCCCTGTCGCTCCCGTCAACACACCCGCCGACCTCACGGCTGACCCGCACCTCGTCGCCTCCGGGGCGCTCGCCCACACCGGGCTGCCGACAGGAGCAAGCGTCGATGTGCCGCTGCTGCCGCTGACCTTCGACGGGAACCGGCTCGGGCTGCGCAGCGACGTGCCCGAACCCGGCCGTCACAACAGCCATTACCGAGACGGTCCGGCAGTGCCGACGGGCCCACCGGTCGATGGGCCCCAGCCCGACGAGAACCGCCTGGACTGACAACTCAGTCAGCGGCACCACCAGCACCATACCCACCAATACACCACCAAATATCGAGAACCGAACACACAAGGGGACAGCTCATGCGATCAACGACGATCACACGCACACGGACGGCCGCCTCGGCGAAGGAGGGGTCGACGAGCACTCGCAAGCGCGCGGCGAAGATCGGAGCCGTGCTCGCCACGGTCGCCCTCGTCGCCACCGCCTGCGGAAACAAGGCGCAGCCCCCGGGCGAGGGCGGGGACTATCCGAAGGGACCGGTCACGGTCACCGCCCCGGCCGAACCCGGATCCGGCTGGGACACCACGGCACGGGCGCTGGTCGAGGCGCTGCAGAAGGAAGACATCGTCTCCACGCCTCTGCCCGTGCAGAACAAACCCGGCGGCACCGGCTGTTCGTGGCTGACGTCGATGATGCAGCAGGAGAAGGGCAAGGACGATCAGATCGCCATCACCTCCCTGGCCAGCCAGACGATGAAGGCGCGCAACCTCTGCGAATTCGGTCCCGAAGACACGACGCTCATCGCCACCCTCTACGTCGAGGACTTCATGGTCGTGACGCCGAAGGACGGGGACTTCAAGGATCTCGACGCCCTGGTCAAGGCGCTCAAGGACGACCCGCAGAAGGTCACCGTCGCAGCCGCCGGAGACGACACCCTGCCGTTCGCCCTGTTTGCGAAGGAAGCCGGCGTCGACCCGGCCGACATCAACTTCGTCAACTACGACGGCGGCGGCGAGCAGACGACCGCCATGCTCAACGGGGACGCGAAAGTCGCCATTGCCGGCATGAGCGAATTCCGCTCCGTCATCGAAGCCGGTGACATCGAACCGCTCGTCACTTTCGCCCAGGAACCGCTGGCAGCACCCTTCGACAAGGTGCCCACCGCGAAGGACTCCGGCTACGACGTGACCCTGGGCAACTGGCGCGGAGTCTACGGACCCGCCGAGATGCCGCAGGAAGCCGTCGACTTCTGGGCCAAGGCGCTCGAAGACGTGAGCAAGTCCGACGCCTGGCAGGAGACCCTGAAGAACAACCAGTGGGCCACCGAATTCCACACCGGCGACGAAGCACAGGCCTACGTCGATGACGCTGCGAAGACAGTGGAAGAAGGCGTGAAGGAAACCGATCTGGGCAACAGCAAATGACCGCCAACCGCACCGACCTCATCACCGGCGGCGCCATCGCCGTCATCGGCGCGGTGTACTACATCGCGACGTTCTCCATCCAGGAGACCGCGAACATCGTCACCCCGCGCACCTTCCCCGCCATCGTCGGGATCGGACTCATCGTGCTCGGCCTCTTCCTGGCAGGTCAGGCCGTCCTCCGGCACCGGAAGGACACCCTCGCCGAGGCGGCTCCCGCGTCCGCAGGGTCCGCTGAGCCGGGCACGGGGTCCGTGCCCGGCTCCGGCGCGGGCGGCGGGACCGCCTCGGTGAGCGGAGACACGGACCGCAGCGCCGCCTCGGCGGGGGAATCGTCACTGGAGACGGCAGGCACGGTCGAAGCGGTCGGCGGGATCGTCCTCGAGGCCCCACCGGAGCCGCAGGTGCGCAAGGTCGTGTTCCAGTTCGCGCTCTTCTTCGTCTATCTGGCGATCCTCATCCCGGTCGGGTTCCTCCTCTCGACGGCGGCGTTCCTCATGGGGCTGACCAGCATCTACGCGCCGGAGAAGTGGATCCGTAACCTCATCTTCTCCGTGATCTTCGCGGTCGTGGTCTACGCGGCGTTCGTCTACGGACTCGCCGTGTACCTGCCCGTCGGGATCCTGGGTTAGGGGGGCGGACATGGACACTCTCATCGATCTGGGCGGCGGCTTCGCCTCGGCGCTCGAACCGGTCAGCCTCGCCTTCGCCCTCCTCGGCGTGCTGCTGGGCACCGTCGTCGGAGTGCTGCCGGGAATCGGACCGATCTCCGCGATCGCGATCCTCATCCCGGTCTCCTTCGGGATGGAGCCGGTGCACGGCCTCATCCTGCTGTGCGGAATCTACTACGGGTCGATGTACGGCGGCTCGATCACCGCCACGCTCATCAAGACCCCTGGTGAGGTCGCCAGCGCGGTGACCGCGATCGAAGGCTACGAAATGGCCCGCCGCGGTCGGGGCAAGGCGGCCCTGGCGACCGCGGCGATCGGATCATTCCTCGCCGGCACCCTGGCGATCATCGGACTGACGTTCCTCTCACCCGTCCTCGTCAAGCTCGCGAACGTCTTCGGCGCCACCGAATACTTCCTGCTCATGGCCACGGCCCTGCTGCTCGCGTCGACGATGTCGGCGGGTTCGCGGGCCAAGGCGCTCATCTCGATCTTCATCGGCCTGGCCGTCGGCCTCATCGGACTCGACTTCCAGACCGGACTGCCCCGGCAGACCTTCGGCATGGATCTGCTCTCCGACGGGATCGACTTCACGATCTTCGCGATGGCGCTCTTCGCCATCCCCGAGGCGATCCGCAATCTCGCGCTCGGACGTGGGGCCAAGGATGAGATCCAGAGCTTCGGAAACGACAAATGGATGACGAAGGAAGACTGGCAGCGGTCGGCCGGCCCGTGGGCCCGCGGTTCCGTGGTCGGCTTCATCATCGGCATCCTGCCAGGAGTCGGTCCGTCGCTGGCCTCGTTCATGTCCTACATCATGGAGAAGCGGATCTCGAAGCGGAAGGACGAATTCGGTCACGGAGCCATCGAGGGCGTGGCCGGTCCGGAAGCGGCGAACAATGCCGGTGTCGGTGGTGCGATGATTCCGCTGTTCAGCCTCGGCATCCCGGGTTCGGCGACGACGGCGCTGCTGCTCTTCGTGTTCACGATGTACGGCCTGCAGCCGGGACCGCTGATCTTCCGGGACGACACCGGTCTGATCTGGACGATCATCGCGAGTATGTACATCGGCAATATCGCGCTCATCATCCTCAACCTGCCGCTGGTCGGGGTGTTCGTGAAGCTGCTGAAGATGCCGAAGGAGATCCTCTTCTCCTCCATCCTCGTGCTCGTAGTCATCGGCGCCTATGCCATCGAATTCAGCCTGTTCGGGCTGATGATGCTCGGCATCTTCGGCGTCATCGGCTATCTCATGGAGAAGGGCGGCATCCCCTTGGCTCCGGCGATCCTGGCGCTCGTGCTCGTGCCGCTGCTCGAGGACAACTTCCGGCGCATGCTGCAGATCTCCGGCGGATCGTTCGCACCCCTGGTCACCAGGCCGGTGTCGCTGTCGATCATCATCCTCATGGTGCTCGGCATCATCGGACCGATCATCTTCCGGTGGTGGGTGTCCCGGCGAAAGCTGCTCGCCGATGTGACGGTGTCGTGAGGAGTGGGAATGAAGAGTTCTGACCAGGTGCCGGCGGAGATCGGAGTCATCGACCGCAGTGCGGCCATCCTCGAAGTCCTCCAGGACTCGCCGATGACAGCTGCGGAGGTGTGCCGCCGGCTCGGGTATTCGAAGTCGACGACCTACCGGCTGCTGACCGATCTGCGGGCGCACAAGTTCATCGTCCGGGATTCCTCGGGGCTGCTGCGGTTGGGTCCCTTCCCGGGCCGGCGCAGTATCGCCACGACGAACTCGGTGCTCGATCATCTGCGGACGATGACCGGGGAATCCGTGCAGCTGTGGGTCCGGGTGGGAGAGGATCGTGTGTGCGTTCGCAACGTCGAAGCCGATCATGAGCTGCGAGTCTCGCGCGGAGTCGGGGCGGTGCTCCCGCTCGTCGACGGCGGCTCGGCTGCCCTGGCGCTGTGCGGGCCGGGAAATCCGGCGGAGTTCTACGCAACGAAGCAGGCCCGGGTGGCCGGGACCGCCTCGGCGAGTGTGGCCTTCACCGTCGGTGCGATCGTATTCGCCCTCTGTGTGTCCTACCCACTGACCCGGGAACCGGACAACGTCGCCGGGGCCTATCGCGGCCTGCTCAGCCGGGCCGCCGTAGAGCTGCGGGCGCTGCTCGACGGCAGTGAGGAACTCGAGGTGCTGCGCGATATCGCCCGGTTGGCACTGGGCGCGCGGAAGCAGGCGGGGGAGTAGGGCTGTTCCCTCCTGCCGGAGGGTGCGAGTGCCCACTCAAGCGCTGATGCCTGTGGGTAGAGCAAGCATTTCCGGTGGAGGCCTGGGCATCGGCGGGAAAAGAATGTCGGTTTCAGCTCGGAATCTCTACATTCTTCTCCCGGGAAATCCCGGAGGGTCTGCCTGAAGGCCCGGTTCTGGCGGGAAGGGAAGGTGGCGTCACTCGCGCGTCGAAGAGCTGTGCACGGATCCGGACTCGCGTGTCGGCGTCCTGTGGAGACGTCAGCGGCGTCCACAGGGTGGAACTGGGTGCCTTGCGGTCAGGAGCGTATCCGACTCTCCTACTGGTCATGGACCTCCTCATCGAGCATCGCAGCTATCCGTCACTCTTCAGAACCGGAGAGGCCGAGGAACGGGGGATCAGCCGGCATCATCTGCGGTATGACCCGCGGTTCAGTGCCGTCACGGCGGGCATCCGCCGGGATGAGGTGAGATGTGTCGAGCATCCGACTCCGAGCTGGGCCGACGAGAAGTGGATGGAGGAGAGCCTTCGGCTCAGGGCGATGACCATGGTCGTTCCCAGGATCGTCGCAGGAGGCGCCACGGCAGCGCGACTGTTCGGTTTGCCACTGCCGCACAGACTCATCGATGAGCACCTGCACCTGGTCACTTTCGACCCGGGCAGAAAGGTGGCGCGGAAGGGGATGACCGTACGCCGCCACGCGCGTGAGGAAGCCGGGTACTGGCTTGAGCTGCCGATGCATTCGCCGGTCGGGGTCTTCCTCGATCTCAGCGCCGAGCTGACCCGTGACGAGCTCGTTGCCCTCGGTGATGCGATCGTCGGCGGGTGGCACGGGCCGCCGCTGTGCAGCCTCGAGTTCCTGAGGACGAAGAGCACACAGCGGAATTACCTGAGACAGCGAGCGCAGGTCGAATCAGCACTGTCACTGATCAGGGAAGACGTTGACTCGCCGCAGGAGACGAACCTTCGACTGTGGGCACTGAGCCGTGGACTGCCGGAACCTGTGGTCCATCCACGGGTCTACTGTCGTCTGCTCAACCGCACAGTCGAGCCGGATTTGGGCTATCCCCACGTGAAGTTGGCGCTCGAATACGAAGGTGAACACCACCTGCTGTCCAAATCACAATGGGCAAGTGACATCACCAGAGACGAGGCTCTGCGGCACGAGGGCTGGGAGGTGCTGAGGGTGACGAGCCAGATGAGCAGGGCGGAGCTTGAGCGGAAGATTCGGTATCACCTGGAGCAGAAAGCTGGCGGTGGCGGCAGGTAGCAGGTAGTTCGCCGGAGCAGGATCGGTCCGATTCTGCGGGAGCAGAATGTAGATTTTCGCGCCGTGAAACGACAATCTGTTCCCGCAGATTCGGGGAACCATGTGTGCGATCCCGAGCATCGCTGCGATGACGCCAGATGAACGACAGCGCTTTCGCAGCGGCTGACCGCTTCTAGTGTGGGTGTCTGGGCGCAATGACCCGGTGAACACTCGAGGAGAGGACCCCCTATGACCACACGCATCGCCGTCGTCGTCGGCAACCCGAGCCCCAACTCGCGCACCCGTCAGGTGGCCGAGGACCTCGCCGCCAAGATCGCCGAGGTGACCGGATCCGAGATCGATGAGACCATCGAACTCGCCGAGGTGACCGACCAGATCTTCGAGTGGAAGTCCGACCGCCTCAACACACTCACCGAGCGTCTGGCCACCGCCGACTTCGCCGTAATCGCCACCCCGACCTACAAGGCCAGCTACACCGGACTGCTCAAATCCTTCCTCGACCGGTACGACGCTGGCGGTCTGCATGGGCTTACCGCGATCCCGGTCTTCACGATCGGGTCCCCGGCGCACACGCTCGCGGTGGAGACGACCCTGCGTCCGCTGCTCGTCGAACTCGGCGCCAGTGTGCCCACGAAAGGTCTGGCGTTCCCGACCGCAGAATTCGATGACCGCGCGAGCGTGCTCGACGAATGGGTCGAGTCTCAAAAGGCATACCTGCCGCAGAGGTGAGCCTTCAGCTTGATGAACCTGCAGCGGCTCAGTGCAGGGGCCGAGCTATTGCAGGTTCACCAAGCTGGTGAGTTAGCCGGTGCCAGGAACGTGGCGCGGGCCCGCTGAACGCATCAGCGGACCCGTGCGGCTGTCTCGGCGAATGAGGTCGTCCCGATCGGGGACGGCCGCCTCGATGAGGGATCAGTCGATCTGCAACTCTCCCATGGCGTCCCAGTCATCGCCGTCGATCTGACGTGAGATGATCTTCGGAGTCGCGGTGAGCGCGCTGTGCATCGGACCGCCGTCAGCGGTCGCGGCCTGGAAATGGTCGGACTTCACATGAGCCTCGGCGGCGTCGTCATCGAAGGCCTCGACGAGGACGTACTCGTTCGGGTCATCGAGGCTGCGCGACCATTCGAACCATTTGTTGCCGGGTTCGGCCCGGGTCGCCTCGGTGAATTCGCGGGTGATCTCGGGCCACTGGTCAGCCAGTTCGGGCTTGACGGGGAACTTTACGACGATGAAGATCATGTCTTCTTCCTTCTCTCTGTGGTTGTTCTCTCGGGTAGAGTTGTGGGTGTGGCGGTGTCGGTTTCTGCTCTCAGCGACAACGTTACGAGAACTGCATTCCGCCGTCGACGAGCATGGTCTGTCCGGTGATGTAATCGGAGTCCTCGCTGGCGAGGAACGACACGAGGTTCGCGACGTCCTCGGGCACGGACACCCGGCCCATGAGGATGTCACCAGCATATTTCTTGATCGCCTCACCTTTCGCCAACCCCTCCTCGGCGGCGAGTTTCTCATCGATGAGATCCCACATCGCGGTGCCGACGATGCCGGGCCCGTAGGCGTTGACGGTGATGCCGTGCTTGGCCCACTCCATCGCGGCGCCCTGGGTCAGTCCGCGCACCGCCCATTTCGTCGCCGAATACGGTGACAGCAGCGCGAAGGGACGGAACGCGACGATCGAGGCGGCGCCGATGATCTTGCCGCCGTTGCCCTGCTCGATCATCTGCTTCGCCGCAGCCTGATACGACAGGAAGACGCCGGTGAGATTGACGTCGACGATCTTCTCGAAGTCGGCCTTCGAATAGTCGATGAGCGGCTCGACCTGAGCGATTCCGGCGTTCGCGACGAAGACGTCGAGTTTTCCTCCCGCATCGACGGCAACCTCGACGAGGCGGCTCAGTGAATCCTCGTCCGTGACGTTCACCTCGGCGCCGGTGGCCCTCCCACCTGCACTTTCGATCGTTTTGATGGTCTCCGCCACCCCATCCTGCATGCTCGGCAGGTCCGCGACGATGACATGATGGCCATCGGCACCGAGCCGCTGGGCGATGCCCTGACCGATTCCCTGTGCCGACCCCGTCACCACTGCGACGCTGTTGCTCGTGCCCATTTCTCCTCCTTGAGTTCTCAACTGTGAGCGAGCACGATCATTCTCAGCAGAGTCGGCAGCCGGAGGACACGGCTCTTCTCATGTGGCGATAAAGCTGGGGGTTCAACGTGTCCGGCTGCGGGGAATAATATGGCCTCCGTCGGGAGTCCGCGGCTCAAACGTGTCCGGCGACGGGGACGGTGACCGACCCGCCGCGCAGGTAGCTCGACGCCAGGCCCGCATGCTCGCGCAGGGTCGTTTCGACCTCCTTTGCCCGACCCGCCATCTTCGACGAGGGAGTGCTGATCGCCATCGCGCCGACCTGCATTCCCGTGCCATTGCGCACCGGTACGGCCGCGCAGGTCTGACGGGGCAGGAACTCCTCGTGCTCCCATGCGATTCCACGGGTGGCCACCTCGGCAAGGTGGGGGTCGAGGGCCTCCCGGCTGATCATCGTCTGCGGGGTGAGCACCTTCATTCCGCGCGCCTCGAGGTAGTCGGTGCGCTGGGGTTCGGGCATCGCGGCCAGGAGGATCTTGCCGAAAGCGGTGGCGTGCGCGGCCTCGTGGAAGCCGAAGCGCAGGGGCCGCAGGCGCGGATGCTTCTCACAGTCGGAGCAGTAGGTGAGGATGATGTCCGAGCCGCGGTAGATCGCGAAGTACGCGGCCGTCCCCGAAGCCCGGTGCAGCTGATCGGTGATCTGGCGAATCGGATGCGGGGCGACGAGACGCTGCTGGAACGACAGCCCGAGCTCGAAGCACTTCGGACCGAGCTCGAACTGTTTGGAGTCCTTGAGGTAGACGAGATACCCCGCCGAGGCGAGCTCGTTGAGGAGCCGGTAGACGGTCGGCAGCGGGATCTCGAGGCGGGAGGCCACGGTCTTCGCGGCAGCACTGCCCGAAGCGGCGACGGCCTCCAGGACGGAGAGGGTTCGTTGGATCACGGCACTGTTGGACACGCGGTCTCCTGACTGTGCGATCGCCTCGGCGATCGACTTTTTCATGTGGTGAGAATGAGGATAGTCCATGGTGTCGCAGGTCACATAGATTGCTCATGTCAGGACAGTGGCGGGCGTGCGTCGATGCGGCCTGCCGAGTGGAGCAAAGGAGCATCCGATGGCATTCCCTGCAAAATACCCATCGCTGAATGCGATGGAGATGACGGACGAGGCGAAGCAGACCCTCATCCGAGTGCTGCGCGTGGCATTCCCGCATGCAGACTTCCCTGATGGGCCGTATATGCGCACCGCGGAGAAGATCCTCATCGCCGCCGACGAAGAGACCTGGTTCCGGGTGGCCCTCATCCAAGGGCTGCTGTCGTTGGATCAGCTCTCCGACGGTGATTTCTGCGGACTCGATGACGACTCCGCGCTCAAGGTGCTGCGCCGGGTCGAGTCCACCGAGTTCTTCGGCTTCGTCCGCCGCACCGCCGTGCTCAACCTCTACGACGATGTCGAGGTGTGGGAGACGCTCGGCTACGAAGGACCCTCGTTCGACAAGGGCGGTTACATCAACCGCGGCTTCGACGACCTCGACTGGCTGCCCGAACCGCGGATCGTCTACCCCGACGACGAGCCGCTGCCCGAGCTCGGCGACGGGGTTATGGCGGTCCGCAGCGGCAGCGCTGCCGGTGACGAGTCGACCAATCAGCCCGCGCCGCAGAGCTCCGAGATGGGTGAGGTGAAGAAGTGATGACACAGGATCAGAATGCAGGGCAGGACCAGAACGCAGGTCGCAGCGTGACAGGTTTCAGCATCGACCCCGACGAGGAGGCCGTCGTCATCGTCGGCTCCGGCGCCGGCGGGGGAACGTTGGCGTACGAGCTCACGGCGAAGGGCATCCCCGTCGTCGTCCTCGAGGCCGGGCCGTATCTGCGCAATGAGGACTACGTCAACAACGAGTGGGAGGCCTTCAACCAGATGGCCTGGCTCGACCCCAGGACGACGACGGGATCGTGGCGGATCGCCCGCGACTTCCCGAACCTGCCGGCCTGGATCGTCAAGGCCGTGGGCGGAACGACGACCCACTGGTCGGGCGCGACCCCGCGGTTCAAGGCTCATGAGTTCAAGGCCCGCAGCGTCTACGGCCGCATCGACGGCGCCAACCTCCTCGACTGGCCGATCACGCTCGAGGAGCTGGCCCCGTACTACGACCGGGCCGAGAAGGCGATGGGCTCGACCCATGTCCACGGCCGGAAGCCGCTGCCGGCGAACAACAACTACAAGGTCTTCGCGGGAGGGGCGAAGGAGGTCGGCTACAAGTTCTACGCCACCGGCCCGTACGCCACGAACGCCGAAGAGTACGACGGCCGCCCCGCCTCCATCCAGGACGGCTTCAACTTCCAGGGCGATAAGAACAAATCCAAATGGTCGACCCTGGTCAGAGAGCTGCCGCGGGCTGCGGACACCGGGCTGCTCGATCTGCGGCCAGAGTCCCAGGCAGTGCAGATCACTCACGATGCCAATGGTCGGGCCGACGCAGTGCTCTACCTCGACAAGGATGGGAATCTCCACCGGCAGGCCGCGAAGATCGTGTGCGTGGCCGGCAACTCGATCGAGACGCCGAGGCTGCTTCTGCTCTCCGGGACACCGTCCTTCCCCGACGGGCTGGCTAACTCGTCCGGGCATGTGGGGCGGAACTACATGCGTCACCTGACCGGCACCGTGTGGGGCCACTTCGACAAACCCGTGCGGATGTACCGCGGGGAGACGATGGCCGGAGTCATCGCCGATGAGTCGATCCATGACCCCGACCGCGGATTCTCCGGCGGCTACTACATGGAGACGATCTCGCTGGGTCCGGCGTTCATGGCCTCCTTCGTCGAGCCCGGCGGCTGGGGACCGGACTTCGCGGCGCTGCTCGACCGGTATCTCAACACCGCGGGAATGTGGATCGTCGGCGAGGACATGCCGCAGGAGAGCAACCGGGTGACGCTGAATACGACGGTCAAGGACACGAACGGTCTGCCCGTGCCGAACGTCCACTACGATGATCACGCCAATGACCTGGCGATGCGCGAACACGCCTACGCCGCAGGTCAGAGAGTCTACGAGGCGGTCGGAGCGCAGACCTCCCACCACACGCCGCCCTATCCGTCGACGCACAACCTCGGCACCGCGCGAATGAGCGAACGTCCCGAAGACGGAGTCGTCGACAAATGGGGCCGGACCCACGACGTGAAGAACCTCTTCATCTCCGACGGATCGGTCTTCACCACCGGCGCCGCCGCGAACCCGACACTGACGATCGTGGCGCTCGCGATCCGGCAGGCCGAATACATCGCCGAGGCGCTGCGGACTGGGGAGGTGTGAGACCGGCTTCGGTCGTCACAGCCTGGCCGGCTTCGGCTCACACTTCAGCTTGGTGAACCTGCAACAGCTTGGTCCCTGCGCCGAGCTGCTGCAGTTTCACCAAGCTGGTAGTACTTGCGGCGGGGTAAGCGGGAACAGCAGTCGGCTCGAATCGCCGCGTGATCGGCGTCGGTTCCGTCAACGGATGGAACCGGCGCCGAACTGCTGCAAGAGCGCGTCGGACCAATAGGATGAAAGAGAGACGCATCAAGGAGGAGACTGCCTGTGGCACGTACCGTCTATTACACCGCGACCACGCTCGACGGGTTCATCGCGGACCCGAACGACTCGCTCGAATGGCTGCTGCGCCAGACCGAGGAGCCGCCGGATGACGGGTTCATCGACGGAGTCGGCGCAATCGTCATGGGCGCGACGACGTACGAATGGGTGCTGCGCAACCTCGACGGACCGTGGCCCTACGAGGTTCCCGCCTGGGTGATGACCCATCGGAAACTCTCCCTGCCCGAAGCCGAGACGGACGGGAAGACCCCCAATATCCGATTCGCCAAGGGATCGGTCTCTGACCACTATTTCGAAATGTGCACCGCCACCGGCGACCGTGACCTGTGGGTGATGGGCGGCGGCGACCTCGCCGGGCAGTTCGCCGACGAGGGACTCCTTGACGAGATCATCACCTGGACCGCGCCGGTGGTCCTCGGCAAGGGACGGCCGCTGCTGCCGCGCCGCCTCGACCTCGAACTCCTCGAAGTCGGGTCCAGCGCCCCGTTCGTTATCGCTCGCCACCGAGTCATCGGCCCCCTCCTCGAAGACAGTTCGGCAGAGTGATGCTTCTCGAGGACGGCTGAGGGCTCGCCCGCATCGTCCATTCGCCGAGGAAGGACGACGTTTCGTACGGGAGGATCCCAAGTACGGTCGGGTGGGCCGCCTCGGCGAATGGACGATGATTCATGCGTACCGGTGGACCGCCTCGGTGAGGTTCATCCGGATATCGGGCACCTCTGGTGGCCGGGCGGGTTCCGTGATTCGATGCAGTCATGACTGCTGCGATTGAGAATCATCGGGCCCGCCTGCGTGCGGGGGAGATCTACAACGGACTGTGGATGATGTCGACGAGTCCGGAGCTGGCGAAGGCCGGGTCGGCGGCCGGATTCGACTATGTCTGCCTCGACCTGCAGCACGGGCTGGTGCGGCCCACCGACGTGCTGCGACTGACCGACGCCGTGCGCGCCAGCGGGGATGCGCTCGTGACCGCGCGGGTTGCGGCGAACAGATTCACGGAGATCGGGGCGCTCGCCGACGCTGGAGTCGAGGCGATCATCGTTCCGCTCGTGTCCTCGGTCGAGGAGGCGCAGGCCGCGGTGGCCGCGCTCGACTATCCCTCGCGGGGCGGGGATCGTTCGTGGGGACCGACAGCCGAGATCATGCACGGCGCCGTGCAGGACACGCGGGATGAGCGGCCGCTGCTGTTCGTCATGATCGAGAACGAGGATGGCTTGGCCGCGGTCGAGGACATCTGCGCCGTGCCGGGAATCGACGGGGTGTACGTCGGTCCGTCCGATCTCGCGTTCGCCGTCGGTGCGCTGCCCGGGCAGCACAACGAGGCCCACGCCGAGGCGCTGGTGCGGATCCGCACGGCCGCCGATGCCGCCGGGGTGGTTCCGGGAATCCACTGCGGCGACGGTGAGGAGGCGAAGCTGCGCAAGGAACAGGGCTTCCGCTTCATCACGTCTGCCGGTGACTTGGGAGCCGCAGGCCGAGCCTTCCGAGAGGACCTGGCAAACGCCCGCTCCTAATTGCTACCTGACGGCGGCCCAGCAACCTCGCACGAGGTTGCTGGGCCGCCGTCAGGTAGCAATAGGGGTGGGGATGGTGGTGTGTGCCCGGGCGTAGAGTGACAGGCACCGACTCGAGAGGACAGAGCATGACCGCAGAGACAGTGACACAGCAGAGCACCTCGACCGAAACCACTCCCTCCTCCACATCCGCCGGCGCCGACCACACCGAACACGTCGACCTCCTCGTCATCGGCTGGGGCAAGGGCGGCAAGACGCTGGCCGGCACCATGGCCCGCGCCGGCAAGAAGGTCGCCGTCGTCGAACAGTCGGAGATGATGATCGGCGGCTCCTGCATCAACATCGCCTGCATCCCCACGAAGATCCTCGTCCACGACGCGGAGAACAAACGCGCCGATGACGACACCGACGAATACTTCGCCAAGGCCGTCAAACGCCGCGACACCCTGACCGGCGCGATGCGGAAGAAGAACCACTCGATGCTCGCCGACCTCGACTCGGTGCTGCTGGTGGGCGGCCGTGGCGAGTTCACCGGCGAACGCGAAGTCCGAGTCACCGGCGGCGCCGACACCATGACGATCACCGCCGACACCGTCATCGTCAACACCGGATCCGTCGCCAACATCCCACCCATCGACGGCGCGCAGCTCGGCGGCCGCATCCACGACTCCGAATCGCTGCAGCACGTCGACCCGTTCCCAGGTCGCCTCGTCATCGTCGGCGGCGGGTACATCGGACTCGAGTTCGGATCGATGTTCGCCCACTTCGGTTCGCAGGTCACCGTCCTCGACCGCGGGCCCCGCCCGCTCGCGAATGAAGACGACGACGTCGCCGAGGTGGTCGCCCAAGCCCTCGCCGACGACGGAGTCACCATCGTCAACGACGCCTCCGTCACTGCAGTCAATGACGGCGCTGACGCCGCGACCGTGACCTATGAGGTGGGCGGTGAGACCAAGACCATCGACGCCGAGGCGGTCCTCCTGGCCGTCGGACGCAAACCCGCGACCGCGGACCTCGGCCTCGAGAAGGCCGGCATCGACACCGACGACCGCGGGTTCATCGTCACCGATGAGCACCTGCGAAGCTCCGCCGAGGGCGTGTACGCGTTCGGCGACGTCAACGGCGGACCGATGTTCACCTACATCTCCCTCGATGACAACCGGATCCTCGCAGACCAACTCCTCGGCGAGGGCAAACGGTCGACGAAGGACCGCGGATCCGTGCCGCACACGATGTTCCTCACCCCGCCCGTCGCCCGCGTCGGCCTGACCGAGAAGGCCGCTCGCGACGAAGGCTATGAGATCAAGGTCGGAGCGAAGCTGCAGGCCGATATCGCCGCGGCACCGCGGGCGAAGATCGAAGGCGACCCGCGCGGAATCGTCAAGTTCGTCGTCGACGCGAAGACGGACCTCATTCTCGGCGCGGCGCTCGTCCATGTGCACTCGCAGGAGGTCATCAACACCGTGGCGCTCGCGATGCGCCACGACGTCACCGCGACCGAGCTGCGTGACACGATCTACACGCACCCCTCGGCCACCGAGGCGCTCAACGAGGTGCTCGGCGCACTCAAGTGAGGGCCGCGATAGGCTCACCATCATGAGCCGTCGCATCGTCATCACCACCGATTACCTGGAGCCCGGCGACAGCGTCGACCGGCTGCTCCGGGAGAACGGGCTCGATCCCGTCTACTCCCCGGCGGCCGGTCCCCGCACCGAGGATGAACGGCGCAACCTCTTCAACGGCGCGATCGGCGCCATCGTTGCGAGCGAACCGATCACCCGTGACATGCTCGCCGAGGCAGCCGACCTCCGGATCCTCGCCCGCAGCGGAGTCGGATACGACTCCGTCGACACCACCGCGGCCCAGGAGTTCGGCATTCGCGTGGCAAACACCCCCGGCGTCAACCATCACGCCGTCGCCGAACTCGCGCTCGCTCTCATGCTCAACTGCGCCAAGCACTTCAGTGACGTCATCAGCGGCGTCAACGCAGGTCAGTGGCCGCGCACCGCAGGCACGGAACTGCGCGGCAAGACGCTCGGCGTGATCGGCTACGGTCCCAGCGGAAAAGCGATCGCGCAGATCGGCGCGGCCCTGGGGATGCGCGTCATCGTGGGCACTTCCCACCCCGACACCGAGGCGGGCCCGAGCATCGAATTCGCCGACGTCGACACCGTCGTCACGGCCGCCGACTATCTCACCCTCCACGCCCGAGCGACCGGCACCCCGATCATCGGGGCCGAGCGATTCGCGGCGATGAAGGACACAGCGTTCCTCGTCAACACCGCTCGCGGGTCACTCATCGACGAGGCAGCCCTCATCAATGCTCTCGACCAAAGTCAGATCGCCGGAGCGGCCCTCGACGTGCTCGAGACCGAACCGATGACGAAGGACAACCCGCTGCGGAACTTCGACAACGTCTGGATCACCTCCCACTTGGCCGGGCAGACGGTCGAAGCCCGAGAACGCGCCGGGCAGGCCGCGGCCCAAGCCGTCATCGATGTAATCGACGGAAAGGAACCCGTCGGACTCATCGTCTGAAGAGTCCTATCCTCACCTGCCAACGCGTACCGTTGACTCATGGCGCATCCGCAGATGTTCGATGACGACGACCCGATGCTCGAGCGGGTCCGCGCGATCGCGCTCAGCCTGCCCGAAGCGGCCGAGAAGATCTCGCACGGCAGACCGGCCTTCTTCACGAAGAAGATCTTCGCCCACTACGGCGGCACCGAGAAGCTCGTGTCCGGGGAGATGGTGCAGCACCCGCAGGCACTGCTCGTCCTGCTCGACCACATGGACGCCGAGGTGGTGCTCGAACGTTCGGATTGCTTCGTCCCGATGTACCTGGGCCCCTCCGGCTGGGTCGGACTCGGACTCGACGATCTCGACGACGAGGAGCTGCGCGAACTGACCATCGATTCCTATCGGAACACCGCCTCGGCGAGGTTGATCTCAGCGCTCGACACTCAGGAATGAGCCTCAACCCCGCTCAACCCCACGGCGAGGCCCTGGCCAGCGCCGCCTCGGTGGTCATAGGCTTGAACCCATGACGACCCCAGCGAACACCCCCGCACAGAACTCACCGATCCCCACACTCGACCTCAACGACGGACGTGCGATCCCGCAGCTCGGGCTCGGCATCTACGCGATGAAGGGCGAAGAGGGGGTCGACGCCATCGTGGGTGCCGTCGACAATGTCGGCTACCGCCTGCTCGACACCGCGGTGAATTACGAGAACGAACACGAGGTCGGCCGGGCCATCGCCGACTGTTCCGTCGCTCGCGAGGACCTGTTCGTCACGAGCAAGATCCCCGGCCGCCACCACGGCTTCGACGAGGCCATCGCCAGCACCGAGGAATCGCTGGCCCGCCTCGGCCTCGACTACCTCGACCTCCACCTGATCCACTGGCCCAATCCCAGCGTCGGCAAGTACGTCGACACCTGGGAAGGACTCATCGAACTGCGCAGACGCGGGCTCGTGAAGTCCATCGGCGTCTCGAACTTCACCGAGAAGATGCTCACCGAGCTCATCGAGAAGACCGGCGTCACCCCGGCCGTCAACCAGGTCGAACTCCACCCGTATTTCCCGCAGACCGAACTCGTGGCTTTCCACCGCTCCATCGGTGTGCAGACCGAGAGCTGGTCCCCGCTCTACCGTGACCAGGGACTGTTCGATGAAGCCCCCATCGCCGAGGCGGCCGCCGCCCATGGCGTGAGCCCGGCCCAGGTCGTCCTGCGCTGGCATATCGAGATCGGCAGCATCCCGATCCCGAAATCGGCGAACCCCGAACGCCAGCGTCTCAACGCCGATGTCTTCGACTTCGAACTCACCCCCGCCGAGGTGGCTGCGATCTCCGCGCTCGAGCGCGGTCGGATGAAAGACCGGGATCCGCTCACCCACGAGGAGATGTGAGGCCGCACGGCAACTGTTGACGCCGATCGCGAGGAGACATGGAATTCCGACGGACGACCAGTGCCGACTTTCCGCTGCTCGCACGGTGGCTCGGCTTGCCCCATGTCGCCCGATTCTGGAACCACGAGACCACGCCGGAGGCGATCGAACGGGACTTCGGCGGAAGCATCGACGGCACGGAACCGTCATTCGACTTCATCGTCGAGGACGCCGGGGTACCGGTCGGGTTCATCCAGCGCAGCGTCATTTGGGACTACGCGGACGAGCATCGGGAACTCATCACTCTGGCCGCCGCCCCGCAGGATGCTTTGACGATCGACTACTTCATCGGCGAGATTGCGGCGACAGGCAAGGGCATCGGCGCACGGATGATCCGCGAGTTCACCGAACTCTGCTTCGCTGACTGCCCGACTGCCTCAACGATCATTGTGCCCGTGATCGCTGGAAACCCGGCATCGTGGAAGGCTCTCGAGGCTGCCGGATATCAGCGGGTTGCCGAGGGCCACATCCCGCCCGACAACCCGATCGACGACGGGTGGCACGTAGTCTATCGCCGGGATCGGCATTGAATGCTCGGGTGGGGCCCACCTGTGTGAGAATGTCACCGTGGAGATGGAAGCCAGGCACCGGCGCGCTCTGCGCGGCACCCTCGCCGCAGCATTCGCGACCTTTGTCGCACTGACGTCGCACATCCTCGGCGGGGGATCCTTCCCGACCGCGATGGGTGTCATCGTGCCTCTGGCGCTGTCGATCCTCGTCTGTGTCCTCCTGTCCGCGCGCCAACTGTCGCTGCCTCGGTTGACGTTCTCAGTCGGAATCAGCCAGACGCTCTTCCACCTCCTGTTCTCCCTCTTCACTCCGCACGGTTCCGCTTCGCCGAACGCGATGGCACGCTCCGACAACGGACTCGCCGCGCTCCTCGGCTCGCACTCTCATCACTCGCCGACGCATGGAGCGCACGACGCGTCGATCCACTCGGTGCCCGGCGGCGCGGTCCAGATGACTCATGATTCCGCGGTCATGCCTGCCATGGACGGTTCTGTGGGCGCAGCGGCCCAGATGCATTCGCACTCGTCACCGGGGATGCTGCTGGCCCACTGCGTTGCCGGGATCGTGACGATCGCGATGATCTATTGGGCCGAGCGACTGCCGGTCATGCTCGGCGAGTTCGCCCGTTTGACCATTCGGGCGGTCGTCCCGCGCCTCGTCGTCCTGCGGGCGCAGATCGAGAAGCCGCGGTCGCTGATCGGCTTCGAGCCCGAACTGCCGCGCAGCCTCGGTGTGTGCCGATCCCCGGTGCTGCGGCGAGGTCCACCGCAGCCTGCTTTCTGACACTCAACACATCCGCGCATCGGCCTCCGTGAGCCGGTGCGATCACTGCTGACCGCATTTGGTCGTCGACCGCGACTGCGTGTCGTGCGCGAACGCTGCCGACCGCAACTGCCCGTCGACCGCATCTGCTTGTCGAAGGCATCAGGCCGACCGGATCCTGCTCAGCGCACCTGAGAGAAAGCATCATCATGACCACACCTTCATCAACCGTGCCCGAAAGCTCGGGCCCGGAACCGACTCACCACCGTGACCACCCCGTCCACTCCGACCGGCCCTTTCCGTGGTTCGGCCCGCTCCTGCGCCGTCTCCACTTCTACGCGGGCATCCTCATCGGTCCGTTCATCCTCATCGCCGCGCTCACCGGGGCGGCCTACGCGATCAGTCCGACGCTCGAGAAGGTGGTCTATGCCGACCAGCTCAGCGTCCCCGCCACCGACGACCCGCTGCCACTGGCCGCCCAGATCGACGCCGCGAATTCCGTCATTGCAGGCAGCGATTCGACGCTGTCTGCCGTGCGGCCGGCTCCCGAGCCGGGCGATACCACGCGAGTGATGTATTCCGATCCCAGCCTCGGCGAGAGCGAATCCCGGGCGATCTTCGTCGATCCCGCCACCGCCGAGGTGGTCGGTGACCTCACCGTCTACGGAACCTCGGGTGCCCTGCCGCTGCGGACGTGGATCGATCAGATGCACCGGAGCCTCCACCTCGGCGATGTCGGGCGGATCTACAGCGAACTCGCCGCCTCATGGTTGGGAATCGTCGCCGCCGCGGGTCTCGTGCTCTGGATCCTCCGCGCTCGCAAAACGAAGAAGCCCGCCGCGATGATGCGACCGAACCGGAAGCACAAGGGGCTGAGACGCACGTTCTCCTGGCACGCTTCGGTCGGTGTCTGGGCGGCGATCGGCATGCTCTTCCTCTCGGCCACCGGGATCACGTGGTCGCAGTTCGGCGGGGAGAACGTGACGAAGCTGCGTGCGGCGCTGAGCTGGGAGACCCCGGCGGTGTCGACGGAACTTGGCAGCGCGGCCGCCGCGCATGCTGACGGCGGGTCCGGGCACGCTGGTCACGAAGGCCACGCCGGGCACGAGGGCCACTCGGGAACCGGCGCCTCGGCAGGGTCCGATTTCGATCCGGCCGATTTCGACATGATGCTGTCGATGGCGCGCGGAGTCGGCATCGACTCCGAGTCCGTCGAGATCCTGCCGCCCGAGGACGACGGATCTGCGTGGGTGGTGCAGGAGATCCAGCGCAGCTGGCCCACCCAGGTCGATGCGGTCGCCTTCGACCCCGAGACGATGGAGGCCACTGACCGTGTCGACTTCTCCGACTACGAGGCAGCGGCGAAGCTCGCCCGCTGGGGCATCGACCTGCATATGGGCACACTGTTCGGTTTGGCCAACCAGATTGTGCTCTTCGCCCTGGCCATCGGCATCGCAGCGATGGTCGTCTGGGGCTATGTCATGTGGTGGCGGAGGCGGCCGAAGCGGAATCCGGCGAAGAGGTTCGGGCGCGCACCCGCACGCGGTGTGCTGAATGGGGCTCCATGGTGGGGAGTGGCTGCGATCGTCGTTGTCGCAATCGCGATCGGTGTGTTCCTGCCGCTGGTGGGCATCAGCCTTATCGGGTTCGTGGTTATCGATGTGCTGCTCGGGCTGAGGGCGCGCCGTCGTGAGCGGCGGTCCATGACGATCTAATGCTCACCGCACCCATTCAGTACCGGGCTGGCGCCGACACACATCACATCAGGTGCACGTCGCAACCACCTTAGGCGCGGGCTGACATCACCTTTTGGACAGGTCATCAGGTTTCGAACCGATGATCTGTCCAAAAGGTGATGAGCCCGGATGCAACGGTCGCCAGTCGCGAAGCCGAGCGGCCCGAACCTGCCGGCGCGCATCCTCGCCAGTGCACATTACGTGTTTTTCGAAGCTCTTCACTCGATGGGAACTCCTGCTCTTACTGTCGAACGCGAGGTGGTAAACGTCAAAAGGCGTAGCCTGGGACCATGCCCCGTCACCTCCTGACCTCGACGCCGCCGAATCCCGACCCTCGCCGAGGGGGTCCCGCCGGTGACGACGTAGACGGCGCCGACACAGCTGCCGCGCCCAAACAGCACCCTAAGGGTCCCGTCCGCGGCCGTGGGGCACTGCTCGCCCTCTTCGCCGTCCTCCTCGTCGCCTGGGTCGGCATCTCCGGAGTCGGAGGCCCGTACTTCGGCAAGATCTCCGAGGTCGCCACCAACGACCGCTCATCGTTCCTCCCCGAATCCGCGGAATCCACGCGCGCTCAGGACCAGATCGAGAAGTTCAGCGACCTCGACTATGTTCCCGCTATCGTCGTGCTCGAGAACAGCGACGGAGTCACCGACGACGACCGGTCCCGACTCGATGAGCTGACGAAGACCCTCGAAGACGACGATCTGCTGGCCGCAGACCCCTCACCGGCCATCCCGTCAGACGACGGCGAGGCACTCCAACTCATCCTCCCGGTCTCCTCGACGACCACCTCCGATGACGTCGAATCCATCAGAGACGCGGTCGGGAAGGTCTTCCCGACCGCGGTCGCCGCCGATATGACCCCGGATCAGGCCGCCGAGGCCCCGACCACCGTGGCAGACGTCCACGTCACCGGTCCGGCGGGATTCTCCGCCGACCTCTCCGAAGCCTTCGCCGGCATCGACGGCATCCTCCTGCTCGTCGCACTCATCGCCGTCTTCGTCATCCTCATCATCGTCTACCGCTCTCCGCTGCTGCCGGTCATCGTCCTCTTCACCTCGGTCGCCGCGCTTTCCGCGTCGATCTTCGTCATCTGGCATCTCGCCGACGCCGGGATCCTGCTCATCAACGGCCAGGTCCAGGGCATCCTCTTCATCCTCGTCGTCGGCGCCACCACGGACTATTCCCTCCTCGTCGTGGCCCGGTTCCGCGATGCCCTGCAGGCCGAGCCGGATCGTGTTCGGGCCGGGCTCGCTGCGCTCAAGGGAGTGCTCGAACCGATCGCGGCCTCCGGAGGCACCGTCATCGCCGGCCTCCTGGTCCTCCTGCTCACCGACCTTGCGTCGACGCGCGCCCTCGGCCCGGTCGCCGCGATCGGCATCGTCGTGGCGATGTTCGCAGCACTGACCTTCCTGCCCGCCGCGCTCATCATCATCGGTCGTGCCGTGTTCTGGCCGTTCCGGCCCCAGGTGACGACCGCCGAGGTGGGGCTCCGTAAGAAGGGAATGTGGGCCCGGATCGCGGGTGGGATCGCCGCCCGACCGCGCCTGATCTGGATCGGACTCGTCATCCTGCTGGCTCTGCCGCTCATCGCGGTGCCGCAGTTCAAGGCCTCCGGGGTCGCGCAGAGCGAGTTCGTGCTCGGCGAATCCGAGGCTCGTGACGGCCAGGACGTCCTGGCCGAGCATTTCCCAGGTGGGTCCGGAACTCCGACCCAGGTCGTGCTCGACGCGAACGAACTGAGTACTGCCGCCGAGGCGGTCGGCCGCCTCGGCGGGGTCGGTTCGATGACCGTGGCCGCTGAGGATTCCCCGAGCGGAACCATCGGGATCGACGAGGACGGAAAGCTCCAGCCCCCGCAGGGTGGCCCGGCCAGCGTAGCACCGGATGCTGCCGGCGGCTCGGCGGCGATCGATCCCACCGAGGTCGACGGTCAGGTCCTCCTCGAAGTCACCCTCTCCGATGCGGCGGACTCCCTGGCTGCCGAGACGACGGTGACGGAGATCCGCGAGGCCGTCCACGACGTCGACCCCGATGCGCTGGTGGGCGGGCAGACCGCGGTCGACCTCGACACGAACAACACCGCCGAGGCGGACCGGACCCTGGCGATCCCGATCATCCTGGTTGTCATCACGGTCATCCTCATCCTGCTGTTGCGGTCCCTGTTCGCGCCGCTGCTGCTCGTGGTCCTGACCGTGCTGTCCTTCGGCACCGCGCTGGGAGTCTCGGCGCTCGTGTTCAACCACCTCATCGGATTCCCGGGTGCCGATCCCTCGGTGCCGCTCTACGCCTTCGTCTTCCTCGTCGCGCTCGGCATCGACTACAACATCTTCCTCATGTCCAGGGTGCGCGAGGAGTCGCTCAAGGTGGGCACAAGGGCAGGCGTGCTCAAGGGGCTCGTGGCGACGGGTGGGGTGATCACCTCGGCGGGCGTGGTGCTTGCGGCGACCTTCGCGGCACTCGGGGTCATCCCGATCATGTTCCTCGTCCAGCTCGCCTTCATCGTCACTTTCGGCGTGCTGCTCGACGCCATCCTCGTGCGCTCGCTCGTCGTCCCGGCGCTCGTCCACGACATCGGACGCGGAGTGTGGTGGCCGTGGCGGAAGCGGATCCCGCAAGACTGAGCCGGGCGGGGATCGGGCGAGCCGCCTCGGCGAGGTCGAACCGATGGTGAAGGGCCGGCGGCGGCAACACGATACCCCCGGAGTGAGACCGGAGTCCGGGCGACTCTGCTCAATCTCTCCAGCCGGGGGTACGTTGGGGATGTGGCGGGTACTGACGCCGAGGGGTGGTCGACGGGCCCCGAACCTGGGGCCAGTTATATCATTGAACTACTATTCTGTTGACTATGCAACAAAAGTGTGGCATGACACATCGACGAGCGGGGGCGGACCGATGGACAAGACGACTCCGGTGAGCAGCATGATCAGGCAGAACGGCCCAATCAAGATCGCGGCCTGGCGTCTGATGATGGAGAAGTATCAGGACTTCTATACGAGGTTCGTACACGAGTTCCGGACGCGGCACGGGCTGACCGTGAACGAGTTCGACGTGCTCATCAACGCCCGACCCGAGCCCCAGGTGCGCCATCGAGACCTGCTGCGCAGCCTCGTGATCAGCCGCAGCGCGCTCAGTCGACTGCTCGGCAAGCTCGAGGATCGTGGCTTGGTCACGCAAGAGCCCGACCCGGAGGATCAGCGCGGGGTGCTCGTCGCCCTGACCGAGGAGGGACTGCGGCTCTGCGACGAGGCGGCCGCGACGAATGCGGAGATCATCCTCGACGGTTTCGCCGGGCTCACGGATGCCGAGGCCGACGAGATCTTCGAGCTCGTCTCGAAGATCTGCCCGGTCGAGTAGGGGAGCGGGTGAGCGGCATTCTCGCGGAACTGTCCCCCTCCCCGCCGGCCGCGAAGAGGGCTACGATGTGGCCATGAGCAACGTCGAGACCCGCCCCGATCAAGTGGTCTGCAAGGCCGGGGGACTGCCCGGGCCGGCCTGTGACCAGCAGGGACGTTCCCCGGTTGAGATCATCACCTCCCGTGAGGTGCCGCTCGGCGGTCCACGGGCGATGATCGTGCGCCGCACCCTGCCGCAGCGGCAGCGCTCCCTCATCGGCCCCTGGTGCTTCGTCGACCACTACGGACCCGCCGATGTCTCGGTCACCGGCGGCATGGACGTCGCCCCGCACCCGCACACCGGACTGCAGACCGTGAGCTGGCTGTTCGAAGGCGCCATCCAGCACATCGACTCCGGCGGCAGCGCGGGCCTCGTCCTGCCCGGCGAGGTCAACCTCATGACCGCCGGCGCCGGCATCTGCCACTCCGAGGTCTCGACCGAGGAAACCACGACCCTCCACGGCGTCCAGCTGCGGCTGGCCCTGCCCGAGGCCACCCGCCACCAGCCCGAACGCGAATTCGAGCACTTCGAACCCGTCCCTGTCTCCTTCGCCGGCGGAGAGATGCTCGTCTTCCTCGGAAAACTCTGGGGAACGGAGTCTCCGGTGCAGACTCATTCGCCGCTGCTCGGCGCCGAAATCCGCCTCGACCCCGGTGCGAGCATCGACCTGCCCGTGAATCCGGGATTCGAGCACGGCGTCCTCGTCGACTCCGGCGATATCGCCCTGGAGAACGTCGACCTGCCCGTCGCGGCGGTCGGCTACACGGGCACCGGTGTTGAAGAGCTGCGCATCGCCAACCGCAGCGACGAACCCGCCCGACTCATCCTCCTCGGCGGCGAACCGTTCCCAGAAGAGATCGTCATGTGGTGGAACTTCGTCGGCCGCACCCATGAGGAGATCGCGGCCTACCGTGAGGAATGGCAGGCTGAAGGTGACCGCTTCGGCGTCGTCGACGGCTACGTCGGCAAGGGCGGGCCCGGCCGCAATGCCGACGGCATGGGAAGGCTTCCCGCGCCGAGGCTGCCCGACGTCACGATCAGACCGCGGAAGAATCCGCCGCCCCAGGTTCGAGGTGGACCCGCGGAATAGAGCGGTGCCGAATTCCGCTTCACCCAGTACCAGCAGAGCACGACGAAAGGGTTATAGCCATGGTGAAGACATTCGAGGACAAGACCGGCGCCGAGGTGACCGTCTCGATCAACGAGGCCACCCGGTCCTATGACATCGCCGTCGCCGACGGCACCGTCGCCGGCCACGCGTATTTCCTGCCAGGTCCCGAGGCAGAGACCGAACGCATCTTCCATCACACCGTCGTCGATGAACAGTTCGGCGGTCGTGGGTTATCGAAGATCCTCGTCGCCGAAGCGCTCGAGGACTCACGCGAACGCGGAATCACGGTGGTGCCCGTGTGCCCGCTCTTCGTCAAGAAGCTCCAGGAGGCCGGCGACGACTACACGGCACAGGGCGGGAAGTTTCGTAACGCCACTGGCGCCGACATGGACATCGTTGAGCGGCACAGTTGAGTTCGGGCACGCGTTCACTCGACCACGGGTGGGACGGTGTCGTCGTGACCGGTCAGCTGCCTCGGCGAAATCAGTTGATGATCTCTTTGTCGTCGTCTGCACGGATGGCGTCGAGGCGCTCGCGCCACATCTGCAGGTCCTGCTCGCTCAGGCGCTTCCAGTCGGTGACCTCGCGGACGATGCGCAGGGGTTCGCTGCTGCGGAAGGACCGTGTGGGGTTGCCGGGGAACTTCTTGTCCGTGACGTTCGGGTCGTCGACGAAGTCGCCGAGGGGTTCGACCTCGTAGACGTGCGGAGATCCGGAGTTGAGGGCGGCCACCTCGGCGGCGAGCCCTGCCCCGTCGACGAGCGAGGTGAAGTAGATATGGTTCATCGTCACTTCGGGCCGGTAGTTCGAGGCGAAGCCTGCGGTCAGCAGGTCTCCCGGTGAGAGTTCGGCACGGGTGCCGTGGAAGAAGGGTCCTTCATCGAGTGCTGCAGCCATGGCGTCGAATATACGCTCGCAGACTGCGAATCGGCCTGAGGATCGGCGACTAGAATGGGCCGTGAGCGGGTGGTGAACAGCCCTGCGGCATGGGTTGAACCTGCGGCGCTTCCCGGTTGTTGAGACTTCCGTTCCGGAATGTGACGACCTCGGCCATACTCTCCTGAGCGAACGATGCCCCGTGCGAACGTCTCCGGTGGCGTCGACGAACCCACGTGAAGGAGCCCACCCCGCCAATGTCCGCCGAAACGACATCGCAGACGAAGAACGCCGCCTCGGCGCCGACATCATGGACCGGACGCCTCCGCCTCATCGGTCCGGGCATCGTGCTCGCCCTGGCCAGCGTCGGGGCGTCGGACATGATCACGACGATGAACTCCGGAGCGGAATACGGGCTCGCGCTCATCTGGGTGTTCACGGTTGGCATCGCCCTCAAGTTCGTCCTCTCCGAGGCGGTCGCGCGGCTGCAGATGAGTGGCGACCGGTCACTGATCTCCCACCTCACCGGCTTCGGCGGGCGGACCTTCCCGGTGCTCTTCCTCATCGCCGAACTGCTCGTCGGGCTCTTCTTCGGCGCCGGCGTCGTTGCGGTGACGACGAACATCCTCCAGGCGATCTTCCCGGTGCTTCCGTTCTGGCCGACGGCCGTCGTCGTGCTGCTCTCGGCCTCGGTGCTGGTGGGCATCGGCCGCTACGGTCTCGTCGAAAAGGCGATGATGGGCTTCGGGATCATCATGTTCTTCGGCATCATCGCGCTCGCAATCTCCGTCTTCCAAGGTGACGGCGCCCAACAGGTCGCCGCCGAGACCGTGGTCCCGACGTTCCCGAACACGTCCATCATCACGGTCATGTCGCTCATCGGCGGCGTCGGCGGGGCGACCGGCATCCTCGCGTACTCGTTCTGGATCCGGGAGAAGTCCTGGCGGAGTCCGGACTGGAAACCCGTCGTCCGCCTCGACCTCGTCATCAGCTACGGCCTCGTCTTCGTCTTCGCCGTGGCGATGAGTGCGGTCGGGGCCTTCATCCTCTACGGCCAGGGCTTCACGATCGCGGACAACGACTCACTGTTCGCGATCGCCGACAGTCTAGTCAGCCGCATCGGTGACGTCGGACGAATGGTCTTCCTCATCAGCTTCCTCGCCGTGGTGTACACGAGCGTGCTCGGCGGATTCTCCGGCATCGCCTACGTCACCGCCGACTGCCTGCGAGTGCTCAGGCGTTACCCGCACCAGGACGAGGCCCGCTTCGACATGTCGGCGAAGTCGGTCGAGTTCCGCGGCGCGCTCGTCTACCTGTCGGTGGCGACGCTGGTGATCATGGGACTCGGCAAGCCCGTCACCCTCGTCCTCGTCTACGCTGCGATCAGCGCGTTCATCCTGCCGGTGCTCGCGCTCGCCCTGCTCGTCATCCTCAACCGCGAATCCGTGCCGACCGGTCTGCGCAACACGAAATGGTCGAACGTGCTGCTGGGCATCTGCCTGGCCCTGTTCGGATTCCTCGCGGCCCTGCAGGTGCGGGAGTCGGTGATGGGGTTCATCGGGTGAAGTGAGGCGCACCCGACAACTGTCGGGTGACTGCGCGAAAAGCACGATGGTCTGGCGGTAGTACCACGGTGCCGGGATCGGCATACTTGGTGACATGACACAACGACGGTCACGATTCGACGCGGAGCTCGCCGCGAGTCTGTCCGTCATCGGCGGGGTCTTTCCGCCGACCATCACTCCTTCGCTCATCGACTTCATGCGAGTCTCGTACGCCTCGGAGCCGCTGGCGGAGACTCTCAGCGGCCGGCGGGTCGAACATTCCGAATATCAGGTGCCGGGCCACCTCGGCGAGGCCATCACCGTCTCCGTCTTCAGACGATCCGGGGACACCGGACGACGACCGACGATCGTCTACGCCCACTCCGGCGGGCTGATGTTCGGCGATCGCTTCAGCGCGCTCGGCCTCAACCTCGACTGGGTCGAGAAGATCGGTGCGATCCTCATCTGCCCCGAATACCGCCTGGCGCCCGAGTTCCAAGACCCCTATGCGCGTGAGGACATGTACGCCGCGCTCCTGTGGACGGCAGAGAACGCCGACGACCTCGGCGTCGACCGCGCCCGACTCATCGTCGCCGGAGCCAGCTCCGGTGGGGGACTGGCCGCCGGAATGGCGCTGGCGGCCCGCGACCGGCACGGACCGAAGCTCAAGGGCCAACTGCTCATCTACCCGATGCTCGACGACCGAGGCATCACACCGTCAACCCATCAGTTCGACGGCATCGGCGTCTGGGATCGGGTGAGCAACGAAACCGGATGGCAGGCGATTCTCGGCGATGACTACCGCACCGAGGCGGTCTCGCCCTATATCGCACCATCGCGTGCCAACGACCTCACCGATCTGCGCCCGCGTACATCGACGTGGGCTCGGCCGAGATCTTCCGGGACGAAGCCGTCGCCTACGCCTCGGCCCTCTGGAACGACGGCAGCGAAGCGGAGCTGCACGTGTGGCCCGGAGGCTTCCACGCCTTCGACATCTTCGCCGCCCATACACACCTTGCGCAAGGAATGATCAGCACCCGAATGGCCTGGATCGAGAAGCTCCTGGCCGACTGAAAGGAACATCATGTCTGAGAACACAGCTGTCAACGACGCAGTTGTCCGCGTGGCCACGAAGACCGTCGACAGCGGCGGCGTCCCAGGCGTCGTCGCCGGAGTGACCACCGACAAGGAGACCATCAGTCTCACTGCTGCAGGAGTCCGCTCCCTCGACGATTCGCAGCCGATGACCACGGACTCCGTGTTCATGATCTTCTCCACGACGAAGGCCCTGACCGGCACCGTGGCACTGCAGCTGGTGGAGTCGGGAGAGCTCGACCTCGACGCCCCGGCGAAGGACTATGCCCCAGGACTGGCCGACGTGCAGGTCATCGACGGTTTCGACGACGGCGGAGAACCGATCCTCCGGGCACCCGCCAGCGAACCGACCACGAAACAGCTTCTGCTGCACACCGCCGGCTTCGGCTACGACTTCTTCAACGAGAAGTACGAACGACTCGCCCGCGAACACGGCCAGCCGAGCATCGTCACCGCCACCAGGAAGGCGTTGGAGACTCCGCTGCTGTTCGATCCCGGCACCCAGTGGGAGTACGGGTCGAACATGGATTGGGTCGGCCAGGTCATCGAAGGCATCACCGGAAAGACTCTGGGTGAGGCGATGCGTACCCGAGTCCTCGAACCGCTGGGCATGGACGACAGCACCTTCCGTCCGACCGCGTCGATGCAGGAGCGGCAGGCCACGATGCACCAGCGCACCGACGGCGAACTCGCGGCGACCGACTTCATGCTGCCCGAACCGGAGGTGGAGATGGGCGGCCACGGACTCTTCTCGACCGTCGATGACTACCTGAAGTTCATCAGGATGTGGCTCAACGACGGAGCAGCCGACGACGGAACAGTCGTCCTCCGCCCCGAAACGGTGGACCTGGCCACGCAGAACCACCTCGGCGATCTTCGGGTGAAACTGCTGCCCGGAGTCATCCCGAGCTTGTCCAACGATGCGGAGTTCTTCCCCGGCATGCCGAAGACCTGGGGATACACGTTCATGATCAACGAGGAGGACGCCCCGACCGGTCGCCCGGCCGGCGCCGCAGCATGGGCGGGTCTTGCCAACCTCTACTACTGGTTCGACCGACAGAACAAGATCGGCGGGTACTGGGCCACACAGATCTTCCCCTTCGCCGACCCCGAATCCGTCGGTGGGTATCTCGAGATGGAGACGGCAGTCTACGATGCTCTGAAAGGCTGATTCGCGACTGAGGCGAATCGCGACCGTCGGGCGACAGTCGTGGACTGCCAATCGTCGACCGACGGACGAACGAGGAGGTGGTGACGTGCAGGAGCTGCTCGGCAGGATTGCGAAGCTCGATCCCGAGGCGAGCCTGGGTCTGCGCGTCATCGCCTGCTTCGACGAACTCATGGCCGGCGAGGTCAATTCCCATGCCCTCGCCTCCGCGGCCGCGGCTCTGGCCGGTTGCCCGGCCGGCTTTCGCAGTGGGGACGGGAGCAGACAGCTGAGGGTCGATTCAGGCGGAGTCTCGATTCCGGGGGATCGACCCGCCGAGGTGGCCGCCCTGTCCCTGCCGAACGATTCCGAGGTCTGGCTCGAGCGGGAGGACGTTGTCTTGCCCAACGATGAACTCATCCTTGAGAGATTCGGCCTGGCCATCGGCGTGAGATTCGGTCTCGAACGGCAGCAGCTGGAGACCCCGCGGGACGTGGCGCTCGCCCTCGATCCTGCAGCGACGCCCGAAGACCGGAGTGCTGCCGCGGTTCGCCTCGGGTTGACGCCTGGTTCGGGATATCGAGTCCTCGCGGCCCCGCTGTTCGCCGTCTTCGAGAAACGACCCGCCGGCCCCACCGATGTCATCACCAGCGAACATGGCACGCTGCAGGTGGTCATCGTGACCGACGACACCGAGGGTATCGCCGTGACACCGGCCGGACTGGGGCCGTCCGGGTCGATCGGAGAATTGCCGCGGTCACTGCGGGCAGCCGTGGTGGCACTGCGGCTCAGCCGCCCGCCCGAGGAAGGGCTCGTGCGGGCTGAAAACTTCGGTGGGCTCGTCGAACTGCTCGCCGAATCATCTGACACAACCGATCCGGACGCTGCGCTGATCGACGAGATCATGGACTCGCCGTGGGCGGAGTCCACGGTGCGCGTGCTCCTCGAAGCACCGACGATCAGACAGGCGGCCCGCGACCTCGGTCTGCACCACAGCACGGTGCAGAGCCGGGCCGAGCAGATCGAACGCTGCCTCGGCTACGATCCGCTGTCGGGCTACAACCGCACCAGGTTGGGCATCAGCGTGCTCCGGTGGCGGCTTCGCAATTCCCGAGCGCTTGAACTTCCGGGGCCAGTGGGGTGAGGTGCGTCAAGTCCCGGGTTTGATGGAGAGTTTTCTACTTGGAATTCATCAACTGACACACGAGCTAGCCAACCTGTGGCAGCGTGTTGAAATACTCTGGTCGGAACGCGGTTGGAGTCGCCTCACCGAGTGCTCCGTGAGGCCGGTACGTGTTGAACCACTGCACCCACTTCGCCGTGCCGATCTCGATATCGTCAGTATTTTTTACGGATCCTAGTTCCGGATCAGCTCAACTTTATAGAGAGAGTTCAGCGCTCAGCGAGGGCGTTATCGTATGAGTCGCCCTTCGATTCGACAGACGCGACGGTGCACCTAGAAACACTTAGCGAGTCGGTAGGGTGGGAGCCATCTAGGGAGAAGGAAGCAGGGAACCATGAAGAAAGAAATCAACGTCGTGGGTGCCATCATAGTCGACGGTTCAAATGTCTTGGCAGCGCAAAGAAGCGCAACGATGTCTCTGCCCGGCATGTGGGAGTTTCCCGGTGGCAAGATCGAAGCCGGTGAAACTCCTCGCGCGGCTCTCGTCCGGGAGCTCCAAGAAGAGCTATTATGCACGGCTGAGATTGGAGATGAAGTCGCTTCGACTCGGCACGAGTACGATTTTGGCTTCGTCACCCTGACTACCTTCTACTCAAAGCTAGTCGAAGGCGAACCGAAACTAACTGAACATTCCGAAATTCGATGGATCAAAGCAACCGACCTCGATTCGGTGGAGTGGGCGCCAGCTGATATACCTGCAGTTGAGAAGGTGGTGCAAGATTTCTCAATGACCGAGGAGTAGGCGTGGCAACAGTTCCAGAGCATGTTCAGCGAGACACAGCGTTCGGATTTCTTGATCGTTCGTCACCCGCGGAACGCCTCTTCAACCCGATGTTGGTTTCAAATGTTGAAGCCAACACGATGCACAAAGCCATCCTTGAAGAACTGAGACGCTCGAAGAGCTTCACCTTTTCAGTTGCATTTGTCAGTTCAGATGCAATCGCTTCATTGAAGCAACCACTGATTGAGTTCCCGGGCCGGGGCCGAATCATCACTTCGACTTACTTAGGTTTCAATTCACCTGAGTCATTTAGGGAACTGAAGAATCTCCACGACCTTGGCATCGAAGTGTACGTGTTTGAAGATGACACAAGAGGTTTCCATCCCAAAGGCTTCATCTTTGAACAAGCAGCTACGACCACAGCGATCGTGGGTAGCTCCAATCTGACTTCTCGGGCGCTCAAGCGAAACCACGAGTGGAACCTGAGGTTCTCAGCACTTCCTGACGGCGATATTGTTCAGCAGCTTGCTGCTGCAATTGATATCCAGCTTGAGTCCGCCACGCTGCTAAGCGATGACTGGATCAATGCATACGAAGAGTTGTACGTCCCGCCTTCGGCACGTAGCGAAATTCCGGGGTCGAACCTTCAGCTGCCAGGGACTCGTACTCAGATTGTCGCCAACGCGATGCAGGCAGAGGCTCTCCTAGAAATTCAAAAAGTACGCGACTCGGGTGAAGATAAAGCTCTAGTCGTGTCGGCGACTGGCACAGGTAAGACCATTCTCGCGGCGCTAGACGTGAAGGCCGCGAATCCGGAACGAGTGCTCTTCGTCGTGCACCGAGAACAAATTCTCGATCGCGCGATTGAGGAATTCACCAAGGTGCTCGATCTTGAGGAACACGAGGTTGGGAAGTTCGTCGGGTCGCGTAGAGAACTTGATCGACGGTTCGTATTCGCAACCGTGCAGTCACTGGGATCGGCTGAAAAGCTGAACCAAATCGCACGCGACCACTTCGACTACATCCTCATCGATGAGGTTCATAGGGCTGGTGCGAGGTTGCACCAGAACATCATTCAGTACTTCACCCCGGACTTCATGCTTGGAATCACCGCTACTCCCGAGCGGTCAGACGATTTCAATGTCTATAGCCTGTTCGACTACAACGTGCCCTATGAGATTCGACTACAGAAGGCGCTCGAGGAGGACATGCTCGCCCCGTTCCACTATTACGGCGTCACCGACTTCGAGAAGGACGGCGAAGTTATCGGTGACACAAGCCAGCTGCGGAACCTCGTTGCCCCAGAGAGAGTAGCTCACCTGATTCAGGTAATTGAGCGTTATGGGCACGTAGGCGACCCGGTCAGAGGCCTCATGTTCTGCAGCCGAAAAGATGAAGCTCGAGAGCTATCGACGCTTCTCAACCAGAACGACGTACATGGCAAACGGCTTCGAACGCGAGCTCTAACTGGTGAAGACTCGGTAGAAACTCGTGAACGTGTCGTCGCCCAGCTTGAAAACGGAGAGCTCGACTACATCATCTCCGTCGATGTGTTTAACGAAGGCATTGATATCCGGACAGTCAACCAAGTGGTTATGCTTCGGCAAACTCAGTCGAGCATCATCTTTACTCAGCAGCTCGGCCGCGGACTGCGCAAGGCAGCTGGCAAGAGCCATCTCATCGTTATCGACTTCATCGGTAACTACACGAACAACTTCCTCGTGCCGATTGCGCTCTTCGGAGACAGCAGCCTGAACAAGGACTCTCTCCGGAAGAGGATGATTGAAGCGCAAGATGTCGGTGCGGTTTCTGGACTTTCAAGCATCAACTTTGATGCGGTCGCAAAGGAGCGAATCTTCAAGTCGATCGAGTCCACACGCCTGGATAGCCTGAAGAACCTCAAGCAGTCCTTTAGAGACCTGCATACCCGACTCGGTAGGCCGCCGATGCTGATGGACTATGCGCGCTTTGATGTTGTTGATCCAGTAGTAATCGCCAGTGCACGTGGCAACTATTGGAAACTGCTCAACGCATTCAAAGTTGTCGACGAGCAGCCCACAGACAGAGAAAGTCAGATCCTGTCGATGGTCAGTCAGGAGTTTCTGAACGGCAAACGGCCCCATGAACTTCTGGTGCTCGAGCAACTAGTGAGTGCAAGAACTCCTGTGACTGTGAGTGACCTTCGCTCGCTTTTTGATCAAAAGGGAGCGACTTCAGACCAGGCCACAATTGACTCCATTGAAAGAATTTTCAACTTTGAATTCTTCACTGAGGGTGATCAGAAAAAATACGGGACTCCGATCGTCGATTGGACAGACGGCAGGATCACTCCAACCTCAGAATTTCTGGACCTGCTTGAACACTCGCCCAGCTTCTTAGCCCATTTGAATGATGCAATTGAGACAGGACTCTTCTTATCCCGTCACAGGTACCGCTGGGATGAACGTCTAGAGGCAGGGAAGAAGTACTCGCGCAAAGACGTTTGCAGACTGCTCAATTGGCAAAGCGATCAAAAAGGGACGATGTACGGGTACAAAGTCGACGTCTACTCCAATTCGTGTCCAATCTTCGTGACTTATCACAAAGATGACGACGTGTCCGCGAGCACTTCGTACGAAGACTCTTTTGTCAGCGAGAACACGCTCCGCTGGTTCACACGCAGCAAGAGGACATTGCAGAGCAAGGAAGTCCGGTCGATTGTGAACAATGAGATCCCGCTGTATCTCTTTGCTAAGAAGGACGACGCTGAAGGCACGGACTTTTACTACTTGGGCCAGGCCACGTCCTCGGACCCAATGCAAACAAAGATGCCTGGGGAGAACGGGAAGAACTTGGACGTTGTCACGATGGACCTCAACCTGGAGTACCCCATTGATGCAGCGCTCTATGACTATTTGACGACAGGCCCGGCGATCGAAGAGGCAAAGAGCCGCAGCTCCAAAGCTCCGTCAATTGATCTAAGCCATGAAGAGACACCAATTCGGCTCGAATACAACGACGATCAGAAAGACAAGCTGTTCTAGCGATGAAGTTGCCGGGGCAGCTGGATTTCACTAGTGCTGATGGCCGACTCGCTGAATCAATGCTTCCCAAGCAAACGTCGCGAGCCAATGAGAGGACACGTACTCGTCTGAGACAGACGCTTCGAGTCCGGGTGCCATTAGCGAATCGACTTGGGTGAGTATGCCCTTGGCCTGCGCGATGAGTTCGTCATGGCCCGACTTCTCGGCGATCGCTTCTAGCTTTGGAGCCAGTCGCATCACTGACGCCGCGACCGAGAGGCCCAAACCGTAGAGGTGGCTCTGCTGGCCGTCGGTTGGGTCCAGGACCTTGACCGGTGTGAGCGCTGGTGACTCCGGCGAGAGTTCGGATAGAAACTCAGGTAGCCACGTCGCCAATTCGTCCTCGGTGAGCACTTCAGCCATGAGATCTGCCTCGCATAGGCCGGGGGAGAGGAAGTCGTGACCGCTGCGCTCCTGGCGTAAGTTCCAGGCGACATCCTCGGCGAAGAATCGACGAGCCGCATCCGCGATGGCATCGACGACGTCGTGCCGCTCTGCTGCCCGGGCCCCGAGGAGGACGCGGCGCAGCCCGAAGGCCGTATTCGAGTGCACTCCATGCCGAACCGGCGCGGCCACCTTCGGCAGCCATGCAACCACCAAGTCGAAAACCGTCTCGGCGAGCACTTGCGTGTGAGTACCAAGCGCGCGCAACTCCGGAACTTCGCTGGCATTCAGCACCCGATTGAGCTCGACCGCCCAGGCCCAGCCATACGGCCGCTCCCACGACGGATTCGCACGGAGGAAAGCCGCCTCGGTGAGCATATGTTCCTCGCTCAGGTGTGAGGACAGAACGTCGAGCGCACGTTTGCGCCAACCGGCACTCTGCGCCACCTCGGTCTCCAGCAAAGACGCCAGGAGATAGTGCATGTGCACGCTGGAATGCCAGTCATAGGAGTTCGCGAACGCGGGATTCTTCTCTGCTGCGGGCACGATGTCCGCAACACTTCGCGCCAGATGATGGGAGGCGTACGGATATTCGCGGGTGATGTTGCTCAGCGCCACCTCGGCGAAGGGGTGGACGTAATCTTCAATCTGCGGCATGGATCCTCATCGGCTCGGGGTCTTCCACTCTACTGGGATGATCACCAGACCAGGTGCCGAACCACTGCGGCTAAGCTTGAACGGACCAAGACCAGCCCTGGTCGTGATGTGCAGGAAGGACAGGCGAGCAATGACGCCATCTCCCGAAGTCTTCGGCCCGACGGTCGACGATCACACCAGGTGCGTCCACTACGCCACCGAACTCGACATCATCGCCATCCGTTTCGCCTGCTGCGACCGCTACTATCCCTGCCACCTGTGCCATTCCGAGACTGCGGATCACCCCGCTCAGCAATGGCTACGCGAGAAGTTCGACCAGCCCGCGATCCTGTGCGGGATCTGCTGGACCGAACTGACGATCACTGCCTATAAAGCAGCCGATGAATGCCCGGAATGCGCGGCGCAGTTCAATCCACGCTGCGCGGCGCATTCGGATCTCTATTTTGCCGGTCAGTGAAGAACCCTGGCGGTGACGATTCCGATTAGTGAAGGAACTGCATCACCACGATCATCGCGGCCATTCCCCAGCAGTCGAGTGAGATGAGCGGGCGTCCGCGGGCGATGTCGTGGACGGCGCAGATCACCAGGCACACCGCCAGGACGACGACGCCCACTGTGAGGAACGTGCTGATGAGCGACATGTCACCGGCATGATGACTATGGCCGCCGGCGTGCGTCGAACCGCTCATGTGCGCCCCATGGTTGAGGACCTGCCACGCCATCACCGGATAGGTGATGGCGGAGAGGACCGCGGCTGTCGGGCCTGAGTGGGAATCCGCCCGTGACGCGCAGCGGTCAGGCGCGGTCGCCGATTCCGCGCAGTCGTTGACCGCGACCTTCGCCAGCCCGCCAGGGCCACTCGCGACGAGGGCGGAGGACCGCCTCGGCGAGGGAGCCCTTGTCGATGATCGCAGGAATACGGCCAGGCCGAGCCCGACGATGAGCAGCGTCCCCGACAAGGCGACTGCCGGGACGAGGGCGGTATAGGCCAAGTCGACCATGGCAAGAACCATCACGGCTGCGGCGACGATGGCCGGTCGTCCCTTCGACGCAAGAGCGCCGGTCAGGCACAGGACCCCCGAGGTGACCATGAGGAAGGACGCGAGGCTGCTCATCGGCTGCGCCTGTCAGTCGCACTCGCAGGAGTGACCGGTCTCCGTGCCGCAGTGACTCGACTTCGGGCGTGGCACGTCGAGCGCGGGATTCCGGTCGAAGAAGCCATAGGGCTTCATTGTGAACCCGAGCTTGTCGACGGGCATGATCGGCCAATCCTCGGGACGCGGGAAGTGCGTCATCGCGAATGACGCCCACACGACGATGTCGTCACCGTCGACCGGTCGCTGCTGCTCGACCCACTGCGTGATGGTGCCCTGACCGGGGTTCTGGTTCGGTACGTGCCCGAGGGGAACCGTTCGTCGGCGTCGAAGTGCGTCAGCCACATGTGCTTCGACCCGAAGCCGGCGCGCTTCGAGATCGACGAATCCTCGGCCGCCATCATCGTCGGCTCATCGGGCACACGCAGCTCATAGCCGACGGGGAAACCGTGCCGGTTGGGCTTGTCCGGATTGACGATGTGCCAGACCCGTCCAGCCTCACCATCGGCGGTCCTGCCACCCTCGGCGGTGAGCCGAGTGAGCTTCCTGGTGAAGGCATTGCCGTAGGGATTGTCCTCACCGAAGGGAACGCGCACTGCTTCCTGCTCATCGACGGCGTTGGCGATGCCGTCGACCTGCATGTCGAGCCGGGCGCAGAACATGTGCTGGTGGAAGGGCATGCCCAGTCCCTCGTCGCCGAGAGGCGAGGACCAGCGCTGCCGCTGAGCCTCGTCACCGTACGCGGCTGTGTAGACGATGCCGGTGGCTTTGCACTCGAGCTCAAGCGTGCCGTCGAGGTAGAGATACCAGTAGAAGCCGTAATCGTAGTTGCCGACGGTGATGAAGAAGGAGATGACGAGGCGGCGATTGCGGCGCACGTCGACGGCGCCGGTGAACTCGTCTGTGTGCTTGAACAGGATCCCGACATCCTCTTCGTGGATGCAGATGGCATTCGTGATCGTGTGCGCATGCCCCCGATCGTCGGCGAGCACGGCGTCCGAGTAGTGGATCTCGCCGAGGCAGTCGCACCCGAGCTCGAGCGAATTCGTGTTCTTGCCCATCGAATACTCGCCGGCGTCGAAGTAGTTCTGCCAGAAGCGCACCGGGCTGGGATCGCCGTAGGGCACGACCATCTCCGCCACTGAGGCGCGGTAGACGATGGGGCGGCGCTCGCCTTCGTCATCGAAGCTGATCTGGTGGAGGACCAGCCCTTCGACCGGATCGAAGCCGAGTCGGACCTGCCACTTCTCCCAATCGAGGACATCCCCGTTGAGGGTGAAGCTCGCTCCCTCGGGCTGGGTGATCTCGATCGGCTTCTGCGTCGTCCGCGGTTCGGGCAGCCAGGAGTCGAGGTGGTAGTCGAAGCGCTCCTGGGGCACGGGCACGATGTCGGTGTCGACGACTTCGACAACCTCACCGGTGTTGAGGTCGAGATAGGCGACGAGCCCCTCAAGCGGATGTGCCCACGCATTGTCCTGCGGGTCCGACTGGATGAAGGAGGAACCGCGCACGAGGCGGCGGCCCGCTTCGCCTGGAATGTCGAAGCATCCGGCAGAGAGCGCGCAGATGCGCACGGTTTCGACGTCGGTGATGCCTCGCGCCGCGACGGCTGCCCGCCAGGTCATGTCGTTGCGGATCATCTGCTCGGCTTCTTCGTATTCGGTCATGGTGATCGGGGCTTGGCCTTCGGTCGCGACATCGAGCACTCGAGCGAAGAGCACCCTGCGCGCGGTCAGGGACACGAGGAGTTCCGTCTGCTCCCCGGTGCCGCGGTCGATGATGAGCGAGCGCACGCGACGGTCGATGTCGGTCGCGCCGGAGATCACGTCGCGCTTATCCGGTTCGACGAGGCTGACAAGGGCGAAGAGCGTCTGTTCGCTCACGTGGCCCGCGTCGACGATGATGGCCCGGTTGAGTTCGATCTCCTCGCCGGTCAGGCGATCGAGCGGATGTGTTGCAGTGGCAGTCGTTGTCGGTGCAGTCATGAGTCTTCACATGCCTTTCTGTGTATCGAGTTTGCTGTCGAGAGCGGGGTCGAGGTCGTCGAGCAGATCCTGAGGATCGGCCGGGGTGGGACGGAAGACGCGGACCCGGTGTCCACGGACGTATCCGATGAGAGCCAGCGCACCGAGAGCACCGAGGGTGCCGAGAGTGAGAGCCGTGAACGGTCCCTGATCGACGCCCCATTCGTCGAGGAAGTTGTATTCATGCCCGAAGAGCCGATCGAGCGTGCCGGGGAAGATCGCGACCCAGGACCCGAGCAGGATCCAGAGGAAGGCGATGCCGCCGAGGATGGTGAACCCCACATTGCCGACCGGCACCCGGAAGGGGCGTTCGATGCCGGGATGCTTCCAGCGCAGCTTGATGGCCGCGGGGATGATGAGCAGGTAGCTGAGCAGGAACGTCGAGATGGAGATCGAGAGAACGACGCCGAACAGTGCACCGGCATCACCGTTGAGCTGCATAGCCGCGATGAGGAAGATCGTGGCGACGGTGCCCGAGAGCAGATTGACGTTGACCGGGGTGCCCAGTGTGCGGGAGATCTTGCCGAAGAAGCCTCCGAAGAATGCGCCGTCGGCCGCAGTCAGTGCCTGCATCCGATCGCTCATGATCATCCAGGCCGCGCCTTGTGAGGCGAGGATGATGACGAACATCAGCGCCGCGAGCACGACCATGATGTCAGCAGCGGGCCCATAGACGGTGAACACCGTCTGCACGGCGTCGAGGAGTCCGCCGATGCCCGTGATCGTCTCGGTCGGCAACACGAGCAGCATGGCGAGGACCGGCAGGAGATAGCAGAGCGCGGAGATGACTCCAGAACGTGCGATCGCGACAGGGATGTCCTTCTTCGGATTCTTCATTTCGTCCGACGCGCTGTTCGACGCCTCGAACCCGAGGTAAGAGAAGAGCAGCAGCGGCACAAGCCCGAGGAAACCGCCGAGGCTCGGGCTGAAGTCCGAGAGGTGAAGCGGCTGAACTCCGTGCTGGGCAGCGTAGATGACCGTGGTGAAGAGGAAGAACGCGATGAAGATGACCTTGAGCACGCCGCCGAGCGTGGGCAGCCACTTCGCCTTCGCCAACGACAGAATTGCCGCGATCACCGTGATCCAGATGAAGACGATCTTGAAGATCCAGTCGCCGATCGACCCGGCCTCGAGCGGGCTGATGAACTGGTTCCAGGTGCCGGTGGCGAGGAACGCCATCGAACCGCCGACCCACACCGGCTGAGTGACCCAGCTCAGTATCGAGGCGATCGCACCTGCGGGCCGACCGAAGGCCTGGCGGACCCAGATATAGGCTCCACCCTCACCGACGAAGGTGCTGCCGGTCTCGGCGAAGACGAGCGCGTAGGGCACGAGGAAGAATATCGCGAGGACGAGTGTCCATGTGAAGGTCTCTGCACCGAAACCTGCGGTCTCGGCGAGGACTTCAATGCTCAATACTGCCGACATGACGATGAGCACGATGTCGAATCGGCCGAGCGTCTTCTTCAGATGCTGCTTCTGTTCGTCCGCGTATGCGGTCGTGCGTTCAAGGGAAGACACCATCCACCTCCTTGTGAGTGGGCGTCCGATAGAGTTCTTTGAGTTACACCGTAAAGAATTGCACGGGTGGTCGCCGATTGACAGAGGTACGGCCATACCGATCCGCGTTTGCCTGCATCACTTCAGGAGATAATGGGGCCATGGCACGACCGAAGAATCAGGCGGGACGCCGTGCACAGCTGGTGCAGGCGGCGAAGCAGGCGATCGCGCAGCGCGGACTCAACGGGCTGCGAACCATCGACGTGGCCGCGCACTCAGAGCTAGGTGCCGGGTCGGTGGCTTACTACTATCCCGACCTCGGAGACCTCGTGCGTGAGGTACACGAAGACGCGGTGTCACGGTTCTACTGGAACCGGCGCGAGCAGGGGATCGCAGGTGAGACTCCGGAGGCCAAGCTGGCCAGGATCATCCGCAGCGGCATCCCGCACTCCCGCGACGACGTCGACTTCCAAGCGCTCAATGAGCTGCATACACACGCGCACAGGGATACTTTCCATGCCGGTCTCATGGCCGAGCTCTACCGACTCGAGGTCTCGCTCTATGCCGCGGTCCTCAACGAGGGCGTCGATTCCGGAGCTTTCACGATGACGCTGCCCGTGGAGACGGCGGCGAGCAACCTTGTGGCTCTCGAAGACGCTTACGGGCTGCACTTCATGGGCGGAACACCGCTCGACGCGGACGACATCTTTCGGCTCATCGTCGCCAATGCCGAAGTGCTGACAGGGTGCAGACTGGTGGAGACGACAACGGCGCAGTGAACCGGTACTGCCCCGCGCTGGGGCAGATGCCGATTCACCGCGCCGAGAATGAACCTCAGTGCCGGTGTGCCGCGCAGCAGCGAGGATGCATCACCCCCACTGCAGCCAGGTCGTCTTGAAGTCCGAGTAGTTCTCCAGGGCGTGGACGGAGAGGTCACGGCCGAAGCCGGACTGCTTGAACCCGCCGAAGGGCGTGGTGAAGCCCAGGGCGTCGACGGTGTTGACCGAGACAGTGCCGGCGACCAGGCGCGCGGAGACTCGATGAGCCCGGGCCATGCTTCCCGTCCACAGGGCCGCGGCCAGACCGTAGGGCGTTTCATTGGCTTTCGCGATCGCCTCCTCCTCGGTGTCGAAGGGGGTGACGAGGGCGACCGGTCCGAAGATCTCGTGGCTGTGCAGACGATGATTGGCCGGCAGGTCGGTGACGATCGTCGGATCGATGAAGGTAGGGCGGCCGTTGATCGCCGGGCGGTTGCCGCCCTGGACGATGGTGCCGTCCCTGCGGGCCTGCTCGATGCAGTCCCACACCTCATCGGCGTGCTTCTCGGACACGAGGCAGCCGATCGCGCTCTCGGGATCGAGCGGATCCCCGGGCTGGAAGTCCTCTGCCGCGTCTTCGAGCAGATGCACGAACTCCTCATAGACGGAGCGTTCGACGAAGATCCGCGAGGTGGCCGAGCAGACCTCTCCCTGGTTGTAGAAGATGCCGAACGCCGCCTTCCGAGCCGCGGCAGCGAGGTCATCGGTGTCGGCGAAGATGATATTGGCGCTCTTGCCTCCGGCTTCGAGCGCCAGGCGCTTCAAGTTCGACTCCCCGGCGTAGACCTGCAGGGCCTTGGCCACTCCGGTGGACCCGGTGAAGCCGAGCATGTCGACATCCATGTGACGGCCCAATGCCTCACCGATGACCGAGCCTCGACCGGGTACGACGTTGAGGATGCCCGCGGGCAGCCCCGCCTCGGCGGCGATCTCGGCGAGCAGCAGGATCGAATGCGAGGCTTCGACCGGAGGCTTGACGACGAGGGCATTTCCGGCGGCCAGTGCGGGGGCGATCTTCCAGGTCGCGATCTCGAGCGGGTAGTTCCACGGCACGATGACCCCGACGACGCCGAGGGGTTCGCGGGTGACGAGCGCCGTGGACCCGGCCGGGGTCACCGGGATCTCGTCGCTGAGCTTTTCGATGGCCTCACCGTAGAAGCGGAAGAGGGCGGCGGCACCCGGGGCGTCGATCGTCGAGGACTCACCGATCGGCTTGCCCATGTCGAGGGTGTCGAGGAGCGCGAATTCGTCTGAGCGTGCTTCGATGAGCTCGGCCAGGCGCAGCAGCACCTCACGCCGATGGGTCGCCGAGGCGCGCGACCAGTCGCCGGCATCGAAAGCGGTGCGAGCGCTCGCCACCGCCGTGTCGACGTCGGAGACGTCGCCGAGGTGGAGCTGCGAGATCACCTCACCGGTGGCCGGGTTTGTCTTCGCATGGGTCTGGCCCGAGCGGGCGTCGACACGTCGTCCGTCGATGACGGGACGTCCGTCGATGGTCAGTGCCGCCGCGGCGGCGCGCCACTCGGCCACAGTGGTCGGCCGGGTCGTGGTGTCGGTCAGAGTCGCGGTCATGGAAGGTCTCCTTCGAATGTGATGCGGAAGCGAGTGGGCAGTGACAGCGGTCAGCGGTCGCTGGAGGGCTCGACAGGCGAGGGGTTGGGGCGCTCAACCGGGGCGGCCGCCTCGGGAGCCGAGGGTGCCGATGATTCCTCGAGGTCATCGGAGCGCAGCAGGTCGATGCCGCGTGTCTCCGGCAGGGAGGCGACGGTGACGATGCCGATGACGCCGACGACGGCGAGGAACCAGCCGGGGCTGAGCGTGCTGCCGGTGGAATCGATGAGCCAGGTGAGGATGTACGGCGCAGTGCCGGCGAAGAGTGCGGCAGTGAGGGCATAGGCGATGGACAGTCCGGTCTGCCTCGTGCGGGTCGGGAAGAGCTCGACGACGGTGGCGGCGTGGGTGCCGAGGATGATCGCAAGGATGAACGCCAGGCCGAAGGTCGAGACGAACGACGCCCACGGATAGTCGGCGCCCATGAGGACGAACAGCGGAACCGAGAGCACAGTGAGCGCGATCGCCGCGGTCATGAGCACAGGCTTGCGTCCGAACCTGTCCGAGGCGTGGCCCGCCAGGGGGACGATGACGAGCCCGAGCGCTGAAGCGAGGGTCGACAGCAGTGCGGCCCGACCGGGTTCGATGCCGACGGCCGTCTCCTGATACGTGAGCAGGTAGACGAGGACGACATAGAAGGTGACGTTCATGAACGTCTCCATGCCACAGGTCTGCAGGAACTGCTTGGGATTGCGTTTGAATACCTCACGCAGCGGCGCCTCGGCGACGGTCTCCATCTTCTGCAGTGCCGCGAAATCCGGGGTGTCCTCGATCTTCCGGCGGATGTAGAGGCCGATGAAGCCCAAAGGCACCGTGATGAGGAATGGGATTCTCCAGCCCCACGCACTCACCTGATCGGGCGTCAGTGCCTGGTTGAGGAGGAAGACGACGAAGGAGGCCAAGAGGAACCCGGCCAGCGAACCCACCTCGAGCCAGCTGCAGCCGAAGCCGCGGCGCTTCGGGGGAGAGAACTCACCGAGGAACGCTGCGGCGCTGCCGAACTCGCCGCCGGCGGCCAGCCCCTGCACGATGCGAGTGACGATGAGGAGGATCGGGGCGAGCACTCCGATGGTTCCGTAGGTCGGAAGCACTCCGAGCGCGAGCGTCGACAGGGCCATGGCGAGGATGACCAGCGACAGGGTGTGCTTGCGTCCGAGCTTGTCGCCGAGGCGGCCGAAGATGACCGCGCCGATCGGCCGGACGAGGAAGGAGACGGCGAAGACCGCGAAGGTGGCGAGCAAACCTGCGGTGCTGTCCTCCTCGGGGAAGAAGATCGCTGCGATCGTCGTGGCCATATAGGCATAGACGGCCCAGTCGAACCAGTGGACGAGGACGCCGATGGAGCCGGCGACCACGCTCTTGCGCAGACCTTTCTGATAGGCCAGCCCCTCGGCGGCCTGAGTGTCACCTGACATGTCCGAATCCTCCTTTGGAATCGTGGTTGCCAGCGCTGTGCTGGCGGTGCGGCCGTCCGTCAGCCGCGCTGGGCGCTCACATCCGCGGCGGTCCAGGCCAACGCGATTGCGCCGTCGATGAGTGTGCTCTCGGCCTTCTCGCCGACGCATGACTCGGCGAACGCCGCCTGATGGTTGCTCGCCTCGCCGCCGACCCCGATGTAGGGGTGGATGGCGTCGACGATCTGGGAGACGTTGCCCATATCCGTCGACGCGCGGTTCATCGTCGCTGCGACGGGGTCGACGTCGAAGTTCCGGCCGAGTGCGAGCGCATTGGCCCGGTAGGCTTCGAGCGCGACCTCATCGGTGCACATCTCCGAGTAGCGGCGGCTCTCCGGTGTGATAGTCAGTTCGGCCCCGGTGGCCAGGGCCCCGGCCTCGAAGCAGTTGATGACCTTCTGCTCGAGGGCGAGCAGCTCCTCCGTCGTCTCGGCACGCACGTACCAGCGGCCCTCGGTCTTGGACGGGATGGCGTTCGGCGCCTCACCGCCGTTCGTCATCACCCCGTGGACCCGTACGGTCTTCGGCAGCTGCTGGCGGAGCAGACCGAGGGCCACCTGGGCGATGAGGAACGCGTCGTTGGCATTGATGCCGCGTTCCGGGTATGCGGCGGCATGGGCGGCTCGCCCGGTGTATTCGACATGCCAGTGCGTGACTGCGAAGGGCTCGGCCTCGGCGACATCGACGGGAGCGGGATGGGCCATGAGCGCGAAGTCGAGTTCGGTGAAGGCACCGCGGTCGAGCAGTTCGATCTTGCCGCCTCCGCCCTCTTCGGCCGGTGTGCCGATGACCTCGACGGTGATGCCGAGGTCCCCGGCCGCCTCGGCGAGGCCGATCGCCCCACCGACGCTCATGGCGGCGATGAGGTTGTGGCCGCAGGCGTGACCGAGGCCGGGCAGGGCGTCGTACTCGGCGAGGAAGCCGATGGTGAACTCGCCCGTCCCGAACGTGGCGCGAAACGCGGTTTCGAGTCCGAGGTAGGGGCGTTCGACGGTGAAGCCGTGCTCGGCCAAGACCTCGGCAACGGCGGCCGAGGAGCGGAACTCCTGCCAAGCGAGCTCGGGATCGTCGTGGAGGGAGTTCGACAATTCGATGAGCTTCGGTGCCGTCTCGGCGACCCGGGCGGCGAGACGGTCCTTGAGTGCGCTGGTCATCGATCGTCACCGGGCACGCCGTAGGACGGAGAGGCGGCCGGATCGAGGCCGCGCGTGATGTAGTCGTCCCGCTGGGGCATCCAGATCTCGAGGAGGCGGCCGAGCTGCCCGATCGGATCCTCGTCGGCCCAATCGACGCGCAGATCGGTGACCCTCCAGCCGGAGCCGTTGACCACGGACAGGCCGGCGGAGTGGACGGGCCCGGCTTCGCCGCCGGCGGTCATCGCTGCCTCGAAGGCTGCGAAGAGGCGTTCTTCGAGACGACCGGTCGCAGACAGCGCGGTCTCGACGAAAGCGTCGAGGACTGTCAGGTCGGCGAGCATATTTCCTCCGGCCACGGCGTTGTTCTCGGTGCGGGCACCGAAGATGCCGAGCGCCTGCGCACCCGAGTGTGCGGCGGTTTTCCCGGCGGCGTCGATGACGAGCAGCTGCCGAAAGTCGATCGCGGTGGGATCGGCGGCGGCGACGACGGCGTCGAGCGCCGACTGCGCATTCTTGCCCGAAGCCATCTCAGAGATGATCGCCGGACCGAGCCGCGGGTCGGTGATGTTCTGGGAGTTCACCCCGCCGATCCCGTCGGCCAGGCTGATGCAGCGTGCGGCAACGGCCGGCGAGGATGAGGAGATCGCGGAGCCGAATTCCCCGGTTTCGGGATCGTGGAGGAGGAGCGAGAAGGTCACTGGGCCACCTCGGTCCGTCCCGCCTCGGCGGTGTTGCTGATGACGGCGGTGGCGTCGATCTCGACGAGCCACTCGGGGCGCGCCAGGGCCTGGACGACGATGCCGGTCGAGACGGGGAAGACGCCCTTGAGCCACTTGCCCATGGTCCGGTAGACGTCCTCGCGGTAACGGGGATCGATGATGTAGACGGTGACCTTGACGATGTCGGCGAGGCTGCTGCCGGCTTCTTCGAGGAGCATCGCGATGTTCGCCATCGCCTTCTCCGCCTGAGCGGTGACATCGCCGATGCCCACGGACTCCCGGGTCTCGAGGTCCTGGCCGATCTGTCCGCGCAGGTAGACGACGCCGCCGGCGACGACGGCCTGGCAGAGATCGTTGTCGAGATTCTGTTCCGGATAGGTGTCCTTGGTGTTGAACATTCTCAGTCGTGTGTGCGTCGGCTCTGCCATGGCGGCGTCTCCTCGTCGAGTGAAGCGGTCGTTGTCTGCCACCCATTCTCGAGACATTCCATTCATCTGTGAAATAGTTATAATTTAGTCAGAGCATCTACAAAACAGATTCTTCATCGCAGGGAGCCGCAATGGTGCAGAGATTCGCGATCACGCTCACCCAGCTGTCCTACTTCGCCGAATGCGCGAAGACGCTCAATATGACCGAGGCCAGCCAGGAGCTGCACATCGCCCAGTCGGCTGTGTCGACGGCGATCAACCAGCTGGAGAAGGCCCTCGGGGCTCCGCTGTTCGTCCGTCAGCACTCGAAGGGCCTCGTGCTGACCTCGGCCGGCGAGAGCCTGCTCCACGAGACCCGGGAGATCTTCGGGCGGATCACCGACGCCGTCGACTCGATCCAGGCCGGCCAGCGTGAGGTGCGCGGAACCATCGTCATCGCCTGCTTCCAGACGATCGCACCTTTTCTGCTTCCGCAGCTGCTCCAGCGATTGGGCGAACGTCATCCCGACCTGACCGTCGAGGTCGTCGAGGGGGACCACGAGGAGAGCATCGACGCCCTGCGCAGCGGTCGGGTCGAACTCGCGCTCAACTACGACCTCACCGAATCCGACGGCATCCGCGCCGAGATCGTCGGCGAGGCTAGGCCGCACGTCATCGTCGGAACCGATCACCGTCTCGCCCGTCGGAAGAAGGTCTCGCTGAGCGAGCTCGCCGAGGATGACTTCGTCGTCCTCGACCTGCCCGACAGCCGCGAGTACTTCCTCAACATGCTGCGCCTGGCCGGCATCACCCCGCATGTGCGCTACCGCAGCTCGAGCTACGAGACCGTGCGCTCGATGGTCGCCATGGGCCTCGGGTTCTCCATCCTCAATCAGCGGCCGCGTATTCGGCAGACCTACACGGGGGAGCGGACGACGATTCTCGAGATCTCCGATCCCGTCCCCACCCTGCACGTGGCCGTGTCCACCCTGGCTCGATCCGGGCAGACGGCGAAGGCCGCTGCCGTGGCCGACGTCGTCCGCGAGATCCTCGCCGAGGTGGCCCCCGAGTCAGGCTGAGAGCGTTTCCGTTAGATACCCCTAAGTGATCGACAAATGGGTACTGCATCTATTCATAAGATGCAGTGGACCGTGAAGAACTATTGGCATTGCCGCTTCCACCTGCGGTTTGCTGGAAGGCGTCAGGGCAACATCGAAGTTGTGCCCGCCAGCAACGAAGCACATGCCGCCGCAGCGCGGCACCGACGGAAGGGTGTCCATGTCGAACACAGCCGCAGAAACCACCGAGGTCGTCGTCATCGGCGGCGGCCAGGCCGGAATCGCGATGAGTGAGCATCTCAGCGAGCGGGGAGTGGCCCATGTCGTCCTCGAGAAGGATCGGGTCGCCGAAGCCTGGCGCTCCCGCCGATGGGACTCCCTCGTCGCCAACGGGCCCGCCTGGCACGATCGCTTCCCCACACAGGAATTCGAAGAGACCGATCCTGATGGATTCGCCACGAAGGCAGAGGTTGCCGATTACTTTCAGAAACTTGTCGATCGCAAAGACCTGCCAGTGCGAACCGGTGTGACAGTCACCTCGGTCGATGAGAACAGCGGCAGCCGAGGCTACCGGGTGACCACCGACTCAGGTGTCATCGATGCCGACTACGTGGTGTCGGCAACCGGTCCGTTCCAGACCCCGCGAATTCCCGGACTCATTCCGGAAGACGCAGGGTTCACCCAGATGCATTCGAGCTCGTACAAGAACCCTGACCAGCTCGAAGACGGCGGAGTCCTCGTGGTCGGAGCAGGGTCTTCGGGCGTTCAGATCGCCGCAGAGATTCAGAACTCGGGCCGTCCGGTTCATCTCGCCGTCGGTCCCCATGATCGTCCTCCCCGGTCCTACCGTGGCCGCGATTTCTGCTGGTGGCTGGGCGTGCTTGGACTGTGGGATCTCGTGACGCCGCCTGCCGGAGCGGAACACGTCACTATTGCTGTCAGTGGTGCCGGAGGCGGACATACCGTCGACTTCCGGGACCTGGCCGATTCCGGAATCACGCTCCTCGGGCGAGCCAACGGTTACTCGGATGGGAAGCTTGTTCTGGGGACGGATCTGCAGAAGAACATCGCCAATGGTGACGAGAACTATCTCTCGCTGCTCAACGCGGCCGACGAATACATCGAACGCAATGGCCTCGACCTGCCGCCTGAACCCGAGGCTCATGTGCTCGGAGCAGACCCGGAATGTGTCACGAATCCGATCCTGGAACTCGATCTTGCTGAGGCAGGCATTCGCACGGTGATCTGGGCGACCGGGTTCGGAGTCGACTATTCGTGGCTCAACGTTGAGGACGTGCTGGACGAGTCCGGTTACCCGGTTCATGCACGCGGAGTCTCGCCCGTCCCCGGAGTGTATTTCCTCGGTCTGCCGTGGCTGTCGCGGCGTGGATCGAGCTTCATCTGGGGAGTTTGGCACGATGCGAAATACATTGCCGACCAGATCGACATTCAGCGTATGTATCGCGACTACGCCCCTGCGCAGGCCAGGGTTGCAGCAATCGCAGTCTGATTGAGCCAGTAACTGACGGGCGGCGGACGTTTCGGCTCAAAAGATGGGCGAAATGATCTGTAGTCGATTGATCAGCCCCCGTATTTCCGCCGCCCGTCCGTTGCCTCCGAATCCGCCTTCGGTTGGCTCGGAAAGTATGAGATTGTGAAACCACTATGACTGAGTCGAACGCCTCCGCAGATCCCAACACCGCCTCTCTTCCCCTCAACTCGTCGACGTCGACGAGCCCGATTCCCACGAGCCAGAACCAGCCCACCCGCACCGAGACCGACTCCATCGGCAGCCTCGAGATCCCCGACACCGCCTACTGGGGAGTGCACACGGCCCGGGCGAACGAGAACTTCCCCATCGCCCGCCGCCCCATCTCCGTCTACCCCGACTTCGTCCGCGCCTTCGCCTGCGTCAAACAGGCCGCAGCCCGGGCCAACGCCGAGATCGGGGCGCTCGACGACCAGCGCGCGAACCTTATCGACGCCGCCTGCGAAGAGATCAAGTCCGGCAAACTCCACGACCAGTTCGCCGTCGGCGTCGTCCAGGGCGGAGCCGGCACCTCGACGAACATGAACGCCAACGAGGTCATCACCAACCGGGCGCTCGAGATCGCCGGCCGGTCGAAGGGCGACTACGCGTTCATCCACCCCAACGACCACACGAACCACAGCCAGTCGACGAACGACACCTACCCGACCGCGATCAAGATCGCGCTGGCGTTCTCACTGCAGAATCTCCTCGGCGAACTCACGCTCCTCGCCGATGCCTTCGCCGCGAAGGGCCGCGAGTTCGCCCATATCGTCAAGGTCGGGCGCACCCAGCTGCAGGACGCCGTGCCGATGACGCTCGGCCAGGAATTCAACGCCTTCGCCACCACCCTGCGCGAGGACGTGCAGCGCCTCGAGGAAGCCGTCGCCCTCCTCGGCGAGGTGAACATGGGTGCCACCGCGATCGGCACCTCGATCAACGCCCCGGCCGGGTACAAGGAAACGGTCATCAAACACCTGCGGCAGATCACCGGGCTCGACCTGAAAACGGCCGGAGACCTCGTCGAATCCACCTCCGACACCGGTGTCTTCATCACTTTCTCCGGTGCGCTCAAGCGCAGCGCGCTGAAGATGTCGAAGATCGCCAACGACCTGCGGCTGCTGTCGTCGGGGCCGCAGGCGGGCATCGGTGAGATCAACCTGCCCGCCCGTCAGGCCGGATCGTCGATCATGCCCGGCAAGGTCAATCCCGTCATCCCCGAGGCGGTGTCCCAGGTCGCGTACTCCGTGGCCGGTGCCGACGTCACCGTGTCCATGGCCGTCGAAGGCGGACAGCTGCAGCTCAACGCCTTCGAACCGATCATCGCCCACTCGCTGTTCCAGTCGATCACGTGGCTCGAACGAGCGGCCCAGACCTTCCGCATCAACTGCGTCAACGGCATCACCGCCAACGAGGCGCATATCGAAGACACCGTCGACCGCTCGGTCACCGTCATCACCGCGCTCGCCCCGGTCATCGGCTACGTCGCCGCAGCAAAACTGGCGAAGGAAGCATTGGCGAAGAACGAACCCATCGCCGATCTCGTCGTCGAGCACGGGCTGCTCGAGCGGAATGAGCTCGGCGAGATCCTCCACCCCGAACGGCTGACCGGCATGCCCGCCGACGATTCCGTGGACAACACTGCCACCAGCACCGAGGCGGTTCCCCGGGATGAGGTGACCACCGAGCTTCCGATCATCCCCGACCCGAAGGGGTAAGCGGCTCGCGCAGGGCCGGCAGCTCCCTGTTCCGGATCAGGACTCGAGCGACCGCCAGGCATCGTAGGAGCCGGCGAGCTCGGCGACCCGGTATCCGGCGCGGCGCAGGGCGCTGGCGGTGATGCTGCTGCGGGTGCCGCTCTGGCAGTAGGTGACGATCCGGCCGTCGCTGGGTAGGCGGTCGAGTTCCCACAGGGCGCGGCCGCCGCTGAGCTGGGTTGCACCGGGGATGTGGCCGCCGGCGTGCTCGTTCTTCGAACGGACATCGACGAGGCGGATGTCGGCTGCGTCTGCCAGGTTCGCCGGGTCGACCAGGTCGACCGGTTGCAGATCCATCCCGGCAAGCGAGGTCACGTAGCCGGTGACCGTGTCGATGCCGACCCTGATGAGATGATCCCGGAACTCCGCCGCCTGCTCGGCATCATCGGCGAGGACGACAATCGGCGTCGACTCCGCGGCCGGGTCGAAGACCCAGGCGCCGAAGCTCGCGGCCTTTCCGGGCCCCGGGATGTGCAGAGCCCGGCCGGGGTGCCGGCATGGACATCCGCGGTCGGACGGGTGTCGATGAAAACTGCCGAGCCGTCCTCGATCCTCTCCTGCACGCGACCGGCGTCGAATTCCTCGAGCTCGGCGAGCTCGCCGAGGAGAGACGGGCCCTCCCGGTTCTCGGTCTTCATCCTGGCGAAGTAGGCGTGGGCGTCGGGCTGCCCGGACAGCAGTTCGTCGACGAAGCCCTGCTCATCGCCGCTCTCGAGGAACGGCGACCACCAGGCGAAGGCGCGCTCGTAGCCGACGGTGGTCGTCGGAACGGCCCCCAGGGCTTTGCCGCAGGCGCTTCCGGCGCCGTGTGCGGGCAGGATCTGCACGTAGTCGGGGAGGGTGAGCAGGCGGTCGCGGAGGCTGGCGAAGAGGTCGCGGGCACCGGCGAAGCGGGTGTCGGAGCCGCCGGCCGCCTCGTCGAGGAGGTCCGGGCGTCCGGTGTCCCCGACGAAGACGAAGTCGCCGGTGAGCATGAACCCCGGCGCGTCGGCCTGGGCACCGTCGGTGACGAGGAACGACAGGTGCTCGGGAGTGTGGCCGGGGGTGTGCGAGGCGCGCAGGGTGATCTTGCCGAGGGCGATCTCCTCACCGTCGTGCAGGCGCACCGCGTCGTCGAAGCCCGCCCCGTAGGACCAGTCGGGTCCGCCTTCGTCGGAGACGTACATCGTCGCGCCGGTGGCGGCGGCGAGTTCGCGGGTGCCGGAGAGGTAGTCGGCGTGGATGTGGGTCTCGGTGACGGCAGTGATCGTCAGTCCGTGGTGGTCGGCGAGTTCGCGGTAGACCGCGATGTCCCGGCGGGGATCGACGACGATCGCCTCTGCACTGGCCTGGCAGGCGATGACGTAGCTGGCGTGGGCGAGGTCGGCGTCGAAGATGCGTTCGAGGAGCATGGGAGTCTTCTTTCCGTGGTCGAGGGGTGTTTGGTCTGCCGTGTGGTCAGCGGCCGAAGAGGCGGGAGAAGAAGCCGGGCTTGGCCGCTCGGGCCGCATCCTCTTCGGCCTGGGTGTGCTTGCCGTTGCACCACTGGCCGGCCGGGACCGTGCTCTTCACCGACTGGATGTGCTGCCCGCATCCTGCCCACGTGGTCTTTCCGCATACTCGGCACGTCGCTGCTCGACACATAGCTGTCTCCTTCTTCGGCCATCGCTGGCCTGTTCATCATTGGCTTCATATACTGAGTATTTGAAGCTTTGGGGACCAGTCGATCGTGCGTTTGGGAGCCACCGATATTGCCGGTGGGGGCCAGCAGCCGGGACTATCGGGTCCACCAGCCACCCACCGACGGTTTCTCACGAATTCAGAGCAGCATGTTCACGCATGTTATGACTGCCAGTCTCGACCCAGATCGTGTTGTGCACGATTCGGTCCATGATCGCATCCGCGTGGACTCCAGACCCCAGTCGTTGATGCCAGTCCTTCTTCGCATACTGGGTACAGAACACCGTCGATGCCGTGTCGTAGCGGCGCTCGAGCAGTTCCAGCAGCATACTGCGCATAGCCTCATCGGGAGGATCGAGTAACCATTCGTCGATGACGAGGACGGTGAACGCGGCGTATTTCTTCAATAACTTCGTCGTGCCCAGCGGTTTGTCCTTTGCTAGTGCCCAGGCCTCTTCCAGATCAGGCATGCGAATGTAGTGAGCTCGGATCCGGTGCTGACAGGCTCGTTTTGCTAGAGCACATCCCAGATAGGACTTTCCCGAACCGGTGAATCCTTGGAACACGACGTTCTGGCCGCGGTCGATGAAGCCGCAGGTTCCTAGCTGCGCGATCACGTTCTGATCCAGTCCTCTCTCATCGACGCGGGACAGTTGCCGCAGGTCCGCTGCCGGGTATCGTAGTCCGGCCCGGCGGATGAGTCCTTCAACTTTGGCATGGTTGAACCTCGAGTGGGCTTCGTCGACGATCAACTGCAGGCGTTCATCGAAGCTCATTCCCATAGTCAGGTCCTCGTCCTGGGACTCGAGTGCCTCCAGCAAAGGTGTCGCACCCATCTCGCGCAGCTTGCGCTTGGTTTCTGTATCGATCGCCGTCACTGTCGGCCTCCTGCATAGTAGGAGGCTCCACGAACGTAACCGCCGTGCTCGACAGGCTGAGCCTCGTCGGCTCTGGTGTGGTCTTGCCCTGTGACCAGGATCGGGTTCACATGCGCATAGCGTGGGGACCTCACCGGACCGGCCAAAGCGATCCGGCAGGCCGCCTCGACCCTTTCAGCAGAGTAACGGCGGGCCAGCCTCAACACCGCCAGGGCCGGGTTGAGTCCTTGCTCGTCGATGGGAACAGACTCGAAAATGCGATCGATGACAACCAGTGCCGATGGACCGATCCGCTCGGCCCACTGGCGGGCTCGCGGTTTGTCCCACAGCTGGTACTTCTCGCCGACCGGCAGGTCGGCCTCATTCGTCCGATACTCATTCGCTGCCGTTACCGGTAGCAGCAGGTGCGTCGTGATCCTCTCATGGCCGGAATAGACCTCAAGACTGCGATCGGTGATTCGCAGATCAACCTTGGCGCCGATATGGGCAAACGGCACTGAATAATAGTTCCGCGCCCAACTGACATGCCCATTCCTGGCCACCCGGCGCCCGTAGACCCACCGGCTGATCTCGTAGGCAACCTGCGGCAATCGCCTCAGCAGTGGCTGCTCATCGGTGGTGAAGACGCTGAGTCTGGAACCTGGCCGCTTCTGGAAGGGCTCGGCGTTATAGGCTGCGACTCGCTCCTCGATCGCCGATGCCAGTTCCGGCAGCGAAGCAAACCGTCGGTCCCGAAGTCCCGCGATCACCCACGTGGCCACATGCCCGACAGTGTTCTCCACACTCGCCTTGTCTTTCGGTGCTCTGATCCGGCCCGGAAGCACTGCCGCCGAATAGTGGGCAGCCATTTCCCGATAAGCATCGTTGAGCACGACCTCACCATCGCGGGGATGAGCGATCACTCCGGTTTTGAGGTTGTCCGGCACGATCCTCGGCGTCGATCCGTCGAAAGCGGTGAACATTGCCACATGCGCCCGCAACCAGGAATCCTGGCTCATATCCAGACTCGGATACACGAACGCGTACCGGCTGAATGGCAGACACGCGACGAACAGATACACGGTCACAGGCTGACTCGCCCCCGACGGATACAGTCGCATCGTCGGCCCCGACCAATCGACTTCGATCGTCTGCGCGGCCTTGTGACCGACTCGGGAAGCGGCGCCAGTGACCAGCACATGACGTTGATAGGTGCGGCAGAACCGGTCGTAGCTCATCGCCGCATCACCAGCAGCAGCGCATGCATCGACATACTCGCCATGGAGGAGCTTCAGCGTCACCCCGACCCGAGCCATCTCCTTATGGATTCGTTCCCAGTCGGGTTGGGCGAACACACTGTGATGGTCGCCGCGGCCCGGGAACAACAGACTGTACACCTCACCATCGGGGCAGTCTTTGACATCATCCCAACTCAGGCCGGCAGCATTCGCGGCATCGAGGACTTGGGTGACAGACTTACGGGACATCGCCTGAGACGATGCAATAGCTCTTCCCGAGAGCCCCTCGGCCCGAAGCTGTAGAACCAGCTTCGCTCTGATCTTGCGTACCATGAATATTCTCCTTCTGCCGCGTGCCCTATACACGCGGCGGAAGGAGCTTATACGTCAGTGGCCCCCATGCACGCCATAGCTGGCCCCGAACCACACGATTATCTGATCAGGCGTCCGGCCCCCGAACCCACGATTGACGGCCCCCAATAAAGCGGATATTCAATATACCCTCGGGGGTATGCATTCAATATACCCTTAGGGGTATAGTTGATGTCAACATCGAGAATGTGAAAGGACGACGATGAGCGAACGCGACACAGCTCTGACCGAGCCGACAGGGGCAGAGGGAGACCCGGGGGAGCGGATGCTGGCCGACCCCGCTGCGCAGAAGAAGATCCTCAACCGACTGCGCCGGGCACAGGGGCAGCTCGGTGCGGTGATCACCGCGGTCGAGGACGGAAGTCACTGCCGCGACGTCATCCATCAACTCTCAGCGGTGTCGAAGGCCCTCGACCGGGCCGGTTTCCTCATCATCTCGACGGCGCTGCGGGAATGCCTCGAGGACGACGAGGACGATGTGCGCACCGACGAGCTCGAGAAGCTCTTCCTCTCAATGGCCTGATGAGGACGGAGGGGTGTGACGGGGCATGTGCCTACGGCCCCTACCCCTCGAGCAGCCCCTTGATGTCCGCGGCGGTCACGGTCTGGCTGAACGCCTGGCCGTCCGGGCCGCGGCCCTGATACGTGCCGGAGTCGGACATGAGCTCGTCGAAGAGTTCGGCCTTGCGCTTCTGCAGAGCGAGCACCTTCTCCTCGATCGTGCCCTCGGCAACATAGCGGTAGACCATGACGTTCTTCGTCTGCCCGATCCGGTGCGCCCGGTCGATCGCCTGATTCTCCGAGGCGGGATTCCACCATGGATCCATGAGGAAGACGTAGTCCGCCTCGGTGAGGTTGAGCCCGAACCCACCGGCCTTGAGGCTGATGAGGAACACCGGGGCCTCACCGGATCGGAACGCGTCGACCACCGCCCCGCGATTGCGCGTCGACCCGTCGAGGACGACATAGGGAATCCCGCGAGCGTCGAGGTCCGCGGCGACATTGGCCAGGAACGACGTGAACTGGCTGAACACGATCGACCGGTGGCCCTCGGCGATGACATCGTCGAGCCGCTCCAGGAGCGCGGCCAACTTCGACGACGGCACCTCAGTATGTTCGGCATCGACGATCGACGGGTCGAGCGCGAGCATCCGCAGCAGCGTCAGCGACCGGAAGACGATGAACCGCTGCTTGTCGTATTCGCTGTCGATGAAGCCGAGGATCTTCTTCCGCTCCTTCTGCAGAATCCGATCGTAGAGTCTGCGGTGCGCGGCATTGAGCTCGACCGAGATGACCTGTTCCTGCTTCTCCGGCAGGTCTGCGGCGACGAGATCCTTCGTCCGCCGCATCATGAACGGTCGGATCCGCCGCTGCAGACGCTGCATCCGTCCCGGATTCTCACCCGACTCGATCGGACGCACGTACTCTTCCTCGAACCGGTGAGGACTCGGGAACAGTCCGGGCGCCGTGATCGAAAACAGCGACCACACGTCCTTGAGCGAGTTCTCCAGAGGAGTGCCCGTCAGCGCCAAGCGGAACGGTGCCCGCACCTCCTTCGCCGCCAGGTGGGTCTGTGCGGTGGAGTTCTTCACGAACTGCGCCTCGTCGAGGATGAGCCCCGCCCACTCCATCCGCGAGATCGGGGTCTCCTCCAACCTCAAGATCGCATACGACATGACGATGACATCTGCACCGTCGACCACCTCGGCGAGGTCGACCCCACGCGCCCGCGTCGACTCGGCGATGACACGAACGTCGAGGTCAGGGGTGAAGGAGGCTGCCTCCTTCACCCAATTCGGGACCACTGAGGTGGGAGCGATGACGAGGAAGGGTGTGTCCGCTTTCGCGTGCTTGATGAGCGCGAGCGTCTGCAGGGTTTTGCCCAAGCCCATGTCGTCGCCGAGGATCCCGCCGAGCCGGCACGAGTACAGCAGCGCCAACCACCGGAAGCCCTGCACCTGATATGGGCGCAGGGTCGCGCCGTTCAGGTCGGGCACTTCGGTGGCGGGCAGGTGCTCGAGGTCGGCCAGGGCGCGCACCGAGTCTCTCCAGGTCACGGCCGGTTCGGACTCGTCGGCGAGGTCCTCGAAATCCGACCACAGACCCACATGCATCCGGGAGATCTTCGGCGCTCCGGGCTCCCATTCGGGGATGAGGTCCGCCTCGGCGAGGAGGGCTTTGAGCTTGTCGAAGATCGGCTTGTTCAGCGACAGGAACGAATCGTCGGAGAGTTTGATCTTCTTCGTCCCCGCCGCCAGCGCCTTGTACAGCTTGACGAAGGGGACCGGGTGGCCGTCGATGCTGATCTGGAAGCCGAGGTCGAACCAGTCGTTCTTCTCCGACTCGACCGAGGTGATCTTCACGTTCGGTTCCCCGCCGAGCTCCCGGTACGGCTGCTTCTTCCCGCGCGTGATGACCTTGACGTGCTCGATCTCTTCGAGTCCGGGCAGGACGTTGACGACGAAATCCGCGGTGTCGGCGTCGTCGAGTTCGACGTCTCTGATGGTCGGCAGGGCGGAGCCGGTTTCGTGGGTGTCGGCGAGGAGTTTGTCGACCTCGGTGACGACGGCATCTTCGAAGTCGAGTTCGCGTTGCTCCGCGTATTCCCTCGCCGAGGCGGCGCTGAGCCTCAATCGATCGATGACGGGGAAGGTGCGGCGGGGGCCCTGGTATTCCCAGTACCAGCTTAAGGAGAGTTTGTCGCCGGCGCCGAAGGCGGCGAAGACGACGAGGCGGGGCCGGCCGTACTGCGGGAAGGCGACGGTGGCGTCGCTGCTGATGACCTCGGCGCTGGAGCGCAGCTGCGGGTAGTACTCCTCGAAGAACTCTTCGGCCTCGGCCGCGGGGATCGTGATCGGCCCGGGGGACTGGAGCACGGGCAGCGCGGATTCCTTCGTCGGGGTCTCCGCGGGGGCGAGGGTGACGGTGAAACCGCTGGTGACGTCGATGCCGAAGAAGCCGTGCGTCCAGATCGGTTTGATCAGCCCGGGGGCGTATTCGCGTTCGTCGATGGTCGCCCGTGTCTGCACGTTCAGGCGGTTCCGGCTGCGGCGGATGTCGATCGCGGCTTTCGCGTTGTGCCCGATGCGGACGGTCATATCCGGATTGATGCCGACGAATTCGATGCCGAGCTTCTTCCCCTGCGTGAAGTGATCCCACAGCAGGGGAGTGCGGAAATCGACGAGGTGGTACGGCGCCCCATCGGGTGTGAAGTCGGTCTTCCCGCGGGTGCGCAGTCCCGCGAGTTGGGTGAACCATTCCTGGTGGGCCGGGTCGATGTCGAACTGGCGGGCCATGCGGTCGATGGTGCGCCAGGACAGGGACTTCTTCACCCAGTTGCCGGACTCGCTGAGCATGAGCGGGCGGATCGCGAGGCTCGGGTTCGCACCCGGGGTGACGTCATCTTTGTCGAGGACGACGGAGTGCTGGGCTTCGAACCATGTGCGGGGGATGACCTGGACGAGCTCGAATCCCAGGGCCACGGGCGTGTGCGAGTGCGGAGCCGCCGCGGCGAGTGGGGCGAAGGCATCACGCCAATCGGCGGGGAGGGCGGAACCGGCTGCGGGCTGGGACTCGGGCACCCAGCCATCTTCTCATTGGACGGTGACGTGGGTGGAAAATCAGCAGCTAGCTGTCATTTTCAAACGACAGGTCATCAATCTTGCCGCGGATCTGGTCCACATCGTATTCGATGCTCCACGCCTTGCTATCGAGGCCGGAAAGATTCGAGTTCACTTCCTGTAGCTCGAGGAGAATCTCTTTGAGTAGAAACTCAATATCGTCAGTCATCTTGATTCCTCCTATTCAATTGTTCGAAGGGGTCGGCTTTAGCGGGGATCAACTCAGAAGCTCACTCTGCAGCTGCAGGATCGGAGCCAGAGTTTCTCGAACGGTCTGCGTGAGAGATTTTCGTCCATAGATCCACAATGTGTATCGCATGATGTCATCGTCGCTGGTGGCTCCATAATGTGACTGAGCAAGCTCCATTGCGGCAGCAAGCTCAGTCGGAGGAACTTCATCGAGATTCCTGGGACCGAGACTGCGCAACTTAATTTCTGGCTGACTGCTGATGCGGTAAGTTCTTGGCTTGACCCCCGCTTGGTTCAATGGATTCTCGGCAAGCAACCGATTGGATCTAATCGCTTGGGTGAGAGCCACGTTTAATTGTTTGGCGATCGCACGGCCGACTCTTTGACCGCCCGATGACAATACGTACGCCCGTTGTAGGCGAGAACCGGTAACAGGGCCTTCAATTTCGACGATATTCAACAGCCCATCGATGATCTCATCACTCGTTGCTGAACTTATTGGTCGGTTGGAACCTGAGTACTCAACGTATGGCTCAAGTAGATCGAGATCAGATTCGAGTTGTACCTCAGCTGGGGCAGATTGAAGGTCCAATTCCATCTCCGCGACAGCGCGATTCTCTCGAACGATGAGCTCAGAATTTGGTGCAGCAGGTGGTGGAGGCGGAATCGCTACGTGCGCACCTTCTGTGCCTCCACGACTTTCATCTTCTGAGAAAAGTCCCAATTGCTCGGAAGTCACTGATGGATAGGGCCCAGCCGCGACGAGGTTGTCGCTATCAAAATCTGATAACGCGCGCTTTTGAGGGAGCTGAGGATGTTCTTCGGCAGGCGATTGGGCGATCCTGAGGTCTGCTTCTTGCCCTTCTTGACTCGCCTCTTTGCTGAGACTCTGCTCTGGTCGTGCGAATGAATGAGTCAATCCCTGATCGCCCTCAACTGCTTCTGATTCGGCGCTCTCCGTCTGCTCGAAGATATCGAAAGGGCGAATTTCAAGGTCGGCAAGGAGCTCCCACAAAGGTGAAAGGGCTGCCGCCCGGTCTGCGTAGAACAAGGACTCGCGGACCCTGAAGAAGTTCCATCCGCAGCGTTCGAGATCCCTCTGCCGCGCCAGGTCGCGAGCATAGGCTTCCGGCCCATGCCACCGGTCGCCGTCGCATTCGACAGCAAGGCGCCCATTAGCACCTACGACGACCAAATCGATCCGATAACCCTGGGCCTCGTACTGCGGGACAACTGTAAAACCGCGATCGGCAATACGGTTGTAAACTCGTTGCTCGAACAGTGAGTCAAACCCTTCGATTCTGTGATCGTCGGGCACGAGAGGAGTTTGTTCTCCTTCAAGTTCTCGACCGCGCTTCTGGACTCCATATGCATATTCCAGGAGCTGATAGCGAAGATCTTGTTCGTTATTCAAGTCGTTGATTGTCAAAGTATGGAAGAGCCATACCTGATCCTTCGCGCGACTAACTGCAACGTTGTAGCGCTGCACATTCATTTCCTTCGTCAGCGGTGCAAGACGTCTGCCTGGTTCGACTGACGAGACCATGCTGAGGAATATGACATCTCGTTCTGCACCCTGGAAGTCCGGTGGGGAACCGACTTGGAGCTGGCGTTCCTCCCAGTCAGCGGAAGAGATTTCGTCGAGCAATAGTCCTTCGATGTAATTCGATTGGGCCGTACCTACAAGCGCGATGACACCGAACGTGCGGCCGTCGTATTGAGGGTCTTGCAGACAACTTTTGATCGTGTCGACGAGTTCCCGGGCCTCAGCTCGGTTGATCTTGCTGCCGCTAGCACCTTCTTCGAACCCGTGAGGTGTCCGCGTCACGACAAAAGGCTCAATTCGATCTGCACCAAACTGCCGGACGGGGACAAGGCGGATGCCATTGGGTTCATAGGCAATTCTATTTGAGAACTGAATGATCTCAGGTACGCAGCGACGATGTTCGGTCAGAGTTAATTGCCCGCCATATCTCATGAGAGCTTCATCGAATAGCGATCGCGCGGGATCCTGCCAGGACGCCTTGTACCTGTCATCGTGCAGATACTGGTCAGCGAGATCACGAAGCGCTTGTTGATCAACTCCTACTGCCGCCGGTGAAACTTGTTTGTCGTCTCCAATCACGACAATTTTTGGCGCCAGATACTGCAGGAACGAGGCTTCTAGCCCTGCTTGAGAAGCTTCGTCGATCAGTACAACGTCGAACATGTTCTCGCTGATTCGAAGCTGTTCAATGACGCGGTAGATAGGCATGATCCAGACCGGAACTGACGGCCGGCAACGGTCGAGAGCTTCTCGGATCTCAGCCCGTTGCTGTGCCGCGTATTTGCCCGTACCTTTGCCGAGTTTTCGAACGAGCTGCGAGTACTGGGTCAAATCGGCCCTAGCGCTTGGGCTCAGGCGTTCCTTGCTGACCGCCTGGTTCCACGCCCGCATTGCAGCCACCGCTTCAGCGATACTTTGTATCCGCTGCTCAATTTGAGCAATTTGTGCCTGCAGCTTATTGACGTCGAGACTGTCTTGGTTACGTAACCAATGGCCGGTTCGTGCCCAGGCGTTCGCCGAGTGCAGATTGGAAATCCGTCCCAACCAAATGGGGTTCATCCTGTCATTAAGAATGGCTTCTACAAGAGTGCGATGAGTGGCAGCCAGCTTGGCCTGAAGCTCGTTTGCGCGAATCGAATCACGGTGGATTTCGGAATGTCTTTTACCTTCGAGGTAGGCCGCGGAATAGCGGTCGTGCGACTGAGCCTCTACCGCCTCAAGTAACTTCGGAATCCATTGGACGGAATCTTTCCATTTGGCTACCTCTTCAATGGTGTCTTTTAGATCATTGAGAGGCCTCTGTGCGTTCTGAAGTTCCTCAAATGCTGTGGCGCCCTCGGCCACCAGTTGGTAAGCCTGAGCCTGGCCCAGGTCAGACCAGTTAATGGGCGGAACGGCTATCTCTCGCAGAAAGGCATCAACGCTGTTCAAGTGTTCTCGGAGGTACAGAACCTGACTCAGCATCTGAACCTGAGTTCTGTGCCAGGCGACTCGTTCGACGAGTGTGTCTTCTGGTGGGATATTGGTGCCAGTAGGCCAGCTCCTATCCAAGCGTTCCAGTGCCAGCAATGCCTCTTGGTATGCGATGAATTTGTCGATGAGCTGCAAAGTAGCGGGAGCTCGCCCGTTTATTCGGACGCTTTCCAGGAAGGGGCGCGCCTTTTTAACGATTCCGGGTGAGAAGACGCCAATCTTGACAGAACCGTCAATCTGGGTCTTTATTTCGCTGCCGTTAGCAACGTATTCGCGCAGTGCATGGGCGAACTGCAGATGGGTGTCTGGATCGCCGGAAACTTCAGCTCTGAAGTCTGCGCCGAGCACTCCAATACGTTCTTCTACGAAGCGAACTCGATTCTCAACGTCGGCTTTCCTGCTTGCCCATACATCGACTATTCCTGCCCGCATATCCTGAACTGCGGCGGATATCCAGGTCGCCTGAAGTTGGGAAGTCCGGTGATGAACTTCCGCGATCTTGCTGAGTCGATTTCGAAGATTATCTCGATCGGACATGGTGCAGGCTAGAAGTGGCTCCCAAGAAGCGTAAGTCCTTGTCTGCGCGTAGTGTTGAAAGCGTGCCTCGGCCTGTTGGATCGAACCGATGATTTCAAAAAATTGTTCTGGACTGGGAAGGGCAGCGATATCCAAAGATCGGAGGTGTCGGATCTGCGAGAATTCGGCAATATTTTGATCCTGGACGCAGTGTAGCCATTCTTTGGCTTCAGCGTCAGAGATTGTCAGCTGGCCAGCAGGTTCGGAACCATCAAGATACTCGGCGATCCATTCGAATTGATTCGCGTCTCTGGCGTGAGCTTGAGATATCTCCGCAAGAGTCCCCGAGTACCCGGAGACAGTATGTGGAGTGGTTTCGCTTTCTCTGGACTCTGTCAAAGTCCCATTTAGCGCCTGTCGTTGTTGACGGAGATCATCAACCTCGACTAGATACTTCTGTATCTTCACGTTGGCGCTAGTCGGATCATGCTCAGTCGAATTGCGTGAAATAGTGTCCACGGCGGTCCGAAGCTGAGCCATGTCGGATCGACTTGAGCCGACTACTGAAACGGCAAGAGGGCGAATTTCCCCTGGAAGTTTCTGCCCGACTTCGTGAAGGGCACGATCTGTATGAGCGGTAACGAGGATACGTTTTCCTTGGGCAAGAAGGTGTGACAAGAGCGCCGCAGCTGTGTGGGTCTTTCCAGTGCCGGGAGGGCCTTGCACCAAAGTCTGGGCGTTTTGATCGACTCGCTCAAGGATTTGCCTTTGCACTTTGTTGAGAGGCAATGGTGAGAACACCTCGTCGTCAACGTGGAGCAACGCTCCATCGCTTGGGTCTGAATGCGACTCAGGAGTCTCACCCGGATCGAGCAGAGGTTTCAGACCGGAGGGGACGGCACTATCGCTTTCAATGTCGAGCGCGATTTTTTCAAATGCCTGGGCCAGGCCGGTTTTCTGTCGCTTCCTGAGGATGAGCGCTGGTGACCAAGACAAGGCGGGATAGGGGCCCAGTGTGGTGGGTTCCAGCTGATCCAGGTATTTTCCTTCCGGATCAAGCGCGAAGATGGTTCTGGTTCCGAGCTCATCGAATGATTCTCTATTCAACGGATGAGCCGAAAAGCTGTGCGCGCGTTCTTCAGTCAGGGCTGGCAGATCTCTAGTCGGAAAGGCTGAAGGTTCCAGCATGTCGAGCTCGGCAGTCAGGCCAATGGCGTCACTGTCAGAAGAGAGACTTATCGAACCGTCTCTTGAGTCGATCTCGACTGAGACCTTGACTGAAAACATGTGCCGTCGCACTGGCTCATGGGGCTCTTTGTTCCATGCCAAGAGTCCTAGTGCCAAGACAAGTTCAAACTCCTCCGCGTTTTGAGAGGAAGTGACATGCGCACGGTGCATAGCCTTGTACGCTTTTCGTACCGGTGCGTTAGCTCGCTCTTGTTCTGCCCAGGCGTCCCAGCGAGAGATCCATTGGACGTACTCGTCTGCAACGTCATGGCGCTCGTCTAGTGACACCATCTTGTTGACGATTCTGTCTGCGTCTTCGTCGTAGACGGTGCCATCGACTATTTTAGTGCGCAAGGTGGGGCGTTTTTCAGGTGCAAGGCCCTCTCCGTCTACCCAATCCTTGATTAAGTTGGGAACTTCCGGGGGGTCAGCTTTTTCCAGCCGGTCTATTGTCAGAACCGGTTCTCCCAGGTCTGAGGCATCCTGTACCCACTGGACCGCCGAATGAGCTGGTAGCTCGTTTAACCAATAGACCATGCCATCGCGTTTATATTTTTCCACATCGCGAATGGGACGCTCTTTGAGCCGCTGCGCTTTTGCAAGAAAGTTGAACAGTCGTACCGCTTTGTCGACAAGCGGGTCTACATCATTCACTGTTCAAACCTCCGGTTCTGGCCGCCACGACACCGACTTGGTTGTCCTTATGGTTCTGCGATATGAGCTGGCCATTGCTCTACTGTATTTGTCTTAACTCTAGCGACGATTTTGCTAGTTGCGTCGAGTCAAAAGGCCACGGGCGTGTGTGAGTGCGGAGCCGCCGCGGCGAGTGGGGCGAAGGCATCACGCCAATCGGCGGGGAGGGCGGTGGGGGTCGGTCGATTTTCGGGCACGGAGACATCCTCTCACCGCTCACCGTCGTCAGTCGTCGTTCGGTCGTCCTCGTCTCGGGCATCTTCGTCTGGGGCGCCCGCGCGTGAGCTGCGGTCGAAGAGGACGATGAAGGTCGCGATCGCGAGCACGAGTCCGGAGGCGACGACGGCGATCGGTCCGAAGCGGAAGGGCAGCACCTCGTGGAGGAGGCCGCGCACCGTCGACGTCGGATCCGCCAGCGTCGCAGCGGTGAAGATCGCGACGAGGACGGAGACGCCGAGAGCCGCGAGGCGATTCCACCGGCCGTCGACGTGGTGGGACAGGAGCCGTCCGGCCTTGATGATCCGCCCGGTGCGCAGGATCCGCAGGGCACCGATGAGGCGGATGAGGCGGAAGAGCTGCACGGGCCCGAGGGCGAAGAGCACGCCGAGGATGATGAGGACGGTGAGGACGATGAGCCACAGGTGACGGCGCAGCCACGCGACACGGTCCTCGGAGACGGTGAAGAGGATGAGCGTCTCGCCCACGAGCACGAGCCCGGAGAGGAGATTGACGATGCGGCCGGCGGCGCTCCACGGCTCCGAGAGGAAGGAGAGGAACACGGCGGGAATCGACACGAGTGCGGCGATGAGCACCGGTATGGCCAAACGGCTGCGCCAGCGGTCTTCGCGGGACGCAGGCGTCGGCTGATCAGTCATGGCAGTCCCAGGATACGGCCCTCGGTCGGAGTCAGGGGCGTGGAGTAGCCTGTGCCCTATGGATGAGAACAATGAGGTCGACACCGCTGTCGAGGTGGCTGCATCGACCGCACACAGCATCTGGGCCGACGTCACTTGGACCTACCACGGAGGTGCCCCCCGACGAGCGGAACATGTACCAGCTCGTGCGGACCGACGAGGGCTGGAAGATCGCCGTGCTCACCCCGCTGGAGTACTGATGAACCCTGCGAGACGGGAGAGGGGGACACCGGTGTCGGACCGGGATGCCCTCGAGTGCCAGCGTGAGCGGGCGGCGGACTTGGGTGCCCGGCTGTTGCTCGACCGCACCGACGATGACGACGAGCCGCTGTACGTCTTCGCCGATCCCTCCGCCCACCCGTTCTGCGTCTTCCTCGGATGAGCGTGGACGACTACACCGATGACGAGAAGTGGCTGATCGTCACAGGGCGGAGGTGGCGACGAACCGATCCGGGCCTGGAACCGCGCGTGGTCGAGGAGCTCAAGAGCCATCTCGGTGCGGCACGAAACGCTGTCGGGAAAGCGAAGAAGGCGGGTGTGGAGGACGATCTGGCCGAAGCCCGGCGGCGGGTGAACGCCGCGAAGATCGGGCTCGGCGAACGTGGCGACTACTGGTGGGAGATGGCGATAGAGGATCGGCGTGCGCGCGCGGAAGCGGCCCTGAGCGAACTGCGGTGAGTTCGCTCAGGGCCGCCGGAAGCGAGCGGGCGCTCCGCAGGGTTGTCCAGCGGATGCCCGGCAGCGTTCAGTCCTGCGAGACCGCTGCGGCGAGATTGCCGAGTGAGGACTCAAGGTCCTGTTCGCTGACGACGGGGAAGCTGATCTTCTTGAGCAGCTCCTTGTCGGTCACCGCACTCCAGTCGTAGGTGACAGAGACCTCGGTCGAGTGCCGACCCAGCGGCGTGAGTTCCCAGACCCACTCCCAGCCCGGAGGTTCTTCGCCTGCCGGCGCGGTCTTCCAGGCCAGCAGCTTGTTCTCCTCATAGCCGATGACGTGGTTGTCGGTCTTGTAGTCGCCGCCCATCTGATCCCACTGCATGTTCATGGTGAACTTCTGACCGGTCCTGGTGATGCGATCGCTCGTGTCATCGGAGACAACCATGCCCGAACCGTCGAGCTGCGCGTGACGCTCCGGATTGTTGAGGACGTCGAAGATGTCCTCGGGTGCCGCATCGATCGTTCTCGAAGCGCTGATTTTCGTATCGGTCATTGACTTCGCCTTTCGTTGACGGTCATCAGATCTCAGGGCGCCGGCACAGGAAGCCGGTGCCCGGTCGCCACGCTATACCGTCTCCGGTGCGGCGGCTAGAGGGGTCGGCCGTGGCGGATGCGCAGCCGGCAGGTCTCAATCCGGTGACGCCGAGGCGGTATTGACGGAGAGCTTCGAGCGCGCTGATAAAATGCTGGGAAGAACTGCAGTGACGATGCGCAGAAGCATCGTTCGACTCCGAAGGGAGGGTCCTCATGGGCTCCCTGTTGATTATGATCATCGGGCTGGCGATGCTCATCGCCGGCTACCTCCTCTACTCGAAGTTCCTCGGACGCAAGATCTTCAAGCTCGACGACTCCTTCACCACTCCGTCGCACGAACTCCACGACGGGGTCGACTACGTGCCCACGAACAAGTACATCCTGTGGGGCCACCACTTCACCTCGGTGGCCGGAGCCGCGCCCATCGTCGGCCCGGCGATCGCCGTCATCTGGGGCTGGCTGCCGGCCCTGCTGTGGGTGACACTGGGCACCGTCTTCTTCGCAGGCATGCACGACTTCGGGACGCTCTGGGCCTCCGAACGCAATAAGGGGCGGTCGATCGGAGCCCTGTCGGCGCGCTATATCGGCAAGCGCGGGGCGAACCTCTTCCTCATCGTCATCTTCCTGCTGCTGCTCATGGTCATCGCGGCCTTCGCCGTGGTCATCAAGGACCTGCTCATCAGCACCCCGTCTGCCGTGATCCCGGCCTGGGGCGCGATCGGCGTGGCGCTCATCGTCGGTGTCTGCGTCTACCGTCTGCGGGTGCCGCTCATCCCCGTCACCATCGTCGGCGTCATCCTGCTCTACGGCCTCATCGTGCTCGGCAACTATGTTCCGGTCGCCTTGCCCGATGACTTCCTCGGCGTGGGACCGGCGACCTTCTGGATCGTCCTGCTCTTCGCCTACGGGGCGATCGCCTCGCTGCTTCCGGTGTGGGTCCTGCTGCAGCCGCGCGACTACATCAACGGCGTGCAGCTGTTCATCGGACTCATCCTCCTCTTCGGGTCCGTGCTCACGGCGACTCTGTTCTCGGCGACGAAGCCCGAGATCGTCGCCCCCGCCATCAACACCGCCGTGCCGGAGGGCACCCCGAGCATGGTGCCGCTGCTGTTCGTCACGATCGCCTGCGGTGCGATCTCCGGGTTCCACGGCATGGTCGCCTCGGGGACGAGTTCGAAGCAGCTGGACAAGGAGACCGACGCCCGTTTCGTCGGCTACTTCGGGGCTGTCGGCGAAGGGCTGCTCGCCCTCGGCACCGTGCTGGCCATCATCGGCGGCATCAAGTCCACCGCAGCGTGGCACGAGATCTACTCGGCCTTCGGCGAAGGCGGAGTCGGTGCCTTCGTCCAGGGCGGCGGCGCCCTCATGGAGCACGGCCTCGGTCTGCCGGCATCGCTGTCGGCGACGGTGCTCGCGACCATGGCGGTGCTCTTCGCCGCGACGACGATGGACACAGGCATGCGTCTGCTGCGCTTCGTCATCCAAGAGGTCGGCGATGCCGTGAAGATCAAGATCACGAACGTCCCGGCCACGCTCCTCGTCGTCGTCATCGGCCTCGGCCTCACCTTCTCCCAGGGGCTCGGCGGAGAAGGCGGACTGCGGATCTGGCCGCTGTTCGGCACGACGAACCAGCTCATGGCATCCCTGTCGCTGTCGATCATCGCCGTCATCCTCATCCGCAAGCGGCGCAACCCGGCACCGGCCCTCGTGCCGCTCGTGTTCGTGTTCGTCATGTCGTTCTGGGCGGCCATCGAGCAGCTCGTCAGCTTCACCACGCCGGGAAATCAGGACTGGCTGCTCTTCGCCATCGACGTCGTCATCATCATCGCCAGCATCTGGGTGGCGATCGAAGCGATCCAGGCGATGCGGCGAGCATGGGCGGAACCGCCCGAGGACCCGGACGCCGACGAGAAGCTCGTCGCGACCCGAGAAAACGTCTGAGCCGATGTCCCAGTCGCATTCCGGGAGCTCGGGTGGTCTCGGGCAGTGGTGGTCGTCGTTCCGGGACGGACTCGTCGAGTTCTACGTCGGCCCTTACCGGCAGACCCTCAAGCGCGAACAGCAGGCCGAGGACGACTTCTTCACCGTCGTCGTCCTCGGCGAGGCGCTCGGGGTACCCGACCCGGCGGCCTACTACACGGCCGAGCTCATGCCCGCCCTGTGGGAGAACTTCCATGCCTGGCATCGCCGCATGGGGCTGCCCCGTTCGCCCCTGGACCACATCGCATGCTGCTAGACATCGCGCGCGACCACCGGTGCCTGTTCGTCGGCGGCAAGGGCGGGACGGGGAAGACGACCGTCTCCTCGGGCCTGGCCATGGCCCGGGCCGACGACGGCGGACGCGTCCTGCTCGTGTCCACGGATCCGGCGCACAACCTCGGCGACATCTGGGGACAGGAGCTCGCGGACGAACCTCGGCGGGTCCATACGGGTGAGCGCGGATTCGTCGATGCCCTCGAGGTCGACCCCGAAGCGACGATCGACGCACACTTCGCCTCAGTCGAACGGATGATGACGCGGATGCTGCCCGAGAGCACTCACCGCGCGGCTCGGGTGCATCTGGCCTCGGCCAGGTCGGCTCCCGGCAGCCACGAGTCGGCGGTGCTCGAGCGGATCGCGACGATCCTCGCCGAGGCGGCCGACTACGACCTCGTCGTCGTCGACACGGCGCCGACCGGCCACACCCTGCACTTGCTGGCGCTGCCGGAGCGTCTGACAGATTGGGCGGAGACGCTGCTGTCCAACCGCGACCGGTCCGAGCGTTTCGCCGCCGCGGCCCGCCACCTGGTCAGCCCAAAGGAGGAGACGCCGACGCCGGATGCCGAACTCCGGCAGAGGCTGCAGGCTCGTCGCGATCGCTTCGCCGCGCTGAGGCGGTCCATCTCCGACTCACGGCAGACCGGGTTCCTCATCGTCACCATCGCCGAACAGCTGCCCGTCGCCGAGACGCTCGGTCTCGTCACCGACCTCGGCGGAATCGGCATCGAACTGTCCGGGATCGTCGTCAATCGACGCTCGCCGGCCGACGCCGGAGAGTTCCTCGCGGACAGACGACAACGGGAGGACGAACACGTGTCACGGCTGAGGTCCGCGGTGCCGACGGTTCCGCTGGCACAGCTGCCGCTGACCGCGACCGAACCGACCGGGGTCGGGGGGATCACCGGTCTCGCGGCTCTGCTCGCCGAGCGCTGAGCCCGGCGGGATCTGGACGCGGCGGTGGCCGTTCGCCCGTGTACCGAACGTGGCCGTTCCGATCCGGCTCCACCTGTGCGCCCGTTCCAATTAGACTGGTGCGCATCCGCGATCGACACGGCACCGGCGGAAGGACCTGACCGTGGGATGGAGCACGAGCGAATTGGCGCGGCTGACCGGCACCACGGTCAACACGATTCGGCATTATCACAAGCTCGGGCTGCTCACCGAGCCCGAACGGATGAGCAACGGATACAAACAGTACGGGGCTTCCCACCTGCTGCGACTCCATCAGATCCGGCGGATGCGCGAACTCGGGATCCCGTTGGCTGATATCGGTGCGGTCGAAGACGATCACGAACAGCAGCAGCTCGCCCTCAAACAGCTCGAGTCCGACCTCGGTGAGCAGATCGCGGCCCTGGAAAAGGCACGCACCGAGGTGTTCCAGCTCCTCGAACACGGAGCGCCGATCGATACTGCTTCAGGCTTCATCGACATCGCCGCCCGGATGTCGAGTGCCGATCGCGGACTGATGAACATCTATTCGACCCTGTACGAGGAATCGGCTCTCGCGGAGATGCGGTCCATCATGTCCGAGACCACACCGTATGACCAGGAGGTCGACGAACTCGCCGAGGACGCCGACGACGCCACCCGTGCGCGCTTGGCCGAGCAGATCGCTCCGAGCATGAAGCAGCATCTCGAAGCGAAACCCTGGCTCCTCGCGCCGACCGATCGGATGACCGGGGACGTGAAGATGGGGCAGGCCGCGATCATCGGCTCCATCAGCGAGCTCTACAACGACGCGCAGATCGACGTCATCCAGCGTGCCTTCATCTCCGTCTTCCCGACTCTCGAGATTCCCGATGCCGATCGTGAGCGGTTCATCGCCTTCATCAAGGACGTTGCCGCGGCGGAAGAGAGCTGAGGATTCGCTGGGTTCGCCGATGAGGGCTTGACCCTGTTCTGAGAACACAGTCTGTACTGAACGTATCAACCATCAGATCCGGTCCTTCCGGGCCGGGATCTGCCGATCACGTTCAGGAGGACACCATGAATCCCATCATCGAATTCGTCCAAGGTCTCGCCGCTCAGGTTCCCGACCTGCTTCAGCCGTTCATCATCGCCGCCGCCGGGGCGATCCCCTTCATCGAGGGTGAGATCTCCTCGATCATCGGCGTCTGGGCCGGGATGAACCCCGTGCTCGCCGGAGTCGCCGGAGCCATCGGCAACTTCATCTGCGTCACCGTCATCGTGGTCCTCGGCGCCCGCGCCCGCCGCGCCGTCGTGAATCGTCAGAGCGAAAAGCGTGAGCTCGCGGCCGTAGGGGCAGGCGGACATGCCGACCCGAGCACGGATGGAACACTCCCCGACGGACTGGAGCTGTCCGATGTCACTGCCGGTGACACGGCGACGGAGGGCCACCTCGGTGAAAGTGGGAAGCCCGAGTCCAAGGGCCGGGTCAAGTTCAAGAAGTTCCTCACTCGGTTCGGCGTCCCCGGTGCGAGCCTGCTCGGACCGCTGACGATTCCCACTCAGATCACCTCGACGATCCTCGTCGGCGCTGGTGTGAAGACCTCGTGGATCCTTCTGTGGCAGGGCATCGCGATCATCGCCTGGACGACCCTGACCACGCTCATCGCCACGGGATCGCTCGCGCTGCTGGCAGGCTGAGCAAATCCTCGACCGACGTACTGGAACAGCAGCCGACCTAGCTCAGACAATCCAGGTGACTACGCCCATGTATTTCTGACTTGGTCGAACCGTGACGCATTCCGCCTTGACGACCCGATATCCGAAGAGACGGTGGACAGAAGCCGCCGTGCGCACATATTTCTCGCACTGTGTCAGAGTCGGGTGATATGTGTGGCTGGCTTTCATCACACCGGCGTGAGCGGCGGTGCCGCCGAATACGCTCGCCGTAGCCAGAATCAGGGAGGCAGTTCCAATTCCAAGAACTCGTTTCATCTGCATCATCTTCTCCGCATCTCAGGGGCATCATTTTCTGTACGCGGCCACCATCTCTGGCCACGGGACCGACACTATTTGCAGTTGCGTGAGTCGGAGACGATTGCGTGTACCGAGGTTGAAACCGGATGTGCCCCATCTGAAACGTACAATGGAGTGAATGTCTGATACCGGGAGAACCCACACCTCGTCGCTGGCCGTGCTCGGTGCGCTGCTGTTCATCACCGCCCGCAGCCTCGATTCCACCGGAGCGCCGGGGATCCCCGCGAGTGCCGACCCGGCCAAGCTCAGCCCCACCGACCGAGAGACTCTCGCCGAGGTGGAGTCCGCGCTGACCGTCCAACTCGAGAACTCAGGGACGTCCGTGACGTCCACTCTCGCCGAGGTGGCTGCGGCGGTTGCGTACGTCCGTGGCCGGGCGGAGGTCCCAAGTCTGACCGCCAGCCGGTACGACAAACTGCGCAAGACGGTGCTCGACGGCCTCGGAGCGACCTCGGCGCAGGGGGCGACGATCTGGCCGCCGACCAGTCAGACCGCGGTGCAGAGGTTCGGGTCCTGGAACGAAGCGCTCAAGGCGGCGGGTCTGGCGACGAACAAGATCGGCCGAGCCAAGGGGCAGCTGCGCTTCGACGCGGATGCCTACGACAAGGCGATTGCCGAATTCCTCGCCGACTGCGAATCACGCGGGACCGCCGCGACCTACAAGGCTTACACCGAATACGCCGCCGAGCACAAGGGCGAGGTTCCCTCGCCGCGGCCGTCCGGAAGTTCTACGGAAGCTGGAATTCAGCGCTCGCCGCGGTGGAATGAGGTTGTTGCAGGCTCATCGAGCTGCGGCGAACGCCTCCAACCGGTCGCACGCCGTGTTGATGGTCTCGTCCGACACCGCGAAAGTCAGACGCAGGTAGCCTTCGCCGGCCGGGCCGAAGGCCGAACCGGGGATCGTCGCGAGATTGTGCTTCTCGAGCAGCTGAGTCGCCAACTCCCACGAGTCCAAACCCCACTCGGAGACATTCACCCAGGCATAGAACGTCGCCGCAGGGCGCAGCAGACTCAAGCCCTCGATGACGTTGATGCGTTCGACCATGAGCTCACGCCGCCTGGCATACGAGGCGACCATCTCCTCGACAGCGGTCTGCGGCCCCTCAATCGCGGCGACGGCGGCCTCCTGGACGAACCCGGGCAAACTCGAGGTCAGGCCCTCCTGCAACAGTGCCATCGGCGCGATGAAATCTTGCGAACCGATGACGAAACCGCACCTCCAGCCGGTCATGGCATAGGTCTTCGAGAAGCTGCCGATGGCCAGGAACCGATCGAACTCAGCCCCCCGCCTCGGCGGTGGATGGTTTCACCTCGGCGATGGAGGTGTATTCCGCCTCGAAGACCATCTCGTCATAGACCTCATCGGAGATGACGGTGAACCCATGCTCATCGGCCAGCGCAGCGATCTGCTCGAGGTCGGCCCGATCCATGACCGAACCCAAAGGGTTCGACGGACTGTTGATGATCACGGCGGCGGTCCTGGCTGTGATCACTGAGCGGACATCCTCGGCGCGGAGTTTGAAATCGTTGTCCTCGGTGACGGGAACGGACACCGCAACCCCGCCGAGGCGGTGCACCTGCCCCAGATAGTTCGGGAAGCTGGGGTCGGGGATGATGACCTCGTCACCGGGGGAGACGGTGACATCGAGGGCGAAGGTGAGTGCTTCCATCGCGCCGAAGGAGACCATGACGTTCGCGGGCTCGATGCTGCGATTCCACCGAGTCGAGTACTTCCGCGCGATTGCGGCCCGCAGCTCGGGGATGCCGGCGTTCGCGACGTAGCGGGTGTTGTCGTGCTCGATCGCGCGGATGCCCGCGGCCTTGATGTGCTCCGGGGTGGTGAAGTCCGGCTCGCCGACGGTCAGCTTCACGGCGTCGGGGAAGTCGAGCGCGAGATTGAACATCTTGCGGATGCTCGACGCCGGGTAGGAAGCGGCCATGGGGGAGATGCGAGGGTGCGTGTCCGTCATGCTGTCAGTGTCCTCCTGTCGTTCGGGTGCGGGATGAGCCGGTCACGAGACGAGACCGGGGCGGCCGTGCGTTCACCATGCGCTGCTCCACCTTGCTTCGATATCCAGCTTGGTGAAACTGCGCCGGCTTGGTCCCTGCACCGAGCTGATGCAGTTTCACCGAGCTGGTGGAGCTGGTAGGACTGGTGGAGCCCCGCCCTGTCTACTCGTGCAGGCCAGCCAGCCGAGAACCGAATCCGGCGAGCAAGCTTGTCTTCTTCGCCCCGGTCGCTGACTCCCACGCATCGGCGAGGCCGAAGATCTTGTACATCGACCGGATGCCCAACCACCGAATCGGTTCGGGCTCCCACTGTCCGGAGAAGTGGTCGTTCCACGGCAGCGCTGTAAGCGGACTCGATGTCCCGGCGGCCCGATCGAGCAGGGTCTTCGCCGCCAGATGAGTCGCCGTCACCCCGTGCCCGGCATAGCCGCGGGCCACTCCGATGCGCTGTGTCGGGTCGAAGAAGATGCCGGCGCACCAGTCTCTGGTCACCCCGAGCGCACCGCGCCAGGCATGCGCAACCTCGAACTCGAGGTCCGGGAAGAGCGAGGACAGGCGCCCGGCCAACAGGTCGACCACCTCGGCGGGGACCTCACCGTCACCGGGCAGACCCGACCGGAAAGCATAGGGTGCCCCACGGCCGCCGAGCGCGATCCGGCCATCGGCCGTGCGCTGGGCGTAGATGAACGTGTGCGCCGTATCGCCGAGGCATTCGCGCCCCTCCCAGCCGATCGACGCCCACGCGTCGTCCGGCAGCGGCTCGGTCGCGATCATCGACGAGAACACCGGGATGACCTGCCGTCCCTGCAGGCCCGGCAGGTCGCCGCCGACCGTGTCCGAATAACCCTCGAGACACACGAAGATCGTGTCCGCGCGCACCGGCCCGCGGTCCGTGGCGACCGAATTCTTTCGGATATGCCTCGCCGAGGTGGCCTCACAGATGGTCACGCCCTGTTCCCTGAGCACGTGGCCGAGTCCCCGGGTGAGCAGTGCAGGATCGATGGCGGCGGTACCGGGGAAGTAGAGGCTGCCGAGCGCCCCGTCGACGTTGATGCGGGCACGAGTCGCCTCGGCGTCGAGGAACTGCATATCCTCGGGCCCGTATCCGAACTGCTCATTGCCGGCCTCAAGATCGCGCAGCCGGGACAAGCCGGCCTCCGATTGAGCGATGTCGATATGACCGCCGCGGACTTGGTGGGCATCGATGCCCTCGGTCTCGCAGACGTCGAGGACCTCGTTGATGGAGTCGAAGAGTGCGGACTGGAATGCGCTGACGCTGGCCACGCCGTCGAGCCCTGCCGAGCCGACCGGCCCGGTGGGATCGTCCTTCCGGGCACGGTCGACCGCCTCGGCGAACTTGGTGCGATTGCCCGGCAGCAGGGTAGAGAGCCATCCGCCGTTGCGGCCGGAGGCGCCGTAGCCGATGTGGCGGGCCTCGATAATGGTGATCGCCCAATCGGGGTGGGCCTGCCTGGCGTAATAAGCCGACCACAGGCCGGTCAGTCCGCCGCCGACGATGACGAGATCTTGTTTCTCTCGTGGCAGCGGTGCGGGGTCGACGTCGTCGGCGGGGGAGGCCGCCAGCCAGTGTGAGGCTTCACCATTGAAGTAGGACACGGATCATCTCCTGAACTCGAGGCGGACCATGTGGTCGCCTACGAAAACAGTTCTATCTCACGCTCAAGGTGAAGTAAATAGTTGCGACGGTTTGTATTGAGTGCTGAACTAATCGCGACAGCCTACTGATTTCCTCGTCACGGCCGTACATGAGCGGACTGACTGACTGCACTGTTCGCATGAGCGCAATGGAGCCGATCAATACCCGCGAATTTCCACTCAGCCAAGAACCGATCGAGGACTGGCAGGCCATTCCGGCCACCTCGGCGGGAGGGCCTGACACGGTTGGGTCGGTGGGACAGGATGGGCCGGCGCCTCGGTGAGGGGCGCCAACATGGGCAGCTCGGTGGGGCAGGAAGAGGCGGCCGCCTCGGCGGTGGAGGCGAGTGTGACGACGGGACTCGCCGAACTCGGCACCATCGGCGGCGCTCAGAGCCGAGGGAGTCGGGAAAACGTCATAGGTCCGGATCCTCTTTGTTGAGTAGTGTCGAAGTCAGCCCGCACGGATGAAAGGGAACGACGATGATCGACGTGGCCCACCCGCGCGACCTTGTCATGATCGGCGCGATCTTCGGCCTCGCCGCGTTCATCTGGTCGGGTTGGGCACAGGAAGCGCCACCCAGAGCACTGGTCTGGCGACTCGTGCTCGCCGGACTCGGAGTCGCGGGCCTCGCACTCGCAGTGCCGAGCATTCTCGCCGCCATCGGCAACTGGTCGGAACCCAGCGCTTTCACCACCGGGACGTCCGCGTTCACGCTCTACCTCATCGTGTTCTGGGCGGAGGTCATCATCGGGGCGGTGGCGAGCTTCTTCCTCATCCGTACCGGCCAGACCGAGAACGTCGCCCCGCTCATCCTCGCGATCGTCGGTATCCACTTCTTCGCGCTCGCCGCCGTCTTCGGCCAGCCCGTCCTTCACGTGGCGGGGCTGCTGCTGACCATTGTCGCGGTGGTCGCGTTCATCCTGCCGCGCGAGACCGCGGCGCCGAGTTTCTGGTGCGGCATCCTCGGCGCTCCGGTGTTCCTCGGCATCGGCCTGTGGTGCCTGCTCGCTGGGCGGAGCGCGCTCGCCGTCGGATGAAACTCGGACATCGCTGACAATCCCTGGTCAGGTGCTCTATCGTGAGTGAACCGGTGCGCACCGTGGTCCGGGGACGGTTTCGTCCTGCGTTGCGCAGCACGCATGGATACCTCAGCACCGATACCTCAGCACTGCCCCGAAGAGATGGACCCCGAAGAAGGAGTCGACGATGAAGACCGCTCGCCGTTTGGACAACCTCGGCACCGAGACCGCTTTCCGCGTGGCCCAGGCCGCCGCCGATTGGAAGGCGAAGGGCAACGAGGTCTTCCCGTTCCACCTCGGCGATCTCAATTTCCCGCTCGCTCCTCACATCGTCGAGGCGATGGAGCAGGCGATCCGCGACGGCAAGACCGGCTACTGCCCTGGGCCGGGGATTCCCGAACTGCGGGAGGCGCTCGCCGATGACATCGGCTCGCGGCGCGGAATGACGATCGACCCCGCCGAGGTGGTCGTGACCACCGGTGGCAAGCCCGTGATCACGAAATTCCTCCAAGCCGTGATGAACCCAGGTGAAGGCGTGCTCTACCCGAATCCGGGCTTCCCGATCTACGAATCCCAGATCGAATATCTGGGCGGTACGGCCCTGCCCTACCGATATGTTCCGACCTCCGACGGCTTTGCCATCGACCTCGACCACCTGCGGGCATCGATCGATGAGAACACGACGGCCATCATCTACAACGACCTGCAGAACCCGATCTCGGCAGAGTCCACCCCGGGCGAGCGTGAGGCCATCGCCGCGATTGCGCAGGAATTCGACCTGTGGGTGCTCTCAGACGAGGCGTACTTCGAGATGCGCTATCGCGGGAAGTCCCAGTCGATCGCCGCGCTGCCGGGCATGCGGGAGCGCACCGTCATCCTCTACACCTTCTCGAAGAAGTACGCGATGACAGGGTCGCGGCTCGGCTGCGCGGTGGCGCCGAAGGAGGTCGCCGAGGCGATCTCGCTGATGAACACCAACGACGAATCGTGCACGAACCAGTACGTGCAGTGGGCAGGGATCGCTGCCCTGCGCGGACCGCAGGGGCCGGTGGGGCAGATGTTGGAGGTGCTGCGCAAACGGCGCGATGCCACCTGTCGACTCATCAATGAGATCCCCGGCATGAGTGTGGCGACACCGGGCTCGACGTTCTACGTCTTCCCCGATGTCACCGAGGCGATGGAGTCGAAGGGGATCGCGACTCTGGCGGACTTCTCCACCGAGGCGCTGCATGCCACGGGTGTCTCGTTCTGCACCCGCGAGCACTTCGGCTCACCGCAGCCCGGGGAGGACCGGTCCTATATCCGACTGGCCTATTCGGGTATTGATGAAACCGCGATCACTCGCGGCCTGGGCCGTCTTAAGGAGTGGATCGAAGCGGGGCGGTAGTCCGTTTTGCGGGGTTGGTCGCAGTGGTGTCGAGCTGCGGCGCCGTGCCGACCGCGGCGCCGTCGCGACCACGGCTCTGCCCGGGCCGCGGCGCCGTGCCGAGCGCAACTCAACGCGGACCACGGTGCAGTGCCGATTACAGCTCGGTCCAGACGACAGCTCTGTTATGTCCAGCTGCTCCAGGCGGGCCGGCGGGTGCTCGGCAGCGCGTTGTCACGGCGCCAATCGTGGATCCAGTCGGGCAGTTCGGGTTCGTTCTCCGGCATCCCGAAGGCCTCGATGAGGGCGTCCCTGGTGAGCGGCCGGTCATCGGAGATCAGGCGAGTGGCGACATAGGCTCGGGCGAAGATCTCGCCGTCGACGACCATGCGCTGTTCGAAGAACACGGTGCGCTCGTCGATTCCGCAGACCTTGGTCTCGAGGTTGTAGCGCTGCCAGAGTTTCAGCGATTTGCGGAAGCTGATGGTCTCGGCGCTGACGACGCCGGTCCATCCGCGCTCACGCATCGCCTGCCATGCTCCGCTGCGCACCATCATGTCGAGTCGTCCCAGGTCCATGATCGAGAGGTACTTGCCATTGTTGAGATGCATGAATATGTCGATCTCGCCCAGGTGGACGCGCATGGGGAGGGAGTAGGTGTCCCAGATGTCGCGCGCGGATCGTCGGTGGGACCTCAGCAGGTGCAGGATCATGCGGAAGAAGTGCATGCAATCCATGTTACTTGACAGTAGTTTGTTGGGTGAGCATAACCCTGCCAAGTGAATGGGACTCTGAATGACAAACGTGGAGACTGGCAAACGTGGACCCGAAGGCGGATGCGGTCCCGGAAGGGCGCGCATCCACGGATCGGGGGAGCCGCCTCGGTGAGGGTGTGTGTCAGTCTTTCGCGGGTTCGGGTTCGCGTCCGGGGATGAACGGTGATTCTTCGGGCTCGGGGTGGCGCTTCCACTGGATGAGCATGATCGCCACGCCGAGAGCGACGGCGCCGATCGCGCCCCACACGTTGGTGCGCAGGCCGAGGATGACGAAGCTCGGATCGAGGCGGATGGACTCCCAGACGATGCGGCCGGCGCCGTACCACATGAGGTAGACGGCGAAGAGGCGCCCCCACTGGAAGAAGACCTTGCGGCCGAGGTAGAGCAGGACGAGAGCGCCGAGGCTGTTCCAGATGACCTCGTAGAGGAACGTTGGATGGAAGAGGGTGCCAGGGGGAGTGCCCAGCGGGATTGCTGGGTTGCCGGGATCGATCTCGAGGCCCCAGGGCAGGGTGGTGGGCAGGCCGAAGAGCTCCTGGTTGAACCAGTTGCCGAATCGTCCGCAGGCCTGAGCGAGGATGAGACCCGGTGCCAGGGCGTCGAGCAGAGTGGTGAGTTTGAGGCCGAGGCGGCGGCACATGATCCATGCACCCAGCGTGCCGCCGATGAGGGAACCGAAGATCGCGATGCCGCCCTCCCAGATCGCCCAAACCGAGCCGGGTTCGAACGGGTTCCACGGGTTGCGGCCGGGGCCGAAGTAGTCGGTGTAGTGCGTGATGACGTGGTAGATGCGGGCGAAGACGATGGCCATCGGCACGGCCAGCGTTGCGATGTCGAGTACCTGCCAGTCCTCGACGCCGCGCTTGGTCAGTCGACGGTTCGTCAGCACGATGGCGATGATGATGCCGACGAGGATGCACAGCGCATAGAAGTGGATCGTCAGCGGTCCGAGTTGGAAGCTCGAGATGGATGGGCTGGGGATTGCCGCCGAGATGTCGTGCGGAATCGCGGACGCGCTGGAGGTGACTGGGCCGAGGTGCATGGGGCCAGTCTATTTGCACCCGTCTGAGAATCCCTTATGCAGCGGCTGGTCTGTGACCGGCGAGGACCGTTTTCGGACCGAACGCTGTACCGCCTGCGCTCTGACCAGCGCGTAAGCACGAGTCCGGTGGGGTGAAGGCAGCCGCGCCAAGGCCACTCGCGCTCACTTCAGAATGGAGGCACAGCGGCGCCATTGAATGGCCATGCGCCGCTACGTTCCGAAGAGGCCGTCGATGATGTCGTCTGTGATGAATCGTGAGTGTAGGATCGGGACGCGAGCAGGGTCGGTGCTTTCGGGCGGTCGCCATGCCGGCCGTCCGTCGCCGAGCATGAAGACTTCCCAGTCGGAGCGGTCCATCAAGTGGTGGTGGAAGGAGCACAGCAGGCACATGTTGTTGATGTCGGTCTTGCCGCCCAGGGCGTGCGGCACAACATGGTTCACGTCGCACCACCCCGCCGGTGCGTCGCAACCGGGGAACACGCATCCGCGATCCCTGGCGGTGACGATTGCGGTCTGCTTCTTGTTTGCGAAGCGCTGTTCCGTGCAGACTTCCACCGTGCGAGCCTTTTCGTCCATCAGGTGGAAGAAGACGGTGCCTTCGAGGCCGCGCCGAGCGACGTCGCCCATCGGGAAGCGGTCGCCGGAGCCTGTGGTGGCTTCGCCGATGCCGTTGGCAATGTCGGACGCTTTTGCTGTGACGACCAGGGCGTAAGGCGAACCTTTGGCGGCTTCCTTCATGCTGATGCGCGAAATGAGAGTGGCGAAACGTTCGTAGATCCAGGCCTTCGCACTGGGCTGCTCGCTCATGAGATCGACGGCCGAACCATTGGCGCGGACCCCGTGACCGGCAGGAACGGCACGGTTGGCAGCGGGATCCGCGGATTCGGCTTTGTTGTCTCCGGTGGCCTCGATGACAGCCCATGGAGGTGCATCGAAACGATCTCCGGTAAGGACGGCATCGAGAGGTTCGAACCGTTGCTCGTCGAAGGTCTGGCCGAGGCCGCCACTAGCGGGAGTCTGGTCTGGCCCGGCGTTTGGGGCGAGTGAGGGAGCGTCTTCGCGCTCGCCTTCGTCCGCCTCGGAGTCGGTGGGTTCTGCGATTGTCGATGTGGTGCCTTTCGCGGATTGGATCCGCGAGGTCAGCAGTCCGTGCAGTTCGGATCCCGCCACAGGATCGAGCACACCCTCCAGTCTCCAGTCTCCATTGCGCTTGGGCCGGGCAGTGATGAAGTAGGCGGAACGATCGCTGGGGTCGAGCGGCTCGGCACCATCGGGGTCGATGAGAGCGAGCATCCGACGGAAGATGTCGCGGAGCTCGCTCACAGTCACCGATTTCGCGTACTTCACGAGGTCGGTCTCCACACGGGACTTCGTCTCGTGGTCCACCCACGCGGGCAGTGCCTTGAGGCAGTCTTCGATGACGGTGAGGTGCTCCGCGGGTAGGGTGCCGAGGTGGAGCTGCTCGGCGACGAGCGGGTGTTCGGGCTCAAGGGGTTGTCCGTCGAGTGCGACTCGTCCGCCGAGATTCTCTGCGAGCCTTGCCCGGCGGTTCGCTTCTCGCCCTGAGAGGTTGAGGCGTTCCTGGATGAGCGCCTTGGTCGACTTGGCACCACTGTCCTTAGGCGTGCCGACGCGTTCGTAGACGGCCAGTGCCAGGGTGGACAGAGATTCACTGAGTCGACGCAGCGCCTCGGCCCCATCGATGACCTGCAGGGCCTCGTTCGGTCCCATCGGCCGGTCGAATGCACGAAGACCTCCGACCAGTCCGGTCAGGGAGGCGATCGAGTCGGTGATTTCGGGAGCGCTCGCAAGCAGGTCGTTCCAGGCGGCGTCGGTGAGGATCGGGTGCAGCGAGGTTGGTCGTTGAGGATCAGTTCCAGCCTCAGGCTCAGCGGCGACAGAGGCGCTTGTGTTGGCCGGGCTGGCAGGATCAGCGGAGGCGGGCTGCGTGGTTGAGCTGATCTGCTCGGTTGTTTCGAACAATGAGGTCGGGTCTGCATGTGCGGTCGAGTCAGTCTTGGCGTTCGGATCGAGCCCTGTGGATTTCGCCGGATCGACGGTATCTCTCGAATTATCTCTGCTGGAGGTCGTGACGGTTTTGCTTGGTTGTCCTGCATCGAGAGCCGACGTGTCTTCGTCCATTTGTTCGTCGTCGGCTATCGGCGCATTGTCAATGGCTGCGTCATCGTCGGTCGAAACTGGGTCAAGGGCCTCGAACACCTCGGCGAAGTGGTGGCCGCTGAGGTCGAGCCCGGCCGCCTTTAGCTGTTCGGCCAGTGTTGCGGGGTCCGATGTTTCTTCGGGTTGTGCTTGCGCGGTGTCCTCGGGTGCGTGGGCATTCTGAGAAGAGGTGCCCACGAGGTCTGCCGGTGTGATGTTCGTCGGCGGTCTTCTGCTCGCCCCACCGCGCGAGTCAGCGGCGGCGCGGCGGTCGCGCTTTCCTGACTTGCGTCGCTTGCGGTCGGGGGTGAAGGTCATCGCTGTTGAGTTCCGTTCGTCATTGAAGGTCTCTTAGCTCAATTATAGGCAGTCAGAGAATAGAAGACAATAGAATCTTCGAAAAAGATTCGACTGGAAATCACATGCTGAATTTGAAGGACGCTTTTGAGTGGTTTATTGGGAGTTCGATCAGTTTCAGGGCACTTTACTCGTCGGCATGGACTCGGGATCGGTGACGACTGAAGTGTCGGGAGAATTCTCGGAACTGGATCCGACCCGGTAGAAGTGGATGGTCTGTGCGATGCCTGCCGTCTGGGAAGGGTTGCAGCCTGCCGTCTGGGAACGGTCGGTCGGTAGTGCTCGAACAGAACCGCCTCGGCGCGGTTGGATCTGCACGCGGATGGCTGCGAGTGAGATGATGGTGAGCTATGGCCCTTGATTTCACCCTGGTGCAGCTGCGCTATTTCCAGGAGGTCGCCAGGCGGGAGAACATGACCGAGGCGGCGAAGCAGCTCAACGTCACCCAGTCGGCGATCTCGACGGCGATGGCGCAGCTTGAGCGGACCATCGGCCTCGACCTTTTCATCCGACAGCGCAATCGTTCGGTGGTGCTCTCGCCTGCCGGGAAGCGATTCCTCTCAGAGGTCACACCTTTCCTCGAAGCCTCCGACAACCTCGGCGAGACTGCGTTGGGCCTCTCACGTCGTCTCAGTGGAGACCTCACGGTCGGAGTCTTCTCGCCGATCGCGCCCACCCGCCTGCCGCTCATCCACAGCGAATTCGAGAAGCGCTACCCGGATGTTCGGATCAACTACCTCGAGGCGAACCTTCAGGAGCTGCAAGCCGCTGTCATCGCCGGCGACTGCGATCTCGCACTGACTTACACGCTGGGAATGACCGATCGCTTCGATCGCTTCCTCATCGACGTCGTGAAGCCGCACGTCCTCGTCTCACTCGATCACCACCTCGGCGGGGGTGGGAAACGGCCGCGACCAATCCACCTGCGAGAGCTCGCAGATGAAAACTACATCCAACTGGATCTGCCGTTCAGCACTCAATACTACGACGAGCTCTTCCGGATCGCCGGCGTCGAGCCGATCGTGCGGCACACCTTTGCTGGCTACGAAACCGTGCGGTCGTTCGTGGCGATGGGGCACGGGTACTCGCTGCTGAGCCAGAGCGTGTCCTCGGGGACGTACATCGGATCGAAGACGGTGGACGTTCCGCTGCTCGACGACTTCCCGAGCATCGACCTTGCCATCGTCTGGCCGAAAGAGCTGAGGCTGAGCAAGCGTGCGCGAGCCTTCTGCGAGCTGACCTTGGAGATCCTCGGGACCTAGGCGGCTGAAGCGGACAGAAGGACCCGAACCGCGGGCCGAGGACTGCGCTGGTGCTGGGGAAGGCGGTCGGTGGGGAAGCGGTCCGCCGCCGAGGTCAGGGGCTTACGCGGAGAGGTGCCACCTCGGCCTCTCATCGATTTTCCTCATGACCAGTTTCAAAAGTATCTGTTGGACTAATGTGTTGTGGATCGCAAAGATGGTGGAAATCATCCCCGCGCCCTAAGGAGATCCCGGATGTCCATCACAGCCCCGACCGAGCAGCGAACCACGTCGACGAAGATGCAGCGGAAGGTGCTCCTGGGCGGCAGCATCGGCCAGTTCGTCGAGTTCTACGACTTCACGTTGTACGGTCTATCGGCGGTGATCCTGTCCGAGTACTTCTTTCCCGACGGCGACCGGATCACAGGTCTGCTCGTCATCTTCGCGACTTTCGGAGTCGCCTTCGTCATGCGGCCCCTCGGCGGCTTGTTCTTCGGTGCTCTCGGTGACAAGGTCGGCCGCCGCAAGACTCTGACCATCACGATCTTCCTGGTCGGTGTGTGCACGGCACTCATCGGAATCCTGCCTGGCTACGCTCAGATCGGCTGGCTCGCCCCGACCCTGCTCATCCTCGCCCGCCTCGGGCAGGGATTCTCGGCCGGCGGCGAATCCGTGGGCGGACCGTCCTTCGTCTACGAACACGCTCCCGTGGCCAAACGCGGACTGTGGATCAACATCACCTTGGCTGCGACCGCACTCCCGTCGGTCTTCGCCGGAGGCCTCATTCTGCTGCTGTCGACCGTGATGAGCGACGCGTCCTTCGACTCTTGGGGCTGGCGTGTTCCGTTCCTTCTCGCCCTGCCGCTCTCAGCCGTCGGGCTGTGGATCCGAGCGAAGACCGACGAATCTGAGCTGTTCAAGAAGACCGCCGCCGAACGCCCCAAGGAATTCAGCCCGATTCGTGACTCGTTCCGCGAGAACTGGGTCGGCATGCTCCAGGTCTTCTTCGTCCTCGGCGTCACCGCGCTCGGCTTCTACATGCTCTCGGCGTACTTCGTCACCTACATCCAGACCACCGGCGACCTCAGCCGGGAGCAGTCCCTACTGACGAACGCGATCGCCATGGCCAGCTACACGATCTTCCTGCCCATTGCCGGCCACCTCGGTGATCGATTCGGTCGCCGTCCCATGCTCATCGCGGGATCGATTCTGCTCGCAGTCACCTCGGTGCCGGCATTCGGGCTCGTGACCAGTGGGCACATGGGGCTGGCATTCCTCGGGCAGACGATCTTCGTCCTCGCGCTGTGCTGCTACGGCGGCGGCTGCTACACCTTCTTCTGTGAACGCTTCTCGACGAAGACGCGCTTCACCTCGGCCGCCATCAGCTACAACATCTCCTACGCAGCACTCGGCGGCACTGCGCCGTTCGTCGGCACCTGGCTCGTCGACATCACTGGCGTCAACACCGCGCCCGGCTACTACATGGCGACTGTCGCGGCCGTGTGCCTCGTGCTCATCTTCGTCACCCGACTGCCCGAGACCCGCGGACGGCTGGGGTGAGCACGGGTGAGCCTGCATCGACATCGAGTTTCGTCCACTTTCACATCACATTCTGTACAGATCATCGGGATGAAAAGCGATGAACTGAACGAAAAGCGATGTGCGGGCCCGCCCGTGCCCTCAACCGCCCTCAACCGCGCCCCAGACCTTTGCAAACCACATCCCACCCTCATGAGAGAAGCGATCAGCAATGAACCAACAGGCACGCCCAACCTCCGACGCGGCCTTCCTCACCGATTTCCACTTCGTCGCCACCATCGGCGCGACCGTCAACAACGGCGTCGACCGGCAGGCGCTGACGCAGGAGGACAAGCAGACGCGTGACTGGATGCGCGGCTGGGCGACGGACAAGGGCTTCGACGTGCGTGTGGATGCGATCGGCAACATGTTCGCGTGCCTCGAGTTCGTTCCCGATGCCCCGTACGTCCTCATCGGCTCGCACCTCGATTCGCAGCCGCTCGGTGGTCGCTTCGACGGCGCCTACGGAGTCATCGCCGCGCTCTTCGCAGCCCTGCGGGTCAAAGAGGAACTCGCCGAATCCGGCCTGAAACCGAGCTACAACCTCGCCGTCGTCAACTGGTTCAACGAGGAAGGTGGCCGTTTCGCCCCATCGATCATGGGCAGTTCCGTCTACGCCGGACTCTTCGACCTCGACGAGATGCTCGCCGTCGCCGACCTCGAAGGCACGACCGTCGCCGAAGCGCTGGCCGCCATCGGCTATGCAGGCACCGACACACCGCCCGAGGCGATCACCTACGCCGAGATCCACATCGAGCAGGGCCGCATCCTCGAACGCGAAGCTACGGACATCGGCGTTGTCGAATCCAGCTGGTATACGCAGAAGCTCGACATCGACGTCCTCGGCGAACAGTCCCACACCGGTGCGACCGCCATGGCCGATCGCCACGATGCGCTGGTCGCCGCGGCCAAAGTCGTCCTCGCCGTCGCCGAGGTGGTCGACGAATTCGAAGAGGAAGCCCTCGTGTCCTCGGTCGGCCAGCACATCGTCGAACCGAATTCGCCGATCGTCGTTCCCCGCCGCGTCCACATGGTCGCCGACCTCCGCTCCTCCGATCCGGCCATCGTTCAGGCTGCCCGCGACTCGCTGAGGACGCAGATCGCCGAGATCGCCCGCGCCCACGACATCACCATCAACGTCGAGGATTTCGACATCCGCGACAAGCGCCACTTCCCGACCGAGGGCGTCGAACTCGCCGAGAAAGCCATTGCCAACGAAGGTCTGAGCATCCGCCGGCTGGAGACGATGGCCGGTCACGATTCCGTGGCGATGAATCACCGCGTGCCCGCCGTGATGATGTTCGTGCCCAGCGTCGACGGCGTCTCCCACTGCGAACGCGAATTCACCACCGACGACGACATGCTCCGCGGCGTCCGCGTCCTCACCTCGGTGGCCGGCGAGCTCGTCCGCGGTGAGCTCGCCGATGTCCGTGACGGTGCCGTCTGGGTCGGTTCCTCCGTCGCCGAGGTGCGCGCATGAGCCCTGCCACCCCGCACCCCAGCACAACGACCGCCACCACCGAACCCTGGACCCTGTCCGCCAGCGAGGCGCTCGCCGCCTTCCGGTCCAAGGACCTGTCCCCGGTCGATTACCTCAAGTCGTTCATCGGCCGCATCACGACCGAAGATGAGCGCATCAACGCGGTCACGGAGGTCGTCGAGGAGGCGGTCACCTCGGCGCGGGAGGCCGAGGATTTCTACGCGAACGCCACCGACGATGCCGTCGCCGAGGCGGCCGCCGCCCGCCCGCTGCTCGGACTTCCCGTGATCGCCAAGGAGAAGCACGCGCTCGCCGGCCGCGGCCTCACCCAAGGGCTGCTCCACGAACGCGACACCGTCGCCGACCATGACGCCGCGATCATCGCCCGCATCCGCGCCGCCGGCGGATTCGTCCACGCCCGGGTGACCTCTCCGGAGTTCAGCTGCGCGACGATCACGCACTCCCCGATGTGGGGCGTGACCCGCAACCCGTGGAACCCCGACCTCTCGCCGGGCGGATCCTCCGGCGGATCCGGTGCTGCGCTGGCCGCCGGTTTCGCACCCTTGGCCACGGCCTCGGACATCGCCGGATCCACGAGGCTGCCCGCCGCCTTCACCGGCACCGTCGGGTACAAGGCGCCCTACGGGCGGATCCCCGGAGCTCAGCCTCTGGCCGCGGACTGGTACCGCGGGGACGGGCCGATGGCCCGCACCGTCGCCGATGCCGCCCTGCTCGCGAAGGTCATGGTCGGCGTCGATCCGAGCGATCACGCGACCACCACCTCGCCCGGATTCCTCGACGATTTCAACCCCGCCGAGGCGACCGACCGACTCCGCGGACGCAGGGTTGCGCTGTGCGTGAGGTTGGGGGACTTCCCCGTCGGGAAGGACATCGAGGCGAATACCCGCACGGTCGCCTCGGCGCTGGAATCGGCCGGAGCACACGTCGAGGAGATCGAACTGCCGTGGACGGCCGAGCGAATCTTCGAGACCGCGTTCACCCACTTCGGGCACCTGTTGGCACCCGCCATGCGGAAGGCCACACGCGGCCACCAGGACACCTTGGCCCAGTACACGGTACGGTTTATGGCCGACGCCGAGACGGTCGCCGCTCGCCGTTCCTTCTTCGCGGGACTCGAAATGGAATCCCAAATTCAGGCCGAGCTGGCGTCGGCGATGGACGGTTTCGATGTGCTCTTGGCGCCCACCTCGGCGGTGGCGGGATTGGAGGCCGACGCCAGCTACCTCGATGGGATCACGATCGGCGTCGACGGCGTCGGACGTGAAGATGCCAGGTCAGGTGGTGAGAGCGGGAATGACGGCGGGGACGGCGTGCGCCTCGACCACTATTGGCAGGCGCACATGACGATGCCGTTCAACATCTGCAACCGGGTGCCGATAGTCAACGTTCCCTCCGGAATGGCCGACTGCGGCATCCCCACCGGCGTCCAGGTCATCGCTCGCCCGTACGATGACACCCGCGCCTTCGACATCGCCGCGGCGATCGAAGCGATGCGTCCGTGGTCCGGTCTCGCGCCACAGTGAGAACCCGACTTCGGAACCCCTGAAACAGCAAGAAGGACCCACAATGACGTCTGATCCACAATCGGTTCGCCCCGACGACCCCGTCGGAACCACCACACATTCAGCCGATCCGAGCAGCACCAACCCGGGCAAGGTCGCCTTCGCGAGCTTCATCGGGACAACCGTCGAATGGTACGACTACTTCCTCTTCGGCACCGCTGCAGTGCTCGTGCTCAACGAGCAGTTCTTCCCCTCTCTCGACCCCGTCGCTGGCCAGCTGGCCTCACTGTCGACCTTCGCAGTCGCCTTCGTCGCTCGCCCTCTGGGCGGCGTGATCTTCGGCCACTTCGGCGACCGGCTCAGCCGCAAATCGATGCTCGTGCTGTCCCTGCTCATGATGGGTATAGCAACCTTCCTCATCGGCCTTCTGCCCGGCTATGACACGATCGGCGTGGCTGCTCCAGTCCTCCTCGTGCTGCTGCGCGTGGTCCAAGGCTTCGGCGTCGGCGGTGAATGGGGCGGGGCTGTGCTGATGGCGGTCGAACACGCTCCACCGCACAAGAAAGCGTTCTACGGTGCGTGGCCACAGGCCGGAGTGCCTGCCGGCTCCGTGCTCTCGAGCCTCGTGTTCTTCCTCGTCCAGCTCATGCCCGACGAGAAGTTCATGTCGTGGGGCTGGCGGATCCCCTTCCTCATCTCCGCCGTCCTTGTCCTCATCGGACTGTTCATCCGCCTGCGCCTGACTGAATCCCCGGAACTCAATGAGGTCAAGGAAGAGAAGAAGGTCGCGAGCCTGCCCTTCTTCGAACTGTTCAAGACCTCGAAGAAGTCCCTGCTCATCGGCATCTTCTGCCTCGTCGGCTCGAACACCCTGTTCTATATCGCCAGCGTCTACCTCCTCTCCTATGCTCCAGAGGCGACTGCACTGACTCGCGGTGAGGTGCTGCTGGCCATCGCGATCGGTGCCTCCTTCGACGTCATTGCCATCCCGCTCGTGGCGATCTTCGCCGACCGTCATGGGAAACGCACGATGATGCTCGTCGGCAGCCTAGTCACGGCTGTCGCTGCGCTGCCGATCTTCTGGGCGATGAACACCGGAACCTTCCTCGGCGCAGTGTTGGCGATGATCATCGCCTTCCCGATTGCACATTCGATCGTCTACGCGACCTCCTCGGGCTTCATCTCCGGGCTCTTCGACCCTGAAGTCCGCTACACCGGTGCTTCGATCTCCTATCAGGTGGGCGGTCTGATCTCTTCCGCCCCAGCTCCGATGATTTCCGTTCTCCTCTTCACGACATTCGACTCGTGGGTGCCCGTCGCGCTCTATCTCGCTGCGGCTAACCTGTTGGCAGGGATCTTCGTCCTCTTCGATACGAGGAACAAGGCGCTGAGCCAGTGAGCAGGAGCAGACACACGATGGACGGGCAATCGCAGCCGACGACGGGACAGGCGCATCGGATGGACGAGCACACCCTTGCCGAGGTGGCGCGTGCCGGAACGCAGTTCAACGCGGTCACAGCGATGACCGATGAGCGCGCGAATGCCCTTACCGCCGAGTCGATGAAGCGCGCGGATTCCGGGCAGCCGCCTCGGCGACTGGAGGGGATTCCCTTCGCCATCAAGGACGTCATCGACGTCGCCGGATACCCGACGACGATGGGATCGAAAGCGTCCCTCGCCGAGGCGGCAGCCACCTCGGCGCCGACCGTGACCGTGCTGGAAGAGGCCGGGGCGATCCCGGTGGCGAAGACGAACTGCCAGGAGTACTCCTATGGAATCCTCGGCGACGAATCCGCCTTCGGCCGCGTGATCAACCCCGTCGATCCCGCACTGTGCACCGCCGGATCGAGCTCCGGATCGGCCGCGCTCGTCGCCGCCAACGCGGTGCCTTTGGCCTTGGGCACGGACACGGCCGGGTCCGTGCGCGTGCCCGCGGCCTGCCAGGGTGTGTTCGGGTTCAAACCGACCTTCGGCGTCGTGCCCGTCGACGGAGTCTTCCCGCTGTCGCCTGCCTTCGACACCGTCGGCCTGTTCGCCTCGGACCTCGGCGTGCTGACCACGGCCTTCGATGTGATCGCGGGCGACGAGTCCGGCGAGGTACCTGACCTGAATGCGGCGATCGGCCTCATCGGCAGCGGCGAACGGACGATCGATGTCAGCCTCTTCGGCGACGACGATAGCCGGGCGAGAGACCTGCTCATGACGGTCCCGGAGCTCACGATCACCTCGGCGAATGGCCCGACCCTGGGCGAACTCCTCGACGACCTTGCGCCGATCTACGACTTCATCCGTCTCTATGAGGCTTACGAAGTCCACAAGGACCTCTTCGCCGAGCACGCCGCGGACTACCAACCGGGCGTGGCCAAGAAGATCGAGGCCGGCCGGGACCTCAGCGAGGCCGAATACCGGAAGCAGTTGGACGCGCTCGCCGAACTGCGGGAGCGGTCGCTGTCGGTCTTCGGCGCCGCCGATTTCCTGCTCACTCCAGCCCTCGACGGGCCGGTGGTCCGCTGGGATGAAATCGACTCCGGATCGGCGGCGAAGTTCATGCGCTATTCGATGCCGTTCAACGTGCTCGGCTGGCCGGCGTTGACGATCCCGCTGCCCGGGGCCGGCGTCGGAAACGGAGCTGGCGTCGGAAACGGAAACGGCGTTGAAACTGGAGCCAGCTCAGGACCGCGGGCGGTGCAGCTGGTCGGTCGCCCGGGTGGTGACCGCGACCTGCTCGCCTTCGCCTCGCGGCTGGGGTGAACGCAATTCAGATACCGCCGAGGCGGCCCTCCCATTTCGGGAGGGCCGCCTCGTGTGCATGGGCTTCCCAACGGTGCGGGCCGCCGCGGCGAGGATGGGCCACGTCGTTCGGATGCGTGATCCGATCAGGGAGGGCTGTCTCGGTGAGGGTGGGAGGTCACAGCCTCCAGCAGCTGTCGAGCGGAGCCTTGCCCGCGAAGGTGCGACTGGTGAAGGTCTCGATGCGGGGCAGGGCTGCGACGTAGCCGCCTAAGTGAGTGGGCCCGAGATTGTCTTCGAAGGCCACCTTGTGACCGGCTCGGCACCAGGTCGACGCGAGCTCCTTGCCCTGATCGAACGAGATGACGTCGTCGAGGCGGCTGTGGTTGACCAGCAGCGGAATATCAGGCACTTCGGCCTTACCCAACCGCTGCCGGTCAACGATGTCCGTGAAGTGCTCGTCGATGACCTCAGGGAACGACTCGCCGTTCTTCGTCAGCGACTTCCCATCCGTGAAGGCAGTCGAGAGCAGGGCTTGGACGGTGCACTTGTCCGCTGTTTCGGCGACCACCTTCTGCCCCTTCTCGTTGAGGAATTCTGACAGATCGATGTCAGCCTGATCGGCGAACCCGACGACGCCGTAGAGTGCGAATGCCGTATAGACGCTCGAGAGACCGGAGACGGTCTTGTACAGGTCGGTCGGCACGGCACCGGCCGAGGTGGAGACGACGTTGAGCTCGGGAGCCCATTCCTTCTGTAGCTCCAGAGCTGCCGTCGTGGCGTGGCCGCCCTGTGAGTATCCGCGCAGCTGGAGCTGGGTGTCCGCGTCGATCTCGCTGCCGTCGAGCTGCTGAACGGCGCGTGCCGCGTCGAGGACGGAGCGCCCCTCTTCGACACGGTTGACGTAGTGGTGGGTGCCTTCGGTGCCGAGGCCCATGTAGTCGACGACGACAACCGGATGCTTTGCGGCGAGGGCCGATGCGACGGAGATGCCTTCGTATTCGGTGCCCATGCCCATCTGGCGGCTCGGAGCGCACTTGTCGGCGATGCCCTGGGTGCCCGGCGCGATGACGACGGCATCCTCAGCGTGGCCGCTCGCGCCGTTCGGGGTGAGCAGAGTGGCGGTCGCGGCTCGGGCCTGTCCCTTCTCATCGGTGGTCTTGTACATGAAGACCGTCGACTTCGCGTCATGCTTGATGAGCTTCACCGGATCGAGGTAGAACTCGGATTCGGCCTGCTTGACCACTGCGCCGTCCTCGCTCGGCAGTGAGTCCGGGGTCTGATAGAAGTTCCCGGGGACCCCCGATGCCGGAAGCTCCTCCTGCGCGGCGGCGTATTCGACATCGGCCGTGGTGATCTCATCGGACTCTTCGACGGCCTTCTGCGCCTGTTCGACGCTGACGCCTTCGGGGACGGAGCCGCGGTCGAGTGTGCTCGGACCCTCTGCCGCACGGTCGTCGAGGAACTGTTCGGCTTCGGCATCGGTCTGCGGAACGAGTTCGGTGGCCTTGGCCGGCGCGGTGGTCGTGCACAAAGTGAGTGCGAGGCCGACGACAGCTGCGGCGCTCAGGGCCTGCAGGCGACGACGGGAACCGTGTGAGGAGGTGGTCGGCAGTGCTGTGGTTGGCGTGCTCATAGGCGTGGTCCTGTTCTGCCATGTCTCTCGGCATTGAGAAGGTGCGGGACAGTGGTGTCGGTGCAGACCGCAGCGGTGTACACCGTGACGGTGAGAACAGTGTCACGACGGGGTGCAGTCGGCCAGAGTGTTCACCGTTGGACGCCCTGATTCTGACGGGCACCACACACATTACTTGATAGTAGAACTGAGTGGTAGTTAAGTGGCAGATTGGGTCTGTTGCCTGGTGGAGAGACACGACAACGGCCGCCGGTCGGCAGCGAAGCACGCTGCCGGCCGACGGCCGTTGACTAAACGAAGCCACCTCGCACAGGTCAGCTGCCAGGGAAGGGCGGTGCCGCCTCGGTGAGGGTGGGGCTCACTTGCGCTCGAGTTCCTCGAGGCTGGGGTAGATCGTCTCCTTCGGGGCGACTCCGTGGTTGCGGATGAGCACGAAGTAGAGGACGAAGGTGACGACGATGCCGACGAGCCACGAGATGTCCGCGCCGCCGAGCTTCGCGACCAGCGGGCCGGTGTAGAACGACTGCGCGAGGAACGGGATCTGGATGATCACGCCGACGCCGTAGGCGACGAGTGCCCGCCAATTCCATGCGCCGTAGCGGCCGGCCCGGTCGTAGAAGGCGGGGATGTCGAAGCGGTCCTTCGAGATCAGGTAGTAGTCGGTGAGGTTGATGACGCTCCATGGGGTGAAGACCATGAGCAGGGCGAGGACGAAGTTCTTGAAGTTCGCGAGGAAGTCCGCCGAGGCCAGCAGGGCCACGAGCACGGTGAGGGTGACGATGCCGATGACGAAGACCGCGCGCGTCCAGCGGCGGATGGTCGCCTTGTTGCCGAAGGAGGTGAGGATCGTCAGCGTGCACATGAACGCTCCGTAGGCGTTGAGCGTGTTGACGGTGAGCTTGCCCAGCAGGATGACGACGAAGATGAGGAGCGCGAAGACGCCGCCGCCGACGATGTCCCCGACATAGGCGACCTGGTTCTCGACGAATTCGTTGCCGGACTCCGTCATGGCGGCGGCTCCGATGAGTGCGCCGAGGGTCATCGACCACTGCGATCCGATGACCGATCCGCCGAAGGTGAACCAGAAGGTCTTCGATGACGGGGTCGATCGCGGTAGATACCGCGAATAGTCGGCGACGTAGGGGCCGTAGGTCAGCTGCCAGCCCACGGACAGGGCGATCGCGGAGAGGAAGGCGGGGAAGGCGAACGACGATCCCGAGATCAGTCCGGGAACGTCGACCTGCGTGATCACGCAGTAGGTGATGAAGAGGAATCCGAGCAGACCCGTCACCGAGGAGATCCGACCGAGCACATGGATGTACTTGTATCCCAGCAGGGCCACCAGGGCGGTGAGCGCGCCGAAGATGACGATGCCGATCCACGGAGTCTGCACGCCGATGATCAGATTGACTGCCTGGCCGGACAGGACCGCGCCGGTCGAGGCGAAGCCGATGTACATGAGCACGACGAGAACGAGCGGGATGATCGCACCGATGATGCCGAACTGAGCCCGCGAGGAGATCATCTGTGGCAGTCCCAGCTGCGGACCCTGCGCCGAGTGCAGCGCCATGACGATTCCGCCGATGATGTTGCCGATGAGCAGGCCGATGATCGCCCAGAGTGCGTCAGCGCCGAAGACGACGGCCAAGGCCCCGTCGACGATCGCGGTGATCTGAGTGTTGGCGCCGAACCACAGGGTGAACTGGGAACGTGGCGTTCCGTGACGCTCGGCGTCAGGCACCATCTCGATGGATCGCTTCTCGATCCCCGAATTGGTCGTACTCGCCATGTTTCTCTCCTTTGAACTGATGGATCTGGTTCAGTGTGGCACCGCCGGTTCGCATCCCACGAGATCCGAGTCACAGGTTTCGTCCGAGATATCGGAAAATCTCGCCGAGGCGGCCCTCGCCTCCCGTGGGATCGACGAGTTCCGGACGATGCGTGCGGGTTTTCGCCTCCAAGTTCCGCACAGATCGACCGGAACTTGGACGACGTGCACTCAAGCGACGTGCACTCAGGCGACGTGCCGATCGTAGACCTGGACAAGTTTCGGTGCTGTTTCGCGCTCGGCCTCTCGGACACCGGCGCCTGTGTTCCGTGCCGGCAGCTACTTCGCCAGGGAGCGGGCGATGATCGTGCGTTGGATCTCCGAGGAGCCTTCGTAGATGCGGTAGATCCGGGCATCGCGCACGTAGCGTTCCAGCGGGAAGTCCCGGGTGAAGCCGTAACCGCCGTGGATCTGCAGGGCTTCATCGGCGATGAAGGCGGCCGCCTCGGAGGCGGCGAGTTTCGCTGTGGCCGAGGAGCGGGTGAAATCGACCCCTGAATCGCGCTGTTCGGCGGCGTCCATCGTCAGCAGCCACGCTGATCGGTACTTCGTGTACATGTCCGCGAGCTTGAACGCGATGCCCTGCAAGCGGCCAAGCGGTTTCCCGCTGATCTTGCGCTCGCCCGCCCAATCCACGGCGGCGTCGAGGGCGGCCTTGCCGATTCCCAGGCTCATCGCCGCGACCTCGATGCGACCACGGTCGAGCACGCGCATTGCCGTCGTGAAGCCTTCGCCTGCGTTCCCGATGAGGGCGTCCTCGGGAACGACGGTGTCGATGACGAACTCGTAGACCGGACTTCCCCGCAGACCCATCGTCTTCTCCGGGGGATTGAAGTCCAACCCCGCCGAGGCGTCCGCGGTGTCGACGATGAATGCGCTGATTCCCTTGTGGCCGGCATCGACGTCGGTCTTCGCGTAGACGACGATGAAGTCCGCGAAGCCGGCGTTGGTGATGAAGCACTTCGTGCCCTTGAGATGCCAACCACCGTCGACCCGTGTGGCCTTCGTCGACATCTCCGCCGGGTTCGAACCGGCACCCGGCTCGGTGAGCCCGAAAGCGCCGATGACCTCGCCGGCAGCGGCACGTGGCAGCCACGCTTCGCGTTGGGCATCGGTGCCGCCGAGGAGGATCGAGTCGGTGGCGAGGAACTGCGCGGTGACGATCGACGCGGTCGATGCGCACGCCTCGGTGATGGCGGCGACCATCTGGCTCATCGCCACCGAACCGACGCCGGGCCCGCCGAATTCATCGGGCAGGTTGAGCCCCATGACCCCCACCTCGGCGAGGGTCTTCAAGGTTTCGTCGGAGACGCGTTCGTTCGCGTCGGCGGAGGCCGCCTGCGGGGCGAGGACGTCCTTGCTGATCTGGGCGACGGCGTCGACGAGTTCCTGTTCGTCGGCGGAGATTTCGAAGGCCATGAGTGCTCCTTGGAGGTAAGGTGATCGTGAGGTGAAGAGGATGTGCGTGGAGGGAGGCGTCCGCGGGAGGAGCCGAATCCTTCGGCCCGCGGCTCAGTTCGCCGACTCGGTCGGTTCGGCCGAGTCCGTCGAATCCGTTGGGTCCGATGGCTTCGTCCGCCCCGCCTCGGCGAAGTCTGCATTGTGCTCGCCGAGGCGGGGCGCCGGAAGCGCGGACGCCGGGCGGGTGCCGTCGACGAGGAGCGGGTGGCCGAGGAAGGCGTGTCCGGACCGGGGATCGGTGGCAGTGAGATCGCGATCGGAGCCGATGGGGCCGGTGACCGCCTCGGCGAAATCGAGGACGGGGGAGTTCGGGATTCCGGCGGCATCGAAGATCTCGCACAGCTCGGTCACGATGCGCCCGGTGGTGAATTCTTCGATCTCGATGCGCAGCGCGTCGTCGTTGTCCGACCGATGCGCGTCGGTGGCGAAGCGCGGATCGGTGGCCAGCTCCGGCTTGCCGAGGGTGGCGGCCAGGGTGGCGAAGAGTCGGTCGTTGGCCACGGCGATGACGAGGAGTCCGTCGGCGGCGCGATAGGTGTCGAACGGTGCCGAAACGGGGTGGCGGTTGCCGACCCGGGTGGGGGCGGATCCGGCGGAGTGGAGGGAAGCGTTCGTCGGCTGCATGGCGAGCATGACGTCGAGCATCGGAATGTCGATATGGGCGCCTTCGCCGGTCGTCTGGCGGTGGAAGAGCGCCGAGGAGATGCCGAAGGCGGCGAAGACTCCGGCGGAGACGTCGGCGATGGATTCGCCGACTCGGGTGGGGGACCCGTCGGGGAAGCCGGTCGAGGCCATGAGCCCGCTCAGGGCTTGAATGACGGTGTCGTAGGCGGGGCGTTTTGCTTGGGCGCCGTGCTGTCCGAAGCCGGAGATCGACGCGTAGACGATATCGGGCTTGACGGCCTTGAGGTCCTCATAGGACAGGCCGAGCTTCGCGGCGACTCCGGGGCGGAAGTTCTCGACGACGACATCGCAGCTCGTGATGAGATCGAGCAGGCGAGCGTGGTCTTCCGGGTCCTTGAGATCGGCCTCGATCGAGCGCTTTCCGCGGTTGAGTCCGGTGAAGTAAGTCGACCCGGATTCAGTGAAGGGTCCGAGATGTCGGGAATCGTCCCCGTGGCCGGGCATCTCGATCTTGATGACCTCGGCGCCCTGGTCGGCGAGCATCGCCGTGGCGTAGGGACCGGCGAGGACTCGGGAGAAATCGGCGACCCGAACCCCGGTCAGCAGCTGCTTCGTTGCGTTCATGATCCTCATCTTCGGCGCTGACCTGGGCTAAGACAACGGGGTCTCCGCGGATTTCGTCCGAGGTGTCGGACGGACGGGTACGCAGTCTGGGCTGGGCTGGAGTCGCGACGGTCTCGGTCGCCGGAGTCGAGGAGAGTTCCGGCCGTTCCGTGCGGGAAATGGGTGTTTGTTCCCGCACGGAACGTCCGGAACTCAGTTCTGCCTTGAAAAGATCAGGCTCAGGAGGGGTGAGTCTCAGGCGACGCGTTCGAAGACTGCGGCCATTCCCTGACCGCCGCCGATGCACATGGTCTCGACTCCGTAGCGCGATTCGCGGCGATCCATCTCCCGCAGCAAGGTGGCGAGGATGCGCCCACCGGTCGCGCCGACCGGGTGGCCCAGTGAGATGCCCGAGCCGTTGACGTTGAGACGCTCGGCGAAGTCGGATTCGGACAGTTTCCATTCGGTCGTGCAGGCGAGCACCTGCGCCGCGAATGCCTCGTTGAGTTCGATGAGGTCGATATCGCCGAGTTCGAGACCTGCGCGCTGCAGTGCCTTCGCGGTCGCGGGGACCGGACCGATGCCCATCGTCTTCGGCGGCACTCCGGCCACCGCCCAGCTGCGCATGCGGGCGAAGACCCGCAGCCCGAGCTCGGCGCCTTGGCCGCGGTGGTGACGATGCACAGAGCGGCGCCGTCGTTCTGGCCCGAGGCGTTGCCCGCGGTCACCGTGGCCTCATCGTCGGACTTCCCGAGCATCGGCTTGAGCTTCGCGAGCTTCTCGACCGTCGATCCGGAGCGGATGTGCTCGTCGGTCGTGATGACCTGTTCGGGGGTCTTCCTGGTGGCCGGCAGCGTGATCGGCACGATCTCCTCGGCGAACTTCCCCTCTTCCGTCGCAGAGGCGGCCCGACGATGCGATTCCACGGCGTAGGCGTCCTGGTCCTCCCGCGAGATCTTGTACTCCCGACGCAGGTTCTCCGCGGTTTCGATCATTCCGCCGGGCACCGGATAATCCTTGCCGCCGGCGGTGAGGCGGCCGCGGACGAGACCGTCCTTGAGTTCGATGTTGCCGCCCTTGACGCCCCACCGGATCTCCTCGTTGAAGAACGGTGCGCGGCTCATCGACTCGACACCGCCGGCAACGACGAGGTCGGCGAAGCCAGCTGAGATCATCGCGTGAGCGTCGGCGATCGCCTGCAGGCCGGAGCCGCAGCGACGGTCGACCTGTCGGCCGGGAACGGTGATCGGCAGTCCCGCATTGAGGGCGACGACGCGGCCGATCGCCGGAGTCTCCATGTGCGGATAGCAGTTGCCGAGGACGACATCCTCAATGGCCTCGCCCGGCAGGTTGGTCTTCTCCAGCAGAGCTGTGAGGACCTGTCGGCCGAGCTCCTCATGCGGAACGTTCTTGAACTGTCCGCCGAATCCGCCCACGGGGGAGCGGAGAGGTTCGCAGATGACGATGTCTTCGGACACAGAGTCTCCCTTTGGGTTGTGATCGAGCCGTCCTGCCGCGGCGGTGAGGCATCGATCCCTTCGGCATCACTGCCGATGCTGATATCAATACATTCTGATTTATGAACATATCCGAATAGATCTCGAGAGACAAGAGGTCGTCTCAATGAATGGGTATCCGGACACGCATCAGATGGTCGGCGGACGCGTGCGCGGCGAACGATGGTGGGCTCGGTCGCGTGGGCGACGGACGTGGAGGTTTTCCGAACGGCGGTGAAGCCGGCCGAGCTCAGCGGACTGTCGGCAGGACCGCCTCGGCGACATCGAGGACCGTGCTCAGGGCTGCGTCCTGTTGGTCGAGGCGGTATGCGAGGTGAAGCTGGGTAGCTTCGTTCGGGAGGTCGAGCGGCACCGCGGTGATCCGCGAGTCGTAGCCGGCGGCGACGGAGTCGAACGTGATCGTCACACCCATTCCGGCGGCCACGAGCGCAGAGATCGACTGCGAATCGGGGGCCTCCTGGACCGTGCGCGGGCTGAACCCGGCATCGAGGCATAGGCGCATGGCGGTCTCGCGCAGGTTCGAATTCGGGCGCGCGGGCAGAAGGACGAAAGGCTCGTCGGCGAGCTCTGCGACGTCGATCTTCTTCCGATTCGCCAGGTGATGTGAACTCGGCAGGGCGACACATGGGCGCTCGATCGCCACTGGGCGACCCGCGATGAGCGGAGGCCGCCGGCGCCAACGGACAAGGGCGAGATCGAGCGTGCCGTCCATGATCCGCTCGAGACCCTCGTCGGCATAGACGGTCGACTCGAGGTGGAAGGTGATTCCCGGACTGCGTTCGTGTGAGGCGGCCACGAGGGTGGCTGCCAAGTCGCGGGAAGACGGGTGCGAATACCCGAAGCGAACCCGGCCGACCTCGCCGCTGGAGGAGCGGTGGACGGATTCGATCGCGGCCTGCTGGGTCGCGAGCATGTGTTTGGCCGGTTCGAGCAGGGCCTCGCCTGCGGAGGAGAGGCTGACCGAGCGGGTTGTGCGCTGGAACAGTGAGGCGCCGAGTTCGGTCTCGAGGGAGCGGATGGTGCGGCTCAGCGGAGGCTGGGCCATGCCGAGGCGTTCGGCAGCGCGGCCGAAGTGGAGTTCCTCGGCGACGGCGACGAAGGCGCGGATCTGCTGCAGCTCCAACGTTTCTCCATTCGGTTCGCTCTGGTCGGTTCTCGGTGTGGGTGGATCATTATCATTGCACGATTCGGCAATAATGCCAGGTGTGTTTACCGAAGCGCGGGCTGCTCTTCGTGGGGTGGATTGGATCTGTTCCCGGGCTGCGAGTTTCTGCCGTCAATTTCAGTCCGTCCGAAATGTCGGACGGAACTTGATGCGGGCCACTTCCGCATTCTGCTCCAGTCGTCAGAATGGATGGTGTAGTCAGAGCCGACAGCGCAGGGGAGCCCACACCTCGGCGCGACCGCGAAGCGGCAGCCAAGCATCCGCCTCGTCGGACACAGCGACAAGGAGAACCCATGACCACCAAGCCGTCATTCACCCAGCACGACCCGTCCCGCGTCATCCGCGCCGATCGCGGGACCGAGATCACCGCGAAGTCGTGGCAGACCGAAGCCCCCAAGCGCATGCTCATGAACAACCTCGACCCCGAGGTTGCCGAGCGTCCCGAAGACCTCGTCGTCTACGGCGGCACCGGTCGCGCCGCCCGCTCATGGGAAGCATATGACGCAATCGTGCGCACCCTCGACGACCTCGAGGACGACGAGACCCTGCTCATCCAGTCGGGCAAGCCCGTCGGTGTCATGCGCACCCACGAATGGGCCCCGCGCGTGCTCATTGCCAACTCTAATCTCGTCGGAGACTGGGCCAACTGGGAGCACTTCCGCGAGCTCGAAGCCGAAGGCCTCATGATGTACGGTCAGATGACCGCCGGGTCCTGGATCTACATCGCCACCCAGGGCATCCTCCAGGGCACCTACGAGACCTTCGGCGCCATCGCCCGCAAGCGCTTCGACGGCACCCTCGCCGGAACCCTGACCATCACCGCCGGCTGCGGCGGAATGGGCGGAGCCCAGCCGCTGTCGGTGACCCTCAACGGCGGCGCCTGCCTCATCATCGACGTCGACAAGACCCGCCTCGATCGCCGCAAGGGCAAGCGCTACCTCGACGAGGTCGAAACCGACCTCGACACCGCACTGGCCAAGGTCATCGAAGCGAAGAAGAACAAGCAGGCCCTGTCCGTCGGACTCGTCGGCAACGCCGCCGAGATCCTCCCGCTCATCCTCGACCGCCCTGAGGCAGCCGAAGTCGACATCGTCACCGACCAGACCTCGGCCCACGACCCGCTGTCCTACCTGCCGGTGGGCGTGAGCGTCGACGACTGGCACGAAGAGGCCGAGCAGGATGCTGAGAAGTTCACCATCCGCGCCGAAGAATCCATGGCCAAGCACGTGAAGGCCATGGTCGAATTCCAGGACCGCGGCGCCGAGGTCTTCGACTACGGCAACTCGATTCGCGACGAAGCCCGCAAGGCCGGCTACGACCGTGCCTTCGAATTCCCCGGCTTCGTCCCCGCCTACATCCGCCCCCTCTTCTGCGAAGGCCTCGGGCCCTTCCGGTGGGTGGCTCTGTCCGGCGACCCGAAGGACATCGAGGTCACCGACCAGGCCCTCAAGGAACTCTTCCCTGAGAACGAGCACCTCCACACCTGGCTCGACGCCGCTAACGAATACGTCGAGTTCGAAGGACTGCCGGCACGCATCTGCTGGCTCGGCTACAAGGAACGCCACCAGGCCGGCCTGCTGTTCAACCAGCTCGTCGCCGAAGGCAAGATCTCGGCCCCGATCGTCATCGGCCGTGACCACCTCGACTCCGGTTCCGTCGCCAGCCCCTATCGCGAAACCGAATCGATGCTCGACGGCACGGACGCCGTGGCCGACTGGCCGCTGCTCAACGCTCTTGTGAACACCTCCTCGGGCGCGACTTGGGTATCGATCCACCACGGCGGCGGAGTCGGCATCGGCCGTTCCATCCATGCCGGGCAGGTCTCCGTAGCCGACGGCACAGAGCTGGCCGCTCAGAAACTGGCACGCTTGCTCACGAACGACCCGGGCATGGGCGTCATCCGCCACGTCGACGCCGGTTACGAGCGCGCCTCCGAGGTGGCCGAGGAGCGCGGTCAGCGCGTGCCGATGATCCCCGAGCTCGACAAGCGCGACGAGGAATCCGCCGCACAGTAAGCAGTCTGCGGCGCAGCTGCGTACACGGGCGCGGTCGCGGCTGAAGCGGGCACTTTGGTACACGCTGTTCTGAATTGCTCACGTTCCTCGGTGGGCATTTCAGAACAGGGTGTACCAAAAGAGCAAACTGCCGTGTGGCTGCTGAATAGCTCGAAAAAAGTCGAGCAGCACAGTTTTGAAACAGTGCTGCTCGACTTTTTGTGTGCCGCGGGGAATTGTCGACCGCGAGTAATCGGCTGCGCCGCGAACCCTACTCGTCGAGGAAGAGGTCGAGCTCGAGGTCGTTGGGCCCGTGACCGACGGAACCGGACTTCGACGCATCATGGGCGTAAGCCGAGAGGTCCGTGACACCTTGAGCCGCCAACACCTCGTCGTCGATGAAGAAATTGCCGGTGACCTCGCGGGGGCCGCTGGTAAGGATCACCCATGCCGCCCCGGCCATGATCTCGGGCTTGCGGCTGCGCGCCATGAGCTGTTCGCCGCCGAGGAGGTTGTTCACAGCGGCCGTCGCGATCGTCGTCCGTGGCCACAGGCTGTTCGCCGCGACTCCGGCCTCGCGCTGCTCCTCGGCCAGCCCGAGCGTGACCAGCGACATCCCGTACTTCGCCATCGTGTAACCCAGGTGCCTGCCCGCCCATGCCGGATTGAGATTGAGCGGCGGGGAGAGCGTGAGCACATGCGCGGCGTCCGAGGCTCGGAGGTGCGGCAGAGCCGTTTTGGCCAGAAGGTAGGAGCCACGTGCGTTGATCGAGTTCATGAGATCGAACTTCTTCATCGGCAGGTCCTCGACTGGGGAGAGGTCGATGGCGCTGGCATTGTTGACGACGATGTCGATGCCCCCGAAGGTCTCAACGGTCTTCGCGACCGCTTCGGCGACGGATTCGTCGCTGCGGACGTCACCGATGATCGGCAGGGCCTTGCCGCCGGCCGCCTCGATCTGCTCGGCCGCGGTGTAGACCGTGCCCTCGAGCTTCGGGTGCGGTTCCGCGGTCTTCGCCAGCAGCGCGACGTTCGCCCCGTCCTGGGCTGCGCGCAGAGCGATCGCCAGTCCGATTCCACGGCTGCCGCCGCTCATGATGATCGTCCGTCCGGCCAGCGATCGGGTGGAATCTCCCTCGCCGAGGTGGCTGTCAGTGGTCATCGTTCGTCTCCTTCATCCGTAGTCCGATGATCGTATCCGTGTGTTCGGTGCTCGGGTCCGTGTGTCCGCGATCCGTTGATCAGGATGGATATGAGCCAGGCTAGCCTTCGGGCGACGACTTTGCCCAGGTGTCAGGTGCTTCCGGTGCCCGACAGCGAGGGTGACCGTTCCGACAGGACGGCATGAATTCTTGTCCGAAATATCGGACGAATATCTTTCTTGGCCGTTCACTGCCGTTCGTCGACAGTCCATACTGGGACTGAACCACACTCGATCGGAAAGGGCCGACCGTCATGCAGCTATTCACCGGGATCAGCGAACTCGTCGTCAATGATCTCGACCGTCTCGGCGAACTCGACGTGATCGCTGACGCCGCTCTGCTCGTCGACGCCGGTCGGGTGATCTGGTCGGGACCGTCCGCACAGGCGGACACCGCGCTCGCTGCACACGAGGACCAGACCGGCACCACCGGCCTCAGCGACGATGACATCGCCAACGGGGAAGTCACCTCGGCGAATGACCTCGGCGGGCTCGAGACGATCGACCTCGGTGGGAAAGCCGTCATCCCCGGCTTCGTCGACAGCCACAATCACCTCATCTTCGCCGGTGACCGGTCCGAGGAGTTCGCGGCTCGGATGGCCGGTCAGAAGTACTCGGCCGGGGGGATCGCCACCACCGTGGCAGCCACCCGCGCCGCCACCGAGACCGAACTCGAGGCCAACCTCGTCCACCTGATGGGGCAGGCGCAGCGGCAGGGCACGACGACGTTCGAGGTCAAGACTGGGTACGGGCTGACCGTCCCCGACGAGATCCTCGCGCTCGACATCATCAACCGGCACACCGAGGAATCGACGCTCATCGCCGCCCACGTCGTCCCGCCGGAATTCAAGGACGATCCGGAACGCTATGTCGACCTCGTCATCGACGAGATCATCCCCGCAGCCGAGGGCAAGGCGAAGTGGATCGACGTGTTCTGCGAAACCGGTGCCTTCACCGAGGACCAGACCCGGCGGATCATCGAAGCCGGCAAAGCCGTCGGCATGAAACCGCGGCTGCACGCCAACCAGCTCACTGAGGGCGGGGCGCTCAAGCTCGGCGCGGAACTCGGCTGTGTGTCTGTCGACCACGCGACCTTCGCCTCCGTTGAGGACCTGGCTGTCCTCGCCGAGGCGGGCACCGTCGTCACCCTGCTGCCGAGCATCGAATTCTCCACCCGCCAGCCCTACCCCGACGCCCGCCGCTACGTCGACGCGGGGGTGTCACTGGCGATCGCCAGCGACTGCAATCCCGGCTCCGGGTTCTCCAACAGCATGCCCTTCGTCATCGCCATCGGCGTTCGCGACATGCACTTCACCGTCGAACAGGCAGTGTGGGCGGCGACCGCGGGAGGGGCGAATGCTCTGCAGCGCACCGATGTCGGCCACCTCGGGGTGGGTGCTCGAGCCGATCTGGCCATCCTCGACGCCCCCAGCTACCGCCACCTGGCCTACCGGCCCGGTGTGCAGCTGGTCGAGAGGGTCTATTCCGGCGGTGAGCTCATCGTCGACAACCGACCCCGAGACTGAACTTCATCCACGACGAACACAAGGAAAGGCTCTTCATGACCACATTCATCGATCTCGACCCCGATACGCTGACCTTCGCCGAGGTGGTCGACGTCGCCCGTCGCGGAGCGTTGGTCTCGCTGTCCGAAGCTACCCTGGCCCGGGTGAACAAATATCGCGAGGCCATCGACGCCCTCGCTCAGGCGGAGAAGCCCGTCTACGGAGTCTCGACCGGATTCGGTGCGCTCGCCCAGCGCCACATCCCCGCCGCACTGCGCACCCAGCTGCAGAAATCCCTCATCCGCTCCCACGCCGCCGGCGTCGGCGAACCCGTCGAACGCGAGGTCGTGCGCGCCCTCATGCTGCTGCGCGCCCGGACACTTGCCACCGGTCGGGCCGGCGTCCGCGCCGAAGTCCTCCAGACCTACGTCGACCTGCTCAACGCCGGAATCACCCCGGTCGTCCACGAATACGGATCACTCGGCTGCTCCGGTGACCTCGCACCACTGTCGGCATGCGCACTCGTCGTCATGGGCGAAGGCGTGGCCGAGGGACCCGACGGAGTGGCGGGGCCTGCCGATGAGATCCTCGCGAAGGCCGGAATCACCCCGGTCACCCTGGCCGAGAAGGAAGGCCTCGCGCTCGTCAACGGCACCGACGGCATGCTGGGCATGCTCATCATGGCCCTGACCGACCTGGAGAACCTGCTCACCGCCGTCGACGTGTCCGCGGCCATGAGCATCGAAGGACTCTTCGGCACCGACGCCGTCTTCGCCCCCGAACTCCACTACGCGCTGCGCCCGCACGACGGTCAGGCCGCCTCGGCCGCGAACATGCTCGCCTCGCTCAAGGACTCGGGCATCACCGCCAGCCACCGCGACTCCACCCACCTCGTCCAGGACGCGTACTCGATGCGCTGCGCCCCGCAGGTCAACGGCGCCGCGCGTGACGCCGTCGCCTTCGCCGCCCAGGTCGCCGAACGCGAGCTGCGCGCCGCCATCGACAACCCGGTCGTGCTCACCAACGGAATGGTGTCCTCGAACGGCAACTTCCACGGAGCGCCCTTGGCCCATGCCCTGGACTTCCTCGCCATCGTCGCCGCCGACGTCGCCTCGATGTCCGAGCGTCGCACCGACCGGATGATGGATGTCGCCCGCAATCAGAACCTCACCCCGTTCCTCGCCGATGACGCCGGTGTCGACTCCGGCCTGATGATCGCCCACTACACGCAGGCGGCCATGGTCTCCGAGGCCAAGCGCGGCGCGACCCCGGCTTCGGTCGACTCGATCCCGTCTTCGGCGATGCAGGAAGACCACGTGTCCATGGGGTGGTCGGCCGCACGCAAGCTGCGCAAGGTCGTCGACAACCTCGCTTCCGTCGTCGGCATCGAACTCTATGCCGCCTCCCGAGCCTGCGATATGCGCGACGCCGCACCGGCACCGGTGACCGGAGCCGTGATCGCGGCGATCCGTGAGACCGTGCCGGGGCCCGGACCCGACCGGTTCCTCTCGCCCGAACTCGCCGAGACCATCGCGAAGGTCAAGGACGGCTCGCTCGTCGCCGCCGCCGAGTCGGTCGCACCGCTGACCCACACCGTCACCGCTGCTGCCGGAACCTGGCAACCGGAAGACGGCGGACCGGCCGTCAACGATCCCGAGTTCACTGCGCTGGGCAACCTCGAAGCCGCCGCCGAGGCGTCGGGCACCTCAGCAGCCACCACCCACCAGGACTGACGCCGGGCCGGGGCCGGTCGCTGACCGGACCAGACCGCCGGGCCTCTGATGCCAGGGTCGGCCGACCACGGCACCGACACATCACCGGACCCGACCGATTTCGAACGGAGTGAACTGACAATGAGCGATGTCGTCTCGCTGCTGAGCCAGATCGAGGACACCGGCCGCGACACCCGCGGGCCGGGCTACCAGCGGCCCGGATTCTCGGACACCGAACGGGAACTGCGTGAGTGGTTTCTCGCCGAGGCGGCCCGCCGCGGTCTCGATACCGAGATCGACGCCAACGGAATCACGTGGGCCTGGGCCACCCCGCCTGGTGACAATGCCGTGGTCACCGGTTCCCACCTCGACTCGGTGCCCGGCGGCGGCGAGTTTGACGGTCCTCTCGGTGTCGCCTCGGCGCTGGCGGCCTTCGATGTGCTCAAGGCCTCCGGCGCACTCGAACAGTCCACCCGGCCCTTCGGGCTGGCTGTGTTCCCCGAGGAAGAAGGTTCACGCTTCGGCGTCGCCTGCCTCGGTTCGCGGCTGCTCACCGGTGCCATCGACGCCGACCGCGCACTCGGTCTCAAGGACGCCGCCGGTGACTCCTTCGCCGACGTCGCCCGTGGCTATGGCCTCGATCCGGATCGGATCGGGCGTGACCAGTCTCGACTGGCCGGAATCGGTTCCTTCATCGAACTCCATGTCGAACAGGGCATCGGTCTGATCAACACCGATCAGGCCGTCGCCATCGGCTCCTCGATCATCGGCCACGGGCGCTGGCACTTCGCCTTCTCCGGCCAGGGCAACCACGCCGGTACGACGCCGATGAGCCATCGCGCCGACCCGGTGGTCGCAGCTTCCCGCGTGATCGGGGATATCCCGACCCTAGCGGCCGCCACTGACGCGACTGCCGTGGCGACCGTGGGGCGCACTCTCATCCACCCGGGCGGGACGAACGTCATTGCCTCGTCGATGAGCTTCTGGCTCGACATCCGTCATCCCGACGATGCCGTCGTCGAACAAGTGCTTGAGGCGATCAGCCGACGTGCGAAGGACCTCGGCGCCGAGTCCGGTGTCGAGGTGACCATCTCGCAGGAGTCCTACTCGCCGACGACCCACTTCACCGCCGATCTCAATTCGCGCCTGACCTCCGTGCTGCCGGACGCTCCGCTGCTGCCCTCGGGGGCCGGACACGATGCCGGAATCCTCGCACCCCATGTGCCGTCGGCGATGCTCTACGTCCGCAATCCGACCGGCGTCTCTCACGCTCCCGAAGAGGCCTGCGAGGTCGACGACCAGAGGGCCGGGGTTGATGCGCTCGCCAAGGTGCTCGCCCGCGAACTCGGTATCGAAAACGCGTTCGCCGAGGCCAGCGCCGGAGGCCCGGCGACGGGGGGTGCACGATGAGCACCCGTTACTGGTGCGAATCCGCCTGGGTCGACGGAGCCGTCGCCCGCGGAGTCCTGCTGAGCGCCGACGACACCGGAACGCTCACCGCCGTCGAGACCGGGATCGACACCGCACCGTCCGACGCCGAAGCGGTGTCCGGGTTCATCCTGCCCGGCGGAGTCAACGCGCACTCGCATGCCTTCCACCGGATGCTGCGCGGCCGCACCCATGGCGACGGCGGCACCTTCTGGACCTGGCGCGAAGTCATGTACTCCGTCGCCGCGAAACTCGACCCCCAGTCCTACGAGACCGTGGCCCGCGCCGTTTTCGCCGAGATGCTCGCCGGCGGCTACACCTCGGTGGGGGAGTTCCACTACGTCCACCACGTTCAGGACGGAACGCCCTACGGCGCTGAACGTCCCGGTGGGGACGCGGCGGATCCGGTCTCCGACGCGGACGAACACACCGAGCGTCCCGGCGGGGACGCGAACGACGATGCCGGACACCGCGCCCACGCGATGGAACGGGCGCTGGCACGGGCGGCCGCCTCGGTGGGGATCCGCATTCGACTGCTCGACACCTGCTACCTCACCGGCGCCATCGATACCGAGCTCTCGGCTGAACAGGCCCGGTTCGGTGACGGCACGATCGACGGGTACATGGACCGGCACGCCGGATTGGTCGACTCCTTTGCCGACGAATTCCCCGTCAACGCCCCCGGTGAGAGCTTCGTGCACGTGGGTGCGGCGATCCATTCGATCCGCGCGGTCCCGGCCGCAAACCTGCCTCGCTTCACCGAACTGTCCGGCCCCGTGCACGTGCACCTGTCCGAGCAGCCGGCCGAGAACGACGCTTCACAATCGGCCTACGGGGCTAGCCCCACCGAGGTGCTCGCCCGCTCGGGCGTCGTCGACGACAGGCTCTCGGCCGTCCATGCCACGCACCTGAGCGAGAAGGACATCGCGCTCCTCGGCGGATCCCGGTCGACGATCGTCATGTGCCCGTGCACCGAGGCGGACCTCGCTGACGGCATCGGACCGGCCCGGGAACTCGCCGACGCCGGAGCTGTGATCTCGCTCGGCTCCGACCAGCACGTCGTCCTCGACGCCCTGCGCGAGACCCAAGGGCTCGAGGCGGGGGAGCGGCTGCGGTCGGGTCAGCGCGGACGATTCTCCCCGGCCGAACTCATCACGGCACTCACCGAAGGCGGGGCACGCAGCCTCGACCTGCCCGTCGGCGCGCTCGAGGTCGGGAAGGCATGCGATTTCGTCGCCCTGCGCACCGACAGCATGCGCACCATGGGATCACGGGACGAACAGATCATCCTCACGGCCACCTCGGCGGACGTGTCCTTGACCGTCAGCGGCGGTCGAGTGCGCGTGCGCGACGGCGTGCACGCCGAACTCGGGGACATCTCCGAGCTCTACGCGCAGGCGTTCGCGGCGCTGGAGATGGAAGGCTGAGTCGTGGCTGAGGTTCCGGCACTGCGGCGGGCGATCGCGATCCTGCGGCATATGGCCTCGTCGAATCGGTCGATTACGGCCGGCGCCCTGGTCCGGTCGCTCGAGATTCCGCGGTCGAGTGCGTATGGCATCCTCGCCGTGTTGGAGGAGCTCGGGCTCGTGGCGCGCACCGAATCCGGGTATGTGCTCGGAGCCGGTGTGCACGAGCTCGGGGCGTCCTACCTGCGGACGAACCCCTTGCAGCGGTTGGCGCACCCGATCGTGCGACAGCTGGCCGAAGATACAGCCGCCACGGCACAGCTCGCGATCATCCGCGGTTGGGAGACCGAGTACGTGCTCAAGGAGCAGTCGCTGAAGTCGGTTGCCGTCATCACCGCCACCGGGGTGCGCATGCCCAGCTACCTCACCGCGACGGGGCGGGCGATCCTCGCGCAGCTGCCGAAGTCCGAGGTGCTCGCGATGTTGCAGTCCGAGACCGGATTCGTCACCCGCACCGGTAAGGGCCCGACCTCGGTCAAGGCCCTCAACGCCGTGCTCGCCCAGGAGAGGCGAGTCGGCTGGGCGATCGAACATGGAGAGGTGACGCCGGGCATCTCGACGATCGCGGCACCGGTGTTCGATGTGCTGGGACGCCCGATCGCCGCCGTCGGACTGTCAGTGTCCGACAGTGTGAAGGCCACGGGAACGAGGGCGGATAAGGGCACGGGGAAGGACCTGGATCAGGGGCCTGGGGTGGACTCCGATCCATTGGCGTCGCTGGTTGAGAAGGTCATCGCCACCGCCGCCGAGGTGACCGCGAAGCTGCGGTGAGGCGCATCCTGTTCGCCGGCAACGAGCGGGCCAATGCCATCGCCGCGGCGACGCTTGCCGAGGTGCGCATGGCCGAGGGTATGGCACGGCGTGAGCTTCCAACGCTGTGAGTCCCCCGTTCTCACTGCCGGCGCAGCAGGGCCGCGACCTCGAGATGCTTCGTGTGCGGGAACATGTCGAAGATCCGCGCCCGCTCGACGGTATAGCTCGGCATCCGGGCGCGGTCCTTGGCCAGGGAGACGGGATTGCAGCTCGAATACACGATGTGCTCGACACCCGAATCCTCGAGCACAGACGACAGCTTGGCCCCGATCCCGCGCCGAGGGGGGTTGACGACCACGCAGTCCGGCCGTTCATCCGTGGCTAGGTGTTCCTCCGCGGACGAGGCGGAAACGTCGACCAGGGGCGAGGAACCAGCACCACCCAGGTGCTCCTCGGCGAACTCTGTGGCATCGCCGGCGAGGAATCGTGCGTCGATGCCGAGCTCGCTGGCACTGATCTTCGCGGATTCGATCGCCTGCTCGCTGATCTCGACACCGGTGACGTGGCGGGAGCCGTCTGCACAGTAGAGCGCGAATCCACCGACGCCGCAGTAGAGATCCCACAGGTTCTTGGCCTCCACTGAGTCCACCCATTCGGCGACCTGGTTGTACAGTCCGATGGCGACAGCGGTATTGGTCTGGAAGAAACTCTGCGGCCGCAGATGCAGATCGACCCGATCAAGATTCATCCGCAGCGATTCCCCGCGGAGCATTTCCTCGCGGCTGCCTTCGAGCACGGCCTTGTGCTCGGGCAGCAGATTCACCGACACCACGGACGCGGCGGGAATGAGCTCGAAGAGCGGCCCTTTCCGCGACCGCAGCACATCGAGACCGTGCTGAGTGCGGACGACGAACCGGATCATCAGCTCACCCGACGGCGCCGCCGTGACATGGACGAACTTCAGCTCCCCACGGCGAGCAGAGACATCGTAGGGCTCGAGCCCAGTGCCATCGAGGAAGTCCGCAAGCACCGGAATCACCGCACGGATCGCCGGGGCCTGAATTCCACAATCACGCAGATCGACCCCGTGGAACTCCTGATCGAGGATGCCCAAGGTGACGTGCCTGGCCGACCCGCCGACGGCGAGCTTCGCCCGATTTCTGAAATCCCGTGCCCCGCCGGCGAAGGTCGGCAGCCAAATCCGGGGCGCTGCCTCGGCGAGGGTCTCCCGGCACCAGGACTCCTTGTCCGTGATCTGCTGCCCATAAGGCGTCTCGATGAGCGCGCAGGAACGGCATTCCCCGCGCTCGAAATACCCGCAGTTCAGGCGCCCATGATCCGCCGAGGCGGGGGTCAGCGGCAAGGTCGTCATCCCCTCATTCTATTCCGCGATCGGCTCCGGAATATCGTTGACCCGGATCGTCTGGCACCGTAGAGGAATTCGGACAGATCGCCGAAAAACGGGGTGAGCGTCGAGAAACGCACGCGCACACCCGTGCGTCGCCGCTCAGCCCGTTTTTCGGCGGAGCCGGGAGATCAGGCGGCGATGAAGGCGAGGGCGACGAATGTGCCGAATGAGACGAACGGGGCGATCGCTGCAATCGCGATGGCGATGATGCCGGGTGTTCGGCCCCGCCCGGTGACCGCGGCCGTGATGCCGAGGATGATGCCTGTGAGACCTAAGCAGGTGCACAGGCCCTGGACTCCGACGAGAACGGTCGCCAGGGTCTGATGCCAATCCGTTGTGTCCGTGAAGTAGTAGCCGGACGCGGCCTCGGACGGCCCGACGGTCACGCCCAGGATCACCGAGGCGGCCAGGCTCAGGGCCATGGCGACGATCGAGAGCGCCACGGCCACCTTGCCCAGCGCCGGCGACTTCACCGAGGCGGCGCCATCCATTCGAGGGTTGACGCCGTTGTGCGCATCAGCCAGATCGTCGGGCCGCGGCGAGGCATAGACGGGATGGACGGGAGGGGCGGGGACTCGGGGCTGCTGTGCCGCGAGCTCATCGTCGGTGGGCTGGGGGTACGAGAAGTCCGTCGAAGTCATGCTTCGACGCTATCGACGCAGAAAGGCGGCGCCCCACCCTGCTATCCCAAGAGTGGGGTCGGGAAAACCACCCTGCAGGCAGCGCGAGTCAGGGCTTGTGGGCGACGATGAGGAATCTCTTCTGGGTGACGGTGATCGGCTCACTCGATTCGGCCAGGCGTCTGAGGACATCGAGGTTGGACCTGACGGCGAACCCGGGAACGTCCCACGGAATATAGGCGAGGTACTCGATGACCGCCTCGACGTCGGTGAAGCGCATCGTGCCCTGCCATTTGCGAGCCGCCTCGATCGACAGACCCTGACTCTCGGCGTCGCTGACGCACGGCTCGAGCTGCTGGTGCAGATCGCCTACCCCGCCGCCGAAGAGGTCGCGGAACTCCTGTGCCTCGGTGCCGTCGACCTGCTGGGTGACGAACACTCCGCCCGGGGAGAGGACACGGGCCACTTCGGCGAGGTCATAGCTTTCGTGTCGATTCATCACGAGGTCGAACTCACCGTCGCCCCACGGCATCTCCGGGTGATGATCACTGTCGTACCGGGTGACCTCGACGCCATAGTCCTGCAGCGTCGAGGCGGCCAGGGGGACGTTGGGTTCCCAGCCCTCGGTCGCGGAGATCGTCGGCGACGGTTCGCCGGGAGGCCTGGCCTCGTCGAGCCGAGCGATGAGTTCGCTGAGGCGCTCGCCGCCTCCCGTGCCCATGTCGAGGCATCTGCTCGACTCGGCCATCGCATCGAGGCAGATCTTATCGAAGTCCCACGGCGGATCATCGGCGACGAGGCGGCCGGCCAGTGGGGAGAAATCCCACCCGGTCATCGCCGCCGTCTCATGGATCCAGGCCCATCGCTCGTGGCGTTCATGGGGAGTCTCGTCGCGCGTGCGACTGCTGTCGGCATATTCGGGCATGTCCACACTCCTCTGCCGGGAGGCTCGGCACCATCGCCGAGCAGTTCAGCAATTCTGCCGGACGGCTCAGCGCCGAAGGAGGCGCCGGTGCCGTACTTCGACTCTAGGCCAAAACGGGATCGAGGTGCGGGATGTGGGAGAAGAATTCTCCGGACCGAGACCTGAGCGGGTCCGCCAGGGCGCCGCCGGGGAGGTGGGTGCCTACACGAGGAAGCAGAACACGAGCACCGCGATGCAGACGACGAGCATTCCCAGACAATTGAGCCAGAAATCCCGACTGACATACCTCGCTCGCAGGTGAGCGGCCGCGGCGCAGAGGAAGTAGACGACGAGGCCCGCCGCGGCTGCTGCGCCGAGCCCGGGAATCCAGATCCCCGTCACCAGTCCGGCCGCGGCGAGGAACTTCACGACGGCGAGTACCCACCACCACTCCCGCGGGAAGCCGACCCCGTCGAGACAGGCGGCGATCGCCCGCGGGGGACGGAAGGTGAGCAGGCCGTCGCCGAAGACGATGACCGCGAGGACGATGACCGGCCAGACCGGTTCGGGCAGGAGCGTCACAGCGAGCTCCTGACTCTCGTATGGAAGACGATGCTCGCGAGCATCGCCTCGACGGCGTCGTCGAGACCCATCGTCGTCGCCGCCCACCGGAAGAGGATGCCCAGGTAGGAATCGTAGAGAGCCGCGGCACTGGCCCGTGCGTGGTCCTCATTGATCCCGATCGAGACCAGTGACTCGCTCAGGCGGCTCTGCAGGTCCACTGCGAGAGCGTTGAACACCTCCGGCTCGCCCTTGACTCGCATCATCACCGCCGCATAGTCGCGGGACAGATCCTCGTGTTCGGCGAAGAATTCGAGGAAGGGCAGGAAGAGTTCGAGCAGATGACGCTGCACCGCCGAGGATGGTCGGGGCGGGCCCGTTGTTGCGCCGGCGTTCGGTTCCCGACGCGACAGGCTCGTGCGTCGCGCCGGTGGCCTGTACGTCCCGTTCTGCAGCTGCCCGATCCACTGATCGAAGCACCGGACGAGGATGACGTCCTTATCACCGACCGACATCACTCTGCCCACCGACACCTCGGCAGTTTTCGCGACTGCCCGAATGGTCGTGGCCTTGAAACCATGTTCGAGGAACAGCTCGGCGGCGGCACCGATGATCCGATCCTCGGTCTGCCGGCGCTTGCCGGACCTCAGCTGAACGTGTTCACTGACCATGCGCGAACCCTAAGCCCTTCCGTGTTCACTTTCCAGACCAAGTGTCGTGTTGCCCTCGGCGGGAAAGTTTATGTACCTTAACTTTATGAACGTCGATCCCTCTGCATCGGTGGGCACCCGCGAATGGGGGCGGAAGAAGCACGGCCGGAAGAAGATCTCCACCGCAGTGCTCCTCGGCCCGGCCTTCGTCGCCGCCATCGCGTATGTCGATCCGGGCAACGTCGCGGCCAATCTCACCGCCGGTGCGGAATACGGATACCTGCTCGTCTGGGTTCTCGTGGCCGCGAACCTCATCGCCGTTCTCGTCCAATATCTGTCCTCGAAGCTCGGACTCGTCTCCGGGCAGTCGCTGCCGAGTCTGCTCGGTGATCGCCTCCGCAATAGAAGCCGCCTCGCATATTGGGGGCAGGCCGAGATCGTCGCCATCGCCACCGACCTCGCCGAAGTCATCGGTGGGGCGATCGCGCTGAAGATCCTCTTCGACTTGCCGCTCCTCCTCGGCGGAGTCATCGTCGGGGTGGTGTCGCTGTTCCTGCTGTCGATCCAATCCACCCGCGGTCAGCGTCCCTTCGAGTTCGTCATCATCGGCTTCCTGGTCATCATCGCCATCGGCTTTCTAGCAGGCCTGTTCGTCGGGGACGTGAACTGGGGACAAGCCGCAGGTGGAATCGTGCCGCGGCTCGAGGGCACGAACTCCGTGGTACTGGCCGCGAGCATGCTCGGAGCCACCGTCATGCCCCATGCGATCTACCTCCACTCGGCGCTCTCGGTCGACCGTCACCGCGACAATGCGACCACCTCGACCGGGCAGCTGCTGCGCGCCAGCCGCTGGGACGTCGTGCTCTCCCTCGTCATCGCCGGGTCCGTGAATATCGCCATGCTGCTGCTGGCCGCCGCGGCGCTGCGCGGCCAGACCGGCACCGACACCATCGAAGGTGCCCACGCGGTCGTCACGGCCAACCTCGGCGAGGTCGTCGGCCTCTTCTTCGGCATCGGACTGCTGGCCTCGGGGCTGGCCTCCAGCGCCGTCGGCTCCTATGCGGGTGCATCGATCATGCAGGGTCTGCTGCGCGTGCACATCCCGATCGTGTGGCAGCGCGCGTTCACGATGATCCCCGCACTCATCGTCCTCGCCCTCGGCGTCGACCCGACCTGGGCGCTCGTGCTCAGCCAGGTCGTGCTCAGCCTCGGCATCCCATTTGCGATGATTCCCCTGGTCAAGCTCACGAGCAGCCGCCGGGTGATGGGCGAATTCGCGAACTCCCGGTGGATCACCCTCATCGCCGCGGCCGCCTCGGCGCTCATCATCGTCCTCAACGTCATCCTCATCGTTCTGCTCGCGCTCGGCGTGGACTGACCGTCGCCGAGCCGGGGCGCCTGGCTTCGGTCGACACCCGGCGGATCCGAGTATTCCCGCGCCGTCGGCGCATCGCTGCCAGGCGGCGACCGATGAGCCCGTGTCGAGGAGCGAAGAGGTAGACGAGGCCGAAGACAGTGCCTTGCGAAAGCACCACCATCCCGCCGGATGCGGTGTCGAGGTAGTAGCTCGAATAGAGACCGATCACTGCGCACAGAATCGAGATCACCGGGGCGATGAGCAGCATCCGCTGGAACCTGTCCGTGAGCAGGTATGCGGTCGCTCCGGGCACAATGAGCATTGCCACGACGAGCACGACCCCGACCGCCTGCAGTGCGACCACGGAGGTCAGGGCGAGCAGCCCGAGCAGCGCGGCGCCGAGGAGGCGCGGATTGATCCCCAGCGCATGCGCATGAGTCGGGTCGAAGGCGTAGAGCGTGAAATCGCGGTTCTTGGCGGCGAGCACAAGCAGGGTGATCACCCCGAGAAGGGCCACCTGGACCAGTTCGGAACTCGAGACTCCGAGGAGGTTGCCGAAGATGATGTGGTTGAGGTCGACGTGCGAAGGGGTGACAGAGATGAGGACGAGGCCCAGGGCGAAGAGCGAGGTGAAGACGATGCCGATCGCCGCGTCCTCCTTGATCCGGCTGGTATCGCGGACGGCTCCGATGAGCCCGACTGCGAGGAATCCGAAGACCACCGCACCGAGGGCGAACGCGCGCCGACGACATAGGCGAGAACGACTCCGGGCAGTACTGCATGCGAGACGGCATCGCCCATGAGTGACCAGCCGATGAGCACCAGCCAGCAGGAGAGAACGGCGCAAACGACCGAAGCGATGAGGGTCGTCGCCAAGGCGCGGAGCATGAAGTCGAAGCCGAAGGGCTCGAGCAGGAAGTCGATGAGCGTCATGCCGTCTCTCCTTCGATGCGGTCGGCTCGGTCGGAGTTGGGACTCTCACCGTCCCGGGGTGTCTCGCTCGCACCGGACGGGTCGAGGCCGAACGCCAGAGCGAGATTCTCCGGGCGGAGCACCTCGGCAGGAGAGGCGTGGAGAAGGACGCGGCGCATCAGGAGGATCGCCTCGTCGGCGAGTGCGGGCAGCGCATTGAGGTCGTGAGTGGACACGAGCACCGTCGCCCCCGCCTCGGCGAGTTCCTTCAGCAGGCCGGTGATCGTCGCCTCGCTGCGTTTGTCGACGCCGGCGAAAGGCTCATCGAGGAGCAGGATCGTCGCCCCCTGCGCGAGTCCGCGGGCGACGAAGGCCCGTTTCTTCTGCCCGCCCGAGAGCTGACCGATTTGCCGGTCGGCGAACTCGGTGAGTTCGACGCGATCCAGAGCGTTCTCGACGGACTCGCGGTCGGCTCGCCGGCTCAACCGGAGTGGGCCCATGCGGCCATACCGACCCGTCATCACCACATCGCGGACCGAGAGTGGGAAGTCCCAGTCGACGTCCTCGCTCTGAGGGACGTAGCCGAGTGCTCCGGCCCTGCGGGCCTGCCGTGTCGGGCCGCCGTCGATGCTCACCTGCCCGGAGTCGGGGTCGACGATGCCCATGATCGTTTTGAACAGGGTCGACTTGCCCGAGCCGTTCATCCCGATCAGCCCGCAGATGCGTCCCCGCTCGAGCGTCAGGGAGGCGCGATCGAGAGCGAGCGTGTCCCCGTAGTGGACGGTCACCTCGTCGACGGTGATCGCCGGTGGTGCATCGCCGGCCGGCCCGACCGTGGAGCACTTCTGTTCGGTCACGGAGGCGGCAGCTGCACCGCTCACGATTCGCTCCCGGTCAGTGCGCCGGCGATGACGTGCGCGTCGTGGCGGATGAGGTCGAGGTAAGTGGGCACGGGGCCGTCGGCCTCGGACAGCGAATCTACGTAGAGTGTGCCGCCGAATTCGGCCTCGGTGGCTTCGACGACCCGATCCATCGGCGCCTGGGAGACCGTGGATTCGCAGAAGACTGCGGGCACATCGTTGTTCTCGACGAAGTCGATCGCCGAGGTGATCTGGCCCGGTGTCGCCTGGGATTCGGCATTGACCGGCCAGATGTACTTCTCCCCCAGCCCGGCATCGCGGGCGAGGTAGGAGAACGCCCCTTCGCAGGTGACCAGTGCCCGCTGGGACTTCGGCAGCGTGGAGAGATCATCGACGAGGTCGTCCTGCACCGTCTGCAGCTGTTCGCTGTAGTCCTTCGCGTTGGCCGTGAAGTCCTCGGCATGGTCCGGGTCGAGGTCGGCGAAGGCGCGGGCGATGTTCTCGGCGTAGATCTGGACGTTGAGCGGGCTCATCCAGGCGTGCGGGTTGGGTTTTCCGGCGTAGGCGTCCTCGGTGATCGAGAGCTCGTCGATCCCCTCGCTGACGACGGCGTGAGGGACGTCGACCTCGTCGACGAACTGGGAGAACCACTGTTCGAGGTTGAGCCCGTTGTCGAGCACGAGATCGGCCTTCGCGGCTTTGCGGATGTCGCCGGGGGTGGGTTCGTAGCCGTGGATCTCGGCCCCGGCCCTCGTGATCGACTCGACCTCGAGGTGCTCGCCCGCGACATTGTCCGCAATGTCGGCGAGCACCGTGAAGGTCGTAAGCACGACCGGTTTGTCGCCGGCGTCCTCGGCTGTGGCGGTGCCGCAGGCGACCAGTCCGAGGGGCAGGGCCGCTGCCAGGGCAGCAGTGAGTGCGCGACGAGAGCGAGGGATCGGGTGCCCGGTGGTGTTTCCGGGTGCGGATGGGGCGTCGGTGGTCGTGGTGGAATTGCTGTGCTCGGACACGAGGGGCTCCTTGTTGTCGGGGGTCCCGAATAAAAGTTAAGGTACGTTAACTTTATGCCCTGAGCTGAGGAAAGCCAAGTCAATGGGTCCCGCCGAGGGGGCCCTTCAGTCGGAGTGGGATACCGAGCAGGCGAAGGCGTGGCATTGGGCTCGCCTGCGTGTTCGCATGGTCGGTCAACCCTGCCGCAGGTCGATCGGACGAATGAGGATGCGCGGGTCCGAGCGCACCCACCACGGCTTCGGTTCGCTTGCGGCCTTCGCCGCTGCGCGCTCGGCTCGGGTGGCGTAGCGGTAGGTGAAGACACGGACTCGGATGAGCTCGGGTGCGGCACCGTCGAAGGGGTCGGGGCCCATGAGGCGGCGGATCTGCGGATCCCCGGAGCCGATCGCGTGCAGCAGCTCGGTGAACCACGTCTGCCGATAGTCGCCGAGCGCGGCGAACCACATGAGCCAATCCAGCCTGAGGTGATAGGGCGCGACGACCGGCCCGCGACGAAGAAGGTCTCCCGGTTTGCCCTTGAACTCGTACTCCCGCCAGCGCTCGCCGTCCCACCCTTCGACGACGATCTCGTTGCGGGTCTCGGTCATCGACCCGAAAGCGCCGTAGGCATTGCCGAGCCCGAGCCGATTGAAGCTCGCGTTCATCAGCTGATTCGGTGAGAAGAAATTGCGCAGCGCTGGCACGTTCAACCAGGCCTGCCAAACGACGAATACGAGGACGATGATCAGCCACCAGACCGGCAGTGCTTCGACCGGGTGGGCGACGGCTGCGGGGTTGTCCACCTCGGTGCCGGTGGGATCAGCGAATTTCGAGGTGACTGAATTCCACCCCCAACCGGGGAACGGGCCGCCGACGATCCAGCGGAAGAACGTGTCGCTGATGCCGGAGCAGGCGAGCAGGATCGTCGCCCAGTTCAGCCACGCATAGTTGCCGCTGATGACGAGCGCGAGTTGGGTGATGATGATGGCGACAGCCGCGAAAGAGGCGATCGGCTGGGGCAGGAACAGTAGCCACGGGGCAGCGAGCTGGACGATATGGCTGCCCAAGGTCTCAGCCTTGTGCCACCAACCGGGCATGAGGTGTGCCCGCCGGGAGAGCGGGTTCGGCATCGGCTGGGTCTGATGGTGATAGTCCATCGCGGTGAGGTCCCGCCAAGAGCTGTCCCCGCGCATCTTGATCATTCCGGCACCGAACTCGATGCGGATGACGAACCAGCGCAGCAGCAGGATCATCGGCCACGTCGGAGCCACCTCGTGAGAGCCGAGGAAACCGATGAGGAACCCGGCTTCGAGGAGCAGCGATTCCCAACCGAAGCCGTAGAAGCGCTGCCCGATCGAGACGATCGAGAAGTACAGCGCCCACATCGCTGAGAACACCGGAATCGGCACCCACGCGGGGCCGGCTTGGGGAAGACCGATGATCGCCGAGGCGGCCAGGACCATTCCGACTACGCAGACGAGGCGCAGCCTTCGGTCCGAATAGGAAAACCGCTTCCAGCGGAAGATCGTCGGCGCCTGAAGGGCCGAGGTCAGAGCGATGAAGCGCGGAGCAGGGGTGAGTCCCCGTTCGCCGAGGAGAGCCGGGAACTGGTTGAACGCGGAGGCGAAGGCGATGAGGAAGAGCAGCGCGATACCGCGTTGGATGATCTCGCGGGAGATCGTGTAGTCGCCGGCGGTGAGCAGAGCGACCACCTGGCTGAGGTCCATGGCTTAAGTATCCTCCTCCTGCGGAGGACGTCCGGTCGTGGCCAGAGAGGTCAGTGCCTCGGCGAACTTGTCTGCCTCACTCGGGTCCCCGCCGACGAGTTCCATGTCCGGGCGGTCCCGGAAATGCACCGAGGTGGTGTGCCCGGTCGGGCGGAACTTGGTGCTGGCGCCGCGCAGCTGTCTGGGATGAGCCTGGTCGAGGATGCGGACCTGTCCGGCCGGGTGGGACTGGTTCCGATGCTGGTGGGTGCGGCCAGGAGGAGTCGCTGGTTCGTGGCGGCGAGGATCTGTCCGGCAGGGTTCTCCCTGTCGGCGAAGTGGAGCATGAGGTTCTCACCTGGGGCGAGCGTCGCCAGCAGCGACTGCAGCCGAGATTCGTGGGCGGCATCGATCCGGTTGGTGACGCGTGCACGGGTGACGGCGAACAGGCGAGCCGGGACGAGTGCCGCCGTGGTGATGATGAGGCAGACGGCGGTCACAGCCAGGGCCGCCAGGGGCGATATGGTGAGGATGTTCGAGGCGACGACGCCGATGGTGATGGCGAGAATCGCGATGAGCACAGAGACGATGAGGAAGACCGCCCAGAGCGTGCGGTGGAAGGCGTCGGCGATCGCTCCGAGGGCGAGGCTGAAGTTGACCGTGGCCCACAGTCCGAAGAGCAGGGCAAAGGCCGGCAGAGGCGATGCGGTGAGATCGCCCCAGACGGTTCCGGGAATGCCGGAGTCCTTAGCGAAGGCGTGCCAGACGAATGCGGCGATGGCCGAGAAGAAGAACAGGACCAGGATCCCGATGCTCGGCGCCTGGTCCGGGTTGATGCCTCTGAGCACATGCTTGCGGAGCGGATTGATACCGGCATTGGCAAGGAAGAACGGAATCGAGGCGAAGACGGCGAACCCGATCCCGAGCACGAGTGTGGTGCTGGTGGAGCGTCTGTCCCTATTCATACCTCCATCCTCGCAGGAACTCTGCGAACCCGGGGAGTGACGATGTTCCGGATCCGTTGCCTCGGAGTCACGGGAGAATGTGGAGTGGCGCGTCGGATCAGTGAGGAAGGCGCCCCGTCCGCGCGAGGATGGTGACCGCTTCCGCGAAGCGACCGGATGCCTCCGCGGTTCCACCCATGACGCTCATTGGCTGCCGACCGTTGAACAGGACCGTGGTGACCACTAGGTCGGTATGAAGTTCCGATGCGCCCCCATTCAACTGACCGGGTTCGGCCTGTTCGAGGACGAACGTGCGCCCCGGCGCGAGGACCGAGGCACGAAAGATCCGCCGGTCAGTCAGCACCAGCATCTGCGGGTCGGCGGTGCCGCCGTTTGCACGGGCATTCGGCGCCTCGCCGAGGTAGCTGGTGAGGACCCGCTCTCCCGGCTGCAGGGCGTCCTCGGGCGGTTGACGGGTTCGACCGAATCCCCGTCGGCTTCCAGCAGGCTGCCGTTCGCCGGAGTCGTAACGGTCGACTCGCCTGATCGCCCACCATCTGAGCAGGATGAGAAGGGCCGTCGAAAGGATCAGACAGATCAACCCGAGCAGAAACGCGATGACTGTTGGAAGTGCGGCGAGTCCGAAGAAGCCGAAGAGACCGGCCGTCAGACATCCCAGACCGAGCCCGCAGGTGAGAATCGTGAGAGAGACCCGGCGATGATCTTGGTAGAAGGCTTCGGCCAGAGACGACCAGGCGAAGGACATGTTCGCCGTCGCGCAGCAGAGGAACACGATGGACAGGGCGGACAGCGGGTTGCCGATGAGGTCTCCCCACACAGTTCCGGGCATGCCCGGGTCCGCGGCATACGTATGCCCGATGAACAGTGCCACCAAAGAGCAGACCGACCAGATCGGACCGACTAGGAGGACTCGCGGAAGCGGAGCGTGGACGAACCGGGTGATCGACTTCGGTTGCCGCGGAGTGTGCGGGTCCGCCTCGGCGCGGTCGGGATGATCGTCTCCGCTGGCGATGGCCATCGCCGCGATTGCGACCGCATTCAGGGCAAGGAGAAGTCCGAGAATTATGGACGGTGCCAAATACGGGTCGCCGCCGAAGTCGTCGGGGCTGTGCTTCGATGCGACTCCTGCATTTGTCGACGTGAAGGCGATGAGTGCGATGCCGGCAATGAGCAGACCGAAGACGACGATCTTGCCGATGGTCGGATTCTTCAACTCCATGATTCGATTGTGTCACCGACGAGGTCGGCACCGATGGTGTGACGGTAGTGGTCCTGACACATTCGAGCGGTCCCCGGTCAGATTCCCCGTCCCGACGCAGAAGGAGCGGTGACCGTATCGGTCACCGCTCCTTCGGTCGCTGTGCTCACCCCGTCACCGAGGCGGCTGTGCACGGGTGGGCACGGCCGCCTCGGCGAGGGGTTTCGCTCAGTGCTTCGGCTCTTCGAGCTCTTCGACGTCGTCGGGGTCCTTGGGCACCGCCGGAATCGAATCCGTGGTCGGCGGTGTGGGAGGGGTGACGACCGACTGGTAGGAGTGCTCGTGCGAATAGGCGAGGAACGACAGGTGGTTCTCGTACCGGTCGAGCACGTCATCGATGATCTGCTGCGAGCTCAGCCCCATGAGGTCGTAGCCTTCCGAACCGGTCTGCGTGAAGACCTCGATGCGCAGGTACTTGTCGTCGCCGCGCGGGGCATTGCGGGCACCGAACGACGGCACATTCGCTTCGACGGCCGCGGCCTCATAGTGGAAGTCGCGCTGCTCGCCCATGTCGACATTGATCGTATTCGTCGTGATGCCGGTGTCTTCGTCGAGGGCCTGGATGTGCTCGACGGTGTAGCCGAGTTCGCGGAACTCCTTGGCCACGGCGTCCAGGGACGGTCCGACCACCTCGGCGACGAAGCGTTCGACGGATTTCTTCGTCGGGTAGGACCGCAGGGTCGCCAGTCGCTGACGCCAGGTCTTCTCCGGAGCGCGCCCGCCGTGGGCGGCCGTGGTGCGGCGACGACGGATCCGGCCCTCGCGTTCGGCGCGCTCCATGCGCAGAACCTTCGAGAACGAGGCCATGACGAGATAGGCGATGATCGTCACCGGCAGGGCGAAGATCAACGTCGCGTACTCCATCGTGGTCACGCCGCCGGCGACGAGCATGGCGATCGTGAGCACCGCCGTGACCAAGGCCCAGAAGATGCGCAGCCACTTGGCTCCGTCCTCTTCCGGATTGGGAATCGAGGAGGAGAAGTTCGACATCACCATGGCGCCGGAGTTCGCGCTCGTGAGGTAGAAGAGCAGGCCGGACAGAGTGGCCAGGCCGATGAGGAACGTCGCTCCCGGGAACATCTCAAGCAGGTCGTACCAGCCCTGTTCCGGGGAGGCGATGGCTGTCTGCGCGAACTCGTCGTTGCCGTTGAACACCTCGGACAGGGCCGAGTTGCCGAAGATCGTGACGATGATGAAGTCACAGATGACGGGTGCGGTGATTGCGGCGATGACGAACTCACGCAGGGTGCGACCGCGGGAGATGCGGGCGAGGAAGAGTCCGACGAAAGGACCCCAGGCGAGCCAGAAGGCCCAGAAGAACAGGGTCCAGCCGCCCATCCATTCGGAGCCGCCGTCGACATAGGCGAACGTCGACAGCGTGCGTTCGGGCAGGGTGAAGATGAAGCGGCCGATGTTCTCGACCATGGCGTTGAGCAGGAAGGCGGTCTTGCCGGTGACGAGGATGTAGAGCATCATCGCCGCACACGACCAGAGGTTGAGCTCGGAGACGAGGCGGATGCCCTTGTCCACGCCCGAGGTGCAGGCGGCGACAGTCATGACCACGGCCACGATGACCAGCGCGATCTGCAGGGCCAGGCCCTGTTCGAGGCCGAAGAGAGTGGCGAATCCGACGTTGAGCAGGACGACGCCGATGCCCATCGAGGTGGCCACGCCGAAGACGGTGCCGACGAGGGCGAAGATGTCGATGACGTCACCGGTGGTTCCGCGCACACGCTTGCCCAGCAGCGGATAGAGGACCGCGCGGATCGACAGCGGCATGCCCCAGCGGTAGGCGAAGTACCCCATCGCCATGCCCAGCAGCGAGTACATCGACCAGCCGGCGATGCCGTAGTGGAACATCGTCCACACGACGGCGTCCTGAGCGGCTGCCGCCGATTCGGGGGAGGCGTTGACCGGGTGGAGGTACTGGGTGATCGGTCCGGTCACCGAGTAGAAGAGCATGTCGATGCCGACGCCTGCGGCGAAGAGCATCGCGACCCAAGTGAAGAGGTTGTACTGCGGGCGGGAGTGGTCCGGGCCGAGCCTGACGCTGCCCTCCTTGGACAGTGCCACCCAGAGGACGAAGCCGATGACGACGGTGACGGTGACGACATAGAACCAGCCGAGATTCTCCGCGATCCAGTCCACGACGGTCTTCATCGTCGACTGAGCCGAGTCGGGCATCATCATCGCCCACACGGAGAACGCGAGAATGATGAGGGAGGCGACGATGAAGACTCGCCAGTTGACCCGGGAGCCCCGTTCGTCGGAGAGCTCCTCCGGGCCCTTGCTCATCTCCGTGCTGTCGATCGGAGCGCGCTTCTCGGGGTCGACGTCCCTGCTGATTCTCGTTGCCCGGTCGGTACCGCCGAATCGTTCGCGTTCGACGACTGGGCGCTTCAACTTCTCTTCGTTCGGATCCTGCACGCATCGACCTCCGGTAGACAAAAAGGGACAGGGCCCGAAAATGGGCCCGATCCATTCTACGGGTGGAGGTTTCTCACAAATTCAGCACCCCCTCTTTTCAGGAAGTTGACTAAGCGGCAGGGCCGGTCGCGTCAGGCTCGGGAGTGGGCGGCCACCCCGTTGAGAGTGTCGACGAAACGCTGCGCCTCGGCGGGAGTGGTCTCCTCCAATCGCATCGACGATCCGACGTGCAGCTCCACGGTCACGGTTGCGCGTCCGCGGAATTCCTCTGCGCGGACTGCTGCGACCTGCCACGGCGTCGCCTGGGAGAGCTGGGCGACGGCACCGTCGGCATCGGTGCGCACTCGCATGATCCGCAGGTCGGTGAGGATGAGGAAGTCGGTGTCGAAGGGAGGCAGGCTGGACAGGCGAGCGAATTCGATCTCGCCGGGCGGGAACAGTCCAGTCAGGGCGGTCGCGTGGATAGGCAGGGCAGCGGTCCGTCGAGGTCCACCTCGCCGAGGCGACTGACCGCTTCGGTCAGAAGTGGGTCGCGGTGTGGTTCCCCCCGAAGACTGATGGCACGGTGCGGGTGCATCGTGTCTGTGGGAGTCCGCCCGCCGGCGAGAGGCGAAGAGCAGGAGAGCCGTCAGCGCACAGCCGAGCACGGATAGGAGCGCCGCCGGCCCGGTGGGAGTTGTTTCGAGGAGGGTGCCGAGGCCGAGCATGCCTGCAACGGCTGCGACAAAGAGTGCGAGGAGCCCAAGGGAGGCGAGAGTGCTCCGATGGTCCGCCGCGGTGGGGACGGTGATGGCGAATCCGAGGGCGGCCGCTGCACTGACGACCGCTGCGATGGTGAGAACGGCGAGTGCTGACGCGTCGAGAGCGGCCCATACAGTTCCGACAGATCCGAGTTGGCTGCTCGCCGCGGCGCAGATGACAGCGGTCACGGCTGCGAGCAGGCCGATGAGTACCGTGCCGGGAAAGATCACAGTGAAGCGCTGAGTGCGCAGACCGCTCGTGAACGGCAGGATCGGAGCAGCGCACGCCAGCCCGGCCAGCATGCCGATGAGGTAGGTCGGAGCCTCAGCGGGTAGGACATCGTCGTCGCTGCGCAGCCCGATCCCGTGGCTGGTCAGGGTGAACACAGTCACGGCGAGAGCGCAGATGATGAGTCCGCCGCCGAACGCACGACCGAGTCCGCGGACGAGGCCCGACGGCTGAGCAGCCGTGCCGTAAGGGAGGGAATGGGAGGTCATGAATGTGATTCTGGCAGGGCCGCCTCGGCGAGGGGAGGGGGCGCAGGTAATCGTTTGGGAACATCTTTGCCAGACCGCTCACTTCGGATGAAGTGCCGAGTGGGACGATGCGTCCATGGGATACTGGGGTCATGCGCGCAGGTGAAGTCTCCGAGGTCAGTCAGGACTACCTCAAAGCCATCTGGTCGGCCCAGGAATGGGGCGGTGACCCGATGACGGCCACCGAACTCGCGAACCGATTCGGCACGACGAAAGCCAATGTCACCGAGGTCCTCAAGCGTCTCGACGAGCTCGGCCTCATCACTCGAGTTCCATATAAGCCGCCGGTGCTCACCGAGCGGGGAAAGGCGATCGCATTGTCGATGGTGCGTCGGCACCGGCTGCTCGAGACGTTCCTCGTGAAGTCGCTCGGCTACGGCTGGGACGAGGTCCACGACGAGGCTGAGATCCTCGAGCATGCGGCCTCGGATCGGCTCATCGACCGCATCGATGCGTTCCTCGGCCACCCGACGTCCGACCCGCATGGCGATCCGATCCCGGGTGCCGACGGTGCCGTCGATTCCCATATTCCGACCCTTCTCGCCGAGGCGGCCGCCGGTCACTACGAGGTGCTGAGGGTCTCCGACGCCGATCCGCGGATCTTGGGCAAGCTTGCCGAGGCGGGTGTGCTTCCCGGTGTCGCGCTCGACGTCGTCGACCGCACCGATGAAGAGGTGACCGTGGACATCGGAGGGAAGCGGGAGACGATCGCTTCCGCGCTCGCCGCGGCCGTGTATCTGCGCGCGGCTTCCTAGGCGAGTTGACCGAGTCGGATTTCGGCCAGGGCTGCCAAATCGGGCCCCGCGGAAGAGGTCAATGGGTCCGTCTGTACATCGCGGGCAAAGCATTCTCGTGTTGATGAAGTATTGCGGCAAAGCAGGATCCCCCAATTGTTTCCATTGATAACATCTGTTGTATGGGAAAGAGTTTCGGTCCCGGGAAAGACCCCGACCTCGACATCGTTCGCTCCGCAGATGCCTCCGCCTCTGAACTCCAGAGGATCGCGGCGACCCGACCGGACCTGCTCGCTGACATCGCTGCCCATCCGAACGCCTATCCGGATCTGCTCGACTGGCTTGCCGCCAATCCGGATCCGGCCGTCCAGGAAGCGCTCGCGCGACGAGGCTGGACCTCGGGCTGGCGGCAGAACCCAGTGCATCACCCTGCCTACCACCATGGATCGGCTGGGCCCACGGGCGCCTCTCCCTCGCCGCAGGGCTCGACCTCACCGCAGAAGGGGAGCCACGACAATCGGAAATGGCTGCTGGGAATCGGTGCGGGACTCGTCCTCGTCCTCGCGGTGACCGGCGGATTCTTCGGCGCGCGATTCCTTTCCGGCTCCGACTTCGATCGGGCGCCTAGTCAGAAGGCAGCCGTCGATCTCGCCGATGTCGGCCGCAATGCGCAGCTGGCCCAGTTGCAGGCAGACGATGACGCAGATGATGACCAGCAGCTCGTCCGTGTCGTCGGCCCTCGACAGTCGGTGATCATGGCTCTCCACGAGGCGACTCTGCAGCCGGCGTGGATGGCACCGGTTCCGCACGCCGACGTGAAGGCGCCAGAAGCCGATGATGCCATCGACGACGGAGAACGGGCCGACGACGATTCTGCCGACGACGGCGCGAAGAGCTCCGACCCGAAGCTTGAGGGCACTCCCGTGGACTGCCAGTGGTCGGCAGACTCTGTGACCTGCGGGGACCGCTCGATCCGGCTGAAAGACGGAGAAGTCACTTTCAGCCCCGGCGACGGCGCGAATGGTTCGAAGTCAGACGGATCCTCAGCCGACTCGGAAGACGGCGACACGGATGTCGCCGAGGTGAAGGACCCGGCCACGGAGGCCGTGCCGATCACCGTCAACAACGACGGAAGCCTCAAGACACCGTCTGGTGGCACATATTCCGACGTCAGCGTCGATGCCGAGGCGACCGTGCGGATGGTCGGTGCCGGCGACGACGGACCTTGGGTGGTCTCGGACGGTCAGGCAGTCATCGCAGTCGATGCCGACTCGGTGCTGTGGAAATCCGAACTGAATGAGAAGGCGGCGACAGCATCCGGCCTCGGCGAGCCTCGCCTGCGACCGAACTGGACGATCGAGGACGATGTGCTCGTCATCGCCGACAATGCCGGTGTGCACGGTCTCGCCGTTGACTCGGGTCAGGAGCTGTGGCGAGTCGATGTTGAACTCGACAGCTTCACTGTCTCCGGTGGCCATCTGCTGGTCATGTCCGACGGCGTTCTCGAGGTCTTCGACTTCACCGATTCCAGCGACGTCGACACCGTCAAGGCCGACCCAGGCTACAACGGCGGCTCCGATGGCGGCGCAGTTGCACAGTTCCCGGGTGCGGACGCGTTCAAGAACGCGAAGCTGTCGACGCCGCCGGGTTGCGTGGAATTCGGTCTCGCCTACGACGACTACTATCTTGGTGACGGCCCGCTGGATCCGAAGCCCGAGCACGAGGTGGAGTTCTCCGACGGTGAGGCCAGCGGCGATGATGGACACTATTCCGGCATCACCATGGAAGGGTTCACGACGTCTCGTATGGGTGACAAGGCCCTGACCGCCGTCGAGTTCAGCTGCAACGGCGGCGGCACGTATATCTACCCGTCGATCGGGATCTACGATGAGGATCTCAACCTGCTCGACTCCGTCGAACTCTGGGATGACGTCGAGGATCGCGGCAACGCGGCCGATATCTCCGGATATGTGCCCAAACCGTACTTCAACTCGGTCAGCCCGATGGGGCAGTATCTGGGGATCGACGTCGGCGGCATCGGCGTCTTCGGTGACGAGGGATGCACAGCATGCGGAAAGTCCGCGAGTGCCGATATCCTCTACCGCTGGGACGGGAAGTCCTTCGCCCATCAGGACACCGTCTACCACATGCCCTCCGGTGACGTCCGTACCCCGGAGTTGGAGGAGGTGCAGAAATTCGCCGAGGCGGTCGCCGCCGGGGACGACACAGAGGCGGAACGTTCGGCGACTCCCGAAATGATGTCATCGCTCGATGACATCCTCGGTGACGGTCAGACGTCGAACCCGCCGACGGTCCGATCCGAGCATTTCCCCAAAGGCGTGAAGGTCGATACCTGCGAGCTCATTCAGCCGTATGACGATGCCGACTACGGTGGTGGAGAGTACTTCTTCGCGAACGGCAAGTCGATGTCGTACCTGTCTTCTCAGGACGAGATCCGGCCAGGCGACACTGTCTGCGGGGTGACGACGCCGCAGACCGGAGGCGGCGATCAGTATTACTTCTATCTGCTTCTCAGGGGGACCCCGGATGGCAGCGTCAAGGTCTACGAAGCGGGCCGGCAATTCGGCTGAAGGCTTGGACACGATAGGCATTCGGCAGGAAAAGAGCATTGCCGGGGTGGTTCGACTGATCCGACCGGTTCGGGTAGTTGGTTTCGGTGAGGTCAGAGAGCCCTTGCTCAGCTGTTGCTTCGCGGCCGTGGGAACTTCGGTTCGGCGCGCAGAAGTGTCAGGGTCGTCGCCGTTCGGGTGTCGAATCCGTCGGTGAGGAAGAGCTTCGGCCAGTCGCTCCACAGTTCCGATTCATATGGGGTGCCGGGCAGGTAGTTCTTGAATGTTGCCTGCCGGTGTCCCGGGTGGGATCGGAAAGCCGTCTTCGGAATGGTGCGCAGGCTTTCGAAGAGTGTCTGGTAGAGAACCGGATTGAAGCCATCGAGGCGTGCGGATTCGGCGGTGCGCACCCAATCGGGTCCGGCGATCGGGATGCCGCGGGAGATCGCCGAACTCATCTGAGCTTTGATGGCGGCACGTTGCGGGTCTGGGGAGTGGTGGAGGAGGACCTTCGACCAGCGCAGGGCCTCCTCGGGTTCGAAGCCCGGCCACTGTTCGGAAGCCCTGCGGCGTTTGGCGGAGTCGTTGTGGAAGTCGGCGGAGTCGTTGAAGTCTGCGGACATGGCAAACCGTCCTTCTCGGGCGCAGAGGCCCGGATCGAAGCTTGCCCGAGCGGTCGGCGCGGGCCCGTTCTTCCCCTGGGGCACCCGGTCGATGACGGGTTGCCGTGTGGCCGGCCAGGTACCGATGGCCACAGCTCGCGAACGTGATTTCAGTGTAGACGGAGGGTCTGACACGAGCTTTGCGCTGGTGATCTCCGTGGCCGGCCGAGGAAGGATCTAGACGAGTCCTTCTTCATCGGCGTCGGCGGCCGATGACCAGAATCGGGGATCGTGGTCCTCGACGGTTTCCCCGCAGTCGACACAGGTGCGGAATTCGATGGTTCCGTCGGAGTTGAGTCGACCCGGTGTCAGGCTGCTGCTCTCTTCGCAGCCAGGACACCACCCATTGATGAAGCGTCTGATGTGAGTGCCGTGTTCCTTGTCCATTCCGGCTGACCTCTCGACCGAATGCGCACTGCGTGGACCTGCTGTTTTCAGTCTACGAGCGCCGACAGTCGGCGAAGATGAACTTCCGGAGAAGACGGAGGAGCCGCGCCGGTGCCCGGGCCCGTCGGCGCATCGGCCTGGAGGCGCACGGGTCGGACAGCGCCCCGGTCCGACGGGGAAACGTCGGACCGGGGCACTGGAGACTCACCTGCGCGGCAGGTTCCACCTCGGCTGGGGCTGCTGCGGTTTCTGGTGCTGATTCATGAAACCGCGTTCGGCCTGCAGATGACCCTTGTCATGGCTCTTCGCCTTCGGGTCGGTGCCCGGGATGGAAGCCTGCAGCTTCTCGGCCGCCGGTTTGGCGCCGACGATGGGCATCTCCCCGGTGATCAACGGTGTCTGCGGGGCCGCCTCGGTGATGGGTTTCTTGTTTCCTTTGTTGTGTCGCATGGTCTTTCCCTTCTTCGCATTCGTCTGATCTGTTTCGGCGGACAGTTCGGTGAACAGTCCGGCCCACTGGTCGGGGGTGAGGTCTTTGGGCAAGGTGTCTCCTCTGATGTCGTTGCGGTCCATGGTCGATTGCAGAGTGCGATGATCGGTGATGCTCATCTTCGAGAGGATTCCTTTCATTCCTCGCCCGCGACCGGTGAAGACCGAACGGACGAACTGTTGATAATCGGATCGAGCATTGTCTGGAAGCGATCCGGTGGGACAGCGATCGATGGTGAGGATGCCGCCATCGACGCTGGGCTTCGGGGTGAACGCGTCGGCGGGAACGCGAGTGACGAGGCGGAAGTCGAACTATGGGGTCCACTGTGCGGTCATCATGGTCGATCCGCCGATTCCTGCGCGTTTGCGGGCCACTTCCCATTGCGTGAGCAGGATCGCCCGCTGCCAGCGCCCGGAATGCAGCAGTTTGCGGAGGATGGGAGTGGTGAGGTGGAACGGCAGATTGCCGACGATGACCGGCCGGTCGAGCCGAGTGGTCAGGATGTCGGCGTGCCGGACCTCAGCCCGCGGGTACGTGTCTTCAAGGTGATCCAACCTCGTTTCGTCGAGTTCGACGAGTGTGAGTTCCCGCCCGAGCCGGTAGAGCTCGGCGGTGACTGCTCCGTCACCGGGACCGATCTCCATGATCGGTCCGGAGGTGGAACGAGCCAGGCTCGCAATCGTGTCGATGGTGGTGGGCGAACGCAGAAAGTTCTGGCCGAGTTCATGCCGCCCGCCGTGAATAGACCTTGGGGCCGAGCGCGAATGGGACTGTCTGCGTGTCGAATGGTGTCGTGGTGTGTGGGATCGCAATGGGATGTGCTCCAAGAATCAGATGGAGGCACCCGAGGCAGCGCAATGATGGTGAGTCAGATCGATCCGCGATGACCTGGTCGATCAGTGATGATCGCAGTGGTCAGGGGATCGGGAAGGGATCAGCCGATTGCTGCATCGCCCGGATGCCGAGGGCTCTCCGGGAGGACAACGCGCTTGCAGAGGTGATCGGGGTGACCGTCCTCGGTCAGCCGATCGGAGAAGAATTCGTCAGGCGCGCTGTCAGGCGCTGCGGTGACGAATAAAGAAGCAAGGCGCAGTCATTGCGCCGCTGTTCAATGTTCCCATGCGGAACAAGATAGCACAGGGAGCTTTGCCGGCACCAGGGTTCGGACGAAAAACGCCCCGCCGACTTCGCGCGGAAGCCGGCGGGGCGGAGGGGCGGATCCGTTCAACACGATGACGCGCACGCGGTCCGGGGAACGCTCGTGGAGCGTTCGTGTCAGTGGGTCAGCCCATCATGGTGCGCAGGGTGATGACGCCGATCGAACCGATGGCCGCGGCGGCCGGAAGAGTGATGATCCATGCCAGCGCGATCGGCTTCATGAGCTTCCAGTTCGCCGAACGGTTGACCAGACCGACGCCGATGATCGCACCGATGAGGATATGCGTCGACGACACAGGCAGACCACTCACCGAGGCGGCCATGACGATTCCCGCGGCAGCGAGCTCCGCGGCGAATCCGGAAGCCGGGTGGATCTCGGTGAGTTTCGTGCCGACGGTGGCGATGACCTTGCGGCCGATGAACCAGAGACCGACGATGAGTGCGATGCCGCAGGTGAGCATGGCCGCAAACGGCACAGTCGTCTCGCCGCTGATGCTGTCGGTGCGGAGCACATCGAGGACGGCGGCGAAGGGGCCGACGGCGTTGGCGATGTCGTTCGACCCGTGGCTGAAGGCGAATGCGGAGGCGGTGAACACCTGCATCCAGGAGAACAGGATGTAGGTGGCACGGGGAACCGTCTGCTTGCGCAGGGTCTTGGCGAAGACGAACACGGCCAGCCACACGGCCGCGCCGATCATCGCCATGATGAGCAGGCCGCCGACCGTGGTCACGCTCATGTCGAGGTTCTTCAGGCCCTTGAACAGCAGCATCGCAGTGATGATGACCGCGCCGGCGGCAGCGATGAGGGGAACCCACCGCTGCAGAGCCGAATGGGTGCCGATCGATCCTTCGCCGGTGGGGGCATCCTCGGTGGCGGTGTCGATCTGTGCGTCGACGGATCCCTCGGCTGCGGAGACCGGGGCGAGCATATGCGGCTTGAGCGTGTGCGACAGTGACGTGCCGAGCACGTACTTCTTGATCAGCCCGTAGATGACGAACGCTGCGAGCCCACCGAGGGCGGGGGACAGCACCCAGGAGATCGCGATCTGACCGACCTCGGACCACTGCACCATGGCGAGTCCGCCGGTGCCGGTGACGAAGCCGATCGTCAGAGACGCGCCGATGATGCCGCCAATGATCGAGTGCGTCGTCGACACCGGCCAGCCCATCCGAGTCGCCACGAGCAGCCACACCGCGGCGCCGAGGAGGGCCGCCATCATGATGAAGGCGAAGTCCATCGGATTGATCGCCACCCCGCTGAGGTCGACGATGCCGCTCTTGACCGTGTCGGTGACATTCCCGCCGGCCAGCAGGGCGCCGCTGACCTCGAAAATCGCGGCCACGAGCAGTGCCTGCTTCATCGTCAGCGTGCCGGCGCCGACGGAGGTGCCGAAGGCGTTGGCGACATCGTTGCCGCCGATGTTGAACGCCATGAAGGCGCCGAAGATGACCGTGGTGACGAGCACCATGCGAGGAGCGTCCCGGCCCACGAAGTCGAAGGACCACAGGGTGAAGGCGATGAGAGTGATCGCCAGCAGCCCACCGAAGGCCAGATGCCAGAGGCGGTCGTTGCTGCGGCCGACGGCAGGCGGCGCAGTGTGGCGCTCCGGGGCCAGAACCTGGGTCATTCGTTCTCCTAGCGGGATTCAGTCGATGAGGCAGTGTCTGTCTGCCTCCATGATTCGCAGGTCGAATGACCGCCAGGTTACGGCGAAAGTGAATGGACGGTGAACACGGCGTCCGAGACTCACGAAATGCTCATGCACAGTCGGTAGGTTTTGCCGTGTGTTCACGTGATGTTCCAGGTCAGGTGCTATATCGGCGGGCCCTGCCGGAAGGTGGCACAGGGGTGTGCTGGGGACCAGGATTCGCTGTGTGACAATGACCACTGCAGCCCGAAACGTGGGCAAGACCGAGCCCGGATCCGCATCTGCGCGGAACCGGGCTCTGTCGAAAGGGGAGAAGCTCGCCGAGGCGGTCGGAATCAGTCGATGATCTCCCCGCGGATGACATCGCCGCCGTCGTCGTCGGGACGATTGCGGTGCGGGTCGGTTCTCATCTGTCGGTCGACCTGCGCAGGCGACGACCGAGGGCGATGAGGGCGATGCCGACGAGGATGATGAAGCCGGCGAGGGTGTAGATCAGCGCGGTCACTCCGGCGCCCGGGGCGAAGAGGAAGAAGCCGCCGAGGATGATGCCGAGGATGCCGATGACGGTGAGCGCCCACCAGGACCTGACACCCATCCGACGGATGAAGAAGGACATGGTGAGGGCAAGGAAGCTGAAGAAGATGATCGCGAACCCGGTCAGGACGGTGACCATGGACGCGAACAGCATCGGGGTGAGGAAGATGAGCACGCCGAGGAGGATAAGCAGAACCGCACGTGTGACCATGCTGCCGGTGCGGCCTCCTCGCGGTGCGAAGACGAGGGAGGAGACGGCGATGACGGCGAGCCAGCAGGCGAAGATCCGCACGACCACCTCGGCGGAGGTGCCTGGCCAGACCATCATCAGCGCACCCATCACGAGGGCGATGACGCCGTTGACGATGACTGTTCTTCCAGTGCGCTTGAGGTCCATGCACCCAGCCTAGTCCTTAGGGTTGGACAGACGCTGAAGACGTCAGGCGTGCCCGAGGTGCTCCTCCAGTTCGGTCGTGCCGGATCGGTCGGTCGACTCCGAGGTGGTCCGCTCTCCGAGTGCGACAAGTGCGGCGAGGATACTGAGCGCCAACATGTCGAATCGCCTTCTTTGACGATTGACTGTCTGGTCCATGCTACGCCAGTGCGGCGCGGAAAGACCGGACTCGGAGGGAACGCGGAGGAGACGGAGTCAGGCCTCTCGGGCGAGCAGTCGTTTGCCGGCCGGGTAGGCATCCAAGGCCTGGGGGAGGCTGACGCGTCGGCCGGACGCGTAGGTTGCGAGCACGCGTCCGGTGCCGGGCTGATCCTCGCCGACTCCGGCGGGTTCGAGGCCGATGCGGCGCAGCGTCTGTTTGGCCACCGGCATGGGGGAGTCGAAGACGGTGAGGGCTCCGGCTCGGGCGGCCATGATGCGGTCGGCGACGAGTCCGTAGTGGGTGCAGCCTAGCACCACGGTCTCCATTCCCGGTCCCATCCGGGTGAAGGCATCCTCGATGGCGGTGTCGATCTTGTTGAGATCGGCGGCGTTGATGGCCTCGGCCAGTCCGGGACAGGCGATCTTGGCCACGTGCAGGTCCGCGGCGAAGGAGTCGATGAGGTTCTGCTGATACTCACTGCCCGTGGTCGCCGGTGTCGCCCAGATCGCGAAGTCCTGGCCGGTGCCGGCGGCCATCTTCACCGCAGGCACGGTGCCGATGACGGGGATGGCCGGTTCGTAGCGGGCGCGGACGGCCTCGAGGGCCTGCACCGAGGCGGTGTTGCAGGCGATGACGATGGCGTCGGGTTCCCATTCGGCGAGCACTCCGGCCGAATGCAGGGCCCGCTGTTCGAGGGTCTCGGTGCTCAGGCTGCCGTACGGGGTGAAGTCCGGGTCCATGGCGAGGACGAGGTCAGCGTCGGGGGCGAGGTTGAACAGCGCGTCGGCGGTGCCGAGGAGTCCGAGTCCGGAATCGAGCAGGCCGATGCGCGTCATGAAGTCCCCTTCGGGTCGGATGTCGTCGATGCCTTGGTCTTTGGGCCGCCGGGCTTGGTGTCGATGGTCCTTGGAGCGTCGGTCTTGGGGTAGGCGAACTCCCGGATCTCCTTGAGATGGGCTTTCGTCAGGCCGTGGGCGAAGTCCGGGGCGATGAGCTTGAGGCGGTTGGGTGAGTAGTGCTTGAGGAAGTAATCGCGGGTGGCCGGCCAGGCCAGGTCATCGTCGATCCAGATCGCACGCCCGTGCTCGTGGGTGGCCAGCCAGTCCTCCATGGCACGGGCCTTCCACCACTGCTGCGGATCGTGAGCGAAGCGGTTGTGCGTCTCATCGGGCATTTCGATGACGTCGAAGGAGTTGCGCAGACCGAATTTCGGTTCGAGCTCGGACTTGCATCGCTGCGACCAGGTCGACAGCCAGACGACGTCGACCTCATGGGTCTCAACGATGCGGTCGAAGAATTCGACGACGGACGGCCGGTAGTGGAGTTCGTAGTGCCACGCGTGCAGCTTCTTTCGCCCCTCGGCCATGCCGCGCAGCTTGGGCACCGGGTAGGAGTTGAGGACGCCATCGACATCGAGGAAGACAGTGACATGGCGAGCCTGCCTGCGCGCCGATACCGGCGCCGAGGATGCTGCAGCCATCATTCCTTCCCATGAGCTCAGTCGTGCGGCCCTCTGTTGGGGACATTCGCGCGCTATTCTGGGGGCAGATCGCGCCGCCCGCACCAGATGAACACAGACGAGTTTACCGCCGAGAGCGTCAGGAGGCCGAGTCCGTGTATCGCGAAACCCGGATCCCGCGCCTGCGGGCGAGCCTGTGGGTCTCCGTTCCCGACAAGGCCGATTCCCTCGCCGAGGCGGCTTCCTCCGTCGAGGCGGCAGATCCTGATCGTGGGAACACTGCCGCCGGTCTGGCTTCCGGGCCGACTGTCGCACCTGCCGCGGCTCCATCGCTCATCGTTCCCGACGGGTGCATGGATCTCATCGTCATCGATTCGCAGATACTCATCGCCGGCGCCGATTCCACGGCACGGATGTTCCACGGTTCGGCTGCACCGACGGTGGGCCTGCGATTCGACTCCGGCGTGCTTGCGCAGCTGTTGACCATCTCGGCTGGGGAGCTGGCCGATCGGGTGACGCCCCTCGACGCTGTCATCGGCGGCCGGCATTCAGAGGTTCGCGCTGTCGGAGAGGGCGGTGCCGCCTCGGTGACGGGAGCTGCCCGGGTGCTGCTCGACACGGCCGGCGGTCTGACGGACCGAGCCATGCTGGATCCGCGTCCGATGGCCTTGGCGCGGGCCTTGGATGTGCGCTCGAATTCGCCGGCCCAGACCGTCACCGAGGCGGCCGCGGAGTTCACGTATTCACCGCGGCAGCTGCGCCGACTGAGCGCGGAATGGTTCGGCTACGGACCCAAGCACCTGGCGAAGATCCTGCGCTGGCAGGCCGCACGAGACCTCATCGATGCGGGGTGGTCGCGGACAGCGGCAGCGGCCGAGGTCGGGTATGCCGACGCCGCTCACCTGCGGCGGGACGAGCGCTCGCTCATCGGGTGAGGGTGCGCTCTAGGCGTTCGTCCCACCAGCCCGCCCACCCATTTACTACCCGACGGCGGCCCAGCAACCTCGCGCCAGGTTGCTGGGCCGCCGTCGGGTAGCAATTAGGAGGGGAGGGTGGCGAAGAGGTCGATCGTGTTGCCGTCGGGGTCGGAGACCACGGCGTAGCGCTGACCCCAGAACGCGTCCCAGGGTTCGTGGACGACTCCGGCCACGGGGTCACCTCCCGCATCGCCGGACCCGGTGAGCTGAGCGAATGTCGCATCGACCGCCTCGACGGTGGAGCAGTCGAAGGCCAAGGACATCTTGTTCCCACCCGTCGGGCGGGTCCATTCGGGATCCATGCCGAGAATGACCGCCTCGGTGTCGAGGAGGATCCGCAGGGACCCGGAGACGAATTCGGTGTGCGGGGCGTCCGGGCCGCCGTCGGCGAGTTCGAGGCCGAGCGCGGAGTAGAAGGTGATGGCGGCGGGCATATCTGAGGTGATGATGGAGATCGCGTCGAGTTTCATGACTTCAGGCTATGCGGGCGGTTAGGGTTGCGGCTTGAACGAATCGGCCATGCTCGCAGCTCGGGCCTCGGGAGGTTCTCAGTCCTGCAGGTAGGGTTCGAAGACTGCGCGCAGCTCGGGCGTCAGAGGGGCGGGCTTCTGCGAGTCCCGGTCGATGTGGACGAGCACGCAGTCGTGGTCGAAGACCTGACGTCCGTCCTGGTCGCCGCGGGTGTTGACCGTGAACGAGGAGTTGCCGAGCTTCTTCACTGTCACGGTCATCTTCAGCTCCGGGCCGTACATGACGGGCACGAGGTAGTCGATGGTCTGGCGGGCCACGAGCAGTCCGCCGCCGGTGATGTGTCCGGCCCGGATCTCGTGCATCCAGCGCACGCGGCATTCTTCGATGAGGGTGATCATCCGTGCGTTGTTGACGTGGCCGAGCAGGTCCTGATCCGACCAGCGCACTTCGGGTGAGAGTTCGAAAGTGGCCATGGCTGCCTCCAGGAGCGGTTTGGGGATGTTGACTTAACGAGCGTTCTACAGTTAACCAGGTGCTCGGTGGCAACGGAAATCTCGCGTCTGCCGTTGCCGGGAAGACTAAGCTATGGAGCGAACGCAGGAGTCCAGGTGCGGCAGTCTGAGCCGGCCGTGAGGGAATGGTTCGGTATGGAAACGAAGAATGCACTGGTCATCGAAGACGATGACGATATCCGCCGACTGCTCGAGGTCGTTCTGGAGCAGAGCGGATACGCCGTCGAATCTGCAGCGACGGGCAAGCTCGGACTCGAATGCTTCGACGAAGTCGAGCGCACACTCATCACCGTCGATCTCGGTCTGCCCGATATCGACGGTCTTGAACTCCTGCGGCAGATCCGACCCCGAACCGTGGCGACGATCGCGGTGATCAGCGCCCGGGCGACGCAACGTGACAGCGAGGCCAGCCTCGAAGCCGGAGCCGACGCGTTCCTCACCAAGCCGTTCAAACCACGCGAGATCCGCGAGTTCCTGCAGGCGATGGACGAGGAGTGAGCCGACCGCGCTGATCGCTCGGTTCAGTGGCTGACTGCCGGTGGGCGGCCCAGACCAGACCTCAGTGCTGGCCGCGGGTCGGCAGGTCGAGGAAACGGGAGCGGATCTCGACGAGCGTGTCGTCGCCGACGCGGGCCAGGCGCGGCAACGCAGCACGTGCGGCATCGAACTCGCGGGCTTCGACCAGCGTCGTGAAGTCTTCGGACGCCACCTGCAGTCGACGTGCTCCGACCATCGTCGACGACACCCGGATGCTGGCGATCGCGTCGCTGGTGGCCAGCACATCCTCGGCGGCCACGGCCCGCTGCAGATTCGCCAGACGGCGCGGCCAGATGAGGGCGAACCGAGACACGATCTCCTCGGCGTATTCGTCTCTGCCTTCGAGCTCCTCGGCGAGTTCGGTGAGGCTGTTCTGGTCGAGCAGCGGAACGACCTGCAGCGCTGCCGGGGTGAAGGTCGAGGTGACGAGCACGTCGTCGGCGTTGCGCTTCGTCTTCGCCCACGAATTCCGACCGGTGACCATGCGGGCAATCGCGCGGGGATAGTAGAAGTAAGTGAAGTAGACGTAGACGAGGTACCCCAATCCCAGCAACACCGAGGTGGCCCGACCGATGGGTTCGGGACCCCACCGTCGGTAGAGCGGGCCCCACAGGGCATAGGGGAGAACGACGAACACCAGCCCGGTGAGGACGATGATCCAGGTCGCGGCATCGGTGACGAATCCGAAGAATCCCTGAACGACGGCGACAGCGGTGACGATCGGGATGAGCAGGAGGTTGAGCATCATCAGCCATGGTTGGCTCATGAAGTAGTGGATCTCGACGAACCCGGGAAACCTCAGGACGCGGCTCCTGCGCAGAGCAGGCAGATTCGATGCGCACTCCATGATTCCCTGCCCCCACCGCGTGCGTTGCGTGAGCAGCCTGCGGAAATAGGGCAGCGCCTCCTGGGACACATGGGCCTGCGGGAAATAGCCGTTGCGGAAGCCGCGGGTGAGGATATTGAGCCCGAGTTCGTAGTCCTCGCTGAGCTTGTTTCCCCACGGTTCTCCGTGGTCTTCGGTGAGTGCGTCGAGGACGGTGAGGCGAGTGAACTGTCCGTTGCCGCCCATGCCGACGGTGCCCGTGGTCACCCGCAGCTGCTGCATCGCCGAGTTCGAGGTGCGGAACTCGATGTCCTGCATCCGGATGAGGAACCGGCCGAGGAGGTTGAGAAACCAGTTGCGTCCGGGACGCGGCCGCTTGTCACCGCGATTCTTCATCCACACCTCGAGCTGTGCCGCGCCGAGAGTGTCGTCACCGAAGCCCGCCGGGCCCGAGAGCACGGCCAGTGCGTTGTCGGAGAGGAACCCGTCGGCGTCGAGGACCCCGATGACCGCGCGAGCACGTTCGGCGAGATCTGCGCCGACGAATTCTGATACCGAGCGATAGGCCGCATTGAGCGCCTTGCCCTTTCCGGTCCGAGCCTCGGGCAGGACCCGGGAGATGAGGTGGGTGCGGTCGTCGACGTCCATGATGTCGGTGACGATGGCGGCGGTGGCGTCCTCGCTGGCGTCGTCGATGACCCAGATGTGAGCATCGGGGAATGAGGTCCTCGCGGCCGAGACCGTCTCGGCGATGACGGATTCTTCATCGCGGCAGGGGATGAGGAAATGCCAGGTGAAGTCGGTGGGGTCGCCGCTCTCGACGGCTTTCTGCCGGACGTAGGAGATGATCAGCAGGCTGACATAGGCCAACGAGAGCGACGCAGTGATCGTGATGGTGATGAGCGCGACGTCGAACCACCAGTACTCACCGAGGCGCCCGAAGGATCCGGAGAAGCAGAAGATGTAGGCCGCGAGAACTCCGTAGACGAGGGAGAGCAGCACTGCGATCGGGCCGATCTGTCTCGTCGAGGACTGGCCGTCGTCTCTGGTCACGGTCGGGCTCCTTCGTTTCGGTTCACGGTCGAGTTCCTTTATCTCGGGAGGGGATGCGGACGCTGAAGGTGCTGCCGGCGCCCTCAGTCGAGGACACCGTGATCGTTCCCCCGTGTGCGTCGACGATGCCTTTGACCAGGGAGAGTCCCAATCCGACGCCCCGCTGGCTGGAGGCCCGGGCGGCGTCGCCGCGGAAGAACGCAGTGAAGAGCTGATCGACCTCGCGGGCAGGTATTCCTGCTCCGTCGTCGACAACGTCGAATCCGATGCCGAGCGCATCAGCGCGGGTTCGGACGGTGACGCGATGTCCGGGGCCGGAGTATTTGATGCCGTTGACCACGAGGTTCGTCAGCACCTGCGTGATGCGCTTCGAATCGGCCGAAATCGTCGGGGAACCCGAGGACTCGACGGCGAGTTCGACTTCCTGGTCGGCGGCCGTCGAGCGAAGCTGTTCGACGACGTCGTCGATGAGCGGGGCGAGTTCGAACTCGGTGATGTTCAGTTCGAAGCTGTTCGACGGTGTCTGCTGGGCGCTGAGAATGTCCTCGACCATGGCGAGCAGCTGATCGGAGTTCCGTTGTACGACAGCCAGATATGAGGAGATCGCTGAGGCGGCTGCGCGGGAGTCGTTCTCGAGTTCGTCGAGAGCGAGCTCCGTATACCCCATGATCGAGGTCAGCGGCGTCCGCAGTTCGTGCGAGACCGAGGCGAGGATGCGCTCGCGCGCTCGGATGAGTTGTTGAGTGGCTGTCACGTCCTGGGTGGTCACGATCATGTGCGGGGCGATGCTCGGGTGCCCCTGCCAACTCACCGAGGAGATCGACAGCGCTAGCTGATCACCGTCTTGCGGGCCGACCCAGATGAGTTCATCGGCGAACCGCTCTCCGCGGCGGGCACGGGCCACCGGCGACTCCCTCGGGTCGATCCGGGTGTGCCCATCGGCGCCGAACATGTCCCCGTCGGCGATGGCGGAATCGTCGATGACGGTGCCCGTGGCAGTGGGACTGCCGATGGTGGTGTCTGCGTCCCCGGAACCATTCGATGTGAACCGAGCGCCGGCCAAGCGCTTGACCGTCGTGTCGAGGTGGGAGGCGAATGCCGGGTTCTTGAACGCGGTGTCCCCATTCTCGTCGAAGACGACCACTCCGACGTCGACGCTGGCTCCGGTGCCACGCAGAAGCGCGCTCGTCCTCTGCAGATCGCTGGTCAGACTCTGCTGCCTCTCGAGGGCCGCAGTCAGGCGCGCGTTCACCGAACTCAGACGCGTCTCGAGTCCGATGGTCAGCCCGGAGACGAGCACCACGGCCACCGGGAGGATGAGCGCCAGTACGATGCGGGCGGCGTCGACCGGGGCGTCTCCGCCGAACAGGCTCACCGGGGTGAGTGTGACGAGCACGGCCACGAGGGCGATGACGGCACCGCGGGTGCGGAAGCTCGTGACCAGCCAGACGACGGGGGTGAAGGCGAGGATCGACAGCCCCGCCCCGTCGGGATAGGTGCCCAACCTACACAGGCCCAGGGCGAGGAAGTCGAGGAGTGGGATCGCGAGATTCGGCACCCAGGACCGTGAGAACTTCTCCGAGTAGACGGCCCCGAGCGTGGCGATGATGAGCAGGACGGAACCCGATACGAGCCACTCGTGACCAACTGCTGAATCCGGTCGCAGGACGCTGAGCAGGGCTGCGCTCGCCCCGAGCAGGATCGCAAACGAAACCTGGTGGACGATCGTGAAGGGTTTGGTATCGCCGGCTATGAAGCCGAGGTAGGCGATGCGGGTAAGCCGGTTCACCGCCGATCCGCCGACCGTGTCGAACTCAAGTGGACAGAGCGCACGACAGCCGCCTTTCGCCGCTTCCTGGAGACCCCGATCTGCGGAGGTCTTTGAGGAAACTATAACTGCGCTCAGCCCCTGCGGCGGACGATCTCCTCGTTGACGGCGCCGACCACTTCGTGGAGGTCGCCGATGATTGCGTAGTCGGCTCGCTGGACCATCGTCGATTCTTCATCGGTGTTGATGGCCACGAGCGTCTTCGCCCCCTCGATTCCGGCCATGTGCTGGATGGCACCGGAGATCCCGCAGGCGATGTAGACGTCGGGAGAGATGCGGCTGCCGGTCTGGCCGACCTGTTCGGTGTGTGGGCGCCAACCCAAGCCCGTGACCACACGAGAGACGCCCAGGGCCCCGCCGAGGTGGTCGACGAGCTCGAGGACTTCGGCGAATCCGTCCTCCGAACCGACCCCGCGACCGGCCCCGACCACGGCCCTGGCCGAGGTCAGTCCGGACGCATCGTCGGCGGCTTCGACCTCGGTGCGCTGGACACGGGTGGCCAGGTCCGCCTCGGCGACGGTGAGGTCATAGGCGATGATCTCCGGGGTGATCGGGGTCGTCTCTTCGGGAGTGCACGCGTGGCCGGCGATCGTGAGCACCTGCAGATCCCCGTCGAGGCGGAGGCGTTCGAAGGCAGTGCCGCCGTGGACCTGACGCAGCAGCCCCTCCTCGTCGGCGGCGATGACGTTGGCAGCCATGCGGGCGCCGGTGCGAACAGCGGCATGGGCCATGAGCTCCATGCCGCGCGGGGTGCCCGAGGCCAGCAGCGTGCCGGATTCCGGAGTGACGTCGACGATCGCCTGCGCCCAGGCCGCCGCCGAATACTCCGCGAGATCCGGATGCTCGAGATGGTGGATGACACCGACCCCGAGGCGCCCCAACGCGTCAACGGCGGCATCACTGAGCGGGCCGATCACCACCCCCTCCGTGCTACCTGACGGCGGCCCAGATACCTCGCGCGAGGTTGCTGCGCCGCCGTCAGGTAGCAATTGGGGGTTTTTGCGGGCGAAGGTGATGGCTTCGGCGGAGGTGAGCGTGACCTCGCCTGCCGGGTCTGTTTCGACGAAGACGATTGTCATGGCCGGATCACTCCGATCTCCTCGAGCACATCGACCAGGGCGGGAGCAGCTTCCGGTCCCTCGCCGAGGATGGTCACCGAACTCGCCTTCACCTCAGGCAGTTCGAGCCGGATGCGGGGGCTGCCCGTGCCCGGGTCGGGAGCATCGTATTCGACGACCTGGGCCTTCTTCGCCTTCATCCGCCCGGTGATCGAGGGGTAGCGCGGATCGACCCCGCCCTCGTGGACAGCGATGACTGCGGGCAGATCGAGGGAGAAGATCTCCGTGCCCGCCGGTCCGATCCCCCGCGCCTCGATCCGCCCGGAGCCGCGCTCGCCGCCGGACCCGCCACCCCCATCCGCCCCGCCGACGCTGATCGTCTGGATATTCGTGAGCACCGGGTGCTCGAGGTCGTAGGCCAAGCGGATCCCGACCTGGAAATCGCCGGTGTCGGCGGCATCGTCACCGGTGAGGACGAGATCGAAGGTCTGCCCCGCCGCGGCGCGATCACGGATGACATCACCGATGACCTGCGCAATATCCTCGGGTGCGAACGCGGACGGGCCGGCCGCCTCGACGAGGATGCCGTCGTCCGCTCCCACGGCCACGGCCGCGCGCAGCTGTTCGACCGCCTCGGCGGGACCGAGAGTGAGCACGGTGACCGTCCCACCGGCCTGGGCCGCAGTCTGGATCGCGAGCTCGACGGCGCACTCCTCGTGGGAGGACATGGTGTGGCCGAGCCCGGATTCGTCGATCCCGGTGCCGGCGGCATCAAGGGTGACGGAGCCGGCGATATCGGGGACGCGTTTGATGCAGACGAGGATGTTCATCTCATCTCCTGATGCACTCATTGTCTGGGTCGAACAGCGGCGTCGAATCGATCGATGCCACCGTCACCGGATAGAACTCCTCCATGTATACGACCTGCAGACGGTTGCCCAGCACCGCCTCGGCGGGTGGGAGGAACGCCATGAGCACGTGTTTGCCCAGGCTGGGGGCCGATCCCGCCGAGGTGACATAAGAGTGGCGACCGTGCCCGTCGATCAGCGCATCGCCGTCCGCGGACACGATGGGCTCCCCGCCGAGCATGTACCGTTTCTCCCCGCTGGCACTCGTGTGATCGTCGACGGTGAGCGAGCACAGCACCGTCTTCGGCTCCTCCTCGCGGTGGCGCAGATGCGCGGCCCTGCCGACGAAGTCCTGGGACTTCACCTTCGGTCGGGCCATCCCGACCTCGACGACGCTGCGTTCGGAATCGAGCTCGGTGCCGAATGCGCGGTAGCCCTTCTCGATCCGGCCGGTCGTGCCGTAGACGCCGAGCCCGACGGGGAGCAGACCGTGCTCGTGGCCTGCGTCCATGAGCGCGTCCCAGAGCTTCAGCCCCGATTCCATCGTTACGTAGAGCTCCCAACCGAGGTCGCCGACATAGGAGATGCGGGAGGCGAGCACCTCGAGCGAACCGATCTCAATCGTCCGGGCAGTGCCGAACTTGAACCCCTCATGGGAGACATCAGCACTGGTGAGACCGCCGAGGATGTCGCGGGCTCGCGGTCCCCACAAACCGATCGTCGTCCACGAACTCGTGAGATCGGCGATCTGCGCCCCCGTATCCGGCAGTCGGTCGGCGAACCATTTCAGATCGACCATTCCGTGGGCGGCGCCCGTGACGACGCGGAACCGGTCGTGCGCCAGACGCATGATCGTCAGGTCGGAACGGAACCCGCCGTTCTCATCGAGGATCGGGGTGTAGACGACCCGACCGATGGCGACATCCATCTGAGCCAGGGCGATGTGCTGGACGGCGTCGAGGGCGGCGGGGCCGAAGACGTCGAAGATGACGAAGCTCGAGAGGTCGACGAGCCCGGCGCGCTGCCGCATGGCGAGGTGTTCGGCGTTGATGATCGGGGACCACCAGCGGGAATCCCATTCGGCGCTGCGGTCCATGACCGCGTCACCGAATTCTTCGAGCAGACCGGCATTCGACTGATACCACTGCGGCCGCTCCCAACCGCCGGCTTCGAAGAACACGGCCCCGAGATCGGCCTCGCGCTGCCACATCGGGGAGCGGCGGACGTCACGGTCGGAACTCCACTGCTCGCCGGGGTGGACGATGCCATAGGTCTTGTTGAATGCCTCCGAGGTGCGGGCGCGCACGTGTTCGCGGGTGCGCTGATGGGAATGGAAACGAGCGATGTCGGCACCCTGCACGTCGATCTCCGGCAGTCCGTGCGTCATCCACTCGGCCACCGCCCGACCGACCCCCGGGCCCTCCTTCACCCACACGGCCGCCGCCGACCACAATCCCTTCACCTGGGGTGATTCGCCGAGGATGGGCGCCCCGTCCGGAGTCAGGGAGAGCAGGCCGTTGATGGCATAGCGGATCTCGACGTCCGGATTCGACAGCACCTCGGGCATGAGCTCGACCGCCTGTTCGAGCTGCGGATCGAAGTCCTCGTCCGTGAACGGCATCTCCGTGGGGGAGAGCTTCGCCGCCTCGATCGAGGGGATCTCATCAGGGTCGTGGAGGATCGGCCGGTGGGCATAGGAGCCGATCTCCATGTCCGAACCGTGCTGACGTTCGTAGCAGAAGGTGTCCATGTCCCGCACGATCGGAAACGAGATCTCGCCGGGCCGTTCGGCCAACTGCGGGACGGGCCCGACGCTGATCATCTGGTGGACCGCAGGAGTCAGCGGGATGGCCGCACCGGCCATGGCGGCAATCCGCGGGGACCAGACACCGCAGGCGATGAGGATGCGATTGGTCGCGATCTCGCCCTTCGTCGTGTGCACGGCCGCGACCTGCCCGTCCTCGACATCGATGCCGGTCACCTCGGTGTTGGGTAAGACCGTGAGCGCCCCTTTCGCTTCCGCGGATTCGCGCATCATCGTGCCCGCCCGGACCGAATCGACGACCCCGACTGTCGGAGTCCAGAACGCGCCGAGGATGACCCCGGGATCGAGGAACGGCACCTTCTCGGCGACCTCGGCAGGGGTGACGAGGGAGGATGCAATGCCCCACGCGCGTGCCGAAGCCATCCGGCGACGCAGCTCCTCCATGCGCTCTTCGGTGCGGGCGACCTCGAAGCCGCCGGATTCGGTGAAGACGCCGAGTTCCTTGTACTGGCGCATGCTGTCGAGGGTGAGGTCGGTGATCTCCCGCGAGTGATCGACGGGGAAGATGAAGTTCGAGGCGTGCCCGGTCGAACCGCCCGGATTCGGCAGCGGACCCTTGTCTACCTGGACGATATCGGTCCAGCCGAGCTCGGCGAGGTGATGGACGAGACTGTTGCCGACGATGCCGGCTCCGACAACGACGACGCTGGCCTGGGCGGGGACGGAAGCCATGAGCAGGCTCCTCTCTGAAGGCATCTTCGCCTTCACCGGCATCGTTGCGAATTATGCAACGATGCGCGCTATGTGGAACTGCGTACGATGATCGTCCTCCGCCGAGGCGGGAGTGTCAAGAGGTTGGGCCGTGACCGATTCGAGGCAGAGCTGAGCAGTGAAACTGCGTCAGTGCGTCAGTGCGTCGGTGCGTCAGTGCCGATTTAGTGGGGTGCCGACTTGGCGCGGTTCAGTGTTCGCGCCACCCGAGGCGGGCCGAGACGTCGGCGGCGGCCTGAGTGAGCAGATCTCTCGCCGAGGCGACCTTGTCCTCGGTGAAGCGGAAGCTCGGTCCCGAGGCCGAGATCGACGCGATGACGTCCCCGTGGGCATTGCGCACGGGAGCGGACACTGCGGTCAGCCCGACCTCGAGCTCATCGACGACGAGCGAGAATCCGGTGGTGGCCACCTCGGCGATCTGGGTGAGCAGCTGCGCAACCGAGGTCACGGTGTGCGGAGTGTAGCGGGTCAGCTTCGCGCCCAGGGTCTCGCGGATGCCTGCCTCGCTCAGGCCCGAGAGCAAAACCTTGCCGTTGGAAGTCGCGTGCAGCGGAATGCGCTGACCGACCCAGTTGTGGCTCTGCACCGAAGCTTTCGACGAGGCCTGATCGAGGTAGAGCGCGGCACCGTCGGAGAGGACGGCGACGTTGATCGTCTCGCCGGTCGTCTCGGCGAGCATCTTGGTGATCGGGCGGGCCTCCTGGACGATGTCGAGGCGCGCGGTAGTCGCTCCGGCGAGGCGGAGGATGGACAGGCCCAGGCGATATCTGCCTCGGTGGTGGTCCTGTTCGACGAGTCCGCGGGCTTCGAGGGTGGAGACGATGCGTGAAGCCGTCGACTTGTGCACGCCGAGTTCACCGGCGATCTCGGTGATCCCGGCGAGCCCCGTGCGGGCGATGATCTCGAGGATCGTCACGGCTCGATCCACGGATTGGACGCCGCCCGAGCCCGCGTCTTTGTTGCTCATTTCGAAACTGTAACTCACGACGCGCAACCCGGCCAGAGTCTGAGGGCGTGGGGTAGGGTGAGTGCGGTCGGTGGGCCTCGATTCCGCCGACCCCCTTTCCCCGACGGAGCTGAGCACGATGAGCAATGGGACCCAGTCGATCGACCGGGCGGCAGAGATTCTGTCGTTGGTCGTGAGGTCCGACGACCCGATCTCCTACACCGAGGTGGTCGAAGAGACCGCATTGGCTCGGTCGACGGTCTCGCGCCTGCTCTCCGCCCTCGAACGCAACGGTCTGGTCGAACGCGACGGTGACGGCCTCTACCGCGGCGGATCGCTGTTCGCGACCTATGCATCCCGCTTCGACCGGGTGGAGAACCTCGTCGCTGCGGCCGATCCGACCCTGCAGCGCCTCAGCGAGGAGACCGGTGAGACGGTCAACCTCGCCATGCCGGGACCCAAAGGAGTCGTCCAGGTCGCCCAGGTCGATTCGACGTTCGTCCTCGGCGCCACGAACTGGGCCGATGTCGAGGTGCCGCCGCACTGCTCGGCTCTGGGCAAGGTCATGTTCGCCTACGACGTCATCCCGCTGCCGACTGGCAGGCTCGAGCGCCGCACCGAGAAGACCTTGGGCTCACGCAAGGAACTCACCGACGACCTCGATGTGGTGCGCGAGCGCGGATTCGCCATCGTCCACGAAGAGTTCGAGATCGGACTCGATGCCCTGGCGGCACCGGTGTTCGGCATCGACGGAGACGTCGTCGCAGCCGTGGGAATCTCCGGACCGACGATGCGCATCGCCGAACACCACGACCGCCTCGGTGCGCTGCTCGTCGACGAGGCGGGACTGCTCTCGCGCAGTCTCAAACGCAAGGTCACCCACCGGTAGGCGAGCCGAGAATAGGTCACGAACGGATACTTTCCAGCGTTGAGAATATCCGATTGCGACCTATTTTCGAGTGCGGTGGTTTCTCACCACGCAGTCGAGACCTCTTCGGCGCCGCCGAGGGCCGCGAGCTGCTTGCGGCGCCAGACCTCGGTGTCCTTGATCTGATTGAACGTATAGATGTGCAGACCGGCAACGCCCATGTCCGGGTCGTCGAGGACCGGGCCGACCTTGTCGAGAAACTTCCGTGGGTTGTATCCGCCGGGCTTGGCCATTCGCGTGAAGGTCGCCGTGTTCTTCCGCAGGAACCGCGTGGACTCACCCACTCCGATCTTCGTCGCGACTCGGGCGAGTTTGGTCAACTCCACCTTCCCGGCGATGCCGAGGACCAGCGGCAGCTCGATACCGCGTGATCGCACCCTGGCCACCCACGAGGCGACAAGTGCCGGGTCGAAGCACAGATTCGACACCAGGTGCGTGGCGTAGTCTCGTTTGTCCCACATGGCCTGGATCGTCACATCGTCAGGGATGATCGGGTGCGATTCCGGATAGGCGCTGACACCGATGTGCTGGAACGGTGCGGCCATGGAAGAGAGATCGACGAGGAGGTCGTGGGCACCGACGTACCCGCCGGCCGGGGGAGTGGCGTCCCCCGCGGGGACGAAGATCCGGTCCACAGCCGCCTCGGCGAGGCGATCGACGATCTCCGTGAGCTCCGGTCTGCCGTGGATCATCCGTGCGGCCAGGTGGGGCACGGCGCGGAAGCCCCGGGCCTGGAGCTGTTCGGCCGTGGACAGCGTCGCCTCGAGGGTCAGCCCCGTCGACGCGGTCACCGTGATCTCGCGGCCCGGTGCCACGTACTCCTCGGTGCGTTCGACGATCCCGGCCGTGGGCAGAACCTCGTAGCGAGCGGTGCTCAGCAGCCTGCGCAGCGTTGACTGTGACATCCTCGTCTCCTTCTCGGAGGTCGATTCATGAAACTCGCATGTGCGAGTTCCTTGCGTCCCGGTGTCTTCGATCCTACACTCATTGTACCCATGATATGGGAATTGAGTTCCATAATATAAAACTGTGCGAGCAGGGGGAACACCATGGACAAGAATGTCCCCACAGTGGATCAAAGTGACAGGCAAGTTCCGATCAACCTACGTCAGTCCGGCCCGACCCCGGTCGAGATGCTCATCGACACCCGTGTCCGCAAGTCCCCTTACTGGGAACTGTCCGTGCAGCAGGGTTGCTGGCGCGCGTCGATCTACAACCGGATGTACCACCCACGCGGCTACATCCCCCGTGACGAGGGCGGGATGATGGCCGAGTACCAGTCCCTCGTCAACGATGTGACCCTGTGGAACGTCGCCGTCGAACGGCAGATCCAGGTCAAGGGCCCCGACGCCGAGGCGTTCGTCAACTTCGTCATCACCCGTGACGCGACGAAGATCCCGGTGATGCGCGCCCGCTACGTCATCCTGTGCAACGAGGCAGGCGGCATCCTCAACGATCCGATCCTGCTGCGGGTCGGCATCGACGAATTCTGGTTCAGCCTCTCCGACACCGACCTCATGCTCTGGCTGCAGGGAGTCAATGTCGGCGGCCGATTCGACGTTACGATCTCTGAGATCGACGTCGCCCCCGTGCAGGTCCAGGGCCCGAAGTCCGTCGACGTCATCGCCGACCTCGTCGGGGAGGAAGGGCGCACGCTGCCCAGCTACGGACTCATGGAAGCCCAGGTCGGCGGGCGTGACGTCATCATCTCCCAGACCGGATTCACCGGTGAGAAGGGCTACGAGATCTATCTCAAGGATGCGACGAAGTACGCCGAGGATATGTGGAACGCCGTCCTGGAAGCCGGCGCGCCGTACAACCTCAAGGTCGTCGCTCCCAGCCACCACCGTAGGATCGCCGCGGGCATCCTCTCCTGGGGTCAGGACATGGACTTCGAGACGCTCCCGTTCCAGGTCAACCTGTCGTACCAGGTGCCGCGGAAGAAGGAGGCCGACTATATCGGCAAGGCCAGGCTCGAAGAGGTGCGTGGGCTCATCGAAGCCGGAACTCCGCCGTATCGCACACAGCTGGTGGGTCTGCTGGTCGGCGGGAAGCCGATCACCGACTATGCGCCGGACTTCTGGCTCGTCTCCGCTGCCGCTGATGGTGAGGCGGTCGGGTACGTGACCTCGCCGTGGTATTCGCCGGAACTCGAGGCGAACATCGCGATGGCCCATGTGCCGGTGTCGGCAACCGAGCTCGGCACCGAATACTGGGTGCATCTGCCGGAGCCGTTCGCCGATACTCCCGGAGTCCCGGTGCGCGCCGAGGTGGTCGAGATGCCGTTCCGCCCGAGCGTGAACCCCAACCAGCGTGAGCGTCTGAAGATGCGCGGCCTCGACGCCGCCGTCTGAGTCGGCTCCGATCCCTAAGACCGAGCGCGGTCGCCGTTGCGCAAAGCCGGCGGCCGCGTTCGCATGCCTGGCACCCCTCACCGGTCGCGGCTTCTCCTACATATAGCGAAGCACCCCTCGCTCTCAGTGGGTCACCACCCCGTTGCAAAGGGGTGATGTGTCGCTGAGAGTGAGGGGTGCTGCCGCTGGTGAAGGATAGCTCAGGCGATCACTTTCCGCGCAGCGCCTTGACCTTCGCAAGGAGTTCGTTCTCGGCATTGGGGCCGGCCTTGACGCCGCGCGGCAACCGGAACATGAACACTATGCCGATGGCAAGCCACAGTCCGAACATCGCCCACGACTGCCACGCCAACTGCGCAGAGACCGGGGTGATCGGCAGGTAGAGGACGAAGAGGACGAGCGTGAGCACGGCCGAGACGACACCGATTGCGAAACCGGAGCTGCCTTTGCCGCCGATGCGCAGCGGACGGTCCATCGCCGGTTCGCGCTTGCGCAGTACGAGGAAAGCGACGCTGACGAGGAAGTAGGCGATGACGATCGCCGGCGAACCCGCATCGACGATCCAGCCGAGTGCCGCCGAGCCCAGGAACGGTGCCAGAGCCGAGAGCGCCCCGATGAAGATTATCGAGTTGACGGGGGTGCGGTAGCGCGGGTGCAGCTTGCCGAACCAGGCCGGGATCATTCCGGCCACGGCCATCGCCCACATGAGGCGAGACGACCCCATGAGGAAGGCGTTCCACGAGGTGATGATCCCGGCCAGACCACCGGCGATGACGAGCTTGCCCCAGATGGCGGAGTTGAACATCGCCGTGAGCGCGTCCGCGGTGACGAGGTCGTGAGTGGCCAGTTCCGAGGCAGGCATGGCCAGCGAGGTCATCCAGATGATGATGACGTAGAAGGTGATCGCCATGAGTACCGAGATGACGACGAGCTTGCCGATCTTCGCCGGAGGCAGGTTGATCTCCTCCGCTGACTGCGGGATGACGTCGAAGCCGACGAAGAGGAACGGGACCACCGCGACGACGGCGATGAAACCGGACCCGCCTCCGGTGAACAGCGGCTCGGCATTGGCCGCCTCGCCGCCGGTGAGACCGCCGGCCAGGAGCATGAGGGCGACGATGATGAGGAAGGAGACGACGAAGGTCTGGACGAGGGACGCGACCTTGACACCGCGGATGTTGATCCAGGAGATGATGATCGCGGTGACCGTGCCGACGAGCGCCCAGGTGAGATACACATCGAAGTCGGCGATCGTCCACAGTTTCACAAACTCGAGGTTCGGGAAGAGGTAGAGCGCGGTCTTCGGCACAGCCACGGCTTCGAACATAACGACGCTGATGTAGCCGCCGGTGATCGCCCACGAACCGAAGAGGGACACCTGTGGGCCCATTGCCCGGATGAGGTAGTTGTGCTCACCTCCGGCATGCGGCATGGCGGCCACGAGCTCGGAGTACACGGTGCCGACGAAGCACATAATGATGCCGCCGACGACGAAGGCGAGGATGGCGCCCATGGTGCCGGCACCTGAGAGCCACTCACCGGTGAGCACCACCCAGCCGAAGCCGATCATGGCACCGAAGCCGATGAAGAGGGCATCGATCGAGCCGAGGGCTTTGACGAAGCCGTGGTTTCGATCTGTTGTTGCTGCCTGCGGTTGACTCATGAGGTTCCTCGACACTTCTCTGTGGATGGACGAACAGGTGCTGGGCGGTGCCGCGGGCATGAGCCGAATCACGGCAGTTCCGATAAGGCAGAGTAGCAGGATTCTGACCGTTACCGGTGAGTTGCCGGCGCGCGACGCCGAACCGTTGCGATGGTGCTACATTTCGTCTGGTGCACAGCTCACATCGCTCAGCGATCGTCCGCGTCATCGCGGGCTTCTCGGCCGCACTGGTCACGGGAACCACTCTGCTCATGACTCCGGCAGCCACAGTCGCTGACGGCGGCATCTCCTTGCTCAAAGCTCTCTTCACAGCCACCTCGGCGCTCAGCGTCACGGGGCTCGTCGTCCTCGACACCGGTCAGGACTTCACTCTCTTCGGACAGATCGTCATCGTCTGCCTCATCCAGGCCGGCGGACTCGGCGTGCTCCTGCTCACGGCGCTGCTTGCCCTGCTGCTGGCGGGAAAGGCCGGTCTCAGGCTCCGCCAATCCGTGGCCTCGGAGACGAAGAGCGACGCGATCGGCGGCGTCAAGCCGCTCGTCCTGCGCATCACGGCACTGACCTTCGGCATGGAACTCGTGGTCGCCTCGGCGCTGTTCTGCCGGTTCTTCCTCCATTACGACGAACCCGTCACGGCCGCGATCTGGGATGCGATCTTCCACGCGATCTCCGCGTTCAACAACGCCGGATTCGGGCTGCGTCAGGACAACCTCGTCGACTATGTGGCCGACCCGTTCATCTGCGGTCCGATCGGGCTGGCGGTCATCCTCGGCGGGCTCGGCTATCCCGTCCTCATCGAACTTGTCCGGCGGTACCGAACCCCGCTGAAGTGGAGTCTGACCACGCGGATCATGGTCGTCCTCACTCCGGTTCTGCTCATCGGCGGCACCGTCTTCATCGCCGTGATCGAGTGGAACAATGCCGCGACGATGGGCCACCTCGATGCGTGGGGGAAGATCCAGGCGGCGACGTTCCAATCGACGATCACACGCACGGCCGGGTTCAACTCGATCGACATCAGCCAGATGCACACGGCGACGTGGTTCGGGATGGACGTCCTCATGTTCATCGGCGGCGGACCGGCGGGCACGGCAGGCGGCGTGAAGATCACGACGATGGCCGTGCTCGCGGCGACGACGTGGACGGAGGTCAGCGGCGGCCGGTCTGTCACCCTGTTCCGTCGCCGGATCTCCCGATACGTGCACCGGCAAGCGACGACGGTCATCGTCCTCGCCCTGGGGTGGGTGCTGCTCGCGACGATGGTCATCCTGCTCTGCGACCCGAGATTCGGCCTCAGCCGGGTCCTCTTCGAAGTCATCTCCGGCTTCGGGACGGTCGGTCTGTCGACCGGAATCACCGCGGATCTGTCCGCTCCCAGCCAGATCGTCCTCGTCCTCACCATGGCGCTCGGCAGGCTGGGACCGGTGACCGTGGCATCCGGCCTGGCCCTGCGCGAGCGCCCCATCCGCTACGAACTGCCGAAGGAGCGTCCGCTGATCGGCTGATGGCCGGTCCACGGAGAGCCGAATCAACGACTGCCGACACCCTCGCCGAGGCGGCCCCGCACTCAGATGGGACGCCAAGTGAGGATGAGGCCCAGAAAGGACAAGACCATGAACGAGAAGAAGAATTGGATGGCGCGGTCCGCGTCGTTCTTCACCGGCGACCCCTCGCCGCTGGCAAAGGACGGGGCGGTGGCCGTGATCGGGCTCGGCCGCTTCGGCGGATCCCTGGCGCGCGAACTCGCTGAGCATGGGGTCGAGGTCATCGGCGTCGACCGTGACGAGTCCGTTGTGGCCGAGTTCGCCGACGTCCTCGCCCATGCCTCCCGCGCCGATGCCACCGACGAGGTGGTGCTGCGACAGCTGGGCATCGACGAGGTCTCCCGCGTCGTCATCGCCATCGGCAGCGACTTGGAAGCGAGCATCCTCGTGGCCTCGCGGATCCTCAAGCTCGGCAATCGCCACATCTGGGCGAAGGCGATCAGCGAAACCCACGCCGAGATCCTCCATCAGCTGGGCATCGGCAACGTCATCAGCCCCGAGAACGACATGGGCCGACGACTGGCCCACCTGATCAGGGGGCATATCTCGGACTTCCTGCCCATCGACGAGGACTTCGTCCTGGCGCGCACCACTCCGCCGGTGCGCACGACCGACGTGCCCTTGGCCTCACTGGGGCTGCGCACGAGGTACGACGTCACGATCGTCGCGTTCAAACGCCGCGGCGGCACCCACTGGGACATCGCCGATCGAGACGTCACCCTCTATGCCGACGACGAGATCCTCGTGGCCGGCAGCCCGAAGAAGGTCGAAGCATTCAGCGAATTGGACAAAGACGCCGACGCGTAGGTCGACGCCCTTGGACGATCGCTATTCCCTCGCCGAGGCGGCCCCTGAAGTCACAATGATCCCTCGCCGAGGCGGCGCCGTGATTGGGCGCGTAAGCTCGGGGCACTGCTGCGGGCGTCAGTCGCCGAGGTCGACGACCTCGAACTCGAGGAGGTTCGCCTGCTCGGAGACCGGCTTCTTGCCGCTGGACTCGTGGGCGGATGAGCGGTTGGCGAGCCAGTTCTCGAAGTCTTCGCGGGTCGCCCACTGGGTGTAGACGAAGTACTGGTCCCCGCCGGCCACCGGGCGCAGCAGCTGGAAACCTTCGAACCCGGGGGAGCCGTCGACGGAGTGCTTGCGCTGCGCGAAGCGCTTCTCGAGTTCAGCGCGAGCAGGCTCGGGGACGGTGAGGGAGTTGATGGCGACGACTGACATGGTTGCTCCTGTTCGGGTTGGCAGCTGAGTCACCTCGACCCTACGGCCTTGACCCGAGTGCTGTCTGAGGAGTCCGATTGTTCGCCCGCAGCGTCTCAGATCCGACGTCGTGCAGCGGTGCAGGAGCATGGAGGCGATTGTTGGGTCGATCCACGGTGTTCTGGAGGTCGAAAACACCGTGGATCGACCCAACAATTCAATCGGAAGGTGCGGCGGGGCGATATTCGGCTGTCACGTCGCCGCCGATGGTCTCGACGACCTCGAGCTGGGTGAACGTCAGTCCGGGGGAGTGGGCGTCGGCGGCGCGACGGATGCGCTCGGCGGTGAGCTCACTGATCGTCGGGAAATCGGCGTCGCCGGCAGTGCCCGCACCGTCTGTGCCGCCCGCACCGGCAGCGCCCGCACCGCCTGTGCCGCCCGCGCCTTCTGCTGCCTGACCGTTTGCTCCGGCCCCGCCGGTCCGCTCCACTCCGCCCCCGACGACGACAGCCTTCGCGTTCTTCGACCGCAGCGGCTCCGGGGTCTGCACCAGCACGAATGACCGGGACCCCTGATCCCGTTCGTTCGCGGCCATCACGGCCTGTGCGGTGGTCCCGGACCCGGCGAAGAAGTCGAGGACGATGGCATCGGGGTCGAAGAACGTCTGCGAGGCCACGAGCGCCTTGACCAGCTCGACCGGCTTCGGATAGCTGAACACCCCCGCCAGGCCCAGCGGCTCCAGATCGTTCTGCCCGCCGAGCGCCTTGATGATCGAGTACAGCTTCGAACTCGCCTTCTCCGCCGGGGTCACTCGCACCACCGCATGCTTGCCCTCTGCGCCCCAGGGACGCAGGATGTACTCGCCCGATGCCAGCTTCGCATCCACCTCGGCGAGTTTCCCCTCACCCTTGACGGCGACGATGTCCTCGTACATCAGCCGCCGCTCGGACCCGCGCGCATACCGGCCGAAGCCGGCGCGCAGCACATCGGTCTCCACGAGCATCCGCCTGCCGTCGATGATCTCGAGCTTCGCCGGCGACTTCTTCTCCGTGAGGAACGGCCCGACCTGGCTCGCATTGCGGGCCCACACGTGCACATAGTCGTGCCCGCGCACGAAAGAGCGGGCATTGCCGCCGCCCTTCGCGCGCTGATGGATGAGCGTGCCCAGCGAATTGTCCTCACCGAAGATCTCGTGCCCGAGCAGCTGAGCCCACGCGCTCTCCTTGTCGTCGAGGTGGAGGAACAGGACCCCGTCCTCACGCATGAGCTCACGTGCGAGCAGCAGCCGCGGGGTCATGAATGACAGCCAGCTGGCGTGATCGTGCCCGTGATCTTTGTAGGTGTGCGCGTTGCCCGTGTTGTACGGCGGATCGATGTAGACGACCTTGACCTTCCGGCGGTGCGTGGCCAGCAGGGCGGTGAGTGCGGGCAGATTGTCCCCGACGACGAGCAGATTCTCGTGTGGATCGGGAACGTGAGCGGTGCCGTCGGCGTCCCGCAGATGCGGACGACCATCGCCGAGGCGGCCATCTCCTTCAAGGGTTCCCTTACCCGCCCCGAGGCGGCCCTCCCGTCCGGAGTTACCGTCCCCGAGGCTGGGGCTGGGCTCCCGTCCGACTCCGCCGCGGCGGGGCTCGGCTTCGGCACCGTCCACGAGGCGGCGACCGAGGGCGAAGGCGGCGGCCTTGCCGGTCCACTCCAAGACGGTCGTCATCCTTCTCCTTCACCCCGAACGGTGCCAAGATTGCTGTATGAGTATTTCACGAGTGGCCGTCGTCGGTGCCGGTATCCTCGGCGTCGCCGCCGCCCGCGAAGTCACCACGAGGTTCCCCGACGCCGAGATCACCGTCTTCGACAAAGCCGAGAACGTCGCTGCACATCAGAGCGGCCACACCTCCGGAATCGTCGACTCCGGACTCGACCAGGAGCCCGGTTCAGCGGAGGCGAAGCTCACCCGGCGCGGCCTCCAACTGCTCATCCCCTACATGGCCGAGGCAGGCGTGCCCTACCGGGAATGCGGGCAGCTGCTCATCGCCCAGAACACCGACGAAGCCGAACGACTCGAAGAGATCTTCGCCCGTGCCGAAGACAATGAGGTCCCCGGCGTCAGACTGCTCGAGCGTCACGAGATCGGAGCCGTCGAGCCAGCTGTCAGGGGAGTGCTCGGGCTCTTCTCACCCCATGCGGCCATCACCGATTTCTCGGCGCTCACCGCAGCGCTCGCCTCCGATGTGCGGGCGGCTGGAGGGACATTCCGCTTCGGCTCCGAGGTCACCGGATTCGACACCATGAGCAACGAAGTCCGACTGCGCGGGCGCCCGGTTCCGGCAGACGACTCGCCGGCGGGGGATGGGGCCGCAGCCGGGGAGACAGGCGAGGATGACCGTGGTACGGACCAGGCCGGCGATCAGGCCGGCTCGAGCGAAGGCGCCGACGACCGCGACCGCCGCGACGACCAGGTCCACGACCGCGACCGTCGCGACGATCAGGTCAGAGACCGTCCGCGGACATATCGCGGTGAGGAGGGCCGCGAACCCGTCATCGGCATTGCAGATGAGCTGCGCGATCGCTTCGGTCAGCAGGACTGGTTCAAACAGGCCGAATCGACGCTCGGCGAGTGGACGCAGAAGGTCTCCGATGCGTGGGCGAACCGCGACGGCTCGCGCCCAGGAGACTCTGGCTCACGCACCGGTGGCGCAGGATCGCGCGCCGGAGACGCTCCCAGCGGCAGGTCGCGCAGCGAAGCGCCAGCCGAGGAAGTGCTCGGCACCTTCGACATCGTCATCGTCTGCGCCGGTCTCCAGGCCGATCGCCTCGCGGTCGCCGCGGGACTCGACGCCGAACCGAGGATCGTGCCCTTCACCAGCGACTTCTACCGAAGCTCGGCCACCGACACCGAGGTGGTCCGCGGCATCATCGGGTCCGTTCCCGACCCGCCGGCCCCGTTCACCGAAACCTCGATCGTCCGGGGACTCGACGACGGGCTCGTCCTCGGACCGAACACCTTCGTCGCCCTTGGCCGTGAAGCCTACGATCGGCACGGGTTCGACCTCGCCGACATCACCTCGACCGCCCGCTCCAAGGGGTTTTGGAAGTTCGCCGCGCAGACTGCGAAGACAGCGGCCCGCGGAGTCAAACCCCGGGTGAGCAAAACCGCCTTCGTCGACGGAATCCGCCGCTTCGTCCCGGAGCTCGACCCGAACGCCGTGGCGCCCGGGGCCCGCGGAGTCCGGGCTCAGGCGATGACGGCCGAAGGCGAACTCATCGACGAACTCACCATGACCAGGCGCGGCAGGCTGACCGTGGTCAGGTCCGTGCCGAAGTGGGCGGCCACCTCGGCGCTGGCGATTGCCGAAACGATCGTCGATCGGGCCTTCGAGAACGCGGCCCGCTGAGATCGCCCCGCCAACCTGTGAAAGGGACACCGCTTTTGAGCGCTGATCGACCGTTCCCAGCGCTGTGCACGTGGACAGACAACGGCCCGGACGAGAGCTGGACGTTGCAGGTGGGGCTTCCGGCCTCAGCCATCCCCGCCGAGGCGGTCCCCGGAGACGCGCAGGAGATCTTCGTCGATCTCAACGGAGTCACCGACCGGCGGAATGTGCCCGGCGGGCTCATGACCCGGCTCCCTGCCCGGGACGAAGGCGGCGACCGTGTCGACGGTGCCGGCGCGACGAGGTATTCGATCGAGCTGACGGTTCCGCGGGGATATCGCGGGGCGCTTCGCTTCCTGCCCGTGCCGCGTGGCCTCCAGGTCGCCGACCGTCCGACCTGGCTCTCTGTCCTCGAACGGGGATTCGTACCCGCCGGTGATCACGATCTGCTCACGGTCACGGACATGCGCAGGAAACAGATCCTCGAACTCGCCGCACCCGACGCCAGGCCCCTGATCTGGACCGGTGGAGACCGTCCGGCGACCGACCTCCGCAGCGGGGCGGGCGTTGGTCGGGCCGACGCCGACGAGCAGGTCGTCACCCTCGGTTCCGCGCCGAGGCGGATCTGGACCCACCGACCTCAGCGAGGTCCCGCCTCGGCGCCGGTGCTCGTCGTCTTCGACGGGGAGAGGTTCATCCGCGGGGGACTGCTCGCCGCGATCGACGAGCTGGTGTCTCCGCCGTCCGTCGTCATCGCCGTCGACCATGCCCCCGTCGGCGACGACGGTCCCGACGAGGACGCGGCCGTCGGCCAGCGCGCCGATGATCTCGTGATGAATCCGCGGTTCTGCGACGACGTCCTCGCGCTCGTTCGTCAGACGGCACCGGAGGCCTCGGCCCGCACGATCATCGCGGGCGCCTCATACGGCGGACTGGCCGCGGCGTTCTTCTCCCTGCGTCACCCTGAGGCGTTCCGCGGAATCTGCCTCTCTCCGTCCTTCTGGGAATCCGACGACCAGAGGCGCAGGATCTGGGATCTCACGCCGAGCAGCACCGACAGTGAGCCGGACGGACTCGCAGCGGAACCGGAGTCTCGGATGTCGGAGACCCGGACGGCGACCGCCGCCCGTCCGACGTTCTGCGTCGACCACGGGATTCTGGAGACGGTCATTGCGGATTCTGTCGCCGAGGCGACCGAAGAGTTCGCCGCTCGCGGCATCGACGTCGCACCTCGGCCGTTCGTGGGCGGACACGAATATCTGTGGTGGCGCGAACTCATGCTCGTCCGACTCGCCGAAGTCCTGGCGGAATGACCCGAACGCCAGTCAATGTCGGTCAGGGCGCACCCGGCGTGGGGGAGCCGCCTCGGCGAGGGTTTTCTGCACCGTCGATCAGTCGGAATGGCGTTCGAGGAACTCGTAGACCTCGGTGTCGTCGACTCCGGGCACCGCTCCGGGCGGAACTGCGGCGAGCAGGGAGGCGTGCATGCGGGCCGACGGCAGCGCCTGGTCCTCCCATTTCTCGGCCAGGTCATCCGGGGCCTGGCGGCAGCAGGACGGATCCGGGCATCCGGACTGCGAGCGGATCGGCGATTCGCGACCTTCGAACCAGCGGACATGGGAGAACGGAACGCCGACGCTGATGGCGAAGTCACCGCCCGGCAGCACACGGGCGGTGCACCAGAAGGATCCGTGAGGGGTATCGGTGTACTGGTAGTAGGGGCTGAAGCGGTCGGCGACGCGGAAGACGGTGCGCGATGTGAAGCGTTTGCACGCGAACTGTCCCTCGATCGCGCCGAGCGGATCGGTGGGGAACGGCAGCCCGTCGTTCGAGTACGCCTTGTGGATCGTGCCGGAATTGTGGACCTTCATGAAGTGCACGGGCAGTCCGAGGTGCTCGGTGGCGAGGTTCGTGAACCGGTGGGCGGCCATCTCGTAGCCGACGCCGAACATATCGCGCAGATGCTCGACGGAGAGCACCCGCTTCTTCTTCTCCTCTTCGAGCATCGGCACGGCCGCGGATTCGGGCAACAGGATCGCGGCAGCCAGATAGTTGGCCTCGACGCGCTGCTGGAGGAATTCGTGGAAGTCCTTCGGGGAGTCATAGCCGAGCACATGCGGAGCCAGGCTCATGAGCAGGTGAGACCGCGGATCGAAGGCAGCGTCGGCGTTGGGCAGATACAGCCGCTTGTTCGCGGTATCCGAGATCGACCGGGTCGATTCGGGCAGGTCGGAGACGTAATGGAGACTGAAGCCGAGCTTCTCGGCGATGAGCGCTGTCTGCCGCTGTGACACCGTTCCGGATTCGTAGCCGACGAGGTCGAGCAGCTCGGCAGCAGTGGCCTCGAGGTCGGCGAAGTAGTTGTTCTTCTCCCTCATCCGATCCCGCAGCTCCCGGTTGGCCCGCCGTGCCTCCTCCGGGGTAGCGGCCCGTCGCTCCAGAGCCTCGCCGAGCTGCCGCTGAAGACCCACGATCGCCTCGAGGGCATCGGCCGGCAGCGACTTGATCCGCACCTGCGGCAGGCCGAGGGAGGAGTACATAGGGGAGGCCTGATTGCGTTCGGCTTCGAGCTCGAGCGCCTGGCGCTCGTCGATCGGAGCGGGGTCGATGAGCTCGGAGACATCCGTCTTCAGCGCCTTCGCAATCGCGGCCAAGAGCGTGACAGAAGTTTCTCGCTTGCCGTTCTCGATCGTCGAGATCTGGGACGCCGCACGCCCCACTTCGTGCCCCAGCTCGTTGAGGGTCAAACCGCGCTTCTTGCGAAAAAATCGGATTCTTCTGCCGATGCTGAGCGGGTCGGTCTGCTGCTCTTCGCTCTCAACTTCCGCGCCAACGCTGGTCAAAGTGCCTCCCTCGGTTTCTGTGGGCTGGTTCACACGATTGAAAAACAGTATGACAGATCCGCGAAATTTCTGAAACCGGAAATATCGAGATTATTCATCCGAAAAAACAATGCGAGAGCCCTTGCGCCCCCCGCAGACTGGATACATCAACAACCCCGAGAGATCGAGAAAGAGAAGGACAATGACTGAGAACACCACGCAGAACAGCTTGCACGATGCTGAAGCCATCCGCCGCGACTGGGCCACCAACGCCCGTTGGTCGGGAATCGCTCGCGACTACGAGCCCGAGGATGTCGTCAAACTGCGCGGTTCGCTGATCGAGGAGCACACGCTGGCCCGTCACGGAGCCGAGCGCCTCTGGAACCAGATCACCGCCGGCGACATCCACTCCGGTGACTACGTCAACGCCCTCGGTGCGCTGACCGGCAACCAGGCAGTCGAGCAGGTCAAGGCCGGCCTCAACGCCATCTACCTCTCCGGTTGGCAGGTCGCCGCCGACGCGAACGCCGCCGGCCAGACCTACCCCGACCAGTCGATCTACCCGGCCAACTCGGTGCCGCAGGTCGTCCGCCGCATCAACAACGCTCTGATGCGCGCCGACCAGATCGAGACCTCGGAGGGCAACAAGCAGGTCGATGACTGGTTCGCTCCGATCGTCGCTGACGCGGAAGCAGGCTTCGGCGGCACGATCAACGTCTACGAGCTCATGCGCTCGATGATCGCCGCCGGCGCAGCCGGTGTGCACTTCGAGGATCAGCTCGGCTCCGAGAAGAAGTGCGGCCACCTCGGCGGCAAGGTCCTCGTTCCGACCTCGCAGCACATCCGCACCCTCAACGCCGCTCGCCTCGCGGCCGACGTCGAGAACGTGCCCAGCCTGGTCATCGCCCGCACCGACGCCGAGGCAGCCACGCTGATGACCTCGGACATCGACGAGCGCGACCAGCAGTTCGTCACCGGTGAGCGCACCGCCGAAGGCTTCTACAAGATCACGAACGGCCTCGAGGCCGGCATCGCCCGCGGCCTGTCCTACGCTCCCTACGCGGATCTGCTGTGGATGGAGACCTCGACTCCCGACCTCGAAGCTGCGAAGAAGTTCGCCGAGGCGATCCACGCCGAGTACCCGGATCAGATGCTGTCCTACAACTGCTCGCCGTCGTTCAACTGGCGCAAGCACCTCGACGATGCGACCATCGCGAAGTTCCAGCGCGAGCTCGGAGCCATGGGCTACAAGTTCCAGTTCATCACCCTGGCCGGCTTCCACGCGCTCAACTACTCGATGTTCGATCTGGCTCACGGCTACGCCCGCGAACAGATGAAGGCATACGTCGACCTGCAGGAACGCGAGTTCGCAGCCGAAGACCGCGGATACACCGCGACCCGCCACCAGCGCGAGGTCGGCACCGGATACTTCGACCTGGTTTCGACCGCGGTCAACCCGGAGTCCTCGACCACCGCACTGGCCGACTCCACCGAAACCGCTCAGTTCCACTGAGCCGCACGGGGTTCACACCTCGCTGACCAGCGGGGATGAACCCACCCAGAACCCGGGGCGGATCGGCAGTGTTTTCACGGGGTTTACATTGTCGATCCGCTCCGTCACACCACAGACGCATCGAAACCCCGCCACGGTCCCACGGGAACGCTCACGATCACGGGGCAGCCGCCTCGGCGAGGATCCCCCACAGAACCAGCCACACATTCCAGGCACACACTACGACGGGTGAGGAGAAGCCCATGTCTTACATCAAGATCAACGCGCCGCTCGAAACCGGCTTCGGCACCGTCCTTTCGGAGCCTGCTCTGACGTTCATCGCCAAGCTGCACGACGAGTTCGCCGGCACCATCTGCGACGTGCTGCGCACGCGCCGGGCCCGCGCGGCCGAGATGAACGGCGGAACCCTCCCCCGTTTCAAGCCCGAGACCGCACGCATCCGCGCCGACCGTTCCTGGTCGGTTGCCGGATCCGCCGGCGCCCCCGGCCTCGAAGACCGCCGCGTGGAGCTCACCGGCCCGGTCACCGAAGATGAGGTCGTGGCGGCGCTGAACTCGCAGGCGAAGGTGTGGCTGGCCGATCTCGAAGACGCTACGAGCCCCACCTGGGCCAACGTCATCGGCGGACAGGTCAACCTCTTCCGCGCCATCCGCGGACAGCTGCCCGGCGTCAACAACGACAACCAGCCGACCATCGGACTGCGCCCCCGCGGATGGCACCTGCCCGAGAAGCACCTGATCTACGTCGATGACAACGGCCAGGAATTCTCGACCTCCGGAGCGCTGGTCGACTTCGGTCTGTACTTCTTCCACAACGCCCGCTACCTCATCGACAACGGCTCCGGACCATACTTCTACCTGCCGAAGCTCGAGTCCTCGCAGGAAGCACGCCTGTGGAACAAGGTGTTCGTCCTGGCACAGAACATGCTGGGCATCCCGCACGGCACCATCCGGGCCACCGCTCACATCGAGACGATCACCGCGGTGTTCCAGATGGAAGAGATCCTCTTCGAGCTGCGCGAGCACTGCGCAGGCCTCGAGGCCGCCGGTTGGGACTACCTGTTCTCCGTGGTGAAGAACCTGCGCAACACCACCGACTACGTTCTGCCCGACCGCGAACGTCTGACGATGGACCTGCCGCTGATGAAGGCCTTCACCGACCGGCTCGTGGCCACCTGCCACCGTCGCGGAGCACACGCGATCGGCACGATGTCCAACCTCATGGCCGATCACCCGGATCAGGAGTTCGTGGCCGCCGAGTTCGAGCGCATGCGTGAGGACAAGGCCCGCGAGGCCTGGCAGGGCTTCGACGGCACCTGGGTGGCCGACCCGGCACTGGTTCCGGCAGCGCTGGCCGTGTTCGACGCCGCTCTGGGTTCGCAGCCGCACCAGCTGGAGAACAAGCGCCCCGATGTGCAGGTGACCAGTGAGAACATCCTCGACATCACCGGCCTCGAGCCGGTCGTGACCGAAGACGGTGTGCGCGTGAACATCCGTGTGGCCATCGGGTACATGAACGAATGGCTCGGCGGCAACGGGCACGTGGCTCTGGAGAACCAGCTCGAAGACGTGTCGACGGCCGAGATCTGCCGCTCGCAGATCTGGCAGTGGATCCGCCACGAGGTGACTCTGGACAACGGTCAGCAGCTGACCTCGCGTCTGGTGGAGCGCTACCTCGGCGAGGAGCTGGCTCTGATGCAGCGCACCGCCGATGATCACTTCGACGAGGCCGTGGAGATCTTCCGCGAGACGGCACTGGGCGAGGAGTTCGCCGAGTTCCTCACCATGCCGGCCTACACCGACCACCTGGTCGACCGGGTGTCCAAGCCCACCGAAGCCTTCGTCGCCTAACAACTGCTACCTGACGGCGGCCCAGCAACCTGGCGCGAGGTTGCTGGGCCGCCGTCAGGTAGTTCTGGGAGGGATCCTGTGGGGACTCAGCTCCAGTCCATGCCCTCGGGCGGCCGCGGCTCGCCGTCCGCCTGAGCGTTGAGCTGGTAGGCGATCGCGCCGTCGATCGACTCGCGGATGATGTCCGCGTGACCTGCGTGGCGGGCGATCTCGGTGGCCAGGTGCCACAGGATCCAGCGCACGGTCATAGTGAAATCGTTGGGCATCCACGGGTTGTACGGCATCGGAACTTCGGTGCCGAGGTCGGTCCCTGCGTCGTCGACTGCGGCCCTCGCTTCCTCGATCCCGTCGATAACCTTGTCGAAGATTGCGACCGCCTCGGTGATGTCGAGGTCGGGGAGAGCGGACCCGTCGAACATCGCCGTCAGCCCCAACTTCTCGTTGACCGTCCGGTAGTCGTCCTCGCCGACCTCTCGCGTCGGGTCCTTGACTTGGATGAGCCAGTTATTGACCACCTGGGCTCCGTGAACGATGAGGCCGGCGATACTCAAACCACTGGCCGTCGGCGTGCTGCGGGCCTGCTCATCGGTCAGGCCCTGCGCCGTGAGCTTGAGCTGGGTGCACTGCTGGGTGAGGTAGGTGAACGCGGCGTCGGCTTCGCTCGTGACGGAAGGGGTGAAGAACGGCATGATCTCTCCTTTGCGATGTCCGCCGCGGCCGGATGGCTGAAGCGGTGAACCTATCGTCAGGTGTGATGCGGACATATACTGTCCGCATCAATAAGGCCGGCGAAAGTTTCTCATTCGGAGGTGGAATGCAGTCGGAGACGCGGCTCTTGAGTCTGCTTGGTCTGTTCGCGTCCGGCAGGAGCTGCACTGCCGTCGAGCTCGCCGCCCGCTTCGCCGTCACCCCACGCACCATCCGTCGAGATATCGCCGCGTTGCGCGAACTCGGCTACATCATCTCCTCAGCACCGGGCCTGACCGGGGGCTATCGCGCCGAATCGCGGACGGTGCTGCCGCCGCTGCAGCTCGAGGCAGGCGAGGCGCTGGCCACGGCGGTCGGTCTGGCACTCCTGCGCGGGGCCGGCCTGGACACCGAACACGCAGACTCGGCGACGACGAAGCTGCAGACGATGCTCCCGGCGGCCATGCGCGCGACAGTCGCCGATATCTCGACGGCTGTGTCTGTGTCCGAAGGCCACGCACCCGGAGTCGACATCAGCGCGGTCATCACGCTCGCCTCGGCAATCAATGCGTCGACGATCGCGACCTTCGACTACCGGAAGATGCAACGCTCTGACGTCGAGGACCCTACCGTCACGGGCCCGACTGGCGACCCGACTGTCGACACAACCCGTACGGCGACTGCCGGCCCGACCGGCGACCAACCCTCGACACCCCGTCGCGTTGAACCGATCCGTCTCGTCGTCTTCGGTGCGCACTGGTACCTCTTCGCCTTCGACCTCGATCGCGACGACCATCGGGTCTTCCGCCTCGACCGCATGAACCGGGTTCACGCGACGACATTCAGCATCACCCCACGTGAGCACCCCGACGCCGAGGCGGCTGTGTCCGCAGCAGTGACCACCACCGCGTATCCGCACACCGTCGTTCTGCGCACGGCCGCCCCGGCGCGGGAAGCGAAGGAATGGTTCCCCACCCGCAGTGCCACCATCACCGAGGCGGCCGATGGTGTGCGCATCACCTGCGGATTCTGGGACCTCAGGTGGGTCGCGGCCACCCTTGCGTCCATCCCCGCCGAGATCGAAGTGCTCCACCCACCCGAGCTCATCGACGCCCTGCGCGACCACGCAGAGAGAGCGCAGGCGGTCGTCGAAGCATCAATTACTACCTGACGGCGGCCCAGCAACCTCGCGCGAGGTTGCTGGGCCGCCGTCAGGTAGTAATTGGGGCAATGGGGGTTGCGGGGTGCTGACCGCAGCGTGATCCCGAAGTGAACGAATCATGGATGAGTCCATATACTGGGGGCCATGACGATTCTCATTGGCTACCTACCCGCTCCCGAGGGTGAGGCTGCTCTGCGCGCGGGATTCGCAGAGGCCAAACTGCGGTCGAGCGCTGCCGTCGTGATCAACTCACAGCGACGAGGTGCCAGTGGAGCTCCGACCGAGATCGGGGAAGACGAGATCAAGCGGATCGTCGACCTCGGCAAGGAATCGGACGTCGACGTCGAGGTGCTCCAACCCGATCACGAAGACGATCTGCCCGGCACACTCAACGACCTCGCCGAGGAGTACGAAGCCCAGCTCATCGTCATCGGCCTGCGCAAACGCTCAGCGATCGGGAAGTTCATCCTCGGCTCGCAGGCGCAGCGCATCCTCCTCGAAGCCGAGGTCCCGGTGCTGACCGCCAAGGCCTGAAACCTCGCCGAGGCGGCCCTGACCTCGGCATCATCGCCGCGGTTGGAGCCCCCATCCCCAGGCGAGGAGCTCGGCCAACGACACGCCCTCGGCGTCGCTGAGATCCGTGATCTGCGTGCGGCACGAATACCCGTCGGCAAGAACGACCTGCAACCGGTCGTCCTCATCGGAACTCGTCGCGCGCTTCGGCGACGCAGCTGTACCGGACTCAGTCGCGCGCTTCGGCGTCGTATCTGTTCCGGAGCCGGTCCGAGGCTCCGCGCCGGCGGCCCGTCCCCGCTTGCGCAGAGCCGGCAGCAGGGCCACCTCGGCGACGGCCACTGAGGTCTCGAAATGGCCGTCTTCGACGCCGAAGTTTCCGGCCAGACCGCAGCACCCGCCGAGGAACTCCGTATTCGCTCCGGCCCTGGCCAGCAGCTCCTTGTCTGCCGCGTTGCCGAAGATCGCCGACTGGTGACAATGCGGCTGCACGAGCGCTTCGACCCCGGACAGGTCCGGCAGTTCGGCCCCGATGCTCAGCAGATACTGGGCGAGGGTCTGCACCCGGTCGGCCACCCGGTGGGAGGCTTCATCGGCGACGAGTTTGAGCGAATCGTCCTTGAGTGTCGCCAAGCACGACGGCTCGACCCCGATGATCGGCACATCCCCGGTGGCGTCGAGAGCCGTGATCGTCTCCGAGAGATTCGCCTTCGCAGCATCGAGCTGACCGGTGGAGATGAGCGGCAGCCCGCAGCATACGGTCTGATCGATCACCCGCACACGCACACCGGCCTGCTCGAGTACGGCGACCGCCGCGGCGAGGATGCGCGGAGCGAAATGATTCGACCAGGAATCGGCGAACAGCACGACTTCGGCATTCGCACGTGACCGCGGTGCCGCCTCGGCGGCGGTGGTGGTCCACCACTTTCTGAACGTCGTGGACGCGAACTGCGGTATCGAGCGACGGACGTCGATGCCGGCCATCTTCTTCGCCAGGGTCGTCAGCCCCGGCAGCCCCGAGACCCGGTTGACGACCGGCGCGAGCGGAGTGACCAGGCGGGCGAGCTGCGGAAGGAACCCGAGCGAATAGTGCTTCATCGGCCGCAGCTTGCCCTTATACGTTTGGTGCAGGACCTCCGCCTTGTACGTGGCCATGTCCGTGCCGGTCGGGCACTCGGTCCCGCAGGCTTTGCACGACAGGCACAGGTCGAGGGCTTCGTGCACTTCGGGGGAGTCCCAGCGCGGCTCGAGCAGATCCCCGGATACCATCTCCTGCAGCACGCGCGCCCGACCCCGCGTCGAATGTCGCTCATCCCGGGTGGCCTGATACGACGGGCACATGATGCCGCCGCCGGCCGCCGAATCCGCGCGGCACTTGCCGACCCCGGTGCACCGGTGCACCGCCGAGGCGAAACCGGCGGATTCGCCTTCATAGGCCATCGCCAGAGTGCCGGGCAGCTCCTGACGCAGCGGCAGCTGAGTCAGGCGAATCGATTCGTCGAGGGCGTCCGGGTCGACGATGACCCCCGGATTGAGCAGATACTGAGGATCGAAGAGACGCTTGACCTGGGCAAACAGGTCGAGTGCCGCCGGAGTGTACATGAGCCGCAGCAGTTCGGAGCGGGCCCGACCGTCCCCATGCTCCCCGGAGACCGACCCGCCGTAGCGGGCGACGAGCTTCGTGGCCGCGACCATGAAATCGCGCATCACCTGCTCGCCGTTCGGATCCTCGAGCGGGAAGTCCACGCGCATGTGCAGGCAGCCATCACCGAAGTGCCCATAGGGAATGGCCCACAGCCCGTGCTCCTCGAGCAGCTCCATGAGGTCGTGCAGATAGTCGCCGAGGTGGTCCACCGGAACCGCCGAATCCTCCCATCCCGCGTGGGCATCGCGTCCATCGGGGGTGCGTGAGACCAGTCCGGCGCCATCGGCGCGAATGGCCCACACCTCGGCGGCCGCCCGGGCGTTCAGGACCGCGGAGTCGAGTGACTTCGACTCGGAGATGAGGCGCTGAGTCTCGGTCTTGAGCTCGGACTCGTCCTCACCGGTGAGTTCGACGACGAGCCAGCCCGCGCCCTCCGGCAGGGCAGGGACCGCCTCGGCGCCCTTGGTGTCGATGACCCGGTCGAGCATGCGCGAATCGAGGCCCTCGCAGGCGGCGACGGGGAAGTCCTTCAGCAGCGGCGCATCGTGGGCGGCAGCGACCATGTCCGCATAGCCGAGAACGACGGCTGAGGTGAAGCTCGGATCCTTGACCAGGCGCATCTTCGCCGCAAGGATGACGCCCCAGGTGCCTTCGGTGCCGGCGAATGCCCGGCGGACGTCGAAGCCGTTCTCCGGGAGGAGGGATTCGAGCCCGTACCCGGAGACCTGGCGGGAGAATGTGCCGAAGTTCGTGCGGATGGTGCCGAGGTTCTGTGCCACGAGTTCATGCAGCCGCGGGAACGTCGTCGAGGCGTCCGAGTCATCGAGGGTGACGACGGTGCCGTCGATGAGCATGATCTTCAGCGCCAGGATGTTGTCGCCCGTGCGGCCGTAGCCGAGAGCTCGTGGCCCACAGGCATTGTTGCCGATCATCCCGCCGATCGTGCAGCGGGTGTGGGTGGACGGGTCCGGGCCGAAGCGCAGACCGTGTGGTTTGGCCTGCTTCTGCAGGTGGGCATGGACGCAGCCGGACTGCACCCAGGCCGACTGCTCCTCCGGATCGAGATCGAGGACTGCATTCATATGGAGCGAGAAGTCGAGGACGATGCCGCGGCCGATGGCATTGCCGGCGATCGATGTGCCGGCGCCACGGCTGGTGATCGGCACACCGAGGCGGCGGGCAACGGAGAGGACCCGCGCCACCTCGTCATCGTCGTGAGGGAAGACGATGGCGGCAGGGACGAGTCGGAAGAGCGAAGCGTCGGAGGAGTACGCGGCACGATCGGTGTCGTCGATGCTGAAATCGCGGATGCCCGCGGTGCGGAACTGTTCGGCGAGTGCGGTGGGAAGCGCTGTCCGGGACTCGTCTTCGTCGACGGTCGCCCGATTCGCTCCGGTGGGATGGGCCATAGTCGTCATGTCCGCATTGTGCCACTTGGGTTGCCGGAACATCGATACCTTCCATAGCGGGGGTGGCGAGCGAGAGCCATCGTCCAGACCCGGGGAAAGTTATGCTTTCGTTATCATACGTGCTCAGAACGGTGCTACTCAGTAGCCTGAGTTCCTATATCCGGGAATTCTTGGCGTCTTGACATATTCGTGGTATCTAATGGGACTACACCAATTCGTGGCAACGGGCCACTACATGAATGCAAGGGAAGAAACCATGTCTCGTCGAGCTCGTGAATTGACAGTTGATCAGACTGCATTAGTCGGCGTCGTCCGAAAGGTCGCACGGCAGCGTTCGAAAATCAACACCGACTATGTGATGGCGATTCTGCGCGCCCGCGAAGAAGGCGCGACCTTCGGTGCCATCGCCGAGGCGGCCGGCACCTCCTCGCAGGCCGTTCAGGAGATCGTGCGCAGGCACGGACCGGTCAAGCGCAGCGAGCCGAAGGCCGGAGTCGCAGACCCAGCCTGACCCCAGAGGACACAGGGGCAGAACGACATCTACCGGTCCCTTCTGTGCTCGCACTTCCCTCGCAGATACCAGGGCGGTGAACCATACTCGATATGGATCACCGCCCTTGTGCGATTCATGGACGTCTTCTGACGATTCCGTGACCGAATCTTCGCGGCACCGGAAGCAGGAATTCCTCGAACGGAGACAACTGGGCTGATGGGCTGAGAAAGCCTTCAGAAAGATTCTGCCCTGCGTTCGGAAATCGCATCACGATTCGACTCTTCGACTGTTTGTGAAATATCAGATGCTGAAGTTCCCTGCCGACAACCTCAGGTGCGATTCCAGTTCGGCGGAAAAGCCCTGCAATCGGAGTTCCCGACCCCCGTGGGCGGCTTAGATACAAGAAGTACATATTCGCCGGTGTATTGCAGTCTTGTTACACGCGTCGCGGATCTGAGTGGTTCCCGTCCGGCTGCGGACACTCGGGCGAGATGCGGAGAGGGTTGTCTAGAGTGGCCGTATGAACTCCGAGCTCGAATCGCTGCCCGCTGAGATCGCCGACCACTCTCTGATCCGCATCGCCTCCGACCTCTCACTCATCGCGTGGGAGCAGATGCTCGCCTGGAGGCCGCTGCTCGGCGCGAGCCTCGACGCCAGTGTCGTCGACACGAAGACGTCGCCGAATGACCTCGTCACTCGCGCCGACGCGCAGATCGAGGCGCTTGTGCGCGGCTACCTCAACCGAGTCAGGCCTCATGATCTCATGGTCGGCGAAGAGGGTTCGGAAGCCCTCGACCCGGTCGAGTTCTTCCCGGCGGACTTCCTGTTCAAGCTCAACGCCTTCGATCCGGAGGCCGGTGCACTCAACGAGGCCGCTGACGACGGCCCGCGTCTGGAATGGCATGTCGACCCGATCGACGGCACCGTCAACTATGTCCGCAACATCGAACACCATGCGTTCTCTGTCGGAGTCTGCGCAGTCGCAGATGGGGCTGACGCCGGCCTCGGTCTCGGCGACTGGCAGATCGGACTCGTCGCCTCGCCGGGATTGGATGCCACCTGGCTGGCGGCCGCCGGTCGGGGCGCCTTTCGGATCGACGGGCGCTTGGCTGACCACCGCGAAGCCGGCTCCGCCATTCCGGCGCGACGACTGCGCGGGACGCCGCCCGGGCTGTCAGGCAGGCTCCTGGCCACCGGATTCGCCTATGCACTGAGGAACCGCGGCGCCCAGCTGGCCAAGCTCGAAGACCTCATGACCGGCTACGACGACATCCGCCGCTGCGGATCGGCGGCACTGGACCTGTGCATGGTCGCCGAAGGGCGGGTCAACGGCTACGCCGAACGCGGACTGGGCATCTACGACTACGCCGGTGGGGCAGTCATCGTCGAAGAGGCCGGACTGGGTGTCAGCCGCGGAGGATCCGGCGGACCGACAGCCGCCGCCGATACTCAGGAAGAGGTCGACCGCCTCATCGCCGCCATCTGATCCGGGGGTCCACCACACGGGCGTCCACCACAGGCCAACCCGACCTCGCTTCAAATGTGATGCAGATAACGTAATATTTCTTTGACTTTATTTTCAAAGCATAGGCTAAGCTTACTTTCAGTGTGCGCACACGCTTCTCTTATACGTTCATTCCTGAAAGTGGGACCCCATGGTTTCGACTCGCCTTCAACTGAGCGCCCTGGCAGGCGTTGTCGCTCTCACTCTGGCCGGCTGCGGATCGGCGGACTCCGACTCGGCTCAGGCCGAAGACTCCGGATCCACGATCGAGGTCGAGGACAACAACGGCAAGCAGACCGTCGCCTCCCCGCCGAAGTCCGTTGTCGCCACCGATAACCGCACGTTCCAGACGCTCAGCGACTGGGGCATCGAACTCAGCGGCGGCGCCGTCTCCCTGATGAGCGACGACCTCGACTACACGCAGGATGATTCGATCCTCGACCTCGGCAGCCACCGCGAACCCGACCTCGAGAAGGTCGTCGAGGCGGGGCCCGATCTCATCGTCAATGGTCAGCGATTCGCCCAGTTCCATGACGACCTGGCCAAGCTCGCTCCCGACGCGACTGTGCTCGAACTCGATCCCCGCGATGGTGAGGACTTCGATGCCGAACTGCGCCGTCAGACCGAGGTCCTCGGCGACGTCTTCGGGAAGCAGGACGAAGCGAAGAAGCTCGTCGACGATTTCGACGCCTCCATCGAACGCGCGCAGAACGCCTACGACGACAGCGACAAGGCCATGGGGCTGATCACCTCGGCCGGCGACATCGGCTATGCCGCACCAACGGTCGGCCGCACAGTCGGACCGGTCTTCGACATCCTCGACCTCGACCCGGCCCTCGAGGTCGAAGAGGGCAGCGAAGACCACCAGGGCGACGACGTCTCGGTCGAAGCCATCGCGAAGTCGAACCCCGACCTCATGATCGTCCTCGACCGCGACGCCTCCTTCGCGCCTGAAGAACGCGACGAAGGTTCGGCCCCGGCCGCCGAAGTCCTCGAAGAGTCCGAAGCGCTCAAGGACGTTCCTGCGATCAAGGACGACAAGATCGTCTACTTCCCCGAGGACACCTACCTCAACGAAGGCATCCAGACGTACACCGAGTTCTTCAACGACTTCGCCGACACGCTCGAAGCGCAGAAGTGATGACCCTCGCCGAGGCGGCCCGACGTCGGAGTGAAGCCCGACGCGAACGGACGGCTGAGTCCCCACAGGGAACGGTCGATTCGTCCCCCAACGGGACGGCGGAACCGTCCTCACGGGGGACCGCCTCGGCGAAGGCACCTCTTTTCGGATGGCCCCTGCTGCTGGGAATCGTCGGGGTCGCCATCCTTCTGGCGCTGTCGCTGCTCACCGGCGTCTATGACATCTTCGGCGGTGACGGCGGGGCCGAGATGTTCCAGATCACGCGGATCCCCCGCACGGTCGCCCTTGTCCTGGCCGGCGCCGCCATGGCGATGTGCGGACTGGTCATGCAGCTGCTGACTCAGAACCGCTTCGTCGAGCCGACGACGACCGGCACCACCGAATGGGCGGGGCTCGGCCTCATGCTCACCGTCATCGTCTACCCCGACGCCTCGATCGTCGCGCGGATGGTCGGCGCGATCATCGCCGCCTTCATCGGCACCCTCGTCTTCTTCGTCTTCCTGCGCCGCGTCTCTCTGAAATCCTCGCTCATCGTGCCCATCGTCGGCATCATGCTCGGCGCCGTCGTCGGCGCCGTCTCGACATTCATCGCCGTGCAGACGGACATGCTGCAGTCCCTGGGCATCTGGTTCGCCGGCAGCTTCACATCGATCCTGCGCGGCCAGTATGAGACCCTGTGGATCGTCGCGGCCGTCGTCGTCGCCATCTTCATCCTCGCCGACCGCTTCACCGTGGCAGGGCTCGGCAAGGAGATCGCCACCAACGTCGGCCTCAACTACAACCAGATCCTGCTGCTGGGCACCGTGTTCGTGGCGATTGCGACCGGAGTGGTCACCGTCGTCGTCGGCAACCTGCCGTTCCTCGGCCTCATCGTGCCGAACATCGTCTCCCTCATCCGCGGCGACGACCTGCGCTCGAACCTGCCCTGGGTGTGTCTGCTCGGCATCGCGATCGTCACCATCTGCGACCTCATCGGCAGGATCATCGTCATGCCCTTCGAAGTGCCGGTCTCCCTCATCCTCGGTGTCGTGGGGGCAGCCGTGTTCGTCGCCCTGCTCCTGCGTCAGCGAAAGGTCGGGTGAGTTCCGGTGCGTGCGAAGGACGAATCCCCGGCCATCACCGGCACCGAGGCGGTCGACCCGACCGCGGTCACCGACGTTCCCGGTGGGGATCGTCTGAGCTCCGCGAACGAAGCCAGCGGAGATCGCTCCCGTGCAGGCGTATGGGACGGTCGGCCGCCTCGGCGCGGGTCTGCCACCGTCCGCAGGTCGTCGGGACCTCTTCCCACGGCGAAGTCGGCGCGTCGGTACTGGACGATGATCATCGTTCTCGCGGTCGCCTCGGCGGGGATCGCTCTGGGCATCCTGGCCTGGGACAATCCGATGCCGATCACGGACCCGGGGTTCTGGCTGATCGCGGAGCTGCGGCTGACGAACCTCGTCGTCATCGCCATGGTGGCGCTGTGCCAGTCGTTCGGCACGGTCGCCTTCCAGACGGTCACGAACAACCGGATCATCACCCCCTCGATCATGGGATTCGAATCCCTCTACGTGGCGATCCAGACCTCGGCGATGTACTTCTTCGGCGTCACGGCGATCGTCGAACTCAAGGGGCTCGTGCCCTTCGTCGTCCAGTTGGTGCTTATGGTCGGACTGTCCCTGGCGCTCTACGGATGGCTGCTGTCCGGACGGCATTCCTCGGTGGCGCTCATGCTGCTCATCGGCGTGGTCATCGGCGGCGGACTCGGATCGGTGGCGACATTCATGCAGCGGACGCTGACGCCGAGCGAGTTCGACGTCCTCTCCGCCCGACTGTTCGGGTCGATCTCGAATTCGGATTCGAGCTACCTGCCGGTGTCGATCCCGCTGTGCGTGTTGGCCTGCCTCGGGCTCTACCTCTGTTCCTCACGCCTGAATGTGATGGCGCTGGGCCGGGACATGACGAGCAACCTCGGGCTCAAATATAAGGGCGAGCTGCTCAAAGTCCTCTTCTTCGTCTCCATCCTCATGGCGGTGTCCGTATCGATGATCGGACCGATGGTCTTCCTCGGCTTCCTCGTCGCGATGCTCGCCTACCAGTTCGCCGACACCTATGACCACAAGCGTCTCTTCCCGATGGCGGCCCTCCTCGGTTTCGTCGTCCTGGGTGGGGCGTACTTCGTCATGAAGAACATCTTCTACGCCGAGGGGGTCGTGTCGATCATCATCGAGATCGTCGGCGGCGGCGCCTTCCTGCTCGTCATCCTGAGAAAGGGGCAACTGTGATCACGCTCGAATCGGTCCGCAAATCCTACGACGACGAAGTTTCGATCGGACCCGTCGATCTGCAGATCCCTGCCGGGGGAGTCACCGCCCTGGTCGGACCGAACGGCGCTGGGAAGTCGACGCTGCTGACGATGATCGGGCGGCTGCTCGGGATGGACTCCGGTACGATCTCGGTAGCCGGCTATGACATCAGCTCGACGAAGTCGAAGGACCTCGCGAAGATCGTGTCCATCCTGCGTCAGGAGAACCACTTCATCACTCGGCTGACGATCCGGCAGCTCGTCGGCTTCGGACGGTTCCCCCATTCGAAAGGTCGACTGACGACCGCCGATGAGGAGATCATCTCGCAGGCGATCGACTTTCTCGAGCTCGGTGAGCTGGAGAACCGGTTCATCGACGAGCTCTCCGGTGGGCAGCGGCAGCGCGCCTACGTGGCGATGGTGTTGGCGCAGGACACCGACTACGTGCTGCTCGACGAGCCGCTGAACAACCTCGACATGAAGCGATCGGTGCAGATGATGCAGCACCTGCGCCGGGCCGCCGCCGAGATGGGGAGGACCATCGTCATCGTCCTCCATGACATCAACTTCGCCGGTCACTACGCCGACCACATCTGCGCGGTCAAAGACGGCGCCGTCATCGAATTCGGAGCGCCCGAGGAGATCATGACCGGCGAGGTGCTCTCACGCGTCTTCGACACCCCCGTCGACGTCATCGACGGACCCCGAGGTCCCCTGGCGGTGTATTTCTGACTCGCGGGAGTGCGTAGGCACAGCCGAACGGCCAGTTCCGTGGCCGGCAGCCGGTCCGCCCTCGGCTGGGCTCGCGGCCGCTGCGGTGAACTCTCGGTCGGTCAGGCGGCACGTGTGTGCTTCACCCAGCCGAGGAACCGGTTCCGATTGCCGGGCGAATCGTCACCCAACGGCGCACTGCCATCACGAGTGCGGCAGCCAGCCCCACGATGAGCAGTCCGTCGGCAGCGATGTAGAGCAGATGCAGCGACGACCCACCCTCGTCGACACCGGCGAGCACGGCATCCGTGCGCTGATTGAGCAGCGGCCGAATGACGATGACCTTGATGATGAGCACTCCGATGAGCCCGCAGGCCACACTGCGGTAGACGCGATCGACCCCCGACTTCAGCAGCGCCCACAGCAGGATCACGGCGATGACGAGCTCGACCCAGTTCATCACGCCGAACACCAGCCGACCGATGCCCAGCCCCAGCGGGATCGTGATTCCGGGGGCGGTGAACTTCAGCGGTGCCTCGATGAGCGAGATGCCGATGATGAGTCCGAGCCAGATGGCGGGCAGGATGATCCGAGCGCTCGCAGCCAGCCGCGAGTCATCGGTGCTGAAGAAGTGAGTCATGTCTTCGATTCTACTCCTCGTAGAAATTCGTTTGCCGCGCCCTCACCTTCACCCACCAATTACTACCTGACGGCGGCCCAGATACCTCGCGCGAGGTATCTGGGCCGCCGTCAGGTAGCACGGAGGGGCGGTGATCGGCCCACTCAGCGACTTCGCCGGACCCGCTCTAGACTGGTGTCCATGCGTCTGTTCTCCAATGCCGTGGTGCGCACTTTCGCACCCCAAGCCGACTCGAGTGCCCCCGGCTCGAACACCCCTGCGTCGCTCGCATCCGACCCGATCGGATCGAACGCAGAAACGACCCCCGACACGGCCTCCGCGCCGACCTTCGACCTCACGCACGCGGCCCCGGATGCGATCCTCGTCGATGGGGAGACCATCGTGGCCATCGGCACCCGGGCCGAACTCCTCGACATCGCCGCCGCGGAATCGTCGACGACGGCGGCGCTCGCCTCGGCGGGTGGGGTCGGTGCCACCACGGTCATCCCCGGCCTCGAGATCGATGAGATCGACTGCAGCGGGCAGGTCATTCTGCCCGGATTCGTCGACGGACACATCCACTCGATCCTGTACGCCGACTCCCTGACCGACCTCGATCTGTCCCAGACGAAATCGCTCGCCGAGGCGGTCGCGGCCATCCGTGAACGCGCGAATTCCCTCCCGGTGGGCACCTGGGTGGTCGGCTCCGGGTGGGACCTCAACAAGTGGGAGGACCCGAGCTACCCTGACCGTGAGCTCCTCGACGCCGAGGTCCCCGACCATCCGGTGGCGATGTGGTCACTCGATCTGCACACCTTGTGGGTCAACGCACACGCTCTCGAGATCGCCGGCATCGACGAGGCGACCCCCGATTCTTCAGGCGGTAGCTTCGTCCGCGACGAGAACGGTCAGCTCACAGGTCTCGTACGCGAAGACGCCACCGATCTCGTCGCCCGCTTCATCCCCGAACCCAGCCGCGAGGACCAGGTCGAACGCCTCGCCACCACCCAGGATCTCTTCCTGTCACAGGGGCTGACCGGGATCCATGACTTCGACGGCATCGCCTCGACCTTGGGCTGGAACGACCTGCATGCGGCCGGTCGCCAGGACATGCGCGTGACCCTGTTCCTGCGTTCACCCGAAGTGCCGTGGGCGATCGAAACCGCCTGGCACACCGGTGACGGGGATGATTGGCTGCAGTGCGGCGGGCTGAAGCTGTTCTCGGACGGGGCTCTCGGCTCGCATACCTCGCACATGTCCTCAGCGTTTCCCGCGATCGACGGTGAGGACGAGAACTTCGGTGTCGTGCAGATGACCGAGGACGAACTCTTCGACCAGGCACATATCGCCACCGAGGCGGGAATCTCCGTGGCCATCCACGCCATCGGCGATCAGGCGAACCACCATGTGCTCGCTGTCTACGACCGCCTGCGGGAAACGACGAAGGCCGCGGAAGAGAAGTTCGGCCGACCCCTGCGTCACCGCGTCGAACACGCCCAGTTCATCCAGCCGGCCGACGTCGCCCGGTTCGCCGAGCTCGGGGTGCTCGCGTCGATGCAGCCGCGCCACTGCATCTCCGACCTGCACCTGCTCCACCTCATCGACGAGTCCGCGCAGCTAGCCGCCTATGCCTGGCCCGACCTGCTCGATGCCGGGGCGCACGTGGTCTTCGGCTCCGACGGTCCGGTCGAGCATGCGAACCCCTTCGCCGCGATCTATGCCGCGATGACCAGGGCGAACATCTCCGGTGACGCGTCGACGACCTTCCAGCCGCACCGTCGCCTGAGTGCCGTCGAGGCCATCCGCCTGCACACTCAGGGACCGGCCTTCGCCGCCGGGCTCGAGGACCGGCGCGGATATCTGGCGCCGGGGATGGACGCCGACTTCATCATCGTCGACATAGATCCGTGCGCGGCCGAAGGGCTCAACGTTGACCACTCGAGTGTCGGCGCGTCAGAGCGCGACGGCCTCCTCGGCTACGATTCCGAAGAAGCCCTCTTCGCCCACGCCGAGGCGATCCGCGACACCCGAGTCGCGCTCACCGTCGTCGGCGGCGAAGTGAAATACCGGGCCTGACCACGCCGAGGCGGTCGACCGCCTCGGCGATGGGCGGGGCCTGCACTGCCCGCTCCCTCGACCAACCGCTTCCTCGGCCAACCGCTCCCTCGATCAACCGCTCCCTCGACCAACCGACAAGGACGTCCCCGCATGCCCCGCTCGTTTCTGGCCCAGGCCCGCAAGGTCGATGAGGCGACCCCGGACTCTCGCAGCCGCGAGGTCGACTTCCTGCGCGCCGCGGCGATCACCGTGGTCGTGCTCGGTCATTGGACGATCATCGCCGTCAGCGCCGCCGGCGGCATCGAACCACACGGACTGCTCGACCAGGCGAGATGGACGCACCCTCTGACCTGGGTGTTCCAGGTGATGCCGATCTTCTTCCTCGTCGGCGGCTACTCCAACGCACTGTCCTGGCGTTCGGCCAGGCGGCGTCAGACCGGCTACGCCGAATGGCTGCGGGCGCGCCTGCGCCGCCTCGGCCTTCCGCTCATCCCGCTGCTGCTCGTCTGGCTGGCCACCTGCGTCATCGCCCTGTCTGCCGGTGCTGCACCCGCCTCCGTCCAGCTGGCCTCCCAGATGGCACTCGTGCCGACCTGGTTCCTCGCGGCCTATCTGCTCGTCGTCATCGTTGCCCCGCCGTGTCTGATCCTGTGGGAGAGGTGGGGCTGGTGGTCGATCATCGCAGGCATCGGCTTGGCCGGCATCATCGACCTCATCAGCATCGTCACCGAGAGCACGCTCGCCGGCTATCCGAACTACCTGCTCGTCTGGGCGAGCTTCCATCAGTTCGGCTATGCCTGGCTCGACGGCCGACTCTCCAGCATCAGTCGCTGCCTGCTGCTCTTCGTCATCGGCGCAGTCGGACTCGGGCTCCTCGTCGGCTTCGGCCCTTATCCGGTGTCGATGATCACCGCAGGCACCGATACGATCTCGAATTCCGCCCCGACCCGTGTGACCATGGCCTTCCTCGGCATGGCTCAGGCCGGAATCGTGCTCATGCTCCAGAAGCCGCTCGCGAAACTGCTGCGCAGCCCCGGACTGTGGTTCCTCACGGTGCTCGTCAACCAGCGCATCATGACCTGGTTCCTCTGGCACCTGACCGCGCTGACTGCCTTGGCCAACGTCCTCATCGGATTCGACGCCGATGCCCTGCTGCCGACTCCGCTGACCGGAATCTGGTGGCTCACGCGTCCGCTGTGGGCGCTGGTTCTGCTGGCGATCACCGGGGTGCTCGTGGCGATCTTCGGCCGGTTCGAAACTCCGTCCCCCGACGACCGTCCCGCGCCTCCCGTGTGGATGCCGATCGCCGCCTCAGTGGCCATCTGCGCGGGCCTGGCCATCCTGGCCGACACCGGAATGGTCGACGGCCACGGCGTCACCTGGATCTGGCCGCTGCTGCCGCTCATCGGCATGTTCGCCTTCGGAGTCGTCCGCTTGCCCGGCCGGCGATCGGCGAAGAGCTGACCGTCGCCGAGGCGGCCCATCCGCTGCACGAGGAATTCGGAGGGAGAGAAGTGTTGATTTCCTCGTCTGAAATCATCATTCTTCTCCCTCCGAATCGACATGCCCCGGATCAGATGTGGCGACCGCCGGAGATCTCGGTGACGGTGCCGGTGAGGTAGCTCGACAGTCCGGAGGCGAGGAACAGCACGACGGAGGCGACCTCTTCGGGGTCGCCGGCGCGACCGAGCGGGATGTCGGCGAGCTTCGAATCGATCGCGTGCTGCGGCATGGCCGCGGTCATGGCGGTGTTGATGAACCCGGGCTGGATGGCGTTGATGCGGATGTTCTTGAACGCGACCTCCTTGGCCACGGCCTTCGTCATGCCGACGATGCCCGCCTTCGCCGCGGAGTAGTTCGACTGTCCGGGGTTGCCGACCTTGCCGCTGATCGAGGACGCGTTGATGATCGAGCCGCCGCGGTCCTGCTCGCGCATGAGCGCGGTGGCGACCTTGAGCCCGTTCCATGTGCCGCGCAGGTGCACGGAGATGACGTCGTCGAACTGCTGCTCGGTCATCTTCCGGATCGTCGCATCGCGGGTGATGCCGGCGTTGTTGACCCAGATGTCGATACCGCCGAAAGCGGTCGTGGCCGCTGCGGCGAGTTTTTCGACGGCCCCGAGGTCGGACACATTGCACACCGCGCCCGTGGCGACTCCATCTCCGCCGAGTTCGGTCACAGCAGCCTGCAGACTCTCCTCATTCATATCGGCGAGAACGACCTTCGCGCCGGAGTCGACGAGGCTGCGCGCCATCGCCAGGCCGAGGCCCTGTCCGCCGCCGGTGACGACGGCGACCTTGCCGCTGAGGAGGCCGGGGACGGCGGTGACTCCGCCGGTTTCGGTGACGGTGATGCCGGAGTTCGCGGTTGTGGATTCAGTCATGGGATGCCTTTCGTGCGTGGTCGGTTGTTCTCAGAGGTTGAACTGCGGTTTGTGCGCGCCACCCAGCAGCTGCTTGGCGACGACGACGCGCTGGACCTCGGAGGTGCCTTCGTAGATGCGGAACAGGCGTGCGTGGCGGTAGAAGCGTTCGACCGCTGACTCGCGCATATAGCCCATGCCGCCCTGGATCTGCACGCCCTTGTCGGCGATGCGGGCGAGTGCTTCGGAGGCGAAGAGCTTCGCCGAGGAGGGGCCCAGCTTGCGATCGGTCTCGGCGTCCCAGCGCCCGGCGGCCGCGAGGACGAGAGCCTTGGCGGCGGCGACGTCGGTGTAGATATCGGCGAGCATCGCCTGGACGAGCTGGAACCGGGCGATCGGTTCCCCGCCCTGCTTCGCTTCGGCGGCGAAGCGGACGGATTCGTCGAGGATGCGGATCGACTGACCGACGCAGATCGCGGCGATGTGCAGGCGTCCCTTGTTGAGTGAGGCCATGGCCGCGTAGAAGCCCTTCTCCTCCTCACCGCCGATGAGGTTGGCGGCAGGCACGCGCACGTCGTCGAAGAAGATCTCCGAGGTCCAGGCGCCGGCCTGACCCATCTTGTGATCGTGTGGGCCGACGGTCACGCCTTCGGACTGCGTGGGCACGAGGAAGACCGAGATGCCCTTTGAGCCCGTGGCGTTCGGGTCGGTGCGGGCGAAGACCATGAGGACATCGGAGGCCTCCGCGTTGGTGATGAACCGCTTGGAGCCGTTGATGATGTAGTCATCGCCAACGCGTTCGGCCTTCGTCCGCAGGCCCGAGGGGTCGGAGCCGGCCTCGGATTCGGTGAGGGCGAAGGAAGCGACGACCTCTCCGGAGGTCAGACGGGGCAGCCATTCGGACTTCTGCTCATCGGTGCCGTAGTTGACGAGCACCTGTCCGGCGATGCCGTTGTTCGTGCCGAACAGGGACCGGAACGACGGGGTGGTGTAGCCGAGCTCCATGGCCAGGAGTGCGTCCTGTTCGGCATTGAGGCCGAGGCCGCCGTACTCCTCGGGCAGAGCCCAGCCGAAGAGTCCCATTTCGGCAGATTCCCTGATGATGGATTCGGGGAAGGCATCCTCGTCCTCGACTTGGGTCTCGAGGGGGACGACCTTCTCGCGGACGAATTCGCGGACGGCAGTGAGGATGTCGTCGAGTTCTGAGTTGTCCATTGTTGAATCTCCTTCAGATGGCTGCTGTGCAGAGGTCTGCGGTCAAGAGTTGAGATTGAGGGTCCGACTGGAAGGGTGCGAACCGGTACGGTCTAGAGGCTGTCGAGCCAGGCGCGGACCCGCTCGTCATCGGCACCGAGTTCTGGGGGAGCGAGGTCGTAGGCGACCTCGGACTTGGTCAGGCGGATCGGGTTGCGGATGGTCGGGATGACGCGGTCGCCGGTGCCGGTGTCCACGACCGGTTCCAAGCCGAGACTCTTCGCGTGTTCGACGCCTTCGGCGATCGAGTTGATCGGCGCGCAGGGCAGGCCGACGGCGGTGAGCTTGTCAAACCATTCCTGTGCCGTGTGGGCGGCCAGGGCGTCGAGGAGTTCGGGTTCGAGTTCGTCGCGGTGGGCGTTGCGGGCCTTGGCCTTCGCGAACCGGTCGTCATCACACCAATCGGGACGACCGACCACCTCGGCGAGGATCCTGAATTGGCCGTCGTTGGCGGCGGCGACGATGAGTTCGCCCTCCTTCGTGGCCATCGGCTGATACGGATAGAGGCTCGGGTGGGCATTGCCCATGCGCGTGGGCGTCACGCCGGCCGCGGCATACGCGCCGGACTGGTTGGCCAGGCCGGACATCGCCGAGGACATGAGGTTGGTCTCGACGAGCTGGCCCTCTCCGGTGAGCGTCTTGTGCTGGATAGCGGCGAGGACGCCGATCGTCGTGTGCAGTCCGGTCATGACGTCGAAGACGGCGACCCCGGCGCGGTACGGCGAGCCATCGGGGCTGCCGGTGACCGACATGAAACCGGACATCGCCTGGACGAGGAGGTCGTAGCCGGGCAGGGCGTTGTCGGCACCGAACCCGGTGACCGAGGCGAAGATGACCTCCGGGTTGGGTGTTGAGTTGGTCTGTGTGATCGAGGCGTAGTCGAGCCCGTACTTCTTCAGGCCTCCGGGTTTGAAGTTCTCGACGATGATGTCGGCGCGGGCCGCGAGCTTCTGGGCGACCTGGAGGTCGTCGGGGTCGGTGAAGTCGAGGACGATGTCGTACTTGTTGCGGTTGATCGACAGGTAGTAGGTGGCGTCGTCCTCGCGCACCGGCGGCGTCCAATGCCGGGTGTCATCGCCCTTGGGTCCTTCGACCTTGATGACGGTGGCGCCGAGGTCGGCGAGCATCATCGTCGAGTAGGGCCCGGCGAGGACACGGGAGAAGTCGACGACGATCTGTCCCGACAAGGGACCCGAGCCGGCGCGGGGGAGGAACTCCTCGAGACGGTCGTGGGCAGGTGACCGATGGTGCTCGTGCTCAGAGCCGCTGTCGTGGTGCTCAGAAGTGGTCGACTGCTTCATCGTCGAATGTCTTCCTCTCGTCAGGCCGGCGGCGCTGCTGTGTGCCGCCGGGCTCGAAACCCCGGTTCGCGCGGTGTGGTTCAAGCCTGCACGGCGCGTGTATGGTCCATCCCACTATATATCTGATCAGTCAATAATGTACATGCATTATTGACTATACGGGTATTGGATTGCGGGTGGTTGCCGGGCCGACCATAGCGGCATTCAGGAGGGGGCCGCCATTCAGATCGACTAGGGGAGCGGATGATTGCCAGACGTGTTCACAGCTGCGCGTTCCACGTGTCGAGGCGGTCGCGGAGATCTTCGGCGGTCATGTCAATGAGGCCGATCCCGTGGTAGTTGGGCAGCCAGGTTTCGACGCGATCATTCGCGCGTGCCGCGGCTTGGACATCCCATGCGCGAATGTCGTTAATTCGGCGGCCGAGAAGTCGTTCGTACTCGTCGAGAAAGACGGCGGCCGCCTCGGGGGAACCGAGCAGCACAAGATCCTGACGGCACCAGGCGAGGTCGACTCCGCGAGGTCCGCGGCTCGCGCCCGACCAGTCGACGACTCCGGTGAGGCGCCCCTGTTCCCACAGGGCATTTCCGGTCCAGAAATCCGTGTGCGTGAGGACCTCTTCGTCGCGGGCGAGGTTCGCCCACTCCCGCTGGGCGCGAATCGCGATGTCAGAGTCTCCTGGCGGCGGAGAGTTTGGAGTCAGAGGCAGACCGGTGCCGACGAGCTCGTGGATGCGCAGCAGCGCCGCGGCCATCTCGCGGGCGATGGTGGTCAGAGGTGTCGCCGGATCCGGTGGTGAGCCCGGCACACGGGTTGTGACGATGACCGGGTCGTTGGAGTCGGCGCTGTGGGCGATGAGACGGGGGACGAGATCGCCGAGCGGGCTCAGCCGATCGAGCACCGCGGCCTCTTTGATCGCCGCATCATGGCCCGTGGGAAATGCGCGGACGACGAGCTCCGCGTCTCCGTCGCGGGCCGCCAGGGTCAGCGCATGTTGACCGCCGGCAAGGGTCTCGACAGATCTCAGCTTCCGGCCGATCAGCGCCGAAGCTGTCGCGAGGGCGCGGGATCGGCGGCTTCGCTCGGCCGTCTTGAGCTGTCTCTTCAGCCCTTCGGCATAGCGCCTGGCCATCAACTCCTGGGCCGCCACTGTCACCGGAGCGCCCGGACGGAGGAGAGGATGTGCTGGGACGGAGTCGGCGCTGATGGCCACGCGGAGGCGGCCGTCAGTGCCGACGGACACGAGGAAGGTCTCCTCTCCGTTCTCGAGGTGGCCCGGCAGGGTGCGATAGGTGAATCCGGCGCGATCCCTCTCATCGATCACCCGTGTGACGACGCATGCACCCACGGGTACGAGCAGATCGCGACCGCGCAGCCGCCTCGGCGGGACCGGCCAAACGGGGTTGAGTCCCAGGCTGACGATCTGGCCTTCGGATACGCGACGGCTCGGACGGACCACCACGCCGGCGAGGTCCTGCATCATCCAGGAGAAGATCGCTTCCCGCGCGAGCGGGAACTGGTCGCCCGAGCCGAGGTCGAGATGGAACTCGAGATGATTCATGACTCCATTCTCGTTCAGTTCTCTCGTTCGATGGCCGTAGTCCTTGTCATCTTCGAACGGCTGTGCCTACGATGAGAACTGATGGCTGAACGAACGCTCGCTTCAGGGCAATTCGCCAGGTCAGCGCCGAATGACCATGTCACAGCACGAACACTGGAGTTCATCTATGTCAGACAGCACCTCATCCGCTCAGCCCGCAGCTGCCTCGGCGGCTCCGAAATCCGGTCGCCGCTTCGAAGGACAGGTCGCTGTCATCACCGGCGCCAGCCGTGGCATCGGTCTAGGAATCGCTCGGCGGCTGAACGCGGAGGGGGCCACCGTCGTCCTCACCGCGCGCAAGCCCGAAGCGCTGAATGAGGCGGTCGCCGAGTTCCCCGAAGGAACGGCGCTTGCCATCGCCGGCAAGGCCGACGACCCGGCTCACAGGGCAGAGGTGCTCGACACGATCGCTGAGAAGTTCGGTCGCCTCGATGTGCTCGTGGCCAACGCTGGAATCAACCCCGTCTACGGCCCGCTCGTCGACATGGAACTCGATGCCGCGCGAAAGATCTTCGACGTCAATGTGCTCGGCACGCTGGCCTGGGTGCAGGACGCGGTCCATCATAATGGCCTGAATTTCCGCGAGAACAGGGGACGGGTGGTGGCGATCTCCTCGGTGGCCGGGCAGGTGCCGAGCGAGGGCATCGGCTTCTACGGCATCTCGAAGGCGGCGGTCTCGCATCTGACGAAGACGCTCGCCGTGGAGCTCGGACCCGACATCCGCGTCAACGCCGTCGCCCCGGCAGTGGTCAAGACGAAGTTCGCCACCGCGCTCTACGAAGGCAGGGAAGAGGAGGTCGCCTCCGCGTACCCGGTCAAGCGCCTCGGCACTCCCGAGGACATTGCCGGAGCCGTCGCCTATCTGGCCTCAGAGGACGCCGACTGGATCACCGCTCAGGTGCTCACCGCCGATGGGGGTGTCGTCACCGCCGGTGGCAGCGCCTGAAACTGAGGCTGAGCCCGCGGCTGAACGTCGGTTGCCGGTAGCCGGCAGCCCGAATCTAGGTCGCCATCGGACATCTGCACCCGAATCTAGGTCGCCATCGGATACTTCTCTTGACGGAAAGTAACCGATGGCGACCTAAGTTCTTTGCGGCACCGTTTTGAGGCGCATTGTTGGGTCGATCCACGGTGTTTCAGGCGTGGAAACCACCGTGGATCGACCCAACAATCCAATGCGGGCAGGGTTCGTGGAACGTTTCGCGAGCAGCCTGCCGCTATTTCGCGAGCAGCTTGTGGCCGGGCGACCGTCACTTCATCGGGTCGACAGGCGCCACCCTTACTTCGCCGGAAGGCCGGCGGCGTGCGCGCAGATCTTGCCGTAGCGTTCGGCCACGCCAGCAGGATCAAGCTCACCGCCGGCCCGGTACCACTGCGAGACGCCCGTGCAGATAGTCGTGATCGCTCGTGAGGCATCCCGCGGGAACTCCGTGGTGAAGCTGCCGTCGGCAACGCACTCCTCGACCACCTCGTCGAGGAGTTTCTGTTGCCGGTCACGAGCGGCGATATGAGCATCCCGGTGCTGATCTTTCAGCGCTCGGATCTCGCTGAATGCGATGAAGGCGAGATCGGACTGGTGCGCGTGGAAGAGCAGCAGGCATTCGATGAGTCGGTCGAAGCGGGCGGTCCGCTCCTGCCCGCCGTCGGCGAGCGCCGCGACGCTGCGCTGCCACAGATCCTCCATCGCCAGGCGGTCGATCTCGGCGAGGATCGCATGCTTCGATGCGAAGTGGTGATAGAGGCCGGGCACTGACAGCCCGGCCGCGCCAGCCAGCTGGCGGATACTCGTGCCGTGGAATCCGCCCGTGACGAAGCTGTTGAGAGCGGACTGAAGGATCGGCGACAGCAGCGGGGCGTCGTATTCCCGCCAGTTCGTCATGGTTGCATTGCTCACGAGTTGTCCCTGCCTGCTCCGTCTCACTGTCTTCTCATCCCTAATCTACGGCCATTCGGACCCCGCGGTTCCATTCGCCCCCGGCGGTTCTATTCGACCCCGAAACGTCCCTCCATCTCTGAGCCCGATCGCTTTGCTGCTCGAACGGTCGACAGTCATGCCCGGCCGCCCTTGCGCCCGGTCATCGTGTGACCTACGATACAGAACTAACCGAGCGAGCGCTCGGTCGGCCGAAACGGAGATGTTCCGGTCACGGCACGATGAAGGGCGACAGTCAGATGGCAGCCGACAACACCTCCACCGCTACGCAGCACGTGTGGACGCGGCTTTACCCCGCCGGAGTAGGCGAGGCGCCGGAGATCCACGACGAGTCCACTGCCCATGCGTGGAATGCCCGCGTCGAAGCGGCCCCAGGTCAGATCGCCGTGACCTATCGCGGCCGCAGGTTCACCACCGCCGATATCGACCGTGAAGCCGAGGCGCTCGCCGCCGGGTTCCTCTCCCGCGGCCTGCAGAAGTCGGACATCGTCGGCGTCTACCTCCAGAACGTCCCGCAGTTCGCCGTGGCATTGCTCGCGGCTTGGAAGATCGGCGTCGTGCCCCTCGTCCTCAACCCCATGTACCGCGGCCGCGAACTGCGCGCGCTCATCGACGATTCGGCCGCCTCGGCGATCATCTGCGACGAAGCAGACCTCGGCCAGGTTTGCGAGACCCTCGCCGGCGGATCCCTGACCTGGGTGCTCACCACCGATCACGACGAATACGACCGCGACCCTGCCGACCTCGTGGTCGACGCCCGGACCACTGCCTCCCGTGGGATCGAAACCACCCCCGCCGAGGCGACCCCCGCCGAGTCCGGGATCGCCGTCGATTCGTGGGGTCCCTTTCTCGCCTCCCAGCGCACCAATGCGCCCGACCACCGCACCGAACTGCTGCCGGGCCTCGACGACGCCGCCCTGCTCACCTACACATCAGGCACGACCGGACCGGCCAAAGGCGCCGTCGGCACCCACCGCAATGTGCTCGCCGTGGCCCGGTCGTATGGAGAGTGGCTGAACCTCGGCGAAGGCGATGTCATGCTCGCCATCGCCCCGCTCTTCCACATCACCGGAGCCGTCGCCTGCGCGGCGACCTCGCTGATCTTCCCGATCACGCTCGACTTCATCGGCCGCGTGAACGCGGACAAGATCGTCACCGCCATCCGTGATGACAAGGTCACCGTGACCATCGGCTCGATCACCGTCTACAACGCCCTGCTCGAACACGAATCGGCCACAGCCGAGGACCTGCAGAGCATCCGCTACCTCTACTCCGGTGGAGCCCCCGTGCCGCCGGCCACGGTCGAGCGCTTCCGGAAGCGGTTCGGCCATTACATCCACAACATCTACGGAATGACTGAAACCGCCTCGGCGGTCATCGGCGTCCCGCCCGACACCGAGGCACCCGTCGACCCGGCCACCGACACCCTGGCCATCGGCGTGCCGTTCCCCGGACTCGAAGCCCGTATCGTCGACGTCGCCGACGGAACCGTCGTCACCGATTCCACCGCCGGTGAACTCGAGCTGCGCGGGCCTCAGATCACGCCCGGCTTCCTCGGCAAACCCGAAGCCAACGAGGCGGCCTTCGACGATGGCTGGCTGCGCACCGGCGATGTCGGTGTCATGGACGCAGCCGGCTGGATCTACCTCGTCGACCGGATCAAGGACCAGATCAACGCCTCCGGCTACAAGGTGTGGCCGCGCGAGGTCGAAGACGTCCTCTATGAACACCCGGCCGTGCTCGAAGCCGCCGTCGTCGGCCAGCCCGACGACTACCGCGGCGAGACCGTCGTCGCCTACGTCTCCCTGCGCACCGGCCAAGACGTCAGCGCCGAGGAACTCATCGCCTTCGCGAAAGAACGCCTCGCAGCGTACAAGTACCCGCGCACCGTCCACGTCATGTCAGACCTGCCGAAGACGCACACCGGAAAGATCCAACGCAGGCTGCTGCGAGACTCCGGAAAAGAAGCAGCGTCAGATAGATAGGCACCACTGACCGACAATCAAGCAAGACAGGAGAGACATTGAGCGAATCAACGATCGGACGCCGTTTCGAGGGGCAGGTCGCCCTCGTGACGGGATCGAGTCGCGGCATCGGCCTCGGCATCGCCCGTAGACTGCAGGCCGAAGGAGCGGCCGTCGTCCTCACCGCCCGCAAGCCCGAACCGCTTGCCGAGACCGTCGCCGAATTCCCCGAAGGCACCGTGATCGGCATCGCCGGCAAGGCCGATGATCCGGCCCACCGAACCGAGGTCTTCGACACTATCGCGGAGAAGTACGGCCGTCTCGACGTCCTCGTCACGAACGTCGGCATCAACCCGGTCTACGGTGACACTGTCGCCATCGAACTCGATGCGGCCCGGAAGATCCTCGAAGTGAACGTCCTCGGCACTCTGGCCTGGATCCAGGGGGCCGTCCATCACGAGGGACTGAAGTTCCGGGAGAACAAGGGTCGGATCCTGTCCATCTCCTCGGTCGCCGGCCAGAATCCGAGCAAGGGCATCGGCCTCTACGGCGTCTCGAAGGCCGCCGTGGCCCACCTCGTGAAGACCCTTGCCGTCGAACTCGGACCCGATATCCGCGTCAACGGAATCGCCCCTGCCGTCGTCAAGACCCGCTTCGCCACCGCGCTCTACGAAGGCAGAGAAGCCGAAGTCACCGCCGCCTATCCGGCCGGCCGGCTCGGCACACCCGAGGACATCGGCGCAGCTGCGGCCTACCTCACGTCGTCCGACTCCGACTGGATCACCGCCCAGGTCCTCACCGCCGACGGCGGACTCATCACAGCAGGAGGCACAGCATGAGCCACATTCCAGCAGACGTCGAAGAGCTGCGCCAGCGCACCCGCACCTTCATCCGCGACGTGGTCATGCCCGCCGAACCCCATCCCGGGGACTACCTCGACGAAGCGGTCCTGACCGACCTCAAGGCCAAAGCCAAGGAGGCAGGAGTCTTCGCCCCACACGTGCCCGCCGAGTGGGGCGGCCAGGGCGTGCCGATCGAATTCTGGTCCCCGGTGTTCCAGGAGGCAGGCTACTCGCCGATCGGGCCCGCCGTACTCAATTGCATGGCACCCGATGAGGGCAATATGCACATGCTCGCCCAAATCGCCACACAGGAGCAGAAGGAGCGGTTCCTCGCCCCGCTGGCCGCCGGCGACGTCCGCTCCTCCTTCGCCATGACCGAACCACATCCGGGCACCGGCTCCGACCCATCGGCGTTGTCCACCCGCGCCGTCAAGGACGGCGACGAGTGGGTCATCAACGGTGACAAGCGCTTCATCTCCGGGGCTGAGCTGTGCAGCTTCTTCATCGTCATGGCCGCCACCGACGCCGAGGAGTCGGCCGCTGCGACCGAGGGCTCCGGCTCCGCGCAGGCTCGCAAGGGCCAGGCCGCCACGATGTTCCTCGTACCCAAAGACACCCCCGGCGTCAGTGTCGGCCGGTCGATCCACACTGTCGATCGCACCATCGCCGGCGGCCACCCCTACGTCCACTTCGACGACGTTCGCGTCCCCGCCTCGGCGATCCTCGGCGAACCCGGCAAGGGCTTCGCCTACGCCCAGGTGCGCCTGGCACCCGCCCGCCTCACGCACTGCATGCGGTGGCTGGGACTGGCCCGCCGCGCGCTGGACACGGCACTCGACCGTGCCGACCACCGCGAGGCATTCGGCGACGTCCTCGCTCGCCAGGGCCTCGCGCAGGAGCTCATCGCGCAGTCGGTCATCGACATCGAAACCTCTGACGCGATGATCACGAAGACCTCCGAAGTGCTCGCCACCGATGCGAAGGAAGCGAACTCCAGATCTTCGATCGCGAAGGTCTACTGCTCCGAAGCCGTCTACCGTGTCATCGATCGGGCCATCCAGCTCACCGGCGGCGACGGCGTCTCCGACCAGCTGCCGCTGATCCAGTACCTCAACGACGTCCGTCCGTTCCGCATCTACGACGGTGCCACCGAGACGCACAAGTTCGCGATCTCCCGCCGCGCGTCATCGAAGCGCCGCAAGGAAGTCGCCGCAGGTGCACCTCATCTCGACGACGTAGAGGAGGCACGATGACCGAGAAGCTCGTAGACGTCGTCGACACTGCCGCCGAGGCGCAGGCACTGTCCGCTCCGCCCCTGCTCATCGTCGACGTCCTCACCGACTACCTCGACACGCATGGCTTCGGGTCCGGTCCCGTCCGCTGGGACCGCATCGGCGAGGGCCAGTCGAACGTGACGTTCCGGATCCGTCGCGGTGACCTCGACGTCGTGCTCCGACGCGGACCGCGCCCGCCGATCCCGAAATCGACTCACGACATGGTCCGGGAGGCGAAGATCCAGAAGGTCCTCGGCGCTCAGGGAGTGGCCGTGCCCACGATCCTCCACGTCTGCGAGGACGAATCGGTCCTCGGCGTTCCGTTCTACATCATGGATTTCGTGCCGGGCACCGTCGTCACCGACACCCTGCCCGATTTCCTCGCCGAGGCGGCCGACCGTCGAGCCCTGAGCGAAGCCCTCGTCGACCGCCTCGTCGACCTCCACTCGGTCGACGTCACCGTTCCCGAAGTCGCCGCGCTTGGTCGACCGGACGGATACCTGGTGCGCCAGGTGAAGCTGTTCGCCTCCCTCTGGGAGAAGAACACTCAGCGGTCGCTGCCCCAGGTCAGCCGCCTCGGTGAGTGGTTGGCCGCGAACATTCCGGCCACTCAGCGGCACGCGGTCGTCCATGGCGACTACCGTGCCGGAAACGCAATGATCGCGTCCTCGACGCCGGTCGAGGTCGCAGCGATCCTCGACTGGGAGATGTCGACCCTCGGCGATCCGCTCGCCGACCTCGGCTACTTCCTCGTCACCTACACCGACCGCGCGCATCCGCGCACGGTCATGGACCTCACCCCGGTCACGGCGGGGGAAGGGTTCCTCACCCGTTCCGAACTCGCCGATCGTTACCAGCAGAAGACGGGCCTCGATCTGTCCGGGTTGCCCTGGTACGAGGCCTTCGCGCTGTGGAAGGCCGCGATCTTCAGCGAAGCCATCTACACCAGATGGCTCAACGGAGAGGCACCGTCGGCCGGTGACTTCACCGGCAGCCTCGAAACCGGGGTCCCCGAACTCATCGCAGCCGCCGAAGCCATCGCCGCCACCGTCGTGTGACGGCGAGCGAGACAGGAGTATCTGCACCACCGAGCACCACCACAGATATATACAGCACCACCTCCAACGAAGCAGTGGAAAGGAAGCCATGACCGATACGATCGCAGAGACAAAGGTGCCTCTGCAGCTGAAACGGCGATCCGTCGTCGCGAGCACCATCGGCAATATCCTCGAATGGTACGAATGGAGCGCCTACGCGGTGTTCACGCCCTTCATCGCCGCCGCGATGTTCAACAGCGAGGACACAGTCTCCTCCGTCCTCGCGACCCTCGGCGTCTTCGCCGTCGGATTCCTCATGCGGCCGCTCGGCGGCATCGTGTTCGGCAAGATCGCCGATGTGAAGGGCCGGAAGTTCGTCCTCATCGTCACGATGCTCATCATGGCCGGCGGATCGTTCCTCATCGCCGTCCTGCCGACTTATGGACAGATCGGGGTCTTCGCCTCCCTCATTCTGCTCGTCATCCGGGTTGCCCAGGGCTTCGCTCACGGCGGAGAGTCGGCAACGGCGAACTCCTATATCGCCGAGATCGCCCCGGCCCACAAGCGCGGTTTCTGGGGCTCCATCGTCTTCGTCGCGATCTTCGGCGGCTCGGTCGTCGCCTACACCATCGGCGGATTGATCACGAACGTCTTCTCCGAGGCCGCGGTCAGTGATTGGGCGTGGAGGATTCCGTTCGCGCTCGGCGGTCTGCTGGCGCTCGTCGCACTGTGGATGCGCCGCGGAATGGTCGAAAGCGACGTCTTCGAAGCCGATGAAGCCGAAGAGACCGTCGCCCCGACTCCGCTGGATCGCGGGCGTGTGGTTCGCGCGATCATCCTCGTCGTGCTCATGACCTCGGGCATCACTGCGGCTCACTACACCTGGACCTCGTACGCCTCGACCCTGGCGATCACCGAGCGCGGTATGGATGCGCAGACCGCCTACTGGGCGACCGTCGGTGCGCAGATCATCGCTCTTGTGTCGCTGCCGTTCTGGGGATTCCTGTCCGACAGGATCGGTCGTCGGCCGGTGCTCATCGGTTTCGGCGTGCTCATGGCGATCCTGCAGTATCCGCTCATGGGCATGATCACGGACACCGGCTGGACGCTGTTCGTCGCATCGACGCTGGCACTGCTCGTGGTCTCGATGGCAGGAGCCCTGCTGTCGGCGGTCCTGTCCGAGGCGTTCCCGACGAAGGTCCGCACCCAGGGGATCGGCTTCGCCTACTCGGTCTCCGTGGCTGTGTTCGGCGGAACAGCACCGTATCTCAACGGACTGTTCAACTCGCTCGACCTCAGCTGGCTCTCCAGTGGCTGGGTGGTCCTGCTCTGCCTGGCAACGATCGTCGCCGTGGTCAAGCTGCCCGAGACCAAGGGCAAGGACCTCAACGCGATCTGAACATCGCGGCGCGACCGCAGCGCCGCCTCGGCGAATTTAGGTCGCTATCGGATTTCGGCCCCCGAATCCAGGTCGCTATCGGATACTTCTGAGCAAGGAAAGTATCCGATAGCGACCTATTTCTGCATGGGAGTCACAGGGGTGCTGCCGTGGGGAGCTGGTCCTCGCGGCGGTTGGAAGAGTGGTCATAGTGAGGGGGCCAGCCCGGGGTTTGTCGGGGGTGATTTCATTCACTAGAATCGGAGGCGCAGTCTCAGCCGGGGCCTCAGAGGTCCATCTGCTTCAGAGACCCATCTGGTTCTGCGCACAATTTCATACGCCGCTAAGACAAGACGTGGGAGAGCTGCCGCAGTCAGGCCGAATCGAGCCAGACACCGAGCAGCGCCGTAGGTGCAATTCCCTCCCCGGGAAACTCTCAGGCCCAGTACCACCGATTGCAGGCATATCTGAAGGACTCACGTCCGACAGATCGGGGAGGACACTCAGCGATCGCTGCGTCCTCCCATCGGTGGGCGCGACACCGACTCTAGGACGGCAATTGACCAGTTCACTCGCCCATACGACGCAGGCAACAGGGGACACTGCGCGCCCCTTCTCCGACCGCCACATCGGCCCCCGCGCCGATGACGTAACGGCCATGCTCGCCGAACTCGGCTATGACTCCCTGGAAGCGCTCTCGGCCGCTGCCGTCCCGGAATCCATCCAGAACGACGAGCTCAACCTGCCCGCCGGGCGCTCCGAATTCGACGTGCTGGGCGACCTGCGCGACCTCGCCGACCAGAACGTCATGCGCACCCAGCTCATCGGCCAGGGCTACTACGACACGATCACCCCGGCCGTCATCCGCCGCAATCTGGTCGAGAACCCCGCCTGGTACACCGCCTACACCCCGTACCAGCCCGAGATCTCCCAGGGCCGGCTCGAAGCGCTGCTGAACTTCCAGCAGGTCGTCCAGGACCTCACCGGTCTCGACATCGCCAATGCCTCCCTCCTCGATGAAGCCACTGCCGTCGCCGAGGCGGTCCTGCTCATGCGTCGAGCCGTGAAGAAGGGGACAACCGTCGTCCTCGACTCCGAACTCCACCCGCAGACCATCGCCGTCGTCCGCGCCCGCGCCAAGGCCATGGACTTCCGCGTCGCCGTCGCCGACCTCGCCGAAGGACTCGTCGGCGAAGACATCTTCGGCATCGTCTGCGCCCAGCCCGGCACCACCGGAGCCATCCGCGACTTCACCGAAGCCGTCGACGGTGCGCACGACCGCGGAGCGCTCGTCACCTTCGACGCCGACCTGCTGGCACTGACCCTGCTCAAGGACTGCGCCTCCCAGGGTGCGGACATCGCCGTCGGCTCGGCCCAGCGCTTCGGTGTGCCCCTGTTCTTCGGCGGCCCCCACGCCGGCTTCATGGCCGTGAAGTCCGGACTCCAGCGCCAGCTGCCAGGCCGCCTCGTCGGAGTGTCCAAGGACGCCCAGGGCAAGCCCGGCTACCGCCTGGCCCTGCAGACCCGCGAACAGCACATCCGCCGCCAGAAGGCGACATCGAACATCTGCACCGCGCAGGCACTGCTCGCCAACGTCGCCTCGATGTACGCCGTCTACCACGGCCCGGTCGGCCTGACCCGCATCGCCTCCCGCGTCCACCGCCTCGCCCACGCCTTCGCGAAGGCCGCGGACACCGCCCCCGGCGCCGAGGTTCTCACCTGGGAATTCTTCGACACCGTGGCCCTGCGCGTGGCCGACGCCGAAGCCGCCCGCTACGTCGCCGACCAGGCCGGATACAACATCCGCGTCATCGACGACACCACCGTCGGCGTCTCCTTCGGCGAGCCCCACACCGTCGCCGATGCCAACGGCCTGCTCGAAGCCCTCGGCATCTACGCCCGGGTCGACGCGGACGACTTCGAATCCGCCTCGGCGGGAACCTTCGGAGCCAACGCCGTTCCCGAACCTGCATTCGCGGCGTCGTTCCACCGAGATACCGAATTCCTCACCCACCCCGTCTTCAGCGCCCACGGCTCCGAGACCTCGATGATGCGCTACCTGCGCACCCTGGCCGACCGTGACCTCGCGCTGGACCGGACGATGATTCCGCTGGGCTCATGCACGATGAAGCTCAACGCCGCCGCCGAGATGGAACCCATCACCTGGCCGGAATTCGCCTCCATCCACCCCTTCGCCCCCGTCGAGCAGACCAAGGGTTGGCACGCACTCATCGGCCGCCTCGAGGACTCCCTCGTCGAGGTCACCGGCTACGACCGTGTGTCCCTGCAGCCCAATGCCGGCTCACAGGGTGAGCTGGCCGGACTGCTCGCCATCCGCGCTTACCACGTGGCCAATGGCGACGATGCCCGCACCGTCGTGCTCATCCCGCAGTCCGCGCACGGCACGAACGCCGCCTCCGCGGTGCTCGCCGGACTCCAGGTGCAGGTCGTCGCGACAGCCGATGACGGCTCCGTGGACATGGACGACCTCGATGCGAAGATCGCCAAGCACGAAGGCAAGATCGCCGGCATCATGATCACCTACCCGTCGACCCACGGTGTCTTCGAACCGCAGATCCGCGAGGTCTGCGACAAGGTCCACGCCGCCGGCGGTCAGGTCTACGTCGACGGTGCGAACCTCAACGCCATGGTCGGGCTCGCCAAGCCCGGCGAATTCGGCGGTGACGTCTCCCACCTCAACCTGCACAAGACCTTCTGCATCCCCCACGGAGGCGGCGGCCCCGGAGTCGGCCCGGTGGCGGTGCGCGAACACCTCGCTCCGTACCTGCCCGGCGATGCCACGCTGCCGGAGCTCGTCGCCGGTGACCCGGAGGCCAAGGAACTGCCGATCTCGGCCTCGATGTTCGGCTCCGCCGGCGTCCTGCCGATCAGCTTCGCCTACCTCGAACTCATGGGCTCCGAGGGGCTGCGCGAAGCCTCGCGCTCGGCTCTGCTCGGTGCGAACTACCTGGCGAAGAAGCTCGGCGACGTCTTTCCCGTCCTCTACTCGGGTGAGAATGGGCTTGTCGGACACGAAACGATCCTCGACCTCCGCGCGATCACCTCGGCAACGGGAGTCACCGCCGAGGATGTCTGCAAGCGCCTCGTCGACTTCGGCTTCCACGCCCCGACCCTGGCCTTCCCGGTGCCCGGCACCCTCATGGTCGAACCCACCGAGTCCGAGGACAAGGACGAGCTCGACCGCTTCATCGAGGCCATGCGCACTATCCGCGCCGAGATCGACGAGATCGGCAAGTCGTATACCTACGAAGAGTCGCCGCTGGCCCTCGCGCCGCACCCGGCGACCGCGGTGATGGACGACTGGGACGGCAAGTACAGCCGCGAGACCGCGGTGTTCCCCGTTCCCGGGCTGCGCCTCACGAAGTACTTCCCGCCGGTCAGCCGCATCGACGGAGCCTACGGCGACCGCAACCTGGTGTGCTCCTGCCCGCCGCCAGAGGCCTTCGAAGAGTTCGAGGAAGAGGACAAGTGATGACCGATACGACCGCGAACACACCCAAAGAGACACCGCTGCACAGCATCCACGCCGAGCTCGGTGCCTCGTTCACCGACTTCGGCGGCTGGGACATGCCGCTGAAGTACGGTTCGGAACTCGCCGAACACCGTGCCGTGCGTGAGGCCGCGGGCCTCTTCGACCTCTCCCACATGGGTGAGGTGCGCATCGCCGGAACCGACGCAGCCGCCTTCCTCGACTACGCGCTCGTCGCGAAGTACTCGAAGATGAAGATCGGCAAGGCCAAGTACGGAGTCATCGTCAACGAGTCAGGCGGCCTCCTCGACGACCTCATCACCTACCGCATCGGCGACGAAGAGTTCCTCATCGTCCCCAACGCCTCGAACACGCCCACCGTGGTCGCTGCGCTGAAGGACCGCGTGCACCAGTTCGTCCAGACCGTCGCACCCGGCTCCGATGTGCACCTGACCGACGAATCCGACGCCACCGCGCTCATCGCCGTGCAGGGACCGAACTCCGAGGCGATCATCCTGCGGGCCCTCGACGAGTCCGGCCACGGCGAATTCGGACCCCGCACCGGCGCCGGTGACCAGGCGAAGGCCCAGGTCACCGACGATGCCAACGGGGGAGCCACCTCGGCGGGGGATGCGAAGATCACCATCGGTCAGGCGGTGCGCGAACTGGGGTACTACGCGTGGATGCCGCTGACGATCGCGGGGATCGACCTCATGCTCGCCCGCACCGGATACACCGGTGAGGACGGGTTCGAGCTCTACGTCCCCAACATCGGCGCCACCCGCCTGTGGAACACGCTCGTGACCTCGGGCGCGGATTACGGACTCGTTCCCTGCGGTCTGGCCGCACGCGATTCGCTGCGCCTCGAAGCCGGAATGCCGCTCTACGGCAACGAACTCGATCAGAACACCACCCCGTACGATGCGGGACTGGGCCGAATGATCGGGTTCAAGACGAAGGACGACTTCTTCGCCCGCGAGGCGCTGGCGAAGCTCGGAGAGACCGAACCGCCGCGCGTGCTCGTCGGTCTGAGTTCGGAGGGACGCCGCGCCGCCCGCTCCGGAGCCGCCGTGTCGATCGACGGCACTGAGGTCGGCACCGTCACCTCCGGTCAGCCCTCGCCGACGCTCGGCCACCCGATCGCCCTGGCCTACATCGATCGGGACCGCGCCGAGGTGGGCACCGCCGTGACGGTGGACATCCGCGGCAAGGCGCACGACTTCGCCGTCACCCAGCTGCCGTTCTACAAGCGCCAGGCCGACTGAAGCTCTCACCCATAATCCATCCCGGTGGGACCGGTGACTCGTAGACTGGTCCCACCTGGCACAACAACGTCGTGACCGCCCTTTCCGGCGGCGGTCGCAGTAAGGAAGACATATGGCACAGCTGCCCCCGCTCCCGCAGAACTTCACCTACTCCGCCGAACACGAATGGGTCGACGGCGCTGCCGATGAACTCGTCGGCAAAACCGTCAAGGTCGGCATCACCGCCGTCGCCGCCGATGCCCTCGGCGAGGTCGTCTACGTCGACCTGCCCGCGGTCGGCGACACCATCACCGCAGGTGAGACCTGTGGTGAGGTCGAATCCACGAAGTCCGTGTCCGACCTCTACACCCCGGTCACCGGCGAGGTCGTCACCATCAACGAGGCGGCCGTGGACTCACCCGGACTGCTCAACTCCGACCCCTACGGTGAGGGCTGGCTGTTCGAGGTCGCCGTGACCGAGGTCGGCGAAGTCATGGACGCCGCCGCCTACGCCGAGGCGAACTCCCTCTGAGCCTCAGCGCGAGACTCACCGGAGTCTCGCTCCGCCCTGTTAGGGGCGGAGGCTGCAAACCCTGAAGCGGGGTCGGTCGAGGTCGGTGCCGACACATCGTCGGCATCGGCTCGCCATGCACGTGAGTGCACGGCTGTTCGGTCGGCCCCGCCGTCATCTCATCAGAAACGAAGTGATTGCCATGCCATTGAGTGTCTTCGACCTCTTCACGGTCGGCATCGGACCGTCGAGTTCCCACACCGTCGGACCGATGCGTGCCGGCGCGAGCTTCATCGACCTCCTTAGCGATTCGCTGAGATCCGTTGCGGATCTGCGCGTCGACGTGTACGGTTCCCTGGCCGCCACCGGTGCTGGCCACGGGACCTTCGACGCCATCCTCATCGGCCTCGAGGGCTGCCGCCCCGATCTCATTGAAGCCAACGAACTCACCGCCCGGCGGACACGGATGTCCGAGACCGGGACGATCATCCTCGGCGACTCGACCGGCAACGGAGTCGAACTCGAGTTCACCGAGGATGACATGGTCAAACGACCGCTGACCGTCCTCCCGCGCCATACGAACGCCATGACCGTGACCGCCTACGACGCTGCGGGGGAGACCCTCGCCGAGGAGACCTATTACTCCGTCGGCGGCGGATTCGTGACCTCGGAGACCGAATTCCTCGAGAAGGAGAAGACCGCCGAGGAAGGTGCGGGATACGGCGATGCCGAGTTCGCGGTCGCGGACTCTGTCGTCGATGCCGAACTCGAGTCCTACGACGAAGAACTGCCCTATCCTTTCCACTCCGGTGTCGAGCTGCTTCAGCGCTGCCGCGCGAACGACCTGTCGATCGCCGAGATCATGCACGCCAACGAACTGTCGATGCGCGACGAGGACGAGATCCGGCACGGACTGCTCCACATCTACTCGGTGATGGAGGAATGCGCCTCGGCGTCCCTCGACCGCTCCGGGTATCTGCCCGGAGGACTCAAGGTCCGCCGCCGCGCACACGACTGGTATCTCAAACTCAAGGCCGAGGACCCCGACCGGGATCCCGGCTACTACCTCGAATGGGTCAATCTCATCGCAATGGCCGTGAACGAGGAGAACGCCTCGGGAGGCCGCGTCGTCACCGCGCCGACGAATGGGGCGGCCGGCATCATCCCCGCCGTACTGCACTATGCGCTCAACTACGTTCCCGCGGTGATGGAAGGCGGCGAGTCCGCGAAGCATCGGGCGATCGTCGACTTCCTGCTCACCGCGGCGGCCATCGGAGTCCTCTATAAGGAACGTGCGTCGATCTCCGGCGCCGAGGTGGGCTGTCAGGGAGAGGTCGGATCCGCCTCGTCGATGGCGGCTGGGGGACTGGCTGCCGTGATGGGTGGGACGCCCGAGCAGGTGGAGAACGCCGCCGAGATCGCGATGGAGCACAACCTCGGCCTGACCTGCGATCCGATCTCCGGACTCGTGCAGGTGCCCTGCATCGAACGCAATGCGATCGCCGCAGGCAAAGCCATCAACGCCTCCCGCATGGCTCTGTGGGGCGATGGCCAGCACCGGGTCAGCCTCGACGAGGTGATCGAGACGATGCGCCAGACCGGCGCGGACATGTCCTCGAAGTACAAGGAGACGGCGATGGGCGGCCTCGCCGTCAACGTCGTCGAGTGCTGAGGTAGGCCGGGTCGTCGAGTGCTGAGGTCAGTGCGTCTGAGGTTCGGAGCCAGGCAAGCGGCGCTCACCTGAGTCGCGGCCTCTCGAGCCGGCTTTGCGCACTCATCTACTTCCGTACCTCTGCAGCGGCCTGAAGCAGCGGGGAGAAAGAGTTAAGTGTGCGAAGAATGCCGAAAATCGGCCACTCAGCGACATTCTTCGCACACTTAAATCGTGTCTGCGGTGGCAGGCGCGCAACATCCGGCTGATGACGGCGCTGCGCGGGCACCTTCGCGCCTGCGCGAACTACCTCGCAGCCGCCGCGAACCCGCTCGCAGAGGCTCAGATGGCAATATCGGGCAACAGGACTCCTTGCTGTCCCAATTCGATCGAAGTGACATGGAACACGTGGAACCTCTGTTCCAAATCCCGCCAAATGTAACGAAACGATAACGAACCGCTGGCGCGGTATGAGCGCGAAGGAGCGCCCCGACGCATCCCAGAGATGCCATAGGGAAAGTCCGGTCTGTTACATATCGGTAGGCCGGGGGCCGCGTTGTGAAAGTGGCCCGGAATCGAGGGTTTCGAGGTTGACGCTCGATCTCAGCCCGTTAGGTTTATTGACGTGATTAACGCACTCGCTGAACCGAAGACGCAAATCGACGTCCGAACTCCAGAACTGGAGGACGGACAACATCTATGGCGGCTCGCGAAAGACACAGCCGTGCTCGATCTGAACTCCTCGTACTCATACCTGCTGTGGTGCCGCGACTTCGCGGACACCTCGGTGATCGCACGAATCGACGGAGAGCCCGCCGGCTTCATCACCGGGTACACCCGTCCCGAGAATCCGGACACCCTGATGATCTGGCAGGTCGCCGTCAACGAGAACTTCCGTGGACACGGACTCGCATCGACCATGCTCCATGAGCTGGCCGACCGGACCGGCGCTCTCCGCATGGAGACGACGATCACCGACGACAATGCGGCGTCCAACCGCCTGTTCCAGGCGTTCGCGGAGAAGCGCGGCGCCGGATTCAACCGTCGCCCGCTGTTCACCCCGGACCTCTACCCAGACGGGCACGACACCGAGTACCTCTACGAGATCGCACCCCTGTAACGAGCCCCACCCCGGCACCCCGCAGCCCTCTGCTCCAAGGGAGCGAACGCGACGGGTGCCAGGAGGCGGAAGGAAGCGCCCGCAATGGGCGGCAGCGGCCACCGCCTCGGCGACTGCACACGATGCAGCCGCACAATCAAGAAGTCGAAAGGACTCCAAAGATGACCGAAACACCTTCTGACAAGCCCGACATCTTCGAAACTCGCGAATCAGCTGTTCGCAGCTACTGCCGTTCCTGGCCCGCCACCTTCGCCCGTTCGCAGGGCGCCAAGCAGTGGGACGAAGACGGCAACGAGTACCTCGACTTCTTCTCCGGCGCTGGCGCGCTCAATTACGGCCACAACAACCCGGCCGTGATGGGCCCGCTCATCGAATACCTGCAGTCGGGCGCCGTTCTGCACTCGATGGATATGAAGACCCCGGCCAAGCGTGAGTTCCTCCAGACCTTCCAGGACCTCATCCTCAAGCCTCGCGGACTCGACTACTCCGTCATGTTCCCCGGACCGACGGGAACCAACACCGTCGAGGCGGCTCTCAAGCTCGCTCGTAAGGTGACCGGCCGTCAGCACATGCTCTCGTTCACCAACGCGTTCCACGGTATGACGCTGGGATCGCTGTCGGTGACCGGCAACTCGATGAAGCGCGAGGGCGCAGGCATCCCGCTGACCAACAGCTCGAAGATCCCGTACGACGACTACTTCGACGGAGAGGTCCCGGACTTCCTGTGGCTGGAGAAGGTCCTCGAGGACTCCGGCTCGGGCGTCGATAAGCCCGCCGCTGTCATCGTCGAGACCGTGCAGGGCGAGGGCGGACTGCGTGCCGCTCGCGCCGAATGGCTGCGCGCACTGTCCGACCTGTGCAAGAAGCATGACATCCTCCTCATCGTCGATGACGTGCAGGCAGGCTGCGGCCGCACCGGTTCGTTCTTCAGCTTCGAAGAGGCAGGAATTGAGCCCGACATCGTCTGCCTGTCGAAGTCGATCTCCGGTTCGGGTCTGCCGCTGGCACTGACCTTGTTCCGTCCCGAGCTCGACGTCTGGGAGCCCGGCGAGCACAACGGCACCTTCCGCGGAAACAACCCCGCGTTCGTGACCGCGACTGCGGCGCTGAAGACCTTCTGGGCCGACAACGACTTCCAGAACCAACTTGCCGACACCATCGCCGCGCTGCACCAGCGCCTCGACGGAATCGTCGAGAAGGCCGAAGGCGCTTCGATTCGCGGACGCGGCCTGCTGGCCGGCGTCTGCTTCGAAGACCTCGAAGTGGCCGAGAAGGTCGCCGCCTACGCCTTCGAAAACGGTCTCCTGCTCGAGACCTCGGGCGCCGATGACGAAGTCATCAAGATCATGCCGCCGCTGACGATCGATTCGCGCGATCTGCAGGCGGGCCTGGACATCATCGAGGCCGGAGTGCTCAAGTTCGCTCCCGCTTCCGCGAAGGCCGCACTGGCCTGACCCACCTCTGCCGGGCCGGCGTCGCAGCTGTGGCGCCGGCCCGAGCTTTGGGCGGATTCGAGCTCACCTGTTCGATCGCCCACCCGGGCCGACTGGAGCCGTTGTAGTGAGACGGAAGTCCGCGGCCCACCCCTGAACACTTTCACCGACCTTTTGCGAAAGGACCACTAATGTACGTAGTCAACCGCGATGACCTCAACGACACCGACCGTGATGTGAAGTCCGAGACCTGGCGCTCACGCCGCATGGTGCTCGGCAAGGAGCGCGTCGGATTCTCGTTCCATGACACCGTGATCTATGCCGGAACCACCTCGACGTTCCACTACCAGAACCACGTCGAGGCCGTGTACTGCGTGCAGGGCAAGGGTACGCTGACGGATCTGGAGACCGGCAAGGAATACCCGCTCCACGACGGTGTTATGTACCTGCTCGACGGAAATGAGAAGCACACCGTGGTCGCCGAGGAAGAGCTGCGCATGGCCTGCGTGTTCAACCCGCCGGTCACCGGCCGTGAGGTCCACGACGAAAACGGCGTGTACCCGCTCATCCTCGAAGACGAAACAGCACCCGTGAGCTGAGAAGCTTCACCTCGCCGAGGTTGCCGACCGCTACGTCGGTGAGTTCGGTTCGCTGCGAGGGCGGTTCGAGTGTTTCGACACTCGGACCGCCCTTTCGCATGCCCGGCTGATTTCTGTCCGAAAGCGACTTCAGCTGTGATAATGTTCGGATTGACGAAACTTCAACTATCGTGACGCATCCTGCCGACGCCACTTTCAGTGACTCCCACTCTGGCATTCCTCTGTCTACTCATTCTCATTGGAGTCTCCGTGAAATTCATCAGACGTGCGCTCGTTTCCGCCGTTGCCGCTTTGGCGCTTGCCGTCGCACCCGCTGTGTCCGCTGAAGCGGCAACCGGGACGTTCGACGTGACTAAACTTTCTGCCAAGAGTTTGACTGTCTCAAACGATGCGTGCAGAAATATTGAGGTCGACATGCTTCATAAGAAATCCGGTGTGCGAGATTGGGATGTGAGAACAGAGGTATATCGTAGCGGCGAGTATATTGCTGACGCGGACTATGATTCAGATGGGGATAGCAGGCGAACCCGAGTTGAGATTTGTCCCGCTGACTATGGCCTTGGGAAGTACGGGTTGGGTCCATCTATCGTTTGGGCCAACAATTACGACGCCGATAAGTTTTTCAAGCGAACTGATTACACAAAGAGCAGCTTCTACGTCCGTGGCAAGACCTACGCCTCGCTGTCCTCGAAGCGCAAAGGCAGCACCGTCACCCTGACCTCATCGACGAAGCTCTATAACCCGGAAAAGTACGGCAAGGTCAACTACAACCCGAAGGTGAACTTCCAGGTCAAATCCGGCAGCAAGTGGAAGACCCTGAAGACAGTCTCCGCGAAGAAGGGCAAGGCCGTCTACAAGGTGAAGTCGAAGAGCAAGCGGTACTACCGCGTCACCTTCAGCCAGGTCAGTTGGGCGACCGGGGCCACCTCGAAATCGGTCAAACGCTGACCGTCAAATGAAAGACCGGCACTTTCGGAACGATCCATCGCTGGTGGATGCTCCGCGGTGCCGGTCTCTCTGTCTTGGCTCTGACCGGGGTACCGGGGACGATGTCCTCCTGTTACGGTGGTCGCACAGCCCGATCTGCGGAGGCGATGAGCAGTCTCGGCTCCGCCCCGGCAGACGGCACATAGCGAAGGAAGGAGAAATGATGACTGCAGTGTCAGCTGCGACCGCAACTACAGATCTCTATCCGACTCGCTCCGGTGAAACCACAGAGGTTCTCCCGCGCACGGGTCCGATCGTCTTCGGCTCTCCCGAAGACGGCCCCCTCGAGGCGGCTGATCTCAAGCACTTCGAGGACACGGGCTATCTGACGATCGATCAGCTCATCACAATCGAAGAGCTCACACTCTTCACCGAGGAGCTTCAGAGGCTTTCGCACGACCCGGAGGTGAAGGCCGATGAGCGTACCGTCGTCGAAGCCGAGTCCGACGAGGTCCGGTCGATATTCGACATCCATCGCACCAATGAGATCTTCAGGAAGATCGCGAACGATCCGCGCCTCGTCGACCGTGCACGTCAGATCCTCGGAACCGATGTCTATATCCATCAGAGCCGGATCAACTACAAGCCGGGATTCGTGGGCAAAGAGTTCTCCTGGCATTCGGACTTCGAGACCTGGCATGCTGAGGACGGAATGCCCACTCCGCGCGCGGTGAGTCTTTCGCTGTCGCTGACGGACAACTACTCATTCAACGGTCCGCTGATGATCATGCCCGGTTCGCACAAGCGCTACATCAGCTGCGTGGGAGGCACCCCCGAGGACAACTATCGGAAGTCACTCATCATGCAGGGTGCGGGCACCCCGGATCGTCAGACTCTCAGTGACTTCGCCGACGAATACGGCATCGACGTGCTCGAAGGAGCGGCCGGCGGAGCGATCATGTTCGACTCCAACTGCATGCATGCGTCGAACGGCAACGTCACTCCGTTCTCGCGCTCGAATATCTTCATCGTGTACAACTCGGTGGAGAACACGTGTGTGGAACCGTTCGCAGCGCCGAAACCGCGCCCGGAGTTCGTCGGCAGCACTGACTTCACTCCAGCCGGTAGGTGACTCCACATACGCAATTGGGCCGGCCGCTGATGCCTCGCCTATGCCTGGAACTCCCCGTGGAGTGAGCGCATCTGCACAGAAGGGGTCCGGTGCCGCAGTCGCGGCGCCGGACCCCTTTGCCTACCCACAGACCTCGACGAGTCGCGGCTACTCGATGATCCTCAGGTCAGTCCCACGAATCACCCCACGGGATCCCTCGAATGGGCCTAACGCTTCGTCGAGTGGGAGGCCCAAGGCACTGAGGTCGGCGCTCTGACGACCCCCGGCTTCCCGGGAAGGGAGATTTTGGTTGTATCGCATCTGACCGATCTCGGAATCGGTAACAGTCCAGATGACCACCTGCGGTGGATCATCATTCGTGAACGTCACTCGGTGGGGATCGGCCGTGACCGACCATCCGGTCGCCTCGGCGAGGGCATCTGCCAACTCAGCGCGGTCGACACTCATCGGGACCTCCTTAGAGTCAGAGGACTGCTTCTGGACTCGGGGGAATGAAAACACATCGGGCGCTCCTGCGAAGGGAGCGCCCGATGTGGGTTGTGGCTAGCTGCTCAACAGCATCACTCGTTGTCGGGGCGGACCTTCTTCCCGCGATCACGCCAGAACTTCGCGGTGGTCACCTCGTCGGTGCCGTCCCAGGCGTCGACCTCGGTATTGATGCGCTTGAACGTGGGCAGATCGCCGCGGCGGAAGATCGGTTCATAACCGGCTCTGCGCTGCTGCTGGTAGTTCTTCAGCAGCGAGAACACCAGCGGCGAGAGCATCAGCAGGGCGAAGAGGTTGATGAGCGCCATGATCGCCATGAAGATATCTGCGGCGGTCCACACCAGGTCGAGGGCCGCGATCGCACCGATGAACACCGAGACCATGACGATGACCTGATACACACGCAGCGCGACACGGTTCGTCGTCAGATGCTCGATGTTCGCCTCGCCGTAGTAGTAGTTGCCGAGGATCGACGAGAACGCGAAGAGGAAGATCGCCAGCGTGAGGAAGTGGATCGCCCACTGACCGAGCTGACCGCTCAGCGCCGTCTGCGTGAGCTGGATGCCCTCGGCGGAGGTGCCGTACTCCGGGTTCGACAGCAGGATGATGAACGCGGTGATCGAGCAGACGAGGATCGTGTCGAAGTACACGCCCAGCGCCTGTACGAAGCCCTGCTTGGCCGGGTGCGACGCCGAGGCGGTGGCCGCGGCATTCGGCACCGAACCGATGCCGGCCTCATTGGAGAACAGACCGCGCTGAACTCCGATGAGCATGATCGATCCCAGCGTTCCGCCGGCGATCGAATCCATGCTGAAAGCGTCGGTGACGATCGTGGCGATCATCGACGGCACGGCACCGATGTTCATCACCACGACGATGATGCCGACGATGAGGTAGAGGCCAGCCATGATCGGCACCAGATAAGCGGAGATGTTCGAGATGCGCTTGGCACCTCCGGCGAAGATGAGGAACGCGGCGACGGCGATGATCGCGCCAGCCACTGCAGCGAAGACGCCGTCCGAGCTCTCGACTCCGAAGGATGCGCCGACGGCGTCGACGATCGAGTTCGACTGCACCGAGTTGAACACGATGCCGTAGGTGATGGCGACGATGACGGCGAAGACCAGACCGAGCCACTTCATGTTCAGCCCGTGCCTGATGTAGTAGGCAGGACCGCCGCGGAAGTTCGGGCCGTCCTTGAGCTTGTACAGCTGGCCGAGTGCAGACTCGGCGAAGGCCGTGGCTCCGCCGACGATGGCCGTCAGCCACATCCAGAACATTGCGCCCGGACCACCGAGCGAGATCGCTAGGGCGACACCGGCGATGTTCGCCGTTCCCACACGCGAGGCCGCAGAGATCGAGAATGCGCGGAACGGCGAGATGTTCCTGTTGCCCTCGGAATCCCGTCCGCCCGGCTCGGTCAGGGTGCGGAACATCTCGGGCAGCAGGCGGACCTGCACCACTCCCGTGCGAATGGTGAAATACAGACCTGTGGGGATGAGAACAGCGACGAGGATGTATGACGACACTCCGCTGACACTGTCAAACACACTTTGGAGTAGCTCCATCGAACTGCGCCTCCTTCGGCAATCGTGCTGGAGAGGATCGGAGGTGCGGAACGCGAGAACTCCGTCCGTGGTTACTCCCAGTCTGCCACCCTTGCTCCCGGGGTTGTGGCAGTGGCCCCTGCCCGAAGGGCGACATTCCCTTTCGGCCGAGTCAGCGTCAGCCCAGGCGACGGCCAGTGCCGACACCGTCAGGATTCATGTTCCGTCCACTCGCGCATCATCCGGAACTTGCTCGGGCCGCGTAATCTGGGCGGCCTAGTACTCATCGTTCGGTCACCGCACAGCAGTTGGATCCGGCGTCCGAACGCCACCCGCAGTCTCCGTGGAGGAGTTCTGAAATGCCCATCACCCTCGCCACCCCCACCTCTGATCCCTCACCCCGCGACCTCAGCGCCGGCGCCGCCGGCACCGTGATCGACCCTGCCCGAGTTCGAGTCCCGCCCCTGGTCGTCGCACACCGAGGTGCGTCCGCCGATTGGCCGGAGAACACGATCCCTGCGTTCATCGCCGGCATCGACCAGGGCGCCGACATGATCGAAACCGACGTCCACATGAGTGCCGACGGTGAGCTCGTGATCATGCACGACACCACCGTCGATCGCACCACCGACGCCCGCACCCTGTACCCGAACCGCGAAGACCGCCGCATCGCCGGCATGAATGCCGCCCAGATCGCCACCCTCGATGCCGGAAGCTGGAAAGGTGAGGAATTCGCCGGGATCCGCGTGCCCCGTCTCGCCGAGGTGCTCACTCTCGCCCACGACACCCGCACCGGTCTGCTGCTCGAGGTCAAGCACCCCGAGATCTATCCCGGAATCGCCGAGGCGATCGTGACCGCCCTGCGCGCCGTGCCGAACTATCTCGACCGGGCTTTGGCCGCCGGCATGCTCGTCGTCCAGTCCGCGAACTGGGCATTCGTCGAAGAGTTCCACGGACTCACCCCGGAGATCCCGGTCGGAGTGCTCGGTCGCCCGTGCCCGGACGAACTCCAGGACTTCGCCGAATGGGTCGACCAGGTCAACCCCGAGTTCTGCGCCGCCGACGAGGAGTTCCTCACGGCCATCCACGAACTCGGAATGACGAGCCTGGTGTGGACGGTCGATGACCTCGGCGAGATGGAACGGGCCATCGACGTCGGCGCCGACGGCATCATCACCAACGCCCCTGACCGCCTCGTCGAGGTTGTCGAAGCTCTCTGATGACCGGGCGCCGCCCCAGCGTTCGAGTTCGAATCACACTGCCCGAACGCGCCGCATCGGTCACTCGTGCGGAGCGCGCGCCACGTCGCTGAGAGCTGACTTCCACGTCGTCGGATCGGCCACGGGGAAGCTGCGGCCGGTGACCTTCTCGGCGAGGATCCGGACGAAGTGATTCTTCGTGCCGGGCTGCAGCGGGGAGACGTCGAGCGAGACGGTGCTGCGCAGGTCGTCGGGAGCGGTGATCTCCTTCGCATCGCCTTTGACGACGACGCTGAATGCGGTCTCCTCATCGACGCCGTCGATCTCGAAGGCGACGCGGGGGTGACTGCGCATGGCGTCGATCTTCGTGCCGTCCCCGGTGCGGAGCACAAGAGCGGAATGCTCGACGGTGAAGTTGACCGGGAAGATCTCCGGGGCGTCATTGACGATGACCGCCAGTCGGCCGACTGTGGTCGACCGCAGGTGCTCCCAGCAGTCCTTGGCGTCGAGGGTCCGGGGTGATTCGGTGTTCATGGTCGTCCTCCTGTCCGACAGCGGTGGTCACCGTGTTCGGCTCCCTCCTCGCTGAGTTCTACATAGTGTAGAAGAAGCGGCGCTGAGGAGGAAGAGGTGTTTGCCCGTCGGATGATGTGGTCTCACCACGTGGGGCGGCTCAGCTGTGGGCGAGCAGTCTGCGGCAGTCGCGGGCCGGCTCAGTCGTGGGCGGGCCGGCGGATCGCGCGGTCGTGGGACTTGTCGCTCTCCTCGTCGCCGGATAGGGCAGACTCTTCGTTGCGGGTCTGGGCGTCGTCAGTCGGAGCGCAGTTGAGCGTGCGGACTGCGAGCACAAGGCTGCCGAGAACGAGGCCGAACATGCCGACGACCCAGCCCGGGTCTCCCAGGGTGAGGGCCGGTGGATATCCGATCGCCAATATGGTCGATTCCAGGCACAGATGCAGTCCGCAGGCGATGACGACGAACGCCAGAGTGCGAGCAGATCGCGGTGTATTGCCGACCGGAGACGCCCCGACTGCCGGTGCATCGGCCGGCAGTGACCGAGACTCGGCGATGACCCGCAGGGCGAAGATCGCCGAGAGGAACCCCAGTGCGGCGCCCAGCGCGTTGAAGACATCACCGTATTCGAGGAGGAACATGACGTCGACGAACATGGTGCGCAGCAGCCAGACGAGGACCACGGTCCCGGCTGCGACGAACAACCCGGTGGCGGCGGTACGCGAACGGCGGCGGATGGCGTTGGGGGCGGCCGCCTCGGCGATGGGGACGAGTCGAGCCGTGACCGCGGCCAGGGCGAGCGTCACGACGATCGGGAAGGCCACCGCCACGATGAGATTCAGGATGTCGAGGACCGAGAGGAGCATGGAAGCGTCGGCCAAGCCCTCGGTATCCGTGCCGAACGCGTCGACGGTGAAGATCGACTTCAGCAACGCGATTGCGCAGAGAACCACGGTCACGACGATGAACACGCTGCGGGGAACCGGGCGAAGGTCCCTGCCGACTGTGATCGCAGCTGAGCCGGAGACGGCGATGAGTGCCAGATGCAGGAGGCTCGGTCCCGGTGACGACACATAGGTATCCTGCGCCATGGTCTCGAGGAGCTCGGCGGCGATCCAAGTGACGAGGAAGACGACGGCGGCAACGGCGGTGATGGCCATCTTGCGGGCGTCGAGGCCGATTCTCGGGTGGTGGGAGTCGGTGTTCGATGCGGTGGTCATGGCCTCATGCTCCCATAAAAACCAGTTCCCTTGTCGGCTGAATGGGGAAGATCTCGCACTGTCTTGAGCGTGACCTCGCACGTGATCGCCCGAAGTGAGACGCTGGGGGCATGCCGAACGAACTCGCCGACTCGACCAGCCCCTACCTGCGCGCGCACGCCGACAATCCCGTGGACTGGCGGATGTGGACGAAGGACACCCTCGCCGAGGCGGCCCGCCGTGACGTCCCCCTCCTCATCTCGATCGGCTACTCCACCTGCCACTGGTGCCATGTCATGGCCCACGAATCCTTCGAGGACGAAGCGGTCGCGGCGATGGTGAACGACCGGTTCGTGCCCGTGAAGATCGACCGGGAGGAATTGCCGGACATCGACGCCTACTACATGAACGCCCTGCAGGCGATGACCGGCCAAGGCGGATGGCCGATGACGATCTTCGCAACACCTGCCGGCAGTCCCTTCTACGCCGGCACCTATTTCCCGCCCGCGCCTCGAGGAAACCTGCCCGCATTCACGCAGGTGCTCTCCGCCGTATCGGCGACCTGGACGGACCGCCGCGACGAAGTCCACCAGATGACGTCCCGGATGGACCGCGGGTTGGCCGAAATGGCCGATGCCGTGACGAGTGCTCTTCCCGCCGAGGCAGCCGCGCAGTCATTGACCCCCGATGAACTCGATTCCGCCGCCGCGGCGCTGCTCGATTCCTACGATCCGGCATGGGGCGGGTTCGGCGGTGCCCCGAAGTTCCCACCGATGATGAACGTCCTCCAGCTCCTCGCGGCGTTCGTGCGCTTGGGCGGGACCGCCTCGGCGGGTGAGGGAGCGGACGACGGCGCTTCGGCGCGACCGGGAACCGGCGGGACCGCCTCGGCGAACGGGGGAGGGACCGGGGAGCACCCGATGGATCGGGTCCGGGCCGAGGGACGGCTCGGCTGGCTCGGTGCCGATGGGCACCTGACCGGCGAACTCGTCCTCGACTGCCTCATCGCAGTGCGCTCGACTTTGGCGCGGATCGCCTCCGGAGGCATGCGCGACCAGGTGCGCGGCGGGATCGCTCGCTACAGCGTCGACCGGCAGTGGTTCGTGCCGCACTTCGAGAAGATGCTCTACGACAACGCCCTCTACCTGCGCGCCGCCGTCGCCTGGGCGAAAGTCGAACGCGCCCTTGACCCGGGGTCGAAATGGCTCGCCCTGGCCGAACGCGAGATAGCCGACACCGCGAACTTCCTCATCAGCGATCTGTCGGCCGTTGACGGATTCATCGCCGCTCTCGATGCGGATTCGCTCAACTCGGCTGGCGTGTCCGAAGAGGGCGCGGCCTACGTCTTCACCCCCGAGGAATTCGCGGAAGCCGGGCAGGCGGGTCTGCTCGGGCTCGTCGACTCGCCGGCAGGGGGTGAGCTCTCCGGGCAGGTCGTCGCGGCCGTGCGCATCATCGACTGGCTCGGCATGGAGGACGTGCCCTTCGACGTCGACCACCCCGCGCCGTGGGACATTGACGCGACGAGGCATCAGCGCGAGGTGCTCGAGCAGCTGCGCGCTCGCCGGTCCCAGCCGGCCCGCGATACGAAGATCATCACCGAATGGAATTCCCTGGCTGTCACCGCCCTCGCCGAGGCGGCCCTGTACTCCGGTGCGGGAGCTGAGCCTGTCGGTGGTGCCGATTCGACGGGGAGTGCGGACCCGGCTGGTGGTGCGATCACAGGGAACGCCGAATCTGCGGATCCTGCGCTGTGGGCAGAAACTGCCGTGCGATTCTGGACGGCGATGCATGACCGGTTCAAGCCGGGCGTTGCACCCGAATCGGTGGACGCAGCGGGTCCGACTGGCTTCGATGTGCGCCGGTCCTTCACCGATGGTGTGGCCGGCCCCGGGCAGGGCGGGCTCGCCGATTGGGCTCAACTCATCACCGCTGGGATCACGGTCCGACAGCTCCCGGACGGAGCCGCCTCGGTGAGGGTGGAGGACCTGGTCGATCTCGGTGCGAAGATGCTTGACCTCTTCACCTCCGAACGGGGCGACGGGGTCCTCGAAGCGGTCGATTCGCTCGGTGACGGGATCATCGACGTGAAGTCGGCCGACCCCGTCGACAACACCGTGCCGTCTGGACGATCCGCGGCTGCCGAGGCGGTGCTTCTGCTCGCCGAAATCGGCGTCGAGGCAGCGACGTCTGCCGGGTCGGAGTCATTGGGTGAGGCGGCATCCCCGGGTGAGGTCGCCGAACTGGATACGGGACGACTGTTGGAGGTTCGGGACCGGCTGCTCGGGGTCTATCGGGCGCTGGCAGGGCAGGCTCCGCGCGGGTGCGGACACGCGCTGTGGCAGGCGGAGCGAGCCCTGTCGCCCGTGCGGGTCGCCACCGTCGACGATGCGCTGCGGAACATCGCGGCCAGGCATCCGTCGCTCACTCTGCTCACGGCCTCGACGGGGGTTCCGGGGCCGGATGGTCGGGAAGTCGACGTCCCGCGGGGACGGCGATCGTGTGCCGGGGGACCTCGTGCTCGCTGCCGGTGGGCACGAGTGCTGAGCTGGTTGGGCTGCTGAACAGGTAGAGGCGAGGTTCAGTTCAACAATTGAGGGTCGAGGCTCGAGCCCACGTTCGAGGTTCTGCTCAGCGTTCGAGGCTCAGACCGCGGTAGCGGTTGAGTGCGGCGGCGATCTCCTGCCGGCGCGGCCGGGTCAGGTGGCCCGGATGGTCGCGGTGGCCGGTGATTCCGTCGAGGCCCTCAGCGTCGAGCATGTCCTCGACCTCGGCCAGCGCCTGGGTCAGGGAGGTGCGTCCGTCGAAGATCTCCGCGAGGTATTCGAGGGCTTCGGCCACTCCCGACGCCTGCTGCGTGTCGACGAGCTGAGCGATGGCGATTAGGTCGATGAAGTCGCGGCCGAATTGGATCCGGTCGGATCCCTTCGCACGAGCGGTCTTCGTCTTCGACGCAGGCCGCAGCGCCTTCGCCGTCGGCATGCGCGGTGCGGCAGTGAAAGCCGGGGAGTCTGAGTCTGTGGCCGGGTCGCGACCGGGTTCGGCCGCGGGGTCGAGGCGGGTTGATTCGTCGAGGCCGGTTGGAGCCGTTTCGAGGTCGGCTGCGGTGATGCCGACGAGCTCATGCGCTTGGTCCGTGACTTCCTTGGGCACATAGGCATCGAGCGCGATGACGTGGTCGGCGACTTCGAAGAATGCGCTCGATCCACCGGCGACGAGCACCGTGGACACGCCCTGCTCGGTCAGCAGAGGTCGGACGCGGTCGACGAACGGGGTGATCGGTTCCCGCTCGGCGGGGATGAGCGCACGCATGCGTTCGTCGCGGATCATGAAGTTCGTCGCCGAAGTGTCCTCGTCGATGAGCAGGGTGTTCGCGCCCGCCTCGATCGCTTCGACGAGATTGGCCGCCTGCGAGGTCGACCCGCTGGCATTCGTCGTGGAGAAGAATCTCGTGTCAGAGCCCGAGGGTAGGTTGTTGATGAACGCCGAGATGTCGTCGCCGGTGACGGCGCGACCGTCCTCGGCTCGAATGGAGGTGGCAGTCGGGTCGCTGATGACCCATTCGCGCCCGTCGCCGGCAATATGCGGGTAGACGCCGCGTTCGAGCGCGCGCAGAATCGTCGACTTCCCGTGATAGCCGCCGCCGACGATGACGGTGACCCCGCGAGGGATGCCCATGCCGGTGACGGTGCGGCCGCTGGAGAGTTCGACAGTGTGCTCGAGTTCGGGAGGGGAGGTGAAGGCAACCGCATCGGAGGACTTCATCGGCAGGTCCGAATCCCCGGATTTTCGCGGGAGAATCGCACCATTTCCGATGAGACCGATGAGTCCTGCTTCGCCGAGGTGGCTGCGCAGTTCCAACTGGTCTCGGTGCAGTTGGACGTGGTCGGCGAGCCCGCGGGCCGATGGGGCGTGGGTGTTCCCTCCTCTGCCTGCTGGGGCGTCTGACCAGCGGTCGAAGAGGAAGAGCCGTTCGGCGAATTCCGGCAGATCACGGGTGAGGATGTCCGCCGCCTGATGGCCGAGGACGCGGCGACCGCGCGCAGGCAGATTGACGAGCAGTCGTGCCTCGAACCCGGCGTCATCGATGAGGATGTTCGTCCGCTCGAGGATCTCCTGCCCCGGACGGCCGAGGATGAGTGCGCGCTGATCGAGCTTCGCAAGCACCTCGTTGCCGGCACGGAGCAGGTAGTCGGATGAAGCGATGCGGTCGGCGCGATCAGTGGTGAGGTCGAGCGGGAACTTCGCATCGGCACGGTCGACGCGCACCCGGACCTTCGACGGTGAGGCGAACGGATCGGCCTGGACTCGGTCGATGAACACGGTGACCGGTCCGAAGCTGTAGCGGCCGCGGATCTGCTTGAGATTGCCGTAGCTGCGACCGTCGAGATTGTGCAGAGTGGAAGCGAGATTCGACTGACGTGAACTCATTTCACTCATGCTACTGGTGGGAGATGAACACCTACTCAGCGGATCAAGGCTCGATGCCGTAGAACTCGGCCGCGTTGGACCAGAACACCGCGTCCGCCTCGGCCGGGGTGAGCACTTCACGGAGGAGCGTGAAATCCGCATCGGCGAAGGGGCGACGCGCCCGCGTCGACGGCAGGTCCGTCCCCACCATCAGAGCGGTCGGGTCGGTGTCGACGATGCGGCGGACCGCCTCGGCGGGATCGAGTTCCACACGGCCGAAACCAGTGGCCTTGACCCTCACCCCTCGTTCGACGAGGCGCAGCAGTGTGGGGAGCCCGTCCTCGTGCATGCCCAGGTGATCGATGCTCACTGCCGGCAGTGAGGCGATGCGACCGGCGAGGTCATCATCGATGGTGCGGACGTCGATATAGAGTTCGGCGTGCCATCCGACGAGGTCATGGACTCGTCGGGCCAGGCTGTCGAGGGCGTCGAGGGTGGCCGAACCGCCGCGGGCGATATTGAATCGCAGTGCCTTGATGCCGGCCTCGTCGAGGCGTCGGATCTGATCATCGGTGGTCTCATCCGGCAGTTGGGTGACGCCGACATAGCTGCCGCCGAGCTGGCGCAGGGCGTCGATGAGGTAGCCCTGGTCGAAGCCTTGGAACGAACCGGACACGACGGCTCCACCGGCAACCTCGACTCCCACATCGGGGAGGCTCTGCAGTCGCGTGCGATAGTCGGCGACCGTGAACGGATCGGGCAGATAACCGTTGTTCTCGATCAGCGGATGGCTCGGATCGATGATGTGCAGGTGCGCGTCGAAGGCACGCTGGAGTTCGCGCATACCGTCAACTTACATCGTCGTCGAACCGCTCGTTCAAAGCGTGGCGCGTAAGCCGACTCGTGCACAGTTCGATCGACGCGCCACGCCTTGAACGACGGTCAGTCTGCCTTGAGTCCGACCGTCGGATCGGGCAGGTAGACCTCTCCGCCCGAGGCGAGGAACTCGCGGCTCTTCCGCTGCATACCGGCCAGGGCCTCCTGCGCCTCGGCGCTGCCGTAGGTGTCACGGATGTCCTGGGAGATGCGCATCGAGCAGAACTTCGGACCGCACATCGAACAGAAGTGCGCGGTCTTCGCGGGTTCCGCTGGCAGCGTCTCGTCGTGGAACGCCTCGGCGGTCTCCGGATCGAGGCCGAGGGCGAACTGGTCCCGCCACCGGAATTCGAATCGAGCCTTCGACAGAGCATCATCGCGGGCCGTCGCACCGGGGTGGCCCTTCGCGATATCGGCGGCATGTGCGGCGATCTTGTACGTGATCACCCCGGTCTTGACGTCGTCACGGTCGGGCAGCCCGAGATGCTCCTTCGGGGTGACGTAGCAGAGCATCGCCGTGCCGTAGCGGGCGATCTCCGTCGCCCCGATCGCCGAGGTGATGTGGTCGTATCCGGGCGCGATGTCCGTGACCAGCGGACCCAAGGTGTAGAACGGCGCCCCGTGGCAGAGCTCCTGCTGACGTTCGACGTTCTCCCGCACGAGGTGGAGCGGAATGTGCCCGGGCCCTTCGACCATCACCTGGACGTCGTGGGCCCATGCTCGTTCGGTGAGCTCGGCGAGAGTGTCGAGTTCGGCGAACTGGGCGGCATCGTTGGCATCGGCGATAGAACCCGGACGCAGTCCGTCGCCGAGCGAGAAGGCGACATCATAGCGAGCGAAGATCTCACAGAGTTCATCGAAATGGGTATAGAGGAAGTTCTCCTCATGGTGGGCAAGGCACCAACCGGCCATGATGGACCCGCCGCGCGAGACCATCCCGGTGACCCGGTCGGCAGTGAGCGGAACGTAGCGCAGCAGCACACCGGCGTGCACGGTCATGTAGTCGACACCCTGCTCGCACTGCTCGATGACTGTGTCGCGATAGATTTCCCAGGTCAGCGCATTCGCATCGCCGTCGACTTTCTCCAGTGCCTGATAGATCGGGACGGTGCCGATGGGGATCGGCGAATTGCGGATGATCCACTCCCTGGTGGTGTGGATGTCATTGCCGGTCGACAGATCCATGAGGGTGTCGGCACCCCACTTCGCAGCCCACCGCAGCTTCTGCACCTCCTCGGCGATGGAGCTGGTGACCGCGGAATTGCCGATGTTCGCGTTGATTTTGACGAGGAACGCCTTGCCGATGATCATCGGTTCGGATTCGGGGTGATTGATGTTGTTCGGGATGATCGCGCGACCGGCGGCAAGCTCGGCACGGACGAGTTCGACATCGCACTGTTCGCGGAGCGCAACGAACCGCATCTCCGGGGTGATGATGCCCTGCCTTGCGTAGTGCATCTGGGTCACCGTGCGGCCGGACTTGGCCCGACGGGGGACAGGTTTGCGTCCCTTCCACTGCTGCGACGGGGCCCCTCGGCGGACGGCGGCACGACCGTCGTCGGCGATGCGGTGGCCGCGGGCGTCGTAGGTCTCAGTGTCGAGGCGGTTCTCGATCCACGGGAATCGCAGAGCGGGCAGTCCCTCTTCCGGGATGCTGCCCGGTCCGACGGTGCGGTAGACGTCGACGGGATCGTTGGACCGGCCGTTCGAGTCCTCGAGCTCGATGCGGGTCACGGGAACGCGGATGCCGTGTTCCTCGTCATCAACCCATGCCGGCGAATGCGTCGGATACTGCTCGAGGGTGAATTCGTCGTGCGAAGGTGCGGAGGCCGAAGTCGTGGCAGGGGCAGGTGTTTCTGGGGTGAATGCAGTCATCTGCAGTCCTCACTTCCTACGCCGGTATCAACCGGATCAGGTTCTACGGTCTCGGACGATCCAGTCCGATCTCAGCCCTTGCAGTGGGCTCCCGTGGGGTTGTGTCATTCATATCACGACTGTCGCAGTGAGGACAACTGCGCCGCCTTGAACGACAGGTTGGTGGTCAGCTGCCCTGGAAGAACGCCTTCGCAGCCGCGCCGAGGGCGACGACGTCGGAGACCGCGACCATCTCGCGTGCCGAGTGCATCGAGTACAGGGCAGGCCCCACATCGACGGTCGTCATGCCCAGACGAGTGGCGGTCAGCGGTCCGATCGTCGACCCGCAGGGCATCGCATTGTTCGACACGAAATCCTGGTACTCGACTCCTGCGGCCGCGCACGCCTGCGACCACACGGCGGTGCCCACCGCATCCGTGGCGTAGCGCTGCTGCGCGTTGAGTTTGAGCAGGGGACCGCCGCCGAGGCGGGGGCGGACATGCGGGTCGTGCCGTTCCGGGTAGTTCGGATGGGCAGCATGCCCGGCATCGGAGGAGACGCACACCGAGGTGGCCATCGACGCAAGATAATCGCTGCGCGTCGACTGCGGCAGCAATGAGGCGACGATGCGCTCGGTGACATCGGCGAGGAACGGACCGCACGCGCCCGAGCGCGAATTCGACCCGATCTCCTCATGATCGAACGCTGCGAACAGCGGGATGCCGTCGAGCCCGTCGGCATCGAGCTGGGTGAGAGCGGTGACGCCGGCGTGCACGGACAGAAGGTTGTCCAGCCTCGGCGAGGCGAAGAACTCCTCGGCGGCACCGAAGAGGGCCGGCTCCTGAACGGGAATGGTGTAGACATCGTGGCCGACGACGGACTCGGCATCGACCCCGGACGACTCTGCAAGCAGTTCGATGATGTCCGCCTCGGCGAGGTCGGCCAGGCCGATGACGGGAGTGGTGTGACGCTGCTTGTCCAAGGCCAGTCCCTCATTGACCTGCCGGTCGAGGTGGATCGCGAGCTGCGGGATGCGGGCGATCGGCCCGGTATGGGCGAGCACGATGCTGCCGTCGGCGAGGCTGAGTCGACCCGCGAAGGCGAGCTCACGATCGAGCCACGAATTCAGCAGCGGCCCGCCGTAGATCTCCACCCCGACCTGGCGGGTGCCTTCGGCGGTGAACTCACCGCCGGGTTTGAGTTTGAACGCCGGGGAGTCGGTGTGGGAACCGAACACGCGGAAGGGGGGAGCCGCCTCGGTGACGGTGGGATTCATCCACGCGATGAGCGCGCCGTCGCGGATGACGTAATGCCCGGTTCCGGGCGTCAGCGACCAGGGAACGGACTCGTCGAGGCGGGAGAAACCGGCCGCCTCCAGGCGTTTCGCCGCCGTGTCCACCGCGTGGTACGAGCTGGGAGATGCGCTGACGAAGTCGCCGAGGTCGGCCGCTGTCGTCGCGGCCACATCCGGTCTCGGGAGTGATTCATTCATTTCCCCAGCCTATCGTTTGCGGTAGTTTGGAGGTGAAGAAGATCAGGTCTCAGACGCCGGGCTGCCACCGGGTCCGAGAATCAGGCGGGGGCAGCGATCCTGCGACCGCACCAGCGACGGCAAGGAGTGTTCGACGTGAACCAGTTCGTGACGGAGTGGAACACCTGGCGCGACTCACGGAACTCAGCCCTTGCGAAACCGTTCGGCTGGCTCAGCGTCGTCGGACTCCACTGGCTCGACGCCGAATCGACCTGGACCGACGCCCCCGGCACGTTCACCGTCGACGACGGATGGGTGACCGTATCACTGAAGACCGGGATCAATGCCGGCCCCGCAGCCGAGACATTCGACCTGCTCAGCACGGTCGACAACGGTGGGACTGCCGTGGCTGCTGGCGGTTCCGGCGCGAGCGGCGGAGGACCGACCCGTGCGACCAGCCCGGCCGTGCCCAGCGACACCTCGACCCTGCCTCGGGTGATGGACCAGTCCGGTGCGGGCGCGGCTGCGGCAGACGCTGCGGGTTCCGACTCTTCTGCCGGAACGGACGACGGATCCGATGCGGGGTCCGATGGCGGACCCGACGGCCACGCCGCCATGCCCGCCAAGCCACAGGTCCGCGTGGAAGAGAACGGGTTCAGCGCGAAGCTTCCGAACGGCGGCTCGCTCAACTGGTTCACTGTCGGCAACGTCCTCTACGAACTCATCGATCGGGGCGGCCGCCTCGGCGTGCGTGTGCGCAATTCGAAGTCCCCGCTGCTCGGGAAGTTCTTCGAGGTTCCGGTCTTCGACCCGGACCCGGACTTCGTCTTCCTCGCCCGGTTCACGAGGTTCGACCCGTTCAAGACCTATACGATCGAAACCGCCCAAGAGGACCTGCAGCTGCAGACACAGGCGGCGGGAACCGTCACCTTCGAGACCTCGCACGGTGAGGTGAGCCTGCTTGCCACCGGGTGCCCGAAGACCGGGCTCCAATTGGACTTCCACGACTCGACGAATGGGAACGCCACCGCGGCGTGGCGGACCATCGACCTCGGAGTGCCGAATCAGGACGGGTCGCTCGTCATCGATTTCAACCGTGCGGTGAACTACCCGTTCGCGTTCACCTCGTTCGCCACCTGCCCGGCCCCGATCGAGGGAAACGTCGTTCCCTTCGACGTCACCGCAGGTGAGCGGCGTCCGCCGTTCTTCTACTCGGAGGCCGGGATCAACGTGCCGTTCCTCTTCTACGTGTGGTGGGACGAAGAGAGAGCCGAGGTGACTCGCCCCTGGTATTCGCGTTTCGGCCTCGACATCACCATCCTCAACCCCAACCACGACGACGGGCAGATCTCCCTCGTCGGCTTCGACGGGGTCGCGATGTCCGGCGGGGATCTGTCGCCGCTGGGGCGCAAGGCCCGGTCGCGGCTCATCGATGTCGCCACCGAAGCGCTGACCTCACGGATTCCGGTCATCGGCATCGGCGCCTACTCGGCGTTCGTCATCCAGGCCCAGCGGGAGCTGCGTTCGCAGCAGGGCTACGTCGACGGCATCGAAACCGAATACGAGGCGCCGGCGGACCGTCTGCTCATCGTGATGAACAACGAACTCGACCCGAAGCAGGCCGGTTTCGACATCGTCCACACCGACGCCAGCGGGCTGATCTACGTGGAGATGCCCTTCGACATTCCGCTCGAGTCCGACCGCACCGAGGTCGAGGACTTCCAGGCGGCGATGGAATCCGGCGCCTCGATCACGAGCTGGCAGGAATTCGACTACCGCATGGTCGCCCTCATCCGCCACCACCGCTGAGTCCAGGCTCCCCGCCTCAGTCCCAGCGCCCGTTTCCTCCCCGAACTACCTGACGGCGGCCCAGCAACCTCGCGCGAGTTGCTGGGCCGCCGTCAGGTAGCAATTACCAGATGGTGACTCGGGATTCGGGAGCGAGGTACATTCCGTCCGACTCCTCGACTCCGTACGTGTCGTGGAACGCGGTCATGTTCTTCACGACCTGGTTGCAGCGGAACTCCTCCGGCGAGTGCGGGTCGATCGAGAGCCTGCGCACACGCTCCTCGGTGCGCATCTTCGACCGCCATGCCTTCGCCCACGCTTCGAAGAACGCCTTCGCCTGCTCGGCCGACGGCGCCACCGGCACTCCCGGAGTGCCCGCCCGTTCGCCGAGTTCGAGCTCGAGAGCCTTCCACCCGATCGACAGACCACCGAGGTCACCGATGTTCTCACCGACCGTCAGCGCCCCGTTGACGTGCTGATTCGGTTCGAGACCTGCCGGGACCAGCTCTTCGTACTGGGCGATGAGCGCGTTCGTGCGCTCCTCGAACAGGGTCCGATCCGATTCGGTCCACCAGTCGACGAGGTTGCCGTCACCGTCATAACGCGATCCCTGATCGTCGAAGCCGTGACCGATCTCGTGGCCGATGACTGCGCCGATCGCTCCGAAGTTCGCGGCGACATCACCGGAGGCGTCGAAGAACGGCGGCTGGAGGATGGCTGCGGGGAAGACGATCTCGTTCATCACCGGGTGGTAGTAGGCGTTGACCGTCTGCGGGGTCATCAGCCATTCCGTGCGGTCGATGGGCCCGCCGATCCGCTTCACCTGCCGCACATGCTCGGCCTGCGAGCAGCGACGCACGTTGCCCACCAGGTCGGAGGAGTCGATCGCGGCCGGGTACTCCCGCCACACCTCCGGATAGCCGACCTTCGGAGTGAACTTCGAGAGCTTGACCAGGGCGCGTTCCTTCGTCTCCTCGCTCATCCAGTCGAGCTCGCGGATCGACTTGTCATAGGCCTTGATGAGCATGCCCACGAGGTGGTCGATCGCATCCTTGGACGAGGGTGGGAACTCGGAGGCGACGTAGAGTCTGCCCACGGCCTCACCGAGGTAGCCCTCGACGAGGCTGACCCCGCGCTTCCAGCGCTCCCGCAGGGCCGGAGTGCCCGAGAGAGTGCGGGAGTTGAAGTCGAAGTTCTCCTCGACGAATTCATCGGAGAGCAGCGAGGCGGTGTCGGAGACGACGACGAAGCGCAGCCAGGTCCTGATGGTCTCGATGTCGGTCTCCGCCCACACCTTCGCCATACCCGTGACGAACGAGGGCTGGGAGACCACGAGGTACTTCAGATCGGACGCATCGGCGGTGAGGATCCCCAGGTAGGAGTCGAAGTCGAACTCGGGTCCGAGGTCGCGCAGCTCGGAGATCGAATACTTGTTGTACGTCTTCTCCGCATCACGGCAGGCCACACGGTCCCAGTGGTGGCGGGCGAGTTCGGTCTCGAACGTCATCACCTTGGCGGCCACCTCGGCGTCGGAGATTCCGGACTTCTCACCGAGGCCGGCCAGGGCCGCGATCTTCTGCACGTGGGCGAGGAACTTCGCGCGCACCTCGGCGTGGTCGTCGTTGAAGTAGTAGTCCTCGTCGGGCAGGGAGATGCCGGCCTGGACGAGATAGAGGGCGTAGACGTCGGAGTCCTTCGCATCGGCGGTGACGTACCCGCCGAGCAGACCGCCGATGCCTTCGGTCTCCAACCGGGCGAGCAGGGCGGCGAGCTCAGATTTGTCCTCGGCGGCGTCGATGGCGGCGAATGTCGAGGTCAGCGGGGCGACACCGAGTTCGTTGATGCGATCGACATCCATGAACGAGGTGAACAGGTCGGCGACCTTCTGCCCTTCGGAGCCGGGCTCCTGCGGGCTGTCGGTCACGGAGGTGATGATGTCGCGGACCTTGGTCTCGGCGGCGTCGAAGAGCTCACGCATGGCTCCGTCGCCGGCCCGGTCGTCGGGGATCGTGAACGAGTCGATCCACTCGCCGTTGATGTGCTGGTACAGGTCGTCCTGAGGCCTGATCGAGGTCAGTGAGGTTTCAGAAGTCATGGCCCCACAGTATCGTGATCAGAGCCCCGCACGCCCTGCCCGAGGAGGAGAGTATGAGTCTGGCATCCGTCGTCTTCGTGTGCACCGGCAACATCTGCCGGTCCGTCACCGCCGAACGTGTGCTCTTACATCACCTGGCCGATACCGGCGCCGAGGCGGTCGTCGACTCCGCCGGGATCAGCGACGAGGAGGCCGGCAACCCTATCGACCCTCGTCAGGCACGTGTGCTCGCCGCCGCCGGCTACCGCACCGACGATCACGTCGCCCGGCAGATCACGCCCGAATGGTTGGCCGAGCGCGACCTGGCGGTGGCGATGACCGCCCGCCACTATCGTGCCCTGCAGCGGATGATCTCAGTTCTTCCCGCCGAGGCGGCCCCGGAGCTGCGGATGCTGCGCGAGTTCGATCCGCGGGTGGAGGGCATCGAGGGTGCCGGTGCTCCGGCACCGGATGTCGAGGACCCCTGGTACGGCGAATTCACGGATTTCGAAGAAACTCTTGAGACAATTGAAGTGTCCGTGCCGGGAATCACGGATCGTCTGCGCGCGCTGGCCGCGAAAACTCAGTGATACTAGTAGGCACAAGCTTACTGACACGACCGACATCGCAGGTACGCCTCGAAGGAGAAACTCTCATGACTCGTCTCATGACACGACAGAACTGGTCCGCTCTCAGGCTGGGCTTCGCCGCCCTGCTGGTGGCCGCGATGAGCGTGTTCGCTTTCGCCCCCGCCGCCAGTGCGCACGATCAGCTGGTGTCGTCGAATCCCGAGGACGGTGCCGAACTCGATCAGCAGCCCAAATGGCTCGAGATGAACTTCTCCGGCGACATCCAGGAAGTCGGCTCCGAGGTCAAGGTCGTCGTCGACGGCAAGGACGTCTCCGCAGGTGAGCTGACCGTTGAGGGCAAGAAACTCAGCGTCGCTCTGCCCGACGATCTCAAGCCCGGCGACTACAAGGTCACCTGGCGCGTGGTGTCGCAGGACGGGCACCCGATCTCCGGTGACTACTCGTTCGCGATCAAGGATGCCGAAGGTGCCGGCGGTGACGTCAAAGAATCGTCCGGAGAGTCGACGAAGGCCGGACTCGGCGGCGGAGTCGTCGACGAACCCGGCAAGGACACCGAGGATCGCGGAGAGATCGGCGAGTCCACCGGCAGCGATTCCGGAATGTCGACGCCGATGATCGTGCTCCTGTCCGTCGGCGGCCTGGCCGTCATCGTCATCGTCGTTCTGCTTATGCGTCGCAAGTCCCAGGGCCTGCCCGGCACCAAGGACAACTGAGCGAGAACTTCCACACAGCACGTCTGACACGAGGCCCTGAACGCGAACAGCGTTCGGGGCCTCGGTGTATTCGGTCCGTGGCGGGGGGCGGTGGCGATCTCGTTCAAGCGTCGGCGCGGTTATGGCGAGGTACACCGTTCGAAATGTGCGCTCACCCTTGAACGAGGGGCGAGTGGGGCGGGCGGGCCTGATCGAGACTTGGGTGCGTAGAGAGCGCTTGACCGAATCGCCGCCGTCAGGGTGTGAAACGCAGGAGACGGTCGTCGTCCGGGGCGGGTTCTCCGCGACCGTCGGTGTTGTTCGTCAGCACGAGCAGCGTACCGTCGGGCGCCTCGACCACATCGCGCAGCCGGCCATGCTCGCCGGTCCACAACTCCGACGACGACTTCAGGTCGTCGAGCGGAACCCGGTGCAGGCGCTCGCCGCGCAGCCCGGCGATCAGGATGCTGTCATCGCCGACGGCCAGTCCGCTGGGGCTCGCTTCGTCGGGGGACCACTGCTGCACTGGATCGATGAAATCGCCCGAGCCGTCACCGGAGCCGCCGTCACCCGCACCGTCACCCTGCGCGATGCCTTCGACCTCGGGCCATCCGTAGTTCCCGCCTGCTTCGATGACGTTGAGTTCGTCCCACGCGTCCTGCCCGAATTCCGAGGCGTACATCGCGCCTTCGTCGTCCCACCCGATGCCCTGCGGGTTCCTGTGCCCCATGCTGAAGACGAGCGAATCGGCGAACGGATTGTCCGCAGGTATGTCGCCGTCGGGCGTCATGCGCAGAATCTTTCCCGTCAGCGCACCCTCGTCCTGCGCACTGTCGCGATCACCCGTATCGCCGAGAGTGGCATAGAGCATTCCGTCGGGCCCGAACGCGAGCCGCCCGCCGTTGTGGAAGTTCGCGGTCGGCAGCCCGTCGAGGATCGTCTCCTCCTCACCCAGGGACAGATTCCCGGCCTCGCCGAGGAGGTGGAACCGCACGATCCGATTCTCCGTCCCGGCAGCGAAGAAGGCATAGAGACGATCATCGTCGACGGCGAGACCGTGGAGGCCCGCCTCACCCGAGGACGAGGCATCATCGATCCGGCCGACCTCACGAACGTCGCCACCCGCGGAGACTTCGAGGATGCGACCCGAATCGCGTTCGCTGACCAGCATGGTCTGCCCGTGGAAGGCGATCGACCACGGGGATTCGAGGCCGGTCGCGACGACCTCGGGAGAGTCCGCGCCCGGTGTTGACGATCCTGACCCGGCGTCGGATGATCCGGAACCACTGCTCGCCGAGGCGGTCCCCGACTCCTCCCCGCCCCGATCGTTGGTCTCGCCGGAGCCCGAATCGGAGGCACAGGCGCTGAGGACGACGGCCAGGGACATGGCGGCGCCGGTGAGGAGCCGTCCGGTGCGGGAGCTTGCTGGGGTGCTCATGATCTCTCCTCCGTCGGGGAGCCCGGTGGCACAAGACTATCCGTCGGCCGCTCAAGAACTGAACCTCTTGCCGTTGACTGGGATCATCTGCCCAGGAATAGAACCGTCTGCTCGGACTGTTGTCTCAAATGTCTGAAATTCTGCGACTGCATCCCGCAACCGCACCGTACGCCCACCGAAGGAGCCTTCCGCCTTGTCCGTTCCGTTGAACATTCTCGATCTCGTGTCCATTCGGGAAGGATCCACCGCTCGCGATGCCATCGCCGAATCGATGACCTCGGCGAAACTGGCTGACGAGCTGGGGTACAAGCGGTTGTGGTTCGCCGAACACCACAACACGATGGGCCTGGCCGCCAGCGCCACGGCCCTCCTCATCTCACAGGCCGCCTCGGTGACGGAGAAGATCCGGGTCGGATCCGGCGGTGTCATGCTGCCCAACCACGCGCCACTCATGGTGGCCGAACAGTATGGAACGCTCGCGAATATCCACGGTGATCGCATCGACTTGGGCCTCGGGCGCGCACCCGGCACGGACGGGATGACCGCGCAGGCGCTCGCCCGATCGTCGGCGGAACCACAGGACTTCGCACAGAACATCTATGACATGCAGGGCTGGTTCTCCGAGACGGGGCAGGCACACACCATGCCGATCAAGTCCGCGGTCTCGGCGGGGATGAACGTGCCCATCTGGGTGCTCGGATCGACGATGAACGGCGCCTCGATCGCCGGTCAGCTGGGCCTGCCGTTCTCTCTGGCCTCGCACTTCGCACCCGATCAGATCGACATCGCGGTCAAGACCTATCGCGATTCGTTCACCACCGATGCGCCGACCGCGCAGATCGACGAGCCCTACGTCATGGCGGGGATCAACGTCTTGGTTGCCGACACCGACGCCGAGGCGGCCCGCCAGTTCACCTCAGTCCAGCAGATGTTCAATGACATGCGCACCGGTCGCCGCCGCAATCTGCAGCCCCCGGTCGACCCGGCCGAGATCTCTGCTCAGGGCGGGACCAGCCCGATGCTGTCCATCAGCGCCGTCGGCTCGCCCGACACAGCGACCGCGCAGATGGCCGAGTTCGTTCAGCGCACCGGCGCCGACGAGCTCATCACAGTCACCTACGCCTACGATCCAGAGGTGCAGCGCCGGTCGTTGCGACTGCTCGCCGACGCCTGGTTCTGAGGCGACGACTGAGCGGACCCCCGGCAGGGGCACGAGCCGCCCTAGGATCATTGAATGTGGGCATCGACGGTGTCTGCGAACCCGTCGAACCGCGGTAGATTGGGATCGTGATGATTGCCGTGCGTGAGGCGACTGCCGCCGATGTTCCCGCCGCCGCAGAAGTGCTCTCCAGAGCCTTCGACGAATACCCCTGGACGCGGTGGACGGTGCCGGCCGACCGCTATCGTGCGCGGCTGGAGGAGCTGCAGGCGATCTATCTCGCCCACGCGGTCGAGTGCGGGCTGGTGATCGTTGAGAAGGAGAGCCGGGGCGTGGCGGCCTTCGTGCCCCCGGAAGCTCCCGGCCTTACCTCCGAGCGACAGAATCGCGTGATTGAGCTGCTCGGTGATCGCCTCGAGGTGCTGGCGGCCACACACCTGCCGTCGCGGCCCCACGCCGCGTGGGATCTCGCCACCATCGGTGTGGAACCCGACAGCTGGGGGTCGGGCATCGCGTCGGCGATCCTCGCCGAAGGTCTGCGCCGGATGGACACGATCGGCTCCCTGGTGTCGCTGGAGACGTCGGATCCGCGCAATGTCACTCTCTACGCTCGATTCGGTTTCAGTACCATCGCCGAGACGCAGGTGCCGAACGGTCCGAAGGTCTCGACCATGGTCCGCACGCTTTCGACTGAAGCATAGAGGCACTCCGTCCTCACCGAGGCTCCGCCTCACCCCACCAGGCGCACATGCGCCGCCAGTCCGGTTTCGGTGTCGGTGAGCGTGCGGGCTGTGGACAGGACCGTCGACTCCATCGCCGAGGCGGCCCTGGTCGCCCGCACGTCAGCGCGCGTCGCGAGGCTGACCGTGCGGGTCAGCTGCGGATCGGCCAGGGGCGCCGAGGTCAGCTGGGGGCGATCGACGAGTACCATGGCCGGAACAATGGCGACGCCGAGTCCGCGTTCGACGAAGCGCAGAGCGGCATCCATCTCCACCCCCTCGACGACGACCCGGGGAATCAGGCCGGCTGTCTCGAACGCCGCAGATGTCGCCTCTCTGAGGTCGTAGCCGTGATGGAACAGTACCTGGGGACGGTCGGCCACCTCGGCGAGGGTGATCCGATCGGACATCGCATGGCCAGAGGCGAGCAGATCGGAACCGGCGGCGGCGATGACGACGAGATCCTCGGCGAGGATCCCGCGCAGGCTCAGCCTGGGCATCTGCGGGGCGAGGTCGAAGGTGCGGGTGATGAGCGCGAGGTCGAGCTCGCCACCGGCTAAGGCCTCGATGAGCTCGCGGGAGCCCTTCTCCACCAGCTCGAGCTCGACGCCGGGATGGGCGGTGTGGAAACGGCTGATGGCCTCGGCCACGAGGCTCACGCACAGGGTCGGGGTCGCACCCAGCCGGACGCGGCCGCGCCGCAGTCCGGCCAGCTCATCCATGTCGCGGCGGACCGCCTCGGCGTCGGCGAGCATCCGTTTCGCGCTCGGCAGCAGCGTCGCACCGGCATCCGTGAGCGTGATGTGTCCGTGCGCGCGGTGGAAGAGCTCGGTCCCGAGCTCCTTCTCCAACGTCGAGATCTGCCGGGAGAGCGAGGGCTGGGCCAAGTGGAGCGCCGCGGCGGCTTTCGTGAAGTGTCCGGTGGCGGCCACCTCGGCGAAGCTTCTCAGCTGTTCGAGGTTCATTGTGGGTCTCCGTGCTGGTCAGGCATGGCAATAGTCTATCGCTATTGACTTCACTCGAACAATGCATTGGACGTATGAAAGGGGCGGTTCCATAGTGGAGAATATGAACACCACACAGGGCGGACCCCGCCGAAAAGAACACTCCATCTCCACCTCGGTGCTGGTCATCGGAACCGGCGGATCGGGTCTGCGGGCCGCGATCGAGGTCGCCGAAGCCGGCGCCGATGTCCTCGTTGTCGGCAAACGGCCGAAGGAGGACGCGCACACCTCGCTGGCCGCCGGCGGCATCAATGCGGCCCTGGCGACGATGGACCCGGACGACACCTGGCAGCAGCACGCGGCCGACACGATCAAGGAATCCTATGACCTCGCCAACCCCCGCACCGTCGAAATCGTCACCCAGGGAGCAGCCGAAGGCATCGCTGACCTGGAGCGATATGGAATGGACTTTGCGAAGGAGGACGACGGTCGGATCTCTCAGCGCTTCTTCGGCGCCCACACCTGGCGTCGCACCGCTTTCGCCGGCGACTACACGGGGTTGGAAATCCAGCGCACCCTCATTCGTCGCGCCGAAGCCTTAGATATTCCGATCCTCGACCGCGTCTACATCACGAAGCTGCTCGTCGCCGACGGCCGCATCTTCGGCGCCTTCGGTTTCGACGTCATCGACGGCACCGGCTACCGAATCTACGCCGACGCCGTCATCCTCGCCGCCGGCGGACACAACCGGATCTGGCGACGCACTTCCTCACGTCGGGACGAGAACACCGGTGACTCCTTCCGCCTGGCCGTCGAAGCAGGAGCTCGACTGCGCGATGCCGAGCTCGTCCAGTTCCACCCGTCGGGCATCATCGAACCCGAGAACGCGGCCGGCACTCTGGTCTCCGAGGCGGCCCGCGGCGAAGGCGGCATCCTGCGCAACGGGCTGGGGGAGCGATTCATGGAACGCTACGACCCGCAGCGCATGGAACTCTCCACCCGCGACCGGGTGGCGCTTGCCGCCTACACGGAGATTGCCGAGGGGCGCGGCACCGAGAACGGGGGAGTGTGGCTCGACGTGTCCCACCTGCCGCGCGAGACCATCATGAACCGGCTGCCCCGAGTGTTCCAGACGCTCATGGAGACCCAGATGCTCGACATCACGGCCTCGCCGATCGAGATCGCCCCGACCGCGCACTACTCGATGGGCGGAGTGTGGGTCGACCCGGTCGATCACAGCACCGACGTCGAAGGATTGTGGGCCATCGGTGAGGCGTCGTCCGGTCTGCACGGGGCGAACCGGTTGGGCGGGAACTCGCTCATCGAGCTCCTCGTCTTCGGCCGGATCGTCGGGCGGTCCGCCGTTGCGTACTCCGATTCTCTTGAGGCTCAGGTGCGATCGCATGCCGCGGTTGACGAAGCCCGGGCGGAGATCTCCGATCTGCTGGAGTCCGAGGGCACCCAGAACGTGCGCGCCCTGCAGCGTGAGGTCCGCAACCTCATGACCGAGCACGCCGGAGTCGTCCGAGACGAGGCCGGTCTGCTCGCCGGGCTGGAGAAGCTCGCCGGCATCGAGGCGCGGATGGCCGACGTAGGCATCCACCCGGACATCGCCGGATTCGCCGACCTCTCCCACGCCTTCGATCTGCGGTCCTCGGTGCTCGCGGCCCGGGCGACGCTCGAGTGTGCTTTGGAGCGGCGGGAGACCCGCGGCTGCCACAACCGCAGCGACTACCCGGAGCAGGACCCGGACCTGCAGGTCAATTTGGTCTGGTCCCCGTCCACCGGAGTCGGCCGCGAGTCGATCCCTGAAGTTTCGGCGGATGTCGCGGCACTCATGCACACCGGCGAAATAAGCCAAGAAGGCAAACTAGTCGAATAATTGCTACCTGACGGCGGCCCAGCAACTCGCGCGAGGTTGCTGGGCCGCCGTCAGGTAGCAATTAAGGGGAGGGGCAGCAGTCGGCTGATGGTCCTGCGTCTGGTGGGCCGAGTCGTTGGCGGCGTCTCTCCGTGTGTCGTATGCTGGCAAGTCAGTCGATGCACCGACGACACCGACATGCAAGTGAGCCACGCGAGCGAAAGGTGAAGACATGACTGACAGCGACAAATCTGAGGACCGGAGCCCGGTGCCCGATCAGGCGGAGGCCAACGCCTTCTTCCCGAGCGCCTACTCGCTCTCCCAGTACACGTCGAGCAGGACCGACTTCGACGGCCCCGTCACCGAGGAGACATACACGGGCGGGAAGTGGAAGATCCTCACGATCGCCACCGACGAGCGGTACATGCTCATGAGAAACGGCACGTTCTTCTCCACTGGCAACCATCCCGTCGAGACGCTGCTGCCACTCCACCACATGGCCGAGGCCGGCTATGAGATCGATGTGGCCACCGTCAGCGGCGGACCCGGAAAATTCGAGTGGTGGGCCTACCCCGGGCAGGACGAGGCCATCGCCTCGGCATGGTCGAGCACCGAGACGAAATTCAAGGCTCCGCTGAGGCTCTCCGACGTCATCGCGAACGGCCTCGACGACTACGCTGCTATTTTCATCCCGGGCGGTCACGGTGCCATGAACGTCATCCCCTTCGACCGGGATGTGCAGGCCGCCTTGGACTTCTTCCTGGACAACGACAGGCTGATCATCACCCTCTGTCATGGCCCGGCGGCGTTGCTGGCCGCAGGCCTCGATCGCTCTGAGAACCGCTTTGCCGGCTACCGTGTCACTGCGTTCCCGGACGCTCTCGACTTCGGGGCGAACCTCGACATCGGCTATCTGCCCGGTAAGATGCCTTGGGCGCTCGGCGAGACGCTGACGAAGGACGGTATCGAGATCATCAACGATGAGATGACCGGTGCCACCACACGCGACCGCAACCTCCTGACCGGGGACAGTCCGCTCGCAGCGAATCAGCTCGGAAAAGAGTCTGTGGTCGCGCTTCTGGAGAGTTTCGGCAGCTGAGTCCTTCGTCGTTCAGCGTCCCGCCAGACGACCTGCACGTCGCTGAATGCGCCCGGCACCACACATTCAGCGACGTCGCGGGGGTTCGGCGGCGGTGGTCGGTGTTGCCAGCATTCTGCCAGCCTGGGCCAGGATAATCGACACCAGCCGCCCACTTGATCACTTTCGGAAGGACCATGGACGACTATCGAAGTCCCGGCTGGGACATCTCTCTTCGCACCTCAGAACAATTCAATAACGCGCGCGCAGACGCTCTGCGAGCGCAGAGCGCGCAGGCAGGTGGTCGCCGTTGACCTGGCTGCTCTCGCTGCTCATAGGCCTCCTCGTCGTCCTCCTCATCACGGTGGCCACCGGCTACTTCGTGGCGCAGGAATTCGCGTATATGGCCGTCGATCGATCTCGTCTGGCCGCACGTTCGGCCTCCGGTGATCGCGCCGCGGACAGGGCCCTGTCCATCACCCGCCGCACCTCCTTCATGCTCTCCGGCGCGCAGCTGGGCATCACCGTCACCGGACTGCTCGTCGGCTACGTCGCCGAACCGCTCATCGGCACAGCCGTCGGCGAGGCCCTCGGCGGCACCCTGATCCCTGCCGGCACAGGTGTGCTCATCGGCACGGTCCTCGCCCTCCTCGTCTCAACGCTCATCCAGATGCTCTTCGGTGAGCTGTTCCCGAAGAACCTGGCCATCGCCCGCCCCGAGGCGCTCGCCACGTGGCTCGCCCGGTCGACCGCGATCTACCTCGCCGTGTTCGGCTGGCTCATCACGATCTTCGACAAAGCCTCGAACGCCCTGCTGCGCGTCCTCGGCATCGAACCGGTCCACGACGTCGACCACTCCGCCACCCGGCGCGACCTCAAACACATCGTCGCCGAATCCCGGGAGGGCGGCGAGATCGTCGACGACGATTCGCTCATCCTCGACCGCATCCTCGACTTCCCGCAGCAGAGCGTCGCCCACGCCACTGTGCCGCGCTCACGCGTCGACGCCATCGACATCGACACGCCCCTGGACGAGGTGCGCGACCTGATGAGCCGCGGCCACTCCCGCTACCCCGTGCTCGACGCCGATGATCAGGTGATCGGCACGATCGACCTCCTCGACGTCCTCGCCGAGGCGGGGTCGGGCACCACCGAAAACCTCGCCGAGGCGGCGCCGAGCGCTGCGGACACCGTCACCGCGACCGGGGTCCGTTCCCTCTTGCGCGACCCGGTCTTCGTCCCGGAATCCCTGCCGCTGCCGGACGCGGTGGCCACCCTCTTCGAACGGCGGGAGCAGATGGCCTGCGTCGTCGACGAATACGGCGGCTTCGCCGGAATCCTGACGATGGAGGACCTCGGTGAGGAACTCGTCGGTGACATCGCCGACGAACACGACCACATCGTCGAAGAACTCATCGAGACCGGCGACGGCACCTGGACAGCACCCGGGGTCATCCCCCTCGACGAGGTGGCCCGCGTCCTCCAACGCGAACTGCCGACCACCTCGGCGCAGACCTTGTCGGGCCTCGTCATCGAACACCTTCGCGGATTCCCCGAGGTGGGTGACCGGGTGTCGATCGAACTGCCGATCGATCCCGCCGACCTGAGCGGAAACGACACCCCGGAGACCGAGCATCTCAACATCGACGTCATCGAGGTGGCCACGCATGTGCCCGCGCGGCTGCGGATCGGAATCGAGGTGGCACGATGAGCAATCCCTGGGTCATCACAGCGATCACGATCGCCATCATCGGGCTGTCCGCGTTCTTCGTCGCCGTCGAATTCGCGCTCATCGCCGCCAAACGGCACCGTCTCGAAGACGCGGCCGCGGACAGCCGTTCGGCTCGAGCGCCTTGCGCAGCTCGACCGAGTTGTCGGTGCTGCTGGCCGGGTCGCAGCTGGGCATCACGGCCTGCACCCTGGCGCTCGGGGCGATCACGAAACCGGCCGTCCACCATTGGATCACCCCGGTCGCCGAGGCGCTCGGCCTGCCGCTGTGGATCGCCGACATCGTCGGCTTCGTGCTCGCCCTCGTCATCGTCACCTTCCTCCACCTCGTCGTCGGTGAGATGGCGCCGAAGTCGTGGGCGGTGGCGCATCCGGAACGCTCGGCGATCATGCTCGCATTGCCGATGCGGGCATTCATGCTCCTCACCCGCCCGCTGCTGCATGTGCTCAACAACGCTGCGAACGCGTGCCTGCGCCTGGTTCGGGTCGAACCCGTCGACGAGGTCGATCAGGCGCACACGCCCGAGGACCTGAGGCAGCTGCTGCAGCATTCGGCGCAGGCGGGAACCTTGGAGAAGGAGTCCTCGGAGGCTCTGCTCGGCGCCCTCGACCTCACCAGGCTCACACTTGACGAGCTCGTGGCTGGTCGCCCGGAGCCGACAGCCGTCGGTCCGGCAGCGACTGCGGGTGAGGTGCGCGAGGCGTCGCGACGTGACCGTCACCGTCGCATCCTCGTGCGCACCGAGGCTGACGGCCCGCTGAGTCATGTGGTGCATGTCAGGGATGTGCTCGGACTTACCGAGGATGCTCCCATCGCCGAGGCGGCCCGTCCCGTCGCCGTCGTGGACGGATCGATGACCGTGGTGCGGGCATTCAAAGCGATGCGGGAGGACAGCGTGCAGCTGGCTTTGGTGGAGAGGGCCGACGGCAGCCATGCGGTCGTCACCGTCACCGACGTGCTCACCCACCTGCTCACCACCGGTCAGGTGCCCTCCCGATAATTACTACCTGACGGCGGCCCAGCAACCTCGCGCGAGGTTGCTGGGCCGCCGTCAGGTATGTCTGAGCCAGGACATGATGCATGCATCAATGTATGCATCTGTTATCGTGGGCCTGTGAATGATTTGCTGACACTGCCCTGGCAGCGCATCGACGACTCCGCTCCGATCGCCGTTCGGATGGCCGCGGCGACCGCCCGGGAGATCATCGAGGGCCGACACGAACCCGGCGACCTCCTGATCGAGTCCGACCTCGCCGCCGCACACAACGCCAGCCGCACACCAGCGAGAGAGGCGATGCTCCAGCTCGAACGCTGGCGCCTCGTCCGCCTCGTCCCGAAGAAGGGCGCGCTCGTGACCACCGTGACGGGCAAGGAGCGCCGCGACCTGCTCGCCGTGCGCTCGATGTTCGAGATCGACGCCGTCGAGACACTGTCCGACAGCGGCGACCTCACCGCTCTGGCCGCCGATCTGCGCACCCTGCTCGGCGAGCAGAGGAAGGCCCTTGACGCGGGCGATCCACTCGGCTTCGCCAGCGCCGACTACGCCTTCCACGCCCGCCTGATCCGCAGCGGCGACAACGCCGTCGTCACCGAGATGCTCACCACCATGGGCCCGCGCCTGGCCCGCCTGACTTTCCAGGTCGCCATCGACGCGCCGCACACCCTCGACACGCTCCTGACCGAGCACGAAACTCTCACCGACCGCGCCGAGTCGGGCGACGCAGAAGGCTTCGCCCGACTCGTCCGCGCCCACATCGAAGGCTCCCACTTCCCGCAGTCCCGCTGAGGAGGACCATGACCGCTTACCCCTCGACCTCCACGACCGACGCCGCCGAGGCAGTCCCCACCGGGGACAGAAATACCTGCGCCGAGGCAGCGCTCACCGGGAACAGGAATACCCGCCCCGAGGCGGCCCCCGCCACGGACGTCGAAACGACGGTTCCGAACCATGCCCGGTCCCACCTCGGCGAGGTGGATCCCGATCGAGAGCCAGAACGGCCACGGCGGGCGCGGGCGTGGCTGATGGTGGCCCCGGCGATGTTCCTGCTCGCATGGGGCGGCAATCATTTCACCCCGCTCGTCCACATGTATGAGGAGGACGGCGGCTACGCCATCTGGCAGGCGAACCTGCTGCTGGGCATGTACGTGGGCGGACTCATTCCGGGACTGTTGGTCGCCTCGGCGCTGTCGGATCGGCATGGACGCAAACCGGTCCTCATCGCCGGATCTCTCGCCGCGATAGCCGGCAGTCTCGGGCTCGGGATCGGTTTCGATCAGTTCTGGCTGCTCTGCCTGGGCAGGGTGTTCGCGGGGATCGGCGTCGGGGTGGCGATGTCGGTGGGCACGAGCTGGATCAAGGAGCTCTCGGCCCCGCCGTTCGATCACCAGGCCGGAATCACCGCTGGTGCCCGGCGTCCTTCACTGACGCTGACTTTGGGGTTTGCCATGGGCGCGGCGGTCACCGGGTGCCTGGCCCAGTGGGGGCCGGTGCCCGAAGTCGTGCCCTACGCCGTGCACGGAGTGCTCAACCTCGCCGCACTGATCCTGGTGATCTTCGCGCCGGAATCGATGCCTCGCGACCAACGGGCAGCAGGCCATTGGTGGCACGGTCTGCGCGTTCCGCTCGTCGCGCATCGGACGTTCCTGCGACTGATCGTGCCGGCCGCGCCCTGGGTGTTCGGTGCCGCCGGGGTCGCCTATGCCGTGATGCCGGCGATCGTGCAGGGAGAGCTGGGGGAGTGGACGACGATGTATGCCACGGTGCTCACCGTCGTCACGCTCGGAGCCGGTGCGCTGGTGCAGAACATCGTGCCGTGGATCAATCGGCTGACCGGCGGGCGGGCGCTCGTCGTGGGACTGGCGCTGATGACCGTGGGGATGGGGCTCGGGGCGGTGGCCGCACTTCTGGCGGACCCGATCCTCGCGTTCATCGTGGCGATCGTGCTCGGTGTCGCCTACGGAATCTGTGTGGTCTCGGGGCTCATCATCGTCCAGGCCATCGCCTCACCGCAGGAGCTCGCCGGCATCACCGGGGTCTACTATTCGCTGGCGTACTCCGGGTTCCTGCTGCCCACGGTGCTCGCCGCCCTGCTGCCCGTGCTGTCGTACACGGTGTCCTTGGCGGCGGTGGCCATCATCTGCCTAGCCTGCCTCGCAGCAGTCGCCTTATCCACCAAACACCCCTAATTGCTACCTGACGGCGGCCCAGCAACCTGGCGCCAGGTATCTGGGCCGCCGTCGGGTAGTTCTGAGAGGGGATGCGGAGTGCGAACCCAGACACCTACCATGAGAACAACCGTCGCCTACCGATAGGGATCGACCATATGCCCGGCAAGACACGTCACCAGTCCCCAGCCGTCAACGCGTTCATCGACATCATGGGCCCGCGCCACGTCCTCACCTCTGCGCGGGCGACCGCACCGTACGCCAAGGGCAACCGCTTCGGCGGCGGCAATGTGCTGGCCGTGCTGCGACCGGGCAGCCTCGTCGACATGTGGCGGGCCCTTCAGGTCTGCGTCGACAATGACCTCATCGTCATTCCGCAGTCGGCCAACACCGGCCTGACCGGCGGCTCCGGCCCCGGTGCGCAGGACTACGACCGTCCGATCGTCATCATCTCCACCCTGCGGATCAACGAGATCCACCTCATCAACGACGCCCGCGAAGCGATCTGCCTGGCCGGATCCACTCTCTACGAACTCGACGAGGCGCTCGCCCCGTTCCACCGCGAACCGCACTCGGTCATCGGCTCATCCTCGATCGGCGCCTCCGTCATCGGCGGTATCGCCAACAACTCCGGCGGCTCCCAGATCCGCAAGGGTCCGGCGTTCACGAAGCACGCGATCTTCGCCCGCGTCAACGAGGAGGGGCGACTCGAGCTCGTCAACCACCTCGGCGTGGAGCTCGGCGACGACCCCGCCCACATCCTTGACAAACTCCAGCGCGGAGACTGGGACCCTGCCGAGGTCACGCCCGCCCCGGAGGACACGACGGAGACCGAGTATGGGGAGCAGGTCCGCAGGATCGTCGACTCCCCGGCCCGGTTCAACGCGAACTCCGACTACCTGTACGAGGCGTCCGGTTCGGCCGGGAAGCTCATGGTCTTCGCCGTGCGCACCCGCACCTTCCCGAAGGAAGAAGGAGCGACCACGTTCTACGTCGGCACGAATTCTCCGGCCGAACTCGAAGAGCTGCGACGGGCGATTCTCACCTCGGACATGCCGCTGCCGATCTCGGGCGAATACATGGGCCGACCCTCGTTCGACCTCGCCGAGAAGTACGGCAAAGACACGTTCGTCTCGATCAAGCACGCCGGCAGCCGCGAGCAGATCAGGCTGTTCGCGCTGAAGAACTGGGCCAACGGCGTGTTCGCGAAGCTGCCGTTCTTCGGCGAGACCGTCGCCGACACGATCGCGCAGAACGCGTTCGGTCTGCTCCCGCAGCAGCTGCCTAAGCGGATGCTCGAGTACCGCGACCGCTTCAAGCATCACCTGCTCCTCGTCGTCAGTGCCGAGGAGAAGAACCGGATGGGTGCGTTCCTTGACGACTTCTTCGCCGAGGCGGCCCACCAAGGTGACTATTTCGTGTGCAGCGCCGATGAAGCTCAGTCCGCGATGCTGCATCGTTTCGGTGCCGCGAGTGCTGCGACCCGGTACTTCAACCTCAACCGTGAGGACTCCTCGGACATGATCACCTTCGACGTGGCGCTGCGCCGCGACGATCAGGACTGGCTCGAGGTGCTGCCCGACGAGATCGCCGACCAGCTGCACATCAGCTCCTACTACGGGCACTTCTTCTGCCACGTCTTCCACCAGGACCACGTGGCGAAGAAGGGCGTCGACACGGTGGCGCTGAAGCAGCAGATGACCGAACTGCTCGAGGCCCGGGGTGCGGCCGTGCCTGCCGAGCACAACTACGGCCGGCTCTACCCCGTGCCGCCGGAGATGGAAGCGCACTTCAAGGACCTCGACCCGCACAACGTATTCAACGCCGGAGTCGGCGAGACGTCGGCGAAGAAAGACTGGGCGTGAGCCTGGAACCTCCGGGTGGGGCATCGCAGCACAGCAGAGCGTCGATCACTCACCCCGCAGTCCGCAGCGACCCGGGCCATACGCAACACCCCACACCGTTAGCAGCATTTCACCCCTCTGCAACGGGGTGAAATGCTGCTAACGGTGATGGATGCGCGACTCACGGTGAGCTGACGCGCCGCCGGTGACTGGTGTCGTCGGCCTCAGGCTGGTACCCGCAGCCGACCTGGCGACCTCTGACGCGGCGAAATCAGTCCTCGTCTTCGATCTCAGCGGCGGCGGCCGCCTCGGCGCGGGCCTGCTTTGATTTGCGGACCCGGGAGACCGTCATGATGGTCAGCGCGATGATGAAACCGATCGCTGCGCCGATCACGATGGAGTAGGTGCTGGATGGGGCACCGGGCATCGCACGATTGCCCATGCCGACGTCGATGAGCGGGTAGCCGTTGCTCATGTGGAAGACGACGGCGGCGAGCCAGGCGAGGGTGAATACGCCCCCGATGACGTTGGCGGCGATCAGCCGTTTCGGCGAAACGCGTGCCATGGCCAGCGAGAAGTCCACGTTCTCGCGCCTGCAGTACGCCGAGATGGCCACCCCGCTCACGCCGGAGGCCAGGACGATGAGTGCCGACCACAGGCCAGCTCCGAGAACGGCGAAGATGAGCGCGAGCGTGAAGAACGCATACGTGGAGAAGATCGAACCGAAAGTATAGGCCCTCAGAATGACGTCGCGTTCGCGTTCGTCTCCCATCGAGGGGTCGTCGAAGCCGGCGATTCTGTCGGCAAGAGCGTTAGAGCGGTTCTTGTTGTCACTGACGTTGTTCACGGCGATTCCTCCTTCAGTGAGAAGATCTCTTCGACTGTCGTGTCCAAGGCTCGGGCGATGCGCAGCGCCAGATAGACGCTGGGGGCGTAGTCGCCGCGCTCGGTCGCGATGATCGTCTGCCGCGACACCCCTGTGAGCTGGGCCAACTGTGCCTGCGTGAGCCCGGAAGCCTTGCGAACCTGCTTGAGGTCCGAGGTCTGAACTTCCATACCGTTCCTTGATGTCAACTTCCCTTTACATCAACAAGTAAAGCATGTTTGACATCGAGATGTCAATGATCTTTGACATCGCCGAGGCGGCCCTGCCGTTCCGTGGCCCCGCGGGGTCGCGTTTAGGCCGCCGAGGTCGGGCTGAGCCGGTGAGCCGTCGTCTCCTGCGCGCACAACATCCCGCAAACGCGAATACACCCCGCCGCAACGGGGTGTATTCTCGCTAACTGTGACGGATGCGGAGCCAGGCGTGCGAAGAGAGACTGACGCAGGGACGTGGCCCTAACGGTGATGGATGCGCAGCCAGTGGCGCGAAGAGAGATCAACGCGAGGGTGTCACACCAACGGTGACGGATGCTCGCCGAGGTCGACGGTGCAGCGTTCGCCGAGGCGACCGCCGGTCGCCGCATCGGCCTCACCGGCCGCAGCAACACTCGCCCACCGCCGACCTACGACTCGACAACCTTTTCGCGCCGACGGTCCTTCGCCAGTCGCGCTTCGTGACTCGACCTGGAAGGGTTGAGCAGCTTCAGCAGCGACAGAGCGATGATCGCTCCCAGCACGGCGCAGCCGGCGGGCAGCAGCATCGCGGTCTTCGCATCGAAGGCGTCGATGATGTTGCCGGCGACGGCCGAACCGAAGGCGACGCCGAAGCCCAGAGAGGTGCCCAACCAGGCGAATGCCTCGGTGAGCCTGCGCGGGGGAGCGAGCTGCTCGATGACGGAGTTCGCGCCGATGAGGCTCGGTGCGATCGCGGATCCGACGACGATGAGGATGATGCCGTAGGTGACCATCGAGTTCGCCAGCAGCATCAGGCACGCACCCACGGCCAGAGCGGACACGGCCACGCCGAAGCGGTGATGGACCGCGGCCTGCCAGTTGCGGGCCCCGTACAGCGCACCGGAGACCAGCGATCCCAGCGCCAGGCACGACAGCAGCACACCGGCAGAGGACTTCACGCCGAGTTCGTCGGCGAAGGCGACGGCGATGACGTCGATGGCACCGAAGTTCACGCCGAGGAAGATGTTGACGATGATGATCGCGAAGATGCCCGGGTTCGAGAACACGTGGCCCTTCGCCTCGGTGGTCCGCTCCACCGGTGGGGGTTCGGTCGACTTCTGGATGTAGAGCAGCAGCGAGCCGACACCGACGGTGATCATCGACAGGATGATGCCCGCCGGCGGCCACACGGCTGTCGCGAGCACCGTGGCCAGCACCGGCCCGGAGACGAACATCAGCTCATCGGCGACCGACTCCCATGAGAACGCGGTCTGCAGCTTCTTCGGGGTGTCGACGATATGCGACCAGCGCGACCTCACCAGAGAACCGACGGAGCCGACGGTGGCGCCGCCGATGCCGGCGAAGACGAAGACGAATCCCGTCCACCATTCCTCGTACACGGAGACGATGAGCAGCGCCAACGCGATGAGGTGGGTGATGACGATGGGCACCATGACCTTCGCCTGGCCGAGGCGGTCGACGAGGCGAGCGATCCCGGGGCCCGCAAGCGCCTGGACGATCATGTAGACGGCGGAGACGATGCCGGCCATGCCGTACGACCCGGTCACGCCCTGGATGAAGAGGACAATTCCCAGCCCCAGCACTGCGATGGGCATCCGGGCGACGAGACCGGCCAAGGAGAACTTGAGAGCACCGGGAAGCGACAGAATTTCCCGATAGTTATTGAACACCAGGAAAGTCTACCGAGCGCTCCGAATGACAGCCAGACGAATTCTGCGTTATTACTGGTGAATCCCCTCACCTCGGCGCCGGAGGTCATTGGTGGGTAACGAACCGGTATCAGTCCCGGTCCCCCCGGTCGAAACCGGGGATCACTGCGTCTGACAAGGCAGAACACCTCGCCGAGGCGGCTCTGTCCTCCCGTCCGTCCCCGCGGTGCCGGATGGGGTGCGTCGCGTGGCTGAGAAATGGGTCACCTCGGTCGCTATACAATGAGCGGGATTGCCCAATGACCCCGGCGCCCGGCGCCGACCGCTCAAACCCCGGAGTGCCGATGACGGACAACACCACCTTCGACGATCTCTTCGACCACCAGAACGAGGAACAGCAGCGCCCGCGCAAGAAGAAGCGCGTCTGGCGCAAGGTACTCGTCGCACTGCTGATCATCGTCATCCTCGGCGTGCTCGGCATCGGGCTCTACGTCTGGAGCGTCGGTCGGTCGTTCGACAAGAACGCGAACCAGCTCAGCGATGAGCAGGTCTTCGGCAAGTCCGGCGGCGGTAAGGACGGCGACGGCACGAACATCCTGCTCCTGGGCTCGGACGAGTCGATGAAAGATGTCGACGTCAACGATTCGCGCGGCCTGCGTTCGGACACGATCATGGTCATGCACCTGCCCGAGGATGGCGGCAACGTCCAGATCATGTCGATCCCGCGCGACACCTACGTCGACATCGAGGGCCACGGAAAGTCGAAGATCAACGCGGCACTGTCCTACGGCGGTCTGCCGCTGGCGGTGTCGACGGTCTCGGACTTCATCGGCACCGAACTGGATCACGTGGCGATCATCGACTTCGAGGGATTCAAGGCACTGACCGATAGCCTCGGCGGGGTGACCGTGAACTCCGAGCAGGCGTTCGAGAAGAACGGCTACTCGTTCACCAAGGGCGAGAACGTCCTCAACGGTGACGAGGCGCTGACCTTCGTGCGTGAGCGCAAGCAGTTCCAGGACGGCGACCTCCAGCGCGCACGTAACCAACAGGCGTTCATCCGCGGGCTGACGAATGAGATGATCTCGGCCGATACTCTGTCGAACCCGAAGAAGATCCAGGACATGGTCAAGAACTTCGCGCCGTACATGTACGTCGACTCGGGCATGGACGCGAAGTACATCTCCGCGACTGCGTTCAATATGCGCGACGTCCGTCCCGGCGACATCGAGTTCTTCACCGCGCCCGTCGCCGGCGTCGGCACCTCCCCGGACGGTCAGTCGATCGTCAACGTCGACGAGGATGAGCTGAAGAAGGTCCGCGACGCGTTCAAGAACGACACCGTGGCCGACTACGTGCAGAACGCCCCGGAGGCCCACCTCTAAAACCTCGCCGAGGCGGCTCGTCCCCGGGTGTTCCTCGCCGAGGCGGCTCACCGCAGCCGCAGACGTGGACTCCCAGCTCCGCTGAGTCATACATCGAGCCCCGCTCCAGGATCGTTCCGGAGCGGGGCTCTGGTCGTACGGCGAGTTTCGGCCGATATCAGCGGACGCATAATCGCCTTTAGTTCCAGTCATCGAGTTTTAGATCGATGACTGGAACTAAAGGCGATGAGGTCGTGTTGTCCTGGCTCCAGGCGATGACGAGTTCATCTGCATACTTGCCGGCTTCGATCGGATAGCAGATGGACTGCGCGTGAATCTGCGCTCAACGGCCGCACCCGCGCCTGCGGCCCGCACCTGAACGCGCACCAACCGTGGGCTTACTCCAGCACCCCGTCGACGAGAGCGCGGGCGTCATGCTGGACCTGGCGCAGGTGGTCCTCATCGCGGAGCGATTCCGCGTAGATCTTGTAGACGTCTTCCGTGCCCGACGGTCGTACCGCGAACCATGCATTGTCCGTGGTGACCTTGAGCCCGCCGATGGGCGCATTGTTGCCCGGCGCCGAGGTGAGCACAGAAGTGACAGCTTCTCCTCCGACGGTCGAGGCGCTCACCCGGGACGCGTCGAGAGCTCCCAGTCGGGCCTTCTGTTCTCGGGTGGCCGGTGCGTCCTGGCGGGCGTAGGCGCTCGTGCCGTGGTTGGCGGCCAGCCCGGCATAGCGCTGCGAGGGTGTTTGGCCGGTCTTCGCGGTCATCTCGGCGGCAAGCAGTGCGAGGATGATGCCGTCCTTGTCCGTCGACCACACCTTGCCGTCGCTGCGCAGGAACGATGCGCCGGCGGATTCCTCACCGCCGAAGGCCAGCGTGGAGTCGAGCAGCCCGGGAACGAACCACTTGAATCCGACGGGCACCTCGAAGAGGGTGCGATTATGCGCGGCGACGATGCGGTCGACGATCGACGAGGTGACCAGAGTCTTGCCGATCGCGGCGCCCTTCGGCCAGTCGGTGCGGGAGTCGAGTAGGTAGTCGATGGCGGCTGCCAGATAGTGATTCGGGTTCATCAGACCCGCATCGGGAGTGACGATGCCGTGACGATCGGCATCGGCGTCGTTGCCGGTGGCGATGTCGAAATCGTTGCGTGAGGCGATGAGGCCGGCCATCGCATAGGGGGAGGAGCAGTCCATGCGGATGTTCTCGTCCCAATCCAGGGTCATGAACGACCAGGTGGGGTCGACGTCCGGGTGGACGACGTCGAGGTTGAGGTCGTAGTCCTCTGCAATCGCCGCCCAGTAGTCGACGCTGGCTCCGCCGAGCGGATCGGCGCCGATCTTCAGCCCGGAGCTGCGAATGACATCGAGGTCGATGACCGACTCGAGGTCGTCGACGTAGTTCGAGACGTAGTCGAAGTTCTCGGTGTTCTCCAGATGGAATGCCCGCTGAAATGGGGTGCGCGGAATCTTCTCCCACCCCTCGGCCAGGTACCGGTTGGCGCGCTCGGCGATCCAGGTCGTCGTCTCGGTTCCGGCGGGCCCGCCGTGCGGCGGGTTGTACTTGATGCCGCCGTCGGCGGGCGGATTGTGGCTGGGAGTGACGATGATGCCGTCGGCCTGCGCATCCTCGCGCGACTTCCCGGCATTGAAGCCGAGGATCGCGTGGGAGACCGCGGGGGTCGGGGTGAAGCCGTCGCGCTCGTCGATGAGCGCCGGAACCTCAGCTGCGGCGAGCACTTCGAGGACGGTGAGGAAGGCGGGCTCGCTCAGTGCGTGAGTGTCACGGCCGAGGAAGACCGGCCCACGGATGCCTTTGTCTCGGCGGAAGTCGACGATCGCCGCGGTGATGGCCGCGATGTGGGCCTCGTTGAAGGAGCGATTGAAGCTCGAACCGCGGTGGCCGGAGGTCCCGAAGCTCACTGCTTGCGAAGGCACCGAGGGGTCGGGAACCAAGTCGTGATAGGAATCGAGAAGGGCAGGGATGTCAACGAGATCCTTGTCCTGGGCCAACTGGCCGGCGCGTGTTGTCATTCTTCTACCTAACCAAATGACAGCGGTTGCGCACAGTTGTGTCCACGGAGTTCTTGCATCGTGGACTTCGACGGCTCCTCGGCGCGAGAATCAGCGGCCTCGTATGCCGGGCCGCCTTCTCAGTCCGGCGGCTCCACGGAGTCGTCCTCCTCTTCCTTCGTGTCTCCACCGCTGACATCTCGGTCTTTGTCGGGGGAGGAGGACCCTTCCGCTTTGGCCTGGGCGTCTTCGGGATCCCGATCGATCGGAACATCGTGTTCGGCAGCGATGCGCTCGAGCCTCTCCTCGGGAGTTTGGGAACTGCCTTCGGCGTCGGTATCCGCGCCGACTCCGACAGCAGTGCTCTCGATGTTCTGCTCGTCTTCGGTCTGGTCTTCTGCTGAGTTCTCCGGGAGGTTTTTCTTCTCGTCACTCATGACTTCGGCTCCTTTCGGAGTTGAACACGCTCACCGCGTTCGACGGAGGAATGGGGATCACAAAAGGTATGGAAGTGATCTGTGGTCTCGACGGTAGACCCATCGTGGAAACGGGGCAAGGGGACTCGGTCTTGCGGCTCCTCCGGTCGACCTCGCGACGACGGGAGCGACTCTCGCGGACGGTGCGATCAAGCCGCTGGCTGGCCGACTGCAGGTGCCTTTCTGCTCACTTCACCCAGGGCTCTTCGCCGGTCTCGGAGACGATCGGCTTACCATTGTCGATGTTCCATGAGCCCATGCCGCCGACGACATCAAAGGCGTCGAAGCCATTCTGATTGAGCCAGGCTACGGCTCGGTTCGAGCGTCCGCCGGTGCGGCAGATGACGTACATATCGTCATCGAGAGGAAGATCGTCCAGGCGGGTGGGCAGCTCGCCCAGCGGTACGTGGATCGCGCCTTCGATATGGCCGGCCTCCCATTCGTCATCCTCGCGGACGTCGATGATGGCGGCCCCCTCGGGGATGTCGTTGACGGTGACGGTCGTTTCTTCATCCATGTCTTCAGTGTAGGCACGCAAACCACGTGTTCGCACCTGCCCGGAGATTCCGAATCTGCGCATGTCCGTCATCGTGTGCGCGCCCCTCTTTACAGCTGTGCGCGCAGCCAGTCCGCACTTCGAACGGCTCCGGATTTCGGTCATCTCAGTCCAGTTCCAAGGGGGCTGTTGCCGCCCGGAGAGACGTGTGAGAATGGCCGAGTAGTCGTTGATGCGCCAGTCGACCGCGGCCCGCCCGAACGAGCCACGGTCCGCGTCAGCGACTTTATCGCCAGGAACCGTCTGCGAAGGGAAATGGTCATGAACAACAGAGACAAGAGCGACGAGTCGCCGGCCGAGGAGAAGGCCCGTGATATTGCATCAGCACTGGACGAAGCGACGGAGCCGCTGGGCGGCACTTCGTCCATGGAATCTCACGCCGAAGTCGGATACACCGAAAACAACGTTGAGGAGCGTGCCCAGAACACGGCAGCGGAAGAAGGCGTGACGCTGCACCGCAATCCCGATGGTTCGCATACGGCGATCGACGAATCGAAGGCCGCCGAAGCGACTCCGAGCTCAGGAACCGAGAACTCCGGAGCCACTGACGCTTCCCTTGCCCCGGGTATGGGTGCCTCGGTCGGCACCACGTCCGAGCACGGCGATATCTACAGCGCGCCAGGGATGGGCAACGCGGTCGGCAGCACGGCGGGAGGCGGCGCCGCGAGCACGGAAGCGGCAGCCTCCGCCACTGACGACACCGAAGCTGGCCAGGTATCCGCCGCGGGTGGTGGGCAGAAGCCCGCAGGAGAGGCGGCGACAGACGAGCTCGACCGGGCCGACGTCGTCAAGATCCTGCGCGGCGGTGATTCTGTCATGCTCGCGACCGCGCTCGCCGACGGCAAGATCCTCGCTCACCCCATGGCACCCCAGCAGGTCACCGAGGAGGCCGACGTCTGGTTCTTCCTCGCCCTCGACGGCGACCAAGCGAAGGCGCTGCAGACGAACCCCGAGGTCAATATCAGCCTCGCGGAGGCGGGCAACTGGCTGTCGGTGGCCGGGCGCGTGAAGTTCGTCGACGACAAGGCCAAGGTCGATGAACTGTGGTCGGATTCCGCCAAGGCGTGGTTCGATGACCGCCGCGACCCGAACCTGGGACTCATCAAGGTCGTCACCCACTCCGCACAGCACTGGGGGCTGCCCGGTGGCAAGGCATCGGGCATGTTCCGCATGGTCCGGTCCAAGCTCACCGGAGACCGCCCGTCCGGCGGCACACAGACCACGGAACTCTGAGCCGTGAGAGGCCAGGGGGCTCGGCACGACTGCTCTGCTGCCCGTGCCGGGCGCCCCACCTCACCGCGAGCCGCCTCGGCGAGGCATAGCATGGAGGCATGAGCAAGCGGATCGTCATCATCGGTGCGGGACTGGCCGGTACGACTGCGGCGCGGGAGCTGAACGCGCGCGGTCAGGCCGTCACCGTCATCGACCCCCAAGCTGGCGAAACGTGTGAGCGGCCGCCGCTGTCCAAGCACCTCTTCGACGGCTCCCGCCACCACCTGCCCTACCATCTCGAATCGACCGATCACATCACCTTCGTCCGTGACCGGGCAGAAGAGATCACCCTCGCCGAGGCGGCCGCGGAGTCCCGCTACACCGCCGAGACCCAGCGACACCCCCATCGGCTGGCGAATGACCACGCCACCGCCGGCACCATCCACCTCGCCTCGGGGGAGTCCATCGACTTCACCCACTGCATCCTCGCCACCGGGATGGAGGCGAACCGCCCCGAAGTCCCCGCCTTCCCGGACGCCCTGCCGGTCTATGACCTCGGCGACGCCGAATGGATCCTTGAACGTGTGAACAACGCGACCGAGGCGCTCAACGTCGGGGTGCTGGGCTCCGGTTATCTCGGAATGGAAGTGGCCGCCTCGGCGGTGGCTGCCGGGCACCGCGCCACGGTCTACCTGCGCGGGAACGAACCCCTTCGCAAACAGCTCTCCGCTCCCGTGCGGCAGGCACTGTTCGAGAAGCACAAAGCCGCCGGGGTCGACTTCGTCACCCACACCGCGAGCCCGGACGACATCCCGGCCGATGTTCACGACCTGTTCATCACCAGCGTCGGAGCTCGACCTCGGCTGATCCCGATCGACGGCCACCGCCCCGCTCAGGCCTGGGGCGTGGATGAGAGTTTGGCAACATCTCATGCGGGTGTCTTCGCCGCCGGCGACTGCGCCATCATCACCGCCGGACCCTATGCACTCGACCACCCATGGGCCTGTGAACCGGTGGCCGAAAGCCACGGAAAATTCCTCGCTGAGCTCCTCGGCGAGGGCGCGGGAGAGCCGTCGAACAAAGGCGAGAACGACTCCGAATCCGCTTCAGGCAGTGGGCCGGAAGGGGGTCCGAAAGCCTGGTCCGACGTCCCCTGGCACTGGAGCTTCCAAGGCCCGGAGAAGGTATTCACGGCGGGCCTGACGAGCCCCGACGCCAACGACACGATCATCCGACACGACCCCAGCGGAGCCAAGTTCCAGGTCTTCCACTTCGACGGCCCCGAACCGGAGTCGAAGCTCGTCGGTGTCGAAACATTCAACTGGCCGCCGATGCAGGCGGCGGCGCGGCGTGTACTCGGCGGTAGCCACATTCCGACGCGGGCCCAAATCGCCGACCCAGACTTCGACTTCAAGGCTCACAGCCGACTGTGAGTCTGCGCTAGTCTCATCCCGTAGACTCTTTCTGTTCTATCCCCAGTCGCCGACGAGAGAATTTTCTGTTCATGGATATGGCCAGGCTTGCTGCCGAGCACGGACTCGAGAGAGTGGGTGGACGGCCGTCTCTGCCCCAGTACGTCAAACAGCTTCTCAACCGAAGCGACTTCACGTACACGCTTGCGAAGTACCGGATGCAGTCCGAGAACGAGCGCAACCGCCTCGGCATGGCCTGGGTGTTGCTGCGTCCGTCGTTCTCGGCACTGATCTACGGCACGGTCTTCGGCTTCATCATGCAGGGCGCGACTGCTCGCCCGCCGGACTTCGCTCCATTCGTCGTCATCGGAGTCTTCATCCTCGAGTTCTTCAACAGCTCGATGAATGGCGGTGCGAAGTCGATCATCTCGAACGCGTCGCTCGTGCAATCTCTGCCGTTCCCGCGCATAGTTCTGCCGATTGCCAAGGTGTTCCAGAACCTGCTCGACTTCATTCCCACGCTCATCTTCATGGCGCTCATCGTCATCATCTTCGGTGCCAGGCCTGATTGGGACTGGTTCCTCTTCATCCCGCTGGTGTTCCTGTTCTGGGTCTTCAACCAGGGTGTGGCGTTCATCTTCGCCCGCGCAACGGTCCACTTCCGGGACCTGTCGCAGGTCACCCCGTTCATCTCCCGCATGATCTTCTACACCTCGGGTGTCTTCTTCGACCTCAAGGTCATGGTCGACAAGATCAACCCGTCCCTCCAGCCCTTCGCCGATTGGCAGCCCATCAACAACGTGCTGTCCATCGCTCGCGGCATCCTCATGAAGGACGGGGTCGTTCCCTACGACTACTTCTGGCACCTGGCCATCTGGGCATTCGGCATCTTCATCATCGGCTTCGTGTTCTTCTGGCAGGCCGAGGAAAGGTTTGGTCGTGATGAGTGACGATAATTCGTTCGACACCGGCAGCCTCCCCGAGGTGACCAAGAACAATCCACCCGTCGTCGTCTGCGACAACGTCCACGTCCGCTACAAAACACTGGCCACGGGCAAGAAGCTCAAGATGGGCAGCAAAGACGTGATGACGAGAAAGCGGGAGCTGAGGGAAGTCCACGCCCTCAAAGGCATCAGCTTCGTCGCACACAAGAACGAATCCATCGGCATCATCGGCAGCAACGGCTCCGGCAAGTCGACGCTCATGCGGTCGATCACCGGACTGACCCCGACCTCCGAGGGCGCGATCTATGCGACGTCACGGCCGAACCTCCTCGGTGTCGGTGCCGCACTGATCCCGGATCTTTCCGGTGCTCGCAACATCGTTCTCGGGTCACTGGCTTTGGGACTCACTCGTGCAGAGATCGACGCGAAATTCGATGACATCGTCGAGTTCACCGGGCTCGAGGACTTCATCGATCTGCCGATGCGCACGTACTCCTCGGGTATGTCGCAGCGTCTGAAGTTCGCGATCGCGACCTCGGTGCAGCACGAGATCCTCATCGTCGATGAGGCGCTCAACGTCGGTGACAAGAAGTTCCGTGATCGTTCCGAGGGCCGAATCCGCGCCATCCGTGAGAACGCCGGTACCGTCTTTCTCGTCTCGCACTCGATGCGCACGATCAAGGACACGTGCAACCGCGCGCTGTGGATCGAAAAGGGCGAACTGATCGCCGACGGTCCGGCGCTTGAAGTCATCCGCAAGTACCAGGCCTTCACCAAGGCCGAGAAGGCGAAGGAAGTCGAGGAGGAGCCCGGCTGAGTTTCTTCTCTGCCCTTTCGGCTCTCCCCGAATCCGGCCCCGTCCTCCGTTGAGGATGGGGCCGTTTCCGTTACCTCGCCTCGGCCAGATGACCCTTGAGGTACTCGCCGGTCACGCTGCCTGAGGCATTCGCGACTTGCTGCGGAGTTCCCGTTGCCGAGATCTGACCGCCATCCTGGCCTCCGCCGGGGCCGAGGTCGATGATCCAGTCCGCGTTCGCGATCATGTCGAGGTCATGCTCGATGACGAGCACCGTCCCACCTTGGTCGAGCAGCTGCTGGAAGACGCGCACGAGCACACGCACATCCTCGGGGTGCAGGCCCACCGTCGGTTCGTCGAAGACGAAGAGGGTGTGCTGCTGCGACTTCCCGAGTTCGGTGGCGAGCTTGAGCCGCTGTGCCTCTCCGCCGGACAGTGCAGGGGTCGCCTCGTGGAGGGTGAGATAGCCGAGTCCCACATCGGCCAGCGTTCTCAGCCGGGCGTGGACCTTGCGCATCTCGGCGAGGTGGGGGAGCGCCTCGGCGACGGTCATCGCCAAGAGATCCGGCAGCGACTGCGGCTGACCATCGGCATCCGAGGCACGGCGGTACTCATCCGCGTCCGGACTGTACCGGCGGCCTTCGCAGTCGGGACAGGGGATGTCGACATCGGGCAGGAACTGCACATCGAGGGTGATCTCGCCGGTGCCTTCGCATTTCGGGCAGCGCAGGGATCCCGTGTTGTACGAGAAATCCCCGGCCGTGAGTCCGGCCTCCTTCGCCGAATCAAGGCTGGCGTACGCACGTCGCAGGTCGTCGAGGACCCCGGAATAGGTGGCGACGGTCGAGCGGACGTTGATGCCGATCGGGGTGGCGTCGACGACGTTGACCCGGTCGATCCCCTCGGCGTCGATGTCACGCACATGACCGGGCCGCGAACGTTCATCGGCGGCTTTGAGCGCGGGGACGAGGCTGTCGAGGACGAGGGTGGTCTTGCCCGATCCGGACACGCCCGTGACGACGGTCAGCCGCTGCCGCGGGATCTCCGCGTCGAGGGCGTGGACCGTGTGGATCGGTTCGGTGCGCAATCGGACCCGTCCGTGATCGAAGGTCGCCGAGGCGGCCGCGGGCTCGCGCACAAGTGTTTCGGCGCGGCCGGTGAGGTAGGGGCCGATGCGGGAATCGGGATGATTGTCGAGGTCCGCGACAGTGCCGGTGGCCACGACCGTGCCGCCGTCGCGTCCGGACCCGGGGCCGATCTCGATGAGATGGTCGGCTTCGCGGAGGACCAGCGGGTCGTGGTCGACCATGACGACGGAGTTGCCCTCGTCGAGGAGATCGGTGATGACACCCTGTAGGCCCGCGATGTTGGAGGGGTGGAGGCCGATCGAGGGTTCGTCGAGGACATAGAGGACGCCGGTGGTCTCATTGCGCACGGCGCGAGCGAGTTGGACACGTTGGCGTTCACCCGTCGACAGGGACGAACCAGCCCGGTCGAGGGCGAGGTAGCCGAGCCCCAGGTCGAGCAGCCGGCGTGCCATGCCGAGCAGAGTGTCCACCAACGATCTGGCCATAGATTGCATCGATGAGGGAAGGCCGGCCGGAACATCCGCGGCCCAGTCGACGAGTTCGTCGAGGGTCATGGCGGTCGCCTCGGCGAGGCCGATCTCACCGATGCGCGGTGCACGGGCGGCGGGGGACAGGCGGGTGCCCTCGCAGTCGGGGCAGACCTGCTCGGAGAGGAACCGGCTGACCCTGGCGAAGCGCTTCTCGTTGTCCGCACGTTTGAGTTCTTCGGTCACCGTCAGGCGGGCGTTGCGGAAGGTGAAGTCGAGGTCGTGGAGCCCCTTCTTCGAGGTGACCGTGATGTGCTTCTTCTCTTCGGGGCCGGCGAAGACGATCTCGCGTTCCCAGTCTTCGAGGTCGCGCCAGGGCACATCGGTGCGGACGCCGAACTCGCGGGCGATCTGCGGTTGGACGTTGAAACCGAACATCTGCCAGGGGACGACTGTGCCGTCGTCGATCGACAGGTCGGGGTCGCGGATGAGGGAGGCATCGTCGACTTCTCTGATGGTGCCGATGCCCTCGCAGCGGGGGCATGCTCCACCGGAATTGAAGGCGAGCTCCTCGGCGCCGGGAGCATAGACGGTTTCACCGCATTCGGGGCAGTCGAACGGCTCCTCGGCAGCGACATCGAGAGTCGGTTTCTGCCGGTGCCCGTTCGGGCAGAGGTGGGAGGCCAGGCGGGAGAAGATCAGGCGAACGACGTTGAGCAGCTCGGTCGAGGTGCCGAACGTCGAGCGGACCCCGGGGACTCCGGGCCGTTGCCGCAGAGCAAGGGCGGCGGGGATGTGGCGGACGGTGTCGACGTCGGCGCGGGCGGCTTGACCCATGCGTCGACGGGTGTACGTCGACAGAGCTTCGATATAGCGCCGAGAGCCTTCGGCGTAGAGGACTCCCATGGCCAGGGAGGACTTGCCCGAACCGGAGACGCCGGCGATGGCGACGAGGGTATTCAGAGGCACGTCGACGTCGATATTCTGCAGGTTGTGCACGCGTGCACCGCGGACCTCGACCGCTGTGGCGGGGGCAGCATTTCGGGCTTCGGTCGACATACCGCGATCGTAACAACTGACACTGACGTGACTCGTCACCTGCTGAGACTGCCTTTGCGGCCGGATACTACGGGACTACAATCGTCTCGCTGACGAGAACAGGGGCATACTTGTCAGAGCAGAGACTCCGACCAGGTCTGTGAATAAGCAACATCCGCCCCGGGTGATGAGCAACGGTGCCTGCATCCCGTAAGCCCACGATCCACCACCGGCTCCGCCACCCAGGCGCCCGGGCACCTACAAGAAGAGGCACACGATGACTGAGACACCCGTCGAGTCCCGCGAAGACAAGTCGCGGGCCCGCAAGGCCGTAGTTGCGGCCGGACTGGGCAACGCCCTCGAGTGGTATGACATCATCCTATTCGGGTTCATGGCCACCTCGATCACCGCGGTCTTCTACCCGGGCGAGGGCCTGTCCGCGCAGCTGATGACCTGGGCGACCTTCGCCATCACCTTCGTCGTCCGTCCCCTCGGCGCCATCCTCATCGGCCGCTACTCGGACAAGCACGGCCGCAAGTCCGCCCTGTCGCTGACGATCGGTCTGATGACCCTCGGCGTGTTCATCATCGTCATCCTGCCTGGCGAAGCGACCATCGGCATCTGGGGCGCGATCGGCCTCATCATCGCCCGCATCATCCAGGGAATCTCCGCCGGCGGCGAATTCGGATCGGCCACAGCCTTCCTTACCGAGAACGCCAAGCGCGGCAAGGCCTACTACGCCTCCTTCCAGACCGCGACTCAGGGCATCTCGATGTTCCTGGCCGCCGGAATCTCGTGGATTCTCAGCTCGGCACTGAGCGAAGAGGCCCTGCACTCCTGGGGCTGGCGCGTGGCCTTCGCCCTCGGCCTGCTCATCGGGCCCGTCGGCTGGTACATCCGCTCGAAGATGGATGACACCCCTGAGTTCAAGGCCGCCGAGAAGACCGACAGTCCGCTCCGCGTCCTCCTCTCCGAGAACTTCGGCCGCCTGTTCTCCGCGTTCCTCATCATCGCGATGGCCACGATCTCGGTCTACCTCATCACCTTCCTGCCGCAGTTCGCCGTGACCAACCTCGGCCTCGACGCCTGGGCATCATTCCCCGGCGCCGTCGTCGCCGGTGTCATCACCCTCGTCGGTGCCCCGTTCGCCGGTCGCCTGGCCGACCGAGTGGGCCCGACGACCGTGATGATCCCGACGACCATCGTCGGCATCATCGTCGCGTGGCCGATGTTCATCCTCCTGACCGCGAACCCGTCGATCAGCGTCCTCACCTTGTGCGAGGCGATCGTCGGCCTGTTCATGGTCTTCTACTTCGGCCCGATGCCTGCCCTGCTCTCCGAACTGTTCCCCGTCAAGGTGCGCAGCTCCGGCATGACCATCGCCTACAGCTTCGGTGTCACGATCTTCGGCGGCTTCGCCCCGCTCATCCTCACCGCGCTGCTCGGCGCGACCGGTCTGCTGACCGTGCCCGGCTTCTACTACGCCGCATTGTCGCTGCTCTCGCTCATCGGCGTGATCATGGCCCGGAAGCTCTACAGCCAGCGCTGACCGCACGCCGATCCTCGTCGATCAACGCCAAACTCGAAAAGCACGTCGTCCGCGACGTGCTTTTCGAGTTTCGCGTTGATTGAGAAGGGTAGGCGGCGGTGATCAGCTGCCGATGGTCGCTTCGGCCTCAGCTTTCGCGGCTTCTTCAGCCTTCCGCGCCTTCGAGGCTGCCCGCTCGACGCGGACGACGTGGGCGATGAGGGCAAACCAGACGAGGGCCAAGCCGCCGAGCGTCAGCCACACGGTCGACGCGCCCAGCCCGAAGGTGAGCAGGATGGTGCGGATGTTCGTGAGAATGATGATTCCGCCCGCGGCGACTGCAAGCACCTTCGCCGGCAGCAGCTTCACCAGCCATGCGGCGAACGGTGCGGCGATGACGCCGCCGATGAGCAGCGCCGCCACGATCTGCCACTCGATGCCCTGCGAGCCGAGTGCGATGAGGAACCCGAGCGAACCGCCGACGGCGACGACGAACTCACTCGTATCGATCGACCCGATGACCTTCCGGGGCTCCAAACGTCCTGATGAGAGCAGCGTCGTCGTCCCGACCGGACCCCAGCCGCCACCGCCGATGGCATCGAGCGCTCCACCGACGAACCCGACCGGCACGAGCATCCCCGCGCTCGGCCGCGACTTGAACTCCGGACGCTTCCCGCCCAATGCGAGGAACCGCCAGATCACGTAGACCCCGAGCGCGAGCAGGATTCCCGAGATCCACGGGGTCGCGGCCTCCCCATCGAGGCTGGCGAGGAACGTCGACCCGAGGACCGCGCCGATGAAGCCGGGACCGGCGAGGATGCCCACCGTCCGCCAGTCGACATTGCCGAACCGGTGATGGGAGATCCCTGATACCAAGCTTGTGCCCAGTTCAGAGAAGTGCACCGCCGCCGAGGCAGCCGCCGGTGCCGTACCCGCCGCGAGCAGCAGTGTGGTTGAGGTGACCCCATAGGCCATCCCCAACGATCCATCGATGAGCTGAGCGATGAGGCCGACGATCCCGAGGACGATGAGCTGACGCATGTGCTTGCCTTTCGTGGATGACGCGAAGGTGGTGATGACGCAGAAGACGTCGAAGATGCGGTCGGTGTCAGGAACGCAAAGACGCTTTGACTAGACACACTAGCGAAACTGTTGAGCAGAATGGCGAATCATCCGCAATCCTACGAACTCGGTCGCTGCATGTCGAAAGATGACGCCACATGGCGGTATTTCCCTGATGACGAGCCTGTATGCGACGTTGACACTGATGGGTTACGCTGTGCGAATGCAATCAAGAGTGACGAGAGCTGCTCACCCGGGCCGTGTAGTCGTTGAGCAATTGCTTTGCGCGATGACCGTGACACCCCCGGTTCCTGCGCGGGGTCGGGCGCCGCAGCCAGTGAGATTCCGGGCGCAGAGGCCTGTCCAGGAGTGGGCGCTGTGACGGGGCTGCCGTCGGTGGGGCTGATCTCCCACGGGACCTCATCGCCGACCGGCCAAGTCCTCATCGAGGTGCTCGCGGCAGAGATCGCCACAGACCTGCGCATTCGCGGGATTGCCGACGAGGTCATGCTCGGCCATGTGGACGTCCAGCAACCCGACGTCGACGAGGTGATCAACCGCCTGCCCGCCGACCGCCCGGTGATCCTCGTGCCGCTTCTGCTCTCCCCGGGCTATCACGTCCATGTCGACCTCGCTGAGGTGGTCAACCGAGCCATCGAGTCCGGCCGTGACGTTCGGCGGACGCCGACGCTTGGGCCGGATGCGAGGCTTGCGGAGATCCTTGCCGATCGCCTTCCGGCTTTGAGCGACAACGACGAGGTCATCCTCGCCGCTGCCGGATCGAGCGACGAGCGGGCGAACGAGTCATGTCGTGAAATGGGCAGGCTGTTGGCCGCAGAGCTCGAGCGTCCAGTCGAGGTCGGCTTCCTCGCCGGCGGGGGAGTGGCCCTGAAGGACCTCGTCGCGGAGAGTCGGAGTCGCGGAACCCGCCCCGTGCTTGCGAACTATCTGCTGGCGCCGGGGTTCTTCGACGACCTCGCCCGAAAGCACGTCGAGGGCGGCACTGACTCGACCGGCGTCCTCGCCCCGCCGCTTCTCACCGGAGGCGGCATCGCGTCCGCCGTTCCGCCGAAGCTCGTTGACATCGTCCGCGACCGAGTCCGCGGGGGAATCCGCGGCCAAGTTCGTGACGGTGTTCTCGCGGCCGGCCGCAACAGTGGCCCCGGCGGCGCCCGTGCCGACGGCGGCTGTCCTGCCTACGTCTAACCTCACACCCAACCACGCAACCTCACCCCGCGGATGCTCAACGCCTGACCGCATACACGGCAGGCCGTGACGCCAGATGTCGCTCCGTGACACAAACCATTCGGTAATTTGTTGAGCAATCCGGCATTCATGTAGCGTGGCTCATCACTGGTTCCCCTCAGCGTTTGGAGACAGCAATGTCCACTCAGGTGGAAGAGAACAAGGAAACAGCAGGTAAACGGACCGCAAAGCGGCCCGCCCGCCCGAAGAAGTCCAATGGGCAGTGGAAGATCGACGGCCATGAACCGTTGAACAAAAACGAGATCGACAAAGCCGAAGACAACGGCCTCAACGTTCGCGCCCGGATCGAAACCATCTACGCCAAGCGCGGATTCTCTTCGATCGACTCCGACGACCTGCACGGCCGCTTCCGCTGGTGGGGTCTGTACACCCAGCGCAAACCGGGAATCGACGGCGGTCGCACCGCGAAGCTCGAGCCGCATGAGCTCGAAGACGAATACTTCATGCTCCGCATCCGCATCGACGGCGGCAAGCTCACCACCGAGCAGCTGCGCACGATCGCGGACATCTCCACCGAATTCGCCCGCGACAGCGCCGACCTCACCGACCGCCAGAACATCCAGCTGCACTGGATCGAGATCGAGAACGTCCCCGAGATCTGGCGCCGCCTCGAGGCCGTCGGTCTGCAGACGACCGAAGCCTGCGGCGACGTTCCCCGCGTCATCCTCGGCTCACCCGTCGCCGGCATCGCCGCCGATGAACTCATCGATCCGACCCCGGCGATCGAAGAGATCTCACGCCGCTACATCGGTGACCAGAGCCTGTCGAACCTGCCGCGGAAATACAAGACCGCGATCACCGGCCACCCCAGCCAGGACGTCGTCCACGAGATCAACGACTGCTCCTTCGTCGCCGTCGAACACCCCGAACACGGCATCGGCTACGACCTGTGGGTCGGCGGCGCCCTGTCCGTCGTCCCCCGCTTCGCCGAACGCCTCGGCGCTTGGGTCGCCCCCGACCAAGTCGTCGAGACTTGGCTGGGCGTGACCTCGATCTTCCGCGACTACGGCTACCGCCGCCTGCGCAACAAGGCCCGCCTGAAGTTCCTGCTCGCCGATTGGGGTCCGGAGAAGTTCCGCGAAGTCCTCGAAACCGAATACCTCGGATACCAGCTCGCCGACGGGCCGGCGCCGGCCAAGCCGAGCACCGCCGGTGACCACGTCGGCGTCCACAAGCAGACCGACGGCCGCTACTACATCGGCGTCAGCCCTGTCGTCGGCCGCGTCTCGGGCACCCTGCTCGGACAGCTCGTCGACCTCGCTGAGAAGTACGGATCCACTCGCCTGCGCACGACCCCGCACCAGAAGGTGCTGCTGCTCGACATCGACGAAGCCGACGTCGAAGCCGTCGTCGCCGAGCTCGATGCGCTTGGCCTCTCCAGCCGGAAGGACCTCTTCCGCCGCTCGACGATCGCGTGCACCGGCATCGAATACTGCAAACTCGCCATCGTCGAGACCAAGCAGACCGCAGCCGACACCATCACCAAGCTCGAAGAGCGCCTCGCCGACATCGAAGAGCTGCCCCACCCGATCAGCTTCCACCTCAACGGCTGCCCGAACTCCTGCGCCCGCATCCAGACCGCCGACATCGGCCTCAAAGGCCAGATCGTCACCACCGACGACGGCGAACAGGTCCCCGGATTCCAGGTCCACGTCGGCGGGGGATTGGCTTCGAAAGACCGCGACGAAGCCGGACTCGGCCGCACCGTCCGCGGACTCAAGGTCACCGCGGACAACCTCAGCGACTACGTCGAGAAACTCGTCCGTCGCTTTCTCGCCGGGCGTGGGAAGACCGAAACATTCTCCGAATGGGCCCACCGCGTTGACGAGGAGGAGCTGAAATGACCCACACGAACACGACCGCAGCCCCCACCGAGGCGGCCAACACCGCGACCGCAGTCCCGACCGAGACGCAGTCCCGCCCCGAACCGCGTCCCGTCGAAGAACTCAAAGCCCTCGCCGAGGCGGGTGCCCGTGAGCTCGCCGGTGACCCGGAGAACGGTGTTCCCGAGGCCAACCCCGCCGACGTCATCCGCTGGGTGTCCCGGAACTTCGACACCGCGGCCTGCGCCGTGGCCTGCTCGATGGCCGACGCCGCCCTGCCGCATTACGTCGCCCAGTACCAGCCCGGCGTCGACGTCCTCTTCCTCGACACCGGCTATCACTTCCGGGAGACCTATGACACCCGCAACGAGGTGGCCCGCCGTGTCGATGTCCACATCGTCGACGTCCTCCCGGAGCAGACCGTGGAAGAGCAGGACGCCGAATTCGGCAAGGATCTCTTCGCCCGCGACCCGGGCCTGTGCTGCGCCCGCCGCAAGGTCGCACCGCTGAAGAAGTCACTGAACGGCTACGAACTCTGGTTCACCGGAGTCCGCCGCGACGAGGCTCCGACCCGGACGAACACGCCGCTGATCGCCTTCGATGAGAAGAACGGACTGGTCAAGGTCAACCCTCTGGCCGCGTGGTCGTTCGACGACCTCCTCGACTACTCACGCGCCTTCGACGTCCCGGTCAACCCGCTGCTGTCGCAGGGGTACCCGTCGATCGGCTGCCAGCCCTGCACTCGCCCCGTCGCCGAAGGGGAAGACCCCCGCGCCGGCCGTTGGGCCGGATCGACCAAAACAGAATGCGGACTCCACACATGAGCATCGACACCCAGTCCAACCACGACACCAAGCCGACCCGCACCACCGCCGAGGCGGCGCCCGCCCACAACCCGGGTGCGAGCCTGTCCACCCTCGACGTCCTCGAATCCGAAGCGATCCACATCATCCGTGAGGTCGCCGCCGAGTTCGAACGCCCCGTGCTGCTGTTCTCCGGCGGCAAGGACTCCGTGACAGTCCTCCACCTCGCGGCGAAGGCGTTCTGGCCGGCGAAGATCCCGTTCGGACTCCTCCACGTCGACACCGGACACAACTTCGACGAGATCATCCGCTTCCGCGACGAGACGGCAGAGAAGTACGGCCTCGACCTCACGGTGGCGAAGGTCCAGGACTACATCGACGACGGTCGCCTGCGCGAACGCCCCGACGGCACCCGGAACACCCTGCAGACCCAGCCGCTGCTCGACGCCATCACCGGCGGGAGGTTCGACGCCGTCTTCGGCGGTGCCCGCCGCGACGAGGACAAGGCCCGGGCCAAGGAGCGCATCCTGTCCCTGCGTGACGAATTCGGCGGCTGGAACCCCAGCAGCCAACGCCCCGAACTGTGGAACCTCTTCAACGGCCGCCACCTGCCCGGCGAACACGTGCGCGTGTTCCCGATCTCGAACTTCACCGAACTCGACGTGTGGAGCTACATCGCCCGCGAAGGCATCGAACTGCCCGAGCTCTACTTCGCCCACGACCGCGAAGTCTTCGCCCGCGACGGCATGTGGTGGGCCACGGGCGAATTCTCCACCCCACGCGACGGCGAGACCGTCACGACCAAGAAGGTCCGCTACCGCACCGTCGGAGATATGAGCTGCACCGGAGCCGTCGAATCGAGCGCCGATGACCTCGAGTCCATCCTCGCCGAGGTGGCCGCCACCACTGTGACCGAGCGCGGAGCCACTCGCGCCGACGACCGCATCTCGGCCGCGGCGATGGAAGACCGCAAGAAGGACGGGTACTTCTGATGACGACCACAACCACTGACGCAAACGCCACGACAACCACCACCGAGGCGACCGCCTCGTTGGACACGACGACGAAGACGCTGCTGCGCTTCGCCACCGCCGGATCCGTTGACGACGGGAAGTCCACGCTCGTCGGCCGGCTCCTCCACGATGCGAAGGCGATCCTCGCCGACCAGCTCGCCGCCGTGAGCGCGACCAGCCGGGAACGCGGATTCCTCGGCGGAGAGTTCGATTTCGCTCTGCTCACCGACGGACTGCGGGCCGAACGCGAACAGGGCATCACCATCGACGTCGCCTACCGGTACTTCGCCACCGACCGGCGCTCGTTCATCCTCGCCGACTGCCCCGGACACGTCCAGTACACGCGGAACATGGTCACGGGAGCCTCGACCGCCGATGCCGTCGTCGTCCTCATCGACGCCCGCACGGGTGCGACCGAGCAGACCCGCCGGCACCTCACCGTCGTCTCCCGGCTCGGCATCCGCCACGTCATCATCGCCGTCAACAAGATCGACCTCATCGACTACGACCAGACGCGGATCGAGGCGGTCGAAAACGACATCAAGGCCCTCGCGGACGAGATCGGCCTGGAGACCCCGCACCTCATTCCGATCTCCGCCCTGGCCGGGGACAATGTCGCCACCACCTCGGACAACACACCCTGGTACACGGGTCCGGCGCTGCTCGAACTCCTTGAGACCCTGCCGAGTGCGGACGAGGACACCGCCGATCTCGAGGCCTTCCGCGTCGACGTGCAGACCGTGCTGCGTCCGCAAGGGGGACTGGCACCGGGTCTCGACCCCGAGGAATTCCGGGACTACCGGGCGGTGGCCGGACAGATCACGGCCGGGCGAGTCAGCCTCGGCGATGAGATCGAGATCCACCCCGCCGGGCTGACAACGACGGTGACGGGCATCGATACCGCCAGTGGTCCCCTTGAGACCGCGAGTGCGCCGCTGTCGGTGGCGCTGCGGTTGGCCGATGACGTCGATACCGCTCGTGGCAGCGTCATCGCCGCGGCCGGCACCCTGCCCACCCCGCGCCGGGAACTGCGAGCCGAGGTCTTCCCGTTCACGGCCGAGGGCCTGCGCACGGGGGACCGGGTGCTCATCAAGACGGGGACGACGACCGTGAAGGGGATCGTCAGCATCGAGGCCAAACGCAACCTCGAGACCTCCGAGACCGAACCCGCCGAGGTGCTCGCCGGCAACGACATCGGCCTGGCCCGGGTGAAGCTGTCGGCCGAGCTGCCGGTCCCGGACTTCCGCGACCACGGCACGGCCGGAGCCTTCGTCGTCATCGACCCGCAGACAGGCAACACCCTCGCTGCGGGAATCCACACCCCCGAGGCGGCTCACACCCCCGAATCCACCGAGGACAAGTCATGACGCTCTTCCTCCCACAACAGCCGGGCACCGTGCTGCTCGTCGGTGCCGGACCGGGCGATCTCGGACTGCTCACCGTCACCGGTCTGCGCGCATTGGAACGCGCCGATGTCATAGTGGCTGACCGCCTCGGCGCCCGATCGGTCATCGATCAGCTCGAAACCGAACGCGGTGCGCCCTTGGATGCGCAGATCATCGACGTCGGAAAGCTGCCGGGGCACCATCCGGTGCCGCAGAGCGGGATCAACGACATCCTCATCACACAGGCGAAGCTCGGCCACCGGGTCGTCCGGCTCAAGGGCGGGGATCCGTTCGTCCTCGGACGTGGGGGAGAGGAGGTCATCGCCTGCCGGGCCGCCGGAGTCGATGTCCGCGTCGTCCCCGGGGTGACCAGCGCGAACTCCGTTCCGGCGGTCGCCGGAATCCCGCTCACCCACCGAGGGGTGGCCACCTCGTACACGGTCGTGACCGGTCACGACCAACTCAGCGAGATCGGCGGGGGACGCGACCACACCGTCGTCGTGCTCATGGGAGTGGGCACACTCATCAATTCGGCGATGGTGCTTGCACGATCCGGGCGCGGTGACGACTGCCCGGTCGCGATCGTCGAAGACGGTTTCGGTGAGAACCAACGAGTGACCATCGGAACCCTCGGCGACATCGCCTTCCGCGCGGCTCGCCGAGGCGTCCGGTCACCGGCCGTGATCGTCGCCGGTGATGTCGTGACCTTGAGCCCCTACGCCGATGGTGCGTTCACCCAGGCGACCGAGCCTGCCGCATCGGCATCCGAACTCGTGAGGAACCCATGACCTACATCATCGCCCAACCGTGCGTGGACCTGAAGGACCGAGCCTGCATCGAGGAATGCCCGGTCGACTGCATCTACGAAGGCACCCGTTCCCTCTACATCCACCCCGACGAATGCGTCGACTGCGGGGCTTGCGAACCCGTGTGCCCCGTCGAGGCGATCTTCTACGAAGACGATGTGCCTGATGAGTGGGAGGCCTACTACAAGGCGAACGTCGAATTCTTCGACGACATCGGCTCCCCGGGCGGAGCAGCCGCCCACGGAGTCGTCGACAAAGACCATCCCTTCATCGCAGCTCTGCCGCCGCAGAACGCCGACGACTGAACACCCCGCGACTGACTTCTCAATGACGACGAGCGACGCTTCGCTCACCTCCGACTGATCAAGGAAACCTATGCCCGCTATTCCCTTCAGAGTGGCCATCATCGGTGCCGGCCCCGCCGGCATCTACGCCGCCGACCTGCTGACCAAAGCCGAACATGACCTGGAACTGAGCATCGACCTGTTCGAACGCCTGCCTTCACCCTTCGGGCTCGTCCGCTATGGGGTCGCCCCCGACCATCCGCGGATCAAGGGCATCATCAATGCGCTCATCAAGGTCCTCGACCGCGGTGACATCCGCCTGTTCGGCAACGTCGAATACGGGGCCGACATCAACCTCGGCGAGCTCACCGACCGCTACGATGCGGTGATCTTCTCCACCGGCTGCTTCGTCGACGCACCGCTGTCGCTGCCCGGGATCGATCTGCCCGGTTCCTATGGGGCAGCCGACTTCGTCAACTGGTACGACTCCCATCCGGATGTCGCCCAGACCTGGCCGCTGGATGCGGAGAAGGTCGCCGTGCTCGGCAACGGCAATGTCGCCCTCGACGTGGCCCGGGTGCTCGCGAAGCAGGCCGATGACCTGCACACCACGGAGATCCCCGACCACGTGTACGAGGGTCTGAAGTCCTCGAAGGTGACCGATGTCCACGTGTTCGGCCGCCGAGGCCCCGCGCAGGCGAAGTTCACGCCGCTCGAGCTGCGCGAGCTCGGGCAGGTCGACGACGTCGACATCATCGTCTATCCCGAGGACTACGAGTTCGATCAGGGGTCGCTCGAGGCCATCGAGTCGAGCAACCAGGTCAAGCAGGTGACGAAGACGCTCACGGACTTTGCGATGCGGGAGGAGACCGGGGCGAAGCGGCGACTGCACCTGCACTTCCTCCACGCACCGGTGGCCATCCTCGGCGAGGATGGGGTGACCGGTCTGCGCACGGAACGTCAGGAGCTCGACGGGACCGGTGGCGTCAACGGCACCGGGGACTTCCACGACTGGGACATCGATGCCGTGTACCGGGCCGTCGGCTATGCGGGAACGCAGCTGCCGCAGCTGCCCTTCGACGAGGCCAAGAAGGTGATTCCGAATCACGAAGGACGCGTCGTCGACGCCGAAGATCAGGGCCAGGCCGCCGAGGCGGACGTCATCCCCGGCGTGTACACGACCGGATGGATCAAGCGCGGGCCCGTCGGGCTCATCGGTCATACGAAGGGCGATGCGCTCGAGACGATCGGGCACATCCTCGATGATCAGGCCGCCGGGGCGCTCACCGAACCCGTGTACCCGGAGGAGTCCTCGATCGTCGAGCTGCTCGAGTCCAAGGGCGTCGAGTTCACGGACTGGGAGGGCTATCACCGGCTCGAGGCTGCGGAGAAGGCCCTCGGTGAGACCGAGGGGCGTGAGCGCGTGAAGATTGCGACCCGTGAGGCCATGCTCGCCGAGGCGCGCGCTCACCTGACCGCGGAGGCGAACGCTGGGAGCTGATCGGACGGAGGTTCTCACCTGAAGGCCTGTTCCCACATCGTGCGGGGCAGGCCTTCGGCTTTGTCCGGATCGCGGCATGGAGGAGGAGAGTTCCTTGCCCGGCGCGTGTTTGAGTCACGTCGAAGGCTTCAGCCGGTTTTCGTGGCTCGGTGGCATGCGCCAGTTGAGACCGGAGAGGTTTTATTTCGGAGAATGATTCGAGGAGGTCGATGATGAGGAAGAAAAAGAAGCAGTTCCGGACACCGTGGAGCATCCTGACGATCGGAATACGCGGGAAGACAAGGAAAAGACGGAAGCCGGGGAAGCTGTCACTGACCAGGCGGAGGACGAGCAGTTCGAAGAGTGTTCCACGACGGGGTCGTTCGACGAACTGGCTCACGCGATAGTCCGCAGCCGTTCTGCAGGGGGTTCAATCGCGTCATCATCCGCTTTACGATGAATTATGGAACTGACACATCTGAAGAGCTTCGCTACCGGACTGACTCTCGGCATCGGCGGCGTCGCAGCGGCTCTTGCCGGGCGCAGGGCCGTCAGCAATCTCAAGACCAGCAAGGGCCATCCTTGGAAGCACCGCGTGTTGGACCTGGGCTCCGCGTTCCTCCAGCGGAAGTATCCGCTGGAGGCGATGAGCACTTACCTCGACGGCCTGCACATCTATGCCGATGACACCGGACGCCAAGTCCATGCCGCTCACTTCTGCATCCACTTGGAACACGACCTGCACCAGTGCGTCATCTTCGATCGCAACGCCCATGACGCCCGTCTGATCGGCATCGAGTACATCATCAGCGAAGACCGGTTCCGCTCCCTGCCCGAAGAGGAGAAGAAGCTCTGGCACAGCCATCATTATGAGGTCAAGTCCGGAATCCTCACCGCCCCTGGCGTTCCGGAGATAGCCGAACACGCCTACTTCGAGGACTTGGTGAAGACCTACGGCAAGACGTTCCACACCTGGCAGTACGACGTTCACGACTTCCCCTACGGTGCCCCGCAGCTGATGATGGGCTTCACCGAGGATGGGCAAGTCCGCGAAGAGCTGGTCCGAGAGCGCGACCGCGAAGTCGGGGTCTCGACGCAGCGCAACCGCGAACGCCGTGAAGACATCCCGATGCCGGAGGTGGCCCCGGGCGCGAACTCGTGGGAGACCGGGACCACGGTGCAGCCGACTCTGCAGGAAACACCCGTCAAACGGTAGAAAGCTGTGTCGAACAGCTGTGCGGCTGTTGTCGATCACCTCGCCAATCGAGCAAAAGCGAGGGTGGCGAGCGCTGCGGCCGAATGAGCGGGCGATGAAGCTGACCGGGTTCAAAGGTTATGTCACGAACATCCTCGCCGATGTCATGTCGGCTGCTGAGGTAATCGGCAGTTATCACGACCTGTGGCATGTCGAGCAGTGCGATCGATGCACACTTGACGGTCGTGATCACTGCGCTGGCCGTGTCGAGGTCCATGCAGGACGCGACTGGGGAGTCGTTGAAGAAGATCATCACCACTTTGCCGCCGTTGCGGGAATTCTCCGGCCGCGTGAGCGGCCAGGAAATCACGTTCACGCCGGAAGTGCCCAAAGTCGTCGAGGACAAAATAACGTTTAGAATGTAAACTACGTCACATGACCAGCTAGCGAATGTCGGATTACGACAAGGGCCGGCTCCCGTCCTGACTGCGATCGCAGGTTGCGGGTGTCAGCACTGTCATCGCGCCGTTGAGGGAAGCGCCGACTGTGCCACGAAGGAGACAGATTTTCATGAAGAAGAAGCTGATATTGGCAGTCGGTGTCGGGGCCGGTTTTGTGCTCGGGTCGCGTGCGGGCCGAAAACAGTACAACGCCCTCGTCGCCAAGGCCCGCGAACTGTGGAAGAGCCCCCAGGCCCGCCGAGTGGTCGATGCAACTACTCATGCAGTGAAAGACCACGCCCTCGATCTCGCTGGCCAGGCGGGGGCGAAAGTGAAGCAATTCGGCCTCAAAGCTGCGAATCAAGCTCGAGCCCAAGGGCGAACCGGACTGGCCGAGAATCTCGACAAGGCTGGTGATCTCGCGCAGGATGCAGCCGAGCACGTTGGTCAGGCAGCAGCGAATGCGGCTGCCCAAGGTGGCCGTGACTTCAACGACAACCCCGACGCTGAGGTCACGCCACAACCAGCGCCCCAAGCAAAGGATGCTTAAGCAACTCCTTGGGGTGAGCTATCGAGCGCCCTGCAAGCCTCCTTCAACTGAACTCGCGCTACCGTTCCGCCTCACATAGCCCCATCCCTATGCCAAAACAGCGAGGCCAGTCTGGTCTCATCGTCGAAAGCGGGCCCCTGATGAATGACCGTTCCTCTCTACCGCCATTATCGACCGGTGAGCTCGTATCGCAGTTATCGGAGCAGGCTAGCCGGTTGATCCGTGACGAAATTCAACTCGCCCAGATCGAGATGAGCACGAAAGCCAAGAAGGCCGGCCTCGGTGCGGGTCTGCTTGGCGCAAGCGGCGTCATCGCCCTCTATGGTCTCGGTGCAGGGATTGCGACTGCCATCATCGCCCTAGCCCTCATCATGCCGGCGTGGTTAGCGGGTCTGATCGTGACTGTGTTGCTCCTGACTATCGCCGGTGTCGGGGCCTTGATCGGTAAACGGAAGGTCTCCGAGACCACGCCGGTGCCTGAGCGCACGGTTGAGGCTGCGAAGGAGACTGTGGACACGCTGAAGAAAGGGGCTCGTGATGGCCGACACAAATGACACAGGCCCCAGCGCCTCACCGTCCGAGATTCAAGCTGACATTGCCCGTACTCGTGAAGAACTTGGACAGACTTTGGCTCAACTCGTCGAGAGATTCGACGTCAAAGCCCAAGCGGAACACACTTTAGACGATGTCAAAGACCGTGCCGCCGGTGCCATAGGCGACGTACGCGACAAGACGGAAAACGTAGTCGCCGGAGCCAAAGGAGCGGTTAAATCTGTGTTCTCCCATGACGATGTCGCCGTCGATGCGGACGGCGTTACAGAACCAGCCGCGGCTATAGGGGGCGGCTTGCCGTTGAGGTCCCGAGCTGGCTGGACTGACCTTGCGCCGTTGGTGGTTGCCTCAGGCCTTGCGTTGGCTGCCGTCATCGTTGCGGTGGGGTGGCGGCGATGATTGGCCGAAGAAGGATTGACCAGAGCGACCAGACATACCCGGGCGAGCGTTCGAGTCTCGAAGAGCGCGCGGAAAGGGACGATACGGGTCCAGCCTCCTATGTCGAGGCAAAGGACTCGAGACAGGGCGTCGCAGCCGAGGACCCGGCCAAGCCCGATGCTCCACAGAAACTAACTGGCCCAACGTGGAAGTACGTGGCGGGCAAGACACTGCGGGAGTTCCTCGGTGATGACTGCCTGCAACTGGCCGCTGGTCTGACCTACTATTTAGTTCTCGCGTTGTTCCCCGCTCTTCTAGCGGTCCTGTCGATCCTGGGTCTAGTCGGCCAGAGTCAGCAGACAGTCGAAACAGTCACCGGAATCATCACCGACTTCGGCGGAGGAACAATCGCGCAGACGTTGACACCCACCCTGACCGAATTGGCACAGAACTCGACAGCGGGGCTGGCATTCGTCATTGGCCTTCTCGTCGCTCTGTGGTCGGCATCGGGTTATGTTGTTGCATTCGGCAAGGCAATGAATCGCATCTACGAGAAGGATGAAGGCCGCCCTGCTTGGAAACTTCGTCCCGTCATGCTCCTTGTCACCCTCGGTGCGGTGATCCTCGTCGTGCTCGCTGCGTTGATCCTGGTGGTCTCGGGACCGGTGGCGCAGGCGATTGGTGATGCAATAGGGATTGGGTCGGCGGCGCTTTTGGTGTGGCAGATCGCGAAATGGCCCGTTTTGCTCGTTGTCGCGATCGTCTTAATAGCCTTGCTTTATCACGCGACACCAAATGTCCGTCAGCCAAAGATGAAGTGGATCAGTCTCGGGTCTGTGTTCGCGATCGTTGTGTGGGTCCTGGCGTCGGCGGCTTTCGCTTTCTACATTGCGAATTTCTCGAACTACGCGAAGACTTATGGGTCATTGGCCGGAGTGATTATCTTCTTGCTGTGGCTGTGGATCACGAATATCGCTCTGCTGCTGGGAGCAGAGCTCAATGCCGAGATCGAACGTGGGCGCCAACTCCAGGGTGGAATACGAGCTGAAGAAGACATTCAGCTGCCTCCACGAGATACGACGACACTGGATAAGGCCGAGAAGAAGAACGCGAAAGATACCCGCAGAGCACGGGCCCTGCGAAAATCTCGAGGCAAGAACGCCCAGCCGACTCGCAATGTTTAGAACCAGATGATTACCGGGGGAGAAGGACAAATGGTCAAGACCCATGAACGAAACGGCAGTAGAGCGGCCAAATTGCTGTATAGGCCGTTCGGGCTAGCAGGCAGCGTCGTTGGCGGCGCCCTGGCCGGTCTCGTATTCAAACAGATATGGAAGCGGGCAACGCCTGGTGAGAATGCCGATGCGCCCGGTGCGTTGGAGTCTGAACATGGTCTGCGCGAGATCCTCGTCGCAGCCGCTCTCCAGGGTGCGCTCTTCGCCTTGGTGAAGGCCCTCGTTGATCGCGGAATGGCGAATGTGTTTGCAAAGTTCATTGGTGAGTGGCCCGGTGATTGACGACAACACCGCCACCATATCGTGCGGATGAACTGGCAGCAGCGCGCGTTTTAAGCGGCGCCGTGCTTCCGCCGTCCAAACCCTCTGCCGAACGATCGGGATACGAAGGCAGATTCGGTGGAGGGACTCCCGCCGAGTTCCGATCAGACTATTTCAGCACAATGCCACGAGCTGCGTAGCTCGCACATGAGCTGATGAATTCCAAGTACAAAACACTCCATCAAACCCGGGGCTTGACATCTGTCTGCGCGGCAACCTGTTACAGTGATTACGATGTAAACACCTTGGGCGTGCAAGTCTTGAATCGACAGGCCGGAACTCAAACGCTGTCTAGGTTCAATTGCGAAGAGGTCCATCAGGCATCATCGTTTGAGCCGACAATGGTCGGTGAACGCATATCCGGGTCGAGCGGAGGCACAGAGTTTTGCGAATCTGTCTGATAGCGTCCAGCCGTTTTCCCATCAACGAGCCCTTCGCGGGTGGTTTGGAGTCCTTTACGCACGCTGTGGTGAAGGAACTCGTCTCTCGCGGACACTCGGTCACGCTGTTCGCCGCTCCCGGCAGCGACCCCGACCTTGATGTCGAGATGATCGTTCCGGAGGTCTTACGTCTCTCCGAAGCGGCCCGGCACGACGTGTCGGCGATGCCCGCGGAATGGATGAGGCAGCATCACGCCTACTTGAACCTGATGCTCGGGCTGGCCGGGCAGACAGAGTTCGATGTCATCCATAACAACTCGCTTCACCATCTGCCGTTGGCCCTCTCGTCAATGGTGCGCACCCCGATCGTAACGACCCTGCACACGCCGCCCACGCCTTGGTTGGAATCGGCCGTGGTCTTTCGCGCGCCGACGACTTTCTTCGCTGCCGTGTCGAGCGCGACATCGCAAGCCTGGTCGCACGCAGTGGAGAGCACTGTGATCTCGAATGGAGTCAATACGAAACTGTGGGATGCGGGTCCTGGTGGGCCGGACTGCGTCTGGACTGGGCGCATGGTCCCGGAGAAGGCCCCCCATGTCGCCATCGACGCCGCCCGCGCAGCGGGATTCCAGATCGCTTTGGCAGGTCCGGTCATGGACGAGAAGTACTTCGCTGCCGAAGTGGCCCCGCGGCTGGGAGACGATGCCCGTTACTGCGGGCATTTGGACCAGCAGCGGCTGCGCAGCCTGGTGGGATCGTCGGCCGTGGCTGTCGTCAGCTCTCAATGGGAGGAGCCTTACGGTTTGGTCGCCGCAGAAGCCTTGGCCTGTGGGACACCTGTGGCGGCTTTTCCGCGGGGCGGACTCGTTGAGGTCGTTCGTGGCGATGTGGGAGCCTTGGCGGACGAACTCACCGTCGAGGCCTTGGCCCGAGCGATCTGCAGTGCTGCCGGCCGGAGCCGTAAGGCGGCCCGTGAGTATGCGGTCGAGCACCATTCTCTGGACAGCACCGTCAGCGGATACGAAGCATTGTATCGTCATGCAGCCAACGCTGCGGCAGGAAGCTTCGCGGGATGAACGTCGATCACGGCCCTGGCCATCCGGTGATCGGCTGGTACATCCACCATCAAGGTTCGGGACACTTGCACCGCGCCACGTCGATGGCGCGTGCGCTGGCTCGTGCCGGATGGCACGTCACCGGACTGTCCTCCTTGTCTCGGCCCGCGCAGTGGCCGGGTGAATGGGTGAGATTGGAACGCGATGACAGCAGGTCTGAATTCTGCGAAGCGGCGACGCCGGCGGAAACGGCAGCCGAGGCCTCAGACGGATGCCGACTGGATCGAGATGACGTCACGGCGGGTGGCAGCCTCCATTACGTTCCGGTCGGGCACTCCGGATTGAGACGGCGCTCGGCTCAGATCTCTGCATGGATCGATTCCGCTAGGCCCCGGCTGATGGTCGTGGATGTCTCGGTGGAAGTCACGATTCTCGCTCGATTGCACGGGATACCTGTGCTGACGGCGGTTCTGCCGGGAAGCCGCGGCGATTACGCTCATCAGCTCGGCTTTCGCCTCAGTTCAGCGATTCTCGGATTCTGGCCGCAGTCTGCGGTAGGGATCGTCTCCGGGATCCCAGAAGACAGCGAGCACAAGTTCCATGCCCTCGGCGGATTGTCCCGATTCCCCGCTCTCGAGGTGTCGTCAGACGCGCCTGGGAATAAGCGAGGGCCAGCGGGTGGTGCCTTTTCTATCGTTGTGCTCAATGGTGCAGGTGGAGGTGCACTGAGTGACGACCTCCCACATGTGCTCACGCAAGAATTCCCTGCAGCTGAAGTCACGGTCCTGGGCGGCCCGAACGGCACATGGGTGGAGGACCCCTGGCCGATCGTGCGTGACGCCGCGGTCGTAGTCACAGCGGCAGGTCAGAACTCGATTGCGGAAGTCGCCGCCAGCCGTACCCCGGCAGTTGTCATCGCCCACCCCCGTCCCTATGACGAGCAGAACTGGATGCTCGAAGCCCTCGTCCGAGGTCCGTGGCCGGTTATTGCAGGACCAGACGACAGCAACGCCGCGGACTGGGCTCAGGCGATCGCCGAGGCGCTGCGACTCGATGGGAGCCGTTGGTCTACCTGGTGCGACGGCAAGACTCTCGAACGCTTCAGCAACCTCGTGCTCAGATACGCCGCCGACGTCTGTAAGGGAGAACGATGAGCATTTCTGTGACCGGCCCCCCGGGCACCTTTGTCATCACTACAGTCCATGGTCGCCATGATCACCTGCGTCGACAGCGGGAATGCCTGGGCTTCAGCACCGTGCAACCGACAGACCATATCGTCGTTGCGATGAACGATGAAGACGTCAAGGGACGTGCCGGGTCCCCCACCGTTCCTGTGTCGATCGTTTCGATCCACAGGCCCGGGCCGGGCCTACCTCTTGCCGCGGCTCGCAACCTCGGTGTGGCCCATACCGCTGGACACCCGGACGATCTTCTGATTTTTCTCGATGTGGATTGTCTTCCGACGCCCGATCTGATCGCGGCCTATCAGAGTGCCGCACTGGCCCACCCAGAGGACCTGCTCTGTGGACCCGTCAGCTATCTGCCTGATGTCGAACTCGATCCGATCTCCCCGGACTCCGTCGAACGTCTGGCACTTCTGAGCGAACCGCACCCCGCTCGGCCCGTCCCCGCCTCCGGGGAGATGATCACCTCGGGTGATCACGACCTGTTCTGGTCACTGTCGTTCGCCGTCCGCCGCGGGGTGTGGGACCAGATCGGAGGCTTCGACGAGAACTTCGAAGGCTATGGAGGGGAAGACACCGACTTTGCGTGGCAGGCCCGCAGCACCGGGACAGGGCTGACCTGGGTGGGCAGCGCTTCCGCTTTCCACCAGTACCATCCGGTGTCCTCACCCCCGGTGGAGCATCTTGACGATATCCTCAGCAATGGTCGACTGTTCGCGAAGAAGTGGGGCCAGTGGCCAATGCAAGGGTGGCTGGATCGCTTCGAGACGCTCGGCCTCGTGCGGCGGGGATCAGCGGGATACGAGCAGGTGCCCCTTACGGTGGCATCGGTCCCAGGATCGCACGTCTACGTCCGGCACCTTTCCTCTCCGGACGAGGACGCGCCTGCGATCATCCGTCTGCCCGACCCTCCGCCGACCCGCGCTGACGCCCCTACGGGTGCGCCGTGGTGGCCGCCGGCCATGCTCGATCCCGATTGGATCCGCAACTGCGAGGCGGATGTCTTCCACATCCATTTCGGCTTCGACGCCCACTCCCCGGCTCAGCTGCACGCCGTCATCGACGCGCTGGAGGCACGCGAGATCCCACTCGTATACACGGTCCACGACCTGCAGAACCCTCACCACGAGGACGCGGCGCTGCATTCTTCCCAGCTCGACGTGCTGATTCCCCGAGCAACTGAGGTCATCACGTTGACCCGAAAGGCGGCAGAGGAGATACGGCAGCGATGGAACATCGACGCGCATGTCATTGCACACCCACATGTGGCTGAGTTGGAGACGATCTCTGAACTCGGAAGCTCCTCCTTGCGGCGTCAGGAAGAGTTCCGTCTCGGAATCCATCTCAAGAGTCTGCGGGCGAATATGGTGGGAATACCACTTCTGCAGGTTGCTGCTGCCGCTGTCGCGAAGATTCCAGGCGGCATCTTGCAGGTCAATCTTCATCACGACGTGTTCGACGAAGACGGTCCGCGTCACGACCCGGAACTCGTTCGCTACCTGCTCACCAGCGATGTCGAGCTGCACGTGCACGACTATTTCTCCGACCGTGAGCTCTTCGAATACCTCGCCGGACTTGACGTTTCCCTGCTTCCATACCGTTTCGGGACTCATTCGGGTTGGATGGAGGCCTGCCACGATTTCGGCACGCGAGTCATTGCTCCGAACGTCGGCTGTTATGTCAGTCAAGGTGCTGATGCGAGCTATTCCTGGACCCGTGAAAACGGGGTGTGGACCCCGGATGCAGACTCGTTGTACTCAGCAGTGCTGAGCGTATCTTCCGGTCAGAGAGAGCAGGTTGAAGAACTCGTCAACCGCCGCCGAAGCGAACGGAATGAGATCGGCGCGGCGCACGCAGCGATCTACCGCAGCGCCCTGGCGAAAACGCGGTCCTGACGTCGAGAGCGGAGCACTGGCTGCACCCGGTGCTCACATGGGCCGAGTTCGGCAGGTCGGAGAGCCGACCGAGGCTCCGGACGAAGCCGTGACGAAGCGCAATCACCGGGGCGCTCCAGGCGCCGGTGGCCCGGATCGAGCAGCTGTGCGGCTGTTGTCGATCACCTCGCCAATCGAGCAAAAGCGAGGTGGGCGAGCGCTGCGGCGAAGTCTCCGAACCATTTGTCATCGAATTCCAAGCGTGGCGAAGGATCTCGGCGGCGTCGGCACGGAAATCGGGAATCATCGGGCATACTCGCTTTCGTCGTGTGTTTGGCATCGTAGGTCGTCGAAGGTCAGGAGACGAAGGGCTGTCGGGTTCCTGCTGCTGCGGTGAACATCCGCTGTTCGTTCAGGCTGTCCAGATGAACACGTGAACGATGAAGGCGTAGACCCCGCCCAGAACGTAGAAGATGATCATCAGCGGCCAGAGGAAGCGGACCCATTTGAACCAGGAGACACCGGCGATCGCGAGACCGGCCATCATCGCACCGTTCGTCGGGGTGAAACCGTTGGAGATGCCGTCACCGAACTGATAGGCCAGCACCGCGGTCTGTCGACTGACATCGACGAGGTCGGCCAGCGGAGCCATGATCGGCATGGTCAGTGCGGCTTGGCCGCTGCCCGAGGTGACGATGTGGTTGATGGCGCTCTGTGCGCCCACCATTCCGACTGCCGTCCAGTTGCTCGAGAGCTGCCCGACCGCCGTGGACAGCCCATAGATGATCGTGTCGGTGACATGGGCGTTTTCGAGCAGAATGATTCCGCTGTAGACCAGGCCCACTGAAAACGCGGCAACGAGCAGGTCCTGGCAGCCCTTAGTGAACGAATCGGCGATGTCGTTGTAGTTCATCTGCGCGATGGTGCCGACGACCAGTGCCATGATGACGAACAGCGCCGACATCTCCGTGACGACCAGTCGAAGGCGATGATCCCGATCGGCACGGCAGGCCAGCTGCCCATTCGCTACAGGACTGCGAAGATAGTGTCCGAAGTATCGGACGTCCTATCACGCAGGCTCTCCTGTGGCCCCCGCAAACCGCGCAAAGTATTCCAACGCCTCGAACGAATCCACAGCATCCGGATTCGCGACCTTCGCCAAATCGTGCCCCTGAATCAGTCTCTTCACCGGAACCTCGAGTTTCTTCCCGGTTTTCGTGTGCGGAATGGCCGGCACTGCGATGACGTCATCGGGCACATGCCGCGGCGAGGCCTTGGACCGCAATTCCGAAGCAATCCGTGACCGCAACTCATCACCCAACGAAACCCCCTCTGCCAACACCACGAACAGCGGCATCCAGTACCCGCCGTCGGGCTGCTCGGCTCCGATGACCAGGGATTCGGCCACCTCGGGGATGCCGGCGACGACGTCGTAGATGTCGGCGCTGCCCAGGCGCACGCCCTGCCGATTGAGGGTGGCGTCCGAGCGGCCGGAGATGATGACGCTGCCGTGGTCGGTGATGGTGATCCAGTCGCCGTGGCGCCAGACTCCGGGGAACATCGAGAAGTACGTGTCGCGGTAGCGCTCACCGTCCGTATCGTTCCAGAACTTCACCGGCATCGACGGCATCGGCTCAGTGATGACCATCTCCCCGACCTCGCCAACCAAAGGCTGCCCCGAGTCGTCCCAGGACTCCAACGCCACACCGAGGACCGGTCGCGAGAGCTCCCCGGCCCAGATCGGACAGTTCGGCGCGGATCCGGCGAAGCCGCTGACGACGTCCGTGCCGCCGCTCGTCGAGGCCAGCTGTACGCGCTCGCCGACGCCATCGCGCACCCAGGGGAAGCAGTGGGCGGGCACCGGGGCACCGGTGGCCCCGATCGTCCGCAGCGCGGAGAGGTCGAACTCCTTTCCGGGTTCGATCCCGGCCTTCATCCCGGCCAGGAAGATCCCGGGGCTGACCCCGAGCACATTCGCCTTCGTATCCGCGGCAATCTCCCACAGCCGGCCCGGCCCCGGATAGAGGGGGCTGCCGTCGAAGCACACCGTGGTCGCACCGCCCACCAGCGCCGAGGCGACGAGGTTCCACATCATCCAGTTCGTATTCGTGTACCAGAAGAACCGGTCACCGGGGCGAATGTCGAGGTGGAGACCCAGCAGACGCAGATGATCGATGACGACCCCGCCGTGGCTGTGCACGATCCCCTTGGGGATCCCCGTCGTGCCCGAGGAATACAGCACCCACAGCGGGGTATCGAAGTCGACGCGCGCGAACTCGGGTTCGACATCCCCGGAGGCGATATCGTCCCAGGTGGTGAGGTTCGTGATCTGCCCGTGTTCATCGATGAATTCCTCGCCGAGGTTGCCCACCCCGACCACGGCCCGCAGGCTCGGCATCCGGTTGGCCAGATCCGCGACCTGGTCGCGGCGGTCGAAGGACGTGCCGTTCCACAGGTAGCCGTCGGCGGCGAAGAGCACTTTCGGTTCGAGCTGGCCGAGTTTCGTCACGGCACCTTCGGCCGCGTAGTCCTGTGCGCAGGCGGACCAGATGGCACCGACCGAGGCGGAGGCGAGGAACGCGATGAGGGTGTGGTGGGTGTTCGGGAGGTAGCCGACGACGCGGTCGCCTTGTTCGACTCCTTGCTCACGAAGCCAGGCGGCGACGGATCCGACTTGGCGACGCAGCTCGCGCCAGGTGGTCTCGGTGCGCTGGCCGGATTCTTTGATCGTAATAATGGCCGGTTCGTCGGCGAGCTTGTCGTCGAGGCCGGCGCGCAGTGCGTGTTCGGCGTAGTTGAGCCGAGTGCCGGGGAACCAGGTGGCACCGGGCATGGATCGGTCGGCGAGGACTTCGGTGTAAGGCTCATCGGCGATGACGTCGAAGAAGTCCCAGACCGCACCCCAGAATCCGTCGAGGTCATCCACCGACCATCTCCACAGATCGTCGTAGGTGACCATGTTCTGGCCGGTGCGCTGGTTGGCGAAGTCGGTGAAATCGAGGATCTGCGGTCGCGGGGTCTGGTCGGGGTTCGGGCGCCAGATTGGTTCAGCGGTCAATTCTTCTCCTCAGCACATCGGTGGGCGGTAGCTATAGCGGTCTCCACCAGCCGAAACGAGGTGGACTCGTTCTGCAGTGGGGTCGTTGAGTCCCACCTTACGCCGCCATCCCAGCGGCTTTTGCAGGCTGTCCGATATCGCGCGGCGAAGGCGCCAGCTCACAGTCCCCAGCGACGGGCCGCTTCCAGAGCTTCTTCCAGAGTGGCAGCGTCGAGCTTCTGGTAGAGGCTCCTCACCTGTGATCTCACCGTGTTCTCCGACCGGAACTGCTTCTCTGCGATCTGGCGACGGGTCAGTCCCTCACGCAGCCCATCGAGGACTTCGGTCTCACGTGGGGTGAGAGTCGGACGTATTCTCTCGTCAGTGTGGGTCTTCGGAATTTTCGCGATCCGCACGCGTGTCTCTTCGGGCAGACGCTGCAGGTGGGAGTCGGACAGAATCCCATGCCGTCGCAGCACCAGCAGATCGACCGCGAACCCGTGACCAGAATCGATGTCATCGATGAGGTGTTCGATCATAACCTCGTTGTCCTGATCGCTCATGATGATGTCCAGCTGTGTCGCGAAGTTCAGCCATCGATCGCCGTCGACTCCATTCCGAGCTCGACTGAGAAGGAGGGAAGCCCGGCCGAGGTCGCCGGTCAACAGTGCCTGATAAGAGTCGAGAAGGAATAGTTCGGGAACAGGAGGCGGCGTGCCGGCAAGCTCGGGTGAGGTGAGTCCGGGCGCCCCTGTGATGTAGGCGGCACGATCGGTGACCGCGAAGAGAGCCCGAGCCAATGGCGTGTTCGACGGGTGGGGACGTTGGTAGCGCATTCTGTTCGTGACTTCGAGGGCTCTCTGTGGCCGACCGGCGAGGATGCTGCGCATCGCAAGCAGACAAGTATGGACCTGCCAGGTTTCGTTCTGATCCGGAGTCACCGGCAGAACGCTGAGGGCCTCGTCTACCGCTGCGAGGTCGAGATCTGCCAGTCCCACAAACACACGGGCAAGCTGCGCGTTGCGTGTGACCATCGAGCGTCCCCAGCCGACCTTCCCGACCCACTTTTCGTGCTCCGTGAGCCACGTGCGGGCTTCGTGGGTATCGCCGCGCCGGGCGGTGAGAAGCGCGAGCTTTGAGGTGCTGTCGGCCAGCAGGAAGGCATGGTCGGTTCCCTCGACGTGGTAGAACGCTGCATAGTAGCTCGAGGAGGCTCTGACCGGATCTCCGCCGATTTCAAGTGCCACACCGGCGTGCAGATTGACGACACTGGCCAGCGCGGGGCGCAGCCGACGCTGGGACTCAGCGGTATGCAGCGCTGTGAGCAGTCGGCGGGCCGCGGCTGCGGCCTGCTCGTCGTAGCCGGCCAAACGCAGATAGCCGACTTCGATGAGACCGAATGCAAGCGCTTGCGGCCCCGGGTTCCGATAGAGGCGAGTTGTGCTCGCCAGCATTCGTGAGGCAACGCTGTCCCGCTCGTACTCCAGTCTGCCATCGGGGAGCACGAACGACATTCCGTCCGTTCGTGCTCCCTCGAGAAGTCGAAGGGCCGCGCCGGTGAAGTCGCCCAGCCACTGATCCACAAACTTTTCGGGCATGACAGTCAGCAGCTGCCGGATGATGCGCGCATCCGTGGTGAACAGCTCCAAACCGCGTTCGATGAGGACCGTTCCCAGTGCCCGCCAGTGTCGATGAGCGACGGCCTGCTGGACGGCTGAGATGAGGTCGGAGGATTCGGCGACCGCGTCGATCGCGACGGCAACCAGATCATCGGCGAGCGCAGGATCGTTCTGCCGGACAAGAGTCTTCAGAGCCTGTCGGATCAGCTCCGGCATGAACGTCGTGCCGTCTTCAGCCGTGACGAGGAATCCCGCAGCCACGAGGTCCTCGAGAAGCGGTGGGTCTCCGTGGATCTCACTGAAGAAGGCGGACAGGGTCTGTGTGGTGATCGGGTCGAGGAACGCTGATTTCGCTATCTCCCAACCGTTGTGCTGGGAGTCGATCCAATGCGACAGGAACGGGAGTATCGATACCTGCGCACGATCCAAGGCTGATGGCTCACGCAGGAGGAGAAGAGTCGGTTCGAGCCAACCTCCGGTGAGCCTGTGGAGCTCTTGAGGAGCTGCACGATCGCCGTGGTTGTTGCCAGAACCCAGAGGCACCGTACTGAAGCCCTCGCTGAGCGCGGCTATCTCGTCGACGGTCAGCAGTAGATCGGGAACGCGCGCCAGGCAATAATCATAGGCGGCCAGGGCGGTCCAGTCGATGGTGGGGGAGTCGAGGATGATCGCCGCCCGGCAGTGATCTCCATACTTGCTCGGTGCCGGTGAGATATGTGATTCGAAGGCCTCGGCCAGGGAACTCGCGGTCTTCGGCTCGCCGGGGTTTGAGAAATTCGGCTCCTTGCCGACGTGGACGGTGAAGACATCGTCATCTCCAGGCCACGACTGCGCGAACCACGCCCGGCCCAGTCCGGCCGGCGCCGAGACGACGAGGACGGATTCTGTGCCGGTGAGGCCGGTAAAGAACCGGTTCCAAGCGGGATGGCTGGTGGTCGCGAGGAGTTCAGCAGCGGCGTGACGAACGAACAAAACGGGGTGGTTCCTTCCGTTGACCGGCCAGACCGCAAAGCCCCCATCGCAACCTGCTGTCGCTGTCTCCGATTGAAAAACAAGCATCGGGGCATCGCAGGGGGTGAATTCGAGGGTGAATTCGCTTCAAAATTCTCAGTTTTCACACAGTCTACTGTCACTTTTTCATAGGGTCGACACGTTTGCTGCGGCGCGCGGTCTCGCGCGCGCTCGCGACTGTTCGCAAGCCTCGGAAGAGCCGCGCGGACAACTGACCCTAATAGCAGAAGGACAATGATGCTTGACACCCTCAAAGCACCGCCGGGGCGATTGCTGCGCTTCACCATCTATCTGGTGACGCTCATCCTGGCACTCAGCTCGGCGCTGATGCTGCCGACCACGGCGAGCGCGAACACCCAGGCTCCCGCTGACGGCAGCCCGATCGTCTTCACCGACATCAGTTTTGAGAAAGACGAGTTCCCCAGCGGCACCAACCAGCGTCTGAGCGTGTCATGGAAGATCGAAGGCGAGGCCCAGAACCCGGTGACGGTGTCGCTCGACCTGCCCGAAGGACTCAATGCTTCGAACGACCGGTTCGCGCTCACAGGTCCGGACGGCGAATCCGCCGGCGAATGCCTCGTGCAGAACAGCAACATCACGTGCACGGCGGACGAAGACTTCATCGAGAACAACCCCTACGACGTTTCCGGTTCGTTCTACCTCACTGTGCAGTCGACGTTCACGAACACTGAGACGATCGAACACACCTATGACATCGGTGGTTTCGAAAACAAAGTCACCATCCTCAAGAACGCGAACTGGTGCGACATCGACTGTGAGCACGGTTCGCAGGGCCAAGGCAAATGGGGTTGGTACGACAACATCAACGACCAGATCATCTGGACGGTCAGCGTCCCCGCAGGAGAGCAGGGAATGGGCATCGGCCAGAAGGTCTCTGTCACCGATGTCATGGACACCGGTGACTACACCCTGGTCAAGGACGGTAGCTACCCTCGCGTCCTGCAAGCCAAATCGATCAGCTATAACAGCTGGGGCCGAGAAGGACTGGATTACAGGACCGTCCCGACCGACAAAGTGAAGTGGAGCAACGCCGACCTCACGGCTTCCTTCACCACCGAGGCGGGACTGGGCTCGGGGTACTCGGCGGGAGAATGCACGACCAACCAGGGCAAGAACGTTCCCTGCACCCGCGGCACCGACGGATCGTTCTACCAGGTCCAGTGGAAGGTCGACGTCAACACTCCCGGCAAGCTCGATGCGAACGGCAACCGTGTCTTCTACAACGGCGCCGAGTGGACCATCGACGGTGAAACCAAGAAGATCGAGCGTGCGAGCACTACGCGCTACTCCGGCGGCGGCAACGTCGTCGGACGCAACTTCGGCAAGTTCCAGATCGAGAAGGAGCTCACGGGTGACACGACTCTGCACCCCGAGTTCGAGATCAAGTACTCCTACCACGAGGAGGGGCAGGAGCCGCAGGAGCGGACCGGCAAGTTCCATGCCGGTGGTTCACACACCAGTCCGGAGATCTGGCGTGGCACCACTGTCACGATCAATGAGATCAAGCCGACCGACCCGGCAAACGTCACTTGGGATGACCCGGTGATCGTCGACGCCGACGGCAACGAGGTCACAGAACTGACCTTCAGCGCTGAGAACAAGAACCTCGGGAAGGTCACGAAGCTGACCCTCAAGAACCGTGCGGTTCTCAACAAAGACACTTTCCAAGCGAAGAAGTCCATCAACAACCCCGATGACGTTCCGCTGCCGAACGACGCCGAATACACCCTTGCCTACAGCTACCCGGCAGACGACGCGAAGGGCATCCCCGCCGGCTCCGGAGAGCTGAAGCTGCCGGGCAACGGTGACACTGTCGAAAGCGGTGACCTCCCGATCGGTGCAGTGTTGACGCTCAAGGAGATCGGCCTGCCGAACGTGCCCGGTGCGACATGGGGTGACCCGAAACTGTCGCATGACACTCTCACCATCGGTGAGGACAAGACCGTGACAGTCGACGTGAGGAACACGATCACGCAGGATGTCGGACAGTTCCAGGTGAAGAAGTCGACCTCGGGCGATGGACAGGAGCTCATCCCGGAGGGCACCGAATTCATCGTGAAGTACAGCTATGAGGCAATCAACGGCTTCGATGGCGGCTCCGGTGAGCTCATTGTTGCAGCCGGTGAGACCTCTGAGGCCAGCCCGGAGCTTCCGGCCGGCGCCACCGTCACCCTCGAAGAGGTCACTCCTGTCGATCCTGAGGGCGGAAGCTGGGGCGTGCCCGAGTTCAGCCAGTCCGAGTTCACCGTGACCAAGGATCAGGTTGTCACCATTGATCTGGACAACCCGATCACGTGGAACAACGGAGACTTCTCCGTGCAGAAGGTCGTCAAGGGCGATGCTTCGCACCTCGTCGGTGACGATGTCGCCTTCACTGTCGACTACACCTACGAGCTGCCCGAAGCACTCGGTGCTGAGAACGGCAAGGGAACCGGCAGCCTCACCGTCCTCAACGACGGAAAGGCTGTCACCAGCGATCCGCTGCCGTACGACACGCAGGTGACGCTCGCGGAGGTCCAGCCCGGACCGATCGCGGCAGCAACCTGGACCGGCTCGAGCTTCGATCACTCGACATTCAAGATCGGTGACAAGACCACGTTCGGTGTCACGCTGACGAACACGATCGAACTCGACCTCGGTGCTTTCAGCCTCGAGAAGAAGGTCAGCGGCGACGGCAAGCACCTGGTGGCCGACGACACCGAGTTCACCGTGAAGTACTCCTACCCTGAAGGCCCGAACTTCGACGCCGGCAAGGGTGAGATCACGGTGACTCCCGGCGGTGAGCCGGTGGTCGTTAAGGATCTGCCTGCCGGTGCGCAGGTGACTCTCGAAGAGGTCGCCCCGAAGAACCCTGAGGGCGGCACCTGGACGGATGTCTCCTGGAGCGAGGGCAACGTCGTGACGATCGGCAAGGATGAGACCACCTCGGTCGTCCTGGACAACGCCATCGAGCTCAATACCGGCAACTTCTCCGTGGCCAAGGAGCTCGACGGTGCCGGCTCCGGACTGCTGCCGGACGATGCCAGCTTCCTCGTTCACTACGAGTACGAGGCAGGCAAGGGCTTCGAGGCTGGTAAGGGCCAGTTCGAGGTGTCCGCAGACGGCACGGCCGTCACCAGCGAACAGCTGCCGTATGGTGCCAAGGTGCACCTGACGGAGGCGGAGCCGATCAACATCGAAGGCGCGACGTGGGAAGGCTACGAGTTCAGCCCATCGACCGTGACCATCGGTGACGGCACCACCGTCGAGGTGAAGCTGACGAACACCTACGGCCTTAACGAGGGTTACTTCTCCGTGACGAAGGCTGTGGAGGGATCCGGTAAGGGTCTCGTGCCCGAAGACACCGAGTTCACCGTCGAGTACTCCTACCCGGCTGGCAACGGTTTCGACGCCGGTAAGGGTGAGCTCAAGGTGAAGGCCGACGGCAAGACCGTGAAGAGCGATCCTCTGCCCTATGGCGCCGAGGTGACTCTGGCCGAGGTCGAACCAGTGAAGGTCGAAGGCGGTACGTGGGTGGACTTCGAGTTCAGCACGGACACGTTCACGATCGGTGACGGTACGACGGTCGATATCCTCCTGACGAACGAGCACGACCTCAACTCGGGTCACTTCTCCGTCGTCAAGGCGCTCGAGGGATCAGGCGCCGGATTGGTGTCTGATGGCACCGAGTTCACCGTTGAGTATTCGTACCCGGCTGGCAATGGTTTCGATGCCGGTAGGGGTGAGCTTGTGGTGAAGGCCGATGGAACGGTCGCCACCAGTGAAGCGCTGCCGTACGGTGCGAAGGTCACGCTGTCCGAGGTTGCCCCGGAGGCGCCCGAAGGCGGCGAGTGGATCAGTCACGAGTTCAGCCCGGAGACTGTCACCATCGGGGACGGCACGACGGCTGAGGTCACGCTGACGAACACGATCGGACTCAACGACGGATACTTCTCCGTGACGAAGGCCGTCGAGGGAACCGGTGCGGGCCTCGTGCCCGCAGACACGGAGTTCACCGTTGAGTACTCCTACCCCGCCGGCAACGGTTTCGAAGCCGGTAAGGGTGAGCTCAAGGTGAAGGCCGACGGTGAGACCGTCAAGAGCGATCCTCTGCCCTACGGCGCCGAGGTGGCCCTGACCGAGGTCGAACCCGTGAAGATCGAGGGCGGTGAGTGGGTGAACTTCGAGTTCAGCACGGATACGCTCGCGATCGGTGACGGGACGACGGTGGACGTCCTGCTCACGAATGAGAATGAGCGGGGTGCGGGTCACTTCTCCGTGGTCAAGGCTCTTGACGGCACGGGAGCAGACCTGGTGAACCCGACCACGGAGTTCGTCGTCGAGTACTCCTACCCGGCCGGTGACGGATTCGACGCCGGCAAGGGTGAGCTCGTCGTGAAGGCCGATGGCACGATCGCGACCAGCGATGCTCTGCCGTACGGTGCGGAACTCACCCTCAAGGAGGCGGCTCCGGTCGCGATCGAAGGTGGTGAGTGGACCGATCACAAGTTCAGTGAGGACACTGTGACGATCGGTGAGAACACCACCGTTGAGGTGACCTTGACGAACTCGATCAAGGCCGACGAGAAGCCGGACGAGCCAAGTAAACCTGGCGATCCAGGTGATCCGGGCAAGCCCGGTGACCCGGGCGATCCAGGAAAGCCGGGTGACGGTGGACCTCTGCCGCGGACCGGCATGTCCCCGTGGGGTGCACTGGCAGCGGGCCTTGCGCTGATCGCAGTGGGTGCCGGAGTGTACTTCTACACCACACGTAGGAGGCGCGCCTGACAGTCGGTCTCCGGCCTCCGTTCTCAACGGCGGCCGGAGAACCGGAGGCATGAACCGCTGAAGGAAACTCAAAAGCCGTGGGCCGCCTGCAGATTGCAGGCCGGCCCACGGCATTTGTATGTGGAGCGTCCGAGCTCAGTCCAGCGTCGGCACGTAGTCGCGCAGCCACGACTTGAGCTCCGCACCGAGGTCCTCACGGTCGCAGGCGATCTGCACAACCGCCTTGAGATAGTCGAGCTTGTCACCCGTGTCGTAGCGGGCGCCCTTGAACACGACTCCGTACACCCCGTGGCCGTCGTCTCCGGCGAGTTCCTGCAGGGCGTCGGTGAGCTGGATTTCGTTGCCGCGTCCCGGCTCGGTGGTCTCGAGAACGTCGAAGATCTCCGGAGCCAGCACATAGCGGCCGATGATCGCGAGATTCGAGGGAGCATCCTCGGTGGCGGGCTTTTCGACGAGGTCGGTGACCTTGACGACCTCGTCATCAGTCGTGGTCTCGACGGCCGCGCAGCCGTAGAGGTGGATCGCCTCGGGCGGGACCTCCATGAGCGCAACGACGCTGCCGCCGGTGTTCTCAGCAACCTCGATCATTTTCGGCAGGATCGGGCTGCGCTCATCGATGAGGTCATCGCCGAGGAGCACGGCGAACGGTTCATCGCCCACATGCTGACGTCCCTTGAGCACGGCATGGCCGAGGCCCTTCGGGTCCCCTTGGCGCACGTAGTGGATATCAGCGAGGTCCGTCGAATGTTGAACGGCGGCGAGCTTCTTTTCGTCACCCTTTTTCGCCAGCGCCATTTCAAGTCCGTCAACCCGGTCGAAGTGATCCTCCAGCGGCCGCTTGTTGCGCCCAGTGATCATAACGACGTCTCGAAGACCCGCTTCTGTTGCTTCTTCGACGACGTACTGGATCGCTGGTTTGTCGACGACGGGAAGCATCTCTTTGGGCGTGGCCTTGGTGGCGGGGAGGAACCGAGTTCCCAGGCCGGCGACGGGGATCACGGCCTTGCGCACTCTATTGTTTTGTTCAACAGTCATGCAATGAATTCTATCGAACGCCTAGAGTAGTTATTTCCAAATCAACCAGATGTTCCTAGTGATCAATAAGCTGTTGCGGAAAAGTTATTGTGCTATTAACGGGACATGATCGCGATTCAGATACGTCGAACAAAAGCGGGTAGCCGCGTAGCTTTTCAGTTCCACACTCCTCGAGTGTCGTGAACGATCTTCTGGTCGAGTGATGACCGATCAAGTCGGCTGAACTCATTGTGGTCGACAAGCAACAGAACAATATCTGCAGCGTCTACTGCCTCGCTGAGTGAGGTCAGAGTAACGTTGCTGCGCTTTTCAAGCTCGGCCGGAAGCCCATCGATATTCGGTTCGACAGCCAAGATGTTTGCTTCGGGGAGTTCTTCGGCGAGCTTTCCGACGATTTGTCGCGCCGGGCTCTCACGCAGGTCGTCAATGTTCGGTTTGAACGCCAGGCCGAGGGCTGCGATCTGCACATCCTGGATGCGGCGCGCCTTGGGGAGGAGCTTGTCGAGCACCCACTGAGGCTTTGAATCGTTGACTTCGCGGGCAGTGCGGATCAGCGAGGACTGTTCAGGCGCGGTCGAGACGATGAACCATGGGTCGACGGCAATGCAGTGGCCGCCGACACCGGGGCCTGGCTGCAGAATGTTGACTCGAGGGTGGTGGTTGGCGAGCTTGATGAGCTCCCAGACGTTGATGTCGAGTCCGTCGGAGATCACCGACAGTTCGTTGGCGAAGGCGATGTTGACGTCGCGGTAGGCGTTCTCGGTCAGCTTCGCCATCTCGGCCGTGCGAGCATCGGTCATGAGGAACTCGCCCTCACAGAACAATTCGTACAGGTCGCGAGCACGCTCACCGGCATCACCGTTGAGGGTACCGACGATGCGATCATTCGTCCGCAGCTCGATCATGATCCGGCCGGGCAGCACACGCTCAGGGCAGTGCGCGAAGTAGACGGTCTGCGCATTGCCTGGCTTGAGGGTGAGATCAGGGCGAGCCTTGATGATCGTCTCTGCCAGGAACTCCGTTGCTCCGGGAGGCGAGGTCGATTCGAGGATGATGAGCTCATTGCCTTCGAGGAGAGGCGCGATCTGCTTGCCAGCGGTTTCGATGTAGGACAGATCCGGTTCGTGCCCGTCCTTGAACGGCGTCGGAACAGCGACGATGTAATTGTCCGCGTGCGGGGTCTCGGTCGTAGCCCGGAGGTACCCCTGCGAGACGACGCCGGCCACCGTGGTCGCCATATCCGGTTCGACGAACGGGACCTTGCCCTCGTTGATCGTCGCCACAGCATCGACGTTGATGTCGACCCCGACGACCTCTGCGCCCGAACTGGCCAAAACAGCTGCGGTCGGAAGGCCGATATAACCGAGGCCGATGACGGCGACCGAGGGGCGTTGAGAGATGGCGATGGGCGGCATGTGGGCGATGCTCCAAACTCGAGATGAACGACTTCTGATGTTACCTGAGCGCAGGAATAGGCAACGTTACCGGGACACTATGTGGTCACACCTATCATTGTGGAAGCGCCGTAAGAAGGGCGAGAGACCTGCCGACTGAGCTGGCAACGAGATTTTCCTAATTAGGAGCGTGAAAGTGACCCCTACTGTTCTCACAGTATTCGGTACCAGGCCTGAAGCCATCAAGGTGGCTCCTCTCGTTCGAGCTATCGAAACGAGTACCACGTTGCGTTCTCGTACCATCGTCACCGCGCAACATCGCGAGATGCTCGACCAGGTCAACGAGCTCTTCGGCATCGTGCCCGACCACGACCTCAATATTATGGCCTCAGGCCAGACGCTCAATGGCATCGCCTCTCGCGTCATAGGGGAGCTCGATTCCGTTCTCCAAGCAGAGCGTCCGGACGCGGTCCTCGTCCAAGGCGATACCACCACGGTGATGGGTGCCGCTATCGCGGCCTTCAATCGGAGCGTCCCTGTCGTTCACCTCGAAGCGGGCTTACGCTCGGGCAATATCCTCAGTCCATTTCCCGAAGAGGCCAACCGCAAGCTGACGAGCCAGATATCAGCGCTTCATCTTGCGCCGACACCTCGCTCACGCGACAATCTGCTGGCCGAGGGTGTCAATCCGTCTGATGTAGTCGTAACAGGCAACACTGTTATCGACGCTTTGCATATTGCGGTCGATATGAATATCGCCCCTGCAGATACCGAAGTCGCTGGCTTTGTCGCGGCGGATCGACCGAAGCTGCTGGTCACCACCCACCGTCGTGAGAACCTAGGGTCGGCGATGGAGAACATCGGCAAGGCCCTTGCGCACTTGGCTGAGGCGCTTCCCGAACTTCTCGTCCTCCTTCCGGCTCACCGCAATCCACTCGTTCGCGAGGCTGTCCTTCCCCGCGTAAAGCGATTCGACAATGTACTCGTCACCGAGCCCCTTTCGTACGGGGAGTTCACCACGGTCATGGCCGCCTCGGACGTGGTTCTTACGGATTCCGGCGGCATCCAGGAAGAAGCCCCGAGCCTCGGAAAACCCGTTCTCGTCATGCGTGAAAATACTGAACGCCCCGAGGCGGTTGATGCCGGATCTGTGGCCCTCATCGGAACGGACACAGATCGAATCGTCGCCGAAACCTCGCGTCTATTCAACGATGCTGGAGCCTACGAGTCCATGGCCAAGGCAGTCAATCCCTACGGCGACGGTCGGGCCTCAGATCGGTCGGTCGCCGCTATTGCGGAGTTGCTCGGAGTCGGGAACCGGGTCGGGGAGTTCACAGTTTCCGAAGAATGACAAAGACGAACTTCCACTGGTGATTGGACTACGGAACCGACCGCCCCGGCTGAGCCTAGCTCTGGGCATCAGTCACGTTCGTAGATATCGCGGGTGTAGACCTTGTCCGCGACATCGGCGAGTACTGTAGCCTTGCGGTTTGCCAGGATCACATCTGATCGACTCTTGAAGTCGTCAAGGTCACGGACTACTTCGGAATGGAAGAACTCGTCATCCGGAAGCTCGGGTTCGTAGACGATGACTTCGATTCCTTTGGCCTTAATGCGTTTCATGATTCCCTGGATCGCGGATTCCCGGAAATTGTCCGACCCAGTCTTCATGACGAGGCGGTAGACCCCGACGACCGAGGGTTGGCGTGAGAGAACGTCGGAGGCGACGAAGTCTTTGCGCGTGGTATTCGACGCTACAACCGCCTGAATGAGATTTTGGGGGACTTCTTGGTAGTTGGCCAGGAGCTGTTTGGTGTCCTTCGGCAGGCAGTAGCCTCCGTAGCCGAAAGACGGATTGTTGTAGTGGCTGCCGATTCTCGGATCAAGCCCGACCCCTTCGATGATCTGTCGGGTGTTCAACCCGTGAGTTGAAGCATAGGTGTCCAACTCATTGAAGTAGGCAACGCGTACTGCGAGGAAGGTGTTGGCGAATAGTTTGATGGCTTCAGCTTCGGTGGCATGGGTGAGGAGGACTGGTATCTCCTTGTCGAGTGCGCCCTCGACAAGGAGGTCGGCGAAGAGCTGGCCGTCGGGGCCTGTGTCTCCTACAACAATTCGTGAGGGGTGGAGGTTGTCGTAAAGTGCTTTACCTTCACGTAGGAACTCGGGGGAGAACAGGATGCGCGCGTGCGGTCGCTCCTCCCGCACACGTTGTGTGAAGCCGACTGGAACAGTCGACTTCACCACGACCAGCGCATTGGAGTTCACTGCGAGCACCTGATCGAGAACTGATTCGACGGTTGAAGTGTCGAAGAAGTTGGACTTCTCATCATAGTTGGTGGGAGTGGCAATGATTACTACCTCTGCGGAAGCATAGGCGGAATCGCCCGCGGTGGTCGCAGTGAGCGTGAGATCTTTGCTGGCCAGAAACTCAGAGATCTCCGGATCGATGATCGGGGAGATGCCGCGATTGATGAGGTCGACCTTCTCGGCGGACAGATCCACAGCCGTGACGTCGTGATGCCGTGCGAGGATGACAGCGTTGGACAGTCCGACGTACCCGGTTCCGGCGATGACGATTTTCATTTGGTATCTCTTTCTGCAGCGAGGGTGCCGAGGGATGAGCAATGGCACTGCGACTCCAATACCTCACACTTCAGTAGAAATAGTACGCGAATCGACTAGTGTGTTCGGCGAGGTTCAATCTTGTTGCGTTTGGCGCGGCAATCTGTACAGCGGAAGTGGAGCAGTATCGTGGGGAAGCGGTTCAAATCGGCTTTGATAATTGCGGCATGTGCCACGGTACTTCTGGCAGCAGCCGGCCCACTGATGGCTCTGCTCCTCGAACCGCAACTTCGTCTCCAGACCTTGAGCGTATGGGTGGCGGCCTTCGGCATCTGGACCATAGTGGTCCTCGGTTCGGTGATTGTGTATTCCGACCGTCGGACAACGCGATTGCTGGCAGCTCTCCGTCGCGAACTCGCTGCGAAGAACAACATGGACGTTATTGCGGAAGTGCGCGATACTCGCGCTAAGCAGTCCCGTCATGAATTCAAACAGGAACTTCTGCTCGATCGAATCGACGCGAGCGCTGCTACCCTGCTTGGGGACATCGATTCTCTGCGGGCCGAAGAAGTAGTTCCGAAGCTCACACCAATCCCGTGGCACGGCGGGGAAGCCAACGGACCGAAGGTTCTCTTCATCACGAGTAACGGTTCGGGGATGGGGCACCTCTCGAGGTGCCTCGCAGTCGCCTCAGAAGCAGAGAAGGTAGGCTGCCGAACCGCTGTGCTCACCCTTTCGACAGCTTACGAAGTGGTGAGGGAATCTGGCTATCCGGTCATGCACCACCCCAGTTCAGCAGCCTCACCATGGAGTCTTCCTGTATGGAACCGTTCCTTTGCTCGGTTTCTTCACCAGCGCTTAATAAATGACCGTCCGGATGTTGTTGTATTCGACGGCACCGCTGTCTATCGGGGTGTCACTCAGACCTGTCGGCGCTTGGAGATTCCGCTTGTATGGTTGCGTCGTGGAATGTGGAAAGAAGGCGTATCGCGGGTTCAATATGACCGTCCGTTCGAAGTTGCTGACTTCGTAATCGTTCCAGGTGAGGTGACTGGCGAGACCGTCCGCGATCAAGACCACGTGAGTTACGTCTCGCCAGTTTCGCTGGCGAATAGGTCTGAAGTACTCAGCGCCGATCTGGCTAAGCAGCTTCTTGGGCTAAGCAGGGAAGGCAAATACGCCCTCGTGCAAATCGGGAGCGCTGTTCTTGACGGAGGTCCAGCTGTTGAAGGTGTAATTGATTGCCTCAACAGCATTGCACCTGAGATCACTCCGGTTGTACTCGTATCGCCTGTGGCAAAGCGACAAGCGAAAGTTTCGGGTGCGGTTGTAATCCATGGCCGATATCCGCTAGCCCCCTTTCTGCGCGCCTTCGACTTCGCGGTTTCGTCCGCGGGCTACAATTCGGTACATGAAAATCTGGCCGTGGGATTACCTGCCGTGTACATTCCGAACACTTCTACCGTAACCGACGATCAAACGGCGAGAGCGGACCTTGTTGCTCAATCTGGGCTGGGTATCGTAACAAAATCTTATCAAGAATTATACACCGGCCTCCGGAAAATGGTTCAAGAGGGTACCCAGGAAACAATTAGAGAGAATCTTTCGAACCTTGATGTCGTTGACGGGAGCACAGCCATAGTCAATGAGCTTCTAGATATCATTGGCGACATAAGGGAAGGCGTGAACCACGCCGATAGACACAATTACAAATAGATTCTGATGTCTATATTTAGTGAGATTATGGACTCTTTATAAATGGGGCTATAAGAGAGCGTTAGGGCCGCTGGCGTGGAGCAAGAAAAGGATGAGGTAGTTGACTCAGTTCCGGAAGCTGAAGGACTGCCGCGTGACTCCTCAAGCCTGCCGTTGATGGCTTCCTTGGGTCCGTCCAAGGGTGCAGGGTGATCGAAGCAGGCCAGGATATGGCCCCTGCGACGCTGGAGCGTCGTCCGCAGACTCCGTACCTGTTTCAACCAATTGGGAATCGTCCCGGCCAAGGTATAGATGAGTTTGCGGATGATTGCCTCGCCCAAGTGCGGGCAGGCAAGATAGGAGGCGATCGGGTCTTGGTCGAACTGCCAACACACAAACAGGACGGCGTGCTTCTCGGGAAGACCATATTGAGGCGGTGACTCTGGGTCTCGGTTTGCTACTCGATTCGGGTGCGTCTGATTATGCAGATCCCGTACAGGTCATAACCGGATCTGCCCGGACGGCCTGTCAATTCTGTCCGCCATCGTCTCCTCGCTTCGTCGAGCTTCGTGCCGACCGGAGCGACGACGTGGAGGCGGCACGACCGTGGTGGCATGCTTGTAGCCGGCGAGGGAATCTATAGCGACGTGATCGGTGCCGGCCAGGAAGGCTATAGGGCTGATCATTGAACCAGTCGGCGAATACTTCGGCCACTCGACCGGGCGAGCGGGCACGCTAGTCACTAGGTGAGGTCAACGAACACGGTCGCTCACGAGATGATTCCTCGGTGGGACCTGCAGTGTTCATCGACGCCGATCGTGGATTCGCCGTCTAGTCGAGAGGCATCGGCGATTCACACTGGCTGAGGTCTAGCACGGCAGTACAGCCAGTGTTCCAGGAAGTAGCTGGGTTCCACGCTATGACGTAGATGCTCGATCTTATCGAGGACGACGAACGTTAGCGCCCACTGGCGTGCGGTAGTTGAGAGTTTTTGCCGTCCGACGCAGGTTCCTCGACGTCTATCCGGGCAGTGACTCGCCGTGTCCTGGAATCACCGGCCTACACTCTCATTTACGAAGAGCCAGTAATCCAAGCTGCCTCTGAACAATCTTGGTCGCTACTGAGTGACCCTCCTGTGGTCAATGGATCTATCGGAAAACGTCATGCCAAGCTCAGTAAAGCCCAGTAAAGAAAATAGGGCTAACTGTTAAAATAGATAATTAACTTCGCCCGTGCAGTATTTCGATTGTAAAATATAGACTCCAAAGGCGATAGATTATTGTACTGTTTTGATCAGCAATACTTGGGTCGACTCTTTCGATTATATCAGCATAAGATCGATCGTAACGCTTAATCGAATTCAGCATAGATTCCACGTTTTTCTGCTCAAATACGAAACTCTCAACAAGCGGGCTTCCACTGTATCTAGCCAAACGCGTTGGGCGCGGTTCCCGAATGTCGGGCACCTTAACGCTTAAACCAATGGGTGAGTTCAAGCAACGGTCAATTTCAGGCGATTCGGCGAACGCGCGCAATGAAGCGTTATGAAAACGTACCTTGGCGAGAACCGGATTCAGAGCAATAAGCAGATCAAAAACTGTGCGGAGGACGTCATCGTCAGGGTGACTTAGTTGATAGTAGATAGCTGCTTCGAGGGCGTTCTTCGAAGCCAGTGGACTAAGGATATTTTCGAACGCCCGAGAAGTCATATATCGATTGCGATAGTTGATGTAGCTGGTGCCAGCGCGGGGCTTCTTGGAATCGGCTGACCTGTAACACTCTCCCACAAATCCTGAAACTCGGGGTACGTTGAGGCAGTATTGTGCCGCGTGCTTCGGCGTGATGTGATTGAAGTTCTTGTGCATGCCAAAATTGCGTGAAATCTTATTGATAGTTATAGAGCCTTCAGCTTCATCACTATCCAGATCAAGCCAGCGGCGTTGCGGGATGCTGTTGTCAAGCAGTGGGTATCCCAAAATAGAGTTGAGCTCCAAAGCAACTTCCAGATCACCTCCATGTCGAGCTGATGGGCTAGGTGAGTATTGACAGTTGATTTGGATTTTTTGCCGCACCAGGGCTTGTGGCGCTTGGGTGCATGCCGCATAAAGTAGACGGGAGTCCATTCCGCCTGATAGGTCTACAACTACCGCGTCAAATTGAGGGCACCGGAACACCATTTCAACGTTCTTAACTATTTCGTCTCGCGCTCGAGCTATTAGGTTAGCGTAATAGTTGGGAGAATATTCTCGTCGTTTATATAGTATGTCGTGTAGAGCCGTTCTTTGGATCTGGGGCCCGTCGGCGTCAAAGTTCAGATTTTCGTATATAGCCAGAACCGAACAGTACTGTGCCTCGATTGCTACTCGCGAGTGGAATACGTCTGGTTCGTCCAAGATGCGTCGGCTTCGATGATAGTCGATGCCAACTGGAAGATCTAGGTAGCGTGCGATTTTTAGGAGTAGATGGTAAGAGGTGGCTGCGATAAAGGCGGAGTTATTGTCGAATACAAAAAGTTGCTGCACACCAAAATAATCTGCCGACAACCGAAGTCTGTCACGATGCATTTCGGTTAGGTGGAATTCCCCTGTTGTTTCGAACAGTTGATCCGACGAATCGATGCGTCCGATGTCTTCGATGCCATCGCTTCCCCTAATTACAAGATCACCAGAATGTGCGAATGATCGGCCACCGAAGACCCACGAGGGACCTCCATCGACTGACTCAACGCTGGCGGAAGTCAATAGGTATAAGCCTGTAGACACATGCGAAACATCGACTGCTTGTAATGACAATTTGTCGGCCATCGTCCTCAGGCTTGACATCTCCAGGTCTCCTCGGCGGTCGTGAACGATGACAGTCTCGCCAAAAGGAGATAAGGACAGATTTAGTGCCGGTATTGGCGTGGTGCGGCTCAATGATGCTGGCGTAGACATGTCGACCCTTCGAACGGCTCAGTGCATTCGGATACCCAAGTTCACAGCGTACAGCGTGCGCGTCGTACTTTGCGCAGGCACAGGCTGCTGCCATCTGCGAGAGGGCGGACGACCAATCGCGTGTTTGTCCCCGTAGGGGTTCTCGTTTGCTCAGCAACTTTTGACGAGCCTGCACTGACAAGTGAGCAATCGGTGAGCGCGACGGCGCCGTCTAAAAGTGGTGGCTAAGAACGCCTGACGCTCACGTTCCTGTTGGAGTGAATCGCCCCGGGGATAATTGAGGCAGAGAGATTGGAAGAAGGAGATTCTCTCTTGCCAGTGAAATACACCGACGAACTCAAGGCTCGCGCCGTCGAACTCGTCATTCATGCTCAGGCCGATCCGGAGACGGCGAACGGGGCAATCACCCGTGTCGCCGGCGAGCTCGGTCTGAGCAAAGAGACCCTGCGAGTCTGGGTACGAAAGCACAAGGACTCCGGCAAAGCCACACCGACTAAGTCAGTCGATTTGGAAGCGGAGAACCGTCGGCTACGGGCTGAGCTGGCCGAAGCGAAGCGGGCCAACGAGATCTTGAAGAGAGCGTCGGCTTGTCTCCCGCGGCGGAGCTCGACCGCCCATCGAAGTGATTGTCGTCTTCATCGACGACAATCGTCACGAGTTCGGAGTCGAGCCAATCGTACGCGCCCTGTCCGGGACTGCGGCACGGATTGCTGTGAGCTCGTATTACGCGTTCAAGAAACGCGAACCATCGGCCAGGGCCTGCCGAGACCAGGCGCTGATGGTCGTCATCCAGGATGTCTATGAGGCGAACTATTCCTGCTATCGAGTGCGGAAGATGTGGAAGGCGATCAACCGCGAGTACGCCGATCAGTTCGGTCCAGTGGCCCGCTGCACTGTGGAGCGGTTGATGCGTCAGTTAGGCATCGACGGTATTCGACGCAGGAGGAAGCGCCAGAAGACGGCTTCGGCTAGGGCTGAGGAGTGTCCGGATGATCTTGTCGAGCGTGAGTTCGCAGCACCGGCACCCAATTGTCTATGGGTCGCGGACATCACCTATGTTCCGACTTCTGCTGGGTGGGTGTACACGACGTTCATCCTTGATGTATTCCACCGGGAGATCGTCGGCTGGCAGGTGACGAACCTTATGCGGGAGTCCCTGGCCAGGGACGCTCTGACGATGGCTCTCGCTGCGAAGTGTCGGGCCGGTGAAGACGTTTCCGGGCTGGTGCATCACTCGGATCGCGGGGTGCAATTCCAGTCGATTCGCTATGGCGAGACCCTGGCGGAATCCGAGGTCGTGGCGTCGGTGGGGTCGCGTGGGATTCGTATGACAACGCGATGGCGGAGGCGCTGAACTCGGTCTACAAGGCCGAGCTTATCGGCCGGAAAGTGTGGTCGGGGTTGATTGAGGTGATGGCGGAGACGTCGAAGTGGGTGGCTTGGTACAACCAGGAACGGTTGCATTCAGCGATCGGGTACCGACCACCGTTCGAGGTCCTTAACGAATGGATCAACCAGCCCGGGGTGGAGTCCGCGGCTGCTTAGGAAACCAAGAATAGGAGCCTCTACGAAACCCGGGGCCTGACAAGACGAGCATGATGCGCTAAAGGGCTTTGCGTTGTTGACCGTTCATAGACCTCCGCCTAGGAGAGCCTGTTTGCAACGGCGGCGTGGACAGTGCCACGAAGCTTGGCAATTTGTATGAGCATGAAGCTCTCAGTCCGTTGAAACAGGAACTGGAGGTCGCTCGATTAGGATCTAACCGCGGTGGAAACATCTTCAACTCATCCGGGCTTCCAGATGAACTTGACCACCTCAAGAATGCCAGCCACTGCGGCTGAATAGGATAACGGTTTGAGTAGCCACGACCGTAGTAGCGACAGAGAGCTGGTTGGCTGCTAGCAATTACACTGATGGAATAATGAGACTGCTGTCGGGCTGGTGACGATATGAGGTTCGGGCTCTGGGCTAGTGCTCGAAGAATCACTGTAAGTGCACTGCGAGAAGGTCTTCGGAATCAGGCTAGACTAGAGTCATCATCCAGTTTACCGCAGGGTAAGTGCGCACGCTCACCTTGTGACAGTCGCCACGGAAGGTACCGCGTATGGCCGACGATCAGCCGACAGAGATTCCTGAAGTCTCTATTATCGTACCAGTTTACAATGACGAGCTTTGGGTTGGGCGAGCAATTCAAAGTTGTCTCTCCCAAACGTTGGGTAACATAGAGGTTATTGTCGTAGACGATTCTTCAACTGATCAGACGTCGGTGATTGCTCGCAACTTTCAGGCGCAGGATGGGCGCGTTTCGGTGGTTCGCCAGCCCCGCAATCTTTCAGCTTTTCAGGCCCGGCGCGTAGGGATAGAACGAGCTTCTGCAGAGTTCGTTATGTTTTTGGATGGCGATGACGAGCTAGTAGCTAGTGCATGCCAGAAGGCTTTGACGCTGGCGCGTACTTCCCGGGCTGATGTTGTCGGTTTCGGAAGCACCGTGATTACCCCCGATGGTCAGACGGGTGGTAGATATGAAAAAACTATCCAGCCAGCTCACCGTGAGCTGTTCGGTAGCGATATTATTGCGAGTTTGTTCCCGGTCGGGAAAATTGCGCAAGGCCAACTATGGAGATATCTGTTCTCTCGCGAACTTCTACTTAGCGCTTACGACTGTCTACCGAAATCACTTATAGTTCCTCGTGTGAATGATCTTCCTATTGCGTTCCTGGCATTAATGAATGCAACGCATTACGTATCGACAAAGGAGCGTCTCTATAATTACTATTTCAAGCGCGGAGCTAGCGGACATGCCGTAACCACGTGGGAGGACTATGTATTCAATGCTAGCGCGATAGACTCGATTGAGTATATAAAGTCGACCGTTGATGACTACTCGCAGGAAGCCGACGGAGATTGTGTAATTAAAGAAGTTTACGCGTCTACACGTTCGAGTATTATTGCGCGGGTTTTAGCTTATGTGGACGGTATAGTAGATCGCGATCTGCAACGTCGCGCAATTGCGGATCTTGAACAACGAGTAGGGTTTGTCGCCTTGACTGTTGCCTGCGTTGACTTCTTTACCGGAGCCCTTCCACTGCTCGCTCGGTCGATCACTACTCCGGTCATGCCCTCTAGTGTTCCGTCCCACGTCGTATTACGGACCGGGAATCTCCGAACTGGAGGTGTTCAGGGTGTCCTGGTTGCTCAGGCTGGCTATCTAGCCCGTTTGGGGATTCGCGTAACAATCGCCTTGGACTCCGAAATTGTGACTGATTTTGATCTTCCAGCTGGAGTTGCGCTCATTCGACTCGAAGGCGCAACGATCGGTCAGAGAATTCAATTCTTGGACGAGTTTTGCCGTCTAGAATCCGTCGGCGCCGTCATTGATCACCATGTGTTTTACAATAAGCGGTGGCCCTACTTCGCCTTGGGGGCATCGGCTGGCGGTGTTCCGACTATCGGCTGGATCCACAATTTTGCGTTGCGCCCGCTAGTTGACGGTGTGACTCAGTTATCGTTTCTCGAACGCTACTTCCACTGCCTTGCTCAAGTTGTCGTATTGTCGGAAGCTGACGTAGCCTATTGGAAGCTCCGCGGGGTGGAGCATGTTGCCTATTTGCCAAATCCTGCCTCACCATTGTTGCAGCAGATACCAATTAGATCCGCACCCAAGACCTCTCCAACTGAGAGCCTCAGAATTATTTGGTGGGGTCGTCTGCAGCAAGCGACGAAACAAGTTCTTGATCTGATCGAGGTCGGCTCTATACTGTCCAATTCTGGTGTCGAATTCCACATCACGATTGTGGGTCCGGACGGGCCGGACCTTGGCGCGCGTAGAGTTAGGGAGCAGGCTCGTCGGCTCGGAATTTCGAGCCGGGTGTCTCTACCAGGCCCTCTTCACGGTGAACATCTAATCGCTGAGATCTCTAAAGCTGATGTGTTTGTCAATACGAGTACTATTGAAGGGTATCTGCTTACCCTCGTGGAAGCTCAAGCGCTCGGATTACCTGTTCTTATGTACGATCTTCCGTGGCTCGACGTTGTACGTGAGAATGACGGTCTAATTACTGTGCCCCAGGGGGATCGCGTTGGTCTCGCTCGAGCATTGGAAGAGCTCCTTAGTGCACCGGATCGCTTCGCGCGCTTGAGCAGCAATTCGCTTGAAGCGGCGGACCGTGTTCGCTCATACGACTTCGAGGGGTTGTACAGATGTCTGCTTGAGGGACGTCTTGACCCCAAGTTCTCGCCAGAACCCACGATCTCGTTGGCCCGGCTGATTCTGGACCAGAATGTGCGATACGTCGAACGTCAGAAGAGGACGCTATCTCGTGAGGTTCGTCGGCTCAAAGTTAAGGTAGAGGAACAGGCGAAAACGCTTCGTCAGGTGAGTAGTAGACCCACAGAATCCTTGGTGGGTGTTTCGGCTCGGGACCGGAAGGCGCCCGATGTTCCGCGTGTTAAGAGATTGTTGCAACGGTTTCTTCCACCAAATATGAGACAGGTTGCTTATTACGCAAAACATGAGTTCAATGATTCGTCGGTACGGCATGATCAGCTCGTTGAGAACCAGCGCATCTTGAGTGCTCAGATTGCTCAGCTTGAAGCTCAACTCTCGAAGCGCAGGCGTTGAGTGGGAGGTTGGTTAATTGTTTAGAATTAAAGATCGCGGTTGTGTTTGTATTTGGGATTTATTCTGGACGGCTGATTTAGGCGAGGTTTCTTCCTCATGGTGATCCGGTTCTCAAGTGGAAGGTAAAGTTAGTTGTGCCCGTCGTTGCGCAACAGGGAGCTTGGATCGAAATGATAAGAGTAGAACTGTTAGCGACTATTTCTAGTAGTCGGCGTACAACCAAGATCTGTTTTTTTGGGAACGTGCGTTGCCCCTCTCGCTTTGCCGATGTCTTCGGCTTGTATGGAAGCAGCATTTGGTAGCGCACGTGTAACAACCTGGTAGCGGGCCCGCGAGCAGAGCTTGTTGTATGATGCTCTGGTACTTCACGCCTTACCGCCGACTGATGGCTTGCAGTTCGCTTAACGACACCTACTCGGGCCCTCCTGGCTGGCACATATCCGGCTCTTCGTAATTGAGAGTGTAGATCGGTGATTTTAGGACACGGCGAGTCGCTGCGCGGATAGACGTCGAGGTCTTCCGATGATGGAAGTTCTCACACGATCCATCCGAAAGACCTCGACGTGGCCAAGCCTACTTTCTCGACCCCTGACCTCACGACGTTCTGCCGACTCGACACCCTCGATCTGACCTGCACCGGCCAAAACATCACCGGGCACAAGGCGATTCGGGAATGCCGGCCCAACACTGCTGATGACTGGTGCCGTCGGTGCGGTGGCCACGGGATCGTTCGCGATACCGTCGTCCGCCGTCTGGCCTGACTTCCACAACTCGGCGCTGATTTCTCAATTCAGTCCGTATTTGTGCTGGTCACAAGGTTGGGGATCGTGTTGGTGGGGCACTAATCGGCTGTCTACGATGGGGTTATGTCGCCTCGTCTACGGAAAGTCACCACTGGCTCTGGGGCCACGGCCGTGCAGATCGTGCGCAAACGCCGTGGCAAAGTCACCATCCTTGAACACATTGGATCTGCACATTCAGAAGCCGAACTCGCGGCCCTGCTCACTGCCGGCGAAGAGAAGCTCGCCGACTATGGGGCGGTCGAACAACCCGAGCTCGAATTGGGTTTACCCGCCGATACTGCTCACCGCCACGGGCGCGAACGGTTGTGGGCTCACGGTCATCTATCCTCATCGACGCCATCACCCAGTCATGGAAGAGGCTCGGTTTCGGCGAGGTAGTCAGCGACAACGCCTTCTTCTAACTCGTGCTGGCACGATTGGTCGAACCCACGTCGAAAGCCGACAGCTTCCGTGTCCTTTCCGAACTCGGTATCGAGCCGCCGCACCACAACACGTTCGTCAACTGCCTAGTGCGGCCCAACGAACGCGACTACCGCGGGAACATCGCAGAGAAGTGCTACGCCCACAGTGTCGCCACCGCCGGCATCAGTTTGCTCCTCTACGACGTCACGACATTATATTTTGAGGCTGAGAAGGAAGACGCTCTGCGCCAGGTCGGGTACTCGAAAGAACGTCGCGTCGACCCGCAGATCGCCGTGGGACTGCTCGTCGATCGGACCGGGTTCCCGCTCGAGATCGGCTGTTTCGAAGGTGCGAAGGCCGAGACTCACACGATCATTCCGGTGATCAAAGCCTTCCAAGACCGCCACGGTGTGACAGACATGGTCGTCGCCGCCGACGCGGGCATGTTGTCGGCGAAGAACCTCAAGGAACTCGATGATGCCGGATTGCGCTTCATTGTAGGGTCTCGGCAGACGAAAGCCCCACACGATCTGGCAACTTATTTTCGGTGGAACGGTGAGTACACCGAGGACGGGCAGATCATCGACACGATCACCCCGAAGGGTGTGAAGCGACTTGATCCGGATCGGGTGAAGAAGAAGCGCGAACCCGCCTGGTCAGCAGAAGAGCATCAGGATGCGCGGCGGGTGGTGTGGCAGTACCGGCGTAAGCGTGCGATGCGTGATGAGCAGACTCTGAACCTGCAGCGTAATCGGGCATTAGCGATCATCGACGGGGAGAAGCCGGCGAAGAAGGCTCGGTTTGTGAAGGTCACGGATGAGGAGAAGGCCTTCGGTGAGAAGGCTTACGAGCGGGCGATGAAACTGACCGGGTTCAAGGGATACGTGACGAACATTCCCGTCGACGTCATGTCGGCTGCTGAGGTGATCGGCATTCATCACGATCTGTGGCATGTCGAGCAGTCTTTTCGAATGTCAAGACCGACTTGAGGGCCAGGCCGATCTTTCACCGCACCAGGGATGCGATCGAGGCACACTTGACGGTCGTGTTCACCGCGCTGGCTGTATCGAGGTTCATGCAGGACGCGACTGCGGCGTCGTTGAAGAAGATCATCACGAGTCTGCGGCCGTTGCGGGAGTTCACCGGCCGAGTGGGTGGGCAGGACATCACCTTCGATCCCGAGGCCACTGGTGAAGCGAGAGAAATCGCGGCTGAGCTACTGCCGGGCCGATTCCCGGGGCACTAAAATTGTGGAACTCAGGTGTTAGTGTCCACGATGTACCGAGGTTGCACACTGTTTCAGTCTGCAGGTGCTACCGAATGCACCTTCCCTTCACGTAGCCTCGCTCTTTCGTATATGTCGGAACCCCGCCATTTCAAAGATAGCTGGTCGCAGGACTTTGTAACTTTGTTGCGCGGGCGCTACCGCAAGGTATGTGTATGCGCTGCAGAGTCGGTGACGTCTTGCTTTAGAAAAGGTAATGGTGTTTGCTGTATCCAAACGCGTGGACTGTTGAGTTTGCCAGCAGCTCATTGTCATGAATTGACCAGGTATGTTTATGGTCGCCACGGACCTGGACGAAGTTGAAACGGTCTGCTGAATAAATGCGAGCGCCAGCGGCTACGAACCGTTGCTGAAGTTCAGTATCTTCCCCCTGTGTTCGGTCTGCAAACGGGTGCTTTATGAAAAGGTCCTTTCGCCCCATGAGCGTCGGGCCCATAACCAGATCGGTGTAGCGGTGCTCACGCTCCGGGAACCGGCACATGAGGATATTCCGGGACGTGAGGTAAAGGTAGTGTGCTTGTTTTCCGACGAGGTCAGCGCCTGAGTAGCGAAGAGCAGCCAGCTGATCGGATAAGTAGTGCGCGCCGTAGATGTCGTCATCGTCCATTTTGGCGACGACATCGCCTCCCGCCGCCGAAATGCCACGGTTGAGGCACTCGCCTAATGACTCGGATGAGTCGACCTCAAGGATCTGCAAGTTCTCGATTCCGGCGTCGGCTGACCTTCGTGCGAATTCGGGCGGGACTCTGAAGCCGTGGGCGACAAGGACGAGTTCCCGGTCGGCATGAGTCTGGTGAGCGTGCGCGGAGATGACCTTCTCGAGGTGCTCAGGACGGTTGGTCGAAACGACCGCCGATACCGAGGCACTTATAGGATGTGCGTGGTCGATGGCAAGTGCGTCCATGACAGACATAGCTCGATGGGTATAAGTGTGCTCTGCCCAGATGCGCCGTTGGGCTTTGTGCACGGTGCGGTCCCGCAGCTCTTTGCTGCGCACGAGAGACCGGAGTACGAATTCTGCCTCTTCCTCGGTCTCTGGCTGAGCAATCTCATCTATTGGGAAAAATGCCTTTGTCGCTGCGCTCGGAGTTGTCACTACCGGAGTTCCTGCTGCCGTGATCTCGAATATGCGTCGGGCGCACATACTAGGCGAGTCGACCACGGAGTTGACGTTGAGGAACACTTTGAAGTGTTTGTACGCGGTCAGGAGGTTGCGATATGGCAAGGATCCGATTACGCGATCAGCCAGCGAGCCTGGGAACTGATAGCGCTCATCCTCGCCCAGGAAACGGGAGAATATTTCGAGTCCGTGCTGCATTCTGCTCGACACGGTTGCTGCGGCCCCAAGCAGAAGTTCCATTTGTTGACGGCGTTCGGGGAACTTGTGTGCGAAGTACATCCCCGCAAATGCAATGTCGCGGGCGGCAAAGTTGTGCGCTGGGCGGGAGGGATTATGGATTGCCGGCTGAGCCGCAAACGGCAGTACCGCGACTCGATCATGGCCCAGTCTGGCTTGATATTTGGGGATGAGGCGGGTATCGCTGGTGAAGACGACATCGCAGTTTTTGGCCAAGGGTAGGAAGTCCTCGAAGTGCGGTGGATCTTCCTTGTTCCAAAAAACTGTTGGGATTTTGCGATGACGACACTCCGCCAGCAGTTCGACAACCTCGGGGCTTGGCCCGGTGGTGCCGGTGAGCTTGAACTTCCAGTCCCCACCATTGCCATTCCACGCTGATTCGATGAAGACGAAGTCGACCGAGCCCAACTGCAATGTCCATCCATCGCGTTTCAGGGGGACAATCGTCCATTCGTAACCGAAGCTCTCCGCTGAGAACTCGTCGAGGATGGTGCCAACTCTGAGATCGTCGAACACAGGCCGACGATCGGAATTCGGAGCTACAGGAAACGTCTCCAGCAGATTGTCCGCAGTGAGCTGATCGGTCATCCGTCCGTCGGCAACTCCTTGGTGAAGATTTCGACGGCGCCTCCACTTTGAGAATTGAGCTGGGCCGCCGTGGCGCAGATGCCAGAGACCGGTCCGCAATGTGCGAAGAGGAGTTTGAGACACAGTCGGATCCTTTCGACCTGATCAGAATCGCGCAAAGTCCTGTTTCGCAGAAACCCGGTTCAAGTAAGCGCGAGCGAAACGGGATGTATCACACTCTACTTGCAGTGGGGCAACCGAAATGGAACCATTTCTTAACGCTTTCAACAGTATTCCTGTGCGGAAGCTGACAAGCCCAATAGTACAATCAAGAGGTTGCAAGAAGCTCGGTCTCCTGTCGCGAGATTTACACGGCGCAATCGTAGACCGGGTTGAACCAAGCCATGTAAGACGAGGGAAAAGAGGACAGTGGGAAGCACTTCAGAGCCCATTCCCTCACGGACGCCAATGAAGCGGCACGGTAGAGCCATGGCTCTGTCACTCATTGACGGTCTCGTCTTCGCGTTCCTCGTCGTAGTGATGACGCTGGTGCGATACGACTTCCATACTCAGCTCGTCAACGCACCAGGCATGTTCGTGTGTTCGGCGATCGCCATGGTGGTCTTCCTTATCGGAGGACCTGCGGCGATCTACCGCGGCCGCTACCTGCGCGGCTCAACCGATCAGTTCGCCGCAATCGTGGGAACGGTTGCTCTGGGTGTCGGAATTATGTGGGTGGCCGAATTCGCCCTCGCCAGTCAGCTGCTCATTCCGACCAGTGTCCCCATCACGGCGGGAGCGCTCATGGTCGTCGTCAAGAGTCTCGAAAACTGGCTCCGTCGCAACATGAGACAGCGCAGTCTCACCACGTCTGGCGTGTCAAGGCCAACAATCGTCGTCGGCGCGGGCAACCAGGGCATGCTCGCTCTCGACATGATCGCGCAGGATACGCACAGCGAATTCGTCGCCGTCGGCATCCTCGACGATGACCCTGCCAAACGGCATCTGCGCTACAACGGAATTCGCGTGCTCGGACCGATCGCCGATATCGCCTCACACGTCGACCGCACCGGTGCCGGGGTCGTCATCATCGCCATCGCGGATCTGCCGCCTGAAGATCTTTCCCGCATCGCATCGAATCTCGAGTCCCGGCCGGTCGAGATCAAGATCATGCCGAAGCTTTCGGACTCCGCGCTGGCCCGTCCCGAGCCGGATGCCCATGACGTCGCCGACCTGCGTCATCGCAGTTTCCGCGACGTCAGCCTCGAAGACCTCATCGGGCGCAAACCGATCTCGACGAATATCGACGACATCGCCTCGGAGATCACCGGCAAGGTTGTCCTCGTCACCGGGGCAGGCGGCTCAATCGGCTCACAGCTGTGCCGTCAGGTCGCCCGGTTCGACCCGGCCCGACTCATCATGACCGACCGGGACGAGTCCGGCCTGCACGCCACCGAGCTCGGCCTCGAAGGTTCGGCCCTTCTGACCAGTGATGACCTCGTCCTCGGAGATCTGCGGGATTCGGCATTTATCGATGCTCTCGTCGCCGAGGCGAAGCCGGACATCATCTTCCACGCCGCTGCTCTCAAACATCTGACTTTCCTCGAGCGCTTCCCTGAGCAGGCAGTGCGCACGAACGTCGGTGCCAGCCTCGACCTGCTCAACGCGGCGGTGGCTCACGACGTCGATTCCTTCGTTCACATCTCCACAGACAAGGCCGCCGGGGCGACCTCGGTGCTGGGGCGGACGAAGTTCTCCATCGAGCGCGCGATCGCCTCAGTGGCTGGAGCAACCGGGCGGCGTTATATGTCTGTGCGATTCGGCAATGTGCTCGGTTCCCGAGGGTCCGTGCTCGAAACCTTTGTGGCTCAGGTGGCGGCCGGCGATCCCGTCACTGTCACCGACCCCGAGGTCACTCGGTACTTCATGACTGCCGATGAGGCATGTGAGCTCGTTCTGCAGGCGGCGGCGATCGGCAGCCCCGGAGAGACCTTGGTCCTCGACATGGGCGAACCGATCCGCATCGCTGACCTCGCCAAGCGCGTGATCGCACTGTCGGGCCGCAGCGATGCGCAGATCGTGTACACCGGTCTGCGCCCGGGGGAGAAGCTCACTGAAGCGCTGCTTTCGCCGGGTGAGGTCGACAGCCGACCCAATCACCCGCTGATCACTCAGGTTCCGATCGCTCCGATCGATCTAGAGAAGCTCGGTGCTCTCGTCGCCGAATCTCGTGACCCGCAGGTTTTCACTCACCGATCGGTCCTCGAGGAACGCTTGACGAGCCTGCTCGACTCCGAGTCAGTCCCGGTCACCGATGACGCGACGGCGGCCATCGAACCGGCAGCGACGTCATCAAAAGCCTCCGAGCCGGGAGCAGATCCTCATGACACCGGAGTCGGCCTCTGATGGCTCTGCAGTCGCTGGTGATCCTGGTTGTGGCCGCGGTGGTCACGGCTCTCAGCGCCCTCATCGCCTTCCCCTTGCTGCGGCGAGCCGGCGTCGTCGATGTCCCCTCTCATCGCTCCTCGCATACTCTGTCGACCGTACGCGGCGGGGGAATCGCCATCGGCTGCGGCATCACCGTGGCCACGATTCTCGCCATGGTCTGGACCGTCAGCGAAGACGGGGTCTTCGGCCTCGGCGGAATCCTCCTGCCGATCGGCTTCCTGGTCCTGACCTGGTGCTATTCGGCCATCGGGATGAGTGATGATCTCGACTCCCTGCGCCCCGCCGGGCGGCTGATCGGACAGGTCATCCTGGCTCTGCTGTTCAGCGCGATCATCGCAATGTTCTCAACACAGGGGGTCGCACACGTCATCGCCTTCGCGGTCATCGGCGTGACTACTGTCAACGCCGTGAACTTCGTCGACGGACTCAACGGGTATGTCACCGAGTGGACCATCGTCACCGCTGGATGGTTCGCCTTCGTCGGTTTCTGGATGGGAGAGAACGACATTGCGCTGCTTGCTCTGGCGCTGGCCGGCGCCGCTGTCGGGTTCCTCCCGTTCAACCTCGGTCGGGCCAAGGCGTTCCTCGGAGACACGGGCAGCTACGGTATCGGAGCGGCCGTATTCGCTCTTGCGGTATGGCTTTTCGTTCAGGGAGTACCGATCGTCGTCATCATCGCCCCGATGATCTTCGTCTTCTTCGACGTCGGACTCACTCTGGTTATGCGACTCTTCCGGGGAGAGAACATTCTCTTGCCTCACCGGGAACACATCTACCAGCGGATTCAGCAGGCAGGGTGGCCGCACAGCTCCGTTGCGCTTTTCCATGCTGCACTGAGCGTCCTTGCCTGCATTATGGCCGTCCCGACCCTCATCAGCGGAAATACGGCGACGACATACCCTTCCCACGTGTTCTGGGTCGGATTGCTCGCTCTCTATGCGCTGCTGCCCATGTGGTTGAACCGTCGAGCCCGTACGGAGGCGGTCACCGCATGAGAATCGTTCTGCTCAGCCATTACTACTATCCCGAGGTCGGTGCACCGCAGCGACGATGGCGGATCCTCGTCGACCACCTGCGCGCCAACGGGCACGAGGTCGTCACCGTCGCTCCGCACCCCCACTACCCGTACCCCGACCGAGCGGGCTTCTTCGGGTCCAAGGTCGGCAGGGGACGCCGTCGCGTCGATGTGCGCCTCGGCGGTACCTGGGACACCGGTATCGACGGAGAACGGATCCTGCGAGTGCCCTATCTGCACAGCGGTTCCTCGATGGCCCGACAGCTGCTCGACCAGACGGTATCGGCCACCGGCGCCATGTCAGCCGTCATCGACCGGCTGCGCGGCAAGATGAAACCGGACGTCATCATCTCCACGACCCCGGCCCTGCCGTTCCTGCTCGCCGGAGACACTCTGTCGCGACTGCTGCGCGTGCCCCATGTCGCGGAGGTCCGCGATGCTTGGCCGGACCTCATCTCCGAGATGAATCTTGTGACTGGTGCCCTCGGGAGGTATCTGCCGGAGCCATTCACACAGTCCCTCGAACGCCGGTTCCTGCCCGGTCTGCTCACCCGGGCCCAGCGGCGTGCCTCGGTCGTCGTCGTCACGACCGAGGGATTCAAGCATCGCCTGGAACAGCGCGGGGTGACCGCCGAGGTGGTGCGCAGCGGTGTCTCACCCGCAGAGCTCGAGGGAGCATCCGGGTTGACCGCCACGGGGGCGCTTCCCGTGATTCGTCCGGCCGACGATGTTGAGTCCGTCGCCCACGGTATGGATGACAGCACCGCCGCAGGACAGAGCGGGCTCAACCTGCTCTACGTCGGCACCGTCGGGCGCTCTCAGGACCTGAGAACCTCGATCCGTGCACTGGCCCGCGTCGAAGGCGTCCGACTGCGCATCGTCGGCGGAGGTGTCGACGCGGAAGCCCTCAAAGACGATGCCGCGATCCACGGAGTTCCGGTCGAGTTCTTCCCACAGCATGCAGGAGCGGAACTCGCAGCTCACTGGGAGTGGGCCGATGCCGGACTCGTCAGTCTCAGTCCGCTCGACTCGTACGAATGCACTGTGCCCTCGAAGCTCTATTCGCTCATGGCCCGCAGGATTCCCGTCCTCGGCGTCGTTGCCGGAGAGGCCGCAGACATCATCACCGGAACAGCCGCCGGCGAGATCGCAACCCCGGGAGACGCGGACTCCGTGGCCGCAGCGATGACGAGGATGCGCGACCGGATCGAAGCCGGAGAGGAATTCGGTATCAACCCGCCGGACGGGCAGGACCCGCGCGAATGGGTGATCCGGCACGCCTCGGCGGCGGCGATGGGACACGGATACGAACGCATTCTCAATCAGGTGGTCGCGTGAATCTGCTCTTCCTCGCCCGCCAGGTCGCCAACGCGGTCGCCACGACAGCCGGTCATGTCAACGACGACCGGGTCTTCTTCAGCATGCAGTTGGCCCGTCGCCTTCCCGGACCGGCCTCGCGGCTCGTCGGGTACGCAATCGCCCGAGTCCCCGGTGACGCCGGACGTGCGGCCTCGGCATGGCTGCTCGGGGAGGAGTCGAAGGCGAAGAGACTCGTCATCGACTCGAGTTCGCCCTCGCGGCTGCTCGGCGAGATTGCGCTCAACCTCGGGCTCCTCGACGAGGCCGAGGCCATCGCGAGGGCCGTGCCCGAGGCGACTGCACTGCGGTCGCGTATCCAGTGGACCAAGGGCAGTATCGATGACGCCATCGACGTGCTGCCCGACTGTGCTCGCCGAACACGACTGGTCGAGGAGCGCCGGTGCCTGCAACAGGGATGGTGGCCCGAAGTGTCGAGCCACATCACGGCCCGTCCGGCACGCAGCCAGGCGGATCAACCGGCCACGGCACTGCATGTGCTGACGAACTCGCTGCCGCACACACGTTCCGGATACGCCTACCGCTCGCATGCCATACTCTCGACTCTGCAGGATGCGGGGCACCGGGTGGCCGCAGCAACGCGCCCTTCTTACCCGGTGACGATCGGACGGGTGAGCTCGGGGCCTGTCGAGACTGTCGATGGTATCGACTACCTGCGTCACGTGCCTCTGCGGCCGCGCTCCACCCCTTCGGAACGACTCGGTGACCAGGCGAGTTGGATCGCTGAACAGGCGCAGGTTCGCGATGTTCAGATCCTTCACACAACCACGCATTACGTCAACGGTCTGGCCACGGGAGCAGCTGCGGCCGCAGCGGGCCTGCCCTGGGTCTATGAGGTTCGCGGCGTCCTTGAAGAGACGTGGGCGGCTGCTGGTGCCAACCCGGCCGAACGCTCCGCACGTCGAGCAAGCCAACGCTTCGCCCTCATGCGTTCAAAGGAAATCGAGGTCGCTACCGCCGCCGATGTCGTCATCACCTTGGGCGAGACGATGCGTGAGCACCTGATCGCCGGGGGAGTTCCGGCGTACAAGATCACACTCATCCCGAATTCGGTCTCCGAAGCCGTCGTCGACACCGATGTCACCCGCACTCCGGCCGATGTGCGAAAAGGCCTCGGCCTGCCCGGGCAAGGAATCTGGGTCGGAACGGCGGCCTCGATCGTCGGCTATGAGGGCCTCGACGACCTCGTCGACGCGGTCATCCGGGCCCGGAGCCAGGGCACGGACCTGCGTCTCCTCATCGCCGGTGACGGTGTCGCCCTGCCGGAACTGAGAGAACGAGCCGCAGGTCTGGGAGAGAACGCAGTCTTCACCGGCCGGGTCTCACAAGCTCGGGCAATTGAGTACCAACTTGCGCTCGATGCCATCGTCGTACCACGCAAGGACGAACCGGTCTGTCGTCTGGTCACTCCGATCAAACCGATCGAAGCGATGGGTCTTGCGCGACCCGTGGTCATCTCCGACCTGCCGGCACTGCGTGAACTGGTTCCGGACAACGCTGGCTTGGTGACACCGCCGGAGAACCCGCAGGAACTCGCGGGACTGCTGTCCGAGCTCGCCTCCGATGACACCGCGAGAGCCAGATTCGGAGACAATGGACGAGCACACGTTCTTGCAACTCGCAGGTGGAAGGAAATCGGACGACGATATGGGCAGGTCTATTCTCAACTCGTGGGGAGTGATGCGCGATGAGTGAGACAACGAACCCCCTTGGGCTGAGTTCGATCCCGTCCGTTTCGAGCGAAGGCCTCGTACCCGTCGGTCGGCGGACGAGTCTGAGCAGCTACCTCGCCGCGCTGTGGAACCGTCGGCACTTCATCATCGCCGAGTCCCGAGCCAAGATGTCGAGTTCGACGCGGAAGAACATCCTCGGATACGGCTGGCTGTTCCTCAATCCACTGCTGTCGGTGCTCGCATTCTGGTTCATCTTCGGATTCATTCTGCAGACTTCTCGAGGAGTTCCGAACTTCCTCGGCTTCCTCGTCGTCGGAGTGTTCTTCTTCGGGTTCACCGGCAAGTGCATGACCGGCGGAACCGGAGCGATCCGCTCGGGGGCGTCGATGATCAAGGGATTCCAGTTCCCCCGTGCTGCGCTTCCGATCTCTACTGTGGTCCGCAATTTCCTCGACTTCATGCCGACACTGCTCGTCATGGTCATCGTGCTGGCGGTCGTGCCCCCGCTCGAAGTCATCACCTGGCGTGTCATCCTCGTCATCCCCGTCATAATTCTGCAGACGATCTTCAACGTCGGTCTCGCCTGCTTCCTAGCTCGTCTTGGACACAAGATCCCGGACCTCACGAACTTCATGTCGATTGTCAGCCGATTCTGGCTCTACGGATCGGGAGTGTTCTTCTCCATCGAAGACCGTTTGGGAAATCACCCGGCACTTTTGGAGGCAATGCAGTACAACCCGATGCATGCCTATCTGACGCTGGTGCGCAACTCACTGCTCTACGGAGTCGATTCGGATCCGAAGATGTGGATCGTCGGCACAGTCTGGGCCTTCGGTCTTCTCATGGTCGGATTCCTGTTCTTCTGGAGAGGGGAGGAGAACTATGGCCGACTCTGAGGTCCAGGACCCCACCATCATCGCGGAGAACGTCCAGGTCCGGTACACCGTCAACACCAATGATCCGGGCAACAAGGCAACTGGTGTCCGAGGCCTGACGAACAAGATCGTCGGACGGCAAGGTCAGACGACTGTGCGAGCGCTGCGTGGGGTCAACTTCGTTGCCCGCGAAGGAGAGATGGTGGGAATCGTCGGGGCCAACGGTTCCGGAAAGTCCACCTTCCTGCGCAACGTCGCCGGGGTCGAGCAACCGGATCGTGGCCGCATCCTCGTCCGTTACCAGCCGCTTCTGCTCGGTGTAAGCGCTGCCTTGCAACCCGCGCTGTCGGGAAGTGAGAACGTGCGCCTCGGATGTCTGGCGATGGGTTTGTCCCCCGAAGAGGCGGCCGAAGCCTTCGACTATGTCGTTGAGCTTTCGGCGTTGGGCTCGGCAATCCATCGGCCGATGGGAACATACTCTTCCGGTATGGGCGCCCGGCTCAGATTTGCCATCGCTTTGGCTGCGCGACCGAAGATCCTGCTCATCGACGAGGCTCTGTCGACCGGCGACGCGACGTTCGCTGAGCGCAGCGAACGTGCGATGGATGAGCTTCTTGCCGAAGCAGGAACGGTTCTGCTCGTCAACCATGCCGCAAAAGTGATTCAGGAGCTGTGTACCCGCGCAGTCTGGATGCACCGAGGCGAGATCCTCATGAACGGCCCTGCCGAGGCTGTCGCAGAGAAATACCGCTGGTGGGCGTGGAATGTTGCCAAGGGCAAGGAAGACATTGCAGACAAGCTCCTTGCCGATGTGGTGAGCAACGCGGTCAAAGAGGAGATCAACATCCTCGAGCCCGAACTCATCAAGAATCCCATCCCGCGGCACGCAGCGCGCCCGTCAAAGACGAAGGCCGCTCCGGCACGTCATGTGAAGCGACAGGACACGATCGACGAAGTCGAAGAGACGCCGACTCCGATGTTGGCCGCTGCCGAGGAGCAGGTCTGGCCCAAATCCTTCGACGCCGAGATGCCGAAGGCCAAATTTCCGGCTCTGCCCAAACCGGCCTCTCAGGCAGTGAGTGCACCACGGATCACCGATGCCCCGCCTCTGCGGCTCAATCCCAGTAAGAAACGCGTCGTTCTGCGAGCAGCGAACCCGAATGACCGTGCGTCATCGGTTGCCGCTGCGGATGACTTCACCGGCCGCAGGCTCGCTTCTCGCGCCCGAAAGATCGCCGATGAACGGTATGAGGAGAGGCAGCGTTTGCGGCAGGAAGACGAGACCCCTGTCGTTCACCAGGACTCGGGCCGATGAAGATCGCAATCTTCGGTTCCTGCGTGAGCCGCGATACGGCGGAGTTCATGCCTGAAGCTGAGGTCGTGGCTTACGTGGCCAGGCACTCGGTGACGAGCTTGGAATCTCCGCATGGGAAAGCTGAAATTGATCTGAGTGACCTGACCTCGGCTTTTCAAGAGCGAATGGTCACTAATGACCTTCATGGTTCAGGTCTCGAACGAATCGTTAATAATGCGAGCGATCTCGATGTCGTACTTCTCGATTTAGTCGACGAAAGACGAGGTTTTTGGCAGTTTCCTGACGGTACGACCATGACGAATTCGATCGAAGTTGAGTCCTGTGGCGCCGCTCGCGAAGCACGCCGGAGTGGTGCTCGGCTCATTGAATTTGGAAGTGAAGAACACTTCGTCCGATGGAAGTCTGGCTTTGTCCAGCTCGTCGATGGGCTTAGGGACGCTGGGTTGTGGGAGAAGACTATTTTGCTCGACATTGAGTGGGCTGGAGCTGTTGACGGTGCCCAGCACCCGCAAAGCGACAGTCTGGCGAAATTGGGTCGCAGCTGGCGACGGCTGCAACGTGGCAGCCGCGAAGCTAGCCGCAGACTAACCCGCGGGCAAGGGATTGCCGAAGCATTGACTAGCCTGCGAAACGTGAGACCTACTGAAGCAGAAGAGTATGCGGACAGGGCCGTCGCTGCCAATGCAGACTTTGTCCGGTACCGCAGATTCGCTCAGTCCATGGTGAAGTCAACAGTCACAAGGGCCAGTAGCCAAGTCCGGATCAACCGAGACCACAAATGGGGGCCTCAGCCGTTCCACTACCGGGACGAGGACTACAGGTCGATCGTGCAAAGCGTCCGCGACCTGGTGGAAAAGTGGGGCACGTCGTCGACTCACGCCGAGTGAAACGGCGAATGCGAGACTGCACGTCTCAGTACCCCAGCGACACGAGGTAGCGGAAGAAGTCGGCTAGCTCGTTGCCGGCCAAAGCGTTCTTGAGAGCCGGTACTGCCTCGGGATCGAAGTCGATGATGACCGTGCCGTCGTCCTCGCGACGGGAGTTCGTGGGCACGGTGACCACGGCGACGTCGTCCGCCTGCAGGGTGCGGAGGCCATTGGCGATCTTGACGAGCTCACTCGTGGTCAGCTCGGCATTGTGTTGAATCCCTGAAGCGAAATGTGCGAGCACGGCCGCGCCCTTGTTCGGGTCCTTGACCAACCCGCCTGACTTCAGCCCCTGGACGAGCGCACGCACGACCGCACGCTGATTGCGGGTCCGCGTCTGACCGGCATCATCGACCGGATCCGCCGCAGTGAAGATCGACGATGTCGCGCCATCGAGATTGTTCGTCCCCTCAACGAAGTCGGTGCCGCCGGCGTTGAACGCAGCTCGGCTGTAAACCTGCAGACCGCCGAGCTCACCGATGACTCGACCCAGCGCGTCTGATTCGAGCTGTGCAATGTGATCGATGCGGATGCCGAGGAACTCCTCAACCATGGCGACGACAACCGGCCACCCGCCTTCGTCGGCAATGGTCGCGAAAGTCTGACCGGCCTCGATCTGAGTGGAGGGATTGAGAACGAGACCTGCTGCGAAGTCGCCGGAGGCCGGAACGTGGATGACAGCGAAAGTGTCACCCTGACTCGATGTTTTCGGGTCCGCCTCGGCGAGGTTCCCTGGATTCGTCACCCGAAGCATGAGGGTGCGGGACTCGTCCGCGGTTGGGCGGATGTCTGCGGGTGGGAAGGCCGCCTCGGCGGGGATGGTCTTCGACGTGTCATCGAACTCGGCGCGGGCGGAGTTGAGGTCCTTGAGAGAACCGATGGCGGAAACCATCTTCGTCAGCTTGGCCATGGCAGTCCCACTTCCTCTGTCAGGTCATATGGTGATGGCCCCAATAATAGCCGCGGGTGAGATCGGCTCGTGTACCGATCTCACCCGCGGGATACGTACGTCGGGAGGAACTTTCAGCGCTCTCCTCCGTGCCAACTGCAGGTCCCCTGGCCGGACGAATTGGAAACGGTGCCGTCGTTGCACTGGGTTGGTCCGCCAGCGTTCCCTCCATACTCGTTATACGGACCCGGGTATGGGTAGTCGGGGTCGGAACTGCCGTAACCGGGTGCTTCGTCCTCGACCGGGTCTGAGCTTTCATACGGGTCGGGAACGTCCGGCATCGTTGGACCTGACATGTCGGACTCCGGAGGTGTGTCGAACTCATATCGAATTATGAACAGTTGGTTGTCGTAGTAGTCCGAGAAGTCCTCAACCGACGCGTAGACAGGACCGATGGCATTGGCCGTTTCCAAGAAAGCCAAAGAGATCAGCTCAGCTTCAGACCCGTACCTTTTGAAACTCTCGCCGTAATCGTCGATGCCGCACCAGAACGAACCGTTCACCATGAAGACGAAGGTTTCGAGCAGAAGACCAGAGCGAGGATCGTCGGCGAGGGTGTCGGCAGACCTCGGGCCATAGACACGAGTGCTGCGAGCCTCAGAATACGAGTCGCATTCCTTGTCTGCGACCGACAGCCATTCATCCGGTTCTACGTCGATTCCGTAGCGGTAGGCGAGCACTTCACCGTAGTAAACGAGTTCTTCTTCCTTCGCCGAGTACGGGTCCAGATCCTCGGCCACAGGCTCAGGTGCTGGTTCGTCAACGGCTGCCGGGTTGACTTCCTCGATAGGGTCAGCGGAGGATCCGGTCGAATCACCTGTCTGCGGTGGCTTCTCGACTGTAGAGCAACCCGAAAGAGCGACGAGGGCAAAAACTAAAACCAGCGCGACAAAGGCGCGTCTTATATTCACTTGCCACAGCAAGGACCTCAATAGAGGTGAGCGATGCTTCACGGGACCCCGATTCGATTCTGACCGAAGCAGACGACTTATCGTAACTCGTTACTCGTGAGCGAGAATGCCTCTGGCCGGGGTGGAGGGCAACGGTGATCTATTCGTTGGAATGTGAGTGACTGTGTTGCCGGTAATGCGCTCATTCAACACATAAAACAACTTGACCGAGCAGCTCATAGCTACTCGGTCGAGTTCAGTTGGTTTCAGCGGAGGCCGAAGATCTTTCCGAATGCGCTTCCGGACGACTGACCGTCCGACTTCTTGGTCTCGGGAGCCTTGTCCGCTGGCTTGTCAGCGGAAGGTTCGGCGGGCTTGACCGGCGGTGGGGGAGGGAACTCCGAGCCGGCGGACTCTGCCTTCGGGGCCACTGATGCTGCGCTCTCCGGGGCCTTCGGCGCGGGAGGAGCCGTCTCGGTCTCGACGGCTGCCGGGGTCGGGGTCACCGACTCCGGAGCTTCGGGGACCGGCTGAGGGGCTTCCGGTGCGGGAGCCGACTCGGCGGCTTCTGGCTTCGGAGCGTCCGGCGCCTCAGGTGCTTCCGGTGTCTCCTGGACCAGGGCGTCAGCGGAGTTCTCCGAGGCATTGGTCACGGGCGCTGTGGTCTGCGGGGCTGCGGAGCCGGCTTCGGGGGCGGAGGTCGCCTCGGTGGAACGTGCCGGTGCCTCGGTGGAGGCCTCGTCCGGGACTGCGGTCTCGGACGAATCGGCGGGGGCCGCCTCGGCGAGGTTCTTGATGAGGGAGAGCTCGAACTCGAGCGTGATCTTGTCGCTGACGAGGACACCACCGGAATCGAGCTTCGTATTCCAGGTCACGCCCCAGTCCTTGCGGTCGATGCGGCGCGAGCGCTCGAGGCCGGCGCGCAGGTTGCCGAACGGGTCGGTGTCCACCCCGATGAGCTCGAGAGGAACGGAGACGGTCTTCGTCGTATCACGGATCGTCAGCTCACCGGTGACGATATAGGAGCCTTCGTCGACCTCGTCGATGGCCGAGGAGACGAAACGGATCTCTGGGTAGGTCTCCACGTCGAAGAAGTCCGCCGAGCGTAGGTGCTCGTCGCGGTCCGCGCTGCGGGTGTCGACGCTCGCGGTCTGGATGATGACCTCGGCGGTCGAATCGGCGAGGTCCTCGGCGATGTCGGCGAAGCCGGAGACATCATTGAACGCTCCGCGCACCCGCGAGACCATGGCGTGGCGTGTGGAGAATCCCAGTCGAGAATGTGAGGGATCGATGTCCCAATGACCTATGATCCCAGGATTTTCTGTCATGGGGGCAGCTCCTTCGGTTCCTCCGCGCTCCTGTAGAGGAGGCTGTCGTAGTCGGTGTGCCAATTCGCAGATCGAGCGATCATTGAAAAAGCAATCGCCTACGTAGTCTTACATGGGCGGTCGGGTGCGTGCCACCTCGGTGCGGGCTGGTGAGGCGATTGCGGCGTTGACGTCGACCGCCGACCGTCCGGTTCAGAGATCACCCGCCGCAGACTCGATTTTCGCCCTCGTATCGAAGTCAATCCAACAGTGCTGCGACGAAGGGGACGGCGTAATTCCAGTCGTCTCCGTCCGGATCGGCGATTCCCGCCTTGTCCAGCCAGGTCTGGTCAGCCTCGGGGTGAGGGCCGACCAGACCTGCCATACCGTCACCGTGGTCGTAGCGTGCTGCGGCGATGTCGCCGTTGCCATAGCGCGCGAACACGTCGGCGCGATCCTCGGGTGGAGGAAGGACTGCGCCCTTTTGGAAGAATGTCTGGCGATGATGACCGTCCCAGGCGACGTCGACCACGGTCTCTCTGCTGTCGGTGACTGGGAATTCGGGACGGCCGACCTCGCCGTCGAGGTCCGATTCGACGAGGCCGAGGGCGACCGGGCCCGCCAGGTAGGCGCCCATACACAGACCGAGGTAACGACCGCCGTCTGCAACATACTGTTCAAGGCCCCCGACGAATCGCGGGGGCAGCGCTTCGGCGGCAGCGTCGATGTCATCCCCGCCACCGGGTTGGACGTAGAGGTCCACGTCTGCAAGGGAATCGGCCTGCAACGGCAGACGTTCACCGCGTCCGATGAAGACCACCTCGGCGTCGGTGAACGAGGCTCTCAGCCGTTGTGCGACCGTCTCGGGGCACCCGTCGCACGCGGCCTCACCGCGGTACACGGCCACGAGCGGAGAATCCGGACTTGAAGTGTCTGCGGCGGCACAGCCCACGGAGGCAGCTGCGGTGAAGAGACCGACCAAGAGAGCGGCAACGGCTCGTCGGATGGGGGCGGTCATGATACTCGGCCCGAGGCATACCCGGACTCCTCGGACACAGACGGGGGAGTTCCGTAGGTTGCGATCACCGTTTCGCACTAGGTTCGTTGTTGGAACTGCGGGAGGCAGATGAGAGGATTCCTGCGATTCCCTGCCCGGCTCGATCGCCGGAGACCAAAGCGCCTTGGATCGAGCCGGTGTCACGGTGGTCGCCGCAGACGAATATTCTCTCGGAGATCCGCTGCACCGATCGGTCGATCAGAGGGGGAGCCGAGGCCGGCAGTGCATGCGGAAGCCGATGATTGATCAGAACCTGCCACCGGCGCGTCGACGTGCCGTAGATACGTTCGAGGTGCTGTCGGATCTCCCGTTCGTCGGCCAGACCGTCGGGCCGATCGAGCAGAGTCGTCGCCTCGATGAGCGCCGATCCCGCAGGTGCGTAGCTCGGTGCTGCATTTGAGACCACTGCCGTGTGCCAGACGGGCCCATCGGGGCCTCCTTGGGGAGCCGAAGCATCCAGCACCAACAGCGGATCCTCGAGAGGAGGTTCCGGAGCTTGGAACCACCAGGTAGTCAGTCCGCGTGTAGGAGGAGTCTTCTCGCCGGTCAGCTCCTCGAGATCCTCAGCACCGACTGCGGTGACAGCGACACGCGCCCGTATCCGTCCCCGGTCGGTGTCGACTTCCACACCATTGTCGGTCTCGCGAAGGTCTCGCACGGCGGTGTTCACGCGCACGGGCGCTCCGAGAGAAGCCGCCATCTGCTCGGGCAGAGCCGCCATGCCTTTACTGGGCAGACCGGGGATCGCGCGCACGAACGATCTCATCAGCAGGCGGGCATAGTTCGCCGAGCTTGCGCCAGTACTGTCGGCCAGCACACCGGCTAGGAACGTGTCGATGACGTCACGACGCAATGCTCCCGTGGCTCCCACAGCATCCAAAGAGTCTGCCAGAGTTGAGTCCCGCGTCGCCCGCGAGGCTGACGATGGCCGCAGCAGAGTCGGACCCAGCCACCTCAGAAGTCCGCGGATCTCCTTCGGTTTGATCAGTCCAGAGTTCAACACCGATGACTCGCTGCCAGGTCGACCCAAGGATGCGCGCAGCGTGGTCAGACGCTGTCCCTTCCGGACCATCACTCCTGCCCCGAATTTTTGCAGGTCCAGTGAAGCGACGTCGATGAAGGCGCGCACTGCAGGGTACGCGGGGTTGAGCAACTGAAACCCACGGTCACAGAGGAAGCCGTCGATTCTGTCGGTGCGCACGCGGCCGCCGACACCATCACCCGATTCGCAGACCTGCACTGTCAAGCCGTTGCGTTGCAACCGTCGGGCACACTGCAAGCCTGCGAGACCAGCTCCCACGACTACGACGTCAGCGTCCACGATTCTCCTCTTCTCGATTAGACACCAGCTTACGCGTCGCACCACCGTGGAACATCGAGTCATGGGAATGCTGTGGGCTTCGAGACCGAGAACGCCAGCTCAGGCCATAGCGGGGGTTCCGAATCGCTGCTCATTGTGCGCGGACGGTCACGACTGGTGGATGAGCGTGAGCGATGCACTCGAGGCTGACGGAGCCGAGGATGAGGCTGGCGAACTCCCCGTGGCCGCGGGTTCCCAGGACCAGCAGTTGGGCATTCTCGCTGAGTAGATGGGTCTATCGCGATCACGTCATCGCTGACAGACTTGGTCAAGAGCTTCAACTATCTTCCCCGGTTGCGGGCGCATCTGTTCACAGAAAGCGAGACGACACCAGCCCCAGCGATTGCGTCTGCGACACGGTTGCTCGACAGCATGTCATAGGAGGACAGACAGCATGAACGAAACTTCTACCGATCAGCGGACCGCGGGCGAAGACTCCGCGGCACAAAGCTACGAAGTCGTGATCGTCGGCGCCGGCTTCGCTGGCCTTGAGACAGCCAAGCGCCTCGGGCGGGCCGGAGTCGACGTGCTCTTGCTCGATCAGAACAACTATCACCAGTTCCAGCCCCTGTTGTACCAAGTGGCAACCGCCCAGATCGCCCTGTCAACGGTGGCTCGCCCCCTGCGCTCCATCCTCCACAGGGAGCGGAAGCATGTCACGATTCGCACGGCCCAAGTAGCTGCGATCGATGCAGCGAAGAAAACGGTCACCACCGCAGACGGTGAGCGCTACCGAGCGGAGATCTTGGTGATCTCCTCGGGTGCTGAGCCGAACTTCTTCGATACTCCCGGAGCAGAAGAACACGCCTACCCCCTGTATTCGGTCGACGACGCCGCCCGATTGTCATCAGCACTGCTCGGAGCTTTGGAACGAGCATCGGCGAGCCGCGACCACTCCACAAACCAGAAGTTCACGGTTGCCGTCGTGGGCGCGGGTCCCAATGGTGTGGAAACTGCCGGGGCCATCGCTGAGAACATCAGGGACGTAGTCGGCAAGTACTACTCGCACAGTTTCGCTTCGTCGTGCGCGGTTCACCTGGTGGACATGGTCGACACTGTGCTGCCGCCCTTCTCGCAGACGTCCCAGCAATACACCAGGAACCGGTTGGAGAAACTCGGCGTCAAGGTGCATTTGGGAAGTGCTGTCTCGGAAGTCTCCGATACAGATATCTCCCTTGCTGATGGGACGAAGATCGATGCGGAAATCGTCGTCTGGGCCGCCGGATTGAAAGCCTCGCACCTACTGGAGCCTGCCGGACTCACGACCGGTCGTGGGGGACGGATCGATGTGACCAAAGACCTCACGGCACCGGATTGCCAGGGAGTCTATGTGTTGGGCGATGCCGCCAATATCGTTGATGCCAAGGATCGGAAGCTGCCGCAGTTGGGATCGGTGGCCAAACAGTCGGGCCGATGGGCGGCAGAGAATATTCGAGCCGACCTGACTGGACGGCCCCGCCGCGAATTCAAGTTCGTCGATATGGGGTATATGGCGATGATCGGTCGAGGGCAGTCGGTGGCCGAGCTGACTCCGCGCCGATACCAAGTGCAGGGAATGCCGGCGTTCCTTGGCTGGCTGGCAGTCCACGCAGTTCTTCTCTCAGGCTGGCAGCAACGTGCCGCAGCGGTGGTGTCCTGGGCTCGTGACTATCTGACGACGAGTCGGCCTCACGCCGTGGTCTATCGACCGGAGGCCTATGAGATCGCCAGGTACGCCCGAACAGACCATTCATCCACGGTCTGAGGGCGATTTGAGATTGTTCACCGGGCGCACTCTACGGTGCGCCCGGTTCAATACGCGCTGGTTGAGTATCTCCACGGCCGGCCTGGACTGTGACTCCTTTCTTGGACTCCGTCAGTTTTGGGAGCATCGAGCATCGCGTGGCCTGGTTGCTCTTATCTAACTGGTCGGATGTGAGGGGCAGTCGCGGAACCGTTGGACTGCTAGATTGTGACCATGAGCACAGAAAAGATAACGACGCGACCCGACTTTCCCCGACCTGGGCGGGCACAGGCTCTCACAGGTGACGAGGTCGAAAAGGTCTTTGAGCGTTTCTCTCCCACTTACGAGCAGCAGGCAGCGGATGTCTGGGATGCGCTGGAAGAGCAGGATCTGAAAGTTTGGATCACCGACGGTGGTGAGCACGATGGCGAGATGATCTGCGCCGGTCGAGCATACGATGACGCGGCGTTGGTGATCCATCTCGAAGACCCCAACGAGGCACTGGCTGTCGCAGCGGCCCGGGACGCGGGGAAGCTTGACGACTACATCGCCTCCGGGCTGGCCTGAAAGTCGAAGCAGTCGTCACCGTCTGCGGTTCCTTGATACCCGGGTGAAGAGGACGATTCCCCTGTTGCTTCAAACCGCGCCGCCACACCCCTGATGAGTCAGATCGCTTCGCGCAGGACGTCCCGTAACAGTGTCAGCGCCCGTTCCTGAGTCTGAGCGAGGATCTCGATGGGTTCGCCGGAGAAGATCTGTCGTTCGGAGTGCACTTCCGAGCCGACAGCGACAGCAAGCCATGTCGTGCCTGGCTCCTGCCCCTCCTGGCCCGAAGGGCCCCCGGCGCCGGAAGCGGCCACGGCGGCATCGGAGCCCAGAAGGGTGCACGCAGAACTTGCCATACTCTCGGCAGCCGTCTGCGAGATGACTGGCCCCCGCGGGACTCTGAGCAGCTGATGTTTGACATCGCTGAAATAGGCGACGACAGCACCCGCGAACCAATTGCCAGAACCCGGCACAGCGGCGAGCTGGCTGGCGATCTTGCCGCCTGTCAGTGACTCGGCAACACCAACGACTATCTGGTGGGTCTCGCACAGTTCGCCCAGCTCGGAAGCGATACGGGCGGCGCGATCTTCGTATTCTTCGGCGTTGCTCATGGCCTGAGTTTCACCGTTCGGCGGGGACGAGATCATCGGTGCTCGTGACCTCTGCCAAAGCCTCTTGGAGGCCTCTGCGCGCGATGGGGCAGGGGATGGTGAGTTCGAGACGGCGGTTCCTGGTGTGCTCAGTCGCCTGTCGCATCAGCTCCCGGCAGTGTCTGTTCGCCTCTGTCTTCTCAATCGCTTCGCAGTAGACGAACATCATCGTGTGTTCGGCAGGGTCGAGATAGTAGTGGAGAGCCGCCACGAGTCTGCCCGGGAGGTAGAGATCGTATTTGGAGGCTTCGCGGTTGTTGAGCAGGATGTAGGAATTCATGTCTCTCTCAGTGAAGTATTCGGATATGAGGTGGGCGCCGCGGGGTGAGCTCGTGAGCGAGCCGCCGATTGAGTCATTGCGTCGTCAAACAGAAGATGTAACCTTCTGAGCGGCTCGGTCATGATGGGCAGTCGCTGATTTCCCCATTGCGGAACCGAGCGGCGAGACTGGTTGCAAAGCTGCGAGGAACCTTTGGGCCCAGTGATGCACATCATTGTCCTCGACCGTTGCCGCCATCGATGCGATGCGTTCTCGTGCCTGGGTGGTGTCCAGGCTTGCAGCCTGGTGCATTCCGGTCTTCAGTCCTGAGATGTCATGGGGGTTGACGATGATGGCCTGCTCGAGCTCATCGGCGGCGCCTGCGAACTCTGACAGCACAAGCGCTCCGCCTCGATTTCTGCGGGCAGTGACGAATTCCTTGGCAACGAGATTCATCCCATCGCGAAGGGAAGACACTACGAGCACATCGGCGGCGAGGTACAGGGCAACAGTGTCCTCGAACGAATACGAATGGTGTGAGTATTGGACGATGCCTCGACCCAGCGTCGCGAAACGACCATTGATCCGTCCCACCAGTCGCTCCACCTCGTCGCGGAGGTCCTGGTAGGCTGCGATGCCCTCGCGAGAGGGCACAGCCACCTGCAGGAAGTTCGTGGTCTTCGGTGAGAGCAGATCGTCATCGAGGAGTTCATCGAACGCCCGGAGGCGGTGCGGGATGCCTTTGGTGTAGTCGAGACGATCGATGCCCAGCATCAGAATGTCCGGATCGCCGAGATCGCGGCGAATCTGGGTCGCCGTTCGAGCCACCGCCTCCGAGTCAGCGGCCTGACGGATCGCCTCGGTATCGACCGAAATGGGAAAAGCCTCGATCAGGGGAGTCGGGGCATCGGCATCGGCGGCAAATTTACGCACCGCCGCCCGGAAGTTCTCCGCGTCCGAGTTGCGCTGGAAGCCGATGACGTCGGCCCCGAGCAGACCTTCGACGACTTCTCTGCGCCAGGGCAGCTGCCCGAACAGCTCGACGGGGGGAAAGGGAATGTGGTTGAAGAAGCCGATCCGCACGTCGGGGCGGAGCAGCCTGATCATGTGCGGAACCAGTTGCAGATGATAGTCGTGGACCCAGATGGTGGCTCCGAAGGCGGCCGATCGGACGGCCGCCTGCGCGAACCGGGAATTGATCGCCTCGTATGCGCGCCACCACGTGCGATGGTACTGAGGAGTGACGATGAGGTCGTGGTAGAGCGGCCACAGCACGCCATTGGAGAACCCCTCGTAATAGGCTCGATGCTCTGCCTCAGTCAATGGGACAGGAACGAGTGACATCTGGTTGAATTCGAATGGTGGGATCGTTTCGTCGAAGCCTCCAGTCCAGCCGAGCCACGCCCCACGTTCGGCTCTGACCATCGGCGCCAGTGCGGAGACGAGGCCTCCCGGCGCGGCTTGCCAGGTGTCTTCGCACCGGTCGACGGGTAAGCGGTTCGCCAGGACGATGAACGAATGTTCAGGGTTGGTCTCTGCCATGTTCTTCTCGCTCTTCTGACTCATCTGCCGCTGAGACTCGGTGGGTTCTTCTCCTGCCGGGGCAGCGGAAGGGCGAGAACCTGGTCCTCGCCCTTCCTCCGGGCAGCGTCAGTGCTTCGGACCGTTCCTCAGAGATTCGGCGGTTCCGCGAGCCGTGTCCTTGATCTCTTCTGCGGCTTGTCTGCCCTCGGCCTGGATCTTGTCGGTCTTGCCTTCGGCCTCCAGCCCTTTGTCACCGCTGGCTTTGCCTGCGGCAGATTTCGCGGAGCCCTTGAGCTTGTCGACTTCGGGGGAGCTGTCGTTCATCTTTCTTCCTTTCGCGTGCATGACGGATCTCGCGCGAGCAGGCGATATCCGTTGCGATGGGAGATTCTGTGTGAGAAGTGTCCGGCTGCCTGTGCCTCAGCTGTTGATCAGCAGCAGGATCTTGCCGTGGTCGAGCTTCTCTTCGAGGTCGTCGGACTCGTTCGACGTGAAGCCGAACTCCTCGAAGATCGCACGCAGCTCGTCGCCCTTCTTGTCGTAACGGGTACCCACGAGATTGCTGAGATCGTCGGGTTCGTTGGCGTTCACGCTGCCTGCGACGCGGTCGGTGCGGTCATCGTCATGGGAGATGACGAAGAGGTCATCCTTGGCGATGCCCGCTGCCGCCTGGCGTTTCACTTCATCCATCAGTGCGGTATCGTCCTGGAATTCTTTGACTGCGGGTTTCATGTCGACTCCTTTTGTGTTTACGACGTAATCACGCTAACAGACACTGTGGGTCTGTGCGAAGAGCTTACGGCGAATTTTGCAGGGGGTTCTCGTCGCCGCGGACCCGATGTAGCCTGGACGGCATAGCGTAAAAGTGTTTACGTGCTAATCGCGCCTCAGGAGTGAAAGGAGGTCCTGGACTGTGTGACATGTGACGCGAGTGAGCAGGTTCAACGTTTGTCAATTCGGGCAGGGAGGATCCCATGGCCCAGAACCGTCTGACCAGAAACGACATCGTGCGAGCGGCGATCACCTTCGTCGACGTACACGGACTCGATGCGCTGACAATGCGACGCCTCGGGCAGTCCCTCGGGGTCGAAGCCATGGCCTTGTATAGGCATGTCTCCGGACGCGAAGACCTTCTCGAAGCGATGGTCGAAGCTCTCATCGACAGTCTGTTCGACAACCGGCTGATGAGGCAGACACCGGCATCGTGGGAGGACTACCTCCAACGGGTGGCCAATACGACGAAAGAACTGGCGCTCGATCATCCCGGGATCTTTCCCCTGATCGCCACGCAGCCGTCCCAAGCCCCGTGGCTGCGTCCTCCATTGCGCAGCCTGCGCTGGGTCGAAGAATTCCTCTCCACACTGCAGCAATTCGAGTTCTCCGATGCGGCCGCGGTCGGAGCATACAAATCGTTCACCAGCTTCCTCATCGGGGATCTGCTCCTGCAAGTCCATTCCACGAATTTCGCCATCACCGACGAAGACGATCACGACAGGCCCGATGACGACTCCGACTTATCGGAGTACCCCACCGTGAACGCGCTGAGTGACCTGCTCAGCGAAGATCATCGCCAACGCCAGTTCGACGATGCTCTCGACGAGCTCATCGAACGCATCCGCCTCTCACCGACCAATTAGCCATACCCTCAGACAGCTCACTCAGCTGAGAAGGATCAATATGCTCGACACCTCTTCAGAGGCCCTCCAGGTCCTTCTCGTGGCCGACCCGGGCCTGCCCAGCCGCCGGGCGGCTGCTATCCATCAACGTCTCGAAAGGCTTCTGCAAGACGCGTATGGGGTCACGACGACCTTGCACACGGCGACTGACACCATCCGTTTGACACCGGAAAGCGAACTCGACCTCAGCGCTGTCGAAGACCTTCGGGCTGACTACCCGGACGTGAACATCGTCCTGATCCTCACCGAGATCCCCCGGCATACTCAGGGCGACCCGCTGATCGCCGAGGTGCATTCCGACAGCAATCTGGCGATCGTGTCCTGTCCCACTCTGGGCGCATGGTCGACCAAGCGCCGCATCATCAAAGTGCTGATGAGCTCGGTCAACAAATTGGTGCCGTGGGATCCCGAAGATACGACCCGTCGGTTTCTGCTCCGCTGGTCCGACTGGTCCGACAACGAAGACGCCCAGCACCAGTCGCTGCATGCCCACACCATCACAGGAGGCCCACGTCTGGTGCTGGGAATGACGATGGCCAACGACCCGTGGCGCACTGTCCCGAAGCTTTCAGGCGCCCTCGCCGCGGCATCGGCCACAGGAGCTTTCGGCATCTTCTACAGTTCCATCTGGCAGATGTCGACCTACCTGTCCGCCGCGCGGCTGCTCTCGATCGGCGCGGCCGCCATCGTGGTCATGGTCACTTGGCTGATCGTCAACCACAAACTCTGGGACGAACCGCGCAAAGACAACCTGGCGACGGTGGTGATGTACTACAACTTGTCGACCGTCCTGACCCTGCTGATCACCGTGCTCGCGCTTTACGCTGGACTGGTGGGCTTCATTCTGCTGGGCGGCCTCGTCGTCATCGACCCCGAGTTCATGTCAGCCCAGATCCAGCAGGAGGCGACGGTCGCCAACTATCTCGATATCGCCTGGCTCAGCGCAGCGATGGGCGTCGTCGCCGGTGGCATCGGCGCGAGCTTCGACTCTGACTTAGATGTGAAACGACTGACTCACGGACAGCGCATGCGCCAACGGGTCTACACCGACAACGACCCTGAAACCGATGACGTCAGTCAGAACTCCTGATGGCTGATAAGGACCTGCCCAGCGATTTCAGAAAGAAATGACATGAACACACAGCATCGGTTAGACGTCACTGGGATGATTTCAGCGCCTCTGGGCTCCTGGCGCGACGAACCCGCCTGCCAGGATGATCTGCGAAAGCTGGTCACCAGCAATGCGCAGACCGCTGCCAAGGTTCGCGCCCTGAGTCGATTTCTCGGACTCACCGGAACGACGTCTCACGTGCGGCAGTGGGAGTCGCTGCTCGAGGTGGCGGCCATCGATGTCGCTGTCGCTCGAATGCTCGAACCCCACGTGGATGCGCGGGGCATCCTTGCCGAAGCCGGACACGACGCACCCGATGGCTCGACCTGGGGCGTCTACGCCGCCGAGTCTCCAGCCCACGTCCTCACCGTGGGCGCAGAGGGCGAACAGACCGTGATCGATGGAGAAAAAGCCTGGTGTTCCTTGGCCGCCGAACTCTCGCACGCCATCGTCATCGCCGGCAGCGACGGGGGATCGTACGCCTGTGCCGTGGACCTCAGGGACCCCCGAGCGCAGGTCCAGCCGACTGCCTGGCCGAGCGTGGGGCTGCAGGAGATCCCGAGCGGAAGTGTCGCATTCACGAAAACGCCCGTCACTGTCCTCGGTCCGCCGAACTGGTACCTGGATCGAACTGCATTCGCTTGGGGAGGCGTCCGAGTGGCAGCATGTTGGTTCGGCGCCGCCGTGGGACTGGCAAGAAATGCCGTGCGACGGCACAGCAAGCGCTCCAACCCATCCACAGTCGGTGAGATGCTGATCGGTCAGCTCGAGGCTGAGATCTTCTCGATTCGCAGCGTCTTCGCGCAGGCAGCGGCCGCAGCCGACGGGAGTGACGAGTACTCCCGTGCACGTGCCTGGACCGTGGCACTGACAGTGCGCAATATCGTCTACTCAGGAGTTCGCCGGATCCAGCACCTGAGTCGCGAAATCGCGGGACCGGCGGCGCTGACAGGCGATGTCGGCTTCGCCAAAGCCGACGCTGACCTCACCGTCTACATCAGTCAGCACCACGGTCCACGCGATGAAGCCGCTCTCGGCACGGAACTTCGCACGAAGGTCGACCACAATGGGTTTTGACCATCGTGACACCGGCACGCCCGAAGCCTGTTGGAGGGAAGCCGGTGTGCAGGATCTTCCCGCGCTCGGGGTCGAGGCCATGCCTGCCGGGGCCACGTTCATCATCCTTGCCGCACATCCGGACGATGAGGCCCTTGGAGCCGCCGGCCTGCTGGCCCGCCTGCGCCGGTCCGCTCATCGAGTCGTCGTCCTGCTCTTCACCGCAGGGGAACGATCCCATCCGGCGTCTCCCACCCACTCGACGAAGGAACTCAGAGAGATGCGTCTGCGCGAGTTCGATGCGGCACTGGATCTGTTTGATCACGAGCCTCTGTCCCGCCGTTTCGTGGGGTTGCCTGATGGACAGCTGGACGCATTCAGCCAGAGGATCGACGACGAGATCGCGGTCGAAGTGGACCAGCACCAGGGGCACGTCGTGCTCGTCTCACCCTACAGCCGGGACGGACATGGCGATCATGAGGCGATCGGAGCAGCAGCCCTGCAGCTGGGGCGTGACCGCCACACGACGGTGCTCGAGTACCCGATCTGGTACTGGCATTGGGCAGACCCCGCCGACGAGGCGTGGCGCAGCTGGTCGTTTCTGCCCGATCCAGCGAACTTCGACAGGCAGGCAGTGTTCGATTGCTATCCCTCGCAGGTCTCAGCTCTATCCGATCAGCCCGGAGACGAAGCAATCGTCGGCCCCGCTCATCTCGACCATTTCCGTCGTGGCGGAGACACCTTCGCGGTCTCGGACTTCCGCGCCGCCGCGACTCCGGTTTCCTGCGGCGGCGGCAGCTCACAGACGCTCCACGACGCCAGTGCGGCCTCTGCGGTCTTCGACGAAGTCCACGTTCAACGGTGTGACCCCTGGCAGGTGTGGAGTTCCGAATATGAGATCGCCAAACGCCGGAATCTCCTCACCCATCTGCCTGCGGTTCCGTACGCTCATATCCTTGAGATCGGCTGCTCGGTCGGCGCTCTGACCCATGAGCTCGCTGGTGTCGGGGCGCAGGTGACGGCAGTCGATGCGAGTTCGCAGGCTCTGCGAATCGCCAGACGCCGAGGGGCTGCGCCTTCATCGGCAATCAACTTCGTCCATGCCACCATTCCCTTCGAGTGGCCCCAGGGCACTTTCGACTGCGTCGTGCTGTCGGAGACCGGTTTCTACCTCAGTCGTTCCCAGCTCTTCGACACTTTGGAGAAGATCGATGGCTCGACAACGGTTCGTTTCGTCCTCGTGCTCTGCCACTGGAGGGGAGAGATCGACGATTGGCCACTGGATGCCGATGAAGTGCATCGCATCTGCTTAGGCGCCTGGCCTCGTCATCGGATCGAACACCGGTATGAAGGGGATTATCGTCTGGACATCATCACGGTCGACAAGGATTTCCGCCCATCCCCGGCCGAGGGGCACGTATGATCACGCGTTTGGGTGTGATCATCCCGGCTCATAATGAGGAGGAAGACATCCTCGGGTGCCTCGAGTCGGTGCAGCGATCGCGCTCATTCGCTGTCGAGAGAGGCATCGACTGTCGGTTTCGAGTCCTTGTCGTGGCAGATGCCTGCACCGATGCCACGGAGGGCATCGTCGAGGATTTCGCCGCCCGACATCACGACGTCTTCGTCCTCGCGACCTCTTTTCAGTCCGTGGGTCGAGCCCGCGACTTCGGATGGAGGCACTTCATGCGAACAGAGAAATCGACGACAGAGCAAGACTCCGACTCGGCGTGGATCGCATTCACAGACGCCGACAGCAGAGTGCCCGAACATTGGATCACTACACATCTTGAACTCGCCGCTACAGGTGTCGATTGCCTGGTGGGCACTGTGGCCCCACGCCCGGAGACAGCATCGACCGAACTGATCGCAGCTTGGCATGCCAACCACGAACTGCTCGAGAACCACCCGTACATATTCGGAGCGAACATGGGTCTGCGCGCCGGCGTGCTCGAAGCCATGGGCGGCGTACCGCCGCTGGTGTGCGGTGAGGACGAGGCAATCGTCGACGCGGTGCTGCGGGAGGGCGGAGATATCCGCAGAACCGACGACTGCAGAGTGCTCACGTCTGCTCGTCTGTCCGGTCGCACGTGCGGCGGATTCAGCAGCTATCTGCGGCAGCTGAGCTGAAGCGGTGGTGCCTTCCGGACCCGAAGATCGGGGCGCTTACGGGGCGGTGGCACTCTGGTCCTGACTCGTTCTCCACCTGCACGTGAGGCGCCCCTCCCGAGAGAGACGCCTCACGTGACGGTGCGAGCAGATCAGGCGAAGATGCTCACCCCTCCTGGCCCCACGAGGCAGCCGACGACGATGAGGACGACGCCCCAGAGAATCTGCTTACGCAAGATCGCGAAGACGCCCGAGACGACGAGCAGCGCTGCGAGGATCCATAGGACAATAGCCATAATTTCTCTTCCTTATCGGTTTCGCTGTGAGCGTGGCACCACCGGATCGATAGCCGGTGCGGAACCTGATCAACGCCGAGGCTGAGCGCAGCGACGTCGGAGAGCTGCCTTTCACTTGGCCGGCCGAAGTGTGCGATTCCATGTGCCTTTGCATCCTCCGAGTCTGCCGACCTCAAACAGCACTCGCCGAGAAGATTACAGCGTAAACACCGCGAGCGATACCTCCTCCTTCACAGCGGGGTCGTATTCGGAGCCACAGCGGAGTGAGAGGGGCGATCGGTCCCGCCCCCCCCGTATGACGAAGAATGTGGACGGTACTAGGCAGGCGTGACAGGCTGATGTGATGCGTACACTCACGGTCCTCGGAGCCTCGGCCGCCCACCCTGTCCCAGGGGAGGCTTGCAGCGGCTATTTCCTTGACTGGGATGGGTTCCGACTTGTGCTCGATCTCGGCTATGGCACGTTCCCACGCCTGCTGAGTCATGTGCCGGACGCTGATATCGATGCGGTTGTCATCACCCACGAACACCCTGACCACTGCATCGATCTTCACGCGCTGTTCCGTTTCCGTCAGTATGCCGAGACACCGACGAAGAAGCTCCCGCTGTACTGCCCCGCCGGAGTCATCGACCGCCTCGGCGCTGTGGAACCTGGCCTCGACATGACCTGGGCATTCGACATCCATCTGCTGCCTGGGCACTTCGAAGTCGGGCCTTTGAGGCTGCGCACCGTGTCTTTGCCGCATTTCGTGCCCAATTACGGAGTTCGCCTCGAGACCGCGACGGCAGCGGTCGCCTTCACCGGAGACACCGGACCGCATCCGGGACTCGCTGATCTCGGTCGCGCAGCCGATCTCTACATCGTTGATGCCACCGACCGGCCCGGCGAATACGAAAACAACGGCCGCAACCTATTGACTGCTTCCGAATCCGGTGAGTGGGCTCAGAGAGCCGGTGCCAAGCGGCTGCTTCTCACCCATTTCTGGCCAGGCAATGACCGTTCAGCGTCCGCTGAAGATGCAGGTGAGCACTTCAATGGAGAGGTTCTCACCGCCGAACCCGACTTGCGCATAGCTTTCTGACCGCTCACACCGGCAACCGCGGCGGAGGGCCTTTGGCAGCTGACCGCCTAGACACAGAGATGGCCGGCACGCCTCACCGCCCGACGTTGCCGGCGAGGACGCCGACCAAGGTCAGGGCCATAGCAATAGCCAGAGCAATCGCCGAGGCGATGAACGCGGCGGCGATGTGCTCGCTCAAGGCTGCTGCGACGATGGCCGGTCCGACGATCTGACCGATGCTGTACCAGGACGTCAGCTTCGCCGAGGCGTTCGCGACACCCAGCTGCGTGCCGACGCCGATCGTCATCATCACCACCCCGATGAAGGTGAAGCCGAAGAGGGCCGCGGCGATGATCAGCACGACTGGGGAGGAGCCGAAGACGGCGAGCAGAGCGCCGAAGACCTGGAGGCAGTAGCAGAGCGTCAGCGCCTTGACCGTGCCGATGCGGGCAGCGACGGCTGACCACGTCAGGGGAGAGGCTGCCGTGGCGATCCCGGCGATGAGCCACGTCGAGGCGGCCGCGGTTGCGCCGAAGACGGGACCGGCCAGGACGACGAGATAGGTGCCGATGATGATGTAGCCGCCGCCTTGGAAGAAGTAGCCGGTGGAGAGGATGGCCATGGCTCGGCGGCGGTTGTCGTCGAAGCGGGTGGCTGCCTCGGCGGGATCGTCGGTGGTGGTCTCGGTCGGGGCGGCCGCCTCGGTGGGGGTGGGGTTCTGCGGGATCCGGGCGGGGATCGGCCAGGTCCAGGCGATGATGGAGAAGATCGCGGACACGACCGCGCAGATGAGCCACAGCTGCCGCCAGTCGGCGAAGCTGCCGGCAGCGAGCACGATGGCTCCGGAGACGAGGATGCCGAAGCCGACTCCGCCGTAGGAGATGCCACCGTCGCGGGGCTTAAGGGAGTTCGCGGGAATGCGTTGGGTCACGCACACGAAGATCAGCCCCGAGGCGATGCCGGCGATCGTGCGGATGCCGCCCTGCCAGATGAGATTCGGAGTCAGGGCGACCGCGGCGAGGCCGAGTGTGGAGACGATGAGGCTGAGGCGGTAGACGAAGCGGTTGGGTTCGACCCAACCTTGGGCGATGACGAGGGTGCCGATGAAGTAGCCGACGTAGTTCAGCGTCGCGATCCATGCCCCGGGCGCCGAGCTCCAGTGGAGGGCCGCGACCATGAGCGGCAGAGCCGGAGTGTAGAAGAACCGGCCCATGCCCATCGCCACCGAGAGGCCGAGCGCCCCGCGGACGGGGGTGAGGGAGGGTCTGGCAATGCTGTCGGGCATGGCGATTCCTCTTCTCGGGTGGGCTCAGGTGGCGTGATCTCCAGCACTACGATGCCATGGCCGCGGGTCGGGTGCCTCGGCGGGAGGGGATTCGGACACTAAGCTCCGACGTGGTGGGGTGGGGTAGCCTCGCGGGTTGGTGCGGCGGGGGTGTCTCGAAAGGGAGTGTGGAAGTTGTTGATTCCGCGGGGACAGGGCAGAGTTATCGGAGTGAACCTCAGAAGGAGTGTCCAGGGCGGCGTGGTGGCGCTCGCCCTCGTGCTGTCGGGATGTTCGTGGTTCGATTCGGACGGTTCGTCGTCCTCGAGCCAGTCCCCGGAGCCGAGCCCTACGCCGACCGAATTCGAGCAGGCGAATGTTGACAGCGCCTCGGGCGATGCCGCATCGATCACCGCGACCGCTGAACGGACGGGACCGAGCTTCAGATCCGACAACATCGGAGTCTCCTTCGAAGCCACCGACCTTGCCGACCCGCGGCTCGACCCGGCGAAGTCCAACCTCGACGAGCAGCTGAAAGCGCTCGGGTCTCCGGCGCTGCGGTTCGCCGGCAATGCCCTCGACCGGAGGACGTTCTGGACGTCGAAGGGGGAGAAGCCGAAGCACGGCGAGAAGACCACGATCACTCCTGATGACCTCAAGAGACTGAAGACGCTCGTCGATGCCACCGGGTCGACGGTTACCCTCGGCGTTCCTCTCGGCACTTACGATCCGGAGCGGGGAGCCGACATGGCCGCGCACGCGGTCGACATCCTCGGCGATTCTCTCATCGGTCTGGGGATCGGGAATGAACCAAATGGGTATACCGTCGACGATGTTCCCGACGGGGCTGTCCGAGAGGACGGCTGGAACGAAGACAAGTACGTGGGCCAGCTCGAGGCGTATGCCAAGGCGATCCATGCGAAACGGCCCGATGCGCCGATCATCGGTCCCGATGTCTACGACGGGGCGTGGATGACGGCCTTCTTGGGTTCTGGAGTCAAGAACAAGACCGCGCTTGCGCAGCATTGGTACCAGCTCTACGAATGCGACTCCACCAAGGTGCCCGGTCGGGGCCCGCAGGCCGCGAACCTCATCGTTCCCCTGGCGAAAGAGGCGGCGAAGAAGAACCTCGGCATCGGAAGATCGAAGGCTGACGCTGCGGATTTGCCGCTGTGGCTCGAGGAGACCGGGCCGACGAGCTGCCCGGGGACGAATGACACGTCACTGACGAACGCCTCGGCACTGTGGGCCGCCGATTACACGCTCTATGCGGCGACCCTCGGGGTCGAACGCATGGCGATGCACTCGATGCTCGGCGCCTGCGAAGGCGGAGCACCGATGTCGCTCATCTGCGATCCGGCCGATCGCGGGGATCAATCGAACGAGTTCCAGGTGCGACCGAACATGCTCGGGCTGCGGCTGCTCGTACCCAGCGTCGGTGGGGAGTTCACTTCGACCGACGTTACGGGTGGCGGGAACATGAGCGCCTACACCGTGGTCAAGAACGACGGTCGCACGTTGGTCACGACGGTGATCAATGCGAACGATGCGGCTTCGGTCGGAGGAAACCCCGTGACTCTGGCGATGCCTTCCGGGTTCACGGTTGTGTCTGCTTCGCAGGTGTACGGGGAGTCGAACGACGTGAAGAGCGCTACTCAGGTGGTACCGGCGAATCCGCTGCCGGCTGATGTGCCGTTCAGCGGGGATTCTGGGTCGGGGTCTGCTTCGGGTGGGACTTCTTCTGGGGCCTCGGCGTCGAGTTCACCGGATGCGTCAGGCTCGCCGGCCGCTTCGAGCGGCGGCATGGGCGACGACGGAAAGCTGCGCATCGACCTGGCCGGGAGCTCGGTGACGGTCTTTGTGATGCGCAAAGGGTGACGAGCCCGGAGACCAACTAGAGCGGAGCCAGGCGAGAACCGAAACAGCAGCGCGCGCCGATGATCGCCATGGTGCCGCGGAGCACGGGCGGTCCACTGGGCAGAATCATCGGCCCCGTATACTCAACTCGGTCCCTGATGGCAATGTGGGATATCACCCGTGCTGCCGTGAGCAAGAAAGTGGCCGAAGCGAATCTCTTCGCGTTGAAAGTGCAGGGGCAGAATCTGTTTCCTGCTTTTCAGTTCGACGGCAATCTGGTTCGTCGGGACGTGCTGCACCTCGTCAATCTGTTGCGCGGTTCTGCCGATGCGTTCGCAATCGCTCAGTGGCTTCGCACACCATTGAACGAAGCAGCGGACCGAACGCCACTCGAACTCCTCGACTCCGGCGAGGGCGACCTGGCTGAAGAAATGGCCAAGCGAAGCGCATCCCGTTGGTCTGCCTGACCCCTGCCAAAGAATGAATAGAGAAACCGTTGCACCGCGTCCACCACATCCCAGCCAAGATCTGAGCGCTTTCCCTGCGCGCCTGGTTCAGGCCGGCACACGGTGGAGGAGGGGGCATCGGAAAAAGCACGAGCCGTGGTTCTTCGCCTCGGATGGGCACGGCCGGTTCAACCTCTCCGAGCCGATGGGAACGTGCTATCTGGCCAGCAGCGACGACTTCGCTGCGCGCGAGAGCATCGGCCCCGATTCAGCCCGGTCTGGCGTTGTCGCAGCCACGTTCCTCAGTGGCAGAGTCGTCTCGAGTCTGACCCTGCCAGAGACCATCGTGGCAGCACATGTCTCGAGCAACGAAGCTTTCCCGCTCGCGGGCGCAGTTGGGCTGTGCTCGATGGATACATATGAGGTTTCCCGCCAGTGGGCCCAAGAGCTGCACGAATCCGGATTCGAAGGCATCTGGTATCACCCTCGATTCTCGCCGGGCGCCGATGCGCGAGCCCCTGCCGTATTCGGCCCGGCGGGAGCTGCCACGGGAGAAGTCCATGAACAGAAGACTCTCCGTGCGGTCGTCGAAGACATGGCGATCGACATCGTCGACCCTGGCAACCTGGATGAGTTCGAGATCATCGACGAACCGCCCGAAGACTGACCGCTGAAGCCGGCACCAGCTACGTCAGTGGATTGTCACCGCTCGACAACCCACGGGGGAGTCTGCTTGCCCAGGAACGCCTTCATCCCCGCCTGAGCGTCGGCGCCGGCGAAGAACTTCGCCGAGAGCTCGATCATCTCCGCCTCATGGTCATCCATGCTCTCCAGCACCCGCCGGTTCGCGATCTCCTTCGACGCCGCCAACGCCGCCGGTGCCGCCTTGCGCAGGTCGGACAAGATCTCCTCGACGGCCGCATCGACACTGTCGTCCGCCTCGGTGACGGCCTGAGTGACGAAACCTGCCGCAGCGGCCTCAGCCGGACTGATCGTCCGTGCCCGCAGCAGCCAGTCCGCCGCGGTCCGGTCATCGATTCGAGCGAGCACCGCCGGAGCGATCATCGCAGCCACCACGCCGATGCGCACCTCGGTGAGACCGAACGAAGCCTTGGGCCCGGCGACGACGAAGTCACACCCTGCGACGAACCCCATCCCGCCGGCCCGCACATGGCCGTGGACCGCCGCGATCACCGGCTTCGGGCAGGTCAGCAGCCCACGGATGACCGAATTCGCCACCGCCGCATTCGCCGGCCGATCCTTACCCTGAACCGTCGTTGACTGCTCCTTGAGATCAGCTCCAGCGCAGAAGACCGTGCCCGTATGCGTGAGCACGATGCTGCGCACCGCCTCATCGGCACTCGCCCGCTCGAGCCCATCGGCGATGCCGTCGATGAGAGCCTGATTGATGGCATTGCGGTTATCCGGATTGTCCAGCGTCAACGTCGCCGTCGACCCCTCGACCTCATACTTCACAGAACTCATGCTTGCGCAGCCTCCGCCTCTTTCGCATCCGCCGCATCCTCGTCGGCGATGACCGCGAGCAGCGCACCGACGTCAACCTGGTCGCCCTCGCTCACCCGCAGTTCCTCGACAATACCCGCAGCATCGCTCGTGATCGAGTGCTCCATCTTCATCGCTTCGAGCCAGATGATCTTCTGCCCCGGGTTCACGGTGTCGCCGACCTGCGCGCCCACGCGAATGACCGTGCCGGGCATCGGAGCGAGCAGACTGCCAGGAGCGACGACCGCCTGCGGATCGGTGAACCGCTCCGCCTCGACCAAGGTCAGCGACCGCTCTGAGCCGGCGACAACGACGCGCCGTCCCGACCGTGAGACGCTGAAACGACGCTCCACCCCGTCGACGCGCACTCGCACCAGCTCTGCCGTTGCGGACACGATGGTGACGTCCTCGTTCTCCGGCGCCGAGGTGGCGCTGACCTCCCAGCGCTCTCGACGCTGCCGGTATTCGACGGTGAATTCGTCCTCACCGATGACGTAGGTGCGGCTGCGCCAATCCGGGTGGAACAGCCGCCACCCGCCGATGCGGGGACGCGGAACCTGTTCCGCGATCGACTGGGCCAAGGCCTGCTCCGCGGTTTCCGGCTCACCGGTGACAACGACGGCATCGGGTCCCGAAGGAGAACCGGCAGCCACGGCTGCGGCTGCAGACGCGGCCGCGACGATCGCAGCGATCTTCTTCTCGGATTCATCGGCAAGAGGTTTGAACACCTCGGGGTGTTCGGGCAGATAGGACGTCGCGGTGTCCCCGGCGAGGAAGTCATCCTCACGCAGCACCCGGACGAGCAGATCCGCGTTCGTCACCGGCCCGTCCCAGATCATCCGCTCCAACGCGGAGGCGAGGACGAGAGCCGCGGCCTGCCTGGTGGGGGCGGAGCCGATGATCTTCGCGACCATCGGGTCATAGTGCGTGGAGATGACGTCCCCGGACTCGATGCCGGCGTCAAGACGCACCGCGGGCGTCCCCTGCTCCGGGTTCGTGAACTGGGTGCTGACACCGGGAACCGAGAACTCGCGGACCGCTCCTGCCTGCGGAGCCCAGTCCGCGGCCGGATCCTCCGCATAGAGGCGCACCTCGATGGCATGACCAATGGCTGTCGGCTCCTCACCGTTCAGTTCACCGCCGGAGGCGATGTCGAGCTGCAGACCGACAAGATCAAGGCCGGTCGTGCACTCAGTCACCGGGTGCTCGACCTGCAGGCGGGTGTTCATCTCGAGGAAGAAGAACGAACCGTCGGCATCGGCGAGGAACTCCACGGTGCCCGCACCGACGTAGCCGATGCGAGTGACTGCGTCCCGAGCCGCCTTGAACAGACGCTCACGCATGTCCGCACCGTGGCGTTCGACGAGAGGAGACGGCGCCTCCTCGATGATCTTCTGATGCCGACGCTGGATCGAACATTCGCGCTCGCCCACGGCCCACGCATTGCCGGCCCGATCGCCGAAGACCTGCACCTCGATGTGATGGCCGGTCGGAATATAGCGTTCGCAGAACACGGTCGGATCACCGAAGGCACTCGCGGCCTCCCGCGAGGCCGAGGCCACGGTTTCGGCCAGGTCCTCGAGCTTCTCAACGACGCGCATTCCGCGTCCACCGCCGCCGGCCGAGGCCTTGACGAGGACGGGCAGCTCATCGTCGGTGATGGAATCCGGGTCGAGCTCTTTGAGGATCGGCACCCCGGCCTCGTCCATGAGCCGCTTCGATTCGACCTTCGAGCCCATCTGCACGATGGAATCGGGGTCCGGGCCGATCCATGTCAGCCCCGCGTCCATGACGGCGCGGGCGAAGTCCGCGTTCTCGGACAGGAACCCATAGCCGGGATGGATGGCATCGGCACCGGTCTTCCGGGCGGCATCGAGGACGAGATCGGACCGCAGGTACGTGTCCGTCGGGGTCAGGCCGGGCAGACGCACAGCGACGTCCGCCTCGGCGACGAAGGGAGCATCGGCATCCGCGTCGGAGAACACGGCGGCGGTGCCGATCCCTCGGGCACGGCAGGCGGCGAAGACACGGCGGGCGATCTCGCCGCGGTTGGCCACGAGGACCCGGGTGATCGGTCGAGTGGTGGTCTGAGCATTCATTCGGGCACTCACATCCTGAAGATTCCGTAGGAGCGGTCGGACTCGATCGGCCCGTTGGCAATGGCCGACAGCGACAGTCCGAGGACCGTGCGGGAGTCGCGGGGGTCGATGATCCCGTCGTCGTAGACGAGACCGGAGAGGAAGAGCGGCAGCGATTCGTCTTCGATCTGCTTCTCCGTTGCGGCCCTCCGGTGTTCCAGCGCGTCGAGGTCGACGGGTTTGCCGCGGGCTTCGGCCGAGGCCTTGGCCACCGAGGTGACGACATCGGCCAGCTGCGCCCCACCCATGACCGCGGACTTCGCCGAGGGCCAGGTGAAGAGGAACCGCGGATCGAAGGCCCGACCGCACATACCGTAGTGGCCGGCCCCGTAGGAGGAGCCGATGAGCAGGGAGATGTGCGGGACAGTCGAAGTGGACACGGCGTTGACCATCATCGACCCGTGTTTGATGATGCCGCCTTCCTCGTATCTGGCGCCGACCATGTATCCGGTCGTGTTGTGGAGGAAGAGCAGGGGAGTGGCCTGTCGGTTGGCGATCTGGATGAACTGAGTGACCTTCTGTGCCTCTTCGCTGAAGATCACGCCCTTGGCGTTGGCGATGATGCCCACCGGATAGCCGTGGATGCGGGCCCAGCCGGTGACCATCCCGGAGCCGTAGAGCGGTTTGAACTCGTCGAAGTCCGATCCGTCGACGATGCGGGCGATGACGTCGCGCGGGTCGAAGGGGATCTTGAGGTCGGCGGGGACGATGCCCAGCAGCTCTTCCTCATCGTGGATCGGCGGCACCGAGGGGGCCGGTGCGGGTCCTTCCTTCGTGTGGTTGAGGCGGGCGACGACGCGGCGGCCGATGCGCAGAGCATCCTGCTCATCGCGGGCGAAGTGATCGGCCAGACCAGACTTGCGGGCATGCATGTCCGCACCGCCCAGGGACTCGTCGTCGCTGACCTCACCGGTTGCGGCTTTGACCAGTGGCGGACCGCCGAGGAACACCTTCGACTGGCCTTCGATCATGATGATGTGATCGCTCAGACCCGGCAGGTAGGCACCGCCTGCCGTCGAGTTGCCGAAGACGATAGAGACGGTCGGGATGCCTTCCTTCGACATTTCGGCCAGGCGACGGAACGAGTCGCCGCCGGGGATGAAGATCTCACTCTGCGTCGGCAGGTTCGCCCCACCGGTTTCGACGAGCGAGATGAAGGGGATGCGGTTCTTCAGCGCGATGTCCATGATCCGCAGCTGCTTCTTCAGCGTGAACGGGTTCGAGGTGCCGCCGGCGATCGTCGGATCGTTGGCGATGATGACGCATTCGACCCCCGAGACCGTACCGATTCCGCCGATGACGCTCGCCCCGACGGGAAAGTCCGACCCCCAAGCCGCGAAGGCGCAGAGTTCGAGGAACGCGGTGTCCCGGTCGAGGAGCAGTTCGATGCGCTCACGGGCCGTGAGCTTGCCGCGCTTGCGGTGCCGCTCCACGGCACGTTCCCCACCGGCAGCGGCGAGCTGTTCGAAGACCGTGTCGATCTCCGCAAGCTTGTCGTTCATGGCGCTGACACCGTCCTGGTACTCAGGAGAGTCGGTGTCGATCGTGTTCTTCAACAGAGTCATCAGTGAGCTCCAAAGTCGTGGGTGAAATGAACGTCGAGGCCGTTGGCGGCAGTGACCTCGGAGGGCAGTGAGACATAGCGGCTGCGCAGCCATTCGGCCACGCCCTTGGCCTGGGCATCGAAGCGGGCACCGAAGGCCACCCCTTCGCCGAGCGCCCCATGGACGACGAAATTGAGCGCGCGCAGGTTGGCCAGCTCAACGCGGTCGATGTCGTACTGTGCGAATTCGGGCAGCAGCTGACGCAGTCGGGCGCTGGTGAGCTCTTGGCGCAGCCAGTCCCAGCCGGCCTGTGAGCGCGCCCAGATGCCGACGTTGATCGTTCCGCCCTTGTCGCCGCTGCGGGCACCGAAATGATGGCCCAGTGGGACCGCCTCGGTGGAGGTGCCCGGGGCGGATTCGGTCGGGGAGGGGTTGGCCGGGGAAGGCTCAGCTGGGGTGGCTGCCTCCGGGTCGGCAGGGGAGTGCTCGTCGAGGTCAGTGGGCACCAGCGCCGAGGTGGCCGCCGGCGGGGTGATGACCTCGGTCGATCCGTCGGCATGATGGACCTGGTGGGTCGGCGTGGACTGGGGGACGAATTCGGGGCGGTAGCGTCCGTAGACCGAGGCCTCCGCGGGCGGGGCGGTGAAGAAGATCCCGGGAATGCTGCCGAGGGCGATCTCGACGAAGACGTTCGCGAACTTCCGGCCCACGACCTTCGGATCGGTGTCGCGGGCGACGATGGTCAGCCGGGCTGTCGCCTCCTCCTGCACGGCGGCGTCCGTGTGATCGGTGCGCGCCAGCGTCCATTCGACCTGCTCGGGTTCGGGCAGGCCTGCGGTGGCCAGAGCATGATCGAACTGGGCACGGATGACTTCGGCCTTCGCCTCGATGTCGAGGCCGGTGAGCAGCGCGGTGAGTTCCTGCCGGAACCCGCCGATCTCCGTGGCCGAGACCTTGAGATCCGGCGGCGGGGCCTCACCGCGGATTCCCGTCAGAGCCACCCGATCCTCGCCGAGGTCGCTCACCGTGATCGTGTCGAGGCGCAGTGTCGCATCGGGGCCGGGATACCTGGCCCCGGCCACCTCGTAGAGCAGCTGGGAGAGGACGGTCTCCGCGGTGACGGCACCACCGGTTCCCTCTGCTTTCGTGATCACGGTGCTGCCGTCGGCGGCGACCTCGGCGATGGGGAAGCCCGGCCGGGTCATGTCGGCGATCTCGGTGAAGAAGGAGAAGTTTCCACCGGTGGCCTGCATTCCGCATTCGATGACGTGACCGGCGGCCATGGCCCCGGCCAGAGCATCGAAGTCCTCCCGACCCCAACCGTGATACCAGGCGGCAGCACCCGTGGTCAGGGCCGCATCGGTGACACGACCGGTGACGACGACGCGGGCACCGGAGTTCAGCGCTGCGGTGATGCCGAACCCGCCGAGGTAGGCGTTGGCCGCCAGCGGCTGCCCGAGCCCGAGTTCGGTGCTGCGATCTGTGATGTCATCACCGTCGACATGGGCGACCGACAGGTCGACTCCGGCGTTCGACGCGACCTGACGGACCGCCTCGGCGAGTCCTTGCGGGTTCATTCCGCCGGCATTGACGACGATGCGAGCACCGGTGGCGGCGAAGGCCTCAAGAGACTTCGTCAGCTGGGACAGGAAGGTGCGGGCATAGCCGGATTCCGGGTCCTTGGCCTTCTGTCGGGCGAGGATGAGCATCGTCAGCTCGGCCAGATAGTCGCCGGTGATGACATCGACGCCGGCACGGACCATTTCGTCGAAGGCGGCGAACCGGTCGCCGTAGAAGCCGGAGGCATTGCCGATTCTCAAGGTCGGGCCGCCGCGTGCGGCCGTATCCCGGGTGGTCACGGACTCCATCATCAACTGCCTTCCCACAGGTTTGGATAGGAGGGGTGTGGACCTCATGCTGGCACACAAATCAAGAACAATCAATCACGCTTGCTTGTTTTGTTTTGAGCGATTAATGTGACCTGTATCTCCAAGCGGTCGGGGCCTGCCCGACGCGAACGACGACGACGTGAGAGGGACATCGATGGCCGAAAACACCGACGAGCTCCAACAGTTCCGTGCAAGCGTGCGAGCCTTCTGCGACAGGGAGATCGTGCCATATATGGACGAATGGGAACGGGCGGGCGCCTTCGACGCCCACGAACTGTTCCCGAAGGTCGCGGCCCAGGGCTACCTCGGGCTCGGCCATTCCGTCGAGAACGGCGGCGAGGATGCGCCGATGGAGTACCAGATGATCTTCGGTGAGGAGCTCGGGCGGGCGAACACCGCGGGCATCTCGATGGCGATCAACGTGCAGATGCACATGGCCACCCCGTCATTGGGCCGCTTCGGCTCCGCCGAGCTCAAGGAGAAGTACCTGCGTCCGGCGATCAACGGTGAGATGGTGGCCGCGATCGCGGTGACCGAACCGGGAGCCGGCTCTGATGTCGCAACTCTGGGCACGAAGGCCTACCGCGACGGGGACGACTGGGTGATCTCCGGATCGAAGATCTTCATCACCAACGGCGTGCAGGCCGACTGGTTCTGCATGCTCGTGCGCACCTCCGACGAGGGCGGCTACCGGGGGATGTCGCAGATCATCGTGCCCGCCGGCCTGCCCGGCTTCGAGGTAGCGCGCAAGCTCGACAAGCTCGGCAACCGGTCGTCGGACACCGTCGAACTCCGGCTGGAGAATGTGCGGGTCCCGGTGTCGAATACGATCGGTGAGATCGGGCGCGGATTCCAGCAGCAGATGCAGCAGTTCGTCATCGAACGCCTCTCCGCCTGCTTCACCGCCGTCGGCGCCAGCGAATGGGCGCTGGAGAAGACGCGCGAATACATGAAGACGCGTGAGGCCTTCGGCGCACCGCTGGCCTCCAGGCAGTACCCAGTGTTCAAACTCACCGAGCTCTCCGCCGATGTCGAGATGATGCGCGCGCTCAACGAACGCATGTGCCGTCTCTACAACGCAGGTGAGGACATCACCCGCGAGGCCACCGTCGGCAAGCTCTTCGCCGGTCGACTCATCCGCAATGTTGCGGACACCGCCCTGCAGTTCCACGGCGGACTGGGCTATATGGAGGAGAACTGGACCGCCCGCTTCCTCCGCGACGCACGACTGTCCTCGATCGGCGGAGGCGCCGACGAGGTCATGCTCCAGGTCCTCGCCCGCCTCGACGGCTTCAAAATTTGAAGTCTGAAGCACCGCAGCACTCATAACCAGCAGCCGCCCGGCTGCGCACCGATCTCCCCAAAGAAGAGGATGTCATGAGACCAGAAACAGCTGCCATCGATCCCATTGATCTCAATCTTGCCCGAAGGAACACCGTCGGCGATGCGCTGACCCGATCCGCCGAGAAACACCCGAACAAAATCGCCGTCGTCGACGGTGACCGCCGGTTCACCTATGCCCAGCTCGAGCACGACGCCGAGGCGGTCGCCCGCGGTCTCATCGACCAGCCCGATGCGCCCGCCCAGGGTGAGCCGATCGCCGTCATCGTCGCCAACGCCTACGAATTCCTGCCTGTGTACTTCGGCATCGCGAAGTCCGGACGAGTGGTGCTGCCGATCAACTATGCGCTGACGCCGGACGACATCGCCTGGATCCTCAACGACGCCGAGGCGCGGACCGTCGTCGTCGACGACGCCATGCTGCCGCTGCTCGATGCGGCCATCGCCGCAGGAGCGAAGGTCTCCACGGTTGTTGTCCGGGATACCGGCGCCACCGCCTCGGCGGGGGAGGACGAAAAGCCCAGTGCCGCCTCGGCGAGGGGATCAGACGGGGGATATCGGACGCTGGTCCTCACCGATCTGCTGGCCACACCGGTCGAGGCCGAACTGCGGCTCATCATCTCCAGCGACGATGTCGTGCAGTGCCTCTACACGTCGGGGACTACGGCCCGGCCGAAGGGCGCGCTGGCCACGCACAGCGCGATCGTCACCGGGGTGATGTCGAACGCGATCCTCATCGGTGCAGGTTGGGGTGAGAACCCCGGGACCATGCTCGTGTGCCTGCCCCTGTTCCACGTCACCGGACTCAACACTCTGGCCAAGCCCGTGCTCTTCATGGGCGGCACCCTCGTCGTTCAGCACGGTTTCGACCCGGTCAGAGTGCTCGACGCGATGGAGCAGGAGAAGGTCACGGTCTTCACGGGTCTGCCGATGATGTGGGCGGCCCTCGTTGCCGAACAGCAACGCAGCGCCAGGGACCTGTCCTCGATCGAGACGGCGATGTATGCGATGGCGCAGATGCCCGAACGCGTGCTCGCGGGCATGGACGAGATGATGCCGAATGCACGGAAGGTCCTCGGCTCGGGGCAGACCGAGGTCGTTCCAGCCACGACGTTCCAGCGGGCGGAGCACCGGCACGGGAAGAACGCGTCGTGGGGAGTGCCGTCGCCGACGGTGCGCACCCGCATCATGGACCTCGACGGCAATCTGCTGCCACCCGGCGAGATCGGCGAGATCGTCTACCGCGGGCCGCATGTCACAGCAGGCTATTGGAATCGTCCCGATGCCAACACCGACGCGTTCCGTCACGGATGGTTCCACTCCGGAGACATCGGCTACATGGACGACGAGGGCGTCGTATGGTTCACCGACCGGACGAAGGACATCATCAAGACCGGAGGGGAGAACGTGTCCTCGATGAAGGTCGAACGCATCGTCGCCGATGCCCCTGGTGTTGTCGAATGCAGCGTCATCGGCACGCAGCATGCGCACTGGGGCGAGGCCGTGACCGCGGTCGTCCTCAGCGACAAGGTGCCCTCTGCCGACGAATCCACACCGGAGGAGCGGCAGGCCATCGCCGCCGAGGTGGAAGCGGGGATTCTCGCCTTTGCCCGGGAGCGACTCTCCAGGCTGGAGGCCCCGAAGCGGGTCGAGTTCGTCGACGCCCTGCCGAAGACCTCGACGGGCAAGATCCGCAAGAACATCCTGCGCGATCAGTTCTGAGGTTTGTGACGGCTCAGGCTCTGCGTTCGGCTTTCGACGGCGCAGTCGCTTTCTTCGCGGCAGCCTGAGCCTGCGCCCAGTCGTCCTCGGACATCGCCGTCAGTGACGCGAAGGTGGCCGGCTCCGCGTACATCTGTGCTCCGTCGATGGAGATGGTCTGGCCGGTCAGGTAGTCGGCGGCATCGGAGATGAGGAAGAGGACGAGGTTCGTCAGTTCGCTCATCTTTCCCGGTCTGCCCATCGGCATCCCGGCTTCGCTGCTGAGCGCATCGGCGGGGCTGTCTGCTCCGAGGACCTGCCAGGTGAAGTCGGTTGGGAACGGGCCGGGCGCCACGGCGTTGAGACGGATGTTGTGCTTGGCCCATTGGACGGACAGTGACTTCGTCATCGCATCCACTGCGGCCTTCGACATCGCCGAGGGCACCACATAGGCCGAACCTGTCCACACCCAGGACGCCAGTGTCGAGAGCACCGTGCCGGGCAGTCCGGATGCGATCCAGCGGCGATCGGCGGCGTGGGTGGTGAAGTAGCTGCCGTCCATCACTGTCGATGCGATTGCCTCGTAGCCGTCGGGGCTGATCGACTCTGCTGGGGCGATGAAGTTTGCGGCCGTGTTGTTGATCAGCCCGGTGAGTGGGCCATGGTCGTTCCACAGATGCTCCATAGCAGAGTCGACCGAGTCGGCCTCGCGGATGTTGACCGTCTGATAGTGGACACGGTCGGGTGCTGTCGCGTGGATCCGTTCCTGGGTCTCGGCGAGCGCTGATTCGCGGCGGCCCCACAGGTGCACCTCGGCGCCGTGTTCGGCGAGGTGGAGTGCCATTTCGGCGCCGAGTCCGGACCCGCCGCCGGTGATGAGGATGCGTTTGCCCTCAAGGGTGTCCTCACGGAAAGGGGAGTGGTACGTGGTCATCTGTGGTCTCCGATCGGCTGTGCCCGTTCGTCCGGTTGTCACCAGCCTAGGATCGCCTCCAGAGAAAAGCATTCACGATTGATTGTTTAGTTGGGCTGTGACACTCTTGACCCCATACGCCCGGCAGAACCGGCCTGAACTGGTTCGCTTAATTCTCGATCCGGAGGTACGCAATGGAGATATCGTCCGCATTGGCCATGCTCGAACAGGAATCGGGGGAGCTCGACGCTGTCCTTGCCGATCTCGACCCCGAGAAGTGGAGTCTTCAGACGCCGTCACCGGGCTGGTCGATCGCCGATCAGGTCGCTCATCTGCACTGGACCGACCTCGTCTCCGTGCAGACCGCGACGAAGGATCCCGCCTTCGACGCACTGGTCAAAGAGGTCGCCGCGGGTGACAGTTCAGATTTCATCGACACCGAGGCGCGGAAGATCGCCGCCCAGCCGGCCGAGGTCCTCCTCGCGGAGTGGCGGGACGGGCGGACGCGTCTCAGCGATGCGCTCGCCGCAGCCGATCCGGCGGAGAAGATCGCGTGGTTCGGTCCGCCGATGCGGCCGATGACGATGATCACCGCGCGCATCATGGAGACCTGGGCGCATGGCCTCGACGTCTTCGACACTCTCGGTCTCGCGAAGCCGGCCGGTCCTGCCCTGGCCGCGGTCGCTCGGATCGGCGATCGTACCCGCGGATTCTCCTTCGTCAGCAATGGTCTCGACGCCCCGAGGGAGGAGGTTCGGGTGGAGCTGAGCCTGCCCGACGGGCAGATTGAATTCGGTCCCGCCGAGGCGGCCAACCGGGTCACAGGCTCCGCGTGGGGATTCGCCGCCGTCGTCACCCAGCGCCGCCATCTCGACGATGTCGATCTCACTGCGGTCGGTCCCGTCTCCGAGCAGTGGATGAGCATCGCTCAGGCCTTCGCCGGGCCGCCGACGAAGGGGCCTTCGGCAGGAGAGCGCGCGACCGGAACGGAGAATTGAGACCGTGAACCGCTACGACCAACGCGTCGCCGACGACGAGGAACTCGGAGCACTGCGCGAGACGACGAAGCGCTTCGTCGACCGCGACGTCCTGCCCACTCAAGACGAATGGGAAGAAGCTGGTGAGCTGCCGCGTTCGCTGCACCGCACGGCTGCCGAACTCGGCCTGTTGGGTGCCCCCTTCCCCGAGGAAGTCGGAGGCGGCAGCGGCGGGCAACGGGCCAATGTCGCCATCACCGAGGCGGCCCATGAAGCCGGGATGTCGGGAGGCGTCTTTGCCTCGCTGTTCACGTGTGGGATCGCTCTGCCGCATCTCATCCACGCCGGGTCGCAGAAACTCATCGACACATATGTGCGCCCGACTATCGACGGAGAGCTCATCGGGTCATTGGGCATCACAGAGCCCAGTGGCGGTTCAGATGTCGGGGGTTTGCGGACCACAGCCGAACGTGACGGTGAGAACTTCGTCATCAATGGGGCGAAGACGTTCATCACGTCGGGCGCACGGGCAGATTTCGTTGTCACTGCGGTGCGCACGGGAGGACGCGGGGCGAAGGGAATCTCGCTCATCGTCGTCCCGACCGAGACCCCGGGGTTCAGCGTGAGCCGCAAGCTGTCGAAGATGGGCTGGAATGCCTCGGATACCGCTGAGCTGCATTATGACGACGTGCGAGTGCCTGCCGAGAACCTCATCGGGGAGGTCGATGCCGGCTTCGCGTACATCTCTCACGCCTTCGTCGCCGAGCGACTCGTCCTGGCCGCACAAGCCTATTCCGGAGCGCAGCGGGCCCTTGATCTCTCCGCGCAGTGGTGCCGGGACCGGGAGACATTCGGCGAGCCGCTCATCTCGCGACTGACTGTGCAGGCCACGCTGACGGACATGGCACGTCGCATCGACGTCGCCCGGGAGTACACGAGGCGGACCGCGCTGCGATGGGACGAAGCCCAGGCGGGACAGTCATCTTCCAGCTGCGGAGACACGGGGTTGGATCTCGTGGCCACAGCATGCTTTGCGAAGAACACCTCCGTCGAGACCGCCGAATGGGCGGTCAGCCAGGCCGTGCAGCTCTTCGGCGGGATGGGGTACATCTCCGAGTCGGAGGTCGAGCGGATCTATCGGGATACGAGGATCCTCGGCATCGGCGGAGGGACTTCTGAGATATTGACGACCCTGGCCGGAAAACTGCTCGGCTATACCTCCTGAATCACTGATTCGGGATATGCCTAGGATGGATGACTATGACCACATCGCTTTCGTCAGCAGAGCAACGGACTGCCAATATGCCCAAACAGGATCGGAGTCGGGCGACACGCGACCGGATCCTGCGCTCGACGATCAGCTGTCTGGCTGAGTTCGGGTGGCATGGCACGACGACGACGCTGGTCGCCGAGCGGACCGGGATCAGCCGGGGCGCTCTGCAGCATCATTTCCCCAAGCGGGAAGATCTCTTCCTCACGGCCATCGACTTCATCTTCGATGAGCAGAAGCAGGAGGGGGTTCTCGGGGTCGATGCGGCTCCGACGAAGGGCGATGATTTCGACTTCATCGTCGAGAAGGTTCTTGAGTACTACGCGTCCGACGTGTTCAAGGCGGCTCTGCAGATCTGGTCGGTGGGCGCTTCCGAGCCGACTCTCAAGGAGCGGATCCGGCCGTTGGAGAACAAGTTCGCACGCGGGATCTACGATCAGACGGTGACGTTCCTCAATGCAGATGTCTCCGATGAGCGGACTCACCGTTTCATCCAGACGACGCTCGACCTCGCACGCGGTCTGGGACTTGCGGATCTGCTCAGCGACGACTCGGCTCGGCGGAAGAGGATTGCGAAGTTCTGGGCCGGAGAGATGCGCTCGATCAAGCAGCTCGACTCAGACGAGTAGACGAGCGCTCACTTCCGAGCTTGTGAGTGGTACTCCGTGTTGGGGACGAAGCCGAGCGCGCTGGAGATCCGGTTGGTCATGTTGAACATGCCGATGACCTGGACGGCTTCCATGATCTCGTGATCGTCCAGGCCGGCATCGCGCATCGGCTGGAGGTCGTCTTCTTCGACTGTTTCCGGAGCCTTCGTCAGCAGATCGGCGTATTCGGCGATGGCACGCTGACGTTCGCTGAGGTCGGCTTGGCGCCAGTTGATCGCGACGAGGTTCGCGGTGACCGGGTCTTGGGAGAATTCGCGGAGGACTGCTCCGTGGGAGACGGCGCAGTAGGTGCATCCGTTGATGCCGCTGACGACGACGCCGATCATCTCGCGTTCGGCATTGCTGAGGTAGCCGTCCTTGTTGACCAACAGGTTGAAGTACTTCCACCAGGCGAGGAACTGGTCGCTGTTGAGTGCCTGGGTGCGGAAGACGTTGGGAACGAAGCCCATCGCTTCTTCTGATTTGTCCCACAGCTTCGTGACGGCTTCGGGGACGTCATCACGGTCAGGGACGGGCAGGAACGAGATCTTCTGTTCTTCACTCATATTCGCAGGCTAACGCACCTTGACCCGAACACGAGCCCTGAATCACAGTGAGGGATTGATCTTCACGAAAGGGCCGCCTCGGCGAGGGAAGACGAAGCTGTGCGGGTGCTGTTCAGGCTGAACGTCTGAACAGCACCCGTCGGCAATGCGTCACGCCGCCTGGGAGCGCATCTTTCGTCACCTGGTGTATTCGATCAGGCTGTACCAGTACGCGGGGTTCTTTCCGATTTTGTGATAATTACAATGCTCCTTGATCTTAACTTTGTATCCTTTGGCGACGTAATTCCCAAAGGACGCCGCGGTACCGCCCATGCAGTGTGCTTGACTCGGATAAGTCATTCCATAGCTGGCGGCCTGCGCCGGCGACGCCGCTAGGACTGTCCCTGAGGCGAGCCCGATCGCCAGGGCAGCGGATACGACTGCTTTCTTAATCCTCATGTGTTTCCTCCTGAACCGTGATGTGTCATCTGACGGAACTACGCTATTGGGAGACAATCCTTGATATGTTGCGGGCATGTGCCGACATTGCTTCTTGCCGTGACTGCAGACGAGATCTCGGTGTGCGATTCGAAGAAATGGCGAGACGCCTGAGGGGCCGCTCGTCTGAGTCCGCCTCGGCGAGGAGAGACAAAACACCACGGGTGCCGACGTCCTCACGGTGAGGATATCGGCACCCGTGGTGGCTGTGGGGCGGGCGCAGGTCAGCTCACGCCGACCTTTTCGCCTTCAGCGGGGCGAACCGCCTCGGCGCTGGTCGACGCACCATGCGCAACCGGTTCGAGCGAGAGCTCATCGAACGGGTTGTCACCCGACAGGGTGGCGCGGGCCTGGTCCATGTCGATCTCGTTCGTCCACTTGCCGATGAGCAGGGTAGCCACTGCATTGCCGGTGAAGTTCGTCAGCGCACGGCACTCGGACATGAACTTGTCGATGCCGACGATGACGCCCGCCTGTCTCAGCGTGCCTCGGTGCTCGGGGTGAACATGCGCACGATCTCGCGTTTGAGGATCTTGCCGCTGGGCCCTTTGGGAAGTTCGTCGAGGAACTCGATGATCCGCGGGATCTTATAGGCGGCGAGATTCTCCCGGCAGAACCGCTCGACCTCATCGGCGTCGAGGTCGGAACCTGGAGTGCGGGCGATGACAGCGGTGACCTGCTGACCATACTTCTCATCCGGAGTGCCTACGACGCTGACCTGATCGACCTCGGGGATCTCATAGATGACCTCCTCGACCTCGCGCGGGTAGACGTTGTATCCGCCGTGGATGATGAGGTCCTTGATACGGTCGACGATGAAGAGATACCCGTCCTCATCCACCCGGCCGAGGTCGCCCGTGCGGAACCAGCCCTCGGCATCGAGGACCTCGGCGGTGGCCTCGGGTTTCTTCCAATAGCCGGCCATGACCGCGGGCCCACGCAGCAGCACCTCACCCACCTCATCGGCAGGCAGCTCATCGCCGCTGGTGGGGTCGACGGTCTTGACCTCGAACCCGGGCACCGGCGGACCGACACTCGTGGGCTTCCTTGTCCCATGCAGCGGATTGAACGTACCCAGCCCGGACGTCTCCGTGAGCCCGTAGCCCTCCGCCAGCGGCGCCGTGAAGCGATCCTCGACTCGACGGACCACCTCCGCGGCGATCGAGGCGCCACCCGAGCTGATGATGCGCAGGTCCGGTGCGTCGCCCTCGGGGGCCTTCGCCAGCACCGACATCCACATCGTCGGAACGCCGGAGACGATGGTCGTCTCATCCTCGGAGAGCGAATCGATGAAGGCCTGCGGATCCCAACGGGGGAAAAGGGTCACCGGCGCACCGGCACTCATCGCCGGCAGGGTGACGGCCGCCAGACCGAACACGTGGAAGAGCGGCAGGCCGGTCGCGGACCGGTCGGAGGGCGTGGCCTCGATCATCTCCCGGACGATATCGCTCGCCGAAATGAGATTGCCCAAGGTCAGCATCGTCCCCTTCGGCTTGCCCGTCGTGCCCGAGGTGTAGAGGAGCGCGACGACGTCGTCCCACGCGAAATCGGCACGATCGACGGTGACATCGGACTCAGCACCCACCTCGGCGCGGGGGCCCTCATCGCCGACGACGGGCAGGGTGCGGAACTCGACGTCATGCTGTGCGGCCGCAGCCTTCCCCGCCTCGGCCGAGGCTGGATGAGCCACGAGTACGCGGGCTTCGGAATCGGTGAGGATGTAGTCGAGCTCCCTGACCGTCGAGAGCGGATTGACGGCGACGACCACCAACCCGGCAGCGTGCGCACCGAAGAACTCGATGAGGAACTCCGGGCAGCTGGGCGCAATGAGCACGATCCGATCGCCGGTGCGGACATCCGCAGTGAGGTAGCGGTCACGCGCAGCACCGATTTCGCCGAGGAGGCGCACCTTCGACAGCGTCACCCGATCTGGTCCCGGCGGCGTGGCCGCTGCGACGGACTCCGGGTCCTTCTCCGCCCAAGGGGTGAGCAGATCGATGATCGATGTGCGCGAATTCGTGGTCATGAAACTCCTTCGGATCACGACGTGGACGGGCCCGCGCGGGGCTCGACAGCAATATGTGGATGCTGAAATACTTGAAACTGAGTACAGGTTCAACTATAGGTCGGCCGCGTTTCGGACACAACGGGGTGCGCCGGAGAGGAAGAGGACTATGGAGATCGAGGGACGCACTGCCGTCGTCACCGGGGCCGCATCAGGAATCGGGGCGGCACTGGCCAGGGCACTGCATGAGCGTGGAGCCCGGGTGCTGCTTGCCGACCTCGCCGAGGCGGTCACGGACAGTGCGGCGCAACTGGGTCAGCCGCACTGGATCGGGGACGCCTCCACGGCGGCCGGGGTCGACGATCTGCTGGCCGCTGCGAGCCGGGAACTCGGCGACGTCGATCTCTACTTCGCCAATGCCGGGATTGCCGGAGCCCCCGGAATCGGCGGCGAACACGACTGGGACCGCATCCTCGATGTCAACCTGCGGGCGCACATCCGCGCCGCCGAACGGCTCGTACCCCGGTGGCAGACCCGCGGGGAAGGATATTTCGTGGCCAGCGCCTCGGCGGCGGGACTGCTCACACAGATCGGCCAGGCCGGCTACTCGGTGACCAAGCACGCCGCGCTCGCCTTCGCCGAATGGCTGTCGGTGACCTACGGCGACGAGGGAGTGGGCGTATCCGTGCTCGCCCCGATGGGAGTGAACACCAAGATCCTATGGGGAGAAGACCCCAGTTCCATGACCGCAGAGCAACTCGCCGCCCAACGTGCCGTATCCGAGGCCGGCACCGTTCTCGAGCCGGCGGACGTCGCCAAGGCTGTCATGGCCGCCGTCGAAGCCGAGACCTTCCTCATTCTGCCCCATCCTGAGGTCCTCGACATGCACCGAATGAAGGGCTCGGACTACGATCGGTGGATCCGCGGGATGCGCCGCTACCAGGCAAAGCTGCGTGACAGCGGCGCTGCGAGCTGAGCTGACTGCGCGGGTTGGGCCGACTATGCAGGATGGACCTCGACGGCCTCCGCGCGAAGATGCTCACCTGGTACTGCCGTCGGAGACTGCCTGACGGACTTCGGGTTCGTCTCCTTCAGTGCCAGCGTTGACACGACGGTGATCAGGGCCATCGCACACACGAACAGCGTGATCCCCAGCGTCGATCCGTCCATCTTCGCGATCAGCCACGTCATGACGATGGGCGTCGAGCCCGACACGACGATCGCGCTGAGCTGATAGGCCAGAGAGACCGCGGAGAAGCGGATCTGCGGGGCGAACAATTCGCCGAAGTACGCGGCGATCGGGGCGTAGATGAGTGACTGGAACACGCTGGCCACGCTGATCGAGACCGCGAAGAGCGCCGTGAGGCTTGGTTCTGTTCCGCCTTGAAGTGACCCATCACACACGGCTAGTCTCGGAATAGTGAATCTGAACTCAATTTCAAATACGATGATGATTCGGGTTTCACGGACCGCGCGTGACCCGTCTCACCCACCGAAAGGCAGACAATGACGACTCCCATCAGGCCCACGACCATCGCCGACCTTGAATCGCTCGTCGGTGAGGAACTCGGTCCGACCAGCTGGCACACGCTGATCCAGGACGACATCAACTCATTCGCCGACCTGACGAACGACCACCAGTGGATCCACGTCGATGAGGAACGTGCTGCCGCTGGTCCCTTCCGCGGCACGATCGGTCATGGACTGTTCACCCTGTCGCTGGGGCCGGGGTTCATGGAGGAGCTCATGGCGTTCGACGGATTCGCGCACAGTCTCAACTACGGCTACGGCAAGGTGCGATTCCCGCAGCCTCGACCAGTGGGTTCAAAGGTGCGCATGCGGGCGACGGTCTCAGCTGTCGATGCACGCGGCACCGGGTCCGCACAGGTGACCACCACTCAGATCTTCGAAGCCGAGGGGATCGAGAAGCCGATCTGCGTCGCCGAATCGATCGGCTACTTCACCGAACACGACGCAGACATCTGAACAAGGGAGTTTCCATGGACATGTCGACACTGTTTGCGCTGAGAGGGCGCAGTGCGCTGATCACCGGCGGCTCGCGCGGAATCGGCCGGATGATCGCCGAGGGATTCGTGCAGTCGGGCGTGCGCGTCTACATCACCGCCCGCAAGTCCGAGGCCTGTGACGCGACCGCCGCCGAACTGTCCGAACAGGGGGCCTGCGTGTCCCTGCCCGGAGACATTTCGACGAAAGAGGGACTCGCCTCGGTGGTGGCCCGGCTCCGTGAGCACGAGACGAGTCTGGACATCCTCGTCAACAACGCCGGTGCCGCCTGGGGTGCGCCGTTCGACGAGTTCCCGGAGGACGGGTGGGACAAGGTCATGGACCTCAACCTCAAGGCGATGTTCTTCCTCACGCAGGCACTCGCGCCCGACCTGCGGGCCGCCGCGACCTCCGGGAGCCACCTCGCCAAGGTCATCAACGTCGCCTCCATCGACGGTATCCGACCCAATCCGCTTGAGACCTACAGCTACCACGCGTCCAAGGCCGGGGTGATCCACCTGACCAAACGCTTGGCCTCCCGGCTGGCCCCGGACGGAGTGATCGTCAGCGGCATCGCTCCCGGGGCCTTCGGCACGAAGATGAACAAGGACGCTCGCGACCACGGCGACGAGGTGAAGACGAAGATCCCGGCAGGACGAATCGGCACCAGTGAGGACATGGCCGGAGTCGCGGCCTACCTCGCCTCTCGGGCCGGCGACTACGTCGTGGGAGAGACGATCGCCGTCGACGGCGGTGTCGTCGCCTCGTCTCGTCTCTGACGTCCCCGACGACCGCCCTGACAGCATCACCCACGTGGCGAACCCAAACGAAAGGACCCCCGACCATCATGAGAGCAATGCAGCTGAGAGCCACCGACGGCCCCGGCTCCCTCGAACTGCGCGACGTCGAGACTCCGACACCCGGGCCTGGCGAGGTCCTCATCGACGTCGCCTATGCCGGCGTGACCTTCCCCGAACTGCTCCAATCTCGCGGGCAGTACCAGATGCAGCCGCCGCTGCCCTACACAGTGGGGTCGGAAATCGCCGGAGCCGTGCGTGAGCTGGGCGAAGGCGTCACCGGTCTCAGCGTCGGCGACCGCGTCGTCGGGGTGGCGAATACGGGGGCCTACGCGGAGTCCATCGTCGTCCCGGCCGCCAGCGTCCTCCCGCTTCCGGAGTCCGTATCGCTGACCGCAGGAGCAGGAATGCCGATGAACCTCCTGACCGCGGACTTCGCGCTGCGCGTGCGCGGGAGACTCGAACCGGGTCAGACGGTCCTCGTCCACGGCGCCGCAGGCGGACTCGGCAGCGCCCTCGTCCAGGTCGCCCGCGCCTACGGCGGAGAAGTCGTGGGCGTGGTCTCGACGGAGGAGAAGGCGGAGACGGTGCGCAGCCTCGGCGCTTCTCATGTGGTCTTGGCCGAAAGGTTCAAAGACACGGTCAAGGACCTGCTCCCTGGCGGTGTCGACCTCGTCGCCGACCCGGTCGGCGGTGACCGGTTCACCGATTCCCTGCGCACACTGAAGACCTTCGGCACTCTTCTGGTCCTCGGATTCACCGCAGGATCCATCCCCGAAGTCAAGGTCAACCGTCTGCTGTTGAACAACATCTCCGTGGCCGGAGTGGGGTGGGGCGCGGCACTGGCCGGACGACCGGGGATGGTCGCCACCCAGTGGGACACGCTGTGGCCGCATCTGAGTTCAGGGGCACTCGATCCCGTCATTCACAGCGTGCTCCCGTTGGAAAGGGCGCAGGAGGCCCTCGAGCTCATCGACTCCCGATCCGTGCGCGGCAAGGTCGTCCTCGAAGTCAGAGGAGAGACCGGCGGCGCCGGTGCCCATGATCACCAGAGCTGACACCGCATACACCCCCTCACCGAGAAAGCAGGAACTATGGACTTCGCACCAGATGAGACGACCCGCGACTACCAATCCAGACTCAACGCCTTCATGGACGACTTCGTCTACCCCGCGGAACCGGTCTACCACCGGCAACGGGCCGAGGCTGGGGACCCGAACTTCCACCCGCCCGTCCTCGAAGACCTCAAGCGTGAGGCTCGATCCCAAGGACTGTGGAACCTGTTTCTGCCGTACGACGAATGGGGAGCAGGACTGACGAACCTTCAGTACGCGCATCTTGCCGAAATCACAGGACGCAGTGCGGAGATCGCCCCCGAGGCCATCAACTGCAACGCACCCGATACCGGGAATATGGAGGTCCTTGCGCTCTTCGGGACCGACGAACACAAGGAGAAGTGGCTCAAACCGCTGCTCAACGGTGAGATCGCCTCAGCGTTCTGCATGACCGAACCGGCGGTGGCGAGCTCCGATGCGACGAACATCGAGATGAGTATTGCCTCGGACGGAGACGACTATGTGCTCAACGGGCGGAAATGGTTCGCCTCGAACGCTCTGCACGCCAACTGTCAGGTCTTCATCGTCATGGGCAAGACCGACCCGAACGCCGAGGCCCACCGACAGCAGTCGATGCTCGTCGTCCCCAAAGACACTCCCGGCATCACCGTGGTCCGGGGACTGCCGGTGTTCGGCTACCTCGACCGGGAAGGCCACGCAGAGATCATCTTCGACGATGTGCGAGTGCCGAAGACTGCGCTGCTGTCGGGCGAGGGCGACGGATTCGCCATCAGCCAAGCCCGGCTGGGTCCGGGCCGCATCCACCACTGCATGCGCTCGATCGGGATGGCCGAACGGGCCCTCGACCTGCTCATCGATCGTGCCCAGGAACGAGTCACCTTCGGTCAGCCGCTGGCAGATCGGGCGAACATCCAGGATTGGATCGCCGAGGCACGCGTCGAGATCGAAGCCACCCGCCTCCTCGTGCTCAAGGCCGCGTGGATGATGGACACCGTCGGCAACAAGGAAGCGGCCACGGAGATCGCGGCCATCAAGGTCAAGGCCCCGAACATGGCGCTGACGATCATCGACCGGGCGATCCAGGTCCACGGCGGCGGCGGAGTCACCGACGATTTTCCGTTGGCCAGCTTCTACGCCCATCAGCGCACACTACGATTGGCCGATGGTCCCGACGAGGTGCACAAACGGTCGATCGCGCGGCGTGAACTGCGACGGAGGAAGAACGCACGGGAGTCCCGATGAGCGTCGAACTCGACCTGCCGAGCCTGGCGAGATGGATACGGGACGCTGGCGAGCCGGTGACCGGTTCGCTCCGCGCAGCCCGTGTGGGGCAGGGGCAGTCGAACCTCACCTACCGCATCGACGACGAGGCGGGGCGGTCGTGGATCGCCCGTCGTCCCCCGCTGGGGCACCTCCTCGCGTCGGCCCATGACGTGGCCCGGGAGCATCGGATCATCTCCGCACTCCAGGCAACCGGAGTGCCGGTCCCAGCCACCCTCGGTGTCTGCGAGGATTCCGCAGTCGCTGATGTCCCCGTGGTCATCATGGAACACGTCGAGGGAACCGTCATCGACGACGAGGAGGCCGCCCGAAAGCTCAGCACCGAGGCGCGCAGACGTCTCGGCCTCGAACTCGCTCGGACCCTGGCGAAGATCCACGCCGTCGACATCGACGCTGTCGGCTTGGGCGACCTGGCGTCTCGGAAGCCCTATGCGCTGAGGCAGCTGAAGAGGTGGAGCCGCCAACTCGAGGAGAGCCGGACCCAAGACCGCCCCGATCTCGACGCTCTCACGACGGTGCTGACCGAGCACCTGCCTGAGCCTGGCGAGATCACTCTGGTCCATGGTGACTTCCACATCCGTAACGTCATCATCGACAGCGCCACCGGTGACATCCGAGCAGTGCTCGATTGGGAACTGGCGACACTGGGTGACCCGCTGGCCGATGTGGGCAGCTCCTTGGCGTATTGGACGCAGGCCGGCGAGGTGCCCGACGGCGCCCCGACTGCAGTGGACGGATTCCCGACCCGCGACGAGATCTCTGCCGAATACCTGGCTGTCTCGGGTCGCAACAAGCGAACGCTCGGCTTCTGGCACACACTGGGGCTGTGGAAGATCGCGATCATCGCCGAAGGCGTCCGTCGCCGCGTCGCGGACAACCCTGCGAACGCCGCTGCCCACGGCGTGCCCACGGCCCGCGACGTCCAGGCGATCATCGATCAGGGATGGGCTGTTGCGCAGGAGAGCGGGCTGACCTCATGAGCTTGCACTCTGCCCGTGCCCGAGAAATGGATTGTAGGATTGGCTGTCATGTCGACGACCGAAGGCTCAGCTGAGGATCTCCCCACGCTCGTGGATACCGCGCTCCTGCGCGATCTCCCGACGACCACGAGGGGAACCCGCACCCGAGCGGCCTTGGTCGCGGCCGCTCGAGTCGTGTTCGAACGTGATGGCTTCATCGATTCTCGGCTGACCGACATCACCAAAGAGGCCAAGTGCTCCACAGGCACGTTCTACACCTACTTCGACAGCAAGGAGCAGGCTTTCGCTGCTGTGCTCAGCGAAGCCCAGGAAGACATGCTCCACCCGGGCCCGCCGCACAGCGGCGACGAAGAGCGCACCGTCATCGAGCAGCTGCGAGCCGGACACCGTGCATACATCGAGTCGTATAAGCGCAACGCGAAGCTGATGCTCCTGCTCGAACAGGTCGCCGCGATTGACGCGAACTTCCGTCGACTGCGCCTCGACCGGGCGCGGGCCTTCTCCAGACGGAACTGCCGGTGGATCCGAAAGCTTCAGGACGAAGGGTATGTCGACCCGAGTCTCGACCCCCTCATGTCCGCCCGGGCGCTGTCAGCGATGGTCGGGCGGATGGCGTACTTCAAATATGCGGTCGAGGAACCGGACTGGGGCAGCGACGAACTGCTCGTGGAGACCGCGACGAAACTGTGGGTCAACGCGCTGGGCATCCCCACCGACGGTTCACGTCGCAATCCCCAGGCACCTAGCGCCCAGCAATGACCGCTGAGCAGAGCCGATAATCGAGGGACCTTGATCAGCGAGGAGGCCGATCCATGACAACTGCGACGTCTCAGCCCTTCAGCGGTGCCCCGTTCGACAACGCCTCGGTGGCCGCGCGCTTGGCAGAGCTGCCGGCGACCGCCGACGCCGAGGCGCTGACGGTGTCCACCGACCAAGGGGAGTTCGCCGCTTTCCGGGCGACGCCGACGCACCCGGAACCCGACCTCGGTGAGGCGATCCTTCTGCACGGGTGGCCGGAATACGCTTCCTGCTGGGAGAGGACTGCTGGCCTGCTCCTCGCACAGGGGATGGGGGTGTTCGCCTATGACCAACGAGGATATTCGCCAGGAGTGCGCCCCGAATCGGTGGGGGAGTACGCAATTGCGCACCTGGTCGCCGACCTTGACGACGTCTCCCGCGCGGCGGGGCTCGAACGATTCCACCTCGTCGGTCATGATTGGGGCGGACTGGTCGCTTGGCCCTTTGCCGCGAACCACCCGCAGCGCCTGCACACCTGCACCATCGTGTCGACTCCACACCCCAGAGCACTGGGCAGACAGCTGAAGACGGACGACGACCAGTACGAACGCATGGGCTATATGCGCTCGATCCAAGACCACCCGGAAGGAGTGGCCCGAACGTTGCTGCGCGATGACGGGAAGAGACTGGTCGATCTCTACGGCGGAGCCGTCCCCGACGACCTCGCAGCCTCCTATGTTGCTCGATTCAGTGAGCCAGGGGCTTTTCTGTCCGTGCTCAAGTACTACCAAGCGATGGACGGCAGTGATCGGACGCCGAGCACTCCCATCACGGTGCCCACGAGCTTCATCTGGGGCAGCGAGGATATTGCCTTTTCCCGCGCAACCGCAGAGTTCAGCGCTCGCTACGTCGAGGGTCCTTATCGTTTTGTCCCGCTTGAAGGGGCCTCCCACTGGCTGCCGGAATCGCATCCGGAGGACATTGCGGCCACGGTGATCGAAATGGCTCGAGAATCTGCCGATTGACTGCGTTTCGTGGCCGAAGTGGACCTGGAGATGGCGTCCCGACTGCACAGCTGTCCCGACGACACAGGCGCCTCGGCGAGGGGAGACGAAACACCACGGGTGCCGGCATCCTCACGATGAGGACGACGGCACCCGTGGTGGTGTTTCGGAGCTGTCCGAAGGTCAGCTGACGGCGACCTTCTCCTTTTCGCCTTCGTCGCGAGCAGCCGGGGCTGACGACTCGGTCGACGCACCGTGCACGTCAGGCTCGAGCGAGAGCTCGTCGAACGGGTCCTGACCGGACAGGGTGGCGCGGGCCTGGTCCATGTCGATCTCGCCGGTCCACTTGCCGATGAGCAGCGTGGCCACGGCGTTGCCGGTGAAGTTCGTCAGGGCACGGCACTCGGACATGAACTTGTCGATGCCGACGATGACGCCCATTCCGTCGAGCAGCTCGGGGCGGTGCGACTGCAGACCGGCGGCCAGGGTGGCCAGGCCCGCACCGGTGACGCCGGCGGCGCCCTTCGAGGCGATGATCATGAACACGAGCAGCGAGATCTGCTCGGGGATCGACATCGGCATGCCCATGGCCGAGGACACGAACAGCGACGCCATGGTCAGGTAGATGGCGGTGCCGTCGAGGTTGAACGAGTAGCCGGTGGGCACGGTGATGCCGACTACGGGCTTCGAGACTCCGGCGTGCTCCATCTTCGCGATGAGGCGCGGCAGGGCCGACTCGGACGACGAGGTGGAGAAGATGAGCAGGAACTCACGGGCCAGGTACTTCAGCAGCAGGAAGATGTTCAGACCGGTGACGATCTTGAGCAGACCGCCGAGGACGATGACGATGAAGAGCGCACAGGTGAGGTAGAAGGCGCCCATGAGGGTCGCCATCGCTCCGATCGCGGCCCAGCCGGTCTTGCCGACGACCGCAGCGATCGCACCGAAGGCGCCGATGGGAGCGGCCCACATGATCATCATCATGAGCTTGAAGACGACGGCCTGGATGTGCTTGATGCCGTTGAGGACGGGCTCGCCGGCCTTGCCCATCGACTGCAGGGCGAAGCCGACGAGGAGCGCGAGCACGAGGGTCGGCAGAACCGGGATGTCACCGGGGATGAGGCTCATGAGGAAGCCGACCATTCCGCCTTCCTCGCCGCCGGCGGCCTCTTCATAGGGCTGGAGGTGGAGTCCGTCGCCGGGGTGGATGAAGTTGCCGACGACGAGGCCGATGACCAGGGCGAAGGTCGCCATGATCAGGAAGTAGACGAGTGCCAGACCGCCGACCTTGCCGACGGTGGCCGCCTTCGCCACGGAACCGACGCCGAGGACGATGGTGCAGAAGATGACCGGGGCGATGATCATCTTGATGAGTGCGACGAATGCCTTGCCCAGGGGTTCGAGTGCGATTCCCGCCTCCGGGGCGATGAGCCCGATGGCGGCGCCGGCGAACACGGCCACGATGACCATGATGTAGAGCCAGTGAGTGCGATCCTTCTTCCGCTGCGGGGCGCCCTGATCGGTGGCCGCTGCGGTGGCGTTGCCCGTACTCGCGGGCCCGCCTACTTGCTGTGGCGACATTGCCATGATTCCTCCAAATGATGTCCGCGAACTCACCCGTCGGTGGGTGCGAACGCGCGCGACGACTGGCCGCGGTGGTGATGTACCCGACAACTGTGTCAGCCGGTGTGACGGGTGTCTCGGTTGCGTTCATAGTGTTCACAGGAGGAACGAGGCGCCCGCCGAGGCGGGGGCTCGGCCGGAGAAGATCGGCCCGGGAGGATCAGGCCAGGGAGGACGGGCCGGCGAAGGTCGGGCCGGCGAGAGTCAGGCCTGCGGCTCCTCCGCGTGCTGGTGATCGGCATCGGCACGCGGTGCCCGCTGCTCGAGGGCCTTGAGGCCGATGGGGCAGGTGATGGTGAGCTTGAGGCGTCGGCTCTTCGCGTCTTCGACAGCGCGGCGCATGAGCTCTCGGCGGTGCTGATCCGCCTGCATCGGCTCGATAGCTTCGCAGTAGATGAACATGACCTCATTGGCATCAGGCTCGAGTTTGTAATGGAGCGCGGCCACGAGTCTGCCGGGAAGGTAGAGGTCGTACTTCGAGGATTCCTGGTTGTTGAGCATCGTGTACAAAGTGATCTCCTGGGGTAGGTCGGTCAGAATGGTCGGTGTCACCAGTCGCTGGGCGACAGAGCCGCCGCAGATGCTGGGTCTCGGAGGTCCTGGAGGAAAGCTTGCGCCCAGCGGCGGACGTCGAAGGCGGCGACAGTGTCGGCCATCGCATCCATGCGCCTCCGGGCCTCGTCTTCGCTGAGCGTGGCCGCGTGATGGATGGCCGCCTTCAGGCCGGCCCGATCATAGGGATTGACGATGATGGCTTGGTCGAGTTCTTCGGCGGCTCCTGCGAATTCGGAGAGGACGAGTGCACCGCCCCTGCCTCGGCGGGCAGTGGCGAATTCCTTGGCCACGAGGTTCATCCCGTCCCGCAGGGAGGTGACGAGCAGGATGTCGGCGGCCAGGTACAGGGCGACGGCTTCCTCTGTCGAATGTGAGTGGTGGGAGTAGCGGATGACATCGCCGCCGAGAGTGGAGAACCTCCCATTGATGCGCCCGACCGTATGTTCGACCTCGTCGCGCAGGTCCTGGTAGGCGCGCACGCCTTCGCGAGAGGGGACCGCGATCTGCGCGAGACAGGTTCCCTGCGCATCGAGCAGTCCGTCGTCGATCAGCTCCTCGAAAGCCCACAGCCGGTGCAGGATTCCCTTCGAATAGTCGAGGCGATCCACCCCGATCATGAGAGTGGCGGGATCGCCCAGGTCACGGCGAAAGCATCGGGCCATCTCCTGTACCGCCGGGGAGTCGGTCGCGGCCCGGATCTCCTCGACGTCGATTGAGATCGGGTACGAGCCGACTCGGCCGCGAAGTTCCTCGGGATCCATGCCCAGCAGCTTCTGCATAGCCTGGCGGGCCTTAGCGGCATCGGCCTCTCGCTGGAGACCGATGACATCGGCCCCGAGCAGGCCGCGGAGGATCTCGTCACGCCAGGGCAGCTGGGCCATCTGCTCGACGGGAGGGAACGGAATATGGCAGAAGTATCCGATCCGGATGTCCGGTCGTTGAGCGCGGATCATCGCCGGTACGAGCTGGAGGTGGTAATCGTGTACCCAGACTGTCGCCCCAGTCTCGGCGGCCTCGACCGCGGCCTGTGCGAATCGGGCGTTGACTTCCCGATAGGCCCGCCACCATGAGCGGTGGTACTGCGGCGCGACGATGAGGTCGTGGTGCAGCGGCCATAGAGTAGCGTTGCAGAATCCCTCATAGTACTGCTGATGTTCGTCTTGGCTGAGCGAGACGGGGACGAGGCTCATCCCGTCGAAGTCGAAGGGCTCGAGGCTGTCGTCATGTGTGTTCGCCCAGCCGACCCAGGCTCCGGCTTGCTCGCGCACCACGGGAGCCACGGCTGAGACCAGCCCGCCGGGCGAGGCTTCCCACGCCCCGTCGATGCGGTCGACGGGGAGGCGATTGGCCACCACGACGAAAGCATGGCGGTCAGTTCCCATCATCTTCTCTTCTTCTCGTGCCGCCGGGACGGATCGTACCGGCACGCCGACTTCTGGGGCATGAGATCTGAAAGCATGGCCGAAGGGCGGAGGCGGACAGTGCCTCCGCCCTCCAGCCGCGTCCCTCAGTCCTCCGGTGAGTCCTTGAGCGAGTCCTTGACGCCCTTCAGCGAGTCCTTGGTGTCGTCGCCGACCTGCTTGATCTTGCCCTTGGCCGCGTCCGTCCTGCCTTCGGCTTCGAGGCCTTTGTCGTCGGTGACCTTGCCTGCAGCGGTCTTCGCTTTGCCCTTGAGCTCTTCAGCCTTGTCAGAGACCTTGTCGGTCTTGTCATGAGAATCCATGATTCGTCCTTTCGCAGAGATCGGGGTGGACGTACTGCTCTGTCGAGCGCTATTCATGTTTACGGCGTAATCAACCTAGCAGACCGGGCTTTCGCTCCGCAATAGATCTGGCGAGTCGGGTGGTCGATGGGGGTGATAGCTTAGTCATCCATGAAGAGTTTACAGTGTAATCGCGGTATCAGGGGATCTCTCGACGCGTCGGATCAAGCGGGTAGACTGACGGTGAAATCCGCCCGGTCTGAGACATCTCCGACGAGGAAAGGGAGGCGCGCGTGGTGCAGCAGCGACTTGATCGTGCACAGGTCGTCGAGTCGGCGATCGCCTTCGTCGACGCCTGCGGTCTCAGCGAGCTCACGATGCGTCGCCTCGGAACGGCCTTGGACGTAGAGGCGATGGCACTGTATCGGCATGTTTCGGGGCGGGGGGATCTTCTCGAAGCCATGGTCGACGAGCTCATCGACGGTCTCTTCGACGACGAACTCATGACCGAGGACGCTCACTCTTGGGAAGAGTACCTGCAGCGAGTGGCCAATGCCACGCGCAAGCTCGCCATCGGCCACCCGCGGATCTTCCCGCTCATCGCCACTCAACCGCCCGCGGCTCCCTGGCTTCGACCGCCGCTGCGCAGCGTGCGCTGGGTCGAGGAATTCCTGTCGTCGCTGCAGCGCTTCGGCTTCTCTGACAGGGACGCCGTGGCTGCGTACAAGTCATTCACGAGCTTCCTCGTCGGAGCGCTCCTCCTCCATGCCGCCTCTCTGACCCCGGAAGCCATCGGGGACGAAGACGGTGAAGCGTCAGCGGAGACGGATCTGGGGCAGTACCCGACGGTCCAGCGTCTCCAGGATCTTCTGAGGGAAGACCATACGCAGCGCGAATTCGACGATGCGCTCGATGACCTCATCGAGCGCATCCGCACGAGCAGAGACAAGTAGATCTTCCCCTCTGGCTGTTCCCGATCCACGCTGCGGGGCGTGAGCTGTGGCGTGCCTGCGCCCTCACGGATAGTCTTGGCTCAGTGACGATCCGTTTACAAAGGAGCAGGATATGAAACTCAGCACCGCACTTCTGCGCGCAGTTCCCGGCGCATTCATCCTCAACTCGGGCATCGGCAAGCTCGGTCTCGACGAGGAATCCGCGGCCGGACTCCAGCAGATGGCCGCCAACGGTGTGCCCATGGTCGAGAACATGACCCCCGCCCAGTTCGGGAAGTTCCTGTCCTATGGTGAGATCGCTGTCGGCTCCGCCCTGCTGCTGCCGTTCGTGCCTACCCGCATCGCCGGTGCCGCGCTGACGACATTCGCCGCCGGCCTCGTCGCGAACTACTTCTCCATCGATTCGATGACCAAGGACGACGGCATCCGCCCGTCCGAGGACGGCACCGCAGTGGCCAAGGACACTTGGCTGGCCGCAATCGGCCTGGCCCTCCTCCTCTCCGGCGGCAGCAAGAAGAAGAAGAAGAGCGTTAAGAAGTAATGGCGTCTCTCCCGGCCCCTCCATGGCGGGGCCGGGAGCGATTCCGGGCTCGCCGAGGCGGAACCCTGGCGAGGCGCCTCTTCCTCGTCCAGCTCGTCCTCATCGTCATCGTCTGCACCGCTCTGTCTGTGACGAGCTACGTGACGACGCTGAAGAACATCCGGCACGCTGCCGGCGAACGGGTGCTGTCCATCGCGGAGACGCTGGCCCATGACCCCTTCGTCACCGAGGCTGTGACCGGGGACGATCCCTCCGCTCGGTTGCATCCATTTGCACTGACCGTCATCGATTTCGCCGAGGTGGATTTCGTGACGATCATGGACCGCGACGGTACCCGCTACACCCACCCGGACACAGATCAGCTGGGCAAGACCTACCTCGGCAGCACTGCAAAAGCCCGGGCAGGGCAGACCCAGACCGAAGAGTACGTGGGCACGCTCGGGCCTTCGGTGCGCGCGATCGTGCCGATCACGGACGCCGATGGCGAGGTCACTGCCATGGTCGCCGTCGGCGTGACTCTCGAGACCCTGTCGGTCGCGCAGGCGGCCTCCCTGCCGCAGATCATCCTCGTCGGCCTGGCCGCGCTCGCCCTCGGCGGACTCGGCTCCTGGCTGCTCGCCCGCTACCTGCGCCGAGTCACCCTCGGCTATGGTCCCGAGGAGCTGCGTCGGCTGTTCGCGTTCTACGATTCGGCTCTGCATTCCCTGCGCGAAGGTCTCATCCTCGCCGACGATTCCGGTCGGCTCGTCCTCTACAACGATGAGGCTGCGTCCCTGCTCGGTCTGCCCAAGGTGGAGGAATCGACGCCGATCTCCCTCGCCGAGGTGGCTCTGCCCGAATCCGTCCGTGACCTTCTGACAACCGGTCGGGTCGCTGTCGACGAGATCCACTTCACCGAGGACCGTGTCCTCGTCATCAGCCAGAAGCAGGCCCGGCAGCCGCGCGGCGGGCGCGATGAAGGCGGAACGGTCGCGACCCTGCGCGATCGCACGGACATCCAGGAGCTCACCGGTGAGCTGGCAACGATGACTACTCTGTCCGAGGCCCTGCGTGCGCAGACTCATGAACATGCCAACCGTTTGCACACGGTCTCCACTCTCATCGAGCTCGGCCGGGTGCAGGAGGCGCTGGACTTCGCGGTCAAGGACGAGCAGGAATCGCAGCGGCTGACAGATTCCTTCGTCGCCTCCCTCGACGAGCCATTCATCACCGCGCTCATGATCGGCAAGGCCGCGGAGGCCAATGAGCGCGGCATCGAACTGACCGTCACCGCCACCGGCGAACTCCCTCCCGAACGACTCGACGCTCGCGACCTCGTCACCGTTGCCGGCAATCTTCTCGACAATGCTTTCGACGCGGTCGCGGACTCGGATGAGAAGCACGTGTGGGCGGACTTCGTCACCGCTGACGGGGAGCTCATCATCACCATCGCCGATTCCGGTGCCGGAGTTGCGGGGGAAGACATCGATGCGCTCTTCCATCTCGGCGCCTCGGCGAAACCCGAGACCGGGGGAGTGGGACGGCACGGTTTCGGGCTCGTTTTGGTTCGGCAGGCGGTGAGCCGCCTCGGCGGGCATATCGATGTCGATTCCGATCGCGGTGCGATCTTCACGGTGACGCTTCCTCTGGGGGACATCGACACGGCCGGCGACTACGATTCTTCGGAGAATCACACCACTGATGGTGAGGATTCGAGTCAGGGTGGGGCGGAAGGAGACTCACGTGAGCGATGATGCCGCGCTGCGGGTGCTCATCGTCGAAGACGATCCGATGACGGCGCAGGCGCATGCGGATTTCGTAGCCCGGGTGCCCGGGTTCGAGGTCGTCGGAACGTGCCTGGGTGGGCATGAGGCGATCGAGCGCTTCGACGAACTCGCTGCGGCCGGCACCCCGGTCGACATCGTCCTCCTCGATATGAACCTCACGGATTCTCACGGTCTCGAAGTTGCCGGGCGCCTGAACTCGCGCGGTCAGGATGTTGACATCATCGCGATCACCGCGGTGCGGCACCTGCAGGTGATCCGATCGGCGATCTCGTCGGGTATCACGCAGTACCTCATCAAACCATTCACCTTCGCGGCCTTCCGGGAGAAGTTGGAGAACCAGCGCGAGTTCCGGCGCGGGCTCACCGGCTCGGGGTCATTGGCGACTCAGGCCTCGGTGGACAATGCGCTGTCCGCCTTGCGGTCGGTCTCGTCGACGACCCTGCCGAAGGGGCTGATCGCCGAGACCTTGGAAGCCGTGTCCGCATTCGTTCGCGATTCTGCCGTCCCGGTCTCCGCCACCGAGGTGGGGCGTCGGCTTGATCTGTCCCGGGTCACCGTCCGTCGGTACCTGGAGCACCTCGTCTCGACGAAGCAGGCGATCAAGCAGCCTCGACATGGGACTCCGGGAAGGCCCGAGTACGAGTATCGGTGGGTGTGAGGGGCCGGGTCAGTCCAGCTGAGGTGGCGCCTGTAAGGAAACAGCCAGGTTCGACGATGCGGTCGGCCCGACCAGATCTGTCATACTCAGTTACGCACATCCCCAGCCCACCTGCGCAGCTCCCCGGCTGCCACCTCGGCGCGCGCGAGACGACAGAGAAGATCCCGACAGTGACAGACGACCATACGAACCGAGCCGTAAACCCACACGAGACGGCGACCCCACCGCCCTCGACATTCGACGCACAATGGGGGCCACGAGCCTACTCGGAGACTGAATTCGCCGCAGCGATCGAACACAGCGATGTCCTCTCCGAGTCCGAACTCACCCAGTTCTTCACCTGCGCCGGTGGTCGCACCCGCATCGCCGACATCCTCCTGCGGGCACGCCTGAACGCAGGTGTGCCGGTTGCCGACACCGACCCCGACCGTATCGATGCACAGCTCCCGCCCGCACTCACACCCGGCGTCGACGGTGTCTCCCGGGAATCCGCGGCACTCTTCCTGCTGACTCTCTTCTCGTGGACTTCCCGAATCACCTCGGCGGCGGTCGATCTCGTCCACGCCGCATACGTCGCCGCCGACGTGACCGATACGGCCAACGCGACTGCCGAGGACCTCACTTCCTTCCTCATCGATGAGGGCCTGTTGACGATCTCGACCGGCCCCGACGAGGTCTTCGCTGTCCCCGCCCTCATCCGGATGCTCGTCCGCCGCACCACCGCGATCGACCCGAGACTCGCCGGCAAGAACCCGCGCGAAGCGCTCGGTGCGGCCGCCGCCGACACCTTCGGTCGGATGCGTGCGGATGAGCGATCCGGGCTTGTTGAAGTCGTCGACGTCGCCGTCGAGACCCGGAACTGGCATGTCCTCGAACGAGCCTGGGCTCGCCGCTCGGTCAACGTCTTTTTCGACGCTTCCACCGCCGTCGAGGCCTATCTCAGCGTCCCCGAGGATGTCATCGCGACGAACCCGATCCTCACCCTGGCCCGCAGTGCGGCCCGCCGGATCGACTCGACCCGGTTGCGGCTTCGCACAGACGATGGACCGACGCTGCTGGCCGCCACCGACTTCGACAGCATCATCGTGCCCGAACTCCACGGTCTGCTCCGGGCAGAGCCTGCATTGCCGCTCTCAGCCGACGAGGTGGCTGTGCTCACCACGCTGGAAGCGCGGACGCACCGGTTGAACCGGGAGAACCGACTTGCGCTGGACATCCTCAAAGCGGGACGTGATCGACTGCGCCACCTCGGCGAAGGTCACCCCGGGCCTACGCTCATGCTGCAGTCCGAACTCAATCTCGAACACGGGCGCAACCTCATTGTGGCCGGTCGCTTTCCCGAGGCGATGTCGATGCTGCAGCGGACCGTCCAGTTCGCCGAGATCTACACCCCGAACTCTCCCCACCCGCTGCTGTCCGGACTGGTTGAGGCCGCCTTGGCCGGGATGGGCCATGGGCACGGATCGGAGATAGACCGCAGCCTGGACCGGGCGCGAGGGGCCGCGTCCCGGTTTGGGATGGAGCTGCCGGACGAGCGGACAGCGTTGAGCATTGAGCTGATGCGCAGCCTCGACCGGCTCGACCTCGCTGCCGCCGAGCAGATCGTCTCCGCGCTCGACACCGCACGGCCGACCGAACACCTCGGGCCTCTTCCCGACGTCGTGCGCAGCCTGCACTATGTCTTCCAGGGCCGCGCGTCGATAGCGGCGAAGCTGCTGACGGAGAGCACACAAGTAGGTTTCCTGCCGATGGCCGACGCACAGAGTACGCGGTTCTCGGGCATCCTGAACATCGCCAGCTCCGTGTTGGCTGCCGCGGGGGAGACGAAGGCGCTGCAGAATCTGGGTGACCGCATGAACCCGCAGAACCCTGGATATTCCATCGTCAAGGCACGGCAGGCTCTGGTGTTCGGCCAGCACGATGAACTGTGGAGCGCGACTGGGCAGGCGCTGTCCGGTGACCAGGGGCCCAGGCTGAAGAGTTCGGCCATGGCGCTGCGCGCTGACATCCTCCACCATGAGGGCCGTGCAGACGAAGCGCTCGAGACGTTCGTCCATGTGCTCGACTACTGTTCGATCACGTCGTCCGTGCTGGCGATCACACAGCTTACCCGAGAGGCGAGGCATGCGCTCGTGCACGAGTCGGCTGAGCATCCGATGTGGGAGGCGGTGGCCAGGTCATTCGGCCCGGGCGGGGTGAGGGCGGCCGAGCTGCGCAGGCGACTGCTCGAGCTGCCGGAGACCTCGCCTGTGGCCCCGGACTTCCAGACCGATCTCACCCCGGCCGAGCAGTCGCTGCTGTTCGCGATCGACTCGTCGAAGTCGATCGCGCAGATCGCCCGCGAGTTCGGAGTGGTGTCCGGGACGCTGAAGAATCGGCTGTCCGCGCTCTATCGCAAGCTCGGCGTGCGCAGTCGCGCCGAAGCCGTGGCGCACGTCCACCGGCAGCGGTAGGGAGTGAGTCGCCTCGGCGAAAGAGTCCTACCCGTGCGCCGCCTCAGCCGGGGGAGAGGAATTCCGACAGGCGGTTCAACGTGGTGGCATCGAGCGAATAGTACGACCAGACGCCGCGCTTCTCACGGTGCAGGACCCCGGCATCGACGAGGATCTTCAGATGGTGGGAGACGGTCGGCTGGCCGAGACCGACGGGTTCGGTGAGGTCGCAGACGCACGCTTCCTGCTGCTCGTGCGCGGCGATGAGGGAGACCAGACGCAACCGGGTCGGGTCGGCCACTGCTTTGAGGATGCGCGCGAAGTCCTGGGCGTCGTCGAGACTCAACGGCGAGACGGTCAGCGACGGGCAGCAGACGTCCGCCTCGGTCGGAGAGAACGCGGGCTGTGTGGTCATTCCTCCATTATGCCCATACATTGACATTTGTCGATGCCTTGTGGTCCCATCGTATCGATGAACTTCAATGCGCCGGCATGTCAGCGCGGCGCAGAACCGACTCGGACCTCAAGGGAGACCATGCATTCCACGGAGACTGCCAACGCTGAATCACCGGTGGCGGCGAAGATGTCGACGCTGGACCGATTCCTGCCGCTGTGGATCATCGGTGCCATGGCCCTGGGCCTGGTGTTGGGCAGGCTCGTGCCCGGTCTCGCCGAGGCTCTGGACTCGGTCAAGGTCGCCGACGTCTCCCTGCCGATCGCCATCGGCCTCCTGGTGATGATGTTTCCGGTGCTCGCCAAGGTCCGGTACAACGAGACCGGGCACGTGCTGGCCGACAAGAAGCTCATGGTCACCTCCTTGGTCATCAACTGGTTGGCAGCTCCGGCGTTCATGTTCGCGCTCGCCTGGCTCTTCCTTCCCGACCTGCCCGAATACCGCACCGGACTGATCATCGTCGGGCTGGCCAGGTGCATCGCTATGGTCCTCATCTGGAATGACCTGGCGTGTGGCGACCGCGAGGCCGCCGTCGTGCTCGTGGCCATCAACTCCGTGTTCCAGGTTCTCGCGTTCGGTCTCCTCGGCTGGTTCTATCTGCAGTGGCTGCCGAATCTGCTGGGGCTGCCGACGACCAGCAGCGAGTTCTCCTTCTGGGCGATCACCGCGAGCGTCTTCGTCTTCCTCGGAATCCCGCTTCTCGCCGGCTTCCTCACACGCACGGTGGGGGAGAAGGCGAAGGGGCGTCAGTGGTATGAAGATCGCTTCCTCCCGAAGGTCGGGCCGTGGGCGCTGTACGGACTGCTGTTCACCATCGTCGTGCTCTTCGCCTTCCAAGGTGACGAGATCACGTCGCACCCGGGCAATGTCGCCCGCATCGCCCTGCCTCTGCTCGTCTACTTCGTCGTCGTCTTCGCTGTCGGGATGGTCATCGGCAAAGCCCTGAATCTGGGCTACGAGAAGACGACGACCCTGGCATTCACCGCTGCCGGCAACAACTTCGAACTCGCCATCGCAGTGGCGATCGGGACGTACGGCGTCGCCTCGGGGCAGGCGCTCGCCGGAGTCGTCGGCCCGCTCATCGAGGTGCCCATCCTCGTCGCCCTCGTCTATGTCGCGCTCTGGGCGCGTCCCCGTTTCTTCCCCTCACCCTCTGTTCAAGGAGCGAATCGAGCATGAGTCCCACACCAACGCCAAAGCCGAGTGTCCTCTTCGTCTGTGTGCACAATGCCGGCAGGTCCCAGATGGCGGCCGGATTCCTCCGCGAACTGGCCGGGGGATCAATCGAAGTGCGGTCCGCCGGCAGCGCACCGGCCGAGACGATCAACCCCGTCGTCATCGACGCCATGCGGGAGCTCGGCATCGACATCACCCGCAACAGCCCCACTCTGCTCGACGCAGATACCGTGCGCACCTCGGACGTCGTGATCACGATGGGCTGCGGCGATGCGTGTCCGATCTTCCCCGGCAAACGATACGAAGACTGGGTTCTCGACGATCCCGCAGGTCAGGGCCTGGAATCGGTGCGCCGAATCCGTGATGAGATCCGGACCCGAGTCGAAGCCCTCATCGTCGATCTCGCCCCCGACTCGGGGACGAGATCCACACAGCCGACGACCACGTCGAACCCCATCGCCGAGGCGGCTCCCAATGAGTGATATCGCGCTCGCAGATCTGCCGGTCGCCGTGATCGGTTCCGGTCCCGTCGGCCTCGCGGCCGCGGCCCAGCTGGTCCGACGTGGAATCCGACCGCTCGTCCTCGAAGCGGGATCGTCCGTCGCGGCGGCAGTGGCCGAATGGGGTCATATCGGGTTGTTCTCACCGTGGAAATACAACATCGACGTCGCGGCCCGCAGCCTGCTGGCACCCACCGGTTGGCAGGAACCCGACGGCGAGCACCTGCCCACAGGTGACGAACTCATCCAGGGCTATCTCATTCCGCTGGCCGAGACAGTTGAACTCCGGAATGCCATCCTCACCGATACCCGGGTTGTGGCAGTGAGCCGGGTCGGACTGGACCGGACGGGCACCGCGCAGCGTGAATCGACTCCCTTTCTTGTTCGCACTCAGAACTCCGATGGAGCTACGGCGGACTTCCAGGTCAGGGCGGTCATCGACGCTTCGGGGACATGGGAGAGCCCGAATCCGATCGGGCAGTCCGGGCTCGCGGCGCCCGGCGAAGTCGAGGCTCGTCGCAGCGGGTTCGTCACCTCGCCTCTGCCCGATGTGACCGGCCGTGACCGTGAGCATTTCGCCGGGAGGTGGACTCTTGTCGTCGGTGGAGGGCATTCGGCGGCGAACACGCTCTTGGCACTGGCGGAGCTGCGTGCTGAAGTGCCGGGCACGCGAATCGGCTGGGTGCTCAGGCGCGCAGACCCGGCACCCGCCTACGGTGGGGAGGACCAGGACGGTCTGCCGGCTCGCGGAGCCCTGGGCGCGCGGCTCCGCCGTCTTGTCGAAGACGGAGCAATCGACGTTCATGCCTCTACGACGATCACCGGGTTCGCAGCCGACGGTGGTGGCACCGTGGCTGCCGAGACCGGCGGTGAGTCGGTGACGCTCCACGCCGATCGGGTCGTCCCCGCCGCCGGCTTCCGTCCCGACCTGGGATTCCTGCGCGAGATCCGGTTGGACCTCGACCCGGTTGTCGAAGCTCCGCAGCAGTTGGGGCCGCTCATCGATCCCGAGTATCACAGCTGCGGAACGGTCCCTCCGCATGGTGCCCGGGTGTTGGGGCATCCGGAGCCGAATTTCTACATCGTGGGCATGAAGTCCTACGGGCGGGCCCCGACGTTCCTCATGTACACCGGTTACGAGCAGGTCCGTTCCGTCGTCGCAGCGATCGCGGGGGACCTGGAAGCTGCGGACCGAGTCGAGCTCGTCCTGCCGGAGACCGGCGTGTGTTCGACTGACATTGGATCTTCGTGTGACGCGCCGACCGGCAAGCCTGGTTCTGGCGACTTGCCCGCGGCAGGCGCACCGGACGCAGGCGGATGCTGCGGACCTGCGGAACCGGTAGTGAACGGGATCCCCACGGGGACAGAACACGGGCGATCGGCAGAGAGCAGGAACGACTGACTCGCGGGCTCAGCCTACGTCGCCACGGCGGGCTGACTCGCCGGTTCGGCCCTCGCCGCCTCAGCGGTAGGTGGCGTTCTTCGGATCCTGGTGGCCGTGCTCGTTGAACGAGATGAGGCTGGTTCCGCCTCGGCCGGTGATGATCTTAGTGATGCCGGTGTTGATGGTCACTCGGTTGAAGGCCATCCACTGATCGAAGCCGCCGCCGATCAGTCGGGCCGCGGTCCACGCGATGGCGCCGGCGCTCGAGACGACGATCGTCGACTGTCCCGAGCTCATCGCACCGGTCGCCTCGTCGAGGGCTCGATCAACGCGTGACGTGAACTGGTTGTAGGTCTCCGTGTAGTCCTCATCGTGCTCACCCGAGGCCCACCGGGCGGCACCGCGCTCGAGTTCGCCCTGGAAGATCTTCGAATCGTGCTGAGCGCGCGGATCGAGATCCGTGAGCACGCCGGTGAGCTCCCATGCGGCGTATTCGTTCCAGCCATCGTCGACGTGGGCGTCCATATCGAGGCCGAGTCCTGCGAGGAGGCCTTCTGCGGTCTGGCGCTGCCGCAGCATCTCACCGTGGATGATGCGATAGGGTTCGAGTCCTTGTGAGGCGAGGAAGCGACCGGTGATGCGGCTCTGCTCCTTACCGAGGTCGGACAGTCGGTCATAATCATCGGTGCCGAACGAAGCCTGTCCGTGCCTGACCAGATAGAGCACACTCATGAATCACCACATCCTCGTCGTGGAGCCCACGCTGCATTTCGAGCGATCGTTTTCTGATGCAGTCTACGGGACAGCGGTGGGGAACAGCTGCTGTGCCAGTCGAAGAACCTCGGCGAGGGCGGGGCTGACGCCGTCTCTGCGCCATGCCATGAGCAGCGGAAAAGATCCCTGCGGGTCCTCGAGGGGGACGAAGGCGATGTTGGGGAACGAGGCATTCTGCGGCACTGACGATACGGTGACCGAACAGCCGATCTCAGCGCCGACAAGTGAGAGTATCGTCCACGTGTCCGGAGCCGTCTGGATGACGGTGGGATTGAACCCGGCCGCCTGCGACAGTCCATAGAGTCGCTCGATCGTCGTCGACCCCGGGTTCGGCGGCAGTGTGATGAATTCCTCTCCCTCGAGTTGACTCATCGACACCGAAGTTCGGTCTGCCAGGGGATGATCACGGTGCATGGCGACGACGAGTGACTCCTGCGCAACGACTCTTGTGTCGACTGCGTGCGGGATGAACGGCCAGTACCCGAAGGCGAGATCCACAGAACCGTCGGCGACGCTGTCGATGGCAGGCAGGGCAAAGGAGGCACTCTGCAGGCTGATGTGGATCCCGGGGTGGGTGCCGCGGACGAGCTTGAGCAGACTTCCCATGAGTTTGTGGGTTGCGATGCCGGTGAAAGCTACACGCAAGTGCCCGACCTCTCCCTTCCCCGCGGCCTGCACCGCCGAGTCGGCCAGGCGGTGGCTCATGAGGATGTCGCGCGCAGGTTCGATAAGCGCTTGCCCGGCAGGAGTCAGGCGCACCGACCGGGTGCTGCGTTCGAACAGTTGGGCTGACATATCGGACTCCAGGGTTCGGATGAGGCGGCTGAGGGGCGGCTGGGTCATGTGCAGTCGTTCCGCGGCGCGGCCGAAATGAAGCTCTTCGGCGAGGACGAGAAACGCGCGGATGTGCTTGGTGTCCATATCTGTGCCTCGTTCGTGAGTTCGGTGCGTCCCCGGGGTGTGAGGAGCCGGTTGTTATTCGTGCAGACTATGCATCAATAGTCCTCAGTATAAGTATTGGACGGGTATCAATGATTTTGAAAGGATGACTCAGGTCACAGCCATTCGAAGTTCGAGGAGGAACGCGATGGATAAGACGATGAGTCTGTCCCAGGCGATCAGCACCTATCTGAACGATGGGGACACTGTCGCGCTAGAGGGATTCGGTCACATCGTGCCGGTCGCCGCCGCGCACGAGATCATCCGGCAGGGCTTCACGGATCTGATCCTCGCCCGCATGTCCTGCGACGTCATCGTCGACCAGCTGCTCGGAGCGAACTGCCTGAAAGGTCTCATCTCCTCGTTCATCGCCAACAGTTCGGCCGGTTCCCTTCACGAACTGCGGCGGCGCATTGAGATGTCGGACCCGGAGCCGCTGTGGTTCGACGAATACAGTCACGGCGGAATGGTCGCTCGCTACCAGGCCGGCGCTTCGAAGCTGCCGTTCCAGCCCATCGCCTCCTACCGGGGCAGTGACTTGGCGGCGAAGAATCCGCGGATCAGGTCCGTTCCCGATCCCTACGGTGGATCGGACATCTACGTCGTCCCCGCGCTCAATCCCGACCTCACGATCATCCATGCCCAACGCGCGGACATACACGGAAACGTGCAGGCCTGGGGGATGCTCGGAATCCAAACCGAGGCCGCATTCGCCGGTCGCCGACTCATCGTCACCGTCGAGGAGATCGTCGACGAGGCTGTCGTCCGCTCCGATCCGAACCGCACGATCGTTCCCGCGCACGTCGTCGATGCCGTCGTCGCGGTTCCTCGAGGCTCGCATCCCCATTCGGTCCAGGGCTATTACGACCGTGACGATGAGTTCTCGAGACAGTGGACGGCGCTCGCCCGCGACGCGGGTGCGGTTCAGAACTGGATCGAAACGCACATCCGCGGCACGCACGACCACGATGAGTTCCTTGCCGCTCTCGGTTCGGACCATTTTGAGCGGATGGCCATCCACGACGCCTATTCGACACCTGTAAACTACGGAGGCCGAGCATGACGCTGAGCGCTCGCGACATCGCTGAGACCCGATCCCGCGACGAGCTTAGCGAGACCACAAGCAGCGAGGCCGCTGGCGACGTGGTCACGAGCAGCGAACTTCTCACCGTCCATTCGGCGCGGGCGCTGGCCGGACGCACCGTGGTCTTCGCCGGGCACGGCCTGCCCACGCTTGCCGTCTCTCTGGCTCAGAACACCGTCGCACCGGACATTGAGATCGTCTACGAGTCGGGAGTCACCGGAGCCAGGCCGCCGGTGATGCCGCGCAGCATCTCGGATTCGATCCTCGTCCCGGGAGCCGCCTCGGTGATGCCGATGACGCACCTGTTCAACTATGTTCTGCAAGGTCAGCGCATCGACGTCGGATTCCTCGGCGCCGCGCAGGTCGACAAGTACGGGAACCTCAATTCCACCCTCATCGGTGAGAACTGGGAGCACCCCGACAGCCGACTTCCGGGCTCAGGCGGAGCCATCGAGGCCATGGCGGGCGCGGCCGAGATCTTCCTCGTCATGCGCCGACATACCCCGCGTACCTTCGTCGAGTCCTTGGACTTCGTCACCTCCCCGGGGCCGAAGAAGGCCGCCGAGGCTGCGGTCGGGTCCATGCCGGCGGGCGCTGGCGTAACCCATGTGATCACTGACATGGGACTCATGACGCGTTTCGCCCAGGACGAAGAACTCACACTCACGGCCGTTCACCCCGGTGTCGACCCCGCCGACGTGGTGCGCCAGACCGGGTGGAGCCTGGAGATCTCGCCCGACCTGGAGACGACGCCGCCGCCGACTCCGGGTGAGCTGGCTCTGCTGCGAGAGACGCTCGATCCCACCCGCATCTACCTGCGCTGAACCGGAAGCCTCACCCGCCGACCCATATCTACGGGCAGTTGTCGGCGACAGCCGTCCAATGCGGCTCCCCTCCCACTGAGGCCCGCCCACTGAGGCTCACTGCCGAACACGCGAGAATTCGAATCGAAGAAAGTTGAAATCATGTCAATGAAGACAAATGCACAGGTCACCTCCCCTCCTGATCCGAATGTGACTCGTCCTGAACTGCGCCGTGCCGCGTGGTCATCGTGGCTCGGCAGTTCGCTCGAGTACATGGACTTCACCCTCTACACACTCGCTTCAGCCTTGGTCTTCGGGCCGCTCTTCTTCCCCAACGAGACTCCTGCGGTAGCGCTGATCTCCAGTCTCGGCGTCTACGGGTCCGGTTTCGTCGTCCGGCCGATCGGCGGATACGTCTTCGGCCGAGTCGGTGACAAGCACGGACGTCGGATCGTACTCATCGTGACCCTCTCGATGATGGGCATCGCGACCATGGGCATCGGGCTTCTGCCGACTTATGCGCAGATAGGCATCTGGGCGCCTATGCTGCTCGTCGTACTCAGGCTTGTGCAGGGGTTCGGAGCCGGAGCCGAATTGGCCGGAGCTTCGGTGCTCTTGGTCGAATCGTCGCCAGTGCGTCGCCGTGGGCTCTTCGGGGCGATCGTGGCGATGGGGACCAACAGCGGAATCTTCCTGGCCACAGTTATGTGGACGCTGCTCACCCTATTGCCGGACGAGGCTTTCCTCAGCTGGGGCTGGCGCGTGCCTTTCCTGCTCAGCATCGTCACCACGTTCGTGGCTCTGGCGATTCGTACGAAGGTCAGGGAGTCCCCGGTATTCGAGGAAGCCAAGGAACGCCGTGCGGAGGTCGCAGCGCACAAGGTGGAGCAGCCGAGCATCCTCGTCGAGGCGCGCCGGTCGACGAAGTCGTTCCTGCTCGCCTTGGGCATCCGAATGGGCGAGAACTCTGCGGTCTACCTGGTCAAAGGCTTCATGGTCGGATGGGTCGTGACTACGACCGGCCTTGATTCCGCAGTGGTCACGACCGGCATCATGATCGGAACCGTCATCGGCTTCGCGACCGTGCCTTACTTCGGCAAGCTCAGCGACAAGGTGGGCCGTCGGCCGGTGTTCCTGGGATTCACGCTCTTCCAGATCCTCTTCGCGATTCCGGCCATGCTGCTCATCGAGACCGGCAACCCGATTGTCATCGCCGCTGTCTTCGCGGTCTTCGTAGGCGGCCCCCTGCCGAACCTGTACGGAGTTGAGTCGAGCTGGTTGGTCGAACTGTTCGGATCGAAGCACCGGTATACGTTCATGACCACGATCAAGGAAGTCGGTTCGGTCGTCTCCGGCGGTCTGGCACCGGTGGTCGCCGCCTCGCTCGTCGCGGTGATCACCGACACTTGGTGGCCCGTCGCGATCGTTCTCATCCTCTTCGCAGGTTGCGGTCTGCTCGGTGCACTCTTCGCACCCGAAACCCGTGGTCGCGACCTCACGACCGAAGCCGATGCAGTGGACGAACGGCTCCCGCTGCAGTAGATGGGGGCCGGGCCCGTGCGTAGGCGATGGTCGGGTCTGTGAGATGGACGGAGGCTGCGTCTGTGGGGTGGATGGCCCTGTGAGATGGACGGAGGCTGCTCCTGTGGGGTGGACGGCGACCGGCTCACTGCGGTCGGCGATGGCGCTTCCGCCGAATCGGGGTCTGCGGTTACGGTGGGGAGGCGCACGGCCGCCAATGCTGTGGACCTCGCTGCCCGGCTTCGGTACGGTGTGGGCTCTGTGTTCGGACAGACCGGTGCAACCGAGCGGTGCGAGAGCTCAGAACGGTGGCGGATCGACCTCGAGGTCGTGGTTCCAGTTCACCTTCCGGGAGGCGAATCGGTGGCTCCAGGGGTCGTCGGTTCGGTCGCCCTCGGGCCGCCCATGGCCTGGCGAACGTGTGCCGCCCGAGTCAGCGGAGCTATCAGGTGCGGTGTTGGATTCAGAGGAGCCGCGGGGACTGGATCCCTCGGCGGTGCTCGGGCGGGTTTCCTCGGGAGCACTCGGGTCGACGGTGATGTCGTCGATGGCGAGACCCGCGAGACGCGACCATTTGACTGCCTTTGCATACTTGGCGTTCCCAGTCAGCTGCTTCATTGCAGCTGGGTCGGTGCCGGCGGGAAGACTGAGCTGGTGGGCAGACTTCTCCCAATTGAGGCAGCGTTCAAGCCGCAGCCGCCTGTGTTCTGCCTGCTGCTCCCGATACGCCTCCGACAGTCGCCGCTGTCGGGCTTCGCGTTCCTCTCGCTGACGCCGCTCCTCGTCGCGCCGGCGCTTCTCTTCGTCGCGCCGGCGGATCGTCGACTCACCGGGCATGAGTTCGAGCACCCTTGGCGCTGGCGGGACCATCGACCAGGGCAGTTTCCACCGTTTGAGACCCAGTCGTCCCAATGCATCGAATTCGAGCGCTTGGGCCACATTGATCGGCTGGCCGGGCGCCGACACAGTAGTCGTGATCCCGTGCTTGAACTCGTAGTCGAGCTCACCGGATTTCGGCATAGTGACCCGAAGGCGACCGGCGGTCTTCAACGCATGGTGTTTCTTGCACAGAGGATGCAGGTTTCCGAACCGAGTGAGACCGCCCTTGAGCGGATTCAGGTGGAAGAACGGAACGACGTGGTCGATCTCCGACTTCTCGGCCCGACGCGAGCAGCCGGGAACGGTGCACACCGTCCACTGCTCGACCAGGGTCTTCCGAAGATCCCTGGGGACTTGGTAAGTCGTCGCTTTGGCGTCGACAGGAGTGCCGGTGCCGGGGTCGGTGAGGATCCGTTGGATGCTCTTCGAGCGGCCGGCGATAGTGCGGGCCACCTCGGCGGGTACAGGCGAGCCATCGGCAAAGGTGCCGGGCAGGTCCGAATCTTCGGTGAGGGTGAGGAAGGGAACGGTCACCACGGTGGCGGCCTGATGCGACAGCCACCACGAATTGGTGGGCATGCGCAGCTTGACGAAATACTCAACGGGTCCATCAGCGTCCTCGCCGTCGGGAGAGAACGCCGAACCGAATGACTGGTCGGCAGCAGAGCAGGCGTCGGACGACTCCCCGGCGCCGCCTGCTGAACTTCCGTCGGACGACTCCCCGGCGCCGCCTGCTGAACTTCCGTCGGACGACTCCATTGCATCGTCGGCTGAGCCCGAAGCAACATGCTTCGCAAAGTCGGCGACGGCGTCGTCGGAGTTCATATCCGGAATGAGCTCGCCGTCGGCGTCGAGCAGCGATGTGTCTTTGGCTGTTTGGATTCCCGTGATCGGATCGACCGACACGACCTTGACCTTGATCTCCGGGACAGGCCTGATGAACAGATCGTACTCGAGCTGGGAGATGGAGCGGTCATCGCTGATCTCAACGCCCACGGGCAGGTTGAATGCGGACTTGTTCTTGCCATGCACGGCAAGAGCCATGCCTTGGATCCGGTTGTAGCAGGCGAAGATCTCCGCCGAGGGTCCGCTGACGGTCAGGCGGGCCGAGCCGTCCTTGTAGCCGTCGACATCGATGCGACGACGCTTGGTGGCGAGCTCGGTGTTGTCGACCGGCGGAATGAGCAGGGCGATCATTTTGGCCAGATCACGGCGCAGAGTCTCGCAGGTGATGTCGGTGCGCCGGGCTGCCAGGAAGATATCGAGTTTCGGAAGGAAGGCGAAAGCGACGTCGGCACACTGGCGGGCAACCACGTCGACATGGGCTTGGGTGAACTCTCCGGCGCGAACCCGGTTGGCGAAGCGGGGAAGACCATAGAAGATCGTCATCGCGCCGGTCAGCTGACGGTAGGTGCGTGCAGTATTGGTCCCCAGCACCGTCGAGATCTCGACGAGATCCTCCGCGTCGACATAGTCATAGACCCATTTCGAGAAGCATATGCCCTCATCGAGCTCGGGGAACTCGGGCAGCACCTTCGCCTCGGACCGAGTCACCTTACGCAACTGTTCGCGGGCGAAGTCAGCGTCATAGAGCACAACTGTCGCGGAAGGGGAGCCGCGGGTGACGGGAGTGTCGTCAGTGGGCGACGACACGATGTCGGGCGAAGACGCGCCCTTGGGTGAGGGTTCCGACATATCCGCAGCGCCGAAGACGGTGTCTTCGGACTCTTCGGCTCGACGTTCGAAGGTTGCAGCAATCGTCTCGCAGCGGAAAGGCTCGGCCCCCTCTGGCATGGGCAGTTCGAATTCGATGAAAACCTGTTCGAGCACGACCGAAGAGACCGACTCGAGGAGCGAGAAATGCGCACGGTCGGAAGCGACGGCATTCTCGGCGAAGCGAGACATGCTGGATTCGAAGCGGACGGCGAATCGCGGTGACGTCTGTGTTGCGCCCGGCGCTTCGGCCTGACCGGGGGTCGAACGGTTGGTGGTGCCCTTCATTGCGTTTTCACCTGCCTCGGACTTCGTTGTCGGGAGTGGTGCTGATTGGAAAAGCTGTTAACTCTATGGTAAGCGTTCAAGCGGACATTAACAATAGAAAACAAAAAAGATATTCGAATATTTGTCGATGAGAGACCGAAGGGGTTCTGGTTACCCCATCATCTTTGCATCCGGCACTGACATGAGAGTGTTGGATGTCATCCATGCAGGTCAGGCGCGGTTTCTGGATGAGTGCGGTTCCTCGTTGGGGATTGCGGGGAAGGTCTGCCGCGATTTCGGGGGAGAATACGCCTCCTCGGTACTGACCCGTCGCGGCTGAAGAATGAGTCGGCCATCGGGGGCGTGCCTCCTCGGCGACGACAATGACGACGTTCCCGATTGGTCCAAAGGTCTGGAGAACATGCCACCGGAACGGCGGGACAGCCTCGGTGGGGCCGGATTCTCGAGTGAAACGGGTCACAGTATCGGTTATGATGATCGAGTTGTCGGATGCGACCCATGAGGTCGGTACTCGCCTCATGCGAGCCGTATCCGCACTGCGCGCAACCGCGTAGCCCTTCACCTAGGGTCATGTCGCGGGCCGCGTCGACGTCACCGCGCCATCCTTCACTGGTGACCAGTTCTTCGCCCAGACCATCGCCTGCGCTCACGGTCGACCGTGTCCGCGCCGGCCGACGGCCAGACGATCACTGTCGGCTGCACCGATGATCCGATCATCGAACGGAGTGCTCGCTCGACCGAGAACTCACGAGCCCAGCAGGCTCACCAACCGCCGCCGCATCAACCACGAGGATCAACCATGACGACCACCGCTCACAACTCAACCGCCTCCGACCAGGGCTCGAAGGGCCCGATCACCGACGCCGAGATCTTCGAGGCACACGAAGGCGGCAAGCTCTCCGCAGAGCTCACCTCACCGCTACAGACCCAGCGCGACCTCTCGATCGCGTACACCCCCGGCGTGGCCAAGGTCTGCACCGCGATCAAGGACGAACCGCAGCTGGCGCGCACGCACACGTGGACCGGCCGACTCGTCGCGGTCATCTCTGACGGGTCGGCTGTGCTCGGCCTCGGTGACATCGGTCCGGCCGCCTCGCTGCCGGTGATGGAGGGCAAGTGCGCCCTGTTCAAGTCCTTCTCCGGGCTGAATGCGATTCCGATCGTACTCGACACCAATGACACGGACGAGATCGTCGAAACCATCCTCCGCATGGCCCCGACCTTCGGAGCGATCAACCTCGAGGACATCTCCGCTCCGCGCTGCTTCGAGATCGAAGACCGGGTGAAGGAGGCCCTCGACATTCCCGTCATGCACGATGACCAGCACGGCACCGCCGTCGTCGTCCTCGCCGCGCTGACGAATGCTCTGCGCGTGGTGAAGAAGTCCTTCGAATCCGTCCGCGTCGTCGTCTCCGGTGCCGGAGCTGCCGGTGTGGCCGTGGTGAAGATCCTCGCCGACGCTGGTGTCAACGACATCGTCGTCCTCGATTCCAAGGGCGTCGTCGAGTCCGGCCGCTCAGATCTGACCGAGACGAAGCAGTTCCTCGCCGAGTCGACGAACCCGCGCGGAATCGCTGGTGGGATCGGCGAGGCCCTCGACGGTGCCGATGCCTTCATCGGCGTCTCCGGCGGCACCATCGACGAGGCTCACCTGGCCAACATGGCCGACGACGCGATTATCTTCGCCCTGTCGAACCCCAACCCCGAGGTGGCCCCCGACGTCGCCGCCAAGTACGCCACCGTGGTGGCTACCGGGCGCAGCGACTTCCCGAACCAGATCAACAACGTCCTCGCGTTCCCCGGAATCTTCCGCGGCGCGCTCGACGCCGATGCCAACGAGATCACCGACGATATGAAGCTCGTCGCCGCTCGTGCGATCGCCGATCTCGTCGGCGATGACCTCGAGCCCGGTTATATCGTGCCCGGTGCGCTCGATTCGCGTGTCGCTCCGGCCGTCGCCGAGGCGGTCGAGAAGTCAGCGCTCGAGGCCATGGCCAAGCGCTGACGCTTCGTCGGTGAAGCATCACCGACTCGAATTTGTCGCCGAGGCGGCCGAATACGGCTGTGGGGCGGGTGAAGACAGAACTTCACCCGCCCCACAGCCATTGTGTGCGGTCCGAGGGCGGACGCATGTCTCGAAGATCGACGTGCGGTGCGTTGCCGGTCGATCCGCCGGCTCGGATCAGTCGTCGGTGACGGTGATGGTGACGTCGATGTTGCCGCGGGTGGCGTTGGAGTACGGGCACACCTTGTGGGCCTTGTCGGCCAGCGCCTGGGCCTCAGCCTTCTCGAGGTGCGGGAGCGTGACCTCGAGTTCGACGGCGAGCTGGAACCCGCCCTCATTGTCCTTGCCGATGCTCACGCGTGAGCCGACCGTGGAATCGTCGACGTTCGCCTTGGCCTGACCGGCCACGAGGCGCAGCGCTGAGTGATAGCACGCCGCGTAGCCGACGGCGAAGAGCTGTTCGGGATTCGTGCCGTTGCCGCTGCCGCCCATCTCGGTCGGAGTCGCGAGATCGACATCGACCTTTCCGTCGCTCGTGCGTCCGTGGCCGTCGCGGCCTTCGCCTGTGGCCAGTGCCTCTGCTGTGTAGAGAGCCCTCATGATGTTTCCTTCCGTTGTTGGTGCATTGTCGGATCAGTGGTGATCGGTGGGGTCGGTGGTGCGGTACGGGTTCAGTGGCGCACTGTCAATGCAGAGGCGCGGTGCGAGTTCAAAGGTGCGGCAGGGGGGTCGGGGGACTCGACGGGCGCGGGTTCCGCGCGCAGGTTCCTCGTCAGCGCCCGCAGAGTCTCCAGCAGCTCGGGCATCGACGAGGGGTCGAGATTCGTGCGCTCGCCGATCCGGGCCGGTACGCATTCGGCGCGTTCTTTGGCCGCTGCGCCCTCGGCGGTGGCGCGGACGAGAACTCTGCGCGAATCCTCGGCGGAACGATGGCGAGTGACGAAGCTGAGCGATTCGAGTCGTGACAACAGAGGGGAGAGCGTGCCCGAGTCGAGCTGCAGACGCTCGCCGAGGCGCTTGACCGTCACACCCTCGTCGTTGGAGCCCTCTTCCCACAGCACGAGCATCACCAGATACTGCGGATAGGTGATGCCGAGTTCGGCAAGCAGGTCCTTGTACGACGCGGTCATCGCTCGTGACGCCGAATAGAGAGCGAAGCAGAGCTGCCGGTCGAGGTCGAGCGCGGTCATATGAAAATGATTGCACACAATTCAATTGCGCACAACCAATAATCCCGAGAGGCGCAGAGTTCCCAGGAGTCAGCCAGTTCACGGGCGGCGTCAAGCTCCCAGGTGGCTGCGAGTTTCTAAGAAGAGAAGTTTCCAGGGGGCGGCGAGTTCCTATAGGGAGGGGCTCCTTTGGGGGAGGAGTTCCCAAGTGGAGCACCGGGGGTGCCCATACGGATGAGGGGCGGGCGAAGATCTCTCTTCACCCGCCCCTCGGCGGTGTGTGCTGAGCGATGACTGCCGGTTCAGCTCTGCCGGCCCAGCGATGCCGGCTCAGCGTTGCCGGTTCAGCCCTGGTTGCCGCCGCGGCGGTTGCGCCACTGCTCGGCGGCGGCGCGAACGGCCGACTGGGCCGCGGAGCGCGGATCCGAGTGCCCCTGCCCACCGTGCTGACCTTGGCCCTGCCCCGGCTGGACCTGCCCGCCCGCTCCCTGTCCAGAGCCGCCCTGGCCCTGTCCGCCGACATACTGCCCGGACCGATCTGCCGGGGGAGTCGTCGGCTGCGGCGGGACGTTCGTGCCGTCGGCACCGCTGCCGGAGCTGCCCCTGGAATCGCCGCCCGCATCGTCGCGGCCCTGCGGTGCGGGCAGATGCGAGCCTTCGTCGGCGGCATTGGCAGCGAACAGGGCGTTGCGGATCTCCTGGCCCATCTCGCCCAGGCCGCCAGGGTTCGACGGCATGAACAGCACGTTCGACCGGCCCTCCTGCGCGACGTTCTGCATCGTGTCGAAGTACTGGGTCATCATCAGCAGCTGCTCGGCAGTCTTGTGGATGCCCACCTCCTGGAGCAATGCGTACTGTTCGGCGATGCCGTTGGCGATCGCCTTCCTCTGAGCGGCCACGCCTTCACCGTGCAGGCGCATCGCCTCCGATTCGGCCTGCGCTTGAGTCACGCGCTTGATCTTGTCGGCCTCGGCCAGCGACTGCGCGGCGACCTTGTCACGCTGCGCGGCGTTGATCGAGTTCATCGAATCCCGCACGCGCGGGTCAGGGGTGATGTCCGTGACCAGAGTGCTCACGATCTTGAAGCCGTAGCGCTTCATCGACTCCGACAGTCGGCGCTCGACGTTTTCGGCGATGTCGTCTTTCGACTCGAACGCGGTGTCGAGCGTCAGTCCCGACAGTGCCGAACGGACGGTGTCGAAGACATAGGAGCGGATCTGCTCCTCCGAATTCGCCAGACGGTAATAGGCATCGGCGACGTTGTCCTCTTCGACGACGTACTGGACCGCAACCGGCACCGTGACGAAGACGTTGTCCTTCGTCTTCGACTCGATGTTGACCTCGAGCTGCTGGACGCGCAGCGAGATCGGCCTGCTCGTCGTCTCGATGAACGGCACCTTCGTGTTCAGCCCCGGCCGCGCGACCTTCTTGAACTTGCCGAATCGTTCGACGATGACGTTCTCCTGCGTCTTCACCGTGAAGAACACGCTCGTGCGCAGCTTCCCGAACAGCAGGACGGCGACGACGAGGATGATGATGACAACGGCGATGATGACCGCCACTCCACTCATGACTCCTCCAATGGGTCGTGGTTGTCGGCCGTGCGACGACCGCTGACGCCTATCACTCTAGTAGTCATCGAGTGCCGCGTATATGACAAGCCCGCTGGTTCTCGTCTCGAGGGGGAGCTCATCACCGATACATCTGATGTCAGACGTAGACTGGAGGCTCAGCGTGGAACGACCACCGGCAGGTGATCATGGCGGATCCGACAGAGACCGGACGGGAAGTGACGACCTCCGACAGAATCAAGGATCTCATTCTCTCCGATGGTCAGTGCACACTGCCGGCCTGCCCGAACTCAATGTGGCCGTGGCCGCCGACCTGGAGCAGACCGCACGTGCCCACGGCCTCATGCTCGAAGCGGCGGAATCCGGCGTGTCGAGGCTTTCCGCGCCGCGATCACCGCCCACTATGAGCCGATCATGCGCGTTCTCGAACAGAAATGATTGACTGAACGCAGAAGGAGACAACATGGAAGTCGTCATCGCCGACGAATACACGCTGGCGGAGCTCGCCGCCGACGCGATCGAGCGGTTGCTGCGCACCGAAGCCTCACCCGTCCTCGGCCTGGCCACCGGGTCGAGCCCGCTGCGCATCTACGATGAGTTGACCACTCGCCACAAGAACGAGGGTCTGTCCTTCGCCCGCGCGCAGGCGTTCATGCTCGACGAATACGTCGGAATCGCCGACGAGCATCCGCAGCGCTATCGCAACGTCATCGACGCTGAGATCGCCACTCGCGTCGATTTCGCCGAGGGGGCCGTCCACGGTCCCGAGGGATCCGCCGATGATTTGGCGGCCGCCTCGGCGGACTATGAGCGAAAGATCGCCGAGGCGGGCGGGATCGACCTGCAGATCCTCGGGATCGGCAGCGACGGTCACATCGCGTTCAACGAACCCGGATCATCCCTGGCCTCGCGGACACGGGTGAAATCCCTGACGCATCAGACGCGGCTCGACAATGCGCGGTTCTTCGACGGCGACGTCGAGCAGGTGCCGAAACTGTGCCTGACCCAAGGGTTGGGCACGATCATGGAGGCGAAGCATCTCGTGCTCGTCGCGACCGGAGGCAATAAGGCCGAGGCGGTGCATCAGTTGGTCGAGGGACCGATCTCCGCGATGTGGCCGGCGACCGTGCTCCAGATGCACCCGCATGTCACGGTCATGATCGATGATGCGGCGGCGTCGAGGCTGCAGCTCGGCGACTACTACCGCCACGCGTACGAGAACAAGCCGGAGTGGCAGAGTCTCTGAGGGCCTCGCCTGCAGGGAGCTCACAGCCCTCGACCGTCTGGCCAGGCTCGGTCCGTCCGGTCGTTCACGCCGTGTTCCGTCGAGGGTGACGATGTGGGATCCGGCCAGAGCTGCCGCGCAGGCGAGGGCGGGTGCAGTTGAGCTGGATCAATTCTGCGGTGTGCGCACGGTGATCGTCAGCTCCGGCTTCGCCGCCGGGCGTTCATCAGCGGAAAACGAGTCGACGACCTGATCGACGAGCGGCTGGAGGAACAGCTTGCCCAGCTGCCGGATCATGACTGTGACGACCTGATCGACGCGACTCCTGTCCGTCGAGGCGACGCCTCCCGAGCGCATGGAATCCACGCTCTGCAGTGAGAGCCGGGCCAGGCGTGTGATGAGAGTGCGACCGGCAGAGCCTTCGAGGAGTTCGCGGCGCAGGTAGCCGACTATGAGCGGGTTCGCCTTGAGCATCTGAGCCACCGCGGCATCGCGCCCGGCGGTATCCGCGACGGAGTCCGGAGCTGCGGCATCGGCTTCGGTGATCGCTGCGGCGAATTGGTCGACGATCCAACTCTCGACAGCCGCCCGCAGTCCGTCCTTCGAGCCGAAGTGGTGTGAGATCAGGCCGATGGCCACTCCCGCCTCGGAGGCGATCGCGCGCAGGGGAGTGCCGGCGAATCCGGTCGTGGCGAACTGATGGAGACCGGCATTGCGAATCCGGGCCGGCTCGTGAGATCTATCGCCGAGGACTCGCCGGTGTCGGCGTTCCTGCTCTTGCGCTCCTCATTCATCGGCACATCCATGTCCTCACTTCTGTCGTCCGGGGCCATTCTCTCAGACCGATGCTGTTGCCCTTTCTCCTGCCGATGCTCGTGCTCGTGTCGGTGTTCGTACCTGGAAGCCGGGAACTTCTCGTCATAGTATTGAACGTTCTTTCAATATCCTATACATTCATTCAGGAAAGTTGATTCGACTCGACCGGGGGATCCGCGAATGACCGCCTCTCAACCGCTCAGCGGAGTCACGGTGATCTCTCTTGCCGTCAATCTGCCAGGACCGCTGGCGGCAGCGCGCCTGCATGCTCTCGGTGCTCGGGTCATCAAGGTCGAACCGCCTATCGGCGATCCCCTGAACCTGATGTTCCCCGCCTACTACCAGGAGCTCACCGACGGCCAGGAGATCCGCACCATCGACCTCAAAGATGATGAGGGAATCGAACAGCTCCGGACGCTCTTGGCCGGGGCCGACCTGCTGCTCACCTCGATGCGTCCCCGCGCAGCCGCCGCTCTCAGCCTGCCGGAACTCGTCGACGAACACGGGCTGGTCCACGTCGAGATCGTCGGCTTTGCCGGCGACCGCGCCGACGTCCCCGGCCACGACCTCACCTATCAGGCGGCGCACTCCACCCTCCTCCCCGGAACCATGCCCACAGTGCCCGTCGCCGATGTCCTCGGCGGCGAGCACGCGGCATTCCAGGCTCTGGCAGGGCTGCACGAACTCGAGACCCGACGCGCTGCTGCCCAGGGTGCCGGTGATCAGGACGCGAACGGTCAGCACAGCGGCGGAATCGTCCGTCGCGTCGTCCTCGACGAGGCGGCCGAATGGGCGGCGGGACCGGCACGGCACAGAATGAGCACACCGGGAGGTCCCCTCGGCGGGGGAACGCCTTTCTATCGGACCTACTCGACCGCTGACGGTCATATCGCCGTCGCCTGCCTCGAGCCCCATTTCGCGAAGGCGCTGGCCTCCCTCGTCGGGTCCGAACACGAGGAACTCGAGAAGGCCTTCGCCGCCGAGCCGACGGCGTACTGGATCGACTTCGCAGCCGAGCATGATCTGCCCATTGAGCGAGTCGCTCTCGGCTGAACATTGGACACACGAATACCCCCACATGATCACCCGGAGCGCATCCCCGCACCAGCACCCCGCATCCCTCTCATCAGCACCTCCCACCACTGACCTCTCTGGGGCCCGCACGGCCTTTCGGAACCAACACGACGAGCAGATTCAGGAGACCTCACAATGATTCTCGACGGATACCGCGGCGCCTGGGAGACCCAGGAGACGGATGACCTGCGCGATCTGGCACGCGGATTCTTCGCCAAGGAGATCGTGCCGCACGAAGCCCGCTTCGCCGAGCAGAAGCAGGTCGATCGTGACACGTGGACCCGGGCCGGCGACGCCGGTCTGCTGTGCATCTCGATCCCCGAAGAGTACGGCGGCGGTGGCGGCACCTTCGCCCACGAGGCGGTGCTCCTGCAGGAACAGGGGTTCGTCGGCGACACCTCCTGGGGCAACAGCGTTCACTCGACGATCAACGCCCACTACATCAACGCCTTCGGCACCGAAGAGCAGAAGCACAGGTGGCTGCCCCGCATGGCCACCGGCGAGCTCGTGTCGGCGATCGCCATGACCGAACCGGGCACCGGATCGGACCTGCAGAACATCACGACCCGGGCGGTGCGTGACGGCGACGAATATGTCATCAACGGCGCCAAGACGTTCATCACCAACGGGTCCCATGCCGACCTCGTCATCATCGTGGCTCGCACCAGCGACGAGCCCGGCGCGAAGGGTGTCTCGCTCATCGTGGCCGAGGTGAATGATCTGTCGGGGTTCTCGCGCGGACGTGTGCTGGAGAAGGTCGGACTGCACGGGCAGGACACGCGGGAGCTGTTCTTCGAGGACATGCGCGTCCCGGCCGAGAACGTCCTCGGCGGAGCCGAAGGCCGCGGATTCATCCAGCTCATGCAGCAGCTGCCTCAGGAACGACTGGCGATCGCCGTCGGCGGTGCCGCGACCGCGGAATTCGCCGTCCGGGAGACCGTCGCCTATGCGAAGGAGCGGGAGGCCTTCGGCAGGCCCATCCTCGGTTTCCAGAACACGAAATTCGTCCTCGCCGAATGTGCCACCGAGACATTGTCCGTCCGCACCTTCATCGACCACCTCACCAGCGAACACATCAAGGGAACGCTGACGACAGAGCAGGCGTCGGCCGGGAAGTACTGGGCGACGGATGCTCAGAACCGGGTCGTTGACCGCTGCCTGCAGGTATTCGGCGGCTACGGGTACATGATCGAATACCCGATTGCTCGCCTCTACGCCGATGCCCGGGTGCAGAAGATCTACGGCGGTACGAACGAGATCATGAAGGAGCTCATCGCTCGGGGCCTGTGAAGCCGGGCTCCGGCGCCGACGAGGCGTCTGGTGCCGACGGGGCGTCCGGCACGTGTCGGGCTCCACCTGTACGCCCCCTCAAGACCGAGTGCGCGCGGGTATGGGAAGATTGACAGCGTGTCGAAAGTACTTGAGATCTTGACCCCGGAGGGCCTCCCGCCGCTTAACGAGAAGCCCGGTGTCTCCTTCATCATGCCGGTGCTCAACGAGGCCGAACACATCGAGCAGGCGATCACCACGATCCTCGGTCAGGAGTATGACGGGGACAAAGAAGTCGTCCTCGCCCTGGGCCCCTCGACCGACGATACGAACGCCATCATCGAAACGATGGCCGCCCGCGATCCGCGGATCCAGACTGTCGACAATCCGCAGGCCGCGACCCCGATCGGACTCAACCTCGCGATCGCCGCAACCCGGCACCCGGTGATCATCCGAGTCGACGCGCACTCCGGTCTCGGCACCGACTACACCAGGCAGGCCATCGACACCCTGCGTGAGACGAAGGCCGCGAACTGCGGCGGACTCATGCTCGCCCGCGGCAAGACCTCCTTCCAGAAGGCCGTGGCGCGGGCCTATATGTCCCCGGTCGGCCTCGGCGGTCCCGCCTACCACTCCGGCGACGAGGCGCAGGAAGCCGAATCGGCCTACCTCGGCGTCTACCGTCGGGAAGTGTTCGACCACCTCGGCGGATTCGACGAAGGAATCAAACGCGGACAGGACTGGGAACTCAACCTGCGCATCCGCTCCGCGGGCGGCCGCATCTGGTTCAACCCGGACATGGAAGTCACCTACTGGCCGCGCGGCACCTGGTCGAAGATCGCGCAGCAGTTCTGGGCCACCGGAATCTGGCGTGCCGAACTCATCCGCCGCTACGGATCGCAGAACTCCATCCGCTACTTCGCCCCGCCGCTGCTCGTGCTCGGCATGAGTGCGGCCGTGATCGAGACCCTGCTCCAGCTGTCCGGATCGACGAAGCGGTGGCCGAAGTTCCTCCGCCGCTTCACCTCCCTCATCCACGTGCCCAGCTTCGGCTACATCGCCGGAATCCTGGCCACCGCCTCGGCGGCGAAGGACTGCGGACGACGCGAGCGATTCTGGTTCGGCATCGTCCTGCCGACCATGCACCTGTGCTGGGGCGCCGGGTTCCTCCGGGGACTCGTCACCGGAGCCGGAACGACGAAGGACAGCAGCCGATGAGCAAGAAGAAGCCGAGCCAGCCCCACCAGGATCGCTATGGCCGCGGCATGAACGATCCGCTGCCGACTCCCGATCCCGAGTCGAACGAACGCATTCCCGTGCCCGACCGCCCCGCGCCGAAGAAGTTCAACGCACCGCTGTGGGCCGGTGCCATCGTGGTCCTCCTCGTCGCGGGCGTGCTCGTATTCAATTTCGTGAAGTCAGATGATCAGCTGACCGTGGATTCGCTCAATCCGCCGGCCGTCGGCGCCCTCGACGGCGGATCGTCGGTGTACCCGGCGAACTCGCAGCTCGCCTTCACCGAGAACGTGAAGTTCGGCTACCTACCGGCACCTACCCTCACCGCGCTGGGCGACGGCACGATCGTCGCCGCGAACCCGCAGACGGCGGCGAAGGACATGGGCCTGAAGCAGGGCCTCGATGAGCTCGACGCCGAGGAATTCCTCGACCAGACCATCAAACCGGCCCGCAAGGACACGAGCCCCGGCGAACCGATGACCTGGGATCAGATCGTCGACGAGTTCGGCGGGGACACCGTTTTCATGCCCGCCATCGACTCCGCCGAGGTGGCAACCCCGGCACTGAAGACCATCACCGAGGCGGGGCTCGAGGACTCGACGCTCGTGCGCACCGATGACCCCGAGGTGGCCCGTGCCGCCGCCGATGCCGGAGTCGGCGCCATGTTCACCGGGGACGTGACGGCGTCCGGGAACGAATCGCTGTCCGGCGCCGGATACACGGCCCTGGCCGTCGAGGCCGAGGCCGCCGAGAAATGGACCGGAGTCGACCTCGACGTCTGGGCCATCGACGTCAAAGACAAGAAGCAGCTCGATAAGCTCGCCGATGCTGGAGTCACCGGCGCGCTGAGTGCGAACCCGTACACGGTCCTGCCGTCCGAAGTGAAGACCGACTGAACTCGACAACCAAGGAGACGCAATGACTCAGCCCATCGGCAACCCGTCGCATATCGGAAATCTGGATGCCAGCCAGCTCGGCCCGCAGCCGACCTACCTGCCGGACGACCACCCGGACGTCGACGCTCGCAATCGCATCGACGCAGGTGAAGAGCCCATCGATGTCGCTGCCGCACTGCCGGCCTCGTCCCTGGCCTGGGCGGAACTCGCCGATGAAGCGCACAAGGAAGGCCGCCTCGTCGACGCCTATGCCTACGCGCGCGTCGGCTACCACCGCGGCCTCGATGCCCTGCGCGCGGCCGGTTGGCGCGGCGCGGGACCGATCCCGTATTCGCATGAGGTCAACCGCGGATTCCTCCGTGCGCTCTACGCCCTCGGCCGGGCCGCCGGAGCGATCGGCGAAGGCGAAGAGGCCGCCCGCATCGAAGAGTTCCTGCACTCGTCCGACCCGACGGCCGTGGAGGCCATCGGCCGCGGGGAGTGAGACGACTCGCTCGGTGAGGTTCGGGCCGTAGTCTCGGCTCTGAATCGGTGGCAGCCCAGTTGCCGACGAATAGCACCGGTTTGAACATGTGCTTTTCGTCGTCAACTGGGCTTTTCTGCTTGTCGGGCCGCTGCGGTGCCGGCGCTGCGTCTCGCATAGGGGAAGCGCGCGGCCGGGCGCGGTCGCTGGGCCTAGAGTGCGGGTAACCGACCACTCGCCGCCGTGTGCCGATCGCCGCGCACGCCCGGAGACAGGATCCAGATGAACGCCCTCACCGTCGAGGCCCGCGGACCCGTTCTGCTCGCCACGATCAACCGGACCGACGCCCACAACGCGCTCAATGCCGAGGTCCTCGACGGCCTTGCCGAGGCGGTCGACCGTGCCGAATCCGACCCGAACGTCCGTTCCCTGGTGATCACCGGAGCCGGCGAGAAGGCATTCTGCGCCGGTGCCGACCTCAAGGAGGACTCCACCCTCGACGCCGACGCCGCGCAGGTGAAGATGCGTCGCGGGCAGTCGATCATGGCCGCCATCGAGAACGTCGAGGTGCCGATCATCGCCGCGGTCAACGGCCTTGCCCTCGGTGGCGGCTTCGAACTCGCCCTGGCCTGCCACTTCACCGTGCTGTCGGAGAAGGCCGCGCTCGGGCTGCCCGAGGTCGGACTCGGACTCATTCCCGGCTACGGCGGAACCCAGCGTCTGCCGCGCGCAGTCGGCGATGCCACCGCACTGCACCTCATCCTCACGGGCGAGACGCTCAAGGCGCAGCGTGCCTATGAACTCGGCATCACCCCGGTCCCGCCGACCGCACCTGACGAAGTCGTCGACACCGCTCTGGCGATCGCCGAGCGCATTGCCGCCCAAGGCCCGAACGCGGTGCGATCGGTGCTGCGAGCCGTTCGCGCGGACCGGGCGATCTCGCCGGCGGCATTGGCCACCGAGACCGGTCTCATCTCCCTCGCGATCGCCGGCGAGGAATCGAGCGAAGGGATCGCCGCATTCCTCGAGAAGCGGGCGCCGAACTTCGGAGCCGCCGCGGCGAAATCTGACGACTGAGCTTTCCACTGAACTCAACGGATAAGCGCAAGGAGGCGCGGCATGACCCTCTTCTATGAGGACCTGACCATCGGGCACGGGTGGACGAGCCCGGCGAGGACGATCACCGAATCCGACGTCGTCTCCTTCGCCCAGCTCACCGGGGACTTCCACCCGCTGCACACGAACGAACGCGTCGCGGCGAAGAGCCGGTTCGGCCAGCGCATCGCCCACGGGATGGTCGGGCTGACCTACGCGATCGGGCTCATGCTCACCCGCAGCGGCGAGTTCGACGAGTCGATCACCGCGTTCCTCGGCGTCAAGGACTGGCGCTTCAGCGCTCCCGTGTTCTTCGGCGAGACGATCCACATGCGCTACGAGATCACCGACCGGCGACTGTCGAAGTCTGCCCCGTCCGACGGCATCGTCGACTTCCGCGTCGAGGTGCTCAATCAGAACGACGAGGTCGTCCAGGCGGGCACCCTCACGATGCTGGTGTCAGTGCGGCCTGGCTGAGGCCGGTTTCAAACGGCAGCCTCCGCGCCCCGGGGCCGACTGCCGTGCAGAGTGCGAGTTAAGTGTGCGCAGATTGCACGTCTACTCACCAGCAGCGTGCAATCTGAGCACACTTAATTTTCGATCGTGGGTGAGGGACGCGGCTCACGCGGGGGAGAGGAGCCTGTTCGCGCGTCTCGGCCGCGTCGGGGCGGAGGCGTTCCGGTCGGGTCAGGCTCGAGAATCGGGGGCGGTCGCCTCGGCGCGTTCGATGTCCTGGGCGGCGAACACGGCGTCGAGGAGGCCGGGGAAACGGGCGTCGAGATCGTCCTTGCGCAGGGTATTCATGATCTTCGTGCCCTCGTACTCCTGGCGGATGACTCCCGCCTCGCGCAGAGTGCGGAAGTGGTAGGTCGCCGTGGACTTCGACACCGGCAGCTCGAAGGTCGCACACGCATGATCGCCGAAAGCGTCGTTGAGTTTGCAGGCGACGGTCCGGCGGACCGGGTCGGCGAGGGCGGCCAGGACGGTGTCGAGTCTCATCTCGTCCCTGCGGGGGTGGTCGAGTGTGCGCACCTGGATCCTCCCTTCTCGCCATCGCATCGATCTGATGTCGTACCCCACCATTGTACGAAACATTTGGTAGTACGAAATTCATCGTAGTAGAGTGCGAACCCGAAGTACGAAGAATCTCATACTTCCGATCGACTACTCTCGACGAGATCACGAGGTGTCATGTCTCATCTGCTGTTCGAACCGCTCACCCTACGCGGACTCACGTTCCGCAACCGCATCTGGGTCCCGCCCATGTGCCAGTACTCCGTTGAGACTCTTGACGGGGTCCCCGCGCCTTGGCACACCGTCCACTACGGCGCCATGGCCAGGGGAGGAGCGGGAGCCGTCATCGTCGAAGCCGCCGGAGTCACTCCGGAGGGGCGGATCTCGGCGAAGGACCTGGGGCTGTGGAATGACGCGCAGCGCGACGCCTTCGCCCCCATCGTCGACTTCCTTCACTCGCAGGGAGCGGCCGCCGGCATCCAGCTCGGCCACGCGGGCCGCAAGGCCTCGACATATCCCGAGTGGGGGACCGACGGCGATGGCAGCGTCCCGGTCGAGCAGGGCGGTTGGCAGACCGTGGCTCCGTCTGCGTTGGCCTTCGAGGGTCTTGCCGAACCCCGGGCTCTGACTGAGACGGAGATCGCCGAGGTGGTCGCGGCCTTCCGGTCCTCGGCCCGTCGGGCGATCGAGGCCGGGTTCGACTTCGTCGAGATCCATGGTGCACACGGGTACCTCCTTCATGAGTTCCTGTCGCCCCTGAGCAATACGCGCACCGACTCCTACGGCGGAACTTTGGAGAACCGGGCCCGACTGCTGCTCGAGATCGTCGATGCCACCCGCGCCGAGGTGGGCGACGACGTTCCCGTGTTCGTGCGCCTCTCCGCGACGGACTGGACCGACGGTGGGCTCACACTCGACGACACCGTCCACGTCGCCGGATGGCTCAAGGAACACGGCGTCGACCTCATCGACGTCTCCTCCGGCGGCAATGTGATGGCGTCGATTCCCGTCGGTCCCGGCTACCAGACGACCCTGGCCGCCGGCGTGCGTCAAGGGTCGGGGCTGCCGACCGCCGCAGTGGGACTGATCAGCGAACCGTTCCAGGGCGAGCACATTCTGGCCACCGGTCAGGCCGATGCGATCCTCGTGGGCCGCGAACACCTGCGTGACCCGAACTTCGCGCTCCGGGCCGCCGACGCCCTGCGCTTCGATATCGACTACCGCCCGGCTCAGTACCACCGCGCGTATAAGTGAGCTGAGCTCAATTCGCTGGAGCGGCTCGGCGCTCATACGCTGACGGCCCAGATGAAGTCGCACAGCACATGTTCAAATGTGTGCTGTGCGACTTCAACTGGGCCGTTCGGCGTCTGTCATCTGCGCGTACAGCGCCTCGCCGAGGGTGAGCGTGTGGAGATGTGGCTGAGTCCAGAACGGTCGGTCGCAGCTAAGCCAGGCCGCCGAGCCACATTCCGATCGCCGCGGCCGCCGTGGCGAAGGCGAGGGTGCCGAACCCATTGACCAGGCCCGCCGCCCAGCGACGTTCCTGGAGAAGTCGGACCGTTTCGAAACTCGCCGTAGAAAACGTCGTATAGCCGCCGAGGAATCCCGTGCCGAGCACCAGGTGCCAGGCTTCCGGCAGCAGATTCGCACCGGCCAGTCCGGTCAGCAGTCCGAGCACGAGTGATCCCGAAACATTGATGATGATCGTCCCCCAGGGTAGGGCCGTGCTCACGCGGGACTTGATGAGTCCGTCGAGCAGCATTCGTGATGAGGCGCCGAGCCCGCCGGCGGCGGCAAGGGCGATGAAGACCAGCGGCGTCATCGGGCACTTCCCGGGTGACGGTCGGCAGAGGCATCGGGACCGGCATCCGCGGTGTCCTCGTCCCAGGCATCGGGTTCGATCGGCAGATCGTCGGCCACCTCGTCGACCTCAGCGCCGCCTCGACGCAACGTCGTCGCCGTGGCGATGCCGGCGAAAGTGGCGAGACCGCCGATGAGTACCGTTCCCACCGCGTAGGCAAGGCCGATGCCGGGGCTGCTCGCACCGCCCGGATCCGCGCCGAGGAGGCCCGCCGTATCCGCGGCCAGCGCGCTGTACGTGGTGAACCCGCCCATGAAGCCGGTGCCGACCAGGATCCGCGCTCGGCGACGCCACCCTTCATCGGGACCGCTGCGCGCCAGAGCGTCCAACAGCAGGCCGAGCAGGAACGCCCCGAGGATGTTCACCGTGAAGATCGCCCACGGCACGTCGCTGACGGCCGGCAGGCCAAGGCTGACTGCCTCGCGAGCAGCCGTGCCGAATGTGCCGCCGAGGAATGCAAGGCCCAGATTGGACAGGCGCATGTGGACCGGCCGGGTCACTGCTTGCCCTCGCCGGTTTGAGGCTCAGCAGTGGGAGAGACGTCTGGGGTCGGCGGTGTCGCAGGAGCTTCGGGGTCGTTCATGTCGTCGGTGCCTGTCGCCGATGGAACGACGACGAGGGGGCGATGCTGGCGCCTGGACAGCTGGATTGCGACCGAACCGTTGAAGAACTCATGTAATGAGCCGCGAACACCTGCGCGGCGGGCGCCGAGGATGATCATGCGGGCATCGAGCGCCGTGGCGAGCCGGTCGAGTTCCTGTGCCGGCGATCCGGCCAGCGCGCGAGTCGACCAGGCGACATTCGTGCGTTCCAGGGCGGCAGCGATGCGGTCCTGGAGTTCGGGGTCGAATTCGGTGGCCGCCTCGTCGGTGGTATCCGGATCGATGGGCGTCGAGAGCACGGAACCGTCGGGACGGGTCTCAACGGTATAGCGGGATTTGTAGCCGTGGGCGCAGACGAGCTCGGCGTCGAAATGGGCGGCGTAGTCCGCGGCGGCGGAGATCACCTCGGCGGGCTGATCGGGGGCGACGCCGAGGATGATGCGGGCGCGCGCTGGACCGTCATGTTTCGGATCGCGATGTCTCGGATCGGGGCTGGCGGTCATGGTCTCTCCTACCTTTCGGGCATGCTGAAGCCGGTCGAGGTAGGGACTGTTGTCGAAGACGAACACCGAAGTTTCGTTTCCGAGGTTGGGTACGGCGAGCCCCACCGCCGTGCCGCGCAGGCGCGACACCAATATTGTGCCACAGGACCATAGCGAAAGGGCCGTCGGATGGCCGGCCTCCGAAGATGGCCGGCCATCCGACGGCCCCGCTGGGGTGTCAGCGCTCGCTGAGCCTCAGCCTTCGCGGATCGTCATCCGGCTCAGTTTGTCGCCGTCGATGGCGAAGGCGAACGAAGACCGACCGTTGGCATGCGTGGAGCGCCAATCGCCGACGACGATGACGTCGTCTCCGTCGACGGTGACCTCCTCGGGCGTGAGGATGCCGGTTGCGCCGATGAACTCCTTGTCGCTCCACGCCTTGATGGCTTCTCGGCCCCGGAACTCGCGGCCCCAGTCATCCACGACTCCGTCAGAGGTGAATGCGTTGAGGAAGCCCTGGTCATCGTGAGCGTTGACGGTGTCGATGAAGCCGGCGACCGGTTCGGGAATCTGCAGATCTGACATTTGTGCTCCTGTGGTTTCGGGAGGTGATTGTCGGATGGGTGCTGAGGGGGACGGAAGTGTCGTGTCCGCCTCAGCGAGTGGTGTAACCGCCGTTGGCGAAGATCGTCTGCCCGGTGATCCAGCTGCCCTCCGTGGCGAGGAATCGCACGATCGGTGCGATGTCCTCGATGTGAGTCAGTCGATTGCCCATGCCCTGCGACTTGTGGAACTCGACTCGTTCCGGGGTCTCCTGACCGTAGAAGAAGGGAGTGTCCATGGGCCCGGGCGCGACGGCGGTGACGGAGATGCCGCGGTCGGCATACTCCTTCGCCGCGGCCCGGGTGAAGTGCTCGACCGGACTCTTGCCGCCGGCATAGGTCGAGTAGCCGTCGGTGAACGCGGCGAGCAGGGCAGTGACGATGGTGACGATCTTCCCATTGTCGGCAAGGTGTCTGCCTGCTTCCTTGATGAAGAAGTAAGCGGCCTTCGCGTTGATGTCGAACATCGAGTCGTACTCGTCCTCGGTGGTCTCCGCAATGGGCTTGCGCAGAACCTTGCCAGTGGTGTTCACCGCGATATCGATGGACCCCAGCGCGGAGACGGCATCGTCGAAGAGCCTCTCGACGTTGGCGGGCTTGGTGAGATCTCCGGTGAGCAGAACGCCCTTCGATCCGCTGGATTCGACGGCCGCGAGTGTCTCTTCAGCTTCCGGGCGCGTTGACTCCGAGTTGTAGTGGATGGCGACATCGGCTCCGGCTGCTGCGGTCTGCCTGGCGATGAGTCCGCCGAGGTTCTTCCCGCCTCCTGCGATGAGGATGGTCTTGCCTTGCAGAGTCTGTTCGGTCATGGTTTCAACCTCCGTATCGTTGTTACATCGGGCTATATCGACGATACACTATAATATAGCGATATGACAGAAGTTGAGGAAACGGATACACGGACCCGTCTGCTCGAAGCGGCCGCCGACCTCATTGCCGCGGCGCCCGGAGAGGACTTCTCTCTGCGCGCGGTCTGCGACGCGGCGGGGGTCAAGATGCCCACTCTGTACCATTTCTTCGGCAATAAGCAGGGGCTGATCGAGGCCGTCGTCGAGCGTGGCTTCGACATGTATCTGTCGGCCAAATCCTCGACCGAATCCAGCGGCGACCCGATTCAGGATCTGCGTCTGGGCTGGGATGCTCACGTCGCCTTCGGACTGGAGAATCCGGGTTTCTACACCCTCATGTACGGCAAGGTCAGGCCCGGCTATTCACCCGAGGCACAGTCGAAGCCGAGCGAGATTCTGCGCGGTCTGACGCTCAAAGCAGAACAGGACGGACGGCTCGTCGTCGGCCACGAGCAGGCGGCCGCTCATGTGCTCGCCACGAATATCGGCGTCACCCTGCGGCTGATCATTCAAGGCAGGAACGATCCCGAACTTTCAGCAGGCGTCCGTGAAGGCGTCCTCGCCGCCATCACCGGAACCGGACAGACGGAACCGGGCGATGGTCGTCTGGGTCACGCCGTCATCGAACATGCTGCGGCGAACCCGGACATCCTGGGCGAAACGGAGACTCAGCTCCTCATCCAATGGATCGGCCGCCTCGGCGAGGTCTGAGAACGGTCGCCGAACAGGCGGCCGCTCCCGATTCGCTCGGGCGAGGCGGACGTCGGTGCGGGAGCGCTCCGACGTCCGACCCGGGCAAGGTCGGAGCCGCCTCGGCGAAGGTGTCGTCGGAATCAGCGCTCCGCGCGGTACCGGTCGACAGCGCGGCGGAGACGCTGCAGACCGTCGTCGATGCGGTCGGGCGCGGCCGAGGCGAAGCACAGGCGCAGCGCATTCGAGAAGTTCCCGGCCGGGGAGAACGCGGGGCCGGGGATGTAGGCCACACCTTCCTCGAGCGCGGTGTTCATGAGGTCTTCGGTGTTGATGGATTCATCCTCGAAGGTCACCCACAGGAAGAATCCGCCGTCGGGATCGGTAGCTCGGATCTCTCCGGGGAAGAGTCTCTCCAGCCCTTCCGACATCGCGATCTTCCGCTCGCGGTACGCCTTGCGCAGGACCTCGACGTGCGAGTCCGCGCCGCCTTCGGCCAGCCAGCGGGCGATGAGGTGCTGGTTGGGAACGGGGGCGCAGGAGTCCATCGTCTGCTTGGCGTTGACGGCGAGCTCACGGACCTCAGGATCGACGTCGATCCAACCGACCCGCAGCCCGGGGCGACGAATTTCGAGAACGTGCGCACCCCGAAGATGAGGGGATCGTTCGGGCTCAGATCGCTCAGCGCCGGCAGGGACTTGCCCTCGAAGCGCAGCATTCCGTACGGATTGTCCTCGATGATGACCGACCGGTGGCGGTGGGCGAACTCGAGCAGGCGCTCGCGACGCGGCAGCGACATCGTCACTCCGGCCGGGTTCTGGAAGGTCGGGACGGTGTAGATGACCTTCGGCGCGCGCCCGGTGCGGTTCGTGTGCTCCTCCAGGACGTCGATCTGCATGCCGTCTTCGTCGACGGGGATCTCGAGGATCTCCGCCTCATAGCTCATGGCCGTCGCCGAACCGTTCGTATAGGTCGGCGACTCACAGGCGACGAGGTCACCGGGGGTGACGAAGAGTTTGAACCCGAGGTCGAGACCCTGCATGCCTCCGGAGGTGATGAGGAGGCGGTCGCGGTTCCCCTGCTGTTCGCGCGGGATCTGCTCGGTGGCGGCGAGATAGTCGTGGAGGGCTTCGATGAGGATGGGTTCGCCCTTCGTCTCACCGTATGTGAAGTTCTCCGGTGAGAAGACTTGCGCGGCGATGCGGGCGAAGTCCGCGGCCGGCAGCATGTCCGGCGCGGGCGCCCCATGCCGAACTTGACTATGTCGTGGTGATATTGGGCGAGCACCGTGGTGGAGGCGTCGATGACGGAGCCGACGAGCTGATCGCGGCGGCGGGCGTAGGGCAGCGCGGGGGACTGAGACTGGTTCTCGGGCTGGTTCTGCGAAGCACTCGTGGCCGGATGCATTGACGTGGTGGACATGAGCGACCTCCTCTGAGCGGTGATGCCCTGAAGTCGACGGCTCCGGCGACAATGCCAAGGCTCCTGCCCGAACGACGGTGTACGTGGGTCACTTCAGCATAGGGGTGGGGGACGTGGCGGACAAGGATGCTGATCGCCTGCGATTTCGGGCGAGTCGTCGTTCGGTTCGGTCCACCCCCGCCGAGGCGGCTCTAAGCTGGGTCCATGACGGACAACGGAGTCGACGCCAACAGCACCTTCGCCATGCGAGAGGCCGATCTGGCCGCACAATTCACAACGTTCATCGACGAACACCGGCAGCACTTGCTCGGGAGTCTCGACGACCTGAGCGAAGACGATGCGAGGCGGTCCCTGGTGCCGAGCAGAACCCGCCTGCTGTCTCTGCTCAAACATGCAGTGTTCGTCGAAACAGACTGGTTCGGTGAGGCGGTCACCGGTCGGAGTCGGGTCGACTACGGGCTGCCGCACGACTCCAAGGACTCCTTCCTCCTCGACTCGTCGGACACGATCGCCAGCGTTTCGGCTGACTATCGGGCCGCGGTCGAACGCTCGCACTCGGCGATCGAGGGGATGGACCTCGACACCGTGCTCACCGGCCATCGGGCCGGACCGATGCCGCTGCGGTGGATCCTTCTCCACGTTCTGCGGGAACTCGCCCAGCACTGCGGCCACTCGGACATCCTCCGCGAGCAGATCCTCGCCGAACGGGGGAGACGCGGCGGCTGGTCCGGGGTCGCTCTGTGAGGATGGTGTGGTTCTGTGACGGGGCGCCGCCTCGGGGAGGGAATGCTCCGGATGGCGGCTGCGTCAGTGTGACCCAGTAGACTTGAGGAGTAATGACATCCCCTTTCACTTCGAGGTGAAGTACTCTCATGCCAGCAATCGTTGTCGTCGGCGCTCAGTGGGGCGACGAAGGTAAAGGTAAGACCACCGACATCCTCGGCACCAGCGTGGACTACGTGGTCAAGCCGAATGGTGGGAACAACGCCGGCCACACGGTTGTCGTCGGAGGAGAGAAGTACGAACTCAAGCTTCTGCCGGCGGGCATCCTCTCACCGAATGTCACCCCTGTCATCGGCAACGGCGTCGTCGTTAACCTCGAAGCACTCTTCGAAGAGATCGACGCACTCGAATCCCGCGGCGCGGACACGTCGAAGCTGCGGATCTCGGCGAACGCCCACCTCGTGGCGCCTTACCACCAGACCCTGGACAAGGTGACCGAACGGTTCCTCGGCAAGCGGGCCATCGGCACCACCGGCCGCGGCATCGGACCGGCCTACATGGACAAGATCGGACGCTTGGGCATCCGCGTCCAGGACGTCTTCGACGAATCCATCCTGCGCCAGAAGATCGAAGGATCGCTGCGGCAGAAGAACGAACTGCTCGTCAAGGTCTACAACCGTCGGGCCGTTTCGGTCGAGGAGATCGTCGAATACTTCGAGCCCTTCATCGAGCGACTGCGCCCCTATGTCGCCGAGACTGAGCTCATGCTCAACGAGGCGCTCGACCGCGGTGAGGTCGTCGTCATGGAGGGTGGTCAGGCGACCATGCTCGACGTCGATCACGGCACGTACCCGTTCGTCACCTCGTCGAACCCGACCGCCGGCGGATCCTGTGTGGGCACTGGCATCGGCCCGACCCGGATCAACCGCGTCGTCGGCATTGTCAAGGCGTACACCACTCGTGTGGGCGCCGGCCCGTTCCCCACCGAACTCTTCGACGAGATGGGCGAATACCTGCAGAAGGCCGGTGGAGAATTCGGTGTCAACACTGGTCGTCCGCGCCGCTGCGGCTGGTACGACGCTGTCATCGCCCGCTATGCCGCGCGCACCAATGGCTTCACCGACTATGTGCTGACCAAGCTCGACGTGCTCACGGGCATTGAGCGGATCCCTGTGTGCGTGGCCTACGAAGTCGACGGCGAGCGTCATGACGAGATGCCGGTGTCGCAGACCGAGTTCCACCATGCGAAGCCGATCTTCGAGTACTTCGACGGCTGGACCGAGGACATCACGAAGGCTCGGACCTTCGACGATCTGCCGGAGAACGCGCAGAAGTACGTGCTCGCACTCGAAGAGCTCTCGAGCTGCCGGATGTCGGTCATCGGCGTCGGCCCCGATCGCGAACAGTCGATCGTGCGTCACGACCTGCTGGACTGAGGTCGCACTAGAACTGAATAGATGAGGGCGGGGCCGGACATGATCTGTCGGCTCCGTCCTTCACTGTCTGCACAGTGCCGCGGGATGCTATCCCTTCAGTTTGCTGATGGACTTGATGGCGCCGTCGTAGGCGGCTGCGATGTCGACGAGGTCGATCCGGTCCGGCAAGTCCCCGGAGGGCTGATGGCTGAGGAGGAATTCCACGGCCGCGCGGACAGTCGCCTCGTCGTTGCCCAAGAGCCCGTCGGAGACGTCCTCGGCATCGTCGAACATCAGAACGATCTCGTCGGTTCCCGTCGCCGTGTGGATTCGGGCCAGTAACTCGCCCGTGTCCTGCATCTCGACGTCGATCTTCTCGTCAGCCATTCTGACCTCCCAATGCTGGTACACGTGAGGGCTCTCTCTTCGGCACAGACCCGGTCGGCAAGCACAGTTTCGGCGCTGTTCCGAGCGGGCGATTACCTGTCTCGACGACGCGCGGAACTTCGCGGATCGTTGCGCGTCGCGGCCGAATGAAGTGGGTCCGACGGTATTGTGACCAAAGATATATTGGTGATATATTTCACGACACTGCACTTAACGCAGCCGTGCAATGGAGGTCATGATGACTGCTACACCCGAGCTTCAGCCTAAATTCGTCGAGAAGCGAACCATCGACTACATCCCGCCGTCCGAACGTCACGGACGCCCGATCTCTCTGCTCTTCGTGTGGTTCGCCGCGAACAGCTCCATCACCGCTCTCGTCACGGGTGCGCTCATGACGATTCTCGGGAACTCGGCGCTGTGGTCGATCCCGGCGATCCTGCTCGGCAACATCCTCGGCGGGTACATCACCGCTCTGCACTCGGCGCAGGGACCGCAGCTCGGGGTGCCGCAGATGATCCAGAGCCGGGCACAGTTCGGTTTCTATGGTGCGATCCTGCCGCTGGTCCTCGCACTCTTCATCTACATCGGCTTCTATGCCACGGGGCTCGTCCTTGGAGGTCAGGCGCTCGGGCTGCTGTTCCACGTCTCGCCGCAGATCGGTGCTATCCTCTTCGCGGTCTTCTGTGCGCTCTCGGCCATCGTCGGCTATCGCTGGATCCACCGGTTCTCGCACCTGCCGGCGTTCCTCAGCGCCATCGTCTTCGTCTGGCTCATCGTCGTCATGGTCACGGGCGATATGGGAGAGTCCATCACGGCGAGCAACGGATTCGCGATGGCTCCGTTCGTCCTCGGCGTCTCGCTCTCCGCCTCGTGGCAGCTGACCTTCGGCCCGTACATCGCCGATTACAGCCGCTACCTGCCCGAGACCACCTCGCAGAACGCCACCGTCGGGTGGACGTTCCTCGGCAGCGTCCTCGGTGCGAGCCTCGCGATGACCGTCGGCGCCTTCGCCGCGTTCCTCGGCGGTGACGCATTCAGTGGCAGCGAGGTCGGCTACATCACCGACCTGGCAGGAAAGATCGGCGTCATCGTCCTCCTCGCGGTCATCCTCGGCAAGCTTGCCGGGAACACGCTCAGCGCCTACGGCGGGTTCATGTCGATCACAACGATCGTCTCGGCCTTCACCAAGCAGAACCATCTGAAGTCGTACACGCGCACGCTGTTCATCCTCGGAGTCACCGTGATCGCCCTGGCTATCGCCCTGGCCGCCAGCGAAGACTTCCTCACCGTCTTCCAGAACTTCCTGCTCTTCCTCCTCTACTTCATGACACCGTGGTCGGCGGTCAACCTCGTCGACTTCTACCTGGTGCGCAACAAGAAGTACGACATCAAGGGCCTGTTCGATCCGAACGGGATGTACGGGAAGTTCAACTGGATCGCCTACGTCGCCTACCTCGCGGGCGTCATCGTCCAGATCCCGTTCATGAACAGCGCGATCTACGTCGGACCGATCGCCTACCTGCTCAATGGCGCGGAGATCGCCTGGATCCTCGGCGTCGTCGTCTCCGCCGTCCTCTACTACCTCATGACCGGAAACTTGCGCCGCCGGGTCAAGGCCGGCGCAGCCTGAGCCTGGCTGGCGCCCCGGCCTTCGGTGGCGGCACCATCTCTTCCACTTCGAACCCAACAAAGGAAAATCCAGATGAAATACGATCCTTCGTCGAAGAACCGTCCCCTCGAACATTCGCCGTTCAAGGCGCTGACGGTGCCGCGTCCCATCGGCTGGCTCTCTAGCGTGAGCGCCGATGGAGTCGAGAACATCGCTCCCTACAGCCAGTGGCAGAACCTCACGTTCGATCCGCCGATGGTGATGTTCGCGGCCAACCAGTACCCTGATGGTCGTCGCAAGGACACCGTGCTCAACGCCGAGGAGACCGGCTGGTTCGTGTGGAACATGGCCACCTGGGATCTGCGCGAGCAGGTCAACATCAGCGCCCAGGTGATGGACGCGCACGAATCCGAGTTCGACCAGATGAACGTGACCCGCCGCTACGCCGACCTGTCCGCGACGCCGATGATCGCAGAGAGCCCGTTCCAGTACGAGTGCAAGTACATCTCCACTCACCGTTTGCCCGGCAACTCGAAGGTGGGCTCGATCGACATCGTCTATGCCTCGGTCGAGCGCATCCACCTCAACGATGACTATGTCTCGGAGGATGGCAAGATCGACATCCTCAAGGCCAAGCCGATTGCGCGCATGGGCTACTTCGACTACACGGTCGTGACCGAGACCTTCGAGATGCGCGTGCCGGGTGCCGATGGGGACGCACAAGCGGGATTGTCGGGAAACCCGACCTGACCGGGACGGCTCCGGCTGGGTCAGCGGACTGAGCCGGCAGGCGAACCCGTTGCGGCGCAGATAGCTGAGTCAGGCCATCTGCGCCGCTCTCGTTGCATAGTCGACCAGATAGTCGTTGAGATCGTAGGCGGCTTTCTCTGCCGCGTCGACGTCCATGTCCGCCGCGCCTTTGAGCATGCGCAGATGGCAGCCGGAACTGGCTGCGATCTCCTTCTCGACATCGACGATGTTGGAGATCCAGTAGCGTCGAGAGAGATTCTGCAGCGGAAGCAGAGATTCGACGAGGTAGGTGTTCTTGGTGGCGGCCGCCAGCAGTTGATGAGTTTCGCGGATGGTCTCCGCGTAAGTCGGAAAGTCGGATCCGATCTGCTCGAGTTGGGCGGCAAGAGCTCGCATCTTGCTGCGCTGGTCAACTGAGGCCCGTCTGGCGGCGAGGCGGACGGCGACGACGTCGAGCTCCCTGCGGACTTCGAGGATGCGCAGTTCGGTCTCATACTCCAGAGAGGGAACGTAGATGCCTCGGCGGGGGCGGATGGTCACCATGTGCTCGCGCGCGAGGCGCTGCAGCGCCTCGCGGATGGGCGTCCTGCCCAAGCCGGTCTTCTCCACGAGTTCGGGCTCGGTGATGTAGCTGCCGGCAGGAATCGACCCACTGATGATCATGTCTTCGATGACACTGTAAGCCTGTTGGGAAAGAGTCAACTCTGGTGAACCGTTCTTCGGAGTCAATGGGTGTGCCTCAGATATTACTTCACCGAATCTTCACGGGTTGCAGACAAAAGCGTCTGCAGTGCCCGAATTCCAGGCCTAGAATGGCGCCGGGCCCGCGGTGCGACTCGATAACCTCATTAGTGCCCCGCATCCACGTCTGCGATCTTATGTCGACTACGTTATCTTCGGCGTGACCGCGAGTTCGCATCTGAGCCTGCTGTCGGGAGCGTCGACCTTCATCGCAATATCGAGCTCGCAGCAAGCAATTTCGGGTTGAAACACTGTCATGTCGTCGCACGTGACGGGACCGAGGACCAGCTGCAGCCCGACGCCCGATCCACAGCAGGCCGCCGGGCACTGCCTGATAAGCATCGGCGTCGTGACAGCGTTGGCGAGTACCGAAAGAACGTTGCGAATGCGCTGTCCCTGGTGGCTCTGCGCGGTGGGAAACTAGCCGTCGCTCAGGAGTGCCTCTTTCGTGCTTCTCGGTCTCTCAGCCGATTCTGTTCCCCGGCGGCGTCGTGACCGGCCTAGTCCACCCGCGCGTCGACGCCTTCGGCCCACCGGTAGGGCCGGGTGGCGAGCAGGGCCCCGACCGACCGGCGCAGGCGCGAGACCTCTGCGCGGACGGTGACCACATGGTCGCCGTCCCCGTAGAGGCGCTGGCTGAGCTCGGCGGCACTGATCCCCGCCGACCCCGCCGAGGTGACCGCCGCCAGAATCTGCGCCCGCCGTGGCGTGAGCGGAACGACCAGGGGTTCGGTGCCGGAATGGATATCGAGAACAGGTGGATCCTGCCTCATCCGCAGGGTCACCGAGGCACGACGCTCGCCGGTGGGCCGCAGCAGCCACCCGCCCGTGATCTTCTCCGGCAGACATAGGCCTGCACCGGGAACGAGGATCGACCGGTCGGCAGCAGGGACCTCGATGCGGTCGCGGCTGCGCACTCCCTGCTGGTAGGCCACCCATCCGGCCTCGTCGACGACGAGGGCCGGGCCGGACGTGCCGGCGAGCATGGCCGACATCCGATCGCGCAGAGTGTTGAGTGCCTCCTGCTGAGCGATCATCAGCCGGGCTTCGGCCAGGCGCACCGCCGTCGTCACCAAGGACTGCACCGCCGGGTGAAGCGTCATCGCCGGACCGCTGATATCGACGACTCCCAACAGGGTCCCGTCATGCGGGTCGTGCACGGGCACGGCACTGCAGTACCAGGGATGCTGAGAAGCCTCAAAATGTTCGGCGGAGAAGAGCTGGACAGGTGCCTCCTCAGCCAGCGCCGTGCCGATGGCATTCGTGCCGACCTTGGCTTCGGACCAATGCGCTCCTTCGACGAATCCGAGCTCATCGGCTTGGCGCCTCGCGGACGCCGCACCATCTCTCCACAGAATGACTCCATCGGCATCCGTGACGACGAGGATGAACGGAGCCGCATCCGGAGCCCGCAGCAGCACCGACCGCATCTCATCGACGACGAGCCGCAGCCGCGAATTCCTTCGCCGAGTCTCCAGCTCGGCCCCATCGGCGACGATCCGCGCATTCGCACCATCCGGGTCCAGCCCCAAGCGCAGCATTCGATCCCACGAGCGCCTGACCAGCGCGCGCGGTTGCACCGGGGGAGACGCCCCGGTGATCACAGCATCGTGAATGCGTGTCAGATCTCTGGCGAGATGCGCCAGATCCGGCTGAAGCATGCCTTGAGTATAAGACGGGAACGCACCCCTGACCATGGGGTCGAAGCGTCTGTGAGAATCCCGCCTCGGTGCGAGTCATGCAATCCGATGCAACTCTTCCGAGCCGTGAGCGTCCGTCCTAGTTTGGAGTCACTGAACTCAACGAGGAGGAAAGATGACAACGACGCTCGACCGTCCCCAGCTGACTGCCGATGACATCGCAATGAGGTGGCTGCAGGACTTCGAATCGGCGCTCAGCCGCCGGGACATCCCGGCCGCAGCCGGACTGTTCGCCACCGACAGCTACTGGAGAGACCTTGTGTCCTTCACTTGGAATCTCAAGACGGTGGAGAATCCCGATGGGGTCACCGACCTGCTCACCCATAACCTCGACCGCGTCTCACCGGAGGACTTCGAACTCAGCGAGCCGGCGGCAACTGCCGACGGAGTGACCGAAGCCTGGTTCACATTCGCCACCTCGGTGGGGCGCGGAAAAGGGCTCGTCCGCCTCATCGACGAAGACGGCACCAAGGCCTGGACCATGCTCACCTCGCTGCAGGAGATCACCGGACACGAAGAGCCGCGCGGCACCCGCCGGGTCAAAGGCGCCGAACACGGCGTCGATCCCGAACGGAAGAGCTGGTCGGAGAAGCTCGCCGAGGAAGACGACGCCTGGGGCAAGACCGCCGACCCCTACATCCTCGTCGTCGGCGGCGGGCAGGGTGGGATCGCCCTCGGCGCTCGTCTCCGCCAACTCGGGGTGCCCTCGCTGGTCATCGACCGGTGGGAGCGGCCGGGTGATCAGTGGCGGTCGCGGTACAAGTCGCTGTGCCTCCACGACCCTGTCTGGTACGACCACCTGCCGTATCTGAAGTTCCCCGACAACTGGCCGGTGTTCGCACCGAAGGACAAGATCGCGGACTGGTTGGAGTCGTATACGAAGATCATGGAGATTCCGTACTGGTCATCGACCACAGCCGCCTCGGCGAAATATGACGAAGCGGAAGGCCGGTGGACGGTCGAGGTCGACCGGAACGGGGAGAAGGTCACTCTGCGGCCGACCCATCTGGTGATGGCCACGGGCATGTCGGGCAAGCCGAACATCCCCACGTTCCCCGGCTCGGACATCTTCAAGGGCGAGCAGCAGCACTCCTCGCAGCACCCGGGCCCCGACGCCTACGCTGGCAAGAAGGTCGTCGTCATCGGCAGCAACAACTCGGCGTTCGACATCTGCGGCGCCCTGTATGAGAACGGCGCCGACGTCACGATGGTGCAGCGCTCAAGCACGCACATCGTCAAGAGCGACTCGCTCGTGGAGATCGCGATGGGCGACCTGTACTCCGAACGCGCTCTGGAGAACGGCGTGACGACGGAGAAGGCAGATCTCATCTTCGCGTCACTGCCGTACCGGATCATGCACGAGTTCCAGATCCCGCTCTACGACCAGATCAAGGAAGCGGACAAGGACTTCTACCAGCGCATGGAAGATGCCGGGTTCGACCTCGACTTCGGCGACGACGAGTCCGGGCTGTTCCTCAAGTACCTGCGTCGAGGCTCGGGCTACTACATCGACGTCGGATCTGCCGAGCTCGTCGCCGACGGGAAGGTAAAACTGTCCAAGGGACAGGTCGACCACCTCACCGAGGATGCCGTCGTCCTTTCCGACGGAACCGAACTGCCGGCCGACCTCGTCGTCTACGCGACCGGCTACGGTTCGATGAACGGCTGGGTCGCCGACCTCGTCGACCAGGAGACCGCGGACAAGGTCGGCAAGTGCTGGGGCCTGGGGTCGGAGACGACGAAGGACCCGGGCCCGTGGGAGGGCGAGCAGCGCAATATGTGGAAACCGACCCAGCAGGAGAACCTGTGGTTCATGGGCGGCAACCTCCATCAGGCTCGTCACTACTCGCTCTACCTGGCATTGCAGCTCAAGGCCCGCCACGAAGGTATCGAGACTCCGGTGTACGGGCTGCAGGAGGTCCACCACCTGAGCTGAATCCCGCCCGAACCGGTCATCTTCGCTGCGTGCGGAAGCGTGTATTGCGGAGTTCCGGACGATCTGTGCTGATTTGGGCCCCAGTTTTCCGCACAGATCGACCGGAACTTCCCGTCTTTTGGCTCAAGCCCGCCTGAGACGAACGACATTCCAGTCAGTCGCCGCATGGTCAACAGCCGCCACCCCTGCCCCGACCCGGCCGAACGCGAAGCTCGAGACCCAGATGGTCACGAATCTGTGCCTCCAACAGGATGTAGTCGGCGTTGCTGGTCACATGGAGAACTGTCCAGCCTTCTGCACGGAGCGCTTCGTCGCGTCTGAGGTCGCTTTCTCTCTGCCGCTTCGATTCGAAATGGTGACCGCCTTCATACTCCAGAGCGAGCTGCGCGTCGGGATAGCCGAGGTCAGGTTCGACTATGCGCCCAAGGAGGCGGCTGCGAACATGAGGATGCACGACAGGTTCGGGCAGACCGACTTCGACGGCCCACAGCCGCAGGTCTGTCTCGGGTGGCGAATCGACAGTCGGGCGGGCGAGGCTGGCCGCCTCGACGAGGTGCTGTCGTCCGCGGAGGAATGGACGTGTGCGAATGCAGTCACGCAGTTCGTCGAGCCCGATCTGTGGTGGCCCGTGCCAGTTGCCGACGGCCGCGTCGCAGATTTTCACGAGGTCGCGTTGCATCAGGTCGCCTGCGATTCCGATGATGACCTCTTCCGGAGCGAGAATGGGCAAGCTGAACCATTGCCTGACCGTCATGGTCGTCATTCGGCGCAGAGTGATCCCAGGGATCCTGATCCGACAATTGGGCTCTGTGGCTGAGACATGGAGTTGCGACGTCAGCCAGTTGGAGGGAAGCGGCCAGCCGTAGAGCCGCGCGGCAAGGGCGTGGCTGGCAGCAATGTCCGGGTAGTGGAGGAGCGCGGCTCTGAGCCTCTGCGCATCAAACAGCCAGTCAGTACTGGCCCACGCCGGTACCGGGCGACGGTCGAACCGTTCGAGGTCCATCCGTACGCCGGGCAGTACGTGCTGAAAGCGCTTCGAATGATAGAGACTGTGCCGTGTGATGCCTCGTTCGATGTAGTCACGGGTTCGGAATACCTCCGGAAAATCGTGCATCACCCAGCGAGAGTCAGCGTACATAGGAGCCAGCTTCGCCTGCCGGTCACTGAAAAGAAATGGCGCGAAACCAGCCTGTGGATAAAGAATCGCTATCCACAGTCACCTACGTGCGAGTGGAACTGCGGCGGCGCGCCGACTTCCGGACGATCTGTGCGGAAAGTCGAGGCAATATACCGCACGAGACGTCCGGAACTTCGTGGTGGGTGCTTCAGAGCCCCAGGCGCGTGAGCACTCGCTTCACGTGGTCGAGGGCTTCATCCTGTGACAGCCCGAAGTTCTGATTGAAGTACATGCCGTCGCCGATGAGCTGGATCGTCATCGCCAGATCAGCATCGCCGAGGTGGTCGTTGAGTAAGTTGAACCACGCTTCCCTGGTCCTGCGCAGAGCCGCCTTGGCCTCCTCGTTCTCGAGTGCGAGGCAGCCGGCGGCGATGAGGCTGCGGTCCAGGGGAGTGCCGACCTCGGCCGAGGTCTCGAGGTAGTAGTAGTGGAGGCGCTCGCCGGCGGCTTTCATCGCTTCGATATCTTCGTCGACCAGCTGGTCGAGCCGTTCCAGGCTGCCGTCGATGAGTGCCGCCTTCGACCCGAAATGGTAGAGCAGACCGCCTTTGGAGACTCCTGCCTTCGCGGCTACTGCGTCCAGAGTCGCACCGGCTGTGCCGTGTTCGTCGAGGAGCTCATCGAACGCGTCGAGCAGCTTCTCCTTGGTTGCGGTCGGATTGCGTGCCATGACCCTGAGCCTAGTCGACGGCGGGGTCCATGAGACGGACGGTGCGCCCGGGACCGGGCCGTGGCGGTGAGGGGACGAACCGACGGTGCCAAGCGGCTATGCCGATGGGGACACGGCATCGCCGAGGCTGTCGAGCACTCCGTGCATCTCCTGAGGATGCGCTACTGCGATCTGTATTCCGCGGCAGGATGATCTAGATATCGCAGCCCGCTTTTCAACTGTACCGTCCAGACGGTACAGTAGTGGGCATGGCGACGACACTGACTCCACAGCTGCGTGCCGGCCGGCGCGAATGGGCCGGACTCGCGGTGCTCATGATCCCCGTGCTGCTGATCTCGATCGACAACACGGTCCTCGGATTCGCGATCCCTGCCATCAGCACCGGCCTGCATCCGACGGGCACGCAGCTGCTGTGGATCGTCGACATCTACGCGCTCATGCTTGCCGGTCTGCTGGTGGCCATGGGCAGCCTCGGTGATCGGGTCGGACGTCGCAAGCTGCTGATCATCGGGTCCGTCGGCTTCGGCGCGGCCTCACTGCTCGCGGCGTTCTCCACCTCAGCCGAGATGCTCATCCTCGCCCGCGCACTGCTGGGCCTCTTCGGCGCCACCCTCATGCCCTCGACGCTGTCACTCATCCGCAACATCTTCGACCACGACAAGGACCGCCGCATCGCGATCGCCACCTGGGCCGCGATGTTCTCCGGCGGTGCCGCTCTGGGTCCGATCGTCGGCGGCTTTCTGCTCGAGCACTTCCACTGGAGCTCGGTCTTCTTCATCAACCTGCCGCTCATCGCGCTCTTCATCCCCGCGGCCGCCATCCTGCTGCCCGAATCGCGCGATCCGAACCCCGGCCGCTTCGACCCGCTCTCCATCATCCTGTCGATGCTCGCCCTGGCCCCGCTCGTCTTCGCCATCAAACACAGCATGGCCTCTGGCGCCGACCTCCTCTTCTGGTTCACCCTGTCCGTGGCGATCGTCGCCGGCGCCAGCTTCGTCCTCCGCCAGCTCGCCACACCGAACCCGATGCTCGACGTCCGTCTGTTCGCGAACTCCGTGTTCACCTCGGCGGTGGTGTCGAACCTGCTGAGCGTCATGGGGCTGGCCGGGTTCCTCTACTTCGGCACCCAGCTGCTCCAGCTCGTGCTCGGACTCTCTCCGATCGACGCCGCCCTCGTGCTCATCCCGGGCCTGATCACCTCGGTCGCGGCAGGCTACCTCGCGGTGCCGCTCATCGCCCGCTTCGAACCGCGCGTCGTCGTGCCCTGTGCGCTCGCGCTCAACGCCATCGGCATGGGCATCATCGCCTTCACCTCCGAACACTCCGTGATGGGAATGCTGCTGGCCTTCCTCATCCTCGGAATCGGACTCGGCACCGCCGAGGTCATCACGAACGACCTCATCCTCGCTGCGGTCCCCGCACACAAGGCCGGAGCCGCCTCGGCGATATCGGAAACCGCGTACGAATTCGGTTCCGTCATGGGCACGACCGTGCTCGGCGGACTCTCGACCTTCATGTACGGATCCGCGCTGCAGTCCGCGATCGGGGACACAGCCGACAAAGCCGAGTTCGATACGCTCGGCTCCGCCCTCGAATACGCGTCCGGACTGAGTTCCGCAGCAGGTGAGAAGATCACCGAGGCGGCTGTGTCGGCCTTCGACTTCGGCGTGCAGTGGGCCGCCGGTGCGGCCGTGGTCCTCGTCCTCGTCGCCGCTGTGCTCACGAGCTTCGGCCTCAAGGGCGCCGGGCAACTCCTGCCGGGAGCTGTCGCCAACGCCGACCGCTGACTGGGCTGCTCAGCGAGCCCTCGGGCGGCGGGTGGCTGGCCCGACAACCCTCGATCAAGCAGAAGCGCGGATATCGGGACGTAGACGTCTCGATATCCGCGCTTGGGCTTGAACGACGGCTCGGTGGCTGGCGAACCGCGCTTGGGCTTGAACGACGGCTCGGTGGCTGGCGAACCGCGCTTGGGCTTGAGCGACGGCTGGGCGCCGCGCTAGTTCAGAGGTTGACCGACTCCGCGGAGTTCGATGCCTTCGACGTCGTCTGCTTCTGCCGCCTGCGGGCCAGCACTCGGCCGATGCCGGTGTAGACGAGAGCGGCGATGAGCACGACGTAGATGATGATCGTGATCGGCGAGGACACGAGAGTCGACGCATCACCGCCGGAGGCCAGCAGAGCATCACGCAGGTTCGACTCGGCCAGGGGGCCGAGCACCATGCCGATCATCAGCGGAGCCAATGGCACCCCGTAGCGTTTGAGCACGAAGCTCAGCACTCCGATGCCCAGTAGGATGAGCAGCTCGAACGTCGATGCGGACGTCGCATAGATGCCCAGGCCGCAGAAGACCGCGATGCCGCCGTAGAGGTACGGATCCGGGATCTTCAGCAGCTTCGCCCACAGGGGAGCGAACGGCAGGTTGATGATGAGCAGAACGATCATCGCAACGAAGAAGCTCGCCAGCAGACCCCACACGAGTTCGGGTGAGCGGTCGAAGAGCAGCGGACCGGGCTGGATGCCGTACTGACGGAAGGCCGCGAGCATGATCGCCGCCGTCGCCGAGATCGGCAGCCCCAGAGCCAGCAGGGCTCCCATGGCAATGCCCGTCGTCGCCGATCCGGCCGCCTCGGGGGCGGCGAGACCGCGGATCGCGCCCTTGCCGAACTGCGGATCCTTCCGGCGGGAATCGAGCTTGCGCTCCAGACCGTAGGCCATGAACGTCGGCACATCGGCACCGCCGACGGGGATGACACCGAAGGGCAGACCGATCGCCGTTCCGCGCAGCCATGCCGGCAGGGCTTCGCCGACCTCCTTGCGGGAGAGGAAGGGACGACCCGAGGAGTTGATCGTGTTGTCCTTGGTCTGGCGGCGGATGCGGGAGGCGATGAAGAACACCTCGCCCAGCGCCAGCACACCAACGGTCACCGTGACCAGTGAGACTCCGTCGAAGAGCTCGGGCACGCCGAGGGTGAACCGCTCCGTACCCGAGACCGAGTCGATGCCGATGACGGTGAAGCCGATGCCCAGCACCAGAGCCGTGAGCCCCTTGAGCACCGAATCGGCGACCACCGAGGAGGTGGCGACGAAGGCGAAGAGCGCGAGGGCGAAGAACTCGGCCGGGCCGAAGCTCGTCGACAGCTCCGCCAACGCGGGAGCGACGAAGACGACGAGGAAGCAGGAGATGAACCCGCCGATGAACGCGCCGATCGCGGCCGTCGCCAGAGCCTGCGGGGCCCGCCCGGCCTTGGCCATCTTGTGGCCTTCGAACGTCGAGGCGATCGCCGAGGCCTGACCAGGGGTGTTCATGAGGATGGCCATCGTCGAGTCGCCGAAGAGACCACCGAAGTAGACGCCGGCGAACATGATGAATGCACCCGTGGGATCCAGCGCAAAGGTCATCGGCAGCAGCAGAGCCACGGCCATCGATGACCCCAGGCCCGGCAGCACGCCGACAGCGGTGCCGAGGAAGCAGCCGACGAGCACCCACAGCAGGTTCATCGGCGTCAGAGCGTGTGTGAACCCTTCGAAGAGGGACATGAGAGCGTCCATATCAGAAGCCACCTCCCAGAATTCCCGAAGGAAGGTTGAGTCCCAGCATCACCGAGAAGGCGATGTAGACCAGGGACGAGAACGTCAGTGCCAGAGTGAGATCGAACAGCGGCTTCTTCGACCCCATCGACCGAGCCACGCACCAGAACAGAAGCGCGGCGGCGATGATCCACCCGGCGAATTCGAGGATGAGCGCGAAAGCCGCAAAACCGCCCGCACCCCAGGCCAGCGACACGAAGTCGCTGTGGGTGCGGTGCTTCGCGTCGGCTTTGCGAGCAGCGGCGATCGCCTGACGATCGCGTTCCGGCTCATCTTCCTCATGAGGGAGAGACGAGAGGCCGCGACAGCCGAGGTCACCGGAGTCGAGAACGCCTTGTCCTCCTCGGTTGCGGCGGGCAGCTCGTCGTCGACATCGACGGGTTCGGGATTGCGGATATAGGCAATGATCAGCAGGACCGTCAGCGCGTACCCGACGATCATGATGATCGTCGGGAAGAACTGCGGACCCGGTTTGTCCGCGTCCGGGGCGACGTCCATGGTGAGGATGCCGATGAGCAGATAGGTCGAGAATGCCCCCATGATGAGCGGGACGATGAGGCCCGACCGTCCCTGCCACCAGGTGCCCGCGCCGAGGTGGCCCGTCCTGTCCGTGTGCGTTGTCGTCTGTGCGGTCACAGTCCCAACTCCTTCAGCAGCTTCTCCACCCTTGACGAGTCCTCCTTGATGAACTCGGCGAACTCGTCGCCGGTCAGCCACACGTCGGTCCACTTGTTCCGGTCGAGAGCGTCCTTCCAGGCCGCACTGTTGCGGGTCTTCTGCAGGATCTCGAGCAGCTGCGCAGAGTCGTCGCCGGTGATGTCCGGCGCTCCGAGCCAGCCGCGCCAGTTCGTCAGCGTCACCTCGTAGCCCTGTTCGGACATGGTCGGCACCTCGTCGAAGCCCTCGATCCGCTTCGGGGCGGCCACGCCGATTGCTTTGACGCGTCCGGCCTCGATCTGGTCGGAGACCTCGTTGAAGCCGCAGGAGGCGAAGTCGGTGGTGCCCGAGAGCAGAGTTTGGATGGCTTCACCGCCGCCGGACTTCGGGATGTAGGTGATGTCAGAGGCGGAGATCTTGCCGAGCAGCGCTAACTGAGCGATGGTCAGATGGTCGACCGAGCCGGCTGACCCGCCCGTCCACACGAACCCTTTCGGATCCTTCTTCCACGCGCCGACGACATCGTCGATCGTGTTGTGCGGTGAATCGGCTGCGGCGATGAGCACGTCATAGTCCTCGGCCACGCGGGCGAGCAGAGTCGTATTGTCGAATCCGACCGGCGATTTGTTCAGCGCGATTCCGCCGACCATGGCGGTGCCGGTGGCCAGGATCGTGTCCGCCTGACCGTGCATGGTCGAGAATTTGCCGAGGCCGATGGTGCCGCCGGCACCCGGAATGTTGACGACCTGGGCATTGTTGGCGAGCCGGTCGACACGCATGGCCTGCTGGGTCTCGCGGGCGAATCCGTCCCAGCCGCCGCCGGCGCCGGCCGGAGCGATGAGGGTGAGATTCGATGACAGGTCGCCCTTCGCCGAGGCGGCCTTGACCGAGTAGGTCGTCGCCGTTCCGATCGCCGCCAAGGCGATCGCCCCGTAGGCGATGCGACCGAAGGTTCGTCGCGAGGGATGGGAGGATTCGGGCACGGAATCCTCGGGAGGTGGCGCCTTTGGCACGGACTTCTCCTTTGAAGGCAGGTGTGATGTGAGACTCACCTTAGAGGTTCCTGATTGTCGACTGCGAGGTTGTGCTCACTCTGCGCGTTCTGCTCATTGAGCGCGTTGAGTGCATTCTGCTCAGCGTGGAGTCGGCGGGGACGCCACGGTCGAGTGCGGTCGATCCTGAGCCTGCCATTAGGCTGGCGCCATGAGCGAAACTTCCGGCACAGACCCTGCAGCCTCGACGACCGCACCGACTTCGGCACCGGTGGCGAAGAAGGTCCCGGTCGAGCGCACGCATCACGGCCATACCTTCGTCGATGACTACGAATGGATGCGTGAGAAGGAGTCTCCCGAGGTCATTGCCCACCTCGAAGCGGAGAACGCTTGGACGAGCGCACAGACCGCCCACCTCGAAGGGCTGCAGAACTCGATCTTCACCGAGATCAAGACGCGCATCAAAGAGACCGATATGTCCGTGCCCAACCGGCGCGGAAACTACTGGTACTTCTCCCGCACGAAGGCCGGACTCGACTACGGCATCAGTGTCCGCATCCCCATCTCGGACCCCGACGACTGGACCCCGCCGGAGGTCGGCGAAGAACCTCTGCCCGGAGAGCAAGTCGTCTTCGACTCGAACATTGCCGCAGTGGGTCAGGAGTTCTTCTCCCTCGGTTCCTTCTCACTCTCCGACGACGGCAGTCGGCTTCTCTACGGCGTCGACACCACCGGCGACGAACGCTATACCCTCCGACTTCGCGACCTGGCGACGGGAGACGACCTCGCCGACACGATCGACGGCACCTTCGCCGGAGCCGCCCTCGATCCGAGTGGCCGCTTCGTCTTCTACACCACCGTCGACGACGCCTGGCGACCGGAGAAAGTATGGCGCCACGTCGTCGGCACCGACAGCAGCGACGACGTCTGCATCTTCCACGAACCCGATGAGCGCTTCTTCGTCGGATCGGGCTTCTCACGTTCGGGTCGAATGATGTTCGTCGTCACCGGATCGAAGACGACCACCGGATACTGGAGCATCGGCGTCGACGACCTCGAAGCCGAACCGCAGGCGATCTGGCCCCGAGTCGACGGTGTCGAATACAACGTCGAGCACGCCGTCATCGGCGGTGAGGATCGCTTCCTCATCACCCACAACCGCAATCGCGCCGACTTCGAACTCGTCGATGTCCCGGCCGCCGAACCGACCGCGACGGGTCGTCCGGTGCTTGATGACATCGACGATCTGCGCATCGAAGACGTCGACGCCTTCGCCGACTTCATCGTGCTCAGCTACCGTCGCGGCGGCTTCGCGCGAGTCGGCATCATCCGCTTGGGCGATTCCTCCTCTCCGTTCGACCCGCTGCAAGAGCTGCCCTTCGGGCGGGAGACCGGGTCACTCTACGTGGGCAACAACCCCGAGTTCGCGCAGACGAGCATCCGACTCCATTTCACCTCCATGTCGACGCCCGCCGTGATCTATTCGCACAGAGTCGCAGACGGCACTGACACGGTTCTCAAGCGTCAGCCCGTTCTCGGCTCCGTCGAGCTGGACGCCTACGCCGAAACCCTGCTGTGGGCGAAGGCCGAAGACGGCACCGATATCCCGATCTCGGTCGTCTTCCGGAAGGACCTGGACCGATCCGATGACCACGGTGGTCCCGCCTCGGCGAATGCGGGCACAGCCGGCGGTGGGAACACGACGAACGGCAGCGACGCCTCGGCGAATCCGCTGCTCCTCTACGGATACGGGTCCTACGAAGCGAGCATGGACCCGTACTTCTCGGTCTCCCGGCTGTCCCTGCTCGACCGCGGCGTCGTCTTCGCCATCGCCCACGTGCGCGGCGGCGGCGAAATGGGCCGACACTGGTACGACCAGGGCAAGACGACGGCGAAGAAGAACACGTTCACCGACTTCATCGACGTCGCCCGCCACCTCATCGACACCGGGTGGACGAGTCCGGACCGGCTCGTCGCCAGCGGCGGATCGGCCGGCGGCCTGCTCATGGGCGCGATCGCGAACATGGCGCCAGAGCTGTTCGCTGGAATCAGCGCAGAGGTGCCGTTCGTCGACGCACTGACCTCGATCCTCATGCCCGAGCTGCCGCTGACCGTCATCGAATGGGAGGAGTGGGGCGACCCGCTCCACGATCCGCAAGTATACGAATACATGCGCTCGTATTCTCCCTACGAAAACGTCACCGACGCGGCCTACCCGCAGATCTTGGCCATGACCTCGCTCAACGACACCCGAGTCCTCTACGTCGAACCCGCGAAATGGGTTGCCCGACTTCGCGAAGTCGGTGCGAACGCCCTGCTCAAGACCGAAATGGTCGCCGGGCACGGCGGAGCATCGGGGCGGTACGACGCATGGAAGGAGATCGCCTTCGAGTACGCGTGGATCCTCAATGTGCTGGGACGATCGGACGCCGAAATAGAGCCCTGAGGGGACGACTGTCGCCGCAGATAACGATACTGGGACGATTGTCTCCAAAACCCGGATTCGGCACCCGGTGTCAGTGCCGGGCCATACAGTGGATATCATCACATTCGACGTGATGCGCGTCATGATCTCAGAACGGTCTGAGCGAAGGTTGCGCATCATTCATCTGCAATGCCGTCACCTCCTCGCGCGCGAGGAGCGACGGTGTCGAATGCAGAATTCGTGACGGATCCGCACCGGCGGACCGAAATTCCGAAAGGGAGAAGAATGCGTCTCAGGAAAGTGGCCACAGCGATGGTGGCAGTCGGTTCGATTCTTGCGGTTTCGGCCTGCGGAGGCGGCGAAGGCGGTGGCGGCGAGGGCGATTCGTACTCCATCGGCGTCTCTCAGCTCGTGCAGCACCCGGCACTCGACGCCTCGACCGAAGGTTTCAAGAAGTCGTTCGAGGATGCCGGCGTCGACGTCGAATGGGACGTCCAGAACGCCCAGGGCGAACAGGCCAACGCGACATCGATCGCCCAGCAGTTCGCCAACGACGACCTCGACCTCGTGCTCGCCGTCGCCACTCCGGCCGCTCAGGCCGCAGCCCAGGCGATCACCGACAAGCCCGTGCTCTTCACTGCCGTCACCGACGCCGAAGAAGCCGGACTCGTCGACGCCAATGACAAGCCTGGCGGAAACGTCACCGGCACCTCCGATCTCAACCCGGTCGAAGAGCAGCTGAAGCTGGTCAAGGACGTCAAGCCCGATGCGAAGACCGTCGGCATCGTCTACAGCTCCGGTGAGGTCAACTCGCAGGTGCAGGTCGATCTTGCGAAGAAGGCCGCCAAGGACCTCGACGTGAAGATCAAGGAAGCGACGATCGCGAACTCGGGCGAGCTCGCTCAGGCCGTGGACTCGCTCGGCAAGGTCGACGCCTACTATGTGCCCACCGACAACAACGTCGTCTCGGCAGTGTCGACCATGGTCCAGGCGGCAGAGAAGAACAAGGCTCTGCTCGTTGGGTCGGAGGCCGGACAGGTCGAATCCGGTGCGGCGATCACCCGTGGCATCGACTACACGAAGCTCGGCGAACAGACCGGCGAAATGGCTCTGAAGATCCTCCAGGACGGAACGAAGCCGGCCGAGATGCCCGTCGAGACCAGCTCGAACCTCGAACTCGTCGTCAACCCGAAGGCTGCCAAGGCCCAAGGCGCCGAGATTCCGAAGAAGCTCGTCGACGAGGCCGACAAAGTCATCGAGTGATCGGAACCTGCTTCACCCTGTGACCCGGTGCCCGGAGCCATCGACTCTCAGGCGGCACCGACGTCACCGGCCCCGAGGTCGTCGGCACTGAAACCGACAGCCTCGGGGCCACCGCGAACCACACACCAGAAATGAACGGAAACCCATGTTCGGAGCATTGGAGCTCGGGCTCATCTACGGCGCGATGGCGCTCGGGGTCTATCTGACCTTCAAGGTCCTCAACTTCCCCGACCTCACCGTCGACGGAAGCTTCACCACGGGCGGCGCCACCGCAGCCTCCCTCATCATCGCCGGGGTCAACCCTTTCCTGGCCACCGCCGCGGCGATCGGCGCCGGTCTTATCGCCGGCTATATCACCGGTCTGCTCCACACGAAGGGCGGCATCGACGGGCTGCTGGCCGGAATCCTCACCATGATCGGCCTGTGGTCGATCAACCTGCGGATCATGGGGAAGGCGAACCTGCCGCTCCTGCGAGAAGACACCGTGTTCACCCCGCTGCGGGAGAACATGCTCATGGGCAGCTGGGCATCGATCGCGATCCTGCTCGTCGTCGCCCTCATCCTCAAGTTCGCCATCGACTGGTTCCTCACCACCGATCTCGGACTGGCCATCCAGGCCACCGGCAACAACAAGGAGATGATCCGCAGCCTCGGCGTCAACACCGACAATTCGACGATGCTCACCCTGGCGCTGTCGAACGGCTTCGTCGCACTCTGCGGTGCACTCGTCGCCCAGTACCAGGGATTCTCCGACATCAGCATGGGCATCGGCCTCATCCTCGTCGGACTCGCCTCGGTGATCCTCGGCCAGGCCGTCTTCGGCAGCCGCAACATCTTCATGGCCAGCCTCGGCGCGCTTCTCGGATCGGTCGTCTACCGACTCATCATCTTCCTCGCCCTGCGTGCGGGCCTGGATACGAACGATATGAAGCTGACGACCGCGCTGCTCGTCGTCATCGCCCTGCTGCTGCCCAGATGGGGGTTCCTCAAACGGATCCCCTCACTGCGCGGACGAGGAAACCGCGCGCCCGCCTCGGTGCCGGCCGGAACGACCGATATGAAGGACCCCGCTGAAGTCGCCGACATCCCCGCCGGAGCGACCGGCGCCCGAACCGGGAAGGAGAACTGAGACCCATGCTCAAGATCGACAACATCTCCAAGACCTTCTTCCCGGGCACCGTCAACGAACGCAAAGCGCTGCAATGGCTCTCGCTCGAACTCGACGAATCCGACTTCGTCACCGTCATCGGCTCCAACGGCGCCGGAAAATCGACGCTGCTCAACACGATCTCCGGCCGCCTGCCCATCGACTCCGGCTCGATCACCATCGACGGCGCCGAGGTGTCGCGGATGCCCGAATACAAACGGGCGAGATACCTGGGCCGCGTCTTCCAGGATCCGATGGCCGGCACCGCCCCGGACCTCACGATCGAACAGAACCTCTCGCTTGCGCTCAAGCGGGGAAAGCCGCGTGGGCTGGGACGAGGGACGACCTCGGAGCGACGCGAGCACTTCAAGGAGGAGCTCGCCACTCTCGAACTCGGCTTGGAGAACCGGCTGAAGACGAAGGTCGGGCTGCTCTCCGGCGGTCAGCGGCAGGCACTGAGCCTCCTCATGGCCGGATTCACCCAGCCGCGGATCCTGCTGCTCGACGAGCACACCGCCGCCCTCGACCCGCAGCGCGCAGCCCTGGTGTCCGCTCTGACGAAGAAGATCGTCGAAGCCGACGGGCTGACCACGCTCATGGTCACCCACAATATGGAACAGGCGATCGCGCTCGGCAACCGGCTGATCATGATGCACGAGGGCCGGATCATCTACCAGGCCTCGGCCGAAGAGAAGAAGGACCTGACCGTCGAGACCCTGCTCGGCGAATTTTCGAAACTCAAGGGAGCGACCCTGGGCGACCGGGCACTGCTGAACTGAATCGCGACTTCGCCGGAAGCCAGGCGAACGCCCGCAGGCAGGCCGACGGTCTGCAGGCAGGGCTGAGAGGGCGGTTCGCACCGACAGGGTGCGGACCGCCCTCTCATCCGCACTGGCGTACTTTACCAACCGGTTGGTAAAGTGAAGGCATGGCGAATGACGGACGGATGCGGATTCTCAAGGCGGCGAAGGCTCTGGCCGAATCGCATGATTCGGTGCAGGGCGTGACGATCTCGCTGGAGTCGGTCGCGCAGCAGGCGGGTCTGACGAAGCCGGGCCTGATGTATCACTTCCCGTCCAAGGAAGCGCTCATGCTCGGGCTCGTCGACCATGCCGCAGAAGACTGGGCACGGCGACTGCGCGAGCACACCGGCGCCCGAGTCAGGAGCTGTCGAGCTTCGAGCGGCACCGTGCCTATGTCACAGTGGCCACCACTGCCGAGGTCTCCCGCGCCGACTATTGGATCTTCTCCGATGCGCTCTACCACCCGAAGCTGTCGCGGGCATGGAGCGAGCACCTCGGTCCGTGGTTCGGCACCACCGGACTCGACGATCGTGCGGTATCTCTGCTGACCGCGGCTCGATTCTGCGCCGACGGTGCGTGGATGTCAGAGGCGACAGGAGTCTTCCCCTCCGAGGACCTCGCCGCCGTGCGCGAGCACGCCCTCGCTCTCATCGAAGCCGCTGAGACCTCAACCGATACCGCCGAGGGAGCATCCGACAACACCGAACCGGAGGTGAGCGAATGAATGCGAAACGTCTGCTGCTGCTCGTCACGGCCATCCTCGCCGAGGTGGCCGCCACTCTGATGCTGCGCGCCTCGGTCGCCGATCCCAGGTGGATCCCCGGTGTCGTCGTCCTCTACGCCACAGCCTTCTTCATCCTCGGGCTCACCCAGCGGCTGGGCATGCCGCTCGGTGCCGTCTACGCCACCTGGTCGGCCAGCGGGGTCGCCCTCGTCGCCGTGCTCGGCGTCGTGTTCTTCGGTGAGCTTCTGAGCATCGGCGCCATCATCGGCATCGCTCTCATCATCATCGGCGTCATCCTCGTCGAATCCGGCACTCCCGAGGAATCCGAGACCGTCGACGCGGAGGTGACTCAATGAGTTGGATGTGGTTGGCCCTTTCGATCCTCAGCGAAGTCGCCGGCACCCTGTGCCTGCGCGCAAGCGCCGGACTGCAGCGCAAGATCTGGTTCATCCCCGTGGCGATCAGCTACACAGCGGCCTTCTTCTTTCTCAGCCGCACCTTGGCCGAGGGCATGCCGCTCGGCGTCGCCTACGGTCTGTGGGCGGCCTGCGGAGTCGCACTGGTCTGCCTGCTCTCCCGAGTGATCTGGAAGGACCCGCTGACGCGGAAGGCGCTCCTCGGGATCGGCTTCATCACCGTCGGCGTCATGCTCGTCGAAATCGGCTGACTCAGCCCGGTCCATCCTCGGCGATCCAAGTGTCCGGTCTTTGCTGAGAATTTATTGTGAAGCCGCAATGAAGCTGTTATCGTCCGAAGTTATGGCCCTTCTTCGATTCGACGACCTCCACCGCTGGGGATGGTCGACCCCGAATCGAGAGCGCCCGAGCTGCGGCTTCGCCAATGATTCCTGGGAACCCGTGGCTGTCGGCTGGTGGGGCGGAGAGCCCTAGTCACTGTTCGCCGATCCGCAGACCCTCTGCCGATCGACGACCGCCGGCCGGTCGCATCCACTGATGTCCGACTCCTACCCGATGTGCGTTCATGCCATCGGGCCATGATGCGTTCGTCTCCGTGCACGGCACCGATCGATTTCGGCAGTCTTCCGCAACTATCGAGAGAGTGTGAACCGACACATGACAGATGACTCCACCCGTTCCGACGAACACGATCCGGGCCTGGATCGGCAGTCCGATGCCCCCGCCGAGGCGACCCGGCGTGATCCGCGCGAAAGAATCAAGGCCGACGCCCGCCGAATGAGAGACGACGCCAAACGCGTCGGACGTGAGACCGGGCGCAACCTCGGACAGTTCGACTACCGCCGGCCTCGCGGACCAGTGAAGGCCGATCTCGAAGATACGCACGGCCATTACCCGCACGACACCCACCCTATCCTCGTGCCCGGAATCGCCATCGACGAACAGCGGCGGAAGTACTCGCTGGACAAGATCATCTTCGCCATCGCCGGCGGCCTCACTGTCGCGTTCGTCATCTGGGGCATCACCAGCCCCTCCAGCGTTGCCAGCGTCGCTCAGACAGCCTACGACTGGGCCACGCTCAACGTCGGATGGCTGTTCAACCTCGTCGCGATCATCATCCTCGTCTCCCTGCTCATCCTCGCGTTCTCTCCCTACGGCAAGATTCCCTTGGGCAAGGATGGGGAGAAGGCAGAATTCAGCACCTTCGCCTGGGTCGCTATGCTCTTCGCGGCGGGCATCGGCATCGGCGTCCTCTTCTTTGGGCCCTCCGAGCCCCTGACCTACTTCATCTCGCCGCCTCCGCTGACGAATGATCCGGAGACGACCGAGGCGCTCCACGGGTCGATGGCGCAGACCTATTTCCACTGGGGCTTCCACGCCTGGGCGATGTACGCGCTCGTCGGCGGTGCCATCGCCTATGCCGCCTATCGTCGCGGCCGTTCGCTGCTGCTGTCTTCGATCTTCCAGACTCTGTTCGGCAAACGCCAGACCGAGGGATTCGCCGGAAAGGTCGTCGACATCTTCGCGATCGTCGCCACTCTCTTCGGCACGGCCGCGGCCCTGGGCATCGCGGCCATGCAGATCGGCACCGGTGTCAGCATCGTCGCCGGTGCAGGACCGATGACGAACAATATGCTCGTGGTCATCATCCTCGTCCTCACCCTCGGCTTCATCATCTCCGCGGTCTCCGGCGTATCGCGCGGAATCCGCTACCTGTCGTCGATCAACATCGTGCTGACCGTCGGCATCGTCGCGCTCGTGCTGTTCCTCGGACCCACCCTCTACCTGCTCAACCTGCTGCCTTCGGCGTTCATGGAATATCTCGGTTCGATGTTCGACATGATGGGCCGGTCCCTGTCCTGGGGCGCCGAGACCCAGGAATTCCAGTCCCTGTGGACCGTCTACTACTGGGCGTGGTGGATCTCCTGGTCGCCGTTCGTCGGCACCTTCATCGCTCGCATCTCCCGCGGCCGTTCGATCCGCCAGTTCATCCTCGGCACGATCTTCATCCCCTCGACTCTGCTCTTCGTCGCCTACGGAATCATGGGCGGAACCTCGATCTGGATGTACAGGTCCGGAGCATCGGGCTTCACCGACAGCATGGAGGCCCCCGAGGTGTTCTTCACCCTCATCGACAATCTGCCCTATGTCGAATGGCTGCCGTTCGTCGTCATCATCGTCCTGGCGATCTTCTTCATCACCTCCGCGGACTCCGCCTCGGTGGTCATGGGCATGCTCACCAGCCGCGGCGATCAGGAGCCGAAGAAGTGGGTCGTCGTGTTCTGGGGTCTGGTGATGTCCGGAATCGCCGTGGTGATGCTCCTCCTCGGCGACGCCAGCGCCCTCGAGGGACTCCAACAGCTCGTCATCGTCACCGCGGTGCCGTTTGCTCTCGTCATGCTCTTCATCATCGTCGCCTGGTTCAAGGAGCTGCGCACGGATCCGCTGGCCCTGCGCCGTCAGTACGCGCTCAACGCGGTCGACAACGCCGTGGTCGCTGGTGCCGATGCCTTCGGTGACGACTTCGCCCTGCAGGTCGTGCCCACCGACCCCGGTGACGGTGCGAACGGCGGAATCGACTCCGAGCACGGGGACTACACCGACTGGTACCAGCGCACGGACGAGAACGGCGAACCCGTCGGGTTCGACTACGAAACCGGCGAATGGGCCGACGGCTGGACCCCGGACGAGGATTCCACCGCCGAGGCTGACGCCGCCTCCGCGACCGACGCGGACGCAGCCGCAACGACCGACGCGGACTCCGGGACCGCCTCGGCGAGTGAATCCGACCCGGATTCGGTAACCGACTCCGAAACCGACGCCGGTTCCGACCGCAGAGAGGACCACTCATGACCACGCCGAACATCGTTGTCATCCAAGCCGATCAGATGGCCGCCCAGGCTCTGGGTGCCTATGGCGATGCGGCCGCGCTGACACCGAATATGGATGCCCTGGCTGCCGATGGAGCCGTCTTCGACCGTGCGTACTGCAATACTCCGCTGTGCTCGCCGTCGCGGGCGTCGATGATGACCGGGCGGATGCCCTCGGAGATCGACTGCCTGGACAATGGGGACGACTTCGCGGCCTCGGTGCCGACATTCGCCCATAGACTGCGCAAGCTCGGCTACCACACGGCGCTGATCGGGCGGATGCACTTCATCGGCCCTGATCAGCACCACGGGTTCGAAGAGCGCCTGACCACGGACGTGTACCCGGCCGACCTCGATATGGTGCCCGACTGGAACCATCCCCTGGAGCAGAAGCTGCAGTGGTACCACGAGGCAGACCCCGTGTTCACGGCCGGCGCGGCGACCGCGAACGTCCAGCAGGACTTCGACGACGAGGTGATCTTCAGAACCCTGCGCCACCTCAACGACCGCAAGCGCGCGAACCAGGCTGCCGGGTGCGATCAGCCGTTCCTCATGGTCACCTCGTTCATCCACCCCCACGACCCGTACGAACCGCCGAAGGCCAACTGGGACCGATTCGCCGAGGTGGCCATCCCGGACCCAGCCCACCCCGAGGTTCCCGACCCGGCCGTCGACCCGCACAGCCACCGTCTGCGCACGATGTGCGGCCTCGACGAACGCGAACCGGGAATCGAGGACGTGCGGCGGGCCCGCCGTGCCTACTATGCGGCGGTGAACTACATCGACGACCATGTCGGGGCGATCCGGCGCAAGCTCGAAGAGCTCGACCTGGCGGACAACACCGTCATCGTCGTCACCAGCGACCACGGTGACATGCTGGGGGAGAAGGGGCTGTGGTTCAAGATGTCGCCCTACGAGCAGTCCTCCCGAGTTCCGCTCATCATCAACGGACCCGCAGAGGTGATCGCCCCGGGCCGGTATGCGGCCCCGGTCAGCCTCGTCGACCTCGCCCCGACACTGGTGGAGATCGCCCAGGGCCCGAAGCCGGAGGACACGAAATCCGGCTTGGCGAAGCTTCTGCCTATACGCCGTGCGGATCCTGAGCCCGCCTCGGCGATCGAGGAAGGTCTGGTCGGGACGTCCCTGCTGGACACGGCTCGGCGAGAAGCCGCCGGCGAACTCGGAACCGAGAACCGCGATGTCGTCATCGAATACTTCGCAGAAGGCACGTACAAGCCGCAGGTCACTTTGGTCCGTGGGGATCTCAAGCTCACGCTGTGCCCTGGGGATCCGGAGCTCCTGTTCGACCTTGCCAACGACCCGGATGAGCTGAACAACCGGGCCGAGGACCCGGCCTTCTCCAGGAGGCTGGAGAAGATGCGTGCCGAGCTCGAATCCCGCTACGATCTCGAGCACCTCGAGGACCATGTGCTCACCTCTCAGCGCAGCCGCCAGCTCGTCGCCGACGCGCTCAAGGTCGGTCGAGTCCGCCACTGGGACTTCGACCCGGAACCGTCGCACGGATATGTGCGCGGTGACTTCTGGTCTGCGTTCCGCTTCGGCAAGATCCCTGCCGCAGGCTGAGTCGCCGGCAGGGAGTTGAAGCGGGGTTCGGACCCCGCCGGACGGCTTCGGCGGGTCAGCTGTGAGGGTGAGTCGCCTCGGCGAGAACAATTCACTTGGACTTAGGTGAGTTGCGGGTCACATTCTCAGAAACCGGTGGCATCATTCGAGGTAGGAGGGATTCCATGACCATCTTTGAGTCGACATCTGAAGTTCCGCTCGGTGCGGAGACCACATTCGACTGGCATGCTCGGCCAGGAGCGCTGACCCGCCTCTCGCCTCACTGGGCGCAGGAGATCGTCGAAGAGAGCTATCCTCCGATCGCGCCGGGCTCGGTGGCGCAGGTGAAGACGAGCGTTCCCGGTACCTACGGACTTGTGCGTCGGCCGTTCAGCTCGGTGCATTCGGAGGGGCCGTCGCGGTTCTCCTTCGTCGATGAGCTGAAGAAGGGGCCGCTGAGCCAGTGGAAGCACACGCACGAGTTCACCTCGGTCGCCGGCGGGACGAAGATCGACGACCACATCGAATTCTCCATGGCTCCGCAGGGCTTCGACGTCATCGATCGGGGCCTCACCCACTACCTTGAAGCCACTTTCGACGCCCGCCGCAAGCGGATGCTCATGGACATCGATTTCCTCGAATCCACGAACGCGCCGCTGCTGGCGCGGAAGAAGGGCAAACACATCCTCATCGCCGGCGGCAGCGGAATGATCGGACGCCAGGTCGCCGCCCTGTTCTCCACTGCGGGTCATTTCGTCCGACTGCTGGTGCGCGAAACCCCGAAATTCCCCTACGAGGTGCACTGGAATCCGGACCTGGGAATCCTCAATCCACGCGACCTCGCGTGGGCGGATGCGGTGGTCCACCTCGGTGGACGATCCATCGCCACTCGGTTCACCAAGCATGCCAAGGATGAGATCTGGTCGTCTCGAATCGACTCGACGAGGCTGCTCGTCGAAACGATGGGCGGCCTGCCCGAAGCGAAGCGCCCGTCGGTCTTCGTCTGTGCCTCCGCGGTCGGCTACTACGGGGCGAAGGCGGACGAACCCGTCGATGAGACCGGACCGGCCGGAGACGGATTCCTGGCCGAGGTATGCCAGAAGTGGGAAGAGACGGCGGCTGGTGTCGAGGATGCCGGGATCCGGCGTGTGTCGATTCGAACCGGAGTCGTGCTCAGTTCCTTGGGCGGTCTGCTCAAACTGCAGGCGCCGCTGTTCCTTGCCGGTGCCGGCGGTCGATTGGGCAGCGGGGAGCAGGCCCTCGCGTGGATCTCCCTTGACGATGTTGCGCGGTCATATGTGCACGCGGTCCTCTATGACTATGTGCGCGGGCCGGTCAACGCTGTTGCGCCGGAGCTTGTCACGCAGGCGGAATTCGCCGAGGCGCTCGCCGCTCACCTGCGCAGACCCGCGTGGATCCCGACACCCGGTTTCATCACGGAGATCATGCTCGGCCGTGATGGGGCGAAGGAGCTCGCTCTGGCGGACCAGCGAGTGGTGCCGGAGAAGCTGCAGGAAACCGGATACCAGTTCGCCCACCCGACATTGAGCGACTGCTTCGACGAGGAGCTCGGCGGCGGGGCGTAAGAGAGCTCTGTGACCGCCTTTTGGTCGCGTTATTCCGATTCTGCTGGCTCATCGGGGGACCACTCCGACGGGCGAAGCCTGAGATAGTGGCGGACAGTCGCCGTTGCCAGTAGAGCCGCCAATGACGCGAAGACGATCGGCGGAATCGGTGACGGCAGGGTCCGCCCGGTGGATTCGAGCCAGGACATCCACAGAGTGGAGCTGAAGAAGGCGCTGCTGAGTCCGGACAGAATCTGCAGGTACTCCATCAACTGCTTCCGAAGGAAGTCTGATCTTCCCTCGGCGATCCAGAACGCGCCGTTGAAGACGAACGGTGCAGGCCATGCGCGCAGGGGAATTGCTTCGTGCAGCGGGGTGAGGAGGAGCCCGCCGGAGATCAGCAGGGCGAGGGGAACGACGATGAAGAGCACGCTGCTCTTCGAGGATCTGCCGTCGACTGTGCCATCGATTCCGATGTGGCTCGGAACGGTTTCCGGAGCATAGACCGTGAACCACAGGATCGTGACCGCCATAATCGCCAGCAGGGCTCCTGCCGTGGTCGCGGCCCATCGGTTTGAACGAGGGGAAGGCGTCGAAGCCATCGAATCACTCTATCAAGATGCATTGCAACAAAGTCCCCTCCGCTCGGCATGTGAGCCGACCGGAGGGGACCGGTGTATCTGCTGTTTCCGCAGTACTGGGTCAGAAGCGCTTCGAGGCGATCTCCGCACCTTCGGTCAGGGACTGCAGCTTCGCGACGGCGATGTCCGGGTGGACTCGGCCACCCAGCCCGCAGTCGGTGGAGGCGACGACGTTCTCGGGTCCGACGAGCTTGGCGAACCGGCCGATGCGTTCGGCGACGAGCCCGGGATGCTCGATGACGTTGGTCGAGTGGGAGACGATGCCGGGGATGATGTACTTGCCCTCGGGCAGCTTCTTCTCCTCCCAGATTCGCCATTCGTGCTCGTGGCGGACGTTCGCGGCTTCGAACGTGATGCCGGCGGCATTGATCGAGAGCACCTGGTCGACGATCTCGATGAATGGCAGGTCGGTGACGTGAGGTCCGTGCCAGGAACCCCAGCAGGTGTGCACGCGCACCTGCGCCGGGTCGATTCCGCGCAGAGCATGGTTGAGTGCATCGATGCGGACCTGGATGAACGCGCGGTAGTCATCGAACGACGGTTCCGGGTTGATCTGGTCGAAGTTCTCTGCCAGGGACGGATCGTCGATCTGGACGGTCAGCCCCGCCTCGGTGATGGCGAGGTATTCCTCCCGGAGCACATCGGCCCATGCCCAGATGAACTCCTCATCGCTCGAGTAGTACTCATTGGCGATGCGGGAGGCCGAGCCGGGGGAGAGGGCGTTGATGTACCCGGTACGCTCGTCGTAGCCTGCGGCGGCCAGACCTGTTTTGAGGTTCGCGATGTCACGGTTGACCTGGTCCTGACCGATGTAGCTGATCGGGCCGGTGGCCTTCGGGAACTGCGGTTGCTGGCCGGTGTCGGTGCCGGCCTTCGGGTCCGTGTAGACGTTCGGGAAGAGGTTGCGGTCGCGACGGTCAGGCATGCTCGTGAGCACGATATTGCCCGGCGTCGAACGGTTTGCCGGAATCTCCCAGAGGTCGATGTCGTGGAGCTCGAGCCCACCGGTGCGTGCGAACGAGTAGTGCCACCACGCGCCGTAGTCGAAGTCGGCGGCCATGGCGTGACCGTACTCACCGTCGTTGGGCAGTGAGATGCCCAGGTTCTTCTGGCGCTTGACGAGGTCAGTGACGCTGGCGGCGAGGAGCTCGTCGAATTCCTGCTCCTGTTCCTGCGACACGGACTCACCGGCCAGGCGGGCGGTGTTCTGCGCCTGCTTGACCTTGTTGGCTTCGATGAGTTCGGGAGTGCGGGGTAAGGATCCCGCGTGGGATGTGCGAATCGTTGCCATGACTGGCTCCTCTTCCTTGAATGTGGTGTCGTTCTGCCTCGCTGCTGAGTCCCTGGCCGTGGAACGGCTGAGGCTCATCGTTCTCCTTAAGGCAATCACATTCGCAGTCGTGCATGTGCGGTCGGCGTCATCTTCGGTCACGTCGCGGATGGGCCGTTCCGATACCGGACCGGAAGCGGTGTCGGATACGACAGCACTGCGGGTTCCAGGTCTGTCACACCTTCGACACAGTCACGCCCAGCCGCGGTCCTAGTCTGGGGGACATGATGGAACCGGCAGGAGGACGAACTGAAAGCATCGGCGATACCGCCTCGTCGTCATTCTTGCCTGCACCGGAGTGGGCTTCCCGATCGATGTTCGGCGCCGCACTTTTCGTCGCTGTTCTGCCGGGCACTGCAATGTTGCTCCTGGCCGTTCTGCCTTCGGCCGAAACTGAAGTCTACGTAGCGGCCTTCGTCTTCATCAGTGTCCTGCTCGCTCAATTCTTTCGCTGTGTTGTGGGCATGGCAGGTCTTCTGCTCGCCTCGAACACTAGTTGGCCGCGGAGAGTTGCGGCTGCTGGGGTGTTCTTGTTCGCCTGCCTGCTGGCGCTCGTCAAAGCACCAATCGTTCCTGACGCCATGCGCCCGGTCACCGGGCTCGCCAGCGAATCGCCGTCCCCGATGACAGCAGGAGTTTCTGGCGCCCTGGTCATGTTCTGGGCGCTGGCATACATCTCATGGAATTTAGTCCGAAATCGAGGATGGAGAGCACATATTGCAGCGCCGCTGATTGCCGTGGGTGTCTGTGCCGCCGCACAGCTGACGTCGTGGGGCCTCACTGATGTCGGTGATCGCGCAGTCGTCGTCAATTTGGCTGTTCACCTGCAGTCGGTGGGTCTGATCGCCTGCGGTTTTTGGCTTTTTCATCGTTTCGCCCAGTCGTGGCGCTTCCCAAAGCCCTCGAACTTCTGACATCAGCATGTGGCAGCCTCAGCTGTTCCCGAGATTCTTCATCGTTGACTTCGAACAAGTGCAATTGAAGCTTAGGCTGAGAGCATGAGCATCGGTCATAACACACAGTGGCAGGATTCTCCTGAATTGAAGAGACAGGTGTCCCACCACCCCGGGTGGCTCGCACGGTCGATGTTCATGGCAGCACTTATCGTCGGGGCACTCCCGGCATTGGTGCTGGCTCCGATCAGCTTCAGCGGTGGACGGGACACCATGGTCCTCTTCACCTTCGGAACGATCGTGGCTGGAGGCGTGCGTCTGGTTCTCGGCGCGATCGCCATCGTGCTCGTGAAGAACACGACGTGGGTGCGCAGGGCAATAGGTGCCGCAATCTTCGTGCTCGGCTGCCTCGCCCTGCTGGTCCTCAGTCCGATCATGTCGATCGTGATGGGCGTGAGCGGAATCGGACCAGCAGATTCGGTGGTGCCCGAGACGGTCATTCAAAGTGTCGTGAGCGGGATCTATCTGTCTGCAGTCTTCTGTGGGTGGAACATCGCCCGCAACCGTCGATGGTGGATCCTCGTCACCGCCGTTGCCATCACTGTGGTGCTATACAGCGGCAAAGCGGTCTTCGACCTTATGCTGGCCGCACAATTGACCGGGGGAGCCATGGTCACAGTGGTCGTGCAAGCAGTGTGGCTGGTTGTTGTTTTCGGTGTTCTCGGGCTGTGCCATCTGCTCGGTCGAGTGCCCGGGGGAACGGTTCGATTGCCGAACCAGCCGGCTCGAATCCCACAGCCGGACTACGCATCGCAGCCCAATCCGCAAACGGCCCACTTGTCCCAGACCTACCCGAACCAATGGCCCCCGGGACCAGGCCAGCAGTCATACCCGCACCACTAGCCTCAACCGAGAGACACGAATAGCCCGAGCAATCGAGCGAGGAACCTGATGCTGTTGTTCATCATCGCCGGTGAAGTGCTGTTCTGGGTCTTTCTGCTCGCCGGAGTCTGCGCGAGGTATCTGCTGCACTGGCGAACGGTTTCGACGGTTCTCCTTGTCGCCACGCCCCTCGTCGACATCGTCATCATCGTCCTGACTTACATCGATCTGCACCGGGGAGCGACATCGGACTTCAGCCACGGAATGGCCGCGTTCTATGTCGGCTTCTCCGTCGTCTTCGGTCCGGAGGCCATCGCCCGCGTCGACCGCCGATTCGCCCGTCGCCATACGGATCTCAACGAAGCGGAACTGCCTGCTGTACCGACCCGCACCAGTCTCGGTTACTGGCTGCGCTGCCTGACCGCCTCGGCGATAACCATCGCGCTGCTGGCCGTGGGAATCGCGATTGCGGGCTTGGCTGATTCCTTCTGGCTGATCTATTGGACGATCGTCGCCGTCTGCACTGCTCTCGCCTGGGGCGTGGTCGGACCGCTGCGTGACCGTCGGCGCCGCGGCAAGCGCGAAGGTGAGAAGTCTGCCGACCCACCTTCGTGACCGTCACACCCAACTGTGCGATTCGGACACAGCGCGACAGCGAAACGGCCCCTCAGCCTCGAGAGAACCAACCGCAGCTGGTCGTGTCGGGGCCGGGAGGCCGTCTCGGCGTCAGTCTTCGCCAGTCGTGGCTCAGACCGCGGTTTCGGTCACCGCCGCGACGCTGCCGCCGAAGCGATCAGCCAGCGTACCCTCGTGGGCCTGACCGAGTTCGTCGAGGCCGATCGAGAAATGGTCGACGACCTCGAGCGCAGGAGCTCCGTCCCCGGCATCGGTCATGCCGATGCGCACGAACGGGAACCGGCGTGCCGTGCACATGTCCTTGAAGCGGACCTCTTCCGAGCGCGGCACGGCGACGATCGCGCGCGCCGTCGATTCGGAGAACAGTGCGGTGAACACGTCGATGCCGTCACGCTCGCAGACCTCATCGAGCCAGATCCGGGCGCCGGTGCCATAGCGCAGCGACGATTCGACGAGGGCCTGCGACAGCCCGCCCTCGGACAGATCATGCGCGGCATCGATCATGCCGTCGCGCGAGCAGTTGATGAGGATCTCGCCGAGTTCCTTCTCCGCCGCCGGCTTGTACTGCGGAGGAACTCCGCCGAGGTGGTCGGCCGTGACGTCGGCCCACGCCGAACCGTCGAGCTCCGCCTCGGTGGTGCCGAGCAGATAGATGGTCTGGCCCGGCTCCTGCCAGCCGCTCGGGGTGGCGCGGGTGACATCATCGAAGACACCGAGTACACCGACGACCGGAGTCGGGTGGATGGCCACTCCGCCGGTCTGGTTGTACAGGGACACGTTGCCGCCGGTGACCGGGATTCCCATGTCCTGGCAGGCGCCTGCGAGCCCTTCGACGGCCTGCGCGAACTGCCACATGATCTCCGGATCTTCGGGGGATCCGAAGTTCAGGCAGTCGGTGACCGCACGCGGAATGGCACCGGAGGTCGAGACATTGCGGTAGGCCTCGGCCAGTGCCAGCTGGGCACCGCGCGCCGGGTCGAGGAAGCTGTAGCGGCCGTTGGCGTCGGTGGCGATGGCCACGCCGAGACCGGACTCCTCGTCGACGCGGACGACACCGGCATCATCCGGGTAGGCCAGTGCGGTATTGCCCTGGACGTACTTGTCGTACTGCGAGGTGATCCACGACTTCGAGGCGAGGTTCGGCGACCCCGCGAGCTCGAGCATCGTCGACCGCAGCTCATCATCGGACTGGGGCTTCGCCAAACCAGCGGCCGCAACGGTGTTCGCAGCCACCTCGGCGGTCCATGACGGTTCGGTGAACGGACGGTTGTACACGGGGCCGTCGTGGGCGACCGAGCGCGGGGGCACATCGACGATGACGTCGCCGTGCCATTCGATGACGAGACGATCGGAATCAGTGACCTCGCCGAGCACGGAGGTCTCGACCTCCCATTTGCCGACGATTTCGAGGAACTCCTCGAGGCGGTCGGGACGGACGACGGCCATCATCCGCTCCTGCGACTCCGACATGAGGATCTCCTCAGGGGTGAGGGTCTCATCGCGCAGCAGCACATCGTCGAGCGCGATGTGCATTCCGCCGTCACCGTTGGACGCCAGCTCCGAGGTCGCACAGGAGATGCCTGCAGCGCCGAGGTCCTGAATGCCTTCGACGACACCGGCGTGGAAGAGCTCGAGGCAGCATTCGATGAGCACCTTCTCGGCGAACGGGTCGCCGACCTGCACGGCGGGGCGCTTCGAGGGCTTCGAATCGTCGAAGGACTCGGAAGCGAGGATCGAAGCACCGCCGATGCCGTCGCCACCGGTGCGCGCACCGAAGAGCACGACCTTGTTGCCCAGTCCCGATGCGTTGGCCAAACGGATGTCCTCATGCCGCATGACACCCACAGCCAGGGCGTTGACCAGCGGATTTCCCTGATAGACGGAATCGAAGACGGTCTCGCCCCCGATGTTCGGCAGGCCGAGGGAGTTGCCGTAGTTGCTGATGCCGGCGACCACGCCGTGGACGACGCGAGCGGTGTCCGGATGGTCGATGGCACCGAAGCGCAGCTGATCCATCACGGCGACCGGACGCGCACCCATGGAGATGATGTCGCGGACGATGCCGCCGACTCCGGTGGCAGCGCCCTGGTGGGGTTCGACGTAGCTGGGGTGGTTGTGCGATTCGACCTTGAAGGTCACGGCCCAGCCGTTCCCGATGTCGACGACGCCGGCGTTCTCGCCGATGCCCACGAGCAGGTGCTTCTTCATGTCCTCGGTGACCTTGTCACCGAACTTGGACAGGTGGACCTTCGAAGACTTGTACGAGCAGTGCTCGGACCACATCACCGAATACATGGCCAATTCCGCCGAGGTGGGGCGACGTCCGAGGATCGCCTTGATCTTCTCGTATTCGTCGGCCGTGAGACCGAGATCGGCGAAAGGCTGTTCGACGTCGGGGTTCGCCGCTGCGAACTCGACCGTCTCCTTGACCTTCTTCGATGCATTCTGCGGGGAATCGACCTGCGTGGAATCCGCAGAGCTGAGGTTAGACGTCATGTCCTCTTCGGGGCCCTTTCATACGACACGGCACTCACGGCCAATCTTAGCCGTGTCCTCACCGAGGGGCCGAAGCGTGTCCACGGGCGGACCGCCTCGGCGCGGGTGGCGACCGTTCCCCGCTGGGAATCGGACGGTCGCACCCCACCTAGAATGGGAGCCATGGCAACTCCCAAGATCGTCTTGTTCTACGTCTTCACCCCGCTGCCCGACCCCGAAGCGGTCAAGCTGTGGCAGCACACCCTGGCCGAGAACCTCGGGCTCAAGGGGCGGATCATCGTGTCGAAGGACGGAATCAACGCCACGGTCGGCGGGGACATCTTCGAAGTGAAGCAGTATGTGCGGGCAACGAAGTCGTATGCGCCTTTCAGAGGTGCGGACATCAAATGGTCGAACGGTCAGGGCGATGACTTCCCGCGGCTGAGCGTGAAGGTTCGCGACGAACTCGTCACCTTCGGCACTCCTGATGAGATCACGGTGACCGAAGACGGAGTCCAAGGCGGCGGTCAGCACCTCAAACCGGGAGCCCTGCACAAACTCCTCGACGAACGCGGCGAAGAGGTCGTCTTCTTCGACGGCCGCAATGCGATGGAGGCGCAGATCGGGAAGTTCCGGGACGCGATCGTTCCCGACACCGAGACCACGCGTGACTTCATCGCCGAGATCGAATCCGGCAAATACGACGACCTCAAAGACAAACCAGTCGTCACCTACTGCACCGGCGGAATCCGCTGCGAGGTCCTGTCCGTGCTCATGAAGAACCGTGGGTTCGAAGAGGTCTATCAGCTCGACGGCGGCATCGTCCGCTACGGCGAGACCTTCGGCAGCTCCGGCTACTGGGACGGTTCGCTCTACGTCTTCGACAAGCGCATGCACGTCGAGTTCGGTGACAATGCCGAATCCATCGGGCATTGCGTGCCGTGCGACAGGAAGACGCCGGAGTTCGTCAACTGTGCGAACCTCGAGTGCCGCAGACAGTACCTGCGGTGCGCCGATTGCACGGACAAGGGTCTGCAGCCCTATTGCGCCGACTGCGTCGAGCAGGGAATCCCCGCCGAGGCTGCCGTCGGCTGAGCGTGCGATCCTGCCGTTCCCCGGAGGTGGGGGAGTGCCGTACCGACACTTCAGCGCAGCAGGTGCTTCGTCGCCGCCTCGACGTTGGTCCATCTGAAGTCGAACCCGGCCGCTTCGAGTCGTGCCGGCAGCACCCACCGACTCTTGAGCACGAGTTCCGACTCCTGACGCAGGACGACCATCCCGATCTCGAGCAGCCACCTGGGAGCAGGAATGCCCACTGGCATACGCACTGCCTTGCGCAGCGCTTTCATCATTGAGCGATTGTCCGCGACCTGTGGGTTCGAGACATTGATCGGGCCACTGAGCTCCTCATGTTCGTCGATGAACCGGATTGCCCGGAGCACGTCGTCGATATGGACCCAGCTGAACCGCTGTCGCCCGTGAGTCGGCGGGTGCCCTCGCCAGACCGTCGGCCCGGAAGCCGCCGGGCCGATCCCGCGATAGCGCCGGTGCGGGAACCAGCGCCCTTCATGCTGAGCTCCGCCCGCGCCGAATCTGGCCGCGGTGGCCAACATGTTCAACGCCGCTCCATCACCGAGCACGATCGCCATCCGCAGCGCGACTCGTCTGGTCGCGGCCAGATCTCCGGCGAAGAATTCCTTCTCCCAAGCCTTGGCGATGTCGACCGAGAACCCTTCGCCGATGTCGCCGTCGTCCTCGGTCTGCGGTCGGTCCATCGCGTGACGGTAGATGGTGGCCGTGCTCGAGTTGATCCACAGACGCGGCGGCGCCGAGGCGGCTGCCACCGCCGTATTGAGAGCGCGGGTCGTATCGACGCGGGAATCCCAGATGACCTGCCGGTTGGCGTCCGTGTACCGACATCCGACGCTGCGACCGGCGAGGTTGATAAGCAGGTCGGCACCGTCGATGAGTTCGGCGATTCGGTCGGGACGGTCCCAGGTGGCATCGGCGGAGGCAGGGGAGCGGCCGATAGTCCGCGTCGTGTACCCCCAGGTGCTGAGCGCATCGAGCAGCGCTCCGCCGATGAACCCCGATGCACCGGCGACGACGGCGAGCGGAGCCTGGGTGCTTGTCCGCGATGTGTCTGTGGGTTCCGTGCTCATACTCAGGACGCTAACACCCCTCGATGGTGGGGGCTGTCGATGCGGCAACGAGGCTGTGTGGTGGGTGTCACGTGGAGAAAGTCGGTTTTGGATTTGCACGTCGCCTCTGGAGTGGTCTAGAGTTATATCTCGTTGCCCCGCCGGAAACGAGGTTCTCGGAACACCGTTTCCACCGGGTCTGACCAGGACAAACACGGTTTGATCCACGGGTTCAGACGATCGGGTGGGTGACACAAAATGAAACTGATACCCCCAGTGAACACACTGTCTTTTTGTGTGGTGTGGTGATGGGTGTGTGTTTGTGGTTTGAGAATCCAATAGCGTGTTTGTTTGAACAAGTTGTGATGCCAGAACATTTTATTTTCTGGTAAGACAATCATCTGATCGAACATGGTGTCGCCTCGTGTGGGTGGTTCTTCGCCGAACCTCCCGCATCACATGGGTGGCCTTCGTGTTTGGTCAGTGTTTTTTTGGTCAACCTTCTCACCCCGTGAGGGGTTGGCTGTCTTGCTGGGATTCATTCGTAACATAATTTTTTTATGGAGAGTTTGATCCTGGCTCAGGACGAACGCTGGCTGCGTGCTTAACACATGCAAGTCGAACGCTGAAGCCAGAAGCTTGCTTCTGGTGGATGAGTGGCGAACGGGTGAGTAACACGTGAGTAACCTGCCCCTGATTTCGGGATAAGCCTGGGAAACCGGGTCTAATACCGGATACGACCAACCCTCGCATGAGGGTTGGTGGAAAGTTTTTCGATCAGGGATGGGCTCGCGGCCTATCAGCTTGTTGGTGGGGTAATGGCCCACCAAGGCGACGACGGGTAGCCGGCCTGAGAGGGCGACCGGCCACACTGGGACTGAGACACGGCCCAGACTCCTACGGGAGGCAGCAGTGGGGAATATTGCACAATGGGGGAACCCTGATGCAGCGACGCAGCGTGCGGGATGACGGCCTTCGGGTTGTAAACCGCTTTCAGCAGGGAAGAAGCGAAAGTGACGGTACCTGCAGAAGAAGTACCGGCTAACTACGTGCCAGCAGCCGCGGTAATACGTAGGGTACGAGCGTTGTCCGGAATTATTGGGCGTAAAGAGCTCGTAGGTGGTTGGTCACGTCTGCTGTGGAAACGCAACGCTTAACGTTGCGCGTGCAGTGGGTACGGGCTGACTAGAGTGCAGTAGGGGAGTCTGGAATTCCTGGTGTAGCGGTGAAATGCGCAGATATCAGGAGGAACACCGGTGGCGAAGGCGGGACTCTGGGCTGTAACTGACACTGAGGAGCGAAAGCATGGGGAGCGAACAGGATTAGATACCCTGGTAGTCCATGCCGTAAACGTTGGGCACTAGGTGTGGGGGACATTCCACGTTCTCCGCGCCGTAGCTAACGCATTAAGTGCCCCGCCTGGGGAGTACGGTCGCAAGGCTAAAACTCAAAGGAATTGACGGGGCCCGCACAAGCGGCGGAGCATGCGGATTAATTCGATGCAACGCGAAGAACCTTACCAAGGCTTGACATACACTGGACCGTTCTGGAAACAGTTCTTCTCTTTGGAGCTGGTGTACAGGTGGTGCATGGTTGTCGTCAGCTCGTGTCGTGAGATGTTGGGTTAAGTCCCGCAACGAGCGCAACCCTCGTTCTATGTTGCCAGCACGTGATGGTGGGAACTCATAGGAGACTGCCGGGGTCAACTCGGAGGAAGGTGGGGATGACGTCAAATCATCATGCCCTTTATGTCTTGGGCTTCACGCATGCTACAATGGCTGGTACAGAGAGAGGCGAACCCGTGAGGGTAAGCGAATCCCTTAAAGCCAGTCTCAGTTCGGATCGTAGTCTGCAATTCGACTACGTGAAGTCGGAGTCGCTAGTAATCGCAGATCAGCAACGCTGCGGTGAATACGTTCCCGGCCTTGTACACACCGCCCGTCAAGTCACGAAAGTCGGTAACACCCGAAGCCGGTGTCCCAACCCTTGTGGAGGGGGCCGTCTAAGGTGGGACTGGTGATTGGGACTAAGTCGTAACAAGGTAGCCGTACCGGAAGGTGCGGCTGGATCACCTCCTTTCTAAGGAGCACACATAAGAACCCCAACGCAGTGATCGAATGCGTCATCTGGTTGGGAGCTCAAGGGTGGAACATCACAACACTCGCTCGCTCACACAGCCTGGCTGGGGTCAATGCCCCGGGTGCGGATGTGGTTTTTGGGTGGGCTAGGACGAACACGTTATTGGGTCCTGGAATCACAAACCCCAACGGTTGTTGGGTGTGGTTTCAACTAACAGGACCAACCCGGCCACCAAGCAGCAGAGATTTCTGGTGTGTGGTGGTGGGTGTTTGGTAGTGGTTTGAGAATCGTATAGTGGACGCGAGCATCAAACACCGCGAGTAAGTGGTGTTTATGTAATGTGATTTTTCTTGTCATCATCTAGTTAAGGTGAATGAAACAATTTTTCGCACACACGAAGCCGGTCCCTTTGGGGGTTGGGTGAGTGTGTAAGAGCGCATGGTGGATGCCTTGGCATCAGGAGCCGATGAAGGACGTGGAAATCTGCGATAAGCCTCGGGGAGCCGATAAACAGGCGTTGATCCGAGGGTCTCCGAATGGGGAAACCCCGCCACTCGTGAGGGTGGTGACCCGTGTCTGAATATATAGGGCATGTGGAGGGAACGCGGGGAAGTGAAACATCTCAGTACCCGCAGGAAGAGAAAATAACAATGATTCCGGGAGTAGTGGCGAGCGAAACTGGATGAGCCTAAACCTGTGCAGTGTCAAGCGTGCTGGTGTTGCTGCAGGGGTGTTGTGGGGTGTACGTGGTCCGGTCCAGCATGGCCGGTCTGTGATGTTGTTGGTGTAGTCGAACCTGGTGGGAAACAGGACCGGAGTGGGTGAGAGTCCCGTAGACGAAACATTGACTGTTCGCAGTGTGTGCATGCCCGAGTAGCACGGAACTCGTGGAATTTCGTGTGAATCTGCCAGGACCACCTGGTAAGGCTAAATACTTCCTGATGACCGATAGCGGATAAGTACCGTGAGGGAATGGTGAAAAGTACCCCGGGAGGGGAGTGAAAGAGTACCTGAAACCATGTGCTTACAATCCGTCAGAGCAGTATCTTGATGACTGTGATGGCGTGCCTTTTGAAGAATGAGCCTGCGAGTTAGCGGTGCGTGGCGAGGTTAACCCGTGTGGGGTAGCCGTAGCGAAAGCGAGTCCGAATAGGGCGAGTCAGTCGCGTGTCCTAGACCCGAAGCGGAGTGATCTAGCCATGGGCAGGGTGAAGCGTGTGTAAGAGCGCGTGGAGGCCCGCACCCACTTCAGTTGAAAATGGAGGGGATGACCTGTGGTTAGGGGTGAAAGGCCAATCAAACTCTGTGATAGCTGGTTCTCCCCGAAATGCATTTAGGTGCAGCGTTGCGTGGTTCTTGCTGGAGGTAGAGCTACTGGATGGCTGATGGGCCCTACCGGGTTACTGACGTCAACTAAACTCCGAATGCCAGTCAAGGTTCAGCGTGGCAGTGAGACAGTGGGGGATAAGCTTCATTGTCGAGAGGGAAACAGCCCAGACCATCAACTAAGGCCCCTAAGCGTGTGCTCAGTGGGAAAGGATGTTCAGTTGCGAAGACAACCAGGAGGTTGGCTTAGAAGCAGCCACCCTTGAAAGAGTGCGTAATAGCTCACTGGTCAAGTGATTGAGCGCCGATAATGTAGCGGGGCTAAGTACACCGCCGAAGTTGTGGCAGCACCACAGTTAAGCCGCATGGTGTGGTGTTGGGTAGGGGAGCGTCGAGTTGCCGGAGAAGCTGCCGTGTGAACGAGTGGTGGAGGCGATTCGAGTGAGAATGCAGGCATGAGTAGCGAAAGACGGGTGAGAAACCCGTCCACCGGATGACCAAGGGTTCCAGGGCTAGGCTAATCCGCCCTGGGTAAGTCGGGACCTAAGGCGAGGCCGACAGGCGTAGTCGATGGACAACCAGTTGATATTCTGGTACCGACACACAACCGACAGTACCAAAACACACGATACTAACCCCGTGATGATCCCGTCAGGCCTTCGGGCCTGTGGTTGGGTTTGAGTGGGGACCTGAGTGTGGAGTCGGTAAGCGTGAGGTGTGACGCAGAAAGGTAGCCAGGCCGTGCGATGGTAGTCACGGTCTAAGGTTGTAGCACGTGGGGTAGGTAAATCCGTCCCCGCATAGAGTGTGAGAGCTGATGGGCGCCCACATTGGTGGGGTGATCTGGTGATCCTCTGCTGCCGAGAAAAGCATCGACGTGAGGGTGTGTGTTGCCCGTACCCTATAACCGACACAGGTGGTCGAGTAGAGAATACTAAGGTGATCGAGAGAATCGTGGTTAAGGAACTCGGCAAAATGCCCCGTAACTTCGGGAGAAGGGGACCATCCCGGTGAACCACACTTGCTGTGGGATGTGCTGGTGGTGGTCGCAGAGGCCAGAGAGAAGCGACTGTTTATTAAAAACACAGGTCCGTGCGAAGATGTAAGTCGATGTATACGGACTGACGCCTGCCCGGTGCTGGAAGGTTAAGAGGACCTGTTAACCCGTAAGGGTGAAGCGGAGAATTTAAGCCCCAGTAAACGGCGGTGGTAACTATAACCATCCTAAGGTAGCGAAATTCCTTGTCGGGTAAGTTCCGACCTGCACGAATGGCGTAACGACTTCTCTGCTGTCTCAACCACGAACTCGGCGAAATTGCATTACGAGTAAAGATGCTCGTTACGCGCAGCAGGACGGAAAGACCCCGAGACCTTCACTATAGTTTGGTATTGGGATTCGGTGTGGTTTGTGTAGGATAGGTGGAAGACTGGGAAGCCCTGACGCTAGTTGGGGTGGAGTCGATCGGTGAAATACCACTCTGACCATAGTGGATTCCTTAACTTCGGACCCTGATCGGGTTCAGGGACAGTGCCTGATGGGTAGTTTAACTGGGGCGGTTGCCTCCTAAAGAGTAACGGAGGCGCCCAAAGGTTCCCTCAGCCTGGTTGGCAATCAGGTGTCGAGTGTAAGTGCACAAGGGAGCTTGACTGTGAGACGGACGTGTCGAGCAGGAGCGAAAGCTGGGACTAGTGACCCGGCCATGGCTTGTGGAAGCGTGGTCGCTCAACGGATAAAAGGTACCTCGGGGATAACAGGCTGATCTTGCCCAAGAGTCCATATCGACGGCATGGTTTGGCACCTCGATGTCGGCTCGTCGCATCCTGGGGCTGGAGTCGGTCCCAAGGGTTGGGCTGTTCGCCCATTAAAGCGGTACGCGAGCTGGGTTTAGAACGTCGTGAGACAGTTCGGTCCCTATCCGCTGCGTGCGTAGGAAATTTGTGGAGGTCTGTCCTTAGTACGAGAGGACCGGGACGGACGAACCTCTGGTGTGCCAGTTGTTCCGCCAGGAGCATGGCTGGTTGGCTACGTTCGGGATGGATAACCGCTGAAAGCATCTAAGCGGGAAGCCGGCTCCGAGATGAGATTTCCAACTGACCTTGAGTCAGGGAGGTGTCCTATAGATGATGGGGTTGATAGGCCGGGTATGGAAGCACTGTGAGGTGTGGAGTTGACTGGTACTAATACACCGATCACTCATCAACCATTCCAATGTGGGGTTGGTGTGTGTGAGATTGTTTCGTCTTTTCTGGGATGGCTTGAAGAGTTCACACTTTCGGGTGTGCATGTTGTATAAGTTTTTGGTGTTCGCGTTCGCTGTGCGGTTCTTGGACCACTACCACCCAAACATGGGTTTGGGTGAGCGTGGTTTGTTGGTTTTGCGGTGGTGATAGTGGTGGGGAAACGCCCGGTTAACCGTTCCGATCCCGGTAGCTAAGCCCATTCGCGCTGATGGTACTGCAACTTGGTGGTTGTGGGAGAGTAAGTGACTGCCGCAATATTTTTTAGTGGTGATGGCCTCGTTCAATCCTTTGGGTTGGGCGGGGCCATCACTGTATTCACCGGTTATTGCTACCTGACGGGGCGCAGCTACCTGGCGCCAGGTTGCTGGGCCCCCGTCAGGTAGTAAATGGTCTCGTGCGACTCTCAGTGGGAGTCGTACGAGGCCATTCGTGTATTCTCCGGCTTGTCGCCGGCAACTGAGAGTGGTGTTCTCGCAGACGTGCGGAGATCTTGTGGAGTCCTTCCGGACAGCAGCCGGCCACCGATCCGTCCGAAATCGTCTTTGCCAGTTGAGCTAATGGCGCGTATTCTAGTCGTTAACTGGTCGTACGGTGTTTATTGTACTCATAAGGAGTGGAAATGAGCGTCACTCGCCAAGTGGACCGCCGTCTCACCGAGATCGGATCCTCGATTCGTCGGTGGCGACTCATGCAGTCGCTCAAGGCTGTCGAAGTCGCGGAGCGGGCCGGCATCTCTCGATCGACGCTCCAGAAAGTCGAACGGGGTGATGCAGGGGTATCAATCGGCGCAGTGATGTCGGTTATGCAGGCACTGGGGCAGCTCGACCACGTGTCCGCCTCATTCGATCCTTTGAGCACCGATGTCGGAAGACTGCGTTCTGCTGAAACGCTTCCGGATAGGGTTCGTCGATGAGTGAGCAGATCCGGGTTGAATTGGACCATGGCGGAACGGCGGTATTCGTCGGTACTGCGTATTTCCACATCGCACGGGGGCATATCTCGACGACGTTCAAATACTCCGACGAGTATGTGGGAGCTCGATGGGCCTATTCCGTCGACCCAGAGCTCCCACTGTCGACGGTCCCGTTCAGCGTACCCGGTCTACCGGGAGCATTCGCCGACTGTTCTCCTGACCGATGGGGTCGTAATCTCGTGGCGAAGGAGCATCGGCGGCAGGTCGCCGACGGCTTCGTCCGTGACCGCCGCCTGACGGACATCGACTTCCTGCTCGGAGTCAGTGATCGCACTCGACAGGGAGCTCTGCGGTTTCGTCGTGCTGCCGACGAAGACTTCCTCAGCCCTTCGAGTCGCGTACCGAAGCTCCTTTCGCTGCCCGAACTGCAACGGGCTGCTGATGGGGCCGCAGAAGGGTCGGGCGCAGCTGTGAAGCGCCTTCTTGACGCTGGGACAGGGTCTCTGGGAGGGGCGCGGCCCAAGGCATCTGTGGCGGACGATGAGGGACGGCTGTCAATTGCGAAGTTCTCCCGACCTGGCGACGATCGAGACGTCATCGCGTGGGAGGGCCTGGCACTCGAACTCGCCCGTAGGGCCGGAATCGACACCACTGAATCTCGGTTGCTGAGTATCGACGAGAGATCTGTGCTCCTTCTGCAGAGATTCGATCGCGCGGTTGACCGTCGGATCGGATATATGAGTGCGATGACAGCAACCGGGCATCGAGACGGAGAAGCCGGTGACTATCTCGATATCGTCGAAGCTATCGAAGACCACAGCCGGCGCTGGCGCAGCGACTGTGCGGAACTGTTTCGCCGAGTGGCATTCTCAGTTGCACTGCACAATACGGATGATCATTTGCGTAACCATGGCTTCATACGGGCGGACGCGGGATGGCAGCTGAGCCCGGCGTTCGACATCAACCCGGAACCGGAACCCGCGGTCGAACGGCAGACAGCGATCAATGGCGTCGTGTCCGCGGAGACCGAAGCCGAGGCGCTGCTCGAATTCGCCTCTCTCTGCCATCTGGCGAAGCCGACCGCAGTGTCGGTGCTCAATGAGGTCGTGAGCGCAGTCGAGGGGTGGAGGTCGCGGGCTGTGGAACGGGGGATCCGGCAGACAGAGATCACCGAGGTGGGTGCCGTCATCGACGAGCAGCTAGCACGCCTGCGCAAAGCTGTCCGCCCGGGCAGCTGAATCGCGCGGCATTTGGGCTCGGTTGGTGCAAGGGCTGGGGTGCGGCCGGCCTCTCTGCAAGGGGACATCGTTGAGCACTGCAGGCTGTGTGGTGGGTGTCACGTGGAGAAACTCGGTTTTGGATTTGCACGTCGCCTCTGGAGTGGTCTAGAGTTATATCTCGTTGCCCCGCCGGAAACGAGGTTCTCGTAACACCGTTTCCACCGGGTCTGACCAGGACAAACACGGTTTGATCCACGGGTTCAGACGATCGGGTGGGTGACACAAAATGAAACTGATACCCCCAGTGAACACACTGTTTTTGTGGTGTGGTGATGGGTGTGTGTTTGTGGTTTGAGAATCCAATAGCGTGTTTGTTTGAACAAGTTGTGATGCCAGAACATTTTATTTTCTGGTAAGACAATCATCTGATCGAACATGGTGTCGCCTCGTGTGGGTGGTTCTTCGCCGAACCTCCCGCATCACATGGGTGGCCTTCGTGTTTGGTCAGTGTTTTTTTGGTCAACCTTCTCACCCCGTGAGGGGTTGGCTGTCTTGCTGGGATTCATTCGTAACATAATTTTTTTATGGAGAGTTTGATCCTGGCTCAGGACGAACGCTGGCTGCGTGCTTAACACATGCAAGTCGAACGCTGAAGCCAGAAGCTTGCTTCTGGTGGATGAGTGGCGAACGGGTGAGTAACACGTGAGTAACCTGCCCCTGATTTCGGGATAAGCCTGGGAAACCGGGTCTAATACCGGATACGACCAACCCTCGCATGAGGGTTGGTGGAAAGTTTTTCGATCAGGGATGGGCTCGCGGCCTATCAGCTTGTTGGTGGGGTAATGGCCCACCAAGGCGACGACGGGTAGCCGGCCTGAGAGGGCGACCGGCCACACTGGGACTGAGACACGGCCCAGACTCCTACGGGAGGCAGCAGTGGGGAATATTGCACAATGGGGGAAACCCTGATGCAGCGACGCAGCGTGCGGGATGACGGCCTTCGGGTTGTAAACCGCTTTCAGCAGGGAAGAAGCGAAAGTGACGGTACCTGCAGAAGAAGTACCGGCTAACTACGTGCCAGCAGCCGCGGTAATACGTAGGGTACGAGCGTTGTCCGGAATTATTGGGCGTAAAGAGCTCGTAGGTGGTTGGTCACGTCTGCTGTGGAAACGCAACGCTTAACGTTGCGCGTGCAGTGGGTACGGGCTGACTAGAGTGCAGTAGGGGAGTCTGGAATTCCTGGTGTAGCGGTGAAATGCGCAGATATCAGGAGGAACACCGGTGGCGAAGGCGGGACTCTGGGCTGTAACTGACACTGAGGAGCGAAAGCATGGGGAGCGAACAGGATTAGATACCCTGGTAGTCCATGCCGTAAACGTTGGGCACTAGGTGTGGGGGACATTCCACGTTCTCCGCGCCGTAGCTAACGCATTAAGTGCCCCGCCTGGGGAGTACGGTCGCAAGGCTAAAACTCAAAGGAATTGACGGGGGCCCGCACAAGCGGCGGAGCATGCGGATTAATTCGATGCAACGCGAAGAACCTTACCAAGGCTTGACATACACTGGACCGTTCTGGAAACAGTTCTTCTCTTTGGAGCTGGTGTACAGGTGGTGCATGGTTGTCGTCAGCTCGTGTCGTGAGATGTTGGGTTAAGTCCCGCAACGAGCGCAACCCTCGTTCTATGTTGCCAGCACGTGATGGTGGGAACTCATAGGAGACTGCCGGGGTCAACTCGGAGGAAGGTGGGGATGACGTCAAATCATCATGCCCTTTATGTCTTGGGCTTCACGCATGCTACAATGGCTGGTACAGAGAGAGGCGAACCCGTGAGGGTAAGCGAATCCCTTAAAGCCAGTCTCAGTTCGGATCGTAGTCTGCAATTCGACTACGTGAAGTCGGAGTCGCTAGTAATCGCAGATCAGCAACGCTGCGGTGAATACGTTCCCGGGCCTTGTACACACCGCCCGTCAAGTCACGAAAGTCGGTAACACCCGAAGCCGGTGTCCCAACCCTTGTGGAGGGGGCCGTCTAAGGTGGGACTGGTGATTGGGACTAAGTCGTAACAAGGTAGCCGTACCGGAAGGTGCGGCTGGATCACCTCCTTTCTAAGGAGCACACATAAGAACCCCAACGCAGTGATCGAATGCGTCATCTGGTTGGGAGCTCAAGGGTGGAACATCACAACACTCGCTCGCTCACACAGCCTGGCTGGGGTCAATGCCCCGGGTGCGGATGTGGTTTTTGGGTGGGCTAGGACGAACACGTTATTGGGTCCTGGAATCACAAACCCCAACGGTTGTTGGGTGTGGTTTCAACCAACAGGACCAACCCGGCCACCAAGCAGCAGAGATTTCTGGTGTGTGGTGGTGGGTGTTTGGTAGTGGTTTGAGAATCGTATAGTGGACGCGAGCATCAAACACCGCGAGTAAGTGGTGTTTATGTAATGTGATTTTTCTTGTCATCATCTAGTTAAGGTGAATGAAACAATTTTTCGCACACACGAAGCCGGTCCCTTTGGGGGTTGGGTGAGTGTGTAAGAGCGCATGGTGGATGCCTTGGCATCAGGAGCCGATGAAGGACGTGGAAATCTGCGATAAGCCTCGGGGAGCCGATAAACAGGCGTTGATCCGAGGGTCTCCGAATGGGGAAACCCCGCCACTCGTGAGGGTGGTGACCCGTGTCTGAATATATAGGGCATGTGGAGGGAACGCGGGGAAGTGAAACATCTCAGTACCCGCAGGAAGAGAAAATAACAATGATTCCGGGAGTAGTGGCGAGCGAAACTGGATGAGCCTAAACCTGTGCAGTGTCAAGCGTGCTGGTGTTGCTGCAGGGGTGTTGTGGGGTGTACGTGGTCCGGTCCAGCATGGCCGGTCTGTGAGTGTTGTTGGTGTAGTCGAACCTGGTGGGAAACAGGACCGGAGTGGGTGAGAGTCCCGTAGACGAAACATTGACTGTTCGCAGTGTGTGCATGCCCGAGTAGCACGGAACTCGTGGAATTTCGTGTGAATCTGCCAGGACCACCTGGTAAGGCTAAATACTTCCTGATGACCGATAGCGGATAAGTACCGTGAGGGAATGGTGAAAAGTACCCCGGGAGGGGAGTGAAAGAGTACCTGAAACCATGTGCTTACAATCCGTCAGAGCAGTATCTTGATGACTGTGATGGCGTGCCTTTTGAAGAATGAGCCTGCGAGTTAGCGGTGCGTGGCGAGGTTAACCCGTGTGGGGTAGCCGTAGCGAAAGCGAGTCCGAATAGGGCGAGTCAGTCGCGTGTCCTAGACCCGAAGCGGAGTGATCTAGCCATGGGCAGGGTGAAGCGTGTGTAAGAGCGCGTGGAGGCCCGCACCCACTTCAGTTGAAAATGGAGGGGATGACCTGTGGTTAGGGGTGAAAGGCCAATCAAACTCTGTGATAGCTGGTTCTCCCCGAAATGCATTTAGGTGCAGCGTTGCGTGGTTCTTGCTGGAGGTAGAGCTACTGGATGGCTGATGGGCCCTACCGGGTTACTGACGTCAACTAAACTCCGAATGCCAGTCAAGGTTCAGCGTGGCAGTGAGACAGTGGGGGATAAGCTTCATTGTCGAGAGGGAAACAGCCCAGACCATCAACTAAGGCCCCTAAGCGTGTGCTCAGTGGGAAAGGATGTTCAGTTGCGAAGACAACCAGGAGGTTGGCTTAGAAGCAGCCACCCTTGAAAGAGTGCGTAATAGCTCACTGGTCAAGTGATTGAGCGCCGATAATGTAGCGGGGCTAAGTACACCGCCGAAGTTGTGGCAGCACCACAGTTAAGCCGTAATGGTGTGGTGTTGGGTAGGGGAGCGTCGAGTTGCCGGAGAAGCTGCCGTGTGAACGAGTGGTGGAGGCGATTCGAGTGAGAATGCAGGCATGAGTAGCGAAAGACGGGTGAGAAACCCGTCCACCGGATGACCAAGGGTTCCAGGGCTAGGCTAATCCGCCCTGGGTAAGTCGGGACCTAAGGCGAGGCCGACAGGCGTAGTCGATGGACAACCAGTTGATATTCTGGTACCGACACACAACCGACAGTACCAAAACACACGATACTAACCCCGTGATGATCCCGTCAGGCCTTCGGGCCTGTGGTTGGGTTTGAGTGGGGGACCTGAGTGTGGAGTCGGTAAGCGTGAGGTGTGACGCAGAAAGGTAGCCAGGCCGTGCGATGGTAGTCACGGTCTAAGGTTGTAGCACGTGGGGGTAGGTAAATCCGTCCCCGCATAGAGTGTGAGAGCTGATGGGCGCCCCACATTGGTGGGGTGATCTGGTGATCCTCTGCTGCCGAGAAAAGCATCGACGTGAGGGTGTGTGTTGCCCGTACCCTATAACCGACACAGGTGGTCGAGTAGAGAATACTAAGGTGATCGAGAGAATCGTGGTTAAGGAACTCGGCAAAATGCCCCCGTAACTTCGGGAGAAGGGGGACCATCCCGGTGAACCACACTTGCTGTGGGATGTGCTGGTGGTGGTCGCAGAGGCCAGAGAGAAGCGACTGTTTATTAAAAACACAGGTCCGTGCGAAGATGTAAGTCGATGTATACGGACTGACGCCTGCCCGGTGCTGGAAGGTTAAGAGGACCTGTTAACCCGTAAGGGTGAAGCGGAGAATTTAAGCCCCAGTAAACGGCGGTGGTAACTATAACCATCCTAAGGTAGCGAAATTCCTTGTCGGGTAAGTTCCGACCTGCACGAATGGCGTAACGACTTCTCTGCTGTCTCAACCACGAACTCGGCGAAATTGCATTACGAGTAAAGATGCTCGTTACGCGCAGCAGGACGGAAAGACCCCGAGACCTTCACTATAGTTTGGTATTGGGATTCGGTGTGGTTTGTGTAGGATAGGTGGAAGACTGGGAAGCCCTGACGCTAGTTGGGGTGGAGTCGATCGGTGAAATACCACTCTGACCATAGTGGATTCCTTAACTTCGGACCCTGATCGGGTTCAGGGACAGTGCCTGATGGGTAGTTTAACTGGGGCGGTTGCCTCCTAAAGAGTAACGGAGGCGCCCAAAGGTTCCCTCAGCCTGGTTGGCAATCAGGTGTCGAGTGTAAGTGCACAAGGGAGCTTGACTGTGAGACGGACGTGTCGAGCAGGAGCGAAAGCTGGGACTAGTGACCCGGCCATGGCTTGTGGAAGCGTGGTCGCTCAACGGATAAAAGGTACCTCGGGGATAACAGGCTGATCTTGCCCAAGAGTCCATATCGACGGCATGGTTTGGCACCTCGATGTCGGCTCGTCGCATCCTGGGGCTGGAGTCGGTCCCAAGGGTTGGGCTGTTCGCCCATTAAAGCGGTACGCGAGCTGGGTTTAGAACGTCGTGAGACAGTTCGGTCCCTATCCGCTGCGTGCGTAGGAAATTTGTGGAGGTCTGTCCTTAGTACGAGAGGACCGGGACGGACGAACCTCTGGTGTGCCAGTTGTTCCGCCAGGAGCATGGCTGGTTGGCTACGTTCGGGATGGATAACCGCTGAAAGCATCTAAGCGGGAAGCCGGCTCCGAGATGAGATTTCCAACTGACCTTGAGTCAGGGGAGGTGTCCTATAGATGATGGGGTTGATAGGCCGGGTATGGAAGCACTGTGAGGTGTGGAGTTGACTGGTACTAATACACCGATCACTCATCAACCATTCCAATGTGGGGTTGGTGTGTGTGAGAGATTGTTTCGTCTTTTCTGGGATGGCTTGAAGAGTTCACACTTTCGGGTGTGCATGTTGTATAAGTTTTTGGTGTTCGCGTTCGCTGTGCGGTTCTTGGACCACTACCACCCAAACATGGGTTTGGGTGAGCGTGGTTTGTTGGTTTTGCGGTGGTGATAGTGGTGGGGAAACGCCCGGTTAACCGTTCCGATCCCGGTAGCTAAGCCCATTCGCGCTGATGGTACTGCAACTTGGTGGTTGTGGGAGAGTAAGTGACTGCCGCAATATTTTTTAGTGGTGATGGCCTCGTTCAATCCTTTGGGTTGGGCGGGGCCATCACTGTATTCACCGGTTATTGCTACCTGACGGGGGCGCAGCTACCTGGCGCCAGGTTGCTGGGCCCCCGTCAGGTAGTAAATGGTCTCGTGCGACTCTCAGTGGGAGTCGTACGAGGCCATTCGTGTATTCTCCGGCTTGTCGCCGGCAGCTGAGAGTGGTGTTCTCGCAGACGTGCGGAGATCTTGCAGACATCACTCAGATCGCTTTCGGGCAGATAGGCTCAGGCAAGGGCATGTGAATGAGTGTGCGGTATTCCGACGGAGACTTCCAGGACGGTGTCTACAGCGTCGAAGGCCAGTCGATCACAGCGAAGCTCTATCCCGTCCGCAACGGCGCTCAGACGCTTATTCGCGATCCCTCCGGCACGGTTGAGTTCCGGTACTCGAAGGTCGGAGAGGGGAGTTCTCTCTTCAAGCAGCGGACTCGGAACTGACGCTGCGCAATGATGATGAACGAAGGTTCCTCTTCGATCGAGGCTCTCGCTGGGGACCCGAGACGCCCGTCAACCGCTGAAAGCCGATGAAACATTTGGGGCCGCCGATCGGCGCCCCAAGCATCCGTCAGGGATCCAACAGCTCAGAGGCGCATCAGCGTCCGAACAGCTTGGAGAACAGGCCCTTCTTCTTCGGCTTGGCCTCCTTGCTCGGCCCTTCCTCGATCGGAGTCTCCGTCTCGGCGGGTCCGACAGATCCGTCTCCGAGCGGCCGCTCGGCCTCCGGCCGCCGCTGCCCGCGTACGGCGTCCGAAGCCTCCGCCGCAGGCTCTGCAGCTTCCTCGGCCTGAGCCTCGGCCGCCGGGGCCGCTTCCGCTGCCGGCTTCTCGTCTGGCACGGACTCCATGGGCGCGGCTTCCTCTGTCTCAGCAGGCGTCGGTGTCGCTGGGGTCGAAGCAGGTGGTGCGGCAACATCCTTCGCGGCGGGAGCGGAAGTCGAATCGGTCGCGCGAGAGGCGGCGGCTCCCTCGGCGGGGCTGCCTGTGGGTTCCGCGGCGGCGTACTGCTCGGCGGCCTTGCCCTCCAGTGGTGCATTCAGGTCGCAGTTGGAGATGCGACGCTGATCGTCGAAAGACAGGTCGGCCGAGCCGTCGGCGAACAGCATCCGCAGGCCACCCTCGGGGAGCTCTGCCGTCGGAATGCCGCGTTTGGCGACGTACGCTTCGATGGCCGCGCGGTGGTCGGTCACCGTCGTCTGCGTCAGTCCCTGCATGAGCGCCCTCACAGAGACCTTGACCTGCGGTGCGGGCAGGGCGATCTCGGCGGCATCGACGAGGAGCCAGACAGTGGTCCCGGCGCCGGCGGCGGCAGGATAGTGGGCCCACTTGTCGGTGGCCTCCTTCGATGCCAGGGTCAGCCGCAGTGCGAGCTCCTCATCGAGGGAGAGCTCAGGTGTCGTGAGCTCGCTGACGTCCTCAGCGGCCCCGAACTTGCGCACCTCGTGGGAGAGCCCGACGACGGCATCGGGGAAGTCATTGACGTTCTCCCAACCCCACAGCCACGTCTTCTCCCTGCCTGACTCCGATCCGAGCAGATGCGGTCGGGTGCGCAGGACGGCGCCCTCGGCCGACGTGAACGTCAGGTGCGGGTCGGAGCTGAAGTCGACTTCCCACTCGGCGTCGGCGATGAGCGCACCGAAATGCGTCTGCACCTCCGTCGAATAGAAGACGGCACGATTGACCAGGTCCTGCAGAGTTGAGCTCATGCTTTCAAGCGTATGCGGGAGCGCCCGAGAAGCGAGGAGGCACGCGGTGCGAAGGCCGTGTCAGTGCCTCATGGCGAAGTGGAGGTCGTGGCAGAACGCCCCGATCTGCCGCCGGCTCGTCTATCTCTGAGAGGAGAATCAATGTAAGCTAGTCTGTTGCGCTTCGCAACTCTCACGACTCCATCATCAGCCGCTCTTCTCTCAGGACGTTCAACGTGGCATTACTCCGCCTGTCCCTGAAATACGCCAAAAACTACTGGCCGTTCATCATTCTGGTCGTCATCCTGCAGCTGGCTTCGACCATCGCAGCACTGTACCTGCCCAGCCTCAACGCCCGGATCATCGACGAGGGAGTCGCCAAGGGCGATACCGACTTCATCTGGTCGACGGGCATGACGATGCTGCTCGTCTGCCTCGTGCAGGTCGTCACCGCGATCACCGCGATCTACTTCGGCGCCCGCACGGGAATGGGCGTCGGCCGCGACCTCCGCAGAGCCATCTACCGGCAGGTCGACGACCTGTCGATGCTCGAAGTCGGAAAATTCGGATCCGCCACCCTCATCACCCGCAACACCAACGACGTCCAACAGGTTCAGATGCTCGTGCTCATGACCCTGAACTTCATGGTCTCGACACCGATCATGTGCATCGGCGGCATCATCATGGCCCTGCGGGAAGACGCCGGGCTGTCCTGGCTGGTGTGGGTGTCCGTGCCCGTCCTGTTCATCGTCGTCGCCATCCTCGTCTACCTCCTCATGCCGCTGTTCCGCCGTATGCAGGACCAGGTCGACGACATCAACGGAGTTCTGCGCGAACAGATCACCGGCATCCGTGTCATCCGTGCCTTCGTCCGCGAGCCCTTCGAAACCGACCGCTACGCCGATGCCAACCGTGCCCTGACCGAAACCTCGGTCAAGGTCGGCAACCTGTTCGTGCTCATGTTCCCTGCCATCATGATGATCCTCCATCTCGCGACTGCCGCCGTCCTGTGGTTCGGCGGCCACCGCGTCGACGCCGGACAGATGGAAGTGGGATCGCTGACCGCGTTCCTGCAGTACCTGCTGCAGATCCTCGTGGCCGTGATGATGGGCGTATTCATGATGATGATGATTCCGCGCGCCGTCGTCTGCGCCGAACGCATCGCAGAGATCCTCGACACCCGCAGCACGATGACCATCCCGGCCGGTGTCACGGAGCTGCCGGGTCGCGGTGAGCTCGAATTCCGCAATGTCACCTTCGGATATCCCGGCGCCGAGGTGCCTGTGCTCGAGGGACTGAACTTCACAGCCCAGCCCGGAACGACGACCGCGATCATCGGATCGACCGGTTCCGGCAAGTCGACGATCGTCAACCTCATCCCCAGACTCATCGACCCGCAGGTCGGCGAGATCCTCATCGACGGCACCCCCGTCACCGAGTTCAACCGCCACCAGCTGGCCCAACTCATCGGTCTGGTGCCGCAGAAGCCGTACCTGTTCTCCGGCACAATCGCCTCGAACCTGCGCTTCGGCAATGAGGACGCCACCGATGAAGAGCTGTGGGAGGCCCTGCGCATCGCCCAGGCCGACGACTTCGTGGCCGAGAAAGAAGACAAGCTCTCAGAACGCGTCGCCCAGGGAGGCACGAACTATTCCGGCGGTCAGCGGCAGCGTCTGTGCATCGCCAGAGCCCTGACGGTGAAGCCGCAGATCTACGTCTTCGACGATTCGTTCTCCGCCCTCGACGTCGCCACCGACGCCCGCCTGCGGGCCGCCCTCGACGAATCGACGGGGGAGGCCACCGTCATCGTCGTCGCCCAGCGCGTATCGACGATCCGGGACGCCGACCAGATCATCGTCCTCGAAGCCGGGAAGATCGTCGGCCGCGGCACCCATGAGGAACTCGCCGAGGCGAATCCGACCTACCGCGAGATCATCGAGTCCCAGCTGACCACGGAAGAGGTGAACTGACATGGCCGACAACAACTCAACCGAAACTGTGGTGGCTGGGGAAGACGAATACATCCCCAGCGGCGAGGAACTGGAGATGAGCGGAGGCACGCCTCCGCGCAAGGCCAAGCACTTCTGGCCGTCGGTCAAGCGTCTGTTCGGACTCATGGCCACGGAGAAGAAGGGCATGTTCTACGTCGTCGCCCTCGTCGTGGGCTCCGTCGTGCTCACCGTCATCGCGCCCAAGGTCCTCGGCAAGGCGATGGACGTCGTCTACTCCGGAGTCATCGGCGCTCAGCTGCCCGCTGGTGCGAACATCGACGACATCATCGCCGGGGCCCGCGCCGAGGGCCGAGACGACTTCGCCGATATGCTCTCCACCGCCGAGGTGGTGCCCGGGCAGGGGATCGACTTCACGGCGCTCGGTCAGATCATCATCGCCGTCCTGCTCATGTACCTCGTGGCCTCGATGCTCATGTGGGCGCAGGGGTATATCCTCAACGCCCTGGTCATGCGCGTGGTCTACCGTCTGCGTGAGGACATCGAACGCAAGATCAACCGACTGCCGCTGCGCTACTTCGACACCCGTCAGCGCGGCGATGTGATGTCGCGAGTGACCAACGACGTCGACAACATCCAGCAGGCCCTGCAGCAGGCGTTCTCTCAGCTCGTGCAGTCTGCGCTGACGATCATAGGCATCGGCGTGATGATGTTCATCGTGTCCTGGCAGCTCGCACTGCTGGCTCTCATCGCTCTGCCGCTGTCGGCGATCATCGCCGGCGTCATCGGCACCCGTTCGCAGAAGCTGTTCAAGGCGCAGTGGAAGCACACCGGTGAGGTCAACGGGCACGTGGAAGAGTCATTCTCCGGTCTTGACATCGTCAGGGCCTTCGGTCGTGACGAGGTCATGCTCGAGGAGTTCGACCGTCGCAACGAATCGCTGTACAAGGCTTCGGCAGGAGCACAGTTCGTCTCCGGCATGATCATGCCCTCAATGCAGTTCGTGTCCTACCTCAGCTATGTCCTCATCGCCGTCGCCGGCGGACTCAAGGTGGCGACGGGACAGATGACGCTCGGTGATGCGACCGCGTTCATCCAGTACTCACGCGAGTTCTCGCAGCCGATCTCCGAAATGGCCGGTGTCGCGAATATGCTCCAGTCCGGTGTCGCCTCGGCGGAGCGGACTTTCGAACTGCTCGACGCCGAGGAGGAGGACCCCGACGAGGTGCAGCAAGAACTGCCCCCGCGCACTCCGGGCAAGGTCGAATTCTCCGAAGTGAGCTTCCGGTATGCTCCGGAGACGCCTCTCATCGAGAAGGTGTCCTTCACCGCCGAACCGGGACATACGGTGGCGATCGTCGGCCCGACCGGTGCCGGCAAGACCACCTTGGTCAACCTCGTGATGCGCTTCTACGAGATCACGGGCGGAACCATTTACCTCGACGGCATCGACACCCGCGACCTCAGCCGGGCCGACCTCCGATCACATGTGGGCATGGTGCTCCAGGATGCGTGGCTGTTCGAAGGCACCATCGCCGACAACATCCGCTACGGCCGGTTGGGCGCCACCGATGAGGAAGTCGTCGCAGCCGCGAAGGCGACGATGGTTGATCGGTTCGTGCGCCAGCTGGCCGACGGCTATGACACCGTCATCGATTCCGACGGCGGCAGCGTCTCGGCCGGCGAACGGCAGCTCATCACCATCGCTCGAGCGTTCCTCGCCGACCCCTCACTGCTCATCCTCGACGAGGCGACCTCATCGGTCGACACCCGCACCGAGGTGCTGGTGCAGCAGGCGATGGCAGCGTTGCGAACCGATCGGACGTCGTTCGTCATCGCCCACCGGCTGTCGACGATCCGTGACGCTCACACCATCCTCGTGATGGAAGACGGAGCGATCGTCGAACATGGCAACCACGAGCAGCTGCTCGCGGCAGAAGGCGCCTACCACCGGCTGTACATGTCGCAGTTCCGCGGAGAGGACGCCGAGGAGCAGTTCACCGCCGAGGTGCTCGCCGCAGCCGAGGCCGGTGCGCCGGTCGAGGAAGCTGCGGTCTCCGCCAGCGACAGCGCGGACGGGCCGGATGCCGAAGGCGAAAGCTCCGAGGCGCCGGCAGAGGAAGGCCGCTCTCCGCAAGCCTGATCGTTCCGAGCAGTGGCAGGGTCCCCGAGCTTGAGCTCGGGGACCCTGCATCGCATTCACCGCAGAAATCAGATGGTGAACGGAGAATCCGACATAACGTTTTTCAGGGCGTGAATGCCGAAATCGATCCAAATGTGACACTGCTCTGACCGCTCTGCCGTGCGGCTCACCAGCCCCAAATAGAAGTTGCTGTGCAGGTGAGAGCACAGCCTGGGGGACGAACACGTGGAGCACTATAATCAGGCCGCACGACCAGTATTGCGAAGTGATAAACATTCGGCAAAACACCTCTATCACTTCTGTCATGATCTAAACGACCTAAAGTCGTGCGCTCTTCATTGCCTGCGTATGGTCCAAGCCATAACTGAAGACGGCAACCGACCAGAACTCTGGAAGGAACATCATGAAACGGTTGGCAATGGCGGCAACGTTCGCTCTGGCACTCTCCCTCGGAGGATGGGGTCAGGCAGCCGCACAAGCAGATGAGAGCACAACTGCGCAGGCGGCCGACGTCCAAGCCGCGGGAGAAGCAGGAGACGGCAACGCAGAATCCCCGGGAACAGAGGACCCGCCCACGGACCCTGGTGACGACGCCGCTGATCCCGGCACACCCACCGAACCCGGTGACGGGGAGGAATCGACTGATCCGGGAGGCGACGAGAACGCAACCGATCCCGGCGACGGTGATGAGGCAGCCGACCCTGGCGAAGGTTCGGACGAACCGCCCGAGGACTCGACCCCGATCGATGCCTCGTTCTCCCTCGACCAGTCGTCGATGCCCGTCGACGAGGCAGCCGAGGCCATCCCGTACACCATCACCGGGCTGAAGGCCGGAGACACCGTCACCGCCGAACCCGGAGAGAGCGGCTCCATCACCGTCGACAGTGACGGAACGTTCAACGGAGAGCTCCGCGGCAACACCGAGCTCAAGGTCGGCGACGTCGTCGATGTCACCGTGACCGTCGCCCGCGACGGCGAAGAGTCGGAGACATTCAGCGGCAGCGTGGAGATCACCGACAGCCAAGATGACTCGGATGCGGCCGTCAGCGTCGACCCGCAGAGCCAAGGGATCGACTCGTATCTCGACGATGGTGTCGACATCACCGTGAGCAATTGCGAGGCGGGCGAAGAAGTGACCGTCACCATCGTCCGCAAGGGCGAGAATACGAGCATCTGGGAAGAGACGAAGACCGCCGGCGGTGACGGTTCGGCCTCCGCGTCCTTCATGCCTGGAACCGGCGGCGATGGATGGATCGGTGACTTCGTGGTCAGCGCAGAATGCGGTGACATGACCGCGGAGACGACGTATTCCGTCACTGAGAACGGCGACGGCTCCGATTCGGATCTCAGCGTCACCCCGGAGGGCCAGAAGCTGGCCGACTTCCTCGAGAACGGTGTCAACATCACCCTCGTCGACTGCCACGTCGACTCCGAGGTGAAGTTCCAGGTGAGCTCCGCGAAAGACCCCGACACCGTGATCTGGGACGAGACCCAGGAAGCCGGTGAGGATGCAGCGGGATCCGTCCAGTTCCTCCCTGACGGTGACGGCGGCAAGGGCTGGGTCGGTGACTTCATCGTCATGGCCTCCTGCGGCGACAAGAGCGCAGAGACCACGTTCACTGTCACCGATGACGGCAGCGTCGTCGACCCCGAGCTCTCGATCAACCCCGAAAAGATTCCGGGAGAGGACTTCATCGACCGGGACCAAGGTGTGCAGCTGATGGTCAACGAATGCGTTCCAGATGCCGAAGTCCACTTCGAGGTCTACTCCGGGGACGAGGGCGAGAAACTCTACGAACAGACCGCGACGGCCAATGAAGAAGGAACGGCCGGAATCCACGTCTACGGACTCGGGGATGATCCCGCATACTACGTCGGGACCTACCAGGTCTTCGCCGAATGCATGGACGTCAGCAGGTCAGGAGAGTTCGAAGTCACCGGCGGTGAGTCCGGTGGCGGCAACGGAGGAGACTCCGGTGAAGCCGGCGGATCCGGGGGCGGCTCGTCGATGCCTCGCACCGGTGCCGAACTCACCGGGCTGGCTGCAGGCGCCCTGCTCATCCTCGGCGGTGGAGCGGCCATCGGTCTGGCACGCCGGAAGAACAAGAGCTGGCAGTGACCGGTGACCCGTCGGGTTGGTGACTCCACCCGGCCCGACGGCGAGAAGCGGTCCTGGCGGAAGCGATCGGCCCCGGTTCCTCGACTCCTGGTCGAAGAACCGGGGCCGATCTGTGCTGTCCTCACAGGCAGTGCCGAGCAGTTCGCGTGCACGCCCGTTGAGTCACGTCCGGGTCTTGCCGGTGCAGGAACAGCGGGCCTAGCTTGGTCGTCGTGGAGGCAAGGAAGCTTCCACGAAACCGATGAACGAGGAGCACAATCATGTCCAGTCCAGGTCAGCCCGATATCAAACGCGGCGACAAGGGCACCGCGGTCCTGCGCGCCCAGCGAGCTCTGCGGAGAATTCCCGATCTCAGCGTCGCAGTCGACGGTGATTTCGGACCGGACTCCGAAGCGGGGGTCAAACGGTTTCAGGAGAGTGCCGGACTGACGGTTGATGGCATCGTCGGAAAGGACACCTGGGAAGCACTTCCGAACGGTGGTCCGATGCCTCTGCTGAAGACCGGGTCGAAAGGCGACGTCGTTCGCGACCTGCAGAAGTTACTCATCTCTGGTGCAGGCAGCGGTGATTGGCCGTCGCCGGGCGAAGCCGACGGAGAATTCGGGGCCGGCACGAAGGAGTCTGTGGAGGGCTTTCAGAAGCGGGGTGGCGTCGACTCAGACGGCATCGTCGGGGACAGAACCTGGGCTGTCCCACTGCACGCCACGAACAGCACTCTCGAGACCGCCGTCGGACTCGACTGGGCCGAAGACTGAGTCCGGCCAAGGTGCTGCTGACAGTTCTGGTCCCCTGCTTCCGGAGTCGCGAGCAGGGGACCGCGGCCTGGAATCTCCGAAATCGGCGATAACAATTCAGCCTGCCGAATTCTGCGGAGTGATGACGATGTGATCGACAGTCTGATCGCGGCCTGTGCGCCCGGATCAGCCTGCCTCAACCGGAGCAGCCAGCTCCGACCCAACCTCGCTGGAACAATGGGGATGACCAGGAACGACAGCGCCGCCTCGGCGAGAGTGCCGCTGTGGGCGGTGCGTGATTCTGAAAGACGGCTCGGCGTTCGAATCGGCAGGTCACATTGACGTCTCGAAACCGTTCGGAACGCTGTTTCGAAGTTGTCATGACCACAATGATCAGAACTCCACAGAACTCTTTCGTCCTGCCTACGGTCGCACCACAACCGAATACGGCAGATCAACCCGACAACGCTTTCAGAACATCACTGGCAAGGACGAAAGAAGGATGATCACAATGAAGAAGCTCGCACTCGCCGCAACCGTCGGTTTCAGCCTATCCATGCTCGCAGCCGGACCGGCGACGGCTCTGAGTCTCGACGCCGCACCTTCGGGCTCTGTTCCAACCGACGGAAGTCACTCGAGCGAATCCGGGGCAGCAGAGGAAGAAGGCTCGGAGGGCGACCCCAAGTCTCACAATGAAGATCTGGCGCTGAGGTTCGCGACGATGACACTGTACGAGGTCGCGCACGGCAAGGGAATCGAATACACCGTCGACGGGCTCAAAGCAGGGGACATCGTCACCACCAGTCTCAACGACAAGAAGTCCGTTGTGAAGAAGGACGGGCCGTTCGACGGCTCGGTTGTCGTGGATGAGGAACCGGACGTCCCGACAGCCCTTCCGTTCATGGTCTATGTTGAACGCGACGGCGAGAGAGTAAGGGAGATGTCCACCAGTGTCGACCTCATGGCGGAGGGCGATCGAAGTGAATACGAAGATGGCACTCTGTTGATGAACCCAGAGGAGGACACGAACGACACGGCTCTCGGCACCGACGGAGTCAATTTCACAATGGTCAACTGCTCGGCCGAAGACGAGGTCGTGTTCCGCGTGTTCAAGAAGAGCACGGACGGTCAGACGAAGGTCTGGGAAAAGCGCCAACTCGCCGGTGAAGATGAGTCCGCATCGGTCCGATACACAGCGGATTCAAGCAAGGACCTGTGGGGCAGATACGTCATCACTGCAGAATGCGGCGACCTCGAAGACTCGGCGCCGCTGCAGGTGTACATCGACGAATAGAGGTCCGTGATCACTCAACCCGCAACTAGAATGCAAACGACGCCAGGCCCTCGACTCAGAACAGTGCTTCTGAGTTTCGGGATCTGGCGTCGTTCGTCTGTCGGTGTCTCAGGGACCGCCGGCCGGCTCAGCCCTTGGCGACGAGGGTGCGCACGGCCGAGGAGAAGAACCCCTGACCGTCGATTCCGCCGCCGGACTCGGGGCCGAAGCCGGCCTCGACGGCGTGTTCGGGGTGCGGCATGAGGCCGACGACGTTGCCTGCTTCGTTCGTGATTCCGGCGATGTCGCGCAGAGACCCGTTCGGGTTGAAGCCCTGGTAGCGGAAGACCACGCGTCCGGTGGACTCGAGCTCGTCGAGCACCTCGTCGGTGGCGACGAACCCGCCCTCACCGTTCTTCAGCGGAATGCGGATCGTCTGACCCTGCTCGTAGTCGCTCGTCCACGCGGTGTTCGCGTTCTCCACGACCAGGTCCTGGTCACGGCAGATGAAATGCTGGTGATCGTTGCGGATGAGCGCACCGGGCAGCAGCCGGGACTCGCAGAGGATCTGGAAGCCGTTGCAGATGCCGAGCACCGGCATACCGGCATTCGCCGCAGCCACGACGGACTCCATGATCGGAGCGAATCCGGCGATCGCACCGCAGCGCAGGTAGTCACCATAGGAGAACCCGCCGGGTAGGATGACGGCATCGACTCCGGACAGCGTCGAATCCGCATGCCACAGGTTCACCGGGTTCGCACCGGCCAGACGAACGGCGCGAGCGGCGTCACGGTCATCGAGAGTTCCGGGAAACGTGACGACTCCGACGGAGACACCGGACTCAGGCGTCGCCTCGGCGGTGGGATCAGCCGCGACAGCGGTCACGATGCGTCCTCGGCCACGCGGACAGCCACAACGTTTTCGATCACGGGGTTCGACAGAAGCTTCTCTGCGGCTTCGCGTGCCTGGGCGAGGACCTCCTCGGTGGCTTCGCCGTCTACCTCGAGTTCGAACCTCTTGCCCTGACGAACCTCACCGAACCCGGTGAAGCCCAGACGGGTCAGTCCGCCGGAGATCGCCTTGCCCTGGGGGTCAAGGATCTCGGGTTTGGGCATCACCTCAACGACGACACGTGCCATGCGTGTACTGCTCCTTTGTGAAAGTGTTCGGGAGTTCCTCCCGCGCTCACCCAGAGTCTACCAACCACGACCGAATTCCCCGCCCGCGGTCCGGTCGTCGGACAGGCCGGAGCCCTCAGGAATCGAAGCCCATGCCCACTGCATCGAGGACCTTGAGCAGAGGTCCGCGACGGCCTTCGTTCTCATCGGCCTTGATCAGCGCATTCGTCGTCATCTTGATGCCCAGCCACGCCACCGGCTCTGGCGGGAACGGCAGGGGGAGCTTGCGCACCATCTCGAGCTCGGTCAGCTCGGTGTCCTCGCCGGAGAGCAGATCGAGCATGACCGTTCCAGCGAACCGAGACGCACCCACTCCGAGCCCGGTGAACCCCGCAGCCATGGCGACCTTCTTCCCATAGGCGCTGGTGAAGAACGAGAAGAACCGCGAGCAGGTGTCGATCGGTCCGCCCCACTTGTGAGTGAACTTCAGCCCGGCCAGCTGCGGGAAGGTCTCGAAGAAGTGCTCGGCGAGGGTCTCGAAGGTCTCGGGTCGCTGATCGTATCTCCACGACAGCTGCCGCCCGAAGTGGTAGACGGCGTCCCAACCGCCGAAGAGGATCCGGTTGTCAGCGCTCAGCCGGTAGTAGTGGAATCTGTTCGCACAGTCGCCGATGCCCTGACGGCCCTCCCATCCGATCGCAGCCATCTGCTCGTCGTTCAGCGGCTCGGTCATCAGCGCATAGTCGTAGACGGGAACCGTATGCAGACTCACCCGTCTCAGCAGCGAGGGGAACACATTCGTCGCCAACGCCACCCGCTTCGCCGTGACCTGGCTGCACGGAGCTGACGCACAGTCCTCGAGCGTCTCCGCGGTCACGCGGGTCTGGACTCGCACGCTCGTCTTCGCGTCGCTGACATCGGTGACCTTCGTGCCCTCATAGACCTCGACCCCGAGTTCGCGGATGACCCGCAGCAGCTCCCAGCACAGCTTCGCCGGATGGACCAGCGCGACCTCGCGGGAATCCCACAGCGCACCCTTGTACGTCGGCGACTTGACGATCCCCGCGAGCTCCTGCTGGTCGAGGAAGATGAAACCGGAATCGGGATCGTGGGCCTCACGCAGCTCGGCGACCTGGTAGTCCTCGGTGGCGACGTCGAGTTCGCCCGTGCGCTCGAACTCGACGTCCATCCCGTACTTCGCCACCGCTGCTTCGATGGCGTCGAGGTTCTCCCGGCCCAGCTGCGCGAGCCGATCGTTCTCCTCCGGCAGGTGGGCTTCCCCGTTGTCATAGCCGTGAGTGAGGCTGGCCGCGCAGAATCCGCCATTGCGCCCCGAGGCGGCCCACCCGATCGAGTTCGCTTCGACGAGCACGACCCGACGGTTCGGGTCCCGCTCCTTGGCCTGCAGAGCAGTCCACAGACCCGTGAACCCGCCGCCGACGACGAGGAGGTCGGTCTCGCGGTTCTCCTGCAGCGGCGGCAGCGGCTCCGGACGCAGGTCGGTGTCGAGCCAGAACGGAATGGTCGAGGCGTCGGACAATGAGGCATTGACGTCCATGTCACTTCACTTTCTTCGCTGTGCGGTCGGTGGGCACTCTGCCGGACAGGCAGGTGCGGGGTGGTGCGGAACGGCGGGCCGGCACGAGCCGGCGAACTTCGGGGCCGCCTCGGTGATGGGGCTCCTCATGCGGCCATCGTCTTGATGATCTCCGTGGCGTTGCCGCCAGCCTTGCGCAGGACGAAGCCGACGAAACCGAGCGCTAAGAGGGTGAGCACGAACATCACCGTCGACATCGCCGCGACCTCGGGGCGCAGAGCCACGCGGACGGCGGAGAAGATGTAGACCGGCCACGGGGTGTAGCCCGGCTGCTGGACGAAGCTCGAGAGGATCGTGTTGTCGAGGCTGACGGTGAACGACATCAGAGCTCCGGCGAGGATGCCGGGAGCCGCGATCGGCAGGGTGTTGTCCTTGAACCGGTTCCACGGGGTGGCTCCGAGATCGGCGGCGGCATCCTCGAGCTGGGTGTCCATTCCGGCGAGTCGGGCCCGGACGATGAACGTCACGATCGCCATGGAGAACATCGCGTGCGAGATGATGAGCCTGACCAGGCCGTTGTTGAGCGGTGTGATGCCCCAGTCGACGCCGACCGTGACGAACCACGGCAGGAACGAGATGCCGTCGACGATCTCGGGGGTGACCAGGGTCAGTCCGAGGATCGCGGTCAGTCCGAGTGCCCACCATGCGCCCCTTCTGGCCCTGGCCAGAGCGACTCCGCCGAGGGTGCCGAAGATCGTCGAGACGATCGCTGTGCCCACAGCGGCCTGCAGGCTGGTGACGATGGAGGAGACGATGATGTCGTTGTTGATGCCGCTGATGTAGGCGTGCAGGCCGAAGCCGCGGAAGTTCGCGAGCACCTTGCCGTTGTTGAACGAATAGGCGATGATCACCGCGATCGGCACGAACAGGTAGACGAAGACGAGGATGCCCCAGACGTGCAGGGCGATATCGGTCGGCGTCCGACGTGCGAACGTGTTCTTCTTCGGCATCTCAGGCCCTCCCGTCATGCAGCGGAACACTGTTGAGCTTGGCCGTGATCGCCTGCCCGAGCTTGAGCAGTGCGAAGCCGACCCCGACGACGGCCAAGGTGGAGATGATGAGGATCATCGCCATGGCCGCTCCGACCGCCCAGTTCTGTGCGGTGTTGAACTGATTGGCGATGAGCTGACCGACCATGGAGCCGCTCGCCCCACCGAGGACGGTCGCGGTGACGTAGTCGCCGTTGAGCGGGATGAACACGAGCAGGCAGCCGGAGACGACTCCGGGCATCGCCATCGGCAGCGTGACCCGCATGAAGGTCTTCACCTTCCCCGCGCCGAGGTCATAGCTGGCCTCGCGCAGCTTCTTGCCCGAGGCGTCTATGGCGACGAACAGCGGCAGGATCATCAGCGGCAGATAGTTGTAGACGACGCCGATCTGCACGGCCATCCGCGTGTAGAGGATGTCCAGGGGTCCGTCGAGCAGCCCAAGCCCCTGCAGCCAATTCGACAGGAACCCGTCGGGGGAGAGCATGATCTGCCAGCCGAGGGTGCGGACGAGGAAGTTCGTCCAGAACGGAACCATCACCAGGGCCAGAGCCAGTGACCTGCGGGCGGGTGCAACCTTGATCGCCAGCCAGTACGCGAACGGCAGGGCGATGATCAGGCACAGCAGGGTGCCGAGCAGCGAGATGCGCAAGGTCGCTGCGAAGGTCGAGACGAAGCTTGCGCTCATCGCCTCCGGGTACCGGCCGAACGACAGTCGATCGGTGGCGATGGCCGTGAACTGGTCGGGCTTGTACCCGAAGCTGTAGAAGACGATGAGGGCGAGGGGGATGATGAAGAAGAACAGCGCATAGGCCCATGTCGGAAACGACATGGCCGCCGGGCCGAAGAGCTTCGCCGCCGGCTTCTTCGGTCGTGGCTGCTGCGGTCGGGTCTGTGTGCTCATGCTCCGCTCCCGGCCTGGGCGTCGGTGAGGATCTTCGTCCGGATCTGATCGGCCGGAGTCTGCTTGCTCGGTTCGAGACGGTCGAGGACCTTCTGGGCGGGGAAGATGAGGTCCTGCTGGTCGAGGTCGGCCTGCTTCGCCTGCTCGGCCAGGCCCTTCGTTCCGATCGGGTAGCCGATGTAGTCGAGCTGGTCGACCGCGGTGTCCGGCGAGAGCATGTGGTTGATGAAGGCGTGCGCCGCATCCGGGTGCGGGGCGCCGGTGGCGATCGCCCAGCAGTCCATCCACAGATTCGCCGAGGGGGTCGGAAAGACGAACTTCCAGTTCTCCGGGTCCTTGACCTCGGTCAGACCCTGCCTGGCGTCGCCGTTGAAGGCGTGCAGAAGAGTGAAGCTGCCCTGGATCATGCTCGTGGCGGCGTTGCCGACATAGGCCTTCACATTCGGGGCCAGATCGTCGACGATGATCTTCCGAGCCTTGTCGAGCTCTCCTTCGTCCTGGGTGTTGAGGCTGAAACCCTGTGCAGCCAGGGCGATCGCCGAGACCTCCCATGGGTCCTCGAGCAGGGCGGTCGTGCCGGCCGCTTCCTTCTGCGCGGCATCGAGGAAGTCCTGCCAGCTCGACATCTCCCGGCCGATCCTCTTCGTGTTGTAGACGAACCCGGTTGTGCCCCACGCCTTGCAGATCGAGTACGTGTTGTCCGGGTCGAAGTACTGATGAGTGAAGTTCGGGTCCATGTGCTCGAAGTTCGGGATCAGGCTGAGGTCGAGCTCCTGGAGCAGATCATGTTCGAGCATCTGCGGAATGTTCGACCCCGTCGGCACGACCACGTCATAGCCGGATGTCCCGCGCGAAGTCGAGAGCTTCGCCACGAGCTCCTCGTTCGACCCGTAGGCGTCGACCTGGACAAGGATGTCGTTCTGGGACTTGAAGGCGTCGAGAAGTTCCGGGTTGTCGTAGTCGCCCCACGAGTAGAGGTTGAGCTTCGATTCGAGCTTTCCGTCGGTCGGCGGCGATGCCGCCATCTTCGTGGTCTTCCCGCACGCGCTCAGTGCTCCGAGTCCGACGACGCCGAAACCGGCCAGCAGCGCTCGTCGGCTCAACCTCGCCGAGGCGGCCCGCGGCGCCAGGAACGTCACATCGGGTCTCTGCCGGACCATCTCAGGCACCGCCTTCGAGGAGGGACGTGACTGCGCTCGGCTCACGGTCGTACACGGCCACGGCGTCGGCATTCCAGCTCAGCTCCACCTCGGTGCCGGCGCTGATCGGCTCCCGCCCGGCGGCGGGGACTCGAGCGAGGATCTCGTCGTTGTCACCGACGACGATCATGTACTGGATGACATCGCCGAGGAACGAATACGAGATCACGGAACCGCGCGCCGTGTTCGCTTCTCCGGAGCCCTTGCCTGCAGGGGCGACGTGCATCCGTTCAGGACGGATGGCTGCGCGCACTCGGTCTCCGACCTCGAGATCACGTGGCTCACCGGCGGCGGTGGCCGGTCTGAGAGTCAGCGTCGGGGCCGTGAGCACGGCGTTGGCCGTACGCAGGGTCACGGTCGTCGTATCGGTGGACGCCACCTCGGCGGGGATGAAGTTCTGTTTGCCGATGAAGCCGGCGACGAAGCCGTTGTGCGGGTTCGCGTAGATGTCCTCACCGGACCCGATCTGCTGGATGACGCCGTCGTACATGACGACGATGCGATCGCTCATCGCCAGTGCCTCATCCTGATCGTGGGTGACGAAGACGAAGGTCGTGTCGAGCTTCGTGTGGAGGCGTTTGAGCTCGAGCTGCATCTCCTCACGCAGCTTCCTGTCGAGCGCCGACATCGGCTCGTCGAGGAGGAGGACCTGCGGGCGGTTGACCAGCGCCCGGGCCAGAGCGATGCGCTGCTGCTGACCGCCGGAGAGCTGCTCGGGCTTGCGTCCGGCGAAGTCCTCCATCTGCACAAGGGCGAGGGCGTCGCGGACCCGCTGCGCGATCTCCGGCTTCGGGACCTTCGCCTGCTTGAGTCCGTAGGCGATGTTATCGGCGATGTTCATATGCGGGAACAGCAGGTAGGACTGGAACACCGTATTGACCGGACGGCGGTGCGGCGGCAGGGACACGATGTCCTTGCCGGCGAGCAGGATCGCACCGTCGGTGGGGGTCTCGAAGCCGGCGATCATCCGCAGCAGGGTGGTCTTTCCGCAGCCGGAGGGGCCGAGCAGGGACAGGAATTCGCCCTTGCGGACGCTCAGATCGAGGCGTTCGATGGCGGTGTTGTCGCCGAAGACCTTCTTCACTCCCTGGATCTCGAGATGGTCGAGTCCGGTCTCCGCGGAGGGCACCGAGGTGGCTGTACTGGTCATGATGGCCTTTCGTGTTCAGCTGGCTGAGCCGGTGGTGGTCGAGGCGGACGGCGTGGTCGGTGCCGGAGTGTGAAGCGGCAGGGCGTCGTGGACGATGCGCCCGTCGCAGATGGTCAGTTCGTTCGTGATCCCCGCGATATCGGTCGGCGGCAGCGTGAAGGGATTCTCGCTGGACAAGGCGAGGTTGGCCGGCTGACCGGTGCGGATGTGGCCGTTGTCGGCCGAGCGCAGCAGGTGTGCCGAACCTGCGGTGTAGGCGCGCAGCGCCGTCGTGAGGTCGATGGCCTCGTCGGGCAGCAACGGCGACTCATCCGCGGCAGTCGGGTGCGAGCGGTTGAGTGCGACATGGATCGCCTCCCATGGGTTCGCCGTCGACACCGGCCAGTCCGAGCCCATCGCCAGATGGGCGCCGGTGCGATTGAGAGACCCGAAGGGATAGAGCCAGCCGCTGCGCTCGGCGCCGAGGAAGGGCAGGTTGAGGTCGATCATCTGCTCGTCGTGGCAGGCCCACAGCGCCTGCAGGTTCGCGGTGACGCCGAGTTCGGCGAAGCGCGGGACATCGGCGGGATCCACGACCTGGACGTGGGCGATATGGTGACGGCGTTCGCCGGGCTCGGCTGCGCCGGTCGTCCCGGTGCCGGCCGTACCCTGGCTGCGGACGGCCTCGAAAGCGTCGAGGGCGGCCTTGACCGCGGCATCGCCGATCGCATGGCAGTGGATGTCGAAGCCGGCCGCATCGAGGGCGGCGAACGAGGCCTCGAGGTGGGCGCGAGTGAAATAGCTCGTTCCGAAGCCGCCGCAGGTGCAGGTGTATTCGTTGGTCATGGCCGCGGTCCGAGACTCGACGATCCCGTCGAGCATGAACTTCACCGAGGTGGCGCGGAAGCGGCCGTCGGTGCGGGCGAGATCGGTCAGTCGGGCCACCTCGGTGTCGATGTCCTCGACTCCGCGCGGCCACCACAGACTGCCGACGACCTCGGAATGGAGATCACCCGATTCCGCTGCCCCGATGTAGGTGCCATAGGGATCGCGGTGGCCGCCGTAGTCGCCGACGATGGCGTCCATCCACGCGGTCACGCCGAGGGAGTTGAGGTAGCGCTGACCTTCGTGCAGACCGGCCAGGACCTCCTCCTCGGAGGCGGCGGGAACGTGGGCTGAGACGAGGTCGATGGCCGATTCGTGCAGGCACCCGGTGGGGCGGCTCGCGGAATCGGCGACGATGACGCCGCCGGCAGGTGCCGTGGACGTCTCGTCGAGTCCGGCCGCAGCCATCGCCTGCGTGTTCACCCATGCCGAATGGTGGTCGGCGCTGAGCAGGATCGCGGGCCTGTCGGGGCAGGCCTCGTCGAGGATGTCGGCGGTCGGGTCTCCTCCGGGAAAGTGGGCCATCGACCAGCCGCCGCCGATGACCCAGTCGTTCGCAGGGTCGGTCGCGCCGTCATCACGGTTCGTGTCGGCGGCATAGTCGCGGACCATCTGCAGCGCGGCCTCGAGGCTGTCCGCTCCGCTGATATCGCAGGCCAGGGCCTCCTGACCGCCGAAGGTCGTGTGCGCATGCGCATCGACGAAGCCGGGAGTGAGCAGCTTCCCGTCGGCGTTGATCGTGCGCGACGCGGGCACAGCTGCGGGTCCGGTGCCGATCTCGGTGATGATCCCGTCGCGGATGCTCACACGATTCTCGGCGCGCAGAGCCTCACCGTCGAAGATCGCGACGTCGAGGATATCGAGGTCCAAGGCTGCCTCCCGACTGCAGTGTCTTGGCAGAGGCGGATTGCCGAGCCCGCTCTCTGAGTGTGTTGTGGATCACTGTGAAGTCACCTTAGCGGAACATCCCCCGTGATTCCACTGATTCCGTTGCAGAAATATGCGTCAAGTGAGGGAAACTGCAACACGGATTGTCAGTAGCGCTGATTCAGCGTCTCACACTGCGATATTCGCACAGGAGTCGTTGGCGGCAATGGTGAAGCCGCGGGGCACCGACTTGTCGTCGATGCCCCGCGGCTTCTGTGGGGTTGAGAACTGAGCGCTTCAGCCGGGGAAGGTCTCTCCGGTGAGCTTCTCGAAAGCCTCGATATAGCGGGCACGGGTCTTCTCGACCACCTCGGCGGGCAGCGCCGGGGGAGGAGTGTCCGATGCCTTGTCCCAGCCGGATTCTTCGGTCAGCCAATCGCGGACGAACTGCTTGTCGAAGCTCGACTGAGCCTTGCCTGCCTCATAGCCCTCGGCGTCCCAGAAGCGGGAGGAGTCCGGGGTGAGCACTTCGTCGCCGAGGACAATCGTGCCGTCGGCCAGGGTCCCGAACTCGAACTTCGTGTCGGCGAGGATGATCCCGCGTTCCCGGGCGATCTGCTCGGCACGCTGGTAGATCTCCACGGTCAGGTCGCGCAGCCTCTCTGCGGTCTCGGTCCCGACGGTCTCGGCGACGGCCTCGAAGCTGACGTTCTCATCGTGTTCGCCGAGCTCGGCTTTCGTTGCCGGAGTGAAGATCGGAGGCTCGAGGCGATCGGCCTCGACGAGTCCGGCCGGCAGCTGGATGCCGCAGACCGATCCGGTGGCCCGGTAGTCCGACATTCCCGATCCGGTGAGGTAGCCGCGGGCCACGCACTCGACGGGGAACATGGAGAGGTTCTGCACGATGAGGCCGCGGCCGGCCACGGCCTCGGGCACGTCTGAGCTGATGACATGGTTGCCGATGACATCGGCGAGCTGATCGAACCACCACAGGCTCAGTCCGGTGAGCACCTTGCCCTTGTCCGGGATCTCCGAGTCGAGTACCCAGTCATAGGCGGAGATGCGGTCCGAGGCGACCATGAGCAGCTGCTGCGCACTCGCGGCATCGGCGGCGTCGGCGGGAATGTAGAGGTCGCGGACCTTCCCCGAATACACGTGCTTCCAGCCCGGCAGCACCGGGGCGACCGGTGCGGGGGCGGCGTATCCGGAGGCGAGCTCGATACGTCCGGCGGCGGCCGTCTCGGCGATATCGGTGCGGTGCTGCTCACCGTCCCACTTGATCTGGTCGACCGCGGCATAGGCCTTCGCCCGCGCATCGTCCAGGTCGTCACCGAGCGAGACGACGGAGAGCACGCGGCCGCCGGAGGTGACGATGTCTCCGGTCTCGGCGATGTCCTTCGTGATCACGGCGTCTTCGGGGGCGAATCCGCCGCTGGGACCGGTCGCGAGTTTCGTGCCCGCGTGCAGGACGCTGATGTCTGGCAGGGTCGCGGCGGTGTCGAGTCCGCGGATGATGTCTCCGGTGCTCGGCGTCCCCGGGTAGTTCTCGGCGGCCATGACCACGGTCACCGAGGAGCGCGGATCCCATTCGAGGGGCGCGGTCTCGTGCAGGCGGCCTTCGGCAGCGGCGAGCAGCGTCTGGCCCAGGGGGCTGGACAGGCGGGCGAGCACCGACTGGGTCTCCGGATCGCCGAAGCGGACGTTGAACTCGATGACGCGCAGACCCTTGCGTGTCAGCGCGAGTCCGCAGTAGAGGAGTCCGGTGAACGGAGTGCCGCGGCGGGCCATCTCATCGACGACGGGCTGGGCGACGGTGTCGATGATCTCGTCAACGGTGCCGGCAGGCAGCCATGGCAACGGCGAATACGCGCCCATTCCGCCCGTGTTCGGGCCGGTGTCACCGTCTCCGATGCGTTTGAAGTCCTGCGCCGGGGCCAGGGGGACGGTGGTCTTTCCGTCGCAGAGGACGAACAGGGAGACCTCGGGTCCGTCGAGGTAGTCCTCGATGACGACCCGGTCGGAGACCTCGAGGCAGGAGCTCGCATGCGTCAGCGCGGCGTCGAAGTCATCGGTGACGACGACCCCCTTGCCGGCGGCCAGGCCATCGGCCTTCACCACATGCGGGGCGCCGAATTCGCGCAGCGCGGCCGCCGCCTCGTCGGTCGAATAGGCGACGACGGTGCGTGCAGTCGGCACGTTCGCGGACTCCATGACCTCCTTCGCGAACGCCTTCGAGCCTTCGAGGTGGGCGGCTTCCGCGCTGGGGCCGAAGACGGGGAAGGAGGCTTCGCGCAGAGCATCCGCAACTCCGGCGACCAGCGGAGCTTCGGGCCCGATGACGACGAGATCGACGTCGAGGGTCTCAGCCAGCGCGGTCACGGCGGCGGCATCCGAGGCATCGACCGCCTCGGTGTGGGCGATCTGCGCGATACCGGGATTGCCGGGAGCAGCGATGACGGCGTCGACCTGCGGGTCGCGCGAGAGAGCGAGGACGAGGGCGTGTTCGCGGCGCCGAACCGATGACAAGAACCTTCACGCCACCAGCCTAAAGGGTCGTAGGCTTGAGTGCGTGACCTACTCGACTTTCACTCCCGGCCAAGCCGCCGAGCTCGCCGTCGTCGAGCGCTCCGGCTTCATCGAATCCCGCCACATCGGGTCCGCCGTCGTCCTCGACCCGGAGGGATCACCGCTGATCAGTCTGGGTTCCCCCGACGCTTCAGTGTTCACACGCTCTAGTCTCAAACCGCTGCAGGCGATCGCGGCGATGAGCCTCGGGGCGCAGCTCGAGGGACCGTCCGCTGCCCTGGCCGCCGCCTCGCACAAGTCCGAAGCCGGGCACGTCGAGGTCGTGTCCGCGATGCTCGAAGCCGCCGGTCTGGACGTGTCCGACCTGCAGTGCCCGTCGGCACACCCCGCCGATGGGGCCTTCCGTCGTCAGTTGCAGGAGGAGGCCCGGGCCGCCGGGGAGGACAGCACCGACCCGCGTTCGCGCCTGTACTTCAACTGCTCCGGCAAGCACGCGGCGTTCCTCGCCGCCGCCCGCGCCATCGGCGCCGACACCGCCACCTATCTGTCCCCGGACCATCCCGTGCAGCAGAAGGTCGCCGAGGTGGTCGCCGCCTTCGCGTCCGAAGCGCCGTCGGCGATCGGCATCGACGGCTGCGGTGCTCCCGTCTTCGCGCTCAGCCTCACCGGGCTGGCGCGAGCGATCGGCCGGGTTGTCCGGATGGGCTGCTCCGACGTCGCGGTCGAGGAGACGGCCGGAGCATGGACTGCCTATGAGCCTGAGGCCCGCACCCTCACCGAGGCGGTCTTCGCCGACCCGTGGACGATCGAGGGCCACGGCCGACCGAATTCGACCGTCATTGACCGGCTCGGCGTCTTCGCCAAGGGCGGGGCCGAGGGCGTCATCGTCATGGCCACCCGGACCGGGTACGCCGTCGCCGTGAAATGCCTCGACGGAAGTTCCCGGGCCACGGGACTTGTCGCCCTCACCCTGCTCCAGCGGGCGGGAGCGTTCGACGCCGAGCCGGGAGCCGCCTCGGCGCCGGGGAGCGAGACGGTGGACGCTGTGATCGCTGAGATCACGGACCCGGTCACCGGGGGCACGGATTCCGAGGGGCGGACGAACGTTGTCGGACGCCTGGAGCTCGGGGAAGATATTGCCGATATCGGTGAGAGAAAGAGGGACTGATGGCGATTCGCAGAAGGATCGACTCCGATCAGGGACGCAGCGCACTCGAGATGTGGCTGACGCAGGCGAGGCTCGACGCGGCCCCGGCCGACCGATCAACCACCGCCACCGCCGTGCGCTTCACTCTCGAAGAGCTCGCCGCCCGCGCCGAAGGCAACAGCGTCGAAGTCCGGGTCCCGCCGTTCGGCGTCACCCAGTGCATCGCCGGTCCCCGGCACACCCGCGGCACCCCGCCGAACGTCGTCGAAACCTCCGCCGAGGTGTGGCTGAGCCTGGTCACCGGACGCACCGACTTCGCAACCGCGCTCGCCGCAGGAGACATCGACGCCTCGGGTACCCGAGCCGACCTCGGCGACTTCCTGCCCCTCTTCACCCCTGCAGAACTCGAGGCCTGAGCATGAGCGCACAGATCACGCAGACGACGTCGTTCATCGGCGGGCGGCATGTGCCGTCCCTGCTCACCTACGCCAATATCGACCCGGCCACCGGAGGCCAGCTCGGCGATATCGCCCGCGCCGGGGCCGATGAAGTCGATCGGGCGGTGCAGGCTGCGGCGAAGGCACAGCAGGAATGGAAGCGCTCGAGCCCCGAACAGCGCTCCCGCCTGCTCATCGCCACCGCGGCCGTCATCACCGCCAACCGCGACGATCTGGCCCGCATCGAATCCGAGGACACGGGCAAGCCGATCACCCAGGCCTATGCCGACGTCGACGTGTGCGCCCGCTACTTCGAGTTCTACGGCCACACCATCGAGTCCTACTACGGCCACGCGATCCCGCTGGCCGAGGACATGCACGTCTACACGCGGCGAGAGCCCTTCGGCGTCACCGGGCACATCGTGGCTTGGAACTATCCGCTCCAGCTCATCGGCCGCGCCGCCGCCACCTCGCTGGCCACCGGCAACTGCGCTGTCGCCAAACCCGCGGACGAGACCCCGCGGTCGACCGTGCGACTGGCCGAACTCATCCACTCCGTCGGCTTCCCCGCCGGAGCCTTCAACGTCGTCACCGGCCTCGGCTCCGAGGCGGGAGCGGCACTGAGCGCCCACCCGGGAGTCGCACATCTGGGCTTCGTCGGATCGACGCAGACCGGCTCGGCCATCGCCCACGCCGCTGCCGATAGGGTCGTGCCCACGGTCCTCGAACTCGGTGGGAAGTCCGCGAACATCGTCTTCCCCGACGCCGATATCGATGCGGCGATCCCGTCGCTGGTGCGCTCCATCATCCAGAACGCCGGGCAGACCTGCTCGGCCGGGTCCCGGCTCATCGTCCACCGTGACATCCACTCCGAGGTCGTCGAGAAGATGGCCGCCGCCATGGCGCAGGTGACCATCGGCTACGGCCTCGACGACCCGATGCTCGGGCCCCTGATCTCGGCCAAGCAGCACGACCGGGTGGACGGGTTCCTCTCCGAGGTCGATTCCGGGCAGATCGCCACCGGCGGCACCCGACCCGACGGTCTGGCCGACGACCTCGCCGCTGGGGCGTTCATCACCCCCACCATCGTCGACTCCGTCGACCCTAAGTCCCGGATCGCCCAGGAGGAGGTCTTCGGTCCCGTCGTCGCGACCCTGCCGTTCGCCGACGACGATGAAGCCGTGGCCCTGGCCAACGGCACCGACTACGGCCTCGTCAGCGCACTGTGGACGCAGAACATCTCCCGCGCCCACCGATTGGCTGCCGAGGTCGATGCCGGCCAGATCTTCGTCAACACCTACGGTGCCGGCGGGGGAGTCGAACTGCCCTTCGGCGGGTTCAAGAAGTCCGGCTACGGTCGCGAGAAGTCCATCGAAGCCCTCGACGAATACACGCAGACGAAGACCGTCGCCATCAAGCTGTGACGGTGAGGAAGGGGCCGGTGCGGCGATGACCTTCCCGGTGCTCGGGCTCGTCCTCATCGCCGCCGTCGCCCACGCCGTCTGGAACCTCGCCGCGAAGTCCGTCACCGGCAGAGGCTATGCCTTCGTGCTCGCCTACCACGGGCTCTCGGCGCTCCTGCTCGCCCCGGTCGCGGCCGTCATCATCGCCACCGGCGCGCAGCCGCTGAACTGGGCACTGGTCGGCGCGGCGGCGCTGAGCGCGGTCTTCCACATCGTCTACTCCGTGGCCCTGCAGTCCGGTTACGACCACGCCCCGCTGGGCGTCGTCTACCCGACGGCGCGCGGCATCGGGCCGGTCGTGACGATCATCATCGCCGTGGCCTTCCTCGGTGAGCGTCCCACCCTCGCCGAGGCGGTCGGAGCCTTCACCGTCATCGCCGGCATCGCCGTCGTCACGATCCGTCCCCGCGGCGGCGGGGACGGCCCCACGAGCAGCGACGGTCTGCGACGGGGGCTCGCCTGGGGCGGGCTGATCGGGGCGTTCATCGCCTCGTACACACTCTGGGACGACTTCGCCGTGAACCATGTCAGCGATTCCCCGCTGCTCTACTTCGCCGTCTCCGAAGCCTGCGTCGGGCTCATCATGACCGTCGGAATGGTCGCGCTTCCCGGCGGCCGGGAGAAGCGCGCGGACTTCCGCGAGATCCTTTTGAGCCACAAGCGCGCGCTCGTGACCGTGGCGATCCTCTCACCGCTGGCCTATGTGCTCGTCCTCTACGCGATGCAGAAGGCGCCGGTGGCGCTCGTGGCCCCCGTGCGGGAGACCTCGATCATCGTCGGCACTCTGCTGGCGTGGTGGTTCTTCGGGGAGAGGAACGTGCTGCTCAAACTCGCCGGTGCCCTGGTCGTGGTCGCGGGCATCGGGCTCATCGCGCTCGGATGAGGGCGTCCCGCCTCAGCGGCGGCGGCCGGGCTGGCGGCGGTTGACCCGCACCACCCGCACCGGGCACACGGCATGCGAGAGCACACCCTGTGACGTCGACCCGAGGATGGTGGAGACGAATCCGCCGCGGCCACGGGAGCCGATCACCAGGAGGTCGGCGGTGTAGGTGGCCGACACGAGCACCTCGGTGGCAGGAGCATCGAAGATCGAGAACCGGACCTCGAGATCGGGGAAGTCTCCCTTCAGCGAGTCGGCAGAGGCGGTGAAGGCCTGCGCCGCCTCGTCGTACATCCGGATGAGATGTTCTTCGCTGGGCATCCACTCGGGCGAGAGGATGTGCGTGGCGGTGACTCCGACGAGGCGCAGCGGAACACCGTAGATCGCGGCCTGCGCGGCTGCGGCACGCAGCACCGGGGTGTCGGTCTCGAAGGGATCGACGGCGGCGACGACCTCACCGGAGAAGTCGGGACGCGACCGTCCGTCCGCCTCGGCGGGGGGATCATCGGTTGTGCGGACGGGATCATCGATGGGCAGGGGAGTCGTCGGCATGATCCGGGTCGGCCACGTGCTCGGGACGACGACGGTGGGGCACTGCGAATGCGCGGGCATGGCCAGTGCCACGGATCCGAGGAGGCGACCGGCGAACCCGCCGCGACCGCGCGCGCCGACGACAGCGAGGGCGGCGTTCTTCGAATGCTCGACCATCACTCCGGAGGCGTCACCGGGCACGATCGTCGTCGACACGGGAACGCCGGCCTTGGTGACGGTGCCGGCGGCCGCCTCGGCGATGTCTTCGACGGTCTTCTTCACGGCGTCGTCGAAATCGGCGGGGTAGACGATATCGGCCTGGCTCATGTTGACGCCGGGGACGGTGTAGGCGGAGACGATGCGGATCTCTGCGGAGGTCTTCTGTGCGTGCGTGATCGCCCACTGCAGGGCGCATTCGGCGTTGTCGGAACCGTCGATGCCGACGATGATCGTGTGGGACATATCGCAAACCTCTGTCTTCAGTGACCGTCAACCTGGGTGAGTCCAGGTTAGTTGTGTCCAGTTTATGGGAAGTGGCGTGAGACTGCCTGGGAAGAACCTCAGGCTGACTCGACTAGACTGTTCGGGACCTGTTGTTCCGGGGCATTCCCGGCGATCCATCGGCCCCATCCGGCCACGTGTCCAAGGAGATCATGAAGGACCAGATCGACGTCTCCGTCCGTCGCAGCCCCAAGTACTCGGTGTTCATGGGCATCGGTGCGGTGCTCGGCATCGCGATCGCTGGAATCCTCGCGATCTTCGTCGACCCGGCCGATATGCCGATGGGCTATACGGTGGCCAAGGGGATGGGCCTGCTGCTGCTCGTCCTCGGGATCGGCGGACTGTTCCTCGGCGGACTCGTCGCCCTCATCCTCGACTGGAGGGGACGGAAGAAGGCGAGGGAATTCCGGGTCGATGCGCAGATCGATATGGTCGACGATCCGAAGGAGATCGCACGCCGCCGCATCGCCGAAGCCCGCGGGGAGGACCCGGATTCCGACGCTGCCGACGACGAGGACGACGCGGAAACCGGACGGGATTCGGCCCCCGGTTCCACAGTCTGAGCACCGGGTCAGGGCGCCGTTGCGGGTATGAGACAATTTCACTCGTGGCAAGAGGAGACGGGCAGCTGACGCACGAAATCGACCCCCAGGACCGCGGACCGCAGGACGAATGCGGTGTGTTCGGAGTCTGGGCCCCCGGCGAGGAAACCGCCAAACTCACATACTTCGGGCTCTACGCCCTGCAGCACCGCGGACAGGAGTCCGCGGGAATCGCTGCCAGCAACGGCAAGCAGATCCTCATCTACCGCGACATGGGCCTGGTCTCCCAGGTGTTCCACGAACGCGATCTCGAGCTCCTGCAGGGCCATATCGCCGTCGGCCACACCCGGTATTCGACGACCGGATCACCGTCGTTCGAGAACGCTCAGCCCACCCTGGGGCCGACCCCATTCGGCACCGTGGCGCTGGCCCACAACGGAAATCTGACGAACTTCGAAGCTCTCGAAGCCATGGCCGATGCCCGCCGCGACCACGCGACGAAAGTCGTCGAGAAGGCCACGAAGAAGTCGGCCCGCACCCGGCCCTTCCGTGATTCCTCGAATGACACCTCCCTGGTCACCGAGCTCTTCGCGACCGAAGACGGAGAGAACCTCACCGAGGCGGCGCTGAGTCTGCTGCCGCATGTCGAAGGCGCGTTCTCGCTGGTCTACATGGACGAGCACACCCTCTACGCCGCGCGTGACCGGCACGGGGTCCGACCCCTGTCGCTGGGCCGGCTGGAGAACGGCTGGGTCGTGGCCTCGGAGACCGCGGCACTCGACATCGTCGGTGCTAAGTTCGTCCGCGACATCGAACCTGGTGAGCTCATCGCCATCGACGAAGACGGTCTGCGTTCGCACCGCTTCGCCGAACCGAGCCAAGCTCGCTGCGTCTTCGAATACGTCTACCTCGCGCGTCCCGACAGCAAGCTCAACGGCAAGAACGTCCACGCCGCACGGACCCAGATGGGCCGACAGCTGGCCGAGGAGTACCCGGTCGACGCCGACCTCGTCATCGCCACCCCGGAATCGGGCACCCCGGCGGCCGTCGGCTATGCCGAGGCCTCGGGCATCCCGTTCGGCCAGGGGCTGATGAAGAACGCCTATGTCGGACGCACGTTCATCCAGCCGTCACAGACTCTGCGGCAGCTGGGCATCCGCCTCAAGCTCAATCCGATCCGGGAGAACATCGAAGGCCGACGCCTCGTCGTCGTCGACGATTCGATCGTGCGCGGAAACACCCAGCGGGCGCTGGTGCGCATGCTGCGGGAGGCCGGAGCGGCAGAGGTCCATGTGCGCATCTCCTCCCCGCCGGTGAAGTGGCCGTGCTTCTACGGAATCGACTTCGCCACCCGGGCCGAGCTCATCGCCAACGGCCTGACCACGAACGAGATCTGCGGGAACCTCGGCGCGGATTCTCTGGGCTATATCTCTCTGGACGGCATGATCGCCGCCACCGAGCAGGAGCGCAGCCAGCTGTGCACCGCCTGCTTCTCGGGCGAATACCCGATTCCCGTCAACAACACCCCCGCCGACAAAGGATGCTGAGTTGAGTTCCGACGTGAGCCCGAAGTCCACCACCTATGCCGCCGCAGGCGTCGACGTCGAGGCCGGAGACCGCGCCGTCGAACTCATGAAGGCCGCGGTCTCGGCCACTCACAACTCCTCGGTCGTCGGTGGAATGGGCGGATTCGCCGGACTCTTCGACGTCTCCGTGCTCAAGGACTTCGAGCGTCCGCTGCTCGCCTCGTCGACCGATGGAGTGGGCACGAAGGTCGCCATCGCTCAGGCCATGGATAAGCACGACACCATCGGCTACGACCTCGTCGGCATGGTCGTCGACGACATCATCGTCTGCGGTGCCCGCCCCCTATTCATGACCGACTACATCGCCTGCGGCAAGGTCGTGGCCGAACGCATCGCCGATATCGTGCGCGGAATCGCAGACGCCTGCGCCTCGGCCGGTGTCGCACTGGTCGGTGGGGAGACCGCCGAACATCCGGGTCTGCTCGGTGCCGCTGAGTACGATGTCGCCGGCGCCGCCACCGGCGTCGTCGAGGCCTCGAAGCTGCTCGGACCGGAGAAGGTCAAGGCCGGCGACGTGCTCATCGGTCTGCCGTCCTCGGGCATCCACTCCAACGGATACTCGCTGGTCCGCCACATCATCGCCGAGGCGGGATGGGGCCTGGATACGCATGTGTCGGAATTCGGGCGCACCCTCGGTGAGGAGCTGCTCGTTCCCACTCATGTCTACACCGGCGAGCTCGCCGCTCTCTTCGACGCACTGCCCGACGCGGTGCATTCGGTCTCGCACGTCACCGGCGGGGGGCTCTCGGCCAATGTGGCCAGGGTTCTTCCGCAGGGTTTGGTCGCGAAGATGTCGCGTGCCTCGTGGGAGATCCCGGCGGTGTTCTCCGTGCTCGGCGACCTCGGCGGAGTGCCGCAGGACGACCGGGAACGCACCTGGAACCTCGGCGTCGGCATGGTCCTCGTCGTCGACGCAGCCTCCGTTGACGGTGTGCTCAAGGCGAGCCCCGGAGCCTGGGTGCTCGGCGAAGTCGCCGCCGATGACGGTTCTCTGGCGACCGATTCCTACTATGTGCAGGGTGCCAAGGGCGTCGACGGCGGCGCCGCGATCCTGCAGTAGCTCTCGAGCGGCTCTGCGTTTCGCTGCGGAGCATCCCTCACCCGTACTCTCACACCCTCGTGCTCCTGCACGGGGGTGTGGTGCTTCCGGTGGGTGATGGCCACGGGACGGGAGGAACTGCACGGAACGGTGGGGGATGCGCGCGAGGGCACAGCCGCCTCGGCGAGGGGATGTCCCGGCGTAGTGGACCATATGCGGGAACGGCAGAGGGCGGGGACCGAAGTCCCCGCCCTCTGTGCGTGTCAGATCAGCCGTGTGCGGCTGGACTCATCCCAGTTCAGCGCTCGTACTCGTCGTCATCGTCGACGTTGTACTTGTCGGCGTAATCCGAGTAGTCGGGTTCATCGTCGTACGGATCGGACGGACCGGACTTGCTCGCGTCGGCGCCCAGCTCCTGCTGGAGTCTATTAAGGTCGGTATCCGGGCTGTAGTACTTCAGCTTCCGAGCTACCTTGATCTGTTTTGCCTTTGCGCGGCCGCGACCCACTGGCGTGACCCCCTCCGTCGTCAATGGGGCCGATTGCCCCGGACTAGATCTCTGCTATGCGCTTAAATCCTACCTGTTCATACTGGGAAGTTCCATTTTGTGAGTGGACCTTGGATAGGCTGAACCCATGGCCTACCGTCGCGATTATGTCGTCACCCTGCGGATCTTCGAACCTCTTGTGGTGCATTCCGAATTGCAAGACAGGCAGGTGGAGGACAACCGGTCACGCATCGAGGAGCAGATCTCCCACGACGCTGACAAGCGCTTGATCTCCCTGCCGCCTTCGCCCGTGGCTGATTCCTTTCGGCGCACTCCGATCTACCTTCCAGCGTCTCAGACCGCGGACGGGGTGGACCGTTTCTGTCCTGCTCAGGAAGACATTCGTGGATGGGAGGCGCTCGATTCGCTGGCCGAGCACACCTCGAAGGCGACCTTGGACATCGTCGCTCCGAAGTCCGCTCGCCGACGTGCCGCCAGCCGTCGTGCGGAGTGGCTGCAGGACGCCAAGGACACGCGGATCTTCACCCGCGTCTCTGCCTGGGACGTGCCCCCGTCGTGGTGGCTGTTCTTCTCTCTGACCGAGGATCAGATCATCACCGAGGAGACCGACGAGGGCCTCCGGGTGCTCATACGTACGGATATCCTGGCCGCCTCGGCGCGCATGGAATGGGCCTCGGAGACGATCGCGGACACCTCGAAGGTCGTCGATATGGTCGAGCAGACCTCGGTTCTGGCCGAGTGGATCGACACCTTCGACATGAACTCGGTCCTCGAACTCGACCTCGGCGGGATGTCCGATGTGCTGTGGCCGAGCGAAGCCGCGGAACTCGTCGACTCGTGGGTCACGGCGCTGAGCAACAACGATTCCGAGTCAGCGGTCGCCGCCTTCCAGAAGTATGCGGCCGGCTGGGAGCAGCTCAACCTCTACGCCCGCAGCTCCTGACCCTAATTGCTACCTGACGGGGGCTGAGCAACCTGGCGCCAGGTTGCTCAGCCCCCGTCAGGTAGCAATTAGGGCGGATAGGATTGTCTGCGAACGAGCCGCACCCGAGAGGACGAGTCCCGCAAGCGTATGGAAGAGAAGAAGCGCCGTCTCCTGACGAGCCAGGACCCCGCTGCTCAGGGGCCTGACCCCGCCGGTGCGTCCGATGGCCCCGGCGCCGGTGAGTCCGCGACCGACTTCGCCAGGTCCGCTGGTACCCCGAAACCCGCGACCCGGGTGAAGCCGCTGTCGAAGGTCTCCATCGGCTGGCGCATCGTCGTTCCCGCCATCGCCTTCGTCATCCTCACCTGCGGACAGTTCCTCAACACGAACGACTTCTTCCCGCTCGGATCGCTCACCCAGTACGCCACCGCCAAAGACCTCAACGGCACCGTGAACTCCACGTGCATCGAAGCACAGTTCCCCGGCGAGGACGAACCGCGGCGCCTCGGGTTCAACGCCGCCACTGTCGGCATCGAACGCGGTGACGTCGAATCCCAGCTCGACCGGGTCATCGCCCACCCCGAACTCCTGCAGTCGGTGGCCGATTCGTACATCCGGCTGCACCCGGACGAACCGAAGCCCGAAACGATGATCCTCTGCCGCACCACCACACAGCTGAAGAACGGCCTGGCCGTCGGCGAACCCGAACAGACGACGCTGGCGAAGTGGGAGGTCCGATGAGCAGCATCCCGACCCTGAGGACCAGCCACACCGAGGCGGCCCCCACGAATCCGTTCCTCCGCTGGTTCATGCCCGAGGTCCCCCTAGCTCGGGTGGCCGTGTTCCGCGTGTTCATCTACCTCTTCATCATCATCGATGTGCTCACGATCTCCGGTGACGTCATCGCCCACGGCTGGACGCCCGAGTTCTACCAGCCACTGTGGCTGGCCCGATTCCTCCATATCCCGGCCGTCAGCGTCCTCGGCGCGCAGATCCTGCTCACCCTCATCATCGTCTTCTCTCTGCTCGCCGCCGCCGGAATCCTCCAGCGCCTCAGCGGCTGGGCCGTCGCGCTCAGCTTCGGCGCGTGGATGTTCTACACGCAGGGCTACGGTTACGTCGCCCATGATCATATGGCGCTCGTCATCGCCGCCTTCGTCCTGCCGACGATCGGAACTGCGCGCTTCCGGGACGTCGGCACCGCCTCGGCGCGGGCCGGCTGGGCGCTGCGGATGGTGCAGATCTCCGTCGTCCTCACCTACTTCTACTCGGTGCTCATGAAGTGGATCGCCTCAGGCAACATCACCCACTGGGCCAACGGTGCGGTCATCATCTGGGCGCTCATCCGCCGCGGCGCCGAATGGTCGAAACCGTTCCTCGAGATGCCCGGCCTCCTCATCGCGGCGCAGTGGGCGACACTCGTCTTCGAGTTCCTTTCGCCGGTTGTGCTGTTCCTCAAGCGCAAGTGGCTGTACGGGGCCGTGGCCTTCTTCTTCCTCTTCCACCTCATGACCTACCTGACGCTGGGCATCCACTTCCTGCCGACCGTCATCTGCTGGGCGGCGTTCCTGCCCCTGGAGAAGCTCGTGCCGAAGCGCTTCACCAGCACGGGCACCGACTAATCCGCGGCGTCGTCGACCCGGCTGAGCGCGCTGATCACAGCACGCACCGCGACACGTTCGGCCGTGTCCGGACGCATCACGGCTACGATCCAGCGTGTCGTCGTCACCCCCGTCAGCGGCACCAGCGACAGTCCCGCATCGCGCGGCGTCGTGAACCGGGGAAGGAGCGCGACCTGGTCCGAGGAGGCGACGATCGCTTCGATGAGCCGGTTGTCCCGGATGCGTTGGACGACGTCGAGGTCGCGACCGGTGAGATGCTCGATCGAGGTGAGGATCGTGTCGAAGGGGTATCCGCGGGGCACTCCCACCCAGCGACAATCGACGACATCGTCCGGGGTCAGCTCGGCGCGATCGGCAAGCCGATGGCCGATGGCGAGGGCCACGTCGATCGGTTCGCGGGCGAGCGGGACGACGGTGAGTCCGTCGGTACCCAGGGGGCGTTCGGCGACGAGGCTGTGTGCGACGACGATATCGACATCTCGGGTCAGCCCCGCGAATTCGTGCTCGGCGAGGTCGACATCGTCCATGCGCAGATCGATGTGCGGGTGGTCCTCCCGCAGCCTGCGCAGCGCATCGGGGAGAAGGTGGGTGAGCGCGCTCGGCAGCCCGGCCAGGGCGATCTCTCCGGCAGCTTCGCCGAGGTGGCCCTCCCATCGGGCCTGCACCCGGGCAAGCGTGCGGGCCACGTCCCGACCACCGTCGGCAAGCAGTCGTCCCGCGGCTGTGAGCGTGAGTCCGCGACCGGCGGGTTCGACGAGAGCGTGGCCGATCTCGCTCCCGGCCTGCCTCAGCTGCTGAGAGACGGCCGACGGGGAGCGATGGGTGACATCGGCGACGGCGGTGACGCTGCCGTATTCGTCGAACAGGCGCAGCAGCTCGAGATGCTTCGGATCGATGACCATGAAGCCATGCTACAGAGTCGATGAAGCACTCTGCGATTGTGCTTCATTGTTCTCGAAGTTGAGAATGGGGCCATGTCATTCAAGCACTGCCTTCTCGCCGCCTCGGTGGCGGTCATGTGGGGACTGAATTTCCTTGCCATCGATCTCTCTCTGGCGCAGTTTCCGCCCTTCTTCCTCGTCGCTCTGCGCTTCGCCCTGCTCGCGGTCCCCGCGCTGCTCTTCGTCCCGAAGCCCGACGTCAAAGCGCGGTGGATCGTCGGCTACGGACTCGGCTTCGGACTGCTGCAGTTCCTCTTCCTCTACTGGGCGATGGCCGCCGGCATGCCCGCGGGCCTCGCGTCCCTCGTCCTCCAAGCCTCGGGCCCCTTCACAGTGCTGCTGGGCATGACATTCCTGCGCGAAATGGTCCGCGGCTCGCAGATGCTCTTCCTCCTCATCGCGATGGCCGGCCTCGCGGTCGTCGGCTGGCAGCGCTTCGACTCGCACGCGAGCTTCCTGCCCTTCCTCCTCACCCTCGCCGGCGCCTTCGGCTGGGCGATCGGCAATATCTGTAACCGGCAGGCCCACACCACTGAGCCGATCAAGCTGACGATGTGGATGTCGCTCGTCCCGCCCGTGCCGATGCTCGCCCTCTCCCTTGCGGTCGAAGGACCCGACCGGGTCGGGGCGTCGTTTTCGGGACTGACCACACCGACAGGGCTGCTCGCGATCGCGGGACTGCTCTACACCGTGGTCATCGCGACGATCCTCGGTTCGGGCATCTGGTCGTGGCTGATGTCGCGCAACCCCGCCGGAGTCGTCGCCCCCTTCTCGATGCTCGTGCCCGTCGTCGGAATGAGCGCGGCGTTCGTCTTCATCGGCGAGCGGGTCACCGTCGGCGAGCTGTGCGGGGCCGTCCTCGTCATCATCGGGGTCCTCGGCGCGGGTCTCAAAGCTGCGAAAGGTGCGAAGATCCTCGCCGCCGCCGAGGCGGTCGTGCCCGTGAGTGCGCAAACGGAAGAATTCGACGCGGACGATTCCATCAGGGCCAGTTGACAGGTGTTCGAACCGCAACCCGGAGACGTCACTGCCCAGGACGTCGCGGCAACCCTGCGACGCGTCACACCGCTGAGGCCGACTCAAATTGACCTGGAGAACGAGATGGCCGAAGTCATCTCCGGCGCCATGTACTGGCAGCGTCCTCACGGTGCCGATCAGATCGCTGCTGACCCAGAGGTGCGTGACGCTCTGCGCCCCTTCGCGGAGATGCTCATATCCACTGGCCTGCTCGATGTCTGGACCGCGCCTCTGCACCCGGGCAATCAATGGGCTCTGGCTTGGGACGACGCAGATCATCGCAGTGGGCTGCCTGCAGTATTCGACCGGCCCCTAGGCCCTGTTGATTCGACAGCGGCGCCTGCGATCACGCTGACCGATCTCTATCCGCCTCTCGAAGGAGACGGGGCGAGTCTCTCGTGGGGATTGGACGAGTGGCTTGCAGATGTCCTCACCACGGAAACCCGTTACCGTCACGATTTCGCCAAGAACCCGTATATGGAGCTCAGCGGCGAATGGTGGTCGACTCCGCCAGACGGGCTCTGGTCGTCGACGGGGACCTGGCCGGACGGAACCCTGATCGGCGTCGAACTCGTCGAGGACGATTTCGGTCTCGAGCGTGCCCGAGCCTGCCGTCTGCGACTGCGCACGGACGCTCGCATCGCCGAGATCCGGACATCCGAGGATTGGGCCGATCTGTGCCGCCGCTACCCGCTCGACGTCACCGCCCAGCGCCGCTATGTCTGGTCCGAGACCACCGGGCGCAAGGGCCGCTGGGTCATCCCCGACTGGTCACGGGTGGCCGAGGAATTCGACGGTGTCCACGTCGGTCTGGCCGGCTATCTGCGCACGGCCGGTGCGGTCATCGACTTGGCGGAGGGCCGCCTCGGCGAGGAAGCGGAGACCGTCCCCACGGCAGGTAACACGGACGACCGGACGGCGAGTCTCGTGGCGGGCTGGCACCCGGATACGACGTACTGGCTGAACAACGTCATCGAGGCCGTCACCGAGGTGGCCGAATGGCACTATGACAGCGACGCTGATCGGTGGGTGCAGGACTGAGTGAGCTGAATGAAAGTCAGTCGCCCGGGGCCAGGCTCGGGGCCTCCGTGATCCCGAACCGGGACTTGAGAGCCCGGCGGGCGGCGAACCAGCCGTTCATTCCGTGCACGCCAGGTGCCGGCGGGGTCGCTGCCGAGCACAGGTAGGCACCGGGCACGCCGAGGCTGTAGTTGTCCCAGCTGGTGCGCGGGCGGGCCATCATCCGGTAGAAGGAGACGATGCCGGTGGCGATGTCCCCGCCGATGTAGTTCTGGTTGTGGCCGGCCATCTCGGAGGCGGGGATCGCGTTGTGCGCGACGATGCGGTCGCGGAAGCCCGGGGCGAAGCGTTCGAGCTGGCGGGTGATGTACTCGGTCGGGTCGAGCGGGCAGTCGAAGGGCACGTGCGCATACGTCCACAGCGGTCGCAGGCCGTTCACCTCGCGGGATGGGTCGAAGACGGTCGGATCCGAGACGAGGCACACGGGATCGGCGGGCATGCGACCGGACATCACCTGTGCCTCGGCGGCGGCCATCTGCGCCCGGGATCCGCCGATGTGGATAGTGCCGGCACGTCCGACCGCGGGATCGGACCAGGGGGCCGGGCCGTCGAGGACGAAGTCGACCTTGGCAGCGGCGTTGCCGTGTTTGAAGCTGCGCAGAGCTTTGTCGACGTGGCTCGGGATGAGGCCGGAGAAGATCTGCGCGGCGTTCAGCGCCGAGGTGTCGAGCAGGTAGGCGCGGGCAGCGGGCATGTCCGATACGTGGTCGATGCGCGCATCCGTGTGCACGGTTCCGCCGTGGGCTTCGAGGTCGGCGACGAGGTAGTCGATGATCGACTGCGATCCGCCGATGGGGGAGGGCCAGCCGCCCGCGTGGGCGACGGTCGAGAGCATCGTGGCCGTGGCCGCGGTGCCCATGGCCGGCAATCCGCCGATCGCGTGCGCGGCGACTCCGGTGAACAGGGCCTGGGACGATTCGTGGGAGAGCGGAATGTTCCATGCGGGGCTGGCCTGGGACAGGAGTCGCAGGCCGAACTTGACGACGTTCGCGATGCCGGGGAGATCGCGCAGGGTCTCCGGTACGGAACGTTTGTCCCCGAGGGAGAGCCAGATCGCGTCATCGACCCGATCGAGCAGCGGGGCGAAGAATCGCCGCCATTCCGGTCCGGCCGCGCCGAGGTGGTCGACCGTCTTCTCGAGATCGTGGAAGGCCAGCGCGGCGGGCTTGCCGTCGAGGGGCTGGGCGTAGGAGACCTCGGGGGTGGTGAACTCGAGGCCGCGGGCGCGCAGATCGAAGTCGACGAAGAAGGGGCTGGCGATGGCCAGTGGGTGGACGGCCGAGCAGATGTCATGAGTGACGCCGGGGGCCAGACCGAGGTCGAGGGTGCGGGCGCCGCCGCCGATCGTCGGCTGAGCCTCGTAAACTTCGACGCTCAGCCCGGCACGGGCCATGGTGACGGCGGCGGCCATGCCGTTCGGGCCGGATCCGACGACGACTGCATCTACACCTGTGCTCATGGGGCCAGTCTAGGTCAGTGAGGTGTGCGGCTGCGGTGTGCGTTCCCTGGCGGCTCAGTTGTCGTACACGTTGTCGAAGAAAGCGCATTCGAGGTCGACGGCGTGCCGCCACACGCGGGTCAGGGACTCGGCGGCTTCGGCGTCGCCGGAGGGAAATACGCGCTCGAGCTCGTCGACGAGGAACTGCACCCACCCGTGAAAGGCCTCGCCTCGGTGGAGGTCGATCCAGCCTCGGTGAATATGTCGCGGCGGCATGTCCATCCGGGACTCGGCCCAGTCGAGATAGAGCCATTCGGCGACAACGAGGACGACGAGCAGCTGCGGATACGACGCCGAAGCGACTGACGAGTCCATGAGATCGCGGAACCCAACCGTCGGGGCGGTCAGTTCCGGGTGGAGATAATCGGCTGTATCGACTCCCAATTCGGCGAAGGAGTCGACGAAGTAGGTGTCCTCATCGGCGACGAGCATTCCCAGCTGTCGGGCGAACCGCAGCTTCGCCTCGAGTTCATCGGCGTGGGCCACGCACGCGCCGAGCATCGACAGAAACGACTCGAAGAACTGATAGTCCTGCACCAGATAGTCGCGCATTACCGTGTCGTCGATGCGGCCGGCGAAGAGCTCCCGGACGAACCGGTGTTCGACGGCTCCCGTCCACTGCCAGCTGGTCGAACTCACCAGTGCTGATACCGCTCCGTAGGCGTCCACGGTGATCGATGTGTCGAAATCTGTGGTGGTCATTGCTTGTCCACTCCCTCCGCCGGTGTTCACCGGATCAGGTTCAAAGGGTCTGCATGCGCACTCTCAGCGCCGGTCCTTTCGGCGCTCCCCTGTAGCACTTCGACACTATCACCACGCTGCGGGCCCGGCGGGGGATACCGACTGTGGGGCCGCCTCGGCGAGGGCATCGGCGATGAAATCGGCGATACGGTCCGCGGCAGGCTGACGACCTGCCGACTGCTCGGCGGACTCGACGGATGGGTTGTAGTTCGTGTTCGTGTTGATGTCGTAGACGACCTGACGGCCGTCGGCGGTCTCGATGAACTCGATGCCGGCGATCTCGATGCCGAGGTCGGCCAACAGCGTCTCGAGCCCGGCGATGAGCGGTGTTCCGGCCGTGATCTCCTCACGGCGGGCGAACTGGGGGACCGCCTCGACGTCGGGATCGGGCCCGGCACCCGGAATCGTGCAGGCATCGGCCGGGCACAGCTCGAATGACCCACCTGAGACGTCGACGCGCACCGCATAGTGGAAGCGTCCGCCGATGAATTCGGCACGGGTGATAAACGGCTGGGCAGGCTGCACATACTCCTGGATGAGGGTGATGCCGTCGATCGGCGCATTCGCTCCACCGGGCGCGAACTCATCGGCGACCGCCTCGAGTTCGGCACGGGAGTCGAAGCGACGCACACCGAGGCCCTTGCCGCCCTGATTGTGCTTCGTGATGAACGGGGGAGTGAAGCCGGCCGCGGCCTCGACGAGCGCCCGCGGTCCGAACGCGGCCGCGGTGCGCGGCACGTCGAAGCCCCGGCCAGCCAGCTCGCGATGCTGACGGATCTTGCTGACCTCGAGCTCATAGACGTCGCGACCGTTGATGACTCGGCGGCCGGCGGCGGCGAGCCAGTCGAGGACCGCACGTCCGTACTCCTTCACATACGGATCGGTCCGGGTGTGCGCCGACGCCGACAGCCGCGACCAGAACAGCCCGGCAGGGGGTTCCGCGGCAAGATCGATCGTGGTCTCGGGCAGCAGCCATTCGACATGGGCGACGCCGAGGCGGTCGAGCGCATCCGTGAACGGGGCGATCCATTCCGGATTGTCGTGGATGATGTGCACCGCGGCAGCATTGCCGACGGGCAGCATGTGAGAACTCATCGCGCACCTTTGCTCGGGGTGCCGGCGCGATCGCTCGCCCGGCGGATCTGCTCAACGATCTTACGCCACCCCGACCGTCGTTGGCCCCTTCGTCATGTCCGTGGTGCGGCGTAGACTCAGGTCATGGCTATCGCAAAGCAACCTGTGGTCGTACTCGATGCTCCCGACGCCGCCGAGCTCGCAGAGTTCTACGGCCAGCTCCTCGATTGGAAGGTCGCGGTCGAGGAGGACGGCACCTGGGCGGAAGTCACCTCCGATTCTTGGCCCCCGCTGTGCATTCAGCAGGTCGAGGACTACCACGCGCCCAGCTGGCCCGGTCAGGCCCACCCGCAGCAGATGCACCTCGACGTCATCGTCGACGACCTCGATGTTGCTGAGGAGTCCGTGCTCGAGATCGGTGCGGGCAAGGCCCCAGAGCAGCCGGGAGAGACGTTCCGCGTGTTCCTCGACCCGGCCGGTCACCCGTTCTGCCTGTGCAAAGGATGACCACACCATCACCGAGGCGGCCCCACCCGTCCGTGGTGTGCTGAGTCATGCGCGCGCTCGCCTCGTTTGCCGACCGTAATCCTGTCCTGTGGGCCAATGGTGCCGGTCAGACCACTGAGCTCGTCTCCCTGGCTGACTCCGCGCAGCTGACTCCGGGGCTGCGTCCTTGGCGGTTGAGCATCGCTCGACTCGAACGCGTGGGCCCGTTCTCAGCGCTGCCCGGAGTGGCGCGCACCTTCCTCCCCACCGCCGAGGTGGTCCTGGAGATCGACAGAATCGTGCACCCGGTGCCGGCGTTGCGCGCGGAACATTTCCTCGGAAGTCAGGACGTGAACCTCGTCGAACTGGCAGCGCCCTGTTTCGCCGTCAACCTCATGGTCGCCGACGACGGTATGGACGACTCCGCTCACGACACCGGCACGGGCGCGGGCAGCGAAACCGAATGTGCCTGCGGCGAGCTGCAGATGGGCATCGGCGAGCAGCTCCCGGCCAGCAGATTCCGGTTTGTGCTCACTCTCGAAGCGGGGTTGGATCTCCCGTGTTTTCAACTGCTGGAACTCGAGCCGGGTGAGGTTGCTCCAGAGGAGGTCTCGATGGCGTATCTTCACTCCGAAAGTGGCGACGCGCACATCTGAGAAATCGGTGAGAACCTACTGTAGTGGGCGTCACATTCCCGCGTATCGTCCCAGGTGACGGTGCCGTTTCCGGGCATTTTCATCAGGCCTTTCTCAGCTTCGGACGGGTAGTGTCAGGATCCCCGAACGTGCATGTTCGAGAATGGTTCTCCACCGGAAATTGGAGGAACTTTGACGGTCGGCGACAGCGGCAAGAACAGACAGCACGAGCGCAACGACGAAACTCGTCTGCCCGAGCATTCCCAAACCCTGCCGCTGATCACCGAAGAGATCGTCAGCTCCCACCCGGCCCCGGCAGCCGAACCCACCGAACACGTCGTCACCAAGGTGATGCCGCCCAACCCGATCCGCCACGACGGCCAGACCACCCAACAGCAGACGAGGACATTGCCGGACACAGCCGCGGACTCACCTACGACTGCTGCGGCCACAGCTGTCTCCCCGACCGCCGTCGCCGAAGCGGCAGAGACGGCCGAGGACAAGAAAGAGGGGAAATCCTCAGAGGGCCGGATCTCGGCCACTCAGCTGCTGGCGGGCGCCGGCGCAGCTGCGACCTCCTCGGTCATCGGCGGTCAGCTCGGCGTCGCGGGCACAGTCGTCGGTGCCGGAGTCGCCAGCATCGTCACCGGCCTGGCCGTCACTCTCTACGGTCGCAGCCTCGACAAAGGCAAGGAGAAGATCCAGGAAGTCGGGTCCAAACTCGCTCCGGCCGTGAAGGCGAAGATCGCGAAGAATCCCAATGGCAAGACTACTGCAGTCGATCCCTCACTCGCCGAAGATTCGGCCTTTGCTCCACCGGAACCCGGCGGCGGCAATGCGACCGCGGCAGCCACCTCGGCGGCGGACGACAGAACAGCCGAGGACGGCGACGGCAGTGAAACCGAGAGCGAGCCCCGCTCCTGGTGGCAGAAGCTGCGTCGCAAACGGGTCCTCTACCCGTTGACGATCGGCGTCGCAGCCTTCGGAATCGGGCTCGGCGCGGTCGTGATGGCCGAGAACTTCACCGAAGCCGATATCTCACCAGGCACCTCGCAGATCTCGCGATCGGTGACCGGGCAGTCGACGAACGACCAACCCGTCATCGACGACGGGACTTCGAACTCCGGGACCAGCGGAGACGAATCGTCGAGCGGATCCGGGTCGGGCGCCGACGGCGGTCAGAGCTCATCGAACAGCGGATCGGGCACGCAGAACGGTCAGTCCACCTCGGCGGGGGAGACCGGCGCCGAAGGTGCGGCAGAGGGGCAGGGCTCTCAGGGTACGGACACGACGACGGGCACGGGCGATTCCTCCGGCAGTTCGACGAGCACCGACGGCACGGGTGCGAGCAGCGGGTCCACCTCGACCGATGGCACCGGCAGCTCCGGGGACACCAGCGGTGGGACAAACAGCAGCACAGGCTCGGGATCCAGCTCGGACGGGTCGGACGCCTCGGGCAGCGGCTCGTCGGGTTCGGGCGGATCCGGAACCGGCGGTTCCGGCGGTTCGGGTGGTGGGTCGGCCGCCTCGGCGGAAGGGTGAGTCTGACACGTCGACGACGGGAATTTAAACAGCCCGCCCTTGGTTGTATCGAGCAGAGAACATCGCTAGGTTGAAACTAACTTTGTCAGTGTTCTGCCGAAGTCGGGATATCGAGACTGGGCGAACGGCACTGAGCCGACCGATCAGCTGCACCGGTGGGAACCGCATCTCACCGGTGGCCGTGATCGCGGGCTGAGTGACGCCGCCTGAAATCAAACGGTTGAAGGAGATGTTATGACGCAACATACAGATCATGAATATGCTGGCCACGACAGTACGAAGGCAACGACCACCGAGTCCGGTGCGCCGCGGGAATCCGATGCTCACTCGCTGAGTGTGGGCGCGAACGGGCCGCTGATGCTCCACGACGTGGCTCTGGTCGAGAAGCTTGCTCGCTTCGACCGTGAGCGAGTTCCCGAGCGCAGCCCCCACGCAAAGGGATCCGGCGCATTCGGCGAGCTCGAAGTCACCGAAGACGTCTCCAAGTACACGAAGGCCGACTTCCTGCAGCCGGGCAAGAAGACCCCGATGCTCGCCCGCTTCTCCACCGTCGCCGGTGAACTAGGCTCGCCCGACTCGTGGCGCGACGTGCGCGGATTCGCGCTGAAGTTCTACACCGAAGAGGGCAACTTCGACATGGTGGGCAACAACACCCCCGTGTTCTTCGTCCGTGATCCCATGAAGTTCCCCGACTTCATTCACTCGCAGAAGCGCCTGCCCGACTCCGGTCTGCGGAGCAACAATATGCAGTGGGACTTCTGGTCGCTCTCGCCTGAGTCGGCTCACCAGGTCTCCTACCTCATGGGACCCCGCGGCCTGCCCAAGAGCTGGCGCCACATGAACGGCTACTCCTCGCACACCTACATGTGGGTCAACGCCGAGGGCGAGAAGTTCTGGGTCCAGTACCATTTCCACACCGACCAGGGCGTGGAGAACATGAGCAACGAGGAAGCCGGTCGGATGGCGGGCGAGGATGCGGACATGCATCGCCGCGACCTGTTCGATGCCATCGAGCGCGGCGACTACCCGTCCTGGACCTTCAGCGTGCAGATCATGCCCTACGAAGACTCCAAGGACTACCGCTTCAACCCCTTCGACCTGACCAAGATCTGGTCGAAGAAGGACTACCCGCTCATCAAGGTCGGCAAGTTCACCCTCAACGAGAACCCCTCGAACCACTTCGCACAGATCGAGCAGGCTGCCTTCAGCCCCTCGAACACCGTGCCGGGAACCGGGCTCTCGCCGGACAAGATGCTGCTGGGCCGCGTGTTCTCCTACCCGGATGCACAGCGCAACCGCATCGGCACGAACTTTAACCAGCTGCCGGTCAACGCCCCTGTCACGAAGACGAATTCGTACGACAAGGAAGGCCAGATGGAGTACCACCACTCGGGTAATGCGCCCGTCTACGCCCCGAACTCGTACGGACGCTCCTACCAGGACGAGCAGGGCCCGGTCGACAACGGCTGGGAGGCCGACGGCGAGCTGGTGCGCAGCGCCTACAGCCTGCACGCCGAGGACGACGACTTCGGCCAGGCACACACCCTGGTCCGTGAGGTTTACACCGAGGAGGAGCGCCAGGGTCTCATCGAGACCGTCGCGGGCGGACTCTCCGACGGAGTCGAGGAGCCGGTGCTGTCGAATGCGATCCAGTACTGGAAGAACATCGACGCCGAGGTCGGCGCGGCTATCGAGGCCAAGGTCAAGGGCTGAAGCAGCCTGAGATCGTGAGCGCCTGACCGCTTGAGAGTTCGGCACGAGACGGCGGCCCGGAACCCCCACACCGCGGGAGTGTCCGGGCCGCCTTCTCTTTCCCAATTGCTACCTGACGGCGGCCCAGCAACTCGCGCGAGGTTGCTGGGCCGCCGTCAGGTAGTAGTTGTTAGTCGTCGATTTCTTCTAGGAGCTTCTTCTCGTCGATGGCCAACTGATCCTTGTCGAGGTGCTGCATGAAGTGCTTCTTCCCTCGGGCGTACCAGAGGATGACGGCGATGAGAGCCACCGCGAGAACCGCAACCGGGGAATAGTTGAACGTCGAGATGGTAATCGGCAGGCTCGGCGGGAGAACGAAGAGGATGCAGATGAAGATCACCCACACGACTGCGATCCAACCGATGACTCCGCTCCACTTACCGAGATTCCACGGTCCGTTCTGGAAGTCTTTGCCCTTGAGCCTGCGCAGCAGCACCGGAGCGACATAGGCGATATAGAGTCCGATCACCGCCACACTGGTCACCGCCAGGTACGCGGTCTCATTGAACAATGCCGGCAGCGTGAGCACGGTGGAGAGCACGATGCACAGCCAGATCGAGTTCGTCGGAGTGCCGGTGCGTGGGTTGACCTTCTTCCACCACCGGGAACCAGGAATCGCGTCATCGCGGGAGAACGCATAGCTCATCCGCGAGTTCGCCGTCACCGATGCCATACCGCAGAAGAACTGTGCGCCGCAGACGATGAAGAGCAGGAACTTCGCCATCGTCGGATTGTTGAGAGCGTCGAGGAACACCTGAGCCGGAGGCAGTCCGGTCTCGGTGGCGTTGAGCGCGGTCAAACCCGCCTCGGAGCCGTCTTGAATGGACGCGGTGATCGAATAGAGCAGGATCCACCCGCCGATGATCGAGATGAGCACGCTCATGACGATGCCCTTCGGAGCAGCGATCGCCGCGTTCTTCGTCTCCTCAGCCACGTGCGCCGAGGCATCGTAGCCGGTGTACGTGTACTGAGCCATGAGCAGGCCCATGAGGAACACGAACGGCATGAACGTGAATCCGGTTTCGTTGTGCCAGGCCGTCATCGTCCAGCTGAACGACTGGTGCTTCGTCGGCATGATCCACAGCGCACCGACGATGATGAGGACACCGACGATGTGCCACCAGGCCGAGACCCCTGAGAGCAGGTTGACGAGGTTGACTCCGAAGGTGTTGAGCAGGCCGTGGATGACGATGATGACGAGGAAGAGCCCGAAGGTATTGAGTGCCGTGGGCACGACACCGAAAGTCAGCGCCGCAAAAGCCATCATCGTGGTAGCCGCACCGTAGTCGATAGCTGCCGTGACAGCGACCTCGCCGAGGAAGTTGAACCACCCGACATACCAGGCCCAATGCCGTTTGTTGCGTTTGGCCAGGCGTCCGGCCCAAAAGTACAGACCTCCAGCCGTGGGGTATTTCGAACACACCTCGGCCATGGCCAATGCGACACAGAGGACGAAGATGCCGACCAACGGCCAACCGATGGTGATCGCCGACGGGCCGCCAGACCCTAAGGCGATGCTGTAGGAAGTGATGCAGCCCGCCAGGATCGAGATGATCGAGAAAGAGACTGCGAAGTTGCCGAACCCCGACATTCCGCGTTTGAGCTCTTGCTTGTAGCCGAGCTCAGCGAGCCCTGCTTCATCATCGCTGAGGCCCGCGGCTGCCGGAGACGAGCCCGCCCCGGGTATCGGCTTCTTCGCTGGATCTGCTGGAGGTGTGGCGTCATTGCTCATGGAGAACACCGTTCTGCTCGAAACGAATTTGTCTGTGCGCCCTCCGGCTCCGTCTGATCGGCGATGATCAGGCGGCCGGCGCTGTGTCTGACGCAAAATCCGAACGCGTGATTGGAGTCACAGCTGAGTTCTGTCGTTGAGCATGACACTCGATAAATGGTTTGTCAATGGTTGTTTTTACGCATCAGATGCCGTCGATGACTGGTGTTTTCGTCAAACTATTGCATGGAAAAGGATTGGTGTCATACCTTTAAGGGGGATGCCGACATTCCAGCGCACTCACCAACTGAGAGTTTCCGCGAGCGGTCGCAATGACGCGCCACAATCGAGAAGAGGAACTATGAGCACTGCCCCATCACCGTTGACCCTTGATCAGCTGCAGAACGACATTGCGTCCGGAGAGGTCGACACTGTCCTCGTCGCCGCGACAGATATGCAGGGACGACTCCAGGGCAAACGGATCACGGGACGATTCTTCATCGACGAAGTGATGGAAAACGGGACCGAAGGCTGCAGCTACCTGCTCGCTGCCGACGTCGAGATGAACACCGTCGACGGCTTCGCGCTGACCTCCTGGGAACACGGCTACGGTGACCTGATGTTCGTGCCCGACTTCTCGACTCTGCGTCGCGTCCCCTGGCATCCACGATCCGTGATGGTCCAATGCGACCTGGCGCGTACCGACGGAACTCCATTGGCGGTCTCCCCACGGCAGGTGCTCAAGGCTCAGCTCGAACGCCTCGAGAAGCTCGGATTTGCGCCGATCGGAGCCACCGAGCTCGAATTCGCCCTGTACAACACGAGCTACCGGGACGCCATGGCCAGCGACTACCGCAACCTCGAAGCGGCCAGCATCTACAACATCGACTATTCGCTCTTCGGCACAGGGCAGGTCGAAGACTATCTCCGCCGGCTGCGCAACGAGATGGACGGCGCCGGGCTCTACACGGAGAGTGCGAAAGGCGAGTGCAACCTCGGGCAGCTCGAGGTCGGATTCCGCTACACGGACATCCTCGCCACCTGCGATAACCACGTTGTGTACAAACTCGGTGCCAAGCAGATCGCAGACCAGCAGGGCCGCTCGGTGACCTTCATGGCCAAACCCAATGACCGTGAAGGCAGCTCATGCCATATCCACATGAGCCTCAACGACAATGATGGAAAACCCGTATTCGGAGTCGGTCACGGCTCGGAGATGTCGGAGACGATGAAGCATTTCGTGGCAGGGGTCGTCGCCACCCAATACGACTTCACCTACCTCTACGCGCCGAATATCAACTCGTACAAGCGCTTCGCCGAGGGGTCCTTTGCTCCAACCGCCGTGGGTTGGGGATGGGACAATCGCACCTGCGCCGTCCGCATCGTCGGCCACGGCCCTGCTCTGCGCTTCGAACAGCGAGTCCCCGGTGCCGATGCCAACCCGTACCTCGCCTGCGCGGCACTCGTCGCCGCTGGAATCCACGGATTGGAGAACAGGCTGGAACTGCCGGAGGCCCTGGCCGGCAATGCCTACACTCAAGACGTACCGCACATTCCGAGGCGCCTCCACGATGCGGTCTCCGCATTCGACTCATCATCGGCTGCACGCGCAGCGTTCGGCGACGAAGTCGTCGACCACTACGCTCACGCCGGTCGGGTCGAAATGGCTGCTTTCGACGCGGCCGTCACCGATTGGGAGGTCCGACGTGGCTTCGAACGGCTCTGACTCGTCCGGGTCCCGACGGCCGCTCATCGGTCTGCCGACCTACTACGGGAGAGGTCAATACGGAGTCTGGGACCGTGACGCCGCCTTCCTGCCCAGCGTCTACGTCACCGCGGTCACCCGCGCCGGTGGCCGTGTCGTGCTCCTTCCCCCGGAGGAACCGTGGTCGGCCGCCGAAGCGGCCGAACTCGACGGATTCGTGCTCACCGGCGGAGACGACGTCGACCCCCGGCTCTACGGCGCCGAACCGCATGAACGCACCCAGGAGCCCAACCTGCGCCGTGACCGGTTCGAAGTGAGCCTGTACGAACATGCACAAGCAGCCGATATCCCGGTGCTCGCGATCTGCCGCGGAGCTCAGATCGTCAACACCGTCCATGGCGGCACCCTCCACCAGCATGTGCCGGACCTCCCCGGTCTTGATCCGCACGAAGCGGAGATCAAAGACGAATTCGCCGAGGTGGCCGTGACCACCGTGCCCGAAACGACGACCGCCGCGATCATCGGTACCGGAGCCACGGTTCGGTGCCATCATCATCAATCGATCGACCGCCTCGGCGAGGAATTGGTTCTGTCTGCCCGGGCGCAGGACGGCACTGTCGAAGCTTTCGAAGACGATGAGGCGAGGATGGTGGCGGTGCAGTGGCATCCAGAAGAGACTCTCGACGACCTGAGGCTCTTCGCCGACCTCGTTGAGAGAGCCCGAAAACGTGTGCATACCCGAATGACGGAGACGAAAGAGGAGGCTCGACTATGACCGATGTGCTCAATCCTGCGACCGAAGAACGGATCACCGCGGTCGCAGGACATACCGTCGAATCGACACGCGACGCCATCGGCCGCGCGGCGGATGCATTTCAGCGGTGGCGGACAACCGCACCGGCAGAACGTGCGGAGCTGCTGAGGGCCTTCGCCCGGGCGGTCGACGCTGACATCGAAAACCTCGCCCAACTCGAAGTCGCAGAAGCCGGCCACACGATCGGCAACGCACGCGGGGAAGCGGGAAACGTCCGCGATGTGCTCAACTACTTCGCCGGGGGAGTGGAGCGCCACCTCGGCGATCAGATTCCGGTTGTCGGGGGAGTGGACATCACCTTCAACGAACCGCTCGGAGTCGTGGGCATCATCGTTCCTTGGAACTTCCCGATGCCGATTGCCGGGTGGGGGTTCGTCCCGGCCCTGGCAGCGGGAAACACCGTGGTTCTCAAACCTGCCGAACTCACCCCTCTGACGGCGATCCGCCTCGGAGAATTGGCCGTGGAGGCGGGGATTCCCGCTGACGTCTTCCAAGTTCTGCCCGGCCGGGGATCCGTCGTCGGCCAGACCTTCACCGATGATCCCCGGGTCGCGAAGATCGTGTTCACGGGATCGACCGAGGTGGGGCAGAAGATCCTTGCAGACTCGGCGACGACGATGAAGCGGACGACCCTGGAACTCGGCGGCAAATCCGCGAACATCGTCTTTGCCGATGCCGACCTCGAAAAGGCGGCAGCCACCGCACCTTACGGTGTCTTCGACAATGCCGGCCAGGACTGCTGTGCGCGGTCACGGATCCTCGTCGAAGACTCGGTGTTCGACCGTTTCCTCGAGCTTCTGGAACCGGCAGTCAAGGGTGTCAAGGTCGGTGACCCCGGTTCGGACGAGTCAGAGATGGGGCCGCTGATCTCTGCCGGGCATCTGGAAACGGTCACGTCATTCCTCGACGGCGTCGATATTGCGTTCACCGGCGATGCGCCGACCGGGACCGGCTATTGGCTGAAGCCCAGCGTCGTGCTGCCGAAGTCGCCGCAGGACCGCATCGTCACCGAAGAGGTCTTCGGACCTGTCGTCACTGTGCAGCGGTTCCGGGACGAGGCCGAAGCGATCGCGATGGCCAATGATTCCCATTACGGACTCTCCGGGTCGATCTGGACGCGCGACATCGGCCGCGGGCTGCGAGCTGCCCGCGGAGTCGACACCGGCGCGCTCTCGGTGAACTCGCATTCGGCAGTCCGCTACTCCACCCCATTCGGCGGATTCAAACGGTCGGGCATCGGACGGGAACTCGGGCCCCACGCGATGGACTCCTTCACCGAGACGAAGAACGTCTTCATCGCCACCGACTGAACAGCTCTCTCCATCGCCACTCCACAGGCCTACCACCTTCTCCCAGCAAAGGACACCAACGACATGAACGCACGACAGACTGCTTCCACCCAGGACGATTCCGCGATCATCTGCCGCCGACTGCCCGGACGCACTGCCGTCGTCACCGGCGGCGCCAGCGGAATCGGGCTGGCCACAGCCAAACGACTGGCCTCGGAAGGCGCCCACGTTGTCATCGCCGACACGAACGCTGATGCCGGTGCTGCGGCGGCCGAGGCGGTCGGCGGACTGTTCGTGGCCACCGATGTCACCGACCCGGCGGCAGTCGAGAACCTCTTCGACACCGCGGCAGCCACCTTTGGAAGTGTGGATGCCGCCTTCAACAACGCCGGAGTGTCACCGACCGACGATGCCTCCATCACGGACACCGGAATCGACGTCTGGCGGAAAGTGCAGGAGATCAACCTGACTTCGGTGTACCTGTGCTCGCAGGCGGCGTTGAAGCATATGCGCAGGCAGGGACGAGGCTCGATCATCAATACGGCATCCTTCGTAGCCCTTATGGGGTCGGCCACCTCGCAGATCTCCTATACAGCGTCGAAGGGCGGAGTGCTGGCCATGACCCGAGAACTCGGAGTCGAGTTCGCGAAAGAAGGAGTGCGGGTCAATGCGCTGTGCCCGGGCCCGGTGAACACGGATCTCCTGCGGGAGCTCTTCGCCAAAGATCCCGAAATGGCTGCCCGGCGTCTGGTCCACGTGCCGATGGGACGTTTCGCCGAGGCGGACGAGATGGCTGCCGCCGTTGCCTTCCTTGCCAGTGACGATGCTTCCTTCGTCACGGCGCAGGCTTTCACGTCGACGGAGGTCTCACCAACGCCTACACGACGCCGTTGTGAGAAGGTGAGAACATGAGCGCAGAGAGGTCGACCGCACCGCAAGGGCAGATAGCTGCTCTGCGGGCGATCGCCCCTGCGCGTTCGGCAAATGTCTTCGAAGAGACCATCGAATGCCTGCTGCAGATCATCCGGCTCGGGGTCATTCCTCCCGGCGACCGTTTCCCTCCCGAACGTGAATTGGCCGAACAGTTCGGAGTCTCACGGGCGACATTGCGCGAAGCGATCTCCGAACTGCAAGCCGCCGGCTGGGTGAGCGTGCGACGCGGTCGCGGCGGCGGGACATTCGTGACGAAGTCTCGTGCGAATATCGGTCCCGGGGGCGTCGTGCCTGCGGGAACGAAGCGGACCGATGACAGTCCCGGCCGCGGATTCTCGCCCGAAGCAGTCGATGACACTCTCCTGTGGCGCAAGGTCATCGAGATCGGCATCGCCGAGGTGGCTGCTGCACAGGATCTCACCGCGGCTCAGCGCGGTCAGCTGACGGCCGCCCTCGAGGCGAGCCGGGATTCCGATATGTCTTCGTACCGGCGACTCGATTCGCAGCTGCACCTGACCTGGGCGCAGATGACCGGTTCGCCGAGTCTCGTGCGCTCGATGGTCGAGAGCCGGACTCGAGCGAACAAGCTGCTCGAACGCATCCCGATGATCGAGCCCAACCTCGTCCACTCTCACGAACAGCATCTGCACATCCATGAGGCGATCCTCGCCGGGGATCCCGAGGCTGCTCGTGTTGCTATGGCCGAACACCTCGATGGCACTGCGGCTCTCTTGAGAGGCTTCCTCGCCTCACCCCAATAATTACTACCTGACGGCGGCCCAGCAACCTCGCGCGAGGTTGCTGGGCCGCCGTCAGGTAGTTCGTGGAGTCAACTGAGGTTCGCGGCGCGCTGGGCGATGCGACCACCGGCGAGGACCATCTCGACCTGACGCGGCGACAGGCCATGGCGGAATTCGAACTTTCGGCCGGCCGCCTCGGCGGTGATCGTCATCCCCGCACCGAGCTCATCGCGCAGACCACGGAACTCGAGCACATCACCCTGGGACAGGGATTCGTAGTCGGAATCGTCCGTGAACTCGAGGGCGAGGACGCCGAAGTTCGCAAGGTTCTGCCAATGGATCCGCGCCAACGACTTCGCCACCACTACCCGCAGTCCGAGATAGCGCGGAGCGATGACCGCATGCTCGCGAGAGGACCCCTGACCGTAGTTCTCCCCACCAACGATCGCGTGTCCTCCGTCGTGGTCGGCGGCACGGGTGGCATAGGTGTCATCGACCTGGATATAGACGAACTCGGAGATCTTCGGGATGTTCGACCGATACGGCAGAACGCGGGATCCGGCGGGCATGATCTCGTCTGTAGAGACGTTGTCGCCGACCTTGAGCAGGATCTCCAGGTCGATGTCATCGGGCAGCGGGTCGAAATTCGGCAGGGTCGAAATGTTCGTTCCCTTGACGAGTTCGACGTTCCGGGCTTCCTCCGGTTCCAGAGGTGGAACAAGCATCTTGTGGTTTGCGGAGAACTTCTCCGGCAGCCGCACCTCGGGATAGTCCATGTCGAGGTCGCGGGGATCGGTGATCTTCCCGGTCAGCGCGGCGGCCGCGGCAGTCTCCGGAGAACACAGCCACACGGAATCCTCATCGGTGCCGGAGCGACCGGGGAAGTTGCGCGGCATGGTGCGCAGACTGTTGCGCCCGACCGCCGGTGCCTGGCCCATGCCGATGCAGCCCATGCAGCCGGATTGGTGAATCCGGGCCCCGGAAGCCACCAGTGAGGTCAGCCATCCGCCGGCGATGAGGTCGGCAAGGACCTCACGTGAGGTGGGGTTGATGTCGAGCGAAATCTGCTGATCAATCTGGCGGTCGGCAAGTGTTTCGGCGACGACGGCGAAGTCCCGCAGCCCTGGGTTCGCCGAGGAGCCGACGACGACCTGGAAGACGTCCTCACCGGCGACCTCGCGCACTGGAGTGACGTTGCCCGGAGACGACGGCGCGGCGATGAGCGGTTCGAGCTGCGAGAGATCGATGCTGTCGGTGAGATCGTATTCGGCACCTTCGTCGGCCTCGATGCGGGTGAAGTCCTCGGCTCGGTCAACGGCTTCCAAGTAGTCGCGGACGGCATCATCGGCGGGGAAGACCGTGGCGGTGGCGCCGAGTTCGGCCCCCATATTCGCAATCACGTGACGGTCCATGGCCGTGAGGTTCCGCAACCCGTCCCCGTGATATTCGATGATCTTCCCGACTCCGCCTTTGACCCCGTGACGACGCAGCATTTCGAGGATGACGTCCTTGGCTGAGACCCAGTCGGGCAATGTGCCTGTGAGTTCGACGCCCATGATCTGCGGGGCGCTGATGAAGAGGGGTTCACCGGCCATGGCCATGGCGATCTCGAGTCCGCCGACGCCTATGGCGAGCATTCCCAAAGCGCCGGCGGCACAGGTGTGGGAGTCCGAGCCGATGAGAGTCGTCCCGGGCTTTCCGAACCGTGACTGGTGGACAGGGTGGGAGACGCCGTTGCCGGCAGGGGAGAACCACAGACCGAACCGTGCCGCGGCAGAGCGGAGGAACTCGTGGTCCTCCGGGTTCTTCTCATCGGTCTGCAGCAGGTTGTGATCGACGTACTGCACGGACAGATCCGTGCGGATCCGGTCGAGGCCGAGCGCCTCGAGTTCGAGCATGACCAGGGTGCCCGTCGCATCCTGGGTGAGCGTCTGGTCGATCCGGATCCCGAGTTCGTTTCCGGGAGTGAGCTCCCCGGACTCCAGATGTGATCGGATGAGCTTCTGAGCAACGTTCTCAGCCATTGTCCGCCTCCTTCGGCAGTCAGCGATCCACCGAAGCCACTCGGCTTCGGGTGGTCAATCCACGCTAGTCGTCGATCGATGGGTTCTCAAGGTCGGTCGGCTCCTGTGACCGGGTTTGCACGTCTCAGAACTACCTGACGGCGGCTCAGCAACCTGGCGCGAGGTTGCTGAGCCGCCGTCAGGTAGCAATTGGGGGGTGTTGGGATTGGGAGGTGAGGAGGATACTGGGACTATGCCGGAGCTGCCCGAGGTCAATGCGCTGATCGACTTCCTGCGTCCGCGGCTGATCGGGGACTTCGTCACCCGCGCGGACATCGCCGAACTCAGCCTGCTCAAGACCGTCGACCCGAGCATCGATGCGCTCGCCGGACTTGCTATCACCGAGGTGGCCCGCCGTGGGCGAGCCCTCGTCATCGGTTTCGACGGACTCAGTCTCGTCTGCCGTTTCGCCCGAATGGGCTGGCTGAACTGGCATGACACCGCACCGAGTGGTCCGACCCGGATGGGCAAGGGGCCGTTGGGAATGCGCGTAACCCTGGCCTCGGGGGCCGCCTTCGACCTCATCGAACCCGGGTCGAAGAAGAACGCCGCCGTGTCCCTCGTCCGCGACCCCTCCGAGGTGCCCGCCCTCGCATCGCTCGGCCCCGACGTCCTGAGCCTCACCGTCGACGAACTCGCCGCGGCCCTATCCGAATCGACCTCCCGGATCAAAACGGTCCTCGAAGATCAGAGAGTCATCTCAGGCCTCGGTAATGCCTATACCGACGAGATCCTCCACGCCGCGAAGCTCTCCCCGTTCGCAACCGCGAAGACCGTCGACCCGCAGGCGCTGCACACCGCCATCCACGAGGTGCTCGATGCCGCCCGCAGCAGGCTCATCGGCCTGCCGCCGGGCAAGATCAAAACCGCGAAGAAGCGCGGATTCTCCGTTCACGGCCGCACAGGTGAGACCTGTCGTGTCTGCGGGGAGACCGTCGCCGAGGTGTCCTTTGCCGACAAGTCCTTCCAGTACTGCCCCGGCTGTCAGACCGGCGGAAGGAAGCTCTCCGACCGTCGCATGGACCGCCTCCTCAAGTGAGGCGCCTGCTCAAGTGACGCCTGACCGCCGGCATGGACGGCACCATCGACAGGATCTGCACCGCGCTCGCCGTACCCTCACTCTGGGCGGAGGCGGAGATGGCGGTCGGCGATGCCATGGGCACGCAGGGCCACCTCGGCGGCACCGGTCCATCCCACCCCGGGCGAGGCGACGTACGCGGCGACCAAGTACGGAGTGCTCGGCCACTTCGAGGTCGTGCACACTGAATTGCGCGGTACCGAGGTTCACTTCAGCGCCGTCATGCCCGTAGGCGTCGACACCGTCTTCGTTGCGGGGCCCGGTACCGGTGCGGGCCGATGCTCGCGCCGGCTACGAGGAGGCGGCGTTCACGACCTCCCGCGCGGGGCGCGGTCAGGGGTGGGCCGCCTCGGCGGAATAGTTCTCCAGATCTATCCGTTGTGCGGAAGTGTGGGCCACCTGAGGCCCGGACATTCGACGAATGGAGGAGAGCTTGACCACGCGGAAGCAGATTCCCGGCACCGACCTGTCCATCTTCCCGATCAATCTCGGCACGAACACCTTCGGGTGGACGGCCGATGAGGCGCAGTCCCATGCCGTCCTCGACGCCTTCGTGGCCGGCGGCGGCAATTTCCTCGATACCGCCGAGTCCTACCCTGCGTGGGTGCCCGGCAACACCGGCCGTGAATCCGAGACCATCATCGGCACCTGGTTGGCCTCGCGGGGCAACCGCGATGACGTCATCATCGCCACGAAGGTCGGCGACCATCCCGAGCACAAGACGCAGGATCCCGAATACATCCGCACCGCCATCGACGCCTCCCTGGAGCGTCTGCAGACCGATCACGTCGACCTCTACTACGCCCACCGCGACGATGAGGTGACCCCCATCGCCGAGGTGGCCCGCGTCTTCGATGAGATCGTCCGTTCCGGTAAGGCCAAGCACATCGCGGTGTCGAACTATTCGCCGGCGCGTCTGGCCGGGTGGTTCGCAGCGGCCGAGGACGAAGGGCTGGTCAAGCCGGTCGCGATCCAACCGCAGTACAGCCTCGTCTATCGGCGGGAGTTCGAGACCGATCTGCGCCCGGTCGCCGAGCGGCGGGATCTCGCGGTGTTCTCGTACTTCAGCCTTGCCGCCGGCTTCCTCACCGGCAAATACCGCACCGAAGCCGACCTCGAAGGGGCCGACCGAGGTGGCATGGTGCAGGGATATTTCAATGCCGAGGGGCTCAAGGTCGTCGACGATCTCGTCGCGATCGCTGATTCGCACAATGTCGCTCCGACGACTGTGGCGCTGTCCTGGCTGCTGGCGAAGGGCGTGACGGCACCGATCGCCTCGGCCCGCACCCCTGAGCAGCTCGAGGCGGTCATGGCCGCACCCGGGCTCGAGCTCAGCGCCGACGAAGTCGACCGTCTCGACCGGGCCTCCGCGCCGTTCGCGCAGGAGGACCCGTCCTGACCTTCCCTCCCAATTACTACCTGACGGCGGCTCAGCAACCTCGCGCGAGGTAGCTGAGCCGCCGTCAGGTAGCTCTAGGTGTCTCAGGCGACGATTTCATCCTTTGGGCTCGACCGCGTGGGCGATGGCGGCGCCGATGACCGTGCCGATGGCGATGGTGAAGAACGTGGTCGCAGCCGCCAGCATGCTGCCGGCAACCCCAGTGCCGTCTCCGAATTCGATCTGCGAAGCGTTGAGGAGCCCGAACGACCCGGGAGCGACGACGAGGAACGCGGGCACGAAGCTGATCCGCCAGATCGGGCCTTTCGGCAGACGCGAGAGCACGACGGCCACCACCGATGCGGTCAAAGCGCCGGCCAGGCCGCCGATGGCCGCACCGAATTCGGCACCGATGCCCAGTTGTGCCAGTGCGGCCGCAGCGATAGTGAGGACGATCGGCACCGTGTGCTCGAGCGGAGTGTGCAGATAGATGATGAGGCCCAGCGTCGCGGCGGCCACGCCCAGGGCGGACAGCCACCATGTCGAGGCGGTGAGCTGGGAGTTCGCAAGCGCCTCGGCGCCGGTGCCAGTGACGACGGAGGCACCGGCGACTCCGGCGATGAACATCGCCAACTGGACGGTGGCCGAGACGAGCCGGGAACTGCCTGCCGAGAGGGCGCCGGCGGAGATCTCGGTCAGTCCGGTGACCACAGCGCTGCCAGGCAGTAGCAGCGCCAGGGTGGCGACGCTCGTGCGCAGGGGACTGTCCAGCCAGTCAAGGCGGAAGCCGACGAGGATGAGCACCGCGACGATGAACGCCGAGGCGACCGGCAGCAGCGGTCCGAGGCTGGGGTGCCGGGCGTTGACGGCGAGCACACCTGCGACGATGAGCGAACCGAGAGCGGCGAAGGCGAGGTTGACCAGTCCCGGTTCGAGCAGCAGGCACAGCCCGACGCCGACGGGCACCGCGCCGAGGCAGGTCACCCATCCGGGCCAGCGCGGGGAGTGCCGTAGACCTCGGCCTCGATCATGCGGCGAGCGGCGTCGATGCCGAGCCGACGCGACCGCACGGCATCGACGATGTCGAGCAGCTTCGCCGTCTGGTCGAACCGCAGGTCAGGGCCGATGCGTTCGAACCGGGTGGGACTGCCGGGGCCGATGGTGAGGAACAGGCCCTTGGGAAGAGCTGCGACATTGATCGACTTCAGGCCGACGGCAGGTGCCAGTCCGGTCAGTGCGTCTTCGACATCGACCGAGGAGATCCCACCGGCGAGCAGCCCCGTCCCGATCGTCACCAGCAGCTCCTGCGCAGGGACGGTCTTTTCGCTTGCCTCGTGCACTCCCAATCCCTCTCGTCTGCAGATCGGCCGACGAAGTAGAAGATACCAGCCTCTTACTACCCGACGGCGGCCCAGCAACCTGGCGCCAGGTTGCTGGGCCCCCGTCAGGTAGTAATTGGGGAGGGGAAGAGTTCGCGGACGATGTCGAGGACCCGGGCCAGTGCTTCGGACGGGTTGTTTCGGCGCCAGCCGAGGGCGAGAGTGAACGAATCCCCGCCCTCGGCGAGGCGGACATAGCGCACTCCGTCGATGCGGATGTGATCCGAGGACTCGACGACGACGGCCATGCCGACCTGCGCGCCGACGAGCGCCAGAAGACTGTAGGGATCCGGTGCCTCCTGGACGACCTGCGGCAGGAAACCGGCGTCATCGGCCAGCCGCATCATCACCTCTCTGACCTGCGACCCGTGCGATGGGGCATAGGAGATGAACGGCTGACCGGCGAGTTCGCCCATGCTCACCGACTCGCGCTCGGCCAGCTCATGCCCCGAGGGCATGGCGATCATGACGCTCTCCTGTCGGATGACGTGGACCTCGACACCCGCCGGCACCGGCGGGCTGATGATCGCGAGATCCGTCTCTCCGTCGCGCAGGGCGATCGCGGCCTCCCCGCAGTACATCTGCGGCTGCAGGTCGAGGCTGATGCCAGGGTGTCGCTCACCGACCTCGCGGGCCAGTCTGGAGAGGATGGAGTAGCCGCTCGTGCCGCCGAACCCGATGCGCACCCGGCCCGCCAGACCCTGTTGAGCGGCCCGGGCGATGCGCCGGGCACCGTCCACCTGAGTCCCGATCGCCGCAGCGGGTTCGAGCAGCGCCTCACCCGCCGGCGTCAATCGGACCCGCCGGGTCGTCCGCTCGAACAGATCGACGTCGAGGTCTCGTTCGAGCGCGCGGATCATCTGGCTGAGCGCGGGCTGCGCGATGTGCAGACGTTCCGCGGCCCGCCCGAAATGCAGCTCCTCGGCGACGGCGAGGAACGCTGTGACCTGCCTGAACTCCATGTCGTATCCCCACTGCCCAGATTGATAAGAGTATACGCTTAATCACCTCGATATTACCTCTTGGACTCTGAGTAATTCCGATGGCACTGTTGAAGACGAACTCAATGCTCAAGGAGACGCCCATGACTGCCGAAACCACAGCCACCCCCGCCACCACCGCCGACCCTTCCGACCTGCTCAACCTCGCCGGACTCCTCACCGACGACGAGCTGGCGCTGCGCGAAAAGGTCCGCAGCTTCGTCGACGAGCGGATCCGCCCGAACATCGCCGAATGGTACGAAGGCGCGATCTTTCCGACCGAGATCGTGCGTGAGATGGGCGAGCTCGGCCTCCTCGGCATGCATCTGCAGGGGTACGGCTGCCCGGGGCGTTCCGCCGTCGAATACGGTCTCGCCGCCCTCGAACTCGAAGCCGGCGACTCCGGACTGCGCACCTTCGTCTCCGTCCAGGGATCGCTGGCGATGTCGGCCATCCACAAGTTCGGCTCCGAGGCGCAGAAGAACCGCTACCTTCCCGGAATGGCCGCCGGAGAGATCATCGGCTGCTTCGGACTGACCGAACCCACCGCCGGATCCGACCCCGCCTCGATGGCCACCACCGCCACCCAGGGCGCCGACGGATCCTGGACGCTCAACGGTGCCAAACGTTGGATCGGTCTGGCCTCGATCGCCGATATCGCCGTCATCTGGGCCGCCACCGACGACGGCATCCGCGGCTTCCTCGTGCCCACCGACACTCCCGGATTCACCGCCACCCCGATCACGCAGAAGCTGTCGATGCGGGCCTCTATCCAGTGCGATATCGACCTTGAGGACGTGAAATTGCCCGCCGAGGCGGTCCTGCCCGAGGTTACGGGACTGAAGGGGCCGTTCTCCTGCCTCAATGAGGCCCGGTACGGAATCATGTGGGGCGCCATGGGGGCCGCCCGCGACTCCTTCGAAGTCGCCCTCGAGTACGCACAGAACCGCCTCCAGTTCGACAAGCCGCTCACCGCCTACCAGATCACTCAGGAGAAGCTGGTGAACATGGCCCTCGAGATCCAGAAGGGCACCCTCTTGGCCATCCAGACAGGACGACTCAAGGACGCCGGGACCCTCGATCCCGTGCAGATCTCCGTCGGCAAGCTGAACAACTGCCGCGAAGCCATCGCCATCTGCCGGGAGGCCCGGACGATGCTCGGCGGCAATGGCATCACCCTCGAATACTCACCGCTGCGGCACGCGAACAACCTCGAATCCGTGCGCACCTACGAAGGCACCGACGAGGTCCACACCCTCATCCTCGGCCGCCACATCACCGGGGAGCAGGCATTCAGATGAGCTGAGTGGGTTGAGGCAGAGGCGGGCTACACGGTCCGGGGCAGGGCTTTGTTGGCGCATCGTTAGTTTGTACGTACACTGTGTACGTACAAACTAACGATGATGCTCTCACATCACTTCTTGCAAAGGGGATTCGTCATGGTTGCCGAATCGCAGATCAAAAGTCGCATTCCGCTTTTCGATGGGATGAATCGGATTCCGGGTGGAATCATGCTCATTCCGCTCATCCTCGGCTCTATCGTCGGGACCTTCTTCCCCGGATTCCTTGACCTTGGGAACTTCACCACAGCGCTATTCAAAGATTCGGCTCTGCCGCTCATCGGAATCCTCATCTTCGCAACCGGGATGCAGATCACGCTGAAGACCTCGGGCCCGGTTCTGGCCACAGCAGGAACGATTCTCCTGACGAAATCACTCGTCCCCGCAGCGCTGGTTGTCCTCCTGGGGCATTTCGTCGGAATCGATGGAATCCTGGGAGTTTCGATCCTCGCGCTGATCGTCACCATGGACAACAGCAACGGCGGTTTGTGGCTAGCCTTCGCCGGTCGCTATGGAGATGCCCGTGATCGGGGAGCGTATATGGCTTCAGCCATCAACGATGGTCCCTTCTTCTCAATGCTCTTTCTCGGCGCGGCAGGACTTGCCGACATTCCCTACACTCTGCTTTTGGCTGCAGTGATCCCGCTCGTTCTCGGTATCATCGTCGGCAATCTTGATGAGAAGTGGACCGAGATCATGCGTCCGATTCCGAATATGGTGATCCCGTTCTTCGCCTTTGCCCTCGGAACCGGAATCGATCTCGGAAACGTTGTCACTGGTGGTCTTTCGGGCCTTCTGGTCGGCGCTTTTGCCACTCTCTTCACCGGAACTCTGGCGTACTTCGGATACCGGTGGATCCTCCGTCGAGGCAATCAGTCCGGAATCGGAATTGCCTCGGCGACGACGGCAGGAAACGCCATCGCCACCCCTGCGATCATCGCTGGCGCTGATCCGACATTCGAACCCTACGTCGAAGTCGCAACAGCCCAGGTCGCCTCGGCAGTTCTCGTCTCCGCCGTTCTCGCTCCGCTCCTCGCTGCTTGGGTTCTCAAACGGGAGGGCGGACTCAAAGTTCAGGACGAGAATACCCAGTCAGCGCCGCTGCGCCCCGAGGGACTGTGACCACCCCGGCAGTCCTGGTCGTCGCCGACGACCTGACTGGAGCAACTGATGCGTCCGTGCAGTTCGCACGTGCCGGTTGGCAGGCGCGACTGCAACTCGACGAGTCCGTCAGCGAGAATCAGTCGAACGGGACGGTGAGTGCACGAGTCACCGACGCTCGTGCCATGAACGACGACGAAGCAAGTCAACTGACGCGGGACGCAGTGCTCACGGGTACCGCTGGTCAAGATCAGCGCCTCTTCCTCAAGATCGACTCAACCCTGAGAGGCTCCGTCGCCGCGCAGATCGACGGCGCCCTGGCTGGATGGAAGACTAGACAACCGGAAGCGGTGGCCCTTGTCTGCCCTGCCTACCCGGCGATGGGTCGGACCGTCATCGGAGGGAGGCTGCTCGTCGACGGTGTCCCGGTCGACGAGACAGCCATTGGAAACGACCCGGTCACGCCGGTGACAACCTCATTTGTAGCGGAAATCCTGCCTGACAGCGAAGCATTCAACGGCTTCATCGAGCACGAGCAGCTGAGGCGTGCCATCAAAAGAGCCCAGGACTCGGGCGCCGCGTCCCTGACTGTGGACGCTCGCACTGACAACGATCTCAGTGCCATTGCGGAGGTGGTCGCAGAGTTCGGCGGCACCGTCATTCCTGTCGGCTCTGCTGGGTTGGCTTCCGCTCTCTCAACTGTCTGGGGCTCAGAACTGGAATCCCGAGAATGGGTCGTGCAGAGCTGCCGTCGACTTGTTATCGTGGCTAGTTCTCTGCACACCGTGACCCGGGAGCAGATCGTCGCACTCACTGAGTCAATGGCTGGAACAGTCGAAGTCTGGAAGCCTGATCTGACGCAGATCCTGCACCGGGAATCACGTCGAGTATGGCTGGAAGAGGTGCGCGCAGATGACTCATCTGCGCCTGTCGTCGTCATCGATGCCCCAGCTGGACGGACAGTTCACACGGACCTAGTCGCGGAATTTATCGCGGAGACAACGGCCGAGCTCACCGGGTCGGATCCATCGACAGGACTCATGTTGTTGGGCGGTGAAGGAGCGCAAGCAGTGCTCAACCGGTTCGGCGCGCGCGGCCTTCTTATTCATTCGACGGTGCGGGAGGGCATCCCGATCGGCACCATCGACGGCGGGAATCGCCACGGGACAACTGTCGTCACGAAAGCCGGCGGCTTCGGTCACCTCCCTGATGTTGCACACATCGCTGCAGATCTGCTTGGCATCGAGCTAGAAGGAAAAGAATAATGTCACTACCTGTTTTGGCCATCACTTTGGGAGACGTTGCAGGGATCGGCCCCGAGATCACCGCGAAGTCACTTCTCGGACACGACGATCTGCGTGAGAAGTGTGTGCCGGTCGTCATCGGCGATTTGGCCTCGGTCCGGCGCGGAGTCGAAGCAGTTGGAGGGGAAGCCTCGGCAGTTCGAGAGATCAACTCGCCTGCTGAAGCTCGCAACATTCCAGGCACCGTGGAGGTCGTTCAGGTCGGTCAGGATCTGAGCGATGTCGTCGTCGGCGAGCTCAGCGCAGCTGCGGGGGACGGTTCTTATCGGTACGTCGTCGAAGCGTGTCGACTGGCCAAAGCCGGGGACGTTGACGGCATCGTCACTGCACCGCTGAACAAAGCCGCGATGCACGCTGGCGGTCACCAGTTCCCCGGCCACACCGAGCTGCTTGCCCATGAGTTCGGTGTCAAGGATTACTCTTTAGTCCTCTCCGCGGGAGACCTCTATTTCTTTCACCTGACCACACATGTATCAATGCGCCAGGCGATCGAGGACATCACCTACGATCGCACGCTCAGCGTCCTCAAACTCGCAGGCGCGTTTGCCAAATCGATGGGTACTCCGGACGAGCTGATCGGACTTGCCGGACTCAACCCGCACGCTGGGGAGAACCGCCTGTTCGGTAACGAGGATGCCGATGTGCTCGCGCCAGCCGTCGCCGCGGCGAAGGACTCCGGGCTCAACGTCGAGGGGCCGCTCCCTGGCGATGCTCTCATTCCCTCTGCGGTGCGCGGCAAGGTCAATCTCGTTGTCGTTTGCTACCACGACCAAGGTCACGCTCCGTTCAAGGCTGTCTACGGCGATGACGGAGTCAACATCACAGTCGGCCTGCCCGTAGTTCGCGTGTCCGTCGACCACGGCACTGCCTTCGATATCGCGGGTCGGGGAATCGCACGCGAGGCCAGCCTTGTACTGTCTATCGAACGCGCCGCTGCTCTGGCACCCGAATGGGGTGTCGTGTGGGATGCCGCGCAAGTGATGTGAGATATTCTGATCCGGCCGGGTGAGTCAGCCGAAGGTCTCCGTTCGGACAGAGGAGAATCATGTGGATCGATGATCAGTCTCCCACCAGACTCGACCCTGCGTCCGATGTCCCATTGCACAGGCAACTAGGCGATACGGTGCGAACTGCAATTGCAGGTGGTCAGCTGCCTCCTGGGACTCGATTGCCTACTGAAGCTCAGTTCCAGGAGCGATTTGGAATCTCCCGGTCGGTAGTCAGGCAGGCGCTGTCGGGGCTCACCAGTGATGGTCTGATCCAACGAGGCCGAGGACACGGAAGCGTTGTTGCGCCGAAGCATGAGCATCACCGGGCGGTTCAGAAGATGTCTGGACTGTCTGCTCAGATCGCTACCTCCGACGACGTAGTTACTACCGAAGTTCTTCGCCTCGAGAGCGATGCTGATCCTCGGGCAGAGGCGGCTCTAGGGACTTCGGATCTCGTATCAATATTGCGTCTGCGCAGTGTCGGAACCGAGCCGATTGCACTTATCCACACGTGGTTGGCAAGGTCGACTGTGCCGGGACTGCAGGCCAGCGACCTTGTGAATGTCTCTCTGCACGCGACTCTCGCAGCGCGTTATGGGGTCCCCGTTTCCGCTGGGCGCAGGCAAGTGCGAGCAGTCGCAGCTTCGGGATCTGTGGCTGCCGAAATGTCCGTGCCAATCGGCGCTCCATTGCTGGTGCTAGAAGGCACCAGTCTCGATTCTGCAGGGTCAGCCGTAGAATACTTCTGCACATGGCACAGAGGCGATCAGGTCGTTTTCGATGTCGATGCAGGGGCCAGCGCCCAGGACGGTTCGCGCTCGTTCAAATCAGGAAGCGTGAATCCACACAGTTCGCCAGACGAAGCCTTGGGACTGAGCGCCAGCGCACTCCGACTCGCTGAGTCTTTGACAGAATTTGCTACGCGTATCTCAGATGAGTCTCAAAGGTGAATCGCTGGATACTTATTGATGAGTTAACTATTCGGGGGACTCGGCCGCCGCATCACCGGGAAACAAGTCTTCCGCAGAGCTGATCCGAGCCACGATCGGCCGGTACCCCAGGTCAGCTGCTGACCTGCACCCCGCCGACCCACACCTCGGCGGGGGTGCGCAGATCCTCCAGATCAGCCAGCGGATCGGTCCCGAGGACCAGCAGATCCGCACGACCGCCTTCGACGATCCGCCCCCGGTCACTCAACCCGAGCGCATCGGCTGCGCCCGAGGTGGCCGACCGGATCGCCTCGGCGGCAGTCATCCCTGCGTCGATCAGGTAGCCGAGCTCACCGTGCAGCGACGCCCCGTGGGGCACGGGCGCGAACGGCGTCTCGTTCGCATCGGTGCCCGCAATGATCCGCACTCCCACAGCGTGCAGGGCGCGCACATTCGACAGGGCGAGAGCGAACGCGGAATCGGCATGCTCGCCGAGGCGGGCGTCGGCAATCGCACGCATCATCACCAAGGTGGGGGAGACGATGGTGCCCGTCTCTACGATCCGAGAGATCGTCGCCTCGCTCAGCCGTGCCCCGAAAGGGACATGGGTGAGCACATCGACACCAGCCTCGAGGCCGCGATCGAACGCCCCCGGAGTGACCGCATGGGCGACGGTGAGCAGGCCCCGGTCATGGACTCCGTCGACGAGCGTCCGCAGCGTCGGGATATCGAGTGCGGGCACCTCGGTGGCGTCCGGATCCTCGATGATGATCTTGATGAGATCGGCTCCGCCGGCCTCCCGCCAGTCAAGGAACCGCTCGGCATCGTCGGGCCCCGTGACACCGGATCCGACGGGGAATCCCATCACCTCGATCTGTGAGCTCTCCGGCGCCGAGGCGGCCGATCCGGCGCTGACGATCCCCGGGATTCCGCGGTCGGACCGGAAATCGTCGACAAGCGAGTCCGGATGCGTCCCGAGATCGACGAGCGTCGTCAGCCCCGAGCAAAGAGCGCCGGCGAGCGGCTCCCGCGATTTCAGGTGCACATGGGTGTCGATGAGTCCCGGCAGAACGAATCCGTTCGACTCCGCAGACGGGTCCTCGGCAGGGCGGGTTGTCGTGATCGTGTCGGCGAAGTCGATGTCGACGGCATCGCCGATGGCAGCGGAGTCGACATCGATGATGTGCACATTGCGCAGAGTCATCATGGACCCACCCTAGTCACCGCAGTAAACTGCAATCCTCACAGTTCCGGGAACGTGACCCCGGTCAGCTCTTCGGACACCGCCCACAGTCGGCGGGCCACCTCGGTGTCGGTGGACTTCGCCGAACGGGATGCGTACCCCGGCTTTCCGCGGATCTCGAACGGACCGGTCGGCCCGATGTAGCTGCCGCCGGGCAGATCGGCGACAGCGGCACAGAGGATCGGCCGTGCCCCGTTCTGCTCGCTCTGAGCGACCACTCGGGTGAACGCACGGCTGACTCGCGCGTCCAATGAGTTGTCGTCGCTGGAGCCGAAGAGATTCGTCGCCGCCATCCCCGGATGGGCGGCCGTCGCAATCACCGAGGATGACCGTTCGGACAGCCGGCGCTGGAGTTCATTGGTGAAGAGCAGGTTCGCCAGCTTCGATTGACCATAGGCGGCCATCGGCCGATACGATCGGCCGGTCCACTGGAGGTCGTCGAAATCGATCGTGCCGAACCGGTGGGCGATGGAGGCGACGGTGACGATGCGCTCACGCACCTGCGGAAGCAGCAGATTCGTCAGAGCGAAGTGACCGAGATGGTTCGTCCCGAACTGCGATTCGAACCCGTCGACGGTCCGGTAGAGGGGCGGGATCATGATCCCCGCATTGTTGATGAGGAGATCGATCGGATCGGTGAAGTCCGCAGCGAAGTCGCGGATCGATGACAGGTCGGCGAGGTCGAGGTCACGCACCTCGGTGCTGCCGGGCATCGTCTCCGCGGCGGCTTCACCTTTCGCGCGGTTGCGGACTGCCAGGATGACATGAGCGCCTCTGCCCGCCAGAACCCGGGCAGCCACCCGGCCGAGTCCGCTGTTCGCGCCGGTGATGAGGACCGTGCGCCCTGTGAGATCGGGAATGCCGAAGTCGATCGGAGAAGTCATGAAGCCATCCTAGATTTCCGCCCTGGCAGTCAGCTGTCCAACGGAGCCGCCACCCCACCGCCGAATTTGTTAGGGTAGCCTTCGTGCCGAAGACCCCTGAAACCGGTGCGCAGATTCTGCGCCGAGCCGCCCGTCGGCGCATCCGTCCCCTGCTCGGCGGAGCAGGGGCCCTGTCGGTCTGGCAGGTCTGCGAAGCTCTCGTGCCGGTGGCGATCGGCTTCATCGTCGACCGGGCGATCATCCCGCTGTCGATCCCGGCTCTCGTCATCTCCATCATCGGCCTCGGCCTCCTCTTCACCGTACTCAGCCTCGGCTACCGTTTCGGTGCACGTCTGTGCAACTCCGCCCGCGAGCACGAAGCCCACGCCCTGCGCGTCGAGATCACACACGCGGCGCTGACCGCCCCGAGCCTTCCAACCGACCGCACCTCGGGCGAGGTTCTGTCCATCGCGTCCGCCGATGCCGACACCGCGGCCGCGTCGTTCCAGCAGGCTGGACGCGGCATCGCCTCGGTGCTGGGCATGATCACCGCCGCGGTCTTCCTCCTCATTGCCGACCCCGTGACCGGACTCGTCGTCCTCATCGCCGTGCCCATCGGACTGATCGTCGTCGCCCTGCCCGGCCGGTCCGTCTCCGCGCGTGCGACCGCGCAGCTCGAAGCCGTTGCCTCCGCCGGACGCTCGGCGTCTGACCTCATGCACGGACTGCGCGTGATCAAGGCGATGGGAGGCGAGCCGTGGGCGGTGCGGCGTTACCGCGCGACCTCCGATGCGGCCGCCGACGCCGGCATCGCCACAGGTGAGAGGACTGGACGCCTGGCCGGTCTCGGTGCGCTCGTCATGTCCGCGGTGCTGGCGATCGTCCTTATCGTCGCGGGCCTGCGCCTCATCGACGGCCAGATGAGCGTCGGCGCCCTCATCGGCATCCTCGGCATGACCGCGTTCCTCACCGAGCCCATGCGCGCACTCGCCGACATCGTCGGCCTCTTCGCCCAATCCCATGGCGCCGCCGAACGGATCGCTCGCTTGCTCACCAGCCTCGATGCTGCGGCCAGCACCGATACGACAGACGCTCTCGCCGAGGCGGCCCCCACCACCCGTGATGCCGCCGATATCCGCCCGAGAGTGACCACCACCGAATCCGGAATCACCATCACCGGATGGCCGTCGACCGCCGAGTCCCGGGCACTCACCACCGCCGGGGGAGCGCTGACCTGCATCGTCTCCGACGACGCCGAGGACGCTGCCGTGCTGCTGGCTGAGCTGACCTCCCACGCCAGGAACCTCGGCCCCGCCCGGATGCTCGTCGCACCCCACGACGTCGACCTGTTCGAAGGCACCATCGGATCGAACATCACGATGGTCGTCGCCGACGACAGCGCAGACACCGACGACCGCACAGACGTAGTCGAACACCCGCCGATCTCGGCGGAGGTGCTCACCGCCTCGGGAGTCGACGAGCTGCTCGACCTCGTCGACGGAGGCCTCGGCTACCGGATCCAGGAACTCGGCGGGAACCTCTCCGGCGGTCAGCGGCAGCGCGTCGCCCTGGCTCGAGCCCTGAACGCCGACCCGCAGATCCTCGTCCTCGCCGAACCCACCACCGCCGTCGACGCGGTCACCGAAGCGAGGATTGCTCACGGGCTCAGCCGACTGCGCCGCCGGAGCCGAGAACAGGCCACGATCATCCTCACCTCATCCCCGGCCTTCCTCGCAGCCGCCGACACCGTCATCTATCGCCCCACGTCAGGCCCGCTGCTCCTCGGCCGCCATGCCGATCTCCTCGAGACAGACACCGACAGCGCCGAGGCCTACAGAGATGCGCTGACCCGATGACGGCACCGACGCACCCCACCCTGACGATCGCCTCGCGGCGTCGCTCCTTCGCCCACCTAGCCCCGCTGTTGTGCCGTCGAGCCGGCTGGATCGTCATCCTCGTCGTCGCGGGACTGGCCAATGCCGGGGCCGGGCTCGTTGGGCCATGGGCGATCGGCCGTCTCGTCGACGAACTCCCCGCCGGAGCCGGCCCCGAACTCGTGTGGGCCTGCGCCATCGCCGTCGCGATCGCCGGCATCGTCATGGCTGCCGGTACATGGATCGGCGCCTGGGCGCTCGCCCGCATCGCGATGCCCGTCGTCGCCGAACTGCGCACCGAAGTCGTCAACTCAGCCCTGACACTCGAGTCCCAGCGGATCGAACGCACCGGCACCGGCGACCTCATCTCCCGCGTCGCCGACGACTCCCGCAAGATCGGCGAGGCCGCCGGCCAAGTGCTGCCGCTCGTCGTCGAATCCCTCCTCGTTGTCGTGGTCTCTGCCTTCGGTCTGGCCGCCATCGATTGGCGTCTCGGCCTCACCGGGCTCGTCGCCGTGCCGATGTACTGGCTCACTCTGCGCTGGTATCTGCCCAGATCAGAACCCATCTACAAAGAAGAACGCGCCGCCTTCGGACGGCGTGCCGGGCGCCTGCTCGGCGGGCTCACAGGCAGCGCTACCCTGCGTGCCTATCGTGCCGAGGCAGGGGAGATGCGACGCATCGACTCCGCCTCCGCGCATGCCCGCGACCTGTCGATCGACGTCTTCCGGTTCGTCACCCGCGCCTTCGGCCGCAACAACCGCGCCGAGGCGGTCGTGCTCTCTCTGCTGCTGGCCGCCGGCTTCGTCCTCGTCTGGTTCGGGGAGTCCACCGCCGGCGCCGTGACCACGGCGGCTCTGGTCTTCCACCGCCTCTTCAACCCCATTGGCGCCCTCGTCGGACTCTTCGACCAGGTCCAATCGGCCGGCGCTTCCCTGACCCGGATGGTCGGAGTCATCGACGAAGCCAGAACCGTGCCGAAGCGCTCGGCCCAGGCCGCACCCGCTGCCCCGTGGCTCGTGCTCGAGGACCTGTGGTTCTCCTACGACACCGACCCGGATACGGACAATCACGTGCTGCGCGGGGTGAACCTGAGCATCGCGCCGGGTGAGCACATCGCGGTCGTCGGCACCACCGGTGCCGGGAAGACGACGCTGGCGAAGATCGCCGCGGGACTGTCCGCACCCGGTCACGGACGGGCACAGCTGACGGATGGCGGGGCCGCCTCGGCGAACGGGGTGGAGGTGGGATCGATGGACGAATCCGCGCTGCGCCGGCATATTGCCATGGTCGCGCAGGAGGTGCACACCTTCTCCGGCAGCCTGCGCGACAACATCACCCTGCCGCGTCCGGACGCGAGCGACGACGATGTGCGGCAGGCTTTGGACGTGGTCGGCGCCGGGTGGGTGACATCCCTGCCGAACGGCCTCGACACGCAGATCGGGGAGGGCGGGGTCCGCCTGTCCGCGGTTCAGGAGCAGACGATCGCGCTCGCCCGCCTCGTCGTCGCCGACCCGGACTTCGCGATCCTCGACGAAGCCACCGCCGAGGCGGGATCGGCCGGAGCCCATGTCCTCGAGTCCTCCGCCGAGGCGGCCCTTTCCGGCCGTGGTGCGCTCATCGTCGCCCACCGGCTCAGCCAAGCGGAGAAAGCCGACCGGATCCTCGTCATGGAGCACGGGCAGGTCGTCGAGGAAGGCACCCACGCCGAACTCGTCGGTGCGGGCGGCCGCTACGCCGAGCTGTGGGAGGCGTGGTCGGGCTGAGGTCGTTGCCCAGCCCGCGTCATCAGCTCAGGCCGAGCACCGTCGTGGCGATCGTGAAATAGAGGATGAGGCCCGTGGCATCGCAGAACGTGGAGATGAACGGGTTGGAGAACACCGCCGGATCCGCTCCGACCTTCTTCGCGATGATCGGCATCAGCCCTCCCACCGTCGCGGCCATGATGCACACCGACAGCAGCGTCAGCCCGATGACCAGGCCGATCGCCCAACCGTAGACGAGTCCGGCGACGACGAAACCCAATGTGCCGAGCACGGAACCGAGTACCGCGCCCACGCGCAGTTCTCTCCAGATGACTCGGCCGAGGTCGCGGACGCGCACCTCACCGACGGCCAAGGCTCGGGTGACGGTGGTGGCCGCCTGGTTGCCTGTGTTGCCACCGGTGCCGGTGAGCAGCGGAATGAAAAGCGCGAGGACGACGACCTGATCGAGTCGGTCCTCATAGACTTCGAGGACCTGGACGGTGAGGATCGCCGATACGGCGAGGACGAGCAGCCATACGATGCGGCTCTTGACCAGACGCATGATCGTCGAGGACAGGTAGGAGCGATCCAGCGGTTCCGTACCGGACCCGCGGGCGAGATCCTCCGCGTCCTCCTCGTCGACGATATCGAGGACGTCGTCCATGGTGAGGATGCCGACGAGCCGTTCCTCCTGATCGGTCACCGGCATCGCGATGAGCCGGTGGGAGAGGAACTCACGCGAGGCTTCCTCACGGTCCGTCAGCGCATGAGTGCTCAGCGAATCACGAACGATGTCCTCGATGATCGTGTCCTCATCGGCGGCCAGCAGGTTGCGCAGCGACACCACTCCCCGCAGCACCCTGCCGGGACCGACGACAGGCAGCAGGTAGACGGTCTCGGGTCCGTCGATGCGGGCGCGCACGACCTCCATCGCCTGGGCCGCCGTCCAATCCTCGTGGATGCCGAGCACCTCCGGAGACATGTACCGACCGATCGCTGACTTCGGGTATCCGAGCACCGCGGACGTCATCTCCCGCTCGTCCGGGGTCAGCCCCTTCATCAGGCGGCTGGCCACGCTCGCGGGCAGTTCGCCGAACAGTTCGGCGCGATCATCGGGGTCGAGGCCCTCGACGATATCGGCAACCTCGGGTTCGCGGAGATTGCCGATGAGTTCGGCCTGGTAGGCCGGAGGCAGGTCCTCGAAGACATCGAGAGCCTCCTCCTTCGTCAGCACGCGGAAGAGCATCGCCGACTGCAGCGGGGTCGAGGTATGGACGAGGCGAGCGATCTCGGCGCGCGGGACCTGCCGGGCGAGACCGGCGATCTCGTCGAGAGTACCGGGATCGATCCTGCCGGTGAGTGCGGATTCGAGTCGGTCGGCCGCCTCGGTGCCCTCTGTCGTATCGGCCACGCATGCCCCCTCACCTCGGACGGAAACTTCCGCCCTCAAGCCTAGGCCATGCACGAGGCGGGAGCGGGCCACGCCGTGAAGCGCGCAGCCCTACGATGGAGCCATGAAATCCTTCAGCGAACTGCACGTCCCCGGCGACCCGTTCATCCTGCCGTGCGCCTGGGATGTGGCCAGCGCCCAATTATTCGCCGAGGCGGGGCACCCAGCCGTGGGAACCACGAGTCTGGGCGTCGCCGCGGCCATCGGCGCCGCCGATGAGGATCGGGAAACCCTGATCGCAACCGCGGATCTTGCCGTCGAACTGCGACGGGCGCTGCCGGGCCTGCCGCTGACCTGCGACTTCGAAGACGGCTACGGAGACGGCCCCGAGTTCGTCGTCGAGATCGTGCGCGAGAACTTCGCAATCGCCGACGGTCCGGGCGGCCTCCTCGTCGATGGCATCAATATCCAGGACTCACGCCACGGACAGATGCACGAACCCGCAGTACTCGCAGCGAAGGTGACGGCGATCAAGGAGGCGTTCCCCGCATTGTTCGTCAACGCACGGATCGACACATTCTGGCTCGGCCAGGACAGCCTCGGCGAGGTTCTCGAACGCATCGATGCCTACGTCGATGCCGGAGCCGATGGGATCTTCGTGCCCGGCAGCCTCGATCTGGCAACGATCGAGACGATCACCAGCCGTCGGCGGGTTCCCGTCAATGTCCTGGCCAGCCCGCGGTATTCGAAGTCGGACCTCGCCGAGGCGGGGGTGGCCAGGATCAGCACCGGATCGCTGCTCTATCGCGCGGCGATGTCGGGGGCGCTGAGTTCTCTGCAGGTGCTCGCCGACGACCGCCCCGCACAGGCGGAGAACGTGCTCTCGTACCGGGCCTTCACCGAACTGGACCGAGTCAGCGTCCGGTCGCGTCCTGGCGGACGGTGAGCACGGGAACGGGGGAGCGCAGGATGAGCCGCTGCGCGACCGACCCGAGGATCATCTTGCCCACGCGCGAGCGGGCGCGGACACCGAGGACGAGACGATCGACCTCCGAGTGATCGCCCAGTTCGTCGATGACGGCGGTGACCGGGTCGCGATCACCGCGGCCGGACCGATTGATGACGGTGACCTCGAGTCCGGAGGGGATCTCATCCTCGGTGAAGTCATGGAGGGTGAGGTTGATGAGCAGCAGCCCGGTGCCGAGGTTCTGCGCCTCGGCGACGGCCGATTCGAGGGCTAGCCGGCCCTCGGGGCTGTCGGTGACGGCGACGGCGACTGACATGGGGGCTCCTTATCTGCGTCCGTACTCGGCTTTGAACTCGCGTTCGAACTCTGCGAGGTCCTTGTCCTTCGTCTCCGGCAGCATCAGCGCCAGGAAGACGAAGGCGATCACGGCGAGGCCGGCGAACATGCCGAAGGTCGCGGTCATGCCCAGGGCCTCGATGAGCGGCGGGAAGAACTGCGCGACGATGGCGTTCATGATCCACAGCACGAACACGCAGATGCCCATGGCGAAGCTGCGGATCTTCATCGGGAAGATCTCCGAAAGCATCAGCCAGGTCAGCGGGCCGACGGTTCCCTGCATGGAGAAGACGAAGAGGACGAGGAAGGCGAGCACCGTCCACGCCTGTGCCGGTCCGGGCGGCACGATGACCGCGGTCAGGGCGATGAGTGTATGGAAGACCGCGATGAGGGCGTAGCCGGTGAGGAACATGACCCGGCGCGGCAGCTTGTTGAGCAGATACATGCCCAAGGAAATGCCGGCCAGGGAGAACACGCCGTTGGCGATGTTGCCGATGATGGCGACACCGGAATCCAGGCCCGCGCTCGTGAGCAGCTGAGTTCCGTAGTACATGACCGAGTTGATCCCGGTGAGCTGCTGGAAGAAGCCGAGTCCGGCACCGATGATGACCAGACGCAGCACCCAGCGAGTGCCGAGGTCGGAGAGTCCGCCGGTGGCTTCCTTCGCATCCTCGGCGGCGAGGTGGGTGACCTCGTCGATCTCTGCTTCGGCACGTTCGGGGGAGCGGACCTGCTTGAGCACGGCCAGAGCTTCCTCAGTGCGCCCCTGCGAGATCAGCCAGCGCGGGCTCTCGGGCTGGAAGATCATGCCCACGAGGAGGGCGATCGCCGGCACGAGGGCAACAAGCAGCATCCACCGCCAGATCGAGTCGACGTGTCCGAAGAAGTTGAAGATCACGGCGTTGATGACGAACGCTGCAAGCTGACCGCCGACGATCATGAGCTCATTGCGGGTGACATAGCTGCCGCGCTTCTCCGACGGAGCGATCTCGCCGAGGTAGACGGGCACCGTCGCCGAGGCGCCCCCGACAGCGATCCCGAGGACGAAGCGGGCGCCGATGAGGAACTCCGGACCCGGGGCGAGGACACACCCGAGCGTGCCGATGACGAAGACGCAGGCGAGCAGCAGGATCGTCTTGCGCCGGCCCCAGGCATCGGCGACTCGACCGCCGAAGACCGCACCGAAGGCGGCGCCGACCATGAGAGAGGCGACGACGAGGCCTTCGCTCAGGGCGGTCAGGCCGAAGTCCTCGCTCAGAGGTTCGAGGGCTCCGTTGACGACTCCGGTGTCATAGCCGAAGAGCAGACCGCCGAAGGTGGCGACCGTGGCGATGATGCCGAGGCGGTGGACGGGGCGTCCTGTGCCGACGTGGGGGAGTTCGAAGTTCGTGCTGGCGGTGGACGTCGATCGGCGACGCGGGGATCCGGGTGGCATGGGCGACTCCTTTCCCCTTCAGTCCTAACACATGGGAGCCTGCCGCAAGCGGAGGGGTTGGAGCTCAGTCCTCCTGATATGAGTCGTCGATGACTTCGGGCATGCCGTCGATGACCGAGACCTCTTCGGTTCCGTCGTCGGCCAGGGCATCGACATTGAGGTCGTCGCCATCCAGCTCGGCGACTTCGAATTCGTCATCGTCGTCGGAGACCATCTCGTCGCCGACACGATTGCCCTGTTCCGCGGCAGGTGACTGATCAGTGTTGAACTCGTCGGAGAGACCGGGAGCCTCGTTCTCGTCGTCCCCGCCGGCGTCGTCGACGAGAGCATCGTCGGCACCTTCGATCCCGGTGCCCTCCGGACCTTCGGCACCGGGTTCGACGGTAGCCTCGGCGGGCTCGTCGCCGATGCCGGACTCGAGGTCGACCTGTTCGGCCTCGGCCTCGGCGGCGCTGAGTTCGGGATCATCCAACTCTTCGGCCGTCGGATCGTCGAGTTCGGGATCGTCGAGGATGGGGTCGTCTTCCAGCCGGTCGGCCGAGTCCGAATCGAAATCGCTCATGGTCTCTCCTTTGCTCGTGGTCAGTCTCGGGCCCTCATTCTTGCACGTCGTCGGCCTGCAGGCTACGGGTGCGCACCCACTTCCGATCGAAGTGCTCCTTCCACCGTGCCCAGTCCTAATCGGTCAGAAACTTCTCCCCCGGCACCTCGGCCCGCCGAGATGAGGCCGAGCTAGTCGGCAGTCGTCAGTGCGAACTCCGTGCTGCTGTAGCCGGTCGTGTGCGTTGAGCACAGAGTTTCCACCGGCCGCATTCTGCCGGGCTGGCAGACTGCGCGGAGGCGGAGAATACTGTCGGAGCAGAAAGAGCCTCGAACTCGGTGACATCCTATTCGAGGACCTTCTGCCGCTTAGTGACGTGCCACGGAGACCGGCACGTCTCCTTCCGGTGACCTGTGCTTCTGGTCCGACCCGGTCCGGCCGGTGAAGTGGTCCATCGTCTGGTTGACACCGAGGAAGTCCATGACTTTGTCGAAAGCTCGGGTCGGCAGGAGACGGGCACCCGGAACCAGGCGGACGAGCGAGGGCATGACCAGCTGCTCACGACCGGATTTAACGGAATCGAGGACCCGCGTGGCCACTTCGTTCTCTTCGAGGATCGGGAGCAGGCGCGGGAATTTCGTCTGCACTCCCTTGAACATGCCGGTGTTGATATAGAAGGGGCACACAGCAAGCGTATTGACCCGGCTGCCGTCGGCGCGCAGCTCTCCGCGCAGTGACTCGGTGAAGCCCACCGCCGCCCATTTGCTCGCCGAGTAGTCGGTCTGTCGAGCGACTCCGGTCAGGCCGGCAGCGCTGGCGATTGTGACCACGGAGCCGCGGTCGCGCTCGATCATTCCGGGCAGGAAGGCCTGGGTCGTCCAGTACAGGGCGAAGGTGTTGACGTCGTAGAGGCGACGGACCGCCGGTTCCTCCATGTCGAGAAGCTTCTTGCCGGAGACGATGCCTGCGCAGTTGACGAGGACGTCGATCTGACCGGTCTGCTCGGCCATGGCGGCAACCTGGTCGGCAACGCCGACGTTGAGGGTGAAGGATCGGGCCTTGGTTCCTGCGGCCTCCACCTCGGCGCGCACCGCGTCTCCGCGTTCGTCCGAGAGGTCCCAGATGATGACCTCGGCTGCGCCGCGGGCCGCCGCGTCCAGAGCCATGAGTCTGCCGATTCCGCTTCCGGCCCCTGTGATGAGGATGCGGCTGCCGGCGATCTTCGTTCCACGCGTCATGTCCGTGCGTCCTTGCAGTTAGGCGTCAGTGCTGTCCCTCGCGAGCAGAACCCGCTCAAGCGGACCCCACGAGATGTTACTCAACAGTACATCAGTGTGCCGTGGGTCACACAAGAGCGGGTTTGCCAATCGCCTGTAGATCCGGGGAGTCAGCTCTCCTCTCGCCCTGCGCCTTTCCGACGTGGGCGGGTCATCGAACTCGTCTTCAACCTACTCCAGGTGATTCGGATTTCAAGAGGTGCGCGCAGACGTGGAGAAGCCCCGCTCCCCAGTTTCCCTGGGGAAGCGGGGCTTCCGTGTGGTGGCTCCGACCGGCGTCGATCCGGTGACCTTTCGATTTTCAGTCGAACGCTCTACCAACTGAGCTACAGAGCCGAGCCGCCGGCATACTCAAGCAGTATGCCGAGAGAAACAAAGGCTCTTCCGAAGAAGAGCCTTATGCTCCGCGACCCTGACGGGACTCGAACCCGCGACCTCCGCCGTGACAGGGCGGCGCGCTAACCAACTGCGCCACAGGGCCTTGCTGTTGCGATGGAAGACCTTACGATCTTACACCGTACCCCCAACGGGATTCGAACCCGTGTCGCCGCCGTGAAAGGGCGGTGTCCTAGGCCTCTAGACGATGGGGGCCCAGGTTGTCCTCGGATTCCCCGTGGGCAACGACGTTAAGCTTATCCCACCCGATTCGCGGAATGCAAAACGAAAAGGAGTGTCCTCGGTCACACGGCGAGAACGGTGCTTTTCGACGTTCCGCAGGGCCGCCTCGGCGAGGGGAGCGGAGTCGCTAGAGTGGGAGGCATGGAGGCCCTGAGTGATGAGGAGTTCGACGCGATCCTCGGCGAAGCCCTGGATCTGCTGCCTGCCGGGGTGACCGAACAGCTGGACAATGTCGCACTGTTCGTCGAGGACCGGCCGGAGAACGGCGATCGACATCTGCTCGGCCTCTATGACGGCACGCCGATCGGGGAGCGGGGGATCGCCGGGTTCGAGATGCCCGACAACATCTTCATCTATCGTGACAACCTCATCGACTTCGCAGAGGATCGGGACCACCTGCGGGAAGAGATCGTCATCACCATCGTCCACGAGATCGCCCATTTCTATGGGCTCGATGATGACCGACTCCACGAACTCGGGTGGGGCTGAACGTCCCAGACTGAACGAGCGGATCGGATTACCGGCGGGTCACTTGACGTCACGGGAATTGGCGTCCGCGAGCCTACTTCGCCTATTGTGGGCGGGTACCTATCAGCACCGATACAACATTCCGTCCGTGTCGATGCGGGGACACGGAGTCGTGAAAGCTGCGCCTCCTGGCCCCGCTGACCTGCGGGCAGGAGGCACTACCCCCTTATGACAGTTGCATCCAAGACTTCCAGCGCGGCGACCCCGGCCGTGCGAGTGCTCAACCTGGCAGGCATCGACTACAGCCTGCGCAGCTTCGACCACGACCCCGCCACCCGCCGTTACGGCTCGGAGGCCGCCGACAAACTCGGCGTCAGCTCCGACCAGGTGTTCAAGACCCTGATGATCCAGGTCGACGGGCAGCCCGTGACCGCGCTCGTCCCCGTCTCCGGTCAGCTCGACCTCAAGGCCCTGGCCTCCGCGCGCGGAGCGAAGAAGGCCCAGCTGTCCGGCGTCGCCGAGACCGAACGCCGCACCGGCTACCCCGTCGGCGGAGTCTCTCCGTTCGGCCAGCGCCATGCCGTGCCGGTCGTCGTCGACCGCACCGCGCTCGACCATTCGACAGTGTTCGTCTCGGCCGGCCGTCGCGGTCTCGAGATCGAGATCCGCCCCGAGGATCTCGTCATGCTCACGAACGCCCAGGTCGCGAAGATCGCCGCGCTCGACTGATCAGATCTCGCTGATCCGAGCGTTGATCCCCGGCCTCACACCCATTCGACCTCACCGACCTCGGGCTCTGCCCGACCGGCGGTGAGGTCGGCGTACATCGCCACGGTATCAGCCACCTCGGCGAGGGGAACCAGGACGTCGAGTCCGACCTCACCGCCGTAGTCGGCCCGCGTCGTCCACCCCCGGTTCCCGGCCGCCCGCTCCAGGGCGTTGGCCTGGGCATAGTCGACGTGTGCGGACACAGGGACGCGCTCACGACGGGTGACGATCCGGGCCTCATCCACCGCCGCCGAGGTGGCCTGACCGTAAGCGCGCACGAGCCCGCCCGCGCCCAGCAGGGTGCCGCCGAAATACCGGGTGACGACGGCGACGACGAAGGTCAGATCATGGCCGGTGACGACATCGAGGATCGGAGCGCCCGCGGTGCCGGCCGGTTCCCCGTCGTCGCTGAAGCGCTGAGTGCGCGAATCGGTGTCGAGGACGAACGCCGAACAATGGTGGCGTGCCTTCGGATGTTCGGCGCGCGCCTCGGCGATGACGGACCTGGCTTCGGCCTCATCCGCGGCAGGGGAGAGACGGGCGAGGAAACGGGATCTCTTGATCTCGATCTCGGCCTCGACGGGGCTGACGATGGTCCGGTAAGACATGCTCGTCACTGTAGTCGAATGTGTTCTACGATGAGCCCACGGGCGCGGATTCCGCGCTCATCCCCGGTACTTCAGTGAAAGGGTGACAATGGTGCACCATCTCGACGACGCCGACCTCGCAGCGCTCAAGGACGAATCCGCCCGAGCCCGTGAACTCGACCGAGCACACGTGTTCCACTCGTGGTCGGCACAGCGGCTCATCGACCCTCCGACCGTCGCCCGCGCCCACGGGTCGACTGTCATCGACGGTGAGGGCAGGGAGTTCCTCGACTTCTCCTCGCAGCTGGTGAACACGAACATCGGCCACCAGCATCCGACCGTCGTGGCCGCGATCAAGGACCAAGCCGATGTGCTGTGCACGATCAGCCCGGCCACGGTCAACGCCGCACGGTCCGAGGCGGCCCGACTCATCACCGACCGCACTCCGGCAGGGCTCGATCACGTGTTCTTCACCAACGGGGGAGCGGACGCGAACGAACACGCCATCCGCATGGCGCGGCTGCACACCGGGCGAACGAAGGTGCTCTCCCGCTACCGGTCCTACCACGGTGGAACCCAGACGGCCGTCAACCTCACCGGTGACCCGCGCCGGTGGGAGAACGAGACCGGAGAATCGGGCGTCGTCCACTTCTTCGGGCCCTTCCTCTACCGTTCGGAATTCCATGCCACCACCGAGGCGGAAGAGACCGAACGCGCGCTGCAGCACCTGCGTCGGACCATCGAGCTGGAGGGGCCGGCGACGATCGCCGCGATCATCCTCGAATCCATTCCCGGCACCGCCGGCATCATGGTGCCCAGCCCCGAGTACATGCAGGGTGTGCGGGCGCTGTGCGACGAGCACGGGATCGTGCTCATCGCAGACGAGGTGATGGCCGGATTCGGACGCTCGGGCAAGTGGTTCGCCTTCGAGCACTTCGACATCGTTCCCGATCTCATCACCTTCGCCAAGGGCGTGAACTCCGGGTACGTGCCGTTGGGCGGTGTCGTCATCAGCGACGCGATCTTCGAGACCTTCGCCGAACGCGTCTACCCCGGCGGTCTGACCTACTCCGGGCACCCGCTGGCCTGCGCGGCCGCGGTCGCGACGATCAACGCGATGGCCGACGAGGGCATGATCGAACACTCCGCTCACATCGGGGAGACGATCATCGGACCCCGTCTGCGGCAGATCGCGGAGAGCTCGAAGCACGTCGGAGAGGTCCGCGGCATCGGAGCGTTCTGGGCGATCGAGCTCGTCTGGGACAAGGAGTCCAAGGAGCCGCTGGCCCCTTACGGCGGAGGCTCACCTGAGGTCGCCTCGGTGGTGGCGGCGCTGAAGGAACACGGCGTCATCCCGTTCAACAACTACCACCGCCTGCACGTGGTCCCGCCGATCAACATCAGCGAAGAGGACCTCGAACGCGGCCTCGGAGTCTTCGAGAAAGTCCTCACCGACTTAGACTTCCCCCGCTAGTTACTACCCGACGGCGGCCCAGCAACCTGGCGCGAGGTTGCTGGGCCGCCGTCAGGTAGCAATTAGGGGGTTTGGTGGGTGTAGTTGCCGCCTAGGATCGTGGCCTTGACCGGGATCGTTGCGATCTCGTCCGCCGCGACGTTGCCTGGGTGAGTCTCCAAGGCGACGAAGTCGGCGAGTTTGCCGCGGCTCAGCGTTCCCTTGTCCGCGCCCTGGCCCGAGGCCTTCGCCGCCTCGACCGTGTAGGCCGCGATCGCCTCATCGACGCTTAGGGCTTCGGCCGCCGAACCCATGACATCACCGTCACGGGTCTTCCGGGTGACATAAGCTTCGATTCCGCGCAGCACATTGCCGTCGGCGCACGGCCGATCCGAACTGCCGGCCATCGGCACACCCGCATCGACGAACGACTTCGCCCGATAGATCAGGTGCCGCCGATCCGGCCCGAGCGAGGCGTTCATCCCGTCCCCGATGCCGTCGGCGAACGCCGCCTGCGGAGTGACGACGATACCGTGCTCGGCCAGCGTCGCCAGATGCTCGTCATGGACCAATCCGGCATGCTCGATCCGGTTCGGCACCGACCGGCGGCCATAGCGCTTCTGCGCTTCGACGATGTTGGCGACCGCCGCATCCACGGCGGCATCGCCGATGGCATGCACGGCCAGCGACCAGCCGGAGGCATAGGTGTCCAGTATCTGCTGCCGCAGCACCTCGGCGTCGTCCTGCAGATAGCCGGGGTGGTCCTTGCCCGCGTAGTTCTCCCGCAGTGCCGCGGTTTCGCCGGACAGGGCCCCGTCCATGAAGAACTTCACCGGCCCGATCGAGATGAGATCATCGCCGAGGCCGGTGCGCAGTCCCGCATCCAAACCGATGCCGAAACCATCGGCGGAGTTCGCCGCGATCGGGTGCAGCCCGTCGGCCTGCGGCATGAGCTGCGCTCGCGCCCGCAGCTTGCCTTCCTCCCGGGCCCGCAGATAGCCGCTGATCTCGATGGGGGAGTGGCCGATCCAGCCGTACGCGATACCGCATTCGCCGAAGGACGTGATTCCTTCCTTCGCGTAGTAGGCCGTCGCCAGATCGAGGGCGTCGACGACGGTGTCGAGCGAATACGGGCGGATGAGATCCTGCACCAGAGTCTGCGCGGTCTCTTCGATCAGCCCCGTCGGATGTCCGGCCGCGTCGCGGACGACCTTGCCGCCGACCGGCTCCTCGAAACCGGGGTCCAGGATCCCAGCCCGTCGCATCGCCTCGGTGTTGGCGATCGCGGCATGACCGGACGTCTGCCGCATGAACAGGGGGCGGTCCCCGGTGATCTCGTCAAGACGGCCCAAGTCCGGATACTGCCCGTCGTAGTCACGGTGGGCATACCCCGTGGCTTCGATCCATTCCCCGGACGGAGTCGTCGCCGCGGCCTTCTCGAGTGCGGCATACACATCAGGCAGACCGCCGGGCAGCGCCGTGACATCGACCGAGGCCAGGGTGAGACCGAACCACGTCGTGTGGCAGTGGACGTCGTTGAAGCCCGGCAGCACAGTCGCCCCGCCCAAGGACTCGACACGATCGGCATCGATGCCGTCGAGCTCCTCGTCGAAGCCGATGATCCGATTGCCCCACACCCCGATCTTCTGCGCCCGCGGGCGCGTCGGATCAAGCGTGTAGGCGTCGAGGTCGGTGAAGATCGCGTCGATTCTCATGCATCCACCTTAGTCAGATTCGTTCGCCGTCCGCCCCACCGTTCACGGCAGGCAGTTCACAACAGACCGTTCACGGCAGGCGCGCCCCGCGCACGGCCGGATCCGTGATGCAGTGGACGAGCGAGAGCCCCTTGTGTGCCAGCGCCCGCTCGAACGCGTCGCGGAAGTCTTCGGTCCGCTCGACGCGGATGCCGAGACCGCCGAACGCCGTGGCCATGGCTGCGAAGTCCGGATTCTCAAGTGCCGTGGCCGTGGCCCGGCCCGGATATTCGCGGTCCTGATGACCGCGGATCGTGCCGTAGACCGAATTGTCGTTGAGCACGACGGTGATGTCCGCGCCGTACTGTACGGCCGTGGCCATCTCCTGCCCGTTCATGAGGAAATCCCCGTCGCCGGCGATGCAGAACACCGCCCGTTTCGGATGGACGAGGGCGGCGGCGACCGCAGCCGGCAGACCGAATCCCATCGATCCGTTGCGCGGGCCCAGCGCCGAGGGGAACCCGTGCGTGGGCAGGAACCTGGTCGCCCACCCGGAGAAGTTCCCCGCCCCGTAGGTGATGATCGCGTCCTTCGGCAGCAGCTCCTGCACATGGACGAATGCTTCGTCCATGTCGACGAACCCCGCCGAGGCGGCCGACCCCGACTCTTCCACATGCGGCTTCCGCCACCCCTCTAGCTCGGCCCGAGCCTCGGCGACCCAATCCGGCAGCGGGACGGCATCCCCGGCCGCTTCGGACAGGTCATCGCCGAGCGGCGGTTCGTCGATCGAGCCGTCGGAGGACACCGAATACGTGCGGGTTCCCTCCTCGGTGAACAGGGACTGAGCGAACCTGCTGACCGAGGTGACGATGTGCTGGTCGAGGCGGCCGAAATGGCCGTGCGCATCGGCATCGGGGCCGATGACGACGGTGCGCTGGTCGACTCCATTCGTGAAGCCGTCGGTGGCCACGTCGGTGCGGACACAGCCCAAGAAGATGTGCAGGTCCGCCTCGGCGAGGGTGCGCTTGGCCACGGGGGACGCACCATAGCCCAAGATGCCGAGGAAGTTCGGGCTGTCGTGGTCGATGCCGTCATAGGCACGGAAGGTGCCGAGCACCCCGAGGCCGCGGTCGCGTGACCATTGGGCGATGCGCCGCGAGGTCGACGGGGACCAGTCCTCTCCGCCGATGATGAGCACGGGACGGTCGGCGGCGGTGATGCGGGCACGCAGCTCCGTGACATCGCCGGCGTACGGTGAGGCCGATCCGTGCACACGTGGGTGCAGCACCGTCCCCGAACTCGGGCGGACGAGGACCTCTTCGGGCAGACCGACGATGACGGGACCGGGCCGCCCGGTCACGGCGGTGTGCATGGCGTCGACGACCACCTCGGCGGCCTTATCGGGATCATCGAGGGTGAGCACCTTCTTCGCGGTCGAAGAGAACCAGCCGTCCAGGTCGAATTCCTGGAAGGATTCGCGGCCGCGATGATCGGTGGGGATGAGGCCGACGAAGACGACGAGAGGGGTCGCATCCTGGTACGCGGTGTGGACGCCGACCTTGACGTTCGCCGCACCGGGACCACGCGTAACCATGGCGATGCCGGGAACCCCGGTCATCCGCCCCTCGGCGACGGCCATGTATGCGGCCCCGCCCTCCTGGCGGCAGACGATCGGGGTGATAGCCGAATCGCGGAGACCGTCGATGACATCGAGATACGACTCGCCGGGAACCAGATAAGTGCGAGTGACTCCGTGTGCTTCAAGTTCCTCGACGATGAGATGACCTGCAGAAAGAGACGCGGAGGTGTCCATACCCCATGCTTATCATCATTTCGCCTCCTGTGGTTGTCTCAACTGCCCACCACCCTGCCCATTCGAAACTGTGAGGTCGTATGATCGTGCAACAACGGAATCAGCACGGTCCGCCGACTGAGCCCGTGAGCAGGAAATCCACACCGGACCGGGGTGGGGACTGAGACTGACAGCCAGGAGGCTCTCGCATGACCGGAATCGACTCCGACCAGGCAACGGCGCAGGAGTTTGAGCCCGCCGACCTCGGCGGCGGCCGCAGGCACGGTCGCGTCGGAGCCCCCTCGACGCCGCGCCGGGCGCAGCTCGAACGGGACCCGGGGATGCCGGCGAGCACGTGGCGGCTGCGTTCGGACGCGTGGGAGTACCTGAAGTTCGCGATCAAACGCCTGGCCGTCAGCGGCGGGGACTTCTCGATGATCGCCGAAGACGGGGAGGTGTGGCGCTCGCTGCGTTCGCTGAAGACGATCGAGCTCTACTGGGCAGGTTTCGGCCAGCGCTATGTCGAGGAGATCACCGACCTGCTCTCGAACGGCGAATTCGACCGCGCGCACGACATGATCACACGTGCGGTCAATCGGCTCCGGGGCACCACCGTGCCCGACACCGGTGAAGACGACCTCACCGAGGATGAGCGCGCCGAGCTCAAGGACCGCCAGGACACCCGTCCCCGCTTCGAGGTCCTCATCGTCGACGAGACCACCGAGGGCGGCCGCGATGAGCTGCACACGGACCTGCTCAAACTCCGCAACGCCTCCGACCAGTTCATCTACGACTACGTCATCGTGCCCACCGCCGACGATGCGGTGGCGGCGGCCCTGACGAACCCGAACCTGCTCGCCTGCGTCCTCCGCCCCGGTTTCACCGACAACACCCGCGAGGTGCTCAGCCGCGACCTGCGCGATTCCATCGAGTTCGCGCACACCTCGACGAAGGAATCGCCGACGGCGCCGATGAGCCCGCTCAATTCGGTGCGCCGGGTGCTGCGGCTGGCCGACACCCTGGCGAACCTGCGCCCCGAACTCGACCTCTACCTCATGGCAGGCGCCCATATCGAAAGCCTCGCTGGTGCCCTGACCCACCGGTTCCGTCGCGTCTTCCGCCGCGAGGACCAGTTCGAACTCCATCTGTCCCTGCTGCGCCGCGCCCAGCACCTCTACGACACTCCGTTCTTCGACGCCATCCGAGAGCATGCCCGCCGCCCGGCCGGTGTATTCCACGCACTGCCCGTGTCCCGCGGCGGTTCCGTCGTCGGGTCGAAGTGGATCGGCGACTTCGTCGACTTCTACGGGCTCAACCTGCTGCTCGCCGAATCCAGCGCCACCTCGGGGGAGTTGGATTCGCTGCTCGCACCGGTGCACACGCTGAAGAAGGCGCAGTCGCTGGCCGCCCGGGCCTACGGTGCCAAACGCACCTACTTCGTCACGAACGGGACGTCGACGGCGAACAAGATCGTCCACCAGGCCGTCGTCTCACCCGACGAGGTCGTCATGGTCGACCGCAACTGCCACAAGTCCCACCACCATGCGCTCATGCTCACCGGTGCCCGCACCGCCTACCTCGAGGCGTATCCGCTCAACGACGTCGCCTTCTACGGGGCGGTGCCGCTGAACAGGATCAAGCAGCTGGTGCTCGACTACCGGGCCGCCGGCCGCCTCGACGAGGTGCGGATGATCACCCTGACCAACTGCACCTTCGATGGAATCGTCTACGACCCCTACAAGGTCATGTCCGAATGCCTGGCGATCAAACCCGACCTCGTCTTCCTCTGGGACGAAGCTTGGTTCGCCTTCGCCCGGTTCCACCCGGTCACCCGCAAACGCACCGCCATGGTCGCCGCGGAGACCCTTGAGGAGAACCTCGCGACCAACGCCCACGCCGCGGCGTACCGGGAGCAGCAGAAGCGCCTGTACGACCCCGAGACCGGTGCCCCCGCCCCCGATTCGGTGTGGCTGGAGGAGGACCTGCTGCCGCCGCCGGACGCGACGATCCGCGTGTACGCGACCCAGTCGACGCACAAGACGCTGACCGCGCTGCGCCAGGGGTCGATGATCCACGTCTACGATCAGGAGTTCTCCACCGGCGCCGAGGATGCCTTCCACGAGGCGTACATGACCCACACCTCGACGTCGCCGAACTACCAGATCCTCGCCTCCCTCGACCTCGGTCGCAGGCAGGTGGAGATGGAGGGCTTCGCACTCGTGCAGAAGCAGCTCGACCTGGCGATGAGCCTGTCCTCGGCGATCGCGCGTCATCCGCTGCTGAAGAAGACGTTCAAGGTGCTCACCGCCGCCGACCTCATTCCCGAGGAATATCGGGTCACCGAACGGACGATGCCGCTGCGCGATGGGCTCTCCACGATGTGGGACGCCTGGGTCCGCGATGAGTTCGTCGTCGACCCCAGCCGCATCACCGTCGAGATCTCGGGCACGGGAGTCGACGGGGACACGTTCAAGCACGAACACCTCATGGACCGCTACGGCATCCAGGTGAACAAGACGAGCCGGAACACGGTGCTGTTCATGACGAACATCGGCACCTCACGCTCGGCCGTCGCCTACCTCATCGAGGTCCTGGTCAAGCTTGCCGGGAAGTTCAATGACCCGCATGAGCTGCAGGCACAGGACGCGCTGACCGAACCCGCCGCGGTGATGCCGCCGTTGCCGGACTTCTCGGCCTTCGCCCCCGACTACGCCGCCGAAGTGCCCGCCGACGACCCGTCGAAGCAGCTGCCCGACGGCGACCTGCGCACCGCCTACTATGCGGGTCTGCGTCGGCAGAACATCGAGCACGTGCTGCCGCATGAGCTGCGACGGAGGGTGGAGAACGGGGAGCAGCCGGTCTCGGCCGGATTCGTCACCCCGTACCCGCCCGGGTTCCCGGTGCTCGTTCCCGGACAGGTCATCACCGCCGAGGTGCTCGACTTCATGTCGGCGCTCGACACCCGAGAGATACACGGCTACGACTCCCGCCAGGGCTACCGCGTCATCCTCAAGGACGTCCTGGAGAACTGAGCGAGAAAGGCGAGGCGATCGACCGTGCAGACCACCCGTCTCATCCAGACCGTCGAAGCCCACACCGAGGGGTTGCCCGTACGCGTCGTCACCGGGGGAGTGGGACCATTCCCCGGTGAGACTATGGCCGAACGCCGTGAGTGGTTCATTGAGAACTCCGACGATCTGCGGACCTTCCTCATGTGCGAACCGCGCGGCCACGGGTGGCTGTCGGGAGCGATCCTGCAGCCGCCGACCCGTGCCGACGCGGACTGGGGGGTCCTCTTCATCGAGGTCACCGGCGTGTTGCCGATGTGCGGGGCCGGCACGATCGCAGTGGCGACCGTGCTCGTCGAGACAGGCATGGTGCCGGTCACCTCGCCCGTCACGACCGTGCGACTCGACGCCCCGATCGGGCTCATCACCGCCGAGGTGGTCGTCCGGGACGGTCGCGCCGAGTCGGTGACCATCGTCAACGTCGCCTCCTATGCGCACGCCCTCGACCAGTCGGTCGAGGTGCCCGGACGAGGGTCGATCGCCTGCGACATCGGTTTCGGTGGGAACTTCTACGCCTTCGTCTCCGCCGCCGACGTCGGCATCCCGTTCGAGCGTGACCGGGCTGAGGACTTCATCGCCGTCGGTCGCGAGATCATGGCCGCGGTCAACGAGCAGCTGTCGCCGGTGCATCCGGAGACCGGATACAGCGGCTGCGAGCATGTCGTGTTCCTGACGCCGCCGACGACACCTGGGCCGAGCGGAGAGGTGCCGGATGCGAGGCACGTGCTCATCAACCATCCCGGCTGGCTCGACCGTTCACCAGGCGGAACCGGGACGAGTGCGCTCATGGCCGTCCGGCATGCCCGTGGGCACCTGGACCTGAACACGGACTTCGTCAACGAGTGCTTCATCGGCACCTCGTTCACCGGACGACTGATCGAGAAGACGAGAGTCGACGAGCACGTGGCTGTGGTGCCGACGATCACCGGCAGGGCCTGGCTGACCGCGACCTCGCAATTCATGCTCGACCCCAGCGACCCGTTCCCCGCCGGCTTCACACTCTGAAGTAGGGCCGGAGGCTACCCTAGCTGGCCGGGGTGGAGCACGCGGGAGAGGAAGTCCTTCGTCCGCTGCTCCTGCGGGTTGCCGATGACGTCCTTGGCAGGTCCGGCCTCGACGACGACTCCGCCGTCCATGAAGACGACGCGGTCGGCGACCTGACGGGCGAACTCCATCTCGTGGGTGACGACGACCATTGTCATTCCCGCCTCGGCGAGGTTGCGCATGACCTGGAGGACGTCACCGACGGTCTCCGGGTCCAGCGCCGAGGTGGGCTCGTCGAACAGCATGACGTCGGGGTCCATGCTCAGGGCCCGGGCGATCGCCACGCGCTGCTGCTGACCGCCGGAGAGCGAACCGGGCTTGGCCTCCATCTTCTCGGACAGCCCGACCTTCGCGAGGTTCGCCTCGGCGACCTTGTTGGCCTCGGCCTTCGATCGCTTGAGGACCTTCGTCTGCGCGATCGTGAGGTTCTCGCGCACGGTGAGATGGGCGAAGAGGTTGAAGGACTGGAAGACCATGCCGATGCGAGTGCGGGCGGCGTCGATGTCGAGATCGAGGTCGGTCATATCCATGCCGTCGACGACGATCGACCCGCCGGTGGGAGTCTCCAGGGTGTTGATGCATCGGAGCATCGTCGACTTGCCCGAACCCGAGGGCCCGATGACGCAGACGACCTCACCTTTGTCGACGTCGAGGTTGATGTCGGTGAGGACCTGGTTCGTGCCGAAGCTCTTCTGCAGGTTGCGGATCGCGATGATCGGGGTTGTGGTCGCGCGCGCCGAGGCGGTGGGGACATTCATCATTTCACTCCAGAATCTGCGGAACCGTATTTGCGCTCGAGGACCCGCGACAGGTACGACAGCGGGATCGTGATGATGAGGTAGCACAGCGCGATGACGATGAAGGGGGTGAGGTTGGCGGTGTTGACGATCTCGGCGCGGCCGAGCGCGGCGAGCTCACGGCCGTCGACGGAGGATCCGAGGATGTAGGCCAGCGATGAATCCTTGGTCAGCAGAATGAGCTCGTTCGTCAGCGGCGGCAGGATGATGCGCATCGCCTGCGGCAGGACAATCGTGAACATCGCACGCGATGATGACATACCCAGTGAGCGGGCGGCCTCGATCTGGCCTTTCGGCACGGCCTGGATACCGGCGCGGATCGTCTCCGCCATGTAGGCGGAGGACACGAGTCCGAGGGCGATCATGATGATGACGAGCTGCGGGAGGATGAAGCCGGGGAAGGCCACCGGCAGACCGAATCCCATCACGAGGAAGACGACGAGGGCGGGCAGCCCGCGGAAGAACTCGATGTAGATCGTCGCCAGCCAGCGGTAGACGCCGACCGAGGACAGGCGCATGAGGGCGACGACAAGAGCGATCGCCAGGCCGAGGGCGAAGCCGAGAACGGTGAAGACGACTGTGTTCTTCAGCGCTCCCGTGATGACTTCGGGGAACATGTCGGCGGCGATGTCGAAGCGCCCGAACGTGTCGATGAGCGTCGGCCAGTCGGCGACCAGCGCGACGATGATCGCGATGACGACGAGGATGGCGTATTGGATGCCGCGGGAGAGCTTCGCCTTCTGGCGTTTGCTCATCTTCGCTTTCGGGGTGGCAGTGGCGGTCGGGACGGCTGGGCCGGTCTGGCGGCCGTCCTCGTTCGCTGTGGGAACTGACATGGGTGTCCTTCGAAAAGCTGTGGCGGGGGTGTCCGCCGGGGGTGCGTGCCGTGAGTGTCGGTTGGGACTCCGGCAGGTCGGTCGAACTCAGCCGAACGGGCGGCCCGCTGCAACGACGAATTACAGCCGGCCGCCCATTCGCGGGTGATCACTTCGGTGCTTCTCCGAACCACTTCTTGTAGATCTTGTCGTACTCGCCGTTGTCCTTGATCTCCTTGATCGTGTCGTCGACGGCCTTCTTCATCTCGGTGTTGCCCTTCTTCATCGAGATGCCGTAGTGCTCGTCGGTCTTGATGTCGAAGCCGACGGCGAAGCCCTTGTTCTCGGTGTTGTAGTTGTAGAGCACGCCGTTGTCATTGATCACGGCGTCGACCTGACCGGTCTTGAGCGCTTCGAGCGAGAGCGGCAGATCCTCATAGGTGATGACCTCGGAGTCCTTGAAGTTCTCCGTGGCGTAGTCGAGGCCCGTGGTGCCGGACTGAGCTGCGATCTTGAAGCCCTTGAGTGCCTTCTCGTCCTTCGCGGTCTTATCGGCCTTCGTCAGGATCGCCTGGTTCGCATCGAAGTACGGCTCGGAGAAGTCCGTGGCCTCTTCGCGTTCAGGGGTGATCGTCGTCGCCGCTGCCGCGACGTCGCACTTGTTCTGGTTGAACTCCGCGCCCGAGGTGATCGTCTCGAACGAGGTGTTGATGATCTCCTGTTCGACACCGAGCTTCTTCGCCACGGCGTCGACGATGTCGACATCGAAGCCGACGACCTCGCCGTCCTTCTCGAACTGGAAGGGCTGGTAGGACAGATGGGTGCAGGTGGTGAGCTTGCCTTCTTCGACGATGGGCACCCCGCCCTCGGCGGTGGAATCGCCTCCGCCGCCGCAAGCGGACAGGGCGAGCATGGCGCCGACCGCCGCAATGGCCAGACTCGAGCGTCGTTTCATGGTTCCTCCAGGAGATCGGTGACAGGTGAGTCACGTACGCGGTCCGCTCTGACGTTGACGTCTGAGCAGTGTCTGTGAGGAATCCTACCGTGAACTGTGTCACACTTATGTCGCATCGATGATCGCCGAGGTGGTTGTGACGAAATCGTAGTCATTCCCGGTGATCGGGACGGCCGCTCGGCAGTCGACCGTGGACGCGAAAGGCCCGACCAACGAAAACGTTGGTCGGGCCCTGATTCAGGAATCTCAGCTCAGCTGATCCTCCATGTCGAGGTCAGAGGTGTCCTTGGCCAGCCACAGGGCGATGATCGTGACGATGGCTGCGGCGATGATGTAGAGGCCGCAGTAGAAGATCGACCCTCCTTCGGCCTGCCACAGAGCGACCATGGCGAACGGGGCAGGTCCGGCCCCGATGACGCTGGACATGTTGTAAGAGATCGCCGAACCCGTATAGCGGACATTGGCGGGGAAGAGCTCCGGCAGGTACGCGGCCATCGGTCCGAAAGTCAGCCCCATGAGGATGAAGCCGACGATGAGTCCGATGATGACTCCCGGGGTGCCGGCATTGAACAGGGCGTTGACGACGAGTCCGTAGGCGGCGATGAGCACGGTCACACCGAGCAGCATCTTCCGCCGACCCAGCTTCTCCGCCAGAGGGCCGGAGACGACGGTGAAGATGCCGAAGAAGACGACTCCGATGATGAGGTAGGTGAGGAACTCGTTCTTCGTGTACCCCAGCCCCGCGACGAAGCCTGCGGGGTCGAAGGGCTTCCCTGCCGCCTCGGCGGCGGTCTGGGCCTGCTCCGGGGTGGCCGGGGAGGTGCCGTAGGTGAGGGTGAACGCGGTCATGAAGTAGAAGATCACGTAGGTCGCGAGCATGATGAACGTGCCGAGGATGAGCGGCTTCCAGCTCGTGGCGAAGACCCGACCGAGCGGGGCCTTCGAGATCTGCTGCTTCTGAGCGACGAGCTGGAACGCCGGGGTCTCCATGAGCGACATGCGGACATAGAGGCCGACGGCGACGAGCAGGGCCGAGAGCAGGAATGGGATGCGCCAGCCCCAGGCGAGGAATGCCTCGGGGGAGGTCCAGGTGCCGAGGGCGACGAAGAGCAGGTTCGCGATGATGAAGCCGACGGGGGCGCCGAGCTGAGGGAACGTGCCCCAGATGGCGCGCTTGCCCTTCGGGGCATTCTCGGTGGCCAGCAGGGCCGCGCCCGACCATTCGCCGCCGAGGCCGACACCCTGGCAGAAGCGCAGAAGGACGAGGAACAGCGGCGCGAGGACGACCCAGCCCGGGGTGCTGGCGGTCGGCAGCAGGCCGATGAGGAAGGTGCCGATGCCCATGATGAGCAGGGAGGCGATCAGCGTCTTCTTTCGGCCGATGCGGTCACCGAAGTGGCCGAAGATGATCGAGCCGAGAGGGCGGGCGACGAAGGCGACGCCGAAGATCGCGAACGAGCTCAGCAGCTGAGTCGTCGATGTCTGGTTGGGGAAGAAGAGGGCTGGGAAGACCAGCGAGGAGGCCGTGGCGTAGGCGTAGAAATCGAAGAATTCGATCGTGGTGCCGACCATCGAGGCGGTCAGGACCTTGCCGCGGGTGTTGTTCTTGCGAGTCGCTGCGATTGCGTCGTCATCGACTCCGGGTGCCGAAGAGGGATTCTCCGGCTGTGTTTCGGTGGACATGGTGGTGGTGCTCCGCTGTTTCGTGAGTGCAGGCACGGGCGGGTGGTCCGTGCCAATGGAAAAGGCCGTCGGCGCTGTGTCTGGCACAGCGTCGACGGCGACGAGTCGACATTACGCTCGTCTCACAGAACGTGATTTCCGAGTCTCACTAATTGGGATTACTAGGTGGTCGAAGTGTTCTGGACAACTCGGACGGGCGGTCAGTCCGCGACGGTGACCTCGGTGATCGTCACCTTCTCCTTGGGTGAGCCGTCGCCGGCACCGGAGTCCGTGCCCTTGGCAGCGAGATCCGCGACGGTCTTCGTGCTCTTCTCATCCAGCTGTCCGAACACGGTGTAGTCGGGCGGCAGCGAGCTGTCGTCGTAGACGACGAAGAACTGGGAGCCGTTCGTATCCGGGCCGGAGTTCGCCATGGCCAGAGTGCCGGCCGGGTAGGTCTCGGAGCCGTCGAGCTCATCGGCGAACGAGTAGCCCGGACCGCCGGAACCGGTGCCTGTGGGGTCGCCGCACTGGAGGACGTAGATGCCTTCGGTGGTCAGGCGGTGGCATTCGGTGTCGTCGAAGTACTTCTGCGCGGCCAGCGACAGGAAGCTGTTGACGGTGCAGGGAGCGCGGTCGGCATCGAGAGTCACCGCGAGGTCCCCAGCGTTCGTTGCGATGGTGGCGTCGACAGTGCCCTTCGCCTCCGGTTCCTCTGCCGGTGCTTCGACGTCCTTGGCGCCCGCCTGCGAATCGGCGGGGTACGAGCAGGCGCCCGCTGCGGTTGATGAGTCGGATTCGGCTGCGGAGCTGCCGCCGGAATCACCCTCGGAATCAGACGATCCGCATCCGCTCAGCAGCAGAAGAACGAGGACGGCGAAGGCAGCGAGGGTCAGCACAACGGCTGACTGCGGACGACGGTTCAGGGCATGAGAGCGACTCTGCGCGAGGTGATCCATGCGTTCATCGTATCGGCACCGTCGTCGAGACACGGGCGCGGCGTCGAGACACGGGCGTGCACACGCGCTTTTCGACACGCAGCCCGTTTCTCGGCGCGGCCGAGACTCAGGTCTCGACGGAGGTGCGGGTGCTCGGGTCGGGGGAGCCGCCTCGGCGAAGGAAGATCGCAATGGAGATGACGATGAGCCCGGACACGCACAGGCCCACGCCCACCCACGCCGGTGCTCGGTAGCCGAGGCCGGCGGTGATGACGATTCCGCCGAGCCACGCGCCGAGCGCATTGGCGAGGTTGAAGGCGGCGTGGTTCATGGCCGCGGACAGGCTCGGGGCGTCATGGGATTCGCGGAACAGACGCATCTGCAGGGCCGTGGTGATCATGGACCCGGAGATGCCGATGAGGAAGAGGGCGATGATCGCAATGGCCGCAATGTGGGTGAAGGCACCGAACGCGGCGAGCACGAGAGCCGAGAGGATCATGCCGCCCGTGGCCGAGCGTTCGATGGACTTGTCGACCAGGGGTCCTGCAATCAGCGATCCGGCGGTCATGCCCAGGCCGTAGACGGCGAGCACCCACGGGATCGCGACGCCGGGGACGCCGGCGACGTCCGTCATCGTCGGGGTGATATAGGTGTAGACGGCGAACATGCCGCCGAAGCCGACGGAGCCCGCGACGAGGGTGAGGATGATCTGGACGCGGCCGAGCGCCTTGATCTCGCCTCGGGCCGAGGGAACCTCACCGGCTCCGACACTGACGCGCGGCACGGCGATGGCGACCATGAGGACAGTGAGCACTCCGAGGGCGGCGACGAGGGCGTAGGCGCTGCGCCAGCCGAACATATTGCCGAGGGCTGCGGCGAAGGGCACGCCGAAGATGTTCGCGATCGTCAGTCCGAGCATCACCCGCGACATGGCCCGGCCGCGGCGATTGGCCGGGACGAGGGAGGCGGCGACGACGGCTCCGATACCGAGATAAGCTCCGTGCGGCAGGCCGGAGACGAAGCGTGCGATGTTGAACAGTCCGGCCGTCGGGGCGAGCATCGAGGCGAGGTTGCCCAGGGCGAAGAGGCCCATCAGGCACAGGAGCAGCAGCTTGCGATCCATGTGTGCTGCGACGGTGGTGATCAGGGGTGCGCCGACGACGACGCCGATGGCGTAGAACGACACCGCATGCCCGGCTTGGGGGACTGTTATGCCCAGCTCCTCGGCGATCATCGGCAGCAGGCCCATGGTCGCGAATTCGGTCACCCCGATGGCGAAGGCGCCGATCGCCAAGGCGAAGACAGCGAACTTGTAGACTCCGCGGGAGACCGGGGCATCACTCATGGGGCTCCTTCAGGGCAGGCTGGATCGGGGAGGCAACCGCACCAGCCTATTGTCCATCAGCGCTGCCCGGTAGTCCTGAGGACGCATTGTGACGATTCGAACAGCCTCACTCGGCGTTCTCCTCCGCCTCGTATTCGGCCAGGGCTCGAGAGGCGACGGAGAAGGCGGTGTTCGCGCTCGGCACGGAGCAGTAGATCGCCGACTGGAGGAGAACCTCCTTGATCTCGTCGCGGGTGAGTCCTTTGCGCAGCGCGGCCTTGACGTGCATGGCGAGTTCCGCTTCGTGGCCTCCGGCGATCATCGCCGTGAGCGTGATCGCCGAGCGCATGCGACGTTCGAGCCCGGGCCGGGTCCAGATCTCGCCCCACGCATAGCGGGTGATGAGGTCCTGGAAGTCGCTCGTGAAGTCGTCGACCTTCGCATTCGCGCGGTCGACATGGGCATCGGAAAGCACCTGCCGCCGCACAGTCATTCCGGCTTCACGGACCTCGTCGCGGCTGGCCTCTCGCGGACCGGAGGCTGTGGGCAGGTCGGCCGGCGAATCGCCCGCGCAGTCGCGCCCGCACCCCCGGTGCCGCCGGCCCCTGCGCCGAGGCCCTTGCCCTGCAGGAAGTCAGCGAGAAGTCCAGCCGTGACAGTCGGAGCCTCGGCCGGGACGAGATGGGCGGCACCGTCGATGACCTCGAGCAGCGCCCCGGGAACCCCGTTTGCGATCTCGGCGAGCTTCGTCGCCGGAGTCGGCTGGTCCTGAGAGCCCGCGACAGCGAGCAGCGGACGTGCGATCTCGGGGAGTCGTGCGCGGACATCGAAGTCGGCCAGGGCATAGCAGAGAGCGGCATAGGAGAAACGGTCGGCGTCCTGCAGCGAGTGCAGGAGTGCGGCCGAGGCCTCCGGCTCCCGGTCCATGAACCCTTCACCGAACCAGCGCTGGGCCGAACCGATGACCTGAGTCGGGGTGCCCGAGGTCGCCACCGTCTGGGCGCGTTCCTCCCAGGCCGAGGCCTCACCGATCTTCGCGCCCGTGCAGAAGACAGCGATACGGCCGAAGCGGTCGCCGTGGTCGAGTGCCAGCTGCAGGGCCGTTGCTCCGCCGATCGAATCTCCGGCGAGATCGACGGGAGCGCCGGGGGCGGCCACATCGGGAAGGACCCGGTCCAGGGTGCCCAGGACCGCCTCGGCGAGGTCGGACATCGTCATCCTCGGGGCCATGGACGTCCCCGCGGGGACATCGATCGGTGCCGAACGACCGTGACCCGGCAGGTCGATGCCGATGACCGTCGTCTCCGGGCTGAGCGCGGTCAGTTCGGTGGCGGCCTGCTGCCATAGGGCTGCCACGGAGGTGCCCAGCGAAGGCAGGACGACGAGCACTCGGGCATCGGCGACAGGGGAAGCGGGTGCGGCAAGAACGGATGCGGTGAGGTCCATGGATGTCACTTTCTTCGGTCGGTTCACAAGTCGAAAAAACGGGTCTCAGTCGAAGGACGGCAGGTCGATCTCCTGCGGTCCGGTACTGTCGATGGTCGCGAGGATGGTGCGGCGGATGTCCTCGGCCTCACCGAGGTAGGACTCGGGGGTGAAGAATTCCTCGATTCCATCCTCGTCGCCGATCTCCGCGCGAAGCGCTGCGACGGGGTCGGATCCGGGGGCGATGATGGCTGCGCGGGTGTCTTTGTCGATCCGATCGCCGAAGACGATGCCGAGCTTCTCCCCATAGATCCCAGGGGAGGCGGCCTCGAGGTTCGCGCGCATGGCCTCGGCGTTGACCCGCAGGCCCGCAATCATCTCGTCGAGCATGATCAGCGAGGAGATCGCCAGGGTCATGAGCTCGGACAGGGCCGGCCATTCGGCATGCCAAGCGCCGTCGGAGCGTTCTTCGATGGCTTCGGCGGCGGCCGTGGTCAGCGTCGACAGCGATCCAGGCACGCGCATCCCGTTGCGGTGGAGCAGCACCGCCGAGGTGGGATTCGACTTGTGCGGCATCGTCGAGGATCCGCCGGTCGACGTCAGGGACAGCTCACCGATCTCGGGGCGCACGCCGATGAGGACGTCGCGCGCGATGGAAGCCCCGACTGTGACGCATTGGGCCAGGTGGGAGCCCCAGGAGAGGATGCGGACGCGGTCGGTGTGCCAGGGCACCGGGATCTGTGTGAGTGCGGCATCGGGACCGACCATCTGCATGTGGAATTCGCGCAGCAGGGAGTCGGTGGTCTCTCCCGCGAACCAGCGGATCGCGGCACGGGTGCCAGCGGCCCCGCCGACCTGCACATAGTCGACGTATGGTGCCTGGCCTTGGACTTCATTGACCTCCGCGGCCCACGCCGCGGCTTTGAGGCCGAAGGTCGTCGGCAACGCCGGCTGAGTCAGCGTGCGGGCCAGGCACAGGGTCGTCGCATGAGCGTCGGAGAGTTCGACGAGGGAGGCGCCGATGACTTCGAGCCTGGCCTGCATCTGCCGTACGACGCGGGAGACGAGCAGACCGATCGCTGTATCGATGACGTCTTGGCTGGTCAGCCCCCGGTGCAGGCATCGCGCGGCGTCGGGGGAGAGTCGGGAGCGGACGAGCGCGAGGAACGGGATAAGCGGGTTGCCGCCGGCCTCGGCGGCCTCACCCAAGGACTCGAGCTCGGTGTGATCGTCCGTGAGCGTGCGGATCGTGGCATCGATGGCGGCGGCCACCTCGGCGCGGATCTCCGACGACACCAACCCCACCCGTCCCTGCGCGACGATCCAAGCGGTCTCGACTTGGCCGATCGCGGTGATGAACGCGGCGTCGTCGATGGCTTCGGATCCGCGCAGATCGCCAGGGGCGAAGAGGAACCGGGTGTGGGCGGTGTCGGTCATGTCGCTTCAGTCCTCGTGGCTGGGGAATCGGAGGAAGGGGGTTTCCTCCTCACCCTGCAACCGTATGTCGAAGTGCAGCGATCCGTCAGCCCCTCGAGTGGCGATGAGGCGGGTGCGCTCGTTTTCGTCGAGTGAGGACAGGAGCCGGTCGGCGGCCAGGACCGCGGTGTCCTCGGGCAGATAGATGCGGGTGAAGAGGCGATTGAGCAGCCCGCGGGCGAAGATGACGACGCTGATGAAGGGTGCCTTGCCCGCCTCGGTGGGGCCGGGGTTGACCGTGGAGAAGCTGAACTCGCCTTCCGGGTCGACGGCGGCGCGGCCGAAGCCGGTGAAGGTGAAGCCGTTGCGGCGAAGCGAGCCTGTCTCGCGGGGGACGACGCCGTGCTCATCGGGCTGCCAGATCTCGAGGATGGCATCGGGGACCGGGTCGCCGGCTCCGTCATAGACGGTTCCCGTCAGCTGCACGGCGCGAGCCGAGCCGGGCGGGACGAGCTCATTGTCGTGCTCGAAGGGCAGCGCATAGCCGTAGAACGGGCCGACGGTCTGGCCCGGGGTCGGCGTGAGATCAGGGGTCGTGGGGGTGTCAGTCATCGTCCTCTTCTTCCATCCAGGTCCGGTTGGCGCCGGTGAGCACGATGTCCCAGTTGTAGCCCATGAGGAATTCGTGCTCGGTGATGTTGTGGTCATAGGTCGCCACGAGGCGGTCGCGGGCCCTTTGATCGGTGATCGACTGGTAGATCGGGTCGAGGGCGAAGAGCGGATCCCCGGGGAAGTACATCTGGGTGATCATCCGCTGTGTGAACTCGGACCCGAAGAGCGAGAAGTGGATGTGGGCCGGTCGCCAGGCGTTGTGGTGGTTCTTCCACGGGTAGGGGCCCGGTTTGATCGTCGTGAACGAGTAGGAGCCGTCGTCGCCGGTCAGGGTGCGGCCGACGCCGGTGAAGTTCGGGTCGATCGGGGCCGGGTGCTGGTCGCGCTTGTGGATATAGCGTCCGGCCGAGTTCGCCTGCCAGATCTCGACGAGCTGGTTGCGCACGGGGCGTCCTTCGCCGTCGAGGACACGACCGGTGACGCGGATGCGCTCGCCGATGGGTTCGCCATCGGCCTGGATGGTCAGATCCGATTCGAGGGTGCCGATGTCCCGGTGTCCGAAGGCGGGGGAGAAGAGCTCGATCGTCTCGGGGTCGGTGTGGCGGGGGTCTTTCGTCGGATGACGCAAGATCGACGACCGGTAGGGCCGGTAGTCCAGGCGCGGCTGAGTCTCGGGCTTCCTGCCGCCCGCGACGTCCTGCTCGTACTGCGCTTCGATGCCGTCGATCTCGGCAGACAGCGTCGCCTGGGACTCGGCTGCGTCGTCGGGGCCTTTCACTGGCTGATCGTCGGTGTCCGAGCTCTGCTGTGGACTCATCGTCGAACCTTTCTTCGTCTCTTCGTCGGTTGACATCGTGGTGGGGTCGGTGGGGGTACGGCTCAGCCGTGCGGCCAGCCGGTGTAGCACTCGGCGAGGTAGCGGCGACCGTGGTCGGATTCGAGGATGGACCGGAGCTCGCCGAGGCTGCGCTTCGTTTCGAAGGCATCCTGAGTCGGGTCGGTATGGAGCATCCGTGTCATCTGGTACGAGAAGTTCTGAGCCTTCCACACGCGTTTGGTCGCGGTCTGCGAATAGCCGGCCAGCGCCTCGGCGTCGGAATCCTTGAGCGCCGAGATGAGGGCCGGGGCGAGCACCGCGACGTCGGCGAAGGCGAGGTTGAGGCCCTTCGCTCCGGTCGGTGGGACGGTGTGGGCGCTGTCGCCGGCGAGGAACATCGAACCGTGCTGCATCGGCTCGGTCACGGCCGAGCGGAAGGGGAGTACGGTCTTGTCGAAGATCGGCCCGGTCTTGAGTTCGAAGCCGTCGGGGCCGTCGACGCGGGCCTGGAGTTCGGTCCAGATCCGATCGTCGGACCATTCGGCCACGTCGGTGTCGGGGGAGGCCTGGAAGTACATGCGCTGGACATTGTCGGAGCGCTGGGAGATGAGTGCGAAGCCGCGTTCGGAGCGGGAGTAGATGAGGACTTCGTGGCTGGGCGGGGCTTCGCAGAGGATGCCGAACCAAGCGAACGGGTACTCGTGGAAGAAACGCTGCCGGGTGCCGTCGGGGATCATCGAGCGGCATGGTCCGCGGGAGCCGTCGGCGCCGACGACGTAGCGGGCGTCGATGCGCAGCTCGTCGCCGTCGGAGGTGGTGGAGGTGACCCACGGGCGTTCGGTCTCGATATCGCCGAGGCGGGTGTCCGTGACCGAGTAATAGGTGGGGCGGCCGGTCCGTTTGCGGGCGGCGGAGAGGTCGACGAAGATCTCGTTCTGGGGGTAGAGCCAGACGGATTCGCCGACGAGCTCGGGGAAGTCGAAGTGGTTCGAGGCGCCGTTGACTCGGATGTCGATGCCGTCGTGGCGGTGCCCGTCTGTGTGGATGCGGGATTCGACGCCTGCGGCCTCGAGCATGCGCACCGATCCTGCTTCGAGGATGCCGGCGCGGTGGGTGTGGGCGATGTCGTCGCGGCTGCGATTGTCGATGACGACGGACTCGATGCCTGCATTGTGCAGCAGGTGCGCGAGCATGAGTCCCGCTGGTCCGGCTCCGACGATCGCGACGTCTGTCTGAAGTTGTGCCACCTTGGCCTCCTTGCCTTCTCTCTTCTCATCAGTGTGCTCCCAGTCACGGACGTGAGGCGACGACGTTCTCAATGAATGGGAGATATGCGGTGCTGGCGGTGCTCCCGCGGCTCTCCTCGTCGCTCCTGGTTGACTCGCTTCTGATTGTTGAGCAAAATGGACGGTTGTTGTGTTCGTCCGCGAACCTGCCGTGAACAGAAAGCAGCTCTATGATCATCACCGGACTCATCGTCGGCCTCGTCCTCGGATTCGTCTTCCAGCGAGGACGTTTCTGCGTGACCGGCGCCTTCCGCGACCTCACGCTGACGGGGAACACGCGCTGGTTCTCCGCACTCATCGTGCTCATCGCCGTGCATTCCATCGGCCTGTTCCTGCTCAACAGCTTCGGAGTCATCACCCTCGAGGCGACGCCGTTCCCATGGCTGGCCTCAATCGTCGGCGGACTGATCTTCGGCTGGGCCATGGTCTACGCCGGCGGCTGCGCGACGGGCACCTACTACCGTGCCGGTGAGGGACTCGTCGGCAGCTGGTTCGCCCTCATCTTCTACGCGCTCTTCTCCGCTGTCATGAAGCTCGGCCCGCTCGCCGGCTTCACCGAGGGCATCCGCGGGATCACGCTCGACAACGGCAGCCTGCAGGCGAGCACCGGCATCAGCCCCTGGGTCTTCGTCGCCATCATCTCTGCAGTGGCGATCTGGCTGACCGTCCACCACGCTCGCAAGCTCAAGACCCCGATGGCCACCCTGCCCCCGCGCAAGACCGGCCTGGCACATCTGCTCACCGAGAAGCGCTGGAACCCCTTCGCCACAGCCGTGGTCATCGGCATCATCGCCACGATCGCCTGGCCGCTCTCCGCTGCCACGGGCCGCAACTCGGGTCTGGGCATCACCACCCCCTCGGCGAACCTCGTCGGATACCTCACCAACGGTGACACGCGGCTCATCGACTGGGGCGTCATGCTCGTCATCGGCATCCTCGTCGGCTCCTTCATCGCAGCCAAGGCCTCCGGTGAGTTCCGGGTCCGCGTGCCGGACAAGGGCACGATCATCAAGTCGATCATCGGCGGTATCGGCATGGGCGTCGGCGCGGCCATCGCCGGCGGCTGCACCGTCGGCAACGCGATGGTCTCGACCGCACAGTTCGAATACCAGGGCTGGGTGTCGACGGTCTTCATGATCGTCGGCGCCGGAATCGCAGCGAAGGTCTCCATCAAACCGAAGAAGTCGCAGGCCGCAGCGCCCGCGGCGGAAAGCAGGACAGTATGAAGCAAGTACTCGAAACCGACGGCCAGGTCTGCCCCTTCCCCCTCGTGGAAGCCAAGGACGCGATGACCGGTCTGGAAGCCGGTGACGAACTCGTCATCAACTTCGACTGCACCCAGGCCACCGAGGCGATCCCGCAGTGGGCCGCCGAGAACGGCTACCCCGTCACCCACTTCGACCGGGTCACCGACGCCAGCTGGACCATCACCGTCCAGAAGGCCTGAATCGCAGGAGACACCAACCACATCGGCCGGCGCAGCTGCAAAGCTGCGCCGGCCGATGCGCAATGTCAGTGCCGATGTCTAGACTCAAGACATGAAGATCACGGTTCTCGAAGGCGATATCACCGAGGTGGCCGTCGACGCGATCGTCAACGCCGCGAATTCCTCCCTGCTCGGTGGCGGCGGGGTCGACGGAGCCATCCACCGCGCGGCAGGTCCCGCGCTGCTCGAAGCCTGTCGCGAGGTCAGGCAGACCACCCATGTGCGCGGTCTGCCGCCGGGCCAGGCCGTGGCCACCTCTGCGGGGGAGCTGCCTGCCCGCTGGGTCATCCACACGGTCGGCCCGAATCGGACCGCGGGCGAGGCCGATCCTGAGATCCTCGAGTCCTGCTTCGAGTCGAGCCTCAACCTCGCCGAGGAGCTCGACGCGACCTCGATCGCGTTCCCTGCCATCGGCGGCGGAGTCTACGGCTGGTCGCCCAGAGATGTCGCCGAGGCGGCTCATTCCGTCATCGTCGACGGACGGTCCCGCGGACGCTGGGAATCGATCGACGAGGTGCAGTTCGTTCTCTTCAGCGATCAGATGACCAGCGTGTTCTGCCAGGTCTTCGACCACGATCAGTGGTGATGCGATGAAGGTCAACAGGGTCATTCCTGACATCGCGGTCGACGACCTCGACGCCGCGCGGGAGTTCTATGCGGGCGAACGAGGAATGGGGAGTACGGCGGTTCTTCGTCCGCGCACCCGACGGCAACGTGTTCAATATCGTCGCGCACCCGGACTGAACCCACGCTGGGCAGTCTTCACGCTGCCCTGTGCCGCACTCTGTGCACGACCGCCAGCGCCAGTGCGCTGACGGCACACCCGGCGGCGATGAGCAGCGGGATCCCGGAGACGATGGCCTCGACGACATATTCGGGGCCGGTCTGCAGAACCGGACCGACGACCTTGACGAGGAGGAAACCGAGGACGCCGATGAAGAGGAACAGTGCCGCCCTCTTGCCGAGGACCACCGCCAAGGGCTTCGGATATAGATTGGTCTGTGTCGTGCTCATGGTCGATCACCTGATGTTTTCGTCCACGGTCCAAACCATTTGGGCTGTGCCTGCCACGTTACACCTGCAAGCAGAGTGTGCACTGGGGGATCTGATGGCACTCGGCTCGAGTCGTTCAACGAAACGTGCCTGTTCAAGAAACTTGAACAGGCACGAATCATTGAACACCCGATGAGGGCGCGGGGATGTCACACCGCGGTGTAGCCGCCGTCGATGAGGTAATAGGCGCCGGTGACGAACGAAGCGTCATCGGAGAGCAGGAACGATACGACCTTTGCGACTTCATCGGCGGTGCCAAGGCGGCCGAGAGGGTGCTTGGCTTTGAGTCCTTCAAGCGTTTCAGCGTCCAGGCTCGATTCGAGCAGGGGAGTTGTGATGTAGCCGGGGCCGACTGCGTTGATGCGCAAGCCTTCGGCGCCGTATTCGGCGGCGGCATTCTTCGTGATGCCGACGACGCCGTGCTTGGCTGCGGTGTAAGCGCCGTTGTTGATGGCGGCGACCGTGCCGTGGACCGAAGCCATGTTGACGATCGCCGAGTCCTTCGCGCCGTTCTCGAGCATGGCCGGGATCTGGAAGCGCATTCCGTAGAGGATGCCGTTGAGGTTGACGTCGATGACCTTGTCCCACGAATCGAGGTCGGTCTCGCCGACGGGCACCTGCTTGCCGCCGATGCCCGCGTTGTTCACGGCGAAGTTGAGTCCGCCGTAGATATCGACAGCGAACTGGACGGCCTTCTCCGAGTCTTCCTTCGATGACGTGTCCTGCTGGAACGCCGAGGCGGTGCCGCCTGCCTCAGCAATCTCGCCGGCGACACGTTCGGCAGCCTCGAGATTGATGTCGGTGATGACGACCTTCGCGCCCTTGGAGGCGAGGTCCTTGGAAATCGCCTCTCCGAGGCCTGATCCGCCTCCGGTGACGAGTGCGACCTTGTTCGTGAAATCTGCCATGGTGGTGACTCTCTTTCTCGAAAATCCTCGGGCCCAGCTGATGTGGCCCTCACCAGGCGTAACGAGGAAGAGTCGGTGAACATTCCGCTGTAAGTCGGCCTGTTCGGTCACACGGGGCATTGATCGAGGCAGGCAACAGTGGTTAACTGGTTGCAATCTGCAACTAGATTGATGATCACCGCGGCTCGAGGGGGAGTGATGGGAAAAGTGGCATGGGGTTTCACCTGTTCGATCGACGGATTCATCGCTGGGCCAGGCCATGACATGTCGTGGCTCTCGGCCTCCGAGCCGAACGCCGAAGGCACCACCGAGGGCATGGCGTCGAAAGTCGCCGTCATCATCTCCGGCCGCAGAGGCTACGACGCGGCCAAGGCGCAGGCCGCCGAACGCGATGAGCTGACCTCCTCTGCGTATGGCGGTGCGTGGTCGGGGACGGAGATCATCCTCACTCATCGTCCCGAGGATTTGGCGGGAGACACCTCGGTGACGGCATTGAACTGCACCATCACCGAGGCGGTCGAGCGTGCCCAGCAGATCGCTGGGGACCGTGATATCCAAATTATCAGCGCCGATATCGCCCGGCAGGCACTCGAGGTCGACCTCATCGACGAACTCCAGGTCTACGTCGCTCCGGTCTTCCTCGGCGACGGCACCCGGATCTTCGATGTTCCCGGCGGACGGCGGGTCGACTGGGAGCTCGAGATGATCGATACGGCGAACGCCCGCAGCTTCGGTCGCACGTACCGACCCAAGAGGTCTAGTCCTCCCGTCGACTGAGGTCCCAGAGGATCCGCAGAGCCTCCTCGTCGAACTCCTCTCCGGAGTCGACGTCCGGTGAACCGCTCCTGACCTCGGCGTGGAGGCGTTCCATCTTCCGGTCGAGTTCGCTGGCCGCGTCGGCCGCCTCGGTGAGTTCGCCGACGAGGCGATCGGGAACGTCGCCGTCGAACTTGTAGTGGATCTTGTGCTCGAGGCTCGCCCAGAAGTCCATCGCGATCGTGCGGATCTGCACCTCGCAGATGACCGGGGTCGGCCCGCTGCGGAGGAACACCGGAACCTCGAGGATCGCGTGCAGGCTGCGGTAGCCGTTGGGCTTCGGCTCCGCGATGTAGTCCTTGACCTCGACGAGGCGGACGTCGTTCTGCGCGGTGAGCAGCTCGAGGACGTGATAGGTGTCGGCGATGAAGCTGCAGGTGATGCGGATGCCCGCGATGTCCGTGATCTCCCGCCTGATGATCGCGGTGTCGAGCGGCAGGCCCCGACGGTGGACCTTCTCCAGCAGGCTCCGCGGCGACTTCACGCGAGAGGAGATGTGCTCGATCGGGTTGTAGCTGCGCGTGTGGACGGACTCCTCGCGCAGGATCGAGATCTTCGTGAGCACCTCGTCGATGACGAAGCGGTGGTGCATGATCAGCTGCGAGAAATCCAGGCGCAGCTGACGGATGCTCTCGATCTGCTGCGGTGTCAGTGCGGTCTCTGCTGGCGCCATCTCTCTCCCGATCTCCATTGTGGCCTCAGTGTATCGGCGGAACACCTGTTCTCTGTCAGTGCCGAGGAGTACCGTTTTGGCATGTGCAGAAACATCAGGACCCTCCATAATTTCGAACCTGCCGCCACCTCCGACGAAGTCCACGCCGCCGCACTGCAGTATGTGCGCAAGATCGCCGGCACGACGAAGCCCTCGCAGGCCAATGCTGAGGCCTTCGACGTTGCTGTCGAGGAGATCGCCCACACCACCCAGCACCTCCTCGATGCGCTGGTGACGAACGTGCCGCCGAAGAATCGAGAGGAGGAAGCGGAGAAGCGGCGAGCCAGATTCGCGGCTCGCGCATGACGGTCGCCGGACTTGTCCTCGCCGGCCTCGCCGCCGCCCTGCACGTCTTCATCTTCTACTTGGAGTCCATCGCCTGGACGAGTCCACGTGCCCGCGCCACGTTCGGCACGACCGAAGCCGAGGCCGAGACGACGAAGTCCATGGCCTTCAACCAGGGCTTCTACAACCTCTTTTTGGCCCTCGCTGTGTTCATTGGCCTCATCGTCTTCGGCGCAGGCTCTGCCACGGTCGGTCTCACTCTCGTCTTCGTCGGGGCAGGTTCGATGCTCGCCGCAGCGCTGGTGCTCGCACTCTCAAGCCGTGAGCTGCTCGCCTCCGCGCTCAAACAGGGCACGCTGCCGTTGTTCGGTGTGCTCGGCCTGCTCGTCGGTGTGCTGGTCTGAGTCGCAGCGATCTGACTCAGCCGGCGAATCGACGATCGGCCGCAAGGTCCTGCGTGATCCTCGCCGAGGCGGTCCGCAGGACCCGCATGATCGCGGGCACGCCTTTACGGTGCTCCGAATCGATGACGACGCCGAGCCCGGCGATCGCCGCCCCGCCGGCGTCGAAGACAGGAACCGTGATTCCTGTCGTGCCCTCATCGATATGGCCGGAGAGCTCGGCGAAATGGTGAGAGCGGATGGAAGTGAACATCTTGCGCAGAGCTGCAGGATCCGTTGTCGTCTTCTCCGTGATGGCAGACAGCGGCCCCCGCAGATACGCCTCGCGAACATGTTTGGGCGCATAAGCCAAAAGCACGAGTCCACAGGACGACGCATGAGCCGGCAGTCGACCGGCGGTCTTCGACCGGTGGATGACCGCATTCGGCGCCGACATGCGCTCGATGATGAGCACCTCGCGTTCCCGCAGGATGCCCAACTGCGTGTTCTCACCGACGAACTCGTGCACACCCATCATGTGCGGCCTGGCCACCGAAGCCAGATCGACGGCATCGGAGGCGCGGTTCGACAGCTCCCACATCCCGACTCCGATTCGGATACGCCCATTGGGGTCGCGCTGGAGCAGATCGTGGCGCATCATCTCACCGATGAGCCGGTAGGCCGTCGACTTCGGCAGTTCGGCACGCTCGGCGATCTCGTCGGTGCTCAGACTCTGATGGTCCGGGTCGAAGGATGCGAGAACACGCACCAGTCGATCGATCATCGAGTCGCCGGAAGGAGAGTTCGCCATGCCTCGGATTCTAGCGGCTCTCCATCGAAATTCTCAATGAATGGGAGTGCTGTGGCTTCGGGTGGTGCGGGTCACTACTCTGACGAGAGGTGCACCACAGTCCTTCGTTGACTGTGCCCGCAGATCGGCTCGTTGCACGGAACCACAGACATGACCCGCCCCGACAAAGAAGTGAGGACAGACAATGACTGATTTCCTGGGATCCGACTGGCTCGAGTCGATCTTCACCGGCACCTGGACCGCCGGCTCCGGAGAGACTTACGACGTCATCGAACCGGCCACCGGTGAGACCCTCGGCCGCCTCGGTGCCGCCAGCGCCGACGATGTCACCGCCGCCGCCACGCGAGCCGCCGCTGCACAGAAGGAATGGGCGAAGACCACTCCGGACGAAAGGGCCGCAGTGCTGCGCCGCGCCGGTGCCCTGTGGGCCGAACACGCCGATGAGCTCGCCGAATGGATCATCCGTGAAGCCGGCTCCATCCCTGCGAAGGCCGCACTCGAGATCTCCTCGGCCGAAGCCATCTGCTTCGAATCCTCCGCCCTGCCCAGCCACCCCAAGGGACAGGTACTCACCTCGAACGAACCCCGCTGGTCCTTCGCCCGCCGAGTGCCAGCCGGAGTCGTCTCCGTCATCGCCCCGTTCAACTTCCCCCTCATCCTCGCCATGCGCTCCGTCGCCCCGGCCCTGGCCCTGGGCAACGCGGTCCTGCTCAAGCCGGACCCCCGCACCGCCGTGTGCGCCGGAGTGGCGATCGCGAAGGTCTTCGCCGAGGCGGGACTGCCCGAAGGACTGCTCCAGGTCCTGCCCGGCGGCCTCGACGCCGGTGAAGCCGTCGTCGCCGCACCCGAGGTCTCCGTCATCTCGTTCACCGGCTCCACGGCGGCCGGACGCAAGGTCGGCGAAGCCGCCGGTCGCCTCCTCAAGCGGTGCCACCTCGAACTCGGTGGAAACAATGCGCTCGTCGTCCTTCCCGGAGCCGAAGTCGGTCCGGCCACCTCCGCGGGGGCTTTCGGATCGTGGATGCACCAAGGCCAGATCTGCATGACCACAGGCCGCCACCTCGTCCACGAATCCATCTACGACGACTATGTCGAACAGCTGGCCGAACGCGCCCGCAATCTGCCGGTGGGCAACCCCGCCACCGAGGAGGTTGCGATCGGACCGATCATCGACGAGAAACAGCGCACCCACGTCCGCGACATCCTCGACAAAGCCACCGCCGACGGCGCCACACTCGTCGCCGGAGGACCGGGCGAAGGCGCCTTCGTCCCGCCCACAGTGCTCACGGATCTCAGCCCTTCGAACCCCGCCTGGGCGCAGGAGATCTTCGGACCCGTCGCCCCGGTGGCCCGCTTCTCCACCCTCGAAGAAGCCGCCGAGATGGTCAACGACAGCGAATACGGACTCTCGCTCGGCATCCTCGGCGATGTGGGTCTGGCCATGGACCTGGCCGACCTCGTCGACACCGGGAAGGTCCACATCAACGAACAGACCGTCTCCGACGAGGCCAACGTCCCCTTCGGCGGGATGAAGGACTCCGGCAACGGATCCCGTTTCGGCGGGGCTGAGGCCAATATCGAAGCCTTCACCGAAACCCAGTGGGTGACGATGCGCTCGTCGATCGCGCCCTACCCGTTCTGACCTGCACGACAACACCCCGGAGACACCGATGTCCGCAACCACCCCATCCGCATCCATGACCGGTTCCACCTCGGCGGGCCGCTGGCCGGCCGTCCTATGTTGGCTGGCCGTCGCTTTGGAGGGCTTCGACCTCGTCGTCCTCGGCGCGGTCATCCCCGAACTGCTGGCCACCGAGGCCCTCGGGTTCACCCCCGAGGCGGCCACCATGGTCGCCACCCTCAGTCTCGTCGGCGTCGGCCTGGGTGCGGTGTCCGTGGGTCCTGTCGTCGACCGGATCGGACGACGGTGGGCGATCATCGGCTGCGTCATCGGCTTCAGCGTCTTCACCCTGCTCGTCGCGTTCGCTCCGAACGTCGCACTGTTCACCATCTACCGGTTCATCGCCGGACTGTTCCTCGGTGCCGTGATGCCCAGCGCGCTCGCCTATATCAGCGAGTACAACAAGTCGGGCAAGACGGGTAAGGCCACGACCCTGACGATGACCGGCTACCACGCCGGCGCCGTCGCGATCTCCCTGCTCGCCGTCGCCTACTCCCACAACTGGCATCTGCTCTTCCTCGCCGGCGGAATCGCGGGCCTGGTCATGGTTCCCCTCCTGATCTGGAAGCTGCCAGAATCCGAGGTCTTCCTCATCGCTCAGGAGCTCAAACGCAACCCCGCTGCCGCGCAGGCGAAGGACGCCGACGCTGCCGATCCGTCCGGCGCCGTCGACGCGCAGGCGAAGACAGGGATGGCGGGACTCTTCGAAGGCAAGCTGGCGCTGGTGACCATCGGCGTGTGGGCAGCGAGCTTCATGGGACTCCTGTTGGTCTACGGACTCAACACCTGGCTGCCGAAGATCATGGCCGACGCCGGCTACGAGGTCTCGGATTCGCTGGTCATGCTCTTCGTTATGAACATCGGCGCCGTCGTCGGACTCGTCCTGGCTGGCTGGTTGGCCGATAAGCACGGAACGAAGAAGATCGTGCTCATGTGGTTCGTCCTCGCCGCGGTCTTCCTCGCCGCGCTCTCGATCCCGATGACCAGCCAGATCCTGCTCAACATCGCCGTGTTCATCACCGGAGTCTTCGTCTTCTCCGCCCAGGTGCTCGTCTACGCCTTCGTCTCCGCCATCTATCCGGCACAGGCGCGCGGAACCGCATTGGGCATGGCCTCGGGAATCGGCCGCATCGGCGCCATCGTCGGCCCCTTCATCACCGGTGCCCTCGTCACTGCCGGAATCGCCTACCCGTGGGGCTTCTACCTCTTCGCTGTCGTCGCCGTGCTCGGCTTCGCCGCCATGGCGATCGTGCCCAAATCAGTGAAGTGATATCAGCGGGGTTGGCTACGCTGAGTCCATGACTCGGTGGATCGATGCCTCTTTCGTTCGCGGCGGCACAAGCAAGGGACTCTTCTTCAGCGAATCCGCGCTGCCGTCGCGGAACTCGGATGGGGACACGGCGGAGTGGGACTCGATCTTCACCTCGGCGATGGGTTCGCCCGATCCGTTCGGCCGTCAACTCGACGGAATGGGCGGGGGCATCTCCTCGCTGTCGAAGATCGTCGTTGTGGCCGCCTCGGCGAGGGACGGGGTCGACCTCGACTACACGTTCGGTCAGGTCTCCGTCACCGAGGCAGCTGTCGACTACTCCGGCAACTGCGGAAATCTCTCGTCCGGGGTCGTTCCCTTCGCCCTGTCGGCCGGGCTGATCTCGGCCGCCGATGGATGGCACGTCTTTCGGCTGTTGAATACGAACACGCAGAAACTCGTCGACGTCGGACTGCGCGTCGTCGACGGGCAGGCCGAGGTTGCGGGCGATCTGGTGTTGCCCGGAGTCAGCGGAACGGGCGCACCGGTCGAGCTCATCTACCCCGATCCGGCCGGCAGCCGCACCGCCGGACTCCTGCCGACGGGTAAGGCAGCCGAGTCCATCACTGCCGGTGGGGCGATGTTCGAGGTCAGCCTCGTCGATGCCACCCTGCCCGTCGTCATCGTTCCGGGTGCTGCGATCGGACTCAAAGGCACCGAATCTCCGGAGGAGATCGACGCGAACGAGCACGCGATGGGCATGATCGCGGACCTGCGCCGCAATGCTGCTGTGCGGATGGGTCTGTGTGAGTCACCGGAGGACGCACCGGATGTCGTGCCGAAGGTCGCCGTGGTCACCGCCCCATCACCCACCCGACTGCTCGACGGAACGACCCTGGCCGCCGAGGCGGCCGACCTGCCCGTGCGGATGATCTCCATGGGGCAGACGCACAAAGCCGTGCCCGGAACCGGAGCCATGTGCCTGGCCGCGGCCGCGCAGATCCCGGACACGATCATCAACCGCATCATCCGACGCTCGCCGCCCGGGGCCGTCGGGCCGGAGGTGCGGTTGGCTACCCCTTCGGGCGTGGTCACGGCCGGTGGCGTCTTCGATGCGGACACGGTGACGGCCACCTCCCTCTTCCGCACGGCACGAGTGCTCATGCGGGGGCAGGTGGCCGTCAGGGACTAGGTGTCAGTTCATGCGACGGCGGCGAACGAGGAGGACGATTCCTGCGCCGACGGCGACGAGCCCCGCCGCGATCGCCATCATCACGGTCGGATCGGTGCCGGTGCGGGGGAGGTTGCCGCCTGCCTCGCTGTCGGCCGACGCCGAAGATCCACCGGACGTGGACGAGCCGCTGCCTTCGGCATCTACATTCGCACCATCGGCACCGCCCTCTGCCGCCGAGGAGCCACCGTCAGCGCCGCCTTGGTCTGCCCCGTCAGCCCCACCGTGGTCCGACCCGTCGGCGCCGCCTTGGTCTGCCCCGTCAGCGGTGCCTGCCGAATCGTCAGCTCCGCCGTCCGAATTCGCATCGAAGAGGCCGACGATGACCGGATCATGGTCGGAAGCTCGGAACTGGTCCGGAGCGAAGAGGTCGCTGACGTTGTAGTTGAAGCGGCTGTATTCAAGCGCCAGAGACTCGACCGAGTTGATGTTCCAGACATCGGCCCCGGTGACGGAGTCGAAGGCCGTCGCATCAGTGCCTGCACCGTGCGCTTCGTCCGAGGCGTCGAGAGCGAGGACGTGGTCGAGGCTGCCGGTGCGCGAGCCATAGACATACGTGGATTCGTCTGTCTTCTCCGCCGCGATGTCCTTGTATCCGGCCTCATAGAAGACCTGCATCGGGTCCTCCTGAGTGTAGGAATTGAAATCGCCGAGGAGGTAGACCAGGTCGCTGCTCGTTGCCTCCTGCTGATCGCCGGCGAACCCGACGACCGCTTCGGCCTGCTTCACCCGGTCGGCGTTCGACGCGCCCTGACCGTCGCCGCTGTCCTCATTGCCCGGACCTGACCCGGATCCCTTGGACTTGAAGTGGTTCGAGATCGTCACGAAGGTCTTGTCCTTTTCGATCTCGCCGGTGCCGTCCTTCGGCGCGAACGCCTGGGACAGGGGTTCGCGGGCATTGGAGAACGCATCCTGATCGTCAAGGATCGTGGATTCGTTCTGCGGGGCCACCTCGGCGGGTTGGTAGATCAATGCCGTGCGGATGACGTCTTCATTGGACGGGACTGCGGCAGGGGAGTCGACGAAGTCCCATTTCTGAGTCCCGGCCGCCTCGTTGAGGCGCTTGACCAGGGTGGACAGGGCATCGTCGCGGTCCTTGCCGAACGCGGCAGAATTCTCGATCTCCATGAGCGAGACCACCGAGGCGTCGAGCTTGTTGATCGCGGTGACGATTTTCGTCTCCTGACGCTTGAGGCTCTCCGCGTTCGCAGCGCCACGGGCATCACAGCCGCCGCGGACGGTGATGTGGTTGCCTTCGCGGTCGTCATAGTACTGGCAGCCGTCGAGCTGATCGCCGGTGGTGGTGAAGTAGTTGAGGACGTTGAAGCTGGCGAGGCTGACCTGGCCGCCGACGGCCTCGGGGGCGTCGGTGCGGGTGTCGGTGAACGTGGTCGGCTGCACCGCCTCGGCGTTGTCCCCGGTCAGACGGGTCGTCGGCTGGAACCGCCACTTCTCGTGATCGAAGCCGAGCACGACGGGGGAGGTGAAGTTCGCCTGCGCACCGACGCGGACCGGGTCCTCCTTGCTGAGGTAGGGCAGGGGGATGTCCTTATCGGCCTTGAGGAAGTTCACGGTTGCGCCGTCGTCGAGGACGACCTCACGGTCGAGGTTCTCGGCGTCCAGAGCCTTCGCCTCGGGGGTGCCGGGGCGGTGGACGTCGGTGGGCTGGTCGAGCGTGCCCTCACCGGTGGCGAGGACGACCTCGCCGTATGTGTTCGTGTTGTAATTGTCGGCCACGGTCAGCGATTCGCTCGGCTGCAGGAGCATGCCTTCGAGCGATTCGCGCTTTTCGTCTCCGGCAGGAAAGGCGTCTTCGACGGGTTTGACCGCCTCGGCGGGTTCGTCGACCATTTTGAGACCGGACGCGGATACGGAGATCTGGGTCTGACCGTAGTGTTCGGATACGGTGCCGGTGACCTCGACGTGGTCGTCGATGTTGGTATCGGCGACGGTGTCGGGGGAGTAGACGAAGATGCCGTCGGACGCTGCGCCGTCGGCACGGTCAGCTCCGCCGGTGCCCGGAGTCTGGATGTAATAGCCGTTCAGCCCGCCCTCGGGGTAGGCGGCGGTGACGACGCCACGGGTGGTCACGGTCTTGCCCTGCAGCGGGCTGGAATCAGTGGTGCCCTGGATGTCGGCGATCGGGGTGAGGCCCTCGGGGTCCGGTCCGGGATCGTCGCCGCCATCGCCATCGGGAAGGGCGTTCGGAGTCGGGGCCGCGGACTTCCAGGTGCCGTCGATGAGCTGGATCGACTGGCCGGATGCCGCGGTGGCTCCGGTCGGGGTGGCTTCCTGGCCGATGACGGCGGCCGGAGTGAAGGTGTTCTTGGCTCCGGACACACCCTTGCCGCCGAGGACACCGCCGATCTGTTCGAAGTCGATGAGCGTGCCGGTCTCATCGATGGCGAAGGCGCTCGCCCCGTAGCCGCCGTCGGCAGCGGAACCGGAGTTCACGGAGTTCGTGATCGGCACTTCGACGGCGAGTGCTCCCGAGTCGCCGACGGTGGAGTTCGCCGGCAGGGTGGTCGTGTACTCCTGTGCCTGGACGGAGCCGCCGCGGGTGACGGACCCGAAGGTCCAGCCGGAGACATCGGTGCCGGGTTCGGCTGCGATCTCGATGAAGTCCGAATCGAGAGTGTAGGCGATCTCGGAGATCAGAGCATCGCTGGCTGCGTCTGGTGCCGGTGCTGCTGTGGCGGCAGCCAGCGGTAGGCTCAGCCCGGCGACGAGGCTGATCGCCGCCGCGGAGGACAGTGTGGTCGTGACTTTCATGGGCACCTTTCGAACGGATGAGCGACTGTGCACATCGTGACGATCCACGTGCGCGGTCCCTTGCACACTAGCGGTCCTCACCTCGACATCGACGGCAAAGATGTGAACAGTTTGTGAACAGTCGGACAGTCCGCTGAACGTCACTGATGGGTTCGATCCTACACGCTCGCTTCCAACCCACCTTGACTCCCAGAACTACCTGACGGCGGCCCAGCAACCTCGCGCAAGGTTGCTGGGCCGCCGTCAGGTAGCAATTAGGAGGTGAGGGTGGCGGCGAGCTCGTGGAAGTCACGGCTCGGGTTGCCGAAGCGGTGCAGAGTCATCGACACCGCCTGCTCCTGCACGTAGTACCGCAGCTCCACCCGACCCGAGGTGGTCACCGGCTCATCGATGATCGCGACCTCCGGGCGAGGCGCGGCCGCGGCCAGCAGCTCGTCCTCGAACCGACCGAGGACACGGATGCGGGCACCCACCGTGTCGTCGTACCGGCCCTGGCCGACCATCTCGGCGAACAGATCCGGCGACTCCGTGCGGGCCGGGACACCGGCGTTCGTCACGGCGATCTTCACCTCGGCGGGCACATCCTCGGCGACGGACAGCTGCACCGTCGACCCCACCGTGGCGGCGGCATGGAGGGAGCGTTCGAGATCGAACAGGCTCGCCTCGGCAGTGACGCGCAAGGTGACCGGGCGAGGACGGTAGCGGAAGATGTTCGCCTCCGCACGCAGTCCCGTGTGGTCCTTTGCCGCACCGAACTCGGCCTCGAACCAGCGCTTGTCATCTGCCTTGGCCGCCTCGAGGTTCTGGCTGCCGGAATCGGCGAAGTGGCCGAAGAGCATGAGGTAGTTCGGGCCGCCGGCTTTCGATCCCAGGCCGACCGAGGACTGCTTCCAGCCGCCGAAGGACTGCCGGCGCACGATCGCACCGGTGATCCCGCGGTTGACGTAGGCATTGCCGACCTCGACGCGGTCGAGCCAGGTGCTGACCTCCTCGGGGTCGAGAGAATGGATGCCGCCTGTGAGGCCGAAGTCCACGGCATTCTGGAACTCGATGGCCTCATCGAGATCCTTCGCATGCATGAGACCGAGCACCGGACCGAAGACCTCGGTGAGGTGGAAGAACGAACCGGGCTTGACCCCGTCCTTGATTCCCGGGCTCCACAGACGACCCGAATCGTCGAGCTGCTTGGGCTCGAGCAGCCAGGATTCGCCGGGTTCGAGCGACGTCAGCGCCCGACGCAGCTTGTCCGAGGGATCCTCGGTCAGCGGACCCATGGTCGACGCGAGGTTCGACGGCCAATCGACGACCATCGACGAGGCGGCATCGATGAGCTGGCGACGGTAGCGCTCGGAATCGTAGGTCGATCCGACCATGATGCCCAACGAGGCGGCCGAGCACTTCTGCCCGGCATGTCCGAAGGCCGAGTACACGAGGTCGGCCATGGCGAGGTCTCGGTCCGCCGCAGGGGTGATGACCAGGGCGTTCTTGCCCGAGGTCTCCGCATTGACGTGGAGTTCGGGCCGGAAGGACTTGAACATCGCCGCGGTCTCCGAGGCACCGGTGAGGATGACCCGGTCGACATCCGGATGCGAGACGAGATGCTGGCCGAGTTCCCGCTCGACCGGAGCGCACAGCTGCAGCACGTTCTTGGGCACGCCGGCCTGCCACAGGCAGTCGACGATGAGCGCCGAGCAATGCGGGGTCGGCTTCGACGGCTTATGGATGACCGCGGATCCGGCCGCCAGCGCCGCCACGGTGCCGCCGGTGGGAATGGCCACGGGGAAGTTCCACGGGGGAGTGATGACGACCATCTCGTCGGGAGTGAAGGTCGCGCCCTCAAGGTTCTCGAGCTCGAGCGAATTCAGCGCGTAGTAGCGGATGAAGTCGATGGCCTCGGACACCTCGGGATCGGACTGCGACGGCATCTTGCCGACCTCGGCGGCCTCGACGGCGATGAACTCACCGCGACGGGCAGCGAAGATGTCCGCGGCCCGGTGGAGGATCTCGGCGCGACCAGCGGCACCGAGGGCTCGCCAGTCGGCGGCCGCGGCGCGACCGCGGGCAATCATCTCATCGAGGTCGTCCGTGGATTCGACCTTGGGCGCGTTCGGGCGGTCGTCAAGGTAGCCGGGGGCGGTCGCCTCGGCGACGATGCTGCGCACCCACTCCTGGTTGGCGGGGAGGGATGGGTCGGTGTCGGGCTCATTGAAGAACTGGGTCGGCACCACGGTCTCACCGAGTGTTTCGGTCGACCGGTTCTGGTGGCGGTTCGGGGCCGGTGCGGTCTCGCCCTCGTCCTCGAGGATGGATTCGAGCTGGTTGACCGACGCGGTGAACCGGTCGGCTTCGCGCTTGAACACGTCGTTTCCGTTGGCGAGGTCGAAGATGCCGGACATGAAGTTCTCGGACGCAGAGTTCTCTTCAAGTCTGCGCACGAGGTAGGAGATCGCGACGTCGAACTCCTTCGGATGCACGGCCGGAACGTAGAGGAGGAGGTCTCCGACGTCCTCGGTCACGGCGGCGGCCTGCTCACTGGCCATACCCTGGAGCATCTCGAATTCGACGCGGTCGGTCACGGAGCGTTCGACGGAGAGGTGGTGGGCGAAGGCGATGTCGAACAGGTTATGGCCGGCCACGCCGATGCGCAGGCCCTTCATCCGCTCCCGGGTGAACAGCCAGTGCAGGACCCGCTTGTAGTTCGCATCCGTGGACTGCTTCGAATCGCATGTCGTCGCAGGCCACCCCGCGATCTCGGCGTGCACGGTCTCCATCGCGAGGTTCGCGCCCTTGACGAGGCGGACCTTGATCCCGACTCCGCCGTTCTCGACACGGCGGGAGGCGAATTCGCTCAGCCGCTGCACCGCGCCGAGCGCATCGGGCTGGTAGGCCTGGATGACGATTCCGGCCTCGAGATCCTTGAACTCCGGTTCGGAGAGCAGGCGCGTGAACACTGCGATCGTCAGCTCGAGGTCCTGGTACTCCTCCATGTCAAGGTTGACGAACTTCGCGCCGGTCGGGGCTTTCGCAGCCTGCTGGTAGAGGGGACGGAGGCGGTCGACGACATAGTCGACGGTCTCGTCGAAGGCCCACATCGAGATCTGCGAGGCTACGGAGGAGACCTTCACCGACACGTAGTCGACATCGTCGCGGGCGAGCAGCCGGTGGGTCTGCTCCAGGTGGTTGTCGGCTTCGCCGTCACCGAGCACGGCCTCGCCGAGGAGGTTGATGTTGAGCCGGTGACCGTCGGCGGTGAGGGCGGCGACGGTCTTGCCGAACTGCTTGTCCCGGGCGTCGACGACCATGTGGCCGACCATCTGACGCAGGCGGGTGCGGGCGGCGGGCACGACTACCTGCGGGGCGATCTTGGCCAGTGCGGCACCGGCCTTGATCTGTGCACGGTCGAGGTACGACATCGTCTCGGGCGCCAACTTGCCGACCTCGGCCAAGGCGTCGGCGGCGGCGTGGACATCGTCGGTGCGCACGACCCGATCGACGAACCCGACGGTGAAGTCGAGGCCGTTGTCGTCGGAGAGGACGGCGGAGAGGCGTTCGGCCGCGGGGTTCTTCGCCGTGGTCATCGACGTCGACACTCGCAGCCACCTGCGGACGGTGTCGATCGACTGGGCAGTGAGCGTGGCGAGGTCGGTTTCGGTGTGCAGCAACTGTGCTCCTTCGGTGCTCGGATTCGGTGCTCTCACGCGTCGGCGCTGACCGTGGAAGCTGGGTGTGAGATCAGTATGCGCCGCCGAAATCCGGGGGTGAAGAGGCGGAGCCGAACGTTGGGAATGTTTGAGTCAGAAGTCCTAAGATAGAGGGATGTATTCCGCTGAGTTCCGTCGTGACGCTGTGGTGCTCCTGACGACGTCGACCCTCGCCGAGGCGGCCGCGCGCACGGGTGCATCACCGGCGACCCTGCGTCGTTGGGCGAGTCGGTCCGACCTCGAAGATCGTCCCCGCAGCGGCCGCCCGCCGATTCAGGAGACCGCCGACCGGGTCGTCGAAGCCCTCGTCGCGACCGCGGGGGCCAGGATCTCCGGACGGGACTATTCGACCCGTGCTCTGGCAGAGGCGACGGGGTTGAGTCAGAGCATCGTCTCCCGTTCCGTGCGGGCATTGACGATCCCAGTCACCGAGGTGGCCGGCGGCTCGGAACTCATCCTCGCCGCCAGTGGGTTTCCCCTCGTCATCGTCGGTATTCGCAGAAACGATGCAGGTGGGGATGGCGGTCGAGGAGAGCCTGCGATGATCGTGCCGCCTCGGCGAATTCAGAGGCGCATCGCGGGAATCACCGCGGCCCTGCGCACCGCGGGCGTCGGGCGGTGGGCGCAGCGCTTCGACAGCGAGCATCGGCAGGTGCCCACCGCCGAACTGCTCGCCCTGCTTCACGGTGACGGTGACTTCCTCGTCTTCGACCCTCTCGGCGAGGTTCCTGACGACCTGTCAGGCGTGGCGGGAGACCGGGTGAGGGCGTGCGCGGATTTCGATGATTTCGTCACCGCGCTCAAGAGCCGCCTCGGCGAGTGTCAGGACATTCCCGGGTCCCTGCTCGATCTGCTCGCCGACCGCGTCCGGAACGGACTCGAAGGTGTGCTGTGGTGGGAATCGGCCCCGTACGAGCCTCAGAGAAGTTCCATTACTTCTGACTCAATGGAGATATCGTCGTGGCTGCCGAAAGAGACTCGGTCGATCACCGAGCACCTGGCGATCGCTTTGCGCGAGGAGATCATCGACTCCGGCTACGAACCTGGAGACCGGATCAATCCGCGCCTGCTCTCCCGCCGCATGCAGGTGCCCAGGGCCTCGGTCGATGCAGCGCTGCGAAGGATGGTCGATGACAAGCTGCTCGACGGTTCTCGCGGCGGCGCGCGGATTCCTCTGATCACGACCGTCGACGTGCTCGACCTCTACGCCGCGCGCATGGCCATCGGGGAGGTTGTGCTCAGGTCCCTGGCGCTGCGTCCGCAGCGCTACCTCGTGCCTGTGCAGCTGGCCCTGCGACAGGTCGAAGCCTCGGCGCCGACGCGCAGCGGAATCGATGTCGAGGACGCAGACCTCCATTTCCAACAGGAGCTGGCCCGTGCTTCGGGCCTGCGGGAATCGGCGCGTGCCTTCGAAGCCCTGACTCTGCGGCTGCGCCTGTTCATCTCTATCTTGCAGCTCGACTACTCACCGGCCAGCGACCGCATCGTCAGTGACGATCGGGCCATGTTCCGTGCGCTCAGCAGGACGGATGCGAAGACGGCGATCGAGGTCTGGCGCGGCAAGGTCGACAATGCGGTGAGACATATGGCCGGTCTGCTGGGCAGGCGGCGCTTCGACCAGGAGCTGTGGACCCAACTGACCCGCAGCCTCGGGTGAGTACGGAAGCCGGGAGCCGCCTCGGCGGAGGTCGTGGTCTATATTTGTGCCGTGGAGACTTTGGTTGTGGGCGTGGCCGGCGGAACCGGCAGCGGAAAGACGACGCTGACTCAGGCGCTGTTGGACAAGTGCGAAGGACCGCCGTCCGTGCTCTTCCACGACAACTACTACAAACGGCGCGACGAGCTCACCTACGAGGAGCGCGAGAAGGTCAACTACGACGATCTCGATGCCTTCGACAATGACCTCTTCGTCGACCATCTGACCGCGCTGCGGAACTCCGAGGCGGTCGACAGTCCCGTCTACGACTTCTCGATCCACAACCGCAGCGACGAGACGACGCGCGTCGAACCCGCGCCGGTCATCATTGTCGAAGGCATCCTCATCTTCGCCGAGCCGCGCATCTGCCAGCTGCTCGACATCAAGCTCTTCGTCGACACCGACGCCGATGTGCGCCTGCTGCGCCGGATCAAACGCGATGTCGTCGATCGCGGGCGGACGCTGCAGTCGGTGGAGGACCAGTACTTGGGCACCGTCAAGCCGATGCACGAACTCTACGTCGAGCCGTCGAAGCGCAATGCCGACCTCATCATCCCCGACGGCGGTCACAACATCGTCGCCATGGACATGATCCTCAACCGTATCCAGCGCGGAGTCGTCTGAAGCTGAAATAGGGTCTGACCTGTGCGTACTGGGTCATGCGGCGCCGTTCGCGCAGTCGTGTCAGTGCCGACGGGTACCGTTTTCATATGGACGTCGACTCCGCACGGGAACCAGCGCCGGTTCCGGATCCGCTGACCGAGATCACTCGGTTCGGTGAGCTCCTGCGCGGTCTCGACCCAGGCGGTACCGAGGCGGAGACACTCGAGCGGATCACTGCGCTCGAAGAGCTCAGGTCTGCCGTCGTCGCCGCACAGTCGCGGGAGGCAGTGGCGTTCGAAGCGCTGCGCATCGAGCGGGACCGGCTGGGCAGGGTGCCCGCGCTCGACTGCGGAAATCGTGCCGGAGACGAGATCGGGCTGGCGAAGAAGGTCTCGCCCGGATCGGGGCGGAAGTTCCTCAGCACCGCCCGCTCGATCGTCATCTGCATGCCCAATACCTTCAAAGCCCTGGCCAAGGGGGAGATCTCCGACGACAAGGCGCGCATCATGGTTGATGAGACCGCGGTCCTTGCCGCCGCCGATCGGCGCAAGGTGGACACGCGGATGAAGCGCAGTCTGGAACCGAGCGGGCTGCGCAGCCTGCGGGCCGAAGTGCGTGCGCTCAGTGCGGAGATGGACGCCGAGGCGGCCGCGAAGCGGGCAGCGAAAGCTGAGTCCAATCGTCGTGTGAATCTGACTGTGATCGATGACGGGATGGCCAGGATCTCTGCGATCCTGCCGCTGACTCAGGCCGTCGCCGCCTATGAGAGTCTCCGGGCCGGCGCCGAGTCGATCACTGCCGCCGGAGACGCGGGCGGGCGGACTCGCCAGCAGGTGCTCGCCGACACCTTCGTCGAACGGTTGAGCGGCCAAACGAGTGCGACGGCGGTGCCCGCGGAGATCCATGTGCTCGTCGAGGCCGAATCCCTGCTCTCGGACGGGCTCGTACCGGCCTGGCTGCCCGGATTCGGGCCGCTGCCGGCGCAGACGGCACGGAAGTTCATCGCCGCGAACGAAGCAAAGATGTTCATCAGCCGGATCTTCACTCGTCCCGACGACGGGCAGCTGGTGGGGATGGATGCGAAGAGTCGGGAATTCACCGGCCGACTGCGGCAGATGATCACCTTCCGCGACGATGTGTGCCGGACACCGTGGTGCGATGCGCCGATCCGGCATACCGATCATGCCGTTCCCGTCGCCGCTGGCGGAGCCACCACCTGGGAGAACGGTTCAGGGCTGTGTGCATCCTGCAATTACGCGAAGGAACATCCCGGGTGGAAGCACCTCGCCACACCGGACGGGCTGCGCGTCACCACGCCGAGCGGACGATCGTACGAGGTGACCACGCCCGCAGTGGTCCGCCGCATGCGGTTCCCGCGTCCTGAAGCGGTGTCCGAACCGGGTGGTTCGCCGCCGGGGCCGGATTGGCGGCAGACCTTCTCCCGTTTCCTTGAACCGGATAGAGATGAGGTCAGGAGAGTGGCCGAAGAAGTCGACGCAGACGAACCGCACGAGGCGGCTCAGCCGAACCAGCCGATCGAGTATCAGACGATCGAACCGAAGTGCGTGCTGTCCGAGCAGCTGCCACCGCGGTATTGCACTCGTGCCGAGAAGTTCGCCGCCTGGCGCAGCCGCAATGCGCACCGGCGACCGAGCGCGAAGGACTGCAACGGCAGCCCGGTCGAAAGTCAATTGGTTCGGATGGTGTTCGGGCCCGACTGAGCCGCGTGTCGGATCTGGAACATGGCGGGAACACCTGTCACATGGATACTGCAGAGAATCGTGGTTATGGACAGGGCGGGTAAACACGACAGCACACCACTGACGACTGCGCGGGGGCGAAGTCTCAACCTCGTGGCGCGTGTGCTCCCCTTAGGGGCGGTGGCCTGTTGGGTGATCACGATCTTCGTGCCGGTCCTCGACAGCGGAAGTCCCGGATCGATGCAGATCCGCGTGACATCGCTCGGGTTCTCGCCGATCGACATGAACGACCTCGACGAGGTCTACCTCGTGCTCTGGATCGTCATCCTCACCGGTGCATTCACAGCCTGGCTGCTGTCCGCGTCGAGGTGGTGGTCGATCGCGGCCATTGTTCTGGGCACGGTGCTGGGACTGCGACTCCTGCAGATGGTCGCCGACCCGCCGATCATGATGTGGGACGGGCAGACGGCCAATGGCACGCCCACCGGCGGCATGGAAGTTGCCTATCCCGCGGCAGGGTTCGGCCTCTGGGTGCTCGGCAGTCTTCTGTTCTTCGCCGCCGGCATCTGTGGTCTGGTCGCCGCCGCCCAACAGGACCACCACCGTCGTGAACGGATCAAACGGTGCATGTCGAAGCGCCATGGTCCCGCCGCGTGAGAATCGGCCCGGCCGGCTGCTTCTGCGATTCGCCCAAGGGCTGTCACTGTCTGCGCTCTGCCTGTGGATCGTCATGCTCTGGGCGCCGGTGTTGGCCAGTCCTGAGGAGCCTGCCGAGGGTCCGCACCCGCCGCGCATCATCGTCACTGCTCTCGGCGGACCGCCGTTCGACTTCGAGGAGGCGCGGGGCTCGATGGTCCTGGTCGCCGTCGGCGTTCTCGTATGTGCGGCTGCTTCGCTCCTGATCACCGTCAGGTCTCGGCCCGATGCGCACCCGTGGCCGGAGGTCGTCGGGCGCCTGTGGTCGGTCGGAACTCTCGCTCTCGGTGCCTGTGCCATCCTCACGCTGGTCACGTTGCTCGCGGACATGCCGACGATCATGTGGGACGCCGTCGATGACGAGGGCCAGCCGGTATTCGGAACCGTCATCGGCGAACCCGCGGTCGGCGCGATTCTGTGGGTCGTCGGCTGCCTGTGCCTGTTGGCGGCGGGAATCTGCGGCCTCCTCGGCGACGCCAGGCGGAGGAAAGCAGCACCCGCTCCCTGCGCAAACTCGAGAATCACCCCATGGCCCCGAGGGAACCGAACGCACCGCCTCGCGCAACGGCTGCCGTGGGTCGCGTTGGCCTGCTGGGTGCTGATGATCTGGGTACCGCTTTTCGACAGCGGCGACCATGGTGATGATCGACTCACGGTGACATCGCTCGGACGGGTACCCTTCGATCTCGCCGACCTCACCCCGGAAATCATCCTGCCCTGGGTGGTCGTTCTCGTCTGCGCAACTACCGCGAGACGGTTCGACACCTTCGCCCAATGGCCTCTTCTGTCGGTGGCAGCCGGAGTCGGCCTGTTCATCCAGCAGGCGACGATGGTCACCGATCTTCCGCGAGAGCGGGTGACCAGCACCGATACCGCTGGCGAAAAGCTCACTGCCTTCATCGTCGGGTATTCGTCAGAGGGCCACTATCTCTGGACGATCGGCTGCCTTGCACTCGTTGCCGCAGGCATCAGCGGACTCCTCAGCGATCGGCGGCGGATAGATCGGCAGATGCAGCGGCAGGCAAAGCGTCCGCCGGAAAAGATCATTCGCCGACGCCAACGCAAACTGCAACAGCTGGCCCGGCTGCTGCCTTTCATCGCGGTCACCATGTGGATCGCCACGATCTTCATCCCCGTCGTCGACAGCTTCAACGGCGTCGGCCCTCGCATTCGATTGACCTCGCTGGAGGACTTGACGTTCGATGACGGCGGTGAAATGCTGCCGCCTTTCATTCTCCTCTGGGCGATTGTGGTCGGCTTTGCCGCGCTCGGCCTCGGCTTCGCCGCTGACCAGTGGTGGAACGTGGCGGCCGTGCTCATCGCCGCGCTCATCGTCCTCATCTTCGTCGCCATCCTTCTCAACCCTCCGACGATTATGTGGGACGGTCAGCTGCCCGACGGCACGCCGATCGGGGGCATGGAAGTTGGACGGCCGTCCTTCGGCTTCGGACTGTGGCTCATCGGAGCAGCCTCACTCGCCGCGGCCGGTATCTGCGGATTCGCGGCAAATGCACAGCGCCCCCGACACACGGGCGAGGGCGCTTGAGTCTCAGCGAACCGAAATTCGACTGAGGGCGGAAAGAGGGCTGTATCACTTCACGGGTTCGAAGACCTTCGCGAAGTAGTCGCCGATCTCGGAGTGCGCATCCAAGGGGAAGATTCCTGAGACGTACTGGTCGGGGCGGACCACGACGACGGCGCCGTCGCGGCTGATCTCACGGGCCTCGAAGATGTCCTCATCGGGCAGGGTCGCGTAGATCTTCTCCACGTATTCAAGATCGAAGGCGCCGATATGCGGACGGAAGACCGTCGGCACATCGGGGAAGGCGAACTCGTTGTGTTCCTGCTGGTAGATGACGCTGAGTTCGACGAGGGCGTCGAGGTCCTCACCGTCCCGGCGGTAGGCGACCAGGGGAGAGGCAGGATCCGATTCGAGCCACGCAGCCAGCGCCGCCACTTTCGACTCGCCGGCTGCGCCGTCGCCACTGGCGGAGCCGTCAACGACCGGAGCGGCACGATCGGCGAAGACGTAGACACGCCAGCGCCCGTCAGCGCGGGCTTCGTGCCCGAGATGAATGAAGTTCGCATCGCAGCTGCGCTTGACCCGAGCCGACTTGAACCGCTTGCCGATCGGGAATCCCGCGGCGAGCTCCTGATGAGTCGTCGGCGTCGTGATCATCGACTCCGTGTACTCGGTCATGAAGCCGGCGGGGAACTCTGCGGTCTTGACGTAGAAGTCCTCGAGGTACGTCGACTCCGGCAGCTCTTCCTGCGGAGTCGCCATGAGCGTCGACCATTCCTTGTCGAAGTCGATGAGGTTCTTCGCCGCCACCTGACGTTCGGCAGAGTAGGTGCGCAGCAGCTCCGTCGACGATCGGCCGGAGATGACCTGACCGAGCTTCCACGCGATGTTGAACCCGTCCTGCATCGACACGTTCATTCCCTGTCCGGCCTTCGCCGAGTGGGTGTGGCAGGCATCGCCGGTGATGAACACGCGCGGGCACTGAGAGGCCGGATCGGTCTCGTCGGTGTCGTCGAAGGCATCCGTGAGCCGGTGCCCGACCTCGTAGACCGAATGCCAGGCCACCTTCTTCACATCGACGCTGTAGGGCGCGATGATTGCGTTGGCGCGGTCGATGATCTCGTCGATGCTCGTCGACCGCACCTTCCGTGCATCATCCTCGGGTACGACGCCGAGGTCGACGTACATCCGGAACAGGTGCCCGCCCTCGCGGGGGATGTGGAGAATATTGCCGTTCTTCGACGAGATCGCGCACTTGGTGCGGATATCGGGGAAGTCCGAATTCGCGAGCACATCCATCACGCCCCAGGCGTGATTGGCCTGGTCACCGGACATCGTCCGTCCGATCGACGATCGGACCTTCGACCGGGCACCGTCGCAGCCGACGACGTAGCCGGCGCGGATGGTGCGTACCTCCCCGGCGCGCTCGCCGGCCGTGTAGCGGACGGTGACCGATACCGGATGGTCCTTCGCCGAGGCGCCGCGGCGTCCTGGTCGACCGCGAGGTCGACGAATTCGATCCCATAGTCGGGTGTGATCTTGCCGGGGGACTGGGCGGCGAACTGGGCGAAGTAGTCGAGCACGCGTGCCTGGTTGACGATGAGGTGCGGGAATTCGCTGATGCCGTGCTCGTCATCCTTGGGCCGACCGGTGCGGATGATGTTCTCGGGGTTCTCCGGATCCGGATTCCAGAACGCCATCTCCGTGATGTGGTAGCCCTCGCGCATGATCTCCTCGGCGAAGCCGAACGCCTGGAAGGTCTCGACCGAGCGGGCCTGAATGCCGTCGGCCTGACCGATGACCAGCCGCGAATCGCGCTTCTCGATCATCCGCGTGTTCACGTCTGGGTACTGCGAGAGCTGGGCCGCCGCGATCATCCCCGCCGGACCGCTGCCGACGATGAGGACATCGACCTCATCGGGCAGATCCTCTGCGCGATCGATTCCGTACCCAGCGGCCTCCTCGATCCGCGGGTCTGCGGACACATAGCCGTTCTGATGGAAATGCATGTCAACCTCCGGTTCTTGACACGTCGTCGTGATAATCGAATGCTATCAGTTCATATACGATCTGAGGTTTTCGGGGTGGCCGCCATCACGTCGTCGCTGATCACCTGCGGCGAACCGACCCCGATGATCGGGCTCATTGACTGCTCGTCCGCGTGGTCGGGTCCCAGCGGAATGCCGGTGCGGTCGCGCAGCAGCAGCGTCGCCGTGAGTGAGAGCACGGCGACGATGCCCAGGTACACCGCCACCGAGGTGGTCGATCCCGTCGATGAGACGAGGGCCTTTGCGATCGTCGGAGCGAAGGCACCACCGAGGATCGATCCGATCGCATAGGAGACTGAGACCCCGGAGAAGCGAACACTGGAGGGGAAGAGTTCGGCATACATCGCTGGCTGCTGACCGTAGGTGAGGCCGAGGCCGACAGTGAGGACGACGAGCCCGAGCAGGAGCATGCCCGCCGAACCCGTGTTGACCAGCGGGAACAGGCTGAAGATGCCGATGAGGAGCAGCGCCCACCCGAGGATGTAGGTGTTCCGGCGTCCGATCCTGTCCGAGACAGCTCCCGCGATGATCGTGAAGACCAGCCAGGACACCGCCGAGGCGGCGACGGCCCAGAGCACGGGACCGCGTTCGAGGCCGATGGGTCCGGTCGGATCTGTGGCGTAGTTCTGGATGTATCCGCCGGTGGTCATGTACCCGGCGGCGTTGTTGCCCATGAACACGAGGGAGGCGAGGATGACGAGCAGCCAATGGCTCTTGATGAGCTTGCCCAGCGGGTTCGTGACCTGTTCCTTGCGCTCGGCGATCTCGTGGAAGACGGTGGATTCCTCGACTCCGCGGCGGATCCAGTAGCCGCCGAAGACGAGCACGATCGAGAGGAAGAACGGCACCCGCCAGCCCCATTCGAGGAAGGCATCGCCCGGGGCGATCGAGGTCATCAGGGCGAGCACGCCCGAGGACAGCAGAAGGCCGATGGACACCCCGATCTGCGGGAAGGAACCGCGCAGTCCGCGTGACTTCTCATCAGCGTGTTCGACGGCGAGCAGAACGGCTCCGCCCCATTCTCCGCCGGCCGAGATTCCCTGGACGATGCGCAGTGTGATGAGCAGGATCGGAGCCAGGACGCCCGCGGTTTCGAAGGTCGGCAGGAAGCCGATGAGCGCGGTCGCGGCACCCATGGCCATGAGGGTGATGATGAGGACCACCCGGCGGCCGAGCTTGTCACCGAAATGTCCGGCGAGGAATGCGCCCAAAGGGCGGAAGAGGAAGCTGATCCCGACCGTCGCGAAGGCGACCATGGTCGAGAGCGTCGATCCGAGCGGGCCGAAGAAGAGCTCGTTGAAGATCAGCCCCGAGGCCGCCGCGTAGAGGAAATAGTCGTACCACTCGATGCTCGTGCCGACGATCGTCGCGAATGCCACCCGGGTCTGAGTGTGCTTCTGTGCTGCCATGACTCCTGTGTCCTGTCGTGCGTCCCAACCACGTTCTCTGTGGCCTGGATTACTTGTTCTCGGGAACCGTATCGTATACGATCTGTGGTGAAGCCAATCGAAATGAGGTGTGAGATCGATGTCGACTCCAGCAGGTGTTCCGACCCGTCCGGGCAAGATCATTGCCGTTCATGTGGCCTATGAGTCCCGTGCGGCACAACGAGGAAAGCGCCCCGCCCAGCCGTCGTACTTCCTCAAAGCGGCCAGCTCCGTCGCCGCCACCGGCCAGACCATCGAACGCCCCGCCGGCACCTCGCTGCTCGCCTTCGAGGGTGAGGTCGCCATCGTCATCGGCGCCCCCGCCCGCAACGTCACCGAGGCCGATGCCTGGTCGTATGTGTCAGGCGTGACCGCGTCGAACGACTTCGGCCTCTACGACATGAAGAGCCCGGACAAGGGATCGAACGTGCGCTCGAAGAGCCGCGACGGATACACCCCGCTGGGCCCTGAACTCATCCCTGCCGCCGAGGCGGCCCCCGACTCCCTGCGCCTGCGCACCTGGGTCAACGGCGAGCTCGTCCAGGACGACGGCACGCGCGCCGATCAGCTCATCTTCACCCTCCCGCGCATCGTCGCGGACCTCAGCCAGCACCTCACCCTCGAGCCCGGCGACGTCATCCTCACCGGCACCCCTGCCGGATCCTCCGTCGTCGCCCCCGGCGACACGGTCGAAGTCGAGGTCACGGCCGCCTCGGCGAACGGCGAGGAACTGAGCTCAGGACGACTGACCACCACCGTCGTCGAAGGGTCCGGAGACTTCGACGGGAGCCTCGGCAGCCTGCCCGCGGTGAACGAAGCACTCACCGTCGACGCCTGGGGTTCACGCGAAGCCGCCGGACTCGCCCCGGAGGGCGATGCCGATGGCACTGCCGGTACGGCACTCGGCGATGACCTCATCGCCAAACTCACCGAGGCTCCGACCGCGGGCCTGTCGGCTCAGCTGCGGTCGCGCGGACTCAACAATGTCGTCATCGAAGGCGTAGCCCCGCTGAAGCCGGGCGCGAAGATCGTCGGCACCGCGAAGACGCTGCGCTTCGTGCCCAACCGCGAAGATCTGTTCAAATCCCACGGCGGCGGATTCAACGCCCAGAAGCAGGCCTTCGACTCGATCCGTCCTGGCGAGGTCGTCGTCATCGAGGCCCGCGGCGAATCCGGCTCGGGTACCCTCGGCGATATCCTTGCCCTGCGCGCGAAATCGCTCGGTGCCGCCGGCGTCGTCACCGACGGGGGAGTCCGCGACTCCGCCGAGGTAGCCGGGATCCTGCCCGTGTTCTCCACCGCGAAGCACCCCGCCGTGCTCGGGCGCAAGCACGTGCCGTGGGAATCGGATGTGGCCGTGGCCTGCGGTAATGCCACCGTCCTGCCCGGCGACGTCATCGTCGCCGATGACGACGGAGCCATCGTCATCCCGCGCGACCTGGCCGAAGAGGTCGTCGACGCGGCACTGGCCAAGGAGATCGAGGACGGCTGGGTGGCCGAACAAGTCGCCGCCGGCAACCCGATCGACGGACTCTTCCCGCCGAAGGGCGAGTGGAAGACGAAGTTCGACGAGTGGAAGGCCTCCCGGTGACTGCGACTGCGTCCCTGAGCAAGGCCGAGATCGCCTATCGGTGGATCCGCGAACGCGTCGCCGACCAGACATATCAGCCCGGCCACAAGCTCGTGCTCGCGCAGATCGCACTCGAGCTCGACACCTCCGTGGTGCCGGTGCGCGAGGCCATCCGCCGGCTGGAAGCCGACGGGCTTGTGACCTTCGAACGCAATGTCGGGGCGCGTGTGGCCATGGTCGATCAGGGCTCCTACACCCAGTCGATGGAAACGGTCGCGATCCTCGAGGCCGCGGCCGTCGCCCAAGCCCAGAGCCGCCTCGGCGCCGATGATCTCGATGCCGCGGAGCGGATCAACGATCGGATGCGGGCGCTGCTCGACGATTTCGAACCCGCCGAGTTCACCCGGCTCAACCACGAGTTCCACGAAACTCTCTACCGGCGCTGCCCGAACGAGCGGCTGTGCACCCTCGTCGAACTCGAATGGGACCGGCTCAACCACCTGCGGGATTCGACGTTCTCCTTCGTCCCCGAGCGGGCGCTGGAATCGGTGGAGGAGCACTCGCGCATCGTCGCCCTCATCCGGGCCCGCGCCTCGGCGCAGGAGATCGAGAAAGCCGTGCGTGAGCACCGATCGGCCACTCTGCACAGCTTCCAGAACGCCCAGAACGCCCCAAACCTGACCACTGATTCACGAAAGGACAAGTCATGACACAGTCCATCACCCCACCGGCAGGCATGCCGGAGAAGATCCGCCATTACATCAACGGGGAATTCGTCGACTCCATCGACGGAGAAGAATTCGATGTGCTCAACCCGGTGACGAACGAGCCGTACATCAAGGCCGCCTCGGGCAAGAAGGCCGATATCGAAGCCGCAGTCGCCGCGGCGAAGAAGGCCTTCGACAAAGGTCCGTGGCCGAAGATGCTGCCGCGTGAGCGTGCACGCATCCTGGGCAAGATCGCCGACATCGTCGAATCGCGCAAGGACGAGCTCGCCGCGATGGAGTCCTTCGACTCCGGACTGCCGATCACCCAGGCCAAGGGCCAGGCGGCGCGCGCGGCGGAGAACTTCCGCTTCTTCGCCGACCTCATCGTCGCCCAGGTCGACGACGCCTTCAAGGTTCCCGGCCGTCAGGCGAACTACGTCAACCGCAAGCCGATCGGCGTGGCCGGACTCATCACCCCGTGGAACACGCCGTTCATGCTCGAGTCCTGGAAGCTGGGACCGGCGATCGCGACAGGCAACACCGTCGTGCTCAAACCCGCAGAGTTCACCCCGCTCTCGGCCTCCCTGTGGCCGGGCATCTTCGAAGAGGCAGGACTGCCCACCGGTGTGTTCAACATGGTCAACGGCTTCGGTGAGAAGGGCTTCGCCGGCGACTCGCTCGTCAAGCACCCCGACGTTCCGCTCATCTCCTTCACCGGCGAATCCTCGACCGGACAGACGATCTTCGCCAACGCAGCACCCTGGCTCAAGGGTCTGTCGATGGAACTCGGCGGCAAGTCCCCGGCCGTCGTCTTCGCCGACGCGGACCTCGATGCCGCGGTCAACGCCACGATCTTCGGCGTCTTCTCCCTCAATGGGGAGCGCTGCACCGCCGGTTCGCGCATCCTCGTCGAGCAGTCGATCTACGACGAATTCGTCGAGCGCTATGCCGCTCAGGCGGGGCGCGTGAAGGTCGGTCTGCCCTCGGATCCCGCGACCGAGGTGGCTGCGCTCGTCCACCCCGAGCACTATGAGAAGGTCATGTCCTACGTCGAGATCGGCAAGTCCGAGGCCCGCCTCGTCGCTGGCGGCGGACGCCCCGAAGGCTTCGAAACCGGAAACTTCGTCCAGCCGACTGTGTTCGCCGATGTGCAGCCCGACGCGCGGATCTTCCAGGAGGAGATCTTCGGCCCCGTCGTCGCCATCACCCCGTTCTCCTCCGACGAGGAGGCCCTGGAGCTGGCGAACAACACGAAGTACGGTCTGGCCGCCTATATCTGGACCTCGGATCTCAAGCGCGCCCACAACTTCTCCCAGGCTGTGGTGTCGGGAATGGTGTGGCTGAACTCGAACAACGTCCGCGACCTGCGCACCCCCTTCGGCGGCGTCAAGGCCTCAGGCCTCGGCCACGAGGGCGGCTACCGGTCGATCGACTTCTACACGGAACAGCAGTCCGTGCACATCAACCTCGGCGAGGTCCACAACCCCGTCTTCGGACAGCAGTGAGGCGACCATGACGAAACGCACTGATATGACTCGGACCTCGGCCGGCTACTTCGTCAGCCAGGAGACGAGCATCGCCATCGACAACCCGATCGTCACACCGCAGGCGAGCCCGCCGGACATCCTCCGCTGCGCGTATATGGAACTCGTCGTCACCGACCTCGCCGCGTCAAGGGAGTTCTACGTCGACGTGCTCGGACTCTATGTCACCGAAGAGGACGAGAACACGCTCTACCTGCGCTCGACGGAGGAGTTCATCCACCACAATCTCGTCCTGCGCAAGGGCGAGGTCGCTGCCGTGGCCGCGTTCTCCTACCGGGTGCGCAGCCCGGAAGAGCTCGACAAGGCCGCGGCCTTCTACACCGAACTCGGCTGCGATGTCCGTCGCAACCCCGACGGCTTCGTCAAGGGCGTGGGCGACTCGGTGCGAGTGGTCGACCCGCTCGGCTTCCCGTACGAGTTCTTTTACCAGTCTGACCACGTCGAGCGCCTGCAGTGGCGCTACGACCTGCACATTCCCGGCGAACTCGTCCGACTCGACCACTTCAACCAGGTCACCCCGGACGTGCCTCGGGCTGTGAAGTACATGCAGGACCTCGGCTTCCGCGTCACGGAGGACATCCAGGACGAAGAGGGCACAGTCTATGCCGCATGGATGCGCCGCAAGTCCACCGTGCATGACACGGCGATGACCGGCGGCGACGGGCCGCGGATGCACCATGTCTGCTTCGCTACGCATGAGAAGCACAACATCCTGGCTATCTGTGACAAGCTCGGTGCTCTGCGCCGGTCCGATTCGATCGAACGCGGTCCCGGCCGCCACGGAGTCTCGAACGCGTTCTACCTCTACCTGCGCGACCCCGACGGCCACCGCGTCGAGGTGTACACGCAGGACTACTACACCGGCGACCCGGACAACCCGGTCATCACCTGGGACGTCCACGACAATCAGCGCCGTGACTGGTGGGGCAACCCCGTCGTGCCGTCCTGGTACACGGACGCCTCCCTCGTCCTCGATCTCGACGGCAACCCGCAGCCCGTGCATGCCCGCACGGACGATTCGGAGATGGCCGTGACGATCGGTGCCGACGGGTTCTCCTACACCCGCGCGGACGAGAATGAGGGCAAGCTGGGCAACCAGCTCTGAAAGGAATCCACATGCTCGATGAGGCAACGATCGCGGCCATCGCCGACGATCTCGCGGGAGCGGAGCGGACACGTTCGAAGATCGGTCTGCTCACCGCGAAGTACCCGGATATGACCGTCGAGGACTCCTACGCGGTCCAGAACGAATGGCGCCGTCGCGGTGAAGCCGCCGGTCGTCGGCTCTACGGTCACAAGATCGGCCTGACGTCGAAGCCGATGCAGCAGGCCACCGGAATCACCGAACCCGACTACGGGGCGATCTTCGCCGACCAGGTGTACGACACCGGGTCCGTGATCGACCATTCGCAGTATTCGGGCGTGCGCATCGAAGTCGAACTCGCCTTCGTGCTGCGCGAGGAGCTGCGCGGGCCCGACGTCAGTCTCTTCGACGTCCTCCGCGCCACCGAATACGTCATCCCGGCACTCGAGGTCCTGTCCTCGCGCATCGAGATGGAGGGGCGCACGATCGTCGACACCATCTCGGACAATGCGGCACTGGGTGCGATGGTCCTCGGTGGACGACCGGTCGCCGTCGATGCCGTCGACCTGCGTCGGGTGAACGCTCTGCTCTATCGCAACGAGACCATCGAGGACTCCGGAGTCGCCGCCGCCGTACTCGACCATCCGGCCCGCGGAATCGTGTGGTTGGCTAACAAGCTCGCCGAACACGGCGACGTGCTGCAGGCCGGAGAGACCGTGCTCGCCGGATCGTTCACCCGCCCCATGTGGGTCCATCCCGGCGACACCGTCCACGCCGACTACGGAGAGCTGGGAGTCATCACATGCCGTTTCGAGTAGAACTGCCGCAGACCTTCTCAGATCGTGTGACCGGACTCGGCGATGGCGAGTACCTGGCCGGGATGTGGGTGTGCTCGGGTTCGCCTGTGGCCGCCGAGATCGCCGCCGCCTCGGGGATGCAGTGGGTGCTCATCGACGCAGAGCATTCTCCGATCGGACTCGAGACCACGACGAGTCTGCTGCGCGCGATGAACGGCTACCCGGCGACCCCGGTCGTGCGGGTGCCGGTGAATGATCGTGTGCTCATCAAGCAGTACCTCGACCTCGGCGCGCAGAATCTGCTCGTGCCGATGATCGATACGAAATCCGACGCCGAGGCGGCTGTGGCGGCCGTCCATTATCCGCCGAGAGGTGTGCGCGGGGTCGGTTCGGCCCTGGCCAGGCTTCCCGGTGGAATGCCGTGGACGGGTACTTGGGTCGAGCGGAGGAGTCCGTGTCCCTGACCGTGCAGATCGAATCGGCGACCGCGGTCGACAGTGCCGCCGAGATCGCCGCGGTCGACGGAATCGACCAGATCTTCGTCGGACCCTCCGACCTGGCCGCGTCGATGGGTCTGCTCGGCCAGCAGACCCATCCGGACGTCACCGATGCGGTGGCGCGGACGTTCGAGGCGGTGAAGGCCGCCGGCAAACCGGTCGGAGTCAATGCCTTCGACCCCGACCAGGCACGGAAGTACCTGGAGGCCGGAGCGTCCTTCGTCCTCGTCGGTGCCGATGTCGGTCTGATGATGAACGGTGCCCGCACCTGGGCCGACACCTGGGTTCAGGACTGAGCACACGTCACCCCCGACCGCGCGTCTGCGGTCGGGGGTGACGTGTATTCATAGGGTTTTTCACTCCTTGTCGCGGCGGCTGCCGGAAATCAACAGGATCGTCGAGCCGAGTCCGACGAGGACGATGCCCAGGCCGATGAGCATCCCGTTGCCTGTCGTGCCGGTGCGGGGCAGCTCACCGGATGGTGCCGGGGCCGCCGGAGATGCGGGGGTCTCGGGATTTTCCGCGACCGGTTCGACCGGAGGGGTCTCGGGCTTCTCCGGGGACTCGGGAGCCTCAGGCTGTTCCGGCGGAGCCGGCGGTGTGCTTGGCTCCTCTGGTGGTGCCGGGGGAGTGGACGGCATCTCCTCGGGCGGACGATGCACGGTTTCGGCCGGGACGCCCCAGTCGCTCGTCCACGCCTTATTGACGTCGCTGCCCTCGATCGTCGTCACATAGGTGACCCAGCCGACGGGCATGTCGATCGGCTCCGTGCTGATCTCGACGTGGCCCTCCTCGTCGGCGATGACGGTGAAGTCCTGCACGGACAACTCCGTGCCGGCGGTCTCCTTCGACTGCTCGGGTTCGGTCTCCACGTGGTAGGCGGTGATGGTGAGGACGGCTTCGGAACCCGGCCGCAGTCCGGTCACGGCCACCTCGTCGTGGGTCGATGTTCCCTCGAGCACTGCCTCGGTGTCGGCGGTCGGAGTCCACGGGACGAACCCCGTCTCACGGGGTTGGCCGTGGATTCCCTTCCATTCCTTCGTTGCCTTGTCCCCGGCGATCGTCTCGGTGAAGTACAGCCAGCCGCGGAAGTCCTCGGGCACGGTGATCTCGTCGGATGTGTGGGTGCCGTTGCCGACATTCTTCGAGGTCACGGATCCGATTTCGCGAGCGTCATCGTTCTTGATGCCCTGCCTCGGTGCCGTAGCGGTCTGCCACAGGGTGTGTTCGACGGTGACGGTGTGGTCGCCGATGAGGCCGGAGACGGTGAATTCGTCGGTGACCGTCTCACCCGGTGTCGGTGTCTGGTCGGAGATCTCGGTGGTCACCTTCGGCTGGGAACTCAGCTCCAGTGACGCCTTGTCCGTGACGGAATCGGGAGTGTCCGGGGTGACGACTCGCTGTACCCGCGTGCCGGAGGTCGGTTCGAAGACTCGCACGGTCTGCGGAGCGACCTTCGCCGAGGCGGTCACTGACAGTTTTCCGGGCGCGCTCGCCTGCAGCGTTGTGGACACGGGTTCCTTCCCCGTGGTCAGGGTCGTCGGTGCCTTCGTCGTGCCGGCAGTCTTCAGCGCGATGGGAACGTCGGGGACCTGGGCTCCCGATGCACTGGTCAGCGAGACCGTCAGCGTCGCCTCGTCGGTGGGCGTGCCGAGGATCTTCGGTTTGTCGGGGCTATCCTTGTCGGCGCTGCGGTCGCCGTCCTTGGAGTCGGAGGCCCAGGAATCAGGAGAAGGAGCGGACTCCGGGGCGGCGTGAGGTTCGAGCACGGGCATGCGCAGCACCGGTTCGAGGCTGATGTCGAGGGTGTATGGCCCGGCGAACTTCTTCGCCTCGGCGAGGATCGTCGAGTGCTTCTTCGCGGCTGCCGCGAACTTCTTGCCCAGATCGGCCGGCTTCTGCGGCGGCACCTTGTGATCGTGGGGGAGTGCCTTGTCGAGTCGGGCCATCGCGCTCAACGCGGCCTGCACATCTTTCGACGTCGAGCCGGCATATTCGTGCAGTGCCCACGCTGTGCGAGCCGAGGTGACCGTGTCGGCCTTCGCATTCTTGAAGTACTTCGGCAGCGGAGACTTCTTGCCCGCATCGATGCAGTAGGCGGAGGTGTCAGGGAAGGTCCGGTAGGAGCCGTACCAGGTCTTGCCCTGTTTCGCATGGTGCCAGATGCCCGGACCGTAGGCGTTGGGTGCGGTGTGCACCGGAACCTCGCCGAGGCCGACCGGCGGTCCCGCGGCCATGGCCGGTCCCAGCCCGATGAGCGAAGCGATTGTGAGGACGGTGAGGAGCAGCGCGGTGCGCAGCGATGCGATTCTGAGAGTAGTCATGGACCGATTCGACATTGGGCGCTGGCTGGTCATCTAGGGCTGATTGAGGGGCTGTGGATACCGCTTTGAGCGTCCACAGGTTCTGACGTGTGAGTGGGGGAGGTGCTGGTCGCTGGAGGGAGGGGAGTGGCCCCGGGGAGGAACGGCCGCGTCGGGTGCGTGTGGTGGGCGATGCCGACCGTCCGGCGACGGTCGTGGGTGCGGGGGCGGTCTGACGGCCGTCTGGTTTCCCCCGCCGACACAGAGTCGACGAAACTGCGTCCATCCACAGTCGAAAATGGTTGAGTGGGGCGGGGGACGTCGTTTGAAGAACGTGGCAGTCGGCTGAAGTGTTGCTGGACGGATACATGACGAGGGCGTTCACAGCGGGCTGGGACTTTAGACTGAGGTGAGCGGAAATTCCCCCATTGCAGAAGGACGATCTATGTCGGCACAGAACGGTCCCGGTTCGCAGAGACCGCAGCCGCCCCAGGTGCAGGGCCCACCGAACCCGAACGTGCCCCCGGCACAGGGACAGATGCCGCCTCAGGGCCAGGTCCCTCCGCCGCAGCCACACAATCCGCAGCAGGGTCAGCCGCAGCAGGGTCAGTCGCAGAATCATGATCGGTTCCGGCCGCGACCACAGGGGTCGCAACAGCCGAACCAGCAGCAACCCGGCGGGTCGTGGCCGCAGCAGCCGCCCATGCAGGGACAGAATCGGCACCCAGCGCCGGGTCGACCCATGCCGGCGCAGGGACAGCCGGTTATGCAGGGACAGTCGATGTCGGCACCCGGCCAACCCATGCAGCCTCAGATGAAGCCGGTTCCCGGCCAACCCATGCCTGGTCAACCGGTGATGTACGCGCCCCCGCCTGCCCAGGCCCGCGTCTATGCTCAGCCGCGGTTTGCTCCGACGGTGACGCAGGAGATGCGTATCCGTGCAGGCATGCAGGCACCCCAGCAGGTCGTCACCGACACTCCCTGGACCGGCGCCGTGCGGAAAACACAACCGGAGACCGAACCCGACTCGACCGGAAACATCGTCCGGCTCGTCGCTGCAATCCTCGTTCTCGTAGGGCTTGTCATCGGATTGGCATTACTTGCCCTGCTCGGCGGACTGAGCTTCGGCGTCCGCCTCTTCGGTCTCATCGGACTCGCGGCGATCCCTCTTCTCGGCATCATCGCCTACGTCCTCTGGCTCGACCGCTGGAGACCGCAGCCGAAGCTCCTCCTGGGCATCTGTCTCCTCTGGGGTGCTGTCGCCTCGGTTATCCTCACCCTCGGCTTCTCACTCGTCGGTGAGGTCGCGCTCTATATGATCGGCATCAATGGTGTGCCCGACGTCATCGGTGCGGTGATTCAAGCTCCGATCCTCGAGGAATCGACGAAGACCGTCCTCCTCCTCGTCATCGTCCTTGCCGCTCGCCGCTATTTCGAAGGGCCCCTCGACGGGCTCGTCTACGGTTCACTCATCGGTGCGGGCTTCGCCTTCACAGAGAACATCCTCTACCTCGGCCAGTCGTGGAACGACGGCGAACTTCCGGGACTGGCAGTGACATTCGCCATGCGCTGCCTCGGATCGCCGCTGCTCCACACGGCGTTCTCAACCTGTGCCGGTGTATCCATCGGCCTTGCCGCCCGCAAATGGCCGTGGTGGTCACTCATCCTCATGTGGCTGCCCGGTCTCCTCCTCGGCATGATCCTGCACGGCTTCTGGAACGCCTCGATGACGTTCCTGGGTGTCCTCGGCCAAGCAACCCGCGACGTGATGGGCGGAATGCTCCCGCAGATCATCGGCCTCATCGTCCTCAGCGCCATCCTCTCCGCTGCTTGGGTCACTCTCGGGATCATCCTGCGCCGCAGCGAACGCATGCACACTCAGAACATGCTCGGCGACTATGCGAACTCCGGTTGGCTCACCCATGCCGAGGTCGACATGCTCGGCACCTGGAAGGGCCGGAAGAACGGACGCGACTGGGCGAAGTCGTTCCCCGGCGGCAAGGAGGAGATGAAGACCATGATCCGCACCTCCGGCAAACTGTCGACGACGCGGATGCGCGTGCTCGCCGGAATCGGCGGAGAACAGGAACGCAAGATCGAACGGGCCGAACTCCAGCAGTTCGCCGACGCTCGCGAACGTCTGCTCGCGGCCTCCAAACAGACCGCTCCCCAACAGTCGATGCGGTAAGTTCCAGCGGTGACGATCTTCGACATTCTCCTCATCGTCCTCGGCATCGGGGCGCTCTTCGCCGGGTTCCGCCAGGGCATCATCACCGCCCTCGGAACCGCGGCGGGCCTCATCGTCGGTTGGATCCTCGGCCGACTGCTCTCTCCGCTCGTCGAATCGCTGAGTGCCGGCACTGATGTCATGGACAACCAAGGCGTGCTCATGCTCCTGGCCTCGATGCCGTTGGTCCTCAGCGTGCTCTTCGCCTTCGCCGGCAGCGGCATCGGGGCGTGGCTCAAGAACAATATGGACTCCGATCTCGGCCAGGGCATCGACGCCGTCGGCGGCACCGTCACCGCCGGAATCGTCTATGTCCTCGTCATCTGGCTCGCCGCCGGGTTCATCCGCACCACCCCGCTCGTCGAACCTAACCGCTGGGTCGCCGACTCCGCCGTCATCGCCGCGATCGACCGCACCATTCCCTACTCTTCCCAGAATGCGCTGGGCGGACTGGCGAGGGGACTGAGCGCTTCCGGGTTCCCCCAGGTGTTCTCCGGGCAGCCCGAACAGATCCGCGGAGTCGGAGAACCCGACGAAGGCATGGTCGACGTCGGACGCAGCGTCGAGGACTCGGTCGTGAAGATCACGACGACGGCCACCAGCTGCGCCACCGGCTCGGAAGGCTCCGGATTCGTGTACGAAGACGGACTCGTCGCCACCAACGCCCACGTCGTGGCCGGGTCGACGGAACTGGCCGTGCAGGTCGGGGGCAAGGGCAGGCCCTACCGCGCCGAGGTGGTCGAATTCGACGCCGAGGCCGACGTGGCCGTGCTCCGGGTCCAGGGACTCGATGCTCCCGCCCTCGACTTCGGCAACGGGCTCGGACCGGGCGACGACTCCGTCGTCGTCGGATTCCCCGCGAACGGTCCCTATACGATCTCACCGGCTCGCGTGCGGGAGAAGATCAACGCCCGCGGACTCGACATCTACGATTCGCAGTCGGTCGTCCGCGAGGTCTATGCCCTGCGCGGAATCGTCAGGGAAGGCAATTCGGGAGGCCCGCTCATCGACGCCGACGGAAACGTCGTCGGCATGGTCTTCGCCCGCTCCGCCACCGATGACGAAACCGGCTATGCCCTCACCCGACCCGAGATCGCCGACGAACTCGACGCCGGTGCCGCCGAACGCGCACCGCAGCCGACGGGGCAGTGCACGAATTGACCCCGACTACTTGAGGTCGAGTCCGGCGAGGACGGCGCGGTGGTCGCTCGACCCGCGTTCGAGCACCTCGTCGGAGGTGGCGTCGAAACCACGGTAGAGGACATGGTCGAGCCGGGTGACGGGGAACTGGGAGGGCCAGGTGAAGCCGAAACCGCCTCGGGCCTCTTCCCGGGTATCCTCCAGCGGCGGCACCAAGGTCTCCATATTGTTGTCCGTCGTCGCCGTGTTGAAGTCGCCGGCGATGACGATATGCTCGGCACCGTCGGTCTCCACTGTCGTGGCCAAGCGGCGCAGAGCGGCATTGCGCATCGATTCGTGGCCCGGTCGCACCGAAGGCATATGCACCGCATAGAAGCGGATGTCACCGTGATCGGTCGAGATCGTGGTCGCGAACGCGCGCGGCCACTGCAGGCCCAAGTCGACCTCTTCGGGCTCCGACATCGGCCACTTCGACCACACGCCGATGGTGTCGACGACCTGCGAATGCTCGAACGAGGAGTCGAGCTCCTTGTGGATGATCTTGCCGGACAGGGATTCGAGTTCCTGGATCGTGACGATGTCCGGATCGCGGTCGACGATGTTCTGCGCGGCAGCGGTGGGCTGCGGCATCCTCGCCCCCACATTGTGGGTAGCCACCGTCAGGTCCGGATCACCGGAATCCTCATTCGGCAGCAGGGCGGGTCCGAACATTCCCGCCCACACGAGAGCAGGCACGAGGAATCCGATGGCCGAGAGCCACGAGAAGCGGATGAGGAACATGAGCAGCACGAGCGCGAGGAAGATTCCCGTCCACGGCAGTGCCGATTCGAGGATGAGCGCGATGCCCATCCGCGTCGGCAGCAGATTGTGGAGAAGCAGGAATGCCGCATAGAGGATCCCGAAGATCAATGCGGTGATGCCCTTCGCGGGGCTGTGCCTTCTGCGCGGTGTGGGATATGCCTGGTTCATCGATCAACGATCTTAACCGGGAAGTCTGGCCCCACGCTGGAAGCGACTTGCGACGCGGCTCACAGCCGCACGACATCAGCGACGCGCAGTCGCACTCCACACCGTCACATCGGGGTGGGTGTCGTAGCGATACCCCGAACCCCTCATCGTGCGCACCACGGAAGCATATTCGCCGAGGCGGCGCCGCAGTCGGCGGATGTGGACGTCCACGGTGCGTTCGTCGGGAACCTCACCGCCGGACCACACCGCGGTGATGAGGTCCTCACGGGGCAGGGTCTCATCGGCGTGGGAGACGAGGGTGGCGAGCAGGTCGAATTCCTTCGTCGTGACATCGACGAGGTCACCGTCGATGCGGACCTCGCGGCGGGGGATGTCGATGCGCAGACGTTCCCCGGTGGTCTGGGTGTAGGCGTCACCGGCCCGTCCGCCGAAACCGCGGGGTGCGGGAGCCGCCGGAGCGGCCTCCTCGCGCAGAGCCGGCGGGTGGATGCGGTTGGGAATGCGCGAGCGCACGGGTCCGTGGGTCGCCGCCGGTGCACCGGTGGCTGCGGGGGAGCCGTTGGCCACGGCTCGCACGGCGTCGATATCGCTGCCGCGGCCCTCCGGGGCCAGTGCGATGACGGCCTGGGTCTCGGCCTGGCTGGCGAGTTCCTTGGCGTAGGCCTGCAGCTCAGCGGCGATCGCGGAGAGGTTCGTGCCGTCGGCCGCGGCCTTTGTCTCATCGAGTCCGATGTAGACGATGATTCCGCGAGCGCCTTCGGCGAGGGGACGACACCGGCGGGTCCGTAGGTGTGCGGTGGGTTCTGCGAGTCGACTGCGCTCAACTTGGCTCCTGCACGTCGAGTGGCCACTGCACTGCGGGGGTGGACGTAGGCGGGTTCTGGATTCGGCATAGCTGTCCTTTGCTTTCGACCATGAGGTCGATATGACTGGAAGAGTCCGCTGCTTGAGTGAACTCGTTCGAGGCCGGACAGCGGGAGTACGATCACCGACCACGAACGCAGGGCATACACATATGTGCGCCCGGCATTCGCATCTGATGGATCGTCGAAGTCATGGCTTCATTATTTGTCACAAAACTTCGGCCATGCAAAGGAAAGCCCGAAAATGAGACGACTGTGACGAAATATGACGTCACAGTCGCCGAGGTCGACGACCGAAAACGTCATCCGCGCGCTTGGTCAGTCGACGATTCCGTACATCCGGTCCCCGGCATCGCCGAGTCCGGGCATGATGTAGCCCTTCTCATTGAGCTTCTCATCGAGGGCAGCCGTGTACACCTTCACCTCGGCGGAATCGCTGTAGTCGCGTTCGATGCGCTGGACGCCCTCGGGGGCGGAGACGAGGCACACGGCGGTGACGTCGCGAGCTCCGCGAGCGAGCAGGAAGTCGATGGCCATGGCCAGGGTGCCGCCGGTGGCGAGCATCGGATCGACGACGAAGATCTGCCTGCCGGTGAGGTCATCGGGCAGGCGATCGGCATAGGCGCTGGGTTCGAAAGTGGTCTCGTCGCGGACCATTCCGAGGAAGCCCACCTCGGCGGTGGGGAGGATGCGCAGCATTCCGTCGAGCATGCCGAGCCCGGCGCGCAGGATCGGGACCACGACGGGGCGGGGCTCGGCGATGCGGGTGCCGACGGTCGTCGTCACCGGAGTCGAGATCTCCTTGTCTTCGACGGCCACCGAGCGGGTCGCCTCATAGGCGAGCAGCATGACGAGCTCCTCGGTGAGCTGTCGGAAACGAGCGGAATCCGTATTCACATCGCGCAGAGCGGTGAGTTTGTGGGCGATGAGCGGGTGGTCGGCTACGTGAAGATGCATACCCCAAATGGTACGGGAGAACTTCGGGCTTAAGGCAGTGGTCAACGCGGGGCGAAGCGTTCACAATGGAGGCATGTCGTACTTCACTGAGATCCTGGCCGATTCCGGCGATGGCTTCCGCGCCCTCGATGTCGACGTCCGTGACGCGAACGACCTCGACGACCTCGTCGATATGATGCGTTCGGCAGCCGGCGATGACGGAGAGGCCGTGGCCGTCATCGAACACGAAGACGAATGGTTCGGGCTCGTGCGCCTGTGCCGGAACAATGAGGTCAAGGTCTTCCTGTCCGACCTCGCCGCGGCAGAGGCGAGCCCGTTCGCGGAGATCTTCGCCGACTTCCTCGACTCCCGCCCCGACGCCTATGACGCCGAACCCGAAGAGGACTTCGGGGCCGAGGAGGATGAGGCCGCCGTCGACGAGGAGGACGACGAAGACGAGGTCGAAATGCTCGAGTTCGACGCCGATGCCGAATGGGGCGGAGACGCCGATATCTACTCTGACCGCGGAGTCCCCGCCGCCACCCTCATCGATCAGGTCGAAAGCTATCGGTCCGACCCGGCCCGCGTCGTCGCCCATGTCGGTGAGACCGTCGGCTTCGCCGATCAGCTCGAGGCCGCACGCTGACCGCTGCGTCCGTGACCCGGCTCGATGAATGGATGGGTCATGCCCTCGCCGAGGCGGCCCTGGCGCCCGCTCATGACGACGTTCCCGTCGGGGCCGTGGTCATCGACGGTGCCGGTGAGATCATCGGGCGCGGTCACAATCGACGCGAGATCGATGCCGACCCGCTCGGCCACGCCGAACTCATGGCTATCTCAGCCGCCGCCTCGGCGAGGGGCGAATGGCGCTTGGACGGCTGCACCCTCGTCGTCACGCTGGAACCGTGCGTGATGTGCGCCGGAGCCCTCGTCGGCTCCCGCATCGACAGGGTCGTCTTCGGGGCCTATGACGACAAGGCCGGGGCGGTCGGCTCGGTCTGGGATCTGCTGCGCGACCGCGCCGCACTCCACCATCCGGAGGTCACCTCGGGCGTCCGGGCGGAGGAGAGCCGGACCCTGCTGAGGGAGTTCTTCGCGGCCAAACGCTGACGTGTCCCAGCTCACGGCGAACCGATTTGGACGCAGAAAGTCCGCCGCTGTACAGTTGTCGGCGGTGGCGTGTCCGAGCGGCCGAAGGTGCAACACTCGAAATGTTGTGTAGGGCAACCCCCTACCGTGGGTTCAAATCCCACCGCCACCGCCAAGGGAAACCCCTGATCAGACGCTTCTGGTCAGGGGTTTCGTCTGTCTCGTCGAAGGATGGCATCGGCGCGCGCAGAGGTGTGATGATTGACACACCAGGGTCGAGCGGCGAGACTTGCTCGGTGAAACAGAAAGAGTTTTCCGGGATATGGAATTACCTTTCGGTATCCCGGTCCGGTATCCGGGGCTGAAGGCTCGACTGTCTCATTGCGCATGTTCAAGGCGCAGGGCCGACGACGATGATGTGGCCGGCTGACCAAATCGAACAACCTGAGGTGGTCCATGAAAATGGCTGACAACGACCAAGCGGTGCAGACCGCATCTTCGAGACCGGGGCTTCTCGACAAATTCTTCGAAATCACCCATCGAGGCTCGACGATCAGACAGGAGATCCGCGGAGGCATCGTCGCCTTCGTCGCGATGGCCTATATCGTCGTCCTCAACCCGCTCATCCTCGGCGGTTCCCAGGACGTCGCCGGTGACAGCCTCGACTTCGCCCAGCTGACCGCGGTCACCGGGCTCGTCGCCGGCGTCATCACGATCCTCTTCGGCGTCGTCGCCCGACTGCCCTTCGGCCTGGCCGCAGGCCTGGGCATGAACAGCTTCCTCGCTGTGTCCGTCGTTCAGGAGGTCACCTGGGCCGACGCGATGGGACTGGTGGTCATCAACGGCGTCATCATCGTCGTCCTCGGTGCCACGGGCATCCGCACCGCGATCTTCAACGCCGTCCCACATGCACTGAAGATCGCGATCACGGTGGGCATCGGACTCTTCATCGCCTTCATCGGCTTCGTCAACGCCGGGTTCGTCACGCGCACCCCCGCGGGCCCACCCGTCCAGCTGGGCCAGGACGGATCGATCGGCTCCCTGCCGACGCTGGTCTTCGTCTTCGCGCTCGTCCTCATCGGCATCCTCGTGGCGCGGAGGATTCCCGGCGGCATCCTCATCGGCATCATCGTGGCCACGATCGCCGCGATCATCATCCAGGCGTTCGCGAAGCTCGGCACCGTCGGAGACCCGGTCAATCCGGACCCGCTGGGCTGGAACCTCTCCGCTCCGGAATTCCCGAAACAGGTCATCGCCCTTCCCGACTTCGGTCTCATCGGCGCCTTCGACCTCGTCGGCGGCTTCCAGCACATCGGAGTCCTCGCGGCCACGATGCTCGTGTTCACCCTCGTGTTCACGAACTTCTTCGACGCCATGGGCTCGATGACCGGACTGGCCCGCAGCGCCGGACTGCAGACCGAGGACGGAATGTTCCCGCGCATCCGCGGAGCCTTCATCGTCGAAGGCCTCGGAGCGGTCTTCGGCGGCGGTGCCTCCGCATCGTCGAACACGGTCTTCGTCGACTCCGCAGCCGGAATCGCCGAAGGCGCACGCACGGGTCTGGCCGCCTGCATCACCGGTGTGCTGTTCCTGCTGTCGATGTTCTTCTCACCGCTCATCGCCGTCATCCCGATGGAAGCCGGAGCCGCGGCGCTCGTCGTCGTCGGCGCCATGATGGTCACGCAGATCCGTGAGATCGACATGACCGACTTCCGCACCTCGCTGCCGGTCTTCCTCACCATGGTGACGATGCCGCTGACCTATTCGATCGCCAACGGAATCGGCGTCGGATTCATCTCCTGGGCGCTCATCCACGCCATGAGCAACCGTGCCCGCCAGGTCCACTGGCTGCTGTGGGTCGTCTCGGCCGGATTCGTCCTGTACTTCGTTCGCGGCCCGATTTCGGCTATCTTGGGGGCATGAGAACAATGGTTGGACACTCAGCTTGGGGAAAGGGTCAGATCGCCCACGGGGCTTGACCTGCGGGGACGTCCAGTCCCCTCTTCCGCGTTCTTCTGCGCTGTTCGCATGGATAACCAGAGGCTCGAAGAACGAAGCAAATTGTTCCAACCATGCACTGTGCGCCTCAGTGGAGAGGCGCGGGAGGTGTGAAGTGCGATGTCCGCAGCGACAACGGACCAGTCAACTGCCGAAGTGACAATCAACGGGACCGTTCGTGAGTTCGACGGCCCACCCCATACGAATGCGCTGGACTTCCTGCGCGGTCAGGGTCTGACCGGAGCGAAGGAAGGCTGCGCCGAAGGCGAATGCGGGGCCTGCGCGATCATGGTCGCCCGCCCCGATGAATCCGACGGAACCCGCTGGACCTCGGTGAACTCCTGCCTGCTGCCGGCAGCAGCCCTCGACGGGGGAGAGGTCGTGACCTCCGAAGGTCTGGCCGACGGAGACACCGTTCACCCCGTCCAGGAAGAGATGGCCGTGCGCGGCGGATCCCAATGCGGATACTGCACCCCGGGCTTCATCTCCTCGATGGCCGCCGAATACTACCGCCCCGATCGCTGCGAGGACGGCTTCGACCTCCACTCCTTGTCGGGCAACCTGTGCCGCTGCACCGGCTACCGCCCCATCCGCGATGCCGCGAATGCGCTGGGACAGCCCGCCGCCGACGATGCGCTGGCCGCCCGCCGTGACCGTCCGGCCCCGTCGGCTCGAGCCACCGACTATCAGCGAGCCGACACCGCCACCGGGAAGATCGGACGCTACCGTCGTCCCGCCACTCTCGCCGAGGCGACCTCCATCCTCAGCGAGGATCCCGAGGCCACCGTCGTGGCCGGGGCCACCGACTGGGGCGTCGAGGTCAACATCAAGGGAGCGCGCGGTAAGAACATCCTCGCCGTCGACCGGCTCGAGGAGATGCGCGGAATCCGCCGGACCGAGTCGTTCGTCGAACTCGGCGCCTCCCGCACCCTGTCCGAACTCGAGCGTGAGCTCGACGGAGACATTCCGCTGCTGGGCAAGCTGTTCCCGCAGTTCGCCTCCCGCCTCATCCGCAACGGGGCGACCATCGGCGGCAACCTCGGCACCGGTTCGCCCATCGGCGACACCCCGCCGGCTCTGTTGGCCCTCGAAGCCGAGCTCGTGCTCACCTCGGTGCGCGGGGCGCGAACCGTGGCGCTGGCCGACTACTTCACCGGATACCGGCAGACGGTGCGGGAGTCCGATGAACTCATCACCGCCATCCGCATCCCGCTGCCGCTGTCCCCGCTGACGTCGTTCCAGAAGATCGCCAAGCGCCGTTTCGACGACATCTCCTCGGTGGCGATCGGCTACGCCGTCGACATCCAGGACGGATTGATCGCCAAGGCTCGGATCGGCCTCGGCGGAGTTGCGGCCACTCCGCTGCGCGCCACCGCCACCGAAGCCCTCCTCGAAGGCTGGCCATGGACATTGGAGACCGTGCACGCGGCGGCCGAGACGCTGGCCGCCGAAGGCACCCCGATGGACGACCACCGGGCGAGTGCGAAATACCGGACCGCGATGCTGCGGTCCTCCCTCGAACGCTTCTACGCCGAGCAGCTCGGCCACCCGGCCGTGACCAGCCAGGAGGTCAAGTGATGAGCCAGCTCTCCCAGCGCCCCGCCGACCCGGTCGTCGGCGAACGCCACCACCATGAAAGCGCCTTCGGCCACGTCACCGGAACCGCGCTCTACACCGATGACCTCGTCGGAAGGCTCACCGGAGTCCTCCACGCCTTCCCTGTGCAGTCGACGACCGCGCACGGCCGCCTCGGCGCCATCGATGTCGAATCCGCCTATGCGGTGCCCGGGGTCGTCAAGGTCATCACCGCCGCCGACATCCCCGGCGTCAACGATCAGGGCGTCAAGCACGATGAGCCGATGCTGCCGGTCGACGAAATCATGTTCTTCGGCCAGCCCGTGGCCTGGGTGCTCGCCGAAGATCTCGAAGCTGCGAAGGAAGGCGCTGCGGCCGTCACCGCCGAGGTCGAGGAGCTGCCGTCGCTGGTGACAGTGCGCGATGCGATCGCCGCCGACAGCTACCACGGCAAGCCCCTGTCGATCGACAAGGGCGAAGTCGACTCCGCGTTCGCCGATGCCGCTCATGTCTTCGAAGGCGAATTCGAATTCGCCGGCCAGGAGCACTTCTACCTCGAGACGCAGGCCTGCCTGGCCCACGTGGACGAGAACGAACAGGTCTTCATCCAGTCCTCGACCCAGCACCCCACCGAGACCCAGGACATCGTCTCCCACGTCCTCGGGGTTCCCGCCCACGAGGTGACCGTGCAGTGCCTGCGCATGGGCGGCGGCTTCGGCGGCAAGGAGATGCAGCCTCACGGCTACGCGGCCCTGGCCGCGCTCGGTGCGAAGCTCACCGGCAGGCCGGTGCGGCTGCGCCTCGACCGCACCCGCGATATCACCATCACCGGCAAGCGGCACGGCTTCCACTCGTCCTGGAAGATCGGATTCACCGAGGAGGGGAAGATCCTCGCCCTCGATGCGACGCTGACCGCGGACGGCGGGTGGAGCCTCGACCTCTCCGAGCCGGTGCTCACCCGTGCCATGTGCCATATCGACAACGCCTACTGGGTGCCCAACATTCGGGTCACCGGCCGCATCGCCAAATGCAACAAGACCTCGCAGACTGCCTTCCGCGGATTCGGCGGCCCGCAGGGCATGCTCGTCATGGAAGACATCATCGGACGCGTCGCCCCCAAACTGGGACTGAGCGCCCGTGAGCTGCGCCGCCGGAACTTCTACGCGCAAGGTCAGGACACCCCCTACTATCAGCCGGTGCGTCATCCCGAGCGGATCGGGGCGTGCTGGGACCAGCTCATCTCCCAATCCGATCTGGAGGCCCGCGAGGCTGAGATCGAAGCGTTCAACTTGAGCCACGAGCACATCAAACGAGGACTGTCGATCACTCCGGTGAAGTTCGGGATCTCGTTCAACCTCACCGCCTTCAACCAGGGCGGAGCGCTCGTGCTCGTGTACAAGGACGGATCCGTCCTCGTCACCCACGGCGGCACCGAAATGGGGCAGGGACTGCATCAGAAGATGCTGCAGGTCGCTGCCACCACCCTCGGTGTGCCCCTGTCGACGGTGCGCTTGGCACCGACGCGCACGGACAAAGTGCCCAACACCTCCGCGACGGCGGCGAGCTCGGGTTCCGACCTCAACGGCGGAGCGGTGAAGAACGCCTGCGATCAGATCCTCGATCGGCTCAAGCAGGTCGCCGCTGGCATCCTCGGCGCACCCGCTCATGAAGTGCAGATCTCGCGAGGCATCGTCTCCGCCCTGTCCTCTCCGAAGACGGTGACGTGGGAAGAGCTGATCAACACCGCGTACTTCCAGCGCATCCAGCTCTCGGCCTCAGGTTTCTACCGCACCGAGGGGCTGCACTGGAACCTCTCGCAGATGCGCGGTGAGCCGTTCAAGTACTTCGCGTACGGTGCCGCCGTGTCCGAAGTCGAGGTCAACCGGTTCGACGGCTCCTATACTCTGCGCCGCGTCGATATCGTCCACGATGTCGGAGACTCCCTGTCTCCGCTCATCGATGTCGGGCAGATCGAGGGCGGATTCATCCAAGGTGCCGGCTGGCTGACCTTGGAAGATCTGCGCTGGGACGAATCGGATCGACCCAGCCGCGGCCGGCTGGCCACTCAGGCGGCGAGCACGTACAAGATCCCTAGCTTCTCCGAAGTCCCCGAGATCTTCAATGTCACCTTTCTCGACAAAGCGCATGAAGAGGGAGCCGTGTACGGGTCGAAGGCCGTGGGCGAACCCCCGCTCATGCTCGCCTTCTCCGTCCGCGAAGCCCTGCGCGAGGCCGTGGGTGCCTTCGCGAGCCCCGGCCACAGCGTCGAACTCGCGTCCCCGGCCACACCGGAAGCCGTGTTCTGGGCGATCGAAGAAGCCCGCGGGCAGGACTCGGGGGCGGCAGCCTCGGCGAGGGAAGGACAACGGGTCCCCTCATGACCTGGATGGACACCGCGTCCGAGCTGAGATCGGCTCGGGTGCCGGCTGTCCTCATCACTCTCGCCGCGGTGCGTGGGCATGCCCACGTGAGGCGGGAGCGAAGATGATCGCCACCGCCGATGACCTGTTCGGGACCATCGGCGGGGGCAATCTCGAGATGACGGCCCTCACCCGTGCCCGGGAACTGCTCGCCGAGGGGCAGACAGCTCCGGAGATGCTCACCCTGCGGCTCAACGACAAGGCTCCTGCCAAATACGGTCGCCAATGCTGCGGCGGAGAGGTCACCATGCTCTTCGAACCCTTGCCCGTGCCCGCCTCGGTGGCGATCTTCGGCATCGGCAACATCGGACTCGAACTCACTCGGATCCTCGCCCGCCACGATCTCGATCTCACCGTGTCCGATTCGCGGCCCGAGCAGCTCGAGGCGATCGATGGCTTGGAGGAGCCGGTGGCGCGGATCCGCCCCGAATTCGCTGTCGTCGGGGAAGAGGTGCTCTCTGCCCTGCCGGCCGGTGCGCACGTGGTCATCATGACCCACGACCATGCCGAGGACCTGCACCTGTGCTCCGCGGCGCTGACCCGCGGCGACCTCGGGTCGGTCGGACTCATCGGCTCGAGCGCGAAGTGGCAGCGCTTCCGCAAGAACCTCGCCGCCGAAGGCTTCGCGCCCGAGGTCATCGACACCATTCGGTGCCCCATCGGCCTGCCCGAACTGCCCGGCAAAGCACCGGCAACGATCGCCGTGAGCGTCGCCGCGGACCTGCTCGGCCGCATGTCCTGACTCTTCACCACCACTGACTTTCACCACCACTGACTCTAGGAGAACCACTGTGGTCATCTATCGCGCCCGCGTCTTCGATACGCCGGACAACCCTTTCGCCGGGGGCAGGCTGCGTTCGGCGGCCGATGTCGCCCTCGTCGTCGACGACGGACTCATCACCTCCCGCACCGACTTCGACTCCGCCCGGGCAGCGCACCCCGATGCGGAAGTCGTCGACCTCCGCGACGGTGTGCTCATCCCCGGACTCATCGACACCCACGTCCACCTGCCGCAGGTCAGGGCCATCGGCCATCTCGGGCGGCCGCTGCTCGACTGGCTCGACCAGTGCGCCCTGCCCGAAGAAGCGAAACTCGGGGACCCCGCTTACGCGAAGGCGGTGGCCGGAGAATTCCTCACGGGACTGATCTCGGCGGGGACCACCTCGGCGATGGTCTTCGGTTCGCACTTCGCGGGCGCCATGGACATCTTCTTCGCCGCCGCTTCAGAGTCGGGGCTGCGGATCACCTCCGGGCTGGTGACGAGCGACCGGAACCTGCCCGATGCGCTGCTCACCGACGTGGGGCGCTCGACCGAGGAGAGCCAGGCGCTCATCGATCGGTGGCACGGGAAGGGACGGCTGCGGTACGCGGTGACTCCGCGGTTCTCGTTCTCCGCGGGACCGGAGCTGCTGGCTGCCGGCGGCCGCCTCTTGGAAGACAACCCGGGCGTCTGGGTGACCTCGCACCTCAACGAGAACGTCGATGAGGTCGCCGGGGTCGCGCAGATCCACCCGGAGGCTCGTGATTATCTTGATACGTACGATCGGGCGGGACTCGTGGGGCGGCGCACAGTGCTCGCGCACAACGTCCACCCGCAAGATCGGGAACTCGATCGCATGGCCGAGGCCGGGTCCGTGGTCGCACACTGCCCGACCTCGAACTCGGCTCTGGCCAGCGGCTTCTTCCCGCTGCGCCGACACATCGAGGCCGGCGTCCGCGTGGCTCTGGGCACCGATGTCGGGGCGGGCACGGGCTTCAACCTGCTCAAGGAGGGCGTGCAGTCGTACTTCATGCAGCAGCTCGATCCGGCCGGGGGAGTGGCCTTGACCTCCGCACATCTGCTGCATCTGGCAACTGCGGCCGGCGCCGAGGCGCTCGAACTCGATGAGGTCGGGGTGCTAAGTGTGGGCAAGCGCTTCGATGCAGTGCTCATCCGTCCGGCCGAGGGGCAGCCCTTGGACGTCGGCATCCGCCACGCCGCCGACGACGAGGACGCTTTGGCAAAGATCTTCGCCATGGGCACCCCGGGCGACATCGCCGGCGTCTGGATCGAAGGCACCCCTCTCTGACCCCAATTACTACCTGACGGCGGCCCAGCAACCTGGCGCGAGGTTGCTGGGCCGCCGTCAGGTAGTTCTGGGGGGAAGGTCTTGACGGGGACTCCGCGGGCTGTCTATGCTGATTTCACGTAATGGAAATAAACTTCCACAATACGGAAAAGATTGGCAACTCAAAGGAGAGCTCCATGTCCCAGAACTTCACCTCACCCGGCAGCTACGTCCTCAATTGCTCCACCCTGCTCACCGAACTGCCCGTTCTCGAGCGCGCCCAGGCCGCGAAGGACGCCGGTTTCGACGGCGTCGAATTCTGGTGGCCCTTCGACGGGAACCCGAGCCCCACCTCGGCGGAGGTCGATGAGTTCATCGCCTCCCTCGAATCCGCAGGCGTCGCTCTCAAGGGCCTGAACTTCTGGGCCGGGAACATGGCAGCCGGCGATCGCGGAATGGTCTCGATCATCGGCGCCGAAGAGGACTTCGCGAAGAACGTCGACATCGTCGTCGAAATCGGCCGTCGCACCGGCTGCCGCGCCTTCAACGCCCTCTACGGTCTGCGCACCGACGGCCAGGACCCCGCCGCTCAGGACGCCACCGCCGCCGCCAACCTCGCGCTGGCCGCCGGCAAGGTCGCCGAAATCGGCGGGACCGTCCTCGTCGAACCCGTCTCCGGAGCCGAGACCTACCCGCTCAAACGCTACGCCGACGCCGCCGAGGTGGTCGCTCAGGTCCGCGCCGACGGACCCGAGAACATCGCCGTGCTCGCCGACTTCTACCACATGCACGTCAATGGCGATGACGTCGCGACCGTCATCGAGGCCGAAGCCGCGAACTTCGGCCACATCCAGATCGCCGACGCCGACGGCCGCGGGGCACCGGGAACCGGGTCGCTGCCGCTGCGCCAGTGGATCGACCGCGCCTACGAGCTCGGCTACACCGGAGCCGTGGCGCTCGAATACAAACAGGACCGTGCGACCGCCTTCGACTGGCTCGACCGCGCCGCCCAGACCGCCTGAACATCACCACCGACGACTCGAAGGAGACCCCCACCATGTCCAAGACCATCGCTTTCATCGGACTCGGAATCATGGGCCTGCCCATGGCCAAGAACCTCGTAAACGCCGGATTCGACGTCCGCGGCTTCAACCGCACCCCGTCCAAGGCCCAAACGCTCGCCGAGGCGGGTGGCAGTGCCGCCGCCACCATCGCCGAGGCGGTGGCCGGGGCCGACGTCATCATCACCATGGTTCCCGACTCACCCGACGTCGAAGCCGTGCTCACCGGCGACGACGGAATCCTCGCGCACGCGTCTGCCGGGGCCACCTGGATCGATTTCTCCACCATCCGCCCCGATGTCGCGAAGGACCTGGCCGAACAGGCCAAGGCCGCCGGCCTCAAACCGCTCGACGCTCCCGTCTCCGGCGGCGAACCCGGTGCCATCGACGGCGTCCTGTCCGTCATGGTCGGCGGCGACCAGGCCGACTTCGACGCGGTGTCCGATGTCTTCGAAGCCGTCGGCAAGACCATCGTCCTCGTCGGCCCCTCGGGAGCCGGCCAGACCGTCAAGGCCGCGAACCAGCTCATGGTCGCCGGCAATATCGGACTGCTGGCCGAAGCCGTCGTCTTCCTCGAGGCCTATGGAGTCGAAACGGGTGCGGCGCTGCAGGTCCTCGGCGGCGGTCTGGCCGGATCCAAGGTGCTCGACCAGAAGGGGCAGAAGATGCTCGACCGCTCCTTCGGCCCCGGATTCCGGCTCGAACTCCACCACAAGGACATGGGCATCGTCACCGCCGCCGCCCGTGAGGCAGGAGTAGCGATTCCGCTCGGCGCCACGGTCGCCCAGCTCGTCGCCGCAACCGTGCAACAGGGCAACGGAGGACTCGACCACTCGGGTCTCTTCACCGTCATCGAAGCTCTCTCCGGTAAGAACGAGAACTGAACGACCGCCTCGGCGCCGGTGATCGATTCGTCGATCATCCCCGGCCGAGGCCACACCAGCCGGGCGGGGTCGTCGGCCCAACGACACCGACGGTCCCGCCCAACCATGAACCGAGCCGGCGACAGCGTCGTCGCCGGCTCACGAACAAAGGACGAACAATGACACGCATGCGCGCGGTCGACGCCGTTGTGCTCATCCTCGAGAAGGAAGGCGCCACCGAGACCTTCGGGCTGCCGGGAGCGGCCATCAACCCGCTCTACTCGGCGATGAAGGCTCACGGCGGAATCCGCCACACGCTGGCCCGGCACGTCGAAGGAGCCTCGCATATGGCCGACGGATACACCCGTGCGGCACCGGGCAACATCGGAGTCTGTCTGGGCACCTCGGGCCCGGCGGGCACCGACATGATCACCGGGCTCTACGCCGCGGCCGCGGACTCCCAGCCGATCCTGTGCATCACCGGCCAAGCACCGGTCGCCGTGCTCGACAAGGAGGACTTCCAGGCCGTCGACATCGCCTCGATCGCGAAGCCTGTGACGAAGATGGCCAAGACGGTGCTCGAAGCCGGGCAGGTGCCCGGCGTCTTCCAGACCGCTTTCCAGCTCATGCGCTCGGCCCGTCCCGGACCCGTGCTCATCGACCTGCCCATCGACGTGCAGCAGACCGAGATCGAATTCGACATCGACGCCTACGAACCGCTGGCCCCCGCCAAGCCCGCGGCCACCTCGGCGCAGGCGGAGAAGATCCTCGATCTCATCGCCGAGGCGGAGCACCCCATCATCATCGCCGGCGGGGGAATCATCAACGCCGACGCCGCCGATCGGCTCGTCGAATTCGCCGAACTCACCTCCATTCCGGTGTCGCCGACCCTCATGGGCTGGGGCGTGATCCCCGATGACCACCCGCTGGCCGCGGGCATGGTCGGAATCCAGACGCACGTGCGCTACGGAAACGCGAGCTTCCTCGAATCCGACCTCGTCATCGGCATCGGCAACCGCTGGGCCAACCGTCACACCGGTGACCTGAACGTGTACCGGAAGGGTCGGAAATTCGTCCACATCGACATCGAACCCACACAGGTCGGACGCGTCTTCTCCCCAGACTTCGGTGTCGCCTCGGACGCCGGAGCCGCCCTCGATGCGCTGCTGAGCGCGGCACGTGGGCGAACCGGAGAGCGGGCGCTGCCGGACTTCACCGGTTGGGCCAGCGAATGCACGGCACGGAAGTCGACCGAGCACCGGAAGACGAACTTCACCGAGGTGCCGATCAAGCCCCAGCGCGTCTACCAGGAGATGAACCAGGCCTTCGGACGCGACGTCACCTACGTGTCGACGATCGGGCTCAGCCAGATCGCGGGCGCCCAGATGCTGCACGTCTACCGGCCCCGGCACTGGATCAATGCGGGACAGGCCGGACCTTTGGGGTGGACCGGACCGGCGGCACTCGGTGTGGCCAAGGGAAAGCCCGGCGAGACCGTGGTGGCGCTGTCCGGTGACTACGACTTCCAGTTCATGATCGAAGAGCTCGCAGTCGGCGCGCAGCACAAGATCCCCTATGTCCACGTCGTCGTCAACAACTCCTACCTGGGACTCATCCGCCAGTCCCAGCGCGGATTCGAGATGGACTACGAGGTGTCGCTGGCCTTCGAGAACATCAACGCCGCCGGTTCCGCATCGTCCGGTTACGGAGTCGACCATGTGGCCGTGGCCCAGGGACTCGGGTGCAAGGCGCTGCGGGTCGAGGACCCCGAACTCATCGGCGAAGGCCTGCGCGTGGCCAAGGAGCTCATGGACGAACACCAGGTGCCCGTGGTCGTCGAGGTCATCCTCGAGCGGGTCACGAACATCTCGATGGGAACCGCCCTAGATCAGATCAACGAGTTCGAGCCCCTCGCCCATACCCCGGCCGACGCTCCGACTGCGCTGAGCCCGATGGGCGAACTGGCAGCGGCGAAATAGGCAGCGTCCAACCCGCCGAAGGGCTGGGCCGAACCGCCCGAGCCGAGTAGTCTAGAACGGTATACCGAAACTGCATCCACCGGCCCACAAGGGCGGGCGACCGAGGAGGAACATTGAGCAACGACGCTGACTTCGACCTGATCATCCACGCCGAGAGGGCTCTGCTGCCCGAGGGCATCGAACCGGTGGCGATCGGGGTCAGGAGCGGGAAGATCGCCGAGATCGCCCGCGGTGGACAGGATCTGGATGTGGCCGCCTCGGCGGGGGCGGAGGTCATCGAGATCGGGGATGATCAGGTGCTGCTGCCGGGTCTCGTCGACTCTCACGTCCACGTCAACGACCCCGGTCGCGCCGAATGGGAGGGCTTCGCCAGCGCTACCCGCGCGGCCGCGGCCGGGGGAGTCACGACGATCGTCGACATGCCGCTTAACTCGCTGCCGCCGACGGTCAACGTCGACGCGTTGGAGACCAAACGTGAGGTCGCCGAGCCCAAGGCCTTCGTCGACGTCGGCTTCTGGGGAGGGGCGATCCCCGGCAACACCGCTGATCTGCGGCCCCTGCACGAGGCGGGCGTCTACGGTTTCAAATGCTTCCTCGAGGACTCCGGCGTCGAGGAGTTCCCGCCGCTGGAACCGGCGGAGATGAAGACGGACATGGCCGAGATCGCCTCCTTCGACGGAATGCTCATCGTCCACGCCGAGGATCACGAAGTGATGACCTCGGCGCCGAAGAACTCGGGTCCGAAGTTCGCCGACTTCCTCGCCACGCGCCCCCGCGAGGCCGAGAACGTCGCGATCGCCCGCGTCATCGACGCCGCTCGGGAGACCGGAGCAAGGGCGCACATCCTGCACCTGTCCTCGGCGGATGCGCTCGACCAGATCGCCGCGGCCAAGGCCGAGGGCATCAAGCTGACCGTCGAGACCTGCCCGCACTACCTCCTCTTCACCGCCGAGGAGATCCCGGACGGGGCGACGACGCACAAGTGCTGCCCGCCGATCCGTGAGGAATCGAACCGGGAGGCGCTGTGGCAGGGGCTCATCGAGGGCACGATCGACTGCATCGTCTCCGACCATTCGCCCTCCACGGCCGAGCTGAAGCTGCTCGACACGGGCGACTTCGGTGCCGCGTGGGGCGGGATCTCGTCGCTGCAGCTGGGACTCTCGCTCGTGTGGACCGAAGCCGCGAAGCGCGGAATCGAGCTCGCCGAGGTGGTCCGCTGGATGTCCGCGGCACCGGCGGCCGTGGCCCGGGTTGCCGGCAAGGGAGCGACCGCCGAGGGCAATGACGCGGACTTCGCCGTCTTCGCCCCCGACGAGGAGTGGACCGTGAAGGCCACGGAACTCTGGCACCGCAACCAGATCAGCGCGTATGACACTCGCACCGTGCGCGGTCGGGTCACGCAGACGGTGTTGCGCGGGGCCCCGGTCGACTTCGAGACCCCGGGAGGCCGCCTCCTCCAAGCCCGCTGACCAATTACTACCTGACGGCGGCCCAGCAACCTGGCGCGAGGTTGCTGGGCCGCCGTCAGGTAGTTCTGGGGAGAAGTTATCCACAGATCGCATTCGTCTATTGTATTTTGATGCTAGACGATGCAATTTGGTGTCATGTATCTGTGTATGACGACTGAGAAGCTCTACCGGTTAGGGTTCACCAAGGACGAAGTCAGGCGCGGAGAGCGATGCTGCCTCACGCGCATCGCCCGCGGACGCTATGTGGCGACCGGATCGTGCGACGAGGCACGACACGAAATCATCTGGGCGGCCCTGAGCGAAGCGGACTTCGAGGAGTTCGGCCACCAAGGCGATATGCGCGATGAGATCGAACCCCTGAGAGTCCTCATCCGCACGCGAGCGGAGAGGATCCACACCGCCTCGGGCCGATGGCGCGTGACCAAAGGGCGGGAGGTGTTCTCGCACTTATCGGCTGCACTCGTCCACGGGCTGCCGATCGCCTATCCTGCCGAGACCAGGGTCGAGGTCTTCCGTCCCAACGTCAGTCGCAAGTACCGGTACCTCTACGTGCGCAATCGCGAGGTGCCGTCGGCGCACCGGAAGATGGTCGGCATCTATGCGGTGACGACGATGGAGCGCACGCTCATCGATATCGCTCGTGATTACCCACCGGACGTGTCTGTGCCGATGTTAGATGAGGTGATCCGTCGGGGCCGCACCACGCGTTTCCGCATCGAAGCGGTGTTGGCAGAATGCCCCGAATCCCGCGGGGACACGGCGGTGGTGCGCGCCCTCGACCTCACCGACGGCCGGCGGGAGGCCCCTTCGGAGTCGATCGCAGCGGTGCGCTTCTTCGAGCACGGAATCACCGGATTCGAACCGCAGGTGGACTTCTTCGGCCACCTCGGCGAGGTCATCGCCCGTGTCGACTTCTGCAACCACGATGCCCGACTCATCGTCGAGATCGACGGGCTGGAGAAGTACACGATGGAGGGGCGTTCGACTCGTGAGAGCCTCGCTGCGGAGAAAGCTCGCGAAGCCGCGGTCGAGGCCAGGGGGTACAAAATCATCCGCCTGACCTTCGGCGACCTGTTCCGCACTGCTCCGTTCGAACGCATCCTCGGGACCCTCGCCACTCGTCTGCGCACTGGATGATCCCGCCTGGAACTACCCGACGGCGGCCCAGCAACCTCGCGCCAGGTTGCTGGGCCGCCGTCAGGTAGCAATTAGGGGAGGAGCTGTTCGCGGAGGCGGCCACGTGGCCGCGGGCGTCGACGTTGTACTCGGCGTGGGTGAGCGTGCCGTCGGCGCCGATGACGAATGTCGAGCGCTGAGTGCCCTGGAACGTGTGCTCGCCGACCGTCTTCTGTCCATAGCTGCCGTAGGCCTTCGCCACCGCGGCACCCGGGTCGGAGAGCAGCGAGAAGGTCAGCCCTTCCTCGGCGGCGAACTCCTTGAGCGATTCGGTGTCATCGGGGGAGACCCCGAGAACCTCGAAGCCGGCGGCCGCCAGCGCCGAGAGGTTGTCCCGAAAATCGCAGGCCTCCGTCGTGCAGCCGGGAGACGCGGCCTTCGGGTAGAAGTAGAGGATGACGCTGCGGCCGGCATAGTCGGCCTTCGACACCGTCCTCCCCTCGGCGTCGGTGAGCGTGAAGTCGGGAGCGATGTCGCCGACGGTGAGCTGAGTCTGAGTGGTCGTGGTCATGGTGCGTCCTTTCGTCGTTGAAATGGTGCGTCCGGCGGCGCGCTGAGTGCGCACGCCTGCGCGGCCGTGTCCTCGATGAGCGCTTCGGCGCGCTCGGACAGGGTGGTGAGGTCTGCCGGTCCCGGTGCGATCGACAGCGCCGCCGTGATCCCGGCATCCCGACATTCCGCGGCGGTCAGACCGACCCGACCGGCGATGACGATCACCCTCGCCGAGGCGGGGGCATGGTCCCGCACGGCCGCGACGACCTTCCCGCCCAAGGATTGGGAATCGAATGACCCCTCTCCCGTGAGTACGAAATCAGCGTCGGCCAGAGCCTCGGACAGTCCCACCGCCTCGGCGACCATCGTCGATCCGGGCACCACCTCGGCGCCGAGCAGCGTCGTCAGCGCCAACGGAATCCCGCCGGCAGCCCCGAATCCCGGCGTCGCCGCCAGGTCTTTCGCCTCAGCAGCGGTGCAGGTGAGCACCTCGGCCAAGTGGGCGAGTCCGGAATCGAGCACGGCCACCGAGTCCGCGTCCGCACCCTTCTGCGGACCGAAGACAGCAGCGGCCCCGCGAGGCCCGGTGAGCGGATTGTCGACATCGACGGCGATGCGCCACCGCACGGCCGTCGCCCGCCGGTCCAGCCCCGAGATGTCGACCGCTGAGATCGCGGCCAGGCCGCCTCCGCCCGGCGTGACCGGCTGACCTGCAGCGTCGGTGAAACGGGCGCCGAGGGCGGCCAGTATTCCGGTCCCGCCGTCCGTGCTCGCCGAGCCGCCGATGCACAGCAGGATCTCCTCGACGCCGAGGTCGAGCGCCGCGGCCGCGATGAGCCCGACGCCGTAGGTATCGGCGCGTTCGGGCTGCAGCTCCACGTCCGAGACCTGCGGCAGGCCATTGGCTTGGGCCGCCTCGATGACCGCGGTCTTTCCGTCCGGCGAGAGGCCGAAGTCCGCCGAGGCGGTCCTGCCCAAGGCATCGACCGTGTCGACGGTGCGTGGCTGGGTTCCCCAGACGGCGAGCAGGGCGTCGAGTGTGCCCTCCCCGCCGTCGGCGAAGGGCAGTTCGGTGACCTGTGCGCCGGGGAAGACCGCCCGAGCTCCGCGGGCCATGGCGGCTGCCGCGGCAGGAGCGGAGGCCGAGCCCTTGAATGAGTCAGGGGCGCAGACGATTGACGGGGGCTGATCTGTCGTTGTCAGGCTCATGCGCTCATTCAACCTCATCATCGTCGGCGGGGTGTGCGGCGGTTGCCACACGAACAGTATCCACCATACGGAAGACAGTTTCCACAAAAATGTGTGAGCAATTTGACATTGCCGATGACGCCCAGCAGACTCGGAGCAGTTGTTCGGAAATGGTATTCCGAACGGTGAAAGTCATTCAGTGCCTGCCAAGGAGGTCACCGTGGACCTGGCCGAGTTCAACCGACTCCCAGCCGATGATGCCCGCGGAATTCTGCGTCCCTGCCTCGACGTCGACCGGTGGATCGACGCGATCGTCGACGCCCGCCCCCTGGCCGACCTCGACTCCGCCAAGGCGGCGTCCAGCGCCGCCGTACCGTTGTCCGCCGCCGAGATCGACGCGGCGATGTCCCATCATCCGCGCATCGGTGAGAAGGCGAAGGGCGATAGCGTCGAGGCGGCCCACTCGAGCCGTGAACAGGCCGGACTCGGCACCCTGGAAGCAGATGTGCAATCCCAGCTGGCCGCGGGCAACGCCGCCTACGAAGACCGCTTCGACCGCGTCTTCCTCATCCGCGCCGCCGGTCGCAGCCCTGAGGAGATCCTCTCCGAACTGCAGCGCCGAATGGACAACACAGCCGAGGATGAGACCGCCGAGGTCGGGCAGCAGCTCATCCAGATCGCCGAACTGAGACTCGAAGGGATCCTCTCATGAGCTTCATCACCGCCCATGCACTCGACTCCATGGTCGGCACCCCCGCCGCCGACCTCGAGGTCACTCTCTGCTCTGGGGCCGAGACCATCGTCTCGGCCCGCACCGACGACAACGGGCGAGTCTCCGACTTCGGCCCCGACCACCTCGAGCCGGGGGACTACCGGATCGTCTTCGGCACCGGCGACTACTTCGCGGCCAGGGAGATCGATCACTTCCACCCCGTGGTCACCATCGACTTCACCGTCCAGGCCGGGCAGGAGCACTATCACATCCCGCTGCTGCTCAGCCCCTTCGCCTACAGCACCTACCGCGGCAGCTGAGCCGCGCCCATAATCGCTCACAGGGGAAGCAGGCCCCCTGCAGGATCTCCATCCTCAACAAACCGCCGAAGCCGACCGGGAACTGCCGGCAGGCCTCGCCAATCGAATGGTCACGGCGTGAGCAGGTGCGCACGCCGACGAACTGGAGGAAGAAAAATGAGCAAGGTCCGACTGACATCGAACCAGTACGGCAAGGCGGAGAACCGACTCATGCGGGTCTACCGCGACACCGACCGCCACGAGATCCGCGATCTCAACGTCACCTCACAGCTGTGGGGCGACTTCGAGACCGCTCACACCGAGGGCGACAACGAGCACGTCGTCGCCACCGACACCCAGAAGAACACGGTCTTCGCGAAGGCCAAGGAGCTGGGCGTGAGCTCGCCCGAACAGTTTTTCATGGGCCTGGCCGACCATTTCACCTCGAGTTTCGACTGGGTCACCGGCGGACGCTGGGAAGCCGAAGAATACGGCTGGGACCGGATCAACGACCACAATCACTCGTTCTACAAGTCCGCTCCCGAGGTCCGCACCGTCGTCTTCACCCGTGACGGTGACAAGGACACGCTGATCTCCGGCTTCAACGGACTCACCGTGCTCAAGACCACGGAGTCGGGCTTCGTCGGCTACCCGAAGGACAAGTACACGACCCTGCCGGAGACCCAGGACCGGATCCTCGCGACCGATATCGCCACCCGGTGGATCTACAACTCCACCGACCTCGACTTCGAAGCCGTGTACACCAAGGTCAAGGAGATCATCCTCGACTCCTTCACCGATCACTTCTCCCACGCCCTGCAGCACACGCTGTACCAGATGGGCGAGAAGGTCATCGAGGCCGTGCCGGAGATCGACGAGATCCGCTTCTCCTGCCCGAACAAGCACCACTTCCTCTATGACATCGAACGTTTCGGGCTCGAGAACCCGAACGAGGTCTTTATCGTCGCCGACCGCCCCTACGGCCTCATCGAAGCCACCTTCACCCGTGAAGGCGTCGACGAGAACAAGGACGCATGGGCACAGGTCGCCGGCTTCTGCTGAGATCTGAACATCACCTGCTGAGACATGACTTTCCATCTCCGGGCTCCCGGGGTACTGTTCCGGGAGCCCGGACCCCGTGAGAAGGAAACCCCGATATGACACAGGACACAACCTCGGCGAGTCCGAGGGGAAGCGTCGACGAAGAGGTCGATGAATGGATCGAGTCCTGGGAAGGGCTCGTCGGTGCGCGCGGAACCCAGCGCGCGGGCGAGATCATGGAGGCGCTGCGTGCACGCGCGGCCACGAACTCCGTTGCCCAGCCCAAGGTCACCACCACTGACTACGTCAACACCATCCCCGTTGACCAGGAGCCGTTCTATCCCGGCGAGGAGAAGGTCGAGCGCCGCTTCCGCCGCTGGCTGCGGTGGAACGCCGCCATGCTCGTCCATCGCGCACAGCGGCCCGAGATCTCCGTGGGCGGGCATATCTCCACTTACGCCGGCGCCGCCACGCTCTACGAAATCGGATTCAACAACTTCTTCCGCGGTCAGGACCATCCCGGCGGCGGCGATCAGGTCTTCTTCCAGGGCCATGCCTCACCGGGAATGTACGCCAGGGCGTTCCTCGAGGGCCGCCTGACCGAGGCCGACCTCGATGGGTTCCGTCAGGAGGTCTCGCGTGCCCCGCACGGACTGAGCTCGTATCCGCACCCGCGCCTGATGCCCGAGTTCTGGCAGTTCCCGACCGTGTCGATGGGTCTGGGGCCGATCAACGCGATCTACCAGGCGCAGATGAACCGCTACCTCCACAACCGCGGCATCTCCGACACCTCGGATCAGCGGGTGTGGGCGTTCCTCGGCGACGGCGAGATGGACGAACCCGAATCGCGCGGCGCCCTGCAGCTGGCCGCGAACGAAGGGCTGGACAACCTCACCTTCGTCATCAACTGCAACCTCCAGCGCCTCGACGGGCCCGTGCGCGGAAACGGCAAGATCGTCCAGGAGCTCGAGGCGACCTTCACCGGCGCCGGCTGGGACGTCATCAAGGTGCTGTGGGGCCGCGAATGGGACGACCTGTTGGCCAAGGACCGCACCGGCGACCTCGTGAAGATCATGAACGAGACCCTCGACGGTGACTATCAGACCTTCAAGGCCGAATCCGGCGGATTCATCCGCGATAACTTCTTCGGCCGCACCCCTGCCACGAAGGGGCTCGTCGACCACCTCTCCGATGACGACATCTGGAACCTCAAACGCGGCGGCCACGACTACCACAAGGTCTTCGCCGCCTACCAGAAGGCCGTGAACACCAAGGGCAAGCCGACCGTCATCCTCGTGCAGACCGTCAAGGGCTACGGTTTGGGCACGACGTTCGAGTCCCGCAATGCCACCCACCAGATGAAGAAATTCACCGCCGCTGACGTCAAGGCCTTCCGCGACCGGATGGACATTCCGATCAGTGACAAGGTCATCGACGACGACCCGTACGCCGTGCCCTACTACCACCCGGGCAAGGACGACGACGCGATCCAGTACATGCTCGATCGTCGGCGTCAGCTCGGCGGATTCCTGCCGGCACGGAAGCCGGAGAACAACAAGATCACCCTGCCCGCGCCCAGCGACAAGGCGTTCGCGCAGACGAAGAAGGGCTCGGGGCAGCAGATGGCCGCCTCGACGATGGCCTTCGTCCGGCTGCTCAAGGACCTCATGCGAGAGAAAGGGCTGGGCGAGAGGATCGTGCCCATCATCCCCGATGAGGCCCGCACCTTCGGCATCGACGCGTTCTTCCCGACCGCGAAGATCTACAACCCGAACGGGCAGAACTACCTCGCCGTCGACCGCGAGATGTTCCTGTCGTACAAGGAGGCCACCAGCGGTCAGCTCCTCCATGTGGGCATCAACGAGGCCGGTGCCGCGGCCGGATTCACCGCAGCGGGTACCGCGTATTCCACCCACGGCGAACCGATGATCCCGATCTACGTGTTCTACTCGATGTTCGGGTTCCAGCGCACCGGCGACGCCTTCTGGGCTGCCGGCGACCAGATGACCCGCGGGTTCATCATCGGCGCCACCGCCGGCCGGACGACCCTGACCGGTGAGGGCCTGCAGCACGCCGACGGACATTCCCCGGTGCTCGCGGCCACGAATCCGGCTGTGCGCGTCTTCGATCCGGCCTTCGGTTATGAGATCGGGCATATCGTCCGCGACGGTCTGCATCGCATGTACGGAGAGCACGACCTCGGCGAGGACGAGCGCAACGTCATGTACTACCTCACCGTGTACAACGAGCCGATGCTCCAGCCGGCCGAGCCGGAGGACGTCGACGTCGAGGGCATCCTCAAGGGCATCCACCGCGTCGCCGAGGCGGCCCCGGGCGACCGTCCGCACGCGCAGCTGCTGGCCTCCGGTGTGGCCGTGCCGTGGGCTCTCGAAGCCCGGGATCTGCTCGCCGCCGATTGGGGCGTCGACGCCGCCGTGTGGTCGGTGACCTCATGGGCGCAGCTGCGCCGCGACGGCCTCGAATGCGAAGCCGCGGAACTCAATGCCGCCGACGGCACCGAGGCGGCCGATCGCGTGCCGTACGTGCGTCAGAAGCTGGAGGGTCAGCCCGGCCCGATCGTGGCCACGAGCGATTTCGACTCCACTCAGCCGGACCTCATCCGGCCGTACCTGGACCACGATTTCGCGACGCTCGGCGCGGACGGGTTCGGCTTCTCCGACACCCGTGCCGCCGCGCGCAGGCACTTCAAGATCGACGCGCACTCAATGGTCGTGCGCACCCTGCAGCTGCTTGCCAAGCGCGGTGAGATCGACGGATCAGTCCCCGCCGAGGCGGCTCGACGTTATCGTCTGAACGACGTCAACGCCGGCACCTCGGGTACGGCCGGCGGAGACTCCTGACCGGTTCGGGAACCGAAGCCAGAGTCAGCGGCCGCTCTGCATCTCTGCGGAGATGCGGGCGGCCGCGTCTTTGAGCAGCGGGACGGCGCGATCGGCGAACGACTGGTCGACGCGGCTGATCGGCCCCGACACGGAGATCGCCAAAGGCGCGGGGGAGTCCGGGATGGCCATAGCGAAGCAGCGCACCCCGAGCTCCTGCTCCTGCTCGTCGATGGCATATCCGCGCTCACGGATGCGGCCCAGCTCGGCCTCGAGGTCCTCAATCGTCCCGATGCTGTACTCCGTGGGGGTCGGCATTCCGGCGGTGGCCGCGATATGCCGGACCTGCTCGGACTCGAGCCCCGCGAGGATGGCCTTGCCGACCCCGGTGGCGTGCATATGGGCACGGCGTCCCACCTCGGTGAACATCCTCATCTGGCGTTCGGAGGCGACCTGATCGACGTAGACGACCATGTCTCCGTCCAGCGTCGCCACGTTCGCCGACTCCCCGAGCTCGGAGACGAGCTCGCGCAGATAGGGGCGGGCGACGGCGCCGAGCTGGGAACCGGCGATATCACCGAGTCGCACCAGCCCGGGTCCGAGCGCATAGCCGCGGTCGGGCAGCTGACGGACCACACCGAGGTTGACGAGCGTGTTGAGCAGACGATGGATCGTCGGCAGTGGCAGATTGACGTCCGCGGCGATATGGCTCAGCGTCGCCGATCCTGCGGAGTTCGCGATGCACTCAAGCAGTCCGAATGCGCGTTCGACGGACTGCACGCCGCCCTTGGACTGGCGGATCGCCGGGGTGTCCTTGCTGCTCATCGAGGTTCCTTAATCTGTGGTGAGTCTCGGCAGTGAAACTCCGTTCAGTCTAGTCCCGAAATGGAAGAAACTTTCCGAATCCACTGACACCGTCTAGTATTTCCACTAGGCAAAAGTTGTTATCCATAATACGGAAACTCGATATCAAGGAGGATATTGCCAATGGTTGCCACCAGCCCCGGATATTCCATCACTCTGCGCGTCGGCACCGAGGTCGGTCAGGCCTCGACCTCCGACCTCGTCGCCGCGGCCGCCGCCACCGGTGCATCGGTCACCGCCCTCGATGTCGTCGAGTCCACTCCGCGCTCGGTCATCATCGACGTCAGCGCCGATACCCGCGATGTCGCCCATGCCGACGAGGTCTCCGATGCGCTGAGTGCGCTGCCCGGAGTCGACGTCCACAAGGTCTCGGACCGCACTTTCCTGCTCCACCTCGGTGGGAAGCTCGAATCCGCCCCGAAGGTGCCCCTGCGCAACCGCGACGACCTCTCCCGCGCCTACACCCCGGGTGTGGCCCGCGTGTGCAAGGCGATCGCTGAGAACAAAGAGGACGCGCGTCGGCTGACGATCAAACGCAACACCGTCGCCGTGGTCACCGACGGCACCGCGGTGCTCGGCCTCGGCGATATCGGGCCTGAGGCGGCCATGCCGGTGATGGAGGGCAAGGCCGTGCTGTTCAAGCAGTTCGCCGGTGTCGACGCCTGGCCGGTCGCCCTCGACACGAAGGACACCGAGGAGATCATCTCCATCTGCAAGGCCATCGCACCGGCCTACGGCGGAATCAACCTCGAAGACATCGCTGCCCCGCGCTGCTTCGAGATCGAGGCCCGTCTGCGCGAGGAACTCGACATCCCCGTCTTCCACGATGACCAGCACGGCACCGGCGTCGTCACCCTCGCCGCGTTGAAGAACGCGCTCAAGGTCGTCGACAAGAAGATCGAGGACCTGCGCATCGTCGTCTCCGGAATCGGCGCGGCCGGCAACGCCATCATCCGCCTCCTCCAGGTCGCCGGTGCCACCAACATCATCGCCTGCGGCCGCGACGGGGCGATCGGCCCCGACTCGACGGTCGACACCGACCACAAGCGGTGGCTGCAGGCGAACACGAACCCCGAGGGCTTCTCCGGCACCCTCAAGGAAGCCGTCGTCGGCGCCGACGCGTTCATCGGCGTCTCTGCCCCGAATGTGCTCGACGGTGACGATATCGCGGCGATGAACAAGGATGCGCTGGTCTTCGCCATGGCCAATCCCGACCCCGAGGTGGACCCCGCCGAGGCGGCGAAACACGCAGCCGTCGTGGCCACCGGCCGCAGCGACTTCCCGAACCAGATCAACAATGTGCTCGCGTTCCCGGGGATCTTCCGCGGACTCCTCGACGCCGAGGCCCGTGACGTCGATGAGAACATCATGGTCGCCGCTGCCGATGCCATCGCCTCATGCATCCCCGAGGACGAACTCCACCCCGGCTACGTCATCCCCTCCGTGTTCGATCCCGAGGTCGCGAAGAAGGTCGCCGAGGCGGTCGCCCGGGTCTCGTCCTGAACGTCGACGCTTCCTCCGAGAGTCGCCATGCCAAGGGACGGAGAATGAGAGACAATGAGGCCAGGCTCGCACACCGCCGCCTCGCCGTCGAACCCCGTGCAGAGAAAGAGAATGTGAAAGTGGAACGATCACCACTCGCCGATATCGACTCACTGCTGGGAGACACGGACGAGCTTCTGGCGACCGCGTACCCCGGTGATCGCGACGTCCGCCAACCCGTGCACACCGTGTACGTGCCCGGCGACCGCACGAGTGCCGACCTGCCGTACCAGTGGGGGCAGCAGGCGCTCGAATGCGTCGAGGCCCACGGCGGAATGCTGCAGCTGGCCGAACGCGTCATCACCGCCGCCCGGAAGGAAGGTCCCGCGGTCCCCGGCCAGGTCGTCAGCATCCACCAGGTGGCCCGCGAAGCCGAACTCCTCGCCGAGGCCGTCACCGCGAAACTCGAACGTGAGCCGATCGAGGACCTGCGTCTGGACTTCGAAGACGGATTCGGCGACCAGGGGGATGAGACCGAGGATCGGTGGGTCGTCCAGGCCGCCCGCGATGCGGTGGCCGGCCGCTCGGAGAAGGCAGCCCCCGGCTTCGTCGGCATCCGGTTCAAATGTATGGAGGCGGCGACCCGGGAACGCGGTCTGCGCACTCTCGACCTGTTCATCTCCGAGCTCATCAAGGCGGGCGGCAGCCTGCCGGAGAATCTCGTGCTCACCCTCCCGAAAGTCAGCACCGTCGATCAGGTCCGGGCGATGGTGCTCGCCGCACGAGCACTGGAAGCCGAGCACAGCCTCGGCGAAGGGACGATCACCTTCGAGATCCAGGTCGAGACCCCGCAGCTCGTGCTCGCCGCCGATGGCACCGTGCCGCTGGCGACGGCGCTGCAGGCCGGTGCCGGGCGCGTGACCTCGCTGCACTACGGAACCTATGACTATTCGGCGTCGATGGGAGTGGCCGCGGCCTACCAGGCGATGGACCACCCGGTCGCGGACTTCGCGAAGAACCAGATGATGCTCGCCGTCGCCGGCACCGGAGTCCACCTCTCCGACGGGTCGACGAACATCCTCCCGCTCGGCGACCCCGCAGAGGTCCACCACGCGTGGGCACTGCACGCCGGCCTCGTCCGCCGCCACCTCAAACGAGGGATCTACCAGGGCTGGGATCTGCATCCGCACCAGCTGCCGACCCGGTTCCTGGCGACCTTCGCCTTCTACCGCGAAGGCGGGCCACGGGCGGCTCAGCGGCTGCACGACTACGTGTTCAAAGCGGATTCGACGGTCCTCGACGAACCCGCGACCGCGAAGGCGCTCGCCCGCTACCTCGACAGGGGGCTCGTCTGCGGAGCCCACACCGAGGAGTTCGTGACCTCGCGGACGAATCTCAGCCTCACCCAACTCGGGCAGCTCGCCCGCACCGGCTCGCTCGACTGAGCCCACTGACCACCGACCGAAGGAGACCCTGCCCATGACGACGACCGACCCGTACACCTACTGGGCCCCGACCGGCGGCCACCCGCCGCAGTCCGATCTGCTCACCGACCGTGCCCTCGTCACCGAGGCCTATACGGTCATCCCGCGCGGAGTGATGCGCGATATCGTCACTTCGAATCTGCCCGAGTGGACCGGGACCCGGTCGTGGGTGCTGAGCAAGCCCGTGGCCGGGGGAGCGGTGACGTTCTCGCAGACGATCCTCGAGGTCGCCCCCGGCTGCGGCTCAGAGGCGCCGGAACCGCAGCCCGAGGTCGAAGGGTTCCTCTTCGTCATGGCCGGAACGCTCGAGGTCACCCATGAGGGCACCGCGCACACGCTGACTCCGGGTGGGTTCGCGTTCCTGCCCGCCGGATCGACGTGGTCGGCGACGTCCACCGGCACCGAGGCGGCCCGCTTCCACTGGGTGCGCAAACGCTACCAGCCCGTGGCGGGGCTGACCCCTGAGGCGAAGTTCGGCAACGAGGCCGATGTCGAACCGTCGCCGATGCCCGGAACCGACGGACGCTGGCGCACGACCCGCCCGCTCGACCCGGACGACCTCGCCTACGACATGCACGTCAACATCGTCACCTTCGAAGCCGGAGCGGTCATCCCGTTCGCGGAGACGCATGAGATGGAGCACGGCCTCTACGTGCTCGAGGGCAAGGCCGTCTACCGTCTCAACGGCGACTGGGTCGAGGTGCAGGAGGGCGACTTCATCTCCATGCGCGCCTTCTGCCCGCAGGCCTGCTATGCCGGAGGGCCCGGACGCTTCCGCTACCTGCTGTACAAGGACGTCAACCGCCAGGTCGAACTCTGACAGATACAGACAGGCGGCTGGCCGGAATCATTTCCGGCCAGCCGCCTGTCTGTGTCCGTCGGTCCACTCAGATGAGCTGCAGGGTCCGCGAGGTGTACTCGGAGACCTCCTTGAGCAGCGTCTCGTCATCGACGAGGTCGCGGCCCAGCGAGGGGATCATGTCCTTGACGGCGGACTCCCAGCCCGCGTACTGGCGCGGGAAGCAGGTCTTGAGCAGGTTGACCATGATCGGCACCGCCGTCGACGCACCCGGGGAGGCGCCGAGCAGAGCGGCGATCGACCCGTCGGCCGAAGAGATGAGTTCGGTGCCGAACTGGAGCACACCGCCCTTCTTCGGATCCTTCTTCATCACCTGCACGCGCTGACCGGCCTGGATGAACTCCCAGTCGGAAGGATCGATGCTCGGGATGAACTGGTGCATCGCCTCGAAGCGGGCCTTCTTCGTCGCAGCCAGCTCACCGAGCAGGTAGGTGACGAGGTCCGTGTTGTCCTTGGCGACATTGAGCATCGTGGCGAGGTTGTTCCCGCGCACCGAGAACGGCAGGTCGGTGAACCGGCCCTTCTTGAGGAACTTCGGCGAGAACCCGGCGTAGGGGCCGAACATGAGGTAGTCCTTGCCGTCGACGACGCGGGTGTCGAGGTGCGGCACGGACATCGGGGGAGCACCCTGAGCCGCCTGACCGTAGACCTTCGCCTGGTGACGGGCGACGAGATCCTCGTTGCCGGTGCGGAGGAAGATTCCGGAGACCGGGAAGCCGCCGTAGCCGCGGCCCTCGGGGATGCCCGACTTCTGCAGCAGCGGCAGGGCGCCGCCGCCGGCGCCGACGAAGACGAACCGCGCGCCGATCCGGTGGGACTCGTGGGAGAGCAGATCCTTGACGGTGAGGTTCCACCCGTCGGAGGCGCGCTCGAGATCGGTGACCTGGTGGCTGGTGCGCACGGTTGCGCCCTTGTCCGCAACGTAGCTGAGCAGTTGGCCCGTCAGCGACCCGAAGTCGACATCGGTGCCCTGCTTGATCCGCGAGATGCCGTTGACCTGGCCCGGTCCGCGGCCCTCGAACATCAGCGGCAGCCATTCGGCCTGAGTCGCCGGGTCGTCGGTGTACTCCATCTCGGCGAACAGCGGGTTGCGCACCATCGTCTCGTAGCGGCGTTTGATGTAGTCACGGCCCTTGTCGCCGCGGCCGTAGCTGACGTGGGCGATGGGGTTGATGAAGGACTTCGGGTCGGTGAGCACACCGGTGTCGACGAGATGCGACCAGTACTGGCGCGAGTGGTGGAACTGCTGGTTGATCGTCGAGGCCTTCTCCAGGTCGATGTTGCCGTTGGAGTCCTCAGGAGTGTAGTTGAGTTCGCAGAGTGCGGCGTGGCCGGTGCCCGCATTGTTCCACGGGTCCGAGCTCTCAGTGGCTACATAGTCGAGCTTCTCGTAGACACGGATGTCCCAATCGGGCTGAAGTTCGGTCAGCATGGCGCCCAGAGTGGCGCTCATGATGCCGCCGCCGATCAAGACGACGTCGACTTTTTCCTGCGGTGCGGGCATTTGGACTCTCATTCCTCGTCTCTGACTACTTGTATTCGTCTCTCAGGGTACTCTCCGGCATCAGCCCACCTGTAACCCGGGAGGAGGGAACGAAGCGTCGCGAGAGCATTCTCACAGCGGATGGGCGTCCGGCCCGACCGCCCGTTTCCGACCATTCGGACGCTTTGGCAAGACAGTCTGTGTTGCCCGCCACAAGATATGCAACTATGGGCACATGTCCAAACGTTTCCTGCTCCGTGACGCGCTCGCCGAATTCCCTCCCTACGTCCCCGGCAAGCCTCCCGTCGCATCCCCCGGCCTGACCCCGTACAAATTGTCTTCGAACGAGAACCACCTGCCGCCGTTGCCGGGTGTCGTTGAATCGGTGGCATCCGCCTCGGCGATTCCGGGGAACTACCCCGATCCCACCGCAGCCGCGCTCGTGGCCGATATCGCCTCCCACCTCGATGTCGAACCTGCCGAGGTGGTCCCGGCGCCGGGGCCTCCGAGGTCCTCACGGCGCTGACGAACATCACCCTCGAAGCGGGCATGTCCGTGGTCTATCCGTGGCCGTCGTTCGAGATGTACCCGATCCTCGCCTCGGCGCGGGGCGCGGAGAAGCGCCCCGTCGCTCTGCTGGAAGACGGTTGCCATGACTTCGCCGGGCTGGCTGCCGCGATCGATGACACGACCCGTCTCGTGCTGCTGTGCTCGCCGAACAATCCGACCGGACCGACGATCACCGATGCCGAACTCGAGGGATTCCTCGCCGAGGTGCCCGAGTCCGTCATCGTCGTCCTCGACGAGGCGTACCTCGAATTCGCCACCGAGGCGGCCGACTCCCTCACCGCTCGCGCCAAGCACCCGAATCTCGTGCTCGCCCGCACCTTCTCGAAGGCGCACGGCCTGGCAGGTCTGCGCGTGGGCTACGGCATCGCCGACGCCGAGATCGCCTCGGCGATGCGCCAGGTCATCGCCCCGTTCTCCGTCACCGCCGGTGCCCAGGCCGCCGCCCGGGAATCCCTGGCACGCGTCGACGAGGTGGCCGTGCGCGCCAAGGAGGTCGCTGCGGTACGCGACCGGTTCGCGCACGATCTGCGGGAGCTGGGTCTGTCCGTGCCCGATGCTCAGGGCAACTATGTGTGGATCGCGCTCGACCCCGAGGCGGCCGTCGCCTTCGAAGGCGAGTGCGCGAAGCAGGCCGTTGCCGTGCGTCGCCTGCAGGGCGGGGTGCGTGTGAGCATCGGTCCCGATGAGGCTCTCGACCGCGTGCTCAAGGTCGCCGCTTCGCTGTGACGATGAGTGCGGAGGCCACGGTGGGCGCTGATCTGGACGGACTTGCGGCCGAACTGAGTTCGGGCGCCCTGGTCACCGATCGGGATGTCATCGACTCCTATTCGGCGGACAAGGCCCTGTTCTGTCCGGTGGGGACCGCCTCGGCGCTCGTGCGAGCTGCCGACGTCGATGATGTGGTCGCGGTGATGCGGTTTGCCACCGCGCATCGGATCCCGGTGGTCACTCAGGGTGCCAGGACGGGTTTGTCGGGGGCGGCGAACGCCACCGACGGGGCGCTCCTGCTCAACGTCGCGAAGCTGAACGCGATCGTCGACATCGACGAGGTGAACCAGACCTGCCGTGTCCAGCCCGGTGTCATCAACCAAGACCTCAAATCGGCTCTGGCCGAGCACGGTCTGTCGTATCCGCCGGATCCGGGGTCGGTGGCGATCTCCACGATCGGCGGGAACGTCGCGACGAACGCCGGCGGCATGTGCTGTGTGAAATACGGGGTGACGCGAGACTACGTGCGCGGTCTGACCGTGGTCCTCGCCGATGGGACAGTGACCCGGTTGGGTCGGCAGACGGCGAAGGGTGTGGCCGGTCTCGATCTGGCGGGTCTGTTCGTCGGGTCCGAGGGGACTCTGGGAGTCATCGTCGAGATCACCCTCGGGCTCAGACCTCTGGTGACTCCGCCGGTGACCGGTGTCGGGATCTTCCCGGACTTGGAATCGGCCGGGCATACGGTCTCTGAGTTCATGGCCTCCGGGGCGGCCCGTCGATGCTCGAGCTCATGGACGGAGGCACCGTGGGCATGATCAATGCCTATGGTGATTTCGGGCTGCCCGACGGGGCCGGTGCGCTGTTGTTGGTGCAGTCGGATGCTCCGGGGCAGGCCGGTGTGACCGAGCTGGAATCGTTCGAGGCGATCGCCAGAGCGCAGGGCGCCGATGAGGTGTTCTTCTCCGATGATCCGGCGGATTCGGAGATGCTGGTCGCGGCTCGTCGGGCTGTGTCTCCGGCGATGGAGAAGTACGTGTCGGGGCTTGGTGGGGGAGAGCTCATCGATGATGTGTGCGTTCCTCGGTCCCGCCTCGGCGAGTTCTTCGCCAGGTTGGACGAGATCGCGGCCCGGCATTCGGTTGAGGTGTCCACGGCCGGGCACGCCGGGGATGGGAATATGCATCCGAGTGTGCTCTTCGACGCCCAGGATGAGGCGAGTGTGGCCGAGGCGAAGGAGACGTTCGCTGAGATCATGCAGCTGGGTCTCGATCTGGGTGGGACGATCACGGGTGAGCACGGGGTCGGGTATCTGAAGAAGGACTGGCTGGTGCGCGAACTCGATGCGGGTGCGCGAGCGCTGCAGACCTCGATCAAGGCGGCGGTGGATCCGTTGGGGATCCTCAACCCGGGCAAGATGCTCGGCTGAGATCTCGGGTGATCGAACTCAGCCCGGTCGACGCATGTCGAAACGCTGATCCGAGCTGATCCCGAAGTATGCGGTCGGTCCTCCGCCGCGCAGCACCGGTTCGGCGGCGACTGTGTCGACGATCCCGTTGTCGAGCAGGGATTCGTCGAGATGGACACCCACCACTTCGCCCACGGTGAACCACGAACCCGAGCCTTCGCCGTCCGAGGTGCGGAGATCGATGATCTGGGTGACTCGGCATTCAAAAGTCGCCGGTGAGGCTGCCACGCGTGGCGCAGAGACCTCCACGGACTCGGCCGCCTCGACTTCTGCGGCGGAGAACTCGTCGACCTCAGCGGTGGTCGACGAGGCGTTCATCGCCTCGGCGAGGGGCCGAGTGACTAGATTCCACGTGAACTCCCCAGTCTCCCGGCAGTTGGCGACGGTGTCCTTCCACGCGTTACTGGAGAAGCCTACGAGCGGTGGAGAGTAGTTCAGCGCATTGAAGAACGAGTAGGGCGCGAGGTTGCGACGTCCGTCGGCATCGAGGGTGCCGATCCAGCCGATGGGACGCGGCGCGACGATGGCGTTGAAGGGGTCGTGCGGCAGGCGGTGGCCCTCGGACGGGCGATAGAAGTGGGTCACCCGACCTATTCAAGCAGGTGTTCGGGGAGAGCGCACTGTGCGGGACGGTCTCTGTCTGGTTTCGTCCGTGACAAGATGATGACGGAGTGTGGCGCTCCGTGACACCGCTCACACACTGGCTTCCTGGCGCGGTCTACCGTGATGGCATGACTCTTACCCAGCTGCCCGTCCTCGACCTCAGCCTCGGCGATGACCCTGCGACCGCGGCCGACTTCCGCGCCGAGCTGCGTCGCGTCACTCACGAGATCGGCTTCTTCTACCTCACCGGCCACGGCATCTCCGACGCCGAATTCAGCCGCATCATCGATGTCGCCCAGAACTTTTTCGCACTGCCCGAGGACGAGAAGCTCGCGATCGAGAACACGAACTCCCCGCACTTCCGCGGCTACACCCGCACCGGCGGCGAACGCACCCAGGGCCGCGTGGATTGGCGCGAGCAGATCGACATCGGCCCCGAACGCGCACCCGTGGCCGAACCGGTCAACGACTTCGACCATCTCACCGGACCCAACCAGTACCCGGAATCGCTGCCCGAGCTGCGGGAGGCCACGGACTCCTGGCATGCGCAGCTGAGCCAGGTCGCGCACGCCTCCTCGAACAGTGGGCGCTCAGCCTCGGCCAGCCCGGCGATCATTTCGCCGACGCGTTCGCCGAGGATGCCGAATCCTTCATCAAGATCGTTCGCTATCCCGAAGCCGAGTCCGAGTCCGTGACCCAGGGAGTGGGCGAGCACCGCGACGGCGGCACCCTGACCCTGCTCTACCCGCAGCCGGGCACCACCGGTCTGCAGGTGCTCACCGACGACGGTTGGATCGATGCGGATCCGATCGAGAACACCTTCGTCGTCAACATCGGCAAACTCCTCGAGGTCGCCACGAACGGCTACCTCAAAGCCACCGTCCACCGGGTCCTGCCGACCGGTCCCGGCCAGGACCGCATCTCCATCCCATTCTTCTATAACCCGGCGCTCAGCGCCCGCCTGCCCGAGGTCGCACTGCCCGACGAACTCGCCGCCGAGGCCCGCGGGGTCACCGACGACGAACGCGACGCCCTCTACGCCGTCTATGGGGAGAACGCCTTCGCCTCCCGACTGCGCTCCCACCCGAACGTCGCCGAGAAGTTCTACCCGGAGCTCGTCGGCGCTCAGGGTTGAGGGATCGCGTCAGCGACTGGTCCGCTCCGACAGCTCTGCGATGTCGTCGGGACGGACCCGGCAGCAGCCGCCGATGATCCGTGCGCCGAGGCGGGTCCACTCCGCCACCGGCCACGACCCGACGCCGGGCTCCGCGCCGTCGTGCCACGTCAGAGTGTCCGCGTCGTAGGTTTCGCCCGAGTTCGGGTAGGCGATGAGCGGCAAATCCATGTGCTTGGACAGTTCGCTCAGCGCCGGGGTCACGAGGGACGGGCGAACGCAGTTGACCCCGACCGCCCGCACGCTCGCCGAGGCGGCCACCGCCTCGGCGAGGTCCGCCAGGGTGCTGCCGTCGGGCATGGTCGGCGCGGTCGTGTCCGTGGTGCCCTGTAGAGTCACGGTCACCCAAGCCGGAAGGCCGATGTCCTCGGTCAGAGCGATGAGGGCGCGGATCTCATCGAGGCGCGGTTGGGTTTCGATGGCGAGCAGGTCCGCACCCGCCTCGGCGAGGGCTTCGATGCGCGGACGATGGAAGGCGGTGTAATCCTCAGGACTCCGGTGATAGCTTCCCGTGTACTCGGCGCCGTCGCCGAGCGCCGCACCATACGGGCCGACAGACCCGGCGATGAGGATACTTGTGCCTGGTGTGGCATTGCGATCTGCCGCAGTGCGCGCGATGCGCACGCTGTCGCCGATGATCCGGCTGCCCTCCTCGGCGCTGATTCCCGCCTCGGCGAACCCGAGCGGGGATGCTTGGTAGCTCGCGGTCGTGAGCACCTGCGCCCCAGCGGCGACGAAGGCGGTGTGCACGGCCATCAAGGTGTCGGGGTCACGGCGGATGAGCTCGGCCGACCACAGTGCGTGGTCGAGGTCGATGCCGCGATCCTCGGCGGCACTGCCCAGCCCGCCGTCGATGACGATGGGGGCGGCCGCCTCGGCGAGAGTGAGCATCTGGGTGAACGTCATGGACTTAGTTAAGCTTGTCTGGTGACTACAGACGAAACTCCGGCAGCATCCGAGACCGCCCTCATCAACGACCGATCGCAGTTCGGCTTCGAGGTGGGCACCCGCATGGACACGGGCGGACGCACCGGAGTCATCCACACTCCGCACGGCGACATCCAGACCCCCGCGTTCATCCCCGTCGGCACGAAGGCCACGGTCAAGGCCGTGCGCCCCGACGAGGTCGCCGAACTCGGCGGCCAGGCGGTGCTCTCGAACGCCTACCACCTCTACCTGCAGCCGGGATCGGACCTCATCGACGAGGCCGGCGGGCTGGGGAAGTTCATGAACTGGCCCGGACCCACCTTCACCGACTCCGGCGGGTTCCAGGTGATGAGCCTGGGCTCGGGGTTCAAGAAGGTCATCTCGATGGAGTCGACGGGGGAGCAGAACGACGAACTCGTCGCCGTCGGCAAGGAGCGGCTGTCGAACGTCGACGATGACGGGGTGACATTCAAGTCCCACCTCGACGGCTCGATGCACCGGTTCACCCCGGAGATCTCGATGCGGGTGCAGCACGAACTCGGCGCCGACATCATGTTCGCCTTCGACGAGCTGACCACGCTGGTCAACACCCGTGGCTACCAGGAGGAATCGCTCGAGCGAACCCGACTGTGGGCGATCCGCTGCATCGAAGAGCACTTCCGCCTCACCGAGGAGCGGTCGCATCGTCCATACCAGGCGCTCTTCGGGGTGCTGCAGGGTGCGCAGTACGAGGATCTGCGGCGCAAGGCCGCCCGGGACCTCGGCGCGATGGACTTCGACGGCTACGGCATCGGCGGTGCACTGGAGAAGGAGAACCTCGGCATCATCATCCGCTGGGTGTGCGAAGAGCTGCCGGAGAACAAGCCGCGGCACCTGCTGGGCATCTCCGAACCCGACGACCTGTTCGAAGCGATCAAGACCGGCGCGGACACCTTCGACTGCGTCTCGCCCTCCCGCGTGGCCCGCAATGCCGCCATCTACACCCGCGACGGCCGGTACAACCTCACCGGCGCGAAGTACCGGCGCGACTTCGGCCCGCTCGACCCCGACTGCACGTGCTACACGTGCCAGAACTACTCACGGGCGTACCTGCGGCACCTGTACAAAGCGAAGGAGATGCTCTTCTCCACCCTGTGCACCATCCACAACGAGCACTTCGTCGTCTCGCTCGTCGCCGAGATCCGTCAGGCGATGATCGACGGCCGCTTCGACGAACTCGAAACCGAGGTCCTCGGCCGGTACTACGCAAAGAAGTAGCCGCGCTTCCGGCGGTCGCTGCGGTCGCCCGCCGGTCCCACGCGCTTCCGCCCGTAGGTGAGTCATCGACTTCCGATCAGCACATCGAGTTCTATCTCGATGACCTGACCAGAAGTCGATGTCGGCCAGGGACAAAACTCGATGACACTCGCCGACAACCGCTTTCCGTTCGGGGCCGGCCACACTGCGTCCGGTCGGCCTAAGCCCGGGCCTCGTCGAGTTCGTAGCTGGGTTCGTGGCGTTTGACGAGCTTGATGACCCGATAGGTCACAGGCAGGAAGATGATCTCGACGGCGACCTTGTAGACGAAGCCGACGATGATGTAGTTGAGGAAGTCGAGTCCCGGGATGACACCGGCGAAGGCGATGATGCAGAACAGCAGCGTGTCGACGAACTCGCCGACACCGGTCGACGTGAGCAGCCGCACCCACAGCTTCGACTCGCCCATGCGCTTCTTCACTGCCACCAGCACCCACGAGTTGAGCAGCTGGCCGACGAAGTAGCCGACGAGGGAAGCCGCGACGATGCGCGGGTAGAAGCCGAGCACGGCGGCGAAGGCGTCCTGGTTCTCGTAACCGGGCCCCGGAGGCGAGATGAGTACGAGCCAGAAGACGAAAGTGGCCAGGATCTGCAGGGCGAATCCGGTGATCACGGCCTTGCGAGCGGCTTTGAAGCCGTACACCTCGCTGATCACATCGCCGAGGATGTACGCGATGGGGAAGAGGGACGCGCCGCCGTCGGTGACGATCGGACCGAAGCCGATGACCTTCGTGGCCGAGATGTTCGAGATGATGAGCACCGCGCAGAACACGGCCAGGAAGACCGCATAATAGCGGCCCCGGGAGGAAGCGAAAGCTGCGAATCGTGCAGCCGAGGTGGTGGTGTGCGCCGGATCGGAGGTGCGATCCGGCTGCCCAGACTCTGCTTCGGAACGTCCGGACTCGGCCTCAGGCCTCTTCTGCGACAACGGTGATTTCCTTTCCTCCGGTGACCGTGAGCAGCTGCTCATACGTCAGGGGCACCATCGAATTCGGTGTCCCCGCGCCGGCCCAGAGAACAGGATAGTCCTTCAGCGACACATCGACATAGGTGGGAATCGGGCCCGGGTGCCCGCAGGGAGCGACCCCGCCGATGACCTGCCCGGTGGCCTCGCGGACGAGTTCCTTCGACGCCCGGTCGAGGGAATCGACGCCGATGAGTTCGGCGACATGTGCGGTGTCGACCCGGTGGGAGCCCGAGGCCATGATGAGCACGGGGCCGCCGGCGGAGGAGAAGATGAGGCTGTTCGCGATCGCCCCGACCTCGATGCCCAGCGCTTCGGCCGCCGCGGTCGCCGTCGGCGTCGAACCGTCGAAGATCTCGATGCGCGGATCGATGCCCGCAGCCGCGAGATCAGCGGCGACCGCCTCGTGGTTGGGGTGGTCCCACTTCGCCGAGGCGGCTCCGGACTCGGTCTCGGTCGTTTCCTCCTCCTCGTCCTCCCCGTCGACCTCGGTGACGGGTTCCGCGAGTCCACGACGACGCAGCAGGGGCGCGACGTCAGGGCGGGTGCCGAAGAAGCGTTCGATCGCCGACATCGGATCGACCGAGTAGCCGGGAGCGAGGATAGCCTCGCGGAAGGCGTCTCCGGCCTCGCGGTTGAGGCCGCCCTGGGATTCGAACCATTCGCTCACCCAGGCGGCGATGACCTCGGAGTAGAGGTAGGAGTAGTAGCCGGCAGCATAGCCGGAGGCGAAGATGTGCCCGAAGTAGGTCGACCGATAACGCGGGGGAACGAGCGGCGAGAAGCCGGCGGCGGCGAGCACCTCGGATTCGAAGGACAGCACATCGGTGATGTGCTCTCCGGCCTCGAGCGAATGCCACGACAGGTCGAGCATGGCAGCGGCGAGGTATTCGATGGTGTCGAAGCCCTGCCCGAACTTCTCACTGGCGATGAGGGCGTCGACGAGTTGGGCCGGCATCGGCTCACCCGTGTCTACGTGTTTGGCGAAGTGGGGCAGGACCTGCGGGTGGAAACGCCACATCTCATTGAGCTGGGACGGGAACTCGACATAGTCGCGAGGGACTGCGGTCCCTGCAGTCGACGGGTAGGTGGAGTTCGCGAAGAGCCCGTGGAGGACGTGGCCGAATTCGTGGAAGAACGTCGTCAGCTCGGTCGGATTGAGCAGAGTGGGCCGACCCGGGCCAGGCTTGGCGAGATTGAGGGAGAGGGTGACGACCGGCAGCAGACCGGTCAGCCGGGAGGCGGGAACCAGCTGGTCCATCCAGGCTCCGCCGCGCTTGGTGTCCCTGGAATACGGGTCGATGAGGATGAGCCCCAGGTGACGTTCGTTGACGTCGGTGACCTCATAGGCGCGCACGTCCTCGTGCCAGGCGGTGACGCCGTCATAGGAAGCGAAGGTGACGCCGTAGAGTCCGGTGGCCGCGCGGAAGACACCTTCGGTGAGCACGGTGTCGAACTCGAAGTACTTGGCCACCTCGTCGGGGTCGATGCCGAATTCGTCGGCCCGGTACTTCGCGAGGTAGTACTTCACGTCCTCGGGCGCGACGTCGTCGAGTCCGTAGCGGTCCCGAACCAAGCCGAGCTCCTCGTCGAGCTGAGCCTTGGCGGGGTTGATCAGGGAGGACACGATGTCTGCAGCGGCGTCCGGATTGCCGGCGGTCTGGTTGTCGACGGCGTAGGAGGAGAACGAGGGATACCCGAGCAGATTCGCCTGCAGGGCCCGCAGCGCCGTGGTGTCGGCGACCTGGGTGCGGGTGTCGCCTTCGCCGCCGCGGGATCCGCGCGCCATCGAATTATTCAGCACGTGCCGGCGGGTCTGTGCTGTCTCGAGGGATTCGAGCACGAGCTGCTGGGTGAAGTTGTTCAGCGGCAGCAGGTAGCCGTCGACACCGCGTTCGGCTGCACGATTCGCCGCTGCCGCGATCTGATCGTCGTTCATCCCGGCCAGGGATTCGGCCTCGCTGAGGTGGACGGCCAATTCGCGCGTATCGAGCTGCAGCGCGCGGGAGAAGGAGTTCTCCAATGTGGTCAGTTCGGCCGCGATCGTGGCCATCTGCTCGCGTTCTTCTTCGCCGAGGCGGGCTCCCGCACGCACGAACTGATCGATGGTCAGTTCCTGCTGACGCTTGTCCTCGGGGTTGAGGTCGGAGACCGAGACCTGCTCGATGCGGTGGAAGAGGTCCACGTTCAGCAGGATCTCGGTCTCGGTGGCCGAGAGGAGCTCCCAGGTCTCGGAGATGGCGTCCGTGAGTTCGGGGCGCAGATGATTCGATTCGATGGCAGCTGCCACGGAGGCGATGCGGGTCATCGGCACGGACGCGGATTCGAACCGCACGGTGGTGGAGAAGAACGTGGACTCGGCGTCGTCGGCGACGATGGCAGCCACCTCGGCGTGGGCGAAATCGGTCGCCGTGTGAACCGCGGTCAGCAGCGTCTCCGGGGTGACTGCGGCGAAGTCGGGCAGTGAATAGTCGGTCTGCGGGTCGAGGAACGCTTCCCAGACATCGATGCTGTTCGGATCTGCGTTCATTCTCGACGATTCACTTTCTTAGCGGTTGAGGGTTCGCTCCGATCCTAACGTGAGTCGACCGACCAGTGCATGATCGCTGGTTACACTGGTTTCCATGGGCACTGGGCAGGGCAAGTCCCTCACACTCAACAGCGCGTTCCGGCTCGGTTTCACCGGCGCCTTGGGCGTGGGGCTGGCGATCGTGGTGATGACGGCGCTGCAGTCCGTGGCGACCGTGATCATCTACATCGGTCTGGCGCTCTTCCTCGCTCTCGGGCTCGAACCGATCGTCCAGTGGTTCGTCGACCGCAAGGTGCCGCGGTCGTTGTCGGTGCTCATCGTCGTCGTGGCCTTCATCCTCATCGTCGTCGGCGTCGCACTGCTCATCGCGCCGGCCGTGATCAGTCAGATCCAGACGTTCGTCGCGGATCTGCCCGGGATCGTGGCGAACCTTGCGACGACCGGGTGGGTAACGGAGCTCGAGGAGCAGTTCACCGGCGCGATCGACATCGATGCGGTGTTCGCCAACATCGCGGACTGGGCCTCGGATCCGAAGAATGTGCTCTCCCTCGGCGGCGGCGTCGTGTCGATCGGGGCGGGGATCTTGAGCTTCCTCACCGGCGTGATCATCGTCGTCATCCTCACCATCTACTTCGCCGTGTCCATGCCGACGATCAGATCCGCGATGTTCTCCCTGGTCGCGGCCTCATCGCGACCGACGGTCGAATCCGTCACCGAGGAGGTCACCCGATCCATCGGACGCTACGTCCTCGGTCAGGTGTCGCTGGGTGTCATCAACGGCGTATGCTCGGCGATCTTCCTCACCATCATCGGCGCCCCGCTGCCGGCGCTGTTGGCGTTCGTGGCGTTCCTCGCCTCGCTCATTCCCCTGGTCGGCCCGATCACCGGGGCGATCATCATCACTGCGTCCTGCCTGATGGTCTCGCCCGGGCTGGGCATCACAGCCGGAATCTACTACCTCGTGTACATGCAGGTCGAGGCGTATCTGCTCAGTCCGCGGATCATGAACAAGGCCGTCGACGTGCCCGGTGCCCTCGTCATCATCGCTGCGATCGCCGGCGGAACCCTCGGCGGTGTGCTCGGTGCGGTGGTCGCGGTGCCGGTGGCCGCCTCGGCGCTCATCATCATCCGCAAGGTCGTCGTTCCGGCGCAGGCGAAGAAGTAGGAACGGCGGATCGGACCTCAGCCGTGGTCGTCGTTGCTGCCGGAATCGATTCGGGTGACGAGGACGTGGATGATGAGCTTGACGATGAAATAGGCGCCGAAATAGGCGACTGCCGCGAACACGAGGCTCATGAGCAGGTTCCCGTCACCGCCGAGACGGGGCAGCACGACGAAGATGGCTGCGGTGATCGCCGCGAGATACGGGATCAGTCGGAGGACGGGGGATTCGGGCTCGCTCATGGGGCTGAGTCTAGCAACGGGGTACCGAAGCATCGATGCGGAGTCTAGGGTGGAGCCCATGACTGAAGCCGACTGGAGAGCTCAGCGCGACGAGGCCGTGCCTAAGGAAGTGGAACGGCTGCTCGCAACCGTGCCGGAATGGTTCGGCAGACCCGAATCCAACGCCGAATACATCGACGACGCGCGCCGCCTGGAGACGTGGACGGTCCGCGACGAACGTGGGCGAGTCGTCGGAGTCACGCTGGTGACGCATCATTTCCCGCAGACCAGTGAAATCCATTTCACCGTCGTCGACCGCTCCTTCCACGGCGGGGGAGTCGGGACTGCGATGATCGAGGCCATCATCGAGGATGTGCGGGCCCGAGGGGCGCGGCTGCTCGAAGTGAAGACCTTGGGTCCGTCGAAGGACGATCCGAACTATGCGCGGACCCGTCACTTCTACGAGAAGATGGGCTTCCTGCCTCTGGAGGAGAACGACCTGTGGGGAGCGGACACGCCCTGCCTGATCATGGTGAAGCCGGTGGCATACCCTGCTCAAGACGATCAGCGGACGATAGGTAACTGATGCCCACTTCTCACCGGCTGCCATCGTGGCCCGCGACTGATCCAGAATTCGGCGCGGTCCGACTACGGCGCGTGGAACTTCGTGATGCGGCTATGGCCCGCGACCTGTCCACCGATCCGTACGTGCCGCTGACAGGAACTCTTCCCGGGCACGCCAGCCGTGAGGAGGCTGAGTCCTGGGTTCGCAGACAACAGGGGCGTCATACCGAAGGTCGGGGTTTCTCGTTCACAATCGCGCGGCACTCCGACGATGAGGCAGTCGGCCATTGCGGTCTGTGGCTCAAAGACCTTGCAGACGGCCGAGCCAGTGCAGGCTACGCGATAGCGCCCTCGTCGCGACAGTGCGGGTACGCAGCCGAGGCCCTCGCTGCACTGACGAACTTTGCCTGGACCATTCCCGGGCTGAGCCGAGTCGAACTCTTCATCGAACCGGGGAACACCGGGTCTCTGCGGACCGCTGACTGAGCAGGATATGTACGCGAACGAGTGCTTGTGGAACATCAGGAGATCGGCGGCACTCGGCGAGACATGGTGCTGTACGCCGCAAATCGCCCACCTCCGGAGTCGGATGAATGAGTTCGAATAATGCAATGGACTTGACCGAAAAACTCAACGGCATTCGCGCCATCGTCTTTGATGTCGGCGAGACTCTGGTCAGTGAGGCCCGAAGTTGGTCGGAGCTTGCGAACGAAGCGGGAATCTCGGAGTTCACTTTCTTCTCTGTGTTCGGGTCACTGATCGAAAGGAGAGTTGATCATCGAACTATATGGGACGAACTGAGAGTGCGACCGCCCGCAGGTAAAACTGCAGTCACACCTGCGGACCTATACGCAGACGCAGCTGCGTGCATCGAGGCAGTCAAGACATCTGGAAGAATCGTGGGTATCGCGGGCAATCAGCCAATTGGAATTGAGCGACAGCTAAGGGCTATCGGACTGTCCCCTCACTTTCTGGCTTCATCGGCAACATGGCGTGTGAGCAAGCCGGAGCCCGATTTCTTTGATCGCATAGTCGATGCCGCAGATGTCGAGGCTGGTCAGATTCTCTATGTCGGAGACAGAATCGACAATGACATCGTCCCTGCGAAGCAAGCAGGAATGATGACAGCATTCGTCCAGCGGGGGCCTTGGGCTGTCATCCAACGGAAGTGGTCGGAAGCGAGAGCCGCCGACATCTGGCTGGAATCGCTCGAAGCACTAACAGAAGGTCTGTGTGGAACGGATTCTCAGAACTCGATCACGAAGCAATGACGGCTATTGTCCGCGCCTGGGTTCCGACCTAAGGTGAGAGGACGCGGACACATCCGCTCCGCGCCTCCGACCGCAATCGGACGAGGGGTGGATGGACTCACACGAAGGAGTGTCATGGCAGTCTACTCAGCACCCGGTACCGACGGCGCGCTCGTCACGTTCAAGCCCCGTTATGAGAACTACATCGGAGGAGAGTGGGTGCCGCCGAAGGACGGCAACTACTTCGAGAACATCACCCCCGTCACCGGGCAGGCCTTCGCCGAGATCCCCAGTTCCACCGCAGATGATGTCGAAACCGCACTCGATGCAGCCTGGGCAGCGGCACCGGCCTGGGGCAAGACCTCGGTCGCCGAACGGTCGAACATTCTGCTCAAGATCGCCGACCGCATCGAATCCAACCTCGAGATGCTCGCCGTCGCCGAAACCTGGGACAACGGAAAGGGAATTCGCGAACCCCTGGCAGCAGACCTCCCGCTGGCCGTCGACCACTTCCGCTACTTCGCCTCAGCCATCCGGGCGCAGGAAAGCGGCATCTCACAGATCGACGACGACACCGTCGCCTACCACTTCCACGAGCCCCTCGGCGTGGTCGGACAGATCATTCCCTGGAACTTCCCCCTGCTCATGGCCACATGGAAGCTCGCACCGGCGCTCGCCGCCGGCAACTGCGTCGTCCTCAAACCTGCCGAGCAGACTCCGGCATCGATCCTCGTCCTCGCCGAACTCATCGGCGACCTGCTGCCTCCCGGCGTCCTCAACATCATCAACGGATTCGGCGTCGAAGCCGGCAAACCGCTGGCGTCGAACAAACGCATCCGCAAGATCGCCTTCACCGGAGAGACGACGACCGGTCGCCTGATCATGCAGTACGCCTCGCAGAACATCATCCCGGTCACCCTCGAGCTCGGCGGCAAGTCACCGAACATCTTCTTCGACGACGTCATGGCCGCCGACGACAGCTTCAGAGACAAGGCGCTCGAAGGCTTCGCGATGTTCGCTCTCAACCAGGGCGAGGTCTGCACCTGCCCGTCGCGTGCACTCGTCCAGGACTCGATCTTCGACGACTTCGTCGCCGCCGGCGTCGAACGCGTCCGCTCCATCAAGCAGGGCAACCCGCTCGACACCGACACCCAGGTCGGCGCACAGGCCTCGAACGACCAGTTCGAGAAGATCATGTCCTATCTGAAGATCGGCAAGGATGAAGGCGCCGAGGTGCTCATCGGCGGCGACAAAGCCGAACTCGACGGTGACCTTGCCGGCGGCTTCTACATCCAGCCGACGATCTTCAAGGGCACGAACAAGATGCGCATCTTCCAGGAGGAGATCTTCGGACCCGTCGTGGCCCTGACCTCGTTCTCCGACTACGCCGACGCGATCGCCACAGCCAATGACACGCTCTACGGCCTCGGCGCCGGAGTCTGGGCCCGCAGCGGCAACACCGCCTACCGAGCCGGACGCGACATCCAGGCCGGACGCGTCTGGGTGAACAACTACCACGCCTACCCGGCCCACGCCGCGTTCGGCGGATACAAGTCCTCGGGCATCGGACGAGAGAACCACAAGATGATGCTCGACCACTACCAGCAGACGAAGAACCTGCTGGTCAGCTACTCCGAAAATGCACAAGGATTCTTCTGATGAGTGAAACAGCCGAAACAGCCGCCCTCGAATCGACACCGACGATCGAGGGCGAAGAGAAATCGCGAGTGGCGATGACTCAGGCCGCCATCGACCTGCTCGCCGACCTCGTCGACAAACACGGACAGCTCATGTTCCACCAGTCCGGTGGCTGCTGTGACGGCTCGTCGCCCATGTGCTTCCCCGAAGGCGACTTCCTCACCTCGGAAGCCGATGTGCTGCTCGGCCACTTCGACCTGCCCATCGACGATGCCGAGAAGGCCGGACTGGACTTCTGGATGTCGACGGAGCAGTTCGAGTATTGGAAGCACACGCATCTGACGATCGATGTGGTGCCGGGACGGGGGAGCGGCTTCAGCGTCGAATCACCGACGGGAAACCGCTTCATCATCCGCTCGACGCTCATGGACGTCGGCTGAGTCGAGTCGCGGCCGGGTAGCCGGCGCAGCTGATTCTCGATTGTGTGGTCGATCCACGGCGTTTCCCGCGAGGAAATCGACGCGGATCGACCACACAATCGACGCCGTAGGACGCATGCAGCCACCGCGCCTGCGAGAAGAGGTCACTTCCCGGCGTTCAGCACCTCGGGTTCGCCGAGGGAGAGCATCAGTCGGTTCGCCCAGTTGAAGAAGGCGGCACAGCTGAGTGCGTCGATGATGTCGCCGTCGCCCAGACCCGCCGCACGCAGCTGCTCGACGTGTGCGACGCCGAAGGACTGCGGGGTCAGGGTCAGCGCCACCGAGGCATCGACGACGGCATCCCACACCTGATCACCGAGGTGGCTCTGCGTGCCGATTCCCTCGTCGAGGAGGCGCTGGACACCGTCCCGACGCCCGGATTCCTCGGTGGCCCGGTCGGCGTGGACCGACGCACAGAACAGGCACCCGTTGAGACGGGAGGCCGCGGTCGCGGCGAGTTCGCGTTCGGCTCGACCGAGCCCGTCGGTGGTGTTGAAGAAGATGTCGAAGTCGGTCAGAGTTCGTGCTTTGAGTGCGGCAGGATCTCGGGCCAGCAGCCGGAAGTACGGATTCTTCGCCCGCCCCGCCTCGATCAGTGCATCCCGTTGGTCATCGCTGAGGTCCGCCTCCGCGACGGGGGCGATCCACGGCACCCAGCCGAGCCCGCCCTGCTGGAACAGCTTCGGGCGGTGGAGATTCGGATACGTCTTCACCCTGTCGCCGACGGCCTGCAGAGCTTCGTCCACTCTCACCGAGGCGGGGCCGTCGTCGGCATCGTCCGTCTCGTTCGCGGATTCGCCTTCCGACCGGTCCATCTGGTGCGGTTGAGTATCCGCGGTCGCTGTGGCCGCATCGGTGAGTGCGGCGAGTCCGGTGCTGATGCGGATCTGGAAGTTGAGGAACGACACGAGCTGAGCGAGGGTGACGATGCCGCCCTCGTCCCATCCCGCCTCGAGCAGAAGCGCGAGGTGACCCGGGCGGCTGTCGCGCGGATGGAGGACGAGAAGATGAGCGAATTCGAGTCCTGCCGTCAGCTTCTCGCCGAGTCTCTTCGCCGTCGCCTCGGCGGCGGTGAACCACGGCCCGGGAACGTTCTCGCCCGCCAGCGCCTGGGACTCGAAGTCTCCGTACGGCCCACGTCGCACCGAATCCGCAGCGGTCGCCTCATCGAGGAGTTCGGCGACGGCCCAGGACACGGATTCGTCTTCGTCACGCAGCAGATCACGGTAGAACTCCTCGGCCCTTGCAGACCCGAGCAGACCCGCGGTGAATGCGGCGACCGCATAACGGTCGCGGAAGCTCACGCCCTTCGGATCGGCGGGTTCGAGCAGAGCCTCGAAGCTCAGCTGAGCATTCTCCTTCGCCTGTGCCCGGTGATCACGCAGGCCATCGAGAGGATCATTCGCCGCGATTCCGGCGAGGAGGTTGATGATATCGGCCATCTCAGTGCACCCGCTCCTTCGTCACGGAGAACCCGAGGGCAGGGGCCACCTCGGTGGCGAGCAGTTCGATCGACCGCAGGGCGGTCTCGTTCGTCGCCGGAACCGAATGGACTTGGAAGCTGACGTCTGTGACTCGATCGAGGACGCGGTCATGGTGCAGCCTCTCGACGACCTGCTCAGGCGTGCCGAGGTAGGTGTCGGTGGCGACGAGGAGCTCATCGAGGCTCAGCCCGGACGTGTCGTAGCCGACGAGGCGGTCGGCCTCAGCCCGCAGAGCCGGTTCGGTGATCTCACGCAGCCGGGGCAGGTCTTCGGCATCGGCGACCACGGCGGTGCGAGAAGCGAGGATCCGCGGTTCGACCCCTTCCGGCAGCTGAGAGAGGTAGGTGTCGACGACCGGCAGCTGCACCTCGTCGAGGCGTGCCGCCGGGTTGTCCTGGGGACGCGGCTGAGTCCTGGAGAGCATGAGTCCGTCACCGGCAGCGCCTGCCGCACCGGCACCGCCGGCGGAGAACGTCGCCTGCCACAGGCGTCGTTCGAGACTCGGACGCTCCGCGTCGGGAACGGGATAGAGACTGTGGTCGGTGGGAAGCCGGTCGCCTGAGAACAGGGTGCGCAGTGTTGCGAGGTTGTCGGCGAAGACCTCGCGACGGTCATCGAAGCTCGTGCCGAAGGCTGGGAAGGACTTCGGATTCCCGCCGGAGCCCAGACCGATCTGGAGGCGACCGGCGGAGAGTTCGTCGAGGACGGCGGCGTCTTCGGCCACGCGCACGGCATTCTCCATCGGCAGGGTGATGATCGCGGTGCCCAAGTCGATTCGGGAGGTGCGGGCGGCGGCATGGGAGAGGAAGACGAGCGGGGAGGGCAGCCCGCCCTCTGCCGCGGAGAAGTGGTGCTGGGCGACCCATGCCGAGTGGAAGCCGAACTCCTCGGCCGTCTCGATCTGTTCGAGGGCGAAGCGGTAGCGCTGAGCTGCCGGGGCGTCCTCGAGCAGGCGAGTGAAGAATCCGAGCTTTGGTCCGGTCGCCTGGGTGTCGGTCGGTTGAGGGGTCATGGTTCTCAGCTTTCTGCTGCTGCGGTGAGCAGGGTCGGGGTTGCCGGTCGATTGTTCGCAGGCGCTGCGTTTTCCGACAGCGTCGCGGGACGGGGGATCGCCTCGAGCAGAGTGCGAGTGTAGGCGGAACGCGGGCGAGTGAAGATCTCTTCGGTCGCGCCATCGTCGACAAGGTGTCCGTGCGACATCACGGACACCGTATCAGCGATCTGGCGGACGACGGCGAGGTCATGGGTGATGAAGACGTAGGTCAGGCCGAGCTCCCTCTGCAGCTCATCGAGCAGGGTGAGGATCTGCGCCTGCACGGTCACGTCGAGAGCAGAGACCGCCTCGTCGAAGACGACGAGTTCGGGTTCGACGATGAGGGCACGGGCGATCGCCACTCGCTGCAGCTGCCCGCCGGAGAGTTCGGCGGGACGCCGGTCGAGGAAGTCGGTCGGCAGCGCCACCCGATCCATGACCTCGGCGACGAGCCGCGGCCGGGAGGTGCGGTCACCGAGGCGGAAGTTGCGCAGAGGTTCGGTCAGGGTCGAGCGGATCGAATGCTTGGGATCAAGAGCGGAGAACGGGTTCTGATGGACCAGTTGGACGGAGCTCCGGAACTCCCGCAGACGCTGACGTGAGGGACGACCGCGTCCGAGTTCCGCGGCGTCGAAATCGCCGATGCGCACATGCCCGGACTGGGGTGTGAGGAACCCGCTCAGCGCCTTGCCCGTGGTCGTCTTGCCCGAACCGGATTCGCCGACGAGTCCGTGCGTGGTCCCGCGCGCCACCGTGAAATCCACACCTTCGACGCCGGTGATCTGATCACCCGTGCGGTCGAAGATGTGGGTGAGTGATTCGACGGAGACGAACGGGGTGTCAGTCTGCGTGGTCGCCTCGGTGCGGTCCGGACGTGCCTTCGTCTGCAGCGCCGGAGCATCGGCGATGAGGCGGGAGGTGTACTCGGTGGCCGGGTCGGAGAAGACACGGCCGGCGGGTCCCGATTCGACGATGCGTCCGCCCTGCATGACCACGACCTCGTCGGCGCGCTCGCCGGCGACGGCGAGATCGTGGGTGATGCAGAGGACGCCCATCCCGGTCTCGGCGCGCAGCTCGTCGAGGAGGTCGAGGACCTGCTTCTGGACGGTGACGTCGAGCGCGGAGGTGGGTTCATCGGCGATGAGCAGGCGCGGACGCAGCGCGATGGCGGCGGCGATGAGCACCCGCTGCCGCATCCCGCCCGAGAGCTCGTGCGGGAACTGGTCGGCCCGCTTCTCCGGCTGGTCGATGCCGACCCGGTCCAGCAGCTCGATGACCTGAGCACGAGCCTCGGCGCGGCCCGTGCGACGGTGGATGCGCAGCGCCTCGGCGACGGACTTGCCGACCGTCTGCAGCGGATTGAGCGAGGACCCCGGGTCCTGTGGGACATAGCCGATCTGGGAACCGCGCACACCGCGCCACCCGGAGGTGCCCAGGCTGAGCAGATCGAGATCGCCGAGGCGGATCCGCCCGTTCGCGACCCTGGCCGATGGCGGGAGCAGGCCGATGGCCGCGTTCGCCGTCGTCGACTTCCCCGAACCGGATTCCCCGACCACGGCGGTCATCGAACCGGGACGGACCACGAGGTCGAGTTCGCTCACGGCAGGTGCCGCGGAGCCGCCTCGGCGGGTGTATTCGACGGAGAGACCGTCGATGTGCAGCAGTGAGGAGTCGGTCATGATGTCACCTTTCGCAGGGTGTTGCCGATCTGGTGGGTGGCGAGCACGATGGCCATGACCACGAGGCCGGGCAGCACGGTCAGCCACCACGCGGTGGCGACGAAGTTGCGGCCCTCGGCGATGATGAGGCCCCATTCCGGGGTGGGCGGCGGGGTGCCGTATCCGAGGAATCCGAGAGTGGAGATCTGGAGGATCGCCGAACCGACCTGGAGCACCGCCAGTGAGAGCACGGGAGAGATCGAATTCGGCAGGATATGGCGGACCAGGACGGAGAAGAAGGTGCCGCCGGATCCGTAGGCCGCGGCCACGTAGTCGCTCGTGTTGATCTGCACCGCCTGGGACCTGGCCAGTCGTGCGAACTGGGCGATGGCGGTGACTCCGACGGCGATGGCCGCGTTGATCGTTCCGAAACCGAGGACGACGACGATCGAGAGGCTGAGCAGGATCGCGGGGATGGACAGCAGTACGTCGATCAGGCGCATGAGCACATCGTCGACGAACCCGCGCCGGGTGCCGGCGATGAGCCCGATCGTGGTGCCGACGATCAGCCCGACCCCGACGGCCACGAGCGCGGCCAGCAGGGACTGGGAGGCGCCGTAGACGACGCGGGTGAAGGCATCGCGGCCGGTCTGGTCGGTGCCGAACCAATGTTCGAGGCTCGGGGCCAGAAGGGCAGGGGTGTCTCCGCCGTCGTTGGGATCGAAGTGGGTGAAGAGACCCGGGAACAGCGCCCAGGCGATGGCGATGAGCAGCACCAGCCCGGAGGCGATGGTGGCCGGGGTGATCGCGGCGCGTGCCCGGCCGCCGCGAACTCGGCGGGTGTCGGTGCCGGTGCCTTGGCCGCGTGTGAAGACGATGCTCATGAGTCCTTCTCCTTCGCCTCGTCGTCCCAGTCGAGGTCGACGCCGACGCTGGCCGCGGTCGCCGTCAGGGCGCGACGTGAGGGTTCGTCGTGGCTGCGCAGGGCCCTGCCCGCCGAGGCGGAGCTGCGTTTCGTGCGCAGTCGGACGTCGATGACGGGGTAGAGGAGGTCGACTGCGAGGTTGATGATGACGTAGCCGAAGGTGGCGATGACCACGACGGCCAGCAGGATCGGATTGTCCCGGTGGGTGACCGCTTGGGCGGTGATGAGTCCGATGCCGTTACGGCCGAATACGGTCTCGGTGACCACGGCGCCGGCGACGAGTTCGCCGAAGACGAGGCCGATGATCGTCAGCCCCGGCAGCACCGCATTGCGGGCCACGGTATGGACGAGGATCCACAGTTCGGAGGCGCCCTTGGCCGTGGTGACCTTGACGAATCCGGAAGCCTGCACCTCGGTGATGGAGCGGATGAGCACCTGGGCGATCGGGGCCGACAGCGGAACCGCCACGGTCAGGGTCGGCAGCACGAGCGCCTCGGCGGGGCCGGGGTCGACGACGGAGACGAGACCGAGCTGGAAGGAGAAGACCTGGATGAGCAGGATTCCGAGCCAGAACACCGGGATGGAGATGAAGAGACTGGGCACCGAGTCGAGGACTCGCCGCACCTTGGCCGTCGGCCCGGTGGCCGGTCCGAAGGTCGCGGCGACGGCGATGGCCACGGCGAGGATAAGGGCGGTGACGAACCCGGAGGCTGCGAGCACCGCGGTTGACGGCAGCGCCGCCGCGATGATCGTCGACACGGCGGCACCGGTCTGGACCGAGTAGCCGAAGTCGCCCGTGAGGAACCCGGTGAGGCTCGTGAGGTACTTGCCGAACCAGGAGTCGTCGGCGGCGGTGGCTGCGCGTATCTCGGCGATCTGGTCGTCGGACAGGCCCAGTGCGGGATCGGCGAAGCGGGCGGTGACGCCGTCTCCGGGGATGAGGCTGAGCAGGATGAATGCCGCGGTGAACGCGAGCAGCAGCACAAGGACCGCTTGGCCCAGGCGCAGGAGGAGGTAGCGGGTGTCGAGGATCATTTCTCTCCTGCCAGCCAGGTGCTGTAGAAGTCGGGGCGGCCCACGGGTTCGGTGGTGAAGCCGTGGACGCGGCGGCGGAATGCGAAGACCTGTGGTTCTTCGAAGAACGGCAGCACATAGGCCTGGTCGACGAGGTAGTTCTGGACCGCCTCGGCGGCTTCCTGCCGTTTCTCATGGTTCGGTTCGGATGCCAGCGTTTCGAGGAGTTCGTCGATCTTCGGGTCGACCGAATCGTCGTCGGCGTCCGCGCGGTCGACTCCGTTGAGGAAGACGTCGCGATTGACCGAGGAGTAGTTCGAGCGCAGATTGTCGAAGTCGGCGCGGGCGACCATCGAATGGTAGATCTGCACGGTGTCGAGTTCGAGGGCGTCAAGCGTCTGCTTCGACTGGTCCCCGGGGTTGATCGACAGGCGCACCCCCACGCGGCGCAGCTGCTGTTGGATGAGGGTCTGGACCTCGTTCGACCGCGGCTGCGGCAGTGCGATATTCACCGTCAGCGCCAGCGGAGTTCCGTCCTTGACGCGGTAGCCCTGCCCGTTGCGCTCGCTCCAGCCGGCCTGGTCGAGGAGGCGGTTCGCCTTGTCCGGGTCGAAGTCCCATGATCCGGACTGGTCGGTGTAGCCCATGGCGCCCTTGGCCAGCAGGCCGGTGGCCAGCGGGTAGTTCGGAGTGAAGAGCTTGTCGACGATCTCCTGTCGATCGATGGCGGCGATGAGCGCTCGCCGGACGTCGATGTCGCCCAGCAGGTCGTGGCGGAACCGGAAGTTGATGCTGTTGTTGATTCCGTTCGTCGCCTTCGCATAGAGGCGCAGGCCCTGTTCGGTCACGCGGGACTCATCGGGGGCTTGGACGTCGCGAACACCGTCTGCCTGCCCGGAGAGCACGGCTCCGATGCGCACGGAGTATTCGTTGTTCGTCAGGTAGTCGATGCCGTCGAGGTGGGCCCGGCCCTGATGCTTCAGGTGCGGGGGCGCCCAGTCGTAGTCCTCGCGGGCACGGACGGAGAGCTTCGTGCCGATCGTCTCGTCAGTGATGTGGAAGGGGCCGCAGGTGTGGATCTGCGTGGCTCCGCCCGGGCCGAAGCCTTCGGCGTCGAGGTCGAGAGTGGAATCGGCGAGCAATCCTGCGTTCATTGTCGACGTCGCCTGGGCGAAACCGGGAGAGGGCGCGGAGAAGTGGAAGCGCACCCGATGCGCGTCGAGGACTTCGCTGCGTTCATAGTTCGAGATCTGCTCGGACACCGGCAGCGTGCGGGCTTCGTCGCCGCGACCGAAGAGGTCGAAGTTCTTCGCCACATTCTCCGGTGTCAGCGGCGAACCGTCCGAATAGGTCACGCCCTCACGGATGGTGAAGGTGTAGGTCGTGGCGTCGGCGTCGGTCTCCGGCAAGTCCGTGGCCAGCCACGGATGAAGCTCGAGGGTCTTCGGATCCTGCCACAGCAGACGCGCGGAGATGTTGTTCATGATTCCGCCGTTGGGGTAGAAGCCGACCGACGGCGGGTAGAGCAGCGTCCAGGTCTGGGGTTCGAAGTAGGTGAGCACTCCGCCGCGGACGGGTTCGCCCTCGGCCAGTGAACCGGAGTCGTGGGGTGTGCAGGCGCTGAGGGTGAGCAGAGCGCCGAAACCGAGACCGAGACTGAGAACGGAGCGGCGGTCGAGGCGTCGCTGAGTCAGACGCGCGGAGGTGGAGAGACGGTGATCCGTCATGGAAGGGGTCCTTCGGGCAAGTGGGATGGAACAGAGGGAGCTGAGCGGGATAGTTCAACAATATGCGGACATCGCGGTTGCCGTTGTCGGCAGGCGGAGGCGGTGTCCGACATGGAGCCCGAAGTGGATGTGCATGCCATGAGTAAAGCGCATCCGCGCAATCGGCGTCAATCCGGGGCTTAATATTGAGACATGATGAACCATGCGGAATTCGATCATCTCGTCATCGCCGTCCCAGATCTGCAGGAATATGTTGAGCAATGTGAGGGTCACCTGGGGGTGCGCGCGGTCGACGGCGGTGCGCATCCGGGCTTGGGGACAGCCAATGCGCTGCTCGGGCTCGAGCTCGGCGACGACCTCACCGAGTCCCTCGGACTCGCGCGTCCACGTGGTGCGAACCCGCTCACATACCTCGAGATCCTCGGCCCCGACCCCGAGCAGGACCCGGCACTCGCGGCAGGGCGCTTGGCCGGGACCACGGCACCGACCGTGCAGCGGTGGGCGATCCGTCCGGACGATTTCGACGGCGTCGTCACGGCTGCTGCGCGGTCACGGGAACCGCGCGTCGACCTCGGCGAGGTTCATGACATGACCCGACGCCGACCGGACGGGGTGGTCCTCGATTGGCGCCTGACCAGGCGCACCCCGCTGCCGTGGTCGGGAATCCAGCCGTTCCTCATCGATTGGAAGGACTCCGAGCATCCGGCGAGCCAGGAGATGCCGTGGGTCCGCCTCGAGAAGCTCTGGGCCGCGAGTGACGAGCCTGTTGCGGTCGGTTCGGTCCTCGACTTCATCGGCATCGGACTCGACATCATTGCCCCAGGCCGCCAAGAAGGGGAGACTGAGGGTCTACACGCTCATCTGAAAGGTCCGGGTGGATCATGGACGCTCTGAACACCATTCCCGCTGAACTCGACCACCTCATCATCACGGTGCCCGACCTCGAGGCCGGGGTCGCCGCCGTGGAAGAGGCCACCGGGGTGCGTGCGGTTCCCGGTGGCTCGCACCCGGCGCGGGGGACCGCGAACTTCCTCCTCGGGCTCGCCCCGACGGGCTGGCCGGAGGGAGCGCACACCTACCTCGAGATCCTCGGCCCCGACCCGCAGCAGGAGAAGCCCGCTGACGGCACCCTTCCGCTCGACGCACATCTGGCCGCCGAGCCGACCCTGCAGACCTGGGCCATCCATCCGCCGGCGTTCCTCGCGAAGGTCGCGGCCGCGAACACCGCGGGCATCGACTTCGGCGAGGTCCAGGATATGGCCCGCGAGACTGCCGAAGGCGACCGTCTCGAATGGCGGCTGACCACGCGTTCTCCGCTGCCGCACTCAGGTGCGCAGCCGTTCCTCATCGATTGGGGCGAATCCGTCCATCCCGCCGAGGCAGCCCTGCCCACCCTCGAACTGCTCGAATTCCGTGTGGAATCGCCGGAGCCCGAGGCAGCGCGGCAGGTGCTCGAGGTGCTCGGAGCCGGTGACACCACGGTGGTCGAGGGGCCGGACTGTCGTCTGCGTGCCTGGTTGCGCGGACCCGGCGGCGTGCTCGAGTTCTGATCACTCGCCGAGAAACGGGCTGAGTGTCGAGAAACGCGTGCGCACACCCGTTTCTCGACACTCAGCCCGTTTTTCGATGAATCGGCACGGGATAGACTCTCAGGCGTGCCCAGTCGAATCCGCCTCGCTTCCCGCCCACGCTTGCGCCCCCTGACCTCGCTTGCCGCTGTCTCGCTGCTCGTCGGACTGAGCGCCTGCGCGCCCGCCGCCGACGAAGAGACCCGGCCGACTCCGAAGGCAGCGGAGACTCCTGCCGCCTCCGCCTACCCGACGGGGGAGACCACGCAGTCGGGTGAGGCGACGGAATCCCCTTCGCCCTCCAAGACCTCGAGCATCGACGACGCGGGGGCCGCCGGGGTGGGCGAAGACGATATCGACACCCACGGCAGCGGCCGGTGGGAGCGGCCGAAAGAGGAGACCGGACCCAACCGCGATGAGGGCAAGACGTTCAAGGTCGCCCTGCGCGTCGAGGACAACCTGCCCATCGACGTCGATGAGGCCGGCGACTTCATCATCAAGACCCTCCAGGACGAACGCGGCTGGCAGGACATGGACGACGTCTCCATCGAGCTCGTCGATGAAGGTCAGGACACGATGATCTCCATCGCCAGCCCCGATACCGTCGACGAGATGTGCCTGCCGCTGCGGACCCTGGGCAAGCTCTCGTGTCGCAACGGTCCCAACGTCATCCTCAACGCCAAGCGCTGGGTCTCTGCCACCGAAGAGTTCGACGATATCGTCCAGTACCGGCAGTACCTCATCAACCATGAGGTCGGTCACGCTCTCGGCCACGGCCACGAATCCTGCCCCGGACCAGGCAAGACGGCCCCGCTCATGCAGCAGCAGACGAAGGGCCTGCAGGGGTGTGAGCCGAACGGATGGCCCTCGAAGGGCTAGTCCGCGGCTGCCGTGGACTGACTCCGGCCGATACAGCGCGGGCCCCGCAAATGCGGGGCCCGCGCTGTCATGGCGTGGACGTTCGCATCAGTGCTTGGGCGAGCGGGGCCGCAGAGAGTAGTCGCCGGCACCCTGCGTGGCCTTCTTGTGCTCGATCTCATCGCTGACGGAGCTCGTGCCCGAGGGGGTCAGTGCTCCAGGCTGTTCGACGACAGCGATGCTGTCGGTCGCGACGACCTCACGCTGATGGTCCGTCGGGGCGCCCGCATCGATCTTCGTGGCCAGAGCCTTCTCACGAACGAACATGAGGATGACTGCCGCGATGATTCCCAGCGGGCAGACCCACAGGAAGATCGGCACCAGCGCATCGCTGTACGCATTGACGATGATCGAGTGGATCGGATCGGGCAGCGACTTGACCACTTCGGGGGTCAGCGAATTCGACCCCGTGCCCTTCATCGCCTGGGCGCCCTGGGGTCCCAGGGACTTGATGCCGTCCTCGAGGTTGGATGCCAGCCGCGAGGTGAAGAGCGAACCGATCAGCGACATGCCCAGCGTGCCGCCGATCTGGCGGAAGAAGTTGTTCGACGCCGTCGCCGTGCCGACCATCGCCACCGGGAACGAGTTCTGGACGATGAGCACGAGCATCTGCATCGACAGTCCCAGGCCGAGGCCCAGCACACACAGGCAGCCGATGACGACGAGAACGTTCTGATCGGCCGTGACGAAGGTCCCCATGAGGAAGAGGGCGACGCCGACGATCGCGCTGCCGAGCACCGGGTACCACTTGTACCGTCCCGTCTTCGAGACGACGAAGCCGATGATGACCGAGCTCGGCAGCATCACGGCCATCATGGGCACCATGAGGAGCCCGGCCTTCGTCGCTTCGATCCCGTGCGCCATCTGCAGGAACGTGGGCATGTACGAGAGGACGCCGAACATGCCGATGGCGATGCACATGCCGGCGATCGTGCAGAGGACGAAGTTCGTGTCCTTGAACACGAACATCGGGATGACGGGTTCGGGCACAGCCTGTTCGACGAAGACGAAGACGACGGCGCTGATGACGGCGATGGCGATGAGTCCGATGATGATCGGATCGTCCCAGTCGTACTGATGCCCGCCCCACGAAGTTGTGAGAATGAGCGCCGAGGTGAATTCGGCGATGAGGATCATGCCCGCGACATCGACATGGCGTTTGACCGACCGGTCCGACTTGGGGACCTTGAGGAAGAGGATGGCGGCGATGAGGGCGAGCACGCCGAACGGCAGGTTGAGGGCGAACGTCCAGCGCCAGCCCGGACCCTCGGTGATCCAGCCGCCGATCAGCGGTCCCGCCACCGAGGTGACCGCGAAGTTCGCTCCCATGATGCCCATGTACGGGCCGCGCTTGCGAGCCGGCACAACCGCGGCGATGAGAGCCTGCGAGAGGATGATGAGACCGCCGCCGCCGAGGCCCTGAATGACGCGTGCGGTGATGAGGACGGCCATGCTGTGGGCGAGGAATCCGACGATCGAGCCGAGGATGAACATGCAGATGGCGAAGATGAAGATCTTCTTGCGGTTGAACGAGTCTCCCAGTTTGCCGTAGATCGGCATCATGATCGTCGCCGCCAACATGAACGCCGTCGAGACCCACAGCATCTGGTCGACGCCGTCGAGGTCGCCGACGATGGTCGGCAGGGCCGTAGCCAGCATGGTCTGGTTGAGCGAGAACATGAACATTGCCAGCATCAGGCCGACGAACAGCAGGACCACTGACGGGGTCTCGATCTCCGGCTCCTCCTCGGCGCTGTGCTGCTTCTCGGCAGCGGGCTCTGTGGCGGTAGTGGTCATCTCAGCCTTTCTAAGAGGGTCAGGAACAGGTCGATCGAGGAGGTGAACGCCTGGTCCACCCGTTCGTCGTCCAATTCGTTTTCGGGGTCGAATCGCGCGGAGGCGAAAGCGTGCTCGAGCGGGATGCTGCACAGCTGCGCGAGCATCCGCGCGGCCCGTGCGGCGGTGTCGTCATCGGCAAAGGTGATTCCGCGACGTTCGATCCGCCGGCGGATGCCGGTGATGATCTGCTCGGAGTAGTGCCGCTTCGTCTCCATGCTGAGCATGCCGAGGTGCGGATGCCGAGCCTGGATTGCGCGCAGCTTCTGTTTGTTCGCCGACCGCGGCAGCAGGAACTCGAACGCGGCCCGGATGGTGAAGGAGAGATCCTCCGCCAGACGCTCGCGCCGGGGCTCGAAGTCCTCGATGAATCGCTGCAGTGCGGCTGCGATGTCGTCCGAGGCCGTCAGTCCGACGATCGCCATCTCCTTGGTGGGGAAATAGTTGAAGAACGTGCGCGTCGAGACCTCCGCGGCTTCCGCGATCCGAGCCACGGTCACCTCGTCGAGGCCATGATCGAAGACGAGATCGACGGCCGCGGCGTGGATGGACGCGCGGCGCTCACGGGTCTGACGTTCGCGCAGGGATTCGGTCGGTTCGGAGTTCACCAGAAAATTATGCACCTTTTGCAAATTTGCACCAAATGAAGAAATGCATGCGATGCATTTCTCGACAGTGATGTTATTCACACTCCGTCGTCGGGCGGGCGGCAGGTGGGAATATAAGTCCGCATGCACCTGTTGATTGAGTCGTATACGCTCAACTTTGAAAGAGGAGGTCAGCTTTGGCCACATTCTTCGGACCCGCAGGCTCAGGCGGAGACTCGTTCGACGAGTTCCTCGCTCGTTTCCTCCAGGGACAGACCGGAGCCCGCCGAGGCCGTTCCGTCGACATCAACCGGCTGCTGAGCAAGCGCAGCCACGAGGTCATCGAAGCGGCCGCGGAGTTCGCAGGGCGACACGGTCAGTCCGAGGTCGACGCGCTCCACATCCTGCGCACCATGGTCGATTCCGAACCCGGAATCTCCGCCGTGCGCCAGGCCGGCGCCGACCCCGAGGCCATCGCTCATGCGATCGAAGAGCGCCTTCCGGCTGCAACCGACACCGAGGCGGATTCCACGCCCACACTGACCGGTTCGGCCCAGCGTGCCCTGCTCGACGCCTACCAGGTGGCGCGAGCCTTCGGGTCGACCTACATCGATCCCGAACACATGTTCTTCGCCTTTGTGCTCAACCAGGAGATGCCTGCCGGTCGGATCCTCGCCCAGGCAGGCGTCACCCAGGCTGCACTGCAGGCCGGTGCCGAGGCAGCCGAAGCCGCAGGCTTGCACCCCGGCCAGGAGGCCGAAGGTGAGGGCGGCCAGGAATCCGTGCTGGAGAAGTTCGGCACGGATCTCACCGAGCTCGCAGCCGAAGGCAAGCTCGATCCCGTCATCGGCCGCTCGGAGGAGATCGAGCAGACGATCGAGATCCTCGCCCGCAGGACGAAGAACAACCCGGTTCTCCTCGGTGAGGCCGGTGTCGGCAAGACTGCGGTCGCCGAGGGACTCGCCCAGGCCATCCATTCGGGCGAAGTTCCCAAGCAGCTGCAGGGCAAGCGCATCGTCGCTCTCGATATGCCCGGCATGCTCGCCGGCACCCGCTACCGCGGCGACTTCGAAGAGCGCCTGACCGGAGCGCTGAACGAGATCGCCGACGACGGAGACATGATCGTCTTCGTCGACGAACTCCACACCCTCGTCGGTGCCGGCGGCAACGGCGAAGCGAACTCGATGGACGCCGGCAACATCCTCAAACCGCGCCTGGCCCGCGGCGATCTGCACATGATCGGCGCGACCACGCTCAAGGAGTACCGCACCATCGAGAAGGATTCGGCCCTCGAACGCCGCTTCCAGCCGGTGACCGTGGGTGAGCCGAGCGTCGAGGACGCGGTGACGATCATCGACGGGCTCAAGGACCGCTACGCGGAGTTCCACGAGGTCACCTACACCGCCGAGGCGGTCCGCGCGGCCGTGGAGCTGTCGAACCGCTACATCACCGACCGGTTCCTGCCGGACAAGGCCATCGACCTCATCGATCAGGCGGGTGCCCGGATGTCGCTCAGTCGCGGACCCGCGGTCGATATCGACGCACTCAAGCTCAATCTCTCCGAACTCGAAGCGGAGAAGAAGTCCGCCATTGAGGTCGAGGACTACGAGCGTGCCGGCCGTGTCCGCGATGAGATCAACGAGGTGACCGCCCGGATCGAATCCGCTGAGAACCCGGACGCGGAGGCCGCGAAGACCGCTGCCGCCGAGGCGATCATCGGTGAGCAGGAGATCGCGCATGTGGTCTCCCGTGCCACCGGAATCCCGGCAGCACGGATGACGCAGAGCCAGAAGGCACGACTGGCGAATATGGAAGAGGTCCTCCACGACCGAGTGGTCGGACAGGATGAGGCCGTCACCGCGGTGTCGCGCGCCATCCGCCGCAGCCAGACCGGTATGGCCGATCCCGATCGGCCCATCGGCAGCTTCCTCTTCCTCGGCCCCACCGGCGTCGGAAAGACGGAGCTGGCGAAGGCTCTGGCGCACACCCTGTTCGACGACGAGTCGGCTATGATCCGCTTCGATATGAGCGAGTTCGGCGAACGCCACACGGTGTCCCGCCTCGTCGGTGCTCCTCCCGGCTACGTCGGCTACGACGAGGCTGGGCAGCTGACGGAAAAGGTCCGCCGTCGCCCGTATTCGGTCATCCTCCTCGACGAGGTCGAGAAGGCTCACCCGGATGCGTTCAACCTGCTGCTGCAGGTCCTCGACGACGGACGGCTCACCGACGGTCAGGGCCGCACGGTCGACTTCCGCAACACCGTGGTCATCATGACCTCGAACCTCGGTTCCGAGTTCATGTCCGGCACTCCGCTGGGCTTCGCCTCCGGTGCTGCGGGAGACGCGGAGAAGGATCTCAAGGCCAAGGTCATGGGTCGCCTCAAGGAGTTCATGCGGCCGGAGTTCATCAACCGCATCGATGACACCGTGATGTTCTCGCGGCTCGACCGTGAGCAGCTGCGGTCCATCGTCGATCAGCAGCTGGCCGCGTCGAAGCAGCGCCTCGAGGCTCAGGGCATCGCCCTCGACGTCTCGGCAGAGGCTCTCGACTGGCTGGCCGACGAAGGGTACGAACCCGAGTTCGGCGCTCGTCCGCTGCGTCGCACGATCCAGCGCGAGCTCGACGACCGCATCGCCGATCTCCTCGTCACCGAGGCGGTCGATGAGGGCGGCACCGTGCGCGCCACTGTCGTCGACGGCGCACTCAAGGTCGTTGCCGGGACCCGCCCGGAGCCGATGATCGCCTGATCTTTCGATCGCCGAGGCGGCCGTGCACTGGCCGCCGCCACAGAGCCCGGGGCGGAGGATGGGAATCCTCCGCCCCGGGCTCTGTTGTGCTCCCGACTCAGCCGGACACCGCGGTGGTCGCCTCCGACTGCGGTTCGTTCGCTCCGAGGAGGCGGTTGAGGACGAGCCGTTCGCCGAGCGTCCACGTGGTCGTCGTCGCCAGGTAGAGAGCGGCGGCCAAGGGGACGAAGAGCGCGAAGATCGCGGTGAGGAAGGGCATGAAGCTCAGGGTCTTCATCACTCCGGACAGATCCGGCATCGCCGGAGCATCTGCCCCGTTCTTCGCCGGGGGAGCGGTCGGAGCCTCGGGTGTCGGGGTGAGCAGGTGCCGGGAGAACCCGGCGACGACGGCGATGAGGACGACGAGGACGAGGTAGACCGTGATCGCGGTGCCCGTCAGATCGCCGGCGCCGAGCAGCTTGACGAAGCTCGTGTTGAGAGGCAGACCGAAGAGAGTATGACCGTGCAGCTCATTGGCATGCCCGCCGATCGTCGCATTGACGAAGAGACCGTAGACGGCCATGAGCACGGGCATCTGCGCGAGCACCGGAAGGCACCCGGCGAACGGAGAGGCGTTCTCCTCCTTGTACAGCTCCATGAGCTTCTGCTGCATGAGTTCGGGCTGCTTCTTGTATTTCTTCTGCAGCTCGCTGATCTTCGGGGCCAGTCGTTTCCGAGTGATGCCGGCTCTGACCTGGGACACACCGACGGGGATGAGCACGGCGCGGACCAGGACGGTGAGCACGATGACGGCCAGGGCGGCGCTGAAGCCGCCGGCGAGTGGTTCGAGGATGTCGCTGATCCCCGTGACCACCGTATAGGCGGCTTCGACGAGCAGGCGGATAGGCAGGAATTCGTAGATGTTCACAGGTGAGTGTCCTTCGGACAGGGCGCACTGAGGCGCAGTTGAATGGGCCGATGCAGGCCATCACCGTGACGACTGATGACAATTGCCCGCGCCGAGGCGGGGAGGCGTTCCGTACGGAACGTGATCGAGGTCGTTCAGGCGATGGCGTGAACGACGGAAGAGGGGGCTCTGGGCAGTGCCGTACCCGGAGTGCCGGGCTCCTCAGGCATGCGGAATTCGCGGATGCTTCGGCGCGCGTCCGGCAGAGACGGCGGGCGCGCCGACAGCGAGAGCACACGCAGCAGAGACATGCTCGCCCATGCGGCGATCGGCGTCAGCAGGGCCGCACCGAGGAGAGCCAGGACGATGAGATGAGTGGGGGACTGGGGAACGACCGAGTCGAGGTCGGAAGAGAGCACGACGACGAGCAGCTGCAGAGTCAGCCACATATTCGCCATCATCTTGCCCCCTAACCAGTGCGTCGATGCTAGCACGCGGGCCTGCGCGGAGGTCTCAGTCCTCTGCGTCGGCGGCGAGGCCCGGATCACGAGCGAGACGCACGAGCGCGGCCGCGAGGCCGGCGAGGTCGTCGTCAGCGACCAATGCGGTCAGCTTCTCGTCCTGCTCCGGCAGCCCGGCCGTCTTCGCGCCCTTGCGGACGAGCGGGTCAAACGCGGGCCTCACCGAGGGCCAAACCTGCTGGACCTCTCGGAGGAAGATCGACGCTCCGGTCGGACCGATGCCGGTGAATTCCTGCAGCAGCCTCACAATCCGACCAGGCTGCCCCTCGGCCTCATCGCGCAGCTTCCGCAGGTCCCCGTCCCAGCGGTCGATGAGCAGATCGGCGGCCTCGGCCAGACGCGTGGCGGTGCCCTCGTCGTAGCGCCGATATCCGCCTCGACCGAGCGCATCGACCCGTTGCTGCCACGTGCTCGCGCGCAGACGCTGCGGCGTCCTCCACTTCGCCGAGAACAGCTCGCGCGCGCTCGCGAGGGCGATGTCGGAGCTGATGCGCGTGGACAGGAGCAGGCTGAGGACGAGCAGCTGCCACAGTGGGGCCGGCTTGTCCCGGAGAGTGATCGCAGCCTCCGCGGCGAAGGTGCGTCCGTGCGCATCGATGAGTCGAGCGGCGTGTTCTCGCTGTGTGCTCATGCGGCCGATCCTATGTCCGGGCCCGTCGAAGAGTCAAGGGCCACCGGAGCCTCAGCCGCCGGTGCCCGTCGATGATGCACGCGATCGCCGACACCATCGCCGCCATCCCCAACGACGTGGTCACCATCGCCTCCGGGTGGGCCGCCTCGGCGGGACAGTTCGTCCTCAGCGTGGGAACAGCCAGGGCGACGACCTCCAATCGGTCGGAGACACCGTCCTGCATCGGATCGCCGAGGCGACCGGAAAGACCTACGACCGCATCTTCGACGACTCCCTGCGTGACCGGTGGTTCACCGCCGAGGAGGCGATCGAGTACGGACTCATCGATCGCGTCATCGACTCCCAGTCCGACCTGCGAGGTCAGAACGGAATGAGGATGACTGAAGTGAAGTGGCTCACAGGTAGTGCGAAAACGGCAGTGAGTTAAGTTAGGCTGGCCTGCGTTAATGTCGAGGGGCCGCTTCAGGCTCCGACCACTGTCGAAAGGACAGGAATGTCAGTTCCGCACAGCCGCCGGGCCGTCATCGCCGGAGCGCTCGTCGCGCTCTCGCTCACCGCCACCGCCTGCGGGCAGGGATCCCAGGCCGCAGAGGAGTCCGGGTCCGCGAATTTCGAGACCGTGAAGATCAAGCACGCACTCGGTGAGGCGGTCATCGAGTCCGAGCCCGAGCGCGTCGTCACCCTCGGTCAGGGATCGACGGAGACCGCGATCGCTTTGGGCAAGACTCCGGTCGGCATGGAGGAATACGCCTGGGGATCCGACGACACCGGCTACATGCCGTGGATCTACGAAGCTGTGAAGGACAAGGGTGAGGAGCTGCCGGAGCAGTTCCAGGGCGATACCGAACTCGACGTCGAGGCCATCGCCGAGCTCGAACCCGACGTCATCCTCGCTCCCTGGTCCGGAATCACGGCCGAGCAGTACAAGCAGCTCGACGCCATCGCCCCGACCGTCGCCTACCCGAAGCAGCCGTGGACCATCGAATGGGATGAGCAGATCACCACGATCGGCAAGGCGCTCGGTCAGGAGAAGGAATCCGAAGGGCTCGTCGACGACATCAAGACGCAGCTGAAAGAGGCGAAGCGAGAGGAGTACAAGGACCTCACGTTCTCCTATATCTACAACTCCGGCCCCGGCACCCTCGGCGTCTTCTATCCCACCGAGCAGCGCGTGGCGATGGTCTCCGCGCTCGGACTGACTCCGGACCCGGTCATCGAGGAGCTGAAGAAGGAGTACGACGAGCCGGGAACGGATTCTGCTCTCATCGGTCTGGAGAACGCGGACAAGCTCAACGACTCGGACCTCATCTTCACCTTCTACTCCGATGAGAAGAACAAGAAGGAGATCGAATCGCAGGGACTGTACGCGAACATTCCGGCCATCAAGTCCGGAGCCGTCGTGGCCTCGGAAGACCAGGCCTTCGTCACCGGATCCTCGATCATCAACCCGCTCACCGTCCCGTGGACGTTGGAGCGCTATGTGCCGATGATCGACAAGGCCGTGAAGAAGATCGACAAGTAAGTCGACGGCGAGATACCGGCCGAATCAGGCAGGCAAGCTGGGCGCTCTCAATCGAGGGCGCTCAGCTTCTTCCATTCATCCCAGGAGTAGACCCAGTCCGAGATGTCGCTGTCGTTGGTCGACAGGCTCACATGTGAACCGGTGACCTCGACGGGATCACCGAAGATCGCGGAGTCGTAGTACTGCTTCGCCCGTTCGGCAGTGAGGTTGATGCAGCCGTGCGAGACGTTCTGCGAGCCCTGGACGCCTGCCGACCACGGGGCGGCGTGGATGAATTCCCCGTTGTTGTGGATGCGCACGGCCCACTGGACATCGGTCTCGTAGCCCCACCGCTCGGAGGTCATCGTGTAGTCGGCGGCCTTCGACATCACCACATGCGTGCCGTTGTACGAGGGGGACTTCGGCGCGCCGAGGGAAGCCGGGAAGTCCATGACCTGCTTGCCGTCACGGGTGACGGTCATTCGATGTGTCTTCACGTTGGCCGTGGTGACCTGCTTGCGTCCGATCTCGAAGTCGAGGGTGAGATCGTTCTGGCCCACGCTGTTCTCACTGGTCGGCACGTCCTTGAGCGGAACGTCGACGGAGACCTTCGAATGAGCCGGCCAGAATTCCTTCGGACGGAAGTGCAGTCGTGACTGTGGGTCGTCATAGAGCCAGCCCCACGAGCCTTCGACTTTGCGCTCCTTGCCGTTCTCGTCGGTGACCTTGACTGAGAGGCGGCGTTCGACATCGTCACGGAAGTCCTCGGACACGGTGGAGCCGAAGTTGAGCATGATGGGGGCGGCGACGCCGACGGTCTGATCGTCTGCGAGCGTTGTGCGCACCGACATCGGTTGCCCGTCGCTGGCGCCGACGGCGATCGTCGCGTTGAGGTCGACTTCGTCGCCGTCGGCAGTGGTGGCGGTGGCTTTCACGGTGTATTCGCTGTCGGCGACGAGGCCGTAAGTCGAGATCCACGCGGCGGACTCATCCGGGGCGGAGACCGCCTCGGCGTTGTTCTCTTTCTCTGAATCGCTGCCCTTCGACTCACCGTCGGTGGGCTCGGATTCGGTGGAGGTCGGTGTCGACGAACCGGCCTGGGCCTCCTCGTCGGACTCGAGTGCGGTGCCGGACGCATCGAAGAAGGTGCCGGGATCGTGCGCGATCCGGGGGTGGGCCTCCTCGGTGACGGAGATGTCACTGAGGTCGGCGTTCTCGACGGAGATGCCGATCCGCTGGCCGGCTTCCAGGTCGATCTCGTCGCCGGATTCGGTCACTTCGCCGAAGTCCTCGGCGCCGGGCAGCGACGTGGCCGCATCGGTGGACTGGCTCGGTTCAGCAGTGGAAGTTGCACCGTCGCTGGGCTCCGCGGTCGGCGTCGATTCGGACGCGGATTCTGCGGCCTCGGTGGTGATGGCTCCGACGCGGAATACGGGATCCGCGGCTGCCTCGGCGGTCTTGTTCGCGCCGTTGCGGGTCGCGTCGGGATCGTCGCTCGACGGCGTGCACGCCGTGAGCAGGGCCAGTGCCGAGAGGGCGGCAATGGCCCCTTGGATCTTCGTGGACAACAGGGAAACCTCGTTAAAACACAGGGATGAGAACTGCGAATAATGGTAATGAAGCAAAATCACGAAAGTATTAACGATTTCGCTTTGCGGCCCCGATTTCGGCGCCAGAAGCGCAGCGTGGGTAGAGCTGACCTGGGCAGACGGGGATAAGGGGAGTTGTGGAATTGTGATGTTAGGGAATAGAGGACTCCCCGTGCACCCGACAGAGCTCGCTTACCCTTGCTGCCTTCCGGCCCTGGGGGAGTTCACAAGATGACGCCGCACGGGGAGCCGTGAATCAGTCTAGTCGAGAGCGGCACTCGGTCCAAAATGCCGTCCACCGCATCGGTCAACGCAGCTGCCGCGCCTTGTCTTCGAGGACGGCGCGTTCGCGGTCGTTCGTCGCCAGCTTTGCTGCGCGGAGGAGTTCGTCGCGGGCCTCCGCAACGTCGCCGAGGCGGGCCAGAAGCTCTCCGCGGACGCTGGGTATGAGGTGGCAGCGGGAAAGCACGCCGGATTCGGCGATGGCATCGACTCTCTCGAGCCCGGCGGCCGGCCCCCTGGCCTCGGCGATGGCGATCGCCTGATTGAGATCGGTGATTGCTGAGGGCCTGATGCTGCCGAGGTCGCCGTAGAGGGCGACGATGCGCTCCCAGTCGGTGTCGGCGATGGTGCGGGCGGAGGCGTGTACCGCAGCGATCTGGGCCTGGATCGTGTACGTTCCACGGGCCTCGCGCAGATCTGTCGACCGGTTGAGTGAAGCGTGCCCGAGGCGGATGAGGCTGCGGTCCCACCGGGTCCGATCCTGGTCGGCGAGCAGGACCGGAGCCCCGGTTCGATCGAGCCGGGCGGGGAAGCGAGAGGCAGTGAAAGCCATGAGTGCGACGAGACCGTGGACTTCGGGTTCGTGGGGGAGGAGCCCGGCGGCCACGCGAGCGAGGCGGAGGGCGTCGAGAGCGCGCTCGGGCCGCATCCAATCGGAGCCGGACGTGGCGACGTGGCGTTCGGAGAACATGAGGTAGAGGGACCCGAGGACTCCGCTGAGGCGGTCGCCCCATTCGTTCGCAGGTGGGAGTTCGAAGCGGACCTCGGCCTTCGCAAGCACCTTCTTCGCCCGGACGATGCGCTGTTGGACGGTCGGGATTGGCAGGAGGAATGCACGGGCGATCTGCTCCGTCGTCATTCCGCCGACGACGCGCAGAGTCAGCGCCAGCTGCGCCTCGCGGGCGAGTGCGGGGTGGGCGGAGATGAAGAGGAGGCGGAGCACGTCGTCATCGATCGTGTCCGGATCCCACGGCAGGTCGGCACCGGCCGTGGCTGGGTCGGGGATCTCGGTCGGTCGAGGTCCGGGGCGTGAGCTGCCCGCCGTCGAGGCGGCTGCGGCCGTCCCGACGCTCCCGGTGGTGGCGAGGAGGTCACGGCCGAGGTCCGCGACGCGGTCGTCGAAACGGTCCCGTCTGCGCCAATGGTCGATCGCCTTCCGCTTAGCCGCGGTCGTCAGCCAGGCCGCAGGGTTGCGGGGAGAGCCGGACTCCGGCCAGGTACGCAGCGCGTCGGCGAAGGCTTCCTGGGCGAAGTCCTCGGCGAGGGCGAAATCGCCGACATAGCAGGTCACGGCAGCGATGATCCGTGCCGCCTCGATTCGCCACGTCGCTTCGACGGTCCGCCGCGCCGATTCGAACCCGCCCTGGTGGGCGGGTCCGTCTCGGGTCGGCGTGCCGCCTCGGCGAGGTTCAGCCGCGGCTGGTCTTCAGCTTGCCTTGGTCGATCCATTCCTGTTCTTTCTGGATCCACTCGTTGTCCTGTGGGAAGTCGTCGGTGTCGTTGATACGGCGGACCTCCAATTGGGAGCCGGGGCCGAGCGGTGCGCGCTTGGCCCACTCGATCGCCTCCTCCTTGGTCGAGACGTCGACGACCCAGAAGCCGTTGAAGAGTTCACGCAGCTCGCCGTAGGGGCCGTCGGTGACGACCGGGTCGTCGTCGGAGAAGTCGACGACGGACCCTTCTTCGGCATCGGCGAGTCCGGCGCCGTCGGCCAGTACCCCGGCGTCGACCATCGACTCGTTGTAGGCGCCCATGGCGGCGATGACTTCGTTGAAATCGGTGCTCTCAAAATTCTCGACGGCTCGCTGATCGACTGCGCGCATGATGAGCATGTATTTCATGATGACTCCTCGGTCATTCGTGATCGGCGGAAAGCCTCGGTCGAGACCTTCTCATGCACTCCGTCGGACAAGACTATGCAGGATCGACTGGCTGGTGAATGTTTTTCGCAGAACTCATAGAGAAGTGGGATTGTTACCCTTGCCGAAGTGGGATCGTTCACACTCGGTCACCGCGATTTCGCATTGTCGTCATGACTCGGATAAGCTGATCCGCGGAGGATTCGCCTAGTGGCCTATGGCGCTCGCCTGGAACGCGGGTTGGGTTAACGCCCTCAGGGGTTCGAATCCCCTATCCTCCGCCACGGAAGTCCCGGTCTCGCAGTCAATGCGGGCCGGGATTTCGTCGATTCACCGATTCCGGGGCACTGCCGCGGGAACGCAAATCAGATGACGGTTCGTGGCGAAGTGAGTCATTGTGACGGCGTGCGTCGGTCCGCGAGATCTGTCCGCCACGTGTGGTCTGCGTCTCAGTAGTCTGGCACGGCACACCTGCACACATCACGAGCGACCTAAGGGCCGACGCCGAGGCGGTCGAAGGGTTCCGCAAGTCCGTGCAGCAGGCCGGAGCCTCGACTCACGATAAGAAGGGCATGTGGGCGGACTCGAGCTTCGAAGACCTCGTCCAGTACGACGACGGCTTCCGCACCCAGCTCATCGGCACCCCCGAGCAGGTCGCCGACCGCATCATCGAATACAAGAAGATCGGCGTCGACCTCATTCTCATCGGCTTCCTCCACTTCCAGGAGGAACTCGAGGCGTTCGGCAAGTCCGTCATTCCGATCGTGCGCGAGAAGGAAGCCGAACTCGTCAACAGGGGACTGCTCACCCCTGCCGGAGTCTGAGTCAGCCAGTCGGTTTCCCTCAGGCCACGCTGAATGACGCGGACTTGAGCTTCAGCTTCGTCCGCAGCTGATCGCCGGTGAGGCTCGCGGTCTTCCCCTTCACCGAGGTGGCTTTCACCGTCTTCACCAGACCTGAGCCGGTCTTCGCCACCGCCACAGACCGCACATCGGCCAGCCCGAAGGCCCGTGCCATGTCGGCCTGCTTGGCCGTCACTGACCACGAGGCGTTCGGGTTCTGCGCGGAGGCATACTTCGACGGAGAGTCATCGACCGAGACCAGGTAGGGCACGGCCGACCCCCATACCTCGGCAGCCGCATGCGTCTTCGACCCGGCCGACGACGAGTAGACAGCATCGATGAGCCCGCCCTTGTAGGTGATGAGGCGCGCCGACCTCACCGTCGACCCGCTCGTGGTCTGTGTCGCGGCCACGGCCTTGCGCCATGGACCGGAATCGCCTGCATTCTCATGAGTCCACCCGAGGAAACGCTGCGAGGCCACCTCGTCATAGACGTTGCACCCGCAGGCCGGCTTCACCGCACCGAGATTGCGGTAGGCGTAGGTGCGCGAAGCGATGGCCTGAGAGCGCAGGGCCTCGGACTGCCACGACGCCGGCATCTCGGCGATGCCCGGCAGATATTCCTTGTTGAGACCCACCACGTTGATGACGTTGAGCGAGCTCTTCAGCTGACCGATCTCGAGCCGTCCGTGTCGGTAGGTGCCGGTCGCCCCGTTCTGGGCACCGCTGACCGACACCGTCGTCGCCGACGAACTCTTCCAATATCGGGTGCCCTGCCATTCGAGGGTGAGCTTCGACCCCGAATAGCTCTTCGACCCGACGGTCGCCTTGACCGAACCGGATGACGTCCGTTCGATCGTGACCTTCGAGCCCGATTCGATGGTCTTCGACCCGACCTTGACCCGCAGACGGCCGGACCGCGGAGTGACCGTCACGGACTTCTTACCGGTCAGCAGCTGCACCTTGAGACTGGCGTCGGCGTTCTTCGACATCGTCGTGACCTTGGCACCCGTGTAGTAGTGTTGCAGGATCTGCGTCGACGACTTTCCGGCTGTCGCCATTCCGCGCGCTCCGTACTGGCTCATCCCGACCCCATGGCCGAAGCCTGACCCCTTGATCGTGAACGACGAGGGCGCCTTCGTCAGCGTCACCTTCGCCCCGGACTTCGCCGTCCACATGATCTTTCCGTTTTGGAACTTCTGCCGGGTCTCGGATCCGGAACGGTACTCATTGCTCGTCGGATAGCCGAGCGGACCGCGTTCCCACCCCGACTTCTTCCATGCTGTGCGGATCGCACCCAGAGTCGCATGGGCGCCGGTGGCCTTCGTCCAATGGATGCTGCCGTGCTTGAACGACTGATAGCAGCCCTTCTGGATCAGCGTGCACCGCTGCGGGCCGACCGCTGGGCCGAGCTTGCCGGAATTCCCACCGAGCGATCTGTGCATCGTCCCGATCGCACCCGAAGTCGCATAGGCAGCATGTGCCGGAGGCGGTGTGGAGCAGAGAATGAGAAGGAACCCGATGAGCAGTGCCGCGAGGGCAGGAGTCGTCGCCTTGACGGACGGGGAAGCTGGCATGAGTAGATCATAAGCGCGGCTGTCAAGACCCCAGGTGACGAACAGAAGAACTCCCCGGAACGATCGTTCCGGGGAGTTCTTCGCCGAGGTGGTTCCGCCTCGGCGAAAGAGGCATCGTTCCAGGTCAGCTGAACTTATCAGCGATTGCCTTGTTGAAGGCGTCGAGGTCGTCGGGGCTGCGGGAGGTAATGAGGTTGCCGTCGACGACCACCTCGGTGTCGGCCCAGTCGGCGCCGGCGTTGATGAGGTCGGTCTTCGTCGAGATGAAGGACGTCAGCTTCCGTCCCTTGGCGACTCCCGCCTCGGCGAGGATCCACGGCGCATGGCAGATGGCCGCGACCGGTTTGTCGGCGGCGAAGAACGCCTTGACGAGGTTGACGGCGTCCTCATTCAGACGCAGGGCATCGGAGTTGAGGGTGCCGCCGGGCAGAACGAGGGCGTCGAAGTCATCGACCGAGGCCTCGGCGACGGGAACGTCGACGTCGAAGGTCTTCGCGTGCTCCCAATCGCCTTCCATCGCCTGCAGAGTCCCCTCTGAGGGGGAGACGATGACGGTCGTCGCCCCGGCCTCGTCGAGAGCGGTGCGGGGACTGGTGAGTTCGATCTGCTCGACGCCGCTGGTGAGGAGGAATGCGATCTTCTTGTCAGAGAGTGCCATGATGGTGCTCCTTGTCAGTTGTGATCTGTGAGGTTGTCGAATCTGACATGGGCCCGGCTGGCCGGAACGTCGGGGCCGACGTGCGGTCGGACCGACACCCATACTCGGCTCAACAACGAAGACTACAGATTTGTTCCAGACCGCGACGAACGCATTCCCCTGGCCGAGGTGACCAGGGGAGTGCGAGTCGGGGATACGAGACGCTCGAGGGGTACGTTTCGTAGGCCCGGCGGGCGGCTCAGATGTTCGGGAACTCGAGGCTGTAGCCGATTCCGGACTGCGAGGCCGAGGTGATCTTCACAGTGCCGTAGTGATTCTTGCCGGCAGCGGTGACGGTGCAGTTCTGCGATCCGTTGTGGGAGAAGATCCGCAGGTCGGAATAGCAGTCGACGGTGTCGACCGTGGTGCCCTGCTTGGCGTAGGCGTTCTTGATGTCCGCCTCGAGAACGTCGGCGGGGATCTTGCCGTTGCCGTCGGCGTCGAGTTCGACTCCGTCTTCGCCGATCCGCGGGCCCTGGTAGCCGTTGTCGGTCGTGCTGCTCGACGACGATGATCCGCTCGAGGACGACGATCCGGTCGACGACGAGCCGTTCGAGGCGGAGGAGTCACTCGCCGAGGAGGCGCTGGACGAATCCGTGGATCCGCCGCTGCCGGTGGTGCCGCTGTCCGTCGTGCCGCTATCGCTCGTGCCGGACGAACCCGAACCGGCGGAGTCCGAGGTGGAGCCCGAATCCGAAGCCGGTTCTTCGGCCGTCGTCTCGGTGTCCTCGGCCTGCTGCGCCTGCTGGCCGTCCTGCTCCTGGCCCTGTTCCTGCCCCTGGCCCTCCGGGCCGAAGGTGATGTTCATATCGCAGGCCGAGAGTGTCAGGGTCGCGGCGACGGCTCCGGCAACGGTGATGGTCTTGAGAAGTGTCTGTGCATTCATGATCTGCTCCTGGTCTCGTGTGCAAAAGGCTGACGGTGTTTCGTACAAGACAAGCCTCTCAGCGCGGAGCCGTGACCTGGGCCGATTCGTGTTCGGATCCGGTGACGCATGTTCCAGGACGGACACATGGGCCTATTCTGGGACTGTGTTCGATGACCGGAGCCGAAGAGGAACGAGAAAACTTCGCCGCCGATGTCGAGAACACGAGTCCGGCTGCGTCCCAGACATGTCAGCGAGCACATCCCGTGCGAGCGGCACGAGACAAGGAGACCATCATGGCCAAGTACCTCATGCTCAAGCACTATCGGATGCCGGAGCAGTATATGGATTACACCCCGATGGATCAGTGGAGTCCCGACGAGGTCGACGCGCACGTGGCGTACATGAACGCCTTCGCCGACAAGCTCAAGGACTCCGGCGAATTCGTCGACTCCCAGGCACTCTCGCCCGAGGGCACCTTCGTCCGATTCGGCGGACCGGGCAAGCCTCCGGTCACCGACGGTCCCTTCCCCGAGACGAAGGACCTCATCGCCGGGTGGATGGTCATCGACGTCGAGAACTACGACCGCGCTCTCGAACTCGCCGGTGAGCTGTCCGCCGCACCGGGCAAGGGAGGAGAGCCAATCAACGAATGGCTCGAACTACGGCCCTTCCTCGACCACGCACCCAGCGTGGACGAATGATCAGGGACGCGAACGGAGTTCGCGATGATCGATCGGGATCCCCTCGCCGAGGCGGAGCTGCGTGAGCTCGTCCCCGCCGTGATCGGCATCCTCGTCAGTCGTGGAGCAGACTTCGCGACCGCCGAGGACGCCGTTCAGGACGCGCTCATCGAAGCCCTGCGATCGTGGCCGTCCGACCCGCCCCGTGACCGGCGGGGCTGGCTCGTGACGGTGGCATGGCGGAAGTTCCTCGACATCGTGCGATCTGAAGGATCGCGGATGAAACGCGAGGAACGGGTCATGGCCGCCACTCTCGCCGAGCCCGAAACCTCGTCCGAACCCGGGACGGACGGCGTCCCGAACGCCGATGACACCCTCGACCTCCACTTCCTCTGCGCCCATCCCGACCTCAGCTCCGCCTCGGCGGTGGCCCTGACCCTGAGGGCGGTCGGCGGACTGACGACGAAGCAGATCGCCGCAGCCTATATGGTGCCCGAGTCGACGATGGCTCAACGCATCAGCCGAGCCAAATCCACGATCGCAGGGTCCCGGCTCAACCGACCCGGCGGCCTGTCCTCGGTGCTCACCACCCTCTACCTCGTGTTCAACGAAGGGCACTCGGGCGAGGTCGACCTCGTCGTTGAGGCGATCCGACTGACCCGCACGCTTGCGTCGATGATCGACTCCGCCGAGGTGGACGGACTGCTCGCCCTCATGCTCCTCCACCACGCCCGCCGCGATGCCCGCTTCGGCGCCGACGGTCGCCTCATCTCGCTGGCCGATCAGGACCGCACCCTGTGGGATCGACGGCTCATCGTCGAGGGCATCGAGATCCTGCAGGCAGCCCTTGGTCGGGACGAACTCGGCCAGTATCAGGCACAGGCCGCCATCGCGGCACTCCACGCCGATGCGCAGACGGTCGAGGACACCGACTGGGTGCAGGTCGTGGAGTGGTACGACGAACTGCTGGCCCTGCGCGATACCCCGATCGTGCGACTCAACCGAGCCGTGGCCGTCGGGGAAGCCGACGGCCCAAGGGCGGGCCTGGCCGAACTGCGGGGACTCGACGAGAGCCTGCCGCGCTATTTCGCCGTCGAAGCGCGCCTGCGCGAACGGGCAGGGGAGTCACAACGGGCCGCCGAGCTCTACGCACGGGCCGCCGAACGGGCCGGCAGCCTCGCCGAACGCGACCATCTCAACCGGCGGGCGGCACGCGTTCGGTCACGGCAGGGGCACCTGCCGTGACCGAGACCACGGTGATCACGGTCGCGCTCGGCCGCCTCGGTGAGCGAGGTTGATCACTCCTGTCGGCAGAAGACATTCGTCCGCACCGATGGCGGACTACGATCGAAGGGAGCGCTCAGCTCGCCACCCTATGTCAGCGATCCCGTCACCGGGGTCCGTTCCCGATGTCGAAAGAGGCCGAACCCGTTTGAGCCACCTGCAGGAGTTCTTCCGCATCCCACCGGGCGAACGCGACCACATTCCCGCGTTCCGCATCGCCCTGGGAGTCGCTATCCCACTCCTCGTGCTGCTCGGAATCGACCGCCTCGACCTCGCCGTCTATGCCGCCTTCGGCGCCTTCACCGGCATCTACGCACGCTTCGAATCCCCACGATCGCGGACCAGACGACAGTCGATCGCAGCCGCCGTCCTCGTCGTCTGCGTGGGCATCGGCGCCCTGCTGGGCAACCTCGGAGCTTCAGTCTGGGTGCTCGTCGTCATCACCTCGCTCGTGTCCGGTGCGGGTGCGGCCATCGCTTTGCGCTTCCGGCTCAAACCCGGCGGGTCGATCTTCTTCATCTTCGCCACGGGAGCCGTCGGATCCATTCCGGGCGGCGCATCGGTGCCGGTGGCAATGGGTGTGGCGGCCGCCTCGGCGCTGGTGTGCATCGGTCTCGGAGCGCTCGCCCACTATGCCGGCGAACGCATGCCTCCGGATAAGGAGACCTATGTGCGGGTCGGGCTGTCGCCGGTGGGTAAGTCCGATCTGCTGGCCCACGCCGCCCGATTCACGATCGCCCCGTTCATCGCCGGAGTTCTCGGCACCCTGCTCATCGATGTGCTCCCGCTGCTGTCCCACAGCTATTGGGCGATGGTCGCAGCGGTCGCACCGATCACTCCACCCGGTCGTTCGGCCCGTCTCAAGCGCGGCGTCCACCGGGTGGTCGGAACCCTGCTGGGCGTGATCGTCACAGCGTTCCTGCTGTCGTTCCCCACCGAGGCGTGGCAGCTGGTGGTGTGGGTGATCCTGCTGCAGTTCCTCGCCGAGATCTTCGTGCTGCGCAACTACTCGGTGGCTCTGCTCTTCATCACTCCGTTGGCACTGCTCATGACCCAGATCGGCAGCCCGCACCCGGTTCCGGAGCTGCTGGCCTCCCGCGCCATCGAAACCGTCATCGGCGCCGTCACCGGCATGCTCGTCGTCATCGTCGGGTTCAGAAGTGTGAAGAGGACGCGCGCTGAAATCGATGCCTCACCGCACGCCGATGACGACGACTGACCTCGGCGGCCGCCAGAACTTCTGCCACGCCGCCTGTGCGTCGGATACCATCGGCTCACCTCAACTCATCCGCACTGCCCTAACGCTGAACCGAACCGGGAGCACATGATGACCACCAGCACCGAGGTGCTCGCCACCCTGGCCTCGCTCGAGGACGAGAAGATCCGCGCCGTCAACGCCCGCCACGGCGACGACCACGCGGTGAACCTGACGAAGCTGCGGGCCGTGGCGAAGGAGCTGAAGAAGAACGATGAACTCGCCGCCGAGCTGTGGGCCACCGGAGATACCGCGGCCCGCCTCGTCGCGATCCTCATCATGCGCCCGAAGGCCTGGAGCGAAGCACAGCTCGATGAGATGCTGCGTGGCTCCCGTGTCCCGAAGGTCCACGGTTGGCTGGTCAGCTACATCGTCAAGAAGTCACCCCACGCCGAGGCGCTGCGCCTGTCATGGATGGACGATCCGGACCCCGTGGTCGCCTCGGCCGGGTGGGCGCTGACGAGCGAGCGGGTCAACCGCAAGCCCGAGGGCTTGGACCTGCCCGGGCTGCTCGACGTGATCGAGGCCGAGATGGCCGAGGCGCCCGAACGTCTGCAGTGGGCAATGAACGAGACCCTGTCCTATATCGGCATCGAGAACCCTGACCTGCGGAAACGTGCCATCGAGATCGGTGAGCGCCTCGGCGTGCTCCGCGACTACCCGACCTCTCCCGGATGCACCTCACCCTTCGCCCCGACTTGGATCACGGAGATGGTGGCCCGCAGCGCGGCGAAGTGAGCTGCGGTGCTGCGTCTAATCGGCCGGGTGGCGGGTGTGGAAGTCTGTGACCTGCTGGAAGGCATGACCGGCGGCCAGAACCAAAGGCTCGGTGAAATCACCGCCGACGAACTGAGCGGCCAGGGGAGTGCCCCGTTCGGTGAACCCGGCCGGCAGAGTGATCGACGGCATTCCGCAGTTGTCGATCGGAGCTGTCGGCACGGTGACCGCGGCGAATAGCTTCTGGTCGGATCCCAGATTCGCCATCTGCGCGATCGTCGGTGAGCCGACGCCGATTCCCGGCAGCAGGAGCAGATCGATATCGGCCATGAGAGTGCGCATACGGCCGGTGAAGTCTCTCCTCGATTCGAGCAGCCGATGGTAGTCGATGGCGGAGAGTCCGCGCCCGATCTCGATGAGACCGGACAGGTCGGGACCGTATTCGTCCGCCCGGGCCGGATACGTCTCCGCGTGGACACCGGCGGTCTCGATCCCGCACAGAGCCGTCCATTCCTTGGCTGCGGCCTCAAAACCGGGAGTCTCGACCTCGAGCACTCGCCAGCCCAGGCCGGTCACCGTGTCGATGGTGTCCTCGAGCATCGCATTCGTCGCGGCGTCGAAGTGCACTTCGGCCAGCTTGCGGTCGAAGCCGACGATCGGGGCTTCGTCGACGCGCAGCGTATTGGGGTAGTCCGGTACCGATTCGAGCGACGAGGTGGGATCGGCCGGATCGTGGCCGGCGATGGCCCGCAGCACGATCGCGGCATCACGGGAGCTGCGGGTCATCGGCCCGATGTGATCGAGGCTGGGAGCGAGTGCGAAGATGCCGTGGCGGGAGACCCGGCCCCAGGTCGGTTTGAGTCCAGTGACGCCATTGGCCGAGGACGGAAGGCGGATCGATCCGCCGGTGTCCGAGCCGAGCGCGGCGAAGCAGAGTCCGGCCGCAGTGGCCACACCGGACCCTGAAGAGGAGACTCCCGACCAGGCGTCGGCATCCCACGGGTTGACCGGGGTCGGCAGGTCCGGATGGTGACCGCTGAACGCCCCCTCGGTCAGACGCAGTTTGCCGAGGATGACGGCTCCGGCGGTTCGCAGTCGCGCGACGACGGTGGCATCGAAATCTGGGCGGAAGTCCGCATGGATCGTGGTGCCTGCACCGGTCGGTGCGTCGTGGGTGTTCGCAAGATCCTTCACCGCCACGGGGACTCCGTGCAGATCGCCGAGCCAGTTCCCGCGGGACAGGAGCGCATCGGCGCGGTCGGCCTCGGCGAGGGCCGATTCGGCCATGACCGTGGCGAAGGCCTGTAGTCGGGGCTCGAGGTCGTCGATGCGTTCGAGCATCACCTCGGTGACCTCGCGCGAGGTCAGCTGCCTGGTCCGAATGAGTGTCGAGACTTCGTGGAGCTCGAGGAACGGGATCTCGGTGCTCGTCGGTGTGGTCATCATGCCTCCCTGCATCGGTTTCCATCACCCTAGTCGATCTTCTCACCAGGGGGAACAGCCATCTACGGGGCTATGCTCCGGCCAGTTCCCGCAGTGCTTGGATGTGTGCCTCGAGACGTCTGCTCCCGTCTTTGCTGATCGAGACCCAGGTGCGCGGGCGTTTGCCCACGTACCCTTTCTTCACCTCGATCATTCCGGCCTTCTCGAGTGCGGTGATGTGCCGGGAGAGCACGGAATCGGAGACGCCGAGACTGTCGCGCAGCAGTTTGAACTCGGCCCTGTCCCGGTTCTTCAGGCTCGACACGATGCCGAGTCTCGTGGGGTTGTTGAGCTCCGGTTCGAGGCGGGTCAGAGAGTCGCCGAGGTGGGGGATCGTCGCGTCTTCGGTGTGCGCGTCCTCTGGTTCGGTCGCGGAGTTCTGTTTCGCAGTCATCGTCGGTCCCTCCTCAGCGGCGCAGGGCCAGCAGGGAGAAGACCGGGGCGGCGACCCACAACAGTCCTGCGGCGATGAACGGGATCGGACCGCCGGCTGCGAACGAATCGGCCATGACGCCGGCGATGAACGCGACGATGATGACGGCCAGCCATGTCAGCAGGAGGGCGGTGGAGCGGCGGCTCCAGGACAGGGCCTTGACGAGATAGACGACCAGGGCGGGAATGATCCAGCTCAGTCCGGCTCCGGCGATGATGAGCTGGGTGGTGTTGTCGTCGATGATGCCGATGGCCATGAGGCCGACGGAGAGTCCGGCGGAGAGAACGAAGAGCAGTGTGACCAGCGGCCACGCATCTCCACCGCGGGCCTGGGACTGGTTCGCTTCGACCTGGCTGAGAAGATCTGCAGCCTGCTGCGGGGTGGGGTTCGCGTTCATGTCGGTTCCTTTGAGTGGTGGTAGCTCTGTGGAAGTAGTTCCACAGTACCAATTACTTTCCATAGTGGAAAGTACTTTCACCAAAACCTTCCCCATTACTACCTGACGGCGGCCCAGCAACCTCGCGCGAGTTGCTGGGCCGCCGTCAGGTAGCAATTAGGGAGTGGTGGCGGCGACTGTGGCGGCCAGCTCCGTGGCTTCCTCCAAGTGTGCGTCTGTGACCTCGCCGGTGAAGATGAGGGGGTCGAAGGCGAGCTTCCAGCCCAGGCCGGTGGTGATCTGCTTCATCGCAGTCTCGGCCCCGGTCGTGTCGTAGCCGCCGTGGATCCAATAGGAGTACGGTCTGCCGGCGGTCGGCTCGCGCACCGCGTCATAGGTGGTGTCGAAGAAGTGCTTGAGGGCACCGGAGATATAGCCGAAGTTCGCAGTCGTGCCGAGCACGTAGGCATCCGCGGCGAGCACATCCTCAACACTTGCCTCCAGCGCCGGACGGACGGTGACGTCGATGTCGCCGAGCTCGGGCAGACGCAGTCCGGACTCGGCCGCCTCGGCGATCTGCGCTGTCGCAGCGGACGGGGAATGATGAACGAGCAGAACGTTGACCATGGCCCCACCCTAGCCCCGCCCGGTGCCTTCCGTCAGATGTTATGTCTACAGTGGAGCCATGGCAGTCATCTTCGACCCCCTCCGCGGACGTGTGCGTCCGGAAGCCAGCCACTCCGATGCCGAGATCATCGACGTGCTCACGAAGACCTATTCTGACAGCGACTGGGCGGTGCTCACCGGCGCGGGAATGAGCACGGACTCCGGAGTGCCCGACTACCGCGGACCGGATTCTCCGCCGCGGAAGCCGATGACGATCCAGACCTTCCTCTCCCACCCCGATCAGCGCGCCAGGTACTGGGCGCGGTCATGGATGGGCTGGCCGCGGATGCGCGGCACCCGACCCAATCGGGCCCACCTCGCCCTGGCCGAGCTGCCGGTGGCCGGGATCATCACCCAGAATGTCGATGGCCTCCACCAATCCGCCGCCGAGGCGGTCGCCGCCGAACGCGGAAACGATTCCGGAGCGCCGGCGCCGAGTCCCGTCATCGATCTCCACGGCAGCCTCGACCGGGTGATCTGCCTGAAGAACGGCCACCTGTTCGACCGTGATCTCGTGCAGCGGAGACTGAGTGAGCTCAATCCGGATTTCGCCGAGGAAGTCGGCATCGACCCGATCGACGTCGAAACCGCACCCGATGGCGACGTCGAACTCGAGGACACCGCCGGTTTCATCGTCCCCGACTGCCCCGAATGCGGCGGACTGCTCAAACCCGATGTCGTCTACTTCGGTGATTCCGTCCCCGCGGCCAGGGTCCAACAGGCCAATCGGATCGCTGACGAGGCCGCCGGCATCGTGGTGCTCGGTTCCTCTCTGGCGGTGCTGTCCGGTCTGCGATTCGTCAGGACGGCGGCAAAAGAGGGCAAACCCGTCGTCATCGTCACCGACGGGCCGACCCGAGGTGACGAATTCGCCGATTACCGGTCGATATCCCGCGTCGCCGACTTCGTCACCGCGTGGGCAAGCCGGTGAGGAGATCAGGCTGCGATTCGGCCAGGCATCCTGGGGAGTCCAAGCCGGGAATGGAAGACTGAGAGTCATGAGAGACAATCTGGCTCGCGCCGAACGACTGCGCCTTGTCGACACAGCCCGCCGCGCGGGTGAAGACGCCCCCACACTGTGCGAGGGATGGAACGTCAGGGATCTTGCCACTCACCTCGTCATCCGGGAACGTCACCCGCAGGCCGCCGCTGGCATCTTCATCCCGAAGTTCTCCGACCGTCTGCAGGCGAAGGAAGACGAATACACCGAGATGCCGTTCAGCCGGCTGCTCGGACTCGTCGCCGCACCGCCGAAATGGACTCCGGGTGCCCTGCCGGGAGTGGAGTCGGTGATGAACACGACCGAGTTCCTCGTCCACCATGAAGATATCCGCCGGGCCGCGATCGAATGGATTCCGCGCCGGCTGTCGCAGGCAGAGACCGCGACCGTCTGGGCACAGACGAAGGTGGCGCTACTGCCGTTCGCCGGGAAGGCCAAGGGCCCGGTGACGATCTCGGCACCGGGCTTCGGATCTCGCACCGCTGGGAAGAAGGGAAGCGGCGAGGCCACGACGATCACCGGGGCGCCACTCGAGTTGCTTCTCTATCTTATGGGTCGGACAGACCACGCACTCGTTGACGTGCGCTGAGACCCGAAGCATATGAGACCGGGAAGCAGGGGAGTGTCGGGAAAACCCCCTCCCGGTCGGGGGATTGGTCCCTGTCGGCAGACGCTGAGGTCTTTCTAGGCTGGTGTCAACAGCCGATACCAAGGAGACCAGCACCATGAATGCAGCACCCACCCCGACTCCCGATCAGTTCGACCACCCCTCCGCGAGACAGTACCCCCACCCGTCCACCGGGCAGCACGAAGCACCGCAGAGCTACCAGCGCCAGAACGTCTATGGCCAGCGCGCCGAGGAAGATCCGGGCAAGGTGCTCGGCATCGTCTCGCTCGTGGCGACCCTGTCGACCTTCCTCGGATTCAACTTCATCGGACCCGTCATCGGCATCATCACCGGTCACATGGCGCGCAAGCGCTCACAGGAAGCCGGGTACGGAGACAACGAGATGGGCAAATGGGGCTTCATCTTGGGCCTCGTCTTCCTCGGACTCCTCGTCCTCGGATGGGCACTCGGAATCTCCTTCGGCATCGTCGGCGGCCTGGCCAGCCTCATGGCCGGCTGATCGCGAGAAGAAGGCAGCACCGACAGAGAAATGGCAGAGGGCCGACCCGCACGAGTCGGCCCTCTGCCGTTGTCGGAAGCCCGTGTCAGACGATGTCAGTATCCGACCCAGGCTCCGCGTTCCTGGTCGAGGACCCGCGGATGCAGCAGCGTCGAGGCCTCGACCTTGCCCACAGACGCGCGATCACGGTCCGGTGGGAACGTCGTCGAGGCGGCGAACACCTCGGCGGTGGCGAATTTCAACCCGTCCGGGGCATCATCGGGCACGGACACCTCGGGACCGTCTCCGTCGAGGTCGGCGAGGAAATATCCCCAATCACCGAAGCTGGGGACATCGACGTGATATGGAGTCGTCGACAGTCCCGCCTCGGCGACGGCCTCTCCGATGCCCCAATAGGCTTCAGGGGCGAAATAGGGGGAGCCGGCCTGGACGACGAGGCGCGCCTCCGGGGACATCACCTGGCGGATGAGTCCGTAGAACTCGATACTGTAGAGCTTCGATGTCGCGACATCGTCGGGGTCGGGAAGATCGGCGATGACCGCGTCGTAGGCCGAGTGCTTCGCCTCCCGCAGCCACGTGAAGGCATCGGCGGCGATCGTTCTCACCCGCGGATCGTCGAGGGAATCGTCGTTGAACGCGGTGAAGTGCTCCGAGGTCTTCGCCAGTTCGAGGACCGCGGGGTCGAGGTCGACGAGCGTGACGGACTCGACGTCGGGATACTTGAGGATCTCACGCACGGCCAGGCCATCACCGCCGCCGAGGACGAGGACATTGCGGCGTGGACCGTCCAGCAGCGGATGGACGAGGCTTTCGTGATAGCGGTACTCATCGGCCGAGGCGAATTGCAGGTCCCCGTTGAGGAACAGCCGCGTATCGCCGGCCCGCTTCGCCTCGGTGAGCACGATCTCCTGGTAACCCGACCGCTGTGAATACACGATCGGATCCCGGTAGAGACGCTGCCGGGTGGTGACTTCGATGTCGTCGGTGTACACCCACACCACGGTGAGCCCGCCGAGGATGAGCACAAGCAGCGCTGCCAACATGAGTTGAGCGGCGCGGCTGAGTTCAGAGCGGAAGAGCCAGAGGACGATGAGGATGCCCACCAGCGCATTCGTCATCCCCACGGCCAGCGCACCGCGCGGCAGACCGAGCAGCGGCAGCAGGAGGAACGGGAAGGCGAGCCCGCCGATGAGTCCGCCCACATAGTCGGCGGCGAAGAGGTCGGCCACCGCGCTCGAGGCCTTCTGCGCGCGGATGCGTTGGACGAGCTCCATGAGCAGCGGGATCTCCGCACCGATGAGCGCGCCGATGACGAACGCGAGGGCCACCATGGCCACCGTGTAGACGTCGGCGAAGGCGAAGGCGAGGTAGAGGAGGATGACGGAGAGTCCGCCGATGATGCCCAGGGCCGCCTCGATGAGGGCGAAGGAGACCGCGGCGAACCCGGTCAGCCGTTTGGTCGCCAGCGACCCCACACCCATGGCGAAGACCATGACCGCCAGGACGATGGAGGCCTGGACGATGGTGTCGCCGAGCAGATAGGACCCCAAGGCCACGAGCGCGAGCTCGTAGACCATTCCGCAGCTCGCGCAGATGAACACGGCGAGCAGGACGAAGAACCGGGCCGGTCCCGGACGCATCGGAAGGGCGATCGGTCGGGCCGCCTCGGTGGTGGTGCTGGAGCCGGAGTCAGAAGCGACGTCAGCGCTTCCGGCCGCCGTCTGACCGGATTCGTCAGCGGTGCTCAAAGGAGGGCCGCGGCCATGATGCCCGCGATGCCCAGGTGGGCGGTGGCGTTGACCCAGACCTCGGGGTGCATCTGCGGGGAGTTGATGATGTCGCCGGTCTTGCCCGGGGTGAGCAGGCCGATGAGCACGAAGCTCACTCCCATGAGGATGATGCCGAGGATGCCGAAGACGAGGGTCGACAGGATGCCCGCGGCCAGGTCATCGGAGCTCGCGCGGATGGCGGCGATGACGATGATCGCGACTCCGGCCAGGTCGGAGGCGACGAGGACCGCGGCATTGCGCGACTTCTGCTCCCACAGGATGACGTGGAGCTTGCCCGGGGTGAGCAGGTCGACGACGAAGTAGCCGATGACCATGAGGAGGAGTCCGCAGCCCGCATAGGAGAGGACGACTCCGGTCTCGTAGATGAGGTAATTCAGGAGCATGTCTGCCTTTCGCTGTGCCTGATCGTGCCTATTTTCCGGTGCCCGGTCCGCCGCCGCGGAAGCCGGAGCCGTCGCCGTAGTTCGATCCGCCGCCGGTGAAGAACGGGAGGAAGAAGAATCCGCCGCCTCCGGAGCGGGACGAGTCGCAGCCGACGTAGTCGTAGCTGCTGCCGTTCTTCTCGTAATCGCCCTCACCGGGGTTCGAGACGTATTGGCCGTTGCTGAGGTCGTAGTCGCCGCAGTTCGACGACCCGGACGAACCGCAGCCCTGGAACACGTTGCCGATGAAGATGAGGACGACGACGAAGAAGATGATCGTTCCGCAGCCGATGCGGCGCGGCTTCCGCCCCGATCCGCCGCCGGGCCGCTGCGGTCCGCTGGGACGTTGGGGGCCGGACGGACCGGAGTTCTCGCGGTCGAAGTTGAAAGAGCCGCCGCCCATCGAGACGTTCGGTCCCTGGCTCATGTCGACCTCCTCAATTCGGAGCTGCTGTGCACGATCTCTCCATGCTGCGGGTAGCAGTGCCACGACTGCCAGGCGATCCGTTCGAATTCAGCGCAGGTCAGGGACAGTGCCGTCAGTGCGCCGGGCTGTCCGGGGAACGCGACCGAGAGGTGGTCGTCTGCGGTGAGGGCACGGTCGGCACCGGCAGCGAGCACCTCGGCGGCGGCCGTCGGGAAGTCCCCGGTCACGTGGGTGCGGGTCGCGGTGAATCGGTGTTCGGTGAAACCCGCCCACCGACCGTGGCGGATGTCTTCGCGGTCCCACCGCGGTCGTTTCGGAGACGAATCGTCCCCATCCTCGCCGAGGCAGGCGAAGGTCTCGATGAATGCATCGGTGGGCCCGGCGCTCAGGATCGCCTGGTGTGAGGAGCCGATGACGGTCAGTCTCAGGGCCAACGCTGGCGTCGCCTCGGCGAGGGTGGGCCCGGTGTCAGCGATCACTGTGTCAGTGGGTGCGGTTACGGTGGGCACATGAATGCTGCGGGAGGCCAGGGGAGCGATCCGGCCGTGGTCGAGGCTCAGCCGCAGCGCCTCGGCACTGGTGTCGGTGAAGGGGACGTCGAGTGGGCGGGGGAGGGTGAGCATCAGCTGCCGGAGTAGATGGTGAAGGAACCGGTCGGGATGGTCTCTCCCGTGCTCACTTCCCAACGTCCGTGGTCGAAGCGTTCGAAGGCGAGCAGACGGCCGTCGCCGGATTCGTAGTCGACATAGTCGACCCCGCCCTTCTCGTTCAGCCCCGTGGTGCCTTCGGACCGGTAGGAGGCGGTGCCGTGCTCGACGAGGTCGTAGTCGGTGCCGTCGATGGTGATGGTCCGGGCCTTCGGTTCGATGTCGAGGTCGGGGCGGTCGCGCCAGCGGGCGACCTGCACGTCGGGATCGCGTTCGACGCTCAGCCACATGCGGGTCGCCGAGGCGTCGGCCTGGAAGAAGTGCTCGGCCCAGTCGTAGCCGCCCTCGGAGATCCGCAGTGTGCCGCGGACGAAGAACTTCTCGTTGCCGAATTCGAGGAGATCGCCGGCCTTGATGGTCTCGGGGTCACCGCCGGTGTTCTGGTCGGCGGCGAAGGGATCGCGCGGGGTGGTCGGCTGCTGTGTCTGCTCCTGCTTGCGGGCCTTGTTGGCGCGAGAGCGGATGACGAGCACGGTAACGAGGACGACGATGATGAAGACGAGGACGGCGATGAGGAGTTCTGTTGGCACGGCGGTCTGCTTCGTTTCGATGGCCGGACGGGTCACTGCCCACTCTAGTCGACCGGAATGTCACGCGCGGCTGTGATCGGACTTCTTCTCCAGAGCGGTCATCGTATCGGCGATGAAGAACCCGAGGTCGCGGTTGAGTGCGAGCATCGGTTCGTTGCCCGTCGCCGTGTACGTCTGCACCCATTTCGCCGAGGCGGTCGCCGCAACCGCGGGCAGCTGACGCAGGTTCGCGACCTTGAGGGCCCGACCGATCCCGCGGCCTCGAAAGGCACGGTCGACGAGCGTGTCCTCCTGGATGACGATCTGCGGATCATGGGACGAGACCATGATCTCCGTGTAGCCGACGGCGAGTTCGCCCACGTGCGCCATCGAGCTGACCAAGGTCCAGCCCTGCTCTTCCATCCGCTCCTCATGGCTGCGGATCGCCGCAGTGCTGGCATGAGTGGCGGAGCGGGTGAGGAAACCGACGGGCACGTCCTCATCCATCTGCACACGCAGTTGGGTCCAGGATTCCAGCACCTCCTCGGGGCAGGCTCCGATCCATGAGGTGACCGAGAAGTCCGGGTCCTCCCTGACCACCGGCACAACCGTCGACGCCCCCGAATCCTTGTACCGATTCGCATCGGCGTCCAGGTAGGCGGGCAGGTCGAGCAGCAGTCGGTGCTCTTCGTTGCCGATGCTCATCCCGTGCGCCTGCGCGAAGGCGACCCCGGCCGGGCAGTAGGTTTCGGTCTGCACGATCTCCGAGGAATCGTCACCATCATCGAGGAACTGTGCGGCCGCCTCGGCGAGGGCAGTGCCGACACCCTGCCGACGGTGAGCCGAGAGGACGCCGAGTTCGATATCGGTCGGAGTTTCGGGGGAGAGACTGATCTCGACGCCGCCGATGATCTCCTCGCCGAGGCGGCCCACCAGGGCGATGTCCTGCCCTCCCGGACGCGGGTGGGCGAATTGGGTCAGCGTCGTCTCGGCGCTGCGCCACCAGGCGGCGGTGCGGCCCTCGGTGTAAGCGGTGCGCATGACGTCGTTCCACGTCAGCAGCGCAGATTCATCGTCGGCGGCGATGCGCGTGATCTGAATCTCAGACATAGTGAAAGTCGATCACGGCAGGTGCCGGTTTTCAAGGACGCCGCGGTTCGGGGTCCTCGGGACGGTCAGGGTCGTCGGTGCTGTTCGTCCCTCGGGGTCGAACTGGTCCACAGCGGATCCGCGGTCGGACGTGTCGGTGGGGGTCGCCTCGGCGTGGGGATCGTGTTTGGGCAGGCGGGAGCCGATATGAGAACCGGGAGTGTTCATCACCCGGTACACGAGGAAGGCGCCGATGCTGAAGACGACGATGATGCACAGGGTGAGGAAGATGACCGCGCCGAGTCCGGGCTGCATCATTTCGCCATGCGCCGACGGTCGAAGTAGTTCGCAAAGCGAGCTTTGAACGAGCCCATGCCGATCGATCCGCCCACGCGCACGAGGGGTCGGCGGCCGGTCGGAACCGCATCGACGACGGATTTCACGCTGCCCCAGGTCTTCGAAAGCTGGTCGACGTTGACGGCCCAGTCGGCAGGGACGACGACGGTGACGGCGCCCATTCCGGCGACGATCTCGACCTCGATGACTTCGAGATCGGTCTCGACCTCGAGGAAGTTCAGTTCGATGTTCGACATCGAGGGTTCGCAGCGGATATACGGCGGGACCGCCCACCTGGCACGGCGGACCTCGGACTCCCAACCGGCCTTGATGACGAGCGGATCGAAGCGGTCATGGCCCGTGACCGTCAGCGAGCGGGCAGGGGCGGGGGCGATCGCCGAGGCGGGGCGGAAGCGATCGGAGGGCAGCTCGGTGGTGAGGTCGGCGAGCACCTCGTCGAGGTCGATGGGGAACTTCGCGGATTGGACCTTCTCCATCCGTTCGTCGAGCTCGTCGACCGTGATCCGACCGTCTCCGGCGGCTTCGCGCAGGACCTCGATCGCCTCGTCGCGCTCTTTGTGGCCGATGCGGAAGGTCTTAGCGGGGTCGTTCTCGTCGGGGGAGGGGGTGACTGAGCTCATGATCTCTATCGTGCCGGATCGGGAAGTCAGCGACAACGGCGGGGAGTCCGGGGCCGTGTCTCGTGTCAGCCGTTGGCATTAGGCTAGGGGACGTGTCCACCGCACTGTACAGAAGATACCGCCCAGAGACCTTCGACGAGGTCATCGGTCAAGAGCATGTGACCGATCCGCTGAAGGCCGCCATCGAACGTGGCCGCATCAACCATGCCTACCTGTTCTCCGGCCCGCGCGGGTGCGGCAAGACCACCTCGGCGCGGATCCTGGCCCGGTGCCTCAACTGCGAACAGGGACCGACCCCGGTGCCGTGCGGGGAATGCCCGAGCTGTCTGGACCTAGCGAACGGCGGACCCGGTTCGCTCGACGTCGTCGAGATCGACGCGGCCAGCCACAACGGCGTCGATGATGCCCGTGACCTGCGTGAACGTGCCGTCTATGCGCCCGCGCGCGATCGGTACAAGGTGTTCATCCTCGATGAGGCGCACATGGTCACCTCGCAGGGCTTCAACGCTCTGCTCAAGATCGTCGAAGAGCCGCCTCCGCACATCAAGTTCATCTTCGCCACGACCGAACCCGAGAAGGTCATCGGCACGATCCGGTCGCGGACCCACCACTATCCGTTCCGGCTGGTGCCGCCGGAGGCCCTGGGCAACTACCTCGAGGAGCTGTGCGCTCGTGAGGGTGTGCAGGTGGCCAAGGGCGTGCTGCCGCTGGTCGTCCGCGCCGGCGGGGGATCGGTGCGTGACACGCTGTCGGTCCTCGACCAGCTCATCGCCGGGGCTGGGCCGGACGGCGTCGACTACGGCAGGGCCGTCGCGCTGCTCGGCTACACGCCGGACTCGCTGCTGTCCGACATCGTCGATGCGTTCTCCGCCGGTGACGGTGCCGGGGTGTACCGCGCGGTGGAGCGGGTCATCGAATCCGGTCAGGACCCGAGGCGCTTCGTCGAAGATCTGCTCGAGCGCTTCCGGGATCTCATCGTCATCAACGCCGCCCCCGAGGCGGCCCATGCCTTCCTGCCCGAAGTGCCGCCGGACCGCCTGGAGAGGCTGACTCTGCAGGCCAACGGATTCGGACAGGGTGAGCTCTCCCGTGCCGCGGACCTGCTGAATGTGGGCCTGACGGAGATGTCGGGTGCCACCTCGCCGCGGCTGCAGCTCGAACTCATCTGTGCCCGGATTCTGCTGCCCGGTTCCGGCCGCAGCCGGGATGCTGTGCTCAGCCGCATGGAGCGGATGGAGCGTCGCATCGGCATGTCGGCCACCGGCGTGGCAGCGAACGTGCCGTCGGCGCAGGCAGTCCAGGATCAGGGTGCTTCGCAGGCCCCTGTGCAGGGCCAGGCGCCTGCTGCCGATCAGGGTCAGTCGGGCGGTCGGCCGTCGGCAGGTGACACGTCTGCTGGTGCGCCGGGCCGCGGAGCCGGAGCACCGGCTGCGAACACGCTCTCCGGACAGACCCAGAGCACAGCTCACGACGACTTCGACGACATCGCAGCTATGGCCGCGGCCGCCGAATCGATGCTCAACGCACCGGTGGCACAGCCGGGGCAGCAGCCTGAGCAGGGGCAGCAGCGTCAATCAGATCGGCAGGGGTCGCAAGGGCAGGCCGAGCCGGAGCAGGCACCGCCGTCCGGACCTCAATCTCAGACCGCGAACGCTGGTCCGCAGCAGCAGTCTGCTGTGGATCCCCGGAGCGCAGCTGACGGCCAGCCGGCGCAGGAACAGCAGCCATCTCCCGATTCGCCGCCCGAGCCTGCGGCCGAAGCGTCGGGCGCGCCGCAGAATGAGTCGCAATCTGTGCAGGAGAATCAGCACAGCCAGAACTCTGCCGATGCCTCCGCACCCAGTTCCGCACCGGACTCCGAGTCGCACAAACAGCCTCAGCGTCAGTCGGCTCCTGCTCCTGCGGCTGCGGCTGCGGCTGCGGCACCGACGGGACCAGGATCTGCGGCTGCGGCACCAGCCGGACCTGGCGATGGCCCGCAACAGTCCGAGCAGGCAGCGGCACCGGAAGCGACATCGGTGGCGGGATCCGGCGACATCGGCGGTGAGATCGAAGCGATCCGCCGCGCTTGGCCGAGCATCCTTGCCTCGGTGGAGAAGCGCAGCCGTCTGACACGAGCGATCATCGCGGCCAATGCGATCCCGCAGTCGTTCTCCGACGGAGTCGTCTACCTCGGCTTCAACAATGCCGGATCAGTACAGGGATTCCAGCAGCGCGACCATGCGGCCAAACTCGCAGCGGCGATCAACGACGTCCTCGGCATCCAGGCTCGTATCGACGTCGGTGATGTCGGCCGGATCGGCGGAGGAAGTGCCGGTGCTGGCAATCAGGGCAAGGGCTCCTCGGCCCCGCCCATGAATGACTCCGGCGGCAATCACGGACCTGCGCCGAGCCAGCGCCGCCCGAGTCCACAGGAAGTCGCCGCAGTCGTCGGTACCCGTGAAGTCGACAAACCACAGGTCGACCACGAGAAGTTCTGGGAACCCAGCGGTCCCACACAGGGTCCCTGGTCCTCCGACGACGAGGAGGGGGAACAGCCGGGCCCACCGACTGAACCCACACCACAGGACGACCTCGATGAACCGGCCGATCAGGCAGAAGAGGGCTCGGCCGATTCTGGTCCGAAATCCTCGGCCGCTCAGGTTCCCGCTTCGGACTCGTCCGTCTCTGAAGGATCAGATTGGAACGCTCCTGAGCCGAGGAGCGTTCCTGACCGCGATTCTTTTGAACCAGCCGTCCCGGACGTCGTTGTGCCAGACTTGTCCGACGATGACTTCTTCGGTGGGCCGACAGATGCCGGAACCGATTCGACCGACCCCGCAAACGCACCGGCCGACGACTTCAATCATCCTGCCTCTTTACATCAGCAAGGATCAGCGTCTGCGGGTTCGTCCGGCTTCGCCGACGATTCGCCGATGGAGTACGTCGAACCGCGGTGGGAAGAGCCGAATTGGAATGACGGTCTCTCACCGATCGACACCTCGCCGGTCGATGCGGCATCGACAGGCACAGCCTCGGCCGACGTCGACGAGACGAGCGCCGGCAGCGGAGCTGTCGACGTCGGAGCTGTCGTCGTGCCGCCGCCCGATGACGATCTCGACTATCCCGATCTCGGCGACACCCCGAGCGACTTCGGGGGAGGAGCCTTCGACCAGCAGGCACCTGCCGTGCAGTCGCCGCCGGCCCATGGGGGAGAGGCGAAACCATTCAAATCGCGCTTCGCCGCACTCGCCGAAAAGCACGGTGCCACCACCACTCCGCCTGCCGGACACGGTTACGGATCTGCTCCGCAGGCCAGCCCAGCTGGCGAGACCGCACCGGGGGCCGCCTCGGCGCCGGGATCGAATCCCAACCCGCAGCGGACGGGATCGGACGAGGACGAGTATGATCCGGAAACGGACCTCGACGTCTCCGAAGCGCCGCAGATGGGCGTCGATGTGATCGCACGGGTCCTCGGCGGCGAAATCATTGACGAAAGAGAAGTATGAGCGCTGTATACGAAGGTGCCCTCCAGGACTTGGTCGAAGAGTTCGGCAAGCTTCCGGGCATCGGGCCGAAATCGGCCCAGCGTCTGGCGTTCCACATCCTGCAGACGGACTCGCAGGATGTCAATGCGCTGGCACAGGCACTCACCGACGTGAAGAAGCGAGTGCGGTTCTGCGAGATCTGCGGAAACGTCTCCGAGGAAGCCGAATGCACGGTCTGTCAGGACCCGCGCCGCGATCGGTCGATGATCTGTGTGGTCGAAGAGCCCAAGGACGTCGTCGCGATCGAACGGACAAGAGAATACCGGGGCCTCTATCACGTCCTCGGCGGAGCCATCGACCCGATGGCCGGGGTCGGGCCCGATAACCTGCGGATCAAGGAGCTCATGACGCGTCTGCAGGACGGCGAGGTCAAGGAGACCGTCATCGCCACCGACCCGAACCTCGAGGGCGAAGCCACCGCCACCTACCTCGTCCGCCTGCTCGGATCACTCGGCGTGACCGTCACCCGCCTGGCCTCGGGGCTGCCCGTCGGCGGCGATCTCGAATACGCCGACGAAGTCACCCTCGGTCGGGCCTTCTCCGGTCGTCGCGAAATCGACTGACCGCCTCGGTTTCGCCCTCTTGACACCATATCGATAATCGTGAAACATATTGCTTATCGATATATCGAAGAACGATAAGTCATCGGATTCGGCGAAGGACGGCGAAGAGCTCGCCTGCCCCACGCCGGGACGGGGAGGCGTTGTCATGTCACCGACAGAGGAACAGCAGCCGCACGACGAACCTCAGAAGCGCAAGGCGTTCGGAACAGGTTACGAACTATGGATCGGTTTGGCGGTCGGCTTCTACGTCATCTATGCCGTCACTGATCTCGTCACGCGAATGATCCGCTCCGAAGTGGCGGTGGCGGTGGACTTCTCCGACGGCGCACCCTCCTTGCTCGATGCCGGGAACGGAGCGGCATCCCTGTCCGGACTCACCGAGATCGTCGTTCCGATGTCCGACGTCTCGACCGGGGCGGTTGTGCTGGTGACCATCGTCGAAGTCACTCTTATCCTCACCGTGTTGGCGGCCGCGATCTCCTTGGTGCCTGTCATCCGTGACATCGCGGCGGGAACACCCTTCACGCCCCGGGCATCCCGCGCCTTCGCGGCGTTCGAGTGGATCGTGGCGATCGGGTGGATTCTCCACTTCATCGCCAAGGTTCCCGGCGGCAACTGGATCTCCGCCGATATCGGTATCGCTGATGAAGTCGGGCCGGTAATCACCGTCGTTCACGCATTCTTCGTTCTCGGGGTCGTCGGCGGCGCCGAACTGCTGCGGCGGTGCTTCAGATCAGGACGCGAAGCTCAAGAAGAGCTCGAAGGGCTCGTGTGATGGTCGAGGAATTCGACTCATCCCGGGTCATCTGCCACCTCGACAGTCTGCTGACCCGGCGAGACATGAGCCTGACCGAACTGTCCAAACGCGTCGGGGTCTCGCTCGCGAACCTCTCCGTGCTCAAGAACAACAGAGCGAAGGCCGTGCGCTACTCCACTCTCATCGCTCTGTGCGAGGTCCTCGACTGTCAGCCCGGTGACCTCTTCACCGTGGAGCGACGGTCGGGCTGACCGTCAAGAGCAGCGCCCGTCGGCACGAAGCCGGCGGGCCGCCTCGGCGAGTGAATCGGGCGTTCCACGATGCCTCGTTTATAACGATTTCTGAGCGGGGGCTGAACGCCCGGTGACCAACCGCCGTCTCGCCTATGTGCACAGTCAACGCTCGGGTCTGCAGGTGCGGACATTCAGCCCGGTCAGGCGGTGTCTGAATGACGGGCGAAGGTGAAGCGGAATGACCTACCTCATACAATGGTTCAGGTGCCGGGAGCCCGACACGGCTGAAATCCTGATCGATGCAGCACGAGACCTCCATGTTTGGAACCATGGAATCGATCGCCTGGCACGGAACTTATCAGCGATAAGGAAGATACTGCAGTGAGCATAGTCGTCCAGAAGTTCGGTGGGTCCTCGGTAGCCGATGCGGAATCGGTCAAGCGGGTGGCCAAACGAATTGTCGAGTACCGTCAAGCCGGCCACGAAGTAGTTGTCGTGGTGTCGGCCATGGGTGACAGTACCGATGATCTCATCGACTTGGCCCAACAGGTTTCCCCCATGCCCCCTGCCCGCGAACTCGATATGCTGCTGACCGCCGGTGAGCGCATCTCGATGGCGGTGCTGGCCATGGCGATCGCCAACCTCGGCTTCGAAGCCCAGTCCTTCACCGGTTCCCAGGCCGGAGTCATCACCGATGAGCAGTTCGGCAAGGCCCGAATCATCGACGTCACCCCCGGCCGCATCCGGTCCTCTCTCGACGAGGGATACGTTGCCATCGTCGCAGGATTCCAGGGCGTCAGCCAGACTGCGAAGAACATCACCACACTCGGCCGCGGCGGCTCCGACACCACCGCTGTGGCACTGGCCGCGTCGCTCGACGCCGATGTGTGTGAGATCTACACCGACGTCGACGGCGTCTTCACCGCCGACCCGCGGATCGTGCCCTCGGCACGCAAGATCGATGAGATCGGCTACGAAGAGATGATGGAGATGGCCGCCTCGGGCGCCAAGGTCCTCATGCTCCGCTGCGTCGAATACGCCCGCCGTTACAACGTGCCGGTGCACGTGCGGTCCTCATTCTCTCGCAACCAAGGAACCTGGGTGACCGATTCACCCATCCCCGAAGCCTTCCGCCAGGGCCGGGGATCATCGACCCCGGCAGCGGAACCAGAAACGGAGTCCACCATGGAACAGGCAATCATCTCCGGCGTCGCCCACGACCGCTCGGAAGCCAAGGTCACGATCGTCGGTGTTCCCGATGTCCCCGGCAAGGCCGCTGAGATCTTCAAGACTCTGGCCAAGCAGGAAGCCAATATCGACATGATCGTCCAGAACATCTCCACCCGCGAGCCGGGGAAGACGGACATCTCATTCACCCTGCCCATGGACGACGGGGCCAAGGCGCTTGAGGCCCTCGACGGTGTGAAGGCAGAGATCGGCTTCGACCAGGTCCGCTACGATGACCAGATCGGCAAGCTCTCCGTCGTCGGCGCCGGAATGCGCTCCCACCCGGGCGTGACCGCGACCCTCTTCGAGGCGCTCAGCGAAGCCCAGGTCAATATCGACATGATCTCCACCTCGGAGATCCGTATCAGCGTCGTCACCCGAGCAGACCTGCTCGACGACGCGGTCCGTGCCGCTCATGCCGCCTACGGACTCGACAGTGAAGACAACGAAGCAGTGGTGTACGGAGGTACCGGACGATGAGCGTCAATATCGGAGTAGTCGGTGCGACCGGCCAGGTCGGCGGAGTCATGCTCGACCTGCTGGCCGACGATCCCGGGTTCGAGATCGGGTCCCTGAGGCTCTTCGCCTCGGCCCGTTCGGCCGGGAAGACGATCGACTTCAAGGGTCAGCCGATCACCGTCGAAGATGCCGCCGAGGCGGATCCGAGCGGACTCGATATCGCCCTGTTCTCCGCTGGTGGGGCGACGTCGAAGGCACAGGCCGAGCGTTTCGCCGCGGCTGGTGCCATCGTCGTCGACAACTCCTCGGCGTGGCGTTCGGACCCGGAGGTTCCGCTCGTCGTCAGTGAGGTCAACCCGGATGCCCTTGATGAGCCGCCCAAGGGCATCATCGCGAACCCGAACTGCACGACCATGGCCGCCATGCCCGTGCTCAAGGCTCTCCATGACAAGGCCGGACTGAGCCGTCTCATCGTGGCCACCTACCAGGCAGTGTCCGGTTCGGGTCTGTCCGGGGTCGAGGAGCTCGCCGGTCAGCTCGAAGCCGGTCTGCCCGATGCGCGCAGGCTCACCACCGACGGAAACGCGGTGAGCCTGCCGGAGCCTGACAACTACGTCGAACCGATTGCGTTCAACGTCCTGCCGATGGCCGGATCGGTCGTCGACGACGGGCAGAACGAAACCGATGAAGAGAAGAAGCTGCGCAACGAGAGCCGGAAGATCCTCGGCCTGCCCGACCTGCTGGTCGCCGGCACCTGCGTGCGCGTGCCAGTCTTCACCGGACACAGCTTGAGCATCCACGCCGAATTCGACTCCGATATCAGCCCCGAGCAGGCCACCGAGATCCTGTCGCAGGCTCCCGGAGTCGCCCTCGACGAGGTCCCGACCCCGCTCAAGGCCGCGGGTCGGAATGACAGCTACGTCGGCCGCATCCGCGCCGACCAGTCGGCACCGGCAGGCAAGGGGCTCGTCCTCTTCGTCTCCAACGACAACCTGCGCAAGGGTGCGGCACTGAACACCGTGCAGATCGCCGCCCTGCTGGCCAAGAAGCTCGAGGCGAAGGCCGCCTGAGCGGCTCGATTGCTGATCGTCGGCGTTGACCGGTGACGTGCAGCAGTCCGCTGAGGATCGCAACCGCCCGGAAGCACCTGCTTCCGGGCGGTTCGTCATCTCCGGCGGCTCGTTCAGGGGCACGCGCGCTTGTGCAGGGCTGCCGAACTGGTTCAAGCGCAAACGCGGATTGCACACGGTAGACGGGCGCTGATGTGGGCTCTGCCTTGAACGAGCGGAAGTGAGCGCTCGCCCGCAACATATAAAAGCTTTGCTATATATAAATATTTATATTAGTGGCGGGCCCTCGATCTGAGTATCGTCGACGATGTTGCTTCATCCTCGATGCCTCAGAAAGGCTCCTCATGACCTCCTCGCGCATTCTTCTCACCTCCGCTGCCATCGCCTCCTCGGCGACGTTGGTCCTCAGCGGCTGCGGGGGTCAGGCCTCCGAAGCCGACACTGGAGCTCTGCGCGTAGTGACCTCGACGAACGTCTACGCCGACATCGTCTCTCAAGTAGCCGGTGATTTCGCCGAGGTGACCCCGATCATCGATGATCCGAACCAGGATCCGCACTCCTACGAGGCAACCACGCAGGACCGTCTCAAACTGTCGAAGGCCGACCTCGTGGTTCAGAACGGCGGCGGCTACGACGCATTCATGACCGGAATGCTTGATGCCTCCGGTGCCGAAGTCGACATCATCGATACCGTTTCGATCTCCGGCCTGCCCGGTTCGGAAGGTCTCGGCAACGAACCGCACAACCATGATCACGGCGACGCCCATGACGACGAGGAGGCCCACGGCGGTGGGCACGCTCACGAGGGTGAGGAGGCACATGATCACGAACATGCCGATGAAGGCCACGATGAGGGCCACGATGAAGAGGGCCACGAAGGTCATGATCACGGATCATTCAACGAACACCTGTGGTACTCGGTCCCGACGATGACGAAGCTCGTCGACGAGGCGGCGACCCACCTCGGCGAGGCCCTGCCGGAACATCAGGGCGAGTTCGAGGAGAATGCGAAAGAGTACAAGGCGGAGCTGACCGCGCTGCAGGACGATATCGATGCGGTGAAGAAGGAACACGGCGGCGAGAAGGTCGCCGCGACCGAACCGATCCCTCTGTGGCTGTTCGACGATATGGGGCTCGAGAACGTCACCTCGATGGAGTTCCTCGCCGCGGTCGAAGAGGGCAATGATGTGCCGCCGCTGGTGCTCAAGGCCGCGGAGAAGCAGATCTCCGATGGAGATGCCGTGCTGCTTGGATACAATACTCAAGCGGCAGGTCCGCAGGCAGAGGCCTTGAAGTCCACCGCTGAGGACTCCGACGTCCCGGTCGTCGACCTCGCCGAGACCATGCCTTCGGGAACACACTATGCCGATTGGATGGGCGGCTACATCACCGAAATCTCAACCGCACTCGAAGGGCACAAGCACTGAACATGGCCAAGGAATCCGACGCTTCCGCACCGGCAACACCACGGGAGCCGGTGATTCGACTGCGCGACGCCGAACTGCGGTTCGGTCCGCGTGTGCTCTGGCACGATCTCGACCTCGACGTCGCGCCCGGGGAGTTCCTCGCCGTGCTCGGCCCCAACGGCACCGGCAAGACCTCCCTGCTCAAGGTGCTGCTGGGACAGAATGCACTGTCGGCCGGCACCGCTGAGGTCGGCGGTCGGGAAGTCCACAAGGGCAATCCCGCCATCGGCTACATTCCGCAGCAGCGCGGAATCGATCCGCACACTCCGATGCGCGGCCGCGATCTGGTGCGCATGGGCATCGACGGTCACCGGTGGGGGATGGGCCTGCTGTCCCGGGGGCGAAAGAAGAAGGTCGAAGACCTCTTGGCCTCCGTCGGCGCCACCGACTATGCCGACGCCCCCGCCGGCACGGTCTCCGGCGGTGAGCTGCAGCGACTGCGTGTGGCCCAGGCCCTGGCCAACGATCCCACGGTGCTGCTCTGCGACGAACCGCTGCTGTCCCTCGATCTGCACCACCAGCAGGTGGTGGCCGCGCTGCTGCACGAACAGCGGGTCAAACGCGATGCCGCCGTCGTCTTCGTCACCCACGAGATCAACCCGATCCTGCCGTATGTCGACCGGGTACTCTATATCGTCGGCGGGCATTTCCTCATCGGCACCCCCGCCGAGGTGATGACCACCGAATCGCTGTCCCGCCTCTACGGTGCTCCGGTCGAAGTGGTCCGCGTCGGCGGCCGCCTCGTCGTCGTCGGCGGTGAAGAGGAATGCGTCGACCACCACAACCTGCCCGATGACTCCTTCGACCTCGACGGGACGGTGGTGAACCGATGAGCATTCCTGAGATCTTCGCCAACCTCTTCACCTTCGAGGATTACGGCGAGCTCGTGGCGCTGCTGGCCAATTCTCTCATCGCCGCGGCGCTGCTCGGCGTCGTCGGCGGCCTCATCAGCGTCTTCGTCATGGCTAGGGACATCCCCTTCGCCGTTCACGGGGTCTCCGAACTCTCCTTCGCCGGTGCCGCCTTCGCTCTGCTCGTCGGCTTCGACGTCGTGACCGGGTCGATCGTCGGGTCCGTCGTCGCCGCACTCATCATCGGCATCGGCGGGGCCAAGGATTCAGAGAAGAACGCGATCATCGGCGTCCTCATGCCCTTCGGCCTGGGACTGGCGATCCTCTTCCTCGCCCTCTACGACGGGCGAGCGGCGAGCAAGTTCGGGCTGCTCACCGGCCAGATCGTCGCCATCACCCCCGGCCAGATCCTCACCCTCATCACCTGCGCGCTGGCCGTACTCGTGGTGTTGGCGATCGTCTGGCGTCCGCTCATGTTCTCCAGCCTCGACCCCGAGGTCGCACGGGCTAAGGGTGTGCCGGTCAGTGTGCTCACCATCGTCTTCATGCTCACCCTCGGCGTCGCAGTGGCGCTGAGCGTGCAGGTCGTCGGTGTCCTCCTCGTCCTCGCCCTCCTCATCACTCCCGCCGCCGCGGCGACTCAGCTCTCGGCCTCTCCGGTGTGGGTTCCGGTGCTCAGCGTGATCTTCGCCGTGACCGCCTCGGTCGGTGGCATCCTCATCGCGCTCGGTTCGCCGGTGGTCCCGATCAGCCCGTTCGTCACGACGATCTCGTTCCTCATCTACGTCGTCTGTCGCCTCGTCGGCGGTCGCCGGATGAAATCCCTGCACCGCCGCCGCGCCCACCGCGCCGCAGAAGAGCACAACACCCCCATCCCCACCCCCTAATTACTACCTGACGGCGGCCCAGCAACCTGGCGCGAGGTTGCTGGGCCGCCGTCAGGTAGTACTGGGAGCGGATAGAGTTGGGGGAATGAAGAAGCGCGCTCTCCTCGCCGGTGCTCTTGCCGCCCCCACGGCCGCCGGAATCTGGGGTGCGGTCATCGAACCGCACCTCTTCGCCATCCGTCGCCACACCCTGCCGATCCTGCCTGCCGGAGCCGAATCCGTCCGGATTCTCCACGTCGCCGACCTGCACCTGGCTCCCTGGCAGAAGCACCGTGCCTCCTGGGTCAAAGCGCTCACCCGGCTCGAACCGGACGTCGTCGTCAACACCGGAGACAACCTCTCGGCCGACATCGTGCCCGACGTCCTCGACGTCTTCTCCGGTCTGCTCGACACACCCGGTGTCTTCGTCCTGGGGTCGAATGACTTCTTCTCGCCGCAGGCGAAGAATCCCGCGAAGTATCTGCGCTCGCCGTCTGAGGTCAAACACCGAGTGAACCCCGATCTCGACGTAGGGGCCCTCGTCCGCGGATTCGAAGAACCGACATCCCCGTCGGACTCTACGGCCGGCGGTCAGGGATGGCATTTCCTCGACAACACCGAGGCGGCCCTGACGATCAAGGGCACCCGGATCCACTTCTCCGGGCTCGGCGACGCCCATATCGACCGCGACCTGATCCGTTGGAGTGGGGGAGAACCCGGCAAGGGCGAGCTTGAGCATCCGCGGTTCGATCCCGAGGCCGGCCTCAGGGTCGGCGTGACACACGCCCCGTATTCGCGGACCTTGGAGGCGTTCGCCTCGGCGGGGGCGGATCTCATCATGGCCGGACACACTCACGGGGGACAGATCCGCGTTCCCTTTTGGGGTGCGCCGGTGACGAACTGCGACCTGGATCGGACACGCGCACGCGGAGTCTTTCCGTACCGGAAGAGCCTCGTCGCCATCTCCGCCGGACTCGGCTTCTCACCGTACTCACCAGTGCGTTTCGCCTGCCGACCCGAAGTCAGCGTCTTGGAACTCGTCGCAAAGGCCTAGCCCGTTCAGCGGTTTCTGAAGATTTGCACAAGGCGAATTCGTTAAACTGGCTGTCATGGTGTCTCCTGAGTCAAACGCCCCACCAACAAAAATGGGCGCGTTCATGCAGTTCGTGGCCGTCAGCGCAGTGGCGGGAATCGTCGCTGCCGGTCTGGCCATTCCCGGAGTCGGGGTCGCAACAGCCAGTGCGAACAGCGCTGTCGAGATCTTCGATTCACTCCCCGCGACCTTGGAGATCAAGGACCTCGGTGAGAAGTCGACGATGCTTGCCGCCGACGGGTCCGAGCTCGCGGAGTTCTACTGGCAGAACCGCCAGGAGGTCCCGCTGGATAAGATCTCGCAGGATATGCAGAACGCGACGATCGCGGTCGAGGACTACCGGTACTTCGAACACGGCGGCGTCGACATCGAGGGTATCGCCCGTGCAGCGGTGCACAACATGGTGTCCTCGACGACTCAGGGCGGATCGACACTGACCCAGCAGTACGTGAAGAACGTATTGGCGGAGAACGCCCACGCCGAGGACAACGCCGAAGGCGTGGAAGCAGCGAAGGAGTCCGAAGGCACCGCCGGCTACGCGCGTAAGCTGCGCGAAGCCAAACTCGCTGTCGCGGTTGAGAAGAAGTACGACAAGAAGGAAATCCTCAACCGCTACATGAACATCAACAACTATTCGGGTTCCCCGAACGTCTACGGTGTCGAAGCCGCCGCCTACCGGTACTGGGGCATCCACGCGAAGGATCTCAACATCCAGCAGTCGGCGATGCTCGCCGGAATCGTGCAGAACCCCTCGGCGTTCAACCCGCAGCGGTTCCCCGACCAGGTGCTCAAGCGTCGCAACACCGTGCTCGGGCAGATGCTCAAGTACGACCACATCACGCAGAAGGAATACGACAAGGCGGTCAAGACCGACCTCGACCTCGACCTGCATGAGACTCCGAACGGCTGTTCGGCAGCCAAGAGCAAGGCAGAATTCTTCTGCAACTATGTTCAGAACGTCATTATGAATGATGACACCTTCGGCGACACGGCTGACGAACGCCTGGCCTTCCTCCAACGTGGCGGTCTGAAGATCAAGACCAGCCTCAACCCCGATATCCAGAAGATCGCGGACAAAGAGATCAAGAAGCGCGTTCCCGTCGGCGACCCCTCCGGCGCCGGCCATGCCCTGGTGACGATCGAACCTGGAACCGGTGAAGTCATCGCCATGGCAGAGAACCGTGAGTACACGGCAGGCGAGGTGAAGAAGAAGGACAAGAACAAGAAGACCTCGATCAACTACACCGTCGACAAGAAGCACAACGGCGGCGGTGGCTTCCAGGTCGGTTCGACGTGGAAGCCCTTCGTCCTGACGGCATGGTTGAAGGAAGGCAAGAGCCTCAACACCACCGTCAATGCGACGAAGCGCAATTTCCCGGCCAGCTCCTGGAAGTACGAGGGCTGTCCGAATATGGGCGGAGACTGGGACCCGAACAACGCCGGCGACGGTGAAGGCAAGGGTTCGATGACCGCGCTCGAGGCGACGAAGAAGTCCGTCAACACGGGCTACGCGGCCATGGGCAACCAGCTGAACATGTGTGACATCATGGATACCGCGATGGACCTCGGCATCCGCTACGGCAGCGGAGAAGCGCTCGACTACAAGGACAAGTCCGGCTTCATCCAAGCACTGTCACCGTCGTCGATCCTCGGTACGACGGAGACCACCCCGATCGCCATGGCCGCGGCGTTCGCGACCTTCGCGAACGAAGGCGAATTCTGCGGACCGAAGCCGATCATCGAGATCAAGGACCGCAACGGCGAGAAACTCGACCTGCCCGGTGAAGGCTGCAAGCGAGTGCTCGACAAGGAAGTGGCCAAGGGCGTCGCCTACGCGCTGACTCAGACGTTCAACGGCGGTACGACGAGCTCGCTGAAGATCGGAGTGCCGGCAGGCGCCAAGACCGGTACGACGAACTTCGAGGTCGGTCACACCTGGCTGCTCGGCTTCACCAAAACCCTGTCCACAGCAGTGTGGACCGGTGATCCGGGGGGTACTCGCGACTGGCGCACCAACGGCGCCGGTGCCGTCAGAGGCCACATCTACGGTGCGACCATCTCCGGTAAGACCTGGCAGGCATACATGAGTCAGGCGGTGAAGGAGACCAAGGGCAACACCGGGTTCCCGAGGCCCAGCAACAAGTACTTCTCCGGCGGCGGCTCCGGCGGCGGTTCGTCCACCGGAGGCGGAGGCGGCGGCACCGGAGGCGGCGGTGGCGGTGGCGGAAGCCACGGCAACGGCGGTGGCGGCACCGGTGGCGGCGGCAACGGCGGCGGTGGAGGCGGCAACTCCGGAAACAACGGAGGCGGCGGCGGAAACAACGGAGGCGGCGGCAGTGACGGCGGCAGTGACGGCGGTGACGGCGGTGACGGTGGCGGCGAGGCGCCTGGCCTCGGCGGCAACTGAGCCGATGAGATGCCGGTCGTGACAGGCCGATAGAACCCAGCGGAGACCGTTCCGGTGCAGGCGGGGAGGACCAGATCCTCCCCGCCTTCACTGTCTCACTTTCACGGGTGTCGCCGCGGCGAATCAGCCGTGACCGCCGCCCACGGAACACAGGTGCCCAGCGTGCCCAGTCTGGGCTAGTGTGGGGATCGGACCAGCGTCGTCGACCGCACCAGGAAAGCCTGGTCATGCCGGATCATCCGGACCGCCTCGGCGACGCACCGACAACTGAGGAGAACCATGACCAAGTGGGAATACGTCACCGTGCCGCTCATCGTCCACGCGACGAAGCAGATCCTCGACCAGTGGGGCGAGGACGGATACGAACTCGTGCAGGTCGTCCCCGGCCCCGACAACAACGGACTCGTGGCCTACCTCAAACGCCCCAAAGAGTGATCTGAACCGGCCGGACAACAGACACCTCACCCCCACCGAAAGAAGAACAATGTCGAAGACCCTTGAGCGCATGAACGAACTCGGCCTCGAACTGCCGGAGATCGCCACACCAGCCGGCGCCTACGTCCCTGCCCTGCGCACCGGCAATTACGTCTATACCTCGGGCCAGCTGCCCGTCGTCGACGGCAAGCTGCCTGCGACCGGTCACCTGGGCACGGACGTCGACCTCGACACCGGTTACCAGCTGGCACGCACCGCCGGGCTCAACGCACTGGCAGCCATCGCCGGAGTCATCGGCGATCTCGACAAGATCGTGCGCGTCGTCAAGGTCACCGGTTTCGTCAACTCCGCCGACGACTTCACCGAGCAGCCGGCCGTCATCAACGGCGTGTCCGAGCTCTACGGTGAGATCTTCGGAGACCGTGGGCAGCACGCCCGCAGCGCGGTCGGCGTGAACACGCTGCCGCTGGGCACGCCCGTCGAGGTCGAAGTCATCGTCGAGGTCTCAGGCGATGCCGCTTAGCGGACGTACTCTTCCCGTTTCGTCGGAACTGCGGTGGCTGCTTGACCACTGGCAGTCCGACGGACGGTGGCCCGTCCCGGAGGCCCCGCGCCCCACCTCGGCGATCGTGCTGATCAGGGACTCCGCGGACGGGCTGGAATCTTCATCACCCGGCAGCTCGACGCCCGCGGCGTCGAGGACCGCAACCGGTGGGCATTTCCCACCAGCAGCCTGCGCCCGGGTGATGTGCGGAAGCTGCCTCTGGCCGGATGGAATTCGGCCCGGTGCGCCCGTGCGCTGAGCATCGAGAACAAATCCCGCGCCCTGCACCACTTCTCCGCGGCCGCCCGCATCACCTTCGCGGCCACCGGAATCCTGCTCGCCGAGGATGTCGACCGGGAGATCGTGGCCACACCGCAGACGGACTGGCACACCACCCGATCGAGACTGTTCTCGAACGAAGTGTCCTGGTCACAGGTATTACGCGACCGTGACCTGCGGTTGCGCCCCGATCTGTGCAAACCGTGGCTGCGCTGGATCAACACCCCCACCCAGCTGCACCGGTTCGACACCACTTATTTCATCGCCACCGTGCCCTTCGGCCAGGACGTCGACTTCCTGTCGCCGAATGAGACCTCCGCCGGTTGGAAACGCCCCGGCCAAATTCTCGCCGAGGTGGGAGGAGACCCCGACCGCATCGGCGCGGCCGCCCGCATCATCGTCGAAAGCCTCGCAGAGGTCCCGACCGTGGGTGCGGCCATGGCGCAGATACGCAACGTCCACCCGCTGCGTCCGGAGATCGTCGATGACGACGGCGACTGGAAGGTCGTCATCCACACGGGCAAGGACCCTCACAGCAAGGGAAGCCTGCGCGACCGGGCCGTGGCCGTCGGCGAGACCGACAACGACCAGAGTCCCGGCTTCCTGACATTCAGCGGCGACGACGATGACGAAACGACAGACGAGAAGAACGACGACTCATGAGAATCCGTGCGAACAACTCCGGCCCGATGACCCTGACCGGTACGAACACCTACGTGCTCACCAGCCAGGATGACTCGTCCGCGGTCGTCATCGATCCGGGCCCGGAGATTGCCGGTCACCGCGATGCCTTCCTTGCCGAGGTGGCCGACCGTGATCTGGCGGCGATCGTTCTCACCCACCAGCACGCTGACCATTCCGAGATGCTCGGGAGCATCGAGCAGTGGGCCCCCGAAGTTCCCGTCTATGCCGTGCTCGAGCGATTCGCACGTCACACGGATCCGGTCGGAGACGGCGACGAGATCGCCTTCGGCGGCACTCCGGCCGATGTGCTGCGCGTCGTTGCCACCCCCGGGCACACGAGCGACAGCATCAGCCTCATCCATGCCGGGGCCCTCTACAGCGGCGACACGATCCTGGGGGAGGGGACGACGATCGTCACCCACCCGGAAGGCTCCCTGAGTGACTACCTGACCTCTCTCGACCGATTGAAGGAGCTGTTCGACGCCGGGGAGTTCGCCATCATCGAGCCGGCCCACGGTGAGCGCATCGACGCCCCCGCCGAGGTGATCGACTACTACCGCTCCCACCGACTCGAACGCATCGAGCAGGTCAAAGCGGCACTGGAGCAGGGCGCGAAAACGGCCTCGGAGGTATGCGACATCGTCTACCACGACGTCGACCCCAGCGTGCGGCCGGCGGCCGAGCAGATCGTCAAGGCTCAGCTGGCCTACCTCGACGCCCTGCCCGCCGCCGACGACGCCTGAGAGCTGCGGAAGGGCTCGAACAGCGCAAGCTGACACCACGCCCCGAACACGAAGGACGCCCCAGCCGGATCGGCTGGGGCGTCCTTTCACTGCGGCGCCCACGGACCACTGAGGCGGGACACCGCGAGGAGGATCAGCGGGCGCGGTTGCGCATCCTGTCCATGTCGAGGATGACGACGGAGCGGGCCTCGAGGCGGATGAAGCCTCGGGCAGCGAAGTCGGCCAGCGCCTTGTTCACGGTCTCACGGGAAGCACCGACGAGCTGAGCCAGCTCTTCCTGGGTGAGGTCGTGAGCGACGAGCACACCATCGGGAGCCGGCTTCGAAAAGCGGGCTGCGAGGTCGAGCAGGGCCTTGGCGACACGGCCGGGCACATCGGAGAAGACCAGGTCGCCGACGGTCTCGTTGGTGCGGCGCAGACGCTGGGCGAGAGCCTTGAGCAGGTTCATCGCGGCTTGCGGGCGCTCGTTGAGCCAAGTGGTGAGGTCCTCGTGCTTGAGGCTGAGCAGCTCCGACTGGGAGACGGCAGTGACAGAGGTCGAACGTGGGCCCGGATCGAAGAGGCTGAGCTCGCCGATGATCTCGCCGGGGCCGACCACGGACAGCAGGTTCTCACGGCCGTCGGAGGACTCACGGCCGATCTTGAGCTTGCCCGAGGAGACGATGTAGAGCTCGTCACCAGCATCGCCCTCATGGAAGAGCGCGGTTCCCCGACGGAGACTCCGCGGGTTCATGAACTTCATCAATGCACTGGTGGCTTCATCGTCCAGACCTGCGAAGAGCGTCGCGCCCCGCACCACTTCAATATCCACTGGTTCCTCCTTGTCGTGATAATCACACATAAATCTACCTGGTCATCTGCATCGATACCAGCAAAGACGCGGGAGTGTGGCCCATCAGTATGAAAACCTCTCCTGCATCGCCCATCACTGCTCCTGTCCACACCATTCCCGGAGACGGCCAGATCGAGGTGCGCAGGTCAGGTCCCGTGAACATGATGCGCGGGTGTGATCGGCATGACTGCGGAATGACAGGGCACGGATTAGGATGGTGAGTCGTGTTGACTGTGGCAGAGAAGAGCGCGCGGAAGTTCGCGAAGGAGGCCCCGCTGGGCCGGACCCGCCGGGCGCGGAAGATCCACCGCATCCTCGCCGAGGTGTATCCGAACGCGAAGTGCGAGCTCGACTTCGAGACCCCGTTCCAGCTGCTCATCGCCACAGTCCTCTCCGCCCAGACCACCGATATCCGCGTCAACTCGGTCACCCCGAGCCTCTTCGCAGCCTTCCCCGACGCCCACGCCCTGGCCGTGGCCAATCTCATCGAGGTCGAGGAGCACATCCGCTCCACCGGTTTCTACCGGGCGAAGGCCCGCAACATCGTCAAGCTCGCGAACGAACTCGTCGATGAATACGACGGCGTGGTGCCGAACAAGCTGGACAAGCTCGTCAAGCTTGCCGGAGTCGGGCGGAAGACCGCGAACGTCGTCCTCGGTAACGCCTTCGACACCCCTGGGCTGACCGTCGACACGCACATGGGCAGGCTGGCCCGCCGCTTCGGCTGGACCGAGGAGACCGATCCGGTCAAGGCCGAACACGAGATCGCGGCGCTGTTCCCGAAGAAGGACCTCACCATGCTCTCGCATCGGGTGATTTTCCACGGCCGCCGCATCTGCCATTCGCGCAAACCCGCCTGTGGAGCCTGCCCCCTGACTGCGCTGTGCCCATCGTTCGGGGTCGGAGAGCTCGACCCGGACAAGGCCCGTGCCATGCTCCGGTTCGAAATGGCGCCCTTGGCCACTCCCGCCGAGGAGGCTGTCCCCGAGGAGAGACAGTGAGCGCCCGAATCCCCGACCTTCCACCCGAATCGGCGACGATCGCCGACGGCGCCCTGCGCGGGCAGCTCGAAGATCTTGCTGCCTCGCACGGGTCGCCGCTGTGGCTGCGCCGGCAGAAGGAAGCCGCCGAGCAGTCCGCCCGTGACGCCGCTGTGCTCATGCTCTTCGGACGCGGGGGCGAAGCGCGCACCGAGGCGGGAGAGGCCGAAATGTCGCGCCTGGCCGAACTCGGCGTCGCCGATGTCGACATCGTTCTGCTCCAGCGGGCCGCGACCCTGCGCCATCATCCCGGCCAGGTCGCCTTCCCCGGCGGCGGACGCGACCCCGAAGACACATCGATGTCCGCAGCGGCGCTGCGTGAGGCCGAAGAGGAAGCCGGAATCCCCCCGGACACCGTCGAAGTTCTCGGAGAGATGGACCCGCTCTACATCCCCGTCTCGAAGTTCGAGGTCACCCCGGTGATCGGCTACTGGAAGACACCCGGCGCGGTGCAGGTGATGGATCAGCGGGAGTCCTACTCCGTCTACCGGGTGGCCATCGCCGACCTCGTCGCTCCTGCCAACCGCGGAACCTTCGCCCGTCCCGATCTGAAGATCTCGACTCCGGCCTTCGACGTCGGAGTCCTCAAGGTATGGGGCTTCACCGCCGGCATCCTCGACTTCGCTCTCGACCATCTCGGCTGGGCCGGCGACTGGGACAAGAGGGCTCCCATCGCCATCGACTTCTGAAGCAGATGCGAAGGCGGCGCCGGACTTCGTGTCCGGCGCCGCCTTCGTTCCTGCCGCGGTTCTCAGATTGGGAGAGGTGTCAGTACCTGGGGCCCGAGGGATTCTTCACTGCGCGCTTGACGGAGGCCACCAGCGACTTGGCCGAGCCGATCGCGGTGCCCGGAACCGGGTTGCCCTTCTTGAACAGCGGGAGGGCCACAAGGACGAGGATGATCGCAATGACGGCGAGGATGCCGAAGACGATGAGGAAGCTGCCCCACCATGGCCACCCCAGACCCTCATGGAATGCGGCCGCACCGGCGAAGATCACCATGAACGAGGACAGGAAGAGCAGGAAGAGAGCGACGATGGCCAGTCCGGCACCGATGCCCAGGTTCTTCGCACCGGCAGTGGCCTCGGCCTTGGCGAGGGCAATCTCTTCTTCGGCGATCGCTTTGGAATCGTCGCTGATGCCTTTGATCAGTTCGCTGATGGACCGTTCGGCCATGAGAGCTCCTAAATCGAGAACGAGGACAATCTAACTTAAGAGTAGTCTGAACGGGCTCTGCGGCCAAAGACGAATCGGCGGGGAACCGGGAAAACCCGTCGGAGCCGGACGACGGCCGTTATGCGGCAGGGTCGTCTGTCACCGACGGGTCTTCCGATTTCGGCCTCAGAGCGAGGGGTTCAGGATCCTGTGACGGACTTTTCGATCTGATCCATCACCGAGGCATCAGCGAGGGTCGACGTATTGCCGACCTCGCGGTTCTCGGCAACGTCCTTGAGCAGACGACGCATGATCTTGCCCGAGCGGGTCTTGGGCAGGTCCGTGACGATGTGGACCTTCTTCGGCTTTGCGATGGGGCCGATGTCCTTGCCCACATGCTGACGCAGCTCCTCAGAGGTCTCGGGGGAGTCCTCGACGCCGTTCGAGACGATGACGAATGCGACGACGGCTTGACCGGAGGTGTCGTCGGCGGCGCCGACCACAGCCGCCTCGGCGACCTTGGAGTGGGCGACGAGCGAGGATTCGATCTCCGCAGTGGACAGGCGGTGACCGGACACGTTCATCACGTCGTCGACTCGGCCGAGGAACCAGATGTCCCCGTCCTCGTCGCGGCGGGCGCCGTCGCCGGCGAAGTATGTGTCCTCGAACCGCGACCAGTAGGTCTCCTTGAAGCGCTCCGGGTCTTTCCAGATCCCGCGCAGCATCGACGGCCATGGGCGGCGGATGACGAGCAGTCCGCCTTCGGGACCGGCCGGGTTCTCACCCGAATCATCGACGACATCGACGGAGATGCCGGGAATCGGACGCTGTGAGGAGCCGGGCTTGGTTGAGAGCACGCCGGGCAGGGGCGCGATCATGTGGGCTCCGGTCTCTGTCTGCCACCAGGTGTCGACGATCGGGCAGCGCTCACCGCCGATGACCCGGTGGTACCAGCGCCAGGCCTCGGGGTTGATCGGTTCGCCGACGCTGCCGAGTAGGCGCAGGCTCGACAGATCGTATTTCGCCGGGATCTCCTCGCCCCACTTCATGCAGGTGCGGATCGCCGTCGGAGCGGCGTAGAGGATCGTGGCTCTGTACTTCTCGATGATCTCCCACCAGCGACCCTGATGCGGGGTGTCCGGAGTGCCTTCGTAGATGATCTGAGTGGTGCCGGCGGCCAGCGGACCGTAGGCGACATAGGAGTGACCGGTGATCCAGCCGACATCGGCGGTGCACCAGAAGACATCGGTCTCGGGCTTGATGTCGAAGACGGCCTTCATCGAGTACAGCACCTGAGTGAGGTAGCCGCCGGTGGTGTGGAGGATGCCCTTGGGCTTTCCTGTCGTACCGGAGGTGTAGAGGATGAACAGCGGGTGCTCCGAGTCGAAGAATTCGCACTCGTGTGTGTCGCTGGCCTGGCCGACGGAATCCTCCCACCACTGGTCCCGGCCTTCAACCCAGTCGACGTCCTGACCGGTGCGCTTGACGACGAGGACGTGTTCGACGGGAGTGTCGCCCTGGGCGATCGCTTCGTCGACGGCCGGCTTGAGACTCGTGGGCTTGGCGCGGCGGTAGCTGCCGTCGGCGGTAATGACGACGCGGGCTTCGGCGTCGATGATGCGCGAGTGCAGAGCATCGGCGGAGAATCCGCCGAAGACGACGGAATGCGCCGCACCGAGACGGGCACAGGCGAGCATCGAGATCACTGCTTCGGGGATCATCGGCAGATAGATGGCGACCCGGTCACCGGTTCTGACGCCGAGCTCGGTCAGCGTGTTCGCCGCCTTCGACACCTCAGCAAGGAGTTCGGCGTAGGTGAAGGTGCGGAAGTCGCCCGGTTCGCCTTCGAAGTTGATGGCCACTCGGTCGCCGTTGCCTGCGACGACGTGACGGTCGAGGCAGTTGTAGGCGACGTTGAGCTTTCCGCCGACGAACCATTTCGCGAACGGCGGGTTCGTCCAATCGAGGATCTCGTCGAAGTCTTCGTGCCAGTCGACGAGCTCACGGGACTGTTCGGCCCAGAAGCCCAAGTAGTCCGCCTCGGCGCGTTCGTATTCATCGGCCTTGACGTTGGCCTCGGCCGCGAACTGCTCAGGTGGGGCAAACGTCTCGGTCTGCTCGGCAGCGGTATCGGTCATGCTTTCCCTCCGACTTCGTTGGTGGATCGAAAATGCTAGTTGCACTGTATACCTGCGGCCGGGGGCAGTGGAGAGCAGTTTCACTCGATGAACGGGGAAATCGGGGGTAGCCGCCGCGCAATTGTCGTGGTATAGGTCACACGGTTTCGGCGGTTGCGGAGAGACGAAAGGGCCACCTCGGCGGGGGAATGAGGAGTTTTCGACGTGACTGAGAATGCGCATATGAGTGCACAGGAGGCCTGTGTTCTGCAAGGATGGGGTCAGAGTCTGTCGGGATCCGTCCCGCGCGGACACGGAAACACTGTTAGCTTTTCCCCGAGATCGACTGGAGTCAGCGATGAGTTCGCCGCAGCATCCAACCGGGTCCGGACCACAGCCGTGGCAGGATCAGCCCCCGCAGCACCCGGGCCAGAACGCGCAGCAGCCTGGTGGCCAGCCGCCGGCCTACGGTTCCGGGCCGGGACAGTTCGGTTCGGCTCCCGGGCCGGCCTATGGTTCCGCACCGGGACCGTACGGTTCGGCACCGGGGCAGCCCGCCGCACAAGGGCCCTACGGTTCGGCACCGGCCCAGTACGGCTCGGGGCCCGGCCAGTACGGTTCTGCTCCCGGTCGGTATGGATCGGCGCCGGGACCCTATGGTTCGGCTCCGGGACAGGGCCAGTTCGGCCAGGCACCGGCGCCGAAGCAGAAGACCGGCCCGGGGATCCTCGGTCCGCTGACTCTGCGTGATCTCTTCCTTCTGTTCGCCGGACTGCTCGCCTTCATCGCATTGTTCGTGCCGTACCGGAGTTACGATTACGGCCTCGGCAGTGAGACGACCACTCTGTGGCACTGGAATGTCGCCGATATGGGCGCGCTCGTGTTCGGAGTGCTCACAATTCTGCTCATTGTGGCGGCCGTGCTCGTCAACAAGCTCGGCAACAGCCGACTGCGAGTCGGATCGCTCAGCCTCGACCAGTTCATCTCCGTGCTCTCGGCGATCGCCTTCACCTATGTGTTCGTCGATCTGCTCACCTCGGCGGTCTACTGGCATGTGGGTTCGTACCTGACGTTCTTCGCCGGCCTCATCGCATTCTTCGCCGGAGTGTTCACGATGCTGCCGTTCTTCGCCAAGGAATTCGCCGGCCGCGAGGACATCGAAACCCATCCGAAGGCCCGCCCCGTCACCAAGCACACCCAACATCCGGCACCCGTGGCCAATGTGCCCGGTGCTGCCGGCCCGGGCACCGGTGCACCCGGATTCGCACCCTACGGAGCCGCTCCGGCCGGTGTGGGACAGGCGGCGCCCGGTCAGCCGGATCAGTTCGGTCAGCCGAGCGGCCCGGGACAGTCCGCCCAGCCGACTCAGTTCGGCGCGCCCGGACAGCAGGACCAGTTCGGCGGACCGGGACAGTCGGGTCAGCCTGGACAGCAGGGTGGGCACGACCAGTTCGGTCAGCCGGGTCCGTTCGGTGCTTCGGAACAGCAGAATCAGTTCGCCGCTCCCGCCCAGCAGGATCAGCCCGCCGACCAGCAGAACCAGCCCAGCCCCTACGCTCCGCCGCAGGAGCATGATTCCGAGCGTTCGGCCAGCTCGTTCGCCGCACCCGCTGCTGCAGGCACCTCGGGCGCGGGCGCTGCGCCCGAATCCGCGGACGTGGCATCCGACCAGGCCTCGGCCGACGGACCGGTGCACAGCACCGGTGACGGACAGGCCTACCTGGGTCGTCACGATTCGGACGCCCCACAGCATTCGCAGAGCGAACCGACTCAGGCATTCGGTGTCGGAGCCGGACAGCCGCAGACCGATGCGACCGGAGAGCAGACCGCCGCTGCGGGAAGCCGGGCCGCTGAGTCGGGCAGCCAGCCTGTAGCGTCTGACGCCCAGTCCAGGCAGTCCGATGAAATGTCACACTCGGGCGCCGCGGCCGCTGCCGCAGGAGCCGGAGTGATCGGTGCCGGTGCTGCCGGCGTCGCTGCTGCGCATTCGGATTCCGAACGTCGCCGTGGCCGCCACGCCGCTCCCGAAACGGAGTCCGACGCGGAATCGACTCCCGATGCGGAATCAACTGACACCGGGTCGGCGGCTCAGACGAATGAGGCGAAAGACGACACGTCCGCGGATGGGTCCAGGGCCGCCTCGGCGACGTCGGACGAGACTCCCGCAGTGGTATCACCGGCCGAGAGCAGCGACCTGGTCTCCAAGGTCAACGCCAAATCGTCCGACACGAATGCCGACGAAGGTGCGAACGTCACCGGCGCGAACTCGGCTGCCCAGGCCTCGACAGAAGCCGATCGGTCTTCGAGAGGAAACGCACCGGAGAACGCGACTTCGACAGATGCGGAGTCGAACGCTTCGCCATCGGATTCCCCGGCACCGACCGACGGAACCTCGGCGCAGGGTCCGGACGACGACGCCAACATCCGCTCCACCGAAGCCACCGTCGTCAGCACCCCGGCCGACGACAATGTCGTGCCAGACGGCGAAGCCGCGTCAGATGGCAAGACGCGCGCGGACGACGATGAACAGGCGACCGCTGTGATGGAGCCGGCAGTCAACTCGGAGCGGACCACCGCTCCCGAAAGCGAAGAACCGACTCAGTACGTTCCCGTGGCCGACTACGCCAACCGGCCGGAGACCGACGGTCGCGCTGACAGGTCGAACGACGAGACAATGGCACAGACGGCCGTCGACAACCAGCCGGTGCCCGCCGATGCAGGGCAGAACCGGTCCGGTGATGCGCCGAACGACGGACGGAACGCCGATCAGGACAATGGTCAGGCCGAACACCAGGACGGTGGACGCCCCATCATCCAGGCCTTCTGGTTCGCCGTTCCCGAACCGCGCGAAGCCGTGGACGAGACCACCGGAATGCCGGTGTTCACGATCTACCCGGGCGACTGGTACCTCAGCCTCGAAGACAACGGATCCTGGTTCAAGGTTCGCGACTCCGACGGCAGCACCACTGGCATCCTGCGCAATACCGAAGGAATCCAGCGCGGCTGAGCCGACTGGAATCCACTCACGCGTCAACGCTGTGGACAGACCTCGGTCGAATCGGTGACCACCGGCACCACATGATGTGACCGGCCGGTCGGACCACCGCGGCTGACGTGGACGGAGGCCGCCGACTGCCGCTGGGGGCGCCTCCTGTGACTCAACCTCACAGGAGGCGCCCCTTCGTCGTCCCATCCACAGAGCGGCACTCCGGCCTGGCCGTTGACAGCCGGGCGGATCCAGGCTCGGTGCATGCAGGTAGCCCTCATCACCGACCTCGGAGCGATCACCGAAGAATGCGCTCGAGTGGCCGAAAGCATCGGCATCTCACTGACCGTCCTGCCTCCCGACTCCGGAGGCTGGCAGTCCGCGTCGCTCATCCTCCTCGGCGAAGACGTCCGCGAAGCCCCCGCCACCGACCGGGCAGACACGATCCTCGTCGTCCTCGACGACGACGAACCCTCCTCGACCTGGGCGAAGGCCGCCCACCTCGGCGTCGACCAGCTCGCCGTGCTGCCTGCTGCTGCGGAATGGCTGAGCGGGCGGATGATCGCCGCTGTCGAACCGCCGACGGCACCCGGGACCACGGTCGGCGTCGTCGCCGGATGCGGGGGAGCCGGAGCCTCCGTGCTCGCCTGCGCACTCGCCCGGCGGGCCGGAGCCGATCACAGCACCGTCCTCGTCGACGCCGACCCGCTCGGCGGGGGACTCGACCTCGTCCTCGGTGCCGAACAGGCCCCCGGTCCGCGATGGACCGACCTCAGTGCCTCCCGCGGACAGCTGCGCCCCTCCACCCTGGCCGAAGCGCTGCCCCGCCACGACGGCCTCGCTCTTCTATCCTGGGGGCGAGACGACACCGTCGACCTCGACCCGGACGTCTTCGACGACTTCCTCGCCGCGGCCGGCCAGGCCTTCGACCTCGTCATCGTCGATCTGCCCCGCCACGCCCCACCCCAGTGGACCCGGCGCTGCCATCATGTCCTCCTCGTCTCCCCGGCCCGGGTCAGATCCGCCGTCGCCTCCTCCCAAGTGGCCAAGCGGCTCTCCCAAGCCCACCCGGATGTGCGCCTCGTCGTCCGTGAAACCGGGGCCGGCGGGCTCGACGCCGACCTCCTCGCCGATTCCATCGGGCTGAGCCTGGCTGGGAGCATCCGCGACGATCGGGGCCTGTCCGCCGCCGTCGACCGCGGCGAGGGAATCCCGGGTGGCGCGCACCTCGGCCGCCTCGTCGACCGATTGCTGGGGGAGTGGGTGGAATGAGCGAATGGCTCGACGCCTCGCTCGTCGCCGATGTCCGCAAAACGCTGCTCGACAATCCGGGACCGGTGACCACAGCCGCAGTCGCCGAGGCGGTCCAGCGCACCGGACGCGTGCTCGGTTCCTCCGCCCTGCTCGAACTCGTCACCCGGCTGTCCGCGCAGCTGTCCGGAGCCGGGCCCCTGCAGTCCGTACTCGAGGTGCCCGGCACCACGGACGTGTTCGTCAACGGGCCGCGGGAGGTCTTCGCCGACACAGGTGACGGTCCCCAGCTGCTCGACCTGACCCTGGGATCCGAAGAGGACGTGCGGTCCTTGGCGGTGCGTTTGGCCGCCCTCGGCGGGCGCCGCCTCGACGATTCTTCCCCCTATGTCGACGTTCGTCTGCCCGACGGGGTGCGGATGAACGCGATCGTCCCACCGATCTCCGGGGAGACGACGACGATCAGCTTCCGCGTACCCAAACGGGCCGGATTCCCTTATTCCCAGCTCTGCGCCGAAGGGTTCGTTCCCGCTGAGATCAGCCCCCTCGTCGCCGAGGCGGTCACCTCGCGGGCGAACATCCTCGTCTCCGGCGGAACGGGCACGGGAAAGACCGTCCTCCTCGGCGCTCTGCTGTCGCTGGTCGAACCGATCCAACGCATCGTCATCGTCGAGGACTCCCGCGAACTCATCGTCACCCACCCGCACACCGTGCAGCTCGCCGCGCGTCAGGCCAACGTCGAAGGCGGCGGCGAAGTGACCCTGACCGACCTCGTGCGCAACGCACTGCGGATGCGGCCCGATCGCCTCGTCGTCGGGGAATGCCGCGGTGCCGAGGTCCGAGACATGCTCACGGCCCTCAACACCGGACACGAGGGTGGGTGCGCGACGATCCACGCGAACACCGCCGAGGCTGTGCCCAGCCGGGTGGCCGCGCTCGGTGCGCTGGCGCAGATGAGTCCGGACGCCGTGTACTCGCAGTTCTCCACCGCCATCGACCTCGTCATCCACCTGCGCCGCACGGGCTCCGAGCGGGGAATCACGGAGCTGGCGATCCCGACGAGGACCGGGTCCGAGGGAGTGGTCATGGAACCGGTGTGGGGTCGCCCCTCGCCGTCGACAGCCGGCACTGTCAATCGGCGCGCCCTGGCCCGGTTCGAAGCCGTGCTCGAACAGAAGTCCGCAAAATGATCGTCGTCACCGCCGTCCTCATCGCGACCGGGATCATCCTCGCCGCGCCTCCGGACCCGGGCTCCAGGCTGCGCGAGCTCTTGCCCCGTGGGGAGGGCGGAGAATCGGTGCGGAAAGGCGTGTGCGACTTTTTTCGCCGAGGCGGTCACATCACCGATGATCAGGCAGAACGGCTGTGGGCGATCGCCGCCGTGGAGAACTGCGCCCACCTGCTCAAGGTGGGGATGACCCCGCAGGCGGTGATGAGCACGTTAAGTCGCCGCTACGACGCCCTGACCCCGATCTCACGAGCCATCTCCCTGGGTGAGGAACCCGGACGCGCCATCGCCACCCGCAGCTCCGGACTGTCGGAGACCGCCGCTCACGTGCTGTCGGGAATGGCCGCCGTGTGGACGGTGTCCGAACGCTCCGGAGCACCTGCAGCCGAGATGATCCTCCGGTATGCGGCAGCGCAGAGAGACGCCCTCGACGCCGAACGCGAACGCCGCATCGCCATGGCCGGACCGAGGTCGACGGTGCGGGTGCTCAGCTGGCTGCCGCTCATCGGCGTCGGTCTCGGGCTGCTCATCGGCGTCCGACCTCTGGAACTCATCACCGGACTGCCGGGACAGCTGAGCATCGGTGCCGGCCTCCTTCTGTACGGGGCAGGCCGGTGGTGGATGCGGACGATGATGCTCAGGGCACAGAGGTGACCATGCTGATTGTGCTCATCGGGGTCTGCGTCGGACTCGGCGTGCTCCTGTGGTCCGGACCGACTCGCGGGAGGCTGCAGAGCCTCCTCGGCGAGGGCCGATCCGTTCCCACCGACACCGAGGCGGCCGCTGGGGACGCAGGGACGCCGGAGTCGGGGACGGCAGGAGCGGTGGCCGATGATCAGTTGGCGTTCGACCTCGACCTTGTGGCGATCTGCCTGACCTCCGGCCTGCCGATTCCCGTGGCGCTGACCCTGACCGCCGAGGCGACCGATGACCGGTCGGGTCTGCAGAGGATCGCCCGTGCGATGACGATCGGAGGGCGCAGGCTCGCCGACGATGATCGTCTGCTGCCGGTGCTCGAGGTCTTCGAGTTCTCCGAACACACCGGCGTCGGCCCGGCACCTCTCATCGAATCCGTGGCCGAGGAGCTGCGGGCTTCGTCCCGTCGGCGTCGGCAGGAGGCGGCCGCCTCGCTGGGTGTGCAGCTGGTGCTGCCCTTGGGCGTGTGCATCCTGCCGGCGTTCCTGCTGCTGTCGGTCGTTCCGGTCGTCATCTCACTGCTGACCGACCTCACGACCGTGTTCTTCTGAAGCGGTGACCGGGTTTTCAGACTCGACCGATAGGCTCGGGACATGGCACCGGTCACACCCTTCAATCAGCTGTCCAATGTCGAACAAGCCGAGGACTACGCCGAGAATCTCTTCATCGGGCGATCCGTGCGTCTGCGGCCGTTGAGGGAGGATGATCTGCCGTATCTCGAACAGTGGTGGTTCGATCCTTCGATCGTCGTCCTGCAGAATCACACGGTTCTGCCGCGGCCCGAAGGGGGTGTGTCCGAGCAGTTCTCGCAGTGGAGTGCGAACACCTCGAGCGAGGCCGTCGGCTTCAGCATCGAGCTGACCGAAACCGAGGAGTTCGTCGGCCATGTCACCCTCTACGGACGCAACCCCATCAACCAGTCAGCCACTCTGGCGATCGTGCTCGGCCCCGAATTCCACGGCCGCGGATACGGTTCGGATGCGGTGCGACTGGCCGTGAAATACGGGTTCCTCCAATTGGGACTCAACCGCATCGAGCTGCAGACCTGGGCATTCAACACCCGCGGAATCGCCTCCTATACGAAAGCCGGATTCGTCGAAGAAGGCCGTCGACGGGAGGCCGTGTTCTTCAACGGTCGGCGCCACGACGAAGTGATCATGGCCATCCTCAGAGACGATTGGGCCGGCAACAGCTGAGACGTCGGCGCCACTGACTCGCACGCCGTTTCCTGTGGACGGCGCCTCCACCCGCACACCGTGAGCCTGTGGAGGCAGAACCCGTTTCCACAGGTGCGAATCCGGCCCTGGACACGGCAGCATGCCTATTCCCAGGCTGAAGGTCCGCTCGCAGAGTGCGAACGGGGATTCAGCCAAGGAGGAGAGCATGGCCACCACATCACCGTCCCCGGAGATCGAGGAACCGTCGACCGGGCACATCGAACCGGTCGAGGACCACAGTGAGATCGAACAGTTCTGGGAACCCGACGCCGGAGCGACCACAGCCGAATATGCGATCACCACTCTGGCCGCGTGCGGATTCGCCGCACTGCTCGTCGTGGTCCTCAAATCCGAACCGATCAAGGAACTCATCACGGGGGTCATCTCCTCGGCGCTCGGCCTGGGAAGCTGAACCGTCATGGCACGCGGACGCTCCCGTCAGCGGCAGCGAGGATGGGATCGGGATGCGGGAACGGCGACGGCGGAATTCGCCGTCGTCATGCCGGCGGTCGTTCTTCTCATCGTGCTGCTCGCGGGAGCCGCCGCTGTCGGGTTCTCCCAGCTGCGAGCCTTCGACGCGGCACGGTCCGCGGCCCGTGAGATCGCCCGCGGCGAACCACAGACCGCCGTCGTGTCCGAAGCGAAGAAGCACGCCGGTGACTCATCCTCGGTCCGCGTTCGAGCCGACGGCGGATACTCGGTCGTCACGGTTACGATCGAACTGCCGGCCGCGATCTTCTTCCTCGACACCGTCTACGCGAATGCCACCGCTCGATTCGAAGGGGACAGAGGAGGACCGTCATGACGAACATCGTCGTGGGACTCTGCTCGATCGTGCTCGTCCTCGTCACCGCCATCGGCAGCCTCGGCCAGGCCTTCGTCGCCCACAGTCGGGCACAGAGCGCCGCGGATCTGGCGGCGCTCGCCGCCGCAGACGCCGTGCGCGGACTGGCCGCCGGGGAACCGTGTGAGACGGCGAAGGAGGTCGCGATTCGCAACGGCGGTCACCTGAAGGACTGTCGTGCCTCGCTGAGCGAGCAGTCGGCCTATGTCGTCGTCGAAGTCGACATCCCGGGGCCTCTGCCGAAGGTCAGAGAGGAGGCCGTCGCCGGGAAATGAAACTCACCACCAGGGCAGCCGCTACCTGAGCACGGTGCGCAGCAGCCGCAGCGCAGCGTCCTTCTCCAACGGTTCGTTGCCGTTGCCGCACTTCGGCGACTGCACGCACGACGGGCAGCCGTCGACGCACTCACATGCGGCGATGGCGTCCCTGGTCGCACCCAGCCAGTCTTCGATGACCTCGCTGCCGCGTTCGGCGAAACCGGCACCGCCGGCCAGACCGTCATAGACGAACACTGTCGCCAGCCCGGTGTCGGCATGCAGAGCCGTCGACACTCCGCCGATATCCCAGCGGTCACAGCCGGCGAAGAGAGGCAGCAGACCGATCGAGGCATGCTCGGCGGCATGGACGGCTCCGGGCAGGTCTCCGGAGACGACTTCGGCCTCGTCGAGGACGCTCTGCGGAATCGTCCACCACACGGCCTTCGTTCGCAACGTGCGCTCCGGCAGGTCGAGCTCGTGTTCGGCGATGATCGCTCCACCGCGCTTGGCCCGCATCCGATAGGCGACGACCTGATCCTTGACGTCGACGGTGCCGCTGCACACAGCCACCCCGGAGGGCAGAACCCGCTGCGCATCGGTGTCGACGATCGAGATCTGCGTCTGCAAGCGCGGTTGGGTCGTATAGTCGACCTGGGCGCGTTCGACGGCGACGATCCGGTCCTCGAGGTCGAGATCGAGGACGGTGAAGTCGATTCCCTGATGCGTGTACACAGCGCCCGGATGGGCTCCCGTATGTGCACCCGATTCGTCGACCGTGCCCAGCAGAGTGCCGGTGCTCGCTTCGACCAGGCTGAATTGACCGCCGCCGGAACCGCGGATATCGGACAGGTCGGTCGCCGGTTGGTCTTTTGCCCAGAACCATCCGGTCGGCCGTGCCCGCAGCATCTTCCGTTCCACGAGATCGTCGATGACTTCGGACGAATCGTCCGGGAAGTGCACGAGGTCGGCCGACTTCAGCGGCACCTCGGCGGCGGCCGCACACAGGTGACCGGAGAGCACGTGAGGATTGCCCGGATGGATGACGCCGGCGTCGACGGGGGAATCGAAGATGACTTCGGGGTGATGGACGACGAACGTATCGAGAGGATCATCGCGGGCGATGAACACCGCCATCCACCGCTGCCCGGCTCTGCCCGCGCGGCCTGCCTGCTGCCACAAGGAGGCCAGGGTTCCCGGCCAGCCGGAGATGATGACGAGGTCGAGTCCGGAGATGTCGATGCCCAACTCCAGAGCATTCGTCGACGCCACGGCCAGGAGCTGACCCGACCGCAGAGCCGTCTCGAGCATCCTGCGCTCTTCGGCCAGATACCCACCCCGGTATGCGGCGACCTTGCCGGTCAGGGTCTCGTCCACCTGACCCGCCTGGTCTCGGACCGTCTGCGCCAGGGCTTCGGTGCCTCGGCGTGAGGCGATGAACGTGATCGATCGATATCCGGCGCACATCGAATCGGTGATGACATCGGCGGCTTCGACCAGACCGCTGCGCCGGTCCCCGCCCGGTGACACAGGAGGCTCCCACAAGGCGAAGCTGCCGGCCGCGCGTGGGGACGAGTCCTCGGTCACCGCGTGTGCGGGCCGCCCGGTCAGCTTCGCAAAGGCCACGTCCGGGTCCGCCATCGTCGCCGAGGCTCCGATGACGACCGGGGAGGCCCCGTAGTGGGCGGCGATGCGCAGCAGACGACGGAGGATGAGTGCGACGTGGGACCCGAACACTCCACGGTAGCGGTGGGCTTCATCGATGACGATGAAGCGCAGGTTCTTGAACATCCGGGCGAAGCGTTCGTGCTGGGGCAGAATGCTGCGGTGGAGCATGTCCGGGTTGGTGAAGATGATGTTCGCATGCCGTCTCGCCCAGTCCTTCGAGACCTGTGAGGTGTCCCCGTCGTAGCTGGCGGGACGCATGCCCTGGATGACGAATCGTTCGAGTTTGGCCAGCTGATCGGCGGCCAGAGCCTTTGTCGGAGCGATGTAGATCGCCGAGGCGGTGCGCAGCTTCCCGCGAGTCGATTGGATCGCTTCGAGCACCGGCAGCCAGAATCCCAACGACTTGCCCGACGCGGTGGGGGTGGCGATGACGACGTCGGAACCGTCCCTGGCCGTCTGCGCCGCCTCGAGCTGGTGCTGCCACAGAGCGTCGACGCCGATGGAATGACATGCGTGCTTGAGCTCGTCGTCGATCCAGTCCGGCCACTCGGCATCCCGTTCGAAACGCTGCGGGATGTCGCGGACATGGACGATCCGCTCATCCCGGGCACCGAAACCGGTGACGATGTCGAAAAGAGCAGAGGAGGCCATGAGTCAATTATGGCGCAGTCGCTAGGATTCTTCTGTGACTGATCTGCCGTTGGCCCACCTGGGCGAGACCCTCTACCGCTCCGGATACACCGAACCACGGCTGCGCCAGTTCTGGGGTGGTCCGACCTCGGAGGCGCTGCTGCGCAACAACGCCGCACCCGCCATCCACCACTGCGCCCGGACGCTGGCGGACCAGTCGTCGACGGCAGCCGACCGGGCCATGGCCAGCGCGGCGCTGCTCTTCCACTTCCACCGCACAGTCCCGGTCGCCCAGGTCCGAGCCATGCTGGGGGAGTCCTTCGACACCGCCGCCGAGGCGGGGCTGATCACCGTGGACGACGACGAGGTGACCGCCCCCTTCGCCCTGACCCCCTATGAACTTCCCGTGGGTGTTCCCCGCGGCTTCCGTCCCGGGGACGAGAACCTCTACCTCGTGGCCGACCACGGCACCCTGACCACACCGGATGTCCTCGACGGCGAGTTCGTACTCGGACTCGGCGGAGCCGGCCGGACACTGGTGTCGATCACCCCGCGCGACCACGTGGGGGTGGCCGCCGACATCGGCACCGGCTGCGGAATCCAAGCTCTGCTGCTGACCCGCCACAGCGACCGAGTCATCGCCACCGACATCTCCCACCGGGCCCTGCGTCTGGCCGAACTCTCGGCCGGACTCAACGGTGTGACGACGATCGAATTCCGGCACGGCTCGCTTCTCGAACCATTGCAGGAACCCGTGGATCTGCTCGTGTCGAATCCGCCGTTCGTGATCACCCCGCGCAGCACGGACACCACCTTCGAATACCGGGACGGCGGAATGACCGGGGACCGACTCGTTCGGGAGCTCTTCACCCGGATCCCTGAGAACCTCGCCCCGGGCGGACGCAGCGTCTGCCTCGGAAACTGGGAAGCCGCCTCGGGGAAGGACGAAGGACCGGAGTCCTGGGTCAGCGATGACGACACGTCAGTGTTCGTCATCGAACGCGAAGCCCTGGACCCCATCGCCTACGCCGAGACCTGGATCCGCGACAGCGGGATCCCTCGCGCCAGCACCGCCTGGAACGACGCAGTCGCCGCATGGCTCGACGACTTCGCCACCAGAGCTGTGGACGAAGTCGTCTTCGGGTACGTGCTGATCGCGAAGTCCGATAACGATGTGCCAACGATTGGTACCGAAGATCCCGCGATCGGCGACGTCACCTCGGACGTCGACCGCGGACCGTCGGGGACGGCCGAAGGAGTGTTCAAGACTCGGGTCAGAGTCACCTCGGCGCCGGCGAAGAATCCGCACGGACTCGCAGAGTTCCTCACCACGATCATCGCGATCCGGTCGTGGCTGGCAGCGGCCGGACCGGAGGAGATCGCCGCGACCGCTTTCACCCGCTCTCCGGACCTCGTCGAACATCGCCATTTCCTTCCCGGAGCGCCGGAACCCAACTCGATCACCTTGGAACAGGGGATCGGCTTCGGGCAGGTCTTCGACCTCGACACGGCACTGGCCGGATTCGTGTCCGTCGCGGATGGGACGCTGACCCTGCGACAGACGGCCGGGGCCTTGGCCCAGCTTCTCGAGGTCGATCCCACGGCTCTGGAAGATCAGCTCGTGGCGCAGGTCAGAGCCCTGTGCGCGGCGGGTGCACTGCTGCCCGACGGCGGTTCGATCGGGAGCTCGACTGCTGGGACGTCGGCGGAATAGGGATAGGATCGGAAACCGTTGACCCCGTGTCCGAGCCGAGATCGGACGAGGTCCGGGCAGCATCCGGGCCGCAAGTGCCGATGAGGAACGTGTCCGTTCAACAGTGTTACATTGGGCCGGATCGTCCGTTGCAGCGGGCAGCTGATGCCGTGAGAGGAATGTGAAAGCGTGACCACAACCGAGAAGAAGCCCCGTCGCCTCGTCATCGTCGAGTCTCCGACGAAGGCGCGAACGATTGTGGGATACCTCGGCGACGGTTACGACGTCGAGGCCTCTGTCGGTCATATCCGCGACCTGCCCACCCCTTCGGAGCTGCCCGCCGATATGAAGAAGGGGCCGTACGGAAAGTTCGCTGTCGACGTCGACAACAACTTCGATCCCTATTATCGGATCGATCCGGGCAAGAAGAAGAAGGTCACCGAACTCAAGCGTCTGCTCAAGGACGCCGACGAACTCTATCTGGCAACGGATGAGGACCGCGAGGGAGAGGCCATCGCCTGGCATCTGCTCGAAGTCCTCAAACCGAAGATTCCGGTCAAGCGCATGGTCTTCCACGAGATCACGCCTGAGGCGATCGAACGGGCCCTGGAGAACACCCGCGATATCGATTCCTCGCTCGTCGACGCGCAGGAGACCCGCCGCATCCTCGACCGTCTCTACGGCTACGAGGTCTCACCCGTGCTGTGGCGCAAGATCCGTGCCGGGCTCTCGGCCGGACGTGTGCAGTCCGTGGCCACCCGCCTCGTCGTCGAACGCGAACGCGAACGCATGGCCTTCGTGCCCGCTGACTACTGGGACCTCGATATCGATCTCGGTCTGCCGGATGGGACGAACCCGTTCGCTGCGAATCTCACCACACTCGACGGATCGCGGGTGGCCAGCGGCCGTGACTTCAACGACAAGGGCGAGCTGAAGAACACCTCGGCGACGATCGTCGACCAGGCGCGAGCGGAATCGTTGGCCACGGAGCTGAACGGCAGCGCCAAGGATGCGCTGACGGTGACCGCGGTGGAGTCGAAGCCGTACTCCCGGCGCCCGGCCGCACCCTTCACGACCTCGACCCTGCAGCAGGAAGCCGGACGCAAACTGCGCATGAGCGCTCGTCAGGCCATGCGCACCGCTCAGTCGCTGTACGAGCACGGCTACATCACCTATATGCGTACCGACTCCTCGGCGCTGTCGGGTCAGGCCATCGCTGCCGCCCGCAAGCAGGTGACCGAACTCTACGGTCCCGAATTCGTTCCGCAGTCGCCGCGCCAGTACGCGAGCAAGCAGAAATCGGCGCAGGAGGCTCACGAGGCGATCCGTCCCGCCGGTGACTCCTTCCGCACCCCGGCACAGGTGTCCAAGCAGCTCAACGGAGACGAGTTCCGTCTCTACGACCTCATCTGGAAGCGCACCGTCGCCAGCCAGATGGCCGACGCGAAGGGCAAGACCGCGACGATCAAGGTCAGCGCTGCTCTCGCCGACGGCCACGAGGCCGGTTTCAGCGCCAGCGGCACCGTCATCACCTTCCGCGGGTTCCTTGCCGCCTATGAAGAGGGCCAGGACGCGTCCCGCTACGACACGAAGTCCGGAGAGTCGCGGCTGCCGCAGGTCGAAGAGGGCCAATCGCTCTCGGTCGTCAAGGCCGAAGCCGACGGCCACACCACCGCTCCGCCGCCGCGCTTCACCGAAGCCAGTCTGGTCAAGCAGCTCGAAGAGCTCGGCATCGGCCGACCCTCGACCTATGCTGCGACGATCTCCGTCATCCAGGACCGCGGCTATGTGACGACTCGCGGCAACGCATTGGTGCCCAGCTGGTTGGCGTTCTCCGTCGTCCGCCTGCTCGAAGAGCACTTCGCCGGTCTGGTCGACTATGCGTTCACCGCTGATCTCGAATCCGAACTCGACCGGATCGCGATGGGCGAGGAGGATCGCAACGACTGGTTGGCCGGATTCTACTTCGGTGACAAGACCCAGGACCGTGAAGGACTCAAAGCCATCGTCGACGACCTCGGCGATATCGATGCCCGCGAGGTCAACACCGTCGCCATCAGCGAAGGTGTGAACCTGCGTGTGGGCCGCTACGGTCCCTACCTCGAAGTCGCCTCGGAGAAGGACGGAGAGGACCCGAAGCGGGTCTCCGTCCCCGACGATCTGGCACCCGATGAGCTGACAGCGGCGAAGGCCGCCGAACTCATCGAATCCCAAGGCGACGGCGACCGCGAGCTCGGCGTCGACCCGGAGACCGGACACACCATCGTGGCGAAGAACGGTCGTTTCGGACCCTATGTCTCCGAGGTGCTGCCCGAACCCGAGGAGAAGCCGAAGCGGGGCGCGAAGAAGCCGAAGCCGCGCACAGGTTCCCTGTTCAAGTCGATGGATCTGAACTCGATCGACCTCGAAACCGCGCTCAAGCTGCTCAGCCTGCCTCGCGTAGTCGGTCAGGACGAAGAGGGCACGGACATCACCGCGCAGAACGGCCGCTACGGACCGTACCTGAAGAAGGGAACCGACTCCCGCTCCCTGACCGATGAGGAGCAGATCTTCAACATCACCCTCGAAGAGGCGCTGAAGATCTACTCAGAGCCGAAGCAGCGCGGCGGTCGTCGGGCCGCAGCACCGCTGAAGGAACTCGGCGAGGACCCGGAGACGAAGAAGCCCGTCGTCGTCAAGGACGGTCGCTTCGGACCGTATGTCACCGATGGTGAGACGAATGCGACCCTGCGCAAGGACGACTCCGTCGAAGCCGTGACGCTCGAACGCGCCGCGACTCTGCTCGCTGAGAAGCGCGCGAAGGGACCGGCGAAGAAGAAGGCTCCGGCGAAGAAGGCCCCCGCCAAGAAGACGACTGCGAAGAAGACGACGGCAGCCAAGACGACAGCCGCGAAGAAGACCACTGCGTCGAAGTCAACAGCGTCGAAGTCCACCGCAGCGAAGAAGACGACGGCTTCCAAGTCGCCTGCGTCGAAGGCCACCGCTTCCAAGACGACAGCGGCGAAGAAGACGAGCACGGCCAAGCCGAAGACTCCCTGAGTCGACGGCCGCCGAACCCGCGGTCTGTGATTGTCGGGTCGATCCACGGCGATCTCGACGTTGAAAACACCGTGGATCGACCCAACAATCGCCGTTTGCCGACACCGGCCGCGACCTTGCGGAGACTCCAGCCGCGGCAGGGGCGAGATCAGCCGCGCGACGAATCTGCGAAGTCGGTGAGCGCCTGGCCGTCGAGTCGGTAGGTCTCCCACTCGTCCTGCGGCTTCGCACCCAGCGATTCGTAGAACCCGATCGACGGAGTGTTCCATTTGAGCACGCACCATTCGAGCCGCGCCAGTCCGCGCTCCTGGCAGATCTGCGCCAGCCGGCCGAGCAGCGCCTTTCCGGCTCCCGAGCCGCGATGTTCGGGCAAGACGAAGAGGTCCTCGAGCCAGATGCCGTTCCTGCCCGTCCAGGTCGAGAACGAATGGAACCAGATCGCGATGCCGATGACCTCGCCGCCCGCCTCGGCCACGAGACCGAACGTGTTCGCATGACCATCGTCGGGGAACATCACTGCCGCGAAATCCGCCTCGGTGGCCTCCACCGCATCCGGTTCCTTCTCATAGACAGCCAGCGCGCGGACAAGCCGCAGGATCTCGGGCAGATCAGAGCGTTCTGCTTCACGAATGGTGACGGTCATGGTGTGTGCTCTCAAAGTCGTTCGGTCAAAGGAATTCAGCCTCCGCGGTTCGCGCGCTGTCCCGGCCTGTGGCGGCCACAGCTTTTGCCGACCTCACAGCCGGTGCTTTTCCGCGTGGCCGGCTACTTCGGCAAGCTCCTCGGCGGTGGGGGACAGGGGCGAATCCGGATTCGCGTCGGCATAGTAGGCGGCGAACGCCTCGGCGACGGAATCGATCGTCACCGTCGGATGGACCTCGCTGATCGATCCGCCCGTGGACGGATCCCAGTCGATTCCGAGGGCGGCTTCGACGTCGGTGAGTACCGCGCGGATCGGTTCCGGGTCCTCGACGACGACGGACGACGAGAACAGCCAGGCACCGGAGACCACGCGCTGGGCGGTGCCGATCGCTTTGATCCGCCCGGCCACGTTGACACTGTGTTCACCGGGACAGTATTCGCCGGGAATCTCGCCGAGGCGGGCATCGATGCCCAGCCCGCGCAGCACCTCGACATAGTCCTGGCCGAAACCGGTGAACCGTGCGTTGGTGTTGGTGATGAATGAGTCACTCGGTTCGATGTGATCGATGACCAGCGAACCCGGATGGTATGCGGCCGCGCGCCCGCCGAGGCTGCGCAGGGCAGGCGTGAAACCGTGATCCCGGGCCGCTTCGATGGCGGCGGCGAAGCCGGGCAGGAAACGGTCCCTGGCACCGAACGCCAAGGTCGGGGCCGGTCGGTACATCCGCAGAGTCGCTCCGCGGCGTCCGGCCTTGACCGAATCGAGGAGGACGCGGGCGAATGCGAGTTCCTCCACGGGGCCCAAGCCTTCCGCCGCCACCGTGGTCATCGCCAGTGAGTCTGTGTGCACGAGTTCAAGGGTAGAGGATCGGCAGGCCCCGGTCGGGTTCGGGTTGTCGCAGATCGCACTCGTTTCCAAGAGATATGTCAGTTCGGCCAGATAGTGTAGGGCTGTGAGCATGTTGACGACTACAGGACACCGACTGCCCGGAGCCCCCGGCCGCTTGGTCACCGAGACCGCCGCCTGGGGTGCCCTGATCGTTCTTGTCGCGATCAGCTATGTCGTGGCAGGAACCAGCGGACTCGTCGCGACGGTGGGCGGTCGCGCCTTCACCGCCATGGGAGAGTCTCTCAGCGCCGGAGGCTTCGACAATCAGATGGGCAGTCTTTCGCTGCTCATCGTCTTCGCCCTCTCCTGCGCCGGTCTCTTCATTCCCGCAAAGGTCTTCGCCTCCCGACCGCCGGCGTGCGCAAGACAGCTCTGAGCATCTCTGCGATCGTCGAAGCGGCACTTCTCGTCGTCCTCAGCCTGGCTCCCAGTGCCTGGCTGACGTGGGTCGCGGCCCTGTTCCTCGGCGCCGTGGTGGGTCTGCTCATGAGCATCAACCCGTTCAGACACGAGAAGCCGTGGCGCCGTGTCGGCATTCCCGCGGCCGTTCTCGTCTTCGTATCCTGCGCCTTCCAGATCCTCGGCGGCTCTGCAGCGGGAACCCAAGCGCTCGGATGGGTGTCTCTGCTGGTGGGCATCGGCATGGCTGCTGGTTCCGTCATCATCTTCCTGACCCCCGAACGGGTTCTGCACGCGGAGACCGCGACGACCGGGCAGTTCCCCGAACTCAAGGCCCGGGTCGCCCGTCCGGCAGAGTCGATTGCGAACCCGTGGGTGTGCATCGGCCTCTTCGCCGTCCTCGGTGCCACCTTCATGCTCGCTCAGCCGACGGCGATCGGCCACGGCTATGGTCAGGCCGGGTTCGCGGTCATCATCGCCTGCTGCCTCGTCGGGTGGGCCGTCGGATTCGAGATGGGGCCGACCTTCGCTCCCGGGATGTCCCGTCCGCGTGTGTCCACTTTCGCGCTGCTCGTCTCCGGTGTGCTGCTGCTGGCCACCGGCGCCATCAACGAACTCTCCGGCAAGGTCGTGCTCTCGGCCGCGATCGCGTTCCTCGTCGGCATCGGCGTGCGCGCTCAGCCCTATGACTTCTCCCGCCGCTACGGTGCCGTCGCCGGTGCCGGACTGGCGTTGGTGATCAACGCACTCGACCTCGGCGGCACGGTCGAAGTCGGCTCGAGCCCCGACTGGATCCTAGCTCCCAGCGACGTGGCGTTCCTCATCTTCGGCATCGCCGCCCTGGTCGCCGGAGTCATCGGACTCTTCACTTTCGACCCGCACCGACTGCAGGGCCTGTCCGTCGACATCGTCCACGGATTCCGCCCGCCCACCCAGCCGGAGACTGCGGCGGGCGGACTCGGGAACTCGGCCGAGCGCCTCGGCGCCGGATTCTTCATCGCCATCGAAGGCGGAGATGGTTCCGGCAAGACCACACAGATCAAACGCATCTCCGCGGCTCTGGCCGATGACGGCTATCACGTGGAGGCCACTCGCGAACCCGGCGGCACCGAACTGGGCACGAAGATCCGTTCTGTTCTCTTCGACTCCGACCCGCCGAGCCCGCGCACCGAAGCCCTGCTCTTCGCCGCGGATCGTGCCCACCATGTGGCATCCCTGGTCGACCCCAGCCTCGATGCCGGAAACATCGTCATCACCGACCGGTACATCGATTCGACAATCGCCTACCAGGCAGCCGGTCGGAGCTTCGACGAGAAGACGATCCTCGCGCTGAGCCACTGGGCCACCCAGGGGCTCGTGCCCAACCTGACGATCGTCCTCGACATCGAACCCGAGGTCGCCGCCGAGCGGATGGGCAAACGCGGCGACAGCAACTACCTCGACGAGGAGAACCAGCAGTTCCACCAGCGAGTGCGCCAGACCTACCTGTCCCGTGCGCACAAGGAACTCGACCGCTACGTCGTCCTCGACGCCTCGGTCGACGCCGATGAGCTCACCGAGCAGATCCTCGCAGCAATCCGCGCTCGGCTTCCGCAGACCCTGGTCAAACGCGACACCGGCACCGAGGCAGCCCCCGCCGCAACGTCGAATGCTGAGTCCGGCAGCGACCCGGAACGCAGCTCCGTACCGATCGCTGCCGTGGCCGCCGGAACCGTAGCGGAAGACGGCGTGGTCGAGTCGGTGGAGTCAGACGACGACAAAGACGAAACGCCCTCTGCCGACGGCTCCGCAGAAGTGGTCGGTGCCCGTGAGACCGAGGACGACTCTGTCGACAGCCGCAATACGGCAGACGGCTCCGCCGAGGATGACACAGACGCGGACGACACCGATGTAGGCGATACGAGCGGCGAAGACGAGATGCACGAACGTGGACCGCGTTTCGTCCCCGCCTCCGGCGATCGCTTCGTTCCCTCTGCCGTCACCGACGCCGAGGCCGAGATCTCCGGCGCCGTGCCCACCGAACGCGTCGACCTCGGAGCGGATCTGCGGGATGACCCGACCGCCTCGGCGAGTGCGGGATCGACCGGTGCTTCTAATTCTCCGGCACCCACGGATGAGGCCGCGGATCGGGAATCGGAGAATGACGAGGAGGAACTCCCGTCGTTCCTTGAGCAGAAGGGTGCGCGCCGATCCGAAGAAGATGAGGCGACTACGGTGCTGCCGGCGCACGGGAGCACGTCCGAAGCGATCATCGATGACAGTGATGATGCCGATGGTGTGCCGACGGATCGAATCGTCGCAGATGAAGACGCGGAAACCCGGGTCGTCAATCGTGTCGATCCCGAAGATGCCGAAACCCGCGTCGTCCACCGCGCCGATTTGAGTTCCGAGGCCGGTGCGGATGACGCAATCGAGGACTTCGTCGATGCAGGGGACGCGGAGACCACGGTGCTGCCGGTCCGCAGTGCACGGGAGATGAGCCGTGAACGGCTGCAGGCTCAAGCTGAGATCGAACGGCAGGCTCGAGAGCGTCTGCGCAGGCAGCGCGAGCGCAGCACCCGTCGCTTCACCAACCCGGAGGATTCCTGAAGTGAGCGTCTTCGACGAACTCGTCGGCCAGGATGACGTCATCACCCAGCTCGGCTATGCCCTGGACAACCCGGCGGCGATGACCCATGCGTGGCTGTTCACCGGCCCTCCCGGTTCGGGCCGATCCAACGCGGCTCGGGCCTTCGCCGCGGCCCTGATCTCCGGTGGCACGGAATCGAACGACGTGACGGCCAGGGTGCTGTCGGGGCATCACGAGTCGCTGACGATCATGTCGACGCAGAAGTCGGTGATCTCGATCGAAGAGGTCCGCGAACTCGTGTCCAAGGCCCAGGCGTCGCCGGTGAACTCGAAATGGCGTGTCGTCATCATCGAAGATGCCGACCGGATGATGGAGCGCACGGCGAACGTGCTGCTCAAAGCGATCGAAGAGCCGCCTCCGGGAACCGTGTGGCTGCTGTGTGCACCGAGCCCGATCGACGTGCTCACCACCATCCGATCACGGTGCCGCCCGGTACGCCTGCGTATTCCTTCTCGAGAGGCCGTGGCACAGCTGCTGATGCAGCGTGACAACGTCTCCGAGGATCGTGCCCATTGGGCTGCGGCGGTGGCTCAAAACCACATCGGGCGCGCGAAATACCTGGCGCTCAACGAGTCGGCCGACGCCGAACGCAAACAGATCCTGGCCATCCCCGGCAAGCTCACCTCGGTGGGGGCGACGATCCGTTTGGCCGGTCGCATCGTCGACGCAGCGGCAGAGACCGCGAAGTCACGAGTCGAAGAGCGCAATGCCGCGGAGCGGACGCAGCTTCTGACCACCTTGGGGGTCGAAGGGGAGAAGACGATTCCGCCCTCGGCCAGAGCACAGATCAGAAAGCTCGAGGAAGAGCAGAAGCGCCGTTCGGTGCGAGCCCGCAACGATGAGCTCGACCGGATATTCCTCGAACTCATGAGCCTCTACCGGGACATCCTCATGTACCAGCTGGGGATCCGAGACGGGTGGATCAACGCCGGCGAAGTCGATCTCATCGCCGAACAGGCGAACCGGGACGGCCCCGACACCACTTTGCTGCGCATCGACGCGATCACCGAGGCCCGGCAGCGCCTGCAGACGAACATGTCGCCCGTGCTCATCGTCGAAGCGGCCTTCGTGCTGCTGTCGAACCCCTGGCTGCAGGAAGACCGCACCGGCGCGATCTGAGAGCCGACGGTCGAGCGCGCCGGGGGAGTGGCAGGCGACGCTCAGTCGTCGCCGAGGAGCTCGGCGACGAGTGCTGCGGTGAGTTCGATACGGCGGGGAATCCAGATCTGCAGAGCGTGTTCGGTCCGGGCGTGGGAACCTCCGCCGACGGTGCCGAGTCCGTCGAGGGTCGGCGTCCCGACTCCAGCGGTGAAGTTGCCGTCCGACCCGCCGCCGACGGCGACCGACCGCAGCGGGGGATGCCCGAGACGTCCGGCCAGTCGTTGGGCACGGGCGTAGAGACCCATCGCCATGTCCTCTTCGAGCGGGGCGCGATTGATCCCGCCCTTGAGTTCGATCTTCGCGCCGGCCACGGTGGGTGTCAGGCCGCGCAGGGCGTCATCGATGCGGACCTGTTCATCCGCCGAGGCTGCTCTGGAGTCGATTCCGACGACGGCTTTGGCCGGCACGGTGTTCGTGGTCGATCCGCTGGTCATCACGGTCGGGACGACAGAGGTTCCGACCGCAGGTTTATGGAGGCCGGCGATCTCGATGACCTGGTTGGCCACTTCGATGGTGGCGTTGATGCCCTTTTCCGGTTCGACTCCGGCATGCGATGCCAGACCGGTGACTTCAAGCTGGTAGATCGCCACGCCTTTGCGAGCGATCTTGACGGCACCGTCGGCGGCACCGCTTTCGAACACGAGAGCCGCCTTCGCTCCGCGCGCTTCGTCTTCGATGATCTGCCGGGAACCAGGGGAACCGAGTTCTTCATCGGCGGTGATGAGGAGGCTGACACCATCAAGATGGCCGAGTTCGGCGCGGACTTTTGCCAACGCGTAGATGGCGATGAGCAGTCCGCCCTTCATGTCATCGGCGCCGGGTCCGCGAACCACTCCGTCCCTGACCGAATACGGAAAGTCAGCGAGCGTGCCGGTTGGCCAGACGGTGTCGTGGTGGCCGATGAGCACGACCTTGCGCGGGCCGGTGCCGAAGCGCCACAGCACATGCGGGTGGCCGTCGGTCTCGATGATCTGAGGTGCGGCACCGAGCATTCCGGTGCCGATGCGCGAGACGAGTCTGGCGCTGCGGGCCAAGGAAGAGAGGTCGTTGGAGAACGACTCGCATTCGATGAGCGCCTGGAAATCACTCATGAAGTCGTCGGAGTCGAACTCTGCCATGGATGTCTCACCTTCTCGCTTGTCAGCCCACTGTCCTTTCAAGGTTAACGGGTGCCCGGTTGCGGCCCGGCGCCACCCGGTCTGAGGTGGGCCAGGTGCTCGGTTGTCGCGTGCTGGCGAGGGGGTGACGAATCTCTCTGCCGGAACCGCCTAGTAGGCCGATCGTCGTTTTGACCGTTGGCAGAGAAGTTGGCTAAAGTTGGTTCGGTTGCCGCCTTAGCTCAGTCGGCAGAGCGATTCACTCGTAATGAATAGGTCGCGGGTTCGATTCCCGCAGGCGGCTCGGCAACAGCCCCTCCCACCAGCGAATACACTGGATCGGGAGGGGCTTTCTCGTTTCCCAGAACACCGAATAATGCGGTTACGATGCGCTTTGGAACCACTCATCCAGCACCCCAACCACTCCAGCAGGGCCGATATTGAGCCGCTGCACATAGTGTTTCGCCGTCACCCCAACCTCGGAGTGTCCAAGCTGCTGGGACGCATTGTCCAAGCCATCCGCCGTGTAGATCGTCGTGGCAACGGTCTTGCGGATCGTCTTCGGCGTCACCCAATCCAGATCCGCGATCTTCCGTACCTGCCGGAAGTGAGCCCGATAGTTCGACGGATCCCGCCACGTCCCGGTCTCTGACGCGAATACTGCCTCGGACTCCGGCCTGAACTCCCGGTCCTCGAACTGTCGGCGCAATGCTTCGGCGGCGATTGTCGGCGGGTTCAGGATCCGTTTCGAGGTCTCTGACTTCGGTGCCGGCTGGTACTGCATCCCACCACCGTCCGCTCCGAGAGTGACGGTGCCCATGACTGAGATCGTCGGGGGAGTGGCTTCGAAGTGGGACTGCTGACGGTTTAGTTGACTCCGGGGTTTATGCCGCCAGAGCGACGGCCTTGTGGTGAACAAGACTGATCAAGTCTTTAGTGGCCAGCGCTGCTATGGCGACTATGCTCGTCAGCTTCGTTGTCACCCCGGCTGCGGCCTCGAATCAGAGCGAGGTCACCGACGAAAAGCTGACGAGCATGCAAGGAGCCTCACCCTACGTCGAAGCCGACACGGAAGAAGAGGCCATGAAGAAGCTCGACAAAATCGAGCAAGAGAACCCTGGTGGAATATCGGCTCAGGCCGCCAGCGTCCGTTTCGGGCCGTGCGTTCTATATCCAGAAAGCTTCCACACCAGGAAATCGAGCGGTCATAAGCACGGCGGGGTCAAACCAGTCACCGTGTGCACGAAGAAGGTAACTGGGATCAAGATGGCCTCCCAGCTGCGCTACAAGAACGCGTTGATGTGGGTGAAAACCGGTATACAGGTGCCGCAAGCTGCGACCGACAAGGACCTGAAGCCTGGAGAGTTCCGGTACAAGAGGAAAAACTGGGTCGTCAAGTTCCAGCAAACGAACATGGAATACAAGTGCGAGGGAACCAAGAGTCACAAGTGGTCTGCGAGCACGATCGGGCGTCTGCGCCATCAAGGTCGAACACTGTGGGCGCGGGTATACGCATCGCCAATCAGTGCAGAATGCGGACCACACTAACTGACAGGATGCGAGACTTAACCAATGAGTAAGCAGAAGTTGTACCTACTGTTCGCTGAACAGACGTCTCCATTCGATCCAGACGAAAAGATCGATCCGCTGGTCGGCATATTTAGCGATGAGGCCGAATGCGAACGAATCGAAAAGGAGCAAACGGGCTACAAGATCAGCTGGGAGGAACGTGACGTCGAGGACGCAGGTGAACACACGATAGAGCCCGGCGACACCGTTTACGCCTACCACTACATGGCAACTTACAGGCCGACACCAGATGGTGGGGGAGCCATCGAGCTTCTGAGTGACGCCGCAGTTGAAGATGTCTTCTTTCAGGAGGAGAACGCCCGGAAGATGCTTGAAGTCGGCGACCTCCAGGTAATCACGGTCGGCGAACTTCGGCTGAAAGGCGACTTTCAGATCATCGAAAGCTAACACACCCGAATAGTCTCCAACTCGAGGAGTGGCCCACGCAAACGCGGTCGGGCCACTCTTCTTTTGTCACCCGCGTGTCGCCCCTGGCAACTCTCCCGTGTCCGGTCACAAGCTTCGGGCATGATCGTCAGACACCTCAACGCAAGCGACCTCGGCAAGACCGTGACTCTGCCGACCTTCGCAACCCTCGGCCGATGCCGTAGCGGCACACTCCACTCCATCACCCTCGAAACCTCCACCGACACCAGCACCCTCCGCATTGGCGACCACCTGCACTCGGTACCCAACGACGCGACCGTGTACGTCACCACCGAATTGAGCGGACTGTGAGCGACAATATCGACCGCTCCGACTGGGACCCGAAGAAGTGCTGGGCAGCATCGAAGCGTCAATCTGGCAAGCAGTGCGGAAACTACCCGATTCGCGGTGCGAAAACCTGCTTGAGGCATGGCTCCGGCTCCAAGAAGGCGCGAGCGGCCGCCGCACGGAATCTCGAGCAGGAGAAGCTCACCCGCGTCGCACGCAGGCTGGGCACACCCCACACTGACCTTGACCCCGCCCAGGCGCTCCTCGACCTCGTTGCCTCCAAGGCCGGCGAGGTGGAGTGGTTGCGGCACCAAGTGGAGCTCCTTGAAACTGACTGCGACCTGTGGTGGGGCGAAACGAAGGTCGTCGGCAAGGACAACCCGGAGTTCGGGGAACAGTACGAACGCACCGCGGAAGCCCGCCAGCATGTCGTGTATACGCTTTTGCACAAAGCCCAGGACCAGTTGGCCCGGTACGCGGCCGAAACACTCAAGGCAGGCGTCGACGAGAGGCGATACTCGCCACTGACCGTCCCAGTTCAGCTGCCCGTTCCGGGACGGTCAGGTCTGTGCGTCCCACAGCGAAGTGGATATCCTCGCGTGTCCACGACCGCCACAGGTTCGCGGCCCTCGCATCTTCGCGCTGCCCGACCTCGACTTCCCACTGTCGGAGCCACCTGCTTGCGGTAGATGTGTTCACACCAACCGCGGCGGCAATGTCTGCGATGCTCTGTCCAGCCTCACGTCGCAGGGTGATCTCGTCGCGCAGGCGTGCCTTGTCCTCGGCCACCGCGTGACGCTTGGTCGGAGAGATGGGGCTGATGCCGCGCCGGTATCGGTCGTAGCAGCGTTTGCACAGTCCACGTGCTATGGCGTCCCGGTCGCACCACACTGCGGCACAGGTACTCATGCTGGGCTCATCGTTGAGGGCATGGCAATAGGGTAGCGGATGCAATGTAGGCCCCCACCGTGGTTACGGCGGGGGCCTACGTTGTTTCATGGTGGGATCGCCGTGGTTTGACGGGCCCGAGTGGGGGCTACTTTTCGCCTAGCACTCTCTTGACGAAGCTGGTGGCACGTTCGTTCAGTTTGTCGACGCGCATTGACACATGGGCTTCGAAGTCATTGTGACCTTCGACTGCGCGTGGAGGATTCCTGACGATCCCGGAGCACTCGAAATTGCCGTGTATGAGCGTCCCGAGCGAATTGCCGTTTCGTCCCGAAGGCCCGGCCTTCTTCGCTGTGAACATCCGTACGCCGGTGGTCTCGTGCAAGTCCTCGCACCAACTGCACATCGCTTGGGACTTCGCCATGGGCACTGCCCTGAGCATCAGTCCGCGTGGGACGTCGTCTACGGGGACGACAATGTAGGCCCGTTGAGGAATTTTCGCATCAGCCCAACCAAAGTAGTCGAGCTCGGCCCACTCGATCTCAGCGAGATTGGGTGGCAGTGTGATCTTTTCCACTTCGCGGCGAGAGGTGTTGATAAAGGACTTCTTAATCTGGGTGGCATTGAGTTGCTGCATGACTGGCTTTCTCTGATTTCAGTAGTTGCCTGAAGTTGAATAGCCGTGAAGCCGGTGCAGTTTAGCCTTCGCGCATTCTTGCGGGCAGCTCTTTGGGGGTGCTGGCGGGCTTTGTTCGCACCAAGCATGACCGGTGAACGCGAGTCGCTAACTGAGAATGGTTAGCGTGGCAATCAGCTACGGCAACAGGGAATGGGTAGAAGCTAGGTCGACTGTGCTTAGGCACAAGTCACCTATCACCCGACTGGCTGTGAATGCGGAGTTCGGGTGATTCTAGGGCAGCAAAACTAGAAGCAGGCCACGAGGGCCACCATTCCTTTCTTCCTGAGATTCCAGGTGGTTCGGCGATACTTTCCGAGTTTGACTATATCCAAGTCCACGTCACTGGTTCAACATGGTTCTGTTGCGTACTGCTGGCGTCGATGCTTTCGGTGGGAAATCGGTGTTAGCTCAGTTCGCGTGCGCTCGTGTCCGGTTCGGCGTGTGGCTGCGGGCGAAGTACGGCGGATGCACAATAGAACACATGATCGAATATGAGGACTACGGCACAGCCACTTGGCGGTACTGGCAGAAGATCCGCAACGATGCCGGCGCCCGCGGCTCGTTCCAGAATCGTCCGCCCGTACCGGTGCGTGCCCGTGTCGTGTTCGAGCGGGATGGTGAAGTGTGGCTCGACGGCACGGCGACCCGGCTCGGGTTCGACGGTGCGATCTTCGTTGAATCCAAGGACCGGCGGTGTCAGGCGATCGGTGTGTGGCTAAAGCCGGACGGTGTGTGGTGGCCGGGAAAGTGATGCGCTTACGATGCGCTTTGCGGCGAAGTCGGTGCACCCGGTGACGACTTGGGAATCGCGCACAATACGTTCATCGACCCAGGTCACACGGTCGTTCATACGCTTTCATATCAGCCCAGGTTCACGGAGCGTCGTAATGAATAGGTCGCGGGTTCGATTCCCGCAGGCGGCTCGGCAACAGCCCCTCTGATCAGCACAAATGATGATCAGAGGGGCATTTTGCATTCGTCGAGTCTGCGCCGAGGACGCGAGACCCTCAGACGCTCACCGCTTCTTCACGGGCTTGAACGACGTCGAGCACTTCCACGTCGTCTTGCCCTTCTTTGCCGTCACGGTCACCTTGACAGCCTTACCAGGGGTAGCGCCGGAGATGTAGTACTTCAGAGACGCCTTGCCCTTCTTCGACGCGGTGGCCTTCTTCTTCGTCTTCGTCGTCTTGTAGTGGGCAAGGGTCTCGACCTTGGCCTTCGAACCGACCTTCGAGACGTTGACCCAGGTGTTCGAGTACTGGCGGGGCTTCGAATTCGACATCTTCACCGCACACTTCTTCGTCGCAGCTTCGGCGGGTGCCGCGTCGACGGCGATGGGGCCGGCGATCAGGCCGGCCGCAAGGGTCAGCGCCATCAGCTTTGAGCCCATCTTCGTGCGGGCAGGGGCGGTCAAGGACATGATTCTCCAGGGGGTCAGAAATGATTGAGTCGAGCCATCTTAACCACAGCTGCTGTGCCCCGGTGTCGCTGAAATGACTCGGCCGGGGAACTGTTATCAGTTCGAGAGTTCGGAGGAGACTGTCGGCTCAATCCGCCCCTCTCCCATCCGTCGTCGCGCCATGCTGCGAGCGGGACCAGCGTGTGTTGCTCGTCACCCGAAACCGGGGCACAATGGGACGTGCGAATGTTACTGAACGATCGATCAGATCTTGTGGTCGGTCTTCCATCCAGACTGTGAGGAACACATGAGCGAAGCGTTCATCTATGACGCAGTGCGCACCCCACGCGGTAAGAACCGCGGCGGGGCGCTGCACAGCGTTAAGCCCATCGATCTCGTCACCGGCCTCATCGACGCCGTACGCGAGCGCAATCCGGACCTCGACGATTCCCAGATCGACGACATCGTCCTCGGCGTCGTCTCTCCAGTCGGCGAACAGGGCAGCGACATCGCCCGTGTCGCCGCGATCGCCGCCGGCCTCGACGAGTCCGTCGCCGGCGTTCAGGTCAACCGCTTCTGCGCCTCCGGGCTCGAAGCCGTCAACATCGCCGCCCAGAAGGTCGGCTCCGGATTCGAGAACCTCGTCCTCGCCGGTGGCGTCGAATCGATGTCCCGTGTGCCGCTGGGATCCGACGGCGGAGCCTGGGCGCAGGATCCGACGACGAACTATGACACGTACTTCGTGCCCCAGGGAATCGGTGCCGACCTCATCGCCACCACCGAGGGCTTCAGCCGTGCAGACGTGGACGCCTTCGCCGCCGAATCGCAGAAGCGAGCCGCCGCGGCCTGGGAGAACAGCCTCTTCGAGAACTCGATCATCCCGGTCAAGGACATCAACGGCATCACCGTGCTCGACCGTGACGAGCACATGCGTCCCGGCTCGACCGTCGAATCGCTGTCGCAGCTGCCCCCGGCCTTCGCCAAGCTCGCCGCTCAGACCGGATTCGACGAGGTGGCTCTGCAGAAGTACCACTGGATCGAAGCCATCGACCACGTCCACACCGCCGCGAACTCCTCCGGAATCGTCGACGGAGCTTCGCTGGTCGTCCTCGGTGACGAGGAAGTCGGCCAGAAGATGGGGATGAAGCCCCGCGCCCGCATCGTCTCCACCGCGGTCACCGGATCCGAGCCCACCATCATGCTCACCGGTCCGACTCCGGCGACGAAGAAGGCCCTCGACAAGGCCGGAATGACCGTCGATGACATCGATCTGTTCGAGCTCAACGAGGCATTCGCCGCCGTCGTGCTCAAGTGGATGAAGGATCTCAACATCCCCCACGAGAAGGTCAACGTCAACGGCGGAGCCATCGCCATGGGCCACCCGCTGGGAGCCACCGGCGCCATGATTCTGGGCACTGTCCTCGACGAACTCGAGCGCCGCGACCTCAAGCGTGGACTCGTCACCCTGTGCATCGGCGCAGGCATGGGCATCGCGACGATCATCGAAAGGGTCTGACATGACGAACACTCAAACCACAGCTGCCGACTACCAGCGCAACATCGATGCCGATGGCATCGTCACCGTCGTCATCGACGAGCCCGGTGCCAAGGTCAACACCATGAATGACTATTTCGCGGCCGCCCTCGAGGCGACCGTGGAGTGGCTCGAAGCCAATGTCGATGACATCACCGGTGTTGTCCTCACCTCCCCGAAGAAGACCTTCTTCGCCGGCGGAAACCTCAACAAGCTGCGCGAGGCGGACCCGGCCAATGCGGCAGAGGAATTCGAGGCTGTCGAACACCTCAAGAAGGTGCTGCGTCGCCTTGAGACCTTCGGCAAGCCGGTCGTCGCCGCCCTTGGAGGTGCGGCACTGGGCGGCGGACTCGAACTCGCCCTGGCTGCTCATCACCGAATCGCCGCCGATGACAACCCGAGCGCCCGCTTCGGCTTCCCCGAGGTCTCACTCGGCCTGCTGCCCGGCGGCGGCGGAGTCGCCCGGTCGGTGCGCATGCTCGGCATCCAGACCGCACTGCAGAAGGCCATCCTGCCGTCGACGAAGTTCAAGGCTGCCGACGCCCAGGCGCTCGGCCTCATCGACGAACTCGCCCCTGCTGCCGAACTCGAATCCAAGGCCAAGGCCTGGATCAAGGCCAACCCCGAGGCTGTGCAGCCGTGGGACGTCAAGGGCTTCAAGATCCCCGGCGGCTCCCCGTCCTCGCCGAAGATCGGCGCCATGCTTCCCGCGCTGCCGTCCCTGTTGCGCAAGCAGGGCAAGGGCGCACCGATGCCGGCTCCGCGAGCCGTGGTCGCCGCTGCGGTCGAAGGCGCACTGGTCGACATCGACACCGCGCTGACGGTCGAGTCCCGCTACTTCGTCAACGTCACCCATACTCCGGTGGCGAAGAACATGATCAAGGCGTTCTTCTTCGACCTCGGCCACATCAACTCCGGCGGCTCGCGCCCTGACGGCTTCGAACCCCGCCAGGTGAAGAAGCTCGGCGTGATCGGTGCCGGAATGATGGGTGCCGCGATCGCCTACAGCGCTGCGAAGTCGGGCATCGAGGTCGTCCTCAAGGACGTCGAGCTCGCCAATGCGGAGAAGGGCAAGGCCTACGCCGCCAAGCGTGAGGAATCGGCCCTGGCCAAGGGCAGGACCACCGAGGTGATATCGCAGGCCGTCCTCGACCGGATCACACCGAGTGCCTCGGCCGAGGATTTCGCCGGTGTCGACTTCGTCATCGAGGCGGTCTTCGAATCCGTCGATCTCAAGCAGAAGGTGTTCCAGGAGATCCAGGACATCGTCGAGCCTGATGCAGTCCTCGGTTCGAACACCTCGACCCTGCCGATCACCGACCTGGCCAAGGGCGTCACCCGCGACAAGGACTTCATCGGCGTCCACTTCTTCTCGCCGGCCGACAAAATGCCGCTGGTCGAGATCATCTGCGGTGAGAACACCTCCGACGAGGTCCTCGCCCGCACCTTCGACCTCGTGCAGCAGATCCGGAAGACTCCGATCGTCGTCAACGACTCGCGCGGATTCTTCACCTCCCGCGTCATCGGCACCTTCATCGCCGAGGCGGTCGCCGCCGTCGGTGAAGGCGTGGAGCCGGCCAGCGTGGAACAGGCGGCACTGCAGGCCGGATACCCCACCGGTGCCCTGCAGCTGCTCGACGAACTGACGTTGACCCTGTCGCAGAAGATCAACAAGGAGACCCGCGACGCGGTCCAGGCCGCAGGCAGCACCTGGATCGCCCACCCCTCCGAAGCCGTCTTCGACTGGATGGTCGAGCAGGGACGGACCGGACGCAAGGACGGCGCCGGCTTCTACGACTACGACGAGAACGGCAAACGAACCACGCTGTGGCAGGGTGTGCGCGAGAAGTACGAGTCCGGGTCGAACGATCAGCCCTTCGCCGATCTGCAGGAGCGGATGCTCTTCGCCGAGGCGATCGAGACGATCAAATGCCTCGACGAGGGTGTGCTCACCTCGGTGCCGGACGCGAACATCGGTTCGATCTTCGGCATCGGATTCCCCGCCTGGACCGGCGGCGTGCTCCAGTATGTCAACCAGTACGAAGGCGGACTGGCCGGCTTCGTCGCTCGGGCGAATGATCTGGCTGCGAAGTACGGCGAACACTTCACACCGCCGGCCTCGCTGGTCGAACGTGCGAAGACGGGGGAGACCTACGAGTAAGCGCTCACCCCTGGAATAGCCTGATGGCCTTCCGGTGTTGTCCAATCACACTGAGACTTCAGTGTCACTGACATCTACCGGAAGGCCATTGCTATGCGCGCCGCCGTCTATGACGCCTACACCGAGAACTTCGACGACATCACCGTCCGCGAGCTGCCCGATCCGAAGCTGCCGCCCGCCTCGGTGCTCATCGAAGTCAGGGCTGCCGGAGTCAACCCGGTCGACTGGACACTCGTCGGCGGACACCTCGACCCGGTCATGCCCACGCAGTTCCCCGTCACCCCGGGCTGGGACGTCGCCGGTGTCGTCATCGGACTCGGCTTCGACACCCCGGAATTCTCCATCGGCGATGAAGTCGTCGCCTATGCACGCAAGGACGTGCTCGGCGGCGGAACCTTCGCCGAGAAGGTCGCCGTCCCCGTGCGTGCGGTCGCCTCGAAGCCGAAGAGTCTGAGCTGGGAACAGGCGGGCGGACTGCCGTTGGCCGGCGGCACCGCTCTGCGCACCCTCGATTCCCTCGGCGACCTTGAAGGCAGGACCGTACTCATCCACGGCGCCTCCGGGGGAGTGGGCAGCTTCGCCGTGCAGATCGCCCGCGCCGCCGGAGCACGCGTCATCGGCACCGCCTCTGAAGCCAATCATGAATACCTGCGCGGACTCGGCGCTGAACCCGTGACCTACGGCGACGGTCTGGTCGAGCGTGTCCTCGAGGCCGCCGGCGGTAAGGTCGACGGGGTCGCGGACTTCGTCGGGGGAGTCCTCGAGGACACCCTGGCCGTGCTCTCCGAGAGCGGGGCGCACGCCTCGGTGGCCGATCCCAGCGTCGCCGAGCACGGCGGACGCTACGTCTGGGTGCGTCCCGACGGCTCCGAGACCGCACGCCTGGGCCTCCTCGTCGACGAAGGGAAACTCACCGTCACCGTCGCCGGCACCTACGGCCTCGACGATGTTCCCCAGGCCTTCAAGGACAGCGCCACCGGACACGTCCGCGGCAAGCTCGTCATCGTGCCCTGAATATCGGCTATACCGTCCTCGGCGATCGAAATATCCCCGAGGCGGGACTCGGCTGATCCGGTGATCAGCTGAGTCCCAGCGCCGCGGCAGCAGCGGCGCGCAATTCGACCCCGACCACCTCGGCGCTGGAGCGACGAGCCTGGTGCGGGGTCGAATTCATCATCCCGAACGCCGCATGCACGCGCACAGTGGCTGACTCCAGCGTCCACACCGGGTGCGCGGCCTCGACGACCTCCGCCCACCGACTGACATAGGCACGCTGGAGACGCCGCACGGTCCGTCGCGATTCGTCCGGCAGCGCCTCGAGGTCACGGTCCTGGATGCGGATGAGCTCGGGCTCGCTCATGGCGAAGTCGACATGGAAGTCGATGAGACGCCGCAGGGTCTGAGCCGCCTCGGTGGGGGAGATCCCCGACGCGGTGTCCCATGCCGCGGAGACGATCTCCTCCCCTCCGGACTGCAGATAGGCGGAGATGCCGACGAGGAGCTCCTCGAGCACAGCCTCCTTCGACGAGAAATGCCGGTAGACCGCCGGCGCCGAGATCCCCGCACCTTTGCCCAGGTCGTCGAGGCGCACCCCATGGAAGCCGTGCCGAGCATAGAGCGTCTTCGCGACCTCGAGCAGCTGCTCGCGCCTGGCCGCCTTCGCCGCTGCCCGCGCCGTCGGCTTGGCCTCGTCCGAGATCGACATCCGGCCTCCTTCCCTGAGCCTGATGCCCACCGCCTGGGACGACGTCGGTGCGGGCTGGCTCGTGCGTTGTCAGTTCTGCCTGTGAGCAGTATCATAGCAGTCAGTTAAGAATCATTAACTGAAATGAGGATGGAATGAAAGCAGTGGGAACTGCGGTCAGTCCGGCGACGGGACAGGTCAACTCCGAGGCCCACGCCGAACTCATCGCTGAACTCCGGGAGCGCATTGCGGCCACAGCCCGCGGCGGTTCCGAGAAGTCCAGGCAGCGCCATATCGATCGCGGAAAGCTGCTGCCGCGTGAGCGCGTCGAGCATCTCCTCGACCCCGGCACTCCCTTCCTCGAACTCTCTCCGCTGGCCGCCAACGGCATGTACGATGATGCCAGCCCAGGTGCCGGAATCATCACCGGAATCGGGCGGGTCGCCGGCCGCGAATGCGTGATCGTGGCCAATGACGCCACCGTCAAGGGCGGAACCTACTACCCGGTGACCGTGAAGAAGCACCTCCGGGCCCAGGAAGTCGCCAAAGAGAACAGCCTTCCGTGCATCTACCTCGTCGACTCCGGTGGCGCGAACCTGCCGAATCAGGACGACGTCTTCCCCGACCGGGAGCACTTCGGTCGCATCTTCTTCAACCAGGCGACCCTGTCGGCAGCGGGCATCCCGCAGCTGGCCGCCGTCATGGGCTCCTGCACCGCCGGCGGCGCCTACGTCCCCGCGATGGCCGACGAATCGATCATCGTCTCCGAGCAGGGCACGATCTTCCTCGGAGGCCCACCGCTGGTCAAGGCCGCCACCGGTGAGGAAGTCACCGCCGAGGAGCTCGGCGGCGGAGCGCTGCACTCCCGCGTCTCCGGCGTCACCGACCACCTCGCGGCCAACGACCCCCATGCGCTGGAGATCATGCGGGACATCGTCTCGACTCTCGGGCCGAAGAGCACCCCGAACTGGGACGTCATCGAATCCCGCCTGCCGGCACACTCGCCGGAGGAGCTGACCTCCGTCGTACCCGTGGACTCGCGCACACCGTATGACGTCCGCGAGGTCATCGCCCGCCTCGTCGACGGATCCGAGTTCCACGAGTTCAAAGCCGAATACGGCACGAGCCTCGTCACCGGATTCGCTCACCTCGACGGACACCCGGTCGGCATCATCGCCAACAACGGCATCCTCTTCGGCGAATCCGCGCAGAAGGGCGCCCACTTCATCGAACTCTGCGACCAGCGCAGCGTGCCCCTGGTGTTCCTGCAGAACATCTCCGGATTCATGGTCGGCCGCGATTACGAAGCCGGCGGCATCGCCAAACACGGCGCGAAGATGGTCAACGCCGTCGCCACAGCCCGCGTCCCGAAGTTCACCGTCGTCATCGGCGGCTCCTTCGGCGCCGGCAACTACTCGATGTGCGGCCGCGCGTACTCCCCGCGCTTCCTGTGGATGTGGCCCAATGCCCGCATCTCCGTGATGGGCGGAGAGCAGGCCGCCAGTGTGCTCTCGACCGTCAGACGCGACCAGCTCGAGGCCCGCGGCGAGGAGTGGAGCGCTGCCGACGAGGACACCTTCAAACAGCCCATCCGCGACCAGTACGAAGCCCAGGGCAACCCGTACTACTCGACGGCACGGCTATGGGACGACGGCATCATCGAACCCGGTGACACCCGCCAGGTGCTGGCACTGGCCCTCGAACTCGCCCGCTTCGGACCGATGGAACGCCCGCTGAACGCCAGCGGCTACGGCGTCTTCAGAATGTGAGCCCCTCCATGACGAAAATGTTCTCAACAGTCCTCATCGCCAACCGCGGCGAGATCGCCCTGCGCGTCATCCGCACCTGCCGCCGACTCGGCATCCGCACCGTCGCCGTCTACTCCGACGCCGACGCCCATGCGGCCCACGTCAAGGCCGCCGACACCGCGGTCCACCTGGGGCCGGCGGCAGCCTCCGAGTCCTACCTGCGCATCGACAAAGTCATCGCCGCAGCACAGGCCACGGGAGCCGAAGCCATCCACCCCGGCTACGGCTTCCTGTCGGAGAACGCCGAATTCTCCGCCGCCTGCGCCGACGCGGGAATCGTCTTCCTCGGCCCCGGTGCCGAGGCGATCCGGACGATGGGCGACAAGATCACCGCGAAGCAGGCCGTCTCCTCCCGCGGGGTGCCGCTCGTACCCGGGACGAAGGACGCCGCGATGAGCGACGAAGCCCTCATCGCGGCCTCGACGGACATCGGCTTCCCCGTACTCATCAAGCCCTCCGCCGGTGGCGGCGGAAAAGGCATGCACGCGGTCTTCGAGGCCGGCAAGCTCGCCGAGGCGCTGCGGACCGCCCGCCGCGAAGCCGCGAGCTCCTTCGGCGACGACACCCTGTTCCTCGAACGCCTCGTCGCCACCCCGCGCCATATCGAAGTCCAGATCATGGCCGACTCTCACGGCAATGTCATCCACCTCGGCGAACGCGAATGCTCCCTGCAGCGCCGTCACCAGAAGGTCATCGAGGAAGCACCCTCGGCGCTGCTGGACGAAGAGACCCGCGCCCGAATCGGCCAGGCTGCCTGCGAGACCGCGAAATCCGTCGGCTACGTCGTGCCGGCACCGTCGAATTCATCGTCGGGGCAGACCGTCCCGATGAGTTCTTCTTCATGGAGATGAACACTCGACTGCAGGTCGAACACCCCGTCACCGAGGAGGTCACCGGAGTCGACCTCGTCGAACTCCAGCTGCGCGTCGGCGCGGGCGAAGAGCTGCCGCTGACGCAGGATGACATCACGCTGACCGGGCACTCGATCGAAGCGAGAATCTACGCCGAGGACCCCTCGCGCGGATTCCTGCCCACCGGCGGTCGCGCCCTCGACGTCGTCTTCCCGAAAGGAGAGGGCATCCGCGTCGACGCCGGGCTCGAAGCCGGGCAGACCATCGCCTCGGACTACGACCCGATGATCGCCAAGCTCATCGTCCGCGCCGATCACCGCGCCCAGGCCATCGCCCGTCTCGATTCCGCGCTCGCCGCCTCGGCGGTTCCGGGAATCGTGACGAACATCGACTTCCTGCGCACCCTCGTGAGCCTGCCCGAGGTGGTCGCCGGTGATCTCGACACCTCACTCATCGACAACCTCGGCGAGGATCAGCTGGCGCACTGCGCCGATGAGACGCACGCGCAGCTGGCGGCCGCCGCTGTCACGGTCACCGGGGGAGCGGCAGGCACGACCCTGACCGGACCGGTCACGGACGCGGAGCTGACCGCGAATCGGTCGGCCGCCTCGGCGTGGGCAGGACCCAGCGCCTGGCGCACCTCACGTCCGGACTTCCGCGCCACGGTCACCCTGGCCACGGGCGGAGAGACGGTCGACGTCGAGGCTCGAGCGGGAGCCGTCGAGGTCGACGCCGACGGACTGTGGCATGTCACCCTCGACGGGATTCAGCACACGGCGCGGATCTTCTCCGATGCCCGTGACCGCAGCATCTGGGTGAGCACCGACACCGGAATTCACGTCTTCACCAGACCCCTGGCCGATTCGTCGCTGACGCCTGGGCTGGAAGGCGCCGAGGTGCTCGCCCCGATGCCCGGCTCCGTCGTCGACATCAAGGTCGAGACCGGGGACGCGGTGGAACAGGGAGATCCGATCGTCATCGTCGAAGCGATGAAGATGGAGCACGTGCTCACCGCACCCGCAGCCGGAATCGTCACCGTCACCGCCGTCGAAGGTGCCCAGGTCGCCCTCGACGAAGTGCTTGCCACCGTCGTCGAGGGAGCCGCAGCCGAGGCCGTCGCAGAAGCCGCCGAATAGTCACCAGCCACTCACACCACAACCACGCCACAAGCGGGGAGGAAACAATGGAAACCTTTGTACCGGGAATGCTGCCTGAAGAATACGAAGACCTGCGCCAAGGTGTCGCGAAGTTCGCCGACGAAGAGGTCGCACCCGTCTCAGCCGAACTCGACGCCAAGCACGAGTTCCCCTACGACCTCGTTGCGAAGATGGGCGAGATGGGGCTGTTCGGTCTGCCTTTCGACGAAGAGTACGGCGGAATGGGCGGCGACTACTTCGCTCTGTGCCTGGCCATCGAAGAACTCGGCCGGGTCAACCAGTCCCTGGCCATCACGCTCGAAGCCGGGGTCTCGCTCGGGGCGATGCCGATCTACCGCTTCGGCACCGAAGAGCAGAAGAAGGAATGGCTGCCGAAGCTTACCGACGCCTCGGGCCTGGCCGCCTTCGGCCTGACCGAACCCGAGGCCGGATCCGATGCCGGCGGCACCCGGACCAAGGCCACTTTGGACAACGGGACCTGGACGATCAACGGCAGCAAGTGCTTCATCACGAACTCCGGAACCGACATCACCCGCCTGGTCACCGCTACCGCCGTGACCGGAACCCGAACGTCGAAGTCGGGCCGCGAAGTGCCTGAGATCTCGACGATCATGATTCCGACCGGCACCCCCGGCTTCACCGCCGAACCGGCCTATGACAAGGTCGGCTGGAACTCCTCGGATACGCACCCGCTCACCTTCGACAACGTGCAGGTGCCCGAAGCGAACCTCCTCGGTGAACGCGGACGCGGCTACGCGAACTTCCTGCGCATCCTCGACGAGGGCCGCATCGCCGTGGGCGCCCTGTCCGTCGGCGCCGCCCAGGGCTGTGTCGACGAATCCGTGAAGTACGCGAAGGAGCGCCAGGCCTTCGGCAAGCCGATTGCCGACTTCCAGGGCATCTCCTTCAAGATCGCCCGTATGGAAGCCCGCGTCGTCGCCGCCCGGTCGGCGTACTACCTGGCGGCTTCGCGGATGCTCGCCGGACTGCCGTTCAAGAAGGAAGCCGCCATTGCGAAGATGATCGCCGGCGAAGCAGCCATGGACAATGCTCGCGACGCCACCCAGATCCACGGCGGCTACGGCTTCATGAACGAATACCTCGTCGCCCGCCACTACCGCGACTCGAAGATCCTCGAAGTCGGCGAAGGCACCACCGAGGTCCAGCTCATGCTCATCGCCCGCGAACTCGGACTCTGAGTTCCTGCTCCTGATCTGAGAGCAGGTGCCGACCTTCCGTCGGTCACCCATGCCGAATCGCCCGCCGAGGCGGCGCCGCACATCCGTACGGACGTGCGGGGCCGCCTCGGCGGGCGATATTCTGGTCCGATAACACCGTGAGGTGAGACGGCGACCGAAGGGGAAGTGGGAGCACATGGATCTCAGCATGGTGGCATCGGTGGCGACGACGACGTGGATCGTCATCGAATACATCGTGAAGATCATTGCGGTCGGTGTGGTGCCGGAGAACCGTCGCCCGTCATCGTCATCGGCATGGCTGCTGCTCATCCTGTTCGTGCCGATCGTCGGGATTCCCGCATTCCTGCTGCTCGGCAGCCCCTATATCGATCAGCGCCGCGCCCGGATCCAGGCCGAAGCGAACGAACTCATGCACGAAGGCGCCGACGACCTGCCCGATGTGCCGCCGTCGCTGGTCGCCGAACCCGAATTCGTCTCCGTCGCCCAACTGGGGCGGGCACTGACCGCACTGCCGATGGTCACCGGCGACAGTCATGGGGTTATCTCGGACTACGAGGACTCGATCGAACGGATGGCCGAACTCGTCGACGGGGCACACGAATACGTCCACGTCGAGATCTACATCATGGCGTGGGATTCGACGACCGACGTCTTCTTCCAGGCTCTCGAGCGAGCATCTGCGCGCGGGGTCGAAGTCCGTGTCCTGTTCGACCACATCGGATCCCGGAAGTATCCGGGATTCCACCGGTTCGGCAGACGACTGAACGCCGCCGGCATCGAGTGGCACCTGATGCTGCCGTTCATTCCCTGGCGCGGCAAGGCTCGCCGCATCGATCTGCGCAACCACCGCAAGCTGCTCGTCATCGACGGCAAGCGGGCGATGATGGGTTCGCAGAACATGATCGATTCGAGCTACCTCAACAGGAAGAACTCACAGATCGGCCGGAACTGGCACGACATCATGGTCGAGCTCTCCGGGCCCATCGTCGCTGGAATCGAAGCGGTGTTCTCCACCGACTGGTATTCCGAATCGGGACAGGCATTGGGCATCCGCCCGTACGAGCGCGACGGAAACGAGCCCGAAGTCGGCGGGGCGACGAGCGCGATGCAGCTGGTTCCTTCGGGCCCCGGGTTCACGACCGCTCCGAACCTCAAGGTCTTCACCTCGATGATGTACCTGGCGCAGAAGCGTCTGGCCATCGTCAGCCCCTACTTCGTGCCCGACGAATCGCTGCTGGCCGCCGTGGAGACCGCGGCCAGGCGTGGGGTCGACGTCGAACTCTACGTCAGCGAGCAGGCGGACCAGTACATGGTCGACCGGGCACAGTCGTCCTACTACCGGTCGCTGCTCGAAGCTGGGGTGCGGATCTTCCTGTACCCGAAACCCGCCGTGCTGCACACGAAGTGCTTCATCGTCGACGACCTCTATGCTGTGATGGGCTCATCCAACATGGACATGCGCTCGTTCGGCCTCAACTACGAGATCAGCCTGCTGACCACCGGCGGCGACCTGGTCGACGACATCGTCGACGTCGTCGCCGACTACCAGGACGTCAGCCACGAACTCACCCTGGAGGAATGGGAGAAGCGGCCATGGCCCCGCCGGTACATGGAGTCGGTCATGCGCCTGACCTCTTCGCTGCAGTAGCCGGGCTGGGAAAAGGTTGCTTCGCCGAGAAACGGGCTGAGGCACGGCTGCTTCGCCGAGAAACGGGCTGAGTGTCGAGAAACGCACGTGCGCGCCCGTGTCTCGACACTCAGCCCGTTTTTCGCTGATCAGTCGTCTCGATGGCCCGCTTGATCGCAGCGAAGATGCGAGGTCTGAAGAGGTCGCCGAAGCTCAGGTTGAAGACCTTGAAGCCGGCGTTGAGAAGATCCATATTGCGCTGATGACTCAATTTGGCCGCCTCATCAGGGCCGTGAGGGTTGAGATAGAACTTGCCGAGACCGTGGACTTCCACTGCGACAGCAGCGGACTTGTGCCGAAAGTCATTGCGTCCGATGAACTTGCCCGACTCTGTGAACGTGTCGACCTGCGGGACCATTCCGGTTACTCCGAAGCGATGGAACTTCACTGCGCAGACCGCCTCGGCTGGAGATTCATATTCGGCGCTCGAGAGATCAACGGCCAAGAGGGCTCTTCGGCGTCCGCGTTGCCCTTTCGCCAACAGATCGGTGATGTCTGCCCGGTCCACCTCTCCCGAACGGAGTGCTTGAGAGATGAGCGGTACAGAAACTTCGAGCGAACGGTCAAGAGCAACGTCAGCCAGAGTCCTGGGCAGAGTGGTGACCGGATAGGCGAACTCGGATGAGACCTGTTCCGGTGGAAGTCTGCGCGAGTAGATGAACACGCCGTCGTAGTTGCGGGTACGGGAGTTCCTGGAAATCTCGACTTTCGACGATTCGAGTACAGCGGGGTCAAGACAGTGGATGAGCGCGGCCGAAACATGAGAGAACACATCTCCCGGCAGAAGCTCACCGAGGCGGCATGCGATCTGGACCCTCAGCTCCTCTGCTTCGTCCCGCAGATCTCCGAAGGCTTTTGGAAACGAAGTGTCGTGATCCGTGGAAAGACCGCGGATGGGTCCGTGATGGCTATCATCACACGACTTGCGGATCACGTAGTGACCCTTCCTGACTAGGCGCAGGCAGCATCGTTTGGCTTCGGCCAACTGTCTGCGGGACATGCCGAGTCCACGGAGCTGTTGCGCTGTCAGCACTTGGAACATCTATCAAGGATGATCTTAAAATATGCCAAATGCAAGCAAATACTATTAAACGTGGTTAATTTGTGTGGTCGAATGGTGCAGCTTCGGCGACGGCGAAGGGATTGATGCAGCACGGGCCTGTGCTGGGTTGCAAGGTCGCCGGCTCCATCGAAAAACGGGCTGAGTGTCGAAACACGGGTGTACGCACCCGTGTTTCGACACTCAGCCCGTTTCTCGGCGGCCCGGGGTGCATGCCCCCTGTCTCTCGGCGAAGGAGGCGTGCCTCAGGCGGAGCCTGTGGGGTCGGGGCCGAGGTCGCCGCGGCTCTCCAGCGGCACGTCCAGCAGATTGTGGACGCCGTCGACGATCTCGTTGGGTCGGAACGGAAAGCGGCGGACATCCTCGGCGGTGGAGATTCCCGACAGCACGAGGACCGTGTGCATGCCCGCTTCCATGCCCGCGATGATGTCGGTGTCCATGCGGTCGCCGATCATTGCGGTGCTCATCGAATGGGCGCCGATCCTATTCAGGGCCGAGCGGAACATCATCGGGTTGGGTTTGCCCACGACGTAGGGTTCGCGGTTCGTCGCCTTCGTGATGAGAGCGGCGATGGCGCCGGTGGCAGGCAGGACGCCCTCGGGGGAGGGACCGGTGGCGTCGGGGTTCGTGACGATGAAGCGGGAGCCGGCGTCGATGAGGCGGATCGCCTTCGTGATCGCCTCGAACGAATATGAATGGGTCTCGCCGACGACGACGAAGTCCGGGTCGTGCTCGGTCATGACGAACCCGGCCTCGTGGATCGCCGTGGTCAGCCCCGCCTCGCCGACGACATAGGCCGTGCCGTGCTCGACCTGATTGGACAGGAAATCCGCGGTGGCCATCGCAGAGGTCCAGATGTTCGACTCGGGGACGTCGAGCCCGTTCGAGCGCAGCCGGGCGGAGAGATCACGAGCGGTGTAGATGGAGTTGTTCGTCAGCACCAGGTAGGGGATATCGGCCTGACGCCACTGGGCGAGCAGCTCTGCGGCTCCCGGCAGAGGATTGTTCTCCTTGACCAGGACACCGTCCATATCGGTCAGCCAGCAGTCGATCGAATCGCGATCCATGTCTCTCCTCGAGCTCGGGGTGGGCCGAAGCGGCTGCTTCCAGCCTAGTCGGGTTGGGCGCAAGTGTGCTGAGAAGTCCGATCCGGGGTGCCGTACCCCCTTTGCGGATCGTCCCAGAGCCCTCTTGACGGAGCGGTCGAAAAGTGTATTGTAGTAATCACTTAATTAAGGGGATGCTCAAATGAGTATGGATCACGTCTTCGCGGCGCTTGCCGATCCGACGCGTCGGGCGATCATCGATCGTCTGCGCGGGGGAGACAAGACCGCCGGTGAGCTCGCGGAGCCGCTGCCCATCAGTCGTTCCGCGGTCTCCCAGCACCTCAAGGTGCTCGAGACGGCGGGGCTGATCACCCGATCGAAATCCGCGCAGCAGCGCATCGTCGCACTCAACGCCGATGCCCTCACCGAGGCCACCGGCTGGCTGCAGGCGGCCCACGACGAATGGCAGCAGCGCTTCGACAGCCTCGACCTCATCCTCGCCGAGGAGGTGCCCACCGATACGTCGACGACCGACCCGTCGACCACAGATCGAACTGCGGACTGACTATCGACATCAACGACGTGCCGAATGACGCAGACATCACGTATGACGCAGACATCATGCACGACTCACGGAGGAGAACAGCGATGAACGCCGAGAACACAGCCAACACAGACATCACAGCTAACACAGTGACCGATCCGAACAGCGCACAGGCGGGAGAACCCGGATTCACCATCGTCCGCGAATTCGCCGCCCCGCGCGCCCGCGTCTGGGAAGCCTGGACGAACCCGGACGTCATGGCCCGTTGGTTCCACCCTGAAACGCTGGTCACCCCACGCGAATCCGTATCCGTCGACCTGCGGGTCGGCGGCGAATACACCTGTACGATGCGCATACCCGATACGGGGCAGGAGTTCCCGACCGCCGGGAAGTACCTTCACATCGACGAGCCCGTCCGCCTCGACTTCACTTGGGGAAGTCCCGGCGAGGTCGACGATGCCCCGCGCGTCAGCGTCGCACTTGAGGAGATCGGCGCCGACCGCACTCGCATGACGTTCACGCTGACCGGCCTGCCCAATGACTCGGGTGAAGACGCCAGTGCCTACGACGGATGGTCATCGGCCTTCACCGAACTCGGTACAGAGCTCGGGTCCTGACCGGTGCCGACTGATCACGGCGGTGGACCGCCTCAGGCATCGCCGAGGTGGTCCACCGCAGCGAGCGACCGCAGGGTCCGATTGCCGAACCGATCGTCCTCGGTCAGTTCGGTGATGCACCCGGAATGCGCGGCGAACGTCGCCCGCCCCATCGCCTCGAGAGGCAGTTCGAGCCACCGACCGATGACGAACGTGTGGGCGAAGCCGTGGGTGACGACCACCTGGTGCGAGGCTCGCTGCGTGAGGATCTCGCCGACCGCGACGTAGATCCGAGCACCGGCCTCGCGTCGCGTCTCCGCGCCGTCGATGCCTTCGGCATGATCGAGGCGCATCGTGTGGTCGAAGGCGTCGTCGGGCACGGGTGGGAAGATGAAGCGCGCGTCCAGCCAGGACTGCTCCCGTCCCTCCGCGAATCCGTACGACTTCTCGCGCAGACCCGGGTGGTCGATTGCGCGCGTGCCGAGTCGATCGGCGATCACTTCGGCGGTCCTGCGCGTCCGTTTGAGATCAGAGGTGAATACCGGCGCGGAGGCGACCGTCGGGATCCGCGACCGCAGTTCGGCGGCGATGCGATCGGCTTGGAGTTCGCCGCGGACGGTGAGCTCGGAATCGTGCCACCCGCCGACCCGGGCCTCGAGATGGTGTCGGGCCTCCGGGTGGGTGACGACGAAGAGGGATCGTGTGATGGCCATGGTGTGCTCGATCCTACCGACCCCCGGGTCGCAGGGGTCCGGTGAATGGCGATAAACTCAAATCACGACGAGTGAGGAGCGTTACATGAGTGACAAGGTCATTGCACAACGAGGTCTGTGGCTGGACGAAATGGAAGTCGGCGCCACCTATAAGCACGCACCGGGCCGCACAGTCACCGAAGCGGACAACACCCTGTTCACGGCCGTGACGATGAATACCCAGGCCCTGCACCTCGACGCAGCATGGTCGGCCACCGAGCCCTTCGGCGAGCGCCTCGTCAACTCGATGTTCACCCTGGCCACCCTCATCGGTCTGTCCGTGTCCCAGCTGACGCAGGGAACGACAGTCGGAAACCTCGGCTTCTCCGAAGTCAGCTTCCCGGCACCGATGTTCCACGGCGACACCCTCTACGCGGAGACGACGATCCTCGACAAACGCAATTCGAAGTCCCGTCCGGGCCAGGGCATCGTCACCTTCGAACACCGCGGCTACAACCAGCACGGCAAACTCGTCGCGAAGGCCGTGCGCCAGGCGATGATGTTCGACTCCAGCCACGAGTCCACGGCGGCGAAGTCCGCCGCCGACACCGCCGATCAGACCGACACCGGAAAGTGAGCCCCCATATGTCCCTCGAGTTCAAACCCGCCTGGCTCTTCGTCCCCGGCGATCGTCCCGACCGGTACACGAAAGCAGCCGAACGCTCGGATATCGTCATCCTCGACCTTGAAGACGCCGTCAACGAGGCCGACAAAGCTGCCGCACGGGAGTCCATCGTCGACTTCCCCCTCGACCCGACCCGCACGGTCGTGCGGGTGAACTCCCACGATTCGGGCCACCTCGGCGAAGATCTGAAGATGCTCGCGCGCACCGAGTACACGGCCGTGATGCTGCCGAAGGCGGAGCTCGCAGCGGATCTGTCGATCCTGTCCGGATTCCAGGTCATCGCGCTCATCGAAACCGCGCTCGGAGCCGTCAACGTCGCCGAGATCGCCGCCGCTCCGAATGTCTATGCGCTGATGTGGGGATCGGAGGATCTCATCGCCGACCTCGGCGGAGGCTCCTCCCGCAAGGACGACGGCGGCTACCGGGACGTGGCCAAGCAGGTGCGCAGCCAGACCCTCCTCGCCGCCCGGGCCCACCGCAAGTTCGCCCTCGACTCGATCTGGGCGGACATCCCGAACCTCGAAGGACTGGCAGCCGAAGCCGAAGACGCCGTGCAGTCCGGATTCTCCGGCAAGGTCTCCATCCACCCCAATCACGTGCCCGTCGTCCGCGACGCCTTCCGTCCCAGCGACGAACAGCTGACCTGGGCGCGGTCCGTGCTCGACCTGGCGAAGACGGAGAAGGGAGCATTCTCTTTCGAGGGCAAAATGATCGACGCCCCGCTGCTCAAGCACGCCGAACTCATCGTCGCCCGCGCGAACTGAGGGACACCACCTCGTGAACGTCTCCGATGCGCTCATCGCCGACCAGATCCGTGCCGTCCTCACCGCCGCCGAGACGGGGGACGGGACCGCGCCCATCGTCGAGGCCGGGAACCCGGTCCTCCGGTCCCAGACCCGCCCTTTCGACGGGCAGGTCGACGATGCCGAGCTCGAGCAGCTCGCCGAGGTGATGCGAGCGACCATGCTCGCCGCCCCGGGAGTCGGCCTTGCCGCCCCGCAGGTGGGCATCGGTCTGTCGATGTTCGTCGCCGAAGATCCTGGTGCCCGCGATCCCGAAGTTGCGAAGATCCGGCAGCGGGAGCCGATGCCGCTGCGGGTGGTCCTCAACGCGGGCTGCGAACGCGTCGGTGGTGAGGACGTCGCCTTCTATGAAGGATGTCTGTCGATCCCCGGCTACCAAGCCGTCGTGGCCCGGCCTCGCAACATCGCATTGACGGGCATCGACCTGCAGGGCGACCCCATCGCCGAGGAGGTCTCCGGCTGGTCGGCGCGCATCGTCGCCCACGAGACCGACCACCTATCCGGGATCCTCTTCCTCGACAAAGCCGAGATGCGATCCCTGGCGACGAACGAATCCGTGGCGAAGTTCTGGCACCAGCCCTCGACACAGAAGGCCGCCGCGGAACTCGGCTTCTCTTTGCCTTCGGGCATGGTGATGTGAACCTCCGCCGCGGTCGCCGGTCCGGATACCGCCGAGACTGTTGACCGCTCTCATCTGCGTCACAGGCGGGCATGTTTCGATAAGGACATGCGACTTCCCGACATCCCCCTTCGTCATCACCGAACCGTCCGCACCGCTGCCGCACTCGGCACCGGCGCCCTCGCGCTGGTGCGCCGCCGCGACGTCTCCGCCGAACGCCAGACCGGCCTGAGAGCGGGAACCGCCCTGGCCAATGCGGGCCTGACCTGGCTCACCGGGTCCCGGGCCTTCCTCGGCAAGGTGGGCGGATCGAGCGGCATCGACGAATTCCTCGGAGCCTTCTCCACCAGAGGGAGCGGTCCCGTCCGATATGCTTCCACTCCTGCGCACATCTCTGACGTCGGAGTACTCGACGGCGATGCCGACGTGGATACCTGGTGGGACGAACAGGCGAGCGTGACTTCCCCGGCGTTCCTCAATGTGGTCACCGCGGCAGCAGCGGGAGCGGCCTCATGGGCGCTCTGGCCGCTGACGGAGCGGCTGGCGGAGGCTATCGATGCGAAACTGCCGACGGGCGTCGGCCGAGGTGTCAATGCCGTCGTCAACGGCGGGCTCGTCGCGGTGACAGCGGTCCTCATCGACAAGGTCGAGAAATGGGCCGACGATGTCGAGGAACTCAATTATGCTCCGCTCGAGATCGAACTTCCCGCCCATATCCGCGAATCGGTCGATACGCTGTTGTCTCTGCCGCACCCGAACTCGGAGGCCAGCGCCAAGGCGGTCCGAGAGCAGTTCGCTTCCGCGAAGTTCTTCGTGTGGGTCACCTATCCGGATTCCTTGTATTCAGGGGATGAACCCGTCGTCCTCGACCCTGAACAGATCGAACAGCTGCTCAAAGACGAGGACATCGCTTCGATCGACGTCCGACCCGACGAATCGACCCCGAGCGCGGCACCGGCCCGGCATATCTACCCGGTCACCGGACTCACCGGCGGCGCCGACGAAGGCGGCACCGTCAGATCAGGCGACCACGCCGGCATATCGAGCGGACGCTTGGAACTCACTCTCGACATCGTCGACGGACGTCTCACCAGTGTGGATCTCAACGAGGTCGACGACGAACCATGCGCAGACCTGCTCTCCGCCGAGGCCCTGCGCGAATCCGTACCCGGCACTCTGCACCCGGGAAGCCTCGACGACGAAGACGGCGGATATTCCTCGAGCTTCGAGATCGCCGATGGCGATGTCGAGGATGCCGTCCGCACACTGGAGCGATGGCCGCGCCCGGACGAATACACCTTCCGCGCCGATGACAGCTGATCGTACCGCTGGGGCCGGGAATAACCTGCGCGCGTCATCGTTATACGTTGCATGAGCGATCTTCGAACTCTCACCCTCGGCGCCGGCTGCTTCTGGTGCCTCGACGCCGTCTACCAGCGGACCACCGGAGTGAGAGAAGTGATCTCCGGCTACACCGGCGGACACACCGACAACCCCGGATACCGTGAAGTCTGCTCCGGGATGACCGGCCACGCCGAAGCCCTGCAGGTGACCTTCGACGCCGACATCGTCCCCGAAGACGTCATCCTCGGCCTGTTCTTCACCGGCCACGACCCCACGAGCCTCAACCGCCAGGGCTACGACGTCGGCACCCAGTACCGGTCGGCCATGTTCTACCGCGACGAGACCGAGAAACAGCACTTCGCCGAAGCCATCGAATCCGCGCAGAACCTGTTCGACGATCCGATCGTCACCACCCTCGAACCGCTGGGCACCTTCTATCCCGCCGAGGCGGTCCACCAGGACTTCTACACTGCGAACCCGGACAACGGCTACTGCCGTGTCATCATCGACCCGAAACTCAGCAAGGCCCGCACCGCCTTCGCCGAATGGGTGAGCTGATGGGCAGTCATAAGAAGGGCAAGTGCAAAAAGGACAAACACAAGGAGCGCAAACGGTCCAAGGACGCGGGCAAGGCCTGCGAAGCGACCAAAGATCGCGTCCGTGCCCATTTCCTCGATGGCAACACCGGCCCGTGGGCGAAGAGCCTGGCCGCCCAGGACGACCAGACCGCCCGCTCGGCGGAGAGTGAGAAGAACACCGACCCCGCCGAGGCAACCGCCGCCTCGGCGAGTGACCGCACCTCAGCCGTGACGCCCACTCGCCGCGGTCCCGACTACTCAGCGCCGTCATCGATCGACATCGTCGCCGATCCCGTCCTCCACGCCCTGAGTACCCGACGGTCGATCTCAAAGGTCGACCCGGAGACCCCGAACGACTCCGACCTGCTCGAGATCATCCGATCGATCTCCTCGGTCGCCGACCACAAGTCACTGCGCCCCTGGCGCTTCCTCATCATCCGCGGAGACGACCGGCACCGCCTCGGCGACGCCCTCGACGAAGCCGCCGGCGTCGTCCGCAAACCAGGCGAGACCAATACGAAGCCGCTGCGGGCCGAACTTCTGCTCGCCCTCGTCTCCTCACCGGTCGAACATGACAAGGTTCCCGAATGGGAGCAGCACGCGACCGCCGCTGGTGCCGGCCACCTGCTCGAACTCGCCCTGTGGCAAGCCGGCTGGGGAGTCATGTGGCGCTCGGGAACCCTGACGAACACCGAACCGGTCCGCCGCCTCCACCGCCTGAACGATCATGAACTGCTCATGGGCTGGTTCTACATCGGAGCCGTCCCCGAACGCTACCGACAGCGCCTGACCACGAGCACTCGCCCCCTGCCGAAGCCCGAACAGTTCCTCGATACCCTGTGAGCACTCCCGACACCGACACTCCGGAAACGCGCCGCCTGCCCAAGGAGATCTATGTCCTCGTGGCAGCGGCCTTCATCGTTGCCCTGGGCTACGGAATCATCGCCCCCGTCCTGCCGCAGTTCGCGGCGAGCTTCGACTTCGGGGTCACCGCCGCAACCATCGTCGTCTCCTCGTTCGCATTCTTCCGGTTCGTGTTCTCACCCTCATCCGGGCGTCTCGTCGATGCCTTCGGCGAACGCCGCATCTACATCACCGGCCTCCTCATCGTCGCCGCCTCCACCGCGGCCGTCGCCTTCGCACAGAACTACTGGCAGCTGCTGATCTTCCGCGGACTCGGCGGCATCGGGTCGACGATGTTCAGCGTCTCCGCGATGGCGCTCATCGTCCGCCTCGCCCCGATCGACGCCCGCGCGAAAGCGTCCTCCACGTACGCGACCGCATTCCTCGTCGGCAATATCGCCGGCCCAGTCCTCGGCGGTGCCATGGCCGGATGGGGGATGCGCATCCCGTTCATCATCTACGCCGTCGGTCTGCTCATCGCCGCCATCGTCGTCCGCGTATTCCTCGCCTCCACCGCAGCCTTCGGCTCCTCGACGAAATCCGGGCGTGCCCGCCTGGAAGCGGAGAAGGACAAGGAACAGCAGGAAGTCATGTCCTTCCGGGAAGCCTGGAAGGATTCGGCCTACCGTTCGGCGCTCATCTCCGCCTTCGTCCAAGGCTGGTCGGCGATGGGCATCCGCGTGGCCATCTACCCGCTCTTCGCCATCCAGGCCCTCAAAGCCGATACGGCCGTGGCCGGACTGGCCCTGACCATGTTCGCCATCGGCAACGCTTCGGCCGTGACAGTGGTCGGGCGCTTCGCTGACACCGTCGGGCGCAAACCCTTCATCCAATGGGGTCTGTTCGTCCTCGGCGTGACCACCGCGGCGCTGGCCTTCATCGACTCGATCTGGCTGTTCTTCGCCTTCTCCATCATCGCCGGGATCGGTTCCGGGCTGGCCAACCCCGCTCAGCAGGCCACGGTCGCCGACGTCATCGGCCGCGACCGCAAGGGCGGCCGAGTGCTCGCCCGCTATCAGATGGCCCTCGACGGCGGAGCCATCCTCGGCCCGATCATCGCCGGAGCCGTCGTCGACCACTTCGACTACTCGTGGGCGTTCCTGCTCACCGGCGTCCTCGGCATCATCGCCGCAGGCCTGTGGTTCTTCGGCCGCGAAACCCGTCCCCGCCAACCGGCTTCGGCTGACTGACGCACTCAAACGCACCCGCACGTGCGCTGCAGCTCGGTGAAACTGCAGCAGCTCGGTGCAGGAACCAAGCTGCTGCAGTTTCACCGAGCTGGTGTTCGGGGCGCGGCGTGCTCAGCCGTTGATCAGAGAAGTCAGGTTTTCCTCATGTGCGATGCGGGTGACACTCACTAGGATGGTTGGTTGAGTCGGCGTTCTGCGTCGTCGCCCTGTCTACGACAAAGAAAGTCCCCTCGTGAGTTTCCTGACCCGGCTGAGTCTGAAGAACCGGGCGCTCATCGCGCTCATCTCCGTCGTCGCCATCATCTTCGGCATCATCGGTGCCGGTTCTCTCAAGCAAGAGCTCTTCCCATCCCTCGACAACCCGCAGGCCACGGTCACCGCCTCCTATGAGGGAGCCACCCCCGAGGCCGTCGAATCCGAAGTCACCGACCCACTCGAAGGGGCGCTGACCGCACTGCCCGAAGTCGAGGACATGACCTCGACATCCTCGGCGGGCAGTTCGCAGATCACCGTGAGCACGAAGTACGGCGACGACTCCGATGACGTCGTCCGTGCCCTGCAGCGCGCCGTCTCCCAGGTGCAGCCGACCCTGCCGGACGGTGTCGAACCGAACGTCATGATGATGGGCACCGACGACATTCCGGTACTCGCCCTGTCCGTGACCTCGGACGCCGATGAAGACCAGCTGGCGGCGAACCTCGAAGACATCGTCGAACCGGAGCTGAAGAAGGTCGACGGCGTCTCCCAGGTCCAGATCGCCGGAGCGAAGACCAAACAGGTCGAGATCAGCATCCGCCGCGACGATCTCGAGGACGAAGGAGCCAACCTCGACGAGGTGGCCGGAATCCTCCAGTCCAATGGTGTGCCCACCTCCGCGGGCGAGCTCAAGGGCGATGACGGCACTGCCCCGGTCGAGGTCGGTACCCGCATCCGCTCGATCGATGCGATCAAGGAACTCGTCATCTCCGGCAAGGACGGACCGATCCAGGTCTCCGACGTCGCCGACGTCAAACTCGTCGACGAGCCGATCGAGTCGATCTCACGCACCAACGGCGAACCCTCGCTGTCCGTGTCGGTGATGAAGGAATCCGACGCGAACACCGTCGACGTCTCACACGCGGTGGCCGACAAGCTGCCCGAACTCGAGAAGATGATGGGTGACAATACGGAGTTCGTCTCCGCGTTCGACCAGGCACCGTTCATCGAACAGTCCATCCACGACCTGCTCAACGAGGGTGGGCTCGGCCTGATCTTCGCGGTCCTCGTCATTCTCGTCTTCCTGCTCTCGGTGCGGGCGACGATCATCACCGCCATTTCCATCCCGCTCTCCCTCCTCATCGCCATGATCGGGCTGTGGATGGGCGGGGAGACCCTCAACATGCTCACCCTCGGTGCGCTGACGATCTCCGTCGGCCGCGTCGTCGACGACTCCATCGTCGTCATCGAGGCGATCCGCAGACGCCACGCCTCCGGCGGCGACAAGTTCTCGAACATCCTCGCCGCCGTCTCCGAGGTGGCCGGTGCCATCACCGCATCGACCCTGACCACGGTGGCCGTGTTCCTGCCGCTGGCATTCGTGACCGGGCAGACCGGAGAGATGTTCCGGCCCTTCGCGCTGACCGCGACCATCGCCCTGCTCTCGTCCCTGTTCGTGGCACTGACGATCGTGCCCGTCCTCGCGTACTGGTTCCTGCGTCAGCGTGAGGCGAAGGTCAAGCTCACCCGTGCGGAGAAGGCGGAGATCCGTCGCAGCCGCAAGTCGATGCTGTTGCAGTGGAGGGCAGAGAAGAAGGAAGCGAAGAAGGCCGACAAGAAGCGCGACCTCGTCGCCGCCGGTGCCGAAGCAGAGGACACAGGTCCTCGCGACAGCGTCGCATCGTCCCAACGGGCCGATGCCACCACGCAGTCCGGTGCCACCACTCGAACCGATGCGGCCGGAATGGCCGCGGGCGGATCGCGCTACGGCGAATCCGAAGACGGAACTGAGGCCGTCGACGAGCTCGCCGGAATGCATTCTCCGGTGACGCGACTGCAGAAGACCTATATGCCGGCCATCGGGTTCTCGACGAAGCACCCGATCATCATGATCCTCATCGCCGTGCTCGTGCTCGCAGGCACCGGAGCGATGATCCCGCAGCTGAAGACCGAGCTCTTCGGCGACACCGGGCAGGATTCCCTGCAGATCTCGCAGACCTTCGACCCGGGCACCGACCTCGACGAGGCATCGGAGCAGGCGAAGAAGGTCGAGGACATTCTCGCCGACGAATCCGATGTCGACAACTACCAGGTGTCGCTCGGCGGCACGTCGTTCGGCTTCACCGACGATTCGTCGCTGACGGGCACCTATATCGTCAACACGAAGTCCGGAGTCTCGGCGCAGTCGATCTCCGCGAATCTGCAGAAGCAGTTCGACGACCTCAAGGGTGCCGGCGACGTCGAGGTGGCGAGCCAGAGCTCGACCCCGGGCGCGCAGACCATCGACGTCACACTCACGGCCACCGACCCCCAGGAACTCGAGGATGCGACGAATAAGGTCAGCGACAAGCTCGAGAGTGTGTCCGCGGCACAGTCGGTGACGAGCGATACCGCCGCGGTCCAGCCCGTGATCGAAGTCAAGGTCGATCATGAGAAGGCCGCAGAGGAGAACCTCACCGAGGCGGCCATCGGCCAGTATGTGCAGCGTGCCATGCATGGTCAGCAGATCGGTGAGGTCGTCATCGACGATGTCTCCCATTCGGTGCTGCTCTTCGATCGCAATGCCGACACCGTGGAGAAGCTGCGCGAACTCAAGATCCCGGGCAAGCCGGAAGAGACGGCTCCCGCCGGCGGAGCCGGCGCAGGCGCGGAAGGCGGCGCCGGTGGAGCAGCCGGAGGTGCCGGTGGTTCAGGTGACGCCGGCGCGGCCGGTGGTGCCGGAGGAGCTGCCGGTGGCGCAGGTGGTGCCGGAGGCGCAGGCGGTGCCGGCGGTGCCGAAGGCGCGGCTGGTGGTGCGGCCGGTGGTGCCGGTGCGACGGGCGGCGATCCGAATGCGGGCGCCCCGTGACCTCGGAGCCGCGCTTCATCGAACTTGATGAGGTTGCCGACGTCAAGGAGGTCAAGACCGCACCGACGATCCGCCACACGGATTCGCAGCGTTCGACTACCGTGTCCGTGACTCCGGAAGGCGATGACCTCGGAGCCGTGTCGACCGAGGTCCAGTCCGCCCTCGACGAGGTGGACCTGCCCGATACGGTGGCCGTCGACACCGGCGGTGCCACCCAGGAGCAGAACGAAGCGTTCTCGCAGCTGGGACTGGCGATGCTCGCGGCGATCCTCATCGTGTTCGTCATCATGGTCGCCACGTTCAAGTCGCTGCTGCAGCCGCTGATCCTGCTGGTCTCGATCCCATTCGCGGCCACCGGTTCGGTTGCGCTCTCGCTCATCACCGACACTCCGCTGGGGCTGACGTCGATGATCGGTCTGCTCATGCTCATCGGCATCGTGGTGACGAATGCGATCGTGCTCATCGACCTCATCAACCACTTCCGCGTCCGCGGGGTCGATCTGCGTACTGCGATCGTCCACGGCGCCCGACTGCGTTACCGTCCGATCCTTATGACCGCGGCCGCCACGATCTTCGCTCTGCTGCCGATGGCCCTCGGGCTCACCGGCGGGGGAGTGTTCATCTCGAAGCCATTGGCGATCGTCGTCATTGGCGGCCTGGTCAGCTCGACGCTGCTTACGCTCATCCTCGTGCCCGTGCTCTACCTGCTGCTCGAAGGGGTCAAGGAACGTCGGGCCGAGAAGAAGTACGTGAAGAACATGGCTCGCGGTGAGGTCCTCGACGCTGCCGAGGCACGGGCGCATGAGCGGGAGACCGCCGCGGTGCCTGCCGGTGCCGGGGCCGCTGTCGCCGGCTCCGACGACACCCGGGCGCAGTCAGAAGGGGAGGCCCCCACCGAGGCGACCGCACCGACCGCGGACTCGACGTCCGCGGATTCGGGCAGGGCCGCCTCGGCGTCGGATGGATCGACGGATGCCGACCACGTCGACGTCGGACGGAATACCGATCCGTCCGCTCGCGATGGACGGGACGACAACGCGGACCGGGGCGATGGGTCGGGAACGGACTTCACCCTGCGCAGCCAGCAGCCACGTCGTGACGACGGGGACGGCGAACCCAAACACTGAGCCGTCCCGGCTAGAGTTGAGTCCATGACGACCGAGCTCGAACCACAGGAGAGAAATCGCCTGTGGTTCGAGCTCGGTCTCATTGCGGCCCTGTCACTGGGGCAGGCTTCCGTCTATGCGATCGTGCGTCTGGCAGACATCGCCACGCGCGGACCGATCAGCGACGCCCAGGCCAAACTCAACACCTCGATCTCTCCCCGGCCGGGCTTCGACCTGATCTACCAGCTTCTCGACATCGGTTTCACCCTCGTGCCCGTCGCACTCGCGATCTACCTGCTCAGTCGCGACCGACCGGCACAGCCGCTGCCGATCCGACTCGGAGTCGACGGGCACCGACTGCGCGACCTCGGCCACGGTGCCCTCATCTTCCTTATCATCGGCATCGGCACCCTCGGGGTGTATGCGGGCGGCAGGGCACTGGGGATCACCGCCGAGATCCAGCCGTCCAACCTCGGCGATCATTGGTGGACGGTTCCCGTGCTGCTGCTCTCGGCGGCGAAGAACGGAATCCTCGAAGAGGTGCTCATCTTCGGCTTCGGGGCGCTGCGACTGCGGCAGCTGGGCTTCGGACCGTGGCCGATCATCATCTCCCTGGCGATCTTCCGCGCCAGCTACCACCTCTACCAGGGCATCGGACCGTTCATCGGCAACGTCGCCATGGGCATCATCTTCGGCTGGTACTTCCTGCGCAAGGGCAGACTCATGCCGTTGGTGTGGGCGCATGTCATCATCGACGCCCTCGGATTCCTCGCCCCGGGCGTGCTCGCCCTCGTCGACTTCGGCTGAGTGCTGCAGCCGCAATCGGGACACTCATTCCTCCCTCCGGGTTCACCTCTGATTCACCGGCGGGTAGTTCCAGGGCCGCTTGCCGGTGACAGTCTCGGTCGGGTGAGTCCTTCCGGCTCCGCCCTCTGTGCCGGGCGGTCCCCGGTCTGGGAAGATACCCGATACAAGGAGAGAATCGATGCGAACCTTTCTGCCGATGGCCGACCATGTGCGTGGCAAGCGCAGCCCCGTCACGTGCGCACTGAAGTGCGACAACGCCTGCCTCAAGGCCACCTGCAACACATCGGCAAATGGGTATTTCCGCGATATCGTCAATGCCAAGCTCAGCCGTCGCGCGGTTCTCGGTGCCTCGGCTGCCGGCGCCTTGGCCATCGCAGTGACCACCGCACCGAGTCCGACCGCACGCTCTGCCGCCGCGGCCACCGCAGGCAGTCTGGCCTTCACCGCCATCGACCCGGTCCAGCACGAGGTCGACGAATTCATCGTCCCCGAAGGCTACTCTTGGCATCCGATCGTCCGCTGGGGAGATCCCTTGTTCCCCGACTCCCCGAGGTTCGACCCAGAGAATCAGAGCCCAGAGGCGCAGCGCCGCCAGTTCGGCTACAACAACGACTTCCTGTCCATCCAGATCGACCCCGACGACTCGAACCGGGCCGTGCTCTTCGCCAACCAGGAATACACGAACGACGCCATCATGTACCCCGAGGACATGGACGGAGCCGATCAGCGGGCGATCAGCCGTGAAGCCCACGGACTGACCGTTGCCGAACTCATCCGCACGGACGAGAAGTCAACGTGGACGGTCGACGTCAACGGAAAGAAGAACCGCCGGTTCCTCATTGACACCGAGTACGAGTTCACCGGTCCCGCTGCCGGTTCCGATCTGCTGCGGACGAAGGACTACCCGAACGGTGACAAGGCGCAGGGCACTCTCGGCAACTGCTCGGGTGGGCTCACACCCTGGGGCACTCTGGTGTCCGGTGAGGAGAACTTCAACTCGTACTTCAAGGCGCAGGGCACATCGGCGGCAGATAAGCGCTACGGGCTCGACAGCGAAGATTCGGCCAACGGGTGGGAAGCCGATGTCGACCGATTCGATACGAACAACCCGGGCTACGCGAACGAAGCGAATCGGTTCGGCTGGATCGTCGAAGTCGACCCTTGGGACCCGAACTCCACCCCTCACAAGCACACGAACATGGGCCGCTTCAAACACGAAGGGGCGAACATCACGATCTCCGATTCGGGCCACGCCGTGGCCTATATGGGAGACGATGAAAAGTTCGACTACCTCTACAAGTTCGTCTCGAAGGACACCTACTTGGAGGGCGATCGCACACACAACAAGACGCTGCTGACCGACGGCGACCTCTACGTCGCGAAGTTCACCGGCAACTCACCGAAGTCCGAGATCGACGGCAGCGGTGAGGTGCCCGCCGACGGCGAGTTCGACGGCAGCGGACAGTGGCTTCCGCTGGTCAAGGACGGCAAGTCGCAGGTGTCAGGATTCTCCGTCGAAGAGGTCCTCGTCAACACCCGTCTGGCCGCCGACAAGGTCGGCCCGACGAAGATGGACCGCTGCGAAGACGTCGAACCCAACCCGGTCAACGGCCGCATCTACGTCGCCTGCACGAACAACTCCGACCGCGGCACCGACGGGAAGGCCGCCGCAGATGAGGCCAATCCGCGCACGGAGAACCGCGACGGGCATATCGTCGAGATCACCGAGCGCTCCGGCGATCACACAGGCACCGAATTCGATTGGACGCTGCTGTTGGTCTGCGGAGACCCGAAGCAGGGCGACGCCACTTACTTCTCCGGCTTCCCCGCCGATCAGGTCTCACCGATCTCCTGCCCGGACAATGTCGCCTTCGACACCGCCGGAAACCTGTGGATCTCCACCGACGGTGCTCCCGACGGCATCGGCTACTGCGACGGGCTGTTCAAGGTAACCATCGAAGGCGACCAGCGCGGCCGCGTCGAACAGTTCCTGTCCGTACCTCGCGAAGCCGAGGTCTGTGGACCACTCGTCCACGACGAATACGAATCCGCGTTCGTCGCAGTTCAGCACCCAGGTGAGGACGGCTCGTATGCCGATCAGCACTCGCAGTTCCCCGATTATGTCAAGGAAACCGATGTCGACAAGGGAGTGGCCGCGATGCCGCGGCCCACGGTCGTGCAGGTCATCAAGGGCGACGGCGGATCGGCACCGGACCCGACTGAACCGCCGAAGGACCAGGACTCCGACGCCGACGGCACAGATGAAGGGGCGACGGACTCGGATGAGAACGGCAACTCAGATGGTGCCGGAACCGGTGAGGACACCGATGCCAAGGGCGACAGGACCGGAACGGACGCCGACAGCTCCGGTTCGACTGCCGGGTCGCAGGACGGCGTGAAAGATGCCGCGGCAGCTGGTGCGGCAGCGAGTGCCGGCAGCGACGGCGGCTCCGGTGCCGGCGGCTCCGGCGGCTCCGGTTCGGGCGGCGGTTCCTCGAACGGCGACTCGGGTTCAGGCGGGTCCGGTTCAGGTGGGTCCGGCTCGGACGGCGGTGAACTGCCGTGGACCGGTTCGGACAGCACTCTGCCGCTGCTCGGCGGCGGAGCAGGTCTCCTCGCCGTCGGCGGTGCGATGGCGACGGCCGCTCATCTGCGTCGGAAGAACGCAGACGGGACGGAAAGCGAGCAGGACTTGCCGACGGAGACTCAGAGCGACTGATGACACCAGGCCCATAAGCTGAAGAAGGCCAGAGGCGACACTGCCTCTGGCCTTCTTCGACTCCGCAGAGTGCGCGGACTCTGATGCGCTCAGATGGTGACGGGGCCGTTCTCCGTGTTGAAGCTCACCGACATGATGCCCGGCGTCCCGTGTGGTGCGGACCAGTCGATGTTGATCTCCGAGATCGGCTTGGCATCCTGAGTGCCCAGCCAATCGCGCAGACGATCGCGGTCCCCGGCGATCTGCAGGGTGTCGATGTCGACGGCCTCATTCGTCTTGTACGTCGACGGGTGTTGCGAGGAGTCGGCGGACCACTTGATGAAGAACGGCAGCTGGGGATCGGCGATGAGCCCCTTGACACCGATCTGCAGCCACCGAAGTTCCAAACCGGACTCCGGCGTGCGGTTTCCATCGACAGCCTTGCGCTCGAGGCGGGTTTCGACTGCGGTGAGATCGTCGACCGAGACGCACCAGCCCATCCAGCCGCCGCCGAGCTCGGAACGAGCCCGGACGGCCTGACCGAAGGGCGTCGAGAGAGCGGCCGGATGCTCCAAGGCTTCCACGACTTCGAGGTAATGACCGTTCGCTAGGGGGAAGATGAGGTTTCTGGTGCCGAATCGAGGATGCACACCGCCGTCGTAGGGAGCCACTCCGAGCTTGTCTGCGATCCGCTCAGCGGTCGCACGATAGCCGTCAGGTTCACTGGCGTATGACACATGATCGAGTTTCATGACACGACAATCGCATAACCTGGCTCACACTGCCCCTTAGGCTTACCTAAGAAATCGTGATGATCGTCACGCTGGGGTCCCGGCCGTCGCCAAAGCGAAACCGCCCGGATGTCATCATCCGGGCGGTCGCAGATCAGCGCTGAGTTCTCAGCACAGTGAGAGGGGAGGGACTCAGTGGCCCTCGGCCTTGAATCGTTCGATGGAGGCATTGACCTCTGCCTCTGCGGCTTCGCGACCTGCCCAGGACGAACCCTTGACGTACTTGCCGGGCTCGAGGTCCTTGTACCGGTTGAAGAAGTGCTCGATCGAGTCGAGCATGAACTGGTCCACATCCGAGATGTCGGTGTAGGAGTCCCAGCGAGGATCTCCGGCGGGAACGGCGAGGACCTTGTCATCGCCTCCGGCCTCGTCTTCCATCTGGAACATGCCGATGGGACGGATGTCGATGAGCACACCGGGGAACAGCGGCTCGGGCAGCAGCACGAGCACGTCGAGAGGGTCGCCGTCGTTTCCGAGCGTGTCTTCGATATAGCCGTAATCGGCGGGGTACTGCATCGAGGTGTAGAGGTAGCGATCGAGCTTGACCCGACCGGTCTCATGATCGACTTCGTACTTGTTGCGGGACCCCTGGGGGATCTCGATTGTGGCCAGCAGTTCCATAGTGCTCCTTCACGTTAGGGGTGCATCACTAGAATAGATGGTACAAGTCCCCGTCACCGCCCACCGACGGCGACCGCCTCACGGTCGTCGAGGAATGAGAGTCTGCGTTTGAACGACACCGATGCGCCGCAGAACCCGTCAGACTCCGGCTCCCCGCGCCGCGACCGCAGAAAGGCGACCTCCCGGGGGAGGAAGGGCGGTCCGATCACCGCAGGGATCATCGTCCTCGCGCTCGGAGCCTATACCGCCGTCGACGCCTACGACCTCGTGCCCGGCCTGCCCAGCGTACTGACCACCGAACCCCAGGTCGAGGTCCAGACTGTGCCCACTCCGCAGGCCCACGCCCAGCAGGTGCCCGCCCCCGCCTCGGCGGTCGACGATTCCGCTCCCGTGCCCACACAGATTCCGAAGACGATCGACGCCGTGCTCAAGGATTCGAAGGTCAAGGGCTTCGGCCTCGAGGTCCGCGACGGGATCAGCGATGATGTCCTCTACGCGAAGGACGAGACGAAACCGCGCACTCCCGCCTCCGTGACGAAGGTGCTCACAGCGGCCGCCTCCCTGTCCGCGATCGGCGGAGAGAAGCGTTTGGCGACGACGACGGACTTCGACGCGGACACGAACACCCTGACGCTGACCGGCGGCGGCGATGTGCTCCTGTCGCCCGGAGACTCCGATCCCGGTTCGGTCAACGGGCACGGGGGACTGCGGACCCTGGCCGAAGACACCGCTGCCGCGCTCAAGGACCAGGACATCACCGAGGTGGCTCTCAACCTGGACACGAGCCGCTACGTCGGCGAGGACTTCGATTCCGGCTGGTCCCGGTCCGATATCGCCAAGGGAGTGATCACCCCGATCCAGCCGATCATGGTCGACACCGCCTACGTCGGGTCGAAGAACGCCGAGTGGCGGGGCCGCAGCGAACACCCGGCAAAGGACGCGTTCTCGATCTTCGATGGAGAGCTGAAGAAGACCGGGATCACCGTCACCGAGGCGACCGACCGGTCCGAATCCGAGACGACGTCCGAGTCCGAGAATCCGCAGGAGCTCGCCCGGGTGGAATCGGCGACGATCTCCGAGATCGTCGAATACGCGCTCGTGCACAGCGACAACGTCGTCGCCGAGATGCTCGGCAACGAGGTCGCCATCGCCCAGGGACAGGAGGGCAGCCTCGAGAACGGTCCCATGGCGGTCCTGGAAGCTCTCGGTGAATCCGTCGACCTCGGGCGCACCCACCTCGTCGACACCTCGGGGCTGTCCTATGACAACCGGATCGCCCCGCACGATCTCACGACCGTCCTGCAGGCCTCGGTCGTCGCCGATGACTCGCTGGCCGGGCTCGTCAGCTACTTCCCCGTCGGCGGACTGACCGGCACCCTGCACGACCGATTCCTCGACGAGAGGAACGCCTCCGGGGTGGTGCACGCGAAGACCGGAACGCTGTCGACCGTGACCTCCCTGGCCGGGGGAGTGCTCGACGCGGAAGGCCGCTACCTCGTATTCTCCATCCAGATCGACGACGTGGATAAGGACAAGATCTTGGAAGCCAGAAAGACCGTGGACGATATCGTCACAGCCCTCGCGAACTGCGGCTGCCGATGATCATCGACGAGAACTTCGCCGCCCGCACCGCCCGTGAGCTCGTCTCCGCGGCGAAGGTCCCCGAACCGGGTGTGCTCGACGGACTCGTCGAGGGGATGAAGGACAATGCGCTGACCGCCCAGGACCTCGTGCTCGACTCATTTCTGCTGCCGCCGGAGCACGCCGATGATGTGCGCGGCCGCCTCGCCGCGGGTTCCGTGCTCGTCCTCGACCAGGTCAGCTGGGTCAAAGCCAACGCGCAGTCCGTCAACGGAATGCTCGACGAGGCGGCACTGCCCGCCCCGGTCAGCCCCGCCACCGCGAAGGCCGGTGCCGTCGAGGTCGCCGGGGTCCTCTCACTCCTGTCGACCCGGGTGCTCGGCCAGTTCGACCCCTTCGCCGTGGAGACGGGACGGCTGATGTTCGTCGCCCCCGCCGTGCTCATCGCGGAGAAGGCCATGGACGTCGACCCGCGCGACTTCCGCATGTGGGTGGCCCTCCACGAAGCCACCCACCAAGTGCAGTTCGCGACCGCGCCCTGGTTGCGCGAACACATGCGCACCCTGCTCTCCGGAGCCGTGTCCACCCGACTGACGATCCCGGGAGTCGGCGGGATCGTCGACCTCTTCGCCACCCTCGGGCGCATCGTCAAGGGCGAGGCCAGCATCATCGACCTCATCCGCGACGAGAACATGCGCACAGCACTCGACGAGGCCACCGCGATCCTGTCCCTGCTCGAAGGGCACGCCGATGTCGTCATGGACGAAGTCGGCGCCGGTGTCATCCCGAGCGTGCGTCAGCTGCGCCGGAAGTTCGAGGCCCGCCGTGACGCCAGTCAGGGCGGAATACTGACCAATCTGCTCGGAATGGACCTCAAACTCGCGCAGTATCGCGACGGGGCGAAGTTCGTCCGCGCCGTCCGCCGCGAGGTTGGGCAGAAGGGCTTCTCCCGCATCTATGCCGAACCCGCGAATCTGCCGCGCACGGCAGAGATCCACGACCCGCAGCTCTGGCTCGACCGTGTCCACGGCTGAGGGTCCGCGCAGCGCAGCCTCGCCGAGGCGGCCGACCCTCGACCCCGCCAGTGCTGCCATCCGCACTGCCGTTCGTGCCGCACTTGCGGACGCAGGAACGTCTGTCCCAGGCCTCATCGTCGCAGTGTCCGGGGGAGCGGATTCGATGGCGCTGCTGCACGCGACCGCGTTCCTGCATCGTCGCGGTGAGATCCGTGCCCGTGCCGTCACCGTCGAGCACGGTCTGCAGGCCGTCACCGCCGAGGTGGCCGACCGGGTCGCCGCCACCGCCGAATCCTGGGGCATGCCCGCCGAGGTGATGAGGGTGAGCATCCATGCCGGCGAAGAGGGCCTGGAAGCCGCGGCACGCACCGCTCGTTATGCCGCCCTCGAAACCGCTCGGACCGCAGCCGAAGCCGACTGGATCCTCACCGCCCATACCCGCAGCGACCAGGCCGAGACCGTTCTGCTCGGACTCATGCGCGGATCGGGCACTCGGTCCTTGGCCGGGATGAGTCCGCTGGCCGGTCGCCTCATGCGTCCCCTGCTCGGCCTCGACCGAGATCGGACCGAAGCGTCCTGCCGGGCGCAGTGCATCGAGATCTGGGACGACCCGATGAACGCCGACACCGCGTTCACCCGAGTCCGGGCCCGGCAGCTGCTGGCCGGACTCGAAGCCGAACTCGGCCAACCGATCACGGCGAACCTCGCGCGCACCGCCGACCTGTGCCGAGCCGACGCCGATTTCATCGATGCTCACGCCGAGGCGGCAGGGCAGCAGGTCCGTGGAGCCGCCTCGGTGCCGGTGGAGGTCTTTACCGCACTCGACGATGCCGTGCTCAGCCGCGTCGTGCGCGACTGGGCGATCTCGCTCGGCGTGCCCGCACAGAACCTCGGAGCGGTGCGGGTCGCCGAACTCTGCGCTCTCATCCGTGACCGCAGGCGCGGTCGCCTGTCCCTGCCCGGCGACTCGGAAGTCGTCGTCTCCGGCGATCGGGCCGTGTTCCAGCTCGCAGCGAAGGGCCGCTGAGGCTCAGCTCAGCCGCGGCCCGCCTGCCAGTTCGCCACCGGAGGCGATGAGCCGACCGCCCTTGAACACGTCCCGGTCCTTGGAGCAGTCCATGATCGCCGAGGTGACCGTATCGGCGTCGACGAGTAAGAAGTCGGCGGGAGCGCCCACCGCCAGACCGAACCGGGAATCGTCGACCAGCGCCGAACCGTCGGGACGAGCACCGGCCATGACCTGAGCTCCTCCGCGGGAGGCGATATCGAGGCAGCCTTCGATGTCGGCATCACGGCGGAACCCGTTCGTGAACGCCAGTTGCCAGGTCCGACGCAGCAGATCGCCGTCACCATAGGGACTCCAGTAGTCCCGCTGACCGTCCTCGCCGAGTCCCAGGGCCATGCGGCGCTCACGGATGAGAGCCTGCGGCAGCACGCCCTTGGCCGGGGCAACCGTCGTCAGGGATACTCCCGCCTCGGCGAGGACATCGAGGATCCGGACGACCTCAGGTTCCGGATTCGTGTTGAGAGCGAAGGCATGGGAGACCGTGACCTGACCCTGCATTCCCGTCGCCCGGGTGCGGGCGACGATCTCCTCGAGGGTGAACAGGCCTGCGGTGCCCGCCTCGTGGAGGTGGATGTCGATGCCCTTGCCATGCTTCTCGGCCAGGCCGAAGACGACGTCGAGGTGGGAGACCGGATCCCGGTCGTAGACCAGCGGATCGAGTCCGCCGACAAGATCCGCGCCCTCGGCCAGAGCTGCATCGAGCAGCTCTTCGACGCCGTGCTCGTGCACGATTCCGGCCTGCGGGAAGGCCACGATCTGGAAATCGAGGACATCGGCATGAGCCTCGAGCGCGGCCCTGACCCCGTGGATGCGCTCGAGACCGCAGTCGGCATCGACTTGTGCATGAGAGCGGATGCGCGTGCCTCCGGACGCGATGATCTTGGCAATCGCAAACGCGGCCTGATCGGCGACGCTGCGCTCGCCGTGGCGCCAGTTCTCGCGATCGTTCATGATGTACCCGTGCAGAGTGCCGTCGGCGGTGTGAGGTCGGAACGTCTGGCCCATCCGATTCGAATCCAGATGAGCATGCACATCGCCGAGGCTCGGCAGCAGGATCCGCCCCGCCCCGTCGATGACCTCGACCCCGGTCGATGTCGTCCCGGTCGCCGGAGACCCGGAATCGGGGGCGGCATCCTCGGCGGGGAAGAGGCGAGAGAAGCGACCATCGGTGATCTCGACATCGATGGCGGGAGCACCAGGGGTGCGCGGAAACAGACGCACATTCTTCACAACGATCATGTGCACAGCCTACGACCGTCAAACGGTATACCATCGGAAGCTGTGCCCGTCTGCGTGCCTCTATGGGCCGCGGCCCGCGCGCACGACGACTACAGCGGTCTGAAAGGATGAGGCCATGACGACTTCGCCCGAGCAGGGTTTCCGACGCACCCGCGGCCTCGACGTTCTGGCGCTGGCCTGTCTCGTCCTCATCGCCGCCTCGCTGCGCCCGGCCGCCTCCTCCCTGGGCCCGGTGCTCTCCGAAGTCAGCGACGGATTCTCCCTGGCCGAATGGCAGACCGGTCTGCTCACGGCTCTGCCGGGGCTCGTGTTCGCCATCTGCGGCATCATCGCCGTACCCCTGCTCAAACGGCTCGGCCTGTTCTCCGCTCTGGCCCTGAGCGCGGCCCTCATCGTGGCAGGCGTCGGTCTGCGCGCCGTCGTCACCGAATGGGTGGCCTTCGCTCTGCTCACGGTCCTCGCCCTGGCCGGAATGTCGATCGGCAACGTCATCCTGCCGGTCTACGTCAAGTCCCGCTTCCCGCACCGGCCCACGCTGGGAGCGACGACGTTCACCGTCTCGCTCGGTCTCGGATCGATGCTCCCCTCGCTGCTGACAGCGCCGTTGGCCGAACAGTTCGGCGGGTGGCGCTTCGGTCTCGGCTTCTGGATGGTCCTGCCCCTGTCCGCGCTCATCACCTGGACGGTGCTGCGGACGCTGAAGTCCGTACCCGTCCTCTCCGGACAGGCAGCGGAGCGCGGTGGGCAGCAGGAGGAGGCGCCGCCTCGGCGAGCGGTATTCACCTCACCCAAGGCGCGGTATATGGCCATGTTCTTCGGCCTCCAGTCGGCCAATGCCTATCTCCAGTTCGGGTGGCTGCCGCAGATCTACCGCGACGCCGGACTCGACCCCTTCCTCGCCGGGACCATGCTCACGATCGTCACCTTCGGCGGTCTGCCCGGCGGATTCCTCGCCCCGCAGATCATCGTCCGGGGCATCGCCCCACGCGCCTTCCTCGTCTCCTTCGGGGCCAGCGCCGTCGCCGGCTATACCGGACTGCTGCTCAGTCCGGTCAGCCTCCCCTGGCTGTGGGCGGCTCTGCTCGGATACGGCGGATTCGCGTTCCCCGCCGCGCTGGCGCTCATCACCTCCCGCACTCGCGAGGTCTCCGTCACCGCCTCGACTTCGGCGTTCGTCCAGTCCTCGGGCTATGTGCTCGCCGCACTGTGCCCCCTGGCCGTGGGCGGACTGCTCGGGGTCAGCGGCGGCTGGCAGGTGCCGCTGTGGTTCATGGTCATCATCTCCGTGCTCATGGCGATCACCGGTTGGCTGTCGGCCGGTCCGGGGGCCGTCGACGACGAACTGGCACAGACATCCGGGCCCACTGGCACCGGTGAGGCAAAGTGACCCATAATGGAATCTCCAGGACCCGCATCTGAGGAGAATCGACACTCGTGGACATCAACGATCTCGGCAATGACATCGAAAAAGTACTCGTCTCGGAAGAGCAGATAGCCGCACGACTCGTTGAACTGGCCGCCGCCATCGATGCAGACTACAAAGACAAGGACATCCTCCTCGTCGGCGTCCTCAAAGGCGCCGTCATGGTCATGGCCGACCTCGCCCGGGCCCTGCATTCGCCTGTGACGATGGACTGGATGGCCGTGTCCTCCTACGGTTCGGGCACCAAGTCCTCCGGCGTCGTGCGGATCCTCAAGGACCTCGACACCGACCTCACCGATCGGCACGTCCTCATCGTCGAAGACATCATCGACTCCGGCCTCACTCTGTCCTGGCTGGTCCAGAACCTGCGCAGCCGCGGAGCTGCCACCGTCGAGATCTGCACCATGCTGCGCAAACCCGAAGCCGTCAAGGTCGACATCGACGTCAAGTACGTCGGCTTCGACGTGCCCAATGAATTCGTCATCGGCTACGGCCTCGACTATGCGGAGAAGTACCGCAATGTGCCGTTCGTGGCGACCCTGGCTCAGCACGTCTACAGCTGAGCCCGCCGGCACCGCTTTTTACGCCCGCGGCGAACCCGGACCGAGGCCGGGGTCTGTGACGGAATAGATTCGGCACGCATTCGGGCTATAGGGGTGCGAAGTACTAGGCTGTGGGGGATGTTCCCAGGCAGCCTCGGTAGCCTGAAACGGTTGCCCACATCTTTTTCCTGAGAGGACTTATGGCCGAGTCGAAAAAACGTCGCCCCCTTTTGAACAAGGCGACGAAGGGCCCATTGGTCTGGATCGTCCTGGCGCTGCTCGTCGTATCGATCGGTGCTCTGCTGTTCAGCCAGTCCGGGTTCAGCCAGATCGACACCGAACAGGGTCTGCAGCTGCTGGAGGACGACAAGGTCGAACAGGCCAAGATCGTCGACAAGGACCAGCGTGTCGACCTCACTCTCAAGGACGACTTCGAGGTCGACGGCAAGGACTTCGGCAAGAAGGTCCAGTTCTTCTACGTCGAACAGCGCGGAGAGCAGGTCGTCGAGGCCGTCGACTCCGCCGGCCCCGACAAGGGCTTCACCGATGAGGTTCCCAAGCAGAGCTGGCTGATGTCGCTGCTGGGCACGCTCATCCCGTTCGTCATCATCTTCGTCGTCTTCTGGTTCCTCATCTCGCAGATGTCTGGCGGGAAGATGATGAACTTCGGCAAGTCGAAGGCGAAGCTCGTCAACAAGGAGAACCCGGACGTCACCTTCAAGGACGTCGCCGGAGTCGACGAGGCACTCGAAGAGCTCGAAGAGATCAAGGAGTTCCTCGCGGAGCCGGAGAAGTTCAAGGCCGTGGGAGCGAAGATCCCCAAGGGCGTGCTCCTCTACGGACAGCCCGGTACGGGCAAGACCCTGCTGGCCAAAGCCGTCGCCGGTGAGGCCGGAGTCCCGTTCTACTCGATCTCCGGTTCCGACTTCGTCGAGATGTACGTCGGCGTCGGTGCCTCACGAGTTCGAGACCTGTTCGAACAGGCGAAGTCGAACGCCCCCTGCATCATCTTCATCGACGAGATCGACGCCGTCGGCCGCCAGCGCGGCGCAGGAATGGGCGGCGGACACGACGAGCGCGAACAGACGCTCAACCAGCTGCTCGTCGAGATGGACGGATTCGACGTCAAGACGAACGTCATCCTCATCGCCGCGACCAACCGTCCCGACGTCCTCGATCCGGCGCTGCTGCGTCCCGGACGCTTCGACCGGCAGATCCCCGTCGAAGCCCCTGACATGAAGGGCCGCAAGCACATCCTCGAGGTCCACGCCGCCGACAAGCCGCTGGCCGAGGAGGTCGACCTCGGGCAGGTGGCGAAGCGGACCCCCGGCTTCTCCGGTGCGGACCTGGCCAATGTCCTCAACGAGGCGGCCCTGCTCACCGCACGTGAGAATGCGAAGGTCATCGACAACCGGATCCTGGATGAGGCCATCGACCGTGTCATCGCCGGCCCGCAGAAGCGGACGCGACTGATGAACGACAAGGAACGCCTCGTCACCGCCTACCACGAGGGCGGGCACGCACTGGTCGCCGCGGCCATGAACCAGACCGACCCGGTGACGAAGGTGACGATCCTCCCGCGCGGACGCGCACTCGGCTACACGATGGTGCTGCCCAGCGAGGACAAGTACTCGACGACCCGCAACGAGCTGCTCGACCAGCTCGCCTACGCCATGGGCGGGCGTGTGGCCGAGGAGATCGTCTTCCACGACCCGACCACCGGCGCCAGCAACGACATCGAGAAGGCGACGAACATCGCCCGGAAGATGGTCACCCAGTACGGAATGAGCGAGAAACTGGGCATGGTCAAGATCGGCGACGACCAGTCCGAACCCTTCGCCGGCCGCGGTTACGGCGGCGGCGACGAATACGGGGATTCGACCCTGTCCTCGATCGATCGCGAGGTCCGCGGTCTCATCGACTCCGCGCACGCCGACGCCTACTGGGCGCTGACGCACAACCGCGATGTGCTCGACAACCTCGCCTACCAGCTGCTCGAACGCGAAACGCTGGACCAGGCCGCCCTCGAGGAGATCTTCGCCCCCGTCGTCAAACGCGCCACCCGCGACGTGTGGCTGGCCCACGACGATCGCCCCGTGTCCGAACGCGGCCCCATCGTTCCGCCCGCACCGCAGAGCGAACGCAGCCACGGTGAAGGATCGACCGGCGCCGAGGTGGACACCACCGACATCCCCGGAGCCGGACCCACGGGCGTCAGCGGACCCCACGTCCCGCACAACCCGCCGGGACCCGAGAACCCGAACGGCCCGACCGGCCCGACGGGCGGCCCCACCGGGGGACGGACCGGAGGACCAGGCACAAGCGGTCCGGGAACCGGGGGACCGGCGACGAACGACACGAACGAAGACAGAGGGAACAACGACTGATGGCCGATATCGAAGAGGTCTCCGCCGGTCTCGGGCCCGCCCCCGCAGGGCAGGACAATAAGGTCGACCAGGAGCGCATCGCCGCTGCCGTGCGTGAGATCCTCATCGCCGTCGGCGAAGACCCCGACCGGGAAGGTCTCGTCGAGACTCCCGGCCGAGTGGCTCGGGCCTATGAGGAGATCTTCGCGGGACTCCACCGCGACCCGGCCGAAGTCCTCGGCGTCACCTTCGACATCAGCCACGAGGAACTCGTCCTCGTCCGCGATATCGACCTCTACTCGACCTGCGAACACCACCTCGTGCCCTTTCACGGAGTCGCCCACATCGGCTACATCCCGAGCAAGAACGGCAAGATCACGGGACTGTCGAAACTGGCCCGCCTCGTCGAGATCTATGCGCGGCGCCCCCAGGTGCAGGAACGCCTGACCTCACAGATCGCCGACGCGCTCGTCGATCATCTCGAACCGCAGGGCGTCATCGTCGTCGTCGAAGCCGAACACCTGTGCATGACCATGCGCGGAGTGCGCAAGCCAGGAGCCTCGACCATCACCTCGGCCGTGCGCGGGCAGCTGCGCGAAAGCGCCTCCCGAGCAGAAGCGATGAGTCTCATCCTCGGTCGCTGAGGCAGAACACGGATCACACAGCGATGGACGAAACAGCCGCGAAGACGACGCAGATCATGGGCGTCCTCAATGTCACCCCCGACTCCTTCTCCGACGGCGGGCTGTGGTTCGACCATGACCGGGCCGTCGCCCACGGACTCGAACTCATGGCCGCCGGCGCCGACATCATCGACGTCGGCGGCGAATCGACGCGTCCGGGATCGGCCCGCGTCGACGAAGCCGAAGAGCTGCGCCGAGTCGTCCCGGTCGTACGTGAGCTCGCCGCAGCCGGAGCTGTCATCAGCGTCGACACGATGCGTGCCCGCGTCGCCGCAGAATCCCTGGCAGCCGGAGCTCATATCATCAACGACGTCTCTGCCGGACAGTCGGACCCCACCATGCTCAGCGTCGCCGCCGAGACCGGAGCTCCCATCGTGCTCATGCACTGGCGCGGCTACCTCGACCATGCTTCCGCGACGTTCCACTACGACGATGTCGTCGCCGAGGTGATCTCCGAGCTGCGCACCCGCATCGACGAAGCCATCGCGGTCGGCGTCGAACCTGCGAATATCATCGTCGACCCCGGACTCGGGTTCTCGAAGAACGCCGAACACAACTGGCAGCTGCTCTCCGCGCTCGACGAATTCGCCGCCCTCGACCACCGACTCCTCGTCGCCGCCAGCCGGAAGCGCTTCATCGCCTCCCTGCTCAGCCCCGACGACCCGAAACAGGCCGAACAGGCGGCGAAGGATCAGGCCACGGCCACGATCTCCGCGATCTCCGCGCAGGCCGGTGCCTGGGCGGTCCGGGTCCACGATCCGGCCACCTCGGCGGTCGCCTGCAAGGTCATCGCCGCGGTCAGGGAACACTCCGCAGCAGCGGCACACCCGTCAGCGGACTCCGGGACTGAGGGAGCCGGGCGATGACCGGCGCAGAGGCGGCCCCCGACCGCATCGAACTGCGCGGACTGACGGTGCGCGGAAACCATGGCGTCTTCGACTTCGAGAAACGAGACGGCCAGGACTTCGTCATCGACGTCACCCTCCACACCTCCGTCGCACGTGCCGCGGCCACCGACGACCTCGCCGAGACGATCCACTACGGCGAACTTGCCGAAGACGTCGCCGGAATCGTCGAGAACAACACCTTCGACCTCATCGAAACGCTGGCCGAACGCATCGCCGACCGCTGCCTGAGCCTGTGCGAACACGTCGAGGTCGTCGTCCACAAACCCTCGGCACCGATCCAACGGACCTTCGACGATGTGCGCATCCGCGTCGAACGCACACGCGCCGCCTCTGCCGCCTCCTCGGTAGGGGAGCCTGCAACGGCTGCGGACGCCGCGCCCGCTTCGGGTGGCACGGCCGAGGGAGAGACCGAAGCGTATCTCAATCTCGGGGCGAACCTCGGCGATGCCGCGGACACACTCGACCAAGCGGTGGCCGCCCTCGACCGGCATCCGGACATTACCGTCACTTCCCGGTCCTCACTCTTCCGCACCGCGCCCTGGGGCGGAGTCGAACAAGCCGACTTCCTCAACCTCGGAGTGCTCGTGACGACCACACTGTCGGCTCTCGAACTGCTCTCGGTGGCACAGGGCATCGAAGTCGCCTGCGGGCGGACACGCGAACTCCGGTGGGGGCCGCGCACCCTCGACATCGACCTCATCCGCTTCGGAGACGAGGACGCCGAGCAGTACCGCCGGAGCCCGCGACTGACGCTGCCGCACCCACGCGCCCACGAACGCGCCTTCGTCCTCGCACCCTGGGCGGAACTCGTCGGAGACACACTCATCGACACCCCACAGGGGCGACGGCCCATCAGCGCGGTTCTGGGTGAACTCGACGACCAGGACATCGCCCGGATCACCTCTGGATAACCGCCCGCGATCTGAGAGACTGGGAACCATGCAGAGAACCTCCTCGTCCACCCTCGCCGTCTGGGCCGTGATCGGCACGGTTCTCGCGACCGTGGTCGACGTGGTGCTCGAAAGCCAGGGGTTCTCACTGCCGGGACTGCCGTGGTTCGCCGTCATCGGCATGCTCGTTCTCGCAGCCATCCTGTTCCTGCTCGGCTGGCCCATCAAGAAATGGAACGACGGGGACCGGACGAAGGAGATCGACCCGATCCAAGCGGCGAGAGTGGCGATCATGGCCAAAGCCAGTGCCCTGACCGGGGCCGGACTCTCCGGTTGGTACCTCGGCAACGCGGGGTACTACTTCCTGTCGGCCCCCGGGATCCGCAACGATCTTGCGGCAGGTATGCTTGTTGCAATGATCTCTGCCGCAGTGCTCATGATCGTCGGTATGATCGTCGAGGGATTCTGCGAGATCCCACCCCAAGACCCGCCGGGAGCTGAAACAGCATGAACCGCGACCTCTTCTTCTCCATCGGAGCCGATGTGCCGTTCAACCGGGTGAGTCCGAAGTACGGGCTGAAAGAGGTTCTGGCCTCGATGACGCTGCTCGTCCCGCTGCTCATCGCCGGACTGGTCTTCGCGATCATCTTCAACTCCGAGGCGCCCTGGCTGCACCTCATCTGGATCGCCGTCCTCGTCTACGGCATCATCTCGACGATCATCATCCTCCGTCAGGCTCGCGCCATCGGCTATGCCGAACGGGAGGACGACCTGCTCGTCCGCCGCGGCATCATGTTCCACCGCGCCACCGTTGTGCCCTACGGCCGGCTCCAGTTCGTCGACGTCGACGCCGGTCCCATCGACCGCATGTTCGGTCTGGCCACCGTCAAACTGCACACCGCGTCGGCAGCCACCGACGCGACGATCCCCGGACTGCCCCGCGCCGAAGCCGATCGCCTGCGCGACAGCCTTGCCGGACTCGGCCAGGCCAATCTCGCCGGGCTGTGACCATGAGCGACGAAACCTCGCCCAACTCTCCGAACCCCGGCAGCGAGGCGGCCGCACCGGAGATCTGGCACCGCGTCCATCCGCTGACGCCGATCCTCGAGAGCCTCGGTGTCCTCGTCGGTATCTTCATCGCCGCAGCCTACGGTCTGCAGAACTTCTTCCAGAGCGCCGTCGAAGACCTGGCCTCCGGCCGTTCCGTCAACCTCACCTTCGCCGAATGGCTGGGCGCCCACCCGCTGGTGATCCTCGCCGTCGTCGGCGGAATCATCCTGATCCTGGTCCTCACCGCTTTCTTCAGCTGGCTGGCGTGGCGAGTCATGGGGTATCGGGTCGACGCCGAAGCGATCTACTATCGTCGGGGACTGCTGTCGAAGAAGCTGCGCAAGGCCCGTCTCGACCGCGTCCAGTCGATCGATCTGCAGCAGAAGCTGCTGCCGCGCATGCTCGGCATGGCCGAACTCGTCTTCGACGTCGCCGGCGGCACTGACTCGAACATCTCCCTGAAGTACCTGTCGAAGAAGCGTGCCGAAGAGCTGCGCGATGAGCTTCTCGCCGCGGTGAAGGCGAAGAAGAACGCATCTGCGACGTCTGCGACATCCGCCGAAGCAGTGTCCGGAGCCGCAGCCGAGCACGGTGGAACCGAGCCCCATGCAGGAACAGATGGTGCGGCAGGAGCCGGTGCAGCACGCTCTGATGCCGGTCACCACGGCAGCCTGGACCCAGGTGCGGACGGAGCACAGCCGAGCATCGACCGCTCAGTGCCCGAACGCAGCGCCGACAGCATCGGAGTGCGACTGAGCAAGCGCCTGGGCGTCCTGGCCGACGACGTCTCCCACGAAGCGGAACGGAGCCTCAACGACCTGCTGGCCCCGTACAACCTCTCGGCCGATGTCGGCGAAGAGGGAGAGATCATCCGTGTGCCCGCTCACCGGGTCATCGTCTCCTCCCTGCTCAGCACGGGAACATTGATCTCCGTCGGCGTGATCATCGCCCTCGTCGTCATTGCCGTCGTGTTCCTCCTCGTCGGAGTCGAAGAGGCCTTCCTCCCGATCCTCATCGGTGGACTGCCCGGCATCTTCGCCGCATTCACCGCGTTCAAGAAGAACCTCGACAATGCCAACTTCGTCGTCCGCATCAGCGAAGACGGTCTGGCCGTCAGCCACGGACTCTTCTCCACGTCCCGCAAAGTCATCCCGCTCGACCGGCTCCAGGCCGTCTGCCTCCACCAGCCGCTGCTGTGGCGCTGGGCCGGCTGGTGGAGAGCCGAATACAACATCGCCAGCGACGGTGGAAAGAACGACGAGAATCTGCTCCTGCCGGTCGGCGATATCGACCAGGCACTGCTCATGGTGGGTCTCGCCCTGCCTGACCCGCAGCTGCCCGAAGGCCTCTCAGCCGACGGCCTCGTCCGGTCGGCCATGTACGACAGGAAATCCACGCATCCCGATGCAGCGGCGGCCGAGGAGCTGTTCCACGCGCAGCCGCGCTCCTCACGGATCCTCGACCCCCTCGTCTGGAAACGACGGGCCTATGCCCTCACCGAGTCCCTGCTCGTGCTGCGCCTGGGAGTTCTCGATCGTCGGGTCGACTTCGTGCCCCACGTCAGGGTCCAGTCCCTGCGCTACTATCAAGGACCGCTGATGAGGTCGCTGAATCTGGGCACCGTGGCCGTGCACTCGACCGCCGGACCCATCACCCCACTCGTGAAGCATCAGGACGCCGAAGCTGCCAAACGCTTCTTCACCGAACATGCCGAACGCACTCGGATCGCCCGCCAACGCTTCGACGCCGCCGCGAAGACGGCACGCACCCGCCCCATCGAGACCCACGAGGAAGGCAACGGATGAGCCAGGACGACGCACCACGGCTGGGCATCGGAATCATCGGCTGCGGACGAGTCGGAGCCAGCATCGGAGCGGCCTGGCGGCAGGCCGGTCACGCGATCATCGGAGTCAGCGCCACCTCGACGGCCAGCCTCGAACGCGCGGAGGACATGCTGCCCGGAGTGCCGGTCCTCGACCCCGATGCGATCGCCGAACGCGCCGAACTCGTGCTCGTCGCCGTCCCCGATGACGAGATCGCTCCCTTGGTCACGGGCCTGGCCGACCTCGGCCGCATCCATGCCGGGCAGATCCTCGTACACTGCTCCGGCCGATACGGAACGGACGTCCTCGACGCCGGGACCCGCCTCGGCGCTCTGCCCATCGCTCTGCACCCATCACTGACATTCACCGGCACAGATGTCGATCTCAGCCGTCTGCGGCAGGCGACGATCGCGGTCACCGCGCCCGCGCCGATCCGTCCGGTTGGCGAGGCCCTCGTCGTCGAACTCGGTGCCGAACCGATCGACATCGCCGAGGCGGACCGTCCCCTCTACCACGCCGCCATCACCCACGCTTCGAACCATTCGATCACGATCCTCGCCGAGGCCATGGAGCTGCTCACCGAGGCAGGGGTCGCCGATCCGTCGGCCGTCCTCCACACCCTCGTCGACGCCAGCGTCGCCAACACCATGCAGAACGGACCGAAGGCACTGACCGGTCCGATCAGCCGCGGTGACGTCGGAACCATCGAAGCGCACCTGGCGGCACTGAGCGAGTTCAGCCTCAGCCGATCGAACCCGGCCGTGCGCAACAGCTACATCGCACTCGCCCGATCGACGGCCGCGAAAGCGCTGGCGATGGGACGCATCACAGAAGCCCAGGCACAGCAGATTCTGAGCGCTCTGGACTGACCGCCGAATTCCCCCGTACGGCCCGTCCACGGTAGCCTTGAAGCATGGCGAATACCGACTCGAAGACATCTGAGAACGCAGACCTTTCACCCGAACACCTCGATCCGGAACAGATCCGGATTCGAAAGGACAAGCGCCAGCGTCTCCTCGACGACGGAACCGATGCCTACCCGGTGACGGTGCCCCGCACCCACAGCCTCGCCGAGGTCCACGCCGCACATGACGGACTCGAGGCGGGGGAGGAGACCGAGGCCATCGTCGGCGTCATCGGCCGAGTCGTCTTCGTCCGCACCACCGGCAAACTCTGCTTCGTCACACTGCAGTCCGGTGACGGCACCCGTCTGCAGGGTATGCTCTCGCTGCGCGAAGTCGGCCAGGAGCGCCTGGATGACTTCAAGACCGATGTCGACCTCGGTGACTTCCTGTTCCTGCACGGAAAGGTCATCAAGTCCAAGCGCGGTGAGCTCTCCGTGCTGGCGGACTCCTGGACCATGGCGTCGAAGGCCCTTCGCCCGCTGCCCGGACTGCACACCGAACTCGCCGAGGACACCCGCGTCCGCCAGCGCTACCTCGACCTCATCACCCGCGAGCAGGCTCGGGAGACGATGCTCACCCGCGCGAAGGTGATGTCGTCGCTGCGGAAGACCTTCGCGGACCAGGACTTCGTCGAGATCGAGACGCCGATGCTGCAGACCATGCACGGCGGTGCCTCGGCACGCCCGTTCAAGACGCATATGAACGCCTACGACATCGACATGTACCTGCGCATCGCGCCGGAGCTGTTCCTCAAGCGGGCGATCGTCGGCGGAATCGAGAACGTCTTCGAGATCAACCGCAACTTCCGCAACGAGGGTGCTGACTCCACTCACTCCCCGGAATTCGCGATGCTCGAGGCCTACCAGTCCTTCGGCGACTACCATTCGATCGCCGATCTCACGAAGACCCTCATCCAGAATGCCGCCCAGGAAGCCACCGGATCGCTCGTCGTGACTCTCGACGACGGCACGGACTACGACTTCGGCGGAGACTGGCCGGTCGTGAGCATGTATGACTCCCTGTCCGAGCTGTCCGGCGTCGAGGTGACCCCGGAGACCGGGCTGGACGTCCTCGACAAGATCGCCGCCGACAACGGCGTCGACATGGGCGGAGTCTTCCGCTCACACGGAAAGTACGTCGAAGAGCTGTGGGAGCACTTCTACCAGGACAAGCTCTGGGCTCCGACCTTCGTCACCGACTTCCCGGTCGACACCTCACCACTGGTGCGTGAGCACCGGACGAAGAAGGGCGTCGTGGAGAAGTGGGATCTGTACGTGCGCGGCTTCGAGCTGGCCACCGGCTATTCGGAGCTCGTCGACCCGATCATCCAGCGTCAGCGTTTCGAGGCTCAGGCCGCGGACGCCGCTCGCGGTGACGATGAGGCGATGGGCCTCGACGAGGACTTCCTCATGGCGATGGAGCACGGTATGCCGCCGACCGGCGGAATGGGCATGGGACTCGACCGTCTGCTCATGGCGCTGACCGGTTTGGGGATTCGTGAAACCATTCTGTTCCCATTCACTAAGCCTTTGACTTCTTCGCCGGAGGACTCGGCTCAGGAGGGCTGATCTGATTATGTTGGATATCCTGAAAGCTCTGCTCCCGTCGATCTGTGTGGGATTGCTGTTCTGGTATGTGTTCCGGAATATCGTCCGTGCAGATCGCAATGAACGCGAACAGGTAGATAAATACTATTCAGAGATTGAAGTTAGCGAAGTCGACGATAATCCCCGAACGGATGTTAAGATGACAGCGACAAAATCCTCTGATTACGAAAAGAGTGAACATGGCAAGGGAAATGCGCCTCGTTCTCACGGATGATTTCGACGGAAGCGAAGCGGCGGAAACCGTTCGTTTCAGCCTCGACCAGGCAACGTACGAACTCGAGCTGTCAACCGAGAATGCCGACAAGCTCCGTGAGACGTTCGCCCCATTCATCGCCAAAGCACGTCGTGTAGCCAACACCGGTGGCCGTGGCCGCCGTGCGGGTTCGTCGGGCCCCAAGCGGGACACGGCGAAGATCCGCGAGTGGGCTCAGAACAACGGGTACCAGCTCGGTGATCGTGGACGGATCCCGCTCGAGATCGTCGAAGCATACGAAGCAGCGGAGAAGTAAGAGGTTCATTCGAAAGCCGATAACTTCCGATTAGGTCTGAGGGGCCAGCGAATTGATTCGCTGGCCCTTCGGGCTTTTTGTGCCCGGCCTCGGTAATATGAATTGCCCTCTTCCGGTGATGCGGCAACACAGCAGTGATGAAACATCACAGACAATTGCCAGGTGGAGAGTAGTTGAAAATCATATCGACTGATCGCGCAGCCAAATGATTCGATGAAGTTGCACATAAATCAAGGGAGCCTGCACTGTGGGCGGGGAAATGCCTGTGCTCATCTCACGGCTATTGAAGTCGGTTCAGTTCTGCGGGTTCAATTGAGTTCGTGCCGCACTCATATGCTCCGGGTCTCCGGTCTGCAGAGCGTACAGTCCCAATTCGACGGGCGGCGTCGAGTAGAGCTCGCCGCAGTGCTCTGCGAACCTGGGCCAGATCCGCCCGCCGGCTTCGACGGATCGCGCGCTCGTGTTCTCGAACGCTGAGGCCGAGACACTGGCGTGATGGAACATGAAATCCCTGGCGGGATCGCCGATTGCAGCGGTCGTCCAATCGAGGACGCTCAGATTGACGGGTCCGTCCATGAGCTGATGCGCCGGATACACCTCGCCATGAGTCACGGTTGAGAACGACGGCCAATAGCTGTCATCGTCGAGCCATGCGGTCCACCGCCGGAGCAGGGACGGCGCCACCTCGAACTCGGCGGCGACGTTCTCGATGTCTTCCCGGTTGCGCTGTCGGATCTCCGTGAGGGGGAGCTCCGGAATGCCTGTGTCCCGAACGACAGCCGGGTCGAAGTTCGACGAGGACCGATCCGAGCGATGCGGCATACTCGGAGGATTCGACATCGAAATGCCACTGCGGCTGACCACTGTCGTCGATCGTCAGTCCGGGTGTACCCGGCAGCAGCGGGTAGGCGATGAGGTCATTGAAGTGGATCTGCCAATCGGGGACCGCGACGCTCAGATGCGGTGCGACGGCGTTGAGGAACCGGCCCTCGACGGCGGCTCGGGCGGCGACATCCGGACGTCGGGGTATCCGGAGCACCCAGGACCGACCGTCGACCGCCTCGGCGATGGCCACCTGGAAGTCGAGGCCGAGCTCGTTGGGTCTCGAGTCTAGAGAATTTCGCCCACAGCCAAACGGTTTCGGCTGATGGCGAAACCTGCAATAGAACCGCGGTCGTGGTGGTTAGGCTCAGAAGAATCAGAAGACCGAGGAGGATGAATATGTTCGAGCGGTTCACCGACCGAGCACGACGCGTCGTGGTGCTCGCGCAGGAAGAAGCGAAACTTCTCAAACACAACTACATCGGCACCGAGCACATTCTGCTCGGCCTCATCCATGAGGGTGAAGGTCTGGCAGCGAAGGCACTCGAGGGTATGGACATCTCCCTCGAGCAGGTGCGCGACCAGGTCCAGGAGATCATCGGTCAGGGACAGCAGGCTCCGAGCGGCCATATCCCCTTCACCCGCGGGCGAAGAAGGTCCTCGAGCTCAGCCTCCGTGAAGCACTGCAGTTGGGTCACAGCTACATCGGCACCGAGCATATTCTGCTCGGCCTCATCCGTGAGGGCGAAGGCGTTGCCGCGCAGGTGCTCGTCAAGCTCGGCGCGGACCTCGGGCGCGTCCGCCAGGAAGTCATCAAGCTGCTGTCGGGCTACCAGGGCAAGGAGCCCGTGTCCGCCGGCGGCCGCGAAGAGGGAACTCCCTCGGGATCGCTCGTGCTCGACCAGTTCGGCACAAACCTCACCGCTGCGGCCCGCGAGGCCGATCTCGACCCGGTCATCGGCCGGCACGAGCAGATGCAGCGCGTGATGCAGATCCTCTCGCGTCGCACGAAGAACAACCCGGTCCTCATCGGTGAACCCGGTGTCGGCAAGACGGCTGTCGTCGAAGGACTCGCACAGGCCATCGTCAACGGCGATGTCCCCGAGATCCTCGCCGACAAGCAGCTCTACACCCTCGACCTCGGTTCGCTGGTCGCAGGCTCCCGCTACCGCGGTGACTTCGAGGAACGTCTGAAGAAGGTCCTCAAGGAGATCCGCACCCGCGGCGACATCATCCTCTTCATCGACGAGATCCACACCCTGGTGGGTGCCGGAGCCGCCGAAGGTGCGATCGATGCCGCTTCGATCCTCAAGCCCATGCTGGCTCGCGGAGAGCTGCAGACCATCGGTGCGACCACGCTGGACGAGTACCGCAAGCACATCGAGAAGGATGCCGCTCTCGAGCGCCGGTTCCAGCCGATCCAGGTTCCCGAACCGTCGCTGGCGCATTCGATCGAGATCCTCAAGGGTCTGCGGGACAAGTACGAAGCGCACCACAAGGTCACCGTCACCGACGGAGCCCTGGCAGCCGCTGTCAACATGTCCGATCGCTATATCAACGACCGGTACCTGCCGGACAAGGCGATCGACCTCATCGACGAAGCCGGTGCCAAGCTGCGCATCTCGCGACTGTCGGTTCCGCAGGAGGTGCGTGACCTGGAGGAGAAGATCCTCGAGGCCCGCCACCGCAAGGAAGCCGCCATCGATGCTCAGGACTTCGAACTGGCAGCCTCGGAGCGCGATTCCGAGATGAAGCTGCAGAAGGAGAAGGAAGAGCAGACCGAGGCGTGGCGCAAGTCCGGCACCGATACCTCGAAGGTCGTCGATGCCGATCTCATCGCCGAAGTGCTCGCCTCTGCCACCGGCATTCCGATCTTCAAGCTCACCGAGGAAGAGTCCTCGCGTCTGCTGCGGATGGAAGACGAGCTGCACAAGCGCGTCATCGGTCAGGACGATGCGGTCAAGGCGATCTCGCGGGCGATCCGTCGTACCCGCGCCGGGCTGAAGGATCCGAAGCGTCCCTCCGGCTCATTCATCTTCGCCGGCCCCACGGGCGTCGGCAAGACTGAGCTGGCCAAGGCCCTCTCGGAGTTCCTCTTCGGCGATGAGGATTCGCTCATCAGCCTAGACATGTCCGAATACTCGGAGAAGCACACGGTTTCGCGACTGTTCGGTTCACCTCCGGGATATGTCGGATACGAAGAGGGCGGTCAGCTCACGGAGAAGGTCCGCCGGAAGCCGTTCTCGGTCGTCCTCTTCGACGAGGTGGAGAAGGCCCACTCGGACATCTTCAACTCGCTGCTGCAGATCCTCGAGGATGGTCGACTGACCGACTCGCAGGGTCGTGAGGTGGACTTCAAGAACACCATCATCATCATGACGACCAACCTCGGTACGCGTGATGTCTCGAGCGGACTCCAGCTCGGATTCCAGGTCGAGGGTGACACGAAGACCAACTACGACCGGATGAAGCAGCGGGTCAACGAAGAGCTCAAGCAGCACTTCCGTCCCGAGTTCCTCAACCGTGTCGATGACACGATCGTGTTCCCGCAGCTGAGCATGGTCGAGATCATCAAGATCGTCGATCTCTTCCTCGAACGTCTCGACGTCCGCCTGGCCGATCAGGGCATGAAGGTCGACGTCACGGCCAAGGCGAAGGATCTGCTCGCCGAGCGCGGCTACGATCCCGTCCTGGGTGCCCGTCCGCTGCGTCGGACGATCCAGCTCGAGATCGAGGACACTCTGTCGGAGAAGATCCTGTTCAAGGAGATCGGACGCGGCCAGACCATCAAGGTCGACGTCAAAGGCGAAGGAAAGGACGCTGAGTTCACCTTCGAAGGCATCGAGACCGAGAGCCTGAAGCCCGCTGAGGATGACGAAGGCGAACTCGCAGGTCTGGGTTCGTCCGGTTCGAGCGGATCCTCGGAGACCTCGGCCTGATCGTTCATCACCTTCTCGGATAACGCATAGGAGTCCGGGGAGTCGGCAGCAGCCGACTTCCCGGACTCTTTCGTGTTCGACTCCGGCGATGGTGTTGAATGTCGGTATGAGCTCACACGCAGGCGACTTCGATCACGGACTGATCTCCGAGGACCATCATTCAAAGCACGAACTCCCCGGAGGTCTGTACCTGCGACGAGCGAGGACCGGCGACGTCAAAGGCATCGAAGCCCTGGTCGCCCCACTGGCCGGTGAGCGGATCCTGCTCGCCAAGGACACGGTGACCTACTTCGAGTCGCTGCAGGAGTTCTGGCTGGTCGTCGACCCGCAGCCCGATGGTTCCGAGATCCTCGCCGGCTGCGGCGCCCTGCACATCATCTGGGCGGATCTCGCCGAGGCGCGCACGGTCGCCACGTCACCGGACTATCGGGGCAGGGGAGTGGGCAAGGCGATCATCAGGCAGCTGCTCGCCGATGCTCGTGAGATCGGAGTCGACCGGGTGTTCTGCCTGACCTTCGAGACCGGATTCTTCGGTTCGCTCGGCTTCGAACCGATCAAGGGCATCCCCGTCTCACCCGAGGTCTACGTCGAGCTGCTTCACTCCACCGATGAGGGCGTCGCAGAGTTTCTCGACCTGGCCAGGGTCAAACCGAATACCCTGGGCAACTCACGGATGATCAAATACCTCTGAGACAGACCCTGATCCTGCCCGTCGCCGGCGGGCGTCGGTCTTGGCCACGCTCTCACCGGCGGGTGTAGGCGACTGCCGCACACGCACCGTCCAGTGGCGACGTCTGCCACGTTCGGGTCCTGATTCAGCTGTTCGGCAATGCCAATCGGCCATCGACCTGTTGTGCCAGACCGTCGTCGACGAGGTCGGAGATGAGCCGATTGATCCTGTCCTGGTCCGCGCTGAGTTCACGCACTCGCGCCACCGCCGTGGCCGTCGATTCGGCCAGTGAGTCGAGAAACACCGGGTCGAAGTCGGTCACCGAGGCGGTGAAGACGTCGAGCCGGACACCGCGTCGGTCGTCCCCGGCGACGTGCGCTGCCTTGAGGACATCCATAATCGCGCCGCGCAGCTGTCGATCGGTGCCTGCCCACTTCTGAGTCTTCGGTTTCGTCGCCGAGGCGGGTCTGCCCATTTGGTTCCATGTGCAGATGTCCTGGAGCGGGCAGGCGGGGCAGTCGGGATTGCGCGCCGTGCAGACGAGGGCCCCGAACTCCATGACTCCGGCGTTCCACTCAACGTGCTTATCCTCGGGTACGAGGGCCGCCGCCCAAGTGGTCTCTTTCCGGCCAGGTGAGGTGGTGGGGCGTTCCCTGCCCGCGAAGAGGCGGATGAGGACCCGACGCACGTTCGTGTCGAGCACGGTCGTCTTTCGACCGAAAGCGAAGGAGGAGACCGCGGCGGCGGTATAGGAACCGATGCCCGGCAGTCGTTCGAGCTCTTCGGTCGTTTCGGGAACCCGGTTGTCCAGGTCCGCGGCGATGACTTCGGCGGCTTCCTGCAGTCGCAGCGCTCTGCGTGGGTATCCCAGCCGGTCCCAGGAGTGGAGGACTTCGGCGGTCGGGGCGGCGGCGAGATCGGCTGGTGTCGGCCATTTGTCCATCCACGCACGCCATCGCGGTTCGACTCGGGCGACAGGGGTCTGTTGGGACATGATCTCACTGACGAGGATTGCCCAGGCGCTCGTCTTCGGGTGCCTCCACGGCAGGTCCCGGGCAGTGTCCTCGAACCAGGTGATGATGGTGTCCTGGACTCGTCTGAGCACAGGTTCGGACACCTCGGGGAAGGCGGAGGTCGACCCGGAGGGATTCGATTCGGGACCGGCTCGGTGTGTCATTTGGATGCTCAATCGCTTCGGCCTAGGCTCAAAGCGATGACTCCTTCCAATCGTGGTTCGCAGCCGAACAGAGCTGCCGGGCAGCCTCGCCAGTCTAGCGGGAAGCTGCCTGCTCACGTGTACCGCCGACGCCGCATCACGCTTGCTGTGACCAGCCTCCTCGTCCTGGGGCTTCTCGTGCTCGGAATCGTCGGAATCGTCAAAGCCATCGGCGGCCGCAGCGACGGATCGGACAAGGTTGCAGCCGAGGAGACTACGCCGGCCGAATCGACGACGGCGGCACCCGTGCCGGATAAGAAGGCAGCGAGCGGAAAGTGCCCGGAGGACAAAGTCTCGCTGAAGGCGAAGGTCGATCCGAAATCCGTGAAGGACGGGAAAGAACCCGAATTCGGCATGGTCATCGAGAACGGCCACACCGCCACGTGCCTCATCGAGGTCGGCACGGACAAGCAGGAATTCATCGTCGAACAGAACGGTGACGTCGTGTGGTCGTCGGAGTACTGCGCGGCGGCGAAAGACGAGAATGCCGAGGCCTCCACGGAGTTCGCACCGCAGTCGGAGAAGACCGCGAAGCTCAAGTGGAACCGGATCAAGGTCGACAAGAACTGCAATCGCGAAGACGATGATTTCGGTCCCGGTGACTATGAGCTCATCGTGAAGCTCGATGACAAGAAGAGCGAACCGACGAAGTTCACACTCGAGAAGAGCGCCGCCGAAAAGGCCGAGGAGAAGAAGGCCGCGGAGGAGAAGAAAGCCGACGAGGAGAAGAAGTCGGAAAAGGAATCCGGCGAGAAGGACTCCTCGGATGAGAAGCAGTCAGAGGAACCGCAGGACTGAGTCCTCAGGCGCCACGGTAGGAGCCGACTCCCCACGAGTTTCCATCGTGGTCGCGGAAGTCGAATTCGCGGCCGCCGTGAACCTGAGTCGCCACCGGTCGCACGATCGCATGCCCCATATCGACGATCTCCTGGTAGAGCCGGTCGACTTCGCGTTCAGTGTCGACGACGACGTAGATCGAGCTGCCGCCCACCGAATCGAGAGCCGACCCGTCGTTGCGAACCGAACCGAACATGATGCCGCCGTGGTCACCGAGCGCGAATTCGGCATGCTCGACGAGCGCCGGATCGTGCTCATTGCGCACGATCAGTCTTTCGGTGAACCCGAGCGTGACCAGCAGGTCGATCGTCGCTGCGGCATCGGTGGTCCGGAAGGCTGGAAAAACTGTCGTGGTCATGACACCAGGATGCTCCAAAACCAAGCGAAAGTCCCGGACTTTCTTACTTCTGCTCCCGAAGAGCCTGCTTCGTCAGCATGAGTTCGACCGCTCCGGCGATGTGTTCGCACTCCTCGACTTCCATCTTGTCCGGCGCCGCCACATTGGTCATCGCTCCCTTGGCGACGACAGCGTGAGTGATGCCCAGCCGTTTGGCCTCGTTGAGGCGTTGGCCGAGATTGGGGACATTGCGGATCTCCCCTGACAAGCTGACCTCGCCGATCGCGACAAGGTGGCGAGCCAGCGGCTTGCCGAGCAGCGCTGAGGCCAGGGACATGCAGATCGCGAGGTCGCTGGCCGGCTCGGAGAGCTTCGCTCCGCCGACGGTGGCGGTGAAGACATCGCTCTTGGCGAGGTTCGCCTGCGCGACGTTCTGGCTGAGCACAGCCAGCATCATCGCCACCCGGGAGGAATCGACTCCGGAGACCGAACGACGGGACTGGCCGCCGGCGGATTCTGTGATGAGCGATTGGACTTCGACGAGGAGCGGACGCTTGCCCTCCTGCGTCACTGTCAAGCACGTGCCAGGCGGGTTCGCACCGCTGCGCGAGAGGAACAGCCCCGAAGGGTCCTCGAGACTCTTGATCCCGTTCTCCTCCATATCGAAGCAGCCCACGTCGTCGGTGGGGCCGAAGCGATTCTTCACCGCTCGCAGCATGCGCAGACGCGAATGCCTCTCACCTTCGAAGGTGCACACGACATCGACGAGATGCTCGAGAAGGCGAGGACCGGCGATCGTGCCGTCCTTCGTGATGTGGCCGACGAGCACAGTCGGCAGAGACCGGGCCTTGGCTTCCCTGATGAGGGCGGACGCGACTTCGCGGACCTGGGTGACCCCGCCGGGGATGCCTTCGACCTCGGATGATGCCAAAGTTTGGATCGAGTCGACGACGAGCAGCTCCGGCTGTTCGGATTCGATCATTCCCAGTACCGAACCCAGATCAGTCTCAGCAGCGAGGAGCAGTGAGTCGGCCAGGGCATTGATCCGTTCGGCGCGCAGCCGCACCTGACCGGCGGATTCCTCACCGGTGACATAGAGGACCTTGACCCCGAACATGGCGATCTTCGCGGCGACGTCGAGCAGCAGCGTCGACTTGCCGACCCCCGGCTCGCCGGAGAGCAGGACAACGGCACCGGGCACGATGCCACCGCCGAGCACCCGATCGAACTCGGGGACGAACGTCGATCTCGCCTGCGCGAGCGTCGAGTCGATCTCGCTGATCGGCTTCGCCGCATTGGACTTCTTGACCTTCGTCTTCACCTTCGACGAGTTCGCGCCCTTTTCCTCAAGGGTGCCCCAGGCCTGGCATTCGGGGCAGCGTCCCAACCATTTGACCGTCGAATAGCCGCATTCCGAGCATGTGAAAGACATACCGCAATTCTGGCACGGGCCGCTGACACGAGATTCCCTGCTCGAGAGTCCGGTCTCAACGACAGGGAGAGCCGGCCGGTGCGCACTGCAGCGGGGGAGCCCGGTTAACGCAGAGGGGCGCCCGACGATGAGTTCGTCGGACGCCCCTTGCCGGCAGAGTGCGGCAGCCAGGTCAGTCGAGCGTGGTGAGGATTCGGGGACCATCCTCGGTGATGGCGATCGTGTTCTCCGAATGGGCACCATTCGAACCATCGGCCAGACGCAGGGTCCAACCGTCTTTGTCGACGGACAGCTTCTTCGAGGTGAACGACCACCAGGGTTCGATCGCCAGGGTCAGGCCTGGTTTGAGGACCAGCCCGCGACCGCCCTTGCCGCGGTTGGGCACGTGCGGATCCTCGTGCATCGTGTGGCCGAGGCCGTGCCCGCCGAAGTCGAGGTTGACAGGGATGCGGTGGGCATCGGCGACGTCACCGATGGCCTTCGAGATATCGCCGAGGCGGTTGCCCGCTTGGGCGGCACCGATTCCGGCTTCGAGACCGGCCCAGGTGGTGTCGATGAGGCGCTGGTCCTCGTCGCTGCCGTTGCCGACGACGACGGAGCGGGCGGCGTCGGCAACCCAGCCGTCGATGGATACGGCGAAGTCGAGGGTCAGCAGGTCGCCGTCCTTGAGGACATAGCTGTGCGGTTTGCCGTGGAGGACGCCGTCATTGACGGACAGGCAGATGACGTTGCGGAAGGGGCCGGAGCCGAAAGAGGGGGCGTAGTCCCAGTAGCAGGACTTCGCTCCGGCATCCTCAATGAGCTTCCGCGCGGTCTTCTCCAGGTGCATGATGTCCATGCCCGGTTCTGCGATCGAGGTCAGCTCGGCCAAGGTCTTCGCGACGAAACGGCCGGTCACCGCCATCTTGTCGATCTCGGCGGGCGTCTTCAGCTCAATCACAGGGGTCTCCTTAGGCGGGGTGCAGGGTTTCGGCGGCGTTCACTGGTCCAGACACGATTTTAGTCCTCGGCGGTTGTGAAGTCGCGACCGCACCCGGATCTGTGGGCAAGCAGACAGTCGCGGCGGCATGTCGCCGGAGAGCGGAGTCGCGAGCCGTCCGGTTCCTGAGGTCGTTCCGGTGACAGGCAATGTGCGTTTCTTGCCGGCCCGATCGCTGGCTCGGCATTTCGCTCAAGAAACTCCGTCGTTCAAGGCTGAGCGCGAATATCGCCGCGTGTACGGAACGATATCCGCGCCTAGCCTTGATGGACTCTTAAAGTGTTGTTTTGCAGGTAAGGAGTCTTGTGTTTTGTGACCTTGAAACGTAGTGTGCGGAGCATGAGGAACATCTTCACAGCGTTCTGCGCGGGCATGGCCTTGGCCACCTCGGTGTTGTCGGGTGAAGAGGACCTCCGTTCGGGCGGGCCCTGGGTTCTCTCGCTCATAGTCTTTCCCGCCTGCTCGCTGCTCTGCCTCGCTTTCATTCTCCGCGACCACCGGCGACGGGAGCGTGCAGACAGCCAGTGCAAGCACGATTCTGCATCCTCGACTGCAGAGACAGGCGAGAGCGTGAGCAGCGAACGCTGAGGACGCAGTCCTGCCCGAGGGTTGCCTCGCTCAAGGGCCGGCGCGGATATTGCGTCGTGCACCACGTGATATCCGCGCTGGCCCTTGAGCGACGTGAAGAGTCGCCGGTGGGCCGGTCTGCGCTTCGAGCAGCCCACCGGCCCACCGGTCGAGGACCTCACTTCGCCCCAGAGGACTCAGCTCTCTCAGAGGAACTCGACTCCCTGCGCCAGCGGCAGCTCGCCGGAGTAGTTGATCGTGTTCGTGGCCGGGCGCATATAGGCCTTCCACGAATCCGAACCCGACTCGCGTCCGCCGCCGGTCTCCTTCTCACCGCCGAAAGCACCGCCGATCTCCGCACCGGAGGTGCCGATGTTGACGTTGGCGATTCCGCAGTCGGAACGGGACAGGAACTTCTCGGACTCGGCGAGTTCGGCAGTGAAGATCGCCGAGGACAGCCCCTGCGGCACCCCGTTGTGGATCTCGAGCGCCTCATCGAGATCCGAATACGTGACGACGTAGAGGATCGGGGCGAAGGTCTCCTCCTTGACGACTGCGGTCTGACTGGGCATCCGCACCACCGCGGGTTCGACATAGTGAGCATCCGGACGCTCATCGGCGAGCACTCGGCCTCCACCGCAGAGGATCTCGCCGCCCTCTGCCTCTGCCTGTTTGAGGGCCGCCTGCATCGCATCGTACGAACCCGAATTGATGAGCGGTCCCACGAGCACTCCGTCATCGGTCGGCGAGCCGATGCTCAGCGTCTTGTATGCGGCGACGACCTTATCGACGAACTCATCGGCGATGGATTCGTGCACGATGAGCCGCCGCAGCGTCGTGCACCTCTGACCGGCGGTTCCGGCGGCCGCGAAGACCACTCCGCGCAGCGCCAGGTCGATATCGGCACTCGGGGCGACGATCGCGGCGTTGTTGCCGCCGAGCTCGAGCAGGATCTTGCCGAAGCGCTCGGCCACGACGGGACCGACCTCGCGACCCATCCGTACCGATCCCGTCGCCGAGACCAAGGCCACGCGTTCATCCCGGACCATGGCATCGCCGACGTCCCGGCCACCGACGAGGACAGGCGCGAGGTTCTCCGGTGCCCCCACCTCGGCGGCGGCCCTGGCCAGCAGGGACTGCGCCCCCAGCGCTGCGAGCACGGCGTTCTCCGAGGGCTTCCACACGACCGCGTCACCGGCGACCAGGGCCAGGGCGGTGTTCCAGGAATACACGGCCACGGGGAAGTTGAATGCGGAGATGACCCCGACGACGCCGAGGGGATGCCACGTCTCCATGAGTCGGTGACCCGGCCGTTCGCTGGGCATGGTCTTGCCCCACAGCTGCCGGGACTGACCGAGCGCGAACTCGCAGATGTCGATCATCTCCTGGACTTCACCGGCCGCCTCGGAAGGGGTCTTGCCGGCTTCGACGGTGATGATCTTGGCCAGATCCTCCTTGTGTTCGCCGAGCAGCTGTCCCCACCGCTGCACCAGCTGACCGCGGACCGGAGCGGGCACGTCCCGCCAGGTCTCGAACGCGGTCTGGGCCGCGGCGATCTTGTCCGCCGCCGTCTGCGCGGTGTCCGCGGCGATCGTGCCGAGGTCCTGTCCCGTGATGGGGGAGCGGGCAGGCAGGCTCGCCGAGGCGGCCGATCCCGTGAGCACGGATGCGTCCACTCCGCAGGCGCTCAGTCCTTCAGTAAGGAGGTCGGTGATGGTCTGATCGGTGGGCAGTGCAGTCATTGCTGTCCTTTCGTCATCTGCTGTGTCGATCGGCTGCTTGGCCGGTCGACGGTGTTCTGTCGTTGTGGGGAGGTGGGATGTGAGGGGCGGGTCTGCGAGGACTCAGATCACGTTGAGCTCCTTACGCAGTCCGGTGGTGGTGAAGCGTCGTTTGTCCATGGGAGTCACATCGACGAAGGGGCTGCGGCCGGTCATGAGGTCGGCGACGACCTCTCCGACGGCCGGGCCCATGAGGAAGCCGTGACCGGAGAACCCGCAGGCGTAGAAGAATCCCGGCCTCTCCTCGGCCTCGCCGATGAGCGCATTGTGGTCGGGCGTCATCTCATACAGTCCCGCCCACCCGTGCCCCGCTTCCACATCGCCGAGTTCCGGGGTGCGGGCGTCGATGTGCTCGGCCAGGGTGGCCAGCCAGTCGGGGTCGCGTTTGTCGTTGAAGGACCAGTCATCGACCTCATCGGGGCAGCCGAACAGCAGCCCGGCGCCTTCGGGGTGGACGTAGTAGCTGGTGGAGAAGTCGATCGTGAAGGGCATCCGCGAGGTGTCGAAATCGACGGGTTCGGAGACCATGATCTCCCGTCGCAGGGGCTTGACTGGCAGGTCGACCCCGGCCATGTCCCCGATGGGGCCGGACCAGGCTCCCGCCGCGACGACGACCTGTTCACAGCTGATCGTGCCCTGATTCGTGATCACCGAGGTGGTCCTGCGGTCCGTCCCGCCGTCGGTGTCGAATCCGGTGACCTCGCAGTTCTTGACCACCGTGACCCCGAGCTCACGGGCGGCGGTGACGAAGCCTGCGACGACGGCCTCGGGGGTGCAGTGACCGTCGCCGGGATTGAACGCCCCGGCGATCAGCCCTTCGGTGTTGACGAACGGAGCCAGCTCGGCCACCTCGGCGAGGGTGAGCATCCGCGAATCCAGGCCCATCCGCTGTTGCAGGGCTACATTGTCGGTGAACGCGCGCACGTCATCATCGTTGTCGAGGAGGAACAGATAGCCGTTGCTGACCAGATCGATGTCGACGCCGAAATCGGTCTCGAAGTTCCGGAGCACTTCGAGCCCGCGGGCGGCCAAGGCGATGTTGACCTCGTCGGAGAATTGGCAGCGCACACCTCCGGCGGCCTTCGACGTCGATCCGGCTCCGGGGGTGTCGCGTTCGACGATGACGATGTCGCGAGCTCCGCGTACAGCCAGGTGATAGGCGATGGCCGCTCCCATGACCCCGGCGCCGATGATGACGACGGAGGCCTCGGCGGGCAGGACTCTGGTCGCGTCGGGGGCCCCGTCGGTGTTTGGGGTGGTGGTTGATGCGGTGGGGGATTCCACGGTTCACCTCGCTGTCTGCTGCCGGGGCGACCGTCGTTGGTCGCACCGGAAACGGAGAGTGCCGACGGCGATGTCGGCGTTTGCGTCTTGACTTCATTGTGGTTGCCATCACACTTAAGAACAAGCGAGAGTTTGTGAACATTGTGTTCAAGAAACCTAAAGACAGGAGAGCGCTGCCATGACATGGACGCTCGGACAGCTGCGGACGTTCGTCGCTGTGGCCGAACTCGGATCGATGACGCGGGCGGCCGATCACCTCGGCTACAGCGTCGGGGCCGTGTCCCAACACATCTCAGCGTTGAGCAGGGTCGTCGATTCCGACCTGTTCCGACGTCGCGGCCGCGGGCTCGTCCTCGCCGAAGCCGGGCGCACCCTGCTGCCCAGGGCACGGAACATCCTCGCCGCTCAGCAGCAGGCGGAGATGGCGATGCTCGGCCGGGACTTCCGCAGCGAGGCCATCGTCACCCTCGGCGTCTTCGGATCGGCATCGACGACGGCGCTGCCGAAGGTTGTGCGGGCGCTGGCCGAGCGCCATCCGCATATCGAAGTCCGGGCGCGGGAGATCAATGTCGAGACCATGTCGGCCGCCGTCATCGACGGGGTCATCGATCTGGGGATCGGGATCAACTACCCGGCTGCGCCGCTGCCGCCGATGCGCGGGCTGTGCTGGGAGGCCGTGGCCGAGGAGGACTTCGGCATCGTCGTCCCCGCGGGGACGTCTCGGCCGAGCGATGACGATCTGGCCGAGGCCGACTGGATCCTCCCACCGGCCGAGGAGCTCTTCGGCCGCGCGATGCGGTTGGCCACCTCGGCGCTGGGAATCAATGCGAAGGAGACCCACATCGTCACGGACACCGCGGTCGCGTTGGCGCTCGCCGGAACCGGGCTCGGCCTGACCCTGGCGACGCCGATCATGATGTCGTTGGGCGGGTCCGACGTCGACCTCCGCCCGGTCGCCGAGGCGGGCGGACGCGAGATCATCGTGCTGACCTCCCCGGATCCCAGCGATCCGGTCCGAGCCGTCGCCAAGGTGGTCACCGAAGTCTTCGGCTGAGGTTCCGGCCTAGGATGAGGTCATGAACTTCGACCATCAGTGGAACAAGGTACGCAGGGCCAACCCCGACCATTCGGCGAACTACGCGCAGAGGTGGCGCGATCTCGCGGCCGCCGGACATGACATCGGCGGTGAGGCCAGGTTCGTCAACGCCATGGCCCCGCGGGGATCGCGCATCCTCGATGCCGGCTGCGGAACCGGACGGGCGGGCGGGCTGCTTATCGACGAAGGACACACCGTCTTCGGCGTGGATCTCGACGAATTCCTCATCTCAGTCGCCGAGGAGGACTTCCCCAGCGGTGAATGGCACACCGGCGACCTCGCCGACTTCGATTTCGCCGGCGCCGGGATCACCGAGATCGATGTGGCCTTCTGCGCCGGAAACGTCCTGTCCTTCCTCGATCCCGCCTCGCGCCGGCAGACCTTGGGCAATATCAAATCGACGCTCAAACACGGCGGCCGGTTCGTGTCCGGCTTCGGTGCCGGACGCGGGTATGATTTCGACGATTTCATCGAGGACGTCAAGGCCACGGGGATGTTCGTCGACCAGAAGTTCTCCACCTGGGAACTCCGCCCCTTCGAAGCTGACAGCGACTTCCTCGTCCTCATCGCCGAAAGGCTGTGAGCCGGTCGATTCGCAATTGCGGCCGAACTAAGCTGGGATCGACCCGTACTGCTGATCAGCTGAAGGAGAATGATCATGATCTTCATCGTCGTGAAATATGACGTGAAACCCGAAAGCGTCGAGAAGTTCCCCGAGGCGGTGCGCGCCTTCACCGAGGCCGTGCGGGAAGAGCCCGGCAATCTGTGGTTCGAATGGTCGAAGAGCTTGGAGAACCCGAACGAGTTCGTGCTCGTCGAAGCGTTCACCGACGAAGGTGCCGAACCTCATGTCAAGAGCGACCATTTCGCCGCCGGTCTCGAATCGATGCGCCCGCACCTGGCCACGACCCCGAAGATCATCTCCCGCAAGATCGACGGTGAAGGCTGGGACGAGATGGGCGAACTCAAGATCGACTGATCGCCTTCCACACCTTCATCCCGGGTCGATCGAGCACGTAGGCTTCTGCCATGGCGACCAGAGCGCAGAACATCGCATCGATCGAAAAGGCCCTCAACGAACCATGGGCCGACACCCGTGCTCGCTTGGAAGCGGCCGGAGGAGCGTCGGCGAGCCACAAGGAACTCGCCGACGCTCTCTATCCCCAGGTCGAGGGCAGAGTCCACAACCACGGCTGGTGGGTCCAAGGAGCCGTCGTCGCCTATGAGCAGGAGATCGGACGCCGCGTCCCCGGCCAGCGCGCCGACGGCACATTCGATGTCGCCGTGTCCCGCACCATCCCCGGAGATCGTTCCGCACTCATCGAAGGATTCGCGTCCCTCGTCGGCGACACCCTCAACGAGGTGGCCCTCGACGGTGATCCCCGCACCTCGGAGACGGCGAAGCGCTCCTTCTGGCGAGCCAACCTCGACGGCGGCATCAAGGTCGAAGCCGCCGCTGAGACGAAGCGCGAAGACAAAACCCTCTTCGTCCTCACCACGTCGAAGCTTCCCAGCCCAGAAGCCCTGGAAGAATGGCGGGCCTTCGGCAAGGGCTTCCTCAAACAGCTCTGAGCTCTGACCGTCCGGCAGCTCTGATCGATCGGCAGCGGAACGACTCCGACTTCTCGTGAGCACGGCAGCTCCGAGACACCCGCTCCGCCTCAGCCGATGATCGGATTCCAGACTCCGAGCACGTGAGCCGCACCGATCGCGATCCCGCAGACAGCCAGACTGAGAAGCACCGCCACGACATCTCGGGTCGCGAAACTCGACCGCCTGCGCCACGTGCGGCCCGGACGACCGAATGCCCGACCCTCCATCGCCATCGCCAGGGTCGTCGCCCGGCGAATCGAGACCACGAGCAGAACGAACACCCCGCTGAAGAGGCTGCCCGTGCGCCGCAGAAGCGAACCGCCGGCGACGCCTCTGGCCCGCCTGGCCATCGCCAGCACCTGCCACTCACTGACCAACAGCCCGAGCAGACGCGAGGCCGCGAGAACGGAGACCACGACGACCTCCGGCAGCCGCAGGTGCTGAATGAGCGCATCGGCGAGGTCACGCGGATCGATCGTCGACGCGAGCACAATGAGTGGGATCGCCAATGCGAGGGCACGGACGAAGATCGCCGCGGCGGCCGTCAATGAACCCGTGGTGAACAGAATCGGACCGAAGTCGACGACCACATCCCCGGTCTTCTCCGCCAGCAGCGCGGTGCCCCATGCCGCAAGCAGGGCGCCCGCCGGAAGGAACCACAGCCGCTTGGCGGCGGCCACCAGATCGAGTCCCGTCGCGGGCAGAGCCAGCAACGCTGCGAGCAGCACTACCCCGGCGGAGACCAGATCGATGCTCAGCAGCGCCCCGACCATGAGGATGAGAGCCACTGCGATCTTCGTCAGCGGATTGCACCGAGCCAATGCGGTCGAACGCACCACGGGGATGAGCTGCCCCGGATCCTGGGCGGCGACCTCGGGGGAGGGGCGAACGTGGTGATCGAGACTCTCACGCACCGCGCTCACCCGCCCTGACATGCGAATCCGACTCAACGTCGCTGAATAGTTCTGCGCTGCTGCGGTCGCCGAGCTCGAGGAGATCGGCACCGATGGCCTCGAGGAACGCCTGATCGTGGCTGACCGCGACCACCGCGGAACCGTGTTCCAAGGCATCGAGGAACATCTCCACCAACCCCGCCCACGTCAGTGCATCCTGACCGAAGGTCGGCTCATCGACGATGAGCACCCGGGGCCGGGGAGCCAGCATCGCCGCCACCGACAGGCGACGCTTCTCCCCACCTGAGAGACTCTGCGGATGAGCCTGCGCCAACCCGGTGAGCCCGAGCCCCTCAAGAAGCTCATCCACCCGAGCCCGCGACTCGGCGGCAGGCCACCCGGCCAGCCGGGGACCCAGCTCGAGTTCGGCCGCCACGCTCGAGGTGAGGAACTGGTGCGCCGGTTCCTGGAAGACCATGCCGATGCGCGCCGCCAGCTGCTTCGACGGCCAGGCGAACGGCCGGGGTCGTTTGGCTCCATCTTGCAAGGCCGCCTCGGCGAGGACCTGCCCGGAGAATTCGGGCAGCAGACCCGCCAAGGTCAGGGCCGTCGTCGATTTGCCTGCCCCGTTCGCACCGACGATCCCGAGCGCCTGCCCGGCACGCAGGCTCAGGTCCAGGTCGGTCGCGGCGGGGGCGGCCATGCGTGGTCGAGCAACGCTGAGCCGATCTGTGCGCAGCAGAACCTCGCCGAGGCGGCTCGTCGTCCTATCGATTCCTGCGGTTCCGCCTCGGCGCGGGGCGGGGGAGTGCCGCGGCATCCAGATTCCGCAGTCGACGAGTGTGTCGGTCAGGTCGGGATCGGAGAAGATCTGCGCGGGCGGACCTTGGGCAGCGATGCCGTCGCGGCCGAGTACGATGACCCGGTCGACGTGATCGATCCACAGCTCGACCCGGTGTTCGACGACGAGCATTGTCGCCGCAGTCTCGGCCTGCACGGTGAGCACGGCGTCGCGGACCTCGGTGGCCGAGGCTGGATCGATATTGGCCGTCGGTTCGTCGAGGACGATGACCTCCGGGGCCATCGCATGGATCCCGGCCAGAGCCAGCCGCTGCTTCTGCCCACCGGACAGAGCGGCACTCGGATGCTCCGGCGGCAGATCGAGCCCCAACGCCCGCAGCGACTCGGGAATCCGGGCTTCGATGGCCTCGGCCGGGAGTCCGAGGTTCTCCATCCCGAACGCCACATCATCGCCGATGCGAGAGAAGATCACCTGCGAATCGGGATCTTGGAGGACCAGCCCGGTGCTGCCTCGGCGAGGATCCGGTTTCTCGCCGCCGACGAGGAGTTCACCGGTGGCCTCACCCGATTCCTCGGGCAGGACACCGGCGACAGCGTGGAGGAACGTCGATTTGCCGGCCCCGGAGGCGCCGAGCAGCAGCACCTTCTCTCCGGCCGCGATCTGCAGATCGAGCGGACCGACTGCCGGCCGGTCACGGTCGGTGTGCGTCAATGAGAAGCCGGCGGCCGTGATCGGCAGCGCCATCAGCGCAGACGGCCGGAAGCGAAGGAGCGCAGCGCTCCGGTGGCCGCGATCGCCCGATAGGCGAACCAAGCGCCGATCCCGGAGATGACGAGACCGGAGACGATCGCGCAGACTGCGTAGATCGCCTGGAAGCCGAACTGCCATTCGGCGTTGTACATGATGTTCTCGCTCACGGCCATGAACGCAGCTGCCAGCATGCCCGAAGCGGCGGTGACCCACAGGGTGAAGCGCTTGTAGCCGAAGGCGGCGAAGACGAGTTCGGCGCCGAGGCCCTGCAGCAGACCCGAGAGCAGAACTGTCGCTCCGAAGTGGGAGCCGAGGACGGCTTCGACGATGGCGGCGATGAGTTCGCACAGGAGCGCGGCACCGGGTTTGCGGATGATGGCACCGGCGAGCGGACCGGCCAGCACCCAGAGTCCTGCGATGAGACCGATCGACGGCGGGAATGCCTGGAATGCGAGTTCGAGGACCTTCCAGCTCAGCGCCAACACCCAGAACACGAGCCCCACGGCGATGCCGAGAACAGCGGTGGTGACATAGTCGACCACCCGCCACTGCTTGGATTTCGGCGCCGCGGTGAAGGCGCGTGAAGGGGTGGGGGTGGTGTTCGGCGTGGTGGTATTCGGCATTGTGCCTCCTCATGTCAAGGAGGGGTGAAGAGTCTCGACTTCCTTCGGCGGTGCTAACCGCATCAGGTTCGAGGGTCTGCAGCTTCTTCTGCACTCTCAGCGCTCCTGACGGCGCTCCCCTGTCGTAGCCACCACTGTACAACAGGGAAGCGACGCGGAGTCCGGGATCGGAAGCGACCCGGGGGCCGGGATCGGTCATCGAGGATTCACTTCCCGTTCCCCTTCCCGTCGACGGCTTCGAACGATCGGACACTACTGGTCAGTAGGAATGGGCGGGTGAATACGCATCGACTCAAGAGACCGCTCAGTGCCCTGTCCGCCGCCACCCTGCTCGCCGCTCTGGTGGCGGCCCCGGTGCCCGTGCGTGCCGAACCATCTCTCGGTTCCGGAGGGTCGACCGCGGCCCAGGGCACGAACGCTGACTCTGCTCAGACTCCCAGCCCGGACCGGACGGATTCGCCCGCCGAGGCGGATGCGGGGAGTGAGGCGATCACCGATCCCGTTCTGCAGGTCGGGGCCGACTCCACGGCACGCAACCTCTCGTGGATGAGTGAGAGTTCCGGTGGGGGAGAGGTCCGGTGGGCGCCGGCCAGTGAGGTCGACGGCGGAAAGCTCCCCGCCGATGCTGACAGGGCTGAGACCACGGACTCCGGCCTTGCCACCGACCTCAAGCGTCACTTCAACCATGCGAGCATGACCGACCTGGAACCCGACACCGAATACGCCTACCAGGTCGGCAGCCATGAGGACGGGTTCACCGAGGTGCAGCAGTTCACCACAGGATCGTCCGGAGGAGATGACGAATTCCTCGTCTTCGGCGACCCCCAGGTCGGCGCCGGAGGCGGAGATCCCGACGACGCGGCCGGTTGGGACCGGACCCTGAGTTCGGCCGTGGCCACCGCCGACGACCCGAGCTTCTTCTACTCGTTGGGAGACCAGGTCAACTCCGCCGGCAACCAGGAGCAGTACGCTCAGTACCTGGCACCGGAAGCCACCCGGACGATCCCGCAGGCGACGACGATCGGCAACCACGATGTGTCATCGAAAGCCTACGAGCAGCACTTCAACCGACCCAATGTCAGCCAGGACCACGGCGGTGGCGGCGTCATCACCTCCGGCGGCGACTACTGGTTCATCGAAGACGGGGTCCTGTTCCTCAACATCAACTCGAACAGCCCTGACATGGACGCCCACGCCGAGTTCATCGACGAGGTCGTCGCTGAGCACGGAGACCATGCGCGCTGGACGGTTCTCGGGTTCCACCACTCGATCTATTCGACGGCAACCCATTGGAGCGACCTCGATGTGAAGCGGCTGCGGAAGGCGATCCCTCCGGTCGCGGCCCGCAATGACATCGACCTCGTCGTCTCCGGCCACGACCACATCTATAACCGCACCTTCCTCATGGACGGCGAAGGCAAGCCCGTTGAGGGCTCCGAAGCGGGAGCCGAGGAGGAGAAGGAAGACGGGCAGACGCTTTACCTCACGCTGACCTCGTCATCGGGGTCGAAGTTCTATGACTACGTTCCCGGCCTCGACTGGGAAGGGAAGAGCGTCCACAACGACGTGCCCGCCTTCACCCGGGTCCTAGTCAGCGACGAAGCGCTGCGGGCGACGACCTATGAGGTGCCGGCAGGCGGGGCGCCGGCCGATGGTGAACGCGCGGAAGCTCAGGCCGCATCTGAGCAGATCGACGATGTCGAACTCAGGCACGCCGAGGCGGAAGAACCTGCCCCGGATGATGACGCGGAGGCCGACGCCGGTTCCGGAGCCGGCGCCGCGGCGGATGGTTCGGACGCCGAATCAGACGCCGGTGCGGGGGCCGGGGCTGAAGCGGATGGCCCTGATGCCGGATCAGAGGCCGGCGCCGGAGTCGAAGCGGATGGCGCGGGAGAAGACGCAGACGCCGGCGCGGCGGGAGCCGGAGCCGACGGTTCGGAGAGCGATTCGGACGGTTCGGACGACGGTGCGGTATCGGCAGATACCGATGGCGGCACTAACGCAACCGGTTCGAATGCCGACGCTCATGCCGCAGGCGCCAACGACGACGGGAACGGAACAGACTCGGGGACAGCAGATGCCGGCACCGCCGACTCTGGCGCCGAGGCAAGCGGTACCGAGGCGAACGCCGCAGGGACGGGCGATGATTCGGATTCCTCCGGGACCGCCTCGGCGGGTGGGGGCGGAGACCTGCCCCGCACCGGCGATGGGCTTGCGCTGCCCTTGGCTGTCGGCGCGGGGGCGCTGGCACTCGGCGCGACGCTCCTCGTTGCGAGCCGTCGCCGCCGAGGTGCCGGGCTCAGCTGATCAGCACAGCCTTGCTGATCAGCACGGCGCCGCCGATCAGCTCGGAACCACCATGACCGGGCCTTCGGCATGGTTGAGGACTCCACGCGAGACGGATCCCAGCAGAGCGCTGCGGATCCTTCCGCGCCCACGGGTTCCCATCACCGTGAGCTGTGCGCGCGAGGTGATCTCGACGAGGGTCTCAGTCGGATCGCCGACCGGCACCGAGGTGGTCACCGCCAGATCTGGGAACTGCTCCGACAGCGTCCCGGCTTCCTTCTCGAGTGATTCGGTCAGCTGCCTCTGCCGGCGCGCGGTGACCTCGGAGCTGAGCTCGAGGTCGGGGTACCAGTAGAGCCATTCCTCACCGGCCGGAAGCACCACGACGAGTTCGAGTTCTGTGCCGCGTAAGGCGGCCTCGGCTGCCGCCGTGAACATGGCGACCCGACCGGTGTCGGAGCCGTCGACGGCGACGACGACAGGGCCGTTGCCGGCCGTTGCTGACGTCGACCGTTCGGCAACGACGATCGTCGGGCAGTGAGCGTGGGCAGGCAGAGCCGTGGAAACGGACCCGAGAACCCGGCCCATGAAACCGCCGCGGCCGCGGGCGCCGACGATGACGACCTCGGCATCGGCGCTGAGCGTGACGAGCGCACCGGCGGAATTGCCGGGTGCGGTGCGGAAGGATTTCTCACCGGAGTAGTCGCGCAGAAGTTCGACCGCCTCGGCGAGGGTCTTCTCTGCTTCTTTCATCGCCTTGTCATCCTCGGGTTCACTGGGGATGGAGGCCATATTCGGATAGATCATCGTCGGCAGCTCATAGGCGGTGACGACGGTGAGAACGGTTCTGCGGCGTTCGGCTTCGACTGCGCCGTAGCGGACGGCTTGGGCGGCGAGTTCGGAGCCGTCGAAGCCGACGAGGACGCCGAGTTCGAGGTTGAGGCCGGATTCGGACGAATTGGTTTGAGCAGACATCTCGCACCTCTCGATCGGGGCCTGTCCAACCCAGACGCCGACGACGGCCCCGACTGGCGGTATCGTCCGCGTCGCTTTCAGTCTACCAAGACGATTCTACGAGATGTAGAAAAAACGTGGGGCGAGAAGGTCCGTCTCACGTGGACGTGCGACTGGCTCAGACGCGGAAGCCCAGATGGGCCAGTGCGATGCGCAGGATATGGTCCTGGCCGTAGCAGAGCTCGCCGACGATATCGGGACGCAGGGTCTCCTCGGGGGTCAGCCAATCGAGACTGAGGGCATCGGCCCGCGGGGTGCATTCGCCGCGGACCTCCATGATGAAGCACATGGCGATCGCATGCTGGCGCGGGTCGTGGAGGAGGGCGGAACCCTCCGTGGGGAAGTATTCGGCGATGTGGAACGGGCTGATCGCAGGCGGAATAACCGGCAGCGCCATCGGGCCGAGGTCGTTCTCGGCGTGACGCACCAGTGCGGTGCGGATGGTCTCGTGGAAGCGGATCCGCCCGCCCACGACCTCCCGTCCGAGGGTGCCGTCCTCGAGGCTGCGCAGCAGCAGGCCGATGCGTTCGACATTGCCGGTCTCGCCCACCCGCACCGGAATGGCGTTGACGTAGGGGATCGGCATGCGTCTGCGCAGGCGAGCGTATTCCGCGTCGTCGAACCAGTTTTCGTCGAAGTCCAGGGCAGTCCGAGTCATGACCCAATATTCCCACAACCATCCCTCGCGGCAGAAGCCCATGAAGACCCTGTTGGTGAACTGGGACACGCTTCGGGTAAAATATCTTGATGTCGAGATAAATTTCCGACCGGCAAGGACCTGCCAAGTGACGTGGCCTACAGTTGTGTCAGCACTATGTGACCATTTCCGGTCAAGGACTATGAAGGGGTATCCATGATCAATCATGAAGTCCGCACCTACAAGAGCTCAGAGAACCTGGCTCGCGAAGATCAGCTCGCATGGAAGATCGCCGAGGTCGCATCCGACCCGACGCCGGTCGATTCCGAAGTTACCGACATGGTCATCAACCGCGTCATCGACAACGCTTCCGTCGCTGCCGCATCCGTGCGCCGCTCCGCTCCGACCCACGCTCGCGAGCAGGCTCAGGCCCACCCGTTAAATCCCGGTGCCAACATCTTCGGCCTGCCGGTGAGCGACCGCTTCTCACCGGAATGGGCCGCATGGGCCAACGGTGTGGCCGTGCGCGAACTCGATTTCCACGACACCTTCCTCGCCGCAGAGTACTCACACCCCGGTGACAATATCCCGGCCGTGCTCGCAGTCGCCCAGCACAAGGGCATCGGCGGCAGGGACCTCATCAACGGCATCGCCACCGGCTACGAGATCCAGGTCGACCTCGTCAAGGGAATGTGCCTGCACGAGCACAAGATCGACCACGTCGCCCACCTCGGCCCGTCTGCCGCTGCCGGCATCGGCGCCCTGCTCCACCTGCCCACCGAGATCACCTTCCAAGCCGTCCAGCAGGCCCTGCACGTGACCACCGCGACGCGTCAGTCGCGCAAGGGCGAGATCTCGTCTTGGAAGGCCCATGCTCCCGCGTTCGCCGGCAAGATGGCCGTCGAATCCGTCGATCGTGCGATGCGCGGCGAGGGTGCCCCGAACCCGATCTACGAAGGTGAGGACGGTTTCATCGCCTGGATCCTCTCCGGACCCGAAGCTCGCTACACCATCCCGCTGCCGGGCAAGGGCGAAGCGAAGCGTGCGATCCTCGACACCTACACCAAGGAGCACTCGGCCGAGTACCAGGCTCAGGCGCTCATCGACCTCGCTCGTAAGCTCGGCGGGCAGATCGAGGACCTGTCGAAGATCAAGCGCATCGTCATCCACACCTCGCACCACACCCACAACGTCATCGGCACCGGTGCGAACGATCCGCAGAAGATGGATCCGAAGGCCAGCCGTGAGACCCTCGATCACTCGATTATGTACATCTTCGCAGTGGCCATGCAGGACCAGGGCTGGCACCACGAGCACTCCTATGCTCCCGAGCGCGCCGGTCGTCCCGACACCGTCGAGCTGTGGCATAAGATCGAGACCACCGAGGATCCCGAGTGGACTCGCCGCTACCATTCGATCGACCCGAACGAGAAGGCCTTCGGCGGACGCGTGGAGATCGAGTTCGAAGACGGCTCGACGCTGACCGACGAGATCGCCGTCGCCGACGCCCACCCCTTCGGTGCTCGTCCCTTCGCCCGTGCGAACTATATCGAGAAGTTCAAGACCCTGGCCGAGGGCATCGTCTCTGACTCGGAGCAGGCTCGCTTCCTCGATCTGGCCGAGAACCTCGAGAGCCTCGACGCCAAGGGCGTTGCGGAACTGAGCTTCACGGTCGACGGACTCGAGCACAGCGGATCGAAGGGCATCTTCTGATGCTCGGCGCACAGGCAACTCCCGCCGAGCGCCGCGCCAAGTTCCGCGAGCTGCTCGGAGGCGACGAGATCGTCCAGTTCCCCGGCGCCATCAACCCGATCAACGCTCAGATCATCGAGCAGACCGGCTTCGAAGGCGTCTACATCTCCGGTGGCGCGTTCTCCGCGGCCATGGGTCTGCCCGACATCGGGCTGACCACGCTGACCGAGGTGGCCGACCACGGACGCAATATCGCCCGAGTCACGAACCTGCCGACCTTCATCGATGCCGACACCGGATGGGGCGAAGCCATGAACGTGGCCCGCACCGTCCAGGAGTTCGAGGACGCCGGAATCTCGGGCATGCACCTGGAGGACCAGGTCAACCCGAAGCGCTGCGGCCACCTCGACGGCAAGGAGGTCGTGACCGCGACCGAGATGTCCAAGCGAATCAAGGCCGCCGTCCAGGGGCGCCGCGACGAGAACTTCGTCATCTGCGCCCGCACCGACTCCCGCGCCGGGGAAGGTCTCGACGCCGCCATCGACCGGGCGAAGGCCTACGCCGATGCGGGAGCGGACATGATCTTCCCCGAGGCGATGCGAGATCTCGGAGAGTTCGAGAGATTCGCCTCCAGCGTCGATGTGCCGATTCTGGCGAACATGACGGAATTCGGAAAGAGCGAACTGTTCACCACCGAACAGTTGGCGAATGTCGGAGTCAAGCTTGTGATCTACCCGGTCACGACTCTGCGCATCGCCATGGGTGCGATCAAATCGGGCCTGCAGACCATTCGGGACAAGGGCACTCAGGTGGACCTGCTCGAGGGCATGCAGACCCGTGCGGACCTGTATGACACGATCGACTACGCGGCGTACAACGAGTTCGACGCCGCAGTCTTCAACTTCTCACAGGAGGGTCACCAGTGACCGAAGAAATCAAGAAGGGCCTCGCCGGTGTCGTGGTCGACACCACCGCAGTGTCCAAAGTGGTCCAGGAGACCAACTCGCTGACCTACCGCGGCTACCCCGTGCAGGAGCTCGCCGCCAAGCGCAGCTTCGAGGACGTCGCCTACCTCATCTGGAACGGCGAACTGCCCACCGAGGCGCAGCTGGCAGAATTCCAGGAACGCGAACGCTCCCAGCGTGAGATCGATGACAAGCTCGTCGACCTCATCCTCGGCCTGCCCAAGGACTGCCACCCGATGCACGTCGTGCAGACGGCCGTGGCCTACCTGGGCGCCGTCGACCCCGAGGCCGACACCGAGGGTGCCGAGGCGAACCTCGCGAAGGCCGAGCGTCTCTACGCCCAGCTGCCGACGATCGTGGCCATAGACCACCGTCGCCGTCACGGCCTCGACCCCGTCGCCCCGACGAAGGACCTCGGCTACGCCGCGAACTTCTTCAAGATGGTCTTCGATGAAGTTCCCGCCGAGGAGGTCGTGCGCTGCTTCGACGTGTCGATGATCCTCTACGCCGAGCACTCGTTCAACGCCTCGACCTTCACCGGTCGCGTCATCACCTCGACCACCTCGGACCTGTACTCGGCAGTCGCCGGTGCCGTCGGTGCGCTCAAGGGGCCTCTGCACGGCGGAGCGAACGAAGCCGTCATGGCGATGCTCGAAGAGGTCGGCACCGCCGACAAGGCTTCGGCCTGGATCGACGAGGCGCTGGCCAAGAAGGCGAAGATCATGGGCTTCGGCCACCGCGTGTACAAGAACGGCGATTCGCGCGTTCCCACCATGCGCAAGGCCTTCGAGGACATGGTCGCCGTCAAGGGTGCGAACGATCTGCTCGATCTGTACAACACCTTCGAAGAGGACTTCGTCGGGCGCAAGGGCATCTACCCGAACCTCGACTACCCCTCGGGTCCGGCTTACCACCTCATGGGCTTCGATACCGAGCAGTTCACCCCGATCTTCGTGATGGCCCGCATCACCGGCTGGACCGCTCATATCTTCGAGCAGCAGGCGAACAACGCCCTCATCCGGCCCCTGAGCGCCTACGACGGTGAGGAACAGCGCGAGGTTCCCGACAACCGGGGCTGACCTCTCGAAAGGCAGAACACACATGAGACCAGACGGTTCATACCGTCCGGTCGATCTCGAGGGTTTCGACTTCACCGTCACCGGTGGAGTCGGAACCCTCGTCATTGATCGGACCGAAAAGCGCAATGCCATCTCCCGGCCCATGTGGAGGGCGCTGCCGCAGATCATCGCGAACGTCGACGCCGACGATTCGATCGGTGCGCTCGTGATCACCGGGGCCGGCGGGCACTTCTCCGCCGGTTCGGACATCGCCGACCTCGATGTGCCGCTCGCCGACTTCTGGGAACTCAACGCCACCGCCGAGGCGGCCCTGGCGAACTCGCGGACCCCGACGATCGCAGCTATCACCGGCAACTGTGTGGGCGGGGGAACGGAGATCGCCGCGGCCTGCGATATCCGCATCGCCGCCCCGGGATCGATCTTCGGCGTCACCGCGGCCAAGCTCGGGCTCGTCTACCCGGCCGGCCCCACGAAGCGCCTGGCTCAGATCCTCGGCGACGCCTGGGCGAGGTATCTGCTGATCACGGCCTCGATCGTGAAGTTCGAGAAGATGGCCGAACTCGGCTTCTTCCACGAAGTCTCCGACACCCCGCTCGAGACGGCGCAGGCCCTCGGTGAGCGGATCGTGGGACTGTCCCGGCTCAGCCAGGTCGGAGCCAAGGCAGTTCTCGACGGTGAAGTGACGGAGGACACGGAGCCCCCTGGGTGGCTCGATGAGGCCTACCGGGCAGAGATCACCCGCGGTCAGGAAGCCTTCTTCGCCAAGGAACCGCCGGAATTCGGCTTCGCCAAAACTGCGTGGCAGAACGGTCCTGAGGTCCGTTCTCACGGAGGCCCACGGAGAGGATAAACTGGGCGAATGCGCCTAGCAGTCCTCGATATCGGCTCCAACAGCGTCCACCTCCTGGTCGTCGACGCCCACGTCGGAGCACCGCCCCTGCCGGCCACCTCGCACAAGGAGGTGCTCCGCCTCGCCGAATTCCTCAGCGATGACGGAACGATCGATTCCGAAGGGCAGGAACGGCTGCGCTCCTTCATCGCCGATGCCGTCGAGATCGCCGAAGACCAAGGTGCGGAGCAGATCCTCGCCTTCGCCACCTCGGCGGTCAGGGAAGCTCCGAACGGGATCGGACTCATCGAATCGATCAACGCTCAGCTCGGGGTCACCCTCAACGTGATGTCGGGTCGCGACGAGGCCCGCGTGACCTTCCTCGCCGCCCGCCGCTGGTTCGGGTGGTCGGCCGGGAAGATCCTGCTGCTCGACATCGGCGGCGGCTCGCTCGAGATCGCGGCGGGTCAGGACGAATACCCGCTGGCGGCCGTGTCGATTCCCCTCGGCGCCGGACGCACCTATTCCGAGTTCCTCCCGGACCCGATGCCCACCGAAGAGGACATCCACCGCCTGCGCAAACATGCCCGGGCGCAGATCGGACGCATCGCCGGCGATATCAACAGGGTCGGAGTGCCCGACCAGGTCGTCGGTTCGTCGAAGACCTTCCGCTCCCTGGCGCGCATCGCCGGTGCCGCTCCGAGCGGCGACGGAATCTATGCTCCCAGGAAGCTCTTCCGCCGCGACCTCGAAGGCATCATCGACACCCTCGCATCCCGCACCCCCGAAGAGCGGGCGACCCTGCCCGGCGTCTCCGAGGCGCGTGCCGGTCAGGTGCTGGCCGGAGCGATCGTCGCCGAGGCGGCCTTCACGATCTTCGACATCGGCGTGATGAACATCTCCCCATGGGCGCTGCGCGAAGGCATCATCATGCGCAAACTCGACCTCCTCGACTCTGCCGAGCAGTCCTCGGCGATGCGCGTGGAGACCGTCTCCGCCCTCGACTGAGCCGCCCTCACGGACCTCGCAACGGCTGCCCGTCACGCCGCGCTTCGGCCGCCGATCTCAGCAGGCTTTCGCTACCGGTCGGTATCGCCGTTCAGAATAGCCTGCTATTTTTTGATTATTCGCCGCACTGCGCCCTTGGCATCAACCGCTGGGGTGATAATGGTGAATGACAACAACGTCTGAAAGAAAGCGCGCTTCTGCCGATGAGAAATGGTGAGCTGTCCCCGAACTTCCGTGACCAGGCACTCGAGACACTGAAGAAGACGAGCGCGGCCGACCCGCTCGACGTCTTCGTCGTCGGTGGGGGAGTGACGGGAGCAGGATCGGCCTTCGACGCAGCTACGCGCGGACTCAAAGTCGGTGTCGTCGACGCGAAGGACTGGGCTTCGGGAACCTCCTCTCGATCATCGAAGCTCATGCACGGCGGACTGCGCTACCTCGAGATGCTCGACTTCAAGCTCGTCGCCGAGGCTCTGAAGGAACGCGATCTGCTGCTCCAGCACACCGCGCCCCACCTCGTCGAACCCGTCGCTTTCGTCTTCCCCTTCGAACACCGCCTCATCGACCGTGCCTTCATCGGCTCCGGAGTGTTGCTCTACGACACGATGGCCACCCGGCCCGGCCGCAAACGCGCCGTGCCGATGCACCGGCACCTGGGCAAGAAGGCACTGAGCTCACACTTCCCGGGCCTGGCCGATGACGCCGCCGTCGGAGCCCTCGAATACTACGACGCGAAAGTCGACGACGCCCGCTTCGTCATGACTCTGGTCCGTTCGGCTGTGAGCTACGGAGCCGCAGCCGCCAACCACGTCTCCGTCATCGGCTATCTCCACGACGGCGACCAGGTCACCGGCGTGCACGCCCGGGACGAGATCAGCGGTGAGGAATTCGACATCCACGCCCGCCGCACCATCCTCGCCGGAGGCGTCTGGACCGAAGAGCAGCAGGATCTGGCGAAGGCCGACGCCGGTCTCAAGGTGCTCGCCTCCAAGGGCGTGCACATCACCGTGGCCGAAGACAAGATCAAGGCCGACCCGAACACCGGAATCATCTCGAAGACGGAGAAATCCGTCCTCTTCGTCATCCCCTGGGAAGGCTATTGGGTCATCGGCACCACCGACACCCCGTGGAACGAAGACGTCGACGCCCCGGTGGCGACCTCGCAGGACATCGACTACCTGCTCGAACACGCCAACGCCATCCTCGCCGACAAACTCACCCGCGACGACGTCATCGGCGTCTACTCCGGACTGCGGCCGCTGCTCCAGCCGGTCGTCAAAGAGGGACAGGCTTCGACGAAGGTCTCCCGCGAACACACCGTCATGGAGGTCGAGCCGGCTCTGGCCGCGATCGCTGGAGGCAAGTTCACCACCTACCGAGTGATGGCCGAAGACGCCGTCGACTTCGTCCTCGGCGACGATGCGAAGGACCGCCGGTCACTCACCGAATCGGTGCCGCTGCTCGGTGCCCAGGGAGTGGGTGCGCTGCGGCGCGGCCAGTCCGGGATCGCAGAGAAGTACGGCTGGGACGAAGACCGCGTCAAACGGCTCATCCGCCGCTACGGCACCCTCATCGAGGATCTTCTCGACCTCGTCGATGAGGATCCCGAACTCGGTCAGCCGCTGGAAGGCGCCGAACGCTACCTGCGCGTCGAAGCCCACTACGCGGCCGCCGCGGAGGGGGCCGTCCACCTCAGTGACATCCTGGAGAGGCGGATGCGGCTGAACTACGAAGCCGCGGACCGGGGGAAGAACGCCGCCGAGGCGGTCGCGGCCATCGTCGCACCCGTCCTCGGATGGGACGACGACCGGCAGACGGCCGAGGTCGAAGCGTTCAACGCCCACGTCGACGCTCAGGTCGCGGCCGAGTCCACCGACGACGACGCCTCGGCGGCGGCCCTGGTCGGTGAGACCCTCCACTGAACCGTTCACAGCGAAGTGCGGAACCACAACGGAATACCGACAACTGAATCTCGACCGACCCGGAGAACCCTCCGGGTCGACCATCGACCGGGACACCCACCGGAAAGACAAACAACAGGAGTTTGTGAGATATGGGCACCATCTTCCTCTTCGAGATCGCCGGTACGGCGATGCTCATGCTGCTCGGCGTCGGCGTCGTCGCCAACGTCGTTCTCGGCAAGACCAAAGGCAACGGCGGCGGCTGGCTGCTGATCTCCTTCGGCTGGGGCCTCGCGGTCTTCGCCGGTGTCTTCGTCGCCTACAAGACCGGCGCACACCTCAACCCCGCCGTGACCTTCGGCATCCTCGCCAGCGGAGCCGACGAATATGCCCCCGGCATCGCCGTGACATTCGGCAACACCATTGCCTATCTCGCGGCCGAGATGATCGGAGCGATGCTCGGTGCCGTCCTCGCGTGGGCCGTGTACAAGAAGCACTACGACGAAGAGAAGGACGCGGGAAACATCCTCGGCACCTTCTCCACCGGTCCGGAGCTGCGCTCCTACGGCTGGAACTTCGTCACCGAGGTGATCGCGACCTTCGTCCTCGTATTCGTCATCCTTCTCTTCGGCAAGACCCCGCACGAGCTCGGACCCTTGGCCGTCGGCCTCCTCGTTGTCGTCATCGGCGCTTCGCTGGGCGGTCCCACCGGCTACGCCATCAACCCGGCACGTGACCTCGGTCCGCGCATCATCCACGCCCTGCTGCCGATCCCGAACAAGGGCGGCTCCGACTGGGCGTACTCGTGGGTGCCGATCGCCGGACCGCTGGTCGGCGGCGTCCTCGCAGGTGTGGCCTCCCAGGCATTCGTCTGAGTACGATCACAGACAACTGAGCACGCTCACAGACAAACCACTTCGACACAGGAGTCAGAATGAGTCAGGAAAAGTTCATCCTCGCCATCGACCAGGGCACCACCTCGTCGCGGGCGATCGTCTTCAACCATGACGGGCAGATCGTGTCGTCCGGCCAGCTGGAACACGAGCAGATCTTCCCTCGCGCCGGCTGGGTCGAGCACGACCCGGTTGAGATCATCAAGAACACAAACGAGGCGATCGGTCAGGCCCTGGCTCGGGCGAATATCAACCGCCACCAGCTCGAGGGCGTGGGCATCACGAACCAGCGTGAGACCACCGTCATCTGGAACAAGAACACCGGCGAACCCGTCTACAACGCCATCGTGTGGCAGGATGCCCGAACCCAGAAGGTCTGCGACGAACTCGCCGGGGACGAAGGACCGGACAAGTACAAGGACCGGGTGGGTCTGCCCCTGGCGACCTACTTCGCCGGTCCGAAGGCCAAGTGGATCTTCGACAACGTCGACGGGGTCAAGGAAGCCGCCGCGGCCGGGGACCTGCTCTTCGGCACCATGGACACCTGGGTGATCTGGAACCTCACCGGCGGGGTCAACGGCGGAATCCACGTCACCGACGTCACGAACGCCTCGCGGACGATGCTGATGAACATCGACACCCTCGACTGGAACCCTGACATCGCGGCAGATATGGGCATTCCCGTCGAGATGCTGCCCGAGATCAGGTCCTGCTCGGAGATTTACGGCTACGGGGCGAAGAACGGACTCATCATCGACACCCCGATCTGCGGCATCCTCGGCGATCAGCAGGCTGCGACGTTCGGTCAGGCCTGTTTCGAGAAGGGTCAGGCGAAGAACACCTACGGCACTGGCAATTTCATGCTCATCAACACCGGCAATGAGCCGGTGGCCAGCAAGAACGGCCTGCTCACCACGGTCGCGTACAAGATCGGCGAGGACGAAGCCGTCTACGCACTCGAAGGATCGGTGGCCGTGACCGGTTCGCTCGTGCAGTGGCTGCGCGACAACTTCGGCATCATCAAGGACGCCCCCGAGGTCGAAACCCTGGCCAAGCAGGTCGACGACAACGGCGGCTGCTATATCGTGCCCGCGTTCTCCGGACTCTTCGCCCCGCACTGGGAGTCCGATGCCCGCGGTGTGATGGTGGGTCTGACACGGTATGTGAACAAGAACCACATCGCTCGGGCAGCTCTGGAATCCGTGGCGTTCCAGTCGCGCGAGGTCCTCGACTCGATGAACCTCGACTCCGGTGTCGAACTCACCGAGCTCAAGGTCGATGGTGGCATGGTCGCCAACGAAACGCTCATGCAGTTCCAGGCCGACCTCCTCGGCGTGCCCGTCATCCGACCCGAGGTCATCGAGACTACGGCGCTGGGTGCGGCGTACGCGGCGGGCATCGCCGTGAAGTTCTGGAAGGGTGAGGAGGACGTGCGGAAGAACTGGCGCGAGGACAAACGCTGGAATCCGTCGATGGACGACGAGACCGTCGACCGCCTCTACCGCCTCTGGAACAAGGCGGTGGAGAAGTCGAAGAAATGGGTCGACGACGACACCGAAGCCCTCTACGGCTGAATTACTACCTGACGGCGGCCCAGCAACCTCGCGCGAGGTTGCTGGGCCACCGTCAGGTAGTAATAGGGGTGGGGGAGCCGCGTTAGACTGGAAGAGATGAGCAAGAAGTCGAAGTCCCAGCGGAAGGTGTTGACCACCAAGAATTCTGCGCGTTCGAATTCGAAGCGCCACAAGGAGTACTTCGACAAACACGACGTCTACGAGAATGACGCACATCACGTCTCCGACAATCGGATCAGACTCGGCCTCTCCAGCTCCTCCGTCTCACCCATGACCGTCGAGGAGACCTTCACCCAAGCGGCCAAACACGGCTACGACGGTGTCGAGATCATGGTCACCCATAACACCGAGACCCGTGACGTCGACCTCATCAACGGACTCGCCGGCGACACCGGACTCGACGTCATCTCCCTGCACGCGCCGACCCTGCTGTTCCTGCCCCGGGTGCTGCACAAAGACCATTGGGAGAAGCTGCGGATCACCGCGAACCTCGCCAATGAAGTCGGCGCTGACACGGTCGTCCTCCACCCGCCGTTCCGCTGGCAGGGCGAATACGCCCTCGGCTTCGTCGACGGCGTCCGCCAGGTCGCCCAGGAGACCGGTGTGAGACTGGCCGTGGAGAACATGTACCCCTGGCGGGCCGGTCTGCGCGAGATCCAGGTCTACTACCCCGACTGGAACCCCCTGGACGAGGACTACGACGACCTCACCTTCGACTTCTCCCACGCATCCACCGCCGGCATGAATGCCCTGGAGACGGTGGGCGAGATCTTCGACCAGCTCCGCCACGTCCACCTCACCGACGGGGCCGGCTCACTCAAGGACGAACATCTCGTTCCGGGCGAAGGCACCATGCCCGTCGCCGAGACCCTGCAGTACCTCGCCAAACACAATTGGCAGGGCGACGTCGTCGTCGAGGTCAATACCCGATTCGTCCGCAGACAGTCAGCGCGCGAGAAGATGCTCGCTGACTCCATAGCCTTCGCCCGTGAACACCTCGGCCTCGACGCGGATACTCCGCGACGCAACGCCCACAGCCACACCCGCACCTCCGAGCACAGGCCCTCGCGATCCGGAAAAGCCGGCGCCGAGAGCTGACCCTGCGAGCGACCGCGACGTCGCACATCAACCGGCCCGTCTCCGCATCGCCACGCCCGACCTCGCACCGGCACGCTTAAGCGCAGGGACACCCACCGACCATCACACATCAGATATCGAAAGGCTGACGCATTTTGACCACCATCGCCTCCATCGGAACCGGCAACATGGGCACGGCCCTCATCCAGGGAATCCTCACCGCCGACGCGAGCATCACCGTCCGCGCGACGACGAATTCGACCGCCTCGGCGCAGCGGCTCCGCACCGATCTGCCCACAGCCACGGTCACCTCGTTGGAGGACGATGCCGAAGCGAATCGGAAAGCCGCGGCCGGAGCCGATTTCGTGTTCCTCGGCGTGAAGCCGTGGATGATGGCCGAGACCCTGCGTGGACTCGCCGACGACCTCGACCAGGACTCCGTGCTCGTATCCATGGCGGCCGGCGTCGCTGCCGCAGACCTCGCGCAGCTTGCCCCCGAGAATCCGATCGTGCGGATCATGCCGAACACGCCGAGCGCCATCGGCCACGGCGTCATCGCGCTGGCCCCCACCGCCGAGGTGACCGCTGCCAGCGTGGACACACTGAAGTCGCTGTTGTCGGGCGCCGGCCTCGTCGTCGATCTCGACGAATCCCAGATCCCGGCCATGACCGGAATCTCCGGGTCCGGAGTGGCGTACTTCTTCCTCCTCGCCGAGGCCATGATCGCCGCAGGTGTCAAGCAGGGCCTGAGTGAGGACGTCGCCCGTCAGATGGTCGTGGCCACAGCCGACGGCGCCGGCCGACTCCTGACCGAGAAGCCCGACCCCGCCGCGCAGCGTCAGGCCGTGAGCAGCAAGGGCGGGACGACCTTGGCCGGACTCCAGCAGTTCCTCGACTCCGGGATCTTCGATATCGCCGAGGCGGCCGCGCAGGCGGCGGCGGACCGTTCCCTGGAGATGGAACGTGAGAACTCGGAGGTCATCAACGGGTGAGCCGATCCTCCCCGCTCAGGGGAGGACGTGGGACGAGCGGGCGATGGACACGGCCTCATGGCGGGTCCGTGCCGAGAGCTTGACCATCGCCGTATTGAGATAGGACTTCACCGTCGACTCGCGCAGCGACAGCGCCTCGGCGATGCGGGCATTCGGCCAGCCCAAGGCGACATGCGAGAGGATGTCGGTCTCCCTCGGCGACAGCCTGACTGCGGGCACCGGCGTCTGGAAGTTCTCCGGATTGTGTCCGGAGAGAATATCGGCCAGGCGCGTCTCGATGCCGGTGAGCTTCTCTCGGGTCTCCCCATCGACGATCCCGGAGCGGATGGCTCTCAGCTCGGCATAGGTGTGCCGGAGAGCTTCGCGTCCCGAGGGATCCAGATCCGGGTAGAGCGGTTCCTCCTTGACGGGGCCGCGCGGTTCCTGCCGGTATCCGAGTCGAGCGAGATCGACCGAGAGCTGTCGTACCCGTCTGACGAGGTCTCCCGTCTGCGGGGCGGCGGCGTTGTAGTCGGCGCGGTGGCCGCAGTAGACCATACCGGTGACCTCACCGCCGTGCAGTGTGGGGACGGCGACGAGGACACGGATGCCCTCGCCGAGGACCTCCTCGTCGTAATGGTGGGTTATGAGAGGGTCGATCTCATAATCGCGGGTCAGCTGCGGAGTGCCTTCGGTCATGGCCCGTCCGCCGAGGCCGCGCCCGGTGCTGACGATGAGGGTCGAGAGCAGGTTCTTATCGGCGCCGGCGACGGCTTCGACCGCGACCGAATCCTCTTCGACCATGCCTCCGAAGACGACGTCACCCGTGCCGCTCTGGTGCAGGGAATCGACGGCTTCGACGAATAGGCGACGGGTCTCGACCTTGAGAGCCCGCGTTTCCTTGGCGTGCGCATTCATGTGAACAAGCTACCAACTTTCGGTGGTATTCCCTAGCGCATGCTGAACGTTACCTTTGGGTCATGTGATTCAGGACACTGATGTTCTGTCCATTCAAAGGAGAAAGAATGACTGACCCTGTCAACGCCGGTGTTGACTTCCTCGCAGAGGAGGACAAGCCGGAGTTCAAGGCCCTCAAGCGCAAACGCTTCTCGGTGGTGATCCCGCTGTCGATCGCGTTCCTCGTCTGGTACTTCCTCTACGTCATCCTCAGCACGTACGCCCACGATTTCATGTCGACGAAGGTCGTGGGGGAGATCAACGTCGGACTCGTATTCGGACTGCTGCAGTTCGTGACGACTTTCGCGATCACGATGTTCTACGTCTCGTTCGCCAACAAGAAGCTCGACCCTCCCGCGGAAGCGATCCGTAAACGACTGCAGGCCGAATCGGAAGGACACCGCTCATGAGCACTCTGGCAATCGGAGACTTCGTCGCTTCCGGAGTAGACCTCCTCAGCGCAGCGACCACCGAGGTGGAGAACAACCCGGTCCTCAACATCACGATCTTCGCCGCATTCGTCGCGGTCACGATGTTCATCGTTCTGCGGGCCAGCCGCAACAACAGATCCGCTTCGGACTACTATGCGGGCGGCCGGTCGTTCACCGGACCGCAGAACGGCTTCGCCATCGCCGGTGATTACCTCTCCGCCGCATCCTTCCTCGGCATCTGCGGCGCGATCGCGGTCAACGGCTACGACGGATTCCTCTACTCCATCGGCTTCCTCGTCGCCTGGCTCGTCGCCCTGCTCATCGTCGCCGAACTCATGCGCAACACCGGCAAATTCACCATGGCCGATGTGCTGTCCTTCCGCCTCAAGCAGCGCCCCGTGCGCATGGCGGCAGCTCTGTCGACCCTGGCGGTCTGCTTCTTCTATCTGCTCGCGCAGATGGCCGGCGCCGGCGGGCTCGTGTCTCTGCTCATGGGCATCGACGGCAAGGTCGGCCAGTCGCTGGTCATCGCCGTCGTCGGCGCGCTGATGATCATCTACGTCCTCGTCGGCGGAATGAAAGGCACTACCTGGGTGCAGATCGTCAAGGCGATCCTGCTCATCGCCGGCGCCTTCGCCATGACCATCTGGGTGCTCGCACTCAATGGCTTCAACCTCTCGACCCTGCTGGCCTCGGCCGTGGACAACGCAGCCGAAGGAGTCGGGGAAGGCGTCCTCAACCCGGGTCTGCAGTACGGCGAGAATCCTCTCGACTTCATCTCCCTGGCACTGGCGCTCGTGCTGGGCACGGCGGGTCTGCCCCACGTGCTCATGCGCTTCTACACCGTCCCCACTGCCAAGGAAGCTCGCCGATCCGTGGTGTGGGCGATCTGGCTCATCGGTGCGTTCTACCTCTTCACCCTCGTGCTCGGCTATGGTGCGGCTGCACTCGTCGGCGCCGACGCGATCAAGAACGCTCCTGGCGGCGTGAACTCCGCTGCGCCGCTCCTGGCGCTGCAGCTCGGAGGGCCGCTGCTCATGGGCTTCATCTCCGCGGTCGCGTTCGCCACGATCCTCGCGGTGGTGGCGGGTCTGGCGATCACCGCGGCGGCCTCGTTCGCTCACGATATCTACGCCAACGTCATCAAGAAGGGCCACGTCGAGGACTCCGAGGCGGAGGTCAAGATCGCCCGCCGCACTGTCGTCGTCATCGGTGCGGTCGCGATCATCGGCGGCATCGGAGTGCAGGGACAGAACATCGCATTCCTTGTGGCCCTCGCCTTCGCCGTCGCCGCCAGTGCTAACCTGCCCACGATCGTGTATTCGCTGTTCTGGAAGCGCTTCACCACTCGCGGTGCGGTGTGGTCGATCTACGGCGGACTGATCTCGGCGATGGTGCTCATCGCGTTCTCGCCTGTCGTCTCTGGCTCCGAGACCGCGATGATCCCCGGTGCCGACTTCGCGATCTTCCCGCTGTCGAACCCCGGCATCATCTCGATTCCGCTCGGCTTCATTCTCGGCTGGATCGCCTCGGTGACCGACCGGACGGTGGAGAGTCCCGAGCTGGCCGCCGAAATGGACGTCCGTGCCCATACCGGATTCGGCGCCGAGGAGGCTGTCGAGCACTGATCCCATCCGCCATCCGCGTGTTCGAAGTGCAGACGACCCGATTCCGGTCAGCACACATGCACTTCGAACACGCGGTGGTCGGTGTCTGCGGCCGCCCCGTCGCCGTTCGCGGAGGTGGGAAGCTGTAGACTGGATCGATTCGCCGATCGTGGCATGGCCGCACCAGGTCTTACCTGGGTGGATACCTGCTGACCAACGGTGACATGCGGGCGTAGCTCAATGGTAGAGCTTCGGCTTCCCAAGCCGATGACGCGGGTTCGATTCCCGTCGCCCGCTCTCTTGATACCCGTTCTGTGTGCACATCTCTTGGTGCCTGCGCGGTATTCTCCAAAGTTAGGTCACCATCGGATACTTTTAGCGCGTAAGAGTATCCGATGGTGACCTATTCTTCACTGGAAGTATCCGATGGTGACCTGAAGGCGGAGGGCGGGAGAGCCTCCTGCAGCCGTCTCGGCGCCCCTGTTGCGCGCACAGCCGGCGGACGGCGAAGCATCGCAGCCTACGGGCGGCCGGCGAAGCGGCCGAGCAGCTCGACGTGTCCGGCGACGATGAGCAGATCCTGTTTGCCCACGCGGGTCGTCGGGTCGGCGTAGGTGAAGTCGCGGCCGGGGCTCTTGATGCCCACGATCGTCACGCCGTACTTGTCGCGGACACCGGACTCGCTGAGAGTGAAGCCCTGGATCTCCCGCGGCGGCCGCATCTTCACCACGGCGAAATGGCCCTCATCGAACTCGATGTACTCCATCATCCGCGAACTGACCAGGTGGGCGACGCGGCGACCGGCATCCGACTCCGGGTAGAGCACATGATGGGCGCCGATGCGGTGGAGGATCTTGCCGTGCGACGGCGAGATCGCCTTCGCCCACACCTGCGAAACGCCCAGGTCGACGAGGTTGGCGGTCGTGAGCACGCTGTCTTCGATCGAGGTGCCGATCCCGACGACGGCAGTCGAGAAGTCACCGGCACCGACCTGGCGCAGTGCGTCGATGTTCGTCGAATCGGCTTCGACGACGTGGGTGAGTTTGCCGCTCCAGTCCTTGACGAGCTCGGGATTGTGCTCGATGGCCATGACCTCGCGACCGAGTTTGGCCAGAGTCGCCGCGGTAGAGGACCCGAAACGCCCCAGTCCGATGACCAGGATTGAAGTGTGTTCGTTAGCCAACGACCGGCCTTTCCTCGGGGTAGCGGTACAGGCGCACCGAATCCTGCATGGACAGTGCAGCCGCCAGTGTAATCGTACCGAGTCGACCGATGAGCATGATCACCGACAGAACGTAGAGTCCCGAGTTCGGCGAGGTCGCCGACACCCCGGAGCTCAGGCCCACGGTGCCGAAGGCGGAGATCACCTCGAACAGCACCCGATCAAGCGGTTCCGCACTGATCTGCAGCATCGTCAGGGTGCCGATGAAGACGATCATCGCACCGGTGAGCAGGATCGAGATCGACAGTTTGATCGTCGACGACGTCAGCCGCCGACCGAACACGTTCACGTCCTGCAGACCCCTGGCCTCGGCATACGCAGCGAGGACGAGCACGGCCACCGTCGTCACCTTGATTCCGCCTGCTGTCGACGACGAACCGCCGCCGATGAACATCATGAGATCCATGAGCAGATGCGACGCTTGGCTCATGTCCGCGACCTCCATCGTCGAGAAGCCGCCGGATCGGGGCATGACCGCCATGAACAGCACTTCGACGAAGGTGTGGCCGGCGTTCTTATCGCCCAGGGTGGCCGGGTTCGCCGACTCGAACAGCGCCAACAGCAGCAGCCCGATCGCCAGGACCGTCGTCGTGGTCGTCAGCGTCAGCTTCGTATGCAGATCCCATCGGCTGGGCCGGTTCCAGAACATCGCGACCATGAGCACGACCGGGAACCCCAGGGACCCGACGAACACCCCTGCCATGAGCAGGGACAGAATCCACGGATCGGAGGCGAAGTACGCCGCCCCGCCTTCGTGGATGGTGAAACCGGCGTTGTTGAAGGCCGAGATCGAGTAGAACACCGAGTACCAGATCGAGTCGCCGAGCGATTCCCCGCGGATGAGGAACCGTGGGAACAGCAGCACCGCGAGGATCGATTCGGCGGTGAAGATGGTGATGACCACGGCCTTGAGCAGCGAGCCGACCTGACCCAGATTGAGCGCCGAGGTGGCCTGCTGAGCGATCAGTCGCTGCCGGACTCCCAGCCTCCTGGAGACAGCCATGCCCAGCACCGAGGCGAGGGTGAGGATTCCGAGACCTCCGACCTGGATGCCGGCGGTGATGACCGAGATCCCGAAGTCTGACCAGTACTCCTCCGTGACGACCGGGGTCAGCCCGGTCACACACACGGCGGAGACCGCCACGAACACCGAGTTCGCGATGTGTGTGGCCTGATCGACCGAACCGGGGTCGCGCATGCTCGCCGGCAGCATCAGCAGGATCGCGAACGCCGCGACGACGGCGACGAAGGACCCGATCGCCAGTTGTGCCGGTGAGGCCACGGCAAGGTCGTCGACGAAGTCACGGACCCACCGGCCCGGCTTCAGCAGCCGATCGAAGCTCGGCGAGGAATTCTTGGACACAATCACCATGGTAGAGCCGGTGGCCCCGGAATCGGCGCAAGTGAGCTGCGCCATATAGCATGGTGGGCATGGCCGAAAATGATGTGTATGTCGTTTGGGACGACGAGGTGACCGGTTACAACTTCGGTCCCAGCCACCCCATGCACCCTCTCAGGCTCGACCTGACAGCGAAGCTCGCCGACGACTTCGGACTCTTCGACGCAGACAACGTCCACGTCAATCCCATCGGCGAGATCGATGAGGCCAAGCTCGCCCGCCTCCACGACCCCGACTACATCGCCGCGGTCAAGCAGGCCGGCACCGAGGAGGGCCTCGAAGAGCGGGACGCGAACAGATACGGAATCGGCACCGAGGATGTTCCCGGGTTCGAGAATATGCACACCGCCTCGGCGATGCTGTTCCAAGGCAGCGTCAACGCCGCGAACGCGATCATCTCCGGAGACTTTCGACGCGCGGTGAACTTCTGCGGCGGAATGCACCACGCGATGCCGGGCAAGGCCAGCGGCTTCTGCGTCTACAACGACGCGGCCGGAGCGATCACCGAATTCCTCGAAGCCGGATACGAGCGCGTCGTCTATCTCGATATCGACGCCCACCACGGTGACGGTGTCGAGACGTTCTTCTGGGACGACCCTCGAGTGCTCACGATCTCGATCCACGAATCGGGGAAGTTCCTCTTCCCCGGCACCGGGTACCCCGCCGATATCGGGGGACTCAAGGCGGCCGCCTCGGCGGTGAATATCGCCCTGCCTCCGCGCGCGGGCGACGCGGACTGGCTGCGCGCCTTCGACGCCACCGTCCCGCAGGTCGTCGCCGCCTTCGAGCCTCAGGTCGTCGTCTCCCAGCACGGGTGCGACGGTCACCGGGCGGACCCGCTTACCCATATGCGTCTGAGCGTCGACGCGATGCGCATCGCCGCCGAACGCATCCGCGACCTCGCCGTCGACCATGCCGATGGACGCTGGCTGTCCGTCGGGGGAGGGGGCTACGCGATCATCGACGTCGTGCCCCGCGCCTGGACGAACCTCCTCGCCGTCGCCGCCGGCCGCGATATCGATCCCGGAGCCCGGATCCCCGGACGCTGGGCCTCCTACGCGCAGACGAAGACCGGGCGCGAGGCACCGCTGTCGATGACCGACGGCTTCGATGGGGCGTTCGAACCGTGGTCGAAGGGGTTCGACCCCGAAGTCGAACTCGACCGTGCCGTGATGGGCACCCGGAAGAACATCTTCCCCTTCTTCGCACTCGACCCCTACTTCGACTGATCGATATCGGTCGACGCCCGTCGACCCAGCCGAACGCGAGTCCGGCCCTGCCGTGCACGCCACCCGGGCCGAACCCGATCCCCGCGTCCGCGCGGATCGCCTGGCACCGCCGTTGTGGATCTGGACACAGTTTTGGGAAAGCAGGCGGCCAAGCGATAGAATTGCACGGTTAGTTCAATGGGCGGGCACCTGATGTTCACCCTCCACCGACAAGCACAAGGGGTACCCGAGTGGGCTCAGTCATCAAGAAGCGCCGCAAGCGTATGTCGAAGAAGAAGCACCGCAAGCAGCTTCGCAAGACACGTCACCAGCGTCGCAACAAGAAGTAAGACCCAACGGTCCTACGCCCCCGCTCGAGTGATTTCTCGGCGGGGTTTGTTGCACCCGATGAGGAGTGAGCCATGGTCGATCTGACCTTTCTCACGCGTGTCGACTGCCATCTGTGCGCTGATGCGCTGCAGGCTGTCACCGAGGTGGCTGCGGGCAGAGATGTGACCGTGACGGAGATCGACATCGACACCGATGAAGATCTGGCTGCGCAGTACGGCTGGGACGTTCCGGTCGTTCTCCTCAACGGGCGACAACACAGTTTTCATCGAGTCGATAGGGATCGGCTGTCCAAGGCGCTCGACGCCTTGGGCGCATGAGATCGATTGAAGGAGTGAGGCGGATTCGTGGGCGAGATTCTGTCCGCCAACAGGATTGAGGGTGTCGTTCGCAAGGACGTACCCGAGCGCGTGATATCCCGACTCCCGATCTATCTGCAGACCGTCGAGACGATTGCCGCCACCGGCCAGGACACAGTTTCGTCGGAGGACCTTGCCGCCCGCAGCGGTGTGTCCCCGTCGATTCTGCGCAAAGACCTGTCCCAGCTGGGGCGATCGGGAACCCGCGGGGTCGGCTACTCCTGTCCGGAGCTGGCCGCGACCCTGCGGACGTTCCTCGGCCTCGACCGCGACCGCCGCGTCGCCATCATCGGCGCCGGACGGCTCGGCTCGGCACTGGCCGACTACGCCGGATTCCGTCGGCGCGGCCTGCGCCTGACCGCCGTCTTCGACATCGACGAGGAGAAGATCGGCACCTCCATCGGCGCCCTGACCGTCTCTTCCCTGGACGACCTTACCGCCTGGTCCGAAGACATCGACCTGGTGGTCATGGCCGTCCCCGCAGCCGCGGCACCCGCGGCGGCCCAGAAGGCCGTCGAAGCAGGTGTGCGCGGCATTCTCAACTTCTCACCCACCGTGCTCGACGCACCGGATACCGTGCGTGTCCATCAAGTCGACTTGGCCAGTGAGCTGCAAGTACTCGCATACTATTCGGCGCTGGACACGGCACCGCTCAACCCTGGTTTTGAGGAGCACAGGAATTGACTCTTTTGGTTCTCGGCATTTCACATCAGTCGGCTCCGATCGACATGCTCGATCGGATGGCCTTCGGCGCCGGTGAGGTCGGCACTCTGCGACGGGACGCCTTGGCCGGAGAGAACATCGACGGACTCGCTGTGCTCTCGACGTGCAATCGTCTCGAACTCATCGCCGACGTCTCCGCCTTCCACGGGGGACTGGCCGATCTCGGCAACGCGCTCGTGTCGTCGATCGACAAAGAGTGGTCCGATATCGCCGGGCACTTCTACGCCCACTACGACCACCAGGCCATGGAGCACCTGCTCAAGGTCGCCTGCGGACTCGACTCCATGGCTATCGGCGAAGCCCAGATCCTCGGTCAGCTCCGGACTGCGTTCACGAATTCGCAGTCGGACAGGGCGCTGACCTCTGAACTCTCCCAGGCGTTGCAGCAGGCGCTGCGTGTGGGCAAGCGCGCGCATTCGGAAACCGACCTCGGAGACGTCGCCCGGTCCCTGTTCGGTGCTGGAATCGAAGCCTCGGCCGCACACATCGGATCCCTGCGTGCCGCGAACGCACTGGTCATCGGCGCCGGAGCCATGTCGGGCCTCGTCGTGTCCGGGCTGCACAAGGAAGGCGTCGCCCACATCACCGTGCTCAACCGCACCCTCGACAAGGCCGAACGCCTCGTCGCCGAGGTGGGCGGACGTGCCCGCGAACTCACCCCGCGCATCATGGCCGAGGAGATCGCCGACGCCGACCTCATCGTCTCCTGCACCGGTGCCCGCGGAGTCGTCGTCAGCCGCGACGACATCGTCGCCGGACTCTCGCAGAACCCCAAGGGTGCAGCGAACAAGGCCTTCATCGACCTCGCCCTGCCGCACGACATCGACCCCAGCGTCCGCGAGTTCGAACATGTCGCCCTCTTCGGCCTCGGCGAGATCCGCGAACTCCTGCGCGGCTCCGACAAGGAACGCGACGCGAAGGTCGTGAGCACTGTCGAAGAGGTGCGCTCCATCATCGCCGCCGAGCTGGAGAACATCGCCACCGGCAACAAGGAGCGCTCGGTCGCTCCCACCGTGACCGCTCTGCGCTCCCATGCCAAAGATGTGCTCGCCTCCGAGACCCAGCGCCTGGAGAAGAAGCTCGGTGACTCCGTCGACGAAAAGGCGTTCGCCGAGATCCGCAAATCCCTGCACCGGGTGGCGGAGAAGCTCATCCACACCCCGACCGTGAAGGTCAAGGAACTCGCTGTGACCGAATCCGAGGTCGACTACGCTCAGGCGCTCATGCAGCTCTTCGACCTGCCGGTCAACAAGGTCGCCCACGCCAAGACCACTCCGGAGACGAAGGTCGCGAAGGCCGCCAGCGCGCATCATGTCGAGGCCGACGGCATCCGCCCGGTCGCCGATCACACCCTCGACATCGTCGAACCCGAACACTTCACCGGCCGCACCGTGCGTCTGGGCACCCGCCGGTCGCAGCTGGCCCGCTCCCAGTCCACGGCGATCGCCCACCAGATCGCGGCTCTGACCGGCTGGCGTGTCGAGATCGTCGAGGTCGTCACCGAGGGCGATGTCAACATGTCGCCCCTGGCCGGTTTCGGCGGCACCGGAGTCTTCGTCTCCGCCGTCCGACAGGCCCTCCACCAGGGCAAGATCGATCTGGCCGTGCACTCGCTCAAGGACCTGCCCACCACCCCCGAGGCGGGAATCCAGATGGCTGCCATCCCGCCGCGCGTCGACCCGGCCGATGTCCTCATCGGCCGTGACGGGCTGAGCCTGAACGACCTGCCCTCCGGGTCCGTCATCGGCACCGGTTCGCCGCGTCGTGCCGTTCAGCTGCGCGCCGCACGTCCCGATATCGAGGTCCGCGGAGTGCGCGGAAACGTCGACACCCGCATCGCCCATGTCCGCGACGGCCGCCTCGACGCCGTCGTTCTCGCCGCCGCCGGAGTGCGTCGCATCGGGCGTCTGGCCGAGGCCACGGATTCGCTCAACTTCGACGTCATGCTCCCGGCACCGGCCAGGGCGCCCTGGCGGTCGAGACGCGCAGCGCCGACAGTGCCTTCGCCACCACCGCGGACATCCTCGACAGCGACGCCGAGGTGCGGGCGGCTCTGCGCCGGATCCACGACCAGACGACCGACCTCGCCGTGACCTGCGAGCGGGCGATCCTCTCCCGCGCCGAAGCCGGCTGCTCGGCTCCGATCGGCGCGCTGGCGAAGATCGAGGGCACCGAGTTCATCGTCGATGCCGTGATGGCCGATGACGACGGCAAGCTCGCTCGCACGCGTCAGAGCACCGAGCTGCCCGCCCTGCTCGACGTCGACTGGAGCACCACCGGCGAACAGCAGCTGTCGGTGACCGCGAAGGAACTCGCTCGCATCGCGGACGAACTCGGCACCGCAGCGGCCGAGGACCTCCTGGGACGCCTCGGCATCGACCCGGCCGTCAGCGCCGATCACCTCACCCCCGTCAAGGCTCAGGAGCAGGGATGAACAGCGAACCGACAACGGGCCAGGTGCAGCCGCGCCGACTCCTGCCGGCAGCCCCACGCGTCGTCTTCATCGGCAGCGGACCCGGCGAATCGGGTCTGATGACGATGCGCGGCGCCGAGATCCTCGCCACCGCCGAAACCGTCGTCTACGACGCCGATGTGCACTCCGAGATCGTCACCGCCTATGTGCCGCAGGCCGCGATGCTCATCGATGCCGCCGACCTCGGGGCCGCCGCCTCGACCCGCGGCCGCCGCATGGCGGAGCTCGCCCGCCCGGACAAGACGGTGGTGCGGCTGAGCTCGGACGACGGAATCATCTTCACCACCACAACTGCGGAAGCCGGAGTCTGCCGCAAGGAACAGGTCGAGGTCGAAATCGTGCCCGGAGTCGGGCTCTCCGCCTCGACGGCGGCCTTCACCGGAACGGCTCTGACGACCAACCGCGTCCGGTCGGTGCGCTTCATCGAAGCCGGTCCGCAGACCCATGTCGACGTCTCCCGCCACCGGAACACGACCCATGTGCTCACCGGCAGCGCAGCCGCCCACGAACAGGCCATCGAAGCCCTGCTCGCCGATGGCTGGGACGAGGACACGAAGGTCCTCCTCGGCTGGGGAATCTCCACCATCGAGCAGACGAGCGTGGAGACGACTCTGAAGCAGGCGCTGTCCATGGCGCAATCAGGAACCGATCGTATGGTGGTGATCATGGGGCAGGGAGTGGAATCCAGAGGAGAACTCGGCTGGTTCGAATCCAAACCGCTCTTCGGCTGGCAGGTCCTCATCCCACGGACGAAGGAACAGGGCACCTCCACCGCTGAAGCTCTGGCCGAACTCGGCGCGGTCGGCACCGTGGTGCCGACGATCGCTGTCCAGCCGCCGCGCACACCGACCCAGATGGAGAAGGCGATCCGCGGCCTCGTCGACGGATCCTACGAATGGGTCGGCTTCACCTCGGTCAACGCCGTGCGCGCCGTGCGCATGTGGTTCGAAGACTTCGGACTCGACTCCCGTTCGATGGCCGGCGTCAAGGTCGCCGCCGTGGGCGGTCGCACCGCCGCGGCACTGGTCGACTGGGGGATCACTCCCGACCTCGTCCCCGACGGGGAGCACTCCGCACGCGGGCTGGCCGCAGCCTGGCCGGACTTCGTCGATGACATCGACCCGATGAACACGGTTCTCCTGCCTCGTGCCGATATCGCCACCGAGGTGCTCGTGGCCGGGCTGCTGGAGAAGGGCTGGGACCCCGACGACGTCACCGCCTACCGAACCGTGCGAGCGTCCCCGCCGCCGGCTCCGATCCGCGAGTCGATCAAGGCCGGCGACTTCGACGCCTTCCTCTTCACGTCCTCATCGACGGTGCGCAACCTCGTCGGCATCGCCGGCAAGCCCGCCCCCACCTCGGTGATCTGCTGCATCGGCCCGGCAACGGCGAACACCGCAGCCGAACACGGACTGCGCGTCGACGTCCTCGCCGAGGAAGCCAACCTCACCTCGCTCATCGACGGTCTCGTCGAATTCGCACTCACCCAGCGCGCCGAAGACGTGGAAGCCGGGATCTCCCCGCAGCGTCCGAGTCAGAAGCGCCGCAGAAGGAAGGCCTGACATGTCATTGGTTCCCGGAACCGTCCGCCCCCGTCGGCTGCGGTCGACCCCGGCCCTGCGTCGCCTCGTCTCCGAGGTGCGGCTCCATCCAAGCGAGCTCATCCTGCCGATGTTCGTCAAGGAGGGTCTGAGCGAACCACTGCCGTTGGGCGGAATGCCCGGAGTCGTCCAGCACACTCTCGATTCCCTGCTCGAGGCCGCCCGGGAAGCGGTCGCGGCCGGAGTCGGCGGGCTCATGCTCTTCGGCATCCCCGAACACAAGGATGAGATCGGCTCACAGGCCGACGACCCCGAGGGCATCCTCAACCGGGCGCTGTCGCTGCTGTCGGGCGAACTCGGCGAGGACACCGTGGTCATGTCCGATCTGTGCCTCGACGAGTTCACCTCACACGGCCACTGCGGAGTCCTCGACGAGAACGGTGCGGTCGACAACGACGCCACCCTCGACCGCTACGCCTCGATGGCGCTGGCCCAGGCCCGCGCCGGGGCCGAGGTGCTCGGGCTGTCAGGCATGATGGACGGCCAGGTCGCCTACTGCCGTGAGGCCCTCGACGCCGCTGGATTCACCGACACCGTCGTCATGGGCTACACCGCGAAGTACGCCTCCGCGTTCTACGGACCCTTCCGCGAAGCCGTCGACTCCGAACTCAAGGGCGACCGCAAGACCTACCAGCAGGATCCCGCGAACGGTCGCGAAGCGCTGCGCGAGCTCGGCCTCGACCTGGCCGAAGGCGCCGACATCGTCATGGTCAAGCCGGGACTGCCGTATCTCGACGTGCTCGCCGAGGTGGCCCAGGAATCCATCGTGCCCGTGTGGACCTACCAGGTGTCCGGAGAGTACGCGATGATCGAGTTCGCGGCCGCCGCCGGAGCCATCGACCGGGAGAAGGCGATCGAGGAGTCCCTCATCGCCTTCAAACGTGCCGGTTCCGATGCGATCCTCACCTACTGGGCCACCGAGGTCGCCCAGCGCCTCCAGGTGGAGGCCGCCGGCCACATGTCCGACCGCGACGCCCGCGGAGGCCGGTGATGACCGAGCCTCGCTGGCTCTCGGCGGTCGACCAGAGAGCCTGGCGCAGCTACCTCAACGGCTCTCAGCTGCTCAGCACACAGCTGGACAAGGAGCTGCGTGAGAAGCACGGCATCGGCCTGCCCGAATACGAAATCCTCGTACGTCTGTCCGAACACGACGACCGGACGATGCGAATGGCGCTGCTCGCCACCGACACGACCATGTCCCGGTCCCGGCTGACCCACTGCGTCGCCCGAATGGAGAAGCGCGGACTGCTCGAGCGTTCCGCCATCCCCGAGGACGGCCGTGGGGTCAACTGCGTGATGACCGAGGCCGGATGGCAGCTGCTGCGGGCCGCGGCACCCGATCACGTCGCCGGAGTCCGCAGCCACCTCGTCGATCTTCTCGACCCCGAGGAGATGGAGACCCTGGGGCGGATCTTCACCAAAGTCTTCGACCATATGACAGACATCGACGGCTACTGAGCCGTCCCCACGCGTAACTGAGAACGATCCCGGGACGAAACCCGACCCGCGAAGAATCAGAGGAGAACCATGACGACAGCAGAGACGAACGGTCACACCACCGATCGGTCCGCCGCCCTCTTCACCCGCGCCGAGGCGGTCATCCCCGGTGGAGTGAACTCCCCGGTCCGCGCGTTCAAGGCCGTCGGCGGCACCCCCCGTTTCATCACCGAGGCGACCGGTGCGTGGCTGCGCGACGCAGACGGCAACGACTACATCGACCTCATCGGGTCCTGGGGTCCGATGATCATGGGCCACTCCCGCCCCGAGGTCGTCGCCGCCGTCCAGGAAGCCGCCGTCAAGGGGTTCTCCTTCGGCACCCCGTCGACCGGTGAGGTCGAACTCGCCGAGGAGATCGTTCGCCGCGTCGATCCCGTCGACCAGGTGCGCCTCGTGTCCTCGGGCACCGAGGCGACGATGTCGGCGATCCGTCTGGCCCGCGGTTACACGGGACGGTCCAAGGTCGTGAAGTTCGCCGGCTGCTACCACGGTCACGTCGACTCGCTGCTGGCCCAGGCCGGCTCCGGACTGGCCACGTTCTCTCTGCCCGACACCCCCGGAGTCACCGGAGCCCAGGCACAGGACACGATCGTCGTCGACTACAACGACGCCGCCGGTCTCGAAGCCGTATTCGCCGAACACGGTGAGGACATCGCCTGCGTCATCACCGAGGCCAGCCCCGGCAATATGGGCGTCGTGCCTCCCCGCGACGGTTTCACGAACACCATCCGACGGCTGACCAAGGCCCACGGTGCGCTGATGATCAGCGACGAAGTGATGACCGGCTTCCGTGTCTCCGCTGCCGGCTGGTACGGCTACGAGTCCGAGACTCTCGGCTACCCAGATGGCCCGGCCGACCTGTTCACCTTCGGCAAGGTCATGGGCGGCGGCTTCCCGGCAGCGGCCTTCGGCGGTCGCGCCGAGATCATGGCCCACCTCGCCCCGTCCGGCCCCGTCTACCAGGCAGGAACGCTCTCGGGCAATCCGGTGGCCACCGCTGCCGGTCTGGCCACGCTCCAGCTGACGACCGAACTCGACGTGTACTCGCACATCGGTCGTGCCGCGGACGCTCTGCGCCCGGCCGTCGCTGCGAGCCTGGAAGCCGAGGGCGTCGCCCACGTCATCCAGTCGGCGAACTCGATGTTCTCCGTGTTCTTCACCGACATCGACGTGACGAACTACGACCAGGCACGGGCTCAGAACGTCGACCGCTACACCGCATTCTTCAACGCCATGCTCGATCAGGGCATCCATATGCCCCCGAGCGCGTTCGAAGCCTGGTTCCTGTCCTACGCCCACACCGATGAGGTCCTCGACCGGATCATCAGCGCCCTGCCTGCGGCGGCCAAGGCAGCGGCCGCGGTTCCGGAGGCCGGGAAGGCGCAGTCATGACCACCATCCACCTCGTCCGCCACGGCGAAGTCGACAACCCCGACGGCATCCTCTACGGGCGACTGCCGCATTTCGGTCTCACCGAACGGGGACGCGAGATGGCCGTGCGCGTGGCCGAGCACTTCCACGCCGCGCCCACTCGTCCGGTCGAACTCGTCGCCTCTCCGCTTCTGCGAGCACAGCAGACGATTCGTCCGCTGTCGAAGTCCCTCGACCTGCCGGTGTTCGACGACGACCGGGTCATCGAGGCGGCGAATTCCTTCGAGGGACAGAAGCTCAATGCGCGTCGGCTGGCCGAGCCGAAGAACCTGGTGCGCCTCTACAACCCTCTCACCCCGTCCTGGGGAGAGCCGTACAAGCAGATCGTGCTGCGCATGCGGGCCGCCATGGCCAGTCTGAGAGCCAAGCTCGACCACCACGGCCCGGACGCCGAAGGAGTCATCGTCTCCCACCAGCTGCCGATCTGGATGACGCGACTGTCGGGGGAGGGTCGTTCGCTCGTGCACGACCCGCGCAGACGCGAATGTGACCTGGCTTCTATCACCAGTTTCACATTCGATTCCTCCACACTGGTGTCCGTGAGTTATGAGAGCATCTGTGCGGATCTGCAGCCGGGCACCGCGGTGGCGGGAGCATGAGTTTCGGACGCCATACCCTCAACCGTCGGGCCCTCTTCACCTCGGCGCTCGCCGCCGGAACGGCCCTGGCGCTCAGCGCCTGCAGCGAGAACGATGAGCTGGCCGATCAGGCCGGATCCGACCAGGGGTACGTCTCCGGTTCGGGAGTCGTCTCGCAGGTGGCGGCCGAGGACCGCGGCGAACCCCTCGAACTGAGCTTCGAGACCCTCGACGGAAAGTCGATGTCCCTGGCCGATCTGCGTCCCACCCCGGTCGTCGTCAACCTCTGGTACGCGGCATGCCCGCCGTGCCGGAAGGAAGCCCCCGACCTGAAGTCCGTGTCCGAGGAATTCGGGGACAAGGCCCAGTTCATCGGCGTCAACGTCCGCGACCAAGACGCTGCGGCCAACGCGTTCATCCAGAACTACCAGGTGCCGTACCCGAACATGCTCGATTCGAACGGTGAGATGGTGTCTCTGCTCTCCGGAGTGCTGCCCCCTCAGGCCACCCCTTCGACGGTGGTCCTCGACGCGAAGGGCCGGGCCGCGGCCAGAGTCGTCGGTGAGATCGATGCCTCGACTCTCAAGGGACTCATCGAGGACGTGCTGGCCGAGTGAGTGGACTCGGGGCGGACTTCGCCCAGACCGTCCTCTCCGGACCGCTGCTGCTGGCTGCCGGCGCTGCGGCCCTGGCCGGACTCGTCTCGTTCGCCTCACCATGTGTGCTGCCCCTGGTTCCCGGCTATGTCGGGTACGTCACCGGGCTGTCCGGATCATCGCTGAGAGACAAGCAGACGTGGCGAGTGGTCGTGGGCATCAGTCTGTTCGTCCTCGGCTTCACCGTCGTCTTCGTGCTGCTGGGGACCAGCTTCTCCGCGCTGGGAGCGCTGTTCTCCCAATGGCAGTCGGTCATCCTGCGCGTACTCGGCGTCATCGTCATCCTCGCCGGCTTCGTGTTCATGGGCGGATTCGGTCTGCTGCAGAACGAACGTCGCATCCGCGCCAGACCGAAAGCCGGACTCTGGGGCGCACCGGTGCTCGGAGCGACCTTCGCCCTCGGGTGGGCGCCCTGTGTGGGACCGACCCTGTCGGCCGTGCTGAGCATGTCGGTGAGCTTCGGCGGTGACGGGATGATCTGGCGCGGAGCGCTGTTGGCCTTCGTCTACTGTCTCGGCCTGGGCATCCCGTTCATCCTCCTGGCGCTGGCGATCCACAAGGGCGCGGGACGACTCGTTTGGGTGCGCAGGCATCAGACCGCGATCGTGCGGGCCGGCGGCATCATGCTCATCATCCTCGGTGTGCTCATGGCCAGCGGCGTATGGAACATGTGGATGACCTCTCTGCAAGGTCTCATCAATGGATTCGAAGTGGTGATCTAGTGGCGGGCTCAACCGAAGGCTCGGAGAAGACGCAGCCGAAATCGGGTGCGAAGACGACGGCGAAGCAGGGAGACAAGACTGCCGCGAAGTCGACCGTGACGCAGCCGCAGCTCGGGTTCATCGGCATGTGCCGGTGGGCCTGGACCCAGCTGACGACGATGCGTGTGGCACTGATCCTCCTGCTCATCCTCGCCCTCGCCGCAATCCCCGGATCTCTGCTGCCGCAGCGGATCCAGGACCCGGGCCGGGTGAACACCTTCCTGGAGAACAACGGTGCCTGGGGGCAGTTCCTCGACACGATCCAGATGTTCGACGTCTACTCCTCGGTCTGGTTCTCCGCGATCTACCTCCTGCTGATGATCTCCCTCATCGGCTGCATCATCCCGCGGACGAAGCAGCACTGGAAGGCGATGCGCTCGTCCCCGCCCAAGGCACCGAGGCGGCTGTCCCGGATGCCCGGATACGCCGCCTTCACCTCGGCGCAGGCAGAGGCAGAGACCCGTGAGGATGCGGATGAGGCGTTCCTCGACGCAGCGGAGGCCCGGCTGAAGAAGTCCGGGTACCGCATCAACCGGCAGTCCGATCACATCGCCGCCGAACGCGGCTATCTTCGCGAGACCGGCAATCTCGTCTTCCACATCGCGCTGCTCATGGCGACCCTGACGATGGCGATCGGATCGCTGTTCGGCTACGAAGGTCAGCGCATCCTCGTCGAGGGGGAGACGTTCTCGAATTCGCTGGTCTCCTACGATTCCTTCGAACCCGGCTCCTACTACGATGCCGACAATCTGCCGGACTTCCGGCTCAAGCTCGATTCCTTCACCTCCACCTTCGACGATCAGGCGGTGGGTAACCAGTTCGGTCAGCCGCGCACCTTCGACGCGAAGGTGACGACGACCGCGGACGGGACGACAGAATCGCACGTCCTCAAGGTCAACGAGCCCGTGCGGGTGGGCGGCGTCGGCGTCTATCTCACCGGCAACGGCTACGCCCCCGAGGTGACCGTGCGCGATGCGAAGGGCGATATCGTCCAGTCCGGTCCGCAGGTGTTCATCCCGGACGGCGGGGACCCCGGATACACCTCCGAGGGTGTCATCAAGGTCCCGGACTCGGCCGGCACGCAGATGGGCTTCGTCGGAGTGTTCCTGCCGACGGCCGCACAGAACGAGAACGGTGAGCTGATCTCGAGCTTCGCCGAGCTGCGCAACCCCTACCTCGTGATGAGCGGGTACACCGGCGACCTCGGCCTCGATTCCGGAGTCCCGCAGTCCGTGTACTCCCTCGACGCGGAGAACATGACGGAGATGACCGACGCGTCGGGCAACCCGCTCGTCATCCAGCTTGCCGAGGGGGAGACGCAGAAGCTGCCGAACGGCGGTTCGGTGACCTTCGACGGAGTCAAGAAGTACATCGCCGTCGACATCTCCCAGGACCCGACACAGGCCCTCATGCTCATCAGCGCGATTCTCGTTCTGGCCGGACTCGGCCTGTCCCTGTTCATTCCCCGCCGACGCGTGTGGGTGCGGATCAAGAACGGCGACGCCGAGGTGGCTGCCCTGGCTCGCGGTGAGGATCCCATGGTCGAACGCGCCGTCGATGACCTGGTCAAGGACCTGCGCGATCCGGAACCCGATGAGGGCGAGCACGGTGAGGACGACGAAAGATGAACCCGAAGTACTACGCGGAGTAGAATAGCCGCGGAGTGCGCGTCGCCGGTGGCTTCGTCACGGAGTCGGCAGGGCGCGCACCGACAAATGGTCAGACAGAGAGTCTGGCAGCAGCAACCTGCGATAGAGGAGCACTTGCCCGGTGCGGAGGATGAATGGACGTCAACACTGACCTCGCAATGTGGTCGAACCAGCTGATCATCTCGGCGATGATCGTCTACGCCGTCGCCATGATCTTCTACGCCTTCGATCTTTTCGGCGCGCGTGAGCTCAAGACCTCCGAAGCCGAGGTCGCCACCTCGGCCAAGGCCAGCACGGTGCGGCGGACAAACCGGAAGACGGCGACGACTGCCGTCCTTGACCGACCCGGTGACGACGACGCCGCGACGGTGAAGTCGTCCCGGAAGAACAAGCACCGCGGAGCCCGCATCGGCACCTCGCTGCTCGTGCTCGCCATGCTGCTGCACGTCGGCGGCGTGCTCACCCGTGCCCTGTCCGTCTCACGTGTGCCGTGGGGCAACATGATGGAGTACGTCCTCACCGCCACCGCGATCACCGTCATCGTCTTCCTCGTCGTGCTGACGAAGAAGGACGTGCGCTACCTGGGAACGTTCGTCTCCGGGGGAGTGCTGCTGTGCCTGGGACTGGCGATCACCGTCTTCTACACGCCTGCCGCGAAGCTCATCCCGGCGCTGGATTCGTACTGGATCGCCATCCACGTGCCGATCGCGATCCTCTCGACCTCCCTCCTCTACATCTCTGCGATCCTGGCGGTCTTCCAGATCCTGAAGAGCGTGCATGAGACGAAGAGTCCGAAGTGGCTGCGGTTCCTCCACCGTCTGCCCTCGAGCACCGACCTCGAGCGGATCTCCTACCGGATCGCTGCAGTCGGCTTCATCACCTGGACGTTCACTCTCATCGCTGGCGCCATCTGGGCCGAGGTGGCATGGAGCCGCTACTGGGGCTGGGACTCCAAGGAGATCTGGACGTTCGTCGTCTGGGTCATCTACGCCGCATACCTGCACGCTCGTGCGACCCGCGGTTGGGGGCCGACGAAGGTAGCCGTGCTCAACCTCATCGGCATCGCCTCGGTGATCTTCAACTTCACCGTCGTCAACATGTACTTCAACGGCCTGCACTCGTACTCCGGCCTCGACTGAGGCGGCAGGCCGGCCTCACGTCCGACCGCTGCGGTGCCCCGCACCGGGAGCCGGAGCTGCTGGCGGCCCAGTCTGAACGGCCCAGTCTGAAGCGAACAGCCCATGTTTGAAACAGGGCTATCCGCCTCAAACTGGGCCGTTTGCGTGCCGGTTCGATGCCGTGACCAGGCGGCGAAAGACTGTTTCGGCTCAGTCTGCTCTGAAATCATCACGTTCTTCGGTGAGCCGTTCAGAGAATGGAGTGCCTATTCGCCGGATCGAAGAGTGGCAACGCACCTGCGGTGTCGATGCCGTCGTCGAACAGCGGCGGTGCGGCGCGGGTGCGGCAAGGCGCCAGAGCGAGAAGCTGCTGGTACGCCGAGGATGTGCTCAGTTCGAGCGGCCGCGGCCGTCGCCCTTGGTGCCCCGGTCGTCGGAGTCGGCTGACGTATCAGCGGAGGAATCCGCGGGATCGCCGTCATCATCGGGCTTGGCGGAATCATCGCGCGGTGGCTTCTTCTCGTCGTCCTGAGCCGGAGGCGCATGCTTGCCGAGCTTGAGTTCGCGATCGACCTGACGCAGATAGTCCGGATCATCATCCGGGGCGACCTGACCGCGAGGACGGGTGCCGCGGGTGGGCTTGTCTTCGGAACCGCGTCCGAACAGATACCAGAGGATGAACCCGAGGACGGGGATGAAGAGGATGATGAGTGCCCATACAGGTTTGGGCAGGACTCGAATCAGACCCCGATCGCGCAACAGGCAATCGAAGAGTCCGTACAGTGTCACCGCTGCCGCCAGGACGATCGCGGCAATGAGTAGTCGAGCCATGCAACAAGGATAGTCCACCAACCTGAGTGCGGCCTCCAGCGAGCGGTGACAAGACTGTCACGATCGGAGGCTAAAATGAGTTCAATGCGCACCTTCTGGCTCTACACACTCGCTCGCTTCGGCCTCATCATCGCCGCTGGCCTCGTTCTGTTTCCGTTCCTCGGCTTCAATCTCGTCATGGCGATCGCCGCCATCATCATCGGCGCGCTGCTGAGCTACCTCTTGCTCGGTAAGATGCGCGCCCAAGCAGCGACCGAGATCGAAGCAAAGGTCGCCAAGCGAGCCTCCAAGCCCAAGCGCGTCGGCGCCGATGAAGCTGCAGAAGATGAGATCGTCGAGGAGCGTCTCGGAGAAGACGGCGACCAGTCCAAATGAACTTGTGGCTCAGCCGAATGAGCTGCGGCTCGGCTGAGGCGGCTCAGATCCGAATGAGCCGGGGCCTTTCAGCGCGCTGAGCCTTGGGACGCCAGGCGACTGAGCCTTGGAACACCAGGCGTCAGCACTGAAATGCCTCAGAGCGCCAGACCGAGACCCATCAGTGCGGAGAACGCCAAACCGGTCAGTCCGGTGGATTTGATCGGCGGAATCAGGCCGGGCCCCGTCGTTCCGCTGAGCACCGTCTTGAGCGGATTGAGTGCTGGGACGAGGGCGAGGATCGCCAAGGCCACGGCGGGATGTCCGTCGAGGATCGCCAGCGCCAGCAGAGCGAACGGCAGCAGCACGAGCACCGCATAGGTGATGCGTGCGGCATTGTCGCCCATCCTCACGGCCAGAGTGATCTTGCCTGCCTCGATGTCTGTCGGGATGTCGCGGAGGTTGTTGACCATGAGCACGGCCGAGGCCAGAGAGCCGATCGCCACGGCTCCGGCCCAACCGCTGAGGCTGAGATGACCGACCTGCATCCACATCGTGCCCAAGGTCGCCACGAGCCCGAAGAACACGAACACGAAGACCTCGCCGAGGCCCATATAGCCATAGGGGCGTCTGCCCCCGGTGTAGAACCAGGCGGCGGCGACGGCTGCTGCTCCGACGACGAGGAACCACCACGCCTGTGAGATGAGGATGAGCACGATGCCCGCGACCCCGGCCAAGCCGAAGAAGACGAAGGCGGCCCGTTTGACCTCGTGAGGTTCGGCCAGCCCGGTCGCGGTGAGCCGGACCGGTCCGACGCGTTCGTCATCGGTGCCGCGGATGCCGTCCGAGTAATCGTTGGCGTAGTTCGAGCCGATCTGCAGGCACAGGGAGACGAGGAGGGCGAGGAATCCGCGCAGCAGGATCTGTCCGAAGCTGACGTGGTCGTCCTTGCCCGAGATGTCGTCGAGGATGAAGGCGGTGAATCCGCCGAGCGATCCGATCGCGGCGCCGGTTCCGATGAGGACGGGTGCGAGAGCCAAGGGCAGAGTTCGCAGTCGAGCTCCAGAAATCCACTGGGCGGCATCAGCCATAGTCCTCGCTCACCTTCCTGTCGAATTGTGGAGCCGTCTCATGTTAGCGGTTGTTCACCGGTATGGGTATTCGCGTCACGCGCCATGAGATCGGCGGCGATGCGGGCCGCCGCCCGGCGATCGGGCTTGCCGATCGACCGATCCGGGATCTCGGCGACCGGGAAGACGAGCTGTGGCAGCAGCTGCCCCGTCATCCCGTGGTCGAGGGCGTTGAGCCTCCGTGCCGATTCTCGCGGATCCACGGCTCCGACACCACCTCCGCCATCGGCGAGGCGGACGAGCGCGACGATCCGTCTGCCCCATTCCTCGTCGGGCACCCAGGTCACGAGCATCTCCTCGACTCCCGCCTTCTGCCAGCTCGGCAGCAGGCCGGTCTCCAGGGCGTGCGGGGAGACGTTCGTGCCCCCGGAGACGATGATGTCATCGGCGCGGCCGAGCACGCTGAGCACACCGGAATCGAACCGGCCCAGATCGCTGGTGTGCATGATCCGCCGTCCCGCCTCGTCGACGGAGAGGGCGGGGGACTCGACCGGTGTGATCGCTCCGTCGGCGCCGATCTCGACGTAGCCGTCGGCGACGACCGGGCCGCTCAGATCGATCGTCCCCGCCTCGGTGATGGTGACGTCGACGCCGTCGAACGGAGCCCCGTCATAGACGCAGCCACCCGCCGTCTCGCTCATCCCGTAGGTCCGCACGATCGCCAGCCCCGCGGCTTCGGCGCGCTCGAGCAGGGACGGTGAGATCGCCGCTCCGCCGAGGAGGATGTGCGTGATCCGTGCGGCCGCAGCGGTCGCCGCGTCGTCCTCGAGGATGCGGTGGAGCTGGGTGGGCACGAGCGAGGTGTACGTCGGTCGGTCGCCCACCCGTTCCAGCAGATTCGTGACCTCGGTGGCGAAGGACCGAGCGGTGAACCTCGCCGAGGCGGCCCTGACCGGGGCGCGGCCCGCTAAGCGGGCGCGCAGTTCGACTTGGAACCCGGCGATGTGGTTGACCGGCAGGCACAGGTGCCAGTCACCCGGTCCGGCGAGGAACCGTTCGGTCGCCCTGGCCGAGGTGGTGAGAGCGTCTGCAGACAACGCCACCGCTTTCGCCTTCCCTGTCGAGCCGGAGGTGAAGAGGATGAGGGCCGGAGCAGGACCGTCTCCTGCCCACTTGCCGGGGAACACCTCGGTGACGGCACCGTCCCGATCCGAGGGGAGGATGAGGATCGAGGTCCCCGCAAGTGCCCGATCGATGGCCTCGGGCAGCTCTTGAAGACTGAGTTCGCGTGTGGACACAGTTACGGGAACCGGCCGCTCAGTAGTACCAGGGGAACGGCGACCAGTCGGGATCGCGCTTTTCGAGGAAGGCGTCGCGACCCTCGACCGCCTCGTCGGTCATATATCCCAGTCGGGTGGCTTCTCCGGCGAAGACCTGCTGGCCGACCAGCCCGTCGTCGACGAGGTTGAAGGCGAACTTGAGCATGCGCTGCGCGTTCGGTGACTTGCCCAGGATCTCCCGCGCCATCTGGAGGGCCGCGCTCTCGAGATCGGCGTGGTCGACGACTTCGTTGACGGCACCCATATCGGCCATCTCCTGCGCGGAGTAGGTGCGGCCCAGGAAGAAGATCTCGCGGGCCTTCTTCTGCCCGACCATCTTCGCCAGGTAGGCGGAACCGTAGCCGGCGTCGTAGGAGCCGACATCGGCATCGGTCTGCTTGAACTTCGCGTGTTCGCGTGAGGCGATCGTCATATCGCAGACGACGTGGAGGCTGTGGCCTCCGCCGGCTGCCCAGCCGGGGACGACGGCGATGACGACCTTCGGCATGGTGCGGATGAGGCGCTGGACCTCGAGGATGTGGAGGCGGCCGGCACGAGCCGGATCGACGCTCTCACGGGTCTCACCGGAGGCGTACTGGTAGCCGGAGCGGCCGCGGATGCGCTGATCGCCGCCGGAGCAGAAGGCCCAACCGCCGTCATTCTCGCTCGGGCCGTTGCCGGTGAGCAGCACGGCGCCGACGTCGGAGGTCTGGCGAGCATGGTCGAGAGCGCGGTAGAGCTCGTCGACGGTGTGCGGGCGGAAGGCATTGCGGACCTCTGGACGGTCGAAGGCGATGCGCACGCAGCCGATGTCGTTGCCGGTGGCAGGGTCGATGGCCCGATGGTAGGTGATATCGGTGAAGTCGAACCCGGAGACTTCGCGCCAGGCAGAAGGGTCGAAGATTTCAGAAACCGTCATGGCCCCAGCCTAGCGCTTGGATGTTGTGGTGCGGTCCGGGGCCGGGCGGCGGACGGTGAGGTTCCGAACGGCAGGCAGGAGTGGCCGGGGCGGCGGGGTTAGTCTGGGCTCATGGCCGATTTCGTACGTTCGCACACTGGCGCATTGGACTCAGAGGCTCCGGCTGCCGCACCTCTTGATCTGCCGCAGCGCTTCGATGAGGTCATCGAGGACCTGCATGTGGTGCGGCTGCCGATGGTCACCCGGTTCCGCGGCATCACCGAACGTGAGGTCGCCGTCTTCGCCGGCCCTACCGGGTGGGCGGAGTTCTCCCCTTTCGTCGAATACGGCACCGAGGAGGCCAGCCGGTGGCTGCGCGCCTCCCTCGAAATCTCCGGGCTGCTCCCGCAGAAGACCGCGCTCGCCGAGGCGGCCCCCTCCATCGTTCCCGTGCGCGGTTCCAGTCCGGCCGTGGCGGAGGCGGGGACGAGCGGTGAGACCGTCGACGTCAACGGCACCCTGCCCGCCTGTCCACCCGATCAGGTAGCACCGATCCTGTCGCGCTATGACCGGGTCGGCACCGTCAAGGCGAAGGTCGCCGAGCACGGATTCGCCTCCCTCGACGAGGATCTGACACGCCTGCGGGAATTCCGCAGGCTCTGCCCCGAGACCACGCTGCGCCTGGACGCGAATGCCGGATACACGCTCAGCGAGGCCCTTGATGCCTGTGAGGCATTTGCCGAGTTCGACCTCCAATACTTCGAACAGCCGGTGCCCGAGGTCGAGCAGCTGGCCGAACTGCGCGCTGAGCTTGCCCGGCGAGGACTGCCGATCATCATCGCCGCCGACGAATCCATCCGCAAAGCCGAGGACCCGCTGCGCGTGGCCGAACTCGGAGCGGCCGAGGTCATCATCGTCAAGGTCCAGCCGCTGGGCGGGATCGGCGCCGCCCTCGAAGTCATCGGCGCCTCGGGCCTGCCTGCTGTCGTGTCCTCGGCTCTCGAGTCATCCGTCGGCCTGGCCGCCGGAGCCGAACTCGCCGCCAGACTGCCTCGCACCGATCGCAGCCGGGACATCCTCGGTGATCGGGTTGCCTGCGGGCTGGGCACCGGGCGCCTCTTCACCGCCGATGTCGTCGCCGAGGATGAGGCCCTGACTCCGGTCGACGGGGCCATCCCGGTCACGCGAATCGTCCCGGACCCTGACCGCATGGAGCAGCTGGCGGTGGATCCGGGACGATTCGCGTGGTGGGCCGACCGGCTCCAGGATTGCTGGAGCGCCCTGCGAGGCTGAGCCGATTCTGATTGAACTGATACCGCCTGAATCGACTCGCGGGCGAACCGGCTCAGCCTGCGTTCTTCACCGCGTCGACGAAGGCACCGGCGGTCTTCGTCACGGTGGCCTCTTCGACATCGGCGATATTGGAAACGGCCACGACGTTGTTGCCGACGAGGGCGTAGACCATGCGCAGGTTCATTGCTGTCTGTCCGCCGGCCTCGACGGAGGCGACGATTCCATTGGTCTCGTCTGCCCCGTCGACTTTGGCGTCGAAGGTCTTGTACTCCATCGACATCTCGACGCCGGCGGTCTTGATCTTCACATCGCTGCATTCTTCTGCGATCTTCGAGGCGCCCTCGATCTGGGTCTGTGCGCCGTCCACATCGTCATAGCTCGACAGGGCCGCGGAGAGGATGTTGTCGGTGGAGGTTCCAGCGACCGTGGTGCCTTTGGAGGCGAGGTTGGCGTTGAGGAGGTTCATGGTGATGTCTTTGCACTTGGCCGGTTCGAACTCAGAACTCTCCAGGGCCTTGACGGCCTCGCTGGAGGAATTGCCGGCACCGTCGACGGCCTTGAACGATTGACCCTCGGCCTTGGTCGACTCAAGGATCTCCTTGAGCTTCGCCTCATCGAGTTTGCTTGCCTGCGGGGTCTCTTCGGCTGACGCCTGCGAGGAGTCACCGCCGCTGTCAGCCTGGTCCGGCTTGTCTCCTCCACCCGTGCAGCCGACGAGGGAGAGTCCGGCGAAAAGAGCGACGGCGGGGAGTATGCGTTTCATGGTTGACCTCTCGAGTCAGCGTTCTGAAGAATCAGCGGCCGTCGATTCGCGACCGCTCTCAATATAGACGCCAGTGGGATCGTCCGTGGATTCTGTCTGTGACGGATCTGGAACATCGGCTGTGGACCTTTCGCCATCGACCGCTGCCGCACGATCGAATGCTGCCGCACCGTGCCTGCGGTCGGCTGCCGCGTCGACCCCCGCCGAGGCGATCCGCACCGTGGTCACCTCGTCCTGTCCCAGCGTGGCGAAGTGAGCGGTGCGCTTTCCGGGGATGATCGGATCGTGCATGGCCGCGGCCAGGCGACCGGTGAACGTCAGCCGCCCCTTCTTGTCGGCCTTCTGCTGATAGGCATTGTCCCCCCTGGGACCGGACACGTTGATGTCGTAGCGGCGGCCGGGATCGAAGAGACCGGGAGTGCGCACACGGAAGCTGCCGGTCCCGGTCAGAGAGAAGCCGGCGGCGCTGACGGCGTCGAAGCGCACCACCTGCGCGCGACGACGGGAGATCTCCACCCGCCACCCATGGATATCGAAGAGGGCATGACCGGTGAGGAAGGTGAACTGTCCGCCATCGGCCACGCGATCGGTCCGACCGCGATCCGAACTCGCATAGTCGCGTCGTTTGGCGAGAGTCTTCAGCCAGGCTCCGAGCTCCCGTTCCCAGCTCGTCCAGTTGTGCAGGCCGCTGGTGCGCGGAAACCAGGAATGGCGGATGCCGAGGGAGTTGAGACGGGCGGAGAAGCGCTCGCCCTGCGAGCTGATCATCGACTCCAGAAGGTCACGATCCTTCGCGTCTTCGAGGCTGCCGGAACCGGCGCTGAACCACAGGTCGAGACCGCGGAGGTTCTCGGCCAGAGCGTACGGGGAATTCGCCAGCCATTCGCTGCGATCGAGGGCGGGATCGCCGAACAGGCTCAGCGACCGCGCGCCTTCGCGCATCGCGATGATATCGAAGGCGGGCACGGTCGATAGGGGATCCAAGGGCGAGGAGAACGCGGCGGCCGATCCGTACCTGTCGGGATGCCAGGCCGCGTACTTCATCGCCCCGTACCCGCCCATCGAGAGCCCCGCCACCAACTGGCTGCCGGGTGCCCAGTCGACGGAGAAGTTCGCTCTGAGGAAGGCCGGGACCTCCTCGGTGTGGAAGCGCGGCCAGTCGTGGACCTCGCTGCCGACGGCCAGACGCGAATAGGTTCCTGCCCCGCCGTCGGGCATGACGACGAGGTACGGGGAGTCGAGGGTGAGTTCCTCAGCGGAACCGAAATCAGTCCATGAGCGGAAATCATCGCCGCCTCCGTGGAAGAGGTGGATGACGGGGCTGACCTCGGCGGGAATCCCCGGCAGCAGTACGCGCACGCCGACGGTGCGGCCGAGTGCGGGGGAGTAGAGGAAGAATTCGCGCAGCCTCGGCGAGAGTTTCCGTTTGTCCCGGATATGCCAGGTCCGGGCATCCTTCCCGCGGGGTTCGGGGCCGAGGAAGGAGGTGGTCTGGTCGCGAGCGGGATAGCGTCCGCGATGGGAGCGGGCCGCGGTCAGAGTGCGGATGGCTCGTGCTCCCATCGCAATGATCAACGAGCGGCGCATTTCTCGAGGTTAGAGGGCGGAGGTGAACCACAGGTGGTCAGGTGGTTGAATATCAGGTGATGTCGAATTCGAGCGCGGTGGCGCAGCAGATTGCCCGAAGCCTGGTCCAAGCCGGGGTCAGTGATGTCGTCTTCGCCCCCGGTTCACGGTCCGCTCCCTTGGTCTATGCTCTGGCTCCGCTCGCCGAGGCGGGGCTCATCCGCACGCATGTGCGCGTCGACGAGCGTGATGCCGCTTTCCTCGCCCTCGGCCTGGCCCGCGGTCTGCGTGCGCGCGGCAGTGAGTCCGCCGTGGCGGTCGTGACGACGTCCGGTTCGGCCGTGGCCAATCTCCATCCCGCCGTCCTCGAGGCATCGTACGGGCACCTGCCGCTGTTGGCGCTGACCGCGGATCGTCCCGCTCGGCTGCGCGGAACTGGAGCCAACCAGACCATCGACGACCAGTCGCAGGTGCTCAGCGATGTCCGTGCCCGCTTTGACGTCCCCGCCGGCGACACCGCCGAGGCGGTCCACCGAGCGATGTCAGACGCCGTGGCCGCAACATTGGGATCACGCTCGGACACCGCCACCGAGGCGGCCGGCCCCGTCCACTTCAATGTGCAGTTCGACACCCCCTTGGTTCCCACCCCGGAGGAGTTGGACACGTGGAAGAGCGAGATCAAGGGGCTTGCCGAGACCCGAGTCGCGAAGGCCGAGCCCCGCATCGACATCGGCGCAGGGAACGATTCGCAGACGTCTGTCGAAGTCACCATCACCGAGGGGACGGTCATCGTCGCCGGAGACGCCGGAGGGCATTCGGCCGAATCGTTGCGTGCGCTCGCTGAAGTTCACCGTCTTCCGGTGCTTGCCGAACCCTCGAGTCCTCTGGCCCGCACCGCTGTTGATTCGAAGGAATCCTCGACTTCCGGATCATCCGAACCCTCGACGGTCGTGCCGGCTCATGCCCGTGTGCTCAGCGAACACCCCGAGCTGCGCGAGGCGATCCGCACCGTCATCGTCCACGGAAAACCGACCCTGACCAGGCCCGTCGCCGCACTGCTCGCCGACGACACCGTGACAGTGCAGCGCATTCCCGACGCCGTCGACGCATTCGACCTGACCGTCCGCGACGAGAGGACCGTCGCGGACGACGGGAGGGCTGCGGGCGAGACGCAGGGCGCCGCCGCCTCGGGGCTGACCTGGGTACGCGCCTGGACCGACGCCGGGTCGTCCCTTGTCGCAGCCGCGCGAACAGAGCGGTCTGCGGAACGATCCCCGGAACCGAGCACGGGAGAGAACCCGGGGGCCGCCTCGGCGAGGGATTTCCAGGTGACCGCTCGAGCGGTCACCGAGCAGTTGGCCACTCAGGACATCACACTCTTCGTGGCCAGCTCGAACTCGGTGCGCTATCTCAGCGACGCCACCGACATCCGAGCCCGCATCCACGCCTCACGCGGACTCGCCGGAATCGACGGACTGATCTCGACGACGACAGGACTGTCCTTGGGCCTGGGAGAGCCGGTCGTCCTGCTCATCGGTGATATCGCCATGCTCCACGACATCGGCGGACTGCTCACACCGAGTCACGAAGACGCCGGTGACGTGACGATCGTCGTGCTCAACGACGACGGGGGAGCGATCTTCTCCGGACTCGAACACTCTCAGCCCCATCTCGAAGGATTCCTGGAACGATATTTCACCGTCCCCCACGGCCGCGGATTCGCCGACCTCGCTGCGGGATACGGATGGGACCACGAACAGGTGACCAGCGCAGAGGAATTCGAAACGGCTCTCGGCACGATCGACGGTCAGCGAAACGCAGGTGTTCGGCGGATCATCGAGGTGACCGAACCGCGCTGAGCGACGGAATACTCACCGGTCCTCCGACAACAGGGAAGGCGCGGTGAACACGACGAGGTCAGTCTCGGTCGAGACCGAGCGCCCGACGCATCGGAGCGAGCTTCGCGTTCGTCTCGTCCACCTCGGTGGCGGGATCCGAGTCCGGCATGATCCCGGCTCCGGCGTACAGTCGGATCCGGTTGCGGTCCTCGAGCTGACCGCAGCGCAGGGCGATGCCGAACTGGCCGTTGCCGCGCCCGTCCATCCACCCGACGGGACCGGAGTAGCGTCCGCGGTCGAGGGGTTCGAGTTCATCGACGTGCGCCACCGCGCTCGCCTGCGGGTACCCGCCGACGGCGGCAGTGGGGTGGACCGCTGCGGCGACGTCGAGGGCGGTGAGCCCGGAATCGGGGGAGAGGCTCGCCTGCGCATCGGAGGCCGAATGGATGACATTGGCCAAAGGCAGCAGGTGGGGGCGCTCATCGACGGTGACATCCTCGGCGACCGAACCCAGACTGCGCTGCAGGGAGGCGATGGCGAACGCATGTTCGGTGCTGTCCTTGTGCGCGCTCAGCAGCTTCCGAGCCGCCGGCATCTCCTCCGTCGGGTTCTTCTCCACCCGATAGGTCCCGGCCAACACTCGTGAGGTCACTCTGTTGTTCTCGACCCCGATGAGCAGCTCCGGGGTGACCCGATGAGACCGGCGATGTCGAAGGTCCAACAGCTCGGGTAGCTGCGGTTGAGCGCACCGAGCACCGCACGCACGTCGATGTCCTCTTCGGTGGTGACGACTTCGTCGCGGGCGAGGACGATCTTGCGCAGAGTCGGATCATCCGCGAACGCGTCCACCTCCGCCGAGGTGTCGATCGGAGTGAGCATGGCGGCGACCTGTTCGACCAGCCGGGACCATTTCTCGGGATCGAGATCCCCGGCCTCGGCCCGGGCCGATCGCACGCGCTGCAGCGGTTCGGCATGGAGGATCGGCGGCAGAGGAGGCTCCTCGGCCGTCGAGATCGAGGTCAGCCACACGCGGCCGCCGCGGCGACCGAGGACGAATTCGGGGACATGGATGATCGAATCGACCGCGGATTCCCCCGAATAGGCGACCGTGGCAAAGCACATGAGCCCGGAACCGAGCAGATCGACCTCATCCTCGACCTCAGCCGCCTCGGTGATGGCCTTCCACGCGTCCGAGAGTTCGGTGAACCTCTCAGGGCCGCGGGCCCGAATGCGCAGGGTGCGGCCGAAGCCGATGAGGCCGGAGGTGTCGCGGACCCAGCAGGAGAAGCCGTCGGTGGGCAGCAGCTCGAGAGTCTGCTCCACGGTCGTGGGCAGACCCGATTCGAAGGGGAAGCCGGGCCCGGGATCGACGTCGTCGACGAAACGGGAGCGCACACGCAGACGCGGAGGGGCGGAGAGGATGTCGGAAGTGCCGAAAATCGTAGTCATGTCGCCACGATTCTAGTTCAGGATCTCAACTGCCGGGGATCCGGATTCGCCCTCCCGGTTCAGGTGTTGAGAGAATATGGTCATGAACCGTGCCAAGCTGGACAAACAGCCCGCCGACGTCGCCTCGATGTTCGATGATGTCGCTTCCCGCTACGACCTCACGAACGATGTCCTCTCCTTAGGATTCGCCCGTGCCTGGAGGCGCACCGTCGCCCATTCCGTGGCCGCCGGACCCGGTGAGCGCGTGCTCGACCTGGCTGCCGGCACCGGCACCTCCTCGATGACGTTCACCCACCACGGCGCCGAGGTGGTGGCAGGGGACATCTCCACGGGAATGCTCGCGGAGGGACGTCGTCGGCACCCGCAGATCGACTTCATCTACGCCGATGCGATGGATCTGCCCTTCGCCGATTCGAGCTTCGACGTCGTCACGATCTCCTTCGGCATCCGCAACGTCCACGATGTCGACCTGGCGCTCACCGAAATGCTGCGCGTGCTCAAGCCCGGCGGACGTCTCGTCATCTGCGAATTCTCCACTCCGACGCTCGATGCCTTCAGCCTCGTGTACAAGGAGTACCTGATGAGGGCACTGCCGCCCCTGGCTCGTGCAGTGTCCTCGAACCCTGAAGCCTACGCCTACCTGGCCGAGTCGATCCGTGCCTGGCCGAACCAGGATGCTTTCGCCCATCAGATCCTCGACGCCGGCTTCGACCAGGTGAAGTACCGTAACCTCACCGGCGGAATCGTCGCCGTCCATCATGCCCTCAAACCCGCCGAGGCGGCCGACACCACGGAGCCGGCCCAGCCTTGACGATGAATGAGTTCGATGCCGAAGTCGTCGTCGTCGGTGCCGGCCCGGCCGGCTCGGCGATCGGCGCCTACCTCGCCCAGGCCGGGCACGAGGTCATCATCCTGGAGAAGTCAGGGTTCCCGCGCGACAAGATCTGCGGCGACGCCCTGACTCCGCGTGCGGTGAAGGAAGCCGGCTACCTCGGAATGGACCTGCCGGAATCCGACGGTTGGCACCGCAACAGAGGGCTGCGCCTCATCGGCGGCGGCCACCGGCTCGAACTCGACTGGCCCGAGATCGACGGCACCCCGAACTACGGGGTGACCCGTCCACGGATGAGCATGGACGAAGCCTTCGCTCGTCATGCCCAGCGCAGCGGGGCCCGGCTCTTCGAACAGGTTCGCGCAATGTCTCCCGACGTGGGCGACGACGGGTGGATCCGCGGAGTCCACGCCTCCGGAACAGACCACCGCGGTCGCCGAGTGGGCCCCGAAGCCCACTTCCGGGCACCGATCGTCATCGCCGCCGACGGAGTCTCCTCCCGCCTGGCCGTGTCGATGGGGCTGGAGAAGCGCGACGACCGTCCGATGGGAATCGCCGCCCGCGCCTATCACTCGACGCCACGGCACGCCGATGACTACATCGAGTCCTGGGTGGAGATGCGGTCGAAGAACGCGGCCGGGGAGTCCGAGACCCTGCCCGGATACGGGTGGATCTTCCCCCTCGGCGACGGCACCGTGAACATCGGTGCCGGACTGCTCGACTCCTCACCCCAGTTCAGATCCGTGGATCTGCGCGGAATGATGAGCCAGTGGATCGCCGACATGGGCCACGAGTGGGGCATCGACGAAACCACCTCGCTGGGTCCGATCAAATCCGCGGCCCTGCCGATGGCCTTCAACCGCACGCCGCACTTCCACCGGGGGCTGTTGCTCGTCGGCGACTCCGGCGGAATGGTCAACCCGTTCAACGGCGAAGGCATCGACTACGCCCTGGAATCCGCGCGCATCGCCGCCGAGGTGATCTCCACCTATTCGCGCTATCCGCAGGCCGTGATGCGTCGCCGGCTGGAGGAGTACCCGGCTCTGCTCGGAGACTCCCTGGGCGGCTACTTCACCCTGGGACGCGTTTTCGCCTCGATCATCGGCCACCCTGCGCTCATGCAGTTCGGAATCAAGTACGGTATGGGTGTTGACGTTGTGATGGAGTTCGTCGTCAAATTGTTGGCGAACCTCTACCGCGACCCGAAGGTCTCCGAGGCCGATCTCATCGACAGGATCATCTCGGCCCTGACCCGAATCGTCCCGGCCACCAGCAATGTCTGAGCGCAAGGACCACGGTGAGACCACAGTGAAGAACTCTGAGCGCAAGGGCTGCGACAACACCATGCCGACACCGACTACGACGAATGACGAGGACATGAGCCACCCAGCCTCTCCGGCCACCTTCACCGGTGACGACGCCCAGCTCGCGGCAGAGCTCTCGACTCAGTTGGAAACCGTGGAGGCCCGTCTCTACGAGGTCACCGAACAGACGCGGAGACTGCCGGACGAGACATCGAAGCATCTGCTGGCCGCCGGCGGAAAACGCGCCCGTCCGAACCTCGTGCTGCTCACCGCCCGCCTCGGCGATGCGGAGAACGACGACATCATCGATGCGGCCGTCGCCGTCGAACTCATCCACCTCGCATCGCTGTACCACGACGACGTCATGGACGATGCTCCCGTGCGCCGCGGTGCGAAGGCCGCCCATGAGGTGTGGGGCAACTCGGTGGCGATCCTCACCGGCGATCTGCTGTTCTCCAAGGCTTCCGGCGTCACCGCGAAGCTCGGTCCCGAAGCCGTGCGCATCCAGGCCGAGACGTTTGAGCGTCTCGTCCTCGGTCAGCTCAACGAATTCGCCGGCCCGCCCGAAGGCGCCGACGAGATCGAGCATTACATCCAGGTGCTCGCCGACAAGACGGGATCGCTCATCGCGACCTCGGCGCGCTTCGGCGTGATGTTCTCCGGAGCCGATTCGGCTCTGGCCGAGCCCGTCCGGGTCTTCGGCGAACGCGTCGGTGTGGCCTTCCAGCTCGCCGATGACATCATCGACCTCACGACCACATCCTCTGAGTCGGGGAAGACCCCGGGTACGGATCTGCGCGAACGGGTTCCCACCCTGCCTGTGCTCTATGTTCGGGCGGCTGCCGCCGCCGGGGATATCTCCGCCGCCGAAGTGGTCGACCTCCTCGACGCGGATCTGACCTCCGATGATGCCCTGGAAGCCGCCCGTGCGGCGCTGGCAGCGCATCCGGTGACGGAGAAGGCCCGAGCAGAGGCTGCGCGCTGGGCCGATGAGGCCAAGGCGGCTCTGGCGCCGCTGCCGGAGGGCCAGGTCAAGGAATCGCTGTTCGCCTTCGCCGACTCCGTCGTCGCCCGCACCTCCTGAGCTCCCGCCCCTCACCGTTTCTCTTCTGTCTCCCAGCCGTCTCGGCACAGGCACAAAGGAAATACCGCGATGACGCAGACCTCAGCTTCGGCACCGATTCGGACTCCGCAGAGGCTCGGCGCCGCCGACTGGATCGGCCTCGGCGTACTCGCTGCGCTGCTCGTCGTCGGTCTGAGCTGGTCGAAATGGCTGCCGTATTGGGACAAGGCGTGGACGATGAGTCAGACGTCTCTGTGGGACGGTGCCCCGCTGTTCGATGCCGCCGGGGACACGGTGTCGCTGTCGGGCGCGTGTGACTTCACGCTCGTGTATTTCACCGCCGTGTGGAAGGCGCTGCTGGTGGCGCTGCTCGTCGCGGCGGCTATCGACGCTCTGGTGCCACGTGACTGGCTGCTGAGGCTGCTCAACCGCCGCAGCCACACCGGTCAGTCCCTCATAGGCGCCGCCTTGTCGACGCCGTCGATGATGTGCACCTGCTGTGCGGCACCGGTGGCCGCGGGCCTGCGGGACTCGGGTGTGCGCCGTTCGGCCGCTCTTGCCTATTGGGTCGGCAATCCGCTGCTCAATCCCGCGGTCATCATCTTCTTGGCCCTCGTCCTGCCGTGGCAGTACATGGCGGTGCGCATCGTCTTCGCGCTCCTCGTCGCGGTCGGTGCCGCCGCGCTCATCGGACGGTGGGTGAGCGGACCCGCCGAGGCGGCACCCGGGCCCGCACCCGCCTCGGCGAATCTGCTGTCTCTTCCCATGCGCTACCTGCGGTCCTTGGCCAGGTTCACCCTCATCCTCGTGCCCGAACACCTCGCGCTCGTCTTCGTCATCGGGCTCATCGCACCGTGGCTGACCGGTGTCTTCGGGCTCGAAGCCCTGTTGGGTGCCGGTGCTGTGCTCATCGTGGCGGTTGTGGCGACCCTGCTGGTCATCCCCACCGGCGGAGAGATCCCGATCATCCTCACCCTCGTTCCCCTCGGGGTCGGGGCCGGTGTCACGGGTGCCCTGCTCATCGCTCTGCCGGCTCTGAGCATCCCCTCGATGGTCATGGTCGGCAAGGCGATGGGGTGGAAGACGACGGCAGCGATGGGAGCGGCCGTGGCGGTTGCCGCGGTACTGGCCGGGGGAGTGCTCGCGGTGCTCAGCTGAGCTGCTGACCGCGGCGCTCCGCCTCGGTGAGGGTAGGACCGCCTCGGCGAGGGCATCGGCGGACTATGTCGTCAGGCGACGAAGCGTGAGGTACGAGCCCAGGGCGAAGACCGCGGTCAGCCCCAGTGCCCACAGGGCCAGGCCGATTGCCTGCGCACCCACGATCGCCGCCCACACTTGGGGCCAGGCCCGATTGACGTTGATCCACGCGGCTCCGGCCAGCAGTGCCAAGGCGATGCCGGTGAGGGAGATCGTGAGGATGAGAGCGCCGGCGCGTTTGTAGAAGATCGCAAACCAGAAGCCGAGGACGAAGCACAGCATTGTGAGCACGAAGTAGACGAACCCGGCACCGAGTGGACCGTGTTCCCACACCCACGGCAGGTAGGCGAAGTAGCCGCCTAAGCCATAACCGTCGGTGGCCTGTTCGATGAGTCCCAGGACGACGAAGACTGCGGAGATGCCCGCGGCGCTGATCGCAGCCGCCGTGAGGGAGCCGAGGCAGAACTCCCGTCGGGTGAGGCTCATGGCCTGGGAGAAGTAGAACGTGAGGTTCACCGCCTGTGCACCGACGATGGCGAAGTACCACAGCGGCGCTTGCGAACCTCCGCTGTACATCTGGGAGTCCACGCCTGCGGAGGCGATGATCCAATAGATGATGAGCGTGATGAGCCACGCGGCGACAAGAATGAGCAGGGGCACCCAGACGAAGGTCTGTGTGTTCGTGAACTGCAGACGGACGACGCCGAGGATCCGGTTCTTCGGTCGTGACGTGCGGGCTCCAGGCGGGTGGTCGATGACGGCGGTCATGATTGCAGGCTCCTTGAGTCGGTCTCCGCTGCTGATGACTCGGCGAGGTCCGTCTGAGTGCTGCAGACGACGAGCTGCTGCAGGGAGACGGGAGTGAGGTCGAGGTTGGCGTCGGCGATGAGTTCGCGGTCGGCATTGCTGAGGTGGCCGAGCATCGTCACCGAGGCGACTCGGCCGAGCGATTCGCGGTGGATGACTTCGCGACCGGCGACGAGCCGATTGACCGCGTCGGCGTCTCCGACGACGTTGACCGCTCGATTGCGGACCTCCTCGGTGGTCTCATCCATGATGATCCGGCCGTGGTCGATGACGATGACCTTCTCGATGAGATCGGCGACCTCGTCGATGAGGTGGCTCGAGAGCACGATGGTGCGCGGAAATTCGGCGTAGTCGGCGATGAGACGGTCGTAGAAAGTCTGCCGGGCCACGGCGTCGAAGCCGAGGTAGGGCTCATCGAAGAACGTGATCTCGGCCCTGGACGCGAGGCCGATGATGACTCCGACGGCGGACTGCTGACCGCGGGAGAGCTTCTTGATCGGCGTCTTCAGCGGCAGATCGAAGTCAGCGACGAGTTGGTCGGCGAAGTCCTGATCCCAGTGCGGGAAGAACAGACGGGCGTTGGTCAGGGCATGCCGGGCATTCGAATCGTCCGGATACTTCTGGCTCTCGCGGACGAAGCACATGCGATTGAGCACGCGGGCGTTCTCATACGGGTCCTCCCCGAAAACCTCGACGTCGCCGCTGGTCGCGAAGTTCTGGGCCGTGAGAATGGACATCAGCGTGGTCTTGCCGGCGCCGTTGCGTCCGAGCAGACCGTAGATCGAGTCCTCATCGATGCTCAGGCTGACATCGTCGAGTGCAGTGGTGGTCTTGTACGTCTTGGTGAGGCGGCGGACCTCGACGACGGCGTTCATGGGTCATCCCTTCGCTGCGGTCGGATCGAGTGCGGTGGTCAGGTGGAGTTCTCGGGAGCGCTCTTCGATGAGCGCGATCACGTCCTTCGACCCCAGCCCGAGGCGATTGGCCTCATTCAGCAGGGGGCTGATGAAGTTCTCGGAGAAGGTGGTCCGGTGTTCGTTGATGAGCAGAGCGCGGGCCCCCTCGGTGACGAACATTCCGATGCCGCGACGCTTCTCCAGCACGCCTTTGTCGACGAGCCGGTTGATGCCTTTGGCGGCGGTGGCCGGATTGATGGAGTAGAAGGTCGCGAGCTCGTTCGTCGATGGTGCTCGGGAGAGTTCGGGCAGGGTGCCGTTGAGGATCGAGTCCTCGACCTTCTCGGCGATCTGAGTGAACAGGGGTTTGGCGTCGTCGATCACATTCGGCTCCATGTGAGTTGGTTAGTTACTTAACTAATGAACCATGATGCCAGAGGTGGTGTCAATGGCTGGAGACGATCCGACCGGATAAATCCGGACCCGACCCAATTACTACCTGACGGCGGCTCAGCAACCTCGCGCGAGGTTGCTGAGCCGCCGTCAGGTAGCAATAGGGAGGTGTCGGGGTCAGCGGCGCCGGCTGTGGCGGATCATGTCCGTGCACAACAGGATCACGGCGATCCAGATGACGAAGAATCCGATCCAGCGGGTCATCGACATCATCTCGCCGAGCACCGTGACGCCGAGGGTGAATTGGATGGTCGGGGTGAGATATTGGAGCATGCCCACCCAGGACAGCGGGATGCGGCGGGCGGCGGCGCTGAAGAGGATGAGCGGGATCGCGGTGGCGGGCCCGGTGATGATGATGACGAAGACGTGCCAGCCGCCGAATCCGGAGAACGTCTGCAGCCCCAGCGAGCCGAGGACGATGAGGTAGATCGTCGAGGGAACGGCGAGGACGAGGCTTTCGACAGTCATGCCTTCGAGTGCGCCGACTCGGCTGCCGACCTTGTTCTTCACCAGCCCGTAGAGGCCGAAGGACAGGGCGACGGTGAATGCGAGGTAGGGGACTCGGCCGAGTCCGATGCCGACGATGATGACCGCGAGCAGACCGAAGCCCACGGCCGTCCACTGCAGTGGACGCAGCTTCTCACCGAGGAAGACCACGCCCAGACCGATGGAGATGAGCGGGTTGAGGTAGTAGCCGAGTGAGATCTCGACGAGTTGGTTGGTTTCGACCCCGTAGATGAACGTCGTCCAGTTGATGGCGATGAGCACCGAGGCCAGAAGCAGCAGGCCGAAGAGGCGCGGTGAGCGCAGAATCTGCCAGGTGCGCAGGAACCCGCCGGTGAAGACGAGGAGGATGGCGCAGAAGACCAGCGACCAGATGACTCGATGGGAGACGAGTTCGAGAGCGCCGGTGGGGGCAGCGGCGGCGAAGAGCAGCGGCATCACGCCCCACAGCAGGTAGGCGGAGAATCCGTTGATCAGGCCGGCACGGCGAATTGCGCTCTCATCGGGGGCAGGGTTCTGGCTCACATGCTTCAGTCTAGTGAGGGCTGGGCTCGGGGGAGCCGGCGGGACCGCCCGTGAGATGGCAGGGCGGCGAGGGATGCAGTCTGCTGACCAGGCGGCGGTGATGCGAGTTTGGTCACGTCATTGTAAGGATGACCTACATTGACGATAGACTCGGTGGGACTGAACAGAGAGGTGTGAGAATGACTCGTCCCTTCCGGGTGGCCATCGTCGGCGCCGGTCCTGCTGGGATCTACGCGGCCGATCTCATGACAAAGGCGGAGCGTGACTTCGATCTGAGCATCGATCTCTTCGATCGTCTGCCGACTCCCTTCGGGCTCGTCCGCTACGGAGTCGCTCCCGACCACCCGCGGATCAAGGGCATCATCAACGCCCTGATCAAGGTCCTCGACCGAGGCGACATCCGCCTGTTCTCCAATGTCGAGTACGGAGTCGACCTCCACCTCGAAGAGCTCACCGACCGCTATGATGCGGTGATCTTCTCCACCGGCTGCTTCGTCGACGCCGCCCTTGACCTGCCCGGCATCGATCTGCCCGGATCCTACGGCGCCGCGGACTTCGTCAACTGGTACGACTCGCACCCCGACGTCTCGCAGTCCTGGCCGCTGGATGCCGAGCGCGTCGCCGTCATCGGCAACGGCAACGTCGCCCTTGACGTCGCCCGCGTGTTGGCGAAGCAGGCCGACGATATGCACACCACGGAGATCCCCGATCACGTGTACGAAGGACTGAAGTCGTCGAAGGTCACCGATGTCCACATCTTCGGCCGTCGCGGACCTGCTCAGGCTAAGTTCACCCCGCTCGAGCTACGCGAACTCGGCGCCGTCAAGGACGTCGACCTCATCGTCTACCCGGAGGACTTCGAGTTCGACGAAGGGTCGATGCAGGCGATCGAGTCGAGCAACCAGACCAAGCAGGTCGCGAAGACGCTTACGGACTTCACCATGCGCGAACCCACCGGAGCGAAGCGGCGTCTCCACCTGCACTTCCTGCACTCACCGGTCGCCATCCTCGGCGAGGACAAGGTGACGGGGCTGCGCACCGAACGCATGGAACTCGACGGCTCCGGCGGTGTCAACGGCACCGGCAGCTTCCACGACTGGGAGCTCGACGCCGTCTACCGTGCCGTCGGCTATGCGGGCACTCAGCTGCCGCAGCTGCCTTTCGACGATCGCAAGCGTGTGATCCCGAACCACGAGGGTCGCGTCGTCGACTCCGATGACCAGACCGCGGCCGCCGAGGCCGATGTCGTTCAGGGCGTGTACACCACTGGGTGGATCAAGCGCGGACCCGTCGGGCTCATCGGCCACACGAAGGGCGATGCGCTCGAGACCATCGGCCACATCCTCGACGACCGTGCCGCCGGTGCGCTCACCGATCCGGTGTATCCGGACGAATCGGCCATCATCGAACTCCTCGAATCCAAGGGCATCGACTACGCCGATTGGGAGGGCTACCACCGCGTCGAGGCCGCTGAGAAGGCGGCCGGCGAGGTCGAGGGACGTGAGCGGATCAAGCTCGCCACCCGTGAAGCCATGCTCGCCGAGGCGCGCGGACACGTCACCGCCGAATCCGTCGGCCAGCCGACGGCCGGCAGCTGAGGTATGCCACCGGGCGCTCTTCGCGCCGTCGGAGTGTCACACATAGCTGAGGCCTCCCGCGCCGTTCGAGCGCCACGCACGACCGTGGCACCTCCCAGGGCTTAGGCATCCTGCACCGTTCGTGCCTTACCCTCCGCTTAGCCTTACTTCCTCCACTACTGGGGCCATCTGGCACCGGCAGTGCCTTCTCTTCCCGTTGCAACGGGGAGACGAGTCGCTGCCGGTGGCTGATGCTTCCACCGCGTAGAGTCGGAGACGTCCAGACCACGCCAGCGCACACCAAGTCGCACCAGCGTGCAGCAGATCGCACCCGCGAGCGTGGACCATTGCGCTGAAGGCCGGCAGGGGAGACCGCGTGAGAAACGAATCGCAGCTCAAAACGATCGTCGAACGTGCCTATGTCGAACGGCTCAACGCCTGGCAGACGGCGGCGGTGCGGATCAAACACTGGCTGACCGAACAGCAGAAGGGCCTGCTCAAGGACAAGGACATCTCCCGCCTCGACGTCGACGGTCATCGGATCAAGGACGCGGCACGGACCCTGGCGAAGCTGACGGAGAAGACCGACGACGATCCAGATCTGACGATCACCTCCGCCGAGGATGTCGAAGACCAGATCCGCGACATCGTCGGCGTCAAGGTGCTGTGCAAATCACCGCGTGACCAGTCGATGATGTTCGCCGCGCTGCGCGATCCCGATCAGCTTGGCGCGTTCGAACTCATTGAGTGGAAAGACTACACGGACCCGCCGAAGGCCAGCGGCTACCGTGCCTGCCACGTCATCCTGCGCATCCCGTCTGACCAAGGGCCGCCCGTCTTCGCCGAGATCCAGGTCAAGACCCGGCTCCAGGACGCCTGGAGCGAACTGACCCATGAGGACATGTACAAACCCGGCGCTGCGATGAAGCCGAGCAAGCTGCACGGCGAATTCGCCCGTGCCATGGCGAACATGCTCGCGACCGTCGATGACATGGCCGATACCCTCGCCGTCGAGCTCACCGCGCTGACGAACCCGGAACCCGTCGTCGAACTCGACGAACTGCGGGAACAGGACACGGGCATCGACGTTCGGGTCCGCGCGACCGGCCCGAAATACGCGCTCGCCGTCGACGGCTCGGGACGCCAGGGCCTCATCCCCGCCTTCGCCATCCGCGAACTCAGCGGCCAGAAGGGCACCATCAAGGTCAATGATTTCATCCACCTCGACGATCGCCTCCGGGCCAGCGTCGAAGAGGACTCGAAGGGTCTGTACTACATCCCGCTCGAACTCCCCGAACACTGACCGGCCTCTTGCGGATCACAGCGTTACGGGCGAATACGACACCGGCCCGGTCCGCACTCAGCAGTGCGGATCGGGCCGGTGTGGTGCGCTGGCAATCAGCGGTAGTTCGTGAACTGCAGGTCGACGTCTAGGTCCTGTCCCTTGAGCAGGGCGATGACTTCCTGCAGGTCGTCGCGCTTCTTCGAGCTCACGCGCAGCTCATCACCCTGGATCTGCGCTTTGACGCCCTTGGGGCCCTCGTCGCGGATGATCTTCGAGATCTTCTTCGCATTGTCCTTGTCGATGCCCTCTTTGAGGGACGCGTCGATTCGGTGCTCCTTGCCGGAGGGGTACGGCTCACCGTCCTCCAGGGACTTCAGCGAGATTCCGCGCTTGACCAGCTTCGACTGGAAGACGTCGAGGATGGCCTTGACTCGGTCCTCGCTGTTGGCCTTCATCTGCACGGCTTCCCCGCTCCAGGCGATCGATGCATCGGTGCCGCGGAAGTCGTAGCGGGAGTTGATCTCCTTCGCCGCCTGATTGAGCGCGTTGTCGGCTTCCTGACGGTCGACCTTGCTGACGATGTCGAATGAGGATTCGCTGGCCATGAATGCTCCTTTGTCTGCAATCGGTGATGCCCGCCTGAAACGGGCGTGGCTGTTGGGTCCGAGTCTAGTCGAGGCCCCGAATTGTGATCTGCGTCTACCGAGTTGGAGATTCGGGTCCGGGCCTTGTATTCTTTTCAGGTGCTCATCGAGCGCTGACTGCGGCAGATTGCCCGAGCGGCCAAAGGGAGCTGACTGTAAATCAGCCGGCATTGCCTTCATAGGTTCGAATCCTATATCTGCCACGCAGAACGGAGAAGCTCCGTGACCGAGAGGTCACGGAGCTTCTCTCATTTTCCACCTGTTCCCTTGCCCAGTCGCCCGACCGACGCCTACCGTGTGAGGACAAAGCGGAAATGCTCCGCCGAGGAGGGCCGAACCGATGAGCGATGACACGGACGATGCGCAGCCGCCTCGGCGTTTGAATTCGCTCGAGGACCGCAACGCTGTCGTCGAATCCGCTCTCGACCGAGCCATCAAGCGCGGGGACTTCGACGATCTGCCGGGCCGCGGTAAACCGCTGACCGGTCTGCACGGCTCATCCGATCCCGACTGGTGGATCAAGCAGAAGATGGATTCCGAGGGCATCAACGGTGTCGCTCCGGCCGCTTTCCAGCTGCGCAAGGAGAACGCCGTCCTCGAGGACACCGTCGACGCCTTCACCGAAGAATCTGACGTCCGCGACTACCTCGCCGGCTTCAACGCCCGGGTGCGGGAGGCCGTGATGGATCTGCGCGAGGGTCCGCCCGTGTTCACTCCGCCTCGCAACGTGGAAAACGAGATAGCCGCATGGCGGCGGCGTCGGAATGCGAAGAAGTACGACGCCGTCACCGAGGCGGAACCCGGGGACCAGCCCGCCGATCAGGCGTCGGCGGGTTCCCCTCGGCGATGGTGGCCTCGTTTCCGTCGCTGATGCGGGAACGAGCGGTGGCGCTGTCTTCGGCGAGGTTGACGGCGATCGTGGTGCACACCAGGCCGAGGATGGCCATTGGCAGGTCGAGTCCGTAGCTCGAGATCGCCAGGGACTGGACGACGAAGAGGGCGACGGCGACGACGAAGACCGGACAGGTCAGCCACCAGGCTCCGGTGCCGGGATCGGGCATCGGGTGCCACAGCAGCTGGATTCCGGTGAGCAGGATGATGGCCGGCACGTGCCATAGGTAGGCGGACATGAGCCGGCTGCTGAGGAAGAACACGATGGCGCGGGCTTGAGCATCACTGGCTGTGGGATCAGCGAGCCCATGTGGAAGAGCAGAGGTGCAACGAGGAAGGTGTATGCCTGAAGCAGCAGTGAATCCTCGATCACCGTTTCAGGGACTACGCCGATCTTCAGCTTCCATGGTGAACCTTCGCATTTAGGAACTGAGGTACCGCACAAGATATCCGCTGCAGTCGTGCCTGTGTCGAAAGTGAGGTGAGTTCCCATCATCCGCGCCGCGTCCGCGGTGCGTTCCGCTCGACGGCGGCATCGCCTCCGCGGCTGACCCGTGGAAGTGCGACCGCCTGTCATGCGACTTTGTGCTCTCAGGGCATAGGCTGAAGCCATGAGTTTTCAGCAGTTCCTCCACGAGCGGGGCATCGTCGAACGCCCGGGATCCGGCAGCCGCCCACTGGTGATCGCCCACCGCGGCTATTCCGCCGTGGTTCCCGAGAACAGCCTGGCCGCGGTCGATGCCGCACGCGCCCTCGGTGTCGATCTCATCGAGGTCGACACCTCGACCAGCGCCGACGGCGTCCCCGTCATCCTCCACGACCCGGACCTGGACCGAACCACGAACCGAAAGGGCCCCGTGGTCAATCTCACCGCCGAAGAGCTGTCGTTCGTCGACGCCGGCTCGTGGATGGGGCCGGGCTTCCATGGAGTCCGCATACCGACCTTGTCGGCCGTGATGCGAGATATCCAGCACCAAGGCGGTGAGTTGCTGCTCGAGCTCAAAGGAGAGTGGTCATCGGGTGCGGTGGCGAGGATCTCGGAGCTGGTGGTGGAGACCGGCATTGCCGACCGGATGGTCGTCCAGTCGTTCAATCTCGAAACACTTGAGACCTGTCGAGACATGCTGCCGATGGTGGCTCGCTTCCTCCTGCGCATGGTTCCGAAACCCGAGGACATCGAGATCGCTCGCGATCTCGGGGCGGTGGCGATCAACCCCTCGTACAAAGGGTTCTCCATGCGCAAATCCGTCGTCACCGAGATTATGGACAACGACCTCGGTGTCTTCGTCTGGACTGCCGACGAGATGAACGAATGGAGGGAGCTCCTCGGGGCCGAGGTCGACGGGATCATCACGAACCATCCCGGTCGTCTGCAGGGCTACCTTGCGGGGCGATTCGACCCCGTGGAATGAGTGTTTTTCCTGGTGAAGGCGGTTCAGGCTGGAGCTCTGTGTGAGGTTTGGCTGGAGATCGCGAGACGTGTGAGTGACGTCACTGACACCCGATTTGCCCAGAGTGAGCGAACCCGTGTAAATTCTTACCTGTTGCCCCGATAGCTCAGTCGGCAGAGCATCTCCATGGTAAGGAGAAGGTCAAGGGTTCGATTCCCTTTCGGGGCTCTCGTGCCGCCTAGAATGCGGCGCTGGGGCGGGGTAGCTCAGCTGGTTAGAGCGCACGACTCATAATCGTGAGGTCGGGGGATCGAGTCCCCCTCCCGCTACCGATCAACTCCCTCATCAGGATGACGAATCCGATGGGGGAGTTTCTGCGTCCGGGAACTCCTTGAGGCTGTGTTGCGCGACTCCTTCCGGCCATGTCGGCCTTACTCTGTGATATACGCCACAGACGGCACAAGCGCAGTGACAACGTCGGCAAGAGCCTCTCTTCCCAACACACCCGGCAGCGACCGCCGACTCATCCTGCGGGGCGCCCCCGCTATTGGAAGAGGCGGTCGGCATAGTCAGGGACAGACGCTCGGACGACGGCACCTGCACTCAGGACCATCGCCTTGACGCCGACGTCTGGTTCCACGTCGACGCTCCGGTCCGCGACCCCTCGAAATGGGTGACCCTGCAAGCCCGGCGAGCCCTCGACTGGTGGGACGGAACACAAACCGACTGAGCATCCACAGCCGCGGCCCAGAAACGCCACAGTCCCACGCCAGAGCCGGTCACCACGATGGTGTCATCACACATCATCGAAGGCAGGACAGCTCAAGGCTCACGTACCCGAACCGGACCGGACCCCCAAAGGACCCGCCTACGAAGGCAGGCTCCTCGACCGTCCCGACGAAGAGGTCGTCGACCAAGGCGCCTCCTTCGACATCCGCACCCACTTCAGCCGGCGAGGAGTTCTCGGGCTCGTCGCGCCGGCGTCGGCACCATGGCCCTGGCCGCTTGCACCTCCGGGGCCATGGGATCGACGCAATCGAGTTCGAGCGGCAGCGGATCGGTCACCGAGATCCCCGACGAAACGGCCGGTCCGTATCCGGCGGACGGATCGAACGGACCGGACATCCTCGAAGAATCCGGAATCGTGCGTTCGGACATCCTCTCGAACATCGACGGGACCGACACCGTCGACGGTGTGCCCCTGACATTCACCCTCAAGGTCACCGATATGGCCGGTGACAATGCTCCATTCGAAGGCGCCGCCGTCTACGCCTGGCACTGCGACGCTCAGGGCCGCTACTCGATGTACTCCGACGGCGTCGAAGACGCGACCTGGCTGCGCGGCGTCCAGGTCGCCGACGCAGCAGGAGAAGTCACCTTCACCTCCGTATTCCCCGGCTGCTACTCCGGCCGTTGGACCCACATCCACTTCGAGGTCTACCCGGACGTCGATTCGATCACCGATGCCGAGCACGCCATCGCCACCTCGCAGATGGCGCTGCCCGAAGACGCCTGCAATGCAGTCTTCGCTCTCGAGACCTACGACGGATCGGCGAAGAGCCTCTCTGCCATCTCACTCGACGACGACAACGTCTTCGGTGACGACGGAGGAGAGCAGCAACTCGCCACGATCAGCGGCGACACGGATTCCGGATACACCGCCACGCTCGATGTTCCCGTCGACACCGACACCGAACCGACCGGCGGCGCAGCCCCGGGAGGCGGCGGTGAAGGACAAGCCCCACCCGACGGTGCCCCCGAAAAGCCCTGACAACTCCGAGAAAGGCTCACCATCATCCTGCACAACCTCACGGGCTGGCACGCCCTCTTCATCCTCGCCATCATCATCCTCGTCTTCGGCGCATCCAAGCTGCCTGCGCTCGCCAAGAGCCTCGGGCAGTCTGTGCGCATCCTCAAGGACGAATCATCCGACTCGCGGTCTGGTGATGAGACGGAACCCCACTCATGAGCACCGCCGCGGAGAAGATGCCGCTGTCCGCGCACCTGCGGGAGGCGCGAACACGGGCGGTGCGCGCGGTGGTGGCGCTGCTCATCGGCACGGTCATCGGCTATCTCACGTCCGATTTCGTCATGGACGTCCTCCGGGCCCCGATCACCGAGCTCGCCGAATCCCGCAGCGTTTCGCTCAACTACGACAGCGTCACCGGCGCCTTCGACCTTCAGCTGTGCATTGCCGTGTACTCCGGGATCGCCCTCTCCAGCCCGGTATGCCTGGGGGAGATCTTCGGATTCCTCACCCCGGGACTGACGGCGAAGGAGAAGAAGGTGGCGTTCGGCTTCCTCAGTGCCGCGGTGCCCCTCTTCGTCGTCGGCTGTCTCACCGGCCTGTACATCTTCCCGCGGATGGTCGAGGTGCTCACCTCGTTCGCCTCGAGCGAGGACAGCACCTTTCTGCAGGCGTCTTACTATTTCGACTTCGTGTTCAAGATCGTCATCGCCACCGAAGTCGCCTTCGTCCTTCCGGTCTTCCTCGTCGTCCTCAACTTCATCGGCCTGCTCTCTGCTCGATCGATCGCGAAGGCCTGGCGAGTCTCCATCGTGGCCATCGTGGTCTTCGCCGCGCTGGTCACCCCGGCCTCCGACGTGCTCTCCATGTTCTTCGTCGCGGCCCCGATGGCGCTGCTGTTCCTCGCCGCACTCGTCATCGCGTGCAGCGTCTGCCCCACTACGCGCAGAAGCTCGGTGAACTCGCCCGCCTGCTCCGTGCTCAGGTCGACACGGCGCGGACTCGGGCCGCCGAATCGATGGGCACCGAGGACTGGAGAACGCTTGATCCGCGACAGCACGATCCGCGCCGGATCATCCGAGAGGCCCTGGATGAGCCGGTCAGCGCCCGGAGTTCGGAGACCGCGGCCCCGGGTTCGGCTGAGCTCTCCGAGCGTGCCGTGGACGGGGAGAGCCGATCACCCGCCGAGGCGGCCGGCGGCTTTGTCGTCACCGATTCGTCCGGACATCCGCGGAGACGATTCGTCGCCCGCACGGACGAAGGTCGTACGGGCGACGATGAGTGTGCAGTCGCAATCTCAGGAACCGATCGATGACCGGGGGCGGGGCCTCCTCGGTGATCAGTCCTTGAAGTCGAAGTCTTCCTTGTCGATGCCGGGGAACTTGAGTTCGTACTTGACCATCTTGTCCTTGTGGTCGACGATCTTCACTGTTCCGTAGTACGTCTTCTCACCTTTGAGGGCTTCTTTGTCCTTGACGGTGACATTGCACGTTTCGAATCCGTACCATTCTGTGAGATCCATATCCGTTGCGCACTCGGCCTTCTTGACTGTGAAATCGAGTTTGTTCTCGAACAGGTCGACGAGGTCGGCCTCGATCGATGAAGCAGGCACGGTTCCATTGCCCTTCTTGTCGATCTTCATCCCGTCGTCGCTGGCCCAGCTCGTGGTCTTCGCAGCGTCAGCGTACGGGTCGGTGGATTTCGTGTCTGTGGGCTCCGCCTCGGCGGGTTCGGATCCGGGGGCGTCGGCCTCTTTCGATTCGACGGCTCCTCCGCCGAATCCGCCTTCTTCGGTCTGCGCGGCCTCGGACTTCTGATCCTCGGCGGGCTTGTCCCCTCCGGATCCTCCGCAAGCAGTCAGGGACAACGCGAGAGTGGTTCCAGCGGCCGCCGTCAGCAGGCGGGGCATCCAGGTGGACCGGCGAATCGGGGTCATCGTGTTTCTCCTTCGCGCTCAGGCGATCACAAGCGTTGTCGATACACCACGATTCTGCCACGTCCGGTTGCCGCGAAGACCGGTTCGGTGTGCGGATCCGGCGACACCTGTGGCGATTCGGGCACATCCGGGCTCAGCGTCAGCTGAGTTTCAGGCAGGGAAGTGACCATCCCTCACCGTTCCTCGCACAATCACCCCCTGCGACAGGGCGCTCTGCGAGGAACGGTGACGAGTGCCAACGCACGTGTAGGAGAAGCCACCACCGCGAGGTTGTGCAGGCAGCGGTGCGGGATGGTCCGGCTGTGCTCGGCGGCTACTCCGCGGCGGGGGAGTTGACGGCCCTCGCGAGAGCCTCGAAGGCGCGGATCGTCGGGAACAGCTTCGTCGCATCCTGCGGCAGCCCCCAGCTCGAGAGCTTGACCCCGAGGACGTTGGCACCCGGGTTCATATAAATCATCTGCCCATGGATGCCGAGGGCCAGGAACGCATGAGAATCGGGGAACGGGAACCAGAACTGGTTGTGATACGCCCCGCCCGGCATCCGATTGTCTCCGGGCCCATCGGCGAACGCCTGACGCACGTCCTCGGCGGTGGTCAGCGTATCGCCGATCCACGTCGTCGGCGCCACCTGCTGTCCGGTCAGCGACTGCCCGCGGTTGGTGTAGACATAGCCGAACCGGGCGAGATCGCGCAGAGTCGTGTTGATTCCGCCGTCGAACATCCCGACCCCGTACTGGTCGGTGGCGATGATCGCGTCCTGTTCGGCGCCGATCCGAGACCACAGCACCCGCGACATGAGCGACTGCATGCGCTCGCCGGCGATCTTCTCGCACACCCATCCGAGCACATCGGTCTCGCACGACCGGTATTCGAAGACACCGCCGTGCTCGGACTTCGCCTCCAAGGTGGTGAGGAACTCGTACATGCCGATGCCCGGGTTCTCCCGCTTCGCCTCGGACCAGCCGATCGACTCTTCGATCTGCCGGACCTCGGACTTCGGGTCGAGGTAGTCCTCGGAGAAACGGATGCCCGAACGCATATCGAGGACATGGCGCACGGTGGCACCGGCGTAGCCGGACTCGGCGAGTTCGGGCACATAATCGGTGACGAGGCGGTTCGGGTCGAGGTCACCCGAACCGGCAAGGACACCGGCGACGGTGCCGACGAGCGATTTGGACACCGACATGAGCAGATGCTCGGTCGACGCGGTCATCTCCCCGAAGTACTCCTCGGTGAGCACGGTCCCGTTGTGCATGAGCATCCAGGCATCCGTGTCGGTGGAATCGATGACGCTGCGGACGCTGCGGGCCTCCGAGTACTCCGTCGCGGGAACCTCGACCTCGCCGAGATCCTGCGGGTCGGCGGGCAGCTCGGCCACCGGACCGGTGCCCCGGGAGATCGGCGTCGTGGGCAGGACCCGTGCGACGTTCTGGAACGACCAGCGCACATTGTCGGGATCCTGCCAGTTGTCCCGGTCGATTCCTGCCGCAGGGTCCACGGGTGCCGATGGGGTCACGGGCTGGTCGGTCGGGGGAGTGGCCGCGGTCTGGTCCGGTGACGGTTCGATCACTCTTCTCCTCTGAATCTTGCATCGGTCTGTCCGCGGAACGGCTCCGCGGAGGGCAGCTGAGGGCCGCCTCGGGTCGTGTTGAGATTATCACCGAGGCGGCTCCGCGCTTCGCGTGTATCTGCTCTTCGCGTTCAAGGGAGCGGCGCTGAGTTCAGTCGCCTTTGGCTCCGGGGCCGCCGAGGGCCGGAGACGGATCGTCGGCGACGACCGGAACTCCGGCGTACATCGCCCTGATCGAATCGATGAAGTGCTTGGCCCGGATGCTCAGCGCATCAGGCCCGCCGACGTTCGTCTGCAGCGGATTCTTCGTCACCAGGACTCCGAGGTCCGCACCCTTCCACCGGTAGTCCCCGGCCCCGAAGATGCGCAGGAAGAACACCTCGCTGCCGTTCTGCAGGGGGTGCCAGTCGAGTGCCGCACGTTTGTACGTCAGCGTCCCGTACTGGTCGAGATAGTACTGGCCGGTCAGCGGGGAATGCGTGATGTATTCGGTGATCGGAGCCGTCTCCTTGATGATCATCTGGCTCCACTCGTCGGCGCCGGAGAGCTCCTCCCACCGCTCATTGATCTCCGTGACATCGAGGTCGAATTCGACGTCGAGGTATTCGAGCAGGTGGAACAGGAACAGGGGCACATCGGCATAGGCGCCGGCTGTGACGTTCGTGATCGCCGAGGCCCCGGAGATGCGCGGATTGAGCTCACCGAGGTAGCAGTCGTCGCTGTCGAGATCGACGAGGACATCGACTTCGAAGAACCCACGATAGCCGCGTTTGCGCAGGCCTTCGCCCATCTTGCGCACGAGCTCACGGGTCTGCGCCCGCTGCTCCGCGTTGAGGACATCGGGTTTCATCTCGTTGCCGCACCAGCCGCCCTTGTACGGGGTGAGCTCGGCGAAGCCGGCCAGCTCGGTCAGATACGGACCGACGACGACACCACTGGAGGTGATGACCGCCTCGACGGCGACCGGAGTGTTGTTGATCCGCTTCATCACCTTCAGCTGCTCGCCGATGATGTCGTCCTTGTGCGCCTCCCAGCCCGAGACATCGGAGATGAAGAACGTCGTCTTCCCGGAATCACCGTAGGGGGTCTGCACGACGAGATCCGTGCCCAGCCCCGCCTCGGCGGCCCGCTCATTGAGCTCTTCATAGGTGTCGGCAGTGGTCAGCACGTTCGGGACGGAGAACGCACCGGCCTCATTGCCGAGCTTCGTCGTCTCGATCTTCGAATCGAGCTGATTGCGCAGGGTTGCCGACGGCAGGATGAGGTCGTAGCCGAGTTCACGGCAGATCCGCTCGGTCTCCTCGTCGAAGAAGACCATCGCGACCTTGACCCGCTCACCGTGGGGGACATTGCGCGTCATATGGGCACGCACCTCGGCGTTGAGCAGCAGCCAGTTGTTGATCGCCTCACCCGATTCGAACTCGACATAGGGCTTGTAGCGCGGGGAGAAGACGCGCGGATGACCGCCGTCCCAGCCGTCGTAGTAGGTGATGTACGAGAAGTTGCGCACCCACCGGTCGAGTCCGAGCAGGTTGAACGGCGTGGCTCCGACGAAGAAGATCGGGGTCTGATTCGTGCGGAAGAAGTGCCGGACCTCGGAGACGTTGCGCAGCGGTCGACGCAGCTGGACGCTGTCGGCTTCTTTGCCAGCGTAGGCGGCGTCGGTGGCCACTGCCACTTCGACCTGCGGCGGGTCGACGTCGGCAGGTGCCGGGGCCGGATCAGAACCGCCGGCTGCCGGTGCAGGCGCAGCGGCGGCGCCGGGGCCAGGTGTGTGCGGTGAGGGGACCGCGACTGCGTCTTTGACTCGTGCGCCGGGGGTCGCCGTCTGTGCCTCGGGGCTCTGCGGGTCAGTGCTGGGGGATCCGTTCGTCATCGCACTACTCCTTACCGAATGTGATGTGGACAACATATACCAGTTTCGTAGTCATGGGCCCGATGGTGCATCAAATGTGTGAACCGGATGCGAACGTCTGATCAATTCTTCGCCGGTGAGCCTCATCCTGAGGCCGTGCTTTAGGCTGGTGTCGATACTGACCCCAGTGGAAGAGAGAGCGCATATGCCGGTGAATACGGAGAAGCAGGGGGCCACGTTCTCCCTGCCTCAGCCCTATGAGGTCTCCAGGGAGGCGATCGCGGAATTCGCGCTCGCCACCGGAGCGAAGGCCGATTACCATTCGACGCCGAGGCGGCCACCGCGCTGGGCTACCGCGACGTCGTCGCCCCGACCACCTTCGCCGTGATCATCGCGCAGAAATCGGAAGCCGCCTATATCTCCGACCCGGATTCGGGCATCGACTTCTCGAAGGTCGTCCACGGCTCCGAACAGTTCTCGTTCACTCGACCCATCGTCGCCGGCGATGTCCTGTCTGCGCTCACCCACGTCGACGGAGTCCGGGCCGCCGGAAACAACGCCATGATCACCACCCGCACCGAGATCATCGATGTCGCGGAGCAGCCCGTCGTCACCGTGACCTCGACCATCGTCGTGAGAGGGGAGGGAGAATGAGCGCCATCGACTTCTCCACACTGACCATCGGAGACACCGTCGTGGAATCCGAGATCCCACTGTCGCGCGCCTCCCTCGTCGACTATGCCGCAGCCTCGGGCGATCACAATCCGATCCACTGGAACGAACGCTTCGCCCGCGAAGTCGGTCTCGACGATGTCATCGCCCACGGGATGCTCTCGATGGCGGCGGTCATCGCTCCGGTGGCCGAATGGCTCGGAGACCCGGGTGCGATCGTCGACTACCGGACCCGCTTCTCCGCCCCCGTCGTCGTCCCGGATGCCGATTCCGGATCACCGGCCACCCCGACGACCTCGCTCAAGCTCACCGCCACCGTCGGTGCCGTCGACCCCGCCGTCGGCACGGCCCGCATCGACATCTCCGTGAAGTCCGGAGAGGCCGATGTCCTCAGTCGCACTCAGGTTCGGATCTCGGCGTGACCGAAGCCCACCCGCAGGAACTCTCCGGCTTCACCACCTTCCGCCTCGGCGGACCGGCCCCGCAGGTCACGGTCGCGAACACCCGAGACGAACTGATCGACTTCTGCTCTGCCCACCCGCTCGAACTCAGCGGACAGGAGACGGCGCAGGTCCTGTTCATCGGCGGCGGATCGAACCTGCTCATCGCCGATGCCGGATTCGACGGTGCGGTCTGCGTGGTCCGAACCACCGGAGTGGAGACGACCCAGACCACGACGACCGACACCCGGGTCACCGCCGAGGCGGGGGAGGACTGGGATGACTTCGTCGCCCACACCCTCGACCTGGGGCTGTCCGGACTCGAAGCACTGTCCGGGATCCCCGGATCGGTCGGCGCGACCCCGATCCAAAACGTCGGTGCCTACGGCACGGAGGTCGGCGAGCTCATCTCATCCGTCGAGGTCTTCGACCGTGTAGCCGGTCAGATCCGCCACCTCACCGCAGTCGAACTCGAATTCGGCTACCGCACCTCGGCACTCAAGCGCGCCCAGATCGCGGCCGGAACTCCGCAGTTCGTCGTGCTCTCGGTGACCTTCGACCTCCAGCGCAGCGACGAGTCGCTGCCGGTGCGCTACGCCCAGCTCGCCTCGACCCTCGACGTCGAGATCGGCACCCGCGTCCCGGCCGCACAAGTGCGCGAGAACGTCATCGCCCTGCGCCGGTCGAAGGGCATGGTTCTCGATGCGGCCGACCACGACTCCTGGTCGGCGGGATCCTTCTTCACCAACCCCATCGTCGAGGACGCCGAGATCTTGCCCGCCGAAGCTCCCCGCTATCCGGTGACCGATCCGCTCAGCGGAGCGAAGATCGAAGGGAAGACGAAGACCTCAGCGGCCTGGCTGATCGAGCACGCGGGGTTCTCCAAGGGCTTCAGCCTCGGTGAGGGACCGGCGTCGCTGTCGACCAAGCACACCCTGGCGCTGACGAACCGGGGACACGCGAGCACAGCCGATGTGATCGATCTTGCGGCGACCGTCGTCGCCGGCGTCGAGGACGCCTTCGGCATCACCCTCGAACCCGAACCGACCTTCATCGGCTGCTCCATCGACGACGGGAAACGTCTCTAGACTGGTGGCCGTGTCATCACGACGGAGAATCACCGCACTCGTCATCACCTTGGCGGCGGTTGCGCTTGTGACCCTGCCCTGGGCCCTGTTCACCTCGCGGGCCGATCTCACCTTCGGTCCGCACGAGGCGCAGTACCGGATCACCGCGGACTCCCGGCTCACCGTCGACTTCGGCCCCCTGGGCAGACTGCTCGTCCCCACCGAGGATGTCATCCCACTCGGACTGGGACTGCACGTCGACATCGGAGAGATCCCCGTATCCGGTGATTCCGGTGACGACGAGCGACCTGCGGCCGATCCCGCGGAGGTGGCGGACCCCGGCGGGGGAACCGTCGATGCCCTCGGCGGTGACATCGCCTCCTATGCTTCGCTGTTCTCGGCCCCGCAAGCGCAGATCGACCAGGTCATCGACGGACTCAGCCAGGAGATCCTCACGCGATGGGCGTTGGCCGTGTGCATCATCACCGGGGGACTCGTCGGCCTGGCCCTCTTCCTCGGGCCGCCCGGGTCGACACCATCATGGGCGCCTTCGTCGGCAAGGAACTCCTCGGCATCGGACTGGTGCTCGTCCTCGTCCTCACCGGACTGGGCGCCGTGGTTCTCAACCGCCCGAAGCCGATCGCGGCCGATCCGGCGTTCGAGGGCACGCCACTGGCCGGATCCCAGGTCACGGGCCGCCTCGGCGGAATCATCGACACCGCGTTCGGCGCTGTGCAGGACTTCGCCGACGACAATGACGCCTTCTACGACGAGGTACTCGAAGCCCTGCGGGCGCAATGGAACGACCGCCCGATCACCGGGAACTGGACCGATCGGGGACTCGTCCCGCCTGCCGGAGTCGGTGCACCCGCAGCCGACAGCGGTGAGGGCGAAGGGCAGAAGGGTGTGTCCACGTTCGTCTATGGCTCCGACATCCACTGCAATATCGGAATGGCCCGCGTCGTCGGTGCAGTGGCGGAGATGAGCCGGGCCGATGCCTATATCGACGGCGGAGACATCTCCATGACGGGCACCTCGGCCGAGAACTACTGTCTCGACGTCGTCGATGACGAACTGCCGGAGAAGCTGCCCCGCATGATCGTCAAAGGCAACCACGATTCCATGGAAACGACGCGGCACGCGCGGACCCGCGGGTGGAACGTGCTCGAGGACTCCACCGCGGAGGTGGCCGGGGTGACCTTCTTCGGTGCCGCCGACCCGCGCCGGACCGTGTTCGGGTCCGGTCCGCAGCTGGAGACCGACCTCACCGCAGACCAGTACGCACAACGGCTGCGCGACGAAGCCTGCCGGGCCGATTTCGACATCATGCTCATCCACGATCCCGCCGTCGGCGGACCGAGCCTGCGCTCGGGCTGCGCCGCCTACGCTCTCAGCGGACACTGGCACCGACGGGTCGGACCGGAGAACTTCGGTTCGGGAACTCGCTACGTCAGCTCGACGACCGGGGGTGCGCTGGCGAATGCACTGACACCGGGACCGCTGAAGATGAACGCGGAACTGAGCATCATCCGCGTCGACAATGAGACGAAGCGCCCCATCGACGTGCAGATCATCACCGTCACACCCGACAAAAAGGTGCAGATCGCCCCGTGGGTGCGGTTCCCCGAACCCAGGCCCCTCGTGGGCCAACCGCCTGCCGACGAACCGGTGGGTGAGTGAGCGTCGCCACGTTCGAGACATTGCTTCGACACTCGGTTCGACGAATAACGGTCGAGCACGGTATGCTCGTTTCTCGTGGTCGGACACCACAGGGATCGACACGATCGCTCAAGTCCGATCAGAGGGGTGTGGCGCAATTGGTAGCGCAACGGTCTCCAAAACCGTAGGTTGCAGGTTCGAGTCCTGTCACCCCTGCGCAGTTGACTCTGCCGAAGTCTCATCGGCCAGGCGCCGTCCTCGACCGGCACGAACAATTGTGAAGCCAAACGAAACCGACCGAGTGAGGATGTGTGAGCGACACACCGGCAAAGCAGACTGGCAGCGCACCCAACAGTGCCTCCGGTCCAAAGAAGCTCGGATTCTTCGGACGAATCCTGCAGTTCTTCCGCGAAGTGGTGGCAGAGCTCAAGAAGGTCGTCACTCCGACCCGGAAGCAGCTGCTCAACTACACGCTCGTCGTGCTGGGCTTCATCCTGTTCATGATGCTTCTCGTCACGGGCCTCGACTTGGTATTCGGCAAGCTCGTCGGCTGGGTGTTCGGCGGAACTCCGCTGTGGCCCCTGTGGTGATACGGCCTCAGCCGTGAACCACCCCAAGCTCAAACTTCACTCCCTACCGGGAATCACAAAACGCGAAGCGAGGAATTGATCGGTGTCGGAAACCAACTCACCTGAGCAGGAGACCCCTGAGACCCAGGACGTCACTCCCGAGGAGTCGGGTGCCGCTGTGGTGCCCGAAACCGAAGAGACGGCCAACGACGCCGAGGCGACCGCCTCCGTCGAGTTCGCTGACGCTGACTCCGCAGAAGCTGCCGACTCCGCTGAAGAAGCCGATTCGGCTGATGCAGTCGATGGCGAGCAGGACGATGCCGCTGAAGACGTCGCCGCTGCCGATGAGGTCGACCCGGCCGAAGAGTTCAAGGCCGAGCTGCGCATGCAGGAGGGTGACTGGTATGTTATCCACTCCTACGCAGGCTACGAGAACCGCGTCAAGCAGAACCTCGAGAACCGCACCGTCAGCCTCAACCTCGAAGAGTTCATCTTCGAGTCGCAGGTGCCGATGGAAGACGTCGTCGAGATCAAGAACGGACAGCGCAAACAGGTTCGTCGTGTGCGCATCCCCGGCTACGTGCTCGTTCGCATGGAACTGACCGACGAGTCGTGGGGTGCCGTCCGCCACACTCCGGGTGTCACCGGATTCGTGGGCAACGCCTACGACCCGACTCCGCTGTCGATCGACGAGGTCTTCTCGATGCTCGCCCCGATCTTCGAAGAGCGCCAGGCCGAAGCCGCCGCTGCTGAAGGCCCCGCCGCCGAGGCTGCTGCGAAGTCCGCGCCCATCACCGAGGTGGAGTTCGAGGTCGGCGAGTCCGTGCTCGTCAAGGAGGGCTCCTTCGAGGGCCACCCCGCTACGATCCAGGAGATCCGTCCGGAATCGCAGAAGCTCACTGTGCTCCTGTCGATCTTCGAACGCGATGTTCCCGTCGAGCTCGGCTTCGACCAGGTCTCGAAGCTCTGATAGCCGCATAGTTGCACTGATCGCCTGGGTGCGATCGTGACCGAAGGGGCCCGGAATTCTCCGGGCCCCTTCGGTGTTCCCGCGATCCCCGGCTCGGCCGCCTCGGCGAAGGGATTGTGTCGTTGGGGAAGGGATTGTCTCGATCAAGGCTGAGCGCAGTTGTCGAGCCGTCTACGGGCGATATCCGGGCCCGCGCTTGAACGACGTCGCCGAGGCGGGCACGCCGAGGTGGTCTCATCAGCCGGCGACGTTGCCCCGCCTCGGCGAGGGAATGATCGGGTGATGCCCCTCACGAGCATTTGCCCGCAGGCGGGCGCGCATGGAATACTGGTGTGGTTTGATTGCGGCCCTTATCGGAAGGCCGCTGTCGAACGATGTGCTGTATATGTCTGGCACATCGAAACCTCAAGATTAAGGACCGTACATGCCTCCCAAGAAAAAGGTAGCCGGCCTCGTCAAGCTCCAGATTCAGGCAGGTGCCGCTAACCCGGCTCCTCCGATCGGTCCGGCGCTTGCCCAGCACGGCGTCAACATCATGGAATTCTGCAAGGCCTACAACGCCGCCACAGAATCCCAGCGTGGAAACATCGTTCCCGTCGAGATCACCGTGTACGAAGATCGTTCGTTCGACTTCGTGCTCAAGACCCCGCCGGCAGCCGAGCTGATCAAGAAGGCCGCCGGAGTGAAGTCGGGTTCGGCTACTCCGCACACCGTCAAGGTCGCTCACCTGAGCGCCGACCAGGTGCGCGAGATCGCCACCACGAAGATGCCCGACCTGAACGCCAACACCCTGGATCAGGCCGACCGCATCGTCGCCGGAACCGCGCGTTCCATGGGCATCACCACCGACATCGAGGTCTGAGACCTCACCCCACACAGTGGCAGGGCCCACGCAGCCCACACCACGACTGCAAGGAGTAAAGCAGATGGCAAAGCGTTCGAAGGCCTATCAGGCCGCGGCTGAGAAGATCGCCGCAGATGTGAACTATGAACCGGCTCAGGCGATCGCCCTGGCCAAAGAGACCAACGTGGCGAAGTACGACGCCACGGTCGAGGTCGCTCTCCGCCTGGGTGTTGACCCCCGCAAGGCGGATCAGATGGTGCGCGGCACCGTCAACCTTCCGCATGGTACCGGTAAGACCGCTCGGGTCCTGGTGTTCGCTGCCGGCGACCGTGCAGAAGCTGCCCGTGAAGCAGGTGCTGACTACGTCGGCTCCGATGACCTGCTGGAGAAGGTGGCCGGAGGGTTCACCGACTTCGATGCCGCTGTTGCGACCCCTGACATGATGGGCAAGGTCGGTCGTCTCGGTAAGGTGCTGGGTCCCCGCGGCCTGATGCCGAACCCGAAGACCGGCACCGTGACCATGGATGTCGCCAAGGCCGTCAGCGACATCAAGGGCGGAAAGATCGAATTCCGCGTCGACAAGCACTCGAACCTGCACTTCATCATCGGAAAGGTCTCCTTCTCCGAGGAAGCTCTGCAGGAGAACTTCGATGCTGCGATCGAAGAGATCCTGCGTCTGAAGCCGTCCTCCTCGAAGGGCCGCTACATCAGCAAGGCCACGATCACGACCTCGAACGGCCCGGCCGTTCCGGTCGACCACTCGGGTCTGCGCATCTGATCTGATCGATGCACCGGCAGAGGGCGGGAAGCGAGCAATCGCTCCCGCCCTCTTCCTTCCCAATTGCTACCTGACGGCGGCCCAGCAACCTCGCGCTAGGTAGCTGGGCCGCCGTCAGGTAGTTCTGGGAGCGGACGGGGCCTTGTTCACAGGCAGGTTCGCGATTAGATTATGAGCAGTTGAAACACTCTTCCGACACCCGCCGATGGAGGTGGACCGTCCGCCATGGATTCGACGCTGCTGCTCGAAGACACCTATCAGAGCGCCGTTCGACGCGCACATGAGCGTCTGGCAGGACCGTCGGAGACGAGCCTCCACCTGCCGTCGTCAGGGCCCGGGGTGCGCGCCTCGGTGCTGGAATCCTGGGACCGGTCCCTGACCCGGCTGCGCGACCCCGACAGCGTGCAGGTCCAGGTCGCATTCGAAACCGATCGTCTCGCCGAGGTGCGCCGGCGACATCCCTTCCACGCGATCATGCCGCTGCTGCGGTCCCATCTCATCGAACCCGCCAAAGACGCCGGACTGCTGGCCGCCCTCGGCGACGAACAGGGGCGACTGCTGTGGGTTGAGGGGGAGCGGGGCGTGCGCAACCGCGCCGAAGCCATGGGATTCGTCTCCGGTTCGGACTGGTCCGAGGAGGTCATGGGCACCTCCGCCCCGGCCCTGGCACTGCGATCGGGCCTGCCCGTGCAGGTCAGCCGCGCCGAGCATTTCGCCCCCGACGTCCATTCCTGGAGCTGCAGCGCCGTCCCCGTCACCCACCCGCTGACCGGGCAGGTCATCGGCATCATCGATGTCACCGGGGGAGACGACGCCGTGTCCTCCATCGTGCTGCCGCTGCTGTCGTCGACGGCGAAGGCCGCCGGGGCTCAGCTGTCCCAGCTCTTCACGCCGCAGCAGATGCACACCGGCACCGAGGCGGCCGGGACCAGACTGACAGTGCTCGGTCCCAGCCCCGCTTTGGAGAACCCCGATGGAACGCGGATTCCCCTGAGCCGTCGGCACGCCGAGATCCTGTTGCTGCTGCACAGGCATCCCGACGGCATCAGCGGTGCCGGACTGGTGGAGCGGCTGTGGTCGGTCGGCGGCAGCGAAGTCACGGTCCGGGCGGAGATCAATCGTCTGCGCAGAACGATCGGCAGCTTCGGCGATCTGCGCATCGACGCCCGCCCCTATCGGTTGCACGGGGACGTCGATTCGGATCTGGAGCTCACCGTGCAGGCTCTGGCCAGCGGTGACACGGATTCGGCCCTCGAGCAGTTCAGGGGGACCGTCCTGCGGGATTCCGAAGCGCCGGGAGTCCGCGAGATCGCGGCGGAGGTCGATGCGCTTATGCGCGAGACCCTGCTCCAGGACGGAACCTGGCAGCAGCTGTGGCGGTTCGCGAACCTGCCGGACTTCCGCGACGACGTCGAAGTCCTCATGACAGTGCTGCGTCTGGCACCGCCCGAGGCCGCCGAACGCAACGCCGCGGTCGTGCGCCTGGAGGCGCTGGGCCTCTGAACTCGGCGAACCGATTGCGGTTCGGTGTGCGGGACGGGGCGGCCACCTCGGCGATGTGATGCAACCCACATGCAACGTTGCGCTCGGTAGCGTCGTGGTCACACGGAGACAATCCGGTGGAATCAGACGCATCAAAGGAGTTGCAATGACTGTCTACGCACAGCCTGGTCAGGACGGGTCGCTCGTCACCTTCAAGTCCCGGTATGAGAACTTCATCGGCGGTCAGTGGGTGCCGCCGGTCAAGGGCAACTATTTCGAGAACCCCAGCCCCGTCACCGGCAAGACCTTCACCGAGGTCCCGGCCAGCACCGCTGAGGACATCGAACTCGCTCTCGACGCCGCGCACAAGGCGGCTCCGGCCTGGGGCAAGACCTCGGTCGCCGAACGGGCCAACATCCTCAATCGGATCGCCGACCGCATCGAAGAGAACCTCGAGATGATCGCCGTCGCCGAGACTTGGGACAACGGCAAGGCGATCCGCGAGCCCCTCAACGCCGACCTGCCGCTGGCGGTCGATCATTTCCGCTACTTCGCCGGAGCGATCAGGGCACAGGAGGGCGGACTCTCGCAGATCGACGATGACACCGTGGCGTATCACTTCCACGAGCCGCTCGGTGTGGTCGGCCAGATCATTCCCTGGAACTTCCCGATCCTCATGGGCGTGTGGAAGATCGCACCGGCGCTGGCCGCGGGCAACGCGATCGTGCTCAAGCCCGCCGAGCAGACTCCTGCCTCGATCCTCGTCCTCGTCGAGCTCATCGCCGACCTGCTGCCCGAGGGCGTGCTCAACGTCGTCAACGGCTTCGGTCTGGAGGCCGGCAAGCCGCTGGCGTCGAACAAGCGGATCTCGAAGATCGCGTTCACCGGTGAGACCACAACCGGTCGTCTGATCATGCAGTACGCCTCGCAGAACATCATTCCGGTGACTCTGGAGCTCGGCGGAAAGTCGCCGAACATCTTCTTCGAGGATGTGCTGGCCAAGGACGATTCGTATGCGGACAAGGCCCAGGAGGGCTTCACGATGTTCGCTCTCAACCAGGGCGAGGTCTGCACCTGCCCGTCGCGTGCGCTCATCCAGGAATCGATCGCCGATCCCTTCCTCGAGAAGGTCGTGGCCAGGACGAAGAAGATCGTCCAGGGCAATCCGCTCGACACGGACACGATGATGGGCGCCCAGGCCTCGAACGACCAGTTCGAGAAGATCATGTCCTACCTCGACATCGGCCGTCAGGAAGGCGCCGAGGTGCTCACCGGCGGCGGCAAGGCCGAACTCGACGGGGATCTGGCCGGCGGCTTCTACGTGCAGCCGACGATCTTCAAGGGCACGAACAAGATGCGCATCTTCCAGGAGGAGATCTTCGGGCCCGTCGTCTCGGTCGCGACATTCTCCGACTACGCCGACGCCATGGCCACGGCCAATGACACGCTCTACGGCCTCGGCGCCGGTGTCTGGTCGCGCGACGGCAACACCGCCTACCGGGCCGGACGTGAGATCCAGGCCGGGCGTGTGTGGGTGAACAACTACCACGCCTACCCGGCTCATGCGGCCTTCGGCGGGTACAAGGCTTCGGGCATCGGTCGCGAGAACCACAAGATGATGCTCGATCACTACCAGCAGACGAAGAACCTGCTCGTCAGCTACTCGGAGAGCGCCCAAGGCTTCTTCTGATCCCTATTGCTACCCGACGGCGGCGCAGCAACCTGGCGCCAGGTATCTGGGCCGCCGTCGGGTAGTTCCACCACAAGTTCAAACCCCGCATCGCCTCATCAACCATCATCACAAAGGAGCGAATGATGTCCGCAATGAAAGCTGCAGTGGTCGAGGGCTTCGGCCAGGAACTCGTCGTCGGGGACAACGCCATTCCCGAACCCGGCCCGGGTCAGGCCCTCGTCAGACTCGTCGCCTCCGGCGTCTGCCACACCGATCTCCACGCCGCACACGGTGACTGGCCGGTCAAACCGAAGGTGCCGCTCATCCCGGGACACGAAGGAGTCGGCATCGTCGAAAAGGTCGGCGAAGGCGTCACCGATGTCGAGGTCGGACAGATGGTCGGCAACGCCTGGCTGTGGACCGCATGCGGAACATGTGAGCACTGCCGTCAGGGATGGGAGACCCTCTGCGAATCCCAGGTCAACGGCGGCTACGGCGTCGACGGCTCCTTCGGCGAGTACATGCTCGTCGATACGAAGTTCGCCGCCATTGTCCCCGACGATGCCGATCCCTATGAGATCGCCCCGGTCCTCTGCGCCGGCGTCACCGTGTACAAGGGACTCAAACGCACCGAGGTGAAGCCGGGCCAATGGGTCGTCATCTCCGGAATCGGCGGGCTCGGACACATCGCCGTCCAGTACGCCGTGGCCATGGGAATGCGCGTCGTCGCCGTCGACGTCGCCGACGACAAGCTGGCGCTGGCGAAGAAGCACGGTGCCGAAATCACCGTCAACGCCTTCGCCGAGGATCCGGCCGAGATCATCCAGGACAAGATCGGCGGCTCACACGGAGTCCTCGTCACCGCCGTCCACCCCGCGGCGTTCGGTCAGGCAATTGGAATGACTCGCCGAGGCGGCACCATCGTCTTCAACGGACTGCCGCCCGGTGACTTCCCGGCACCGATCTTCGACATCGTGCTCAAGGGCCTGACGATCCGCGGTTCGATCGTCGGCACCCGACAGGACATGGTCGAGGCGTTGGAATTCTACGCCGCCGGCAAGATCCACCCGACGTTCACGAAGCGACCGCTCGAGGACATCAACGCGATCTTCGACGAGATGGAACACGGCAAGATCGACGGCCGCGTCGTCATCGAATACTGACAAACCCGCACACCCGCGCTCCCGAACTACCTGACGGCGGCGCAGCAACCTCGCGCCAGGTTGCTGCGCCGCCGTCAGGTAGTGTGGGAGGGGTCTCGGTGGTCGGATTGGACTTGCCGGGACAGACTTCGTTAGACTTGAACCACCCAAGACCGTCGGTCTCTGTGGAATCATCGGAATTCGCCATCGAATCCCGGTGGCTGCAGACGAAGACTCCTAGAGAGTGACCCACGCAGGTGAGCTCGAAATCCTTCCGTCGGATTCCCTTTGGAATCGGCGGCCAAGCGTTTCACGCCTATCTGCGTGGAGCGCTTTTTCTGTTGTCGGGACAGACCGGACGACTTATGAAAGGAACACCATGGCGAGGCCAGACAAGGCAGCCGCAGTCGAGGAGATCAAACAGCAGTTTGAGAACTCCGACGCTGTGTTGCTGACCGAGTACCGCGGTCTCACCGTCGCGCAGATGAAAGAACTGCGCGTCTCTCTCGGTGAGAACGTCAGCTACGCCGTGGTAAAGAACACGCTGACCAAGATTGCAGCCAAGGAAGCCGGAGTCACCGGTCTCGATGAGCACCTCAATGGGCCCACCGCGATCGCGTTCGTCAACGGCGAACCACCTGAGACTGCCAAGGCACTGCGTAACTTTGCCAAGGCGAACGACAAGCTCGTGGTGAAGGGCGGCTACTTCGATGGAGCCGCGCTCAGCCCCGAACAGGTCAACCAGCTCGCCGACCTCGAATCCCGCGAAGTGCTGCTTGCAAAGGCAGCCGGTGCCATGAAGGCAAGCCTCCACCAGGCGGCTTACCTCTTCACCGCTCCGCTGGTCAAGGCCGTGCGCACTGTCGATGCCCTCCGCGAGAAGCAGGACGACGCTCCTGCCTCCGACGCCTGAGCATCACCACAAACCGAACCGGTCGCTGATCGTGACCAAAACAGGAAGGACTAGCCACCATGGCTAAGCTCACCACCGACGAGCTCCTCGAGGCTTTCAAGGAGCTCACCCTCATCGAACTGTCCGAGTTCGTCAAGAAGTTCGAAGAAGAGTTCGACGTCGAGGCTGCCGCTCCGGCCGCCGTCGCCGTTGCTCCTGCCGCTGGCGGAGCCGGCGAAGCCGCTGCTGAAGAGCAGACCGAATTCGACGTCATCCTCGAATCGGCCGGCGAGAAGAAGGTTCCCGTCATCAAGGAAGTCCGTGGACTCACCTCCCTCGGACTCAAGGAAGCCAAGGACCTCGTCGACGGAGCTCCCAAGGCCGTCCTCGAAGGCGCTTCGAAGGAAGACGCCGAGAAGGCCAAGGAGACCCTCGAGGCTGCCGGCGCCACCGTCACCCTCAAGTGATCTTCTGCGCAGCAGCCTGACTGCTGCATAGGCTTCGAACCCCCACGGTCCGCCGTGGGGGTTCTCTGCATCCCCACCGGGAATGCCCACTCCAACAGGAATGCCCTAGGAATGCCCTCATTCGCCGAGGATGTTCGCCCGTCCCATGTCGATGTGACCGATTCGGAACACCGATCGAGAGGGGCCGGGCAGAAGCTGAACTATCCTTGACTGGTGACTGAGACGACGAGCTACGCCCGCGCACAACAGCAGCTGCGCGAACGCATCCGCGGAACTTGGGCGCAGCATCCCCTCTACATCGACGAGATCATCAGGCCCGGACTGACCGAGAATCAGATCAAGGCCATTCGGCAAGCCTCACAACAGACCGAGGACACCGGCCTCACCCACTACCTCGCGATCGTCCCCGGACTCCTGACCATGGGCTACGGCGATTGGGCGAAGTTCACCTCCGACTTCGCCTTCGACATGCATCAGGAATCGGGGGAGAAGCAGACCCTCGTCCTCTTCAGTGAAGGCGAGACCTCCGCCCGCTCGTTCGCCTACCTCGTCACCGACAACGGACCCGTCGTCCCCACGGGTGCCCCGGAACTCATGAAGTCCAGCAGCGACGACTTCATCTCTGTCGAACTCGCCGTGCCCTACTATCTGCAGGTCCTCGTCGCCGCCGCCAAGGGCACCGAACCTCCCCAGGCACCGGATTTCGACACCCGCGACATCGGTGACCGCGATGAGGACTACATCGAACGCTTCGGCCTCGACAACTCCGACCCAGACACGCTCGTCTTCGGCGCCACGGCGGTCGCAGCCCTCGGTGCGACCCTGTGGCTGCTGCATCGCCGTCATCGCTATTCCTGGCGGTCTGAGCTGACCACGAAACCCGAACTGGTCACGTCGCACAAGCTGAAGAAGGCCGTCACCGAGGCGGCCGCCCCTATCCCCGAACCCGACCATCCCGATGACGACACGTGGGCCCTGCATGACCGCGGCAGACGAATCCAGGATGCGCTGGCGGCTCTGACCGCGGCCCACCCCGATTGGGCAGAATCGGTCGACTTCGCCCACCGCAACGGCGTGTTCGTCCTCGTCGCCCTCGACCGTTGGCTGCGCCGACAGCTGCGCAGGCGCTCCAGCCGAGTCGAAGACGAACCGCGCTTCTGCTTCCTCTTCCCGCATCATCGCAAGGACATTGAGGACCATGTGCTCAAACAGTCGGGCCGCAGTCTCACCGTAGGGATGTGCGCCGACTGTCGTCAGGAGCTGGCGACCGGCCACGACCCGGAACGACTGATGGTGCCCAAACGTCCCGGCTCCACCCGTGCAGTTCCGTACTTTCAACGCGATGACGCCTACGCACTCTCTGGTTTCGGCAGCTTCCAACCTCTCGACGAGGCGGTGCTGGATGAAATGAGCCCTCAGCGCTCCGCCGCTGTCGGAAGGAGCCGATGATGGCCGCCGGAAGCGTGCGTTCGAAGACCCCACTCGACTGGCTCATCGCCGTCGTCGCGGTCACTGCAGTGTCGATCGGCGCCACTCTGCTGAGCACACATCTGTTCGATCAGGCGAAGGCCGAGAGGATCACCGCAGCCGACAGTGACGCGATCGTCGTCGACTCGATCTACGACGACCGCATCGAAGGCGCCCATGATCCGAACTACGGAAGAGACCGGTACCAGGCGATCGCGAAGTCCTTCGCCGCAGATCCCGTCTACTTCGACGGCTACCCGGAGTTCGAGATCGACGAGGGCGATGTCGACTCCATCCGCGCGGAGATCGCCGACGCCGACAGCCCGATCTATGTGGCGTTCCTCAACGTCTCGGATCTCGACGATGCCGATGGAGACCTCGATCTGTTGGCGGCCCGGATCGCCACCGAGATGGATGACCCCGAGGCTGCAGTGCTCACGGTCGATGCCACCGGGCGCATGGGACTGGCGGAGAAGGGCCTCATCCGACCTTCGCTGCTGTCTCTGTCGGGGGACTTCGACGACAGCGACTCCGATGCCGCGCTCGCGGGAGTGCGTAAGATCAGTGCTGCCGAGACCGAGGACGTCGAATCGCGCTACTCGCACCGTCACGATGATGACGGGAACCCGGAGGTGACTTCCGAGGACACGACGAAGGACCCGCACACGCTGTCGTACAGCACCGGCGGCGCCGTGGCCGGAGCCGTCTTCGGCATCCTCGTCGGCGGGGGAATCGGCGTCGGAACATACTTCATCCGCCGCGCACTGAAGAAACGGACAGCGAAGCAGTGACCCAACAGGCCCAGACGATCGCCGAGGCGCTCAACACCGATCCCGTCTACGTGACGAATGCCGCGAAGGGGGAGATCAACGAAACGCTGCTGCAGAAGGCGGAGACGAAGATCGACAGCCTCGACTTCGATGTCTACGTCATCATCACCGGAGGCGAGGGTGCCGATAGGGATCTGCTCGAGCAAGTCAAGGTCTTCAACGGCGATGAGGGTGCGTTCATCATGATCGATACGAACACCGACCTCGCCGTCGACTACACCTTCGAGGACCAGCACGACCTGCAGATGCAGGTGATGGAGCAGATGTCCGTCGGACGCGAACAATGGAGCCACAGCACTCCGTCGCAGACGAAGCTGAACATGCTCCTCGACCTCTACGCCGATCCGCAGGAGGCACCCGAGTACGAAACAGGACAGGAAGTCTCGGGCAGCGAAGTGCAGACGGTCGACGGTTCGAACTCGACAGCCACTCTGTTCCTCGGGGGAGCGGTTCTGGTGCTGGCGCTGGTCATCGCCGTCATCTGGTTCGCCCGGTCCCGGCGAGAGCGGGCGAAAGCCGCCCGCACCCGCCGCCGCTTCGAATTGCCGGCACGACTGCTCGACCGAGTCGATGACCTGCAGCGGAAGACCCTGCGGGACGGACTGAGCGAGGACACGACGGAGCTGGCCGACGAGATCACGCAGCTGCAGACACAGGACCTCAGCACCATAGACGCCGAAGGAGTGGAAAGAGCGCTCGACGCCTACCAGATGGCCAGAACCATCGTCGACGACACCGAGGCCGAACGCATCGACCTCGCCGGGGCCATGGTGCTGCTGCGCCAGGCCGGACGTGAGATCGCCGAGGTGAAGCTGCACAGATCGACCAAGCGCGGGACCCGGTCGCGGAAGTCCGATTCTGCCCGCGCCTCCGGCACGACGAAGTCAGCAAAGGCGCGGGGACTCCCGCAGAGTCTGTGCACTGTCAACCCTCTCCACGGAGAGGCGCGATCGAATCAGCTGGTGAGCACCGAGCGCAAGGGACACTTGGCGGGAAAGAGCGTTCGCGTCCCCGTCTGCAGCAGCTGCCTGTCCGATCTGCACTCCGGCCGCGAACTGCAGTGGATCTTCGACGGCGACCGACCCTACGTCGAGGGCCGCAGCGTTTGGGCACAGACGCTGTTCGGAGCGATCGGCGGCGATCTCGTCACCGCCCTGCACCGGCACGGCTCCTAGGGAACCGGCCGGCTGAGTCCACTCAGTCAGTGCACGTCCGACCGTTGCTCAGGCGGGTTCGGAATCAGACCAGGCGGTGCTCCCGGGGAATCGTCCGATCATGATCACCCGGCATGGAGCGGGCGGGCAGGGCCACCTCGGCGTCTCCCTGATCGACCCTCATCCCCTCGATATCGGCGAGCTGACGGGAAACGAAATCACGGTCGACCGGGGTCCCGTGACCGGGAACGAAGGTCCTCGCCTCAGGAAACGACAGCAGGGTGTGCAGGCTCGATGCCCATTCGCTCAAGGAAGCATCGGCCCCGGCCTGAGGTGCATCCGCCTCTTCGACGAGGTCGCCGGTGAAGACGATGCCGAGCTCGGGCAGTCGGACGACGAGGTCGGCCGTCGAATGTCCTCCGAGCACATGGAACTCGACCGGACAGCCACCGAGGTCGAGGTGCCACACATCACCGGGTGTCGGATCGACGGGCGAGACGTCGACGAGGAGCTGACCGGGATCCGTGGGTAGGCTCGACCGATATTCAGCCGGAAAGTCACCGTCCGCGACTCCGTCGAGAGCGATCCAGGCCGTGGCCTCTTGATCGGCGGCGAACGATGACGATGCGTACACGGCGGTGACCCCGGCGGAGACGGCTGCGGCGGCGCCGAAGAAGTGATCCCAATGATCATGGGTGATCGCGAGCTCGATCGCGCGGGGATGGCTGCCTCCGATCTCCTCGCCGAGGCGGCCCGCCCGCTCCACCAGATGTGCGGCGGCCGCGGGGCCGGGGCCCGCGTCGACGAGCAGAGAGCGGTCGGTGCCGACGATGATTCCGCAGTTGACTGCGGCCGGATCGAAGCTGAGGATACTCACTCGTGTCATGGTCGCAGTCTAGAATGTCTCCCACCGGCTGTCAGCGCGACGATGCGCGAAGGAGACATTGCAATGCGAGGCGGCCATCAGCGACGACAGAGGCCACAGATGGAGATCACTCGGATCAGGTCCGGACACGGCAACCCGGCGGCAATCGAGGCATTGATACCCGAGCTGCTGGCTTTCGACACTGTCATCAATCGAGCATCCGGGCTGGGGGAGGACTTTGACCCGATTCCCGAAGACCTGCGGCACTCGCTGACCAGCAGGAGCGAGTACCGGGCCACGCTCACCTGGATCGGTCGCAACCACGGAGACATCGTCGCCAGGGGCACTGCCGACCTGCGTCTGACGAGCAACACCGACACCGCAGAGCTCTGGTGCGCGGTCCGACCCGATCTGCGCCGACGAGGACTGGGCGCGGCCCTGCTCGAGCAGATGGAGTCCGATCTGGCGGCAGACGGACGGACCGCGCTGTCGACCTATTGTGAGATCCCGGAGTCTGTCAGAACTGCCGATCTGCGCGGGGCCCATCTTGCCGCCGAGACCGGTGCCGGGACGCTGCCGGTGGCTCTGCCGGAAGTGTCTTTCCTCAGCGCTCGCGGATACGGGCTCGCGCAGATCGAACGGTGCTCGGTCGCTCCGACCGCCACTGCGGCCGAGCTCGACCTCGGAGACATGGCCGACGACTACATCATCGAGACATGGCGCGGGCCGGTCCCGGAACAGCGGCTCGAGCACATCGCACTGTGCAAGCGCCGACTGAGCACCGACGTGCCGGGAGCAGCGAAATTCGGGGGAGAGGAGACCTGGGACGGTGAGCGGGTGAGGGCCCTCGACGTAGAGAAGGAAGCAAAAGGCGAAACCATGGCCACGGCGCTCGCCCTCCTCGACGGGGAGCCGGCGGGATACACGCAGGTCGGACACTCGCCCGATCGGCGGACCGTCGGGTGGCAGGGCGGAACTCTGGTGCTGAGCGAGCATCGTGGCCACCGGCTCGGCGCCAGGCTCAAGATCGCCAATCATCGCAGCCTCGCCGAGAACACGGCGGTCGACCGGGTGTACACGTGGAACGCCGTGGAGAATTCGTGGATGCTGGCGATCAACGATCAGGCGGGATTCGCCACGTGGGCCTGGGTGGGGATGTGGACGAAGAATCTGCACTGAAACCGTCGTCTTGCCAGACTTGACCAGATGCTATAAGCTTGATATTTGCATCGTTCTGCCTGTGGTGTGCCTTCATATAGCGGTGGGCACAGCATTTCCACTCAAGTGAACCATGCCGACGCCGGGAGTCGAAATCTGACACACCCCGTATATGTCGTGGATGTCCGGACGTCGCCGGAGCGAGTGGGCAGACGAAGTATCAGATGGTGAAGCACTCGGAAGGAACCAATTGGCCGCCGCCAACGACAACACCAGGACCGCTAATCCCCCCAAGAGAATTTCCTTCGCGAAGATTCGCGAGCCCCTCGAGGTTCCCGATCTGCTCGGTCTGCAGACGGACAGCTTCGACTGGCTGATCGGATCGGAGGCGTGGCAGGACCGCGTCGCCGAGGCCATCGAGATCGGGGACGACTCAGTCGCAACCACCTCGGGACTCGAAGACATCTTCGAAGAGATCTCGCCGATCGAAGACTTCGGCGGATCCATGTCGCTGTCGTTCCGCGAGCACCGGTTCGAAGCTCCCAAGTACTCGATCGATGAGTGCAAGGAACGCGATATGACCTACTCGGCGCCGCTGTACGTCACCGCCGAGTTCATGAACAACAACACGGGCGAGATCAAGAGCCAGACCGTGTTCATGGGTGACTTCCCCCTCATGACCGACAAGGGCACGTTCATCGTCAACGGCACCGAGCGCGTCGTCGTCTCCCAGCTCGTGCGTTCGCCCGGCGCCTACTTCGAATCCAGCGTCGACAAGACCACGGACAAGGACATCTTCACCGCGAAGATCATCCCGTCCCGCGGTGCCTGGCTGGAGTTCGAGGTCGACAAGCGCGACCAGGTCGGTGTTCGCCTCGATCGCAAGCGCAAGCAGTCCGTGACTGTTCTGCTCAAGGCCCTCGGCTGGTCCGAAGCGAAGATCCTCGAAGAGTTCGGCGAGTTCGAATCGATCCGCGAGACGATGGCCAAGGACACCGTCACCACGCAGGACGAAGCGCTGCTCGACATCTACAAGAAGCTGCGCCCGGCAGAGCCTGCGACCGCTGAGGCCGCTCGCAACCTGCTCAACAACCTGTACTTCAACCCGAAGCGCTACGACCTGGCCAAGGTCGGCCGCTACAAGGTCAACCGCAAGCTCGGCGTCGAAGCCCCGCTGTCGGACTCGGTGCTCTCCACCGAGGACGTCGTCGCCACCATCCGCTACCTCGTGTCTCTGCACGCCGGAGTGGACACGGCCAAGGGCACCCGCGACGGTGAAGAGGTCGAGATCAGCGTCAAGCTCGACGACATCGATCACTTCGGCAACCGCCGCATCCGTGCCGTCGGTGAGCTCATCGAGAACCAGATCCGCACCGGTCTGTCCCGGATGGAGCGCGTCGTGCGTGAGCGCATGACCACTCAGGACGTCGAGGCGATCACCCCGCAGACCCTGATCAACATCCGCCCCGTGGTGGCTGCGATCAAGGAGTTCTTCGGCACCTCGCAGCTCTCGCAGTTCATGGATCAGAACAACCCGCTCGCGGGTCTGACCCACAAGCGCCGTCTCTCCGCACTGGGACCCGGCGGTCTCTCGCGTGACCGTGCTGCCATGGAAGTCCGTGACGTGCACCCCTCGCACTACGGCCGCATGTGCCCGATCGAGACCCCCGAAGGTCCGAACATCGGTCTGATCGGTTCGCTGGCGTCCTACGCCCGCATCAACCCCTTCGGCTTCATCGAAACGCCTTACCGCAAGGTCGTCGACGGTGTCGTGACCGATGAGACGCAGTACCTGACCGCCGATGACGAACTCGAGTTCAACATCGCCCAGGCCAACGCACCGCTGACCGACGACCAGCGCTTCGCAGAGGTCGAGGTCCTGGCCCGTCCGAAGGGCGGCGGCGGTGAGGCCGAACTGGTCCAGCACGACCAGATCGACTTCATGGACGTCTCCGCACGTCAGATGGTGTCTGTGGCTTCGGCTCTGATTCCGTTCCTCGAGCACGACGACGCCAACCGCGCCCTCATGGGTGCGAACATGCAGCGTCAGGCCGTGCCGCTGGTGATGGCCGAATCCCCGGTCGTGGGCACCGGCATGGAATACCGTGCCGCCGTCGACGCCGGCGATGTCATCACCGCTGAGAAGTCCGGTGTCATCACCGAGGTCTCGGCCGATTACGTCACTGTGCTCGCCGACGACGGAACTCAGCTGACCTACAAGGCGGCGAAGTTCAAGCGTTCGAACCACGGCACCTCGTACAACCAGCGCATCCTCGTCGACGAAGGCGACCGCGTCGAGGCCGGCACCGTCCTCGCCGACGGACCGTCCACCGAGAACGGTGAGATGGCTCTGGGCAAGAACCTCCTCGTGGCGTTCATGTCCTGGGAAGGCTACAACTACGAGGATGCGATCATCCTCTCGCAGCGTCTCGTCCAGGACGATGTGCTCTCCTCGATCCACATCGAAGAGCACGAAGTCGATGCGCGCGACACCAAGCTCGGTGCCGAAGAGATCACTCGGGACATCCCGAACATCTCGCCCGATGCCCTGGCCGACCTCGACGATCGCGGAATCATCCGCATCGGCGCCGAGGTCACCGACGGTGACATCCTCGTCGGCAAGGTCACACCGAAGGGTGAGACCGAGCTGACCCCGGAAGAGCGCCTGCTGCGCGCGATCTTCGGTGAGAAGTCCCGTGAGGTCCGCGACACCTCGCTGCGCGTTCCCCACGGCGAGATCGGCACCGTCATCGGTGTGCGCGTCTTCGACCGCGACGACGACGACGAGCTCTCGCCCGGCGTCAACCAGATGGTGCGCGTCTACGTGGCTCAGCGCCGCAAGATCACCATCGGTGACAAGATGGCCGGCCGTCACGGAAATAAGGGCGTCATCTCGACGATCCTGCCGGTCGAGGACATGCCGTTCCTCGCGGACGGCACCCCTGTCGACGTCATCCTCAACCCGCACGGTGTTCCCCGTCGTATGAACATCGGACAGGTCTTCGAGGTTCACCTCGGATGGATCTCGAAGCAGGGCTGGAAGATCGAGGGCAACCCCGAATGGGCTGCCGAGCTGCCCGATGCCGCTCGCGAAGCCGAGGCCGGCACCAACCTGGCCACCCCGGTCTTCGACGGTGCGCACGAGCAGGAGCTGCGCGGACTGCTGGATTCGACGACCCCGAACCGCGATGGGGACCGCCTCATCGACTCCTCGGGCAAGGCCCAGCTGTTCGACGGTCGCTCCGGTGAGCCGTTCCCGTACCCGATCTCGGTCGGATACATGTACATGCTCAAGCTCCACCACCTCGTCGACGACAAGATCCACGCGCGTTCGACCGGACCGTACTCGATGATCACCCAGCAGCCGCTCGGTGGTAAGGCGCAGTTCGGTGGTCAGCGCTTCGGTGAGATGGAAGTCTGGGCCCTAGAGGCCTACGGCGCCGCCTACACCCTGCAGGAGCTTCTGACGATCAAGTCCGATGACATCCCAGGCCGTGTGAAGGTCTACGAAGCCATCGTCAAGGGTGAGAACCTGCCCGACCCGGGAATCCCGGAGTCGTTCAAGGTCCTCATCAAGGAGATGCAGTCCCTGTGCCTCAACGTCGAAGTCCTGTCTTCCGACGGAGGCCATGTCGAGATGGGCGAGTCGGAGGACGAGGTCTACCGCGCCGCCGAAGAGCTCGGCATCGACCTCTCCCGCCGCGAAGCACAGACCGTAGAAGAAGTCTGAGGACTTCCACTTCAACCGACACAACTTTTTGATGAACGATTCGTTCATCGCCAGGAAAGAGGATTTACGTGCCTGACGTCAATTTCTTTGATGAACTGCGCATCGGTCTTGCCACCACGGAGAACATCCGCGGCTGGTCACACGGTGAGGTGAAAAAGCCTGAGACCATCAACTACCGCACCCTGAAGCCGGAGAAGGACGGACTCTTCTGCGAGAAGATCTTCGGCCCCACCCGTGACTGGGAGTGCGCCTGCGGAAAGTACAAGCGAGTCCGCTTCAAGGGCATCATCTGCGAACGCTGCGGCGTCGAAGTGACCCGTGCCAAGGTGCGCCGTGAGCGGATGGGCCACCTCGAGCTCGCCGCTCCCGTCACCCACATCTGGTACTTCAAGGGCGTGCCCTCGCGTCTGGGCTACCTGCTGGACCTGGCTCCGAAGGACCTCGAGAAGGTCATCTACTTCGCGGCCTACATGATCACCTCGGTCGACGAGGATTCCCGTCACCGTGATCTGCCCAGCCTGCAGAACAAGATCGACGTCGAGAAGCAGCAGATCGGCACCCGCCGTGACGCCGACATCGACCGTCGTGCCAAGAAGCTCGAAGAGGATCTCGCCGCACTCGAGGCCGAAGGCGGAACCGCCCAGGCCAAGAAGAAGCTGCGCGACACCGCTGAGAAGGAAATGGACAAGCTGCGCAAGAACGCCGACCGCGAGGTCGACCGTATCGAGCAGGTGTGGGACCGGTTCAAGAATCTCAAGGTCAACGACCTCGAAGGTGACGAGAGCCTGTACCGCGAGATGTTCCACCGCTTCGGCCTGTACTTCACCGGTGCCATGGGCGCCGAAGCCATCCAGAAGCGCCTCATCGACTTCGATCTCGAAGGCGAAGCCGAGAAGCTGCGTGAGCTCATCGCCACCGGCAAGGGACAGCGCAAGACCCGTGCGCTCAAGCGCCTCAAGGTCGTCAACGCGTTCCTGACCACCGACAACAACCCCGAGGGCATGGTCCTCGACGTCGTTCCGGTGATCCCGCCGGAGCTGCGCCCGATGGTGCAGCTCGATGGTGGTCGCTTCGCGACCTCGGACCTCAACGACCTCTACCGTCGCGTCATCAACCGCAACAACCGCCTCAAGCGTCTGCTCGACCTCGGTGCTCCCGAGATCATCGTCAACAACGAGAAGCGGATGCTGCAGGAAGCCGTGGACTCGCTGTTCGACAACGGACGTCGCGGACGTCCGGTGACCGGACCGGGCAACCGCCCGCTCAAGTCACTGTCGGACATGCTCAAGGGCAAGCAGGGACGCTTCCGTCAGAACCTGCTCGGTAAGCGTGTGGACTACTCGGGTCGTTCGGTCATCGTCGTCGGTCCGCAGCTGCACCTGCACCAGTGCGGTCTGCCGAAGACCATGGCTCTCGAGCTGTTCAAGCCCTTCGTGATGAAGCGTCTGGTCGATCTCAACCACGCTCAGAACATCAAGTCGGCCAAGCGCATGGTCGAGCGCCAGCATCCGCAGGTGTGGGACGTCCTCGAAGAGGTCATCACCGAACACCCCGTGCTGCTCAACCGTGCACCGACCCTGCACCGTCTGGGCATCCAGGCGTTCGAGCCGCAGCTAATCGAGGGTAAGGCCATCCAGCTGCACCCGCTCGTCTGCTCGGCGTTCAACGCTGACTTCGACGGTGACCAGATGGCTGTGCACCTGCCGCTGAGCCCCGAGGCACAGGCAGAGGCCCGCATCCTCATGCTCTCGGCCAACAACATCCTCAAGCCCTCGGACGGCAAGCCCGTGACCATGCCTTCGCAGGATATGATCATCGGTCTGTTCCACCTCACCTCCGAGCGCAAGGGACTGGCCGGCGAGGGCCGTGCGTTCTCCGGTATGGGCGAAGCCATCATGGCCTTCGACCGCGGAGAGCTCGACCTCGGTTCGCCGATCACCATCCGCCTGGAAGACGTCGTTCCCAACGCGGACATGGAGCTCCCTGAGGGCTGGGAGGCCGGCGACCCGCTGGACGTGGCGACCACCCTGGGCCGCGCGACGTTCAACGAGTACCTGCCTGCCGACTACGCGTTCGTGAACTCCACGATCGACAAGAAGGCCCTGAGCCGGATCGTCAACCACCTCGCCGAGGAGTACCCGAAGGTCGAGGTCGCACACACGCTGGACAACTTCAAGGCCGGCGGCTTCCACTGGGCCACCCGCTCGGGCATCACCATCGCGATGTCGGACGTCGTCTCGCCCGAGGCGAAGACCGAGATCATCAACGATGCCGAGGTCATCGACACGAAGGTCCAGCAGCAGTACGAACTCGGTGCACTCACCGACGACGAGCGCCGCAACGAGCTCGTCAAGCTGTGGACGGAGACGACCGAGAAGGTCGACCAGATCATGCGCACGAACTTCCCCGAGGAGAACTCGGTGCTGCGTCTGGTCGAGTCCGGTGCTTCCGGCAACTGGATGCAGGTGCGTCAGCTGGCCGGTATGCGCGGACTGGTGACGAACCCGCAGGGTGAGATCATCCCGCGTCCGATCGTCTCGAACTACCGTGAGGGACTCGCCGTGCTCGAGTACTTCATCGCCTCGCACGGTGCTCGTAAGGGTCTGGCCGATACCGCTCTGCGTACCGCTGACTCCGGCTACCTGACCCGTCGTCTCGTCGACGTCTCGCAGGATGTCATCATCCGCGCGGCAGAGGCCGAGTCGAACAAGGGCATCACCCTGCCGATCGCCGAACGCGATCACGAGGGCAACCTGGTTCCGCACGAGTACGCCGAGACCAGCGTCTACGGTCGTCTCACCGTCTCCGATGTCACCGACGCCGAGGGCAATGTGCTCCTTCCGGCCAAGTCCGATGTCACCGGCGCAGTGGTGGACATGCTCGTGGCCAACGGCATCGAGGAACTCAAGGTACACTCCGTGCTGACTGCCGATTCCGATGCGCAGATCTCTGCCGAGCACTACGGTCGCTCGATGGCGACCGGCCAGCTCGTCGACATCGGCGAGGCCATCGGCACCGTCGCGGCACAGTCGATCGGTGAGCCCGGTACCCAGCTGACGATGCGTACGTTCCACACCGGTGGTGCCGCCGCTTCGACAGGTGATATCACGCAGGGTCTGCCGCGTGTGACCGAGCTCTTCGAAGCTCGCACACCGAAGGGCTTCGCCCCCATCGCCGAGGCGACCGGACGGGCGAAGATCGACGACAGTCGCAAGACCCGCTTCGTCATCATCACCCCTGATGACGGCAGCGAAGAGATCGAGCACGCAGTGTCCAAGCGTGCCCGTCTCATGGTCGAGGACGGTCAGCACGTCAAGGCCGGAGAGCAGCTCATCGTCGGTGCCGTCGATCCGAAGCAGGTGCTGCGCATCCGCGGTCGCCGTGAGGCCGAGCGCTTCCTCGTCGAGGAAGTTCAGAAGGTCTACCGTTCGCAGGGCGTGGGCATCCACGACAAGCACATCGAGGTCATCGTGCGGCAGATGCTGCGTCGCGTGACCGTGATCGAGTCGGGCGATACGAACCTGCTGCCCGGTGAGCTCGTCGACCGCGGCCGCTACCAGGCGGAGAACCGTCGTGTGGTCGCCGAAGGCGGCCAGCCGGCATCGGCTCGTGACGAGCTGATGGGTATCACGAAGGCTTCGCTGGCCACCGAGTCGTGGCTGTCGGCCGCGTCCTTCCAGGAGACTACCCGCGTCCTCACCGAGGCGGCCATGGAAGGCAAGTCCGATACGCTCATGGGGCTGAAGGAGAACGTCATCCTCGGTAAGCTCATCCCTGCCGGCACCGGCCTGCAGACCCACCGCAACCTCGTGGTGGAGCCGACCGAAGAGGCCAAGGCCGAGATGTTCACCAACAGCTACGGCGACTTCTACGCAGGCATCGGAGCCGATTCCGGTTCCGCCATCCCGCTGGAAGACTACGACTACGGAGCATTCAGCTGATCAGCTGATCTCCCGGCCGTAAGGCAGACAGGAGGGGCATCCACCGTACGGTGGGTGCCCCTCCTGTCAATTCATTCATGTCATTTATGCTTGCGACTCATGCCGGCGACGACGAGAAACGGGTGGAGTGTCGAAACACGGGCGTGTGCGCCCGTCTCTCGACGCTCCACCCGTTTCTCGATGAAGACGTCGCGAGCGTTCAGCCGAAGAGCACCTGCGCCTCTTCCCAGCGATGCAGCGGCACCGATTTGAGACTGTGCACGGCCGAGGACATCTCCACGGAGACGATGTCCGTGCCTTTGAGGCTGGCCATCTTCCCCCAGTGGCCATGCTGGGCGAGGTCGACCGCCGCCATGCCCAGCCGCGTGGACAGTACGCGGTCGTACGCAGTGGGGGAGCCGCCTCGCTGCAGGTGTCCCAAGATCGTGGCCCGGGATTCGATTCCGGTGATCTCTTCGATCTTCGGAGCGAGGTAGTTCGCGATCCCGCCGAGGCGGACGCGGCCCTTGTTGTCCACGCCGTGGTCGGCGACCTGGGAATCGAACCCCTCGGGAACGAACCCTTCCGCGACGACGACGATCGGTGCGCGTCCGCGATCTTTGGCCGAGGTCACCCATTCGGCGATCTGGTCGAAGTCGACGGGGAACTCGGGCATGAGGATCGCATGGGCACCCGCAGCCATGCCCGCGTGCAGGGCGATCCAACCGACGTTGCGTCCCATGACCTCGATGACCATGCAGCGGTGGTGCGATTCGGCGGTGGTGCGCAGCCGGTCGATCGCCTCCGTGGCGATGGACTGAGCGGTGTCGAAGCCGAAGGTGTAGTCGGTGTTGCCGAGGTCGTTGTCGATGGTCTTGGGAACGCCCACGATGTGCAGACCCTCCTCGTTGACCAGACGCGAGGCCCCAGCGAGAGTGCCTTCGCCGCCGATGGCGATGAGCGAATCGATGCCGTGGGCGGTCATGACCTCGCGCATGCGCTCGGGACCGCCGTCCTCATAGGGGTGGGTTCGTGAGGTGCCGAGGATTGTGCCGCCACGACCGGAGAGGCCTCGGACATCGAGCATGGTCATGTCGAACATGTCGTCGTGGAGCAGACCTCGCCAACCGTCGCGGATGCCGACGAATGAGGCATTGTGGGTGCGGATTCCCTTGCGGACGATGCCGCGGATGACAGCGTTGAGGCCTGGGCAGTCTCCGCCCGATGTGAGTACGCCGATCTTCATTCCAGTTGACCCTGATCCTTTGCTCGGTAGCCTTTGGCTAGATGGACATCGTGTCCGGCCATGAGCGAGAAGCCCTTGAGGACGACGGTGCCGTTCGATCCGTCGCCCCGCGCGGACTGACGGACCTCATTGCCCGCCATGATGTTGATCGTCTCGTCGCGGATGCGCACACCCGGCGGGACGTAGATGTCGTTGCCGCCCCACATAGAGTAGGAGACCAGCTCGACAGTCACACCCGGTCCCATGACGGCGCACAGATCGATATTGTCCCCGCCCATGAGCGCATATGTGGTGACCTGTCCGGTGCCGGGTGCCACGTCGATCTCACGACCGGACATGATGGCCACCGAGTTCGTGGGTGGGGCGGAACCAGGATCGACGGCCGGGCTGAGCTCGGCCGGTCCCCGTCGCTGCAGAGCCGACCCCGGGCCCGATTCCTGATCATGACCGGTCTGGCGGGCGAGCCTCTGGTGGAGTCGGTGGCCCTCCGGCAGATCGTCGATCAGCGGCATGAGGTCGTCGAGGAACTTCGCGGAGATGGCATCATCCTGCCGCTGCGCGGTCTCCTCGGGGTCGAGGCGTCCGTTCGTCACCGCCTCCGTGATCACGGAGAGGACCTCGTCCCGGTCCTTGTCGGAGGCACGGATCCGGCGCTTCGGGGCAGGGGAGTCATCTTCGGCCATGGCCACCAGTGTAGCGGGAATCACCCGCACGGACCGGGCCTTCCGCCGAGGCGGTCGGACAGGGCGCTGTGTAGTGTCGTCCCGTCCACAGCCGGGCCACAGCTGCGACCGATGGTGGGCCTAAGCAGGGACGCGAATGTGGTCTCCATGAGATACGAGAGCAGCGCCGGGAACCAGCCCGCAGCGCACCCAGCAGCCCCGTCCCTGCGAACGCCCACGACCGTCGACCTCGTCGTCCCGGTCTACAACGAGGAGGCTTCGCTGGCCGTCTCGATCGAGACTCTCCTCGCCGCCGATACCGGTCGCGGAATCGAGGTCACGATCATCATCGCCGACAATGCGAGCACCGATTCGACCCCGAGAATCGCCGCAGCGCTAGCGGCCGAACACCCGAACGTCGAATACGTGCGGCTCGAGCAGAAAGGCCGCGGGCGCGCACTGTCCCGGGTGTGGCAATCCTCGACGGCGGATATCGTCGCATATACAGATGTCGATCTCGCCACCGACATCCGAGTTCTCGAACCGATGGTCGAGGTGATCCGCTCGGGACTGGCCGATGTGGCCATCGCGTCCCGTCTGCAGCCCGGTCTTGCGGTCGAGCGGGGCATCAGACGCGAGATCATCTCCCGCTGCTACAACCGACTGCTCAAGCTCAGCCTCGGTGTCGGCTTCAGCGACGCTCAATGCGGTTTCAAAGCGCTGTCGCAGCGTGCGGCGAGAGACCTGCTCCCGCAGGTCGAGGACAGCGAGTGGTTCTTCGACACGGAGCTGCTCGCTCTCGCCGAGTGGGCCGGGTACCGCATCCACGAGTTCGGCACGGACTGGACGGATGACCCCGACTCCTCCGTCGACGTGGTCAGCACGGCGTGGAAGGACATCAAGGGCATCGTCCGGCTGCGCACGGGCGGACGCATCCGGACCAGTCACGGAGTCCCGGCACCGAACACCGGGGCGCAGATCCTCCACTTCATCGACGTCGGGATCATCAGCACCGTGCTCTACGCCGTGCTGTTCCTCCTCGGCATCCAATTCGTCTCGGAACCCACGGCGAACATCGTTGCGCTGCTCCTTTCGACGATCGCGAACACCGCCCTCAACCGGGGCCACACCTTCGGGGTGAGATCCCCGCACCGCCGACTGACCTCCCAATTGAAGGGTCTGGCGGCCTTCGGCCTGTGCCTGGCCTTCACCTCGGCAGGTCTGGCCGTCGCAGATGGATTCTCCGGACCCTGGGCAACTGTCGGCACGCTCGCCGTGCTGACGGCGGCGAACCTCGCCGCCACCGTGGTCCGGTTCGTGCTCATGCGCACATGGGTCTTCGCTCGCCGCACCCGTCAGGAGTTCTCGGCATGAGACGGCACTGGTACCCGATCACACTCACCGTCCTCACACTCGGCACGATCGCGGGGTTCCTCGCCAACCTCAGCGCCAACGGGTGGGCGAACTCCTTCTATGCGGCGGCTGTGCAGGCCGGATCGGAGAACTGGGAGGCGTTCCTCTTCGGCTCCCTCGACTCGGCGAACGCGATCACCGTCGACAAACCCCCGGCCTCCCTGTGGCTGATGGCCCTGAGCGCCCGGGTCTTCGGCTTCTCTTCGTTCTCGATGCTCCTGCCCCAGGTCCTCCTGGCCGGGGTGAGTGTGCTCCTCATCGTCCATTCGGTGCGGCTGAGCCTGCGGTCCCATGTCGGACCAGGGCTTGAGAAGGCCGCCGCTCTGGGGGCCGGCGTGATCTTCGCCGTCTCCCCGGTCGTGGCGCTGATGTTCCGGTTCAACAACCCGGACGCGCTGCTCGTGACCCTGATGATCGGTGCGGTCGTCGCGACCCAGCACGCCCTGCGCACGCTCACCGAGGCCCACCGGCGACGCCCGTCCCGCCGCATCGCCGGCTGGCTCATCCTCGCCGGAGTCTGCCTCGGCCTGGGGTTCCTGACCAAACAGTTCCAGGTCCTCCTCATCGTCCCCGGCCTCGCTGTGTCCTGGGTGCTCTTCGCCCGCACCTCCTGGCCACGCCGTCTGCTGTGGCTGCTCGTCCCGCTCGGGTCGATGATCGTCAGCGCCGGCTGGTGGATCGCCCTCGTCGAGCTCACCCCTGCAGGCTTCCGACCCTACATCGGCGGCTCGCAGTCGAACTCCTTCCTCGAGCTCACCTTCGGCTACAACGGCTTCGGACGGCTGACCGGCAACGAGACCGGGTCCGTCGGCGGAGGAGGCGGCGGCCAGGGCGGCGGATGGGGCGAGACGGGCGTCACCCGCCTGTTCACCGGCAGCTTCGGCCAGCAGGTGTCGTGGTTCCTGCCCACCGCACTGTTCCTCCTGATCGTGACGATCGTTCTCCTCATCCTCGCCGAGGCGGCCCGCCGTCGCCGTGTCCCCACCGTCACGGACGGAACCGTTCCGACCGGAACACGTTCGACGGACACCATCCCGGACACCGTCACGGACGGTGAGAAGGACGCCGGCCTCGCGGTGCGCGCGTCCGGCGCAATCGGCGGGGGCAGCCTCGGCGCGGGACTGCTCATGTGGGGTGCATGGCTGATCGTCACGTGGCTCGTGCTGTCGAATATGAACGGGATCGTCCACGAGTACTACACGGTTGCGCTCATTCCCGCGATCGCCGCCGTCATCGGCCTCGGCGTCGCGGTGCTGCTCGCCCGTGACGGATTCCTCCCACGTCTGCTGCTGGCGGTGGCTTGGGCCCTGACCGGAGCGTGGCAGTTCATCATCAGCTCGCAGATGACCGGGGTCCCGGGCGTCCTGCGCTGGTGCGTGCTCATCGTCTCGATCCTCGGCGCTCTGGTCCTCATCGTCACCGCGCACCGGCGGATCGGCACGGCGCTCGCCTCGGTGCTCGTCGCGCTGGCCATCCTCGGCAGCGCTGCGATTCCGGCTCAGCTGGCCGTGCGCACGATCGCCGGGACGACGCAGGGATCGATCGTCACGATCGCCGGCACGAGCTCGTCCATGGGCGGTGGACCCGGCGGTGGCGGAATGCCCGGCGGCGGCGTCAGACCCGGCGGAGGCGCCGGCGGCACGGATGGCACGACCGGTGGCACGCCCGGTGGGACACGCAATTCCGAAGCCGGCACGGGCAGTACCGGGGGGATGCCCGGCGGAGGAGGCGGGATGGGCGGTCTGCTCAACGGCTCCGAACCCTCCGACGAACTCACGCGGCTGCTCGAAGAGGATGCCGCGGACTACACGTGGGTGGCTGCGACGACGGGGGCGAATCGGGCGGCGGGATACCAACTCGCGCTCGAAGAGCCCGTGATGGCGATCGGCGGGTTCAACGGCACCGATCCATCGCCCACCCTCGCCGAGTTCAAACAGCTCGTGGCCGACGGCAAGATCCACTACTACATCGGATCGGGCTCCGGCGGCGGTCAGGGTCCAGGCGGCGGGAATGAGGACTCCGCCTCGTCCCAGATCGCGGCCTGGGTGGAGGCGAACTATGAGGTGACGACCGTCGACTCCGTTTCGCTCTACGATCTCAGTGCGGGTTGAGGCGATAATCGAGCTATGAACCCGACAGCGAATCCGCCGGCGCGCATCCTCATCGTCGACGACGAGGCGAACCTCTCCGAGCTCCTCGTCATGGCCTGCCACGTCAGAGGTTGGGAAGCCGAGGGAGTCGGCACCGGCCGCGAGGCCGTGGCGCTGGCCAGGAGCGAACGCTTCGACGCGATCGTCCTCGACGTCATGCTGCCCGACCTTGACGGGTTCGCCGTGATCGAGAAGATCCGAGCCGAGGGCATCGACACTCCGGTGGTCTTCCTCTCTGCCAGAGACGAGGTCGATGACCGGCTGACGGGTCTGCGGCTGGGCGGGGACGACTACGTGACGAAGCCGTTCAACCTCGATGAGGTCATCGCCCGGATCGAGGTGCGCCTGCGCCGGGGGGCCTCGAACGGTCCGGTCGATGAGGATGATGTGCTGCGCGTGGGTGACCTCGAACTCGACGAACGCTCCCACGAGGTCACCCGCGCCGGCCATCCGATCGAGCTGACGGCTCGCGAATACGAGGTGCTGCTGCTGTTCATGCGCAACCCGCGGGTGGTGCTGTCGAAGGCCCAGATCCTCGACCGCGTATGGGACTACGACTTCGGCGGCAACGGCAACATCGTCGAACTCTACGTCTCCTATCTGCGGAAGAAGATCGACGCGCCGTTCCCGGACCTGCCGAACCTGTTCCACACGAAGCGCGGGGCCGGCTACATCATGCGGGCGGAACAGTGACTCTGCGTCGCTGGCGGCTGCAGACGAGGCTCATCGTCCTCGCCGGTCTCGTCCTACTCCTCGTCGGCGCCGGAATCGGCACCGCCTCCTGGCTGAGCGTGCGCGGATCTCTGATGACCGACCTCGACGCCCAGCTGACGTCGATGACCTCGCATGCACGCTCGGGTGACGGCCCCGGTGCGGGCCCCGGGACGAGCGGCAATCCGGGCACCTCCGGTGGGGGCGACGACTCGGTGGCGGCGGTCGATTCGGCTCTGCGCTATCTCTTCCAGCCGGGGGTCGGCGACGGAGCTCTCGTCGTCGTCGATTCCGGCGACGGGGGAGAGGGGCTCATCGCCGAGGCGGGGCTGACCCGTCCGCGCTCCTTGTCCGCCGAAGCGATCGATGCCCTGCTCGAGATCGAGCCCGAGGGCGCTGAATCCGCCCATGAGTCTGTGCAGGTGCCGGGGTTCGGCGACTACCGGGTCGTGGCCTTCGATGACGGCGGAACCACCACCGTCTACGGTGTCCCGCAGGGCAGCGTGGACTCCGCGCTCGAACGCACCGCCTGGACGACCGCGTTCGTCGTCCTCATCGGCGTCATCGCCACGGCCGCGCTCATGGCCGTGATCATCCACCGCCAGCTGCGGGACCTGCGCGACGTCGCCAGCACTGCCAGGGAGGTCACTGACCTCGAGCTGAGCGCAGGCAAACCCGAGCTCGCCCTGCGGGTTCCCGCCGAGCTCGCGGTGCCGGGCACGGAGGTCGGTGATGTGGGAGCTTCGGTCAACCGGATGCTCGACCACGTCGGCTCCGCCCTCGAGGAGCGCTACCGCGGCACGGAGCAGATGCGCCGCTTCGTCGCCGACGCCTCCCATGAGCTGCGCACTCCGATCGCGACGATCCGCGGTTGGGCCGACCTCACCCGCCCGTACCGTGATGATCTGCCCGCCGAGGTGACCACCTCCTTGGGCAGGATCGATTCCGGAGCGATGCGGATGTCCTCCCTCGTCGATGATCTCCTTCTCCTCGCCCGGCTCGAAGCCGGCCGCCAGCCGACGAGGGAGGACACCGTCGACGTCTCTTCCCTGCTCGTCGAACTCGTCGAGGACGCCCATGTGGTCAATCCCGACCACGCGATCTCCCTCGATGTCCCCCCTGAGGCCCTCGAGGTGCGCGGAGCAGCTGATCAGGTCCGCCGGGTCGTGTCGATCGTGCTCACGAACGCCTGCGTGCACACGCCCCCGGGCACCAGCGTGCACGTCGAGGCAATGGCGGCCCGGAAGCCGGTCTCCGGGCAGCTGCCCAGCGATGTCGTGGCGATCCGCATCAGCGACGACGGTGGGGGCATTCCGCCCGAGATCCGGGACCGGGTCTTCGACCGTTTCGTACGTGGAGACCCCTCGCGGGCACGGCAGGACGGAGCCAAGGGAGGTTCCTCGGGGCTGGGACTGTCGATCGCCGCCGGACTCGTTGAACTCATGCGCGGCGGCATCGCGATGTCGAGCACGGACGCTGGTACGAGCTTCGAGCTGCGCCTGCCTGCCGCCTGAGGCGAGTCGCACAGGTTGGCCACAGGCACGACTGGGAGGGGCTACAGCGAGTCGGCGGAGAGTGGAATCACCGACAACCAGAGGAGATTCCATGACCGAGAACCAGAACCCCGACCAGAACCCCAATCCGGACCGCAACCACGCGGAGAACACAGCGTCGGGCCCGAACGCCGCAGACAGCACCCGCAGGATCGAAGCGCAGGGCACGGCAGGACCTCATGCCGGACCCAACTGGGCGATGCAATCGGATCCGGGAGTCCAGGGCAGGGCGAACGAATGGGGCGAGCAGACGACCCGCTCGGCACCCGATCCGCGGGCCGGAAGCCCGGAGGGACAGCGGCCGTGGGTGAATCCCTATGACCGGTCCGCTCCGATCGCCCAGTCCGGCGGTTCCGAGGGACCACGTAAGCAGAAGCGACGCGTCCCGCTCATCCCCGCAGTGCTCGCCGGATCGGCTCTCTTCGTCGTCGGCGGTCTCGCCGGAGGAGCGATCGGTGCATCGGCGGCCATGGCGACGAACGATTCGGGGACGAGTCAGGGGCCGGGAGGCAAGAACGGACCCGGCGGAATGGGCGGCCAACAGGGCGGTGCTCAGGATGGCGGCGGACAGTCGAATGGCGGCGGAATGCCCGGAGGACAATCGAACGGCGGAGGCATGCCCGGCGGACAGGCCAACGGAATGCAGGGTAATCAGAGCGGCAGCGCCGACTCCGGGGGCTCATCTGACGGATCCAGCTCTGACGGAACCAGCTCTGACGGAACCAGCTCGGACGGCAGCGCCTCTGACTCCGACGGATCGGACGCAAGCGCTGGCACCACGTCGGCGGACACCGGCGAGACGACGATCGAGAACGCAGCCGTCACGCACTTCGACCGGATCTTCACCGGATTCGCCGTCCTCAACCGGGAGGAGTGAACGCTGTCTGATATCGGCGCAGCAAAGACGATGCCCCCACCGATCGGTGGGGGCATCGTCATGCTGACGCGTCGGTCACCTCGGTGACCGTCGCCGGATCAGCGCTTGAGGTCGAAGCGGTCGGCTTCGACGAGCTTCGTCCAGGACTTGACGAAGTCGGCGACGAACTTCTCGTTCGCGTCATCCGAGCCGTAGACTTCGGCGATCGCACGCAGTTCGGAGTTCGCTCCGAACAGGAGGTCGATCCGGCTGCCGGTCCACAGCTTCTCGCCCTCGGGGGAGAAGCACTCGTAGACATTGGCCGTCTCTGACGGTCCGACGGGCTTCCAGACGTTGCCGAGGTCGAGCAGATTGACGAAGAAGTCGTTCGTCAGCTCGCCGGGGCGATCGGTGAAGACACCGAACTCGGAATCTTCGTAGTTCGCACCGAGGACGCGGAGCCCGCCGATGAGGACCGTGAGCTCCGGCGGGGTGAGACCCAGCAGGCTGGCCTTGTCTAGCAGGAGGTACTCGGCCTTGAGCGGAAGTCCCTCGGTGAGGTAGTTGCGGAAACCGTCGTGGGTCGGCTCGAGGTAGCCGAACGAGTCGACATCGGTCTGCTCCTGGGTGGCGTCGCCGCGTCCGGTGGAGACCGGAACCGTGATCCGGTGACCGGCCGCCGCGGCAGCGGTCTCGACGCCGACAGCACCGGCGATCGCCAGCACATCGGCAAACGATGCGCCGGTGGACTCGGCGATGCCCTCGAGCACGGGAAGCACCTCGGCGAGCTTGGCAGGCTCATTGGCCTCCCAGCTGCGCTGCGGTTCGAGACGGAGACGACCTCCGTTGACGCCGCCGCGCATGTCAGAGACGCGGTGCGACGAGGCCGCGGCCCATGTCGTCGACACGAGCTGCGAGACGGTCAACCCGGACTCGCGGACGGCGGACTTGACGGCTTCGAGGCCGGCGTCATCGAGCGGGGTGCCGGCCGGAACCGGGTCCTGCCAGATGAGCTCTTCGCTCGGAGCTTCGGGGCCGAGGTAACGGGTCGCCGGGCCCATATCGCGGTGGGTGAGTTTGAACCAGGCGCGGGCGAAGGCGTCCTCGAATGCCTTCTGGTCGTCCTTGAAGCGGCGGGAGATCTTCTCGTAGATGGGATCGAAGCGCAGCGACAGGTCGGTGGTGAGCATGCGGGGCTCGCGGCGTCCGTCGCCCTGGGCCATGGGGACCATATCGTCCCCGCCGCCGTCCTTGGGACGCCACTGCAGGTGTCCGCCTTCGTTCTCGAAGACCTCCCACTCGTAGGCGAAGAGAATGTGGAAGAACTCGTTGTCCCAGCGAGTCGGGTGGTAGGTCCACGTGACCTCGATGCCCGAGCCGATGGAGTCGTTGCCCTGCCCCGTGCCGAAATCGGACTTCCAGCCCAGGCCCTGCTCTTCGAGCGGAGCGGCTTCCGGGTCGGCACCCTTGTGCGATTCAGGACCGGCACCGTGCGTCTTGCCGAAGGTGTGTCCGCCGGCGATGAGGGCGACGGTCTCCTCGTCGTTCATAGCCATGCGTCCGAAGGTCTCGCGGATGTCGATCGCGGCCTTGACCGGATCGGGTTCGCCCTCCGGGCCCTCGGGGTTGACGTAGATGAGGCCCATGGTGGTCGCCGCCAGAGGCTTCTGCAGCTCACGGTTGCCCACGTAGCGCTTGTCGGTGCCCAGCCATTCGGTCTCGGAGCCCCAGTACACATCATTGTCGGGTTCCCAGACGTCCTTGCGGCCGCCGGCGAAGCCGAAGGTCTTGAAGCCCATCGATTCGAGAGCGACGTTGCCGGCGAGGATGAAGAGGTCGGCCCAGGAGATCTTCTTGCCGTACTTCTTCTTCACCGGCCACAGCAGACGGCGAGCCTTGTCGAGGGAGACGTTGTCGGGCCAGGAGTTCAGAGGTGCGAAGCGCTGCTGACCCTCGCCGCCTCCTCCGCGGCCGTCCTGCACGCGGTAGGTGCCGGCCGAGTGCCAGGCCATGCGGATCATGAACGGACCGTAGTGTCCGAAATCAGCGGACCACCAGTCCTGGTTGTCCTTCTGCAGGGCTTCGATGTCGGCCTTGAGCTGGAAGTAGTCAAGGCTGTTGAACTCCGCGTCGTAGTCGAAGTCAGGGTCCATGGGGTCGCGTGCCGGCTGACCCTTGGCGAGGATCTTGAGGTTGAGGCGGTTCGGCCACCACTGAGCGTTGGCATCACCCTGGACGGGGTTGACCAGCTGGTCGGAATCCGGCGCCGCAGCCGGCTCCGTGGAAGTGTGGGCGACCGGGCAGCCGCCGGTGGTCGTCTGGGTCATCGTGTTCCTTTCACAGTCGAGTCGCGTTCGACGACTCGGATGACGGGATGGGCAACCCTCGCAGAAAGGGCATAGTCGTGTCCTCGGAAGAGGGCGGGTGGTGATGAACGGAAGCCGGGGTCACACGGCCGAGAACTGATCGTCGCCGGTCAGCTGAGCACCGGCGGCCGCGCAGTCGGGGCACAGGCCCCAGAATGTCACTTCGGCCTGATCGATGACGAAGCCGGCATCGTGGGACGGCGTCAGGCACGGAGCCTGACCGATCGTGCAGTCGACATCGACGATGAGACTGCATGACCGGCACACCAGGTGATGGTGATTGTCCCCGATGCGGCGTTCGTACCGAGCCACAGAGCCTGAAGGCTTGATGCAGCGCAGCAGCCCTACCTCGGTGAGAGTGTGGAGCGAGTCATAGACAGCCTGGTGGGAGACCGCCGGCAGCGATTCCCGCACCGAGCGGATCACGGTTTCGGTATCCGTATGCGGGTGATCCCGCACCGCATCGAGGACTGCGACCCGCTGTTTCGTCACACGCAGCGACGTCTGCCGCAGAGCCGCGGCAGCGTCTTCGTCGTGTTCATGCTTCGTCTTGTTCACAGCACCAGAATGCCTGCTTATCTTGAACGAGTCAAGAAAAGTGATGGCGGGTTCTCGCCGAGGCGGCCGTCAGGTCGCGCTGTGGGTGCCGGTGACCGGGTGGTGCGGTTCGCTTGCAGTTGAGGGTCATGTGGTTGTTCGGCGTCGTTCGAGGTGAGAGGCGTGGTCCTCAGGGCGAGCGATGCGCTGCGTGATTTCCGCGGCGGGGCGGGGTAGGATGGATGATCGCCATTTTGACCAGACGTGCTCGAGAGAGATATTCTGGTAGGCGACTGATTGTGTTATCTGCGTCGTCGATCGATCCTGCCTGGTGTTCTGTGAGGCCCGGAATCCCTGAGAGAAGTCGTCGCTGCAGGCCGCCGAGAAGTCGTCGCTGCGCTTCCGTGTCCTTGCGACACACCCGGGCGCAGGGGTCGATGACTCGCGTGGTTACTGGCATCGGGAGCCAAGCTTCACCCGGTGTCCGGTCGGATATGTCCCACGGTTCACAGAGACGACTGCGGTCGTGGCCGAAATTGGGAATTAGGTCTATCGAGAAGCAAATGGAGAACGCTTAGTGCCGACTATCCAACAGCTCGTCCGCAAGGGACGGCATGTCAATACAGCAGGATCGGACGCTCCTGCCCTCAAGGGCAGCCCGCAGCGTCGTGGAGTGTGCACCCGTGTGTACACCACTACCCCCAAGAAGCCGAACTCGGCTCTTCGCAAGGTCGCTCGTGTCAAGCTTTCGAGCCAGATCGAAGTGACCGCATACATCCCGGGCGAGGGACACAACCTGCAGGAGCACTCGATCGTGCTCGTGCGCGGTGGCCGCGTCAAGGATCTGCCCGGTGTTCGCTACCGGATCGTCCGCGGTTCGCTCGACACCCAGGGTGTCAAGGGTCGCCAGCAGGCCCGCAGCAAGTACGGTGCGAAGAGGGAGAAGAAGTAATGCCACGTAAAGGTCCTGCACCCAAGCGACCGATCGTCGTTGACCCGGTCTTCAGCTCACCGCTCGTCACGCAGCTGATCAACAAGATCCTGCTCGACGGCAAGCGCTCGACCGCAGAGCGGATCGTCTACGGTGCCCTCGAAGGCACCCGCGAGAAGAACGGCAACGACCCCGTTGTCAACCTGAAGAAGGCTCTCGACAACATCCGTCCGTCCCTTGAGGTCCGCTCCCGCCGTGTCGGCGGCGCGACCTACCAGGTGCCGATTGATGTTCGCCCGGCTCGTTCGACCACCCTGGCTCTGCGGTGGCTCGTGGGATACTCCCGCCAGCGCCGTGAGAAGACCATGACCGAACGACTCATGAATGAGATCCTGGACGCCGGCAACGGCCTCGGCGCAGCAGTCAAGCGCCGCGAGGATACTCACAAGATGGCCGAATCCAACAAGGCCTTCGCCCACTACCGCTGGTAATCGCCTGCCCTGTGCGCCGGTCGGCGGACCTTGTCCGCGAGTTCTGTCGGCCGGCAGCGCAGGGGAGTCGAGCAAATCATCGATTGAGAGAGAGACACCGTGGCACTTGACGTGCTCAGCGACCTGAACAAGGTCCGTAATATCGGCATCATGGCCCACATCGATGCCGGTAAGACAACTACGACCGAACGCATCCTCTTCTACACCGGCGTGAACTACAAGATGGGTGAGACCCACGACGGCGCCGGCACCATGGACTGGATGGACCAGGAGAAGGAGCGCGGCATCACGATCACGTCGGCCGCGACGACCTGCTACTGGGACAACAACCAGATCAACATCATCGACACCCCCGGTCACGTTGACTTCACGGTCGAGGTCGAGCGTTCGCTGCGCGTCCTCGACGGCGCTGTCGCTGTGTTCGACGGCAAGGAGGGCGTTGAGCCCCAGTCCGAGACCGTGTGGCGTCAGGCCGACAAGTACGATGTTCCGCGCGTCTGCTTCGTCAACAAGATGGACAAGCTCGGTGCTGACTTCTACTTCACCGTCGACACCATCAAGGAGCGCCTCGGCGCGAAGCCGCTGGTCATCCAGCTGCCGATCGGTGCCGAAAGCGACTTCGCCGGTGTCGTCGACCTGCTTGAGATGAAGGCCTACGTCTGGCCCGATGAGACCAAGATGGGTCAGGACATGACCGAGGTCGAGATCCCCGAGGATCTCAAGGACAAGGCTGTTCAGTACCGTGCGCAGCTCGTCGAGGACGTCGCCGAGAGCTCGGAAGAGCTCATGGAGAAGTACCTCGAGGGCGAAGAGCTCACGACGGCTGACGTCAAGGCCGGTATCCGCGAACTCGTCATCAAGTCCCAGGCCTTCCCCGTCATGTGCGGTTCCGCGTACAAGAACAAGGGCGTGCAGCCCATGCTCAACGCGGTCATCGACTACCTCCCGTCGCCGCTCGACGTGCCTCCGATGATCGGTCACAACCCGAACAACGACGAAGAGGAACTGACCCGCAAGCCTTCGACGGACGAGCCGTTCTCGGCTCTGGCCTTCAAGGTCGCCTCCCACCCGTTCTTCGGCTCGCTGACCTATGTGCGCGTGTACTCCGGTCACGTCAAGTCCGGTGAGCAGGTGCTCAACACCTCGTCGGGTAAGAAGGAGCGCGTCGGCAAGCTCTTCCAGATGCACTCCAACAAGGAGAACCCTGTCGAAGAGGCATTCGCCGGCCACATCTACGCGTTCATCGGTCTCAAGGAGACCACGACGGGTGACACCCTCAGCGACCCGGCGAACCCGATCGCTCTCGAATCGATGACCTTCCCGGAGCCTGTGATCTCCGTGGCCATCGAGCCGAAGACCAAGGGCGACCAGGAGAAGCTGTCCTCGGCCATCCAGAAGTTCGTCAAGGAAGACCCGACCTACCAGGTCGAGCTTGACGACGAGACCGGCCAGACCGTCATCCGCGGAATGGGCGAGCTGCACCTCGACATCCTCGTCGACCGCATGCGTCGCGAGTTCAAGGTCGAGGCGAACGTCGGCAAGCCGCAGGTCGCCTACCGTGAGACCATCCGCCGCACTGTCGAGAAGTACGATTACACCCACAAGAAGCAGACGGGTGGATCGGGACAGTTCGCGAAGGTCCAGGTCACCTTCGAGCCCCTCGAGGTCGAAGGCGATACGATTTACGAGTTCGAGAATGCCATCACGGGCGGACGCGTTCCGCGCGAGTACATTCCGAGCGTCGACGCCGGCATCCAGGACGCCATGCAGTTCGGTGCCCTCGCCGGTTACCCCATGGTGGGTGTCAAGGCCACTCTGGTCGACGGCGCCTACCACGATGTCGACTCTTCGGAGATGGCATTCAAGATCGCCGGTTCGATGGTCTTCAAGGAGGCCGTCCAGCGGGCGAACCCGGTTCTTCTCGAACCGGTCATGGACGTCGAGGTGCGTACCCCTGAGGAATACATGGGTGACGTCATCGGCGACCTGAATTCCCGGCGTGGACAGATTCAGTCGATGGACGATGCTTCCGGTGTGAAGGTCGTCAAGGCTGTGGTCCCGCTCTCGGAGATGTTCGGTTACATCGGTGATCTGCGGTCGAAGACCCAGGGCCGTGCGGTGTACTCGATGACGTTCTCCAGCTATGCGGAGGTCCCGAAGGCTGTTGCCGAGGAGATCATCCAGAAGGTGCGCGGCGGAGAGTAATCTCCGAATTCCGGTCGCCCCGGTGATCAAGAACATGGTCGCCGGAATGAAAGATAACCAACAAAAGGTCTAAGATATGAACCGCATATCTTTTGACAACCACGAGGAGGAACCCAGTGGCAAAGGCTAGTTTCGAACGGACTAAGCCGCACGTCAACATCGGCACCATCGGCCACGTTGACCACGGAAAGACCACCCTGACCGCCGCGATCACCAAGGTCCTGGCGGATCAGTACCCGGATCTCAACGAGGCACGCGCCTTCGACCAGGTCGACAACGCACCTGAGGAGAAGGAGCGCGGCATCACCATCAACGTCTCGCACGTTGAGTACCAGACGGAGAAGCGTCACTACGCTCACGTCGATGCCCCGGGTCACGCCGACTACGTGAAGAACATGATCACCGGTGCCGCTCAGATGGACGGTGCGATCCTCGTCGTTGCCGCCACCGACGGCCCGATGCCCCAGACGCGTGAGCATGTGCTGCTCGCTCGTCAGGTCGGCGTTCCCTACATCGTCGTGGCTCTGAACAAGTCCGACATGGTCGACGACGAAGAGCTCCTCGAGCTCGTCGAATTCGAGGTTCGCGATCTGCTCTCGAGCCAGGAGTTCGACGGAGACAACGCTCCGGTCGTTCCTGTGTCCGCTCTCAAGGCGCTGGAAGGCGACGAGAAGTGGGTCAAGAGCGTCCAGGATCTCATGGCTGCCGTCGATGAGAACGTGCCGGAGCCGGAGCGCGACGTCGACAAGCCGTTCCTCATGCCCGTTGAGGACGTCTTCACGATCACCGGTCGTGGAACCGTCGTCACCGGTCGTGTCGAGCGCGGCGTCCTCCTGCCGAACGACGAAATCGAAATCGTCGGCATCAAGGAGAAGTCGTCCAAGACGACCGTCACCGCCATCGAGATGTTCCGCAAGACCCTGCCGGATGCCCGTGCAGGTGAGAACGTCGGTCTGCTGCTTCGCGGAACCAAGCGCGAAGACGTGGAGCGCGGTCAGGTCATCGTGAAGCCGGGTTCGATCACCCCGCACACCAAGTTCGAAGCTCAGGTCTACATCCTGAGCAAGGACGAGGGCGGACGTCACAACCCGTTCTACTCGAACTACCGTCCGCAGTTCTACTTCCGGACCACGGACGTCACCGGCGTCATCACGCTGCCTGAGGGCACCGAGATGGTCATGCCCGGCGACAACACCGACATGTCGGTCGAGCTCATCCAGCCGATCGCTATGGAGGACGGCCTCCGCTTCGCTATCCGCGAGGGTGGACGCACCGTCGGCGCCGGTCGAGTCACCAAGATCAACGCCTGATCTGACTCACTGAGTACCACCGGCTAGGGCCGCAGTTCTTCGGAACTGCGGCCCTTCCGCATGTTCGCCTCGCACCCGCCGGCGACCGGCCAGATACTGCAGACGGGGGGAGACATCGAAGGGCGTCTGATGGAAGACCGGCATGAATCGGGTTCGCTCCGTCCTTGAGAGTTCCCTCACAGGCACCGTTCCCGGAATTGCGCGGGCGAAGTGCTCTATGACAAGATAGTGAAGTTGCGTTTTGGGCGTTGACCCCTGCACTGCGGTAGTGATACTGCGAACGGCCCGAAACACTATCGGATCGATGAATCTGCACCATGCGGGTTCGGACCGAGCAGCCAATGAGTAGAAGCGCCGTCGGCGCTTGGGGGAGAAGTGAGAATTTCTCCGCCAGGATTAGCCGACACGCCCGACCTCGGGGGTCGGTCATGGTCAGCCGGCACAGACGGCAGAGAGTCTCAGACGCTCTGCGAGTTGATGGCCGGAAGCAACTAAAGAAAGAGACGACGCCATGGCGGGACAGAAGATCCGCATTCGGCTCAAGTCGTACGACCACGCTGTGATTGACAGTGCTGCACGCAAGATCGTGGACACCGTCACTCGCGCAGGTGCGACTGTTGTGGGCCCCGTGCCGTTGCCAACGGAGAAGAACGTTTACTGCGTCATCCGTTCGCCGCACAAATACAAGGACAGCCGTGAGCATTTCGAAATGCGCACGCACAAGCGTCTGATCGACATCGTCGACCCGACGCCGAAGGCAGTCGACTCGCTGATGCGTCTCGACCTCGCTGACGACGTCAACATCGAGATCAAGCTCTAAGGGAGGCAGCAATGGCGAACACTCGTTCATCCGCTCTCCCGACCACCCGCAAGGTCAAGGGCCTTCTGGGAACCAAGCTGGGTATGACCCAGGTCTGGGATGAGCAGAACAACCTCGTGCCGGTGACCGTCGTGGCCACCGGAAACAACGTCGTAACTCAGGTCCGCAACGAGGAAACCGATGGTTACCCCGCTGTGCAGATCGCGTTCGGCGAGATCGATCCTCGCAAGGTCAACAAGCCGACTGCAGGCCACTTCGAGAAGGCCGGCGTGACCCCACGCCGTCACCTCGTCGAGCTGCGCACTGCAGATGCTGCTGACTACGCGCTCGGCCAGGAACTCGGCGTCGACACGTTCGAAGCCGGACTCAAGGTCGATGTGACCGCGAAGACCAAGGGCAAGGGAACCGCCGGTGTCATGAAGCGTCACGGCTTCTCCGGTGTCGGTGCCTCCCACGGTCAGCACCGCAACCACCGCAAGCCAGGTTCGATCGGCGGAGCCGCGACACCTGGTCGCGTGTTCAAGGGTATGCGCATGGCCGGCCGTATGGGCGCTGTCAAGCACACCACCCAGAACCTCACGATCCACGCCGTGGACAACGAGAACAACTTCCTGCTCATCAAGGGCGCCGTTCCCGGCCCCAAGGGTGGAGTCGTCCTCGTTCGCTCGGCCGCGAAGGAGGCCTGAACGTCATGACTGATGTCAAGACAGTCGACGTCATCGATGCCGCTGGTGCCAAGGCCGGCTCCGTTGATCTGCCCGCCGAGGTCTTCGGCGTGCCGACCAATGTGCCCCTGATCCACCAGGTCGTCGTTGCACAGCTGGCTGCGGCCCGTCAGGGTACGCACAAGACGAAGACCCGCTCCGAAGTTCGCGGCGGCGGTCGCAAGCCCTACCGTCAGAAGGGAACCGGCAACGCCCGTCAGGGTTCGATCCGCGCTCCTCAGTACAACGGCGGTGGAATCGTGCACGGACCGGTCCCGCGCGACTACTCGCAGCGGACCCCCAAGAAGATGAAGGCCGCCGCTCTGCGCGGAGCCCTGTCGGATCGTGCACGCCTCGATCAGGTCTTCGTGATGAAGAACCTGGTCACCGGCGACGCCCCGTCGACCAAGCAGGCGAAGGCCGCACTGGCCGGTCTGTCCGAACGCAAGAACACCCTCGTGGTGCTCGATCGTGACGACGAGCTCAACTACCTGAGCGTGCGCAATCTGCCCCACGTCCACGTGCTCACCGCCGATCAGCTCAACACCTATGATGTGCTGCTCGCCGATGACATCGTGTTCACCGAGGCAGCTCTGGCCGCGTTCCTGAGCGGAAACCGCAAATCGGAGGACGCATCATGAGTCTGAACTTCAAGGACCCGCGCGACATCATCGTCGCACCGGTCGTCTCGGAGAAGACCTACAGCCTGATGGACGAAGGCAAGTACACCTTCCTCGTCGACCAGGACTCGAACAAAACCGAGATCAAGCAAGCCATTGAAACGATCTTCGATGTGCAGGTCGCCAAGGTCAACACCCTGAACCGTCAGGGCAAGCGCCGCCGCACCCGCACCGGTTGGGGAAAGCGCAAGGACACCAAGCGTGCCATTGTCGCCCTCAAGGACGGATCGATCGACATCTTCGGTGGATCGCTCTAAGCGATCCTTCGTCAAAGAAGGACAAGACTCATGGGAATCCGTAAGCACAAGCCGACGACCCCGGGCCGCCGTGGCTCGTCGGTCGCCGACTTCGTCGAAGTGACCCGGTCTACACCGGAGAAGTCGCTTCTGCGCCCGCTGCCCAAGCGCGGCGGCCGCAACAGCCAGGGACGCGTGACCACCCGCCATCAGGGCGGCGGTCACAAGCGTCAGTACCGTGTCATCGACTTCCGCCGCCATGACAAAGATGGCGTTCCGGCGAAGGTCGCGCACATCGAATATGACCCGAATCGTACGGCTCGCATCGCTCTGCTGCACTATGCAGACGGAGAGAAGCGCTACATCATCGCCCCGCAGAACCTCAAGCAGGGCGCTCAGGTGGAAGCCGGACCGGGTGCAGACATCAAGCCGGGCAACAACCTTGCCCTGCGCAACATCCCAGTCGGCACCGTGGTGCACGCAGTTGAAATGCGTCCCGGTGGCGGTGCCAAGATCGCTCGTTCTGCCGGTTCGTCCGTGCAGCTCGTGGCGAAGTACGGCCGTTTCGCACAGCTGCGGATGCCTTCGGGCGAAATCCGCAACGTCGATGCGCGCTGCCGTGCGACTATCGGCGAGGTCGGCAATGCCGAGCAGTCGAACATCAGCTGGGGCAAAGCAGGCCGCATGCGTTGGAAGGGCAAGCGCCCGACCGTCCGCGGTGTCGTGATGAACCCGATCGATCACCCGCATGGTGGTGGCGAGGGCCGTACTTCGGGTGGTCGTCACCCAGTCAGCCCGTGGGGTCAGTTGGAGGGCCGCACACGCCGGCCGAACAAAGAGAGCGACAAGTACATCGTGCGCCGTCGCCGGACCGGCAAGAAGCGCTGATTGGAGTACTGACTTATGCCTCGTAGCCTCAAAAAGGGTCCTTTCGTCGACGAACACCTCTTCCAGAAGGTGGCTCGTCAGAACGAGAAGAACACCAAAAATGTCATCAAAACATGGTCTCGTCGCTCGATGATCATCCCGGACTTCCTGGGACACACCATCGCAGTACATGACGGACGCAAGCATGTCCCCGTCTTCATCACTGAGTCGATGGTCGGACACAAGCTCGGCGAGTTCGCACCGACACGGACGTTCCGTGGCCACGAAAAGGACGATCGCAAGGGTCGCCGCCGCTGAGGCGGGGCACTCTTTCGATCCTAGAGAAGAGAGAAGGAAGCGATGGAAGCCAAGGCTAAGGCGCGGTACCTGCGCGTTACGCCTCGCAAGGCTCGGCGCGTCATCGACCTCATTCGTGGTCAGCAGGCGACCGAAGCACTTGCAGTGTTGAAGTTTGCAGAACAGTCGGCATCAGATCCGATTTACAAGCTCGTGGCCTCCGGCATCGCCAATGCGCGTGTCCGGGCCGACGAGGAAGGCGTTGCGTTCGACGAGAACGAACTGGTCATCTCCGAAGCCTTCGTGGACGAGGGGCCGACCATGAAGCGGTTCCGTCCGCGTGCCCAGGGTCGCGCTTTTCGCATCGAGAAGCGCACCAGCCACGTGACAGTGGTCCTGGCCAGCGGTGACGACCTGCCTCAGCGCAAGAGCCGGAAGGGGAACCGTTAATGGGCCAGAAGATCAATCCGAATGGATTCCGACTCGGAATCACCACGGATCACAAGTCGAAGTGGTTCGCTGACTCGACCAAGCCGGGGCAGCGCTACCGCGACTACGTGCTCGAAGATGTCAAGATCCGCCAGATGATGAACACCGGCCTCGAACGGGCCGGCATCTCGAAGGTCAACATCGAGCGCACGCGTGACCGTGTCCGCGTCGACATCCACACCGCACGCCCGGGCATCGTCATCGGCCGTCGCGGAGCCGAAGCAGACCGCATCCGCGGTCAGCTCGAAAAGCTCACCGGCAAGCAGATTCAGCTCAACATCCTTGAGGTGAAGAACCCCGAGGTCGACGCTCAGCTCGTCGCTCAGGGTGTTGCCGAGCAGCTCGCCAGCCGCGTGGCCTTCCGCCGTGCGATGCGCAAGGCGATCCAGAGCGCCCAGCGCGCAGGTGCCAAGGGCATCCGCGTGCAGTGCTCCGGCCGCCTCGGCGGTGCTGAGATGAGCCGGTCCGAGTTCTACCGCGAAGGTCGTGTGCCGCTGCACACCCTGCGCGCGAACATCGACTTCGGCGTTCACGAAGCCCACACCACTTTCGGACGCATCGGCGTCAAGGTGTGGATCTACAAGGGCGACATGACCGACAAGGAGCTTGCCGCCGAGCAGGCCAAGGCTCCTGCTGCTCGTGGCCCGCGTGGCCGTGGGCGCGGTCGTGGAGGCCGCGGACGTGGTCAGGAAGGCGCACCGCGCCGTGGCGACCAGGCCCGTAATACTGAGAACAGCGCCGAAGCCCCCGCGGCTGAGGCCGGATCGGAGGGCTGAGAAATGCTGATCCCTCGTCGAGTGAAATTCCGCAAGCAGCACCACCCCAACCGGGGCGGCGCCGCCAAGGGAGGCACGACGGTGTCCTTCGGTGACTACGGCATCCAGGCTCTCGAGCCAGCTTACGTCACCAACCGTCAGATCGAGGCCGCACGTATTGCCATGACACGCTACATCAAGCGCGGCGGCAAGGTGTGGATCAACATCTACCCTGATCACCCGCTGACGAAGAAGCCTGCCGAAACCCGCATGGGTTCCGGTAAGGGTTCGCCGGAGTGGTGGATCGCCAATGTCAAACCCGGTCGAGTCATGTTCGAACTCGGCGGTGTGTCCGAGGAAGTTGCTCGCGAGGCTCTGCGCCTGGCGATCCATAAGCTTCCGCTGAAGGCCCGTATCGTGGCCCGCGAAGGTGGTGAGTGAGAATGGCAATCGGTTCGAAGAACCTTTCCATCGACGCGCTTGACGGTTACGACAACGAGCGTCTGCAGGAAGAGCTCAAGAAGGCCAAGGCCGAGCTGTTCAACCTGCGTTTCCAGTCGGCCACCGGCCAGCTGGAGAGCCACGGTCGCCTCAAGGCCGTGCGTCGCGACATCGCTCGTATCTACACCGTGCTCAACGAACGGGAGCTGGACATCCGTCCGAACCCCGCTGATGCCAAGGAAGAGAGCAAGTGATGGCGGAGACCACGAATACCGAGGCCACTGCTGCGGAACGCAACTCCCGCAAGACCGCACGTGGTTACGTCGTATCCGACAAGATGGACAAGACCATCGTCGTCGAGGTTGAGGAGCGCATGAAGCACCGCCTCTACGGCAAGGTCATGCGCAAGTCGGTCAAGTACAAGGTTCACGACGAAGAGAACACCGCCGGCATCGGCGACCTCGTCCTCGTGGCCGAGACGCGGCCCCTTTCGGCCGCGAAGCGTTGGCGGCTCGTCGAAATCGTCGAACGCGCCAAGTAGTCAACGCCACCCCACCCACCCGGTCCCGCCCGCGGCCTCCTGCAGGCCGCGGGCGGCTACCGGGAACGGGGTGAAATGTCAATGAATCCGTTCCGCAAGGCTCGCGTTCAGGCGTGAGAACCAGCGCGACGACAGGAGAAAATAGTGATTCAGCAAGAGTCGCGACTCAAAGTCGCCGACAACACTGGCGCCAAGCAGATCCTGGCAATCAGGATCCTGGGTGGCTCCGGTCGGCGCTACGCCTCGATCGGTGACACCATCGTGGCGACCGTCAAGGATGCGATCCCTGGCGGCAATGTGAAGAAGGGTGACGTCGTCAAGGCCGTCATCGTTCGCACTGCCAAGGAACGTCGTCGTCCCGACGGCTCCTACATCAAGTTCGATGAGAATGCAGCTGTCATCCTCAAGAACGATGAGGAACCGCGCGGAACCCGTATCTTCGGGCCCGTGGGACGCGAACTCCGCGACAAGAAGTTCATGAAGATCGTCTCCCTGGCACCGGAGGTGTTGTGAGCATGGCGAACAAGCTCAAGATCAAGAAGGGCGACCTCGTCCAGGTCATCGCCGGCGCTCGGCAATCCCGTGGTGGCGATCGTGGGAAGCAGGGCAAGGTCCTTGCCGTCTACCCCGAACGCAACCGCGTCCTCGTTGAGGGCGTCAACCGCGTGATCAAGCACAAGAAGGCTACGCAGACTCAGGCCGGCGGCACCGCTGGTGGCCGTGAGACCCACGAAGCCCCCATCCACGTGTCCAACGTGGCGCTCGTTGATCCCAAGGACAACAAGCCCACCCGCGTCGGATACCGCGAAGAGAGCGTCGAGCGCGACGGTCGCACCAAGACCGTTCGGGTTCGCATCTCGCGTCGCACCGGGGAGGAGATCTGATGACGGAAACAACCACCAGCCGTCCCGCACCGCGTCTCAAGCAGATTTACCGCGAAGAGATCGTTGCGAAGCTGCAGGAAGAGTTCAACTACGCCAACCCCATGCAGGTTCCCGGACTGACCAAGGTCGTCGTGAACATGGGTGTGGGTGACGCAGCACGCGATTCCAAGATGATCGAAGGCGCGATCAACGACCTGACTCTGATCACCGGTCAGAAGCCCGTCGTGACCCGTGCCCGCAAGTCCATCGCACAGTTCAAGCTGCGCGAAGGTCAGCCCATCGGCGCTCACGTCACCATGCGTGGAGCCCGGATGTGGGAGTTCATCGACCGCGTCATCACTCTGGCACTGCCGCGTATCCGCGACTTCCGCGGACTCTCGGATCGTCAGTTCGACGGAAACGGTAACTACACCTTCGGCCTCACCGAACAGTCCATGTTCCACGAGATCGACCAGGACCGGATCGACCGCGTCCGCGGTATGGATATCACCGTCGTCACCACCGCGGCAACCGACGACGAGGGACGTGCACTGCTGCGTCACCTCGGGTTCCCGTTCAAACAAAAATAATCGCTACGTTGCAGGTCCAAGCACAGTACGTGGGCGGAAACCGTAACGAGGAAGGGCAAGTGCCCAAATGACAATGACTGATCCAGTCGCAGACATGCTTACGCGTCTGCGCAACGCCAATTCGGCTTATCACGAGGACGTCAGCATGCCGTTCTCGAAGCTCAAGTCGAACATCGCCGAGATCCTCAAGACCGAGGGCTACATCACCGGCTGGAGCGTCGAAGACGCCGAGGTCGGCAAGACTCTGCTCCTGGACCTGAAGTTCGGACCCAACCGGGAACGTTCGATCGCCGGCCTGCGTCGAGTGTCTAAGCCGGGACTGCGCGTCTACGCGAAGTCCACGAACCTGCCCAAGGTTCTCGGCGGCCTCGGCATCGCCATCCTGTCGACCTCGTCAGGCCTCCTGACGGACCGTCAGGCCGCCAAGAAGGGTGTGGGTGGGGAAGTCCTCGCCTACGTCTGGTAAAGGAAGGAGAGAAGAACATGTCACGTATTGGCAAGAACCCGATCTCCGTTCCCAGCGGCGTCGAGGTCAAGGTCGACGGCCAGGATGTCGCCGTCAAGGGACCTAAGGGCGAGCTGTCCGTCACCATCGCCGAGCCGATCACCGTATCGCTCGAAGACGGTGTCATCACGGTTGCCCGTCCGGACGAAGAGCGCGAATCGCGTTCTCTGCACGGACTGTCCCGTACGCTCATCAACAACATGATCGTCGGTGTGACCGATGGCTACTCCAAGGCCCTCGAGATCGTCGGAACCGGTTACCGTGTCCTGGCCAAGGGATCGAACCTCGAGTTCGCTCTCGGCTACAGCCACCCGATCGTCGTCGAGCCGCCGGAGGGAATCTCCTTCAGCGTCGACGGTCAGACCAAGGTCGCTGTCCACGGAATCGACAAGCAGCTCGTCGGTGAGACCGCTGCCAACATCCGGAAGCTGCGCAAGCCCGAGCCTTATAAGGGCAAGGGTGTGCGCTACGCCGGCGAAATCGTCCGTCGCAAGGTCGGAAAGGCTGGTAAGTAAAGATGGCCTTTGGCAAGAAGGAAAGCTACGGCAAAGGCAGGGCAGCTGCTCGCAAGCGTCGTCACGCTCGACTGCGCAAGCATGTCAGCGGCACGACCGAGCGCCCTCGCCTGTCAGTGACTCGCTCCACGCGCCACGTCTTCGTCCAGGTCATCGACGACACCGTCGGCAAGACCCTGGTCTCGGCCTCCACCATGGAAGCCGACCTGCGGACATTCGAAGGCGATAAGACCGGCAAAGCCCGCAAGGTGGGCGAGCTGGTTGCTCAGCGCGCCAAGGACGCCGGAATCGATTCGTCGTCTTCGACCGTGGAGGCAATGCCTACCACGGCCGTGTGCAGGCAATCGCCGAAGGTGCCCGTGAAGGAGGATTGGCCCTATGAGCACTGAAGAGAACAAGGAACAGCAGGCAACTGCTGAGACCCGCACCGACAACAGCGGTGACCGTTCCTCCCGTGGCCGCGGCAGGGTGGACAGGGCGGTCAGGGTCGCGGACGCGGCGAAGGCCGTGGACGCGGCGGTCGCAACGACCGTGAAGACAAGAACCAGTTCATCGAACACGTCATCACGATCAACCGCGTGTCGAAGGTCGTCAAGGGTGGACGTCGGTTCTCCTTCACGGCTCTCGTCGTGGTCGGAGACGGCGACGGCATGGTCGGCATGGGTTACGGCAAGGCTAAGGAAGTTCCTGCCGCCATCGCCAAGGGCGTCGAGGAAGCGAAGAAGAACTTCTTCCGCGTTCCCCGCATCCAGAAGACCATTCCGCACCCCATCCAGGGCGAGGAAGCCGCAGGCGTCGTCCTGCTGCGTCCGGCCGCTCCGGGTACCGGTGTCATCGCCGGCGGACCCGTTCGTGCGGTCCTCGATGCGGCAGGCGTCCAGGACGTCCTGTCGAAGTCGCTGGGCTCGGCGAACGCGATCAACATCGTGCACGCCGCGATCGCCGCGCTGAAGGGCCTTGAACGTCCGGAAGAGGTTGCGGCTCGCCGTGGCCTGCCCGTCGACGAAGTTGCTCCGCACGCACTGCTGCGAGCAGCTGCTGAAAGTGGGGCGAAGTCCTGATGGCAAAGCTCAAGATTACTCAGCGCAAGTCCGCAATCGGATACCGTCAGAGCCAGCGTGACACGCTGCGTTCGCTCGGTCTCAAGCGGACCAACGACGTTGTGGTGCAGGAAGATCGCCCCGAGATCCGGGGAATGATCAACGCTGTCCGCCACATCGTGACTGTGGAAGAGGTCGATTGATATGTCGAACAACGACTCGCTGAAGCTGCACGATCTGCGCCCTGCTCCCGGTGCCAAGACCGCCAAGACCCGCGTCGGTCGTGGTGAGGCTTCGAAGGGTAAGACTGCCGGACGCGGAACCAAGGGCACGAAGGCCCGTTACCAGGTTCCGCACGGCTTCGAGGGCGGCCAGACCCCGATGCACATGCGTCTGCCCAAGCTGCGTGGATTCAAGAACCCCGCCAAGGTGGAGTTCCAGGTTGTCAACCTCGACAAGCTGTCCAGCCTGTTCCCCGAGGGCGGAGACGTCACCGTCGCCGACCTCGTGGAGAAGGGCGCTGTGCGCGCAAAGCAGCCCGTCAAGGTTCTCGGCACCGGTGAGATCACCGTGGCTCTGAACATCACTGCAGACAAGTTCTCCGGCTCCGCAGCCGAGAAGATCAAGGCTGCAGGCGGAAGCACCAACGAGGCCTGATCCGTTCCACTCGGAACGGTATCCCGGCTTCAACGCTGGTCAAGGGGGCGGTCACTTCGGTGGTCGCCCCCTTCTGCATCCCTGAACGTCGGCAACGGTGGACCGCATACCAGGCCGATGCCGCCCAGACGCCGTCTCGACCACTGCCTGAAACCGCTCCGATGCCATCTCAAACCCTGCCTGAAACCGCTCTGAGGCCACCTCGGACACAGGTTGCGCAGAGGCGTCACAGGGCTTCGCCGGTTTCGGCCCGGAGGGCATACCCTGGTAGTCTTTTGCAGGTATTTGTCTCAATCGCCAGGTCGCGACCACGACTCTGACTTTTCATCCCCCAACGAGGAGGACGCTTGATCGGCGCAATCCGGAGGGCCTTCAGAACGCCCGACTTGAGGAAGAAACTCCTCTTCACCCTGGGCATTCTTGTCATCTTCCGACTCGGCTCGTTCATTCCTTCGCCTGGAATCGACTACACCAAGGTGCAGGAATGCGTGGCTTCGCCTCAGCTCAATGAGGGCGGATTCGCCATGATCAACCTCTTCAGCGGCGGCGCGCTGCTGCAGCTGTCGATCTTCGCCTTGGGCATCATGCCGTATATCACCGCGAGTATCATCGTCCAGCTGCTGCGAGTGGTCATTCCTCGCTTCGAAGCCCTCCACAAGGAAGGCGCCTCTGGACAGGCGAAGCTGACTCAGTACACTCGCTACCTCACCATCGGTCTCGCGATCCTCAACTCGACGACCCTCGTGGCGACCGTGCGCTCCGGCGCACTGTTCGGCAATGTCGAAGGCTGCCAGGACCTCATCGCCAACGACACCTGGTGGGGCATTGCCGTCCTCGTCCTCACTCTGACCGCGGGAACCGGCCTGATCATGTGGCTGGGCGAGCAGATCACCGAACACGGTGTGGGCAACGGTATGTCGCTGCTCATCTTCACGTCCGTGGCTTCTGCCTTCCCGTCCTCGCTCGGTGCGATCTTCCGCGAGCAGGGCGTCGACATCTTCATCATCGTCATGGCAGTCGGACTCGTCCTCATCGCCCTCGTCGTCTTCGTCGAGCAGTCGCAGCGCAGGATCCCCGTCCAGTACGCCAAGCGCATGGTGGGCCGTCGGATGTTCGGCGGAACGTCGACCTACATCCCGATCAAGGTGAATATGGCCGGTGTCATCCCCGTCATCTTCGCCTCCTCGGTGCTCTACCTGCCTAGCCTGATCTCGCAGTTCTTCGACCCGGAATCCAAGGCCGTCGAATGGATCAACACCTACTTCACCCGCGGTGACCATCCTCTCTACATCACCGTGTACGCGCTGCTGACGATCTTCTTCGCCTACTTCTACGTCGCGATCACCTTCAATCCTGAAGAGGTCGCGGACAATATGAAGAAGTACGGCGGCTTCATCCCCGGTATCCGTGCCGGTCGCCCGACCGCCGAGTACCTCAGCTACGTACTCAGCCGCATCAACTTCCCCGGCTCGCTCTACCTGGCTTTCGTCGCCCTCATTCCGCTGATCGCTCTGGTGCTCATCAACGCCAACCAGAACTTCCCGTTCGGCGGCACCTCACTGCTGATCGTCGTCGGTGTCGGCCTCGAAACGGTCAAGCAGATCGACGCGCAGATGCAGCAGCGCCACTACGAAGGTCTGCTGCGCTGATTCGACCGAACGCTGACGTTCAGCGGACATCCCATTGGAAGGACACCCTATGAGTTCACGCATCATCCTGATCGGCCCTCCCGGCGCCGGCAAGGGCACCCAGGCCGCACGCCTGTCCGAGGCGCTCGGCGTCCCGGCCATCTCGACCGGAGACATCTTCCGGGCCAATGTGAAGGGTGAGACCGAACTGGGCAAGCTGGCCAAGCGCTACATGGATGCCGGCGAGTACGTGCCCGACGAGGTCACGAACTCGATGGTCGCCGATCGACTGGCACAGGATGACGCAGCCGAAGGCTTCCTCCTCGACGGATATCCTCGCACCAGCGCCCAGGTCGATGAACTCGACAGGATCCTCGCAGCCGAGGATAAGGCGATCGAGCACGTGGTCGAGCTGACGGCCGACACCGACGAGGTCGTCGCTCGTCTGCTCGCGCGTGCTCAGACCGAGGGTCGCAGCGACGACAGCGAAGACGTCATCCGCCATCGCCTCGACGTCTACGAAGAGCAGACTCAGCCGCTGACCGATATCTACCGCAGCCGCGGACTGCTTCGCCAGGTCGACGGGCTCGGCGAAGTCAACGACATCACCGAACGCATCCTCTCGACCATTCGATGATCTTCGGACCACGTATCGAGCTGAAGACTCCCGCAGAGCTTGAGCTCATGCATCGGGCCGGGCAGCTGACAGCAGAAGTGCTCTCAGCGGCCCGGTCCGCGGCCGTTCCCGGAGCCACCACCGCCGAGGTGGACGCCGCTGCGGAAGCCGTCATCGACGCCGCCGGCGCCCGCTCGAACTTCAAGGGCTATCAGGGATTCCCTGCGGTCGTGTGCATATCCGTGAACGAGGAGATCGTCCACGGCATCCCGGGATCCCGCGTCCTCGAAGCCGGGGACATCGTGTCGATCGACGGCGGCGCCGTGGTTGACGGGTTCCACGGGGACTCGGCGCTGACGTTGATCGTCGGCGGCGACGAAGCAGGCACTGCCGCCGACCGTGAGCTGTCCTCTGCCACCGAGGCGGCTATGTGGGCAGGCATCGCGGCGTTCGCGACCGGTGCGAAGGTCAGCGATATCGGCGACGCCATCGATGACTTCGTCTCCGAATCATTCCCCCATCTGGGCCTCGTCGAGGAATTCACGGGACACGGCATCGGCACCTCCATGCATATGGCGCCTGAGGTCCTCAACTACCGGGCACGCTCGAACGGTCCGAAGATCAAGCCCGGAATGTGCCTGGCAATCGAGCCGATGCTCACGACGGGAGGTGCGGACACGCGCACTCTCGCCGACGACTGGACTGTCGTGACGGCGGATGGCTCACGGGCGAGCCACTGGGAACACAGCGTGGCCCGCCATGACGGGGGAGTCTGGGTACTCACAGCCGTCGATGGGGGAGCGGCCGGGTTGGCGCCGTTCGGAATCACTCCCGTGGCTCCGAAAGACGCCTGAGGGGAGAACTCAGGCGGCCGGCATCTGCCTTCTCAGGGCGGACCTGCCGACGAAGTAGACTGCGGCGAAAGTTCCGGACGCCGCCATCAGTGCGAGTGCGAACATCCACGTGGCCGTCTCGGCGATGGTGAATCCGAAGATCTGGAATGCGCAGAAGGCGATGAATGCTGTGATGGCTCCCGCCAGCAGTCCGGACGTGCGAGCCGTCTGGTAGGCGCGCTGATCCAGTGTGTGCTTCTCGTCATCCATGTCGTGGCTCCTCGTCGCTTGTTTGCGATCTCTGTCCTGTCGGCACCGATCCTTGTGTTTTCACGGTAGGATCTGGCCATGACGAGTGTCCACAATGTCCCGAAACGTCGGACAGATGTGGGTGATCGGTATCGGATGACGCGGATCGCCTTCGATGTGATCTCCGCCTTCGGATGCCTGCAGGCCAGCGGACTGCCGGGCCCCGTCATCGTCAGCGTGCTGCGTGAACACGGGTATTCCTCCTCGAGTGTTCACAATCAGCTCGTGCGGATGGTCCAACGAGGCATCATCAGCAGTGAACGGATCGGGCGTGTCTCCATCTACCGTCTGAGCGAACACATCCTCTCAGACTTCGGTGACATCGCAGGCGATCACGTCTTCCCCGACTATCAGGGGCGCTTCCACACCATCGTGTATTCGGTTCCGGAGGCTGAACGCGGGCTGCGCGACCGACTGCAGTACATTGCGCGGAGCTTGGGATACAGGCAGCTGAGACCGGGAATCCTGATCGGCTTCGCAGACCTGTCCACTCTGCTCTCGACGCGTCTGCCCGACATCCCTGGTCCCGGCTGGTCTGAAGCAGGAGTGCTGACGCCCGACTCTCTCGCGGCGGCACGCAGGATGACGGCTCGGGCATTCGAACTCGACGCCGCTCTCGCCCAGCTGCCGCCGCTGGAAGAGCGCATGAACGCATTGAGCTCGGGTGGTTCGGCACCCGGCACGGGATGCGCAGAGCTGAGCCTGGGTAGCTTCTTCGATCTGTACTACGACGTCGCCCGTGCAGTGATGGCCCACCCGCTGCTGCCGAAAGCACTCGTCGACGGAACTCAGCCGGCCGTGCGGTTCCGTGCGCTGATGCGGCAGTGCAATCTCGGATACTATCTGCGCTTCGATCAGCTGATCCGCGAGTGCGCGGGAGCCAGCTCATCCTTCGAACTCATCGAATGGCTGCCCGAAGGCTGATCAGCGTCGGGTGTGGAGCCTCCAGGACATGTCGGTCAGAGGCCCCAGGCCATGCTGGTCAGAGGATTCGGGCGATACTCTTGACCGCCTCGGTGAGCAGTGGTCGGGGGAGTGCGAAGTTGAAGCGGATATGTCCGGCCCCGACCTCACCGCAGAGTCGACCCTCGGTCACGGCCACCTCGGCGCGGGATCGGATGTGATCGGACAGGTTCGACTCCAGTCCATAGCCGCGCAGATCCAGCCAGGCCAGATAGGTGCCTTCCGGCTCGATATAGGCGGCACCCGGCAGTAGTGACCCGACGAGATCGGTGAAGTGGTCGCGGTTGCCTTTGAGGTAGCCGTTCACTTCGCTCAGCCAGTCATTCCCACGCGTGTACGCGGCGGTGGTGGCGAGTATCCCCGGGTTCGACGCGGCTCCCGAGACGAACTGTCCCTTCTTCGCCCAGACCTCGCGGTCGCTGGGGGAGGTGAGGATGAGCTGGGCGCATTTGAGGCCGGGGATGTTGAAGGCCTTCGAGGCGGCTGTCGCTGTGGCGGTGTGGGCGGCGGTCGCCTCGGCGAGAGTGGCATAGGGGATATGCCGCGCGGGGGCATAGACGACGGGCGCATGGATCTCATCGGAGAACACCCGGGCACCGGCCTTCTCCACGACGTCGGCGAGGGCCAGCAGTTCGGCCTCGGTGCAGACCTTGCCGATCGGATTGTGCGGATTGCACAGGACGAACGTCGCCCCGGGGGTCAGAGCGGAGGCGATGGCATCGAGGTCGAATGACCAGCCGGACTCCGATCGCAGCATCGGGACTTCGATGAGCTCGCGGCCGGTCACTCGCGCGACATCGAAGAACGGCATATAGGCCGGTGTCGGCAGCACGATCGGAGTGTCGGGCGGGGTGAGGTGGGTGAGGACGCCGAGGAACGCGGCCAGCACATCACTGGCCGGTTCGATGTGACCGACAGGGATCCGCCAGCCGTAGTGCTCGGAGCAGAAGCTCGAGGTCGCTGTTTTCAAGTCGGCGGTCAGGTCGGCGGGAGCATAGCCGTAGAGGTCACGGTCGTCGATGGTCTGCAGCGACTGCCGCACCGCGGGAGCCACCCCGAAGTCCATTTCGGCGATGAAGGCGCCGATGGAGCCGGGGAAGGACGACCACTTGCGGCCGCCCTTCGCAACCAGGGACTCCTCAGTGATGGCATCGAAATCGGACATCTGTGTACTCCTCTTCGGGGACTGCGTCGGGTGCGGTTCTCACGCTAGCAGTCGGGGCGACCGAGGTGCGGTCCATTCGTCGTCAGGGGACATGGGAACGGTGTGCCGCCTCGGCGAAGATGGGATTGTAAGGGACTTCACGCTCAGAAGCGAACACCGTGTGGAAGATTCTTTCTCCGTAGTGTAGGGTTGATGATTGGTCTGTTCTCATTCAACTCACCCTTTTTCAGATGTGGGCGGCTTCTGCCATCCACTTCTTTTATGTGGTGACGAGGACTGCAGACCGAGGGGTCACCGGCATTGAGTCGGTGATACACGATTACGTCGAACGCGAAGGTTTCGCGGGAATACGAGGTTAGCGAACGATATGGCCAAAAAAGAAGGGGTCATTGAGATCGAAGGCACCGTTGTCGAGGCTCTGCCGAACGCATCGTTTCGGGTTGAGCTGAGCAACGGGCACAAGGTGCTCGCACATATCTCCGGAAAGATGCGTCAGCACTATATCCGCATCCTTCCCGAGGACCGGGTCATTGTGGAGCTGTCTCCATACGATCTCTCGCGCGGACGAATCGTTTACCGCTACAAGTAAGGATCTTCGATCATTCGCGTCCTGTCCGGCCGGGCAGGGACCGAAAGAAGGAAAAACGATGAAGGTTAAGCCCAGCGTCAAGAAGATCTGCGAGAACTGCCAGATTACCCGCCGTCACGGCCGGGTCATCGTCATCTGCTCCAACCCGCGCCACAAGCAGCGCCAGGGCTGAGCAGCTCGTTTCGAGCAGATCGAGGTTCCACAGCGGAGCCTCAGCAGCACCACACCCGCGCAAACCTCGCCATCTGCGTTCGGAGCCATGAGAAGTGAGAGCTTCCGGGGAACGGACACAGGACGATACCTCCGGTCGGGGGCCGGAGACCTTGGGAGACCAAGGACAGGTTTGCATCAGCACCTCCGAAACAACAACAGGAGACAGTACCCATGGCACGACTTGCCGGAGTCGACATCCCGCGTGAAAAGCGCGTGGAAGTCGCCTTGACTTACATCTATGGTGTGGGCCGCACCCGTGCGCGCCAGACCCTGACCGAAACGGGAATCAGCCCTGATACCCGTGTGAAGGACTTGAGCGACGCAGAGCTCGTCCAGCTGCGTGACTACATCGAGGGCACATTCCAGGTTGAGGGTGACCTCCGTCGTGAGGTGGCCGCCGATATCCGCCGCAAGGTCGAAATCGGAAGCTATGAAGGCCTGCGTCACCGCCGCGGTCTGCCGGTTCGCGGTCAGCGGACCAAGACGAATGCGCGTACCCGCAAGGGACCGAAGCGCACCGTGGCCGGTAAGAAGAAGTAACACGCTCACTCGGTTGGCTGAGGCCAACCACCTCGATCAGGAGTAGGACATATGCCTCCCAAGTCACGCGCCGCTACAGTGCGCAAGCCTCGCCGCAAGCTGAAGAAGAATATCGTTGCCGGCCAGGCTCACATCAAATCAACCTTCAACAACACCATCGTGTCGATCACCGATCCGACCGGTGCTGTCATCTCCTGGGCCTCCTCAGGTGAGATCGGCTTCAAGGGTTCGCGCAAGTCGACCCCGTACGCCGCTCAGATGGCTGCCGAATCGGCTGCTCGCCGGGCGCAGGAACACGGCCTGAAGAAGGTCGACGTGTTCGTCAAGGGACCGGGCTCGGGCCGCGAGACCGCCATCCGTTCGCTGCAGGCCGCCGGCCTGGAACTGGGAACCATCCAGGATGTCACCCCCGTTCCGTTCAACGGCTGCCGTCCCCCCAAGCGCCGCCGCGGCTGATCCTTCCGTGGAACTGCAACGGATGACGGGTGCGAGCCCGACATCGGTCGCAGAACGGATTCCCAGATAACCCGAACCGTTCTTCATGGCCTTTGAGGCCATGACGTGCAGTGCGAACGTCATATAGCGGATGTTCGCTGAAAGGAAGCCCACGTGCTCATTGCACAGCGCCCAACGCTCACGGAAGAAGTCGTCTCCGATAACCGCTCACGGTTCGCCATCGAGCCGCTCGAGCCCGGATTCGGCTACACCCTCGGCAACTCGCTTCGCCGGACCCTGCTGTCCTCAATCCCTGGTGCCGCCGTCACATCCATCCGGATCGACGGAGTGCTCCACGAGTTCAGCACCGTGCCGGGAGTCAAAGAGGATGTCACCGAGTTCATCCTCAACCTGAAGTCCCTGGTCGTATCGTCCGAATTCGACGAACCGGTCGTCGCCTACCTGCGTAAGCAGGGACCTGGCACCGTGACCGCTGCCGATGTCTCTGCTCCTGCCGGGGTCGAGATCCACAATCCGGACCTGCACATCGCCACACTGAATGGTGAGGGTCGTCTGGACATGGAACTGACCATCGAACGCGGACGCGGATACGTTTCGAGCGCTCAGAACAAGAACGCGGATGCAGAGATCGGCCGGATCCCGGTCGATTCGATCTACTCCCCGGTTCTCAAGGTCACCTACAAGGTCGAAGCCACGCGTGTCGAGCAGCGCACCGACTTCGACCGTCTGGTCCTCGACGTCGAAACCAAGCCCTCGATGACCCCGCGCGATGCCATCGCATCTGCGGGCAAGACCCTGGTCGAACTCTTCGGCCTGGCTCGAGAGCTCAACGTCGAAGCAGAAGGCATCGAGATCGGACCCTCGCCTGTGGACGCGGCACTCGCCGCCGACCTGGCGCTGGCGATCGAAGATCTCGACCTGACCGTGCGCTCCTACAACTGCCTCAAGCGCGAAGGCATCCACACCGTCGGCGAACTCGTTGCTCGCAGCGAAGCCGACCTGATGGATATCCGCAACTTTGGTTCGAAGTCGATCGACGAGGTCAAGGCGAAGCTCAACGAGCTCGGCCTTAGCCTCAAGGACAGTCCTGCCGGGTTCGAAGCCGGTCTCGTTGATGAGGACCAGTCCTACGTCGAAGACGAACAGTACTGATTAAGACCTAGGAGTAACTGACAATGCCAACCCCAACCAAGGGTCCCCGCCTCGGCGGTTCGCCCACACACGAGCGCATGATGCTCAACAACCTGGCTGCCCAGCTGTTCGAGCACAAGCAGATCAAGACGACCGTGACGAAGGCCAAGCGCCTGCGCCCGGTTGCCGAGCGCATGATCACGAACGCCAAGAAGGGTGACCTGGCCGCACGTCGTCGCGTGCTCGGCCAGATCTCCGACAAGTCGATCGTGCACGAGCTCTTCACCTCGATCGCCGAAACGATGGCCGAGCGTCCCGGTGGATACACCCGTATCACCAAGATCGGCCCCCGTCCCGGCGACAACGCCCCGATGGCCGTCATCGAACTGGTCCTCGAGCCCTACTCGCCGAAGCAGGCAACCGTGAAGGAAGCCGAACAGGCCACCGCCGCCGCTGCCGCTCCGGCAGAAGAGGCGCCGGCTGAGGCTGAGGTCGTCGACGAGGCTCCGGCCGAAGACGCCGCAGTCGAGGCAGAGGCAGTCGAGGCTGACGCCGAGACCGCTGAAGAGTCCTCCGAGGCTGCCGAGGAGAAGTAAGCTCCTCGACCGACTGACGGCTCGGATCTCCGCAGCCGTGAGCCACACACTTCAGGCGGGCACCGACACAGGTGCCCGCCTGAAGTGTATTCACCGCCTGTGCGCCGCTCGGCGCCGATGTGCGAATCGATCGGCCCGCCTCGGCGGGGTCAGTTTCCGTGCACCTGTGCGGCTGCCTCGGCGTGAATGATCACTTTTCGTTCCAATCATCGGTTTCGATTCAGATGATTGGAACGAAAAGCGATTGTTCCGGTACGCAACCTGGGGCTCTCAACGTAATGTCACCGCACGAGTGATCGGCGGCGCCCCTTCTGATTGAACGGGCATATGCACACGTACCGCGATCCTGTCAGTGCACCGGCAGTGGGCTAGCCCCGGGGCCATACTGATGGCTCGATATGACGAAGGCCGGGGCGCAGCCACGCCCCGGCCTTCGCTCAGCTCACGTCGGCTCTCGCCTCACGTGTCGGTTCTCACTTCACGCGGGAGAGTTCCACGGATTCGTCGAACTCGATGTCTGCGGCTTCGTCGTGCTTGTAAGTGAAGCGACTGACGACGACGGCGACGATGAGGTTGACGCTGAAGCCGGGAATGATCTCGTAGATCGCATCCGTCATCGGAGTGCTCACCTGGCCCCAGACGAAGGCCACGACCGCGCCGGAGAGCAGACCGGACAGGGCGCCCCAGTTGCTCAGACGCTTCCAGAACAGAGTGAGCAGGACGATCGGCCCGAATGAGGCGCCGAAGCCTGCCCATGCGAAGGCGACGAGGTCGAGGATGCTGTTCGACGGTGAGATCGCGAGGACCACTGCGATGACGGCGACGACGAGCACGCCGAGGCGGCCGAGCAGCACGTAGGTCTTGTCCTGCAGCGTGCGGGTGGATCCGGTGCGCAGGGCCACGATCTTGAACAGATCCTCGATGAGCGCTGACGACGTGACGACGAGCTGCGAGGAGATCGTCGACATGATTGCCGCGAGCACCGCAGCCAAGACGAGGCCGGCGATGAACGGGTGGAAGAGGATCTGCGCGAGGTCGAGGAAGACGGTCTCGGCGTCGGCAGGTTCCATATCCGCGTGCTGAGAGAAGTAGGAGATGCCAACGATGGCAGTGGCGACGGCGCCGAGCGCCGAGATCGCCATCCAGCCGACGCCGATGCGCCTGGCGACAGCGGCATCGGCAGGGGTGCGCAGGGCCATGAAACGCACGATGATGTGCGGCTGACCGAAGTAGCCCAGTCCCCAGGCCAGGGCGGAGACGATGGACGCGATCGTCGCGAAGGTCCAGAAGCCGTCTGAACCGACGAGACTGAGCAGGCCGGGATCGATCGCGGAGACGTTGTTGATCACCGTCGTCGGCCCGCCGGCGTTGACGACGGCGACGATCGGCACGGCAATCAGGGCAGCGAACATCAGCAGACCCTGGGCAACATCCGTGAGAGTTGCGCCGAGGAATCCGCCGAAGAGTGTGTAGATCATCGTGATCGCGGCGACGAGGAGCATTCCGCCGAGGTAGTTGAGTCCGAAGCTCGACTCGAAGAACTTGCCGGCCGCCACCATGCCCGAGGAGACGTAGAAGGTGAAGAAGACCAGAATGATGATGCCGCAGACGATGCGCAGCAGTCGTGTCCGATCCTTCAGCCGCTGTTCGAAGAAGCTGGGGATCGTGATCGAGTCGCCGGCTTTCTCCGTGAACGCACGCAGTCGAGGCGCGACGATTTTCCAGTTGACCCAGGCGCCGATGGTCAGGCCGATGGCGATCCAGGCTTCGATGAGACCGGAGACGTAGATGGCGCCGGGCAGACCCATGAGCAGCCACCCCGACATATCGGAGGCGCCGGCGCTCAGAGCGGCAACGCTGGGGCGCAGCCCGCGCCCCGCGAGCATATAGTCGTCGAGGCTGTTCTTAGTCTTGCGATAGGCAAACCAGCCGATGGCCAGCATGCCGATGAAGTAGAGGACGATCGCGATCGTGCGGAAAGTGGTTTCCGACATTTGAGCTCAGCTCCTTCGATAGGCCGAGCCGACCTTACAGCACAAGAGGTCGCAGGTGTGAATTCCCTGTGCGCCCGCCTGCGGTCAGGATACACCGCGACACAACTGGGTCGGCAGGCTCAGTCGAAGACGACGGTGCGGTGGCCGTCCATGAGAACTCGGCCTTCGGCATGCCAGGCCACGGCCCGCGCGAGCACGGCCGCTTCGACGTCCTGACCGTGTCGGACGAAATCGGCGATCGCCTGATTGTGATCGACGCGAGCCACGTCCTGTTCGATGATCGGCCCTTCGTCGAGGTCGCTCGTGACATAGTGGGCGGTCGCTCCGATGATCTTCACGCCGCGGGCATGCGCCTGATGGTAGGGCTTCGCGCCCTTGAAGCTCGGCAGGAACGAATGGTGGATGTTGATGACCCGCCCTTCGAGGCGGTCGCAGAGTTCGGGGGAGAGGATCTGCATGTACCGGGCCAAGACGATGAGTTCGACATCGAGGTCGTCGACGAGGGCAGAGAGCCGCGTCTCGGCGTCGGCCTTCGTGTTCCGGGTGATCGGAATATGGTGGAAATCGTGGCCATGGAATTCGGCGAGCGGACGCAGATCGTCATGGTTGCCGGCGACGCCGACGATGTCGATGGGCAGCTGACCGGCCGAATGCCGGAACAGCAGAGTATTGAGGCAGTGCGCGGCCCTGGACACCATGATGAGGGTGCGGGTCCTCTTCTCCACCGGCTGCAGGCTCACGGTCATCGCGAACCGGGGAGCCACCTCGGCGAGGGCCGCTTCCACGGTCTGGGCCGTGGTCTGCGCGGGCGTCGAGAACTGCAGGCGCAGGAAGAACTGACGAGAATCGGGGGAGGAGAACTGCTGGGATTCGGTGATGTTGCCGCCCAGTCCCGCGAGCACCCCGGTCACGGCATGGACGATGCCGGTCGAATCGGGGCAGGTGACTCTCAGGATCCATTCGCAGCTCATGGACTCGATCCTAATCGGTGGCTGCGCTCAACGCCCACTCCGAGTCGGCATCCGGATGGCGGTCGCTGCCCCGGACGCAGGCGGCGTCGCTGTTAGCATGGTGCCGGGTGACGGCCGCGGTTTGCGCGCTGCCTCGCTCCCATCATCGGATGCCACAGGAGAGTACTCATGACCGAAAACTCGATGCAGGCTTCGCTTGCCGACATCGACCCGCAGATTGCCGAAGTCCTCGACCTCGAGCTGGGCCGCCAGCGTTCGACGCTCGAGATGATCGCCTCGGAGAATTTCGTCCCGCGCGCCGTGCTGGAAGCACAGGGGTCGGTGCTGACGAACAAGTACGCCGAGGGGTATCCCGGCAAGCGCTACTACGGCGGCTGCGAATACGTCGACGTCGCGGAGAACCTCGCCATCGACCGCGCCAAGAGCCTATTCGGCGCCGACTACGCGAACGTCCAGCCCCATTCCGGTGCCTCGGCCAACGCCGCTGTCATGCACGCTCTGGCCCGTCAGGGTGACAAGATGCTCGGGCTGTCCCTGGCCCATGGCGGTCACCTCACCCACGGTATGAAGATCAACTTCTCCGGACGCCTCTACGATGTCGCCTCGTACGAGGTCGACCCCGATACCTACCGCATCGATATGGACAAGGTGCGCGAGAAGGCTCTCGAACACCGCCCCGAGGTCATCGTCGCCGGCTGGTCGGCCTACCCCCGTCAGCTGGACTTCCAGGCATTCCGCGATATCGCCGACGAAATCGGTGCGAAGCTGTGGGTCGATATGGCCCACTTCGCCGGACTCGTCGCCGCCGGTCTGCACCCGAACCCGGTACCGTTCGCCGATGTCGTGTCTTCGACGGTGCACAAGACCATCGGCGGGCCCCGTTCCGGTTTCATCCTCGGCAAGGAGGAGTACGCGAAGAAGCTCAACTCCGCCGTGTTCCCGGGACAGCAGGGCGGACCGCTCATGCATGTCATCGCCGCGAAAGCCGTGGCCTTCAAACTCGCGGCCTCCGCCGAGTTCAAGGAACGTCAGGAACGCACCGTGCGCGGTGCTCAGATCCTGGCTGAGCGCCTGCTGGCCTCCGACGTCGCTGACGCCGGAGCCACCGTGCTCACCGGCGGCACCGATGTCCACCTCGTGCTCGTCGACCTGCGCAACTCCGCCCTCGACGGACAGCAGGCCGAAGATCTTCTGCACTCGGTCGGCATCACTGTCAACCGCAATGCCGTGCCCTTCGACCCGCGCCCGCCGATGGTCACCTCCGGTCTGCGCATCGGCACCCCGGCGCTGGCCACCCGCGGATTCGGCGACAATGAATTCACCGAGGTCGCCGACGTCATCGCCGAGGCGCTCAAGCCCGGTGCCGATGTCGAGGCACTCGCCGCACGGGTGAAGAAGCTCAGCGACGAATTCCCGCTCTACGACGGCCTGGAACAGTACTGATGAGTGCACAGATCCTCGACGGCAGAGCCTGTGCGAAGCAGATCAAGGCCGAACTCACCGAGGCGGTGGCGACCCTGGCAGAGTCCGGAATCGTGCCTGGGCTCGGCACAGTGCTGGTGGGAGAGGACCCCGGTTCGAAATGGTACGTCGCGGGCAAGCACCGTGACTGCGCCGAGGTCGGGATCAGCTCGATCCGCCGTGACCTGCCCGAGTCGGTGAGTCAGGAAGAGTTGTTGGCCGTCATCGACGAGCTCAACAACGATGACGCCTGCACCGGCTACATCGTGCAGCTTCCGCTGCCGGACCATATCGACACGGACACGATCCTCGAAGCCATCGATCCGGCCAAGGACGCCGACGGCCTGCATCCGACGAACCTCGGCCGGCTCGTGCTGAATGTCAATTCGGAGATCACGACTCCGCTGCCGTGCACTCCGCGCGGTGTCATCGAGCTGATGACCCGCAACGGCATCGATCTTGCCGGCAAGCATGTCGTGGTCATCGGTCGCGGGGTCACCGTGGGCCGGTCCATCGGCGCACTGCTGACTCGGCGTGAGCACAATGCGACTGTCACCCTGACTCACACCGGCACGCGCAACCTCGATGAGCTGCTGGCTCAGGCCGATGTCATCGTCGCGGCCGCCGGTGCGGCTCGTATTGTGAAAGCGGAGGCGGTCAAACCCGGGGCGATCGTCCTCGACGTAGGAGTCTCGCGTGAGACGGACCCGGAGACGGGGAAGTCGAAGATCGTCGGTGACGTGGATCCGGCAGTCGCCGAGGTGGCGTCCTGGGTCTCCCCGAACCCGGGAGGCGTCGGACCGATGACTCGAGCTCTCCTGCTCAAGAACGTCGTCGACACCGCCCAACGCTCAGCCAACTAACCCCTATTACTACCTGACGGCGGCCCAGCAACCTCGCGCGAGGTTGCTGGGCCGTCGTCAGGTAGTTCTGGGAGGCTGTTGTCGGGTGCTCAGTCCTCGGGGAACTTGAGTTCGAAGAAGACGCGCGGGTTGCCCGGGCCGGCATAGTCCTCGATGAGCTCTCCGCTGAAGCCCATGGAGGAGTGGAACGAGATCGCACCCGAGGACTCCGGCATCGTCGTCGCCTGAACCGAGGAGGCACCGAGCTGACGGGAATGGTCGATGAAGTGCTGGTAGAGATGACGGCCGATTCCCTGGTGACGGAAATCCGACCGCGCTGCCACCAGGTGGATGTAGGCAGGACCATCATGGGGAATGACGCCGAGCAGGTATCCGACGATCTCCGAACGGTAGCGGGCGACGAGACCCGAGGTGACGAACTGACGGAACCAGTAGGCATCATGGTCACCGCTGAGATCGCGGTCTCCCCAAAAGTTGGCCTGAGCGTCGAGCAGGAATTCGCGCATCTCGCGGGCGTCGACCTCATCGAGCGGACTGATGCTCAGCTGCTCGGTGTCGATAGTTTCGTCAACGGCCATTGCGCCTCCTGATGTGTTCGTACTTACCCTCACTCTATAACGCCCCGTCCCGGAAGAATAGTGCGCTCCATGTCATCATAGATCACATGATTCGGATTGCTTCAGTCAACGTCAACGGAGTCCGCGCAGCATGGCGAAAGGGGATGCCCACCTGGGTCGATGCAGCGAAACCGGACTTCATCACCCTCCAAGAAGTGCGTGCCGCGAACGACATCGCGCACGGTGTCCTCGCCGACACCGGATACACCACGATCAGCCATGATGCCGAGGCTAAGGGCCGCGCCGGCGTCGCCGTGATGGCCCGCACCGAACCCGAGGCGGTGCGCGAAGGACTCGGAGTCGACGGCTACTTCGACCGGGCCGGACGCTGGGTGGAGACGGACTTCCGCCTCGGCGACGGATCGCTTCTGACCCTTGTGTCCGCGTACGTCCATTCCGGCGAGGCCGACACCCCCAAACAGGACGACAAGTACCGGTTCCTCGACCGCATGATCGAACGGATGCCGCAGCTGGCGAAGACCGCCGACCATGTCCTCGTCACCGGCGACCTCAACGTGTGCCACACCGAACGCGACCTGAAGAACTGGAAGGCCAACCGGAAGAAGTCCGGATTCCTCCCGGAGGAACGCGCCTACTTCGACAAGTTCTTCGGTGAGATCGGCTACGTCGACGTCCACCGCGAACTCAGCGGCGACATCGACGGACCTTATACCTGGTGGTCGATGCGCGGTCAGGCCTTCGACAATGACACGGGTTGGCGCATCGACTATCAGATGGCCACGCCGGCCCTGGCCGCAACCGCGGTCAAGGCCACCGTGGACAAAGCCGACAGCTGGGCCGAGCGCTGGTCGGACCACGCTCCGCTGGTCATCGACTACGACCTCCCGTCCGTCCAGGCCTGACCGCAGTTCGAAGGACAGACGAAGAGCCCGGGGTTTCAGGACGAAATGTCCTGAAACCCCGGCTTCTTCGTCTGTCGTCTCTGCGTTCTGAGACGCAGGCAGCTTCAGAACCTCAACAGCAGCGGACCTTGGGGTTGCGGTCCTGCTCATCGGTGAGATCTCGCCAGAAGGCCTTCTCCTCCATCGCGCCCTCACGGGTGCCGTGGCGGCGCTCGTAGGATTCGAGGTAGTGGATATAGGCGTTCTCGCCCATGATCTCCTTGAGGTACCAGTGGAGCCAGGCCCCGCCTCGGCGCAGGGATCCCCACGGATCGCTGGCGATGCGGCTGAGCGGATGTGCGGTGCTCATTCCTTCTGCCTTCCTGCTGCATGCTCGTTCCACTGCGCCTGCAGCTCACGCTCGGGCTTGCGAGGGATGAGACCGGCCGGAGCGAACATCTTCGTCTCGACGAAGGGTTCCTCCGTCGTCGGCAGGGACCCCTTCTTGATGGCCTCGATGGACTTCCAGACTGCCATGACGACGACCATCGCGACAAGAAGTGCGAAGACGATCGACAGGGTGCCTTGGACGAAGGTGTTGCGCACGACTGCGCTCATCGCCGCAACGCCTTAGATGTTGCCCATCGAGGTCTCTCCGGCGGCCAGCGCGTCCTTGTAGGCGAAGTGCTGAGCCCAGTAGCCGAGCTTTGGGCCGGAGGAGAAGATCTTCTGCCACGAGGCGACCATCGTGACCAGCAGGTCCCAGACCAGCGGGATGCCGGGGATCCACGCCCATTTGGCCAGGCCCATCTTGCACACGATAGCGAAGATGACGGCCAGAGCGATCGCCGCCAGCAGCTGGTTCGAGATGCCGAAGAGCGGGAACAGCGTGTTGATGCCGCCGAGGGGGTCGGTGACGCCCATGAGCAGGATCGATCCCCAGGCGGCAACCATGATCGCGGTGGTCAGCCAGGCGCCCGGAGTCCACGAGGGATCCCGGAACCTATTGGAGAAGTTCCCGAGTGCATCCGAGAGCATGAAACGGGCCACGCGAGTGCCCGCATCGATCGTGGTGAGGATGAACAGGGCCGCGAACATCACAGCGAAGTGGTACCAGAACGACATGCAGGCCGGTCCGCCGAAGACATTGTGGAGGATGTGGGCCATTCCCATCGCCAGCGTCGGGGCTCCGCCGGTGCGAGAGACGATGCTCTCCTCTCCGACGTCCTTGGCCGCCTGATCGAGGATCTCCGGACTCGTCTCCACTCCGGACATGCCCAAGGAGTTGTCGATGAAGTCCGATGCGCCCTGCACGGTTCCGCCGGTGAGCGGTTCGGCGGCATTCATCGCGAAGTAGAGGCCCTTGTCGAGGCAGATCGCGGCGACCAGCGCCATGATCGCGACGAAGGACTCCAAGAGCATTCCGCCGTAGCCGATGAGGCGAGCCTGCGTCTCCTTCTCGATGAGCTTCGGAGTCGTGCCTGAGGAGATGAGGGCGTGGAAGCCCGACAACGCTCCACAGGCGATGGTGATGAATAGGAACGGGAACAGGGCGCCGGCGAACGCGGGACCTGCCGTATTGAACGCGAACTCGGTCAGCGCAGGCATCTGCACGGTCGGGTTGACGATGAGGATGCCCACGGCCAATAGCACGATGGTGCCGATCTTCATGAACGTCGATAGGTAGTCGCGCGGTGCCAGCAGCACCCACACGGGAAGCACGGCGGCGAGGAATCCGTAGATCATCAGGCACCAAGCCAGAGTCACCTTGTCGAGGTGGAAGATCTCGGACCAGAACGGCGAGTTGTGGACCCAGCCGCCGGCGATGATCGCGATGACGAGCAGCACGATGCCGATGACCGAGGTCTCGACGACCTTGCCGGGACGCAGGTAGCGCATATAGATGCCCATGAACACGTCGATCGGAATGGTCATCGCGATGGAGAAGACACCCCGGGGGCTTTCGGCCAGAGCGTTGATGATGACGACGCCGAGGACGGCGATGAGGATGACCATGATGAGGATGATGCCGATGGAGGCGATGATTCCGCCCGTTCGACCGAGTTCATCGCGGGTCATCTGTCCCAGCGATCGACCGTTGCGGCGCGTGGAGAAGAACAGCACCATATAGTCCTGGACACCGCCGGCGAGAACGACGCCGAAGACGATCCACAGAGTTCCCGGCAGGTAGCCCATCTGGGCCGCGAGGATCGGTCCCACGAGGGGGCCGGCACCGGAGATCGCCGCGAAGTGGTGGCCGAACAGGACCCTGCGGTCGGTCGGCGCGAAATCGCGGCCGTTGTCGTTGAGTTCTGCCGGGGTGGCTCGCTTGGGGTTCGGGCGGCAGATCTTCCATTCGATGAGCTTCGCGTAGAAACGGAAGCCGATGAGGTAGCTGCCGACTGCTGCGGCGACGAACCAGCTGGCCGACAGCTCTTCACCGCGCACGAACGCGATCATCGACCAACCAGCTCCGGCGAAGAGATGACGCGCCGGGATTGTTGAGTTCTCAGCATGATCAGACCTTCGCTGGCCGCTGCTCGACAGATGTTCGAGACCTGGGAGACACCTTGGTGAATCATGTGATCTGGTACGCACTATACCGCTCGTCCGCGCTCAAGCGTGATCCCCGACACCAGACCGGACGCCTGCGCAGAGCTGACAGGGGAGATGGCATCATAGGACTATGACGAACTCTTCACAGCCGCGCACTGTCTCAGGTATCCAAGCCACCTCCGATTCCCTTCATCTCGGCAACTACATCGGAGCCCTGCAGCAGTTCGTGACTCATCAGGAGTCGCACGATGCCTTCTACTTCATCGCGAACATGCACGCGATCACCGTCGAGCAGGATCCGGCCGAGCTGCGGGAACGCACCCTGCGCACGGCCGCGCAGTTCATCGCCGCCGGTCTCGATCCGGAGAAGTCGACGATCTTCGTCCAGTCCCAGGTGCCTGCCCATCCGCAGCTGTCCTGGGTGCTCGAGTGCACCACTTCGATGGGTGAGGCGAGCCGAATGACCCAGTTCAAGGACAAGTCCGCGAAGCAGGAGCATGTGTCCCTGGGGCTGCTCACCTACCCGGCGCTGATGGCTGCTGACATCCTGCTGTACAACCCGCAGCTCGTTCCCGTCGGTGAGGACCAGCGTCAGCACCTCGAGCTGACCCGCAACCTCGCCGAACGGTTCAACTATCGTTTCGGCAAGACCTTCACCGTCCCCGAGGCGCAGATCCTCAAGGCGACCGCGAAGATCTACGACCTGCAGAATCCGGGTGCGAAGATGTCGAAGTCCCAGCCCAGCCCGCAGGGCCGTATCGACATCCTCGACGACGCGAAGGCACTGACGAAGAAGATCAAGTCCGCGGTGACCGATGACGGAACCGAGATCGCCTTCGACCTGGAGAACAAGCCGGGAGTGTCGAACCTGCTGACGATCTACTCATCCCTGACCTCGCGCCCTGTCGACGATATCGTCGCCGAGTACGCGGGGAAGATGTACGGTCACCTCAAGGTCGACCTCGCCGAGGTGGCCGTGGAGACCCTGACGCCGGTGCGGGAGCGTACGGTGGAACTCCTCGAAGACCGAGCGCAGCTGCAGACGATCCTCGACCGCGGGGCGGAGAAGGCCAGCGCCATCGCCGAGGCGACTCTGCGCGAGGTCTATGACAAGATCGGCTTCATCTGATCGTGGCGAAGAAGAAACCCGAAGACGGGCCGCTCAACCTCACCCCGGATATGCTCCACACCGCTGCGCGGGTGGAGGACCGGTTCAACGGCTGGATCCAGAATCGGGCCACCGACCACGCCTACCATCGCACCGTCATCGCCTACGACACCTATGGCGGGACCGGTTGGGTGCGGGTGCTCGGCCGCTTGGTGCTCACCCCGAACGGTCAGCCGGCCGCCGATGTCCACGCGAGCATCCGCGGGTGGAAGTCCTTCGTCAGTGTGCCTCTGCCCAATGACACCGCCTGGGTGCGCGTGAACGACGAAGAGCATATGGTCACCTCCGATCGCGGAGGCATCATCGACACCGTGATCCCCGGAGACTTCGAACCGGGAGAGACCGAGATCGAACTGTGGACCGACGGCTCGCTCGTCGACTCGGCAGCCGTGCGCATCATCGGTGAGGACTCGACCTTCGGCATCATCTCCGATATCGACGACACGGTCATGGTCACATCGCTGCCGCGTCCCTTCCTTGCCGCGTGGAACACCTTCGTCCTCAGCGAGCACGCGCGGTCCCCGGTGGCGGGAATGGCTGTGCTCTATGACCGGATCACGTTCATGCGCCCGGACACTCCGATGGTCTATCTGTCGACGGGGGCATGGAACTCTGCGCTGACACTCAAGCGCTTCCTCTCCCGCAATCTCTATCCGATGGGTCCGCTGCTGCTTACCGACTGGGGGCCGACGACGACTCGGGTGTTCCGGTCGGGCAAGGAGCACAAACGCAATTCGCTGGAACGTCTGGCCAGGGAGTTCCCGTGGATGAAGTGGCTGCTCATCGGTGACGACGGGCAGAACGACGAGGAGATCTATGGGGAGTTCGTCGAGAACCACCCGAAGAACGTTGCGGCTGTCGCGATCCGACAGCTCACCGTCGGTGAGGCCGTGTGGGCCGGCGGACGGTCGAAGCGCCACGGTCGGGGCCAGGGCGTGCCGTGGATCTACGCCCCGGACGGTGCCGGTCTGGCTTCCCGTCTGACGGAACGAGGAATCATCTCGACGATCTGACCGGAACCTCACCGCTACCTGACGGCGGCCCAGCAACCTCGCGCGAGTTGCTGGGCCGCCGTCAGGTAGCAATTGGGGCTGAGGTGGTCTTTGAGGCGCTCGGTCGGATCAGCCCAGCTGCGCCTGCAGCTGCTGCTTCGCCTCGTCGAACTGAGCGGCGAAGGTCTCGACGAGCTCGGCGGTTGTGCGCTGCTGGCCGAGTGCACCGATGCCCTGTCCCGAGCCCCAGATGTCCTTCCAAGCCTTCGAATCCGAACCCGAAGATGAGCTGAAGTCCATCTTCGTGGGATCGGCGTCGGGCAGATTGTCCGGGTCGAGGCCCGAGGCGACGATGGACCCGCGCAGGTAGTTGCCCTTCACGCCGGTGAAGTAATTCGAGTACACGACGTCGTCGGCGCCGGATTCGACGATCATCGACCGATAGTCGTCGACGACATTCGCCTCGGGCGTGGACAGGAAGGCCGAGCCGATGTAGGCGAAATCGGCACCAGCGGCCAGTGCCGCAAGGATCGAACGGCCGTGGGCGATGGCGCCCGACAGCAGCAGGGGACCATCGAACCAGGACCGGATCTCCTGGACCAGGGCGAACGGCGACTGCGCCCCGGCGTGCCCGCCGGCCCCGGCGGCCACGGCGATGACGCCGTCGGCGCCCTTCTCGACGGCCTTGTTGGCGAAGCGGTTGTTGATGACGTCGTGAAGGACGACGCCGCCGTAGGAATGGACCGCTTCGTTGACCTCTTCACGGGCACCGAGCGAGGTGATGACGATCGGCACTTGGTGGCGGACCACCTCGGAGAGGTCCTCCTCGAGGCGATTGTTCGATCGGTGGACGATGAGGTTGACCGCGAACGGAGCGGCCGGCTGCTGCGGATTCGCCGCAGTGTGGGCGGCGTTCGACTCGGAGATCTCATCGAGCCAGTCGGTCAGCTGCGAGGCCGGACGGGCGTTCAGCGACGGGAAGGACCCAACGATCCCCGCCTGGCACTGGGCCTTGACCAATTCGGGCCCCGAGGCGATGAACATGGGGGAGCCGACGACGGGCAGACGGAGTTGGGAGCGCAGATCGGTGAAGCTTGTCACGGTGCCTCCTTGCGAAGTTGAATGCATACACTCACTCTAACCGAACGATTGTTAAATGCGATACGGAACACATTGTCTTTTGTCTCCTGGTCCGCATTTCGGCTGGTCAGACGACGAAGGCGCAGACTGTTGGAGGAGTCTGCGCCTTCGGCAATCATAAGGAATTTGATCAGGAATCCGTGAAGTTCGGGTCCCGCTTCTCGACGAAGGCGGCCATGCCCTCGGTCTGATCATTCGTGGCCAGGGACGAATGGAAGAGTCGGCGCTCGTAGCGCAGTCCCTGCTCCAGGGTCGTCTCGAATGCGGTGTTCACCGCTTCCTTGACCATCGCCGAGGCGATGCGGGACTTCGACGCGATCGTCTGCGCGATCTCGTTCGCTGTATCCAGGAGCGCTTCGGGTTCGACGATGCGAGCGACGAGTCCGGAACGTTCGGCCTCCTCGGCGCCCATCATCCGGCCTGTCAGGCACATGTCCATGGCCTTGGCCTTGCCGATGGCGCGGGTCAGCCGCTGTGATCCGCCCATGCCCGGGAGCACACCGAGGTTGATCTCGGGCTGTCCGAACTTCGCCTTCGTCGATGCGATGAGGATGTCGCCCATCATCGCCAGTTCGCAGCCGCCGCCCAGGGCGTAGCCGCCGACTGCGGTGATGACCGGCTTGCGCACATCGGTCAGCCGGGTCCACCCGGCGAACCAGTCGGCCTTATACGCGGTCGAGAAGTCGAGGCTCGACATCTCCTTGATATCTGCGCCGGCGGCGAAGGCCTTCTCGCTGCCGGTGATGATGATCGCCTTGATCGAATCATCTGCGTCGTAGGCCGTCGCGGCATCTGTGATGTCGGTGAGCACCTGCAGATTGAGCGCGTTGAGCGCCTTCGGTCGGTTGATCGTGATGGTGGCGACGCCATCGGCGACGTCGGTGAGGATGGTTTCGAATTCGCTCATGAGAACACCTTGTCTTCGTGGTCGGTGGTGAGGATGGACTGAACCTGTTCGTCGGTGACCTCGGCCAGCGAGGCGGGACTCCACTGCGGGTTGCGGTCCTTGTCGATGACCTGCGCGCGGATGCCTTCCTTGAGGTCCGGCAGGCCGGTGAGAGTGACGGCGACCCGGTAGTCCTGTTCGAGGACGTCGGCCAGGGTCATCGATGCGGCGTTCCGGACCGCAGCCAGGGTCACCTTCACCGAGGTGGGTGACTTCGTGCCGATGAGCCGGGCGGTGGCCTGGGCATCGGGGTTCTCGTGCGCGGCGAGAGCTGCGACGATGGCTTCGGCGTCGTCTCCGGCGTAGCAGGCGTTGATCCAGTCGGCCGCCTCGGCGAGTTCGTTGTCCGGAACGTCGGTCGAATACCGGCCGATGACCGAGTCGAGGTCCTCACCGGCGGTGAGGTCAGCGATGAGATAGGGGATCTGCGCGTCGGGGACGAAATGATCGGCGAGGCCGAGGGTGATCGCGGCGCCGGCTCCGATGGGCTGCCCGGTCAGCGCAAGGTGGGTGCCGAGCTCTCCGGGGGCGTTGGCCAACAGGTGGGTGCCGCCGACGTCGGGGAAGAGCCCGATTCCGGTCTCGGGCATTCCGACCTTCGTCGAATCGGTGACGATGCGGTGCGATCCGTGTCCGGAGATGCCGACGCCTCCGCCCATCGTGATGCCGTTCATGATGACGACGTAGGGCTTGGGGAACTCGGAGATCGCGAAGTTCATCTTGTATTCGCGGTTCCAGAATCTCGCGTTCTCGTCGCTGCCGGCCACGATGTCGTTGTATACGGCCTTGATGTCGCCGCCAGCGCACAGACCGCGTTCGCCGCGACCGGTGACGAGGACGAGCTTGACCGCATCGTCGTCGCGCCAACCATTGAGGGCTTCGTCGATGGCGCCCACCATGTCCTGGCTGAGCGCATTGATCAGCTTCGGTCGATTGAGTTCGATTCGGCCGACCCCGTTGGATACCGAGGTGATGACGGAGGCGTCCGCCTGCTCTGCCGAAGGTTCTGTCATATCAGCCCACTCCTGTGCTCTTGCGCGAGATGATCACGCGCATGATTTCGTTGGTGCCTTCCAGAATCTGGTGGACTCGCAGGTCACGCACCAGCTTCTCAATTCCATACTCTGTCAGATAGCCGTAGCCGCCGTGCAACTGGAGTGCCCTGTTCGCGACATCGAAACCGGTGTCGGTGGCCTTGAGCTTGGCCATGGCCGAGAGCAGAGATGTGTTCGGATCGCCTGCGTCGTAGGCGCTCGCGGCCCGCCACAGCAGGGAGCGAGCACCCTCGAGGTCGGCCTGCATCTGAGCGACCTCGAAGCGCAGAGCCTGGAATCCGGAGAGCTCGGTACCGAAGGCCTGGCGCTCACCCATATAGGCGATGGCCTTCTCGAGCGCGGCCTGACCGCCGCCGAGCGAGCAGGCGCCGATGTTGAGACGTCCGCCGTCGAGTCCGGACATTGCGATCTTGAAGCCTTGGCCGGGCGCGCCGAGCATGTTCTCCTTCGGAACCCGCACGTTCTCCATGATCACCTGTCGGGTCGGCTGTGCGCGCCAGCCCATCTTCTGCTCATTGGGGCCGAAGCTCAGACCCTCCATACCCTTCTCGAGGATGAAGGCGGAGATTCCACGCGCTCCGTCCTGGCCTGTGCGGGCCATGACGAGGTAGGTATCCGAGGTGCCGGCGCCGGAGATGAACTGCTTGACTCCGTTGAGCACATAGTGGTCGCCGTCCTCACGGGCGGAGGTGCGCAGGGCGGCCGCATCGGAGCCGGCATTGGGCTCGGTCAGGCAGTAGCTGCCGAGGTGCTCCATGGAGACGAGCTTCTCGAGGTACGTCGTCTTCTGCTCGTAGTTGCCGAACTTGTCGATCATCCACGCGACCATGTTGTGGATGGAGATATAGGCGGCGACGGAGGGGCATCCGGTCGACATCGCTTCGAAGATCAGCGCTGCGTCCATCCGGCCCATTCCGGTTCCGCCGGACTCCTCACTGACGTAGATGCCGCCCATTCCGAGTTCGGCAGACTTCCTGATGACGTCGACGGGGAAGAAGTGTTCGGCGTCCCATTGGAGGGCGTGTGGGGCGACTTCGGTATCGGCGAACTCACGCACCATCCCGGCGACGGTCTGCTGTTCGTCGGTGAGACCGAAAGGTAGGGCAGCGGCTGTACTGCGGGACATGAATCCTCCAAGAATCGGACGCGTATTCGGTGATCGACACCACGATACGTCCATATTACTTGGACATCCAACTAATTTCTCGCCGAGGTGGCCCCGGTGGACGATGGTCCGTTCAGCGGCCGGCTTCGGTCGGCTCAGGCGCCGGGTTCGAGTCCTGAGCGCAGCGTTTCGAGATGGGGGAGCAGTGAATCGAGGTCGATCCCGGCGAAATCGGGGGAGGAGAAGACCTCGGCGTTGAGTGCCTTCGTCGCCTGAGCGGCAAGCTCGCGACCGGCGTCGGTGAGGTCGACGAGCGTCGTCCGGCGATCGTCGGGGTGGCTGCGTCTGGCGACGAGGCCGGCCTTCTCGAGGCGGTCGACGGAGTTCGTCGTCGAGGTCGCATGCACCTGCAGGCGAGAGGAGATCTTCGACATCGGCAGAGTCCCGGCTCGTGTGAAAGACAGGAGAGTGAGGACTTCATAGCGGGAGAACGTCAGCGCAAAGGGCTTGAGAGCGGCATCGACTCGAGCCAGGAACAGCTGATGGATCCTCATTACTGAGATCACTGTCGTCATTCCGTCGGCTGCGTCGTCCCATCCATGGGCCAGCCATTGCCGACGGGACTCTTCGATCGGGTCGAACACCGCCCCTGTATTCTCTTCTGCCGCCATTGTCGACAGTGTAGTGAAGTGAGAAGATGGGCGCATGTGCGGTCGACTCAATATGTCTCTCGATCCGGCAGATCTCGCTGATGAGCTGCGGTTGGATGTCGTCTCCTATGACTACGCGCCGCGCTTCAATGTGCCCCCGGGGTCATTCGTGCCGATAGTCGTCGAACGACTCGACGAGGATGGACAGCTGCACCGCCGTCTCGAAACCGCCTCCTGGGGGCTGGTGCCGGCGTGGGCGAAGGATCCGAAGATCGGCTTCAAGGCGTTCAACGCCCGTTCCGAGACAGTGCTCGAGAAGCCGATGTTCCGGCAGGCCATCCGACGTCGTCGCTGTGCTCTGCCGATCCCGGGGTACTACGAATGGGAGAACACAGAAGACGGCAAGCAGCCGTGGATGATGACCGCTGCCGGCGAGGATCCCCTCTTTATGGCGGGACTCTTCGAGTTCTGGAAACAGCCGGATGAGACCTGGTTGGTCTCTACGATGATCCTCACTATGGAGTCCGCGGGGCACCTCAGCGATGTCCACCATCGGATGCCCGTGTTCCTCGGGCGCGACCAGATCGGTGACTGGATCGACCCCGGAGTCCTGACGAACGATGTGCCGGGCCTGCTGGCGACAACCCTCGACCAGGTTGATCCCGCCAGCGTCACTCGACACAAGGTCGGCAAAGCGGTCGGAAACGTCCGCAACGATTCTCCGGAACTCGCCGAACCCGTGGCGTAGGTCTCTCTTAACGCTGTGCGGAGAAGACTTTCCCCCGAGATCTGGGGGTTCTTCCGGGTGGGGAAGTGGGCATGTGCGGAGCGGTTTTGCAGGTGGCCGAAGATGTGTGTATTGTAGTCCAGGTTGCCAGGCCGCAAGGAACGGCAACAGTCGCTCTGATCGGGAACGATACGGGCAAACCGAAGATGAACTTCGAGTTGCGCGGATCAGAACAACCATGTAGAGTGGACATCCGCTGGCACAGCGAGTCGCAAGACGAAAAGTGCAAACAGAAACTGATACCCCCAGTGAACACACTGTCTTTTTGTGTGGTGTGGTGATGGGTGTGTGTTTGTGGTTTGAGAATCCAATAGCGTGTTTGTTTGAACAAGTTGTGATGCCAGAACATTTTATTTTCTGGTAAGACAATCATCTGATCGAACATGGTGTCGCCTCGTGTGGGTGGTTCTTCGCCGAACCTCCCGCATCACATGGGTGGCCTTCGTGTTTGGTCAGTGTTTTTTGGTCAACCTTCTCACCCCGTGAGGGGTTGGCTGTCTTGCTGGGATTCATTCGTAACATAATTTTTTTTATGGAGAGTTTGATCCTGGCTCAGGACGAACGCTGGCTGCGTGCTTAACACATGCAAGTCGAACGCTGAAGCCAGAAGCTTGCTTCTGGTGGATGAGTGGCGAACGGGTGAGTAACACGTGAGTAACCTGCCCCTGATTTCGGGATAAGCCTGGGAAACCGGGTCTAATACCGGATACGACCAACCCTCGCATGAGGGTTGGTGGAAAGTTTTTCGATCAGGGATGGGCTCGCGGCCTATCAGCTTGTTGGTGGGGTAATGGCCCACCAAGGCGACGACGGGTAGCCGGCCTGAGAGGGCGACCGGCCACACTGGGACTGAGACACGGCCCAGACTCCTACGGGAGGCAGCAGTGGGGAATATTGCACAATGGGGGAAACCCTGATGCAGCGACGCAGCGTGCGGGATGACGGCCTTCGGGTTGTAAACCGCTTTCAGCAGGGAAGAAGCGAAAGTGACGGTACCTGCAGAAGAAGTACCGGCTAACTACGTGCCAGCAGCCGCGGTAATACGTAGGGTACGAGCGTTGTCCGGAATTATTGGGCGTAAAGAGCTCGTAGGTGGTTGGTCACGTCTGCTGTGGAAACGCAACGCTTAACGTTGCGCGTGCAGTGGGTACGGGCTGACTAGAGTGCAGTAGGGGAGTCTGGAATTCCTGGTGTAGCGGTGAAATGCGCAGATATCAGGAGGAACACCGGTGGCGAAGGCGGGACTCTGGGCTGTAACTGACACTGAGGAGCGAAAGCATGGGGAGCGAACAGGATTAGATACCCTGGTAGTCCATGCCGTAAACGTTGGGCACTAGGTGTGGGGGACATTCCACGTTCTCCGCGCCGTAGCTAACGCATTAAGTGCCCCGCCTGGGGAGTACGGTCGCAAGGCTAAAACTCAAAGGAATTGACGGGGCCCGCACAAGCGGCGGAGCATGCGGATTAATTCGATGCAACGCGAAGAACCTTACCAAGGCTTGACATACACTGGACCGTTCTGGAAACAGTTCTTCTCTTTGGAGCTGGTGTACAGGTGGTGCATGGTTGTCGTCAGCTCGTGTCGTGAGATGTTGGGTTAAGTCCCGCAACGAGCGCAACCCTCGTTCTATGTTGCCAGCACGTGATGGTGGGAACTCATAGGAGACTGCCGGGGTCAACTCGGAGGAAGGTGGGGATGACGTCAAATCATCATGCCCTTTATGTCTTGGGCTTCACGCATGCTACAATGGCTGGTACAGAGAGAGGCGAACCCGTGAGGGTAAGCGAATCCCTTAAAGCCAGTCTCAGTTCGGATCGTAGTCTGCAATTCGACTACGTGAAGTCGGAGTCGCTAGTAATCGCAGATCAGCAACGCTGCGGTGAATACGTTCCCGGGCCTTGTACACACCGCCCGTCAAGTCACGAAAGTCGGTAACACCCGAAGCCGGTGTCCCAACCCTTGTGGAGGGGGCCGTCTAAGGTGGGACTGGTGATTGGGACTAAGTCGTAACAAGGTAGCCGTACCGGAAGGTGCGGCTGGATCACCTCCTTTCTAAGGAGCACACATAAGAACCCCAACGCAGTGATCGAATGCGTCATCTGGTTGGGAGCTCAAGGGTGGAACATCACAACTTCCGTTCATACCTTCCAGCGTTGTCCGGTGACTGCCGTGTCGACGTTGATTGTTGTATGGGCTAGGACGAACACGTTATTGGGTCCTGGAATCACAAACCCCAACGGTTGTTGGGTGTGGTTTCAACCAACAGGACCAACCCGGCCACCAAGCAGCAGAGATTTCTGGTGTGTGGTGGTGGGTGTTTGGTAGTGGTTTGAGAATCGTATAGTGGACGCGAGCATCAAACACCGCGAGTAAGTGGTGTTTATGTAATGTGATTTTTCTTGTCATCATCTAGTTAAGGTGAATGAAACAATTTTTCGCACACACGAAGCCGGTCCCTTTGGGGGTTGGGTGAGTGTGTAAGAGCGCATGGTGGATGCCTTGGCATCAGGAGCCGATGAAGGACGTGGAAATCTGCGATAAGCCTCGGGGAGCCGATAAACAGGCGTTGATCCGAGGGTCTCCGAATGGGGAAACCCCGCCACTCGTGAGGGTGGTGACCCGTGTCTGAATATATAGGGCATGTGGAGGGAACGCGGGGAAGTGAAACATCTCAGTACCCGCAGGAAGAGAAAATAACAATGATTCCGGGAGTAGTGGCGAGCGAAACTGGATGAGCCTAAACCTGTGCAGTGTCAAGCGTGCTGGTGTTGCTGCAGGGTGTTGTGGGGTGTACGTGGTCCGGTCCAGCATGGCCGGTCTGTGAGTGTTGTTGGTGTAGTCGAACCTGGTGGGAAACAGGACCGGAGTGGGTGAGAGTCCGTAGACGAAACATTGACTGTTCGCAGTGTGTGCATGCCCGAGTAGCACGGAACTCGTGGAATTTCGTGTGAATCTGCCAGGACCACCTGGTAAGGCTAAATACTTCCTGATGACCGATAGCGGATAAGTACCGTGAGGGAATGGTGAAAAGTACCCCGGGAGGAGTGAAAGAGTACCTGAAACCATGTGCTTACAATCCGTCAGAGCAGTATCTTGATGACTGTGATGGCGTGCCTTTGAAGAATGAGCCTGCGAGTTAGCGGTGCGTGGCGAGGTTAACCCGTGTGGGGTAGCCGTAGCGAAAGCGAGTCCGAATAGGGCGAGTCAGTCGCGTGTCCTAGACCCGAAGCGGAGTGATCTAGCCATGGGCAGGGTGAAGCGTGTGTAAGAGCGCGTGGAGGCCCGCACCCACTTCAGTTGAAAATGGAGGATGACCTGTGGTTAGGGGTGAAAGGCCAATCAAACTCTGTGATAGCTGGTTCTCCCCGAAATGCATTTAGGTGCAGCGTTGCGTGGTTCTTGCTGGAGGTAGAGCTACTGGATGGCTGATGGGCCCTACCGGGTTACTGACGTCAACTAAACTCCGAATGCCAGTCAAGGTTCAGCGTGGCAGTGAGACAGTGGGGGATAAGCTTCACTGTCGAGAGGGAAACAGCCCAGACCATCAACTAAGGCCCCTAAGCGTGTGCTCAGTGGGAAAGGATGTTCAGTTGCGAAGACAACCAGGAGGTTGGCTTAGAAGCAGCCACCCTTGAAAGAGTGCGTAATAGCTCACTGGTCAAGTGATTGAGCGCCGATAATGTAGCGGGGCTAAGTACACCGCCGAAGTTGTGGCAGCACCACAGTTAAGCCGTAATGGTGTGGTGTTGGGTAGGGGAGCGTCGAGTTGCCGGAGAAGCTGCCGTGTGAACGAGTGGTGGAGGCGATTCGAGTGAGAATGCAGGCATGAGTAGCGAAAGACGGGTGAGAAACCCGTCCACCGAATGACCAAGGGTTCCAGGGCTAGGCTAATCCGCCCTGGGTAAGTCGGGACCTAAGGCGAGGCCGACAGGCGTAGTCGATGGACAACCAGTTGATATTCTGGTACCGACACACAACCGACAGTACCAAAACACACGATACTAACCCCGTGATGATCCCGTCAGGCCTTCGGGCCTGTGGTTGGGTTTGAGTGGGGGACCTGAGTGTGGAGTCGGTAAGCGTGAGGTGTGACGCAGAAAGGTAGCCAGGCCGTGCGATGGTAGTCACGGTCTAAGGTTGTAGCACGTGGGGTAGGTAAATCCGTCCCCGCATAGAGTGTGAGAGCTGATGGGCGCCCCACATTGGTGGGGTGATCTGGTGATCCTCTGCTGCCGAGAAAAGCATCGACGTGAGGGTGTGTGTTGCCCGTACCCTATAACCGACACAGGTGGTCGAGTAGAGAATACTAAGGTGATCGAGAGAATCGTGGTTAAGGAACTCGGCAAAATGCCCCCGTAACTTCGGGAGAAGGGGGACCATCCCGGTGAACCACACTTTGCTGTGGGATGTGCTGGTGGTGGTCGCAGAGGCCAGAGAGAAGCGACTGTTTATTAAAAACACAGGTCCGTGCGAAGATGTAAGTCGATGTATACGGACTGACGCCTGCCCGGTGCTGGAAGGTTAAGAGGACCTGTTAACCCACTTTGTGGGTGAAGCGGAGAATTTAAGCCCCAGTAAACGGCGGTGGTAACTATAACCATCCTAAGGTAGCGAAATTCCTTGTCGGGTAAGTTCCGACCTGCACGAATGGCGTAACGACTTCTCTGCTGTCTCAACCACGAACTCGGCGAAATTGCATTACGAGTAAAGATGCTCGTTACGCGCAGCAGGACGGAAAGACCCCGAGACCTTCACTATAGTTTGGTATTGGGATTCGGTGTGGTTTGTGTAGGATAGGTGGAAGACTGGGAAGCCCTGACGCTAGTTGGGGTGGAGTCGATCGGTGAAATACCACTCTGACCATAGTGGATTCCTTAACTTCGGACCCTGATCGGGTTCAGGGACAGTGCCTGATGGGTAGTTTAACTGGGGCGGTTGCCTCCTAAAGAGTAACGGAGGCGCCCAAAGGTTCCCCAGCCTGGTTGGCAATCAGGTGTCGAGTGTAAGTGCACAAGGGAGCTTGACTGTGAGACGGACGTGTCGAGCAGGAGCGAAAGCTGGGACTAGTGACCCGGCCATGGCTTGTGGAAGCGTGGTCGCTCAACGGATAAAAGGTACCTCGGGGATAACAGGCTGATCTTGCCCAAGAGTCCATATCGACGGCATGGTTTGGCACCTCGATGTCGGCTCGTCGCATCCTGGGGCTGGAGTCGGTCCCAAGGGTTGGGCTGTTCGCCCATTAAAGCGGTACGCGAGCTGGGTTTAGAACGTCGTGAGACAGTTCGGTCCCTATCCGCTGCGTGCGTAGGAAATTTGTGGAGGTCTGTCCTTAGTACGAGAGGACCGGGACGGACGAACCTCTGGTGTGCCAGTTGTTCCGCCAGGAGCATGGCTGGTTGGCTACGTTCGGGATGGATAACCGCTGAAAGCATCTAAGCGGGAAGCCGGCTCCGAGATGAGATTTCCAACTGACCTTGAGTCAGGGGAGGTGTCCTATAGATGATGGGGTTGATAGGCCGGGTATGGAAGCACTGTGAGGTGTGGAGTTGACTGGTACTAATACACCGATCACTCATCAACCATTCCAATGTGGGGTTGGTGTGTGTGAGAGATTGTTTCGTCTTTTCTGGGATGGCTTGAAGAGTTCACACTTTCGGGTGTGCATGTTGTATAAGTTTTTGGTGTTCGCGTTCGCTGTGCGGTTCTTGGACCACTACCACCCAAACATGGGTTTGGGTGAGTGTGGTTTGTTGGTTTTGCGGTGGTGATAGTGGTGGGGAAACGCCCGGTTAACCGTTCCGATCCCGGTAGCTAAGCCCATTCGCGCTGATGGTACTGCAACTTGGTGGTTGTGGGAGAGTAAGTGACTGCCGCAATATTTTTTAGTGGTGATGGCCTCGTCCAACTTTTTGGGCGGGGCCATTACTGCATTCACGAACGAATGTGGTGGGTGTGCTTGGTGCTACCTGACGGGGGCGCAGCTACCTGGCGCCAGGTTGCTGCGCCCCCGTCAGGTAGTAATTGTGAGGAAGGTTCGGAAGGCGTCGGCGCCGGTGACTTGTAGGTCACTGTCCGTGTGGACGTAGTTCTCGGAGTGGAGCACCATGTGGTGTTCGGTCAGGACTGTGCCGTTTTGTCCGACTACGCTGCGATTTCCATTGGGGGAGTACCCGAGCTTCTCCGATACCCGCCGGCTGGCGTCATTGCCGTCGAAGTACGCTGTGTCGAATCGAGAGGCACCGAAGTATCTGGTGTAGGTTTCGACGATCATCCTCCGCATCCTGGTGCCGTATCCGCAGCCCTGTTCAGGCAGCGCCAACCACGATCCCGTCGAGACTGTCCCCGTCAGTGGAAACCGATGTCCATTTACACCCTGAACTCCGATCGCGCGGCCATTGATCCTGACCGTGAACTCGATCGTCCACTCATCAACGGAGAAGTTCGCCCGAGTGGACCAGTGATACTGAGCGAGGCTCCGTGCTACCTGCTCATCGGTGCCCGAATCCCAATTGACGAGGAACGCTTCGATTCCGTCACGTCTCACTCCGCCTCGCGCGATCTGTGCGAGTTCAGGAATATCGGCCTCTCTTACGGGCGAGAGCTCCATATCATCTGATCGCAGATGAAGTGCAAACGGCGCCCAGATCTCCGAGATGTCCATGTGCCTTGTGCCTATTCTTTCCTGTTCAGGGGTCCTGGAACTGCGCGGAAGACTTATATCCCACTTGAAGTGACCGGACAGCGCTGTCCATTATCTGGTCGCTTGGATTGTTGTTATACGGGTCACGGTATGTTTGTGCGCATGAGTCTACATCCATCACTGCAGCCAATCTTCGACACAGTTCTCCAACGTAACCCTGGAGAGTCGGAGTTTCACCAAGCGGTACAGGAAGTTCTCTATTCCCTGGGCCCCGTCGTGGACAAGCACCCCGAATACCTGGAACTCTCTGCGCTCGAGCGGCTCTGCGAGCCCGAACGCCAGATCATCTTCCGGGTTCCCTGGATCGATGACTCCGGAGTCGTGCAGATCAACCGCGCCTTCCGCGTGCAGTTCAACTCGGCACTCGGCCCCTACAAGGGCGGACTGCGATTCCACCCCTCGGTGAACCTCGGCATCGTCAAATTCCTCGGCTTCGAGCAGATCTTCAAGAACGCCATCACCGGCCTGCCCATCGGCGGCGGCAAAGGCGGATCTGACTTCGACCCGAAGGGCCGCAGCGACCGCGAAGTCATGCGGTTCTGCCAGTCGTTCATGACCGAGCTGTACCGTCACATCGGTGAGTATCGCGATGTGCCCGCAGGTGACATCGGCGTCGGTGGTCGGGAGATCGGCTACCTCTTCGGCCAGTACAAGCGCATGACGAACTCCTATGAAGCAGGTGTGCTCACCGGCAAGGGACTGTCCTACGGCGGTTCCATGGTGCGCACCGAAGCCACCGGCTTCGGCGTCGTGTACTTCCTCAAGGACATGCTCGCCGCCGCGAAGAAGAACATCGACGGTCGCACTGTCTCGATCTCCGGATCGGGAAATGTCGCAGTGTTCGCCGCAGAGAAGGTCACCTCCTTCGGCGGCACCGTCATCACGATGTCCGACTCGGCCGGCTTCATCCATGACCCGGACGGAATCGACACCGAACTCGTCAAGCGCATCAAGTTCGAAGAGCGGGGCCGCATCTCCGAATACGTGGAGCAGCGCGGCGGACGCGCGACCTACCACGAAGGCGGAAACGTCTGGGACGTCGAGGTCGACGTGGCACTGCCATGTGCGACCCAGAACGAACTCGACGGAGACTCGGCCGCGACGCTGGTCAAGAACGGAGTCATCGCTCTCGCCGAAGGCGCGAACATGCCCTGCACACCGGAAGCGGTGAAGATCTTCTCCGAGGCCGGCGTTCTCTTCGCCCCGGGCAAGGCCGCAAACGCCGGCGGTGTCGCCACGAGTGCGCTCGAAATGCAGCAGAACGCCAGCCGCGACTCGTGGGACTTCGATTTCACCGAAGCACGCCTGGCCGAGATCATGGGCGATGTCCACGACAGCTGCGCAGCCGCTGCCGAGGAATTCGGTTCGCCCGGGGACTATGTCGCCGGCGCCAACATCGCAGGCTTCATCCGCGTCACCGAGGCAATGCTCGCCCAGGGAGTCGTCTGATCGTCTGATCCACCGGCGGTCGAAACTGACGACGAGACCTACAAGACAGACCCTGCTCAGGATCGACGAGTATCTCCCCGAAACTCGATGATCCGGAGCAGGGTCTCCGTCATACCTGGTGCGGTGGCGCCGAGCCAGATGAGATGGTCAGCGTGGTCCGATAGTTCCGTAGCCTTTTCGCCAACGCAGCAGGGGCCGTCTCGTTCCTGCATCGGCGCCTGCCCCCATGGATACCACCTCGCCGACGACGAGATTGTGGGTCGCGACCTCGAGAACCTCGGCGAGTTCGAGCTCGAACCAGGCGATCGCCTCGGTGAGCACCGGTTGTCCGGCGTGCGGGGCGGGAAAAGTATCGATGCCTTTGAGTGATCCGTACAGCGGTTGGCCCGAAGCGCCGAGGCGTTCGGAGATGTCGCGCTGATCGGAGTTGAGCAGCGAGATCGCAAAGTGGGAACTCGTCTCCAGAGTCTCCATCATCCGTGAGCCCGAATAGACGCTGACCGCCATCGTCGGGGGGTCGTACGACACGTCGAGAAACGAATCGACGGTGATCGCATGCAGGGCGCTGCCGCGGGTAGCGGAGACCACGGCGACCGCCGCAGCGATGTCGTCACTGAGTTCGCGGTAGCGTTCTGTGAGGGAATCGTCGTAGGCCTGGTCCATGACTCTCATTCTAGGGAACTACAATGGAGCCATGACCATTCCAGCTTCAGGCGGTTCAGCAACGATCGAGCGCGAGCAGTCCGAGCAGCTAGTCGAGCCCGGCGATCACGAGCGCTTCAGCCACTACGCGCCCAAGGACAAGATCATGGAGTCCATGGTGACCGGGACTCCGCTGATCGCCTTGTGCGGAAAGGTGTGGGTCCCCACGCGCGACCCCGAGCGGTTCCCGATCTGCCCCAAGTGCAAAGAGATCTACGAGACGATGTCCGAAGGACCGCAGGAGTAGATGTCCGCGGATCGTCTCCCAACAGCACCAGGGACCTCCGCGGCAGAACAGCTTCCACCGGCATTCCCCGAGCGCGCAGCGTGGGGAACGGCGGGAAAGCTGCGTGCCTGGCAGGCGGAGGCTCTCGAGCTCTACTTCCAGAAGCAGCCCAAGGACTTCCTCGCGGTCGCGACCCCTGGAGCAGGTAAGACCACCTTCGCTCTGCGCCTGGCAGCCGAACTGTTGGCCAGGCGGGTCGTCAACCGTGTCACCGTCGTCGCTCCCACCGAACACCTCAAGGTGCAGTGGGCTGACTCGGCGGCGCGCGTGGGCATCAAGCTCGACCCGCATTTCAAGAACTCCCAGGGCAAACACGCACCCGGCTACCACGGCGTGGCTCTGACATACGCGCAGGTCGCTGCCAAACCCGTGCTCCACCACAACCGGACGGCCGCCGGTCGCACTCTGGTCATCCTCGACGAGGTCCACCACGGAGGTGACGCCCTGTCGTGGGGCGATGCCGTGCGGGAAGCATTCGGCCCCGCGGTCCGTCGGCTGTCCCTGACCGGAACGCCGTTCCGTTCGGACACCTCACCGATTCCCTTCGTGACCTACGCTCCCGACGAGAACGGCATCCGCACCTCGGTGGCGGACTATTCCTACGGCTACGGTCGAGCGCTCAAGGACTCCGTCGTCCGCCCAGTCCTCTTCCTCGCCTACGCCGGCGCCATGACCTGGCGGACCAAGGCCGGCGACGAGATGTCGCACGTCCTGGGCGAGGAGACGACGAAGGACATCAACTCGCAGGCTTGGCGCACGGCCCTCGACCCGAAGGGCGACTGGATCCCGGCGGTCCTCAAAGCCGCAGATATGCGATTGACCGAAGTCCGACGCACCGTCCACGATGCCGGCGGCCTCGTCATCGCCACCGACCAAGAGGCGGCCCGGGCGTACGCCAAACGACTGCACGAGATCACCGGTGAGAAGCCGACCGTTGTGCTCTCCGACGAAGCGGGAGCCTCGGAACGGATCGAACAGTTCCAGAACTCCACCGACCGGTGGATGGTCGCCGTGCGGATGGTCTCCGAAGGCGTCGACGTTCCCCGACTGTGTGTCGGTGTCTACGCGACCTCCTCGTCGACGCCGCTGTTCTTCGCGCAGGCCATCGGGCGCTTCGTGCGTGCCCGCAAACGCGGTGAGACCGCCTCGGTGTTCCTGCCCTCGGTGCCCGTGCTGCTGGCCCTGGCGAACTCGATGGAGGCCGAACGGGACCACGCCCTCGATCGCCCGAAGAACGAGGACGAGAACGATGTCGTCGTCTTCGACGATCAGGCCATGGAGCAGGCGAACCGAAACGAGGGCGCCTCGTCGGACCAGCTCGGCTCCTTCGAAGCGCTCGGCGCCGAAGCCCTGTTCGACCGTGTCCTCTACGACGGCGGTGAGTTCGGCACCGGCGGAGCCATCGGCTCCGAGGACGAACTCGACTTCATCGGCATCCCCGGCCTGCTCGAACCCGATCAGGTGCGGGAGCTGCTGAGCACTCAGCAGGCCCGGCAGGCGAAGCGCAAAACAGCGGCGGCCCCTCCGGCCCCTGAGACGGAGACGAGCGAACTCGAGCACCGAGCAATGAAGGAAGAGCGCAACCAGCTCCAGAGCCTCGTCGGCGCCTGGTCCAGACGCACCGGAACGCCGCACCAGAACGTCCACGTCGAACTGCGCAAGGCATGCGGGGGACCGGCCGTCGCCCAAGCCACGCGGGAGCAGATTCAGGCTCGGATCAAGAAGCTGCAGGGCTGGTTCGTCGGCAAGAAGTGAGCACCTGCCGGCATGGGGAGTGCTGTCGGCGTAAGGCCGACGAAGCCGCCGAGGTGCGTCTGCCTCGGCGGCTTCGTCGATTCGAGGTGGTCCGGACCCGGAACGGGCGACTCCGTTCAGGACCGGTGAACCTGTATTGGAACCCGCGGCTGCGGACGGAGTCCGCGGGTGCGGGTCAGGCGGAGTAGAACACGGTGGGAATTGCGGGCTCGCCGTCCTGCAGGCGCCTGGCCGAACGCGGCAGCTCCGCCAAGGACTCGTCATGTCGGGCGCAGGCCTTCTTGACTCCTGCCGCACCGATGAACGACTCATCGACCTCACCGTCGACGACGAGATCGACGCTGAGCCGACGTCCTTCGCCGAGATCATCGGGCAGGCTCGGAATGCCGACGGCTTCCTCCACGGCGATCGGACCGTCGATGAGGCGCAGCGCCTCCTTGTGTCCGCCGCGTGAGGGCTTGCCTGAGGAGTTCTTGGCCACCGAGGTCCACTCGCCGGCCTCATCGGCACGAGCCACGAGCTTGTACACCAACCCGGCGGCCGGGGCACCCGAACCGGTGACCACCCGCGTGCCGACACCGTAGGAGTCGACGGGGGAGGCGGCCAGCGCGGCGATCGCGTACTCGTCGAGATCGCTCGTGACGGTGATCGTCGTGTCGCGGGCGCCGAGGCGGTCAAGGCTCTCGCGCACCTCACCGGCCTGTTCGATGAGATCACCGGAATCGATCCGCACTCCGCCGAGGTTCGGCCCGGCCAGTTCGATCGCCGTGGTCAGCGCCTCCTCGACGTCGTAGGTGTCCAGGAGCAGAGTCGTATCGGTGCCCAGCGACTTCAGCTGAGCGGCGAAGGCCTCTCGCTCGGAATCGTGGAGGAGAGTGAATGAGTGAGCCGAGGTGCCGATCGTGCGCAGACCGTACTGCAGGCCGGCCGCCAGGTTCGACGTCGAGGCGAAGCCGCCGATGACCGCGGCCCGAGCCGCAGCCACGGCCGCATGCTCGTTCGTGCGTCGCCCGCCCATCTCTGCGCAGGGGCGATCGCCGGCCGCCTGAGCCATTCGGGACGCCGCCGAGGCGACCGCACAGTCATAGTTCATCGCCGACAGGATGAGCGTCTCCAAGATGACGCCCTCGGCGAACGTCGATTCGATCGTCAGCAGCGGTGAGCCGGGGAAGTAGATCTCTCCCTCGGCATAGCCGCGGATATTGCCGGAGAACCGATAGTCGGCCAACCAGTCGATGGTGCGCTTGTCGACGATGTTCTCCCTGCTGAGGAACGAGAGCTCGGCATCGTCGAAGCGGAAGTCGCGGACCATCTCGAGGATCCGACCGGTGCCGGCGACGACACCGTAGCGGCGACCTGCGGGAAGGCTGCGGCCGAATACCTCGAAGAGGCTCTTCCGGTGAGCGGCACCGGATTCCAGGGCCGCCTGCACCATCGTCAATTCGTACTGATCCGTGAAGAAAGCCGTCGAATCGGTCCGTGTGAGATCACTCATAGGCGCGATCTTACGTCACGACAGCGTCAGTGTTCTGCCGTATGGTTGAAACGTGAGCAACCCAACGACACCAGTCCTGGAGCCGGAGGTCGACGTCCGACCCTCCGAGAACCTGGCCAAGCCTTGGCGGACCGTGGTCTTCAACGACCCGGTCAACCTCATGAGCTATGTCAGTTTCGTGTTCCAGACCTACTTCGGCTACTCCGAGGAGAAAGCCCACTCACTTATGCTCGAAGTCCATGAGAACGGGCGCTCCGTCGTTGCCACCGGAGGCCGCGAAGCCATGGAACGAGACACCCAAGCGATGCACGAATACGGCCTGTGGGCCGCGTGCCAACCCGATTCAGGATCCGACTGACACATGGCCGCTATCGACGCACGAGGGGACGACGTCGTCCTCACCCTGCAAGACAACGAACGCTCGCTCATGCTCACCGTGTTCACCGATCTCGCGGCTCTGCTGGCCGAAGACAACGACGGCGATGACGACCGACCGGACTCGGAGAACTGGGAAGCCCGGCTCGGACTCGTCGACCGTCCCCGTCCGGAGGACCCGGCGCTGCTGCGGCTGCTGCCCGACGTCGATCCCGAGGACGACGAGCGATCAGCAGAGTTCCGCCGCCTCACCGAGTTCGACCTCAAACAGGCCAAAGCGCACAATGTGCGCATCGTGCTGCTGGGACTGAGCAAGGGCAATGACATCTCCCTGACACGGGACGAGGTGCTCGCCTGGATGAAGGGCCTCAACGATCTGCGACTCGTCCTCGCCGTCCGCCTCGGGATCGACACCGAGGAGGCGCAGGAGGAGAAGTACGCCCACCGTGAGGACCTCTCCGAATCCGAAGACCTCACCCTGACCCTGTACGACTTCCTGACGTGGATTCAGGACCGACTGACAACGACCTTGCTCGACCAGACGCAAGGGGATGACGAGATATGAGACTCACCGCAATCGGCACCGCAGGCTCCTTCCCAGGACGCGGCGCCCTCGCCAGCTGCTACCTCATCGAAACCGATGAGGACACACCCACTCGCATCATCCTCGACCTCGGGTCCGGTGCGCTCAGCCCCCTGCAGGAGACGATCGACACCGATCGTCTCTCCGGAATCGTGCTCAGCCACCTCCACCCGGATCACTGCATGGACATGACCGGCCTCTACGTCAAACACTGCTTCGACCCGAAGTTCTTCAACGGCGACATCTCCGACACCGGAACGATCCGCACGCGCACCCCGGTGTTCGCGCCGGCCGGCGCGAAGGAACGCCTCGCCCGGGCCTACTACACGGATCCCGGAAAGTCCCCGGTCGCCAACGGGGGAGACGACTCGGACTTCGACCACGCCTTCGAATTCACCGACATCGACCACGGCAGTCGTCACCAGATCGGCTCCCTGACCATCGAATCATTCCTCGTCGACCACCCCGTCGAGGCCTATGCTCTGCGGATCACGGATGCGGCCGGCAGGGTCATCACGTATTCGGGCGACAGCGATGAGTGCGACAACCTCGTCGCAGCGGCGAAGGACGCCGACCTCTTCCTCTGCGAAGCCGCTTTCCAGGAAGACCGCGACACTGCGCGCGGCATCCACCTCACCGGCAAGCGCGCCGGACGAGTGGCGCAGAACGCCGCGGCGTCCGCGCTCGTGCTCACCCACATCCCGGTCTGGACAGACTGCTCCATCGTCCGCGGTGAGGCGGCCGGGGAGTACCGTGGACCCATCGAGCTGGCGAAGCCCGGAGCCACCTGGACCGTGTGAACCGGCGATGATCGCCGACGACCAGCAGACAACCACCACCGAGACGAAAGAGGCAGACAGTGCGAGCAGACGGCCGTGCAGCAGACGAACTCCGTGAAGTCCGGATCACTCCCGACTGGATCAACACTGCCGAAGGATCCGCGCTCGTGGAATTCGGCAACACCCGCGTCCTCTGCGCGGCCTCGCTGACCGAAGGAGTCCCGCGCTGGCTCAAGGGCCAGGGCCGCGGCTGGGTCACCGCCGAATACGCCATGCTCCCGCGCGCCACCGACTCCCGCAGCACCCGCGAGTCGGTCAAGGGCAAACAGGGCGGACGCACTCACGAGATCTCCCGACTCATCGGCCGCAGCCTGCGCGCCGTCATCGACATGGACAAGCTCGGAGAGAACACCCTCGTCCTCGACTGCGACGTCCTCCAGGCCGACGGCGGCACCCGCACCGCCTCGATCACCGGTGCCTACGTTGCGCTGGCGAAGGCCATCGACAAGGGACGCTCGACCGGGCTGATCCCCGCCGCCCACCAGCCGCTCATCGACTCAGTGGCGGCCGTCAGCGTCGGCATCATCGACGGTCAGCCCCTCCTCGACCTGCCGTACGTCGAGGACTCCCGCGCCGAGACGGACATGAACGTCGTCATGACCGGATCCGGAAAGTTCATCGAAGTCCAGGGCACCGCCGAGGGCGCACCGTTCGATCGTGACGAACTCGGCAAGCTGCTCGACCTCGCCGGCCACGGGTGCACCGAACTCACCCGCATCCAGTCCGAAGTGCTCGCCGGATGACGACCTTCGTCCTCGCCACTCACAACGAGGGCAAGAAGCGAGAGCTGCTGACCATTCTCGGACCCGTCCTCGGCGCCGACACCCAGGTGCTCACCGCCGCCGAGGCGGGACTCGGCGATGTCGCCGAAACCGGAGTCACGTTCACCGAGAACGCGCTCATCAAGGCGCGTGCCGCGGCCGCTGCGACAGGGCACACCGCCATCGCCGACGACTCGGGAATCAGCGTCGACGTGCTCGGCGGTGCACCGGGCATCTTCTCCGCTCGCTGGTCAGGCCGGCACGGAGACGATCGTGCGAACCTCGAACTCCTGCTCGCTCAGCTGGGCGACATCGCAGCCGAACACCGCGGAGCGCAGTTCCGCTGCGCGGCGGCCGCTGTGACAGCCGACGGACGTGAGTTCACCGCCGAAGGAGTCATGCCCGGGCGCCTGGCCACCGAGCCCAAGGGCGAGAACGGCTTCGGCTATGACCCGATCTTCGTCCCCGAGGGTTCCGAACTCAGTGCCGCCGAGATGTCGCCTGAGGAGAAGAACTCACGCTCCCACCGCCGGTTCGCCTTCGATGCACTGGCCGCGATTCTCGCCGACGAATCGAACCTCTGAACCTCCTCCTCGAAACGCTCAGCATCTGAACACAGCCGCCTCACCAACTGAGAACTTCGGATACACTGACGATGCTTGAGTGTTGGCGAACGACCCTCTTCGTGGTCGGCGAAATCGAGGAGAACAATGAAGACTCCGCGCATCATGACGTGGGTGGCGGCAGCAGCCGCCACGAGCCTGCTGATCACAGGCTGTTCGGCCGGAGCCTCCGACACCGGAGGCGATGCGCAGCAGAAGGACTCGATGACGATCGCCTTCACCGCCGAACCGGTCAACCTCGACTTCACCTCCACCTCGGGAGTCGCCATTCCCGAAGCGCTGATGGAGAACGTCTACGAATCGCTCGTCCGGCTGGACGGCGAGGGGGAGATCCAGCCCGCACTGGCCAAGGACTGGACACTGTCCGATGACCGCAAGACCTACACCTTCGAACTCCAGGACGGTGTGAAGTTCTCCAACGGCGCGGACTTCACCAGCGAAGACGTCAAGTACTCCTATGAACGAGTGCAGAAGGACTGGAAGAACGCGCTGAAGTCGAAGATGGACATCGTCGAGTCCATCGAGACCCCGGACGACTCCACCGTCACCATCGAACTGAAGAAACCGTCGAACACCTGGCTGTTCAACCTCACCAGCCTCGTCGGAGCCGTCTTCGACACCGAAGGCACCGACGACCTGGCGAACGAAGCCATCGGCACCGGACCCTTCGCGATCGAGAAGTTCACCCGCGGACAGTCCATCGACTTCGCCGCCCGCGACGACTACTGGGGCGAGAAACCATCCCTGAACTCGGTCCAGTTCAAATACTTCAAAGACGCGGTTTCGGCCTCGAACGCCCTGAAGTCCGGAGAGATCGACCTCGTCTCCAACCTCCAGGCCCCCGAACTGGCCGGAGAGTTCCAGAGCGATGACTACCAGATCGTCTCCGGCACCACGAACGGCGAAGTCGTGCTGTCGATGAACAACGCCGAGGGCATCTTCAAAGACAAGAAAGCCCGCGAAGCCGTGATGCACGCGATCGACCGTAAGGCCGTCCTCGACACAGCATGGGCGGGCTACGGCGAGCTCATCGGCTCGATGGTGCCCCCGACCGACCCGTACTACGAAGACCTCACCGGGGTGTGGAAGTACGATCCGAAGAAGGCCAAGCAGCTCATCGACGAAGCCGGGATCAAGGGCGAGGAATTCGCCTTCACCGTGCCGAACCTGCCGTACGCGAAGGCGATCTCCGAAATCGTCTCCGCGCAGCTCGAAGAGGTCGGACTGAAGGCGAAGATCTCAACTCAGGAGTTCCCAGCCGTGTGGTTGGACAAGACCTTCACCGAACACGATTACGACATGTCGGTGATCAACCATGCCGAACCGCGCGACATCCTCACCGTGTTCTCGACGGACTACTACATCGGCTACGACGATTCGACGATCAAGGAGCTGGCGGACAAAGCCGATACCGGAACCGAAGACGAGTACATCTCGGGGATGAAGAAGATCGCACGGACGATCACCGAGGATGCCGCCTCGGACTTCCTGTTCCTGTTCCCGAATCTCGTCATCGCCAAGTCCGAAATCGAGGGGATACCCGCCAACCGCGTCTCCGACGCATTCAAGATCGCCGACCTCAGCTGGTCCTGACCGCGAACGTCGATGCTCACCTACGCGATCAACCGCGCGATCCAGTTCGCGCTGTCCCTCCTCGTCGCCTCAGTGGTGATCTTCGCCCTGATGAGCCTGCTGCCGGGCAATGCGGCACAGGTGGCGCTGGGAACGAACGCCACCCCGGAGGCAGTGGCGTCGCTCGAAGCCCAATACGGGCTTGATCGGCCACCTGTCATCCGGTACTTCGACTGGATGGGAGGAATGCTCACCGGAGACTTCGGCACCTCCTACGTCACCGGTGCCGAGATCACTCCCGTCATCGTCGACAGCGTCCAGGTCACGGCGATCCTCGTCATCGCCGCCATCGCCGTGTCCATCCTCATCGCCGTGCCCCTGGGCACCTTCGCCGCCCTCGAGCAGCGCAACTGGATCGGCGTGACGATCTCGGCCATCAGCCAGGTCGGCATCGCGATCCCGAACTTCCTGGCCGCGATCATCCTCGTCATCATCTTCTCCTTGACTCTCGGATGGTTCCCGTCCCAAGGCTGGATGGCTCCGATCGAGGGCCTCGGGGGCTTCCTGCTCCGCCTCGTCCTGCCGGTCGTGTCGCTGGCGCTCGTGCAGGCTGCGATCCTCACCCGCTACGTCCGATCCGCCGTGCTCGATGTGATGCGGGAGGACTATATCCGCACCGCCCGCGCCAAGGGACTGACCAAGACGAAGGCACTGTTCGCGCACGGACTGCGCAATGCAGCGATCCCCGTCATCACCGTCGCCGGTGTCCAGCTGGCCACCTTGCTGGTCGGAGCTGTGATCATCGAACAGATCTTCGTTCTGCCCGGAATCGGCTCCGAGCTCGTTCGCGCCGTCGCCAACCGCGACCTCGTGGCGGTGCAGGGCATCGTCATGGTCCTCGTCCTACTCGTGCTCATCATCAACCTCATCGTCGACATCCTCGTGCCCGTCGTCGACCCCCGGATCAGGAACGCCGCATGAACCCGACCCCGACCGGTGCCCAGAGCCCCAGTGACCACGTCGATCCCGTCGCTCACGACGCGACCGATACGACCGCCTCGGCGAAGATCGGCCGGCCCGGTCCCGCAGGAGCGGAAGGCGGGCGAACGCATCGATGATCATCGGTGCATGCCTCGTCGTGCTCATCGTCGGACTCGCCCTTATCTCCTTCGTGTGGACCCCGTACGACCCGACCACGATCGACCCCGCCGCCCGTTTGCAGAGCGGCAGCCTCACCCACCCGTTCGGCACCGACACCTTCGGACGGGACACGCTGACCTGGGTGATGGTCGGGGCACGGATCACGCTGCTCGTCGGGGTCGTCGCCGTCGGCATCGCACTGCTCATCGGCACCCCGATCGGAATCATCTCCGCCTTCTTCGCGAAACAGCCGTGGGGAATGTGGATCGACGCGGTGATCATGCGGGCCAACGACATCCTGCTGGCCTTCCCCGCGCTGCTGCTGGCGATCATCTTCGCCGCCGTCTACTCACCGGGGACGGGACCGGCGATGGTCGCCGTCGGCATCGCCGCGATCCCCGGGTTCGCCCGCGTCGCACGATCCGGGACGCTGCAGGTGCTGGGCTCCGAATACGTGCGCGCCGCGCGGGCCTCGAACCGTCGGATTCCGGCCATCGCCGTCGTCCACGTGCTGCCGAACATCGCCGGAATGGTCATCGTCCAGGCGTCCGTGGCGTTCGCGATCTCCGTCCTCGCCGAGGCGGGGCTGTCCTTCCTCGGACTCGGCACCCAGGCCCCGACTCCGTCGTGGGGCCGGATGCTGCAGGAGTCCCAGCAGTACCTGTCCACCCACCCCGAGCTCGCTCTGTGGCCGGGAGTGTTCATTGCACTCGCGGTGCTCGGATTCAATCTCTTGGGCGATGGGCTGCGCGACCGGTTCGACCCGAAGATGGAGGCGCGAGGTGCCTGAGAATCTGCTCGAGGTCCGTGACCTCACCATCACCCCTGCCGGAGCGGACGCTCCGGTGCTCCACGATGTCAGCCTCAGCCTGGCGTCGGGTGAGCGGGTCGGACTCATCGGCGAATCCGGGTCGGGGAAATCGCTGACCGCCCAATCCGTGATGGGTCTGCTGCCCGAAGAGCTGCACGCCCGCGGCCAGGTGCACCTGCAGGGGCATTCCGGGAACCTGCTCGAGGCGAACGAGAAGACCCTGGCCGGGCTGCGCTCGGACATCGTGTCCATGGTGTTCCAGGAACCCATGAGCGCCCTCAACCCGCTCATGCGCATCGGCGACCAGATCGCCGAAGTGCTGCGCCTCCACGGCAAGGCGCCGCGAGGGCAGATTCCGACACGTGTGCGCGAACTGCTCCGCGACGTCCACATGCCCGACCCCGACAGCGCCCGGTTCGCCTACCCGCACCAGCTGTCGGGCGGGCAGCGGCAGCGCGTCATGCTCGCGATCGCTCTGGCCAATTCACCGAGGCTGCTCATCTGCGACGAGCCCACCACCGCCCTCGACGTCACCGTGCAGAAGCATATGCTCGACCTCATCGCCGAGAGGGTCTCGGCGGTGGAGGCTGGGCTGCTGTTCATCACTCACGACCTCGCGGTCGTCGCCGGAGTCTGCGATCGGGTCATCGTCATGTACCGCGGTCGCATCGTCGAGTCCGGCAGCGTCGACGAGATCTTCACCGCACCCAAGCACGAGTACACGCGAGGGCTCCTGGCATCCTCGGATCTCGAAGCCACCGACGACCGCGGCCGACTCTTCACGCTCAAGACCGCGCTCGCCTACTCGGGGCCGCAGATCGGCGAAGCAGAGACCTCGGCCGACGTGGGGGAGTCGGGGGATGACGGCGTCGGGGCCGCCTCGGCGAAGGATGACCACCGAACCGCCTCGGCATGGGACGGCGTCAGGGCCGCCTCGGTGAGGGAATCGGCACCGCTCATCGAAGTCTCGGACGTCACCCGGGTCTTCCGCGGACGCGGACTCTTCGGCCGCAGACGATCGGACGTCACCGCCCTGGGCGGGATCGACTTCAGCGTCGCAGCCGGAGCCCGCCTGGGCATCGTGGGGGAGTCGGGATCGGGGAAGTCGACGCTGCTGAACATCCTCTCCGGCCTCGACCGACCGACCACCGGGCATGTGCGCGTCGGCGACATCCGGGTCGAAGCCGCGAGCTCACAGGCTCTGCGCCGCCTGCGCGAGAACCTGCAGATCGTGTTCCAGGATCCGTTCGCCTCGCTCGACCCGCGGATGCGCATCGCCGACATCGTCGCCGAACCGCTCATCGCCGCCGGAGTCGACAAGGACGAACGCGCAGCACGGGTCGAGGAGATGATCGCCGCCGTCGACCTCGACCAGGAGTCCCTGCGCCGGTACCCGCATCAGTTCTCCGGCGGGCAGCGACAGCGCATCTCGATCGCCCGGGCCCTCGTGACCAGGCCGCAGATCCTCGTCGCCGACGAACCGGTCTCCGCCCTCGACGTCTCGGTGCGTGCGCAGGTCCTCAACCTGCTCACCGACCTCGTCGACGAGTACGCGCTGACTCTCCTCTTCGTCTCCCACGACCTCGGCGTCGTCAAACACCTGTGCTCCGAGGTCATCGTCATGAGAGCCGGACAGATCGTCGAATCGGGTGCGACGGAGGACATCTACGCTAACCCGCAGGAGGAGTACACGCGGCGCCTCATCGCCGCCACCCCGAGCCTGGCCGAAGCGCTCGCGGCCGGATAGACCGGCTCGCGGGCGGAACGCGACGAACCATCGAGAGAAAGGGCAGCATATGACCACATCGCTTGCCGACCGCAGTGCGGCCGAAATGGCAGCCGGATTCGCCGGCGGGGACTTCGACCCGATCGAGGTGCACTCCGCGGTCGTCGACCGCATGGATGACTGCGAACCGACCATCAACGCCCTGTTCCACCGCGATGACGAACGCTCCCTGGACGCCGCCGCTGCCAGTGCGGCACGTTGGCGAGAGGGACGCCCGCTGAGCGACCTCGACGGGGTGCCCGTGACGATCAAGGAGAACATCGCCCGTCGCGGAGTCCCGCTGCCCAGCGGCCACGCCTGGGTGGAGATGCCGGTGTCAGGCCACGATGCCCCGATCACCGAGCGTCTCGAAGAAGCCGGAGCCGTCATCCTCGGGTCGACGACGATGCCCGACTGGGGAATGCTCTCCTCGGGAGTGTCGTCTCTGCACGGAGTCACCCGTTCACCGCTGGACCCGAGCCTGACGACCGGAGGGTCGAGCGCCGGAGCCGGAGCCGCGGCAGCCGCCGGATACGGGCCCATCCACATCGGCTCCGACATCGGCGGATCCATCCGCCTGCCATGCACGTGGCTCGGTCTGGCCGGGCTCAAGCCCAGCTTCGGCCGCGTGCCTCTCGACGCCCCCTACCTGGGCAGATGTGCGGGACCGCTGGCGCGGACGATGGCCGACGTCAAAGCCGCCATGGACATCATCTCCGCCCCGGACGATCGCGACTATTCGCGGCTGCCGCGCTTCGCCGCCGATGATGCGCAGTCGCTGCCGGGCAGCGACTCGGCTGGAGCCTTCGACCCGCGGGGACTGCGCATCGGCGTGCAGCTCGACGCCGGGTGCGGGGTCGCCGCAGCGGCGCAGGTGCGCTCGGCCGTCACCGAGGCGGCAGAGAGGTTCTCTGCGGCCGGTGCAGAAATCGTCACGGTCGATCCTTTCATCGACGATGATCTGCTCCGCGACATGGATCTGTTCTGGCGGGTCCGGTCGTGGGCCGACCTCAAGGCGCTGCCTGTCGACGAACAGGCGCTCATTCTGCCTTATATCCAGCAGTGGGCACAGGACGGAGCCGATACCAGCGGAGTCGACCTGATGCGCTGCTATCACAGCGTTCAGGAGATCCGGCGGCGGACGGTCGAAGCAACTGCCGAGTTCGACCTGGTCATCTCGCCGACAGCTCCGGACGCGGCATTCCCGGCCGAGCAGCCGATGCCGTACCCGCAGGTGCACGAACCGATGGGGCATATCGGGTTCACCATGCCGTTCAACATGTCAGAACAGCCTGCGGCGACGGTGCTGGCCGGATCCATGGACGACGGTCGGACCATCGGAGTGCAGATCGCCGGACGACGGTTCGCCGACGAACTCGTCATGGCCGCCGGTGCCTGGTTCGAAGCCGCGGCCGACCTCGAGCTGCCGACTCGGTCGGTCGGAGTCTGAGAGAACGACGACAGCGGGCCTGCGACGACCGGGAATCAGTCGTCACAGGCCCGCTGTGACTTGGACGTCGCCTCGGTGACGGTGGGTGTCTCACCTCGGGGAGGTGAGGTGCACCGTGTCGGCGGTGGACCCTGGGGTCAGAAGTCGAAGAATTCGACCGAGAGCTTGTCTCCGTCGATCTTCACGCTTCCGGACACCGACAGGGAGTTGCCGTTGGAGAAGTACGAGGAACCGGCCCTCTTGCCGTCGACGGAGAAGTTGAACTTGCCTGGCTTCTCGGTGAAGAACGAGCCGGTGTTCGTGTCTCCGGCGCCGAAGCTGGCCTTCACCTTCGGCATCTCCTTCATGTCCCATTTGGCGGTGTCCTTCTTCGCCAGATCATCGAGCTTCTTGTCCGAACCGCCGACTGGGATCTCGGTCGGGTCGTACTTGATGAAGTCGCACTTCGGCTCGATGCTCTTGTTGTCGAAGCACTTCTTGAGCTCCTTCTCGACCTGTTTCTGAACTTCCTTGTCGAAGGCGCCGGTCGGGGACAGATCGAGGTTGAGGGTGGTGGGGGACACCTGGCCCTTGTTCGGCTGTCCGCCGGGGGCGAAGGCCTTCGGGAAGTTCACCTTGGCCGTATCGGAAGCTTCGGAGATCCACTTGCTCTTCGGAATCGTGAAGTCGTAGCTGCCGGGGTAGACAGCGAACGACGTGGTGCCCGACTTCGCCTTGTAGTCCTTGCCGTTGACGGCGAGACCGTCGGCAGCGGGGATATCGAGGGAGATGACGTTGAGGTCGGGGCCCTTCATCGTCCACTTGTCGAAGAACAGGTCCTGTTTGCCGTCCTTCGTCGCAGAGAGCTCCACATTGTAGGGGCTGCCGTCGAGCTCGTAGGACACGACGACGGTGCCCTTGTCCCCGTCGGTCTTCGACGATTCGACCTTGGCCTTCTCGATCTTCGCCGATGAGGAATCGGTGAATTCCTTCTGCAGCAGATCGAGGTTCGTGCCCTCAGGCCGTGTCGAGGGGGCGATCTTCTCCGCGGCTGCGAAATCACCCTTGTTCAGGGCTCCGACGTAGTCCTCTGCGACCTTGTCGGGTCCGTACTTGTTCTTGTTCACGCTGCCGATGACGAAGAACCCGACGAGGACGAGGATGATGACCAGCGCGACCGCACCGAGGGTGATGAAGAGCGGAAGCTTGCTCTTCTTCTTATCTGGGCGATTGTCGGCACGCGTCGCGGTGCTCTGACCGCCGGCGAAACCCGGAGCCGGTGCCGGCTGCGGAATCGCCTGCGACGGACCGGATCCGGTCTGTTGGGCGCTCGGACCCGACCCCGTCTGGTACTGCCCGGACTGGTTCTGGGCGGAGTTGTACTGGCCCGGCTGGTTCTGGGCGCCGGGGTACGGGGGCTGATTCGACGCCCCGGGGTATGCCGCGTTCGAATACTGGCCGCCTGGCTGCTGGCCGCCCTGCGGCTGAGCGCCTTGCGATTGAGCCCCGGGGTAGCCGCCGTTCGGCTGCTGCGGGCTCTGGTGCTGGTTGTTCGGATACTGTCCGTTCTGAGGCTGGTCACTCGGAGACGGGGCACCGGGATAGGGGCCCGACTGTGGGCCGCCCTGACCATTCGCTCCGCCCTGCTGGCCGGAGTTGAAGGACTGATCGTTCTGGGCTCCGGGGCTGGAGTACTGCGGCGGTTGGTTCTGCTGAGAAGCAGCCGGAGCGACCGTCGGTCGCGTCGGCGCATCGCTGCCCGGAGCTCCCAAGGGCGGTGCCTGGTCATCGGGTACCGAGGAACCGCTGCCGGACTGAGCTGAACCGCCGGTTGCGGTGGGGGCGTCATCGGAGACCGAACCCGGAAGGCCCTCATCCGTCGGCAACTCCGACTCGGGCTTCGACCCGCCGTTCTCCGGAGGCTCGCTGGGTGGTGGCGGGAAATTGGGGTGATCGTTCCCGTTGCTCATCGTGGGGTCATCCTTTGCGTGTACAAGCCTGTCCTGGCGCAATTGTACTTCCCGGAGCAGGGAATCGCGTGGTCAATACCGGGAAGCCGAGCCGGGTTAGGCGAAAATGGTCCTGATGCACACTTCTCCTCACCCTCAGCCCTACCGTCGGACGATCTTCGCAGCCCTCATGGAAGTCGTGAAGATCGACCTCATCGTCGTTCCCGCGGGATTCGTCGTCGCCATCGTCTTCTGGATCATCGGGCTCGGCTCGCAGCTGCCGTACTCGGCGATTCCCGAATGGGCGTTCGCACTGTGGGCGACGGTGTCGGGACTGAGTGTCTCGTCCCTCGGATTCGACTTCTCGCTGGCGCCGAGCCTCGTGACTGTCGGCCTGTGGCTGCTGGTGGCAACGGGGGCCAAACGAGTCGCCCGCAGCACGGCAGCGGACAGCCCGGCCGAGAGCGACGACGATCCCGGCGGATGGTGGGCGCTCATGGGTACAGCTCTGGGCACCTTCGTCGTGGCCTACGCCGCTCCTCTGCTCGTCGTGGCGGTCCTGGTCGGCCAGGCCACGGTGACTCCGCTCGGATTCCTTCGGCTCTTCCTCTTCCTCGTCACGGCTGTGGCGTGGGCCTTCATTCGGGTGCGAGGAATCGGTGACATCCCCGGACTGGCCGTGATCGCCGATGACACCTGGACTGTCTCCGTCGGACTTGCACTCCGTCTGCTGTGGGCTGCTGCGGCACTCGGTGCGATCGTGCTCGTCGTCGGAATCGTGATCCGCTGGAGCGATGTCGCCGACACTGTGCAGGTCTACAGCTCACCGGTCGCCGCAGGCATCGGCCTCATCGTCGTTCAGGCGCTCTTCGCCCCGAGCATCCTCTTCTCAGCCCTGTCGTGGACCGCCGGGACGGGAGTGAGCATCGGCGGGGCCGGGACGAGCTCTGCATTCACTTCGACCTCAGCGCCCGTGCCCGATGTGCACGTGCTGCAGCTGTTGGACGGTGACTATCCCGCCTGGACGGCGGCCGCACCGGCGCTTCTCGTGCTGCTCGGTCTGCTGTGCGTCATCCTCGGCCGTGACCGAGCCCGCGACATCGCCGCACAGTCGTGGATGGGACTGGGGCTTGCGCTCGGGATTCTGTTCGTCGCCCTCGAAGTACTCGCACTGTTCGCCGGTGGGCCCTGGGCCCGCTGGGTCTGTCCGGGTTCGGACCCTCGGCACTGACGTCGGCGCTGGCGATCACGGGGTGGATCGCTGTGGGAATGGCCGCCGGCCTTCTGCTGATCAGACTCTCCGGCCTGCACGCCGAGTATTCCGAATTCGCCGAGGGTGACGAAGAGGACGTGGACTACGAGGACGACAATGCGGGCGGGTTCGACGAGGACAAATCAGTTTCTGTCGCCGACGACGTCGTCAGCGAAGACGAACCGCGGTAGACGAGGGAGCCGCCTCGGTGAGGGGGCAGACGTTGACCGGTGACGAGTCGGGCGTGAACCGAGGACGTCCTCGGTGAGGGGATCAGCGCTGAAAGATCGCGGCCGTCGCCCCGCAGATCACTTGGTGCCGGGCAGGTCGAGATCCTGGCCGGTGACCTGCTTGAACCAGTCACCCAGACCCGATTGATACTCACTCGAGCACGAGAGCTGCGCCTGCTGCGTGATCGCATCGCGCAGACATTCCTCATACTTCGACTGCACCGGCCAGAGGATGACCGAGGACATCGTGGAGAAGATGAGGTAGATGCTGAGCAGACCGCCGAGGATGCCCAAGGACATGTTCCGGCGCTGTTTGGTCTTGACGACGGCGACGATGTACTTCACCGACCAGACGACGGCGGCGATGGCGAAGCCGATGGCGGCGAGCTTGAACGGCAGCTGATACGTGAACGTCAGCACTGAGGCGAGGATCAGCAGTATCAGGACGAGCCCGTGTCGTGCCGGTGCGGCCTGTGCCTCCTCTTCGGGAGTCGGCGCCTTCTTCTCTTCGGTATTCTGCGGTGACGTCACCGGATCAGTTTCTCACAGTCGACTGACAAATGCCTCGGCGGGCCGTGTCCGCACGATGACAGCAGGGCATCGTCCATGTGCTGCAGACGTTAGACTGTGCGGGTGCGCATCGTTCTTCTGGCATCAGGATCCGGTACCCTTACGCAGTCCGTCATCGACGCTTTCGCCGACGGGACCCGTGGAGTCGACATCGTCGCCATCGGGGCCGACTCGGCCACCGCAGGGGTCCTGACCCGAGCCGAACAGCACGAGATTCCCTCCTTCGTCGTCCGGCCCAAGGACTTCGCCGACCGCGACGAGTGGAACCTGGCGCTGAAGGACACAGTGGCCGAACACGCACCGGACTGGGTGGTCTCCGCCGGTTTCATGCGCATCCTCGGTCCCAGCTTCGTCGACGCCTTCCCGTCCCGGATCATCAACACCCACCCGGCTCTGCTGCCGTCGTTCCCGGGCGCACACGGTGTCCGCGACGCGCTCGCCCACGGGGTGAAGCTGACCGGCGGAACTATCCACCTCGTCGACACCGGAGTCGACACCGGACCGATCATCACTCAGTACGCGGTGCCCATCGGCGATGACGACACCGAGGAGACCGTGCACGAGAACATCAAGGCCCGGGAACGCGAAGAGCTCGTGCGCCTGCTGGCACATCTGGCCCACACCGACCTCGTCGTCGACGGTCGACATGTCCGCGGATATGTCGCCTCGGCGATGACCGCCCACTGACCCCGCCGTGAGAAGAACCGACCGGCAACCGAACCTCGAGGAGGATCTGTGACAGGAACCCGCGCGATCAAGAGAGCGCTGATCAGCGTCTACGACAAGACCGGGCTGGAGGAGCTGGCTCGCGGTCTCCACGCAGCCGGAGTCCAGATCGTGTCGACCGGATCCACGGCAGCGAAGATCGCCGAGGCGGGAGCCGCGGTGACGAAGGTCGAAGACCTCACCGGGTTCCCCGAATGCCTCGAAGGGCGGGTCAAGACCCTTCACCCGCGCGTCCACGCCGGCATCCTCGCCGACTCCCGCAAGCCTGAGCACCTGGAACAGCTGTCCGAACTCGAGATCGAACCCTTCGACCTCGTCGTCGTCAACCTCTACCCGTTCGCCGACACCGTCGCGAGCGGAGCCGGCTTCGACGACTGCATCGAACAGATCGACATCGGCGGACCCTCGATGGTGCGAGCAGCGGCGAAGAACCACCCCACGGTCACCGTCGTGACCGATCCAGCCGACTACTCGGCCGTGCTCGACGCAGCCGCCGGAGGCGGTTTCGACCTCGATGCTCGCCGCACCTTCGCCGCCCGCGCCTTCGCCCACACGGCGGCCTACGACTCGGCCGTCGCCTCGTGGTTCGCCGCAGAACTCGCCACCGATGAGAAGGCCGCATTCGCCGGCCTCACCGGAGAGAAGATCGCCGACCTGCGCTACGGAGAGAACCCGCACCAGGCTGCGGCCGTGTACTCCGACGGCACCGTCGGAATCGCGGGTGCGAAACTGCTCGGCGGCAGAGCGATGTCGTACAACAACTACACGGACACCGATGCCGCGATCCGCGCGGCGTTCGACTTCGAGCAGCCGGCCGTCGCCATCATCAAGCACGCGAACCCCTGCGGTATCGCCGTCGGAGAGACCGCTGCCGCAGCGCACAAGGCCGCCCACGAATGCGATCCGCTGTCGGCCTACGGCGGTGTCATCGCCACGAACCGCGAGGTCGATGCAGAGCTCGCAGCATCGATCAAGCCGATCTTCACAGAATGCCTGGCCGCTCCGTCGTTCAGCGCCGAGGCGCTCGAGATCCTCACGACGAAGAAGAACCTGCGACTGCTCGAACTCGGCGACATCGATGTGCCCGCCGCCGAGATCAAGCCGATCAGCGGTGGCTTCCTCGTGCAGGACCGCGACGCCTTCCAGGCGGAGGGCGATTCGGTCGAGAACTGGACCCTGGCTGCGGGCCCGGCCGCCGCACCTGAGGTCCTCGCGGATCTCGAATTCGCGTGGAAGGCCGGACGGGCCGTGAAGTCCAATGCGATCCTGCTCGCCAAGGGCGGAGCCTCGGTGGGTGTGGGCATGGGCCAGGTCAACCGCGTCGACTCGGCCAAACTCGCCGTCGAACGTGCCGGAGCCGAACGCGCCACCGGTGCCGTCGCCGCCTCGGACGCCTTCTTCCCGTTCCCCGACGGTCTGCAGATCCTCATCGACGCAGGAGTCACCGCTGTGGTGCAGCCGGGCGGATCGATCCGCGACGATGAGGTCATCGCGGCCGCGGAGGCGGCAGGAATCACGATGTACCTGACCGGGAGCCGCCATTTCTTCCACTGAGATGAAGCGACCTCACCCCCGCCACGCACGGCGGGGGAGAGGACCGATCGCGAAGCGATGGATCTACTGGAAACGGCGATACGCGCATCCCACCCGGCGTGATTGGGTGCTGCTCGGCTGTCTCCTCGGAGTCGCCGCCGCCGCGGCGTGCTCCGTCATCGACTTCCGACTCGGTGCTGTCGTCCTCGCCGTCGTCCCCGCCGGTCTCGCCGGGTTCCGTGCGATGCCGCCGCCTTGGACCGAGGTGTGGGCGAATCGGTCGAAGGCCGTCGACATCACGACCTGTCTGCTGTTCGCCGGACTGCTCGTCGGGCTGGCGTTCCTTGTGCCGCTGACCCGCTGAGGAGTCGGTCTCGGCGACGTTCTTTATGTGCATTCGCTGAGAAATGGGACGCGCAGGTGTCGTCACGTCGCCAATAGTGGCAAGGTGAGTGGCGTCAGAGGTTCGCTTCGAACCTTTTCCGATGAAAGGAGACAGCATGGGACTCGACGATCTTACTAACAAAGCCAAGGACGCCTTGAATAGCGATAAGGGTGAAGAGATCAGCGACCAGGGCCTGGACAAGGCTTCGGGCGCAGCCAACAATGTCACCGGTGGAAAGTTCGAAGACCAGATCAATCAGGGTCGCGACGGAGCCGATGACAAGCTCGGCAACGAATGATCTTTAATCCATAGCCGCGTCCGGCATGGATGAGCGCCGAGGAGAATGCGATTCTCCTCGGCGCTTTCTTGTGCCCCGGCTAGGGGCACTAGATACCGGCTAGGGTCAGTCGATACCAACTATCGGGGCACGAAGTAGCATCGCGGTTCGAGCGAACAGCTGCGTGGGGCGGATGCACAGCTGAGCCGTGCATCCACCGCAGCAGTCGCCTCAGCTGAGCTTTTCGATCGGGGCGTAGCGCAGCAGCAGCCGCTTCGACCCGGCCGAACCGAAGTCGACGACGGCCACGGTCTTGTCTCCGACGCCGTTGACTTCGGTGACGGTGCCGAGCCCGAAGGACTCGTGCGAGACCTTCTCGCCGACCTCGACGGAGATGACCTCACGATTGGGCCGGATCCGGTTGGGGAATCCGGCGACCGGTGTCGACGAACTCGCATTCGAACGTGAGCGGGAGCCGGTGCCGGACGACCGCGATGACCCGAAGCTTCGTGATCCTCCCGAGTATCCGGACGAATAGCCGCCGGAGCCGAAACCTCCGGAACCGAACCCGCCGGAGAAGCTGCCCGTGTTCTCCCAATTGATGAGGTTCTCCGGGATCTCGGACAGGAACCGGCTCGGCGGATTGTACTGAGGCTGACCCCACATGCTCCGAGTCTCGGCGCGAGTGACGAGCAGGCGCTGCCGTGCGCGCGTGAGCCCGACATACGCCAGACGCCGCTCCTCCGACAGCTCCTGCGGATTCTCGAAGGAACGCGAATGCGGGAATCCTCCGTCTTCGAGCCCGGTGAGGAAGACCACCGGGAACTCGAGTCCCTTGGCTGTGTGCAGAGTCATCAGCGTGACCTGACCGAGTTCGGCATCGGGGATCTGATCAGTGTCCGAGGCCAGAGCCACCTGTTCGAGGAACTGATCGATGGCGGCAGCTCCGACGCCCGGGGGCGTGGAGGCGTCGGCGGAACCGGCCTCATCACCGTCGGGGTCGACCGCCTCAGCGGCGGTTTCGGTTTCTGTGTCTCTGGGTTCCGGGGCGGCGGTCGCCTCGGTGTCGGTGCCGCCGTCTGTGTCGGTGTCATCCGCGGTGTCCGGTTCCGCAACCGCGGCAGCCTCCCGAGTGGCGACGAAATCCTCGGCCACGGCGACGAGTTCGGCGAGGTTGTCGACACGGGATTCGTCCTGCGGATCGGTGCTCTTCTGCAGCGATTCGAGGTACCCGGACTGTTCGAGGATCGCCTCGATGACCCGCGAGAGCGGGGAGGACTCGGCGGTGGAGCGCAGATCCTGCATGAGGTCGTAGAACCTCTGCACCGACGTCAGGGCGCGCGAACTCAGATGAGGGATCTCGTCGAGGCGGCCCAGCGCGGTGAAGAAGCTGATGTTCTCCCGGTCGGCGAAGTCGGCGATGATGCCCTCGGTGCGGTCGCCGATGGAGCGTTTGGGCACATTGAGGATGCGGCGCAGATTGACGTCGTCATCGGGGTTGGCGACCACGCGCAGGTAGGCGAGGGCGTCCTTGATCTCCTTGCGCTCGTAGAAGCGGGTGCCGCCGACGACCTTGTACGGGATTCCGGAACGGACCAGCGCATCTTCGATGGCGCGCGACTGAGCGTTCGTGCGGTAGAACACAGCGAAGTCACCATAGGTGTACTTCTCCTCGTCGATGAGGTCATCGATGCGGTCGACGACGAACCGGGCTTCACCCTGTTCGTTCTCGGCGACCCAGCCGATGATCTGCTCGCCGGAACCTTCCGAGGTCCACAGCTTCTTTTCGCGGCGGTCGTCGTTGTTCGCGATCACGGCATTGGCTGCGTCGAGGATGTTCTGCGTCGACCGGTAGTTCTGCTCCAACAGAATGGTGTCCGCGTTCGGGAAGTCCTTCTCGAACTCGACGATGTTGCGCACCGTGGCGCCGCGGAAGGCATAGATCGACTGGTCGGCGTCGCCGACGACGGTGAGTTCGGCGCCCGTCGGCCCTCCTGCGCCGTCACCGGCCAGGGCCTTGATCAGGGCGTACTGTGCGGGGTTCGTGTCCTGGTACTCGTCGACGAGGATATGGCGGAACCGGCGACGGTAGGAATCGGCCACCTCGGGGAAGGCGCCGAAGAGGTGAACGGTCTCCGCGATGAGGTCGTCGAAGTCGAAGGCATTGGCCAGGCGCAGACGGGAGGTGTAGCGCTTGAAGACGTCGGCGAGCACCTCATCGGCGGGATTGTTGGGCCGCGGGATGAAGTCGTCCGGGGTCTGCAGATCGTTCTTGAGGTTCGAGATCCGGTGCAGGATGGCCCGCGGGGCGTACTTCTTCGTGTCGAGGCCGAGCTCCTTGAGGATCTGGGCGACGAGTCGCTGCGCATCCTGGGCGTCGTAGATCGTGAAATTCGACTTCATGCCCAGCACCTTCGCCTCGCGGCGGAGGATGCGCACACACGAGGAGTGGAAGGTCGAGACCCACATGGCCCGGGAGGCAGGGCCGACGATCTGGGACACGCGTTCGGCCATCTCTTTCGCAGCCTTGTTCGTGAACGTGATCGCCAGGACTTCGCCGGGGTGGGCGCGACCGGTGGCCAAGGCGTAGGCGATGCGTCGGGTGAGCACGGTCGTCTTGCCCGATCCGGCCCCGGCGACGATGAGCAACGGTGATCCCGTATGGATCACGGCCTCGCGCTGCCTGGGGTTGAGTCCAGTGAGGAGTTCGGCCGCCCGGGAGTCGGCGCCGGCGGCGTGGTCGGTGTGTTCAGCTGCAGCAGTCATGTCGCCCCCAACGATACCGTCAGCCTCAGACACGAGCTCACACCCCTCAGAACTACCTGACGGCGGCCCAGCAACCTCGCGCCAGGTTGCTGGGCCGCCGTCAGGTAGTAATTGGGGAGGGTCAGTGGATGAAGACGGCCACGATGACGTTGATGACCGCGAAGGCCACCACCAGATGGGCCATGGTCGCCGACGGGTTCGCCACCTTCACGCCTGCACCGCCCTCAGCCGGGGCAGAAGCGGCGAGGGCCTTCTGCTTCTTGTTGCCGATGAAGGCGAAGATGGTGACGAGGATCGCCACGACCAGTTTGATGCCGAGCTTCATATGGTTGACATCGCCATCGCCCATCTCGGCCAGCCCCATGAGCAGCAGGCCGGTGACCAGCTGCAGATAGGCGCCGTGCAGCATTCCCGGCATCACTTTGGGGGAGCGGATGACGGTGAAATAGCCACCGACGATGATGGCCATACCCAGCAGATGCAGGGTCAGAAGAATCTCGCGTAGAATTTCCATAGAGTTAATCGTAGTGGCATGATGGTGTCTCGTGAGCGCGGGCCCCTCTACTGGTGCACGCTGTTCCGCCCTGGTGTAATGGCAGCACGCCGGCCTTTGGAGCCGTGCAGTATAGGTTCGAATCCTATGGGCGGAGCTGGCCCAACCCGACATGCGAAGGATTCAACTATGTCGCAGACTCATCCGACCGCCGTCATCGTTCTGGCAGCGGGCCAAGGCACTCGAATGAAGTCGGCTCTTCCCAAGGTGATGCATCCCATCGGCGGACGCTCCCTGCTCCATCACTCCGTCGCCGCAGCGGCCGGAACCTCTCCCGACCACCTCATCGTCGTCGTCCGCCACGAGCGCGATCAGCTCGTCGCCCACCTTGACTCCCTTCCCGTGTCCTCCCAGCGAACCCTGCTCATCGCCGATCAGGACGAGATTCCGGGCACCGGCCGGGCCACCGAGTGTGCGCTCACCCAGCTGCCCGAGGACCTCAGCGGAACCGTCGTCGTCACCTACGGCGATGTGCCGCTGCTGACGACGGAGACCATCAACGGCCTCGTCGAGATCCACGAAACCAACGCCAACGCCGTGACCGTCCTGTCCGCCGAGGTGGACGACCCGACAGGATACGGACGCATCGTCCGCGACGCGAACGGATCCCTGCAGCGCATCGTCGAGCAGAAGGACGCCGGCGAGACCGAACGGGCCATCCGTGAGATCAACTCCGGCATCTACGCCTTCGACGCCGCGGCGCTCAGAGAAGGCCTGGCCTCGCTGACGACCGACAACGCCCAGGGTGAGAAGTACCTCACCGACGTCATCGGCCATTCCCGTGAGGCGGGCCGCCCCGTCGCCGCCACCGCCACCGACGACCTGTGGCAGGTCGAGGGAGCCAACGATCGCGTGCAGCTGGCGAACCTCGGCAAGGAGCTCAACCGCCGGCAGTGCGAGAAGTTCATGCGTGCCGGTGTCTCCATCATCGACCCCGACACCACGTGGATCGACGTCGACGTGTCCATCGCCGCCGATGCGACGATCCTGCCCGGCACCCAGCTGCTGGGCGCCACCGACATCGGCGCCGGTGCCGTCGTCGGCCCCGACACCACCCTCAAGGACACCGAGGTGGGCGCCGGAGCCCATGTCGTGCGCACCCACGGCGAACTCGCCGTCGTCGGCCCGGAAGCCAGCGTCGGACCGTTCGCCTACCTGCGTCCGGGCACCAAGCTCGGTGAGTCCGGAAAGATCGGCACCTTCGTTGAGACGAAGAACGCCGAGATCGGCAAGGGCGCGAAGGTCCCTCACCTCTCCTACGTCGGCGACGCCGAGATCGGTGAAGGCTCGAACATCGGCGCCGCGTCGGTGTTCGTCAACTATGACGGCGTCAACAAGCACCGCACCGTCATCGGAAAGCATGCACGCATGGGCTCGGACAATATGTATGTCGCCCCTGTCACCGTGGGCGACGGCGCCTATTCGGGTGCAAGCACGACGGTGCGCAAGGATGTCCCTGCAGGAGCGCTGGCCATTTCGGTGGCCCCGCAGCGCAACTTGGAGGGCTGGGTTCAGACAAACCGTCCCGGCACGCCCGCAGCGCAGGCGGCCGAAAACGCATCCGAAGGGGAACGGCTCAGTGAATGAGATAACGACGGCGGGCGATAAGAAGCTCGTCCTGGTCAGCGGTCGGGCGAATCCCGAACTCGCCGAACAAGTCGCGGAGAACCTGGGGACTGAACTCCTCCCCACCGACATCTACAACTTCGCGAACGGCGAGATCTACGTCCGCTACTCCGAATCCGTGCGCGGCAGCGACGTCTTCGTCCTCCAGTCGCACTGCGCTCCGATCAACGAATGGCTGATGGAGCAGCTGATCATGGTCGACGCCCTCAAGCGTGCCTCGGCTAAGCGCATCACCGTCATCGCACCGTTCTTCCCGTACGCCCGGCAGGACAAGAAGCACCGCGGACGCGAGCCCATCTCCGCTCGCCTCGTCGCCGATCTGTACAAGACCGCCGGCGCCGACCGCATCATCACCGTCGACCTGCACACCGCGCAGATCCAGGGCTACTTCGACGGTCCCGTCGACCATCTCATCGCGATGCCGATCCTCGCCGGCTACGTCAAGGACAAGTACCCCGGCGACCTCGCCGTGGTCTCGCCCGACGCCGGCCGCATCAAGGTCGCAGAGAACTGGTCGAACTCGCTGGGCGGAGTGCCGCTGGCCTTCATCCACAAGACCCGCGACATCACCCGACCGAACGAGACCAAGGCCAACCGCGTCGTCGGTGAGGTCGAGGGTCGCACCTGCGTGCTCGTCGACGACATGATCGACACCGGCGGCACCATCGTCCAGGCCGCCGATGCCTGCATGGCCGCCGGCGCCAAGGGCGTCATCGTCGTGTCCACCCACGCCGTGTTCTCCGGCCCGGCCGTCGAACGCCTGTCGAACTCCGTGGCCGAAGAGGTGATCGTCACGAACACTCTGCCGCTGAGCGAGGACAAGATCTTCGACAAGCTCACCGTGCTCTCGATCGCCCCGCTCATCGCCCGTGCCGTGCACGAGGTCTTCGAGGACGGATCGGTCACGAGCCTCTTCGAGGTCTGATCCCGAAGACTGAGACCCCGTGATCCGCGCAATCGCGCCGGATCTGATGCGCACCCCGAGCCGCTGCGGCTCGGGGTGCGCCTCGTCTGGACGGCCGTGAGGTCCTACACTGGAGGCAAGACTTCGGCGAAGGGATCAGGGACGATGTCCTCACACGATTACAACCGGTACCGCGTGGACGTCCCCGGCGGGCAGCTGTCCGTGGGAGTCTGGGAGCCGGTGGCGAGCGGCCCCGGGCGTGTGCCGACCGTGAGCGTCATCCACGGCATCACCTCCAATCACCTGTTCTTCGCGGGCCTCGCCTCCGCCCTGCCCGGCGTCCGCATCATCGGGCCCGACCTGCGCGGACGTGCCGACTCGCGCACCCTCCCCGGCCCGTTCGGGATGGCCGCCCACGCCGAGGATGTCACCGCCGTGCTCGATGCCTTCGCCCCGGAGGGTCCGGTCACCCTGGTCGGTCATTCCATGGGCGGGTTCGTCGCCATGACCCTGGCCGGAATGTCGGCTGAGCAGAACGGGGACACCGGCGCCGAGGCGGCCCGCCGTTTCCGCGGACCCGTCCTCATCGACGGGGGACTTCCCCTGCCCGTGGGGCAGCCCCACGGAGTCGGCCCCGTCGATGACCTCAACGATGAGGACCTCGACACCGATGATCTCATCGCCGCCGTCCTCGGCCCGGCCGCCGAGCGGCTGTCGATGACCTTCGGAAGTGTGGAGGAGTATTTGGCGTTCTTCGCCGCTCACCCCGCTTTCGTCGACGGCCTCGACACCGTGGCGACCGAGAGCTTTGTCTACGATCTGGCGGCCAAGGACGACCATTCGTTCCAACCGTCCACGTCGGTGGAGGCGATGCAGGCCGATTCGGCCGACATGTACACCGGTTCCGCCTACCGTGATGCCCTTGAGACGATCATGGGCAGTGACGATTCCCAGTCCGACGTGGTCTTCCTCTTCGCCGAACGCGACCTCGTCGCCGCCGAACCGGGCCTTTACCCGCCGGAGACGACCAACGACTTCGCTCGGCAATGGCCGCAGATGGACATCGTCGATGTACAGGGGACGAACCACTACGACATCCTCCTCACCGAAACCGGAATCGATGCGTGCGCTGCAGCCGTGACCTCCCGGATTGGTGCCGAAACGGACGGTGCCGTAGAATAGTCGGGTTGCCTCGGCGAGGGAGACTGATGTCTCCGTGATCGACGCGGTCCTGCCCCACGAAACGAACCCAGAGGGTTCGTGATTCGCGTGGGTGCTCAGGCTGTTTCGCCGTGGTGCTCGAAGGTAAGTTCACCACGAAGGAGAGAAAATGGCTGACTTCAAACTTCTGGCCGAAGCTCGCAACGAGTTCGGCAAGGGCGCAGCGCGCCGCATCCGCCGCTCGGGACGCATCCCCGCCGTCATCTACGGCCACGGCGGAGACCCCGTGCACGTGTCCCTCGAGGGCCACGCCACCATGCTGGCTCTCAAGCACGCCAACGCGCTGCTCGAGATCGAAAGCACCGACGGATCGAAGAACGTCCTCGCCATTGCGCGCGACGTCCAGATCGAGCCCGTCCGTCGTGATATCGAGCACCTCGACCTCATCATCGTCAAGCGCGGCGAGAAGATCGAGGTCGATGTGCCGATCAACGTCGTCGGAGAAGCCGCCCCCGGCACCATGGTCTCGCAGGAAGAGTCGACCATCGCCGTCAAGGCTGATGCGACCAAGCTGCCCGAGCTCATCGAGGTCTCCATCGAAGGCCGTCCCGCCGGCGAGCACGTCCTGGCCGGTCAGGTCGAACTGCCTGCAGGCGTCGAGCTCATCGCCGACGAAGAGCAGCTCATCGTCAATGTCTCCGAAGAGATCGAGATGGACACCGAGTCCGACGCCGAGGAAGAGGCTGAAGAGTCGACCGAGGAAGAGACTGCTGAGGAGTCCGGTGCAGAAGAGGCTTCCGAAGAGGAGTGATCTTCTCTCCTGACGGCACTCAACGTGCCGTGGGGAGCGCTGACTGACTACGCTGTTCGGTGGGTCGCCTGTTGGGCGGCCCACCGAATGCGTTTCTCAAGAGCGAACCCGGCACGCGTCTCGCCCTGCGGCGAGCAGAAGCAGCAACACCCGGTCAGCGGGCACGGACAGGACGGACAAGGACGGCAATGTCGAACGAAGCATGGTTGGTCTTCGGACTGGGCAATCCCGGACCCAAGTACGAAATGACTCGGCACAACATCGGACAGATGGTCATCGCCGAACTCGCCTCCCGGATCGGAACCACGCTGACGCGGACGAAGCTGCGCGCGAACGTCGGCACCGGGCGGCTGTCTGGCGGCAGCGTCCCGGGGCTGCCCGGTCCGCGGGTGGTGTTGGCCACCTCGACGGGATATATGAACGAATCCGGCGGACCGGTGCGCGCGCTGGCCGACTTCTACGGAATCGCCACCGACCGGATCATCGCCGTCCATGACGATGTCGATATCCCCTTCGATGCCGTCAAAGCCAAGCTCGGCGGGGGAGAGGGCGGGCACAACGGTCTGCGTTCGATGACCTCGGTGCTCGGGACGAAGGATTATCTGCGGGTGCGAGCCGGAGTCGGACGCCCTCCGGGGAGACAGAACACCGCCGACTATGTGCTGCGCCCGTTCTCGAAGGACGAACGCACGACGCTGCCGATATTCATCTCCGACCTCGCCGACGCCGTCGAAGAGCTCATCGTCAACGGGCTCACCGATATGCAGCAGAAGTTCCACTCGCGCTGATCGCACCTCGGGTGCTGACCAAGCAGCGGGCGCTGCCCGGGGCTCAGGCCGTCTACTGCTTCTCCGGGCGACGGTGCAGCCACCATGCGGCGAAGATGCCGCCGGCGAATCCGAACAGGTGGCCCTGCCAGGAGATGTCGTTCGTCTGCGGCAGCATGCCGAAGATCATCGACGCCCCGTAGGTGACGAAGATGAACAGGCCGATGGTGAAGTAGATGATCTTGCGCAGCAGGTCATCGGTGAACCAGGTGCGCAGCGCGAGGTAGCCGAAGAATCCGAAGACGATGCCCGAGGCACCGACGATGTGCTGGCCGGGCAGTGTGGTCAGCCACGCCCCGAGTCCGGAGCTCAGCGCGGTGATGCCCGTGACCGTCCAGAAACGACGCTTGCCTTCGAAGGCGATGACGATGCCGAGGACGAGGAACGGGAAGGTATTGGCCAGGAGATGGCCGAATCCCGAATGCAGCAGCGGCGAGGTGACCAGGCCGTAGAGCGAGAGCGGATTCCATGACTGCAGACTGAAGACGTCGAGGTCGACGGGGAGGATCGTATCGACGATCTCGATGACCCACATGACGGCCAGGACGATCAGCACCGGAGCGAACCGGGAGAGCAGATGCGGCCGGTCGACGGTGGTGTTCAGGTGCGCAACCGGGGGATTCGCGGAATGGCCGGAGCGGGGAGATCCGGAGTCGGTGGAGTAGGGGCCGAAGAGGAGTCGGGATTCCTCGGCGGAGAAACGGGGGGAGTGGTCGGTCATGCTCCAATTGTGGGCGATGAAGATTGGAGAACCCCGAACATCCGGGGCCCCAGAACAATCGTGATCGTTCCGTTAGGCCCGTTATCGCCTCGAAATATTCTGCGCCGGGACCGAACTACTTGCTTTGGGATTCCGCTCTGGTCGACCCGAGTGACTTGCCGTCGGCATCGAGGGCTTCGACGATGATCGTCGAGCCGTTCGGGGTGATGTTCGCCGCCGTCTCGAAGCCGGTGCGCTCGACCTCCGTGCTCTCGACGAGGTGCTCCTCGTCGTCACCGCTGAGCACCCTCCATGAAGCCACCTCGGTGGCACCGTTCCAACTCATGTGCACCCGAGTGATGTCGGCCTGCGGCTGCGACTTCGTGGCGGTCGGGGGAGCAGTCGGCTGGGCACGCCAGTCGAAGCGGTAGGCCCGGTAGTTCGATCCGCCGGTGAAGGTGAGGTCGGCGAGCAGCTTCCCGTCCTTGGAGAACTCCGAGACGTAGGGCTCCGAACCCCAGCCGAGGACGACGTTGCCGTTGGGCAGCTCTTGGAAGTTGCCCTGACTGCCCGACGAACGGTCGTCGGGGGCGGGATACTCGGTGACCACCTCGGCGCGTTTCTTCTTCTCATCGACGTCGAGGCGCAGACCGCGGGTGTCACCGAGCCGAGGCGCTGCCTGGTTGTCGAACAGGGTCAGCGTTCCATCGGAGCGGCGCTGGGCATCGTGCTGCCAGGCGAACTGTGCGCCCTCGCCCATCTCGAAGTCCGAGGCCTTGCCGCCGAGGACCCAGTTGAGATCGGCGCTCTTCCGGTCGAGCTGGTACACGGCATGGGTATTGCGCGCCGAGACGAGCAGGGCCCTGCCGTCGTCGTCTTCGGACACGGAGTTGAGGTGGATGTAGTCGAAGGGTTCGTCCTTCGTGCCCTCACCCTCCTTGAGCTCCGTCTCGGTCTGGTCGATGGGCACGGCGTCGAGGGAGCGCCATTCGAACAGCGGATCACCGGTTGCGATGTCGACCTCCTGGACGATGCCTTCCCAGGCCCAGCCGTCCTTGTCTCCGCCGACTGAGCTGAGATCCGTCTGCGTCTTCACATAGGAGATGAGGAACATGGTGTCATCGGCGGTGATCGTCGTCTCGTGCAGGTCTGAGGTGTCCTTGGGGAGCTCTCCGCCCATGCCCACACGGGCGATCTCCTGATACGAGTCGTTGAGGATGACGACCTCACCAGCGGTGTGCGGAGTCTCGGCCAGTCCCTCCCACCAGGTGAGCACCGGCTTTCCCTGATATTCCTGGACGCGCAGGTCCCACAGAGCTTCGGAGTCGTCGCGAATCCACACCGGGTCACCGGCAGAGTCGAGGATGAGGCCGCCCACCCAGGACTTGTCGTCGGTCTGCGTCTGTCCCTTCGGAGCGAGGAAGGTCTCCAGATCTCCGTTGTCGTCGGGGAAGGCCCCGGTGTCGATATCGACCTTCGGCGGCGCGAGTTCGGGGCGGGAGTGGAAGTCCCACCGTTCCGCGACTGCGATGTCGTCATCGGCATCGGCCGTGCACCCTGCTAGCAGGAGCGTCGCCGCAGCCAAACCTGCAAGGACGGTTCTCTTCATGGCCATATGCTCATCCTCACACGTTTTCGAGTCTCGCGCTCCTCGGGCCTATTGGAACGGAGCACCGAATGGGTCGTGTCAGCCGCGTGGCCTAGACTGTTCGGGTGCTCAACGGACTCGATCTCACCCGCCGGAATCCCACCATCACCGAACTCGTCGCGGCGTTCAACGACGCGAACACCGATGGTGGCACGATCGATGCGATCAAGGGACTGTGGCCGTCGATCCTGCGCCGCACCGTCACCACCGACGGTGCCGCCTCGGCGCCTCAGCTCATCGTCACCGCCACGACAAGGGAGGCCGAAGACCTCGCCCAGGCGCTGGCCGACTGGGTGCCGTCGGCGTCGATCGCGATCTTCCCCAGCTGGGAGACCCTGCCGCACGAGAAGCTGTCGCCGCGGTCGGACACCGTCGGCCAGCGCCTCGAGGTGCTGCGCCGCCTCGCCCACCCCACTCCCGGCCGGGAGCTGACCTTCATCATCGCGCCCGTGCGCGCTTTCCTCCAGCCCCTGGCCAAGGGGCTCGGCGACATCGAACCGGTCGAGCTCGCCGTCGGCGACGAATACGAGATCGATGACCTCGCCGAGCGCCTCACCGAACTCGCATACTCCCGAGTCGACATGGTCTCCAGACGCGGCGAATTCGCTGTGCGCGGCGGAATCGTCGATATCTTCCCGGCCACCTCGGAGCGAGCGCTGCGCGTGGAGTTCTTCGGAGATGAGGTCGACGAGATCCGCGAATTCTCCGTCAGCGACCAACGCTCCATCCCCGCCGACGACGGTGACGAACCCCTGCGACTGTCGGCACCGCCGTGCCGGGAGCTGCTCCTGACCGATTCGGTGCGGAAGCGGGCCGCGGAACTCGCCGAGGATGTGCCCAGCGCCGCCGATATGCTCGACAAGACCGCGGGCGGAGTCGCCGTCGAAGGGATGGAATCGCTGTCCGCCGTCCTCGCCGACGGAATGGAGCCGATGATCGCCCTGCTGCCGGCCGGATCGAAGATCATCATCACCGAACCCGAACGCGTCGACGCCCGCGCCGCGGACCTCGTGGAGACGACGAACGAGTTCCTCGAGGCCGCCTGGACCGGAGCGGCCGGCGGGGGAGAGACCCCGATCGACCTGTCTGCCGCCAGCTTCCGCACCGTGGCCGAGATGGCCGAAGGCGCTCGCCTCATCGGACTGGCCTGGTGGGAGATCGGCGGATTCGCCACCGACGAGGAGCTCGCCGGTCCCGAGGAGAACATCTTCTCCGTCCCTGCCCGCATCCCGAAGGGCTATGCCGGAGACGTCGAGGCGATCCTCGCCGACGTGAAGGGACTCATCCACGACAAGTGGCGCATCCTCGTGCTCACCGAAGGCCAGGGCCCGGGCCGACGCATGGTCGAGGTGTTCTCCGAAGCCGGAGTGCCCGCCTCTTTCGTCGACGACCCTACCGATCTGCCCGAAGCCCTGGTGACCGTGACCACGGCCGCGTCCTTCGGCGGCTTCGTCTTCGACGATCTCAAACTCGCCGTGCTCACCGAGGCGGATGTGCTCGGTCGGGCGGCGGCCACCTCGACGCGGGATATGCGCAAGCTGCCCACCCGCCGTCGACGCAACCAGGTCGACCCGCTCAACCTGGCTCCCGGCGACTACGTCGTCCACGACCAGCACGGCGTCGGACGATTCGTCGAAATGACGCAGCGGACCTCAGGGCGAGGTGCGAACAAGCACACTCGCGAATACCTGATCATCGAATACGCGCCCGCCAAACGCGGACAGCCCGGTGACCGCCTCTACGTTCCCAGCGATGCTCTCGACCAGGTCACCCGCTATGTCGGCGGGGAGAGCCCGAACCTCAACAAGATGGGCGGCGCCGACTGGCAGACGACGAAGGCGAAGGCCCGCAAGGCCGTCAAGGAGATCGCCGGGGAACTCATCCGACTGTATTCGGCCCGTCAGGCCACCGTCGGCCACGCCTACGGCCCGGACACCCCCTGGCAGCGCGAACTCGAAGACGCCTTCCACTATGTCGAGACCGCCGATCAGCTGACCACCATCGACGAGGTCAAATCGGACATGGAGAAGACCGTGCCGATGGACCGTCTGATCTGCGGCGACGTCGGCTACGGGAAGACGGAGATCGCGGTCCGTGCCGCATTCAAGGCGATCCAGGACGGCAAACAGGTCGCCGTGCTCGTGCCGACCACTCTGCTCGTCCAACAGCACTATGAGACCTTCGCTGAACGCTACTCGGGATTCCCCGTCACCATCGGCGCCCTTTCCCGGTTCCAGACCAAGCAGGAATCGGAGAAGGTCAAGGAGGATCTGGCCGCCGGCAAACTCGACCTCGTCATCGGCACCCACCGACTGCTCAGCGGCGAAGTGCGGTTCAAAGAACTCGGACTCGTCATCATCGACGAGGAGCAGCGCTTCGGCGTCGAACACAAGGAGACGCTCAAGGCACTGCGGACGAACGTCGACGTCCTCGCCATGTCTGCGACCCCGATCCCGCGCACCCTGGAGATGGCGGTGACCGGCATCCGTGAGATGTCGACCCTGGCCACACCTCCGGAAGAGCGGCACCCGGTGCTGACCTATGTCGGCAAACGCGAAGACAAGCAGATCAAGGCCGCGATCCGACGCGAGCTCATGCGCGAAGGCCAGGTCTTCTACATCCACAACAGGGTCCGCGATATCGAAGCCGTCGCCGGACACATCGCCGAAATGGTGCCCGAGGCGCGAATCGCCATCGCCCACGGCAAGATGAACGAGACCCGACTCGAACAGGTCATCGTCGACTTCTGGGAGAAGAAGTACGACGTGCTCGTATGCACGACGATCGTCGAAACAGGAATCGACATCGCCAATGCGAACACGCTGATCATCGACAACGCCGACAAATACGGGCTCTCCCAGCTGCATCAGCTGCGCGGACGCGTGGGACGTGGACGCGAACGCGCCTACGCCTACTTCCTCTACCCGCCGGACGCTCAGCTGACCGAGACCGCACACGACCGTCTGACGACCCTGGCCGCGCATACCGAACTGGGTGCCGGAATGCAGGTGGCGATGAAAGACCTCGAGATCCGCGGGGCCGGCAATCTGCTCGGCGGTCAGCAGTCCGGCCATATCGAAGGCGTCGGCTTCGACCTCTACGTCCGACTCGTCGGTGAAGCCGTGGCGAAGTTCCGCGGTGAGGAAACCGAACCCGAGGCTGACATGCGCATCGAACTGCCCGTCGATGCCCACCTGCCGGCCGACTATGTCGACCACGAACGACTGCGTCTCGAGGCCTACCGAAAGCTGGCCGCGGCGACCGACGAAGCACAGCTGCAGGAAGTCCTCGACGAACTCACCGACCGCTACGGCCCCTATCCGGAACCCGTCGGTGTCCTTGCCGATGTCGCCAGGTTGCGCATCCGCGCCCGTGCCTCCGAGGTCAACGACATCGTCATGCAGGGCAACTTCATCCGCTTCGGACCCGTCGAACTCTCCGACTCCCAGGTGGTCAGGCTCAAGCGTCTGTATCCGAAGTCTCTGCTCAAACCGGCACTGCGCTCGGTCCTCGTCCCGAAACCGATGGCGGGCACCGGATTCGACTCCAAGGAGATGACCGATTCGGACATCCTGCGGTGGGCACATCAGTTCCTGGACGCCATCCTGCCTGTTGTCGCGTCCGAAGCCACCGAGGTCAAGGAAGCCGGTGTCGAGAAGAACGGTTGAGAACTCTCCGACTGTTCTTCGCCGACCGGCCCACGAGCCGAGACTGTGGCGTAGAGTGCGAAGCGCGGAGGCGTCCGCAGCAAGTGCATTTCACTCAGCCGTCTGCGAAGGAGAATCACTATGGGTGTTGACGACAAGTTTGAGAACAAGGCCGAGGACCTCGGCGGTCGGGCCAAGGAGACCATCGGCGATGTGACCGGTGACGACGAGCTCAAGGCCGAAGGGGCCACCGATCAGCTCAAGGCCAAGGCCAAGGATGTCGGCGAGTCGGTCAAAGACCTCGGCGCATCGGTCAAGGACAAATTCCCGAAGTGACAGACGAATCGGCCCTCACCGCTTGTGGTGAGGGTCTTTCGTGCCGACAGGAGGGTGATTCATGGGGGATCGTGACGGGCAGGGGTCGGTCGACCAGGGGTCTGTCGGACCGGGAGCGGGCCGGGCCGAACCGGAACTGCAGCCGGTGATCGAAGCCATGGCGACTCTGCGGCGACGCTGCCCCTGGTCGAGCCGGCAAGATCATCAGAGCCTCGAGAAATACGCACGGGAAGAGACCGACGAACTCATCGTCGCCCTCGAGGATTTCACGACAGAACCCACTGCTGAGAATCGGGCGGCCGTCGTCGAAGAGCTCGGCGACGTGTTCTACCAAGTGCTCTTCCACTCCGCCCTGCTTGATGAAAGCAGCGGGCAAGCCTACGGCCACAGCCTCGGCATTATCATCGATGGTCTCGAGGCCAAGCTCCTCCGCCGTCACCCCCTGGCCTTCACCGACGATCCCGGGGCGGAGATGGCATCTCTGGAAGACGTCGAACGCGAATACCGCCGGATCAAAGCAGAAGAGAAGGCCGCGGTGCGGGGCGAGGATGGATCCCGATGAGTCTGGAGAGGCTCGAGATCGAAGGCACGTTCAACTTCCGTGATCTCGGCGGGCCGCCACCGAGGCGGGGGAGAGCCGAGTGCGATCCGGGAAGGTGTTCCGCGCCGACGGTCTGGCGCACCTGAGCGATCGGGCGCGTGCCGAAATCGGCGAACTCGGCATCGGCACGGTCATCGATCTGCGCGATATCGGCGAGAGGGCGAAGCTGCCCGATGCGCTCGACGGCCTCGACATCCGACATATCGAGCTGCCCGTCTTCGACGACCATTTCTTCCCCAGCAGACCATTGAGCAGGGAAGAGATGAAGGCCGCCGCCGAGGCGACAGGAATGGACCTCAGCGACCGGAGCCTCAGCCGCATCTACGACCTCATGATCACGCACTTCGGCCACCGGCTGGCCGCCGCCGTCGACCTGATCGCCGAACACTGCAGCGAGGGCGTGGTGTTCCACTGCTCTGCCGGGAAGGATCGCACCGGTGTGATCGGAGCGTTCCTGCTCGACCTCCTCGGTGTCGGGCGGCAGGAGATCATCGACGAATATGCGATCACCTCCACCCACCTGTCCGGGGGTTTTCTCGAGGCGATCACTCGTAACTTCTCCGATGCCGGAATCTCCGGCAATCTCGCCGCGACCGCCACCGCTGCTCCTCCCGACCTCATGCACGAGGTCCTCGATCGGATCGAGGCCGAGCACGGGACCGCCTCGGCGAAGGACGGCGGTCAGCCAGGGGGAGTGGAGGCCTACCTGCTCGCGCACGGGATGGCCCCGGCGACGCCCGAGCGACTGCGGCAACGTCTGCTCGAATCCGAGTCCAACCGGGGCTCGGACCGAGGGTGAGCCTGGGCGCGCGGTGCATTAAGCTGTCCTGCAGGCACATGTTCCCCATGTGAAACCAAACGCTAAGGAGTACTCAGTGGCCGAGATCGTTGCCGCAAATGCCCGTGAAATCCTGGATTCCCGGGGAAATCCCACCGTCGAGGTGGAAGTGCTGTTGGCCGATGAGTCCGTCGGTCGCGCCGGCGTTCCCTCCGGTGCCTCCACCGGAGAATTCGAAGCCGTGGAGCTGCGCGACGGAGATCCCGAGCGCTACCTGGGCAAGGGCGTCACCCAGGCTGTCGACGCTGTCGTCGACGAAATCCACGAAGTCATCGTCGGGCTCGAAAGCGACGATCAGCGTCTCGTCGACCAGGCGCTCATCGAACTCGACGGCACCGACAACAAGTCCCGCATCGGCGCGAACGCGATGCTCGGCACCTCGCTGGCCGTGGCCCGAGCTGCCGCGGTCTCGGCGGATCTGCCCCTCTACCGCTACCTCGGCGGACCGAATGCGCACGTCATGCCCGTGCCGATGATGAACATCCTTAACGGCGGATCCCATGCCGACTCGAACGTCGACATCCAGGAATTCATGATCGCCCCGATCGGCGCCGCCAGCTTCCACGAAGCACTGCAGTGGAGCGTCGAGGTCTACCACGCGCTCAAGGGCGTGCTCAAGGAACGCGGACTCTCGACCGGACTCGGCGATGAGGGCGGATTTGCTCCGAACCTCGACTCGAACGCCGCGGCGCTCGACCTCATCATCGAGGCCATCGACATCGCCGGGCACCGTCCCGGACGCGATATCGCCGTCGCCCTCGACGTGGCGTCCTCGGAGTTCTACACCGACGGAGCCTACGAGTTCGAAGGCAGCAAGAAGACCGCCGAGGAGATGGCCGCCTACTACGAAGAGCTGCTGGCGAAGTACCCGCTCGTGTCGATCGAGGACCCCCTCGATGAGAACGACTGGGACGGCTGGGCGACTTTGACGGAGACGATCGGTTCGAAGGTGCAGCTCGTCGGCGACGACCTGTTCGTGACCAATCCCGAGCGTCTGCAGCGCGGTATCGACAACGCCACGGCGAACTCGCTGCTGGTCAAGGTCAACCAGATCGGCACCCTGACCGAGACTCTCGACGCTGTGTCCCTGGCACAGACGAACGGCTACACCACGATGATCTCGCACCGTTCCGGCGAAACCGAGGACACGACCATCGCCGACCTGGCTGTGGCGACCAATGCCGGTCAGATCAAGGCCGGTGCCCCGGCACGTTCGGAGCGCGTCGCGAAGTACAACCAGCTGCTGCGCATCGAAGAGCAGCTCGGCGATGCCGCACGCTACGCGGGCCGCAGCGCCTTCCCGCGCTTCGAAGCCTGAGGCCAGCCGGGCTCTGAACTCCCCGAGGCGGGGCCGGACGATCACAACGATCGCCCGGCCCCGCCTCGGTGTTTCCCGGTTCGGCTGTTCCCTCATCCGGGGTTTCTCGCTTCGAGTCTTCCCGCCTTCGGGTCTTCGTCCAGCCGGGGCTGCACTTCTCACCGCGCAGTCTCCTCATCGCGACGATTCTCCGCTGCAGGGCCCGGCTCTTCGTGCCACCATCCGTCACCAGTCGTCTCATGCCTGCCCATCGGCGACTATTCTTCGCGTTCCTCGCAATTGGCACCGTTGCACAACTCTGACGAGTCACTGCGGGTGAGGGATGGTCGAGCACCTGTAGGAATTGCCAGCAACGGTGCAGGATGAAACTCTCCACAACGCGCCCTTTGCGCCCAAATTCCTGACGCAAAGGGAGTGTGTGCCAGCAACGGTGCACGATGCGCCTGCGGTTGGCGATGCATCTGCGGCACAGATGCCCGCGGCGGGGATCAGGCGGTGGCGTTCTGCGTACGGCGGATGACGCGGAGGATTTCATAGAATTTCGCCTCCTCGAACAGTTCCTTCCAACTGATCCGAATCACCTGCCAGCCTTGGTCGCGCAGCCACTGCTCGCGTCGGCGTTCCTGTTCGAGCTCGTGGCGGGGGACACCTGAGCCCAGATAGAGCTTGCCGATGCCGTCGATCTCGACGATGAGGCGAGCCCGGCGGTGACAGAAGTCGACGCGGATATCGCGCTTCAATGGTTCGGCGTGAAACGTGACCTGCGGCTCCAGCCCCGTGATCCCGTGTTCGTAGAATCCCACTGCGGCGACAGCCTCGGCGGGTGATTCGCGACGTGAATCAGCCAGATCGATGGCCAAACGCGCTTTCGCGGAGTTGCGCTTCTCCAAACATTGGGCGAACGTCGTGAGGATCTTCTCTCTGGTTGTCAGTTCGCGGTGCAGCGCATCATCGATCATCGGCACGGAGACGTCGAGGTTGTAGCTGCGGGCGACGTCGATGAGTGTGCGTTCGAGCGTGGTCACCTCGGCCCCGTCGATCGTCGCGCGGTGGTTCTTCGGGATGCGGCTGCCGCGGACGTGGATGGTCTTGAACTTGCGGTTCGTGCCGGGCCGGACGACCTCAACTTGGTGAGTGACAGGGTGGGAGATCGGCAGATTGTGGATGAGGGCCGCGGATATGTGCGAGAAGATCTCCGCCGGTGGGTTCGGTTTCGCATCGTCGATTCTCTGATCGGAACGTTGAGTGAAGTGAGCCATCACCGAGGCGCTGAGCTCGTTGATCTCGTCCCGAACGTCCCCATGTTCGATGAAGACCTGGTGGATCTGCTCGTCGATGCTCGCCCAGAGCGGGCGATGGAAGTCCAGCTCGCAGACACGGCGGACCAGATATGTGCCCCGTGACAGCCGCCGCAGACAGCACCTGCGGCCGCGCCTGATGTCGCCATGATTGAATCCGAGCCGAAGGATGTCATCGGTGCTCAATAGTTTATACATGTATCTAAAATGCATTAAACCACATCAAACGGCAATGCATGATTGCACTTCTGTGGATAACTTTGTGGATGGAGCGCTGACCGGGCGGAGCTTTCGCGAGATAGCTGGTCGCAGGTCAGGTGATCGCCGGTAGCAATCTGCGGGCATCCGTCACCCGGAGGTGCATAACCCACCGCAGGAGCGAGGTGGTTTACTGCCAAGAGTGAGGGGTGCTGTCGTTGGCGTGGGAGCTGGGACTGCGGGGAGGGGGAAGCAGCAGAGGTGAGAGATTCCTGTGGGCGGCGAGGGTGAGGGATGCGCTGCGGCAGTCGGGAAGATCGTGAGACGTGACGGAGGATACGTGAGAATCGAACACGCCACGAGCCCGAAATCCTCGCGCAGGGAATGCGGACACGGCACACTTGGAGATGTTGCGACACTCTTCCCTGATCCCCAGTCGCAGAGGAAAGAAGCATGGTCCCGAGCAAGCCCAGACGAAGTGCCCCGAAATCGGCTCCTGGCAAAGCCGCCCCTCGCCGACGCCCGAAACCAGTCATCGAAGCCGATGCCGGCATGGACGCCGAGGCGCGTGGCCGTCGCATGTCGGTGCGCACGGGCATCTTCCTCCTCGTCGTCGCAGCCGTCCTCCTCGCATTCCTCTCGCCCCTGAACTCCGCGCTCAAGCAGGCCCAGCAGATCGCAGCCCTGAACAACGAGATCGAGACGACGAAAGCCGAGGTCGAGAGCCTCGAAGAGAAGAACGAGAACCTCAGAGACCCCGCCTACATCAAGCGCAAGGCACGCGAAGACCAGTACTACGTGGAAAAGGGCAAGAATGCGGTCATCGTCACGAATCAAGAGGCGGTCGACGACGAATCCGAGCCCGAACGGCCGGTTCGCAAGCAGGCCTGGTACCTTGAGTTGCTGGAGTCCATTCAGGAGACCGGCAACACCGTGGAGAAGAGCTGATGATCACAGAGTGCACCGAGGCGGATTTCGCTGTCCTCCAAGACCAACTCGGCCGCATTCCCCGAGGCGTCGTCGGCATCGCCGCCCGCAGCACATCCGGTGAACCTCTCGTCGTCGCCACGGCTCCCCGCCTCGAGGACGGCACACCGTTCCCGACGACCTTCTACCTCACCCACCCCGCCTATGTGGCCGAATGCTCGCGGCTGGAAGCCTCGGGGATCATGGCCGAATGGACCACGGAGATCGGCGAAGACGACGAGCTCGCCGCCGCCTACGCCGCCGCTCACCGGGCCTACCTCGACGTCCGCTCTGAGATCGGTTCTGCAGCGGGCCTGGCGGAAGTCGAAGAGATCAAGGACTACTCCGCGGGCGGAATGCCGAACCGGGTCAAATGCCTCCACGCCCTCGTCGGCCACTCGCTGTACGCCGGGCTCGGCGTCAACCCGATCGGCGACCGCGCACTGTCGTTCATGAATGATGTGCCGCCGCTGGCCGAGACCGCTGCCACCACCGAATCCGCCGACTAGGACCTGCCATGCGTGTTGCTGCCTTCGACTGCGGGACGAACTCCCTGCGCCTGCTCATCGCCGATGTCGCCGCCGACGGCACCCTCACTGACCTGCGTCGTGAAACCCGGATCGTCCGCCTCGGCCAAGGCGTCGATGCCACCGGCGAGTTCGCACCTGAGGCGCTCGAGCGGACCTTCGCCGTGGCGAAGGAATTCGCCGAGGTGGCCGCCGAGTACCAGCCGGAGAAGCTGAGGTTCGTCGCGACCTCGGCCAGTCGCGACGTGAAGAATCGCGATGAATTCTTCGCCGGGATCTTCTCGATCCTCGGCGTCGTCCCCGACGTCATCGCCGGTGAAGAAGAGGCCCGACTGTCCTTCCTCGGTGCCACTGCCGGCCTCACGGAGGCTGACGGACCCTATGTCGTCATGGACCTCGGCGGCGGATCGACCGAGCTCGTCCTCGGTCGCGACGATGTCCAAGCGGTCGTGAGCATGGACATCGGGTCGGTGCGTCTGACCGAACGGCACATGCCGGTCGAAACCCCCAGCCAGGAGCAGATCCAGGCGGCACTGGCCGATATCGACGGTCAGCTCGACCAGGCCGCCCGTATCGTCGACTTCTCGGCCCCGCGCACCTTCATCGGAGTCGCCGGCACCGTCACCACCATCACCGCAGGCATCCTCGGACTCGAGAGCTACCAGCGAGAGCGCATCCACGGAGCACATATCAGCGTCGCGGACGTCGCGGACGAATCCCGAAAGCTGCTGGCCATGGACCGCCAGGCACGCACGGACCTGCCGTACATGCATCCCGGACGCGTCGACGTCATCGGCGCCGGATCGCTGCTCTTCGCCAGGATCGTCGCCCGCTTCGATCAAGCCGTGACAGCCGCCGGAGGATCGCTGGATATTCGGATCTCCGAGACCGACATACTCGACGGGACCGCGCTCGACCTTGCGCTGACGAGCTCGTGAGAGCCGCCGCGCGACTCCTCGCCGTCACGACCGTCGTCCTCGGACTCGTCGTCGGCACCACGCAGCCTGTCATGGCCGCGCCGAAGGCCGGACCCGGCCAGTGGTTCATCAAAGACTACGGAATCGACAAGGTCTGGAAGAAGTCCACGGGCAAGGGCGTCAAGGTCGCAGTGATCGACTCCGGCGTCAACACCGACCACGAAGACCTCAAGGGCGTCGTGAAGAAGTCCAAGGACTTCAGCGGACTGGGCAAGGACGGAAAGACCCCGATCGGCGGGAAGACCACGATCCACCACGGCACCGCCGTGGCCGGAGTCATCGCCGGCCGAGGAGTCGGTGCCGGACCGACCGGCGTCGCTCCGGACGCAGAGATCCTCTCGGCGTCGATGTGGCTGGGCCCCGACCGCCCCAAGGAATCCGGATCGACTCGAGAACAGGCCGATAAGGCCATCCGGTGGGCTGTCGACTCCGGTGCGAAGGTCATCAACATGTCCTTGGGATGGGACGATCCGGGCTGGCCGGAGAGCTGGGACGAATCCTTCGCCTACGCGTACAAGAAGGACGTACTCGTCGTCGCCTGCGTCGGCAACGCCTCGCAGGGAGCGACCCAGGCATGGTCGCCGTCGACGGTTCCCGGCGTCATCGGGGTGGGCGGACTTGACCAGAACGGGAAGGTCCTCGACGACTCCACCGCACCCGGCACTGCCGTCGACCTCATGGGTCCGGCCAAGGACATTCCCATTCCCTACTACAGCGGCGGCTACGCCGAAGGTCAGGGATGTTCCTTCGCCTCACCCGTCGTCTCCGGTGTGGCAGCGCTCATCCGCTCCGAGAACCCCGACCTCAGCGCCGATGAGGTCCGAGCCATACTGCAGTCGAGCGCCGAACCGGTGGACGGTCACAAGGGCGTGAGCAAGAAGGGCAAGCCCGACCCGATCGTCGGCTGGGGGCGCGTCGACCCGCAGGGCGCCATCAAGGCGAAAGTGCCCAAGAACGTCCCCTCCGCCGAGGAGGAGCTGGCGGATTGGGTGAAGATGCATCGTCGCGGAGATGCGACGTCGGAAGAGACCGAAACCGCGGCACCGGATGAGACCGAGAGCCCGAAGGCTCTCGCGCCGACCGATATCGTCGCCACGCAGTCGACGCCGACTCTCGGCTTCGCCGTCCTCGGAGCCGGAGCGCTGATCGCCCTGGTCCTCATGATCGTCTCGATCGTCTCTTTCGCCCGCCGTCGCCGCTGAGACCAGGTGCAGAAACTGCTCTGATCTGGGGCGTTCGAGTCCATGGGACAAACAATTAGTGAAAGTTTTCACAAGGGTCTAGCATGGGATTATGGCACTCATCAGAAACTCAAAACTGCGTCCACGAATCCTCGTCGTCGGTGGCGGCTCGGTCGGCCTGCTCGCCGCTCAGAATCTGCTGAAGAACCTCGGTCGGGGCGAAGCCACCGTCACTGTGGTCGATCCCAACCCCTACATGACCTACCTGCCGTTCCTCCCCGAGGTTGCAGCCGGGTCGATCGAGCCTCGTCACGCTGTGGTGCCGCTGCGCCGCAACCTGCCGGGTGCCGAGGTCATCACCGCAAAGGTCACCTCGATCAACCACGCCGAGAAGTTCGCCACCATCGAACCCGGGAACGATGAACCGTTCGAACTCGACTACGACCACATCATCCTCGCCTCCGGTTCGGTTGCCCGTGCGCTGCCGATCCCGGGACTGAAGGAGAATGCGATCGCGCTCAAGCGCATCGAGGAAGCCGTCGCTCTGCGCGACCACCTCCTTTCCCGCCTGGCCGACGCTGCTCTGATGGAGGACGACGAGGAACGCCGCAAGGCTCTGACCTTCGTCTTCGTCGGCGGCGGATTCGCCGGCATCGAGCTGCTGACCGAACTCGAGGACATGATCCGTTCGGCCATCGCCCAGTACGAGACGCTGACCGAAGCCGATGTCCGCTTCGTCCTCGTCGAGGCCCTCGGCCGCGTCATGCCCGAGGTCGGCGAAGCTCAGGCCCGTTGGGTCGTCGAGCACATGCGCGAACGCGGAATCGACGTCTACCTCGAGACCTTCCTCCAGGACTGCACCGACAAGCACGTCAAGCTTTCGAACGGCGAAGAGTTCGACGCCGACACGATCGTGTGGTCCGCCGGTGTCAAGGCCAACCCGATGCTCATCGACTCCGACCTGCCGATCAACGAACGCGGCAACGTCACCGTCCGCGCCGACCTGCGGGTCGAGGGCGATGACGGAGTCGTCGAGGGCGCTTGGGCGGCCGGCGACAACGCCGCTGTTCCTGACCTGTCCGGCGGCGGAGTGGCAGGATTCTGCGTGCCCAACGCTCAGCACGCTGTGCGTCAGGCTCCCGTGCTGGCAGCGAACGTGCTCGCCGCACTGCGTGGAGAGACCGAGTTCAAGCAGTACTTCCACAAGACCATCGGCACGGTCGCAGGCCTGGGTCTGTACAAGGGTGTTTCGCAGATGGGTGACTTCGAAGCCCGCGGACTCCTCGCCTGGCTCATGCACCGCGCTTACCACGGCTACGCGATCCCGACCATGGATCGCAAGGTCAGGGTCTTCGGCAACTGGTTCGTCAGCGCCGTCCTCGGCCGCGACGCCATGCCGCTGGCAGACCTCGATGTTCCGCGCAAGAACTTCGTCGAGGCCGCCAACTCGAAGCCAGCTCCGAAGAAGGAACCTGCTAAGGCCTGATTCGAGGCAGCTGGTGCCATCCGGCGACAAGCCCTGATGAGACGACTGACGCCGGGGATGCATTGTGCATCCCCGGCGCTGTCATGTCCGCATGACCGCGAGTGGCTGGCTCCTCTGCGCGTCGGGAGCCGCCGCGCATGGTCATCGACCGTCAGTCCGGTCAGTTCGCGACGGTGAACCGGACGTCGATGTGCTTCGGTTCAACGATCTCGTCGACCATGGCGACTGCGAAGTCCTCGGCCGAGATTGCGTCACCGGCCGGGACCTCCAGCTCGGTCTTGTACGAACCCGTGCGCTCCCCGGGGGCGATCTCCGGTGCGGGGGAGATGAGCGTCCAGGGCGACCAGTTGCCTGTCCGCAGCAGCTCGAGCGCTCGGGTGCCGGTCTCTGATTCGGCCTTGTAGATCGCGGGGAAGCCCTCGGTGTCCTTGAGCATGGTGTCGCCGACCCACAGGGAACCGGCGCCGCCGACGACGAAGATGCGGGTGTTGCCGCTGTTCTCGGCCAAGGTCTTCAGGGCGTCGAGCCACTCCTGGTGGTCCCCGCCGGTGCGGCTGGGACCGGTGGTGGAGACGATGATGTCGTGTTCGGCGGCGATGCGGGCGTCGAACTCGGCATCGGCCATATCGCCCTTGATGCTGCGGGCGGCACCGGGCACGTCGCTGCCCGAGCGGGTGATGCCGGTGATGTCGAGGCCGCGGCCGGCCGCCTCGGCGGTGACGCGTGAGCCGATCATTCCGGATGCTCCGAAGAGTGCGATCTTCATGGTGTGTCCCTTTCTGCCGCGGCGTCGGGTTCGCGGCGCCGGGGTGATTTCTTCTGTGATGACATCACGACACTATCGTTTGGAAAGTGAGTACCTCAAAGATACTATTGGGATATGAAAGTCAGAGATTCTCGGGAAGGCGATGCCTTCGATCCGGAGTGCCCCACCCGAGTCATCCTCGATCGGGTCGGAGACAAGTGGACGGTGCTCATCATCGAGATCCTCGATGACAGCCCGAAGCGCTTCGGCGAGATCCGACAGGCGATCGGGGGCATCACCCCGAAGGTGCTCACCTCGACGCTGCGATCACTCGTCGCCGACGGCTTGGTGACCAGGCAGTCGTTTGGGGAGGTGCCCCCGCGGGTGGAGTACTCGCTCACCGATCTCGGTCGCTCGCTGCAGGCTCCCGTGACCGCGCTGCGGAGGTGGGCCGAGCGCAATGTTGCCGAGTTGATCGAAAATCGTGATCGCCAGGCCGAGATCGATGATGCTCAGGCGCGCTGATCGGTCCTGCGGGTGAGTTCGCCGAGGACGGTGATGAGCTCTCTCAGGCGGCCCGCGGCGCGGTAGGTGCGCGGTGAGCCCGAGTAGACCCAGTTTTTCGTGATGATCGAGGCGCTGCCGTTGTTCGTCGCCACCTTGAACTCTCCGACAGTGAGCGTCGCGAGATGATCCTCGACGAGGCGGCGCCGCAGCTCCGGTCCCATCTGCTCCCAATGATCGGCGGCCTCGAAATCAATCTCCGACCAGTCGGCTCCCGACTCACGGTAGGCGAGAGGACGGTAGGGGGCATCGATGCATGCGTTCAGTGACGTCGCCTCAGTGTCGATGTCAGGGCCGGAGTTGGAGTCGTCGGCAGCGCTGTCGACGGCGAAGAGTACGGCGGGCCCGGCCGCCTCGGCGAGGTTCGGATCATCGGTGCCGTCGACGAACCGGGGATGATCGCCGGCGGTGAGAAGTACGAAGGTCATGACACCATTCTGCCTGTTCGGGCGAAGAGTGTGATTTGTCACTGCATTGAACAGTGTTCAATAATGACAACATGGATAGCTATCAAACACTCGCCGAGCGCGTGCTCGCCGGCGATCCGGCCACCGTCTCCGATGCCCGCACGATCCTGTCGTCCTCCGACGAGGACCTCCTCGACCTTGTCACCGCTGCCTCCCGGCTGCGCCGCGAACATTTCGGCAATCGCGTCAAGGTCAACTACCTCGTCAACCTCAAATCCGGACTCTGCCCGGAGGACTGCGGATACTGCTCGCAGCGATTGGGCTCAGAAGCCGATATTCTCAAGTACTCATGGCTGCCGAAGGATGAGGCGAAACGGCAGGCGGAATTCGGTCTGGCAGGGGGAGCCTCGCGGGTCTGCCTCGTCGCGTCCGGACGCGGTCCTTCGAACCGGGACGTCGAGCGCGTCTCGGGGATGGTCGAGGAGATCAAGACATCCAGTCCCGACGTCGAGGTCTGCGCCTGCCTCGGGTTCCTCAAGGACGGTCAGGCACAGCGACTCAAGGACGCCGGTGTCGACGCGTACAACCACAACCTCAACACTGCCGAATCTCTCTACCCCGATATCTGCACGACTCATACGTTCGCCGACCGTGTCGACACCGTGGACAAGGCGCGTGGTGCAGGGCTCTCCCCGTGCTCGGGGCTGATCGTCGGAATGGGGGAGACGGACGAGCAGATCATCGAGGCGATCGAATCGCTCAAGGCCGTTGACTCCGATTCGATCCCGGTCAACTTCCTCATTCCCTTCGACGGCACACCGCTCGAAGGAACCTGGACTCTGACCCCGCAGCATTGCCTGCGGATTCTCTGCGCCGTGCGATTCCTGTGCCCGGACCGCGAGCTGCGCATCGCCGGAGGTCGGGAGATGCACCTGCGTACGCTGCAGCCGCTGTCGCTGCATGTGGCCAATTCGCTCTTCCTCGGCGACTATCTGACCTCGGAGGGGCAGGCCGCCGAGGAAGACCTCGACATGATCGTCGACGGAGGCTTCGAGATCGTCGGAACAGAGAGTGCCGAACGACTGCGTGATGAGCTCAAGGCTCACCGGGCAGCCCATCAGGCCGCCTTCGCCGAGGTGGCGCCCGGTGACATGAAGAGCGACGGAACGTCCGCTGAGGCAGCAAAGACCGCGAGCACCCTGCCGTGCGGCAAACCTCTGCCGACGGCTGGTCAAGAAGCCGACGACTCCGGAGTGATGATTCCGACGATCCGGCGCCGCGGCGCGGGCACAGAGCTCTCGCCCAATGTCTGAGGCGGGACTACGGATGCCGACGAGCACGCTCGAGCGCGATTCCGGCCTGCTGTGGCACCCCTACGGTCCGCTCGACGCCGGCGCGCACTTCTCGGTCACCGGCGCAGATGGGCCCTATGTGGAGATGCGCGATGCTTCGGGATCGACGCATCGACTGCTCGACGGGATGAGCTCGTGGTGGTCGGTCGTCCACGGATACCAGCATCCGGTCATGGATGCGGCACTGACCACCCAGATCGGATCGTTCTCGCACGTCATGTTCGGCGGTCTCACCCATGAACCGGCCGTCGAACTAGCCGAGCGGCTCGTCGCAGTCACACCGGACGGACTCGACCATGTCTTCCTCGCAGACTCGGGTTCGGTCTCGGTCGAAGTCGCGCTCAAGCTCGCAATCCAATACCAGCTGGCCCGCGGCCGCGACCGCAGGCGCTTCCTTGCCCTCGAAGGTGCCTACCACGGTGACACCACCGGGGCGATGAGCGTGTGCGACCCAGTTGGGGGAATGCACAACGATTTCGCCGGGCTGCTCGCAACCCAGCTGTTCCTGCCTCGTCCGCCGTTGCCGGAGGCGTCCGCTGCCGAGGTGCACGAATGGTTGGTCAAGGCTGAAAACCTCGTCGATGCGCACGGGGCAGAGATCGCCGGCATCATCGTCGAACCCCTCTTCCAAGGTGCCGGAGGTATGCGCCCGTATCACCCCGCCGCCCTGCAGTCACTGCGGCGGTTGGCCACCGAGATCGATGCCGTACTCATCGCCGACGAGATCGCCACCGGCTTCGGACGCACGGGCTCTGACTTCGCCTGTCGGGCCGCGGGGATCACCCCGGACGTCATGTGCCTGGGCAAGGCTCTGACCGGCGGCTATCTCACATTGGCGGCGCTGCTGTGCAGTGGAACGGTTGCCGACGTCATCACCACTTCGTCCCACCGGGCGCTCATGCACGGGCCCACGTTCATGGCGAATCCCCTGGCGTGTGCTGCGGCAAATGCGTCGGTCGGCCTCCTCATAGATGACGAGACGAGCGGCTGGGAGCCGGCCATCGGACGGATCTCTCAGGCCCTCGAAACGGGCCTCGCTCCTGCCAGGCGACTGGATCATGTCATCGAGGCGCGGGTGACCGGTGGCATCGGCGTCGTCGAACTCGACCGCCCGGTCGACGTGGCGCTGACCACGCGCATAGCCTCCGAACACGGGGTGTGGCTGCGGCCGTTTCGGCAGCACATCTATACGATGCCGCCCTATATCTCGACTCCGGCGGTGGTGGACACCATCACGAAGGCGATTGTCGCGGCAGCCGCGGCACACGGGGATGGGTGCGAGTTCGAGGTTGCATCGTGAACGCCCTCTTCTCCCGCCTTTCCGCCGCCGCCGAGCGCCGAAGTACTGCCGGTCTTTATCGCAGTGACCTCGTGCTCGACGGACTCGACCTCGCCTCGAACGACTACCTCGGGCTCTCGGCGCATCCGCTGGTGCGTGCCGCAGCGATCGAGGAGATCGAACGCAGCAGCACCTCGGCCAGCGCATCGCGACTCGTCACCGGGACCACACACGCCCACCACCGATTGGAAGCTGCGCTGGCCGAACGGCTGCGGCACCCTGCGTGTGTGACCTTCTCCAGCGGCTATCTGGCTAACATCGCCGCCGTCACTGCTCTGGCCGGTCCTGATACTCTCATCATCTCCGACGCCCACAACCATGCGTCACTCATCGATGCCTGCCGTCTGGCAAAAGCTCCGACGAGCATCGTCGCGCACAACGACCTGGACGCCGTTGAAGCCGCCTTGGCTGGTCGTCAGCAGTCCGAGGCGCTTGTCGTCGTCGAATCGGTGTACTCCGTATTCGGTGACACCGCGGACCTGCCCCGACTTCTTGACCTCTGCGCTCGTTACGACGCTCTGCTGCTCGTCGACGAAGCCCACGGGATCGGTGTGACCGGCACCGAGGAATTCGTCGGAATGGGGGCGGCCGCCGCGGTGAGCGAATTCCGCGACCGCCTCGTGGTCACCGCCACGCTGTCGAAGGCGCTCGGCTCCCAGGGAGGGGCTGTGCTGGGAGCCGGCCTCGTCCGAGATGCTGTGGTCAACACGGCTCGTACCTTCATCTTCGACACCGGTCTTTCCCCTGCCATGGCGGCCGCAGCGCGTGCGGCTCTCGACCTCGTTACCGCTGAGCGGGTGGCGTCGATGAAGGCGGCCCGCGCACAACTGGCAGCCGTACTTGATGTGCCGGTCCCGGCCGGTGCCGTGCTGTCCGTTCCCATGCCGAGTCCGGAATCAGGCGTCCGGGCGCGCGAACTGCTGTGCGAGGAGGGCATCCTCGTCGGCTGTTTCCGCCCACCTTCGGTGCCCGACGGCATCACGCGTCTGCGGCTGACAGCTCGTGCCGGGCTCAGCCCTGGGGAGCTGGCCTATGCCTGTGAGCGCATTCGGGCGATCACCGAAATCTGCGCTGCGGAGTCGGCGGCATGATCCCGCGCGTTCTGCTCGTCACGGGAACGGACACCGGCGTCGGCAAGACCATCGCCACCGCGGCGTTGGCCGCGGCACTGAATGCGGCTGGACGTCGAGTGATCATGTGCAAGCCGATCCAGACGGGGCATATCAGGGCCGACGATCCTGAACGTGAGCAGCTCGAGTCCGATTACAGCGACGTCGTCACAGAATCCGACGCGGAGGCAGTGGCCCGGCTGACCGGCATCCATGCGTTCACGAACACCACCCTCCGCCTGCCGATGGCTCCGGTTCCCGCCGCCAAAGCCGAATGGGACGGGTTCAAGTCGGTCGATGATGAGTCAGTTGGCGCCGTACCATCCGGTCCGGACTCCTCAGGGGCCGACAGAGTCTCGAATCTGCCGAGCGCAGCCGAGCACGTGGACTTCATACGTAGGGCACTCGCACGAACCGATGCAGACCACGTCCTCATCGAGGGGTCCGGGGGAGTCCTCGTCGATTTCGGAGAGCATACCGTCGCAGACATCGCAGCCGGACTGTCGGAAGGAGAGAACTCGGTCGGTGCCGCTATCGTCGTCCGCTCCCGCCTAGGGACCCTCAACCACACTGCTCTCACCGCTGAAGCCCTCGAGAGACGGCGGGTTTCGACCACCGGCATCATCATCGGTTCGTGGCCCGAAAAGGCGTCTCCGGTTGACCGTGACAATTGGGCTGCACTGTCGGCGATGGCACCTGTCCTCGGAGCGATTCCCGCCGGAGTCGGAGACAGGTTCGATCGGAACGAGTTCACTGCCCGGGCACCTGGGTGGCTGCGCCTGTCCTGATCGCAGAGGCGGTGAAGGAATCAGCCTGGTCCTCGCTGCGAAACGTCTCAGGTCAGCTCAAATATCTATGGTCCCCCCACTGGGATTCGAACCCAGACTGAATCGATTTTAAGTCGACTGCCTCTGCCGATTGGGCTATAGGGGGAATGCTCAGAACACACTTTATCGGCAAAGCCCGGCCACCGCGATCTGAGACATCCCGCGGACGATCCCGGCACACGGCTAACCTGGAACGATGACGACGAACGGACCCACCAGGCAGGCCTGGGTGATCCTCGTCGTCGGCGTCCTCACGCAGATGGCGGCGACCATCGCGATCGCCGGACCCGCCTTCCTCATCCCATACATGCACTCCGACCTCGGGTTCACACTCACCCAGGCCGGCACCGTCGCTGCCGCACCGAGCTTCGGACTCATCCTCACCCTCATCGCCTGGGGCGCATTCGCCGACCGTTTCGGCGAACGTCTGGCGATGACCTTGGGAATCGGGCTGACGACCGTTTTCTCGGCCGCCGCGGTCCTCGTCGTCGACTCGCCGATCTGGATGGTCATCGTCATCGCCGCCTCCGGTGCCGCAGCCGCCTCGGTGAACTCGGCGTCCGGCCGCGTCGTCATGGGCTGGTTCCCCCGCCACCGTCGAGGACTGGCCATGGGCATCCGCCAGATGTCCCAACCCCTGGGCACGAGCGTGGCCGCCGTGACCATCCCGGGGATCGCCGCGGCCGGCGGATTCCCCGCCTACCTCTGGTTCGTCGCCGCCGTTACCGGCGGCCTCGCCCTCGTCTGCTTCGCCCTCATCCGCAACCCACCGGACCCGACCCCCGCCCGCGCTGAGGTGGCCGACCCCGGCCGCGACACCGAACCGGAGACAGAACGCCACGGACAGGACGAACCGGGCACCGCCTCGGCGGGGGAGGGGAAGCCCAGCGCCGCCTCGGCGATCAATCCCTACCGCAGCGATTCCTTCCTGTGGCGCATCCACGCGGTCTCCGCGCTCCTCGTCGTCCCGCAGTTCGCGTTCTCCACCTACGGACTCGTCTGGCTCATCGTCGTCCAGGGGATCGGCGCGGGCGCCGCCGGAGCGATCGTCGCGATCGCGCAGATCGTCGGCGCGGTCGGTCGCATGGTCGTCGGCGGACTCTCCGACCGCACGGAATCACGCGTGGGCCTCATGCGCACCGTCTCCGTCGCAGCCGTGATCGTCGTCGTGGCCATCGCCATCCTGTCGCTGACGGAGCTGCCCGCCGTCGCCGCGGTCGTCTTCATCCTCGCCTCAGCCGTCTCCGTGGCCGACAACGGACTGGCCTTCGCCTCGGTCGCCGAAGCCGCCGGACCGCGCTGGTCTGGCAAAGCGCTGGGAGCTCAGAACACGGGACAGTTCGTCATGTCGGCCCTGCTCGGCCCCGGATTCGGTGCCCTGGTGACGGCATTCGGCTATCCGCTGTCCTTCGGACTCATCGCCCTCGCCCCATTATTGAGCGTCGGAATCATCCCGCGACGCGACGTCGATCGCATAACCTGATATTCATCTCGGCACATTATCGTGCACGAGGCACACCTCGGTGTCGACAGCGAAAGGGAAGGATCTCGTGAACAGTCTGTTCCAAGAGAATCTGCGGGAGTACATCGACAAACTCCGCCTCGAAGGGTACACCGTCGAGGACAGTCAGACCACGGATCCGCACCTCATCGACCCCATGGGCCGGGCCGTCGAAACCTGGCGGGAAGGGTACCCGTACGACGAACAGATGGACCGCGAAGAGTACGAACTCGAGAAGTACAGACTGCAGGTCGAACTGCTGAAATTCCAGTACTGGGGTCAGGACACGGGCGCCAAACACGTCATCGTCTTCGAAGGTCGTGACGCCGCCGGCAAGGGCGGAACGATCAAACGCTTCACCGAACACCTCAACCCGCGCGCCGCCCGCGTCGTCGCACTCAACAAACCCTCCGACCGCGAAGCCGGACAGTGGTACTTCCAGCGCTATATCTCCCACCTGCCCACGAGCGGGGAGATCGTCATGTTCGACCGCTCCTGGTACAACCGGGGCAACGTCGAGAGAGTCATGGGATTCTGCACCGACGAAGAATACGAGACCTTCATGGAACAGGCTCCCGTGTTCGAGAAGATGCTCATCGACTCCGGAGTCCACGTCACGAAGTTCTGGTTCTCCGTGACCCAGAGAGAACAGCGGACCCGGTTTGCGATCCGTCAGATCGACCCGGTGCGGCGGTGGAAGCTCTCACCGATGGATCTCGAGTCCCTCGATCGCTGGGACGACTACACGGAGGCGAAGGAAGAGACGTTCCGCCGCACGGACACCGACCACGCTCCGTGGATCACGATCAAGAGCAATGACAAGAAACGCGCCCGGCTCAATGCGATGCGCTACTTCCTCAACCAGTTCGACTATGAGGACAAAGACCCCTCGGTCGTCTACGAAGCCGACCCGCTTCTGGTCCGCCGCGGCCGCGACGCCGTCGACGACTAGTCAGCAGTCGTCCACCGTCACCGAGGCGGGGATCGGTGGTCTTCCACCGTCGCCGAGACACGGAGACAGGGGGATCGCTGGTCCGGACCGCGGATGATTTCGGACAGAAATTCGGCCGGGTGGAAGGGGAAAGACCACCCGGCCGGAACCGTGGAGCGGGACTCGAACCCGCTGTGCAATGACGTGCTGCTCTGCCGCCGGAGGCCGATGCTCCGGACTGCGGCGAAACCGAATCAGATCTCTGCTTCGGCGTCCTTCCGTGCCTTGCGCAGCGCCCGGCGCTTCTTATGACCGGTGAAGCTGAGCAGGAAGAGGATGATCGCCAGGAGCACGAACAGTCCGCCGCCGGCGATACCCGCATCGACCCAGAATTGAGGCGGGAAGAGGCGGATGAGCGAATCATCGGCGTAGAACTCCCAGGTCCCATCGGCGAAGAACACCTTGTGGAACCCGCGGAAGAAGCTGTCCCAGCCGAGGACGGCGACGACGGCGACAGCGGCCATGAAGATGATGCTGAAGATCGACCCCAGACGCACGCCTGCATGGATGCCCGATCCGTTCTTGCGGCACATGTAGATGCCGAACAGCACGGATCCGATGATGCCGACAAGGGCCACGAGGTAGAGCAGCGAGATCAGACCCTTGACGTCAGCCATATGGCTGAGCTCGTCGGAGATGAAGATCGGCTCCCCGTTGGGCATGACGATATCGGCGAGGTAGCGCCGGGAATCGAAGTTGTGCAGGTAGTCGATGACATAGGTCCCGTAGTGCTCACGGTCGGCGGCACTGAAGCCGAACTGATCGGCCGGGAAGCCGGGCCGGAAGTACTCGAATTTGAGGAAGATCCCCGAGGCGACGAAACGCACCGCCAGAGCCGACAGGACGAAGGGGGTGGCGAGCATGATCCAGATCGTGCCGATGACATCGAGCACGGACCGACGTCGTTCGGGCACCGCGGGATCACGGGCATCGGTCGACGTCGCCGCCTTCGACACCGCAGCCCAATCGGCTTCGCTCATCACCGCGGTGCGCGCATTCTGCGGCACCTCGCGTGTGGCACCGGTATCGGTCGAGGATGATGCCCCGGCTGTCGATGCAGCGGTGGCCGAACCCGTGCCGGCGGACTTCTGCGTGGCGGTGTGTTCGGCGGTGCGCGTGCTCGCGGTCGCAGGCTGAGAGGCCGGATTCGTCGAATGGGCGGGAGTCACCCTCACCGGGCCCGTCGAGGGCTTCGCGTCCGCGGAATGCCTGGGGGCATCCTCGGCGATGGGATCCGTGATCGGATCGAACGCCTCGGTGTCGGTCGAGGGATCATTGGCCGCCTCCAGAGGGGCCTGCGACTGCTTATCGGCAGCACTGGCAGACCCTGAACTCATCCGCCTGCTCAGGAGGTCTTCGGTCTCGTTCTTCTCGTCTCTGGACACATCCCCATTGTCAGTGACCACGGGGTCCAAGCCCGGGAGGACACGCCACGGCGGCGGATTTCGCCGGTCGCTAGCCGAGGAGGGCGGCGATGATGACGAGAGCCGGAACGGACAGAACCGTGGTGATGAAGACGGCGTCGCGCATGAGCGCCTCGGATTGTCGGTACTGCATCGAGTAGATGTAGACGTTCTGCGCTGTCGGCAGGGCGGAGGTGACGACGATGGCGAAGAGGTCGATCCCGTCGTAGCCGAGCAGAGGGCCGCCGATGGCCCAGGCGATGACCGGCTGAGCGATGAGTTTGGCGCCGGTGATGTAGCTCAGCTGTGCGCGGCTGCCCTTGACGGGGATTCCCCACCCGTCCTTGAGTGAGATGCCGAACGCCAACAGGGCACCCGGGACCGCGGTCGCGCCGATCATGTCGATGGGTTCGAAGACGAAGCGCGGCAGCTCGAAGCCCGTCGCCGAGGCGCCCACTCCGGCTGCGGCGCCGAGGACGATGGGGTTCTTGAGCACTTGGAGGACTGCGGAGTACCAGTGCGAATCATGCTGCTTCTTGCCCGCTCCGTCGAGCACGGCCATGCCGATGGGAGCGAGGACGAGCAGCTGGAAGAGCAGAACCGGGGCGACATAGCCGATGTCGCGGAGGACATAGGCGGCGATCGGGATGCCGAGGTTGCCGATGTTGACGTAGCTGGTCGCCCACGCGGAGAACATCGCCTCACCGGTGCTGCGCCGCCTGATCCACTTGGTGAGGACGAAGAGGGCGGCACCGACGATGAGTGCGGAACCGCCGGTGGCGAAGAGCGCGGTGTTGAAGATCAGCCCGAGGTCGGTCTCGGCGACCGTGACGTAGAGCAGAGTCGGGGTGCCGGCGTAGAAGACGAGCTTCGCGATGACCTGCTGGCCGTGGGGTCCGAGAACGCCGGAGCGGCCGAGGACGAACCCGACCAGAATGACTCCGGCGATGACGGCGAAACCTTCGAATACGGCCAGCATGGGCTGCTCGGGCCCTCGCTTCCTGCGACTGGGAGTGCTGCGGTCGGTCTGGTGCGGCTGGTGTCAGTCCCGAAGGGCGGATAGCAGTTCGGGACGGTTGGGGTCAGAGCCGGCGGGTCAGGGTCCGTCCGCCTCGGCGATATCGGAGACGACATAGGAGGCTGCGGCACTGACCGCGCTGACGGCGAACACGGCCGGCCATGCGCCGATCTTCTTCGCCAAGGGATGGGAGGCGCCGAACCCGCCGAGGTAGGCCAAGCCCAGTCCGGTGGCGGCCGGCCAGCCCTTCTTCACATACCAGGAGCGGGCTGCATAGGCGCCCGCTGCGGCGAGGACGACTCCGCCGAGGGGGCGGATCCCGGTCTCGCGGGCGGTGAGGAAGCCGCCGATGAGGCCGACGGCGACGAGTGGGGCGGTGGAGACTTCGCGTGCATCCTTCATACGCACCAGTTTAGGCGTGCAGGTCAGCGGACCGGACGGCGGTCTCATAACCCGGCATCTGCTGCGGGTGTGCGGGGTGTCGGTCGGGAGCAGGTGGGAAGCCGCCCAGGAGGTCTGGGAGGTTGAGCGGGTGAAGTGACTCAGAGCAGGCTGATCTTGATGACCGAGGCGATGCTCAGCACGGCAATGAGGCACACCGAGGTGGTGAGGAAGATGACGGCCCACGGCGACGGCCTGCCGCGTTCGGCCCGAATCGAGACCGAACCCAGCCGGTAGCGCCTGACCTGCATGGCGATGGCGACGATGGCCATGCCCATGCACACGACGAAGAGCGCCACCGACCAGCCTTGGAAGACGTTGATGAAGCGCATGAAGATGAGGCTGACGACCGTCATCGTCAGACTCGTGCGCAGCCAGGATTGGACGGTACGTTCCGGCTGCAGAGCCGGATCGTCATGCGGCTGCGGTCGCGGTGAGCGGGTCGGCATCACAGCAGGCCGGCGAACACCAGGACGAGGAGACCGGCACCCAGCGCCGAGGCGAGGCTGACGATGGGGATGATGAGCGGCAGCGGCAGCGAGGTCTTGCGACGCATCGCCGATTCGATGCGATGCCAGCGGACGGCGGCACCGGCGGCGAGGATGAAGCCGATGACCATGAGCACGATCGACAGGGTCGCCCGCAGACCGGAGCCGAAGATCTCCGAGGTGAAGGCCTCGACGGCGATTCCGCCGCCGATGAACGCCAGCGCGGTGCGGATCCAGGACAGGAAGGTCCGCTCGTTGGCCAGGGTGAAGCGAGGATCGGGGTCGACTCCGTCGGGGAAGACCCGTCGGGCGATGCGACTGCGGGAGTCCTGCGATGAATTGTTCTCACTCACCCTTCGAGGATAACCGTAGAGGGCGTGGGACTGGTGACATGCAATCACCGTTGTCACCTATCATGACTGTGGACATGCTGAGACCGCTGCGCCGCCGATATGCGGGAGAACCCGATGGAGGATCCCCGACCACACGGTGAGTCTGTGCGCGGCCGACGATGAAAGCGAATATCTCCATGAGTGAGCAGTCGAACGGTTCCGGCCCCGGCGACGCGGGCGACACAGAGACCGTTTCCGGAATCGAAGAGGCCTCCGGCCCGGCCAAATGGAAGGTCATCGGTCCCGGCCTCGTCGTCGCGGCCACCGGCGTCGGCGCCGCGGATATGGTGGCGACCCTGGTGGCCGGCAGCCAGTTCGGCTACGGACTGCTGTGGGCGGTGATCGTCGGCGTCATCCTCAAGATCGTCCTCGTCGAAGGAGCCGGCAGGTTCAGCCTGGCGACCGGAAAGACGATCTTCGAGGGGTGGCGATCGCTCGGCCGCTGGACCACGTGGTACTTCGGACCGTACATCATCATCTGGGGCTTCGTCTACGGAGCCACGGCGATGAGCTCGGCGGCGCTGCCGCTGGCCGCGCTCTTCCCCGGCCTCAACCTCACGGTGTGGTCGGTGCTCATGGGCCTGGCCGGCTTCGCCATGGTGTGGTTCGGCCGCTACGCCGTGTTCGAGAAGATCACCGCCGTCCTCGTCGGGATCATGTTCATCACCGTCGTGGGGCTGGCGATCATCGCCGCCCCGAACATTCCCGATATGCTCACCGGACTGATCCCGATCATCCCCGAGGGCGGAGTGATCTACACGCTCGCGCTCGCCGGAGGCGTCGGCGGCACCATCACACTGGCCGCCTACGGCTACTGGCTGCGTGAGAAGGGCTGGCACACTCCGAAGTGGATGCGGGTGATGCGCATCGACAACTCGATGGCGTACGTGATGACCGGCATCTTCGTCATCGCTATGCTCGTCGTCGGTGCCGAGGTCGTCCGGGCCGCGGGTGTCTCGATCTCTGCCGAGGACAAGGGACTGCTCGACCTCGCAGACGTCCTCAAAGCCCGCTACGGCGAGGTCGTGGGCATCGGCTTCCTGGTCGGATTCTGGGCCGCTTCCTTCTCCTCCATCATCGGAGTATGGAACGGAGTGTCCCTGATGTTCGCTGACTTCTGGGGGCATATGCGCAAGAAGCCGGGCGGACACCCCGACACCCTGACCGGCGGCAAGTACTTCAAGTTCTATGTGCTGTGGCTGACGTTCCCGCCGATGCTGCTGTTCATCCTCGGCAAACCGATCGGTCTCATCCTCGCCTACGGCGTCCTCGGGTCGCTGTTCATGCCGTTCCTCGCCATCACCCTGCTCGGCCTCCTCAACGGCAAGAAGATTCCGAAGGAATGGGCGAACAAGCTGCACACGAACATCGCTCTGGCGATCACAGCACTGCTGTTCATCATCCTCGGCGTCCAGCAGCTCTACTCGGCGCTCGCCCCACTCTGGGGCGGCGGGGAGTAACCCGCCTCGACGGGGCCGGGCCCGGGCATTGCCGCTAAACTGGGAGACGCAATGGCAGAAGAGAACCGGACCCCGTCGACCACTCCAGCGAACACGGATCCAGGACGGCCGCCTCGGCGCGGGAAGAACGGACGTGGGCGTTCGCAGCAGCGACGCAGAACCACGGCAGCGCACCATCAGCAGCGCCGGGCCCGGCTCAAGAACGCCCGCGCTGCCCATCCGGTCACCGTCACCTACCCCGAGGATCTGCCGGTCACTTCGGCAAAGGACGAGATCGCCGAGGCGATCCGGGACAACCAGGTCGTCATCATCGCCGGTGAGACGGGATCGGGAAAGACCACCCAGCTGCCGAAGATCTGCCTCGACCTCGGCCTCGGGGTCGACGGACTCATCGGCCACACCCAGCCGCGGCGCATCGCCGCACGGACCGTGGCCGAGCGCATCGCCGACGAACTCGACGAAGAGCTCGGCAGCACCATCGGCTACCAGGTGCGATTCACTGCTCAGGTCGCCGACTCCACCCGGGTGAAGGTGATGACCGACGGCATTCTGCTGTCCGAACTCTCGCGCGACAAACTGCTGCGAGATTATGAAGTCATCATCATCGACGAGGCACACGAACGCAGCCTCAACATCGACTTCCTCCTCGGCTACCTCAAGGAGGTGCTCGACCGACGTCCCGACCTCAAGGTCATCATCACCTCGGCGACGATCGACCCCGAATCGTTCTCCGCTCACTTCGATGACGCTCCGATCATCTCCGTCGAAGGCCGCACCTTCCCCGTCGAGGTCCGGTACCGGCCTCTCGGGGACGATCCTGCCGATGACGATGTCGACGGTCCCGGCGAATCCGGGAACTACGAGACCGGTGTCGAGGAGCAGACCGACGGAATCATCGCCGCCGTCGACGAACTCGCGGCCGAGGCACCCGGTGACATCCTCGTCTTCCTCTCCGGCGAACGGGAGATCCGCGACACCGCCGATGCCCTGACCGACCACCTGCGCAGACGTCCGCGGATGAGCAATTGGGAGGTCGTGCCGCTGTTCGCCCGACTCTCGGCGGGGGAGCAGCAGAAGGTCTTCCAACCCCATTCACGACCCCGCATCGTCCTGGCCACGAACGTCGCCGAGACCTCGCTGACGGTGCCCGGAATCAAATACGTCATCGACGTCGGCACCGCCCGCATCTCCCGCTACTCCAATCGCACCCGGGTGCAGCGACTGCCGATCGAGCGGATCTCCCAAGCAAGTGCGAACCAGCGCAAGGGCCGCTCGGGGCGCACCAGTGATGGCATCTGCATCCGCCTGTACTCGGAAGACGACTTCGAGTCACGTCCCGAATTCACCGATCCGGAGATCCTGCGCACGAACCTCGCCAGCGTCATCCTGCAGATGGCCTCACTGGGATTCGCCGCAAGCGATCAGGAGATCCTCGACTTCCCGTTCCTCACCCCGCCAGAGGCGAGAGCCGTCCGTGACGGACGGACGATGCTCACCGAACTCGGGGCGCTGACCAGCGACTCGGCAGGGAAGATCCACGTCACCGAGATCGGTCGCAAGCTCACCGTGCTGCCGATCGACCCCCGCCTGGCTCGGATGGTCATCGCCGGGGCAGAGGCCGGCTGCGGGGGAGAGGTCACGGTCATCGTCGCCGCGCTGTCTATCCAGGACCCCCGGGAACGTCCGGCGGAGGTCCGAGCCGCCGCCGATGAGAAGCACGCCCGATTCACCCACCGAGGCAGTGACTTCCTGTCGTACCTCAATCTGTGGAACTACCTGCAGAGTCTGCAGGCGGACATGGGATCCTCGAAGTTCCGCCGCCGCTGCAAGGACGAGTTCCTCAACTTCGTGCGCATCCGCGAATGGCAGGACCTCGTCGGTCAGCTGCGCTCCCTGCTCGGCTCCGCCGGCATTCGCATCGAGAAATCCGTTTGGCAGCCGGGCGACGACGCCGACACGGCCGGATGCGCTCTCGACGGCGAGGGCGGCAAGACGAATGCAGCGGGGCCTGGTGACGGTTCCGACCGTGGTCAGGGCGGTCGCAGCGGTCGTGGCCGTGAGGGCCAGGGTGCTCGTGACGCTCAGAGGGCTCAACCCGGTCGTGACGCCGGGAACGCTCAGGGTGGACGCGGTGCCAACGGCAAGATCGGATTCGCCGAGCTCAGTGCCGCGAAGCGCAGTGCGAAGAAGCAGGGGGTGACCGGACCGGCGGGAGGCACCGGGAAACAGGTGGCCGCAGCCAAACTCGACCCGCATGCCGCCGCCATCCACCGGTCTCTGCTCACCGGATTACTGACGATGATCGGTTCACGCTCGGAGCGGCACAAGGACTATCAGGGAGCCCGCGGCACACGCTTCGCGATCTTCCCCGGCTCCGGACTCTTCAAGGTCAACCCCGACTTCGTCATGGCCGCCGAGCTTGTCGAGACTTCCCGCCTGTGGGCACGCACCGTGGCCGCGATCGACCCGGACTGGGTCGTCGAAGCCGCCGGTGATCTGGTCACCCGCCAGCATTCGGATCCGCACTGGTCGACGAAGGCCGGCGCGTCGATGGTCTACGAGAAGATCTCCCTCTACGGGGTCACACTTGTCAGCCACCGCCGCGTCGGCTATGGGCAGATCGACGCAGAAGCCGCACGCGACGCCTTCATCCGCAAGGGCCTCATCGAAGGCGACTGGCACGAGCGCTTCGGCTTCCTTGACCACAATGCTGCCGTCATCGAGGAGGCAGAGGAACTGGCCTCGCGGACGAGGAACCGTCGCGTGCTCGACCAGGACGATGCCCTGTACGAATTCTTCGATGAGCGGATTCCGGAGGGGATCACCTCGGCGGCGGATTTCCGGGGGTGGTGGAAGAAGCAGAAGCGACGGGATGTGCACCTGCTCGACCTCACCACCTCGGTGCTGCTCAGCGACGACAGCGAGGAACTGACCGCCTCGGTGGCCTCGGATTTCCCGATGGAATGGGAACTGACCGACGGCACCCGGGCGAAGCTGCGCTACTCGTTCGACCCTGGAAGCACCGAGGACGGGGTGACAGTGGAGATCCCCGCCGAGGCGGTGCCCACGGTCGACGCGGACGAATTCAGCTGGCAGGTCCCCGGGCTGCGCGAAGAACTCGTCGCCGCCCTAATCCGATCACTGCCGAAGAGCAAGCGCCGCTACTTCGTTCCCGCTCCCGACGTCGCTCGCGAGATCCTGCCGGCGCTCGCCCCGTATCAGGGAAGTCTGCCGAACGTGCTCGCCGCGTATCTGAGCGAACGCGCCGGCGGGGGAGGGCTGAACGACCTCGTGCCGATCACGGTCACCGCCGATGACTTCGACAGGTCACGGATTCCTGCCCACCTGCGGCTGACCTTCCGGGTCGTCGACGGGAAGAAGACCGTCGGTCTCGGCGAGGACCTCGCTGCGCTGACGACGAAAGCCAAACCGCAGGTGCGCAAGGCCCGGCAGAAGCAGAGCGCGTTCACCCCGAAGACCGGGTTGACGGACTGGTCGTTCGGCGAACTGGCCGATCCCGATCAGGCCCCGGCCGGTGTCGTTCCAGGGCTGGCAGACCGGTCGACGTCGGTCGACCTCGTCGCCTTCGACACCGCAGCGCAGGCACGACTGGCCACGCGGGAAGCGATCATCACCCTGCTGGCACAGCACACCGGTGAAGCACTGAAATACCTGCAGGATGGTCTGACGACTCAGGAGAAGCTCGTCCTCGCCGGCCATCAGAAGACTGCCGACGAACTGCTCGTCGGGCTGATTCGGGTCGGGATCCGCGGGCTCGTCGCCGACCGGTTGGGGCCGGCCGAAACGTCGTGGGTGTCCACCGCCGAGGAGTTCGCACGACTGCGCAAGCACATCGACGCCGAGCTGCCGCTGACGTGTTCGGCACTGCTGCCGGTCCTGATGAAAGCGCTGACGACGGCGACCGAGCTCGACAAGCTCGTGTCGAAGGCCTCCTCGTTGGCGATCCTGGCCAACCTCGCCGATGTGCAGGCGTGGAGCGCCTCCCGGATGAGTACCGCCGCCATTGCGGCGATGACTCCGCAGATGCTGCGCGAACTGCCGCGGTGGGTGCGAGCCGAAGTGGTGCGCATCGGCGGGATGCAGGACTCACCGATCCGGGACAAGCAGCTCATGGACCGGGTCACCGGCTGCAGCAGCGACGTGGTCAAGAGGATCGGCAACCGATTCCCGGCGCTGGCGAAGGCCGAGTGGTCGCACCTGATCGCGTCGCTGCCTGTCGAATGGGTGGAGGTCGTTGTGATGCTCGAAGAGCTGCGAGTGTCACTGTTCGCGAACTCGTTGGGCACGGCACATCCGGTGTCGGAGAAGCGCATCGCGAAGGCCCTCGCTCAGCTCTGACTCGAGCATCCCTCACCGGCAACGCCACAACGCCTCGTTGCAGTCACGAAGAGTGACCGACGCGCGAGTACCTGTAGGAGAAGCCACGGGCGGGTGGTTCTACCGCGACGGGTAGGGACTGCGAGTCCGGGGCTCGCGAAAGCTGGAAGTCTGGATGGGCGGGTCTCAGCCGAGGCTGGCCCGACGGCGAAGGTCAGACGTCGGCGAAGAAGCCGCTGAAGAGCCACCACAGCGGCAGAGCTCCGGCGGCAAGAAGGGTGGCGACACTCCACCAGATGCGCCACTTCCACGTGCGACGGCGAGTGCCGATGAAGAGGAACGCGAGATAGAGGATGAGGCAGAAGGCCCCCGACAGGCTGAGCAGCACCATCCCGGCCGCCTCGGTGCCGGAGGTGCCGAGATCGAAGAGGTACTTCGTCGTCTGCGCTATCTGCCAGGAGAACCAGATCGCCGCGCACAGCAGCGGGACACCCAGGACTCCCGCGACGATGAGCGGCAAGGCTTTGAGCCAGCGTTCCTGCGGCTCCGAACGGCCGGCGTATTCGACGAATTCCTCAGACATCGCACCCCAGCATATGGGCCGATTCCGACAGGACGCTGGATGCAACGCCCACAGGCCACCCCGCACATACGGTTCCGGCCGCCGGACGCCCGCCGCAAGCTGGCCCCACACTGTGACTGAACGGACACGCCGGACGAGCGCGAAGAACGATAGGATATTGCGGTGACTTCTGGCCAGTATTCCGTTAAGGACATCCGACACGAGGCGTCCCGCCGCCGCACGTTCGCTGTCATCTCCCACCCCGACGCGGGCAAATCGACGACCACCGAGGCGCTCGCCCTCCACGCTCGCGCCATCGGCCAGGCCGGAGCCACCCACGGCAAGGCCGGTCGCCGCGCCACCGTCTCCGACTGGATGCAGATGGAGCAGGACCGTGGAATCTCGATCTCCTCCGCCGCTCTGCAGTTCGAGTACCGCGACGCGGTGTTCAACCTCGTCGACACCCCCGGCCACGCCGACTTCTCCGAGGACACCTACCGGGTGCTCTCCGCCGTCGACTGCGCCGTCATGCTCATCGATGCCGCCAAAGGCCTCGAGGCGCAGACGATGAAGCTCTTCGAGGTCTGTGCTCACCGCAACATCCCGATCATCACGGTCGTCAACAAATGGGACCGTCCAGGCCTCGACGCGCTCGAACTCATGGACGAGGTCCAGCAGCGCACCGGCCTCCTGCCCACCCCGATCACCTGGCCCGTCGGACAGTCCGGAGACTTCCGCGGAGTCCTCGACCGCACCAGCGGCGAGTACACGAAATACACCCGCACCGACGGAGGCGCCACGATCGCCGGTGAGGACACCTACACGTCCGAGGCGGCCGCCGACCTCGAAGGCGATGCCTGGACGACCGCTGTCGATGAGTCCGATCTGCTGGAGATGGAAGACCAGAACCACGACCAGGAGGCTTTCCTCGCCGGCAAGTCGACCCCGGTGATGTTCGCCTCGGCCGTGCTCAACTTCGGCATCCACAAACTCCTCGACCTCCTCGTCGACCTCGCCCCGCCCGCCGAGGCCCGCCTGGACAAGGACGACCAGCCCCGCCCCGTCGACGATCCCTTCTCCGGATTCGTCTTCAAGGTGCAGGCCGGAATGGACTCCCACCACCGCGACCGACTCGCCTACATCCGAGTCTGCTCGGGGGTCTTCGAACGCGGAGCCGTGCTCACCCACGCCAGCACCGGCAAACCCTTCGCCACGAAATACGCTCAGCAGGTCTTCGGTCGCGACCGCGATGTCGTCGACGAAGCGTTCCCGGGAGATGTCGTCGGATTGGTCAACGCCTCCGCCCTGCGCGTAGGGGACTCCCTCTACCTCGACAAGAAGGTCGAGTTCCCCGGCATCCCGACGTTCTCACCCGAACACTTCATGGTCATCCGCGCCAAGGACTCCTCGAAGTACAAACAGTTCCGACGCGGCATCGAACAGCTCGACCACGAAGGCGTCATCCAGGTGCTGCGCTCGGACCTGCGCGGTGATCAGGCACCCGTGCTCGGCGCCGTCGGACCCATGCAGTTCGAAGTCGCCGAAGACCGGATGACCAACGAATTCAACGCTCCCTGCACCCTGGAGCGTCTCAACTTCTCCCTCGCCCGACGCACCACCCCCGAATGCGTGCCGACCCTGGCACGGGAACGCTCGGTCGAGGTCCTCCACCGTTCCGACGGAGAGCTGCTGGCGCTGTTCTCCGACCGGTGGCGGCTGCAGGGCGTGCAGAAGAACCACCCCGACCTGGTTCTCGAACCTCTGGTCGTCAGCTGAGACGAGCACTGCCGCGTTCGAAGGCCGGAGTCCGGCATTTTGACGCGGACATTATTATGGATAGTTGGGGCCGAAGCGAAGCCCCGAAGGGCTGACCGCCCGCGTGGGACATTCCCGCCGCTCGGTGAAACCCAAACAGACAAAGGAGAATTGTGGGAACGAAATCGATTCGAGTCGCGATTGCCGGACTGGGCAACTGCGCCTCGTCCCTGATCCAAGGCGTGGAGTACTACCGGAACGCGTCGCCCGGGACGAAGGTTCCCGGCCTCATGCACGTGGAATTCGGGGACTATCACGTCGGTGACATCGATTTCGTTGCCGCCTTCGACGTCGACGGCAAGAAGGTCGGCGTCGACATCGCCGAGGCGATCACTGCCAGCGAGAACAACACCATCAAGCTCGCCGACGTGGAGCCGACCGGCATCGAGGTCCTGCGCGGACCCACCCTCGACGGACTCGGCGAGTACTACCGCGACACGATCGTCGAATCCGACCGCGAGGCCGTCGACGTGGTCAAGGCCCTCAAGGACGCCGAGGCGGATGTCCTCGTGTGCTATCTGCCCGTCGGTTCGCAGAAGGCCGTCGAGTTCTATGCTCAGGCCGCGATCGACGCGAAGGTCGCCTTCGTCAACGCCCTGCCCGTGTTCATCGCTGGCACCAAGGAATGGGACGAGAAGTTCCGTGCCGCCGGTGTTCCGATCGTCGGCGATGACATCAAGTCCCAGATCGGTGCCACCATCACCCACCGTGTGATGGCGAAGCTGTTCGAAGACCGCGGCGTCGTCCTCGACCGGACCTACCAGCTCAACGTCGGCGGCAACATGGACTTCAAGAACATGCTCGAGCGTCAGCGCCTTGAGTCGAAGAAGATCTCGAAGACCCAGGCCGTGACCTCGAATACCTCCGCCCAGCTGTCCGACCGCGACGTCCACATCGGACCCAGCGACTACGTCGAATGGCTCGACGACCGCAAGTGGGCCTTCGTCCGCCTCGAAGGCCGCAACTTCGGCGACGCTCCCGTGTCCCTGGAGTACAAGCTCGAGGTGTGGGACTCACCGAACTCCGCCGGCGTCATCATCGACGCCGTCCGTGCGGCGAAGATCGGCCTCGACCGCGGAATCGGCGGAGCCCTGATCTCCGCCTCCTCGTACTTCATGAAGTCGCCCCCGGAGCAGCAGGACGACGACGCCGCCCACGAGGCCGTCGAAGCGTTCATCCGCGGCGACCTCGAACGCTGATATCGCCGAGGCGGCCCACCCTGATCTGAGGTGCTGAGTCGCCTGCCGGCTGAGAGGGCGCCGATCGCAGAATCTGCGGTCGGCGCCCTCGGCTATTCACCTGCGGCGGTGAGAACGGAACCGCAGGGCCACCTCGGCGAGGAAAGGGTGCTCACGGCATCCGGAATATGAGATTCCCGTGACACAACGCCGATTGTCCATGAGACTTGCTCCTTGAGGTGATCGCTCTCACATGGGCGAATACCTGCTCAACGCATTCGCCAGCGCCACCCCGACCGAGGAGACCTGATGTCGAGCACCACACCTGCGACCGCAGAGAAGAGGAATGACGGTTCCGAGCTGAGCTGGCTCATGCGCGTCCTCGTCATCATCGAAAAGGCCGGCAATAAACTGCCGCACCCGTTCTGGCTGTTCCTGTCGCTGGCCGTCATCATCATGATCCTCTCGGCGATCTTCGCCTCCACCGGTCTCAACGCCGTCAACCCGGCCACGGACGAGAAGGTGACGGTGACGAACCTCTTCTCCACCGAATCGCTGCGTGAGATCGTCGCGGGAGCCACGAACAACTTCGTCACCTTCCCACCGCTGGGACTCGTCCTCATCGTGCTCATCGGCGTAGCCGTGGCCGAACAGTCCGGACTCATCCCGGCGATGCTGCGCGGATCCATCGCCGGGGCCTCGCCGAAGTGGATCACGTTCATCGTCGCCCTGGCCGGAACCGCCTCGTCGATCGCCTCCGACGCCTCCTACATGATCATGATTCCCCTCGGCGGACTAGCGTTCAAAGCCGTCGGCCGCAATCCGCTGCTCGGCTGCCTCGTCGCCTACGCGGCGACCTCGGGAGGCTATTCGGCAGCACCCATGGTCAATTCGCTCGACACGATCCTCGGCGGTCTCTCGACCTCGGCCGCGCAGATCATCGACGCCGACTACACCGTCAGCCCGGTCGCGAACTTCTACTTCAACTTCGTCTCCATGTTCGTCGTCGCCGCCGCGGTGACCCTGGTGACCGAGCTGGTCCTGTCCAAGCGCGCCGACCAGATCGAACTCGACGAGGAGACCGACGACGATCCGGACAACTTCGACGTCAAGATGGCGCTCGACGCGAATGAGAAGCGCGGAATCGGCATCGCCGTCATCTCGATCATCGTCTGCGCCGCGGTGCTGTTCGCTCTCGCCTGGCCCGCCGGATCGTTCCTCCGCGACGAGGCCGGAGGCTTCGGCCCCGAATCCGGTCTGATGGCAGGAATCGCCGCGATCATCGGCTTCGGCTTCTTCATCGTCGGCATCGTCTACGGCTACGCCACCGGGTCGATCAAGCGCACCGCTGACATCCCGGAGATGATGGGCAAGGGACTGCTGCCGTTTGTGCCGGTCATCGTGCTGTTCTTCGCTGCCAGCCAGTTCCTCGCGCTGTTCAAGATGTCCAACCTCGGCGAGATCTTGGCGATCAAGGGCGCCGAGGTGTTCGGAGCCCTCAACACCGGCCCCTTCGTCATCCTCCTCGGCGGATGGCTGCTCGTGGCGCTCGGCGCGCTGTTCCTCACCTCCGGTTCGGGACTGTGGACGCTCATGGCCCCGGTGCTCGTGCCGATGTTCATGCTCCTGTCGATCTCCCCGGAGACCACCCAGGCCCTCTACCGCATCGGTGATTCGACGACGAACATCATCTCCCCGATGAGCCCGTACTTCGTCGTGGTCCTCGGGTTCGTGCAGCGGTACAAGAAGGACGCAGGCATCGGCACGGTGCTCTCATTCACGATCCCACTGTCGTTCGCTATGTTCGTCTTCTGGGGACTCCTGTTCTTCATCTGGTGGGCCACCGGCATCCCGTGGGGACCGGGCGCGGCCACTCATTACCAGATGGGCTGAACTGTCACTGCCCGATGGGCTGAACCGGGAATTATCCGCTCGAATCAGGTGTTGTCCACCACAGCATCACGATAGTGCAACGTCGGACCGTGCTGGCCGGGATCCTCAGTTCTCGTCCAGACCGTCCGGTTAGACTGTGACCGTGAAAGATCATCTGCGCAGCCTCCCGGCTGTGCACATTCTGCTCAGATCGAAAGGATCTCGACCGTGAGTAACCCCATGATGAACCGGGCTATCAATCAGGGAGCCCAGGCCGGACGCAATCAGCCGGTCATGTCCGATCAGGAGCTCAACAACCTGTTCAATCAGCCTGCCGCGCAGAACCGCAACGCAGGCCCCCAGGTCGCCGACCGTGCGATGACGTATGACGATGTGATGATGAAGACCGGTGTGCTCTTCGCCATCCTCCTCGCCGGTGGCGTCGTCGGCTGGCTCGTTCCGATGTTGGCTCTGCCTGCTGCGCTCATCGCGCTCGTCCTCGGACTCGTCAACGCCTTCAAGAAGGAACCGAGCAAGGCGCTCATCATCGGCTATGCCGCATTCGAGGGCGTCTTCCTCGGCGGCATCTCCGGCATGTTCGAATCCATGTACCCCGGCATCGTCGTCCAGGCCGTGCTCGCCACGCTCAGCGTCTTCGGCGTCATGCTCGCCCTGTTCAAGTTCAAGGGTGTGCGCTACGGCTCGAAGATGATGAAGTTCATGATGATCGCCGTCGGCGGCTACGCGGTCTTCTCGATCATCAACTTCTTCTTCGCCATGTTCACCGGCTCCGGCGGTGCCCGCAGCATCGAGGTCTTCGGCATCCCTCTGGGAATCATCATCGGCATCGTCGCCACCGTGCTCGCCGCGATGACCCTGATCATGGACTTCCAGATGATCGAAGAGGGCGTCAAGCACCAGATCCCGGAGAAGTACTCCTGGATGTGCGCCTTCTCGCTCATGGTCACCCTCGTGTGGCTCTACATCGAGATCCTGCGCCTCATCTCCTACTTCAGAGACTGAGAGACGTGACCGCCCCACGCCAGTGGGCCGCGGCCGAACGCTGAACGAAGGGCGGATCCCCAAGGTGGGGGTCCGCCCTTCGTCGTTCCCGCCGGGGCAAGGCGGCCGGACCCCGCCGAGGTGGCAGGGCCCCCTCCGAGGCGGCCGTTCCCGCAGGAAACGCCCGTCGTTCAAGGCGGCGCGCAGTTATCGGCAGGTACGCCGTGCGAAATTCGCGCGCGCCCTTGAACGACGGGAAATCAGGCGATCAGCGTTCTCCCCATTGCTTGTGATCACTTTCCTGCCTATCGTCTGAGATACCGACGAGAAGCGTCGGCGGACCGTCTTCATCGATGAAGCGCGGACCAATGACCTCATGGCCTGAGAGGACGATTCGATGACGAATCCGATGCGCGGTGTGTTCGCCGTTCCGACGACCCCCTACTCCGACGACGGAGACCAGAACCTCGACGCCCTGGGCGGTCGCGTCGAGGAGGTGCTCGCCTCAGGAGTGACCGGGCTTCTCGGCCTCGGCGCCACGGGGGAGGCGCTGGCACTCAGCGCCGCTGAGCGGGAAGCGCAGATCAAGACCATCGTCTCCGCCGTCGACGGTCGGGCGCACGTGGTCATCGGCTGTATGGCCTACACTCCCGCGCAGATGTCGGCCCAGATCTCGGATGCCGCCGGCTGGGGCGCCGATGCCGTCATGGTCACTCCTCCCTTCTACGGCGGACTCGAACCAGACGCCGTCATCGCCGCCTTGCACCCGGTGCTGACCGCGTCCGAACTGCCGGTCATGGTCTACAACAATCCCCACTCCACCGGCACCGATCTGCTCCCGGACCACCTCGCCGCGCTCCAGCACACCGGCCGACTCTGGAGCGTCAAAGAGACCTCCGGCGAAGCCACACGGATCCGGGAGCTGCGCGACCGCCTCGGCGAGGACACCGAGATCTTCGTCGGGGCCGACGGAATCGCCCTCGAGGGCTTCGCCCAGGGCGCCAGCGGCTGGGTGGCGGCCTCGGCGTGGCTGCTGCCCGATCACTGCCAGAGACTGTGGGAGCTGGCCGACAGCGGTGATTGGGCCTGCGCCGTCGACCTATGGAGAAGCCTCGGGCATGCCCTCGGACTCATCGAGGGCGACTCCGCCTTCATCTCACTCATCAAACAGGCGCTCAGCCATTCCGGACGAGAACAGGGACCCGTGCGCCCACCCCTGCCGACCGCCGGTCCCGCCTCATTGGCGTCGCTGCTCGACGCGATCGCCGAACTGGAGAGGAAACACGCAGCATGAGCACTACGACTTCAACTGACAGCACCCTCGTCGACCGCGGTCGAACCGCGCTTCGGGCCATCATCGACGGCAATTTCGGACAGTGGATCGGCGGCCGCGCCGTCACCGGCACCGGCGACGAGATCGGTCTCATCTCACCGAGCGACGGAACAGTGATCGGAAGCCTGTCCGCAGCCAGCGTTCAGCAGCTCGATGACACCGTCGCCACAGCGCGCACCGCCTTCGACGAGGCCGACTGGGCAGGAGACGCGAAGCTGCGGGCGCGGGTGCTGCGTCGCCTCGCCGACCTCGTCGAAGCCGATGCCGCAGAGATCGCCTACCTCGACGGCATCGAAGCCGGAAAGGTCGCCCTCGGCAGCGTCGAGGAAGACGTCCCCGATGTCGCCGCGAACCTCAGACTGAGCGCCGACCTCATCTCGCGCGACGACGGACGCTACCTCCAGAATCCTGACGGTTGGGGCTGGGTGACGAAGGTGCCCAGCGGGGTCGTCGGAGCGATCCTGCCGTGGAACTATCCCGTGGCCATGCTCGGCTGGAAGATCGCCCCGGCGCTGGCCGCCGGGAATGCGATGGTCGTCAAGACCTCTGAGGAATCGACGCTCAGCGCCCTCCACCTCGCCAGGCTCGCCACCGAGGCAGGGGTGCCCGACGGCATTCTCAACGTCCTCACCGGCACCGGCTCAGCGATCGGCGCCGCGATGGGTCTGCACAACGAGATCGACGTGCTCACCTTCACCGGTTCGGGACCCGTCGGCAGGTCCTTCCTCGAGTCCTCGGCCCGTTCGAACCTCAAGAAGGTGTCCCTCGAACTCGGCGGACGGGCCGGTTATATCGTCGACTCCGCACACGCCACGGATTTCGAGGCGATCGCCGCCGACATCGCCGGTGCGTCCTTCGGCACCAGCGGCCAGAACTGCACCGCCGCCTCTCGGGTGATCTACGTCGGCGACGATGACGAGAGGTTCGCCGAGTTCCGCACCGCACTCATCACCGCGACCGAGGCACTCACCGTCGGCGATCCGTTCGACGCCGATGCGGACGTCGGCCCGGTGATCAATGCTCGCGCCCGCGATCGCATCACCGCCTGGGTCGACGAAGCCGTGGAGAAGGGAGCGCGGATCCTCAACACCCGTGCCGACGTCCCCGACACCGGCACCTGGTACCCGCCGACCGTCATCGAAGGCGTGCCCGATGACAGCGAACTCGGTCGCGGCGAGATCTTCGGCCCCGTGACCCAGCTGCTGCGACGCACCAGCCGCGACGACGCTGTGGACCTCATCAACGGCGAATCCTATGGGCTGGCGTCGAGCGTGTGGTGCGAGGACATCGCCCGAGTGCGGTGGTGGGCGAGCCGGATCCGCGTGGGCACCCTCGCGATCAACGGCTACAGCGAAGGCACCGAAGCCACCCCGTTCGGCGGACTGCGACAGTCCGGATTCTGGGGCCGCGACAACGGCCCGGAAGCCCTGGACACCTATCAGGAGACCATGACCGTCTGGGTGGCCGACACCTGATCATCGTCTGAGGTTCCGCCGCTGTTCCCATCGACGAGGACTATCATGTGTCCATGACCACGGCAGCGGCGGAACTCGAGACCGAGGTGCGCCGTCTGCGCATCCGGATCATCTCCCTGACCACTGCCCAACTCGACGAGGCGGCCCTACCGGCACCGAGCAGACGTGCAGTCATCCGTGAGGCCCTGGCCGAGTTCTCATGGATCGGCTCCGAGGCCCGGCCGGTCCCCGAACTCGGAGATCAGACTCTCGCCGACCAGGTCGTCGTGCTCCTCGAACACGGACTGCGTTCTGCTCAGGCACTGCCCGAACCCGATCGCGAGAACCGCACCAGCGACCTCACCGAGGCGGCCGTGCGCCTGCGTCGAAACCTGGCCTGAGCATGGGGGAGAAGGAGGGCATGGTGGGGAGCACGCAGCGCACGTGGCCCTCTGTGCTCGCCGGGGTCGTTGCGACACTCATCTATTTCGGCACGGCCGAACTCATCGCCCGCAGCCTGGACGTGGCGTCGGCTCCTGCTCTGCTCATCGGCCAGGCACTCATCCCGCTGATGCCGACCGTGCTCATCAAGTCCGCGATCGCGGTCTTCGGCACTCACGACAAATTCGCCCTCGTCATCACCATCGTGGCAGGAGGGGCGGGGTGCGGTGCGATCATCGGGTGGATCGGCGCTCGCCGGCGCGGTCTGGCGCTCGTCCTGCTCATCGGTTTCGGCCTGCTGCCTGCCGTCGTCGGCTTCAGCTCCGGTGCCGGGCTTGTGGCCACCCTGCCGAGTCTCGGCGGAATCGCCGCCGGGGCCGCAGCCTTCCTCGTCCTCCTCCACCTCGCGACTGTCCCGGCTCGCACCGGTGGAGGCACTGAGGCTCGCTCCGACACCGAGGACGCCGGAGCCGACACGCAGCATCGAACTCCGGCCAGGCCGGGTCGACGGGCCTTCTTCGGGCTGGCCGCGGGACTGAGCGCGGTCGGCATCGCCGCCGTCGCGGCCGGGCAGTCCGCGGCCACACTGGCCCGCAGTGCGGCAGGAACGGTGACGAAGCTCGTCCTCCCGCGACCGGCCGCCTCGGCGCCGGAGATTCCCACCGGAGCGGAACTCGACGTGCCCGGACTGACCCCGCTGGTCACGGAGACCCAGGATTTCTACCGCATCGACACAGCGCTCTTCCCGCCGTCGATCGACGCGGGAACGTGGATGCTGCGCGTCCACGGCATGGTCGAGCACGAGTTCACGATCACGATGGCCGAACTTCTCGACCTCCCGCTCCAGGAGCACTATGTGACCCTGGCGTGCGTCTCGAACGAGGTCGGCGGCGACCTGGTGGGCAACGCGAAATGGCTGGGCTATCCGATCCGGGACCTGCTGGCACGGGCGAAACCGCACTCCGGCGCGGACATGGTGATCTCCGGATCCGATGACGGATTCACCGCCTCCACCCCACTCGAAGTGCTCACCGACGATCGCGCGGCCCTGCTGGCCGTGGCCATGAACGGTCATGCTCTTCCCCGCGACCACGGATACCCGGCACGCCTGGTCGTCCCCGGACTCTACGGGTACGTCTCGGCCACGAAATGGGTGACCGACCTCGAAGTCACCCGGTTCGCGGACAAAGAGGCGTATTGGACGACACGCGGCTGGGCCACGCACGGACCCGTGCTGGTGGCCTCGCGCATCGACGTGCCCCGCCCCGGGGCCACTGTCACGCCCACGAGCGGCGACCGGGTCGTCACCGCAGGCATGGCCTGGGCGCAGCACACAGGTATCGAGAAGGTGCAGGTGCGCATCGACAACGGCGACTGGGCGGAAGCGGAACTCAACGAGGAACTCACCGCCGACACCTGGCGCCAGTGGCGGTGCGAGCACACGGGACTGAGCACCGGCACGCATACGGTCAGCGTGCGCGCGGTCGATCAGGACGGAAACGTGCAGACCTCGGAACGCCGGCCCGCTATTCCGGGTGCCGCGACGGGACTCCACGAGCGCCAGTTCACCGTCGAGTGAGGCCGCGCTGCGGAACGGACCTGCGCATCGGACCGACAGGTCGGTGAGACAGTCGTACCCCGCATTCCCACCATGCGAACTCGGCGCGGCAGTCTCAGGCTTCTCGCGATAACTTGTAATCTCACTCACATCATCTGTATTCCCGCATCACAACGAGGTGGTCAACGTGTTCGGTCTTCCGACGGCGACGGTCGTCATCATCGTCGGCATCCCCGCGATCTGGGTGATCTACACCCTCGTCTTCGTCTTCCTCTCCCGTGGTTGGAAGGCCGAGGACGTGGCTGAGGATCAGGCCCTGGCGAGAACCGCGAACGGAGCGGACGGACGAGACGGCGGGGCCGCCTCGGCGAATGGAAACGGGGGAGCGGCATGAACATCGAGACCTGGTTCCTCGTCATCTACTTCATCGCCATGGCCGGGATCGGCGTGTGGACGCTCAAGATCGGTTCGAAGGGCAGCGAGGGATATCTGCTCGGCGGTCGCAGCCTGGGCGCTGCGGTCACGGCTCTGCGCCTGCAGTCGTCGTCGATGTCGGGGTACATGTTCCTCGGTGCGGGATCGCTGGCGTACACGAAGGGATACTTCTCTCTGTGGTACGCGATGGGCGACATCGGCGGCGGTGTCCTCAACCTCTCCATTCTGGGCAGGCGGATGCGCAAGCTCTCCCAGATCCTCGGGTCGCTCACCTCGATCGAATACCTCGAACATCGGTATCCGTCGAAGTGGATCCGCGCGATCGCCGCACCGGTCGCCCTGTTCTGCATCTTCTTCTACGTGATGAGTCAGTTCATCGCCGGCGGGCGCGGACTCGAGATGGTCACCGGCATTCCCTACGCGTGGGCGCTGCTCATCGCCGTCGGCGTCATCGTCTTCTACACCTTCCTCGGCGGCTACCTCGCCGTGGCCTACACCGACTTCGTGCAGGCGATCGTCATGCTCATCGGCATGGTGTGGATCCTCATCGGATGTCTGCAGGCCGTGGGTGGGTGGACTGCCGGCAACGAGGCGGTCGGACAGATCAACCCGAATCTGCTGACCATGTGGGGACCGGACGGGATCGAATCCGTCCAATGGGGAGTCATCGTCGGCGCCGTCCTCGTCTTCTCCATCGGGTACATGGGCTGGCCGCATGTCAACGTCAGCCATATGGCGATGAAGCGGCCCTCGGTGGCCAGGCGCGCCAGCCTCTACGCCACCGGCTTCAATCTGCTGTTCATCCCCGCTCCCTACATCGTCGGCATCATGGCGCTCGTCCTGCTGCCGACTCTGGACAATCCGGAGCTCGCGGTCTTCGAAGTCGCAGACACTGTCCTGCCGAACTTCGCCGTGGGCATCGTCATGGCCGGAATCATGGCTGCGATCATGTCCACAGCCGACGCTCTGCTGCTGCAGTCGGGCACGATCGCCAGCCAGGATCTGTTCCAGCGCTTCTTCAAGAAGGACATGTCCGACCAGCAGTCCGTCTGGGTCTCCCGGTTCACCGTCCTCGTACTGGCGATCATCGGCTACTTCGTCGCCGTGAACGATCCGCCGGCCGTCGCCGAGGTGGTCATCTTCTCGACCACGGTGCTCGGTGCCGCGTTCGTCCCCGTCTACATCGCCGCCGCCTGGTGGAAGAAGGCGAATGTGCCCGGAGCCATCTGGTCGATGATCGCCGGCACCGTGTCGTCTGTCGTGTGGCAGCTGACGGGACTCGTCGACGTCACCGGTGTCGACCCGATGGGAGTCGGCATCGTGTGCTCGACGCTGGCACTCATCCTCGTCTCCCTGGCCACTCAGCGTTCGCATCCGGTGCCGGCCCACGTCCTCGAGGCGATGAAGGAGACCGACAAGATCGGCGCGATCCCAGCACACATGCTCACTGGTCAGAACGATTCCCTGGCCGGTCAGGTTCCGAAGGACGTCTGAGATGAGTGCCGAGATCGGAACCGGGCGCCCGGTCGGCCCGGATCTGCAGACTGAGGGTCCGGTGCGGATGGACCCGCACGTCACCGCCGCCGAGGCGCTCGCCGTCTTCCAGCGCAAACTCCCTGACGCGCTCGCCGAGGTCAAAGCGGTGCATCATCCGTTCTGGTGGGCCGCCCTCGATGTGCGCACCCGCGGACTCTTCCGTAGAAGCGCATCCGGGCCGGGGCAGCGGATGAATGTGCTCGTCAACGCCGTTTCGGGCAGGGGCATGATCGCCGACTTCACCCCTCGCGGCGACACGGCTGGATCAACGGAGTGGCCCCGTCTGATCGGCGAGCAGTCGGGACCGCTGCCGACCCGAGACGAGGCGGAGCGGACCGCGCGATCATTGGCACGTGCGAAGGTCGTCAAGACGGTGAAGCTCGGAATGGGCATCGAGATCACTCCTGCCAGCGGTCTGCGCGGAGTGCTCAAGCCCAACTGGATCGTCTCCGGAGGGAATGCGAGGCATGAGGCGACGATCCTCGTCGATGGTCTCGACGGGTCTCACTACATCGTGCGGGTGGACAAGGTCGGACGGAGTTGAGAGCTCGGCTGTCAGGTCTGCGGAGATGCTCAGCCCCAGTTCTTCGCGTCCGAGATGCAGAACGGATGACCGGCGGGATCGAGGAGCACGACCCAGGTCTCACCAGGCTGCGGTTCGGCTCGGGTGGCTCCGAGTTCGACGCAGCGATCGGCTGCCGCATGGATGTCGTCGGCGGCGAGGTCGAGGTGGAACTGCTTGTGTCCGTCGTCGGGCCAGCTCGGTCGCTGGTAGTCCGGGATCGTGCCGATGCCCAGTGCATGGCTGGGACCGGTGAGCATGGCATAGTTCTCGTCCGAATAGGCGATGGGCCACCCGAGGACTGAAGAGTAGAACTCCCCGAGAACGGCAGCGTTCGGGGCGTCGAGGGTGACCATCGCCAGTGTAGCGACGGGTGCTGTGGTGGAGTTGTCGGCGGTGGTCGAGGCGGTGTCGGTCTTCTGTGTTTCAGTCATGTCTGACATTCTTGTGCCATGGACGACGACGTCACTAGGAAAAATGCGTCACTGCCGCAGCACTTCTTCGGACGTGTGCTCAAGCCGGGGGAGATGCTCGAGCATGCGCGCTATTCGTCCGTTCGTGTCGTCGCCGAGCGCCTGCGCCCCTTCGTCAAACGCTATTGGGCCGTCGAGTGGGATCTGCCGGAGGGCGAGAGCTATCAGACGGCGACTTTGTCCGAACCGACCATCCATCTGACCTTCGAGTTCGGCGACAGCCGGCGGGCGCACGTGGACGGGCCTGGGGCATGGGTGACCGGTCCGGTCACCAAACGTCGCTTCGATGTGGGAATCTTCGGACGCGGCGGAGTCTTCGGCGTGAACTTTCAGCCGGGTGCGACACTGGCGTTCTCCGAGGAGAAGCCGGCGAGCATCCGTGATTCGACCGTCCCTGCCGAACTGTGGTTTCCGAGGTTGGATGACGACCTCGGACTCTCTGAGATGTTTGCTCAGTCGCAGAGAGCCGGGACGCCCGACTTCAGCGAATTGGCCGCTTCGGTGGAAAGCTGGCTGCTGTCCTGGCGGCCGCAGATGACCCCGTCGTTCGAACGGCTGAAACGGGTGCTCGACATCCTGTCCGACTCCGAAGTCGTGAGCCTGAAGGTCCTCGCGGAGAGAGCCGATATCGGTGAGCGTACACTGCAGCGGATGTTCAGCAGCTTCTGCGGAGTCGGGGTGAAGAAGGTCTTGGCCAGGGCACGGATCATCGACGCGGTCGCAGCGATCGACCGCGGGTGGGACGGAACTCTGGCCGACCTCGGCGCACACTTCGGATGGTTCGATCAATCGCATTTCAGCACGGATTTCGTTCGCGTCACCGGCTTCAGTCCGGCCGAGTACGCGCAGCGGAAGTCGGCGCGCATCAGCTGAAATTGAAAGTGGCCCGGAAACGTCGAGGAAAGACCATCCGATCAGGCGTCTCAGCGACGTTTGGCGATGCCGAACCCGGTGTAGCCGAGGATGATGGCGAACGCGAAGCCGACATAGCAGAACACCGCCCACGGTGCGTAGTCGAGGACGGAGACCCCAAGGACTCCTGCCATGTAGACGCCCGCTGAGGACCACGGAATGAGTGGAACGATGACGGTGCCGGAGTCCTCGAGGGTGCGCGAGAGGTTCTTGGCATCCAGGCCGCGGTCGGCGTAGGCCCTCTTGAACAGTTCCCCCGGCACGATGATCGAGAGGTAGGAGTTGCCGGTCACGACGGCCATCGTGATGCATGACAGGACAGTTGAGAGAACGAGGTCTCCCGTGCGCTTCACGAACTTCAACAGCGAGCGGATGATGGTTTCGAGAGCACCGGACCGCGACATTATTCCGGCGAACGCGAAGGCGCTGAACGCGATGAGGATGACACCGGTCATCGACGCCATCCCGCCCTGCGACACCAACTCGACGACATCGGGGTCCAGACTCTCGAGCGTTGAGGGCCCGACTTCGAGCATGTTCGGGGTGAATCCGTCGACCGTCGAGGCGAAGATCGATTCGACGCTGACCTTCTGGAAGATCGCCGCAAGGATCCCCGCTGCAAGTGACGATCCGATGATCGTCGGCAGCGTCGGCAGTTTGAGCACGGCTCCGGCGAGGACGATGACCATCGGCAGAAGCAGGAGAACGTTGAAGGAGAACAGGCCGTCCAAGGTACCTGTGACGGCGCTGATCTGGTCCGAATCGGTGCTTCCTGAGTGCTGATTGATGCCGACGGACAGGTAGAGCGCCAGCGCCACGAGTGTGGCTGGAATCGTGGTGTATAGCATGTGGCGAATGTGCTCCCAGAGGGTGGTTCCCGCAGCTATCGGTGCCAAATTCGTCGTATCCGACAGTGGAGACAGCTTGTCGCCGAAGTACGCGCCCGCGACAATCGCTCCTGCTGTCGCTGCCAGCGGGGCGTCGAGGCCCGTGGCGATGCCCATGAGAGCCACGCCCACTGTTCCGGCCGAACCCCAGGACGTTCCCGTGATGACCGAGACGATCGCCGAGATGACGAAGGCGATGAGGACGATGAACTTCGCGCTGATGAGGCCGAGACCGTAGTAGATCATCATCGGAATGGTCCCGGCGATCATCCATGTGCCGATGAGGATGCCGATGGAGATGAGCACAAGCAGAGCCGGCATCGCCGTATCGAGCTTCTCTCTGATCCCCAGTAGCATATCCTCCCAGGACAGCCCCATGCGCAGAGCCACCAAGCCGGCGATGATCGCAGACAGGATCAACAGCGGCTCCGGGGCGAGGCCGAGGACGCCGTAGCCCACAGCCAGCAGCACGAGCATCGCGCCCAGGGGAACCAGAGACCATCCCAGCGGCGGGAGCTTCTCCTCGACGTCGGCCGTGTGGGTCGTCGTGGTGCCGGGTTCGCGGCTCATTCGAAAGTTCCTCGGATCTGGGGTTCGCCGTCGCGGACGATCTCGCGTCCCCGGGAAAAGGCGAGTCGGATGGTGTGTTCGTCATCGGTGAGGAGGACGTCGGCGTCGCACCCGCTTCGGAGACGGCCCTTGTGCCCGAGCACGAGAGCATCAGCCGTATTGGAGGTGACGAGGGAGAGGGCCTGAGACAGGTCCATACCGGGCAATTCGGCACACTCCCACACCTGTTCGAAGAGGGTGGCCTGCTTGGCCACTTCCAAGCCGATCAGCCGCCCGTGCGCGTCGAATTCGGGCAGACTGCCGTTGGCGTCAGACGACAGAGTGAGTCGGGTGAGGTCGCCGCCGAGTTCGATGTAGTCTCTGACCGACTCTGCGGTCGTCGAGCCCGCGGTCATGTCAACGGTGGCGCCCTTGGCTGCGAGGCTCACCGCATCGGCCAGAAGCTCGGTGCTCCTGGTGATGTGAGTGGCATAGACGGCCTGCGGGGCGATCGGGTACTCGTCGAGCAGCCGGTGCAGAGGGGCCAGACGCGACCAGTACGGTCCGACATGGAAGTGGGTGACGCCCGCTTTGCCGCTGAGCAGACCACCGACATGGCTGTGGCTGACGAGCTCGGCCAATGCTTCTACCGTCGGTTGGAAGGAACGCCGATCCGAGATCGCTACCTCGCCGACGCCGATGACTTTGTCGATGAGGACGACATCGTCGACGACGGTGCCGGTCAGCGTTCGTGCCGGGACCTGGTAACTGCCTGTGTAGATATATGTGGAGATGCCGTCGGCCTCGAGCGCGCGGGCCTTGGCAAGGAGATCCGCGTGGCTGCGAGTCACACCGTCGGTGCCCAAGCAGCCGACGACTGTGGTCACCCCGGCGCTGACGATGTCGCTGACGAGGATCTCCGGGGTGCGATTGGCGTATCCGCCCTCACCACCGCCACCGGCGATGTGGACGTGCGGGTCGATGAACCCCGGCACGGCGGTCAGACCGCGGGCATCGATGACAGAGGCATGCGGCAGGTCGGTCACCGCTTCGACGGGGACCTCCCCGATGTAGGTGATCTGCTGCCCCTCGATGAGAATGTCCTGCTGACCGAGTCGTTCCGGGGCGAAGACTTCGGCCCCTTGCAGCAATATCACCATGTCATGTCCTCTCCTTGTCGTGGCTAACCAGGTATGAACCCCTTGCCGTCCACCTTCGGGATGGCAGCGAGGAGTTTCTGTGTATAGGGGTGGTTCGGATCGTTCCAGATCTGTTCCGTCGAACCGACCTCGACGATCCTACCCGCTTCCATCACTGCGACCCTGTCTGCGATATCGCGAACGACCGAGAGATCGTGGCTGATGAAGATCATCGAGGCGCCGGAGTCGATGGCGAGGTCGCGCATCATGCGAGCGATCCGCGCTTGGAGGAACGCATCGAGTGAAGCGATGGGTTCATCACCGACGAGCACTTTCGGACCTGCAGCCAGGGCACGAGCGATGGCGATACGTTGTCTCTGTCCGCCGGAGAACGAATGCGAATAGCGCTGTGCGGAGTCGGCCGGCAGGTCGACGGCGTCCAACAGCGATTCGACGGTCCACGTGCCGTCAGGGTTGAGCGCCAGCGCATCGTCGAGCTGGTCGCGGATCCGCCTGCGCGGATTGAGCGACGCGTAGGGGTTCTGGAAGACCATCTGAATGCCGAGCAGTTCCTTCGCTCTCTTCTTCAGCCCGAGCGCTCTGACCGGATTGCCGTCGAAGGTGATGGAGCCGTCTGCCGGCTTCTCCAACCCGCAGATGAGTTTGGCCAGCGTCGATTTGCCGCAGCCGGATTCGCCGACGAGCCCGAGCACCTCCGAGCGACCCAACTGCAGAGACACTCCGTTGACGGCTCGGAAGCGACCGCCGCCGTCGAGCTTGTATTCGCATGCCACGGAATCGAGTTCCAGGAGCGGAGCACCTGCTGCGGGGGAGTGAGCGGTGGGGGCGGCCGGGGCCTGGTCGATCGATGTCATGGGGAGACCTCCGCTCCTGGCAGCGATTCGATGAGCGAACGCGTGTATTCGTGGTGAGGAGCGGTGATGACCGCCTCCCGGTCACCGGTTTCGACGACGACGCCGTTCTTCATGACCACGATGGTGTCAGCGACCGAGGAGAGCACTCCGAAGTCGTGGGTGACCAGCAGCACGGCGAGGTCGAGATCGTCGCAGAGTTCACGCAGCAGCCGGAGGATGCCTGCCTGCACGGTGACATCGAGTGCTGTGGTCGGTTCGTCGGCGATGAGCACCTTCGGATCGCAGATGATCGCCGAGGCGAAGGCGATTCGCTGCAGCTGTCCGCCGGAGAACTGGTGCGGATACTTCTTCACCGCCTCCTCCGGGTGCGGCACCTTGGTTCGGCCGAGGATCTCGACGGCTTTGGCCAGGGCGGCCTTCTTCGACACTTTCTGGTGGTGTCGAAGGTGGTCGGTGATCTGGTCGCCGACCGTGAGCATGGGATGGAACGCCGAGGCCGGATCCTGAAAGACCATCGACAGCTGCACACCGCGCAGGCGGTTGTGCTGCTTGACAGGCATCCCCACCAGCTCGACTCCGTCGAAGTCGATGCTTCCGCTCAGCTCCGCGCCCGCGGGGGAGAGCCCCATGACGGCCAGACCGGTCTGGGTCTTGCCGGACCCAGACGCTCCTGCGACACCGGTGATGCGACCTGCTTCGAGGTCGAACGAGACGTCTTTGAGGATATGAGTGGTCTTCTTGCCTGCAGTGACCGACAGGTTGAGGTCTCTGATGCTGATCATGCTCATGAGGTCGTCTCACCGACTTCCTGGGCGGTATGGGGATCGAGGGTGTCGCGCAGACTGTCGCCGATGAAGTTGAACGCCATGACGATGGTGAGGATGCAGAGGCCGGGGAAGAAGGCGATCCACCAGGCCGCGAACTGAGAGACGCCTTCGCTGATCATCGCGCCCCAATCGGGGGTCGGCGGAACGGCACCGAGAGACAGGAACGACAATCCTGCCATGGTGAGGATCGCCGAACCGACATCGAGGGTGGCGAGCACGACGACGGGTGAGATGACGTTCGGTGCGATTTCACGGGCCAGTGATCTGCCCGCGCTGAACCCGAGCAGGCGCCCGGCGATGACGTACTCGCTGCCCCGCGCGGTCATCACCAGCGATCTGGTGACACGCGCGTAGGACGGCCAGGAGACGAGCAGGATCGCGATGATCGCGTTCTTCAGTCCCGGACCGAGGGCGGCTGCGATGACCATGGCGAGGATGATCGTGGGGAACGCGAACACCAGATCGGCGATGCGCATGATGATCTCGTCGACGGCACGACCGAAATATCCGGCGATCGCGCCGAGCACCGAGCCGAGCAGCGCCGAGCAGATGACGACGAACACCGCGGCGGGCAGAGTGGTGCGGGCGGCAACGAGGATGCGGGAGAGCACGTCTCGGCCCAGTGTGTCGGTGCCGAGCAGATTCTCACCGTTGGGAGCCGAGAGCCTCGGGAAGTTCTGGGCCAGAGGGTCGAATGGGGCGAGGAGCGGTGCGAAGATCGCTGCGATCAGCCAGAGCAGGAGAATTCCGGCGCCCACGATCCCCAGCGGAGTGCGCAGGGCCTTCGGGAAGCGGATCTGCCACCTTTTGAGCCCGGGTTCGACTGGGTCGCGGCGGGCCGCCTCGGTGGTGGGGGCGTTGGTGGGCTGTTTCGGGGTGCCGATGCTCATCTCACCCTCACTCTCGGATCCACGAAGCCGTAGATCAGGTCGACGATGAAGTTCACGAAGATATAGACGATGCCGATGACGAGGCCGACGCCCATGATGACGGGCAGGTCGAGCGTCGTCGCTCCGCGGTAGGCATATTGGCCGAGTCCGTTCCAGGCGAAGACGGTCTCAGTCAGCACGGCACCGGAGAGCAGGGAGCCGAATGCCAGACCGACCACGGTGATGATCGGGACCAGCGCGCCGCGGAAGATGTATTTGAAGACCACTGTCCGTGCCGGCAGCCCTTTCGCCTTGGCCGCGGTGACGTAGTCGAGTCTGATGATGTCGAGGACGCTCGAGCGGCTGAAACGTGTGAGCAGGCCGATGGTGAAGAGGGCGAGCACGCACGACGGCAGAATGAGGTGGCCCAGCGCATTGGCGAAGGTCGCCATCTGTCCCGCCAAGAGGGAGTCGAGCGTGTAGAGGCCGGTCACTTTCGGCGGCGGGGTGATCCACGGGTCGAGTCGTCCGGCGCCGGGGACGACTCGAAGTTTGAAGAAGAAGACGAAGTAGGCGACGGTGGCTATCCAGAATGTCGGTGCCGAAATGCCGATGAGGCTGAGGGTGCGGATGGCGTGGTCGACGAGACTGTTCTGTTTGAGAGCACTGAGCAGACCGAGCAGGAGTCCGAGGATCACTGAGATGAGAATCGCTCCGATGCCGAGCTCGATCGATGCGGGGAAGACCTGCCCGATCGAGGCGAGCACGGGTGTGCGGGTCTGATTGGAGACTCCGAGATCTCCCTGCAGCAGATTGCCCAGGTACGTGAAGTACTGGACGAGGAGCGGTTGGTCGAGTCCGAGCTTCTCTCGTGTCTGCGCGACGATCTCGGGATCTGCCGCGGCCCGGTCGCCGAGGATGGCGGCGACCGGGTCGGTGGGCACGAGGTTGGTGAGCAGGAACGTCACCACGGTCACGCCCCAGATCAGGATGATCGAGATCCCGATCCGGATGAGGATGAACCGGAGCAGAGGGTGGAGCTTCGGCGGTTTGACTCGCTGCGCCGCGTCCGCCTCACCGGAAGCGGACGCGACATCAGTACCCAGCGGTGCTGTGGTGGCTTCCGCCATCCTCACTCCGCCTTTGCGAAGTCGAACGAGATGTCGGCGTTGGAGACGAACTTCTCAATGCTCGATCCGACGGCGACGGTGCTGACCGGTTGGACGAGCGGGATCCACACCGCGGTGTCGGTGGTCGCCTTGAATAGCTTCGCGTAGGCCGCATCGCGTGCATCCCCCTTCGCCTTGGCCGCTTCGTCTGCAAGCTTCTTCAGCTTCGGGTCGTCGCTCCAGTTCACGCGATCGGCAACGTCGCCTCCGGGAATGAAGACGTTGTAGTTCGTCGGATCAGGGAAGTCCGCACCCCAGGTTCCGATGCCCATCGGCTGTTTCGCCGAGCGGAAGCCGTCGAGCTGGGTCGAGCTCGGGGCAGGTTTGAGGTCGAGGTTGATGCCGGCCTCCTTCAGCTGCGCCTGCAGGGTTTCGGCGAGCTGTGCGAGGTCGACGCCATTGACGGCCTGATCGCTCGAGTAGTGGAAGGGGACCTTCTCTCCGTCGTAGCCGGCCTCCTTCAGCAGCTTCCTCGCTTTCTCGAGGTCGCGTTCAGGAGCCTCGTCCTTCGGGACGGCGCCGACGAACTCGTTCGGCACGAGACTGGCCATGCGCTGGGATCCCTTCCCGGCGAGGTCGATGAGTTTGTCGTAGTCGATCGCCGCCATGACGGCCTTGCGGAAGTTCGGGTCCGCTGCAGGGCCGCCGATCTTCTCATCGGCATTGTTGAAGATGTAGAGGCTGCGAGTCGAGGGCAGGCTGGAGATCTTGCCCATCGACTCATCGATCTGCTTCGCCTGATCGGAGTTGAGGTCGTAGGCGACCTGCGCCTGACCCGATTGGATGTCGGTCAGTTGAGTCTCTGCGGAGACATTGCGCAGGACCACTCGCTTGTACTTCGGTTCCGGACCGTTGTAATGCTCGTTCGCGGTCAGCACGACCTGGCTGTCGGCATCGTACTTCTCCACCTTGTACGGTCCCGAGCCCTGTGAGTTCTCATTGAGGAACTGTTCGGCTCCGTCCTTCTCATCTGTGGTTCCCTCGTTCTCCTTGACCACCTTCGAATTGACGATGCCGATCGAGGAGTTGGGGAGGATGTAAGGCAGCGCAGGGTTGGGTTCGGCGCTGGTGAGCGTGACCGTCTTATCGTCAACCTTCTTCACCTTGACCCCGTCGAGGAAGAACGAGGGATTGCCCTTGATTCCCTGCAGCCGTTCGAAGGAGAAGACGATGTCGTCGGCGGTAACGGGATCGCCGTTGGAGAATTTCGCATCCTCGTCTTTGAGGGTCAGCGTCATCTCCTTGCTGTCCTCGGACATTTCGAATGAGCAGAGGCCATCGGTCGGCTTGGTGAGGTCACCGTCCTCGAATTCGAGCGCTGTCTGGTAGATGGCGCTGTCGATCGTCGAACCGGTGAACTCGAATTGTCGATGCGGGTCGATCGTCTTGAGGTTGAAGGCGGTCTCGGCCACGATCGTGTCGCCGGCGCCGCCGGCGCCGCCGGCTTCGTCGGAGCCGCTGCCGCAGGCGGCGAGTCCGGCGGTCAGTGCGAGGGTGGAGCAGATTGCGACGAAATTGCGGGTCAGACGCCTCATGTGTGATCTCCCTAACAGTAAGTGTTGTGAATCACATTAGAGTCGAAAGGCCTCCCATGCAATTCAACCTGCCACAAAGCTGGAGGATTTCCACTGTGCGCTTCCGCCAACGGCACAAGCAGTGGAATGAGGTCTCTGATCTGCGGCTTATGTCGACAGGCGATTGCCTCGCCGTCCGCTGGCCGAGTACGCGCAGCGGAAGTCCGCGCGGGTCACGCGAGGCTGACCGGGGACAGGCCGAGCGCTTCATCGGTCGTGGCGTGGGAACGAGCGACCGCCTCGGCGGTCCAGTCGGTGCGATCGAGGTCGGGGACCGCCTCGGCGATCTGGGACCCCCAGCTGTCGTGCCATTGGGCGGGGAAGGCCTGCTTGAGCAGATCGACCATGATCGGCACCGCCGTCGATGCTCCGGGGGAGACTCCGAGCAGGCCCGCGATCGAGCCGTCGGAGGAGACGACGAGTTCGGTGCCCTGCTGCAGGACTCCGATCTTCTGCCGATCCGGTTTGACCAGCTGGGCCCTCTGCCCGGCCGGCAACAGGGTCCACTCATTGCGTCGGGCCAGGGGCAGATAGCGTCGCAGCTGCGCGAACTTCCGGGACGGGCTGGCGGCGAGCTCCTTGACGAGGAACGACACGAGACTGAGGTTCTGCAGACCGGCGGCAGCGATGACATGCAGGTTGTCGGGCCGCACCGTCGTGAAGAAGTCGGAGAGTCGGCCGTGCTTGAGCAGCTTCGTGCTGAAGGTCGCGTAGGGGCCGAACAGCAGATGCTCCTTGCCATCGACGACTCTGCGGTCCAGATGCGGCACCGACATCGGCGGGGCGCCCACATCGGCCTGGCCATAGACCTTCGCATCATGGCGGGAGACGACCGACGGAGTCGAACACCGGTAGAAAGCGGCCCCGACCGGCAGAACCGCGTAGCCGCGGACTTCGGGGATCCTGGCTTTCTGCAGGAGTCGCAGCGCGAAGCCGCCGGCACCGACGAACACGGTTTTCGCGTGCACGGCGAACGGTCCCGCCGGCGTCGAACCGCTGACCGTCCAGCCCGATGTGCGCGAATCGAGCCCGGTCACTGTGTGCCCCGTGCGCACCTCGATGGACCCGATGCTCAGCAGCGCCGACGTCAGAGCGCCGAAGTCGACATCGGTGCCGTGTGGGTGGCGGGCCGCCGCCATAGGCTCTCCGCTGTCGGCCCGTCCCTCCATTGTCAGGGGAGCCCACCGGGCGATGGTGTCCGGACCCTCTGTGTACTCCATCGCGGAGAACAGCGGGTCGGCTTTCAGGGTGTCGACGCGTCGGCGCAGGTAGCTGACGTCCGTGTCCCCGAAGACGAGGTTCATGTGTGGGGCCGAGTGGATGAATTCCGCTGGGTCCAGGAGCCCGAGTCGGACGAGATGGGCCCACCATTGGCGGGTGAGGTGGAACTGTCCGGCGATCTCTGCCGGTTTCGCGCCATCGGCGGGGTCAGGCATGTAGTTGAGCTCGCAGTACCCCGAATGGCCGGTGCCGGCATTGTTCCACGGGTCGCTGCTCTCTCCGGCGATGTCCTCGGCCTTCTCCAGAACGAGGATCCGCAGATCGGGATCGAGCAGAGTCAGCATCGAACCGAGAGTCGCGGACATGATGCCCGCGCCGATGAGGACGACATCGGCGTCGGGCAACTGGTCGGTGTGCTTGGGGTTCGCAGTCATATTCTCACCATGCGCCCCCACGAATCATCCGTCCAATGAGTGATCGGAACTGTATGATCCGAATATGGAACGATCATCCGAGTCCCGCGCGGCGCCGCTGACGGCGCTGTGGGAACTCGTCGAGCTTGCCGATCAGGACGGGCATCTGACCGAGGCCGCCGCCGCCCTCGGAATACCCCAATCCACAATGAGCCGACGTATCCGCGCCCTCGAAAGCCACCTCGGGGTGCCGTTGACCGTTCCGCGCGGACGCGCCATCGGTCTGACGACGGCAGCACTGGACCTCGTGGCTGCGGTGCGTGCCCCGCTGACGGAGATCGACGCGGCGCTGGCCGATCTCGCCGAGGCGGCCGATCCCGAGCACGGCACGATTCGGTTCGGATTTCCGCTGACGATGGGCGCCGGTGAGGTGCCCGACCTGCTCGCGGCTTTCAACCGGGCTCATCCCGGCATCCGCCTCGATCTCAAACAGGCCCACGGTGCCGAGCTCGTCGCTGATCTGCAGCGGGGCACTCTCGATCTGGCGATCATCATTCCGCCGCCGCTCGAGGTCCGCCACGAGGTACTCGCGAGGCAGACGATCATCGCGGCGCTGCCCGAGGTGCACCCGCTGGCAGGTGTCCGCAGCATCACCCTGGATCGGCTGGAGAACGAGGAATTCATCGCCACCCCTGCGAGTTACAACCTCCGGGTGCTGACCGACCGCTGGTGTCAGACCAGCGGATTCGATCCGGAGGTGAAGATCGAGGTCACAGAGTTCTCGACGATCCGCGAATTCGTCGGTCGTGGAATGGGCGTGGCATTGATCCCGCCCGCGGTGCGTCCGGTCGACGGAATCACCGAGGTGGCTCTGGACGGGGCCGAATACGTGCGTGAGATCGCGCTGTGTTCGGCTGTGCGTCGGCCCGGCCGCGTCGTCGAGCGCCTGCGCGATTTCATCCGCGAGCACGCGGCCGTGTGGGCAATCGAGGGCTGATGCTCAGGTGCGGGTGCGTGCCAGCAGGTAGACGAAGTACGGGGCGCCGATTAGGGCGACGATGAGCCCGGCCGGTATCTGCCCCGGAGCGATGACCGTGCGCCCCACGGCGTCGGCGACGACGAGTCCCACGGCTCCGAGCAGCATCGCCGTGGGCACGACCCGGATGTGACGGGCGCCGACCAGGGCACGCGCAGCGTGCGGGGCGACGAGGCCGATGAATCCGACGACGCCGACTGCCGATACGCTCACTGCCGCGAGCACGGCCGCGGTGATGAGCACCGCCAGGCGCACCGGTTCACGCGGAACCCCGACCAGCCGTGGGGTGTCATCATCAAGGGCGAGCAGGTCGAGCTCGCGCGTCCACACGAACGCCAGCGGTACGGCGACGAGCAGGGCGAGGGCGACCGGTGCGATATCTGCCCACGCCCTTCCGTACGTCGATCCGGACAGCCACGTGAAGAGAGCAGGCGTGTCCCAAGGGTTCGCGCGGACGAGGAACAGTGTGGTCAGCGCGGTGAACCCGAACCACAGCCCGATGCCGATGAGGACGAGACGATCGGTATTCATTCCGCCCCGCCATGAGAGCCCATAGACGATGGCGAAGGCGACCAGGGCGCCCACGATGCCGACCGCAGAGACGAGTCCGACCCCGGCGCCGGGGATGAGGGTGACGACGATGACGGCACCCAGCCCGGCTCCACCGGTGATGCGAGCAGGCCGGGTTCGGCCAGAGGGTTGCGCGCACTGGCCTGGACGAGAGTGCCGGAGAGTCCCAGCGCGGCACCGGCGGCGAGGGCAGCGGCGACGCGGGCGCCCGAGAATCGAAGGCGAAGTCGATGACGGGTGCCGCCCGGTCCTGGAACCACAGCAGCACATCGCCGAGGAGGTAGAACCGTTCCCCGGTGAGCAGGCCGGTCACGGCGACGAGGATGAGGACCACGACGCCGATGCCGATGACGAGGGCTGCTCGTCGCGGACCGACGACTGTCGAATTCGCCGCCGAGGTGGCCGCGGCCGGTGATGCCGTGCGCATCGACCGCGCCAGAAGAACGAGCACGATCGCCCCGAGCACGGTTGTCGTCACTCCCGACGGCAGGGTGATCGCCTCGGTGGCGCCGACGATCGCGCGCAGCAGGGCATCGGCGACGATGACGATGATCGCACCGATGAGGCCGGCGGTCGGAAAGAGCACGGCATGGCGGCCGAGGCTCGGTACGACGCGGGCGAGGAGTCGGGCGATGACCGGGGCGCAGAGGCCGACGAAGCCGATCGGACCGGCCAGGGTCACCGCAGTGGCGGTGAGCATGACGGCCAGCAGGATCCCGATGGCCCGCGTCGACCTGACCGGAACCCCGAGCACCGAGGCGGCGTCGTCGCCGAGACCGAGCAGGTCCAGACGCCTCGACAGCAGGATCGCACCGCCGGCGATGACGGCGATGACGGGAATGCTGCGCAGGGCCGCGGTGCCGTCGAGCTGATTGAGAGTGCCGGAACCCCAGGAGAAGAGGCTTGTCGTCTCTTCGGCGAAGAGGATGAGCAGGGTCGATGTCGCCGCCTGCAGCGCCATCGCCGTGGCCGTGCCCGCCAGCACGAGACGAGTCGTCGAGGCTCCTGCGCCTCCGGCCAGGCCGAGGACCAGGGCTGCTGCAAGCAGGCCGCCGAGGAAGGCGACCCCTCCCGAGGCCCAGATCGGAATCGCAATGCCGAAGGCAGTGACCACGGTGACGGCGAAGTACGCGCCGCCGGTGACCGCCAATGTGTCCGGCGATGCCAAGGGATTGCGCGCCAGCGATTGGAACAGGGCGCCGGCCACACCCAAGGCGAGGCCGACGAGGATGCCCGCCCCCACGCGCGGCAGCCGGGATCCCAGGAGGATGTCGCGGGCACTGGGGCCATCCTCGGCGGGGGAGAGCGTGCCGGTCACGGCTGTGAACAGTTCCCTGATGCCGATGCCCGAGGTTCCCTGCGTGATATGCCAGGCGGAGGCGATGATGAGGATGGCAACGAGGCCGAGCAGAGCGGCGGCGGTCGACAGGGCACCGACGACTCCGCGGCCGCGGATCGGAACCATGGTCAGTTCCGGTGCCGCAGCCGTCTGCTGGGAGGTGCTCGGGCGGGTCAGGGGAGAGGCCACGGTCTACTTGGTCAGTGCGTCGACGTAGGCGTCGAGAGCCTGCTCGGACGACTTGGGTCCGCCGAAGGTCCAGATGCCTGCCGGGAAGGCCGTGGTGCGGTCGTCCTTCACCGCGGGGATGTTCGCCCAGATGTCGTTCTTCTTCAGCAGCTCCACATAGTCCTCGGACTCAGGGTCCTCGGTCCCGGTGTAGAAGAAGTTCGCGTCACCGACCTTCGAGATGCCTTCGATATCGGTCTGTCCGAGGCCGTACGCGGGGTCGACCTCACCGGTCCACGCGTTCTTCAGGCCCAGCTCCTCGCCGAGTTCGCCGATGAGCGAACCCTGGCCGAAGGGACGCAGCGCCACGTTCGAACCGTTGACCCAGCCGTCGAAGTAGACGAATTCGGTGGTGGCCGGGTCCGCCTCGGCGATGGCCTTCTTCGATTCTTCGAGCTTCGCATCGAAATCGCCGAGGACGGTTTCGGCGCGCTCGGTGCGACCGGTCGCCTCGGCGACGGTGGTGAACGTGTCCTTCATGTACTTGACGGGGTCCTTGCCGTCGGCGCCGGCCATCGCCATCACGGGGATTCCCTGCTTCTCGAGCTGACTGACGATCTTGTCCTTGCGATTCGTCGTTTCGATGATGACGAGATCCGGATCGGCCGACAGGATCGATTCGACGTTGGGTTCCTGGCGAGTGCGACGTCGGTGGTGGAGTCGGGCAGCTTCTCTGCCGTGTCCCAGGTGGTGAAGCCCTTCGCATCGGCGACGGCGGCGGGATCGACGCAGAGGGAGAGAAGATCCTCGGTGTACTGCCATTCGAGGGAGACGACCTTCGCCGCCGGCTTGTCCAGTTCGATCTCGTGGCCGGTGTCGTCGGTGACGGTGACCGGATCCGCCGAGGTGGTGCTCGAGTCGTCCGCGCACGATGCGGAGGTCTGTCCCTTCGCATCAGCAGGGGCGTCGGTATCGGTGGTGCCGCACCCGGTCAGGGCCAGTGCGCAGACCGCCGTTGCCGATGCGAAGGCGGCGAACGAGGTGCGCGACAGAGGTGTTCTGGTCATGGTGTTCTTTCTGTGAACCGATCGGCGATCGGAGATGAGGTGGTGCGATTTCTGGGTGTGACTGTCAGAAGGTGCGGTGGTGCGCTCAGAGGGCTGCGGCCGGGCGACGAGTCCGTCGGTGGAGGGCTTCGACCCGGACCAGGCCGGTGTCGGCATCGATCCGGGTCGAGATGGGCAGCCCGTAGACCTCGCTCAGCGTCTCGGCGGTGAAGACGTCTTCGCAGGTGCCGACCGAGCGGATGCGCCCCTGTTCGAGCAGGACCACGTGATCGGCGACGGTGGCGGCATGTTCGAGGTCATGGAGGACGACGCCGACGGCGATGGAGTGGTCGTCGGCGAGTTCACGCATGAGGTCGAGGATCTCCGCCTGGTAGCGCAGGTCGAGATGGTTCGTCGGTTCGTCGAGCAGGAGGACTCCGGTGTCCTGGGCCAGACAGGTCGCCAACCAGACGCGTTGGAGTTCGCCGCCGGAGAGCTGGTCGACCGGACGGTCGGCCATCACCATGGTGCCGGTGAGGGAGAGTGCGCGATCGACGGCAGCACGATCGACGTCGGTGAGCCCGGCGAAGCGCTTACGGTGCGGGTGGCGGCCGAAGGTGACGATCTCACGGACGCTGAGGCCCGACGGGTGCGGGCGCGACTGGGACAGCAGGGTGACGAACCGGGCGAACTCTCTGGCCGTCAGAGTGCTTGATGGAGTGTCTGCGTCAGCCTCGGTGATGACGACATCGCCCGAGGTGATCGGATGCAGCCGGGCCAATGAGCGCAGGACGGTGGACTTGCCCGACCCATTGGGTCCGAGCAGGGCGGTGACCCGTCCGGGGACGATCGTCAGGCTCACGTCATGGACGACCTCGGCGCGGTCGTAGCCCAGATTGAGGCCGGTGGCAGTCAGTGCAATCGCGTTCACAAATGATTAGCCTAACCTAAGTCGGCGCTTGAGGGTATCGGTGTGGTGCAGATCACTCGCGTCAGTGCCTGCCGATAGTGTGGGCCTGCGACCGTAGGATGGGACCGATTGAGGAGGAGCAGATGAGATTCATCGCCACGGGGGACTGGCAGCTCGGCATGACCGCGCACTACCTCAGCGACGAGGCCCGGCCCAGGTACCATCGCGCCCGCCTCGACGCCGTTGCCCGCATCGGAGCGCTCGCCGCCGAGACGGGCGCGGAGTTCGTCCTCGTCTGCGGAGACGTGTTCGAAACCAACCAGCTCGACCGCGCGATCATCGCCCGGACTTTCGAAGTCCTCAACGCTTTCACCGTGCCGGTCGTGCTGCTTCCCGGCAACCATGACCCCTTGGACGCCGCATCGATCTATGACTCCCCGGCCTTCTCCTCACGGGTGCCCTCGCATGTGCATGTCCTGCGCGGCAGCGACTCCTTCACTGTCGTTCCCGGGGTCGAGATCATCGGCGCCCCCTGGTCTTCCAAACATCCTCAAGAGGATCTCGTCGCCGCAGCGACGAAAGACCTCGCCGAGGTGGCTGCCGGTGATATCCGGATCATCGCCGGCCACGGAGCCGTGAGCGTCCTCGACCCGGATCGGGAATCGCTGGCCACCATCGACACCGACCATCTGCAGGCACTGCTGCGCGACGACTGTGCCCAGTTCGTCGCGCTCGGCGACCGGCACGCGACCTTCGAGGTCGCCGACCGCATCTGGTATCCGGGAGCACCGGAAGTGACCTCTCGGCGGGAGACCGATCCGGGCAACGTGCTCCTCGTCGACATCGATGCCGACACCCACCGGGCCGAGGTCGAGAAGGTCCACGTCGGCACATGGGCATTCACCGTCATCGAAGCCGACCTCAACTCCGCCGAGGATGTCGCCGATTTCGAAGAGCGGATGAATGCCGTTCCCGACAAGGACCGCACGGCGGTGTGGCTGATCCTGCGCGGCACTCTGCCGACGGCGGCGAAGGCCCGACTCGACGAACAGCTCGACCACTTCTCCGACCTGTTCGCGCTCGTCTCACTCTGGGAGCGTCACATGGACCTGGCCGTCGTCGCTGCGGACGACGACTTCGCCGATCTCGGACTGAGCGGATACCTGCAGGAGACTCTTGACGAACTCTCCGCACGTGCCACCGCAGACGACGACTCAGCAGTCACGGCCCAAGACGCACTCGGTCTGCTCTATCGATTCGCCAGGAGCGGCTCATGAGACTCCATTCCATCCGCCTCATCGACTACCGCGCCATCAGCGACGCCACCGTCGACTTCAGCTCCGGGGTGACGATCGTCGAAGGCCCGAACGAGGTCGGGAAGTCCTCGATCCATCAGGCCATCACGCAGCTGCGCGAGGACAAGGACAGCTCCCGCAAGGCCAGCGTCAAAGACACCCAACCGGTCGGTTCCGACGTCGTCCGCAGGTCGAACTGCACCTGAGCACCGGGGACTACGAACTCCGATACAGCAAACGCTGGATCAGACAGCCCTTCACCGAGCTGAGCATTCTCAAGCCCGTCCCCCAACAGCTCAGCGGGAGCGAAGCACATGAGCGGTTCTTGGCGATCCTCGACGAAACCGTCGATGTCGACCTGCTCGACGCTCTCGACGTCGCTCAGGGCCGGAGCCTCGACCAGGCTTCCCTGGCCGAGATCAAGGCACTGCACGGTGCTCTGGGCGAGGCCGGGGAGGAACCGGCTGACCACGATGCCTTCCTCGACAGAGTCGAAACCGAATACCTGAGGTTCTTCACGGCAAAGGGCAAGGAGACGGGTGAGCTGCGAAGGCTCACCGAAGAACTCCCCGGCGCCGAAGAGCGGCATCGTGAACTGAAGGCTCGCAGCGCCGATATGGACGGGCTCGTCGACCGGCATGCTCGAGCAGCCGAGCGGCTGACGAATGGGCGCACTCAGCTGGCATCGGCCGTGACCGAACGCGAAGAGGCTGAACAGGCTGTGCAGTCCGTGTCCGGGCTCAAGACCGAACTCGATCGAGCTCTCGAACGCGCGGGCGTCGCACAGAGAGAACGTCAGCGTGCCGAGGAAGCGCGAGACCGACGTCAGGCACTCATCACCGAGGTCACCACGGCCGAAGAGTCGGTGAAGACTGCCGACGATGCACTCAAGACGGTCACGACCGCACAGCAGGAAGAGGACTCGTCTCTCGCCGAGGCGCAGAAGGCCTCGAGGCCAAACAGGCCGCACTCCTCACCGCTCAGGATGAAGCGAAGACCGCAGCCGCCGATCTCGCTCGGGCCCGCGCACGCAGAGAGGTCGACACTCTGCGGAAGAGGCTGGCCGACATCCGCGACCAGGAACGCAGAGCAGCCGAGGCGAAAGCGACGATCGGGTCGATCACCGTGACCGCGAAAGACGTGGAGAAACTCGGAGGACTGTTCACCGAGCTGCGCATTGCGCAGAACGCGAAGACCGCGGCCGCCGCACAGATCGTCGCCCGCCGCCTCGGCGATACCGCCGTGAGCATCGACGGAACCGATGTGCCCAAGGGGTCCGCCGAGGAATTCGCCGTCACCTCGGACCTGCAGATCCTCGTCGACTCCGTCGTCGACATCACTGTGCGACCGGGACAGTCACCAGCCGAACTCGACCGGGCCCTCGACTCCGCGCAGACCTTTCTCGACGCGGAACTCGACCGGCTCGGCGTGACCTCCCTAGAACAGGCACGCGAACGCAGCGAGGTGCGCACAGACGCCGAGGCCGTGCTGGCCGAAGCCTCATCGACTCTGCGGGTGCTCATCGGCGACGACGACCGTGACGGACTCGATTCCGCACTCACGCGAGCCGAACACCTGGCGGGGGACACTCCTGATACCAGCGGAACCGCCGCATCGATCGACGACCTCGAAGCACGAGTCGAATCGACGTCAGCAGCGGTCGACGACGCGACTGCACAGGTCGAGACGGCCAGGACCGCGCTCGAACGCATTCGCACCGACCGGGATGACGCACGTGTGGCAGCCGTGCGTGCACAGTCGACGCGCGAACAGGCCGCGACGACTCTGCAGAACCTCCGCACCCGCCTGAGCGCGGACAGGGAAGCGAACTCCGATGAGTCCCTCGACGAAGCACTGACCACTGCCAGGGCGACACTGACACAGCTGGAGGACGAGGCCGCTGCCGCACGCTCCGAATACGAGGCCGCCGATCCGGAGACTCTCGAGATGCGACTGCAGAACGCTCTCCAGCTCGTCGACAGCAAGCAGAAGCAGCAGGAGAAGGACCGGCAGGAGGTCGATCAGCTCTCGGCTCTCATCGACGATCGTGCGGCCGAAGGCATCTACGACAAGCTCAAAGCCGCAGAGCAGAACGTGGAGTCCATTCGGTCGAAGCTGGCTCGGATGCAGCGGCAGGCGGATGCGATCCGGCTGCTGCGCGACACTGTGCTCGCACACAAAGAAGAGGCTCAGCGGAGGTACGTCGCTCCGTTCAAGGAGCGATCGAGAAGCTGGGGCGAGTGATCTTCGGCCAGGGGCTGTCGGTGGAGATCTCCGAGAATCTCGAAATCGTCTCTCGCACGCTCGACGGACGCACCGTCGCCTTCGACGCACTCTCGGGTGGGACGAAGGAACAGCTGGCGCTCATCGGCCGACTCGCCGTCGCCACCCTCGTCGATGCGGATGCCGGCGCACCGGTCATCCTCGATGATGCGTTCGGCTTCTCCGATGAGCAGCGCCTGGCTGCGCTCAACGTCATCCTCGGCAACGTCGGTCGCACGTCTCAGGTCATCCTGCTCACCTGTCAGCCCGACCGGTTCGCCTCCATCGGCGGCGCCGAAACCGTCAGCCTGGGCTGAACCGCCTCTGACATTGCCCGAATGAACGAGTCGCGGACGTTCCGTGCGGGATTCTGCTTAAAATCCGGCACGGAACGTCCGCAACTCTAGGCAGCCGCCCTCAGTCGGCGGGAGATGCCGACTTCTCAGCGACCTCCTTTGCTGCTTGGGCGGCTTCGACGGCATCGGCGCGGATGGTCCGCCGCAGGATCTTGCCCGAACTCGTCTTCGGCAGCTGATCGATGAACGTCACCTGGTGTGGAGCCTTATAGGAGGCGAGCTTCTGCCTGCAGAATGACATGATCTCCTCAGCGGTCGCCTCGGCGCCGGGCTGCAGGGTGACGAAGGCTGACACATCCTCGCCGCGGTAGTCATCGGGGATTCCCACGACAGCTGCCTCCTGGACGGCCGGGTGCATGTAGAGCACATCCTCGACTTCTCGCGGCCAGACCTTGAAGCCGGAGGCATTGATCATGTCCTTCTTTCGGTCGACGATGAACAGCCACCCGTCTGCATTCATGAACCCGACATCGCCGGTGTGCAGCTCGCCGTTGGGGATCTGCTCGGCGGTGGCCTGCGGGTTGTTGAGGTAACTGGAGACCACCTGCGGTCCGGAGATCGCAACCTCTCCGACCTCCCCGGGGCCCATGGGCTGACCGTGGTCATCGAGGATGCGGATCATCACGTCCGGCTGCGGCAGACCGCAGGCGAGGTTCCCGCTGTCCGGGTCGACCGGGGCTTGGAATCCATGCGGCACGGTGGCGACCTGAGCGCAGGTCTCCGACAGGCCGTAGCCCTGACCGACATAGATATCGGCACGCTCTTCGAATTTGTTGACCAGTCCTTCGGGCAGCGGTGCACCGCCGGACATGAGGGACTTGAAGGATGCGAACTTCTCGGCGCTGAAGTCGGGGTGCGCCATCATCGCCGTGTAGATCGTGGCCGGGCCGGCCATGTATGCAGGCTTCTCCCGATCACACAGGGCGATGAGCGAACCGGGTTCGAAACGATAGTTGAGGATGAGCCGGGCACCGCCGGCCACGGCCGCCAGGAACTGGCAGATGAATCCGGTGATATGGAAGAGGGGAGCCAGTGAGACGTAGCCGTCACCGGGGCCGAGGATCGGGTTGCGCAGGCAGTAGCGCGAGTTGCTCGAGATATTCGCATGAGTCGCCGCCGCTCCCTTCGACCGTCCCGAGGTGCCGGACGTGTAGGCGATGAGACCGAGGTCCGACGGAGCAGGGGAGTGCGGGGTGAAATCGGTATCGAGGTTGTCCTCCACCGCCTCTGCGAACGCAAAACGTCCTCCGACCGGCGGCAGGTCCTCGAATCGCGGCAGCTTGTCGAACATCGCATAGATCGCATCGGGGCCATCCGTCTGGAAGCTCCGGTCGTCACTGAGCACAACCAGCGGCAGGTTCGACGTATAGTCCTTGACCCGGCCGAGATAGGCTGCCTGAGAGACGATGAGTCCCTTGACCTCGGAGTCGGCGAAGATGTGCTCGAGTTCGCCGCGGTACATGGGGTTGAGGGGGACGACGGTGCCTCCGGCCTTCCAGATCCCGTAGGTGGAGATCACGAACGCGGGGGTGTTCTGGTCATAGATGCCGACCCGGTCGCCGGGTTTGATTCCGTGGGCCGAGAGGAAGGCGGCGAAAGCTGTCGACCACCGGTCGAACTCCGCCCAGGTCAGAGTGAATCCGTAGTAGTTGATGCCTTCCTCGTCGCCGCGGGCGTCGACCGTGGCAGCCAGGTCGGCCAAGGGCGTGGAATCCGGCAGCACATAGGGCTCCTGAGCGAGATCTCCCAAAGTGGTGATCCACGGGCGATCCTCAAACCAACTGTTCGTCATCGAACATCCTTTCGCAGGCGGTACCTGGCCCGTTCACACTGCTGCGGGCCCGGCGGGGTCTCACTGTATCGCGGAAGAGCCGACCTCAGCCGCGGTGTTTACTGATCTCATTGCGGGCGATGGAGCGTTTGTGCACTTCATCCGGTCCATCGGCCAGACGAAGGGTGCGCATATGCGCCCACATCCGGGCCAGCGGGAAGTCCTCGGTGACTCCGCCGCCGCCATGGACCTGAACCGCCCGGTCGATGACCTTCAGAGCCATCGTCGGTGCGACGACCTTGATCTCAGCGATCTCGTTCTTCGCCACCTTGTTGCCGTGCTTGTCCATCATGTCCGCAGCGTGCAGGGTCAGCAGCCGAGCCTGATCGATCTCGATCCGGGACTCGGCGATCCAGTCTTGGATGTTCGCCCGATTCGACAGCTTCTCACCGAAGGTCACGCGTGAATCGGCGCGCTTGACCATGAGCTCAAGCGCCCGTTCGGCGGCTCCGATGGCACGCATGCAGTGGTGGATTCGGCCGGGGCCCAGACGCGCCTGACTGATGGCGAAGCCTTCGCCCTCACCTTTGAGAATGTCCTTGAACGGTACGAGCACGTTCTCGAAGATGATCTCGGCATGGCCCTCCCGGTCGGCGTAGCCGTACACGGGCAGGTTGCGCACCACGGTGACTCCGGCGGCATCGATCGGCACGACGAGCATCGACTGCTGTCGGTGCACCTCGGCGGTGGGATCGGTTTTGCCCATGACGATGAGCACCCGGCAGTTCGGATGCATCGCGTTCGACGCAAACCACTTGCGCCCATTGAGCACGAATCCGTCGTCGGTGCGCTCCATGCTCATCTCGACGTTCGTCGCATCGGAGCTGGCCACGGCCGGCTCCGTCATCGCAAACGCCGAAGCGATCTCACCCTCGAGCAGGGGCCGCAGGTACTTCTCCTTGTGCTCATCCGTGCCGAAGACAGTGAAGACCTCCATATTGCCGGTGTCCGGCGCATTGCAGTTGATCGCTTCCGGGGCGATCTCCAGGCTGCGCCCGGTGATCTCGGCCAATGGAGCGTATTCGAGGTTCGTCAGCCCGGGCCCCCATTTCGGGTGCGGGTGGAAGAGGTTCCACAGGCCCTGCCTCTTCGCTTCGGCTTTGAGGTCTTCGAGGATCTGCGGCTGTGTGTGGGGGCTGGCCGCCGCGGCCATCTGCTCGGCGTAGACCGGCTCGGCCGGGTAGACGAATTCGTCCATGAACGCGTTCAGACGCTGCTGATACTCACGTCCGCGTTCGCTGATTTCCAACACGTGGGCTCCTTGCTTCTCGGTGGGTCTCACACTGTTGTGAGGTCTGGTCTCAGGCGAGTCTCACCCGCTGGTGGGGCTCGGTGTCACTGTTCGCTGAGTCGGGCTTGGTATCGGGACATTCCGCGCAGCCAGCGGTCGTAGTCGCTGCCTTTCATCCGGTACATCTCGAGCACTTCGGGGTGCGGCAGGATGAGGAACTGCTCGTTTTCAACGGCGTCGAGGACGATGGCGGCCACCTCGGCGGGTTCCAGGACGGTCCCGGCTGAGGTTACGGCCTTCTGGGCGGCGTCGCCGGCGGGTCCGGCGTCGTCGAGCAGATTCGTGTTCACTCCCATCGGGCAGACCACCGAGGCGCGGATTCCGTCGTCGCGGTAGGTCATGGCCAACCATTCCGCGAATCCGACTGACGCATGCTTGGTCACCGAATACGCGGCCGAGCCGATCTGCGTGAGCAGCCCTGCCGCCGAGGCGGTGGCGACGAAGTATCCGGAACCTGCCTCTTGCCAGCGGGGGACGAGCGCCTGCGCGGCGCGGATGTGGGCGCGCATGTTGACGTCGATGATCGCGTCCCAGTCGGCGTCGGATTCGCCGAGCATCGCCGGACCGATGATTCCGGCATTGGCGAAGAACACGTCGATCCCGCCGAGGCGGCCGTCGGCAGATTCGATGAGCGCACTGATTCCGTCGACCGATGACACGTCCCCCGTCCACGCGAATGCCGATGCGCCGAGTTCGGCGGCGGTGTCGCCGACCGTGGGGGAGAGGTCCGCGAGAACGACTGACGCACCGCGTTCGATGAGCTCGGCGGCCAAGGCGGCGCCGATTCCTCCGGCGGCCCCGGTGACCACTGCACGTTTGCCGGCCAGGGGGGAGGTCATGATCTCTCCAGCAGGTCGAGTGCTTGGCGAGCGAGGTCTTCGACTCCGGCTCCGGCCTCTTCCGGGTCGAGATCGAGGTCGCCCATCTTGCCTGTCGCCAGTCGCGTGTAGACGCCTTCACGGATGCATGCGAGTTTCCACATCGCGAAGGCCGAGTAGTAGCTGACATCGTGGACTTCGTGACCGCTGACCTCCTGGTAGCGGTCGATGAGCTCGTCTGTGGTGGGGAAGCCGTCGTCGGTTCGAGGCACCCAGATGCTGGTGTACTGCTCGGGCACCGTGAGCATGGCGACGAAATAGCCGAGGTCGGTGAGCACCTCACCGATGGCCGTCAGCTCCCAGTCGACGACGGCATTGACCGTCCCGGAAGGGGTGAAGATCATATTGTTCGGTTTGAAGTCCCCGTGCGCTATTCCCACAGGCGATCCCGCAGGGTCGGGCATGGCCTCGCGGAGGACATCGTGGACCTCATGGATGATCGGAGTCTCGCGCATCGCGATCTTCTCGACCTGCCCGATCCAACGACGCAGCTGTCGGTCGATGAGCCCGCCGGATCGACGCAGATCGGACAATCCGACAGCATCGACGTCGACGGAATGGATCGCCGCCAGGGCGTCGACCATGCCGAAGGCGCAGTCGCGGCGATTCTCATCAGGGATGGACTCCCACTCGGAGGGAGTGTTGATCGGGAACCCGGGGCAATGATCCATGAACACGAAGGGCACGTCGAGGACCTCCGGGTCATCGACGATGTCGAGGACGGTCGGCACCGGAACGCTGCTGTCGTTGAGAGCGGCCATGATACGGCCTTCGCGGGCGACGTTGTGAGCACTGCCGCCTTCGTGGCCGAGGGGCGGGCGGCGCAGCACCCAGCGCGGACTGCTGTCGACGAGGATGGTGAACGTGAGATTCGAGCGACCGACCGACATCACTTCGACCTCGAAGTCGCTGACCCCGAACCTCTGCTCGATCCATCTGCCGATGCTGTCCACATCGAACCCTGCCGGTGATTGTGTCATCCTTGACCTTCCCGAGTGAACAATCGTTCAGTAGAGTTCACAGTATTCATCCCGGGCGGGAGAGTCAAGCCGTGAAAGTGATCACGGTCATAGCCGCGCGGTGTGATAGACGTGAGAAGACCGCCGCCACCGGAGCCGGAGCGTTCCGCGTGGCCCACAACGTTAGCGAGGAAACTATGAAAGCCATTCGCGTCACCGCTCTGACCGGGCCCGATGATGTTGAGCATCTCGATGTGGAGCGCCCGTCGCCGGGGCCGGGCCAGGTGCTCATCAAGGTCGCCTACGCCGGAGTGACCTTCCCCGAGCTGCTGCAGACGCGCGGGATGTATCAGGTCAAGCATGACCTGCCATTCACCCTGGGTTCCGAAGCGTCCGGAACTGTCGCCGAGGCGGGGCCGGGCTGCCGGTTCGCCGTCGGTGATCGGGTCGCGGCGATCACGGGCTCGGGCACTTTCGCCGAGTACCTTGTGGCCGCTGACGAGGCCACCGTGAAGGTGCCGGATTCGGTTTCCTTAGCCGATGCCGCAGGTATGCCGATGAACGTGCTCACTGCTGACTTCGCGCTGCGTGTGCGCGCCGATGCCCGGCCGGGCCAGAGCCTCCTCGTCCACGGTGCTGCGGGTGGCCTCGGTTCGGCCGCGGTGCAGCTGGGCTCGGCGATGGGCCTCGACGTCGTCGCCGTCGTCTCGACCGAGGCGAAGGCCGACGCGGTTCGTGAGATCGGCGCGAGGCATGTCGTCTACGCCGACGGTTTCAAAGACGCGACGAAGGAGATCTTCCCGGGCGGCGTCGATATCGTCTTCGACCCTGTCGGCGGCGACCGCTTCACCGATTCGACGCGAGTGCTCGCACCCTTCGGCCGGCTGCTCGTCCTCGGCTTCACTGCCGGCGAGATTCCCTCGATCAAGGTCAACCGACTGCTGCTGAAGAACATCTCCGTCGATGGTGTCGCGTGGGGCGCGGCGACTGTCGGTCATCCGTCGCTCATCGACGAACAGTGGCAGGCCGTGGCCGAGTATGTGTCCGCCGGGCGCCTCAATCCGCGCAACCATGCGAGGTATCCGCTGGCGCAGGCGGCAGCAGCGATCAAGGAACTCGAATCCCGCTCCGTGATCGGCAAGGTGCTGCTCGAGATCGCGGGGGAGTGAGACCGGCGACGACCGCACTCATCCGGGGACGGCGCGAATGTCCCAGGGCAGACCACCGAGGCGGGTGAGTCGTCCCACATTCGAGCGGAAATCCCTCGGCCGCCGGACCGTTTCGGTGCTCCGTCCCCTAGACTGGGCCGCTGCGATTCAAGACGGAACGAGCATCGATACCCAACAGCCCCGCAGCCGACGGCAGAGTCAGCGGGGCACGGAAGGCAGCGCCACCCATGAGCCAGACCAGCACCCGCACGGTCTCCGCCGATCAGGCGGCTGAGCCGCCTCCTGCGACAGACGACCCCAGCCATATCGGCCCCCGCCGCCTCGACCGGCCCGTGGCCGGGGCGAGCGTGGGGATCCTCGCGAGCTTCGTCGCCCTCGCTCTCATCGTCCCTGATCGGATGTCGGGCTGGGTGGGGGCCGGGTTCGCCGCCTGTGCCGAGATCTTCGGGATGTACTGGCAGATCCTGCTGCTGGCCACATTCCTCATCGCGCTCGTCCTCGTCTTCACTCCCTGGGCGAAGGCCAGATTGGGAAACCAGGCGCGACCGGACTTCAACCGCTTCTCCTGGATCGCGATGATCATGATGACCCTGCTCGCGGCAGGTGGAGTGTTCTGGGCGGCCGCCGAACCGATGTACCATTACACCTCGAGACCACCGTATTTCTCCGATGGCGACGGCGGTGTCGACGCAGTGGCTGCAGCATTGGCCACAAGCTTCATCGACTGGGGCTTCCTCGCCTGGGCGATTCTCGGCTCGCTGGGTGCCATCGTCATGATGCGCGCTGCCGAGAAGGGCATGCCGCTTCGCCCCCGCAGCCTGCTGTATCCGATTATGGGCAGGCGTGCGGCCACCGGACCGATCGCTGCGATCGTCGACGTCGTGTGCGTGATCTCAGTCGCGGCAGGCACCATCGGCCCGGTCGGCTTCCTCGGCCTCCAGGTCTCCTACGGTCTCAATTCGCTGTTCGGGATCCCCGACGTCTATCCCGTCCAGCTCCTCGTCATCGCGACGCTCACCGCGGTCGCCGGAGTCAGTGTCTTCTCCGGAGTCAACCGCGGCATCCGATTCCTCAGCTCCGCGAACGTGTGGTTGGCGCTCGGCCTCATGGCCGCGGTGCTCGTGCTCGGATCGGCGTGGTTCGTCGTCAAGAGCTTCTTCGACGGATTCGCCCTCTACGTTACCGACTTCTTCAGCATGACCCTCTACCGCGGGGACACCGAGTGGCTGTCCGGGTGGACCGTCTTCTTCTTCGGCTGGTTCCTCGGCTATGCGCCGCTGATGGCGATCTTCGTCGCCCGGATCTCCAAGGGCCGTACGGTCCGCGATCTGCTCATCAGCACGACGGTGCTGCCTCCCGTGGCCACGACCTTCTGGTTCACAGTGCTCGGCGGCACAGGCATCTTCCTTGAGCAGAAGTCGGACGGGGCGATCTCGGGGCCGCTCATGGAGGGCGGACTGCCCGCGGCGGTCATGGCGATCAGCGGTCACCTGCCGCTGTCGCTGGTCATCAGCCTCGGCTTCCTCGTCCTGACGATGACCTTCGTCGCCACGACCACGGATTCGATGTCGTTTGCGATGTCCCAGTCGTGCATGACCTCCGGGGAACCCTCTCCGAGGCTGCGCGCCACCTGGGCTCTGCTCATCGGCATCACAGCGGCCGTGCTCATCAGCCTCGGCGACGGGGGAGTGGAGGCTCTGCAGTCGGCGATCGTCATCACCGCTGTGCCGGTGGGCTTCGTGATGCTGCCGGCGCTGGTCGCCGCTCCTGTCTACGTCCGGCAGATGGCGCGCGAACAGAAGGTGTGAGAACGGTCGGATCGGCGGCTGCGGGCCGTCAGCCCTGCGTGTGCTCACCGTGTTCGTCGATCCACGTCCAACCGGGCGGCATCGGTGCCCAGGCGGCGACCTCGCGGCCTGCCTTCGAGCTGTCGGCGAGGACGATGACGGCGCCTGACCGCTCGGCGATGAGCTCCTTCGTCCGGGCCTCGTCGAGGCTCGGTTCGCCGAGCCCCTGAGCGGTGTCGACGGCATCAGCGCCGAGGAACGCGATGTCGACATGGATGCGGGCCAGCGCATGGTCCGACAGCGCCCCGGTCGTTCCGTGGGACAGGGTCGAGACCTCACCGCCGATCATGATGACAGTGGGTCCGGCAGGATGGGCAAGGGTCAGCGCGATCTCGAGGCCGCGGGTGACCACGGTAAGCTCGCTGCGGTCCCTGATCCTCTCGGCCAGACGCACAGCCGTCGATCCGGCATCGAGGAAGACGGTGCGCACTCGGGCATCGTCGAGGTGTGCGAGGGCGCGGGCGGCGATGGCGTCCTTCGCTTCGGCCTGCTGTTCCATGCGCTCGCCCAGCGGCGGTTCGACGTACCCTGCGGCAGCGGCTCCGCCGATGGTGCGGATGATCTCACCGTCTGCGGCCATATCGCGCAGGTCGCGGCGGATCGTCGATTCCGAGGTCTCGAGGGCCCCGGCCAGGCGGGGGATGCTCCACGATCCGGTCTTGAGCAGGCCGAGAATGGCTTCGCGGCGCCGCTGGGTCCCTGATCGGATCGCCATCTGTATTCCTCTCCTCGGTCACGGAGCTGACCGCAGCTGAGTCGCCGCGGTCGGTCATATGACTCAGCCTACTTCGGCAGGTACTCCGCGCGGATGCCGTCGACGAACGGCGCGTAGCCGATGGCCGCCCGGTAGGCCGAGCGCATGGTGCCCGCATCGGCGATGCCCTGACCGGCGATGTCGAAGGCAGTGCCGTGATCGACGGAGGTGCGCAGGATGGGCAGGCCGACGGTGACCGAGATGGTGCCATCGAAGTCGAAGGTCTTCGACGCGATGTGTCCCTGGTCGTGGTACTGCGAGAGGATGCCGTCGAAGCGGCCGGTCAGCCCCTGATGGAAGACGGAATCGGCCGGGATCGGTCCGGCGACTTCGAAGGCGCCACTGGCATTGACCTTCTCGACGGCCGGACGGAGGATCTCGATCTCCTCGTCGCCGAAGGCGCCGTTCTCACCACCGTGCGGGTTGAGCGCGGCGACGGCCAGCCTCGGCGAGGAGACGCCGTAGAGCTGCAGGGCACGATGGGCGCGTTCGATCGAGTCGATTTGGGTCTCGACGGTGAGGGCGTCGATGGCCTTGCGCAGGGACATGTGGCGGGTGGCGAAGAAGATCTGGAGTTTGTGGTCGGGGACCTTCGTGTTCTCCACGACGAACATCGTGTCCTGCTTCGTCACTCCGGTCAGCTCACCGAGCATCTCGGTGTGCCCGAGGTGCTGCGATCCGGACTTCCACACGGCTTCCTTGTTGATGGGGCCGGTGACGATGCCGGCGACCTGCTGAGCCATGGCCGCCTCGGTGGCGATCTCGATCGCGGCCACCGAAGCCCTGCCGGCGCGCGGGTCGACGACGCCCCACTCGGGAAGGTCATCCCCGAGAACCCCGATATCGAAGACGTCGATGACGCCTTCACCGGCCGACGGGGTCGACCAGTCGGAGATGGCGCGCAGCTCGACATCGAGTCCGAGGACGTCGACGGCACGTCTCATCACGGCCAGATCCGCGACGGCGATTCCGTGCTGATCGTCTCTGCCCGCGAACTCCGCGAGCACGGTAGCGGTGATCTCCGGTCCGATTCCGACGGGATCGCCCACTGTCACGGCGAGTGCTGGTGCTGTCATTGCTGTCTCCTCGAATGGTTCGGATTTTGTCGGTCGATGGGGGTGCAAGGTTTGTCGTGCACGATTCAGTCTCGTCTGACGCGGGCGGTGGTCGACAGGAATTCGAGACATTCGACGGCAGTGCCGGCGTTGCCGATGAGACCGCCCTTGGTGACGATCGGCAGTCCGTCGGCGCGCCCGCCGACGAGGCGGCCGCCGACGGCCAGGGGCACGATCTCCTTGTCGATCTCCATCCCCATCGCGCCGAGCTCGCGCATCACCGTGGCGGTGACGTCTCCGCCGGTCGTGTAGAGGCCGGAGATCGGGATGGTGGAGATGACCGTTGAGGCGATCAATGCCAATCGCCGTGTCGTCTGCTCGGATTCGGCATCGGTGAGTTCGCGCAGATCGCTGGACTCGAGGACGGTGGCGATGACGATCGCGCGCGCCGAGGCGGCCCGATCGATGAGGCCCAGTGTGGCCTCGACATCGGGCAGGCCCGCGTCGTCCACGGGTGCACGGAGGACCGTGACCGTGGGGTCCTCGGCTACGGCCGCGAGCTGAGAGCGGGTGACCTCGGTGGCCGAGCCCGAGATGCCGAGCAGGATGCCGTCGGCACGAGCAGGCAGCCGTGACCGGGCCAGGGCGAGGCTGCCGGGTCCGGGATCGATGGTCACCCAGTCCAACCGCTCACCGTCGGCCAGACCTGCGCGGTTGCGGATCTCTGAGGTGGCCGCCTCGGCGAGGTCGTGGCTGATCTCAGCGATGACGGAACCGACGAGCTCGATATGCTCGGTGGTCAGGGCATCGGCGATGAGCACATCGGCCCCTTCTCCGATGGCGTCGAGCACGGCGGTGGCCACGGCCTCACGGCCGGCCAGGACGGTGGCGATAGCGATGAGGTGGCTGTCGAGATCCGTGCCGGCGGCGAGGATCTCCTCGATGACGGAGGTGCGGATGGGGGAGCGGACGTCGTAGGCGAGCTCGGTGTGTTCGAGCAGTCGACCGCCCAGCAGCTGCCGCCCCTGCACGGTGGTTCTGCCGGCGGCAGGGAAGGCCGGAACGCACAGTCCCAGGACGCGGTACTGCTGACCGTCGTGCGCGGTCAGTGCACGCCTGCGCGCCGAGATGGCGGCGGCCGCAGCTGGCCCGACGTTGCCGCGCAGAGTGGTGTCGATGCGGCAGGCCACGAGGTCGACGGCACCGGCGGACTCGATGAGTTCTGAGTAGACCATGCCGGCCTGCTGCGGCGGCAGGTGGCGGGAGTCGGTGTTGACGACGACCGCATCGAAGTCATCGAGCAGACCTCCGAGGTCGACGCTGCCGGCCGGGCTGGTGTCGGTGACGGTGATCGTTCGCAGTCCCGCCTCGGCGAACAGGGCCCCGCAGGCGTTGCCGCCGGTGAGGTCGTCGGCGACGATGAGGATGCGCGGGCTCGCCTGCGCCGAGGGGGAAGCTGCCGTCGTGCCGGGATCCGACAGGTGGAAGGTGCTCATACGATCAAGTCGAGCACGAACAGCAGCGGAAGGGAACAGATCCACACGGCAGTGGTGATTCCCGACCAGCCCTTGATGGCGTTGATGCCGTCCAGACCGGCGAATCGGGTGACGACCCAGAAGTAGGAGTCGTTGAAGTAGGAGAAGACCATCGAACCGGCGGTGCAGGCCATCACGGCCACGAGCGGATCGAGTCCCAGCGGGGCGATGAGCGGAGCCGTCACCGAGGCGGCGGTGATCATCGCGACCGTACCCGATCCCTGAGCCAGACGCACGAGCGAGGCGATGAGGAACGGGACGAGGAGCGCGGGCAGGCTGATCGAGGCGATCGCCTCGGCGAGGGCGTCACCGACACCCGATTCGCGCAGCACCAGCCCGAAGCTTCCCCCGGCGCCGGTGATGAGGAGGATGAGTCCGGCCGAGGCGGCACCGTCGGCCAGCCAGCTCTGCACCTGGTTGCGTGGGGTCACGCGGGGCAGCAGCGTGTAGACGGCGAGGACGAGGCCGATGATCAGAGCGACGACGGGGTTGCCGAGGAAGGCCAGAGGTGCGACCCAGGTGGAGGGCTCGTAGGCGTCTCCGGCGAGTTCGCCCTGAGCGTTCTTGTCGATCGCGGTGCTCACGGTGTTGGCGACGATGAGCAGGAGCGGGACGATGAGCGGAAGGAAGCCGAGGAAGGCGCCCGGCTTCTTGCCGGTGCCCGGGGCGGAGCCGGTGGAGCTGTCGCCGGAGTGCTCATGGTCGCCCGTGAGGGTGGATACCCTGGATGATCCTTCGTTGGTGCCCTCCGCCGAGGCGGCCGAGACCTCGGAGTAGACGTCGTGCCTGACCTTGCTGTTGAGCACGGGTTCGAGCTTCGGCCCGATCCAGCGCGCGTAGACGACGACCACGGGCAGGAGGATCACGGTGAAGACGATGCCGGCGAGGATGACCGATCCGATGTCGGCACCGAGGATGCCGGTGGCAGCCAAAGGACCCGGCGTCGGCGGCACCATGTGATGAGTCAGGGTCATACCGCAGCCCAGAGCCAGCGCGAGGGTGACGTAGCCGCCCTTCTTCACGCGGGCGATCGAACGAGCCAGCGGATTCATGATCACGTAGCCGGAGTCGCAGAAGACGGGGATGGACACGAGCGAGCCGACGGTTCCCATCGCCCACGGCTCGCGGCCCTTGCCGAAGGCGCGGAGGAAGGCGCGGGCGAGGGAGTCGGCGGCTCCGGAGACTTCGAGGATCTTGCCGATGCCGACGCCGAGGCCGATGACGATGCCGATGCTGGCCAGGGTGTCGCCGAAGCCGGTGGTGATCGAGTCGATGATCGAGAGCAGATCCTGACCGGCGACGATGCCGGTGACGACGGCCGCCAGAAGCAGGGCGATGAAGGCGTCGAGTCGGGTCGCGAGCACGATGACGACGATCGTCGCGATGCCGGCGGCCAACGCCAGTATGAGTTGCAGGTCCATGGGATCCTCCGCGGTGAGGCCGGCTCGCAGGCGAGCCAGGGTGTGTGGTTCTCATTGACTTCGATCTGATGGGTGTGATGCCCGTGGGGCAGTCGACGTTCAGATCGAAGTTGAACAGTATGAGCAAGTATGTCTCATAACTGCGCATTCATGCAATGTTTGCGGAGGTGCGTTCCTCCCGCGGGGAGGGTGCGTGAATGCGGGGCCAAGCGTGTGAGTGCGGAGGCGCGTGCGTGAATGCAGAAATTCGAGGGAGCGGAATGTTGATTTCAGCGCACTGAATCTACAATCTGCTCCCTCGAATCTGCGTAGAGCTCGTTTAGAGGGTGTCGAGGAGGTTTCTGGTGGCTCAGGCGCGCGGGTCGACGATGATCTTCACGTGGTGCTCGTTGTTGTTGATGAGCTCGTCGAAGCCGCTGGGAATGAGTTCGTCGAGTCCGATCTTTGCCGTAATGAAAGACGCGAGGTCGATTCTGCCGCTTTCGGCCAACGCGATGGTCGCAGGATGATCTCCCGAGTAGCCGATGGTCCCTCGCAGGTCGATCTCCTTGAGGACGAGCTTGGGCATGTCGACTTCCGGCTTGTGCCCCCAGATGGAGACGTTGACGATGACTCCGCCGGGACGGACGGCGTCGATAAGCATGTCAAGCACTACGGGGACGGAGGAGCATTCGAATCCTACGTCGGCTCCTTGCCCATTAGTGCGCTCGCGAACGGCTTCTGCGACATCGGATTCTCGCGGATCGAGAACTTCATCGGCAACTCCTGTCGACAGTGCCATTTCCTTCCGCGCCTCAGATAGTTCGGAAATGTAGACGGTCAGTCCCTTGGCTTTGAGGACGGCGGCAGTGAGGAGGCCGATCGGGCCCGCGCCGCCGACGACGGCGATCTGGCCGGATCCAGCATCAGATCGCACAACTGCGTGGTGAGCGACTGACAGCGGTTCGATCAGTGCAGCTTGGTCGAGTGGAATGTCGCCGATGGGGTGCACCCAGCGACGCTGGACGACGATCTTCTCCGATAGCCCGCCACCGCGGCCGCCGAGGCCGATGAAGTTCATATCCTTTGACAGCTGATAGCTCTGGCCGGGGCTGGTGTCGACGTCGTCGGCAATGATGTAGGGCTCGACGACGACGTTCTGGCCGACCTCCAGATCGCTGACTCCGTCACCGAGCTCTGTGATTGTGCCGGAGAACTCATGTCCCATGGTCACCGGCGCGGATTCGCCGGAGATCGGGTGGGGGTGGCCGCCGGCGGGACGAAGATCGGCCCTTCGAGGTATTCGTGAAGATCAGGTCCGCAGATCCCGCACCATGCCACGTCGATGGCGACTGTGCCCGGTTGCAGTTCGGGCTCTGGAATATCGTCGATCCGGATGTCTTTGCGTGCGTGGAATCGTGCTGCTCTCATGCTGAGTCCTTTCGTGAGGCCTGTACGAGCCGTTCGGCGTTCTTCGACGCTAGAGCGCTTGCGACATGAGAGCCAGGGTTGCATGGGATTGCACGTGAGGGGACTCACCGTTGATTAATACCCCTAGGGGGTATATGTTCGAGGTATGAACAAGCAGCAGAATCATCAGCACATGCGGCCCGATGAACCGGGGCATTCCGGGTATGTTGAGGCCATGGACCATACCGATCACGCTCACCACGCCCACGACGGTCACGGCGGGCATTCCGGTCAGGAGGGACATTCCGGACATTCGGGCCACGGCGGTCATGCAGGGCATGCGGGCCACGGTGACCACGTCGCGCAGTTCCGCCGCCTGTTCTGGATCATGCTCGTCATCGCCGTGCCCGTCGTCGCGTTCAGCCCGATGTTCGGCCACCTCGTCGGCTATGAGGTTCCCGAAACCGGCATCCTCGGTGCACTCCGATGGCTCGCGCCGATCCTCGGCACCGTCATGTATGTCTGGGGCGGCAAACCCTTCCTGACCGGCGGCCTCGACGAGATCAAGGGGCGCAGCCCCGGCATGATGCTGCTCATCGCACTGGCGATCACGGTCGCCTTCATCTCCTCCTGGGGCTCGTCGTTGGGACTGCTCGACCCGCAGCTCGACTTCTGGTGGGAGCTGGCCCTCTTGGTCGTGATCATGCTCGCCGGTCACTGGATGGAGATGCGCTCACTGGCGCAGACCACCTCGGCGCTGGACAGCCTCGCAGCACTGTTGCCCGATGAGGCGGAGAAGATCGTCGATGGGGAGACGGTGAGCGTCGCTCCGGGCGAGCTTGTCGTCGGTGACATCGTTCTCGTCCGTCCCGGTTCCTCGGTTCCCGCGGACGGTCGGATCATCGACGGTTCGGCCCATATGGACGAATCCATGGTCACCGGAGAGTCCGCCACGGTCCGGCGGGGCGAAGGCGATGCCGTTGTGGCTGGCACCGTCGCTACGGATTCCGGACTCCGGGTTGAGATCACCGCGATCGGTGATGACACAACATTGGCGGGAATCCAGAAGCTGGTCTCCGATGCTCAGAACTCTTCGTCGCGTGCGCAGCGCATCGCCGACAAGGCATCGGCGTGGCTGTTCTGGTTCGCTCTCGGCGCCGCCGTGATCACCGCGGTCGTCTGGTCGCTCATCGGTATGCCGGACTCGGCGGTCGTGCGCACGATCACTGTGCTCGTCATCGCCTGTCCTCACGCCCTGGGCCTGGCCATTCCTCTGGTCGTGTCCATCGCCACCGAGCGTGCGGCCCGTGCCGGTGTCCTCGTCAAGGACCGGCTCGCACTCGAGACGATGCGCACGGTCGATTCCGTGCTCTTCGACAAGACCGGCACCCTGACGAAAGGTGAGCCGACGGTCACCGGCATCGAGGCCGTACCGACCGACGGGACCGCGCGGACCGAGGATGAGTTGCTCGGTCTGGCCGCCGCAGTCGAAACCGACAGTGAACACCCGTTGGCCACCGCCATCGTCAAGGCAGCCGCTGAGCGAGGGATCGACGTGCCGAGTGCATCCGACTTCTCCTCGTCTCCTGCGGTCGGCGTCAGAGCCGTCATCGCGGGCGAGACGGTCGAGGTCGGTGGACCCAGGCTCCTCGAGGCGCACGATGCCTCCGAGGCGGAGGCTGCGGAGGCTTGGCGCGCCGAAGGTGCCATCATTCTCCATGTGCTCGTCGACGGAGCCGTTGTCGGTGCCCTGCGGCTGGCCGATGAGATCCGGCCGGAATCGCGCGAAGCCGTCGACGCGCTCCATGCTATCGGTGCGCAGGTCGTGATGATCACCGGAGACGCCGAGGCGGTCGCGCAGTCCGTTGCCTCCGAGCTCGGCATCGACCGTGTCTTTGCCGGCGTCCATCCCGCTGACAAGGCGACGAAGGTCTCCGAACTGCAGGGGGAGGGGCGTCGCGTGGTGATGGTCGGCGACGGGGTCAACGATGCGCCCGCTCTGGCGCAGGCCGATGTCGGCATCGCCATCGGCGCGGGAACCGACGTGGCCATCGCTTCTGCCGGAGTCATTCTCGCCTCCGACGATCCGCGTTCAGTGCTCTCGATCGTCGAGCTCTCTCGCGCTACTTACCGGAAGATGAAACAGAACCTGTGGTGGGCGGCCGGATACAACCTGCTGTCAGTGCCGTTGGCGGCAGGAATCCTCGCTCCCATCGGGTTCGTTCTGCCGATGAGCGTGGGCGCGATCCTGATGTCGATCTCGACGATCGTCGTCGCCCTCAACGCTCAGCTGCTGCGCCGACTCGACCTGCATCCGCAGGCGGCTGTCGAGCGAGTGCATTCCAAGAGCTGATCTCGGCGGAGACGACAGAGGCGGGTGATGCCGTTGAGCATCACCCGCCTCAGCGCGTTCTGACCGGCCGAGCTCTTCGCCCCGGCGGAGTGTCAGCGCGCCAGCGTCTCGTCGATGGAGCTGGTTCCGGTGGCCAGAGTGACCTGCGTGCCCCACGGGTCGACGACTCGCACCGAACGTCCGTCATCGGCGAAATCGAGGCTGTGCGCACGCAGACGCGCGACCAGGGCATCGAGATCCTCGCGCCCGGGAACGGTGATCGCCACATCCCCGAGACCGAGGCTGGCCGCCCGGGGGCCGGCACCGCGGCTGTTCCAGGTGTTCATGGCCACGTGGTGGTGGTATCCGCCGGCCGCAGCGAAGAGGACTCCGGGCATCGACGACAGTGACGGTTCGAAGCCGAGCGCGTCGACGTAGAACTCACGGGCCTGCGGGATGTTGCCGACCTGCAGGTGGACGTGGCCGACGATGCCGGGCTCGGCAGCAGTGTTCGCGAGGACGTCCTGGTTGAGGTGGCGCTCGAGGAAGCGGTTCGGATCGAGGTAGAGCGTATCCATCTGGACCTCACCGTCGAGTGAGTGAGTCCATTCCGAGCGGGCTCGGTCGATGTAGAGCTCGATGCCGTTGCCTTCGGGGTCGGTGAAGTAGAAGGCCTGGCTGACCAGGTGATCGCTGGAGCCGACGAAGGTGCTGTTGGTGTTCTGCGCGGCGTGGGCGACCGTGGCTGCCAGGGCTTCCTTGGTGTCGAACAGGAACGCGGTATGGAAGAGCCCGGCCTGCTTGGGGTCGACGCCGGGCAGGCCCGGCGTAGCCACGAGTTTGACCAGGGGAGTGGTGCCACGACCGAGCACGCGGTGAACCTCGCCGTCACGGGTGGTCTCCTCGAGGGGCTCCATGGCGAGGGCGTTCGAGTAGTAGTTCGACATCTTCTCGAGATCGCCGACGCGCAGAGTCACGGCGTCCATTCCGGTGGCGGCACTGAGTCGCTTCTCATCGACGGCGGGAGTCTGCAGGTCGGTCGAGGTCGGTGCCTGGATGGGGGTGGTGGTCATGCTGTTCTCCTGAACGGATCGGCTGTTGGTATCAGTGTAGATCAATCTAGTTGAAGTTTAAACCAGACAGGAGATGGATCTATTCCCGTTCCGCTCGAAGGTGATCCGAATCCCACCGGAGCACCACGCTCTATGCAATCGAGGCGATGCGGTACCAGCGCACGCCCGCCGATAGGCTGGTGCCATGAGGTTCGATTCGAAGTCCGCCCCTGCTCTCGCCGGGCTCCTGACCGCCGTACTCATCGCCCTCAGCGGCTGCGGCTCCGATTCCGGCTCATCGTCGGAACCCGAAACGACGCCGACGGCGACTCTGGATGTCGTGGAGCAGGGCTTCGATTCCCTCAACGAGCTCTCAGATTATGTGGCGCAGTCCTTGGACGGCGTCGAGGTGAGTCTCGAATCCGAGACGAACCCCGACTTCAACCAGGAGACCGAACCCGAACGCCTTCATGTCCACTTCGCCTCGACCGAGGACAGAGTCAAAGACTTGGAAGCCACGGCGTATATCGTCCAGGCGACGTCACGGGCGGGCTTCGACTATGACATCCTCGTGGTCACCGGAGTCGTGTCGGCAGGGGAGTGGGCGTACCTCTACGACCGGTCGACTGTCGAAGAGCTCACCGCCGATGGCCAGATCGATGTTGCCGACATCTGGGACTCAGCCGAACAGAGCTTCGACACCGTTCACCGCTGAGTCTCTGCCGCCCTACTTCTCGACGGCGACGCCGTCGGCATCGGCGAAGACCATCGCTCCCGGGCGGATCGTCGCGCCGCCGATCTCCACAGTCACGTCGATCTCACCGGCACCGTCCTTCGCGCTCTTGCGAGGGTTGCTGGCCAGAGCCTTAATGCCGAACCCCATCTCGGCCAGCGCCTCACGGTCGCGGATAGCACCGTTGATGACGACACCGTTCCAGCCGTTTCGAACTCCTGCCTCGGCGATCATGTCACCCATGAGGGCGGTGGCGATCGATCCGTCACCGTCGATGACGAGCACGGCGCCGTCGCCGGGCTGGTTGAGGGTCTGCTTGACCAGTCCGTTGTCCTGGAAGCAGCGGATGGTGCGGGCCGGTCCGGAGAATGACGTTTTGGCTCCGAAGTCGCCGAAGTTCAGGGCAATCGAATAGAGCTCGTCGCCGCGTTCGTCCCACAGGTCTGCTGTCGAAACTGTCATCTGTGTGCCTTCCGTTGGTGGTGGGAGCTGAGTGGTGCTCAGGCAAACGCCTGGGTACGGGCGTAGAGTCCGGGGACTCCGCCGGAGTGGATGAAGACGACCGCGTCCTCGGAGGAGAAACGGCGAGATCTGATGAGGTCGATGAGGCCGGCCGCTGCCTTGCCGGTGTAGACCGGGTCGAGGACGATGCCCTCGGTGCGGGCGAAGAGACGCACAGCCTCGACCATCTCGGGGGTCGGCAGAGCATATCCCGTCCCGACATAATCACCGAGTCCCACTGTGGCTGCGCGAGGGGCCGGGGGCAGGTCGAGGAAGTGCGCCGTGGAGTCGACGAGGTCGACGATCTTCGGTTCCTGCTCCGCCTGTGTCCGGCTGACGTTGATGCCGATGACCGGTACATCGCTTCCCGCGCTGTGGAGGCCGACGACGAGTCCGGCCTGCATTCCGGCCGAACCGCTGGGCGTGACGATCGTGGGCGAATCCAGCCCCGCCTCGGCGAATTGGTCGAGCATCTCAACGGCACAGTCGACATAGCCGAGCGCACCGATCGGATTCGACCCGCCCACAGGGATGACGTAAGGCTTCTTGCCCTCGACGCGCAGCTTCTCAGCCAGAACCTGAGCCTCGCCGAGGAGGTCGGCCCCGTGGCCGAGCACCGTGACCGAATCCGCGCCGAGAAGATCGAAGAGCAGGAAGTTTCCCGTGTACTCCGGCGGGTTCGACCCTGCCGGGCCGAGCGAGGTGCCGTCGGGTCCGAGATCCTCTTCGACGATCAGGTGACAGTCGAGGCCCTCGGTGCGGGCAGCCGACAAGGTCAGCCGACAGTGGTTGGACTGCACCCCGCCGACGGTGATGAGCGTGTCCGCGCCCTGTTCCAGGGCGTCGGCGATGAGGAACTCGAGTTTACGCGTTTTATTCCCGCCCTGAGTCAGTCCCAGCTGGTCATCGCGTTTGATCCAGATCTGCGGTCCACCGAGCTCGACGGACAGGCTCCGCAGATGTAGGAGAGGCGTCGGCCCCGCGGTGTAGCGACGGCGTGGGACTTCATTCAGGGCGACCATGGTTCCCGAGTCTACCGAGCTGGTCAGCCCTGCTGACAAGACGCCGACCAGAATCTGGTCGACGGGATGTCAACGGGTCGTTCTCAGCCGACGAACTCGACCTCACGAACGGCATCGCGGCCCTTGTCCGCGGCGGTCGCGTTTCTCACTGTCAGATTCATGACCTCATGTGTGTCCAGGTTCGTGTATGACACCCAGGTGCATCCCTTGCCGGAGTCGGCTGACGTGCGATGCCAACGTTTGGCGTGACCGTCGTTGTGCTCGGCGAGGGCAGCGACGACGTTCTTCGTGGCGAGCTGATCCACGACCACGGCATCACCGATGCCGTAGGCGGTGATCAGTCTGTCCGCGTACTTGACAGCACCCTTCGGGTGTCCCGAACTCTGGGGTGCCTGAGCGGCAATGGATGCGGGCGCGGAATCGGCGGAGGCAGCTGCCGGACCGACTGCGAGACCCAGGGAAGCGAGGCCGGCTAATGCGGCGACGCCCCACTTAGCGGCGTAAGTGCTGATGAAGGCGGGCATGGTGACTTCTCCTCTTGCAGATCAGGAACATTGCTGGAATCGAGTATCGTCAGCCCAGGTGAGAGCCTCTTGCCCGAAACTGAACAGAAGCTGAGATGTTGAGTCGCAAATGCGGAAGTTCTATTGCGTTCCTATGACATCTCCGAGACATTCGGCCAGAAGGAGCCTTGTCCGAATCTACGAGCTCGGGAGTGTGACGGATTCACTGGGCTTATGGAACCGAATCGTGATCATCCTCGTCGGCCTTTTCCATCCAGTCCTTACCGTCGAGGATGCGAGCGACCATCATCGAACTCGCCTGATCGCCGACGGAGTTGACGGTGGTGGCCGGGGGATCGATGACGGTTCCGATGATCTGGATGATCGGCAGTGCCGCGGCCGGGAAGCCGTAGAGGGTGATGATCATGAGCTCGCCGATGAAGCCGCCTGAGGGGATTCCTGCCATGACCATTCCGGCCAGCAGCGCCACGGCGATGGCGATGAGGATGTTCTCCAGGGTGAAGAAGTCGCGCTGGAACACGGCAAAGAGGAAGGCGATCTTGAGGATCGCGGACAGGCTCGATCCTTCCATGTGGATCGTGGCACCGATCGGCACGATCGTCTCCCGGATGTCACGGGGGACTCCGATCTTCTCTCCGGCACGCAGGTTCGCCGGGATCGCCGCCACCGAGGAGGATGTGCCCAAAGAGATCGCCGTGGGCTCGAGGATATTGCCCCAGAACCGAGAGACGCCTCGGCGGCCACCGGCCAGGAAGGAGTAGAACGTGAACGCGAGGATGAAGTAGGCGATCGCCACCGGATAGTAGACGAGGAAAGCGCGAACATAGTCCCCGACGAGCTGGGAGCCGAGGTCACCGATGAGAGCGGCGAAGTAGGCACCGAGGCCGATCGGGGCGTAGTACATCACGATCGAGGTGAACTTGAGGAACACCTCGGTGCCGGAATTGAGGAACTGGGCGAACGGCTTGCCCGCCTCGCCGATCCTGCTGGTGGCGAAGCCGACGATGACGGCGAAGACGATGAGCGCGAGCATGTGCTCGGCGGACAGGATCTTCGAGAAGTCGTCGACTACGACGGTCTGGACGAGCTGGTCGCCGATGGACCCGACGTCCTCGACGTTCTCTGGCTCCTGCATCTCCACCTGGACGCCGTCCGTGGCGTTGAAGATGCGCAGCGCGGCGACCATGACGATGGAGGCGATGATGCCGGTGACGGCGAAGACTCCCAGCATGCTGCCCATGATCTTGCCCAGTCGCGCGGCCGAGGACATTCCCGCCACCGCGGAGGCGATGGAGAAGAACACGAGCGGCACGACGAGAGTGAACATCATGTTGATGAACAGCGTGCCGAACGGTTTGATGACGGTGGCGCGTTCCCCGAAGACGAGGCCGATGATCGCGCCGATGACCACCCCTGTGAGGATGAAGAGCGGGAAGCGGTAGTTGCGGAGGATCCGGAGGAATCCCGACGGCTGTGTCTTCGTGTCGGAGGACTGCGCAGGCGAGGCAGTGGGGGAGGACATCGGCTCTGCCTTTCAGATCAGCATCATTGTTCCGCCGACTGGTCGGCGTGGCATCAGGGCTCTGGCGATCCTACCTGGGGCACAGCAGAACCCGGCACGCGACTATCCGTGTACCGGGCTGCGGTCATGATCCTTCGCCCCATTCCCACGCAGATTGTAAAGAGAATTTTAGCTCTCGCGGGGGCCGAAACCCAGGGATGAGGAGCGTTTGGCGGACCCCGCAACTGATCAATAGCCAAACCTTTTCACTGTGAGAGGGCGAATCGCTTTACTTAACGAACGTTTAGCTCTAGTTTGGTCTCGTGACTGAACAGAGCAAAGGCAACGGCGTCTTGACGACTGCGACAGAATCCATCCTCTCCGCCAGGGACATCGAGTTCCAACTCTATGACTGGCTCAAGGTCGACGAACTCTGCGACCGACCTCGCTTCTCCGACCATTCGCGTGAGGTCTTCGACTCCGTGCTCGAAGCCAGCGAGGAGCTTGCCAAGGAGCGGTTCGCGACCCATGCACGCAAGTCCGACCTCAACGAGCCGACGTTCGACGGCACTGCGGTGACGCTGATTCCTGAGATCAAGTCTGCGCTCGACCAGTTCGCCGGCATCGGCCTGCTGTCGGCGACGATGGATGAGAGCGTCGGCGGCATTCAGCTGCCGCATTCGGTCGCAAAGGCCTGCTTCGCCTGGTTCCAGGCGGCCAATATCGGTACCGCGAGCTATCCGATGCTGACCATGGGCAACGCCAATCTGCTGCTCGAGTACGGCACCGAGGAACAGATCGAGAAGTACGTTGTGCCCGAGCTCGACGGCCGGTTCTTCGGCACCATGTGCCTGTCCGAACCCGAGGTCGGCTCCTCCCTGGGAGATGTCACGACGAAAGCGGTTCCGGATCCCCAGGGCGGCGACGATGCGTTCCGCGTCTACGGCACGAAGATGTGGATCTCCGGCGGCGATCACGAACTCTCGCAGAATATCGTCCATCTCGTCCTGGCCCGTGCCGAGGGTGACCAGCCAGGGGTCAAAGGTCTGAGTCTGTTCCTCGTCCCGAAGTACCTCGTCAACGACGATGGCAGCCTCGGTGAACGCAATGATGTCGTTCTGTCCGGACTCAATCACAAGATGGGGTGGCGCGGGACGACGAACACTCTGCTCAACTTCGGTGAGGGCACGCACACTCCGGCCGGTTCCGCTGGTGCTGTGGGCTACCTCGTGGGGGAGCGGGGCAAGGGTCTGGCCTGTATGTTCCACATGATGAACGAGGCTCGCATCGGTGTCGGAGCCGGTGCGGTCGGACTGGGGTACCACGGGTACCTCGATGCCCTCCGCTATGCCCGCGATCGCCGCCAGGGTCGTCCCGACGGGGCGAAGGGATCCGATGGTGAGCCGATCCCGATCGCGGAGCACTCCGATGTCCGGCGCATGCTGCTGTCGTCGAAGAGCTACGTCGAGGGCGGGCTCGGGCTCATCCTCTATGCCGCGCGTCTGCTCGACGAATCCGAAACTGCTGATTCCGAGGCCGCGCGTGACCGTGCGGCACTGCTGCTCGATGTGCTCACCCCGATCGTCAAGACCTGGCCGAGCGTGTGGTGCCTGAAAGCGAACGACCACGCCATCCAGGTGCTCGGCGGAGCGGGATACACCCGCGATCACGATGTCGAACAGCTCTACCGCGACAATCGGCTCAATCCGATCCACGAGGGCACGCACGGCATTCAGGCCAAGGATCTCCTCGGCCGCAAGGTCATCATGAAGGGCGGGGCCGGCCTGCAGGTGCTGCTGGGAAAGATGCGGGAGACCCTCGCCGAGGCGGCCGACCGTTCTGATTGGACCGCCGAGACCGCTGCCCTGGCGTCAGCCGTCGATCGCATCGAATCCGTCACCACCGCAGTGTGGGCGAGCGGAGATCCAACGGTGGCCCTCGACAACGCGTGGACCTATCTGGAAGCGGTCGGACACACCGTGATGGCGTGGCTGTGGTTGCAGCAGGGGATGGCTGCCGAAGCGACCGCCGGTGAACGTGGCGATTCGGCGTTCCTCAAGGGAAAGATCGCCGCGGCGCGGTATTTCCTCGTTCACGAACTGCCGCAGACCGGGCCGTGGTTCGATCTTGTCGAAAGCAAGGCGACGACGTTCGCCGACCTCGATGACTCCTGGCTGTGAGTGCCGTCAGGTTCTGGGGTCAGGTATTCGCCGATCGGCGATGATGAGCAGTCGCAGGAAGACTCCGCCGATCAGCAGACCCCCGATGAGGTCGGTGGCCCAATGCCAGCCGAGGGCGAAGGACACGACCACGGAGTTCACGCTGACCGCTGCGACGCCCCAGCACAATAGGCGCACGGTTCTGGTAGTGACGTTGATGTAGGTCGCGATGAGGTAGGCGACCGCTCCGTAGATAAGTACGGCTTCGGCCGCGTGCCCTGACGGGTAGCTGATTCCGCGGCCGCCGATCTCGATGAGACCGCCTTGGAAGAACCGCGGGTCATGCAGTGTGGTCGCCGGTCGGGCGAGGAGGACCTTGAGCGAGCCGATGCCGAGGTAGAAGGCTGCTTCGACGGCGATGCCGAAGACGATCGGTCGCCAAGACCGACGTTTGCGCGACAGCACGATCGCGGTGATCGCCAAGACGGGAAGACAGACCGCCTGGCCTGCAATGGGGTCGAGGATGTGCTGAACGAACCAGACGAGATCGGGTTCGAAGAGAAAGAGCCACCGTCGATTGAGCTTGTAGTCCCAGACTCGCAGCGGACCGGCTGCGGCGAATGTGACGACGATGAAAGCGGCGCCCAAGACCCAGATTGAGGTTGCCCAGGACAGCAACCCCTGTGCTCGTTCTGTCCACTGACTGCGATCTGAGGGGTTGCTGATCAGCTTCTCGGATTCGACATAGGGTTCAGCAACCATCAGAGTCGATTTTAGACGGAGTCGACAATCACTTCTGCTGTGGGGGATAAAGAAACGGTGAATTCTCGCGAGGATTCTCTGAAAGTCGCGCCGATCGATCTATCGGAATCAGTGCCCGCGGGCGCGAACGACCATCGTGGCGATGCGCACGCGATTGTTCGTGTCCAGTTTGACGTTGATCCGGTTGAGGTGAGTCTTGACCGTAGCCAGACTCATGAACGTCTCCTCGGCGATCTCCTGATTGGACAGACCATCGGACACGAGCCCGGCGATCTGCCGCTCGCGGTCTGTGAGTCCGGACAGCAGTTCAACGGCCTCCCTCTGCAGTCGATGGTCTGAGTTCGATCTGACCTTGGAGATGACCTGCCGCATCGACTGCGGGGAGAGAATGGGCTCACCGGCGTGAACCCTGCGGATCGCGGCGGCGAGTTCCACAGGGCCGATGTTCTTGAGCAGGTATCCGGCGGCTCCGGCCTCGAGTGCCTTGAAGAGGTGATCGTCGCTGCTCATGCTCGTCAGAGACACCACCTTCGGCGGTCGTACACTGTTGAGCAGACGCTGAGTGGCTTCGATCCCGCCGATTCCCGGCATCTGGATATCCATGAGCACGACATCGGGAAAATGCAGAGACGCCTTCTCAACGGACTCTTCCCCGCTCAACGCCGAGGCGACGACGTCGACGCCGTCGGCGGCCTGGAGGATCCCCCTGATCCCGGTGATGACCATGGGATCGTCATCGACGACCATGACTCGGATCGGGGCGGCTTGGTTCATGAACGTCACAATACCCGAGGCCCATGACACGGATCGGCGCGGCGCGGAAGTCCCTGCTCCGCATCGCCTCAGGTCCGGGGTGAGAGGGACCGAAAGCACACCTGCACACGGAACTCATTGCCGAACACCCCGATCGACGCTTCGCCGCCGAACATCTCGGTGCGCTCGCGGATGCCGACCAGACCGGATCCCGATCCGGTCGATCCCAACTGAGCGTCCTGCGGACCCCGGCGGTGACCGGCCGGTCCCGGTCCGTGATCGGGCGCGCCGGCACCGGCTTCTCGTCCCGGTCCCGGCGCATATCGTGGGCGCGGCGGAACACCGACTGGGCCTGGAGGGCTGGGCAGCTGATTGCTCACCGAGATCTGGATACCGCGGGCCGCCGAGACTGCGATGTCCACCGTCACCGGCAGATTCGGCGCATGTTTCATCGCGTTCGTCAGCGCCTCCTGAACAATGCGATAGGCCGCACGGTCGAGCGCAGGCGGGCACGAGTCCACGTCCTGGATGACGATGAGCGGACGGATGACCGTGCCGGTGGACGCCACGGAGGAGATGAGCTCGGGAATCGCAGCCATCGTCGCGCGGCTCGGAGGGGAAGAATTCTCCTGCCCCGGCTGCGGACCAGCCAGATCGCCGTTCCTCACACCACCCACCAGATGACGCAGATCCTCCAGTGACGCGCGGGCTTCCTCCCGCAGGGCTGACGCCGTCGAAGCGACCTCGGGGTCGGTCTGTGCTCCGACCTCAAGGGCGCCGGTGTGCAGCGAGATCACCGACAGGCGGTGGGAGAGCGTGTCGGAAATTCGCGTGCCAAGAGCTCTCGTTCGGACTGTCGGGCGATCTCGGCCGAGAGCGACTCATTCCGCTGAGCCTCGCGCTCGGCGATCGACTCGACCGCTCTCATCCTCCGCGTCCGCCGCAGCAACGCCCCGACCCCTAACGCCGTACACAATCCGATGACGCCGGCTGCGATCGTGATGATCCTGATCGCCAAATGCGAATCCTCCGGCGGGATGGTCGCCTCGAGGCCCGTGACCTGTGCCGGGTCGGGCAGGAAGAAGATGCTGAACGGATTGTGCTCGGGCGACGCCAGACACATCCTCACCGTGGAGAACGCAACCAGTCCGGTGGCCGCCGCCGAGGCGATGATCGCCTGCCGCCGGGGTGCTCGGATGACGAGGTGGAAGACCGCGATGAGGAGCAACAGGGCATCGCCCCACCCCGCCGTGAGCAGTCCGCCGGCCACGAACGGCACCCACGGCCACCTGTGACGGAGGAAGACGAGTCCCCACACGAGGAACAGCAGCAGGACGGCTACGAGCCCGGTGTCGTTGAGTTCCCCATCGGAGAAAGCCCAGGCGTTCGCGGTCACCGCCATCGACGAGGTGAAGAACCCGAAGAGGTAGGCAATGACGCCGACGAGGATGCTGCCGGCGATGCGCACACCGCGCGGGATCCTGCGGCGAGGGGCGGATTGTTCTGACACAAGAGAATCGTAACCGCGAGGACTGACACACGTAGTCCACCTTCCGGCTGGACGAGGTCAACCGATCGGCTGGTCAGGTCCAGCCCGATTGCGGACGTGCCGGCGCGCGGATGCGACGAGGCTGGAGCAGTCAGCCAGATCCAGCTTCGAAGGAGCGTCATGTCCCACCCGCGGAACCCCCAGAACACCCCGCAACAGCCGCAGTCTCCACAGCCCCAATGGTCCCCGCAGCACCAGCCCCCTCACAACACCCAGCACCAGCCCCCTTACAACGCCCAGCAGCCCCAGAACTTCGACTCCCAACAGTGGGCACCCGCGCAGAACCCGCCGGCCTACGGAGCCGGGGGATACCCGCAGCAACCCTATGGTCAGAAACCGCCGAAGCAGAAGAAGCCGCTGCTCAAGCGCTGGTGGTTCTGGCTACTCGCCGTCATCGTCATCATTGCCATCGCCAGCGCGATCGGAGGTGGGGGAGATGACACGAGCACCTCGGAGGGCGGCTCGGCCGATGCTCAGCAGTCGGGGGAGTCCGCGAAGAAGGAAGCCGGCGACAAGCCTGCCGACAAACCTGCCGAAGAAGCAACGTATGGAATCGGAGACACGGTGGCCTCTGATGACTGGGAGATCACCGTCGCAAAGGTCGAAGACGGAGTCTCACAGGTCGGCGACGAATTCCTCAACGCCCAAGCTCAGGGACAGTTCGTCCAGATCCGACTGTCGGTGAAGAACACCGGATCGGAGCCGAACTTCTTCTTCGAAGACGACATCAAACTCGGTGATGATTCCGGCAATACCTACTCTGCCGACTCAGAGGCCGGAATCTACGCGGCCGAGGACAACATCCTCTTCCTCGAAGAGATCAATCCCGGAAACACAGCCGAAGGCATCCTCGTCTTCGACGTGCCCGAAGACGTCGACCCGAACAAGCTGACCTTCGCCGGCGGACTGTTCTCCGACCCGGTGGAGATCTCCCTGAAGTGACCTTACCGGTCCAGCTGTTCCGCCCGGGCGATGATCGACCGGGCGGCACGGACCGTCTGCCCGAGGAACCCACGACCGAACAGACGGATATGCGCGAGCAGAGCGAAGAAGCTGTGAACCGGCAGGTCATCCCGCCAACCGTCCGGCATCGGATGTTCCTGTTCGTAACCGGAATAGATCTCGTCGAGATACGAGGTCCCGAAGAGACCGAGCAGGGCCAGATCCTCCAAACGGTGACCGCCGTGCGCGGCCGGATCGATGAGAGTGACCCCGTCCGGCGTCCACATGAGATTTCCCGCCCACAGATCTCCGTGAACGCGTGCCGGGGCCTCCTCGTCCTCGCCGCAGATCCCGGCGAAAACTCCGGACGCGATCGCATCGATCGCCGAGGCGACCGTAGCCCGATCCTCACCCGTGAGATCCCCGGCAACCGTCGAGATCAGAGGACGCAGGCGCTGCTCGACCCAATAGTCAGTGAAGTCGCCGACGGACTCGGCGGGCACCTCGAAGGGATTGTCGAGGGGCCCGAAGAACGACTGCGGAGCCGGTGACCAACCGAAACCGGGAGCACCCGCATCGTGAAGCCGGGCCAGGTCGCGACCGAAGGCGGCGGCCGCCTCGGCGGAGGGACCCACCTCGTCGAGACGGCGCAGCTGCAGAAAATCCGCGCCATGTTCGATGACGTCGACGACAGGGACCACACCCGGTTCGGCCAACCATCTCAGCCCCGCGGCCTCGGCGGCGAAGAAGCCGTCCGGGGCGGACTTCCGCAGTTTGAGGAAATCAGTCATGGCCCCAGGGTAGTGGCCCGGTCGTCGGCTATCAGCCTGATCACGGTCACGGGGGTCACCTGGGTCCGCTGCGGGGCAGGGGCACCTGTACGATCGAATTATGGCTTGGCAGTACTGGACGGAAGCCGCCCGGCAAGGGGGCTGGCGTGAAGTTCCCACCCCGCACGCGGACCCTGACTCAGGGAGCGAGCTGCGGATCATCACCACCGCCTCGGCGGTGTCGAAGGGCACCGAATCACTCGTCCACACCGGCCGCATCCCCGCTCGCGTCGAAGACTTGATGCGGGCTCCTCACCAGCTCGGGGACTTCCCGTTCCCAGTGTCGTACGGCTACCTCGGCGTCGGCGTCGTCGACGAAGGACCGCGTGACTGGATCGGCGCTCGGGTCTTCGGCCTACTGCCCCATCACTCCCACCACATTGTGACCACCGAGGATGTCCACCTCATTCCCGATGACATCGACGACCACAGGGCGCTGTTGGCCGGCGCCGTCGAAACCGGTCTCAACATCCTCTGGCAGCAGCCGCCGCGCTTCGCCGACCGCGTCGCCGTCATCGGTGCGGGCATGATCGGCACATCCACCGCGCTGCTGGCCTCCCGGATGCCGCTCGACCGACTCGAAATCGTCGAGACCGACCCGCACAGGCGCGCACTGCTGGCCGACCTCGGCCTCACCACGGTCGCACCGGACGATGCCTCCTCCGACTGCGACCTCGTCATCAACACCTCCGGGAACCAGGCCGGACTGGCCCGCGGACTCGAGATCACCGGCGACGACGGCACCGTGATCGAAGCATCCTGGTACGGCAGCGACAGCCCCAGCGTGCCGCTCGGCGCAGACTTCCACGCCCGCCGGCTGAGCATCATCGCCTCACAGGTCGGCGAGGTCGCCGCCGGACATCGAGCGCGCCGCACCCGCACCCAACGGATGCGCGCGGCCCTGACAGCCTTGAACGATGACCGCTTCGATTCCCTGATCACCGGAGTCTCCGACTGGACGGAGCTGCCGACGGTCATGGACGAACTCAGCGGCGGTGACGGCCCTGCCCGCTCCGCACTCTGTCATGTCATCGACTACACGGGCGCCCACGCCGACTGACTGATTCCCGGGCACTGCAGTCGCGTCGAACCGCACGCATCCGCAACCCGGAGACGAAGAACCAACCGGTACCCCGAGAGGAAAGAGAAGACGATGTTCGGACTCACCGTCAACGACCACGTGATGATCGCCCACAGCCTGCCCGACGAATTCTTCGGACCAGCCCAAGGCGTCCACGGTGCCACTCTCGAAGTCTCGGCGACCTTCACCCGTCCGAGCCTGGACGAGCATTCAGTCGTCCTCGACATCGGCGAAGCCATGAGCCTGCTCGACGCGGCCCTGTCCCCACTGCGCTATGCGAACCTCGACGAACACCCGGACTTCACCGGGAAGCTGAGCACGACCGAAGCCGTCGCCGAATACATCGGACAGCGCCTGGCCGAATCCCTGGCGGACCGCCCCGAGATCGGCATCAGCATCGAGCTGCGGGAGAATCCGCGCGCAGCGATCACGTACACCGTCCCGGAGCGGGCGTGAGCCTTCACCTCATCGAACCCGATCTCGGCCGCATCAGCGGGGGAGCGGCATTCAACCGGGCAGTCGCCGAGGCGGCCGGTCCCCGGATCGTGCTCCATTCGGTGCCCGGTTCCTGGGATGAACCGGGACCAGCCGAGTCAGCGGCTGTGAATAATCTCCTGGCCGCAGTGACCGGACCCGTCCTCCTCGATGGGCTCATCGCCACTGCGCTGCCCGAGGTGATGACCGATCCTGGAGACACGAACCGCACCGAGCAGGGTTCGCCCATCCTGCTTATCCATTGCCTGGCAGACAGTGACGACAGAGCCGCCTGCGACCGCGAACGACAGGTCGTCAGTGCCGCACCCGCCGTCATCACCACGAGTCGGTTCACCGCCGCAGGATTGGAATCTCGGTACGGGATCCGCGCCGAGGCGGCCGTGCCCGGAAACCCTGCACGCCCACAGAGCTCTGGCGGCGGCGGAGGCCATTTCGTGTGTATCGGCGCCATCGAGGAGAACAAAGGACAGCTGCTCATCGCCGAAGCCCTGACAGAGCTGATTGGCGGAGAAACAACACAATCCGATGTCCGCAAACAGGATGATGCGGCTGCAGAACGGCTGTGGCGGGTCACCTTCGCCGGCCCGCTTGTGGACGCAGATTACGGCCGCCGGCTGCAGGCGGCGTGCCAAGAGTTGCCTGCGGGCAGAGCCGACGTCGTCGGAGAACTCAGCCCCGCCGAGATCGACGCCTTGTACAGCAACGCCGACTTGCTGCTTCTGCCCTCACGCTCGGAGGCCTATGGGATGGTCGTCGCGGAGGCGGCCGCCGGCGGGATCTCCGCCTTCGTCACTGTCGGAACCGGAGCCGAAGAGCCTCTGGGTGCCGGACTCGGCTTGCCCCGCACCGTCGGCGCGTGGGCACAGGCACTGCACCGCTGGCTGACCGACGTTGAGTTCCGCACCGAACTGGACGAATCGGCCCGCCGGAATCGTCCCAACGCCGTACGCTCGTGGACTGACACCGCCGACACGGTTCTGCGCATCGCCGCCGACCATTCCCGCCCGGCCGCACCGGCTTCCTCGGTCGAACAGCAGGAATCGTCAGTTGTGGCGGACAACAAGCAGAGGAGCAACTCGTGACTGCGGCCGAACCCGACTGGCTGGATCTGCGCCGTTCCGTCGATGACGCAGCGCGCCAGGAGTCGCTGCATCTGCTCGATGACGCAGTCGCACGACTGAGGTACGGAGCAGAGTCGAACACGAAGTCACTGCTGGCCATCGATATCGGGGCCGGCACCGGCAACTCTGCGCTGTGGTTCGACGCTGCCCTGCGCTCTCGCCTGCCCGACTGGCAGATCAACTGGATCCTCCTCGACTCCGACCAAGCTTCCCTCGATCTGGCGGCAACGGCACTACCTGACGCACGCACGATCTGTGCCCCGATCTCCGCGCTCCCGACTCTCAGCGCCGAGCTGCTCTCTGCTTCGGATTTCCAGGGATCCCAGCTGCTGCTCACCTGCAGCGCCCTCTTCGACGTCCTCACCGAAGCCGACCTCACCGCCGTCATTCGCACCCTCACCGACCACGACGGCCTCGGTCTGTTCCTGCTCAGCATCGTCGGAGGGTGGGAACTCGACCCTTCCCATCCGCACGACGCTGCCATCGACGCAGCCTTTACCGCCCACCAGCACCGCGACGGCAGGCTCGGCCACCACGCACCCGAACACCTCATGAGCGTCGCCCGCAGACACGGACTCACCGCATTCGAGGGTCCCAGCCCGTGGCGCCTCTCGGTCCCGGAAGACCGGACCTTCCTCAACAGATTCCTCTCCGAACGACTCGAGGCAGCCGTTGAGGAGGACCCGGCGCTCGCCGCAGCCGCACAGGACTGGTGGAGTCAACGGCTGGCGCAGCTGGACTCGGGACTGCGCGTCAGGGTCGACCACCTCGATGTGCTCATCGACGCTGTCGACCGCGGACGACAGACCCCAGCCGTTCGTGCGGCCACCCCTCCGACTGGGACAGAAGTGACATGACCTGGGCGAAGAGGGCCCTCATGCTCGCAATCACCGTCGCGCTGCTGGCGCTGACGGTGAGAGTCGTCGGCGCTCAAGCACTCGTCGACGGATGGCAGGTCCTCAACGTCTGGACGGTCCTGGCCGCACTCGGCTGCGGATTCATCATGACCGGCGCCCAAGCTCTGCGCTGGACGCTGCTGCTCGCACACAGAGGCACGACCATCACGTGGTCACGGGCCCTCGCCGACTGCTATTCCTCGTCGCTGCTCAACATGGTCCTGCCCGGCGGACTCGGCGGAGATGCCGCCCGAGTCGCCGTCTACCGGCACACCGGAGCGAAGAAGTGGCTGTCACCTCTGGTTGCCGTCGGCGCCGAACGACTGAGTACGACGACGTTGCTCTTCGCCACCGCCTCCTTCACCCTCATCGGAGTCTCCGGCCGGCTGGCACTCATGGCCGCCGCCGTTTCTATTGCGACCCTGGTCGTCTCCGAGTGGGGCATGCGGGGAATGGACTGGCGGCACACTCTCACCATCTGGTTGTCCTCGGCCCTGGGAATGGCAGCTCTCTTCGTACTCTTCCTCATCGCCATGGCGGCACTCGGGGGACCCGTCGTGCCGGTGCTCGCGGTCGTCGGACTCGCCGCGATGAGCATCCCGATCGGCGTCGGCGGATGGGGTGTGCGCGAACTCAGCGTCAGCCTCATCGCAGCCGGAATCTCCGTGTCGATGGACACCGCAGTGACAGCCTCGACCGGCTACGGCCTGCTCGCGGTGATCTCTACGCTGCCCGGAATCGTCACTGTGTGGGCTGCGGGGACTCGACGGAAGCGGACTCCTGCACACTCGGGCTCAGCTGCGAATGAGCAACCGCAGCCGGACTGAGCAGGTATTCGGTACACATATCCTCGCCGAGTTCGAACCGACGGAACGGCGTCCGCAGAGCCTGCGCCATCACCTCGGACCCTTCGAAACGGATGCCCGGCACACCATCGCCGATGAACACCGGAGCGGTGGTGAGGAACAGACGGTCGAGAGCACCCGCGGCAAGAAATGATGAGACGGTACGTCCGCCGCCCTCGACGAGGATGGACCCAGCCACCTCGCCACGGACGACGTCGATGATGTCCTGTGGGGACGCCGACGGGGGAAAACGGACCACGCGGACGTGGTCACCGACATCCGCATTGGGAGCCGCCTCGGCGCCGATCAGCCATATGGTCGGTGTCGGACCGATGCTCAGCACCGTCGACGTGACCGGCACACGGGCGTGCGGATCGAGGACGACGCGGACCGGGTCGGTGCCGGGCACCGCACGGACGGTCAGCTGCGGATCATCGGCGATGACGGTCTGAGCACCGACGAGGACGGCGCCCACATGAGCTCGGATCCGGTGCAGATGGGTGCGATCCGTGGTTCCGGAGACGAAGCAGGCGTCGCCGGTGCGGGTGGCGATGAATCCGTCCTGGCTCTGTGCGAGTTGGGCGACGACCTCCTCGTTCGCGGCCAGAGCTGCGTAGATGTCCGTATCGACACCCATGTCGACACCGGGCAGCTGCGTCCGCGATGACTCCGTATCCCTCGCGGGCGGGACATCGTGGTCCATCCGCTGCCGTTTGGTGGTGAGATAGGCACTGTTCTCCGGCCGGTCGGCCACGGGCAGCCGAACCCGGGAAACGACCTCGATGCCCAATTCCTCGAGCGCGTGCTGTTTGCTCGGATTCGAGGTCAGCAGCCGGATGCGCGGGCAGCCGAGCTCACGCAGAATCATAGCCGCCGCAGTGTAGTCACGGGCGTCGTCGGGCAGTCCAAGGGCACGATTGGCGGCGACGGTGTCCATGCCCTCGTCCTGGAGAGCATACGCCTGCAGCTTCGCGGCCAGGCCGATTCCGCGACCTTCATGCTCGGCCATATAGACGAGCATTCCGTGTCCCTCGGCCGCGATCGCAGCCAACGCCGCATCGAGCTGGTCCCCGCAGTCGCACCGATGCGAACCCAGAGCATCACCGGTGAGGCATTCGCTGTGTACCCGGACCAACGGTCGGACACAACCGGCCGGGTCGCCCATTGTCAGCACCGCATGGGTGACTGCGTCGGCAGTGAACGACCTGATGGCGAATGTCCCGTGCTCCGTGGGCAGCGAACTCACCGGGCCCGTGACGAGGCGCTCGGGGCCGGTGCTGGTGTGCGTCGACGTCATGCCAACAGTATAGGAAGAAAGATCGTGGTCACCGTGCATGTCGCTCGAGCCAGATGATATCGCGGCCGAACGACCAGGTGAGCGCGGCCAGAGCCAGTCCGGCCGCACCGAAGCCGATCCATTCGTGAGCTTGGGCCAGGGGAGAGGCGGCAGTGATGAGGAGGATGCCCTGCGATGCGGCTACCACCTTGCGCATCTGCGAGAACGGCAACTTCTGCTGCCACTGGGGACGGAACGCCGTGATGAAGCGGAAGACGTAGTAGTACAGGCCCGGCAATGCCGTCCACCACCCCCACAACGGGACGAGCGCGAGCGCGAGGATGAGGATGAACACGGCATCGACCGTCTCGTCGAACCCGGCTCCTGCCTCGGTGACCTGGGTGCGGCGGGCCACGAATCCGTCGAGTCCGTCGAGGGCGAGAGCGAGTGAACCGACGATCACGGCGGCCCACGTCAGGCCCGGCTGCGAGTGGATGATCAGGCAGGTGCAGACGATGACCAGGCCCAGTCGGCAGGCCGTCACCGTATCGGCCGGCGTCCACGGCCGACCCCGGCGCAGGCGCGGTCCGACGCCGATCGCCGCGACCACGACGACAGCGAGCACCGTCACCAGTGCAGGGTTGAGGATCACGGAGACGATCGCCGAGGCGGCCAGAAGAGACGCTGCCACGGTTCCGCTGCGTACGGCGCCGTTGAGCAGCCCGGTCCAGGTACCGATTCCGGTATCGACTCCGGCATCGCCGGAGCCGGTGCCTGTGCCGCCGACTGTGCCGGCGGCGTCGGTCCGTGGCTGGGTCACAAAAAGCTTCCTTTCTCAGGTGCCGACAAGCGTGCCTGTCGGTGTGATGGACGTGACAGACTCTGATCCTCACCATAGACGATGTCGGAACGGATCAGCCGCGAAGGGTGGCTATCGGTGGGAAAGGGGCGAGAATCACCCGTAATGTCGTGGTGACGGTTTCGGTGCGGACTGTCCCCGGTACCGGCCGACGTCATAGGGTGAACCCAGAGTCCGCACCGCATAGAGACGGACCCGGGACGAAAGGGGCACCCACAGGTGACGAAGAACGGAGACCACAGCGCCGCAGGAGCGCAGAACGGCCATTCGTGCTGCGCCCCGGCGACCACCCGCGCCGAGGCGACCGACAGCCATCCGATGACCGTTGCAGCTGGTCCTGCCGTGAATTCCGAGTCGAGCCCCGAGTTCAGCTTCGACTTCGTCACAGCCGGCGGACCCTTCGATATGGGCGATCCCTTCGGCGACGGGCATCCTGCCGATGGTGAGGGACCACGTCACCGGGTCGACCTCACCGAATTCGAGATCGCGACGACGAGCGTGACGAACGACGATTTCGCCCGGTTCGTCGCTGATACCGGCTTCGTCACAACGGCAGAACGTTTGGGAACCTCGGCGGTGTTCGCCATGCTCCTGGAGACCAATCCGGGGGCGCGGGCTCATGTTCTCGGCCAGGCTCCGGGCGTGCCCTGGTGGGTCGAAGTCTCCGGGGCGAACTGGGCCGCACCAGAAGGGCCCGGATCCACCATCGATGACCGGAGAGACCATCCCGTCGTCCACATCAGCTGGGACGATGCCCAGGCCTATTGCGCTTGGTCCGGTACACGGCTGCCGAGCGAGGCCGAATGGGAGCTCGCCGCTCGCGGTGGTCTCAAAGGCCGCCGTTATCCGTGGGACAACCGGCTGCTGATCGACGGGGAATGGAACTGCAATATCTGGCAGGGCGAATTCCCGACTGCGAACACCCTCGACGACGGGTTCATCGGGACCGCACCGGCCCGACACTTCGCTCCTAACGGTCTGGGCCTGTTCAACACCGTCGGCAATGTGTGGGAATGGTGCGCCGACTGGTTCGCTCGCGACTACTACCAGCGTTCCCCGCAGTCCGATCCGCGCGGCCCCGATACCGGAGATAAGCGGATCATGCGCGGAGGATCGTTCCTGTGCCACGACTCCTACTGCAACCGCTATCGGGTGGCCGCCCGATCCTCGAACACACCTGATTCCTCGGCCTCGAACATCGGCTTCAGAGTCGTCGGCGGAGCACTCTAACCTTCGACGTCAGCTCGTGAGTTCTGCTCCGAGGCGGCACCTCGGGCAATGACAGTGGGACCGCCTCGGCCGAGCATTTGGACGCTCGATAGACTTCGGATCATGTCGAGAATCACCTGCCCCGAACTGAGCACGAAGACCGTCACTGCTGAGGCAGCAGCCCGCCATATCGACAATGGCCAACGCGTGGCGATGAGCGGTTTCACCGGTTCCGGGTACCCGAAGGCAGTGCCGGGGGCGGTAGCCGCACGCGCTCGGGCCGCCCACGATCGGGGTGAGGACTTCCGCATCGAACTGTGGACGGGAGCATCGACGGCGCCGGAACTCGACGGGGTCCTCGCCGAAGCGAACGCGGTGAGCAAACGGCTGCCGTTCCAATCCGATCCGGCGATGCGGGCCTCGATCAATTCGGGTGACACCGCGTATGTCGACACTCACCTCAGCCATTCGGCTCAGCAGGCGTGGTTCGGCTTCTACGGCAACCTCGACGTCGCCGTCGTCGAAGTCGCGGCGATCCTGCCCAACGGTCTGCTGGTTCCCGGCAGCTCGGTCGGGAACTCGAAGACATGGCTCGACCTGGCCGATAAGGTCATCCTCGAAGTGAATGACTGGCACCCGCGCGGGTACGAAGGCTTCCACGATGTCTACTACGGAACCCGGCGTCCGCCCGAGCGGCTGCCGATCCAACTGCTCGAGCCGATGCAGCGCATCGGTGACCCCTATCTGCGAGTTGACCCGGCGAAGGTCGTCGCCGTGGTGGAGACGAATGCTCCGGACCGGAACCTGCCATTCAAACCTGCCGACGAGGACTCGAAGGAGATCGCTGGTCACCTCGTTGACTTCCTCCGCCATGAGATCGCAGCGGATCGGCTGCCGCCGGAACTGCTGCCGCTGCAGTCAGGCGTCGGCAATGTCGCCAATGCGGTGATGGGCAATCTCGCCGACAGCGAGTTCGCGGGACTGACCGCCTATACGGAAGTCATCCAGGACGGAATGCTCGACCTCATCGACAGCGGAAAGCTCACCTCGGTGTCGGCGACGGCGTTCTCGCTCTCGGCCGAGCGGGCAGAGGACTTCAACGACCGGATCGAGTCGTACAAGGGCAGGATCCTGCTGCGCACACAGGAGATGTCGAACCACCCGGAAGCCATCCGCCGACTCGGCATCATCGCCATCAACGGAATGGTCGAGGCCGATATCTACGGCAACGTCAACTCCACCCATGTGACCGGGTCGTCGATCATCAACGGCATCGGCGGCTCCGGTGACTTCGCCCGCAATGCCTACCTCAACTTCTTCGTGTCGAACTCGCAGGCCAAAGCGGGAGCGATCTCTGCGATCGTGCCGTTCGCCAGCCATATCGACCACACCGAACACGACACTCAGATCTTGGTCACCGAACGGGGCCTGGCCGATCTGCGCGGACTGCCGCCGGTAGCCAGGGCACGGAGGATCATCGACAACTGCGCCCACCCGGACTACCGCGATCCCCTCAACGACTACCTCGAGCGTGCGATCGCGGCGAACCCGACCGGTCGGCATACGCCGCACATCCTCGCCGAGGCTCTGTCCTGGCACGAGACGTTCCTGTCGACTGGGCATATGTGAGAGAGTGCGGACTCCCACGACCCCGACTGCTCAGCCGCTTATCACGGTCGGCACCGCGGCGACCACCCAGGCGAGTCCTGGCCCGATGAGGCACATGAGGCCGGCGTAGCCGATCATCTGTCTGTAGTAGCAGTCGCGGATGCTCGGATGGACATTGGCCAGGAGCATCGCGCCGTTGGTCGAGAACGGACTGATATCGACGATGGTCGCGGCGATCGCCAAAGCCGCGACGAACCCTCCGACATGCACGTCGCCCGACTCGAGGAACGGAACTGCCAGGGCGATGACGACGCCGATGATCGCCAAGGACGACGCCAGCGCAGAGATCAGACCGGACATGTAGAACAGCAGCAGCGCCGCCAGCAGGGGGACGCCGATCGCTGAGATGCCGGCCGAGACCCATTCGACGGTTCCGGCCTCCTGCAGCACGGCGATGTAGGTGAGCACTCCGCAGATGAGGATGACGATCGACCATGAGACCTTCGACATGGCGGCCTTGCCAGCCGCAGGGTCGAGGGCGGCGAGCACTACCGAAATCGTGATGGTCACCAGGCCCACATCCAGCTGAAGATGATCACAGACAGTGCCATCGCGATGAGCCCGATCAGGGTCGGGATCTGAGAGCGTGTGAGACGGATGGTCGTTCCGCGCTCGGACTCGGACTCGGGGTGGGGGTGAGCCCCATCTGCCTCCGCGCGCAGTCCCGGCCGGCGACGGAGGACGAACCAGACGACGACCGCGAAGACGGTATTGAAGACGAACGGGGCGAGAAACAAGGTCAGCGGCGCAGGGGTGAGACCGTTCTTCGTCAGATAGTCGTTGATGAAGATGCCGTAGACGCTGATGGGCGAGAACGCGCCGGCCAGGGCACCGTGGACGACGAGCAGACCGACCATGAACTGATTGATCCTATGTCGGCGCGCGAACGACAGCGCCAGCGGCGCGATGATGGCCACAGCGAAGAGCGCCCCGAGCGAGATGAGGACAGCTGTCAGTGCGAAGAAGATCCAGGGCATGAGTCCGATGCGCCCGCCGACGAGCTTCACGCACCAGCGGACGATCACTTCGATCGCGCCGTTGTTCTGAGCGAAGCCGAAGAGATAGGTCAGGCCGACGAGCGTAAGGAAGAGGTCGACGGGAAAACCTGCGAGGAAGTCCTCGGGCGCCTGGTGCAGGACGAGGCCGCCGACGCCGGCGGCTGCGATGAAGCCGAGCAGGCCCATATTGATGTCGCGCCAGGTTCCGATGACGAACATCAGTCCGAGGACGATACTGCAGATCAGTTCTGCACTCATGGGTTCAGCTTCTCCTTCGAACGTCAGCCGGCGAATGTCCGGCGGCACAAGGGCACGCGACACAAATTAATGCATGTCACCTGGTGCGATCAGGACCATTCGGCATATGAACTCACAGCGACACTCAGCGGAAGGACTCCGCCGCCGATTCGCCGTCTCGTATAAAGGAGAGCAGAATTCGTCCATCACGGATAGTGCGGACGATCACAGACTCGTTAGTGTGTCATTCAGCTTCATCGGGCCGCACGCGAATCACTTGGACTCAACGCGGCATCCTCCGTTTCTCAGTCTGCGAAAGGTCGCCGTCGATCATGAACGAATCCACACCGGAGCCCAGCGAATCAGATGTGCTCACGGCCGCCTCGGCGATCGTCGATGCCTTCGCCGCCACGGACACTCAGTCGTACTTCTCCCGATTCGCCGAGGACGCCTCATTCGTCTTCCACCCCGAAGCGCGACGCCTGAACACTCGTGCGGAATATGAAAGGGAGTGGGCTACGTGGTTGGCCGACGGCTGGTCAGTGGCCGCCTGCGCCTCATCGGACCAGCTCGTGCAGACCTTCCCCGGCGGAGCCGTGTTCTCCCACACCGTCGATACGACCGTGAACACCGCAGACGGGCGGGAATCATACCGGGAACGCGAATCGATCGTCTTCCGCCGCCTCGGTGACGGTGAACTCATCGCCATCCACGAACACCTCTCCACGGTCCCGGACCCTGCCGACGGCTCGTCGCCGGCTGGGTCCGGTGCCGCCGAGAGCAAGCCCGACACCGAGGAGGTCGCGCAGTGAACTGGTACCGCCGTTTGGAACAGCGATTGGAATCCGGCCACGATTCCGGAGTCATCCGCGGGTCCCTGAGCGGGGGACGGATGTTCATGATCTGGCTGGCTGCGAACCTCGTCGTCACGACCCTGTTGACCGGAACCCTGTTCGTCCCCGGCGTCGACTTCACCACAGCGGTCATCGTCATCATCGTCGGCACGATCATCGGCACCATCGTGCTCACGCTCATCGGCAACATCGGCACCCGCACGGGCCTGGCGACCATGGCCATCACCCGCGGTGCCTTCGGCGCCAAGGGCAGCTTCCTGCCGGTCGCCGCCAACGTCATCATCCTCATGGGGTGGAGCTGGGTGCAGGCCATGTTGGCGGGAATCAGCGTCAACTACGTCGTCGCCCAGACGACGGGATTCTCCAACCCGATCCTCTTCTCCGTGCTCTGCCAGGCGCTCGTCGTCGGACTGGCGATCCTCGGCCACGAAGGGATCGAGAAGGCCGAACCCTGGTTCGCACTTCTCATCCTGCTGGTCATGGCCTATGTCTTCGTCATCGCCTTCACGGGACACTCACCGAGCGAATACGCAGGAATCGAGAGCCTGCCGGAGCTCGAGTTCACTCCGGTCCTCGCACTCGATATCGTCATCTCCACAGCCATCTCCTGGACCGTACTCTCCGGCGACCTCAACCGTTTGGCCGTGACTCAGAAGGCCGGAATCGTCGGATCGGGTCTGGGCTACCTGACCTCGACCGTGCTGGCCATGCTGCTGGGTCTCACCGCGTTCAGCTTCATCCTGCTCGACGGGGGAGACCCGGCCGAATTCGATCCGACGGCCTTGGCCGCGGAATTCGGGTGGGCGCTGGCCATCGTCATCTTCCTCTCGGTCATGGCCACGAACACGATGGTCGTCTACGGAATGGTCAACTCCGTCGTCGGCGCACAGAGCAGGACGAAGCTGAAGTTCCTGCCGACGGCCCTCATCCTCGGCGCGATCTCGATCATCGGTTCGACCTGGCTGGCCCTGCTCGACCAGTACACCGACTTCCTCACGATGATCGGGGCGTTCTTCGTCCCCGTCTTCGCCATCCTCATCGTCGACTACTACATGATCAAACGCGGTGCCTACTCACCCGACATCCTCAAGGACTCCGGCGGCCTCTACTCCTACACCCGCGGAGTCAACTGGGTGGCCGTCGGAGTGTGGGTCCTCGGGGCGTTGGCGTCCTATGTGCTCACCTACGCCTATCCGAGCCCGATCGGAGCGACGATCCCGTCCTTCGCCATCTCATTCGTGGCCTACCTCGCGCTGTCCTGGGGCAGCCGAGCGAAGTTCGCAGGAACTCGACATGCGCACCTGTCCGACAGGCTCCGCGGAAGCTGACTGCGGCGTTCTCGGATCTGGACCGGGAACTGACCACTATGTGCCGTTCCCAGGTGATGAAGCAGCACAGGCGTTATGATCGCAACAGTCGGCCGGGATCACAGAAGGGAACCGGGTGTCTGTGATGGTAGTCTTCGACAGGTTCATGCCCCCGAACCGTCGGCTCAACCCCGAGGCGCTGGCCTGGGTCGCGGTGATCGTTCTTGCCATCGTCATGCTCGCGGTGGAGTCGTCGATCGCCGTCTCAGTCAACGAGGCCCCCGTCGCATTGGCCTTCGTCGTCACCATCGTCCATGTCGGGTCCATGCCGCTGTCCATGCTGCGCCCGCTCTTCGGCACGATCATGTCGATCGCAGCCTGCACTGTGCTGCCGCTGCTGGGGCCGCTGGTCTCCGGTGTGCCGTGGCCGTGGATGGTTCCGATGATGATCACTCAGATCGTCATCATCCTCATCATCGGCGTCCGCGCCCACTGGGGAGTGGCCCTGGCCGCACTGCTCGGCAGCATCGCAGGTTCGGCGGCCGCGGTGCTCATCACTCATCTGATCGTCGCAGACACCCGCACCGACGCCGCGATCGTCAACATACTCATCTACTCCTGCATCGCCGGCGGCGTCTACCTCGCCGCGGTCATCATCCAGCAATGGCAGCTCATCCGCTCCCAACTCATCCAGGAGAAGGAGAACACCGCGGAGGAGCACTCCAAACGCGTGACCATCGAGGAGAAGGCGCGCATCGCCAGGGAACTCCACGACATCGTCGCCCACAGCATGTCGATCATCAACATCCAGGCCTCCAGCGCGCCGTTCCGCCATGCCGGGATCGACTCAGAGGTGGCCAAAGAGTTCGAAGACATCTCCACCTCCGCCCGCACAGCGCTGACCGAGATGCGCGGACTGCTCAGCGTCCTGCGCAACGATGAAGGCGGAGGTGAACTGGCTCCGCAGCCGAGGTTCTCCGAGATCGATCCGCTCATCGAGAAGGCCCGACAGGCCGGAGTGCAGGTCACCGTCGAACGCAGCGGCGAACCGATCGACCACCTCATGCGCGACAGCACCGGGCTCGCCGGCTACCGCATCATCCAAGAGGCCCTGAGCAACGCGATCCGCCACGCCCGCAACTCCGCCATCGCCATCCGCATCCGCGGCGGCAGCTCAGCCGTCTGGATCAGCGTCACCAACGACCACGGCGACGGTCCCGGCGAAGCCGCGAAACACGAGAAGCACAGCAGGCAGGGACTGATCGGCATGCGTGAACGGGCCGCCTCTGTCGGTGGCGAGATCCGCAGCGGAGCCACTGCCGACGGAGGCTTCGAAGTCGAAGCAGTGCTGCCGCTTTCGCCCCGCGAACGCCCGACCGACGACAGCGAACCGAGCGCCGACACACCGGTCACGGACGCTTCGGTCACGGATAAGGAGACCCCATGATCAGGATCGTCATCGCCGATGACCAAGCGATGGTGCGAGCCGGCTTCGCCGCGCTGCTGAGCGCTCATGCAGATATCGAGGTCATCGGACAGGCCGAGGACGGTGCGCATTGCGTCGATCTCGTCGCCGACCTTGCCCCCGATATCGTCCTCATGGACGTCCGAATGCCGCTGATGGACGGAATCGAAGCGACCCGCACGATCGTCGCCGCGAATGCCGAGACCCGGATCATCATGCTCACCACTTTCGACATCGACGACTACGTCTTCGACGCCATCCGCGCCGGGGCCAGCGGTTTTCTCCTCAAGGACGCTCCGCCCAGTGAACTCGCCGAGGCGGTCCGCATCGTCGCCGGAGGCGAAGCGCTCCTGGCGCCGAGTGTGACGAAACGGGTCATCGAACACTTCGCCACCGGAGGACAGAAGCCCAACCGCACGGCTCTGCCCGAACTCACCGACAGAGAACGCGAGATCCTCATCCAAGTCGCCCGCGGAGCGTCGAACACAGAGATCGCGGCGAGCCTGCACATCGCAGTGCAGACCGTGAAGACCCACGTCTCCCGGATCTTGTACAAACTCGATGCCCGAGATCGCGCTCAAGCAGTCATCGCCGCCTACGAATCCGGTCTCATCGTCCCCAACAGCTGAGTTCTGCCCCCGTCCTCACCTCGGACCCCCCCTACCCGAGTAGGGGGTGAAGAACGGTTCCCAGGGGTGACGAAAAACGGCTCGGACATCCATACGGTGGGAACTATGAACCCGTCTGACCTCATGACCTCCGAACCGACTTCCCCAACTGCGACCGCACTGTCGACCCCGGCACCGGATCGGGCCACCCGCGCGGAGGTGCTCGAACGCAGGCGAGCGAAGAGGGGAACCGCCGAACAGGAATTCACCAGCGATTTCAGCGCGCTGATGGCCCAGGTCAAAGAAGCGGGCCTGCTGGCCAGACGGCCGGGTTGGAACACCCTGCGCTTCGTCCTCCTCGGGCTCGGCTACGTCGCATCTTTCGCCATGCTCTTCCTCATCGGTGAGAGCTGGTGGCAGATGGCGACCGCAGTCGTCTTCGGCGCGCTGTTCACCCAGACTGCCTACGTCGCCCATGACGCAGCACATCGACAGATCTTCACCGGCGGAAAAGTGGGGGAGTGGGTGTCGACGATCATCGGCAACCTCTTCATCGGACTGAGCTACGGGTGGTGGCTGAAGAAGCACAATGCGCTTCACCACGCCAATCCGAACAAGGCCGGAGTCGACGGAGACATTGCTCCCGGCGCACTGGTCTTCACTCCTGAGGATGCACGTGAACGCACAGGCCTGGCCAAATGGTTCGCGGCACGTCAAGGCTGGTTCTTCCTGCCGCTGCTGACCTTGGCCGGCCTCCAGCTGCACGTCGAATCCGTCAAGGCCATCGTCCGGGGACAGTCGTCGATCAAACGCCGTTGGTTCGAAGGCGTCTTCATCGGCATCCGCCTCATCGGGTTCCCAGCGCTCGCCATCTGGGCGGCAGGTCCCCTCATCGGAAGCGTCTTCTTCCTCGTCCAGCTCGCCGTCTTCGGCGTGCACATGGGCGGATCCTTCGCTCCCAACCACAAGGGCCAGCCGATCGTTCCCAAAGATGTGAAGATCGACTTCCTGCGCCGTCAGACGCTGATGTCACGCAATATCTCCGGCGGTCGCTTCATGGGATTCCTCATGGGCGGTCTGAACTATCAGATCGAACACCACCTGTTCCCCAGCATGCCGAGCGTCAACCTGCACCGGGTGCAGCCGATGGTCCGCGAATACTGCCGCCAGAAGGACATCACCTACACCGAGACGACTCTGCTCGAGTCCTACAAGATCATCATCGCCTACCTCAACCGGGTGGGCCTCGGCGAAGCAGACCCCTTCGACTGCCCCGTCACCGCGCAGTTCCGGTCCCGCTGACCGGCGGGCCGGATTCGGTTCGCACTGACGGACCGTCGGGGAGACTCAGGTGAGGTGATCGTGGTCGCCGGAGACCCATTCGGCGTAGCGTTCTGCTGAGGTCTGCACTGCAGAGTGTGCCCCGGAACCGATCGACTGACCGAAGTTGCCGTACATGCGGTCGAAGTCGAGATCGATCACCGAGGCGGCGATGCGCCTGACGACCGTGGCCGACAACGGCAGATAGTTCGGGAAGCTGCGCATGAACGTCACCCACCCCGATCGCGCCACCGGACCGATCGAATCGCCGCTGAGCATGACCCCGGCGCCGTCGGCGCCCGTCCAGACTGCCACCGCACTGCCGGGGAAATGACCTCCCGTCCTCCGGAGCCTCACCCCCGGCACCGGCTCCGCCTCGTGGAAATAGGGGCAGACGGCCCGGCCGGTCCGCTGCACCCATTCGAGGTCGGCCCGGCACACGAAGACGGGAGCTCCATCGAATGCGGCACTCCATTCCAACTGGGTGCCGAACATGTGCGGGTGGCTGGCGGCGATCGCCGCAACTCCGCCGAGGTCCCGGACCGCCGCGACCGCCTCGGCGTCGATATAGGCGGGGACGTCGAAGAGTAAGTTGCCGGAATCGGTGCACGCGAGATAGCAGGTCTGCCCGATCCCGAGCTTCGGTTCGACGCGGATGGGGAAGAGACCGGGTTCACGTTCCGTGGTGGTGATGCGGTGGCCCTCGGATTCGAGGTCTGCCCGAGTCGTCCACTGTTGGCCGGAGGCAGGAACCCATTGCCGATCGTCCTCGCAGATCGGACACAGCTGTGGCGGAGGCGTCGTCGTCTCCACCCCGCAGGTGCGGCAGATCGTCACATCGGAAAATGCCACCATGTCATCCTCTCGGTTCCGCAGATGAAACCACAGACTCCCACCGAGCCTAGTCTTCACACGAGGTGAAGACCAGGATCGATGGGAGTCCAACGACGCGCCAGTTTGTCAGTGGGCGGCCGCGTGCGCCTTCCTGTGGGCGATGACGTGGCCGACGAGGATGAGCGCGACGCCGACGACGAGCCAAGCGCTGAGCACCCACCACTGGAGAGCCAACGGCGCGTCAGGGAAGTAGGAGAGATCACGTAGCAGCGTGCCCGCCGCGCCGGGGACGAAGAACTGACCGATATCGCCCCAGGAGCCGGCGAGGAACTCCTTCGGCTGATTGAGCGAGGCGATCGGATTGCCGATGAGCATGGTGAGCACCGCGCCGATCGCGATGCCGCCAGGGCCGATGAGGGAGACGAAGCCGTTGATCAGGCCGACCGTGGCCGCGATCGACAAGCCGATCGCCAGAGCATTGATCGCGAAGTTCCCCTGCAGGATCCCGAACCAGGTCTGCATGATCAGGGCCAGTGCCAGTCCTCCGACGACTCCATAGACGATGGTGCCGACCAGGCGCATCCGCCGTGAGCGGATGTCCATGGCAGTGAGCACACCACCGACGATGCCGCCGAGGGTCAGCGGCAGACCCGCGATGGCCAGCCCCGCACCGGAGGGGTCGTCGTCGGAGAGCGGCACGACGTCGGTGATCTTCACCTGCGGAACCTCCATCGCCGAGGCGGCCGGACCGGCGTCGTCTCCAGCTGGGTTGCCCTGCGGCGGGTCCTGACCGGAGGCAGCGGCCTCGTGAGCCTTCTGCATCTGGTCATTCGTTTTATGGGGGAGATGTGCCGAAGGTCACCGAGGAGCACAAGAGTGCGATGCGCACGAGGATTCAGGATGCGGCTCTGGCGTGCTTCGCGCGCAGGGGGTTCGCCGGTTCATCGATGGCTGACATCGTCAAGGAAGCAGGACTGTCGGCCGGAGCCGTCTACGTCTACTACGCGTCGAAGGCTGACCTGATGATCGACGTCGCCCGCCGGGTGATGGAGCCGCGCATGGCAGTGCTCGATGCGGCCAAGTCCGGAAGTGAGGTGGCAGCTCCTGCCGAGGTGTTCGTCAAGCTCATCGATTCCCTGCTCATCGACAATCCGTTCGCCTCGGTCATGGTTCAGGTCTGGGGAGAGTCTTCCTACGACAAGGAGTTCGCGAGTTTCGCCGGTGGGGTATTAGAGTCGCTCATCAAAGAATTCACCGTCTATCTTGCTGCCTATCTGCAGGATCAGCGGGGAGCGGACGCTGAAGCCGCGCGGGCTCGGGCTTCGGCAATGGTGCCCGGGCTGCTGGCAACGATCCAGGGGGCCGTCGTTCAGGCGACCGTTTTCGGCGAATCCTCCCGGCTGCGGGTCCGGGCCGGAATCGAAGCAGTGCTCGCCAGCGTCGATTTCTGAGTTCGTCGGCTGCTCAGACGGAATCGCCGTCGTCATCGACCGAGTGGACGCGATCTTCGCGCATGCTCACCGTATCGACGCCGCTCAGTTCCGTGAGCGGGGCGACGAGCAGGTGCAGAGGCCGCTTTCCGTCGAACCTCACATCGACCTGCACCATCCGCGTCTCGTCGGGGGACTCGAAGCGGCGCGAATCGACGATGGTATTCGCAAAACCCATTCGGCCCGCCAGAGCGAGGATCTCGCGGAGGACACCGGCCCCGTCGCGGTAGGTGATGCGCAGGAGTTTGCGGTGGTCGCTGTTGGGGACTTTGCGGATGAGAGGCGCGATGACGAACAGTGTGAACAGGTGCAGGGCAGTGAGCATCGCGGCCAAGGGCAGCATTCCCGCACCGCAGGCCATTCCGACGGCCGCGGTGACCCAGATCGTTGCGGCGGTGGTGAGTCCGCGGACCATGTTGCGTCCTTTGAAGATGACTCCGGCGCCGAGGAAGCCGATTCCGGAGACGATCTGCGCGGAGATCCGTGAAGGGTCGAGGCGGACGTCGTTCTCGAGCACTCCGGCGAATCCATACGCGGAGATCAGGGTGAAAGCGCAGGTGCCGATGCCCACGAGCACGTGGGTGCGGTACCCGGCTGCCTTCTGCCTGAACTGCCGCTCGAAGCCGATGAGGGAGCACAGGACGAAGCTGGCCAGCAGCAGGCCGGCTTCCAACAGGCCGGAGCTGCTCATGATGTTCTCAAGCGACGCGGAGTTGACCATAGTGCCTTCACCATAGCCCCACCCTCAACGAACAACCCCCTATTGCTACCTGACGGCGGCCCAGCAACCTCGCGCGAGGTTGCTGGGCCGCCGTCAGGTAGCAATAGGGGGAGGTGTGGTGGTCAGCTGCAGCCGTCGGGGCCGCAGGCGGCGCCGTCGGCGAAGTCCTTGTCCGCTGACTGCGGAGTGCCGGCGAGCACCGTGAGCTTCTGTCCTTCGTCCCAAGCCGTCTCGAGTGCCTGAGAGAAGACCTCCGCCGGTTGGGCTCCGGAGATGCCGTACTTGCGGTCGATGACGAAGAACGGGACTCCATTGGCGCCGAGCGAACGGGCCTCACTGATATCGGCCCGTACCTCGTCCGAGAACTCATCGGTTGCGAGGATCCGGCGGGCCTCGTCGGGATCGATGCCGATCTCACCTCCCACTTCGGCGAGGTAGTCGACGTCACCGATGTCGCGACCCTTCTCGAAGTGGCCCGAAAGCAGCATCTCCTTAGCCTCGGACATGAGTCCGTGGGTCTTGGCGAGGTGGAGGAAGCGATGGGCGGTGAAGCTGTTGGCCACGACGATCGAGTCGAAGTCATAGTTCAGGCCGACTCCGGCGGCCTGCTGTGTGACATGGTCGAACATCTGCCGCACTTGATCGGCGGGCATGCCCTTCATCTGACTGAGGTATTCGGTCTCGGTGCCGTCGAAGTGATCGGGCAGGCTCGGATCAAGCTGGAAACTGCGCCATTGGACGTCGACGTCGTCCCTGTGAGCGAAGCCGTCGAGGGCATCCTCGAACCGACGTTTTCCGATATAGCACCAGGGGCAGGCGATGTCCGACCAGATCTCGATCTTCATATCAATGCCAACCGTTCCCATCTCATGGTTATTCCGCAGGTCCGACTCAGAACAGAGCCTGCTGCGATGGGGCTGCGAGCTGCTGCGTCGGAGCTGGCTCGCCCGCCTTCTGCGGCGGGGTTCGGTTCGAGTCCGGGCGGCCGCGCATCCTCGAAGTCGCAGGGTAGTCGTCATCGCTGCGTCCGCGCAGGTCATAACGATCGATGAGCGGGTTGATGCGCTCACTGAGCCACCGACGATACTCCGTCGAGGCGTAGGATGAGCCGGCGTACATCCTGCGATAGCGGGCGAGCAGCTCGGGGCGGTTGCGTTCGAGCCATTCGAAGAACCATTCGCGGGCGCCGGGGCGCAGGTGCAGCGCCCCGTAGACGACTCGTGCGGCTCCGGCGTCTTTGATCGCTCGAAGAGCGGATTCGAGGTGGTCACGGGAGTCGGTGAGCTTCGGCATGATCGGCATCATGAACACGGTGACATCGAACCCGAGTTCTGCAGCCGCGCGCACGGTGGCCAGCCTGGCCTTCGTCGTCGGCGTGCCGGGTTCGAGGCTCTGCTGCAGAGCGTCGTCGTGAACGGCGATCGACATGCTGATCTCAACAGGAGCGTCTTCGGCAACGCGGGCCAGCAGAGGCAGATCCCGTCGCAGCAGCGTGCCCTTGGTCAGAATCGACATCGGAGTCGACTGCTCGGCCAGTGCGCTGATGATGCCCGGCATGAGGGAGTAGCGGCCTTCGGCGCGCTGATAGGGGTCGGTGTTCGTGCCGAGCGCGACATGGTCTCGGGCCCAACTCGGACGCGCCACCTCGGCGGCGAGGACGTCGGCGATATTGATCTTGACGACGACCTGGCGATCGAAGTCGGTCCCGGAATCGAGATCGAGGTAGCGGTGAGTGTTCCTGGCGAAGCAGTATACGCAGGCGTGTGAACAGCCGCGGTAGGGGTTGACGGTCCAGGAGAAGGGCATCGAGCTGGACTGGGGAACCTTGTTCAGCGCCGACTTCGCCAGCACCTCGTGGAAGGTGATTCCTGAGAATTCCGGCGTCTGCACCGACCGGACCAGTCCCTTCGTCCCGAAGAGGACAGGTGTGCCGGGGCCGGTGCTGGCGCTCGCTTCGTTCCACCGCATGACATCATTCGAACACGAGTTCGAATATGAGTCAAGGGCGGGGCGTGACGCTCAGGCGGTGTCAGGAGACGCGCAATCCCTTGAACTCACTGCGGTGGAAGACCAGGGCCTCGGGTCCGTCGTCATTGCGAGTGCCGAGGATCTCGAGCAGGGCCACGGTGTGGTCGCCGGCCGCAACCTCATCGTAGAGCCGGGTCCAGAGGAACGCCGAGCTGCCGGGGATCGTCAGTGCGCCTCCGGCCGTGACCTCAGGGCTGACGCCGGTGAATCGGCGACTGCGGTCCTTGGCCGCCAACTGCCTGGCCAGGTGCTCCTGGTCGGTGCCCAGCAGGGAGATCCCCAGCTCGGGAGCTCGCCGCAGGGCGGGCCAGGTGGTCGATGTGTTCTGGACGGCGACGCTGACCAGGGGCGGGTCGAGGGAGACGCCGACGGTGAGAGTGGAGGCGACGAGGCCCAGTGGTGCCGCATCGATTTCGGCGCCGATGAAGGCGACCCCTGGGGAAATGGGAGAAGGTCTCGCGGAGAGCCTCAGGTGTTGCGGCGGTCACCGGGGCCGGTGACTGTGCGGTGCGGTCTGCCAAGAGTGTCATTCCTTCACCTCTGTGTTCGTGTGGTCGTCGGTGTCACAAATGCCAGCTGATCCGGTGACGCCCGCTGATCCGTTGAGCAATCCAAGAGTATGGGTTCGTCTGTCGGTGTCGTTGAGGTCGATCATTGCAAAGCGGAAGCGCCGGTGTCGTGGCCGAGGTCATATGAAGACGACTTATGACCGCATATGACGCTGAGAGTCGGGGCGTGACGGCCGCGTGCGGCCGGTGACAGGGTTCGGGCATAGATTGCTCAGCGAATCATGCGCTCGTCTGGCAGCGAGCCGCCCGAACCCCGCCGCAGAGGAGAACCCTATGACGCAGACGCCGGTCACCGCACCGAGCACCCAGGACCCGCCGCAGCGGTTCCTGTCCGGGAAGAAGCGGGTCCTGGCCTCGGCCTTCGCCGGGACGACGATCGAGTGGTACGACTTCTACCTCTACGGCACCGCAGCAGCCCTGATCTTCAACGTCCAGTTCTTCCCCTCCGACAGTGAGCTCGGCAGCCGACTCGCGTCCTTCGCCACCCTCGCCGTCGGATTCTTCGCTCGGCCGTTGGGCGGAATCGTCGCCGGCCACCTCGGCGACCGTGTCGGTCGCAAGGCTCTGCTCGTCGTCTCCCTCCTGTCCATGGGGACGGCGTCGACGCTCATCGGCCTGGTCCCGAACTTCGACGCCATCGGCTGGTGGGCTGCTGTCTCCCTCGTCGTCCTGCGCATCATCCAGGGCCTCTCGGCAGGCGCCGAATGGGGCGGATCGGCTCTGCTGTCCGTCGAACATGCACCCGCCCGCAGACGCGGCCTCTTCGGATCCTTCACTCAGATCGGATCGGCGGCGGGAATGCTGCTGGCCACCAGCTCCTTCTTCCTCGTCCAGAACCTGATGAGCGACGAGGCGTTCGAAGCCTTCGGCTGGCGCATCCCCTTCCTCGCCTCCGCACTGCTCGTGGCACTGGGACTGTGGATCCGACTCGGCGTCTCCGATGCACCTGAGTTCCAGGAGCTCAAGGATTCCGGAAAGGTCGCCAAAGCACCGCTGCGGGAGGTGCTGACCGCTCATCCTCGGGTCCTGCTCGTCACCATCGGACTGCGGCTGGCACAGAACAGCGTCTTCTACCTCATCACCGTCTACATGCTCAGCTACCTGGCGGAGAATCGCGGCGATTCGACCTCGGGAGTCACAGCCGTCATGATCGCCTCGGCGGTCGGACTGGTGACCGGGCCGGCATGGGGGTGGGCCTCGGACCGGATCGGTCGCAAGCCCGTGACGATCTTCGGACTCATCGGCATCGCAGTATTCGGCTGGTTCTTCTTCGCCTTCCTCGACGCAGGCCCACTGGGACTGCTGCCGCTGGTCGTCATCCTCGGCATGAATCTCGCCCACGATGCCGTCTACGGTCCCCAGGCGGCCTGGTTCGCCGAACAGTTCCCCATCGAGGTCCGCTACTCAGGTGTGAACATGGGCTACCAGCTGGGCACCGTCATCGGCGGCGGAATCATGCCGATGGTCGCGGCCCTGCTCTACGTCGCCGGCGGCCACTCGCCGTGGCTCATCTGCGGCTACCTCACCCTGCTGTGCGTCCTCTCGCTCATTGCCGCCATCGGCGCCAAAGATCCTGCCCGAGCGCTCGCCCGCACCGCGGCCTGAACACCCCCGCCGAGACGTCGGCCAGTACCCATCGCACCCCCATGATTAGGAGACTCCCATGACGAAACCGATCCGGCTCAATGCCTTCGACATGATGACCCCGGTCCACCAGTCACCCGGACTGTGGCGCCACCCGGAATCGAGAGTCGAGGAATTCACCCAGCTGTCCTTCTGGACGGACCTGGCCAAGACCCTCGAGGACGGCGGATTCTCCTCTCTCTTCCTCGCCGACATCCTCGGCGTCTATGACGTGTACGGCGGCAACGCGGATGTCACGAACCGTGGGGGAGTGCAGTTCCCACTGCTCGACCCCCTCGTCGCCGTCCCCGCCATGGCAGCAGCCACGACGACGCTGGGATTCGGCGTGACCGCCTCGGTGACCTATGAGAAGCCCTACCTGCTCGCCCGCACCCTGACCACCCTCGATCACTTCACGAACGGGCGTGTGGCATGGAACATCGTCACCAGCTATGTCGACTCCGCCGCCCGCAACCTCGGGCTCAAGGGCCAGATCCCGCACGATGAGCGCTACGACCGGGCCGATGAGTTCATGGAGGTCATGTACAAGCTGTTCGAGGGCTCGATCACCCCCGACGCGCTCAAAGCCGATGCCGACGCCAACGTCTTCGTCGACCCGAACGAGGTCCACGACATCGGCCACGACGGCAAGTTCTTCACCGTTCCCGGTCAGGCGCTCGCCGTCCCCGGACCGCAGGGCACCCCGCTGCTCTTCCAGGCCGGTGCATCCAAACGCGGCCAGGAATTCGCACTCGACCACGCCGAGGCGATCTTCTTCTCCGGGCCGACCCCGGAGATCCTGCGCAGCTGGGTCGACAAGGTCCGCGACGGACTCGAAGAGCGCGGACGCGCCCGTGACGCGGTGAAGATCTTCGCTCTGGCCACAGTCATCGTCGACGACACGGACGAAGCCGCCGAGGCTCGCCTGGCCGACTATCGCCGCTACGTCGACACCGAATCCGCGCTGTCCCTGTTCGGCGGATGGACCGGGGTCGACCTCTCGGGAGCTGACCCCGAGGACACCCTCGAATACGTCTCGACCGAAGCCAACCAGTCGGCGCTCGCCTCCTTCACCACCATGGCCGGAGACAAACCCTGGACGATTCGGGACCTCGCGGAGTTCATCGCCCTCGGCGGACGCGGACCGGTCATCACCGGATCACCGGAGACCATCGTCGACGAATTCGAACGCTGGATGACCGAAGCCGATATCGACGGATTCAACATCGCCGCGGCCGTGCGTCCGGCCGATGCCGAACGCTTCGCGAAGTATGTCTCACCCGAACTGCGCCGCCGCGGACTCCTGCCCGAACCGACCGCAGGTGCCACGGTCCGCGAGCAGCTCACCGGGGCCGGCCCCGCCTGGCCGAGGACCACACGGGTGCCCGGTACCGCCTCGGCGAGGGTGCCCGCGTCTGATCGGACGGGCCCGACGAATCGGAGAACGGCCGTGAGGCATAATGGTCTGCGGCCATTTTCCGATCCGCGAACTGAACTGAGACCGCGAATGAGTGCATCGACTCCGCTGACCGCCACTGATGATTCGGACGATCGCGGATACCGGCGCAGAGCGCTCGTCGCCGCGGCTGTCGGCTATGGACTCGACGGCTTCGACCTCCTCATCCTCAGCTTCGCCCTGTCGGGCATCATCGCCTCATTCGGGCTCAGCGACGTCGAGGCCGGGTCTCTGTCGACGATCACTCTGCTCGGCGCTGTGGTCGGCGGAATCGTCTTCGGTGCCCTCGCCGACCGTCACGGCCGGGTACGGGTGCTCACCTGGACGGTCCTCATCTTCGCGGTGTTCACCGGACTGTCGGCGTTGGCGCAGGGGTACTGGGATCTCGCGGCCTACCGGTTCATCGCCGGAATCGGAATCGGCGGTGAGTTCGGCATCGGCATGGCCCTGGCCGCCGAGGCGGTGCGTGCCGACCAGCGAGCGCGGGCCACATCATGGGTGGGAGTGGGGTTCCAGCTCGGCGTATTCGCCGCAGCCGTGGTCTCGGCTCCCGTCATCGCCCTGTGGGGCTGGCGGGCACTGTTCGTCATCGGACTCGTCCCCGCAGTCTTCGCCTTCGTCATCCGTCGCGGAGTCGAGGAGCCGGAGACCTTCGTCCGGGCCCGGGAACACGAGCAGACGGAGGCCGAAGCCTCCCGTGGGAACCTCGATACGAACGGAGCGCCGACCTCCTTCGGTGCGAAGATCGCCGCTCTGTTCAAGGATCGGGACACGGTGAAGATCACCCTGGCCCTGACGATTCTCACCAGCGTGCAGAACTTCGGCTACTTCGGCATCATCACCTGGCTGCCGAACTACCTGTCCGAGCAGATGGATCTGGGAGTCACCAAGGGTTCGCTGTGGACGGCGGTGACGGTCATGGGAATGCTCACCGGGATCCTCATCTTCGGCCAGGTCGCCGACCGCCTCGGTCGACGACCCGCCTTCTGGATCTTCCAGGCCGGAGCCATCGTCACCATCCTCGCCTACAGCCAGTTCACCGATCCGAGCGCTCTGCTGGCCGGCGGATTCTTCATGGGCGCCTTCGCCAACGGAATGCTGGGAGGCCATGGGGCGCTGCTTGCCGAGCTCTATCCCACGGCGATCAGGGCGACGGCGCAGAACGTCATCTTCAACATCGGCCGTGCCATCGGGGGACTGGCACCGGTCGTCATCGCCCTTCTTGCGGGGCATCTCGGCTTCGGCTTCGCTCTGGCGCTGCTGCCGATCATCTACCTCATCCAATTCCTCGCTATGTTCCTCATTCCGGAGCGCCGCGGCCACCGCCTCGACTGAGCTGTGAGTCCGGGTGCAGCGTGCCCGGGTGCGCTGTGCTGGCCCCGGTGTTCGTGACGAACTGTGACGGCAGGTGACAGCGCGCGGCCGCCGCGACACCATACTTGTCGACTGTGACTTCGACAGATCCCGCCGCGAACGCGGCACAGACACCCTCCGCGGCCGCTCAGAACAGGCAGGCCGGAACGCAGACTCCGCGCATCGTCTCCTCGGCAGCCGATATCCATTCGATCCTCGCCGAATTCGGCTCTCAGGGGACGAAGACGACGGCGGTGATCATCCTCGCGCTCGGCGGGATCTTCATGGACGCCTATGACTTCTCCTCCCTGGCCTTCGGCATCACCGCCATTCAGGAGCAGTTCGGCCTCAACGGTTTCATGACCGGACTCGTCAACGCCTCGATCATGGTCGGTGCCGTTATCGGCGCCCTCTTCGGCGGATACCTCGTCGACCGGTTCGGGCGGTACCGCCTCTTCATGGCCGATATGGTCTTCTTCGTCGTCGCAGCCATCGGCTGCGCGGTGGCACCGAACGAATGGGTCCTCATGGCCTTCCGCTTCGTCATGGGCATCGGCGTCGGTCTCGACCTGCCGGTGGCGATGGCTTTCCTCGCCGAATTCTCCAAGCTCAAAGGCAAGGGGAACCGCTCGCAGCGGGTCAACGCCTGGTCGCCGGCCTGGTACTTCGCCACTGGTATGGGCTACGTCATCGTGCTCATCATCTTCATCACCCTGCCCTACGACCAGCACGACATTCTGTGGCGCATCGTCGTCGGCTTCGGTGCCGTGCCCGCGCTCATCGTCCTCCTCGTCCGTCGCCGCTACCTTGCCGAATCACCCGAATGGCTGGCTAACCAGGGCGATCTGCGCGGCGCCGTCGAAGTCATGCGCAGCCATCACAACCTCAATGTCGAACTCGCTCCCGAAGGGGAGCGCGAGACCGCGAATGCCTCGGACAGTTCGGTAAAGGGCGGACGGTGGGCCGGGTTCGCCGAACTCTTCTCCCCGCGCTACCGGGTCCGGACGATCGTCGCTCTCTGCGTCTCCGTGTTCTCGACGTTCGGCTACAACGCCGTCGCCTACGGCACCCCGCTCATCATCACCACGCTCTTCCAGCAGACTCCGCTGATCACGATCATCGCCTCTCTGGTCATCAACCTGGGCTTCGGCACACTCGGGGGACTCCTGGGCATGAGCATCGTCAACCGCTTCGGGACCCGGAAGATCACCCTGTTCGGATTCGTCATCCAAGCCCTGGCGCTGGGAACGCTGGCCCTTGTGGGCATCCCGAACGGGGCTCTCGTCCTCGTCGCGGTGGCCATGCTCGCGGCCTTCGTGTTCGCTCAGGCCGGGGGACCGGGAGCGAACCTCATGAACTATGCGACCCTGTCGTATCCGACGCGGCTGCGCGGAATCGGCATCGGGTTCAACCAGTCGGTCCTGCGTGCCTTCTCGATCGTCTCACTCATCATGTTCCCGATCCTTGCGGCTTCGCTGGGCACAGGAGTGTTCTGGATCGTCGCCTGCGCACCGCTGGCGGGCACGATCGCCGTCGGCATCGTCGCTTGGGACCCGACGGCCAAGGACGTCGAGCACGAAGCCTGAGGGCCGCGGCCGGGGGCGACTGCCCATAGCAGTGCACTTCGCGTATGACGAGCCGGAGCGGTCATGACCAGCAGGAACGGTTACATGGAGCGTGAATGGTATGCCATCGATGGAAAAGCTCGTTCGGTCGATCCGCAACCGCGCTCCTGCACGGACCGGACGCGGTTGCGAGCCGCTTTTGCAAGGGCTCAGCGAAATCGCCCGCCTCGACTCATTGCCAGTAGCGTGTGAGCTGGGTTACTCTGAATCGGTCAGTTGAACGGTGCCACAGGGCTGTGTTTACTTTTTTGGTATCCCAGTTTGGGCGTTGACCGGATCCAAGGAGTGGACTGCATGAGGAAGACCGAATCTGCGGAGGCGCCAGTGCCGACCCGCCTGGGGCCCAGCCCCGAACAGTTGGCGGCCCATCGCATCAGTCCGCGCTTCTACAACGCCGATCTCGCCCCGTCCCGCAAGGAGGGGCGCAGCTGGACGGCCTACAGTGTCTTCACCCTGTGGGCCAACGACGTGCACTCTCTGGGCAACTACGGCTTCGCTCTCGGACTCTTCGCACTCGGCCTCGGAGCCTGGCAGATCCTCGTGGCCCTCCTCGTCGGTGCGGCTCTGCTGTTCTTTCTGCTCACCCTCTCCGGTTTCATGGGCTACAAGACGGGCGTGCCCTATCCGGTGATGAGCCGGATCTCCTTCGGCATCCACGGGGCCCAGCTGGCCGCCTCGGTGCGGGGCATCGTCGCCATCGCCTGGTTCGGCATCCAGACCTACCTGGCCTCGAGCGTCCTCAACGTCGTGCTGCTGACGATGTTCCCGGGACTGCAGTCATGGGCCGATGCCGAATTCCTCGGACTCTCCGGGCTCGGCTGGTTCTCCTTCACTCTGCTGTGGGCCATCCAAGTCATCATCGTCAGCTACGGGATGGAGATGATCCGCCGCTACGAAGCCATCGCCGGACCGATCATCCTCGTGACCTTCCTCGCCCTGGCCGTCTGGATGCTCATCCGCGTCGACTTCTCCATTGCGTGGTCGACCGACGACGCGCTCAGCGGCTGGGAGATGTGGGCTCACATCTTCGGCGGCGGCGCGCTGTGGGTGTCCATCTACGGCACCTTCGTCCTCAACTTCTCCGACTTCTCGAGGGCCGCGAAGAAGCGCGGTTCGATCGTCGTCGGCAACTTCTGGGGCATCCCAGTGAACATGCTCGTCTTCGGACTCGTCGTCATCTCGCTGGCCGGCGCACAGTACAAGATCGACGGCACCGTCATCACCTCACCGGCCGATATCGTCCAGTCGATCGGCAGTCCGGTCCTGCTCGTGCTGGCTTCCCTGTCTCTTCTCCTGCTCACCGTCGCAGTCAACCTCATGGCGAACTTCGTCGCCCCGACCTATGCGTTGACGAATCTGTTCCCGCGCCACCTGAACTTCCGCAGCGCCGCCATCATCTCCGCCGTCATCGGCTTCGTCATCCTGCCCTGGAACCTATATGACTCACCGGTGGTCATCGTCTACTTCCTCGGCGGACTCGGCGCCCTGCTCGGACCCCTGTTCGGCGTGATCATGGTCGACTACTGGGTGGTGCGCAGAACGAAGGTCAATGTGCCCCAGCTCTACACCGAAGCCGGCGACGGTGAGTACTTCTACCACCGCGGAGTCAACTGGCGAGCCATCGGAGCCTTCATCCCCGCCTCGGCGATCTCACTGGTCTTCGCACTCGTCCCCGCGTTCTCCGGCATCTCCGAGTTCTCCTGGTTCTCCGGGGCCGCAATCGCCGCGCTCATCTACTTCGTCATCGCCCGCCGCGACTTCACCTTCCGTGAGGTCGACGGTGAGGAGATCGCCGTCCCGACCCACCACTGATCGGAGCCGAATCGTGAGAATCCTCGTCGTCAACGTCAATACGACCGAGTCCATGACCGAGGGCATCGCCCGCGTGGCACGGCAGGCCGCCTCGGCGGGAACCGAGATCATCGGGCTGACCCCAGAGTTCGGAGCCGAATCCTGCGAAGGCAACGTCGAAAGCCATCTCGCGGCGCTCGGCGTCATGGACGCCGTCCTGAAATATCCCGGCGAATTCGACGCCGTGATCCAGGCCGGGTACGGAGAGCACGGCCGCGAGGGCCTGCAGGAGCTGTTGGACGTGCCTGTCATCGACATCACCGAGGCGGGGGCGGCCCTGGCGATGTTCCTCGGCCGCCGCTATTCCGTCGTCACCACGCTCGACCGGACCGTCCCGCTCATCGAGGACCGGCTGCTGTTGGCCGGGCTCGACTCGCACTGCGTGTCCGTGCGGGCTTCGGGAATGGCCGTGCTCGAGCTCGAGGAGAATCCGCAGGCAGCGATCGAGGCGATCGCCGATCAGGCCGCCGAGGCGGTCGACCGTGACCGTGCCGAGGTCATCGTGCTCGGCTGCGGTGGGATGGCCGAGCTCGGGGCGACGATCACGGAGCGCTGTGCCGTCCCCGTCGTCGACGGGGTCGCTGCCGCCGTGCGCGTGGCCGAATCTCTCGTCGGTCTGGGGCTGAGCACCTCGAAGGTGCGCACCTATGCGCCTGCCCGTGAGAAGAAGCTCAGCGGCTGGCCGCTCGGTCAGTCGACGTCGGCCGGATCCGCTGCGATGGGTTCTGCATCCTCTGCGGCCGGGACCGCAGCGGACTCGGCATCCTCTGCGGCGGGATCGGCGGCGGCCGGATCGCACTGAGCTTCTTCGGGCACGGTCTCGGCCAACCGCTTCGAATGCTTGTCGTGCTGCTCCTGGCTCGTTCCCAGATGGCGACCGGCCAGGGACCCGGCCAGCGTCTGATCCCGGCGGGCGATGGCGTCGAAGAGCTCGGCATGCTCGGTGGCGACGACGGCAAGGTCATCATGCTGACTCAGCTGCCACCGCATCCGTGAATCCAGCAGGGCACCGATCTCTCCGAGGAGCTCATTGCCCGAGAGTTCGGTGACGATGGCATGGAATTCCGCGGCACAGCGATGGGCACCGGCGACGTCCCCGGCATCGGCGAGCTCTCGGCCCTTGAGCATCGTGGCTTCCAGTCGGGCCAGGCCCTCACGGGTATGACGCTGAGCGGCGAGCTCGAACGAGAGGACGTCGAAGACCGTGCGCACCTCGTTGAGGTCGGCGATGTCGCTGGGGGAGAACTCCCTGACCGTCGACCAGGTGTTCGGACGGTTCGTCACCAGCCCTTCCGAGGCGAGTTTCTTCAGCGCCTCGCGGATGGGCACTCTTGAGACTCCGAGCTCAGTGGCGAGGTTGCGTTCGACGAGCCGCGAACCCGGTCGACGGTGGCCTTCGATGATCTCATTGCGCAGCGCCTCGGTGACCCGCATGGTCTCCGACTGGGGGCTTTCAGATGACTTCATCCCATCCTTCATCTCACTGTGAGCGCTTCATGGCGCGGCCCAGTGTATCGAGCCCGACCGAGCCGAGACCCAGCGCTCGGGTGTGGAAGTCCTTGAGATCGAAATCGGCACCCGCCGCAACCTTCGCCTCATCACGGTACTGCTCCCACAGTCGCTGACCGATCTTGTAGCTCGGTGCCTGCCCGGGCCAGCCGAGGTAGCGGTCGAGCTCGAATGCCAGAAACGACCGGTCCATGGCCACATTGTCGGTGAGGAACTGCCATGCCTTCTCTCGATTCCAGATCCCGCCGCCGAGTCTCTCAGGTGCCTCGAGGCCGAGGTGGAAGCCGATGTCGAGGACGACACGGGCGGCACGCAGCCGCTGCGAATCGAGCATGCCGAGGTAGTCGCCGGGATCGTCGAGGAATCCAAGGTCGGCCATGAGCTTCTCCGCGTACAGCGCCCACCCCTCACCGTGGCCGGATACCCAGCACATGAGGCGGCGCCAGCGGTTGAGGGTGTCGGAGACGTAGGTGGCCTGACCGACTTGGAGATGGTGGCCGGGCACACCCTCGTGGTAGACGGTGGTCTTCTCCTGCCAGGTGGCGAAGTCAGTGACGCCTTCGGGCACCGACCACCACATGCGGCCGGGGCGGGAGAAGTCGTCGGTCGGGCCGGTGTAGTAGATTCCGCCGGTGGCCGAAGGCGCGATCATGCATTCGATCGTGCGCACGGGTTCGGGAATGTCGAAATGGGACTTGCCGAGTTCGCGGATCGCCTCATCGGCCACACCCTGCATCCAGTCCCGCAGCGCCTCGGTGCCGTGCAGGGTCCGCTGCGGGTCGTTGTTGAGAGCGTCCATGACCTCGAACAGGTCGGCGCCGGGCATGATCTTCTCTGCCACTTCGCGTTGCTCGGCATCGATGCGCTCGAGTTCTTCGAGGCCCCAGGCGTAGGTCTCGTCGAAGTCCACTTCGGCACCGAGGAAGTCCCGGGAATACAGCGCGTATGCTTCGCGACCGCACGCCTCGTCGTCACCGGCGGCGGGCAGCACCTGTTCGCCGAGGAATTCGGCCAGGTCCGAGGCGGACTTGCGGGCCGCCTCGGCGTGGGTGTCGAGATCCGAACGCAGAGCGTCGGGAACATCGGCGCCGGCGACGAGACGATCGAAGTTGCTGCCGGGCTCGGCCAGGGCACGGGCCTGGTCGATGACCTTCTCGACCTGGATACGGGCGGCGACGCGACCGTTGTCACGCGCCATCGCCAGGGACTCCTGGTATCCGGCCAGCGAGCCGGGCACGGCAGCCAGGGTGGTCGAGATCGTCTCCCAATCGGACACGGTCTCCGTGGGCATGAGGTCGAAGGCGTCGCGGACCTGCTGCAACGGGGATTCGATGACGTTGAGGCTGGCGTGCTTGATCCCGGCGGCGAAGTAGTCGCGGTCGACGCCGAGGCGATCACGCATCGCATCGATGGTCACGAGGTCGACGTCGTCGAGGTCGGAGCCGTCCGCGGCCTCATCGAGGCGGGCCAGGGTCCGTACGGTGACATCGTTGACCGCGGAGAGCCCGGCCGGTGAGAAGTCGTCGAAGCCCTGTGCACCTTCGAGTCCGAGGTAGAGGGCGAGCGAGGGGGAGAGGGCGAGCATGTCATCGACGTAGTCTTCAGCGACCGCATCGACGGCGGAGGGGGTTCTCTTCACAGTCATGATGACCACCCTATCGCGAGCTGAGTCACAACCGCGGTGGACCGGACCACGCAATCGCTGAGAACCCGCTAATGTGTCACTGTTCCCCGCAGGCAGCAGAAAGTGAGACCGATCTCCAGTGGCACGAGCGAAGCTGTGGACGAAGGACTTCATCGTCGGAATCGGTCTCAACCTGACGATGTCGATGGTCTTCTATCTGCTCATGACGTCGATGGCCGGGTACGCAGTAGCACGGTTCTCCGCCGGTGAGGCCGCAGCCGGCTTCGCCTCCTCGTCGTTCGTCGTCGGTGCCGTGGTCGCTCGCGTGCTCACCGGGAAATATCTCGACTTCATCGGGCGGCGCAAACTGCTCATCATCACCATGGCGGTCTCCGTGCTCGCCTCCCTGGCCTATATCTTCGCCGGCGATCTCACTCTGCTCCTGACGCTGCGCATCGTCCACGGTATCGCCTTCGGCGCCGGGAACACGGCGATCATGACGGCTATCCAGAGCATCATTCCGGCCTCCCGCAGGGGAGAGGGCACCGGATACTTCGGCACGGCGACGACCCTGTCGACGGCGCTCGGACCGTATCTGGGGGTCCTCCTGCCCCGTGAGTTCGACTTCGCCATCCTCTTCGTCGCCTCGGCGTTCATGTCCGTCCTCGCCCTCATCTGCTGTTTCCTGATCCGGCTGCCCGTGCAGGAGATCAGCGACTATCAGAGGCGCACGAAATGGCATCTCAAACTCGGCACGCTCGTCGACCGGGACGGACTGCGGATCGGTTCGGTCATGCTCCTGGCCGGCACCGCGTATGCGGCAGCGCTGGTGTTCCTCGCCGGATATGCGGCCGAACACGGCGTCGCCTCCGCGGCGTCCCTGTTCTTCGTAGCCTTCGCCGTGGCCTCCCTGTTCGCCCGTCTGTTCGTCGGACGGCTGCAGGATACTCTCGGTGACAATGCGGTGATCTTGCCCGTCTTCATCGCCGATATCGCCGGCAATGTTCTGCTGGCGCTGTGGCCGACTATGGCGGGGATCGTCCTGGCCGGAGTGCTCATCGGTCTCGGCTTCGGCTCTCTCATGCCGTGTATGCAGGCCATCACCGTCAAGTCCGTGCCGATGAACCGTGTTCCCGTGGCCACCGCGTCATTCTTCCTCCTCCTCGACGCGGGGTCCGGCATCGGACCGGTCGTCCTCGGATTCCTCTACCCGTTCACCGGCGGAAACGGCATGTTCTTGGTCTGTGCCGGGCTCGTCGTGGTCGCCATCGGCGTGTACGTGTGGGTGCACGGGCGTCGCCGAGGCGGTCGCCCCGGCCGCGAATACCTCACCTGATCCCTCCCCAATTACTACCTGACGGGGGCCCAGCAACCTGGCGCCAGGTTGCTGGGCCCCCGTCAGGTAGTAATTGGGGAGATAGGGTGGAGGGAACGACTGGAGGATGAGAATGAAGTTCGCGCTCGCTCAGATCAATACCACCACGGAGGTGGCCGACAACCTTGAGAAGGTCCGTTCCTATTCCCGCCGGGCCGCCGCGGCCGGCGCACGGTTCGTCGTCTTCCCCGAAGCGACGATGTCGGCGTTCGGATCCGGCCTGCGCGCCATCGCCGAGGAGCACTCCGAGTCGTGGCGGGCCGCGCTGAGCGAGCTCGCCGCCGAGACCGGAATCACCGTCGTCGTCGGCGAATTCGCGGCCACTGACGACAAGGTCGTCAACCTGCTCGCTGTCTATTCCCCTGACGGCCAGCGCAGCGACTATGCGAAGATCCACCTCTACGACGCCTTCGGATTCAAGGAGTCCGACACCGTCGAAGCGGGGGAGGAGCCGGTTTCCTTTACCATCGACGGCGAGGACATCGGCCTGGCCCTGTGCTACGACATCCGGTTCCCGAAGCTCTTCGCAGAACTCAGCCGGCGAGGCGCACGTCTCACCCTTGTCCCCGCCTCCTGGGGTGCGGGACCGCGCAAGGCAGAACAGTGGGAGATCCTCGCCCGCGCCCGAGCCCTGGACTCTAACATGTTCATCGCTGCCCTCGGTCAAGCTGATCCCGAAGTGACGGGCGTCGCGGTTCCGAAGAAAGGGCCGACCGGGGTCGGCCACAGTCTGGTCTCCGACCCGCTCGGGAAGGTGCTGAACTCACTCGACGGTGCCGAACGACTCGAGATCGTCGAGATCGACCTCGACGCTGCCGACACTGCGGCGGAGACCGTCCCGGTGCTCACGAACGCGAAACTCGGGTATTGAGTTTCGAGACGGTCGCTCAGCGCATTTCCGGTGAAAATGCGGCGACTGCAATACTGTTCTCATGAGTTCCGATTCAGAGGTCCAAGCGTCGCCGCCAGTTGAGGGGCTGCGCGAACGCAAGAAGCGTGAGCGCGGGCAGGCTCTGCGTCGCGCCGCCGTCGACCTCGCCCTGGAGAAGGGCTATCACAATGTCACTGTCGAAGACATCTGTGAGCGCTGCGGAGTCTCCCGGCGAACGTTCTTCAACTACTACTCATCGAAGGAAGAGGCGCTGCTCGGCCGCGTGGACACCGTCTTCGACGAAGAGGACCAACCGGCTATCGAGGAATTCGAAGCCGGAGGACCCCATGGGCGCCTCGTCTCCGACCTCAAGCATCTGCTCGCATTCATCGTCGATACACGGATGAAGAAGCTCGACGATATGCACCAGTACCACCTCATGCTCAAACAGGATCCGTCGCTGATTCCGCTGCAGATGGCGCGAATGGGCAACAGCGAACGGCTCTTCCGGCAGATCATCCAACGACGGCTCGACGGGGCCGTCTTGCCGCCGGTGGATGTCATGGGGACTCATTCCGGTGACAATCCAGACCATGACATCGTCGTCTCTCCGCGCGCCGAGGCTGTCGCCGCCTTGTCGATGATGGTGCTCAAGACGACGTTCACCCGGATGCGGAGCGTCGACGGCGATCCGGGACCCGTGGTCGACACGCTGTTCGACGAACTGCGCGCACTCTTCCGCGAAGAGGCCGACTAGAACTCAGGTCACCGACCCAGGTGCTGGTCCCAGGTCTGGGGGAGGCGCTTGCGCACATTGCGGCGCGGAGCCCGGAAGCCCGCCCGATCGCCCTTGCGGGTTTCGGACTCGGCTTCCGCGCTGGCCTGCTGGGCCGCATAGGCGATCGCCACCTGACGGATCGCTACGACCGCGGCCACAGCAGCCGCACTGGCCATCTCGTCGCTGATCGGTTCGCCGTCATCGGCGCGCACTTGTGAACGTCCCTCCACGGAGGGCCCCCGCAGGGCCCCGTCTGAGGCGGAGGCTCCGCCCTCCTCGGCGGCGGAATCCTCACCGAGGACGGCCACCTCGGCGTCGACTTCGCCGGGCAGGTTCGCCTCGGCGTCGGTCTGCAGATCATCGCTCATAGGGGGATGTTACCGTGCTTGCGCGCGGGAGCGTCGACGTGCTTGTTCTTCAGCGCGCGCAGGGAACGCACGATCCGGCTGCGGGTCTCGCTCGGCTTGATGACGGCGTCGATGTAGCCTTCCTCGGCGGCCAGGTACGGGTTGAGCAGCGCATCCTCGTAGTCCTGGATGAGTTCGGCACGTGCCGCTTCGACATCCTCACCGGCCTCTTCGACGGCCTTGAGCTTGCGGCGATAGACGATGTTCGCCGCACCCTGGGCACCCATGACCGCGATCTGCGCGCTCGGCCAGGCGAGATTGATATCGGCACCGAGCTGTTTCGACCCCATCACGCAGTACGCGCCGCCATAGGCCTTGCGGGTGATGAGGGTGACGAGCGGAACGGTGGCTTCACCGTAGGCGTAGATGAGCTTGGCGCCGCGGCGGATGATGCCGCCGTACTCCTGATCGGTGCCCGGCAGGAACCCGGGAACATCGACGAAGGTGAGGATCGGCAGGTTGAAGGCATCGCAGAGGCGCACGAAGCGTGCGGCCTTCTCCGAGGCGTCGATGTCGAGGGTGCCGGCCAACTGCATGGGCTGGTTGGCGATGACGCCGACACTGACACCTTCGACGCGGCCGAAGCCGGTGACGACGTTCGGAGCGAAGAGCTCCGAGACCTGCAGGAAATCGCCGTCGTCGAGGACCGTGGTGACCACGTCGAGGATGTCGTAGGGCTGCGAGGGCGAATCCGGCATAAGCGTATCCAGCGCTTCGTCCTCGGGAGTCACCGACAGATCGGACTCGAACTCGTCGGCATCGGCCGGGTCGAGGTTGTTCTGTGGCAGGAACGAGAGCAGATCGCGCACATAGTTGAGCGCATCGTCCTCGTCGGAAGCCAGATAGTGGGCGTTTCCCGACACGGTGTTGTTCGTCCGTCCGCCGCCGAGTTCCTCATGGCCGACGGACTCTCCCGTGACGGTCTTGATGACGTCGGGGCCGGTGATGTACATGTGGCTGATCTGATCGACCATGATCGTGACGTCGGTCAGGGCGGGGGAGTACACGGCGCCGCCGGCCGAGGGGCCCATGATGAGCGAGATCTGCGGGATCACTCCGGACGAGGCGACATTGAGGCGGAAGATCTCCGCGAACAGCGCAATCGATCCGACGCCTTCCTGGATCCGGGCGCCTCCCGAGTCGTTGATGCCGATGATCGGGCAGCCGAGCTTGAGAGCGAGCTTCTGCACCTTGACGATCTTGCGGCCGTTGGCTTCGGCCAGGGAGCCGCCGAGGACGGTGAAGTCGTGAGCGAAGACCGCGACGGTCTTGCCTTCGATCGTGCCCAGTCCGCAGACGACTCCGTCACCGTCGGGGCGGTTGTCCTGCATCCCGAACTGGTGATTGTGATGGCGGGCGAATTCGTCGATCTCCTGGAAGGAATCGGCGTCGAGGAGAGCTGCAATGCGTTCACGGGCGGTCTGCTTGCCGCGCTTGTGCTGGTTGTCCACCGAGCGCTGATTGCCCGCGTGGGCTGCTTCTCGGCGCTGGGTGAAAGCGTCGATGCGCTCGGCTGTGGTCCGTGGAGTATCCGTCATGTATCCACAATAACGATGACGTGAGACTTCGTTGTGCACTCTCACCAAAAGAATCTAGAGTGGACTGGTGAACAGCCAACACAATTCCCTCCTCGTCGACGTCGACTCAGTGCGCCGCACCGCCGCGGACCGTGGTCTCTCGCTCCCGCCGCTGATCTGGGACGATATCTGTACGTCGACGAATGACGAACTTGCGCGAATGGTTCGAGAAGGAGCCGGCGCCGGTTCGCCCGTGGCCGAATTCACCATCCGCGGCACCGACTTCCAGAACGCCGGACACGGCCGACTGGGCCGGACCTGGACGGTGCCTGCCCGCCGGTCGCTGACGTGGTCGATTCTGCTCACACCCCCGCCCGGGTTCTCCCAGTGGGGATGGATCCCGCTCATCGCCGGTGAGGCCGTGCATTCCGCCGTCACCGAGGCGGGGGTGCCCGCCGCGATCAAATGGCCCAACGATGTGCTCACCGCCGAGGGCAGGAAGCTGTGCGGGATCCTCGCCCGCGTCGAACCCCTGGCCGCCGGACCGCAGATCGTGTTGGGGATGGGGCTCAACACCCGGTTGGAGCCTGCCGATCTGCCGCGCGAGGACGCGAGCTCTCTGGCGATCGAAACCGGAGCCGACGGTTCAGAAATTGATCATGAAGCGTTGCTAGTCTCGATTCTCGGCACACTGATCCCCTGCTACAGAGAGCTGATCGACTATGGAGATGAGGATTTCCGCGACAGCCGCACAGCGCGGAGAGTGCGTGATCATATGGTGACGCTCGGATCGAGGGTTCGGGTGGAGAAGCCCGACGGTTCCGACATCGTCGGCACCGCGACGGGGCTGGACGCCGGCGCCGACATCATCATCGACGATCAGGTGTGCTTAAGCGCCGGAGACGTCCACCACCTGCGTCCGGCCGCGTCCCCGACGTCTGCGGAGAGGAGCGAAGACTGATGGCGGTTTCGGACTTCACCGCCGGATTCGACATCGTCGAACCGGAGCGGCTGGGCACACCCGAGGTCGGAGACGCCGCTGGCACCTCCACGGAGGCTCGGCCGGCCGACGCCGGCACTCAGGCGCACAGCGACACGCCCCGGTCCGCCGACGCGTCTCAGCCGAATGCTCAGTCCCAGGCCGATGTCGCACCCCGTTCGGAGACCGATGCCGAATCCTGGTCGGAGTCGGAGAGTCGGTCCGACCCTGATTCTGCACCGAGCCCGGATTCGAACGACGACGGTGAGACCTCGTCGAGCGCCGAGGCGGACGACCGTTTCCCGGACGCCTTCCCCGAGGAGGCGGCCGAGTCGAATGCGGGAGATCCGTACGATGACGTCGACGGTGACGACGAGCCTGTCGGCGGCCTGACGGGATCCGCTCCTCAGGCAGGAGAGGTCGGCGCGCAGCTCGCCGACGAAGTGACGGCCGATCACGGCGCAGCCTCCGCGGTCCCCGCGGAGCCTGCCGATGCCGATGCGGCCGATGCCGACCCGGACATCGATGTCGATGAGGACTTCTTCAGCGGACTGCGCGAGGATCCGCGGACCACAGCGCTGCCGATCATCGACGAGGACGACGCCGATGGAGTTCTCGATGCCGATGGTCCCGACTTCGACGACACGATCTATGAGACTCGCTCCGCGGCCGAACGACTCGAAGAGATCCTGCTTGATGGCAAACGCGTCCTCGACCGGCGGGAGGCCGCGAAACTCGGCGGGATCTCCACGGTCTCGGCCCGGAAGATGTGGCGGGCCCTCGGCATGTCCCAGGCGAAGCCGACGGACAAGGCCTACACCGTCAGCGATGCGCACGCCCTGCGGATCTGGGCCAAGCCCGTCGCCGACGGACTCATCGACCAGACCACCGCGCTGTCCCTGGCTCGGGCGATCGGGCAGACGACGGACCGCCTCGTCGTCTGGCAGATGGAGACCCTCGTCGAATTCCTCACCGAGGAGAAGGGACTGACCGACCCCGAAGCACGCCGGGATGCCCTGGCCGTCGTCGAAGAGATGATCGACCCGCTGCAGAAGATGCTCACGTACTCCTGGCGGCGCAACCTCGCCGACGTCATGGGCCGTCTCAACGTCAACGTCTCCGACGGGCTGGCCATGGACAACCGGCAGGGCTGGTACGACTCCTCGATGCCGTTGGCCCGCGCCGTCGGATTCATCGACCTCGTCTCCTTCACCCGCCTGTCACAGAAGATGGAGCCACGGCAGCTGGCGGACATGGTCCAGGAGTTCCAGGGCATGGCCTACAACATCGTCGCCACCGGCGGCGGACGGGTCATCAAGACCGTCGGCGATGAAGTGTTCTTCGCCGCCTCGACACCGCTGGCCGGCGCCGAGATCGCCATGACGCTGATGGAGCGCGTCACCGCCGCCGAGGATCTGCCCCAGGCGCGCGTCGGCTTCGTCTGGGGCCGGGTGCTCTCCCGCCTCGGCGATATCTTCGGCTCCAGCGTCAACCTCGCCGCCCGCCTGACAGCAGTGGCCGATCCCGGAACGATCTTCACCGACGAGGAGACCGCGCGAGTGCTCTCGGCCTCGGACGACTACGTCTTCGAACCGCGCGATTCGATTTCGCTGCACGGACTCGGCGAGACCGCCATCGGTGAGATGAAGCGCGGCACCGCAGCCAAGATGCGCCTCGACCTCGACGACGATCCCGAGAACTCAGACCAGTGACCGAGGGCTGAGCCCGACACCGAGGTGGTGGCCGCAGCAGTTGTGCCGACCGGTGGGGCCCGGCCCCGCCGTGGAGTCGGCTCCGAGCTCAGAACAGGGCGGAGTCGTCGTCCTCGTCGTCTTCGTCGTGGGAGACGATCACGGCGCCTTCGGTGTCGAACTTCGACCGTGCGATCTCGTCCTTGGCCTCATCGAGGTCGAGATCGAGCTCATCAAAACTCGTCGCCAGTCCCTGCTGTCCCCGCTGCTCCTTGCCTGCGGATCGTTTTCCGCCGGACTTCGGCTTCTTGTCGCCGGTGCCGGACGCAGAATCCGCGTTCGCCTCGGCGTCGGCTGATGCCTCAGTCGATTCGTCGCCGTCGGTCGCCGGGGAATGGTCGTGGGATTCGGCGCCGCCGAGGCGGGGCAGGGTGCCGATGACATCGATCTTCGACTCCAAGGGCGATCCCGTCCCGTCGCGACGGGACAGTTCGGCCGGAAGCGTGCGTGCACCGCCGGCGGTGGCTGCCGCCTGCGGAGAGTCGCCGACCCAGGCCAGCGACAGTTCGGTCTCGCCCTTGAGGAACTTGTGGGCGCGCACCCCGGAGGTGGCGCGACCCTTGGTCGGGAACTCGGAGAATTCGCTGACCTTGATCGACGACGATGGGGCACCGTAGAAGTTCTCACCGCTGGCGATCGTGACGACCGCGAAGCTGCCGAGCTCGGCATCCGCGGCACCGTCCTCGTCGGTCTTCGCCGCCTTCGGGGTCATACCGAAGAAGATCACCTTCGCCTCGGCGGTCACCTTGATTCCGGCCACGCCCGAGGCGTTCCAGCCCTGTGCACGCAGTCCGGAGGCGTCGAAGGCGAGCAGCTGAGCATTCGAGGTCACGAACACGGAGAGGGAATCGTCGATGTCCTCGGGTTGGGCGACTCCGACAACGGAGTCCTTGTCCTTGAGGGTGATGGCTTCCCATTCGTTCTTGTTCGGCCGACCGGCCACCGACACGCGTTTGACGACGCCGTCGGCGGTGCCGAGGACGAATTCCCGGTCGAGGTCGATCAGACCGATGATCTTCTCGTTCTTCTCCAGCGCCGCATATTCGGCGATCTTCACACCGCCGGCGACATTGGGCCGTGCCGCGGCCGGCGGCAGGGCGGGCAGATCGACGACGTCGACCATGTGCAGGCGACCGGTGGTGGTGATGGCGCCGACCTTGCCCTGAGTGGTGGTGACGATCTCCGAGACCAGCGCATCATGGCTGGAGCGGCGACCCTCACGTGCCAGCGGAGCGGCATCCGAGGTGCGCGCAATGCGTCCGGAGGTCGACAGCAGCACCCGGCAGGGAGAATCGGCGATCTTGAGGTTCGCCGGCGCCTTCTTGCCTTTGGCCGTCAGCTCCTTCATCGAGCCTTCGATGAGGACGGTGCGTCGCGGAGAGCCGATGACCTCGGCCGTGGACTCCAGTTCCGAGGCGACGAGCTCCCGCAGCTTCGCCTCATCGGCGAGCAGTGATTCGAGGTAGTCGATCGTCTTCCTCAGCTCGTCGCGTTCGGCCTCGAGTTCGAGACGCGAGAACTTCGTGAGCCGACGCAGCTGCAGATCGAGGATGTAGGTCGCCTGCAGCTCGGAGAGCTCGAAGACGTCCATGAGGCGGGTGCGGGCCGTGGCCGCATCGTCCGAGGAGCGGATGAGCTGGATGACCTCATCGATGTCGAGGATCGCAATGAGCAGACCTTCGACGAGGTGGAGCCGGTCCTTGGCCTTGCGCAGCTGGAATACCGTGCGCCTGCGCACCACGTCGATGCGATGGGAGAGGTAGACCATGAGCAGCTCGCGCAGTCCCAAGGTCCGCGGCTGCCCCTCGACGAGGCAGACGTTGTTGATGCTGAACGATTCCTCGAGGGGGGTCTGGCGGTAGAGCTCGGCCAGCACGGCCTCGGGGTTGAAGCCGTTCTTCACACCGATGACCAGACGCATGCCGTTCTTGCGATCCGAATAGTCATCGATCGAGGCGATTCCGGACAGCTTCTTCGCCCCGACCGCGTCCTTGACCTTCGACACGACCTTCTCCGGTCCCACGAGGTAGGGCAGCTCGGTGACGACGATTCCCTTGCGGCGGGCACTGATGTTCTCGATGGACACAGTGGCTCGGGTGCGGAACGTGCCGCGACCGATCTCGTAGGCCTCGCGTACTCCGTCGAGGCCGATGATCCGCCCGCCGGTGGGCAGATCCGGGCCGGGGATGAAGCGCATGAGCTCCGAGAGTCCGGCTTCCGGATTGCGGATGAGGTGGGCGCAGGCGGCGATGACTTCGCCCGGATTGTGCGGGGCCATGTTCGTGGCCATGCCGACGGCGATGCCCGACGCGCCGTTGATGAGCAGATTCGGGAAGGCACTGGGCAGGACCTCGGGCTGAGTGAGCGTGTTGTCGTAGTTCGGCACGAAGTCGACGACGTCTTCGTCGAGCCCGGCGATCATGTGCATCGACGCGGTCGTCAGTCGAGCCTCGGTGTAGCGCGGGGCAGCGGGACCATCGTCGAGGGAGCCGAAGTTGCCGTGGCCGTCGACCAGGGGCACACGCATGATGAAGCCCTGACTGAGGCGCACGAGGGCGTCATAGATCGCGGTGTCGCCGTGCGGGTGGAGCTTGCCCATGACATCGCCGACGATGCGCGAGGACTTCACATGTCCGCGGTCAGGGCGCAGCCCCATATCGCCCATCTGGTAGACGATGCGACGCTGGACGGGTTTGAGGCCGTCCCTGGCATCGGGCAGTGCGCGGGAGTGGATGACCGAGACCGCATATTCGAGGAACGAACTCTCCATCTCTGAGGAGACGTCGACTTCGATGACTCTGCCTTCGGGCATGGAACTCCTTTGACGCACGAACTGTTCGATTCGAACACCCGCCCGCGCCGAGGCCTGACCTCAGCGGGGGAGGGCACCCGTCGATTCTAGCGTTCGATTTGCGCTCTCCGGCTCAATCGAGCATTCCCGGAGGGTCTGTGTCGAAGTTCAGGCGCTGTCGCGGCTGCCGCGCAGCCACTGGAAGAACTCCCTCATGTAGGCCTCGACATGTGCACGATCAGCCGTGCCGGCGACGAGTTCGCTGACCATCATGCCCGCGACCGAGCTGTTGACCCGCTCCGCGTGGTCGGCGTCGATGCCGGCGAAGCGCATGATGAATTCCCTGATCGCACGGAGGTTCTTCTCCTTGGCGATCACTGCCTCCGGCGGCAGTGCCGGATCCAAGCTGAGCATCATCATGGTGTAGAACCGATTGCGATCCGTGGTCAGCCAGTTCATGCAGAAGTCGATGGCGACCTCGATAGCGTCCGCGCCCGGAGTACGCACCAGCTCCGGCAGGCGCTCGAGCTGCTGGGAGTTGAGCTCACCGATGCGCTCCATGATTCCGGTGATCAGGGCATCGCGGGTGCGGTAGACATTCGAAGTCGACCCCACCGGCAGTTCGGCCAGTGCATCGACTGCCCGATGGGTGAGCCCGCGGACTCCTTGTTCGGCGACTACGGCGATCGCGGAGTCGGTGACGACGTCTCTGCGCGAAATCATGACTGTGAGGCCTCGCTCTCATGGGACACCCGCTGAATGCGGACGCCTGGGACGGTGGATGACCAGTGACTGGCCACAGACGGTGGCCGCCGGAGCGGCCATCCATTAAAACACGAATTCATAACATTTCGTGGTGAACGGATACAGACACTACCCGTCAAGTCTGCGAATTGGTATAGGACGCGCCAATATGGCGCTTGGACACCGAAAGTCGAAGGCTTCCTGCGGAGGGCGTGGATTCTCCTTTCAGCTGGGCGGGTGTCTGCTCCGAACCGTCTCAGCTCAGCAGTCGGCGGGTGCCGTCGATGCGGGTGGGGTCGGGCAGCAGATCGACACGGGCGCTGAGCACATGCCCCTCGGTCTCCGTAGCGATCATCGGATGGATGACGAGTTCGAGGATCTGCGGATGACGTTCGACGAGCACCGAGAGCCTTTCGAGGACGTCGATGAGTGGGTCGATGTTCATCGGCGGAAGACCGCGGTAGCCGAACAGGCGCGGGGAGGCCTTGACCGTGCGGATCATGTCCTCGGCCTCCCGATCCGTCAGCGGCGCGACCCGGTGCGAGACGTCGCCGAGCAGCTCGGTCGTGTCCCCGGCCAGAGAGAAGGACAGCAGCGGTCCGAGGAGGGGGTCCTCGCCGGCGCGGATGACACACGGGACACCGTGGGGGGCCATGGCCTGAACGTCGACGAGGGGCTCGTCGTCGCCGATCACCTGGGTGATGATCCGCTGCACGGCAGCGAAGTCCTCGGCCAGTTCTTCGGGCGAATCGATGTTCAGGCGCACCCCGCCGAGCTCCATGCGGTGCCGGAGCACGTTCGTCACCGCCTTCAGCGCCACGGGATAGCCGATCTTCTCGGCGGCGGCGAGCCCCTCGTCGACCGAGGAAGCAGCGATATAAGGCAGGACCTCGATCCCGTAGGCGCGGAGCAGCTCTCTCGTCGCATCGCGTTCGATGCGAACCGGTGTGCCCAGCGGCGCCCCGTCGAGAGCCGAATCGATGATCGAACGCACCGCTTTGTCGTCGATGTCGTCGAGTTCGACGTACCGACCGTGGTCGGCGGCGCGCCAACGCGAGTAGTCTGTCGCCCTGGCCAGCGCCCACACGGCATCCTCCGGTCCGATGTAGCTGGGCACCGTGCGGGAGACGCGGTTGCCGTCCTGGTCCTTGAGGTAGCTGGTCAGTTCGTCGCGGACACCTTGAATGCCGAGGAAGCAGGCCACAGTGGTCTTCTCCGACTGTGCGGCGGCCTCGGACAGCAGCGCGGCGATCTCCGACTCCTCGGCTCCCGCCGACGGGGTGAAGGTGACGATGACCGAGTCGACGTCGTCGCCGGCATACATCGCATCGAGTTCGGTCCGGAAGGTCTCCGCATCGACCTCGGGGTGCAGGGACACGGGCTCGGTGTCGACGCGCAGACCTTCGGAACGGGCGCGCTGCATGATCAGGGTGCTCATCGCCGCGGAGTTGCCGATGACACCGACCCGGCGGCCCGCCGGCAGCTTCTGGGTCGAGAACACCTGGGTGAGGTCGAAGAGCTGGTGGATCGTATCCGCGCGGATCACTCCCGCCTGCTCGAGCACCTGGTCGAGGGTGTTCGGCGCCAGGGACGAGGTGCGCACGATATGCCCGGGCGGCAGCTCCCGCCCCGTGAGGTCGGACTTGATGACGACGACGGGTTTGACGCGGGAGACTCGACGGGCGATGCGCGAGAACTTGCGCGGGTTGCCGATGGATTCGAGGTAGAGGCCGACGGTCTGCGTGGCCGGATCCTCCTCCCAGTACTGCAGGAGGTCGTTGCCTGAGAGGTCGGCGCGGTTGCCTGCGGAGACGAAGGTGGAGATGCCCAGTCCGCGGGTCTTCGCTGCCGCGAGCAGGGCGGTGCCGAGGGCTCCGGACTGGCTGAAGAGCCCGAGCGTTCCGGAGACCGGGAGGAACGGGGCCAGAGAGGCGTTGAGCGAGATGTCGGCGGCCTCGTTGACCAGTCCGAAGGAGTTCGGCCCGACCACGCGCATTCCGTAGGCGCGGGAGGTTGCGACCATGCGGCGCTGGAGTTCGGCCCCTTCGGGACCGGTCTCGGCGAATCCGGAGGAGATGACGAGCACGGCTTTGACCCCGTGCACGGCACAGTCCTTGACCACCTCGGTGACGGATTCGGCGGGCACGGCGATGACCGCGAGGTCGGCCTTGCCCGGCAGATCGGCGAGGCTCGGATAGGCTTGGACGCCGGCGACCTGATCGGCTTCGGGGTGGACGACCCACAGGTCGCCGGTGAACTTCGCGGCCGTGATGTTGCGGATGAGCAGATGGCCGGTGGAGTTGCGTTTGCGGCTGGCGCCGATCACCGCCACCGAGGCGGGGTGGAGGACCGTGCGCACACTCAGGGCCTCGGCCCTGTGTTCCCTGGAGGCCTGGACTTCGATGGACCGCGCCGTGGGATCTATGTCGAACTTCACGGCCACGACACCGTCATCGAACCCGCGGGAGACCTCGTAGCCGGCGGCCTGGAAGACCTGCAGCATCGACCGGTTCTGGGGAAGCACTTCGGCGGTGAATCGCTGGATCCCCGATTCGCGCGCGGCCGCGGCCAGATGCTCCAGCAGGATCGAACCGACCCCGCGGCCCTGGTGGGCATCGGCGATGTTGAACGCCACCTCGGCCTCGGTGTCGCTGATCCGATCGAAGCGGCCGACGCCGATGATGTCGTCGCCGATGAGCATGATCAGCGCCACTCGGTCGTGGTGGTCGACGTTGACGAAGCGGTCGAGGTCGCGTTTGGGAAGCCGGGGCAGCGGAGCGAAGAAGCGCAGATAGACGGACTCCGGCGATTGGGCCTCGTGCATGCGGGCCAGAGCAGCGGAATCGTCAGGGGTGATCGGGCGAAGGTGGGCGGTGCCGCCGTCGCGGAGGACGACATCGGCTTCCCACCCGGCAGGATAGTCTTCCATAGTCCCAGCATATGCGTCGGGCGTCCGGATATGGCCGACCTCGCTGGGACAAGTCAGAGGAGTGGGGCACAATGGTGGGCATGGCATTACCCGAAGTTCTCGTTCACGATCTGCAGTCGGCCGGCTACTATCCCCAGCTCACTCAGGGCATCCTCGCCGACTCGCTCTACGACGAACCGGTCTTGGCCCACTTCGTCCACATCGACACACATGTCGACATCGAATCCATCCACCGGCATGTCACCGCCTTCGTCCTCACCGAGACCCGCCTCCTGCTGGCTCACGTCGATGACGATCCGAACGCGGAACCCGGCGCCAAACCCCGTGCCGTCACGAGCAGTGAGGACATCGAACTCGATCGCCTGGGCACCGTGATGGTCGGCCGCACCTTCGCCGATCCGGCCGCCTACAAGCCCGGTGACAAGCCCGTCGAAGTTTCGCTGACCATGTCGTGGGGTGCGTCGAAGCGCATCGAGGCCTTCCCCGAGACCTGCGGAGATCCCAACTGCATGGGTGATCACGGATACGGCGGATCGATCTTCGCCGAGGATGTCATGCTCCGGGTCTCGGCCGAAGCCGAAGGGCAGACCGCTGTCGACCGCATGGCCGACTTCGCCGGGAAGCTGCGCGCCGCAGTCTTCCACGCCCGGCTGCGGTCGCGCCGCTGATGAGCGAGGACTCGACGAGTCAAAGGCAGCAGGGCCCATCCGGTGCTGAGCACCTCGGGCCCCCGGACTATGCGGGGCCCATGCTCTCCGATGTCGTTCCCGCCGCGGCGCTGAGCCTCGGTGCGGCCGACGCCCTCGATGCGCCGATGTCCGATCGTGCACGAACGCTCGGACTCGACCGGGAGTCCCGGGCGACGATCGTCGTGCTCATCGACGGTCTCGGGGAGCAGCAGCTGCGACGCTACAGCGGATACACTCCCTTCTTCCGGTCGCAGGCCGGAACACGCCGTACCCTGTCCGCTGGATTCCCGTCGACGACGGCGAACTCTCTGTCGTCGTTGGCCACGGGCCGCCTGCCCGGCGCCCACGGCGTGGTCGGCTACCGCGTTCTCGACCCGGAGAAGGACGCGGTGTTCAACCAGCTGACGTGGAACCTCGACGTCGACCCCGTCGCCTGGGTCCCCGATGCGACGCTCTTCGAACGCCTCACCGATGCCGGAATCGATGTGGTCAGCCTCGGAGAGAAGAAGTTCGCCGGACGCGGCCTCAACCGGGCCTCGCTGCGCGGCGGCAGATTCCGGGACTCGAAGAGCCTGGAGGAGCGCTGTGCCCAGGCTCTCGCCGAGGCGAGGGCTCCCGGCCGCCGCCTCGTCTACCTCTATTGGGGCAATCTCGACAAGACCGGTCATGTGCACGGTGCGGACTCCGCCGCTTGGACAGAAGAACTCGAACGCGTCGATCTTGCCATGTCCCGACTCGCCTCCGACCTGCCGCACGACGCGACCATGCTCATCACCGCCGACCACGGCATGGTCGACGTCGACCATGAACGTCGTTTCGACCTCGCTGAACTCCCTGAGCTCAAGGCCGGCCTGCGCCACGTCGGCGGAGAGCCGCGCGCACTGCATCTCTACGCCGCTGAGGGCGCCGAGGCGGACGTGCTCTCGGTCTGGCAGGAGACGCTCGGCGACCGCGGGCTCATCCTGCCGAAAGCCTCGGCGATCGACCGCGGCTATTTCGGTCCAGTGGCCCCGCACGTCTATCCGCGGATCGGGGATTTCCTCGTTATCTGCACCGATGGCTTCGCCGTGGTCGATTCGGAAGTGGAATCCGCCTCGGCGCTGGCCCTCATCGGTCATCATGGTTCCACCACGGAGCAGGAGCTGCAGATCCCGCTGCTCGTCGTGTGAGCGGTGTCGACCGCAGCCGAGATGACCCACCACCGACCTTCTGGGAGCACCCGTTGACGACGATCCGCTGGACCGAGGACGGCATCGGCCGCGCAGCCGACTGGCATTCGGAGAACGGGGCGCCGCCTCCCGCGACTGTGCAGATCATCGGAGACGAGACGACCGCCGACGAAGCCTGCCGATCGGCACGCGCCGGAGTGGGACTGCTGTGGCGCGGAGACTTCCACAACGGCCGTCAACTCGTCCAGGCGATGAGCCGTCGGCTCAGAGGCGACCGAGGCGGAAACCGTGAAGCCACCGGGGGTCGACGTTCCGGCGGCCGTCGCGGCGGCCGGGGCCGATCCCGCGACAGACGGGGCAGAGACCGATTCGTGGGATCCGGGGACAGTGATGGCCCTGCTCTCGATCCCGCTCAGGCATTCTTCGCCGAACGTGACGCCATCGAGCAGCGGGCCCGGCTGCTCGGCAGAGTCGTCGTCGAGCTCGGCCCGGACTTCGACCTCGCGCTGCGCCGTGCCCCCGACGTCGCCGCGGCCTGCCGCGCCGCCTACGGCCCGGCCGACGGACCGGTCTGCGTGTCGCTCACCGAACTCGGCGGAGTGCTCAGCGCCTATGAATGGCAGCTGCGAGGAGTCGAGATCCCGGCTCTGGGCGATTCCGTCCATCCGCGCTACGGCGTCTTCTCGCCTGTGCGGGGAGAGTACCTCGATCTCGTCGCGCAGACGCCCCTGCCGTGGGGAAGGCAGGCCGGTTCGGTTTCGACCGACACGGATTCCGCGCAGCCGACCGGCACCGCATTCGACCTCGGAACGGGGACCGGAGTCCTCGCCGCGATCCTGCTGCGGCGCGGCGCTGCGACAGTGGTGGCCACCGACATCAACCCGCGCGCCGTCGCCTGCGCCAGTGATAACCTCGACCGTCTCTGTCCAGGTGCCGATGTGAGTGTGATCGAGGCCGACCTGTTTCCGCCTGGTCGCGCCGACCTCATCGTGTGCAATCCGCCGTGGCTGCCCGCCCAGCCGACCTCGGCACTCGAGATCGGCATCTACGATCCGAACTCCGCTGTCCTCCATCGCTTCATCGAGAGACTGACCGACCACCTCACCCCGGCGGGGGAGGGATGGCTGATCATCTCCGACCTCGCCGAACGATTGAGCCTCAGGCCCTCGGGCGAGCTCCGCGAACGCATCGAGGCGGCAGGACTGCGCGTGCTCGAACGCATCGACACGGTGCCCCGCCATCCCCGCGCCGCAGATACCGCCGACGCGCTCCACGCTGCCCGCGGCGCCGAAGTGACCTCACTGTGGCGGCTGGGACTGAGATGAGCTGCCGACCGCTCGGCCGATCCACGATATGACCGCAGTCGATCCGGGACGGGCGCGGAAGATAGGATGGAAAACGTGACTTTTCCTCGAATCGGTGTCATTGGCGGCGGTCAACTGGCACGCATGCTCGCCCCCGCCGCAGAAGCCCTCGGCGTCCGCTTCTCCGTTCTCGCGGAGACCGCCGACGCCCCCGCCACACAGGTCATCAGCGAGGTGACCGTCGGTGACTATACGGACTATCCGACGCTCAAGGCCTTCGCCGAGACCGTCGACGTCATCACCTTCGACCACGAACACGTCCCACCGGAGCATCTGCAGGCTCTCGTCGAGGCCGGACACGCCGTGCGCCCCGGGCCCGATGCCCTCATCTTCGCCCAGGACAAGATCCGGATGCGCACGAAGATGGACGAACTCGGTCTGCCCAACCCCGCCTGGGCGGAGATCACCTCGGCCGCCGATGTCGAGGCGTTCGCCGCTCGCGTCGGATACCCCTTCATCCTCAAGACGCCCCGCGGCGGCTATGACGGCAAGGGCGTGCGCGTCATCGACAGCCTCGACGAGGCCGTCGAGTGGCTGAACGAGGTTCCTCAGCTGCTCGCCGAGGAGAAGGTCGACTTCAACCGCGAGCTCGCGGTCATGGTCGGGCGCTCCCCGATGGGGCAGACCGCCGTGTGGCCGGTCGTCGAGACCTGGCAGCAGAACGGCGTGTGCAAGGAGGCCATCGCCCCGGCGCCGCATCTGTCCGAGGAGAAGGCGCGGGCCATCACCGAAGCGATCCTCACGGTCGCCGGCACCCTCGAGGTCACCGGCGTCATGGCGATGGAGATGTTCGAGACCGACGAGGGCTTCCTCATCAACGAATTCGCGATGCGCCCGCACAATACGGGGCACTGGACCCAGGACGGAGCGGTGACGAGCCAATTCGAGCAGCACCTCCGCGCGGTCCTCGACCTTCCCCTCGGCAGCCCCGCGGCACGGGAGGACGTGTCCGTGATGGTCAACATCCTCGGCGCCGATCACGACGACCTGTATCAGCCGTACCTCCACGTCATGGCCCATGACCCGGCAGTGAAGGTCCACCTGTACGGCAAGGGCGTGCGGCCGGGGCGGAAGGTCGGCCACGTCAATGCCTACGGCGAGGATCGGCAGCTCGTGCTCGCCCGTGCGCGGCATGCTGCGGACTTCATCGCCGGCGTCGATGTCGATCCGCACCCGCAGATGCCCGCGCCGGAGGACCTGCGGGCCGAGGGCGAATCCGGCACACGTTGAGCCCCGGACTCATCCGCCACTCATCCGCACGCCTACACCACCCGCCACCCATCCGCACCGACGGATTTCAACCGCCTGCAGCGAAGGACGCACTGATGACCACAGCGAACGAAGGCTCCACTGACACGGCGGCTCCGGTCGGCATCGTCATGGGCTCGGATTCGGACTGGCCGACGATGAAGGCCGCCGCCGATGCCCTCGATGAGCTCGGGATCGAATCGAGCGCCGAAGTGGTCTCCGCTCACCGGATGCCCGAGGACATGGTCGACTGGGCGAAGTCCGCGGCCGACCGCGGCATCCGTGTGATCATCGCCGGTGCCGGGGGAGCGGCTCATCTGCCCGGGATGATCGCGTCGATGACCTCACTTCCGGTCATCGGTGTTCCCGTTCCCCTGAAGCATCTCGACGGAATGGACTCGCTGCTGTCCATCGTGCAGATGCCCGGCGGAGTTCCCGTGGCCACCGTTTCGATCGGCGGTGCCAAGAACGCCGGCCTGCTGGCGGCGCGCATCCTCGGGGCAGGTCACGGTGCCGAAGCCGAGGCTCTGCGCACTCGTCTCGATGACTATCGGTCCCAGCTGCGGCAGGTCGCTCTCGACAAAGGGCGGGCGCTGCAGGAATAATAGAGCTTGCTGAACGTTTGATAAGTTTGAGGAGAATGATGTTCGACCTGTACCAGCCCAGCGAAGAGCACGAAGAGATCCGCGCCGCAGTCCGCAACGTCGTCGAGAAGAAGGTCGCGCCGTTCGCCGCCGAAGTCGACGCAGACTCCCGCTATCCGCAGGAGGCGCATGACGCCCTCGTCGAGACGGACTTCTTCGCCGCGCACATCCCCGAAGAGTACGGGGGCATGGGCGCCGATGCGCTGGCCGTGTCGATCATCATCGAAGAGGTCGCACGCGGCTGCGTCTCATCCTCGCTGATTCCGGCTGTGAACAAGCTCGGCAGCATGCCTGTCCAGCTCGGAGGCAGCGAAGAGATCAAGAAGAAGTACTTCCCCTCCGTGGCCGCCGGTGAAGCAGGATTCTCCTACGGCCTTTCCGAGCGCGAAGCCGGATCGGACACCGCATCGATGAAGACCCGTGCCGAACGTGACGGCGACGACTGGATCCTCAACGGGGTCAAGACCTGGATCACCAACGCCGGAGAATCCGAGTACTACACGGTCATGGCCGTGACCGACCCCGACGGAGCCCGTGGACGCAACATCTCCGCCTTCGTCGTCGAGAAGTCCGATGAGGGCTTCACCTTCGGGGAGAAGGAGCGCAAGCTCGGCATCAAGGGCTCGCCCACCCGCGAGCTCCTCTTCGACAATGTCCGCCTGCCCGGCGACCGCATCGTCGGTGAGCCCGGGGAAGGGCTGAAGATCGCCCTGCGCACCCTCGACCACACCCGTGTCACGATCGCAGCGCAGGCCGTCGGCGTCGCCCAGGGCGCGCTCGACTATGCCCTGGCCTACGTCAAGGATCGGCAGCAGTTCGGCAAGTCGATCGCCGATAATCAGGCGATCCAGTTCATGCTCGCCGATATGGGCATGAAGCTCGAGGCCGCACGCCAGCTGACCTACACGGCTGCCGCCAAGAGCGAACGTGGTGATGAGGACCTTACGTACTTCGGCGCCGCGGCGAAGGCCTTCGCCTCCGATGCCGCAATGGAGATCACCACGGACGCCGTGCAGCTGCTCGGCGGAGCGGGCTACGTCGTCGACCACCCGGTCGAGCGGATGATGCGCGATGCGAAGATCACGCAGATCTACGAGGGTACCAATCAGATCCAGCGCATGGTGATGGGACGCAAGCTCCTCGCCTGAGCCGGGTTCGGACGCTCTGCGGCAGGCCGCACCTGGTCAAGGCTGCACGGTGCCGTCCGGTCTGTATCGAACGGGCGCCGCGGATTCCCCAGACGGGAGTCTGCGGCGCCCGTTCTTCTGTCTGTGAAGAATCGCACACGCGACGAATCCGACATGCGCGGCGCGGATGTGCCGGAATCGATGGTTCTCACGCGACACAATAGGTGAACACAGTGGACTCTGAAGTGTCTTTGGCACAGTTGTCTGCTGTGGACACCCGATGGGGCGATGCGACCTGTGCGTGGCCACCCGCGGATGTCGATGCCGGAAGCAGTCCGTGAGCAGAGCCCGAAGCGAAGGGAAGTCAGTGGCCGAGACGAGATATGTGGACCCGATCCGCCACCCGTCGTATGCTTCGCAGCCGACGCGTGATGTGCGGGCGTGGCTTCTGCTGCTCGTCACGGCTCTCGTGCCCGGGGGAGTGCAGCTGCTCTTCGGCCACCGCCGCTGGGCGAAGATCTCTCTGTCGATCACCGCCATCAGCTGGATCCTGGCTCTGATCGCCGGTGTGATCGTCCTCATCAGCCGGACGTTCCTCTTCACCATCGGCACGAATCCCTTCATCCTCACCTTTCTGACCATCTGGGTGCCCGTCATCGCGATCAACTGGGCGGTGTGCCTGTTCGACACCCTGCGCCGCATCCGGATCGTCACGATCTCCCGAAGGGCCCGCAAACGCTTCGTGGCGGCCTTCTGTGCCCTCCTGCTCATCGTCGTGGGCCCCTTGGCCTGGGGGACGACGATTCTCAACTCGCAGCGCGGACTGATGAGCGACCTGTTCGCCTCAGGCAAGGCACTCAAACCCGTCGACGGCCGATACAACATCCTGCTGCTGGGTTCGGACGCCGGAAAAGGGCGGACGGGAATCCGACCGGACTCGCTGTCGCTGGTCTCGATCGATGCGAAGACCGGCAAATCCGTCATCATCGGCCTGCCTCGAAATATGGAGAACGTGCCGTTCCCGGACGACTCTCCGCTGCACAAGCACTACCCGCAGGGATACAACTGCGGTGACGAATGTCTGCTCAACGCTGTATTCCAGCAGGGCGAGCAGCACAAGGACGAGTTCGAGGACCCGAAGACGGCCGGCGAGCAGGCGACGATGGATGCGGTCTCGGGTGCCACCGGACTCGAGGTCCAGTACTACGCGATGATCAACCTCAAGGGATTCGAGAACCTCATCGACTCCCTCGGCGGAATCACGCTCGTCTCCGGCAAGCGAGTGCCGATCTCGTCGAAGGTCGATCCGAACACGGGCAAGCACGGGCCGGTCAAGGGATGGATCGAACCGGGCAAACAGAAGCTCGACGGCTTCCATGCGCTGTGGTTCGCCCGCTCCCGAGAGTTCTCCAGCGACTACGAGCGGATGGTCCGCCAGCGCTGCGTGCAGACGGCGATGGTCAAACAGCTCGACCCGGCCACCGTGCTCACCCGCTACCAGTCGATTGCTAAAGCCACTCCGGGGGCCGTGTCGACTGATATCCCCTCGTCTCAGGTGGACTCGTTCGTCGACCTCGCGCTCAAGGTGAAGTCGCAGAAGATCGAGTCCGTCGACCTCACCCCGCCGCGTATCACTCCGTCACAGCCCGACTTCGATGTGGCACATCAGCTGGTAGCCGATAAGATCGATGAGTCGTCGAAGTCCTCCGAAGAGGACAAAGGCGCGTTCTCGGTTCCCGGAAGCGACCTGTCAGCCGCTGCCGGAGTCGATGCGGGACTCGATCCGAACCCCGGTTCAGGGCCGCAGCTGCTGGCACAGGGTGCCGGCGACACCGCTGCTGACAACGGCGAAGAAGCCGACGCAAAGGCGATCTGCTACGTGCCGTGAGGCGCTGCAGTGGGGTCGGTCGTGATGAGGCCAATGACCGAATCGGTCGATCCCATGACGATTCCGGGAAAATCTTTTGCTCGGTGTGTCCCTTGCCAATACTGGGAACCACACTCGTGTAATTAGAATATTCTGCTCTGTGGCTAGTCTGACACGCCGAAAATGTGTAACAATTTTGAGATGTTGGGGTTGCCCACCGTTCTGCCAACGGTGAAGGGGACCTCGAGGCCTGAACTTCCCTGTCTTCCTCGAAAAGGCTGTAACGATGAAATATCTATTGCCCACTGTTGCGGGCTGCGCTTCTATTGCGCTGGTCGGCACCTTAGCGGTCACGGCACCGTCGGCTTCCGCAGCCACGACGTCTCCTGATGTGTCCAAAGAGGCGCTGAACGTCAGCAAAGAGGGACTCAACGTCCCCGGTGCCCGCGATTCCAGTGATTCCACCGCCACTGCCGCCAACCAGAGCGCCACGAGCAATCTGCCGAATATCTTCAAGTCGCAGACTGCCCTGGCCTCGGCCAAGGTGCCCGATATCGTCAACGCTTCGGCATCGGCATCTGCGGCTTCGGTCAACAACGTCTCCGCCGGACTGACCTCCGGAGCCGACGAGGCCGCGCCGTCCGAGGGTTCGGCTCCGTCTGAGACCGAGCAGACTCCTGCCGAGGGCGCAGAGACCGAGACCCCGAAGTCCGAGGACGAGGACGCGAAGGATTCGTCCGACGAATCGAAGGCCGAGGGCGAAGACGACATTTCCGGTTCGGTCCGTCAGAAGACCGAAGACGGAGTGAACATCGCGCTCATCTCCGATGTCCTCGACGTTCCCGCGAACAACCCGAGCCTGGTCGGCTTCACCTTCTCCGAGTCGAAGTCCAATATCCGCATCCAGGTCCGCACCAAGCAGGGTTCGGAATGGGGCAATTGGGACACCCTGGACGAAGAGCAGCAGGAAGAAGCCCAGAACAAGGGTTCGGAACCGATGACGGTGTCGAACGCTTCCGCTGTGCAGATGCGCATCCTCGGTGACTCCGCACCGAGCGAGGCCGAACTCGTCCTCGTCGATCCGAAGCGGGACGCCGGCGACGCTCAGGCCGTCGCCGAGAACGATCCCGTCGAGCTCGACGATCAGGTCAGCGGCGACTCCGCCGGTGCTGAAACCGCGCCGGATCAGTCGACCGAGGACTCGACCGACGCCGAGGCGGCATCCGCAGAGAACGTCGACGCGGCCGCCGGTGCGACGGTGACCAACCAGAACTACGTACCCGGATCGTCGTCGGTGGACACCGTGGCGAAGAAGGTGTCGAAGCCGAAGATCGGCTCGCGCAGCTCGTGGGGTGCCAAGGCCTACCGCGGCAGCCCCGACTACGCCAGCGGCATCAAACAGGCCGTGGTCCACCACACCTCCGGCTCGAACAGCTACTCGGCCGCCGACGTTCCCGGAATCATCCGCGGTATCCAGGCCTACCACCAGCAGGGCCGCGGCTGGAACGACATCGGATACACGTCGTGGCAGACAAGTACGGCCGCCTCTGGCACGCCCGCGGCGGTGACGTCGAGAAGGCCGTCATCGGCGCTCACGTCGCCGGACACAACACCGGAACCTTCGGCATCTCCGTGCTGGGTACCTACAACAGCGCGGCCCCGCCGAAGAAGACACGCGATGCCGTCGCCTCGGCGATCGCCTGGAAGTTCTCGATCAACGGAATCTCCAAAGCGACGAAGTCGAACCTGGTCGGCCACCGCGATCTGGGACAGACCGACTGCCCGGGTGACGCCTTCTACGCCAAGCTGGGTGAGATGCGTTCGACGGTCAATTCGATCCTGAAGACCGGCGAACAGCCCAGCGACAGCAAGGACGACGACAAGTCCAAGGACGACGACAAGTCCAAGGACGACAACAAGAAGACCGAGAAGCCGAAGGCGAAGACCTCGATCGAGAAGTACGCCGAGAAGAACAAGCTCGGCAAGGCTCTCGGCAAGGAATACGACGTCAAGGGCGTTTCTGGCGCCAAGGCACAGAAGTTCGAGAAGGGCACTGTCTACTGGTCCAAGAAGACCGGTGCCTACCACCTGTCCGGAGCGATCGCTTCGGCGTACAAGGGCAATGCAGTCACCGACTTGGGGCTGCCCACCTCTGCGGAGAAGGGCGGCCTCAAGGGCGGGGGCGTCGCACAGCGCTTCGAAAAGGGCTCGTTCTACTGGTCGAAGAGCACCGGCGCCCACTACACCTCCGGCACCATCATGAAGTACTGGGGTGACAAGGGGACCGTCAAGGGTCACCTCGGTTACCCCAAGTCGGACGTGGTCTACAAGAAGGGCCGCGGTGAGCAGCTCTTCGAAGGCGCACGTCTGGTCTGGGCCGAAGGCTACGGAACCACCGAGTTCTCTCCCAAGGGTTCGATCGCCGGCGGAGTCAGCGACGACAATGCTCCGGGCGGCACGACGCCGCCGGGAGACGATTCCACCGATGACAAGTCGCCTGCAGACTCCGGGGAAGGTTCTGCAGACGACAAGGACTCGAAGGACGATAAGTCCAAGGATGATTCCAAGAAGGACGATAAGTCCAAGGATGATTCCAAGAAGGACGATAAGTCCAAGGACGATTCCAAGAAGGACGACAAGTCCAAGGACGATTCCAAGAAGGACGACAAGTCCAAGGACGACAAGAAGAAGGACGACGATAAGAAGAAGGACAAGCCGTCCAAGGCCGAGAAGATCGCGGCCCAGCGTGCGTCCATCATCAAGGATGCGAAGGCCAACCTCGGCGTCAAGTACGTCTGGGGCGGCACCTCGCCGAAGTCCGGCTGGGACTGCTCGGGTTACACCCAGTACGTCTATGGCAAGAACGGCATCAAGCTGCCGCGCACGACCAGTCAGCAGCGTTACGCCGGCAAGGAGATCTCGCTCAAGGACGCCAAGGCCGGCGACCTGATCTGGATCCCCGGTCATATCGGAATCATCTCCGAGACCAAGGGCCAGATGTACGATGCCGGCTCGACGCGGACGAACACCACGAAGCGCAGTTACAGCTGGATGCTGAACCGTGGAGCCAAGGTCATCCGCGTAGTCGGCTGACACCAGGCCAGGCATCGAAGACAGGGCGTACAGCGCCTGCCGGCCAGTGCCCCGAGGGCGATCCCAGTGTGGATCTCCCTCGGGGCACTGTCTGGTTTCCCGGACGATTCCGGAGGTGGCAGAGACCGGGCCATATGTATCTGCGCAGGTGACACGCGGTGAATAGATTGTGACTTCGGCTGAACAGTCAGTGAAGTGCCGATCCCGGCCACGACAGCCGGGCTAGGCTGGACTGAGCACAACCGAAGAACACCGGATGTGAATCCGACTCGATCCTGTCAAAAGGGGGCCCGCAGTGCATCGTCTGCACAATACGGTCAAGAAGTTCGAATGGGGCAGCACCGACGCGATTCCCGCGATCCTCGGCACAGTCCCGGACGGCACCCCCTGCGCGGAACTCTGGCTCGGAGCCCACCCGGTCAGCCCCTCTCGACTCGACGTCGGGCACACGCCGTCCCAGGCTCCGCTGGAACGGCAGAACCGCCTCGGCGGGCAGCAGACGACGGGCGGCGTGGCGACCGAGACCGAGCCTCGGCTCGGACCCAACCTCATCGAGTACTTGGCGGGGGACCCTGAAGGTCTGCTCGGCCATGACTCCCTCGACTCCTTCGGCGCGCGACTGCCGTTCCTGCTCAAGGTGCTCTCGGCGAGCAAGGCTCTGTCGATCCAGGTGCACCCGAATCGCGAACAGGCCCGGGCCGGATTCGCCGCCGAGGAAGCGGCCGGACCGGCACTGGACGCTCCCGACCGGAACTTCAAGGACGCCTCGGCGAAACCGGAGCTCATCTACGCACTCACCGACTTTCACGCGCTCACGGGATTCCGCCCGCGCAAGGCCGTGCGGGCCACGTTCGAGCGGATGCTCTCCCAGCCGCTGACTCCGCCGTCCTTGGACGTGCTCGGAGCGATCATCGCAGCGCTGAAGTCCTTCAGCGAATCCAAGGCGCTGTCTCGCGCCGTCGAAATCATCCTCAGTGATCCGCGGACGCCCGGGCTCGTCGACGAGGTCGCCGCCCACGGTATCGACGAATTGCCGGTCGGACACATCAGCCGGTCAGGCAGCGCGGTCGACCCGGCGCAGACATTCTGCGAACTCGTCACCGACTATCCCCATGACCCTGGCGCGCTGGTCGGTCTCATGCTCAACCGAGTTCACCTGCAGCCGGGAGAAGCGCTGACCATGGACGCCGGAGTGCTTCATGCCTACCTCTTCGGCACCGGCATCGAGATCATGGCCTCGAGCGACAACGTCGTGCGCGGCGGGCTGACCTCGAAGCACGTCGACATCGAACAGCTGTCGAAGATCACGGACTTCCACGCCGGTGCACCCCGGATGGTCGAACCCGATCACTCGGGAATGCTGCTGGGACCCACCGATGACTTCGCTCTGCAGGCACTGCGGTGCCCGCGCACGACGACGGTGGAACGGCGCGGTGCGGCGATCGTGCTGTGCACCGCGGGAACTGTCACACTCAGCTCGCTCGGCTCGACGCTCACCCTCGAACGTGGGCAGAGCGCCTTCATCGCGGCCAACGAACCGACGGTGACGGCCGATGGCCACGGCGATGTGTTCGTAGCGACCACCGGACTGAATTCCGGAGCTGCCGGCCGCTGAGCGCGCGCTGTCCGCCACCACCGTCGGCTGAGCTCGTCTGCTCAACTCGCCCCAGCGAATGCTTACTCACCCCTGCTGATCGGTGTGCAGGGCCCCTGCAGAATTGTTGGGTCGATCCGCGGTGATTTCTTCAACGTAACCACCGTGGATCGACCCAACAATCTGCGTTTCCTACGGTGTCGAGCAACGTCCGACGGTCCTGACGGACAAATCCGGTGTTCGGCGGCGGTCGATGCCAGCGCGTGGGTGGTCAAGACTGCGATGCGCCGGCGGCAGAACACAGAACAGTGGTCACGTTCGGATATCTCTGTGCGATCAGAGCATCCGAACGTGACCACTGTTCGACCACCAAGTGCCCTCGTTCGGCCACTACACGCGTGAGGCCTGGGCCGGTCACTCGGAACTCAGGCGGCGACCTCGATGGTGGGGACGTCGGCGGGGACGATCACCTCGGCGCCGGTCTTCTCCTTGACTTCGTCGACGGTCACGCCCGGAGCGAGTTCGACGAGGGTGAACGAATCACCGCTGACGTCGAGCACGGCGATATCGGTGATGATGCGCTCGACGACGCCCTTTCCGGTCAGCGGCAGCTCGCACGACTTCAGCAGCTTGTGCGAGCCGTCCTTGGCGACATGGTCCATGATGACGATGACGCGCTGGGCACCGTGCACGAGGTCCATCGCGCCGCCCATGCCCTTGACCATCTTGCCCGGGATCATCCAGTTCGCGATGTCGCCGTTCGTGGCCACCTGCATGGCGCCGAGGATGGCGGCGTTGATCTTGCCGCCGCGGATCATCCCGAAGCTCGCCGCCGAATCGAAGTACGCAGCGCCCGGGTTCATCGTGACGATCTCCTTGCCCGCGTTGATGAGGTCGGGGTCGATCTCATCCTCCGTCGGGTACGGGCCGACGCCGAGCAGGCCGTTCTCTGACTGGAGCACGAGGTGGACACCCTCGGGCAGGAAGTTCGGCACCAGCGTCGGCATGCCGATGCCGAGGTTGACGTAGCTGCCGTCTTCGAGTTCCTGGGCGGCACGGGCCGCCATCTGATTGCGTGTCAATGACATTTCTGTGTCTCCTCAGGCTTCTCGTACGGTGCGCTTCTCGATGGGCTTGTCCGCCACCTGTTCGGGCGTCAGCGGCACCACGCGGTGGACGAAGACGCCAGGCACGTGGACCATGTCCGGATCGATCTCGCCGGGTTCGACGAGCTTTTCGACCTCGGCGATAGTGATGCGAGCCGACTGTGCGGCCGGGGGATTGAAGTTCCGTGCCGAGGAGTGGAAGACGAGGTTGCCGTGCCGGTCACCGATGGCGGCGCGCACAAGTGCGTAGTCGGGAGCCAGGGACTTCTCGAGGACGTATTCCTTCTCTTCTCCGAAGGTGTCGAAGACCTTCGTCTCCTTGGCCGGAGATTCCTTGACGACGTTGCCGTCAGAGTCGTACTTCCAGGGCATGCCGCCCTCGGCGACCTGCGTCCCAGCGCCCGTGATGGTGTAGAAGCCGGGGATGCCGGCGCCTCCTGCGCGCAGCTTCTCCGCCAGGGTGCCCTGCGGAGTGAGTTCGACCTCGAGCTCACCGGAGAGGTACTGACGGGCGAATTCCTTGTTCTCGCCGACATACGAGGCGATGATGCGGCGGAGTCGTCCGTCGGCGAGCAGAATACCCAGTCCGCGGCCGTCGACGCCGGCGTTGTTGGAGATCACCTCGAGGTCTTTGGCTCCCTGGTCCTGGAGGGCCCGAATGAGGAATTCGGGCACGCCCACGACACCGAAGCCGCCCACGGCGATCGATGATCCATCTGCAATGTCGGCCACCGCTGCTGCGGGGGTATCAACTACTTTGTCCATGTGCCCAGTGTGCCATGGACCACTCCCAGCCCGGCGGCCAGGTCCGTGATGCGAGCATCGTCGACTCTGCTGGTGAGCAGGACCTCACCACCGCCGAGGAGGTGCTGCAGAAAGCGCGGCCACTCGCCCGGCAACGGGGTCGAGTTCGAGGCGAGCAGCCCCTGCGGACGGGCTGCGTCGGTCGACTCGGAATTCGTCCAGTCGATGACCTGACCGCCCACTTCGAGGACTCCCGAAGCGTCGAGGCGGCGCGCAGCGACATCGGGGTAGGCGCGGATGGCGGAATTGACGTCGATGAAGTCGGCATCGACCGGGGTGCTCAGCGCCAGGGCCGGGGGATTGAAGACGAAGACCTCGTCGGCATCGGCCACCTGGTCATCATCCTCGTGGCCGAAGGGAACGAGGGCCATGAAGTCCCCGTCCGGTGCCTCGTTCGCGATGACGACGCGGCCCCCGGCCAGCAGGACACTGAGGACAGCGACGAGTTCGCGCCAGTGCAGCCCCTCCGGCAGAGGAGCGAAGAGAGTGAAGTCCGGTCCGAGGTCGTAGTCGCCGAAGAGGCCGACTCCCTTATTCACCCAGTTCGAGACGACCGGGCCGGTGAGGTCGAGGCGATCGAAATCGGGTCCGCGCCAGATGAGGACGGGCCCGCCGGTGCGCGCGATGACTGAGAGATCCATATCCGCTTCCATTATTGAGTTCCGAATGCAGCCTGTCGGGAGGGTCGGGAGGGTCAGTGAACGATGAGGCCGATGTCGATCGTCACCCGCGGGGGAAGGCCCCGAGCTCACCATCGACCCAGTGATAGCGCGTGGAGGCGCTGAGGTCCTCGGCGAAGAGGGCTGTATGGAGGCGTTCGACGAGAGATCCGAGTCCGACCATCGCCTCGAGCAGGGGCGGGCCGCCCGATTGGGCGGTCGCCGGCGAGTCAGAGGGGCTGAGCGTGATCCGCGATCCCGACCCCTCGATCCGCATCCGCCACGCGCCATGGCCGGGAGTCCGCGACTGCCCGGCGCGGACGACGCGGATCGCTCGAGACACCCTTTCGAGGATGTCGTCGCTGTCGTCGCCGGCAGGGGCGCTGCCGGGCAGGTCGGTGACTCCCAGACCGCGCTGAATGGCTTCGACATGGCCGTGTCGGAACCAGTCCTCGCCGAGGTCGCGGGAGAGTGCACGGGCGCCTTCGTCGCCATTGTCGAGGTATCCGCCGGCTCCGCGGACCAACGCCATGGGCAGTCCGCGGGAGGAGCCCTTGACCAAGTCGGCGGCCGCTGCGATCTCATCGGCGATCGCGCGTACGGTCACCGTCTGGACGCGCCCGTCGTCGTCGGGGCGACCGCGCTGGTCGTCGAGGCCGGAGAACCCGGACAGGCCGATGGCGATATCGCCGACCCCGACCCGCCAAGGCCGGGAACTCGTATCCGAGATGACCAGACCGATGCGCACCTCGAAGGCCTGCTCGACTCGTCGACGCAGGCCGTCGGCGGACCGGTCGCTGTCGAGTGGGTGGAGGATGACGGCACCGCCGGAGTTCGACTGGTCGAGGCCCGCTGCGGCCTGGACGGTGCCTGCAGGGGTGCGCACGATCTGGACGGTGGTGCCGGAGCGATAGGAGCGTTCAGCGACCAAGTGGGTGCCGGTCTCCACGACGAGTTCCTCGAACTCGGCGCGATCTGAGACCGTGCGCAGGCGTCCCTCGGCCTTGGAGACGACTTTCGAGGCGACGACGAGGATATCGCCGTCCTTGAGGTCGATGCGGTTGCGCCGGAGGGCGTTGATGAGGATCGCGGAGAGGTCGGAGCCCGACGCGATCTCTTCCTCGACGGGAGGCGCGTAGACGGTGAGCAGACGGTCATTCATGCCGGGCCACCGGTGATTCCACTCTCATCTCTCCATAATCCCATTGTGGGTGCCCACTTTCTAAATTCTCCAGGTTTGCTCAGGCGAATCCCACAGGTTGTGCCTTATGACCGGGCCGTGACCTACATATGGGGTACCGGGCGCGTGTGCATGTGAACGCATGTTCGAATAGCGTCTCACGGGGTGTCTCGATACTCCATAAGGGCTTGACGGGGCGGTAATGACACGCGTGTAATTTATACCTAAGGGGAACGCGCCGAGCAGGGATCCTTCAGGATTCGACCGGACATCGGACTGATCGCCTCAGTCACGGTACTGGACCTGCTCGAGCGTGAGAAAGGGGAAAACCGTGCAAAGTGCACAGAGAGAATGGCGGGAGAGAGAAGACTTCACCGCCGCACCGGGAGTCACCTCCCGCCGTGCCGAAGACTGGTTCATCGAGCCGGGAGCACGTACACCCGAGACGTTGCCGGATCCGCTCGCCGTCGATCCGAGTGATCTGACGCCGTTGCCGCCGGACAACTCCGCCGTCTCTCCGCTGTCCCTGCTGTTGGGAGCCGCAGACGACGGCGAACTGTCCTGGCAGGACCAGGCCCTCTGCGCTCAGACCGACCCCGAGGCGTTCTTCCCGGAGAAGGGCGGATCGACTCGTGAAGCCAAGCGGGTCTGCGCCTCCTGCGACGTCCGTTCCGATTGCCTCGAATATGCTCTCGCCAACGATGAGCGCTTCGGCATCTGGGGCGGAATGTCCGAACGCGAACGCCGCCGGCTCAAGAAAAAGGTCGTGTGAGTCAAGCCGTCACTATCGTCGTCGTCTCCGGCGACGATGCCAGCAAGGTCGAGCTCGAAACAGCTCTGCGTCCGCACTACCCCGAGATCCCCGTGGTGGATCTCGGGGGGCGGACGGTCCGCGAAGCCGGTGAGATGCCGGAGATCGCGGAATCGGATTTCCTGTGGTTCCTCACCCCTGACTCCCGTCCCGAACCAGACTGCCTCGATGAGCTGCTCGACGCCATCGGGGAGACGGAATCCATCGCCGCCGTCGGACCGAAGCTCATGTGCTCCGGCCGCATCGTCTCCGCCGGAGTGAGCACCACCTCGGCAGGGGAGCGTTTCAACCCCGTCGGCCCCGGGGAGATCGACCAGGGCCAGCGCGACAGTCAGATCGAAACACTGGGTCTCGACCTGCCGGGCCTGCTCATAGCCACCACCGAACTCGAGCGCATCGGGGCACCGTCCCGAGTTCTCGGCCCCGCCTATTCCGGTCTCGAATACTCCCGTCGTCTGCGCGACCTCGGCGCCCGCGTGCTGCTGGCCCCGCGTGCGCGGATGGAGATCTCGGCTGCGTCCGCTGCCCGACTCGGCTCGTCGCCCCACCCACCGAGGTCGAACACTCAGATCCGGACTGAGCAGCGCTACCGCCTCAGCCTCGCCGGTCAGGGGCTGGTCTCACTGTTCTGCCTTCTGGCGCTCGGCCACCTCGGCCGCATCTTCGGCGGGCTGCTGTCGAATAACTACCGACCTGTCGGGTGGCACTTCGGTGCGCTCATCGGTCTTCCCGCAGATGTGTCGACCACCGCCCCGCTGAGACGCGCCAACGCCCGTCGCAACCGTGTGGCCAGACGCTCGAACACCGGACATGTCGCCGCGCTCTACGCCGATGACGAAGAACTCGCCGTTCAACGCCGGACGATGAGCGGTGAGAGCGATGACTCTCGCCCGGCCGAGGTTCCCACCGGCGGTCTCGATGCCGATGCCGAACTCAACCCGGTCGGCGACACTGAAGAGGCCATCGACTCCTTCTCCCGTCTGGAGATCTCCGGCGGGTCCAGTCTGCTGCGCGCACCCCTGACCTATGTGATCCTCGCCGCCGTGTTGATGAGCGGGGTCATCAGCTTCCGACTCTTCGGCCCCGGCCACCTCGACGGCGGCGCCCTGGGTTCGACCGATATCGGCTTCGGTGAGATCGTCGACCGTCTCCTCGGGCGTCACCTCGACGTTTCGACCGGTGCGGCGGTGCCGGCCGACCCCTACCACCTCGTCCTCGGCGTGCTCTCCCTCCTCTTCTTCGGCCATGTCGATGTCATGGTCCGCTCCCTGCTGTTGGTCGCGCCGATCCTGGCTGCCATGACCGCGTACGCGGGCGCGGGTAGTGTGCTGGCGCGGCGGTGGGTGCGCGGCTTCGCCGCACTGCTGTGGATCGCGTCTCCGCTGTTCACGGCCGCGCTGTCGGACGGCCGCCTCGGTGTGATCCTCGTCTGGATCTGTGCGCCGCTGGCGGTGCTGACTCTGCGCCGCAGCCTGACGACCGGATCGATCGCCGCGGCAGCCGGCACCGGTCTGCTGCTGTTCGTCATCACCGCAGGCATTCCACTGCTCCTGCTCGTCATGGTCCTCGGCACCGCGGTGCTTCTGGCGGCGGGTCGCGGTCTGCGCCATCTGTGGCTGCTCGCCCCGACCGTGTTCCTGGGCTGGGCGTGGCTGTGGGCAGTCGTCCGCGAGCCGGGAACTCTTCTCACGATGCCCGGGCAGACCACGGCCACCGAATCCGCCCCGACCTATCTGCTCGCCGTCGGGTTTCCCGCTCCGCTCGACATGTCCTGGCTGACGAAGCTGATCTCAGATCTCGGCTTCGGCGGGGTCTCTGCCGGCACCCTCGAGCTCTGGGCTCCGGTCCTGATGCTGCCGATGCTCATCCTGGCCTTCTTCACCCTCATCGAGGCCCGGCTCGAACTCTCCCGCCTGACCTGGGCGGTCGGACTCTACGTCGGCGGTCTCATCCTCGCCGCGATCCAGGTGCATCTGCCCGCGGAGACGGGACCGTTCCACCTCATCGCCTCATACCCCGCAGCGGGACTGACTCTGGTCAGCCTGGGGTCGATCCTGCTGCTGTCCCTCGGCGCCGACCGCACCGTCGGTCGCCGCCCCGGGCGCAGCCGAGACACCGGTTCGTCCTCTGCGAAGAGTGCGGCCAAGGGAGCCTCCGCGGCATCCGGCCGGCTGCCGATGCGCGGCCTTGTCGGACTCGTGACCGCAGCGGCCATCGGGCTCATCGCCATCGGCGCCGGACGGGCCGTATCCTCGCCCGAAGCGGTCACCGCGACCTCCGACAGCAACGTCCCCGCACTGGCCGCTGACCGCGCCGCGGGGGAGACCCGAGCGCGCACCCTCCGCCTGGACAATGTCGACGGAGAAGTTCTGGCCACCCTCATCGCCTCCGCCGACGGCACGGTGCTGGGCACATCGACGGTGACCTCGGCAGAAACCGTGGGAGGGCGGCCGTGGCAGCGCCGCCCGCTGCCGATCACCCCCGACCAGGTGCTCGTGGCTCAGGCTGCGTCCGCGCTCTCAGCCGATGACGCCGGTGACCTCGGCAGCATCCTCGGCGAACTCGGAGTCGATTTCGTCCTCGTCGGCCCCGATGCCGGCAGCCTGACCAACTCGGTAGCCGTCTCCGAAGGCCTCCTGCCGGTCGGACCCACCTCGTCCGGACAGCTGTGGCGCGTCGACAAACCCTACAGCGGCCGATTCCTCATCCGCGACGCCGAAGGGAAGGTGTCAACGGCGGTGATGAAAGGCACCACCGCAACGGTGCCGGCCGGTCAGGAAGGGCGCATCTTGACCATCGCCGATGCAGCGCACGGCATCACCGCGAGCATCGACGGTGAGCCGCTGCCGCAGCCGAAACCCGGCGAAAAGGCATGGGCAAGCGAATTCGACCTCCCCGCAGCCGGAGGAACGGTCGAGATCTCGCTGAACTCACCCCTCTACCCGATCGGCGTCATCGCCGGATGGGTGCTCGGACTGCTCAGCCTCATCGTCGCCATCCCCTTCGGCCGGGCGGGGAATGTGACGCGGAAGACCGGCCGTGAGGAGCAGCAGGCATGAAGCACCAGCGCAGCATCGTCACCTTCACGGCCATCGCCGTGCCCGGGGTGCTCGTGGCCATGACCTCGTTCCTCACCCCGCTGACCCCCGGCACGCTGGACCGCAGTCCGGAACAGGTGCGCATGCCCACCGCGGACACCCGCGTCGTCTGTCCCGGCCCCCTGCTCACAGCAGGAGAAGCCGAGGGTACCGACGCCGAATTCGTCGACGATTCGAAGGTCTCGACCCGGGTCGTCTCCGCTTCTGCACCGATCGGAGCGGCAGACGGATCGACCTCCTCGGCTCGTCTCCAGGTTGCCGATCTCGGCGGTTCGATCGACTTCGACAATCCCTCCGGCCAGGGTTTCGTCTCCGGAGACGACAGCATCGACTCGACGAAGCTCGTCACCGGTTTCGCCCGCCCCGGGGCTCCGGCCCTGACGACCGGCCTCGAAACCGTCGAAGGCAGCTCCGGTGACCTCACGGGCCTCGCCACCCTCACCTGCTCCCAGGCATCGAGCAGCTTCCGGATCGTCGCCGGATCCGGAGCCACCGGCTCGAACTCGCAGCTGCTGCTGAGCAACCCGGGAGACGTTCCCGTCCAGGCGAAGGTTGCGCTCATGACCCCGGGCGGCGAATCCGCCGAACCGACCGAGCTGAGCATCAAGGCCGGTCAGCAGCGTGCCGTCCCGCTGGGCGGTCTGGCTGGAGGGGCAGAGGCCGTTGCCGTCGACGTCACCGTCGACGGCGGGGTCCTGGCCGGTTCCGTCCAGGAGACCGTCCTCGACGGACTCAAGCCGCAGGGCATCGACCTCGCGGCCGGTGGGGCAGGGGCCGATCGCCAGCAGGTGCTCACCGGGCTCAGCGGCAAGGATGTGCGAGTCCGGGTCGCGAACCCGAGCAGCGACCTCGCCGAGGTGTCACTGAAGGCGTACGGGCCGGACGGAGAGATCGACATTCCCCGTTCCTCGATGACCGTTGTCGGCCGCGGTGTCGCCGAGGCCGATCTCGGGGATCTCGACGCCACGAGCCTCGTCGTCGAATCCTCTCAGCGCGTCCAGGCCGGAGCCTTCATTCGCAAAGACGGTGGGAAGGGAGCCTCCGACTTCGGCAGCATCCCGTCGACCGACTCCCTCGCAGAGACCCAGATTCTGGCGCTTCCTCGCACCGGCGAGTCCTCCCTGAACCTCTCTCCCGGTCAGGGACATGTGCAGGTGCAGGGAATGCTCGACGACGGAACGCTGACCGATCCTCAATCGATCGACCTCAACCCGACGGGAACCACCGTGCTCAATCCGAGCGACGTCTCCGAGGAGTCGGTGCGCGCACTCGTCCTCAAGGGATCCCAAGCCTCGGGCTCACAGGCCGATGGGGTGCATGCGACACTCGTCGTGACCACCGAGGACGGAATCTCCACGGTCGTCCCCGCGCCTGCCCCGGCAGGCGTGGCCTACCGGGATATCCGGCTCGGCTGAGGTCCCGTGCTCGGAGTACACGTGAACGGGAGTCCCTCGAACCGAGCACCTGTGAGCTGAGCTTCTGCGGTGTTGGCGGAACTCAGCTGGAACAGTCGATCTCAGGTGCGACGGAGGATATCGACCTGGTCCGCGACCACCTCGGCGATGAGTGCATCCCGGGCCTCAGCCCCGGCATGATCTTCGATCACCCGTCGATAGAGGACGATATGGGTGGGACGGTCCCCGGCCGCCGGGAACACGCGGCCGAAGCTCGGTTCGGTCGAACTCGCCGGCGGCACGGAATCGACGGCCAGCACCACCTCGGCGAGGAGAACGGGTTCGTGCCTGCGCACGCGGGCGAATTCGGCGGCCGCGACCTTCGCAAAACTCTCCGCCCGACTCAGCCGTGCGGGCACCTCGGCCCGGTGCAGCGGAGACCGCAGACCCCGCCCATGTCGGTCGCGATGTCGCCTTGGTCTCATAGCACTTCATTCTACGGGCGCGCCGCCGTGCCTGAGCGAATCGGCGGGGCGCGGCGTGTAGAGTGTAGGACTGTGTCAGCCGTGAGAATGTGTTCAAAAGTCAGCTGTTCGCGCCCCGCAGCCGCCACCATGACGTACGTGCACGCCGATGCGACCGTCGTCATCGGACCTCTGGGCAGGCTCGCCGAACCGGGCGCTCATGACCTGTGCGCCGAACATGCAGCGAAGCTGACCCCGCCCGTGGATTGGCAGCTCATCCGGATCGACTCCGGGCAGGCCCCGCCCGAACGCAGCCATGACGACCTGCTGGCGATCGCCGACGCCGTCCGCGAAGCCGCCGATCGCGCCGATCAGACCCCGGCCCGAACCGCACCGGGACCGGCCGACGATCCGGCCGCCTCGGGACGTCGACACGGTCACCTGCGCATCATCGGCGACTCATGAGCCACCGCGAGCCGAGCTCGACCCGAATCGAACTCGCACAGCAGATCCTTATCGACTCCGAACTCGGACAGGCCCGGACGGCCGCCCTCGACGCCGCCGTCGGAGCCTATGACATCCGCGGTCGCATTCCCGACCAGCTCGACGATGACATCCTGTTCGCCCTCGGTTGGGCCACAGCCCGAGCCATGGCAGAGATCCACACCGCCACCGAGGTGGTCATCGGCCACGATATGCGCCCGAGCTCTCCCGGTTTCGCCCACTCCTTTGCCGCGGGAGTCGACGCCGCCGGTTCGACAGCTGTCCTGCTCGGCCTGTGCTCGACCGATCAGCTCTACTTCGCCTCGGGCATCATCGATCTGCCCGGCGCCATGATCACGGCCAGCCACAATCCCGCCGACTACAACGGAATCAAGATCTGCGGACCCCGCGCCGCCGGAGTCAGCCTGGCCTCCGGACTCTCGCGAGTCAGAGAACTCGCGATCACCGCACCGCAGGCCGACGGCCGGACCATCGCCGAAGACGAGACTGCCGCATCCCGGATGCGGGAGCAGTACGCGGCACGGATCCGCGAACTCACCCGCGTCGATGAGGTCACGGGACTGTCGATCGTGCTCGACGCCGGAAACGGAATGGCCGGGCGCCTCCTCGGGGAGGTCTTCGGCACGGACGCGGGAGCCGCCTCGGTGCCGTTCGACGTCATCGGCCTCTTCACAGAGCTCGACGGGACCTTCCCCAACCACGAGGCGAACCCGCTCAAACCCGAGAACCTCGTCGACGCGGCACGCGCTGTCGTCGACAACGGCGCCGATCTCGGTCTCGTCTTCGATGGGGACGCCGACCGCTGCTTCTTCATCGACGAGACCGGCGCGACGATGTCGGCCTCGGCCGTCGGCGCACTCGTCGCCGAACGCGAGATCGCACGGGCCCGGGCACTCGGCGACGACCGACCCACTGTCATCCATAACCTCATCACCTCCCGCAGCGTGGCCGAGACGATCACCGCCGCGGGCGGACACGCACTGCGGTCGAAGGTCGGCCATTCGGGAATCAAGACGCTCATGCGCGAAACTGGAGCCGTCTTCGCCTGCGAACACTCGGCTCACTTCTACTTCGATGAGTTCTTCGGGGCGGACTCGGGGATGCTCGCCGCCTGTCACCTCATCGCCGCCCTCGCCGAGTCACGCGCGCCCGCCTCCCGGCTGGTTGCCGACTATGACCGGTTCGTGCAGTCGGGGGAGATCAACTTCACCGTCACCGATCCCGACGCTGTGCTCGCCGACTTCGTCGCGCATTCCGGCGAGTTCCCCGAAAACACGGTCGATGACCTCGACGGAATCGGCCTGCAGGGTGCGGACTGGTGGGTGAACCTGCGCAAGTCCAACACCGAACCCCTTGTCCGGCTCAACGTCGAAGCGGCCGATTCGGCGCAGGTGGACGCGCTCACCCGCCAGGTCACGGACTTCGTCAACGCTCGGGCCTGAAACCGGATCGACGGCAGCCGGTTCTCTGCTTGCGTTTCTCGGCAATAGGGCGCTAGGGATATGACCTGCCGCCGACAATCTTCGCTGTCCGCAGAACGAGCATGACGCGACAAGCCGCCAGCCCGGCAATAGACTCGAAGCCGATCAGACAGCCCGCCGTATGGAGGTACCGTGCTCGATTCCACTGACTTCAAGGTCGCCGATCTCAGCTTGGCCGAGGCCGGCCGACACCAGATCCGCCTCGCCGAAAGGGAGATGCCGGGCCTCATGGCGCTGCGTGAGGAATACGCCTCGACGGCTCCGCTGGCCGGTGCCCGCATCGCCGGCAGCCTGCACATGACTGTGCAGACCGCGGTCCTCATCGAAACCCTCGTCGCCCTCGGTGCAGACGTCCGTTGGGCCAGCTGCAATATCTTCTCCACGCAGGACGAGGCCGCCGCGGCCGTCGTCGTCGGCTCCGGCACCCCTGAGGCCCCGGCCGGCGTCCCGGTCTTCGCATGGAAGGGCGAGACCCTCGAAGAGTACTGGTGGGCCGCGGACGAGATCTTCGACTTCGCGGACGGACCGAACCTCATCCTCGACGACGGCGGCGACGCCACCATGTACGTGCTCAAGGGCACCGAATTCGAAGCCGCCGGGGGAGTGCCGACCGCCGGCGCCGAGGACTCGGAGGAGTTCAAGGTCCTGCTCAAGCAGATCGCCGCGTCCATCGAGGCGGCCCCCGGACGCTTCGCCCGTCTGGCCGCCGGAATCAAGGGCGTGAGCGAGGAGACGACGACCGGAGTCAACCGCCTCTACCGCCTCGCCGAACAGGGGACTCTGCCGTTCCCCGCCATCAACGTCAACGACTCGGTGACGAAGTCGAAGTTCGACAACCGCTACGGCATCCGCCATTCGCTGCCCGACGGACTCAACCGCGCCACCGATGTCCTCATCGGCGGAAAGATCGCCGTAGTCATCGGCTACGGCGACGTCGGCAAGGGTGCCGCGGAGGCGCTGCGCGGGCAGGGTGCGCGCGTCATCGTCACCGAGATCGATCCGATCTGTGCGCTGCAGGCCACGATGGACGGCTACCAGGTCGACCTCCTCGCCGAGGTGGCTCCCCAAGCCGACATCATCATCACCACGACCGGAAACACCCGGGTCCTCGACGTCGATGTGCTGCAGACTCTCAAACCTGGCGCCATCGTCGGCAACGTCGGCCACTTCGACGAGGAGATCGACCTGGCAGGGCTGTCCCGCCTGCCCGGCGTGGAGAAGATCGAGATCAAACCGCAGGTTCACGAGTGGAGTGTGCCTGTGCCCGCGGAGGCGGGACTCGGCCGCGACCGCACGGACTTCCTCGTCCTCTCCGAAGGGCGCCTGCTCAACCTCGGCAACGCCACCGGCCATCCGTCGTTCGTGATGAGTGCGTCATTCAGCAATCAGGTGCTCGCCCAGATCGAGCTGTGGCACGCCCACGATGACTATGGCAACTCGGTGCACCGGCTGGCGAAGGAGCTCGACGAGAAGGTGGCGCGCCTGCACCTGCCCGCTCTCGGGGCGAAGCTGTCGGAACTGAGCAAGGAACAGGCCGAATACATCGGCGTCGACGTGGCAGGACCGTTCAAACCCGAGCACTACCGGTACTGATCGAGCACTGCCGGTTCGGTCCGGCGGCGGAGCGGGCGAACTCGGTCGAAGTCCGGGACCGCTCCGCCGACCGAGGACAGTCGAGCCGCATCGTCAGCGGCGGACAGTCAGACTGCGTCGTCAGCGGCGGGTGAGGCTGAGACCGTGGGGGAGCGTGTCGACTCCGGACCGGAAAGCGTTCGCACGGTCGGTCCGACGGCGCTGCTTCTCGACTTCGGCGATGCGCTGCCGATGGATGACCGCGGACAGGAACTGTTCGGGAAACGTTCCCTCCGGCGGGGCAGGAGCCACATAGGGATTGAGCTCGGTGGCGAGCTCGATCGCTCGCTGCCACCTCGACTCCGCACCGAGTTGGGGCGCCATGGCGAGGAACGCGACGATGCGCCGATGCAGACCGTCGGGGATCGCTGTCACGTCGGTGCGGTTCAGCCACTCGTGCAGATGAGGGGCCACATGGGTGTGCATGGGCGGCAGAGGTCGGCTGCGTTCGCTGACAGCGATGGTTCCGGCCAGATAGTCGCCGAGGCGCTTGGCCTGCGGTGAGAGGAGACCGGACAGCGCCGCGATGCCGCCGCCGCTGGAGACGATCTCGAACGGCCACAGCAGAGCGCGGATGAAGGAATGGCGCAGCCGGACCGCACCGCCGTCGTCGCGGACCACACGCAGCCCGAGGATGAGCTTGCCCAGCGAGCGACCGTGGCTGAGCACCTCGACGAGCATCGGCAGCAGCACGAACACGAAGATCGTCATGACGGTCATGAGCGAACCGAGGAGCAGCCCGTTGAGATCGAGCACCTCGAGCATGAGCCAGAACATGGCGATGAGCAGACCGATATTCACCAGCGAATAGACGATGTAGTCGACGAGACAGCTCAATGCCCGCGCCGCGAGAGCGGCCGGTTGGACATTGAGTTCGACGGCTTCACCGGTGATCAGAGTACTCACCCGACCATCGTGTCATATCGCCGCGGTCCGAGGCAGTCGTTTCGCCGAGAGCATGCCGTGAGCCTCTCGTCGCGTCGGAGGTGCTCATGCGTGGTCTCCGATAGGGTGGAGGGATGGATCCGAACCTGCTGGCCCAGCTGCATGGTGATGACTGGCTGGAGCTCTCGGCACTGGCGAAGAAGAACACCCTGACACCCGAGCAGACGACCCGTTTCCTCGAGCTCTACCGGACCGCTTCGAAGGATCTGTCGCGGATCACGACGGTGGCCCCGGACTCTCTCGAAGCCGCTCGGCTCTCGGCGATCGTCCACCGCTCCCGCAATCATCTTTCGTCCGTGCCCAGCGGAGGACTGTCCGGGTTCGCACGGTTCTTCGTCATCAGTCTGCCGCTGTCGCTGTACCGGCTGCGGTGGGACTTCGTCATCGTGGCCGCTGGATTCCTCGCCGTCGCCGTTCTGTCGGGCATCTGGGCGGGAACGCACCCGGAAGTGCTCGAGACTTTCGGGGATCGAGAGTTCCGACGGCAGTTCGCCGAACACGATTTCGTCGACTATTACAAAGAGAACCCGAACGGCTTCTTCGCCGTCGGCGTGTGGACGAACAACGCGTGGATCGCCGTCCAGTTCGTCCTCCTCGGCATCACCGGCGGCTATGTCATCGTCGGACTGTTCTCGAATGCCGTCAACGTCGGCTTCTCCGGGGCGATGATGTTCGAGTTCGACCGGGCCTCCGACTTCTTCCTCTACATCCTTCCGCACGGGATCCCGGAGATCAGCTGCATCATCCTCGCCGCTGCCGCAGGTCTGCGTCTCTTCTTCGCCTGGGTGGTGCCGGGCCCCAGGCTGCGTCGCGACAAGCTCGCCTCCGAAGCGCGGTCGCTGCTCGTCGTTGCCGGCGGTCTCGTGCTGCTGCTGTTCGGTTCGGGACTCATCGAGGGATTCGTGACCCCGAACCCGATTCCGCCGGCGGTCAAGATCGCCATCGGCGTGGCCTATACCGCGGCCGTCGTCGTCTACGCGTGGCACTTCGGCAAGCGCGCCGCCGCAGCCGGACTCAGCGCCGATCTCGACGAGCATCATGCCGGATACTCGGTCATCTCCACCGATCGCTGATCAAGTTGTCGCTGACAGTTCGCCGCTGAGCGGGTTCGTGGTCACAGTCCGCCGGTGACCTTGAGTCGGATGTAGAGATCGGCCAGCGCTCCGGGAAGCTTCTCCGGCAGAGCCTGGACGGAGGAGACGCCGAGTCCGCGCAGCCGAGACTGCAGCGACGCCGCTGCCAGCATCTCGGCCTCGGCGGCCGCCGCCGTATAGACGTCGTCGACGTCGCCGCGCCGGGCAGCCAGATCCGCAAGCGCGGGATCTTCGACTCCGGCGACGACGACCCGGTGGTGAGTCGTGAGTGTCGGCAGCACGGGCAGAATGTCCTCGGCTATTGTCGCCTCGTCGAGCTGAGTGACCAAGACGACGAGCGCCTGCTGCCGGGAGGTCTGCAGAACTGCCGCGGCGATCGACTCCCAGTTCGCCTCGTAGAGCTCCGGGTACACGGGCGTCAGCGCCACCGACAGGTCATGGACCGGATCATGAGCCCGATGGCTCGACGCGACGGCCCGCACCCGGGCATCGGCGACGATGACATCGACCCGATCGCCGGCACCTGTGGCCAGAGCCGTCAGCAGCAGTGATGCCTCGAGCGCGGCGTCGAAGACCGTTCCCGCGCCACAGCGACGGGCGGCGAACCGGGAGGAATCGACGACGATGACGACGCGACGATCCTTCTCCGGCCGCCAGGTCTTGACCACGAGGTTCTGCGCGCGGGCGCTGGCCCGCCAGTCGATCGACCGGACATCGTCACCGTCGACATAGTCGCGCAGCGAATCGAATTCCGTGCCCATTCCGCGGATCATCACCGCCGACTGTCCCTCGAGCTCCCGCAGCTTCTGCGTCTTCGACGGCAGTTCCCGCCGGGACACGAAAGGAGGCAGAACACGCACAGAGGTGGGAACATCGATGCTCTTCTGCCGCTGGAGAAGCCCGAGCACGCTGCGACTGCGCACGGTCACCAGATCGGCGGGCAGCGCGCCTCGTCGAGTCGGCTCCAGCTCGGTGATCACCTCTGTCTGCTCACCCGGTTCCAGCACGTGACGAGAACGAGTCTCGATCGCCCCGGCACTCGGTACCCAGGCGTCGCGGACGTGGAGGCGCAGCCGGCGGCCGGTCCCGTTGATGAGAGTCAGCGTGCTGTGGGTGCTGTCGCCGAGGCGGACCATCGGTCCCGGTGTGCGCTGGACTTCCAACCCGTGGATCCGGGGGACGAAGAAGAAATCGAGAACCGCTGCCAGGACGATCACCCCGGCCACGATCATGGCCGTCGGCCATGAGGGCACCAGCATGATCGGCACGAGACCGAGAAGGGAGAGCAGGAACAGTCGGGTGGTCATTCAGCGGGGCACTTCGGTGGTGGCGATGATCGAATCGAGGACCTGACCGACGTCCCGACCGTCCATCTGCGCCTCGGGGCGCAGGATGACCCGGTGCGACAGCGACATATGGGCCAGAGCCTTGACGTCATCGGGGGTGACATAGTGCCGACCGCTCAGCCACGCATGAGCGCGGGCGGCTCCGAGCATCCTCGTCGCTCCGCGAGGTGAGACGCCCAAGGCCAGGGACGGGGTCTGGCGGGTGGCTCGGGCGACGTCGACGATATAGGTGATGATCTGCGGGGCGATGTAGATCTTGGCGATGGCTTCGCGGGCCCGGCCGATGAGTTCGGCATCGGCGACCGGACGCAGACCTGCCGCGGCCAGGGACCCGGCGTCGAAGCCCCGGGCATGGCGGTCGAGGATCTCGAATTCGTGATCCCGTCCGGGCAGGTCGAGGACGAGCTTGAAGAGGAACCGGTCGAGCTGAGCCTCCGGGAGCGGATAGGTGCCTTCGTATTCGACGGGGTTCTGGGTGGCTGCGACGAGGAACGGTTCGGGCAGCTTGCGTGAGCGTCCCCCGACGGACACCTGATGCTCCTCCATCGCTTCGAGGAGGGCCGACTGGGTCTTCGGCGGGGTGCGGTTGATCTCATCGGCGATGAGGATGTTCGTGAAAACCGGGCCGGGACGGAATGAGAAGTCCGAGGCGGAAGCATCGTAGACCAGCGAACCGGTGACATCGCTGGGCATGAGGTCGGGAGTGAACTGCACGCGGGAGCTGTCCAGGCTGACCGCGGCGGCGAAGCTGCGCACCAGCAGAGTCTTCGCCACTCCGGGAACCCCTTCGAGAAGCACGTGACCTTGGCACAGCAGTGCGATGAGCATTCCCGTCACTGCCTGGTCCTGGCCGACGACGGCCTTGGCGATCTCGGTGCGCACACCGGTGAACGCCTCCCGGACCGGGTCCGGCTCAGCCTGCGGCGTCTGCATGCTGCCCGCGGCGGATGCCTGCGGCGCCACCGGCTCCTGGGAGCGTGGTGCGGCCGGCAGGTGAGGGGCAACCGGTTCCTGAGGGTGCGTGGGGCCCTGGGGCGGCTGGGTCATGGGATCTCACTTTCGATCTGGGTGAGCTGATGGACGAGTTCGGTGAGTTCGGCGTCGGTGTGAGCCGACGCGGAGACTAAGACATGGTGGAGACGGCCCGGTTCGGCTCCTGTGACGGTCGCGATGCGAGCGATGATGTCGGGGGTGCGGGCATCGGGGCTGAGGCCCAGTCGTTTGGCGATGCGCAGCAGTGCTCCGGCCCGCAGAGTGTGCAGCGCGCCGTCGCGATCGTAGCTGCGCGAGCTCAGGGCGGCCCGGCCGTGCACGGTCTCCACTGCCGGCACGATGACCGGCAGACGTTCGAGAGCCAGCGGCCCGAACCGGCGACCGATGACGAGCAGCAGGACGAGCAGGCAGGGGACCAGCCACAGGACTCCGGCGAGGAACCAGCCGGGCACGAAATCGATCGTCGACGGAGGCGACTGCTCCTGCCCAGAACCGTCGAAGGTCGGATAGTAGACGACGAGGTTCTGCGTCTGGGACAGCTGCGAGAGCACGAGGGAGGCATTGCCCTCTTCATCGATGTTCTCGTTGGTCACCCAGTCGAGGTTGCCGAGCACGGTCAGCGGAACGGAACCGCCCGAATCGGTGACGAACTGTCCGCGCGCAGACCTGGGAGCCACCTCGGTGCCGTCGATCTCAGCGACCCCGGGGCCAGCGAACGGGTAGCAGGCGGTGATCCCCTCGGTGCCCTTCGTCGTCTCCGCGTATTCGACCTCTCCGGTGGACACGGCACCGGCGCTGCGGGCGATCGGGGAGTCGCAGGACGGCGCGGACGTGGCCTCCGGAGCGGCCAACGGGCTGAGATTGTCGTTGACGGTGATCCGGTCGGTGAACTCCGACACCGTCGGACCGGGATCGACGAGGACGAGCCGGTTGCCGTGGGTGCGCAGAGCATACTCGAGGCCGGCGATGTCTCCGCGTGACAGCGCCGCGGCGTTCGCGGGAATGAGCAGGGTGGTGTCGGGCCGGGCGGCGGCCGAGCGGGCCTGCTCCTGATCCTCGGTGGTGGTGACATCGACGTCATGGTCGCGCAGGGTTTCGACGAGCGCCTTCGTGCCGGTGCGCTCAGTCGAGTCATAGTGCAGGGGCTCTGCGGACTCCTCGTCACCGGTCAGCAGCACGAGCACGATCACCGTGACGAGGATGACGAAGGCCGCGACGATCCACACCGCAGCCGACCGCAGACGAGCGCGCAGCGGAATCCGCGAGGTCGACCGGGTGCCGCGGGCGGCGACATCCAACTGTGCGCTCATACGGCTGCCTCCCGGCGGACCGGCAGCGCGCTCAGCGACCGGTCGAGCGCGCACAGATCCGCATAGACCTCGCCGAGGCTGCGGTCGGCACGTGTCTTCGCCGCGGTCTCCTCCCCGTAGCGGAGTCGTTGAAGACCTCGGCCACATCGTGGACGGCGGGTCCGTGCTCGGGCAGGGCCGCCTCGGCGGAACGGGCGATCTCACTCGCTGTGGCCGAGGACTCGAGCGAGACGATCTGCTTGACGGACAGGACCGCGAAGATCGCTCGGGACTCGTCGATGACCGCGGTCTCGAAGTCCCCGGCCTGAGCGGCACGGGCCGCGCTCTCGCGCCACGGGCCCGGTTCCGGCTGGGAGACGACGGGATCGAATGCGGACAGCGGGACGCCGACGCGGCGGAAGCCGGACCGACGCACGCGCCAGACGATGAGGGCGACGATCGCGGCGAGGCCGAGGACGACGACGATGAGCAGCCAAGGGGAGTTCGCGCCCAGGGCGGCGCTGACGAGCGAATCCCACAGGGAGGACAGCCACCGACCGATCCGTTCCAAGGGGGTGAGGTCGTTGGCGGCGTATTCCGGTTTCGAGAGTTCGTGCTCGACCCATTCGCGGCCGGTGTCGCGGTCGATGTTCGCCGCGGCGGCGCAAAGCTGTAGCGCGCCCGGCTGGGAGGACGCGGCGGTGTGGAGGTGGCCGGCCGCCTCGGTGATGGGGGAGAGGATCATCGGTCCTCCTCGGCGCGGATGAGGACGAGGTCGAGCCCCTCCGAGCGCATCTGCTGATCGAAGAAGCAGACTGTGACCAGGCAGGCGAAATAGGCGAAGAGGACGGCGGCGGAGATGAGCGTGAGTGCGAGCAGCAGACCCACGGAGACGATGGCGATGCCCGCCTGCGCCGTCGTCGAGTCGGTGGTCGTCGTCATGCCGACGCCCAGGAGAACCGAGATGATGAAGATGATCGGGGTGATGACGAGTTGGACGAGCTGATTGGACAGGAAGTAACCGAGCGCCAGCTGGCCGAGCATCCGCCAGAAGCCGCGCCCGGTCAGTTTCCAAGAACGGCGGAGTCCGGCACGGATGCTCAGGTCCTCGACCGCGATCGCCGAACCGAGGAATGCTAAGCGCAGGTTGACCCAGATGAGCGCGACGAACCACAGCAGGGCGGCCAATGCGGCCCAGACGAAGGCGAGGATCGCCGAATCGGCACCGAGGAACAGCAGCGTCGGGGCGGTGAGGGCCAACAGCAGTCCGAGGTTGATTCCACTCATCAGCAGGGTGGCCAGGATGAGGCGCAATCGGCGACCGGACAGGGACTTCCACGCCATCGACAGTGTGGTCCTGCGGGCGCCGAAGGAGGCGCGGGTTCCGGTGGCGATGATGCCGGAGAGCAGATGGGCCAAACCGAGGCTGAGCAGGCTCAGTGCCACCGAACCCAGCTGGGCCAGGGCGATGAAACCGGAGGCGGCATCTTCATTGCCGCTGAGGTCGTTGAAGAACGGCAGGAACTGCACTGCGATGAGGGCGCCGATCGCGGTGAGCAGCAGGCTCCAGAGGGAGAAGACGATGAGAGAGGAGCCGATGGACAGACTCGGGACGAAACGCAGCAGGCGGAATCCCGAATCCAGCGCCTCGATGAAAGTCAGCGGACGTTTGGGCAGGAGACCGCGTGGGGGAGGCGGCTGCCACCCGCGGGAGGGCGGGGACGGCGAACGCCGCTGCCACCGGCCGGTGCGCCAGTCGACCGCCGAGGTCCATGCATTCGTCTGTCCCATCACGCCAATCCTGCCATGATTCGCCGGCGAGTGCCGAGAGGCCTCCCTGTCGGATTCGGTGCGCGTCGGCCCTGTCGATCCTTGGCGTTCGGGGGCGGTCCGGGGACGGACCGCAGGACGGTCTGAGGAGCGGCCTGCAGGGAGGTTGGGAGGCTGGTTTCGGCGGTCGGTCGCGGTTCGTTATCGAATCTCTGCAGGGGGCGGTGCGGGGCAGCGGCTGAAGCGTCGGCCACTGCTGTCGGCGGATCCGGTGCGTGAGGCAGTCGACCACGCCCGATAGGCTAGGAGTGTCGAGAACCGAAGAACACGCGAACATAAGGGACAATGGGAGCATGAACGCTCGAATCCTCGTAGTTGATGATGACACGGCTTTGGCCGAAATGATCGGAATTGTGCTCAAAAGCGAAGGCTTCGAGCCCTTCTTCTGCGCCACCGGAGACCAGGCCTTCGAAGAGTTCCAGAAGGTCAATCCGGATCTCGTGCTCCTCGACCTCATGCTGCCTGGCAAGGACGGACTCGAAGTGTGCCGGGAGATCCGTGAGATCTCCACGGTGCCGATCATCATGCTCACGGCGAAGTCCGACACCGTCGATGTGGTCCTCGGCCTCGAATCCGGTGCGGATGACTATGTGCCGAAGCCGTTCAAGCCCAAGGAGCTCATCGCCCGTGTCCGCGCTCGGCTGCGGATCTCCGAACCGCAGGCTCCCGAGCTGCTGACAGTCGGCGATGTCGTCGTCGACGTCGCCGGCCACACGGTGACCAAGGGCGGATCCCCGGTGTCGCTGACCCCTCTCGAATTCGACCTCCTCGTGGCGCTGGCCCGCAAGCCGTGGCAGGTGTTCTCCCGCGAGACCCTGCTCGAAGAGGTGTGGGGCTACCGTCATGCCGCCGACACCCGACTGGTCAATGTCCATGTGCAGCGTCTGCGGTCGAAGATCGAACGCGATCCGGAGAAGCCGGACATCATCGTCACCGTCCGCGGCGTCGGCTATAAGGCCGGCCGAGCCGCGTGACTTCCGAGTCAGCCGCGGGCGGACCCGTCCGCACCGCGGCCTCGGCACTGAAGACGTTCTGGAACTTCATACTCCGATCGTTCAGCCACTCCCTGCAAGTTCGCATCGTCGTGCTCACGATCGTGCTCACCTCGGTGGCGATCTTCGGCGTCGGAACCTATATGTCCCAGCAGATCGCCCGAGGTCTCTTCGACACCCGCCTGGATTCCCTGTCCTCTCAGACCCGGTCTATCCTGGCCGAACTGCGCTCTCTGGCCCCCGTCGACGGACAGGCGGTCACCCAGGACACGCTGAGTTCGCAGCTGTCATCGATCTACAACCGTTCGGCCGGGTCGGTGTATTCGCTGACCCTGCAGCCGAAGGACCCGAACTCCTCTTTCGCGACGATCACCGCCGGCGGTCGAACGAGGACGGTGAGGCCCCTCAGGTGCCCGTCTCCGATGAGCTCCGCGACGCCATCCGCAAGGCCCCGACCGACGACAAGCTCTACCAGTCGGTAAGCCTGCCCGACGGGACCGGGCCGGGTCTGCTCATCACTCAGGAGCTGCAGATCCCGGGCGCCGGCCAGTTCCAGCTCTACTACCTCGGTGACCTCAGCGAACAGCAGGACACGCTCAACTTCGTGCAGCGGTCGATGTTCGTCGCGGCCCTCGTTCTCGTCGTCCTCGTCGGTGCCGTCGCCTGGATCGTCACCCGACTCGTCGTCACCCCGGTGCGCACCGGGGCTGAGGTGGCCCGGCTCATCGCCGATGGTGACCTCGACGAACGCATGCCAGTCCACGGCAACGATGAGATCGCCGTCCTCGGTGAGAGCTTCAACGATATGGCCGACACCCTCCAGCACCAGATCGAGCAGATGGAACGGCTGTCGGTGCTGCAGCGGCAGTTCGTCTCCGACGTCTCCCACGAACTGCGGACGCCCCTGACGACGATCCGTGCCGCCGCGGACCTCATCTACGATTCCCGCGACGATCTCGATCCGGTCACCGCGCGCAGCGCTGAGCTGCTGAACTCGCAGGCTGAGCGGTTCGACAATCTGCTTTCCGACCTGCTGGAGATCTCTCGCTACGATGCCGGTGCGGCGGCGCTGGTGCCCAAACCCGTCGATATCGGAGCGATCGTGACTTCGGTGATCGAAACAGTGTCGATGGTGGCCGAACAGATGGACACAGCCATCGTCGTCCACGCCCCGTCCTCCCCGGTCATGGCCGAGGTCGACCGGGTGCGGATCACCCGGATCGTGCGCAATCTCGTCGTCAACGCCATCGAACACGGTGAGAACAACCCCGTCGACGTCTATGTCGCCTCCAACGCCGAGGCAGTGGCCGTGAGCGTGCGCGACCACGGAGTCGGCATGAACGAAGAGCAGGTCGAGCACGTCTTCGACCGGTTCTGGCGTGCCGATCCGGCACGCAAGCGCACCCTCGGCGGGTCGGGTCTGGGCCTGGCGATCTCGCTCGAGGACGCGCACCTGCACAACGGCTGGCTGCAGGTCTGGGGCAAACTCGGCGAGGGGTCGTGCTTCCGGCTGACGATTCCCCGGCGTCCCGATCAGGAGATCACCTCCTCGCCTCTGCCCCTGCCGCCTCGCGATGCGCAGATCCGCGGTTCCGCGCTCGTGGCGGGACCGCTGTCCTCAGACGGCTCCGTCCGCATCCAGACCGGGTCGATCCCGATCGTCGTCGAAACCGAGCCGGAGATGCTCGGAGACAGCCGCGAAACCGTCGCCGAGGCGGCCACACGGTCGTCATCGTCCGAGACGAGCACGACGGTCGCCTCGTCAGCGTCGGCCGATGAGCCGGACGCCGAGGAAGCGGACATCGCCGCGGTCAACGGCTCCGAGACAGACGCGCGCGAAACGGGGGAGCGATCCACCGAATTGCGCGATCCGGACCTGGACGGTGACGGCATAGACGACGGTGAAGGAGGACGGTCATGATGCGCACGAAGCACAGAGGGCTGCAGGTGAAGACCATGCTGATCTCCGTGTTCACGGCCTTGACCCTCGTCGGCTGCTCGTCGATCCCGACGTCATCACCTGTAGGCCATATCGAAGACGACTCAGGGGATGCGAGTGCGAACAACGCGCGGATCCCCGACGGTCCCGAACCCGGCGACAGCCCATCGGACATCGTGCGCGGATTCCTCCGGGCAGGAGCGGGCGCCGGCAACAACTTCTCCGTGGCTCGGTCATTCCTCACCGAAGGCGAGGCACAGGAATGGAGCCCGCAGGAATCGGTGTCGGTTCTGTCCAATGACACAGACCTCGACTCCTTGAACGTCGGGACGACCTCCGATCAGAAGACGATGAGCATCTCGCCTCCGGTCGTCGGTCTCGTCGATTCCTCCGGCGTGTACACCTCAACCGAACCGGGCACTCGGTCCTCCCTTGAATTCTCGCTGCGGCAGGAGAACGGGGAGTGGAGGATCTCCTCGGCGCCGGATGGCCTGCTCATCAGCCAGACCGATTTCCGCACGATCTTCCTCAACTATTCGCTGCAGTTCTTCACCTCCGACTATTCATATCTCGTCCCTGACTCCCGCTGGTTCCTCAGGTCCTCCTCGACTCCGACGGTGCTGATGAACGAGCTGCTCAGCGGACCCGCCCCTTACCTCTCGGGAGCGGTGATCACCTCGATCCCCGATGGTGCAAAGCTCAGCGATTCGGATTCGAACGTGGTGACGATCGAGAACGGCGTCGCCCATGTGGCCTTGGGGCCGCAGAACCCGGCCCCGTCCGACCGCGAAAAGGGACTGATCCGTCAGCAGATCGCGACCACCCTGCAGGTCATTCCCTCGATCTCGGCAATCGATCTGAGCATCGGCGGACAGACGGTTCCGGCCAGCCTGCAGCCGAAGACCGACACGTCTGTCCAGGTGGACGGGCCTCCCGTGGTCCTCGCAGATGACCACCTCTCCCGGGTCTCGGGCACGACCGTGGCGAAGGTCGAGAACAGTCCGAATCTGAAGAAGGCGAAAGCGAGCGATCCCGCGGTGTCTTTGGACGACTCGCTCTACGTCTATCTGGCCGACGACGGCAAGCAGCTCATGCGGTTGAAGTCCGACGCCGTCGACGCCACTCCGATCATCAAGGGCAAGAAGCTCGTGCGACCCAGCATCGACCGCGTCAACACGACGTGGACGGGTGAGGCCGAGAACAAGGGCGAGCTCAAGGCTGTCGGGCGTGACGGCAAATCCTCCACCGTCGCCGCCGATTTCCTCAATGGTCGGCAGCTCATCGATATCGAGGTCTCCCGAGACGGCACTCGTGTCGCTCTGCTCAGTCGGAACAAAGGCGAGCCGGATCGCATCGATGTGGTCGGCATCCCCAGGGACAAGGCGGGCAATCCGTCCGGACATGTCTCCGAAACGCCGATCGAAGTGGGTGCGAACTTCGACGAGATCAAGGACGTCTCATGGGCTGGTTCGACGTCTCTCGTGGCTCTGGCCGCTGAAGAAGGCGAAACTGCGCAGCCGTTCCGCATCGGAGTCACCGGACCTGCCGAACAGCTCGGCGAGGTCTCGGACGGAAGCCGCATCGCCGGCGGAGTCGACGGACGCTCGATCCTGGTGACCGGTTCCGATAGCGCGCTGTACAGCTACAACTCGAACGCCTGGCAGAAACTCGTCGACGTCGAAGCGAAGGATCCCTCCTATCCCGGCTGACCCACGCTGCAGTGCCTGTCTCTGCTGAGCCGCGGAGACAATCCGTTCCCTGCTGAGCCGTCGGGCGGCGGTGCGCAGCTGGGAACGCAGTTCCGTGCCGTCGCACTGGTGTGGGCATGGGGTAGATTGCTCCCATGGGGCTGCTCGGGGAGTTCGGCGAACTGCTCCTGCCTCGTCGGTGTGCCGGCTGCGGGCGGGAGAACGTGTCCCTGTGCACCCGCTGCCTGCAGCTGCTCGGTGGGATCCCGCGGGCGATGGAACCACGCTACGGCACGATTCCGATCGTCGGGGTCTGCGAATACAACTCGCAGATCTCGAAGATGGTCGTCGGCTTCAAAGACGACGGGCGCCGGGACATCCTCGACCCCTTGGCCCTGGCTCTGACCCGTTCGATCGTCGCCGCCCTCGACCTCACCGGCTACTCGGGTGGGGCGATCCGTCTGTTTCCGGCGCCAAGTTCGGATCGGGCCAGACGTCGTCGAGGCGGATCGCATACGGCGGCCCTGGCGAATCGGGCGAAGGAACTGTCGCCGGAGCTGCCTCTGGAAGTCCACGATGTGCTCGCGGCGAAACGATCGCGTGACCAGGTCGGACTCGGGGCGATCGAGCGGGCTGAGAATGCGCAGCGGACCCAATATCTGGACCGGAGGAGACTCGCTGAGATCTCGGAAGCGGGTTCCGTGTCGGGCACCGAATCCGCGCCGACGGACCTGCTCATCGATGACTTCTCCACCACCGGCGCAACCTTGGCAGAAAGCGCACGTCTGCTAGCATCGGTGCAGATCAGACCCGCTGTAGGAGCTGTTCTCGGTCTCGGTCGCGGGGGCACTCGATTTGTCTCTCCCTTTACTGTATAACGGTGTTTACCCATCCAAGGGCATGGGATCGGATGAATCCGACGAGCGAGTCGCTAAGGACACATCATGGACATTGTTGTCAACGGCCGTCAACTGACCATCTCCGACAGCTTTCGAGCCCACATCGAGGACAAGATCGCCAAGGTCGAGCAGCTTGCCCCTCGCGCTCAGCGTGTCGAAGTGCATGTCACACACGAGAAGAACTCCCGCCAGCCTGAGACGAGCGAGCGAGTCGAGCTCACGGTAGTGGCGAAAGGGCCGGCAATTCGGGCAGAGGCCATGGCAAGCGACAAATATGCGGCACTCGATCTGGCATGGGCGAAGCTCGTCGAACGACTGAGGCGAGCGAGGGACCGGCACAAGGTGCCGCGGTCGGGACATCACCGCAAGGAATCCACTGCCGAGGTGCTGGCGAAGATGCCGGTGGCCGAACCGATGGTTCCCGATGCGGACGCCGGCGACGCGAAGTCTGCAGGGGACCAGAGCGTCGATCAGACGAACGGTCGCATCAAGGCCGAAGGCGATTCGCCGGTGGTGCTGCGAGAGAAGACCTTCACCGCGTCGCCCATCGGCATCGAAGAGGCACTGAACAGAATGGAGCTCGTCGGACACGACTTCTACCTGTTCATCGACGAAGAGTCGAGCAAGCCGTCCGTCGTCTATCGCCGTAAGGGCTGGAGCTACGGAGTCATCGCCCTCGACCACGACCTCGAAGAAGCCATCGACTGACCAATTACTACCTGACGGCGGCCCAGCAACCTCGCGCGAGGTTGCTGGGCCGCCGTCAGGTAGTAATTGGGGTATAGCGTTGGGGTATGCAGAGGATGACACGGGCCGCGGCCCGCAGGACGGCGATCGCAGCGACAGGACTGGACAGACCGCGACCGGCAAAGGTCACCGCTCGACACCTCAAGACTGTCTTCGCCACCATGGGACTGACCCAGATCGACTCGGTCGCCAGAGTCGTCCGTTCCCACTATCTGCCCTTCTACTCCCGCCTGGGGCCCTATCCGCGGGAGACCCTGGACCGTCTCTTCTACTCTTCTCCGCGCATGGGCGTCGAGTACTGGGCACACGCCGCGGCCTTCGTGCCGCCGCAGACATGGAAGCACTTCGCCCGCGCCCACAGCGAATGGTGGCGCAACGACTTCGGACAGCGCCACCCGGCGACCGGCGAGGAGTTCCGAAACCTCCAGACTCGCGTCCTCACCGCCCTGTCCACCCGGCCGATGACGGCACGGGAAGTCGCCGAGGTGGTCGACCACGACCTGCCGGAGATCCACCGCGGGCACTGGGGCTGGAATCCCAGCCAGGTGAAAGTCGCCCTCGAAGCGCTGTTCGCCGGTGGAGTCATCAGCGCCTCCGGACGCAACGACCACTTCGAACGCATCTATGCTCTGGCCCGAGACGTCTCACCCGAGCTGCCGCAGCTGCCGCTGGACTACGGGCCGCCGGATGATCCTCGGCTGGGGCTGGACCCGAATGCGGAGCTGCCACGCGGAATATCCGGGGTCGAGAACAATGTCTTCGAACTCACCCGTATCGCGGCACGTGCCCTGGGCATCTCCCGGCCCGAGGACATCGCCGACTACTTTCGGCAGCGGCGGGCACCGACCGACGCCGCCATCACCGAACTCGTCGCCTCAGGAGAGCTGCGTGAAGTCGACGTCGAAGGTGTCCCCGCCTTGAAATGGCATGAGGCTCGGACCCCGCGCACCGTGAATGCCCGAGCGTTGCTGGCGCCGTTCGACCCCTTGATCTTCTACCGACCGCGCATCGAATGGCTCTTCGACTTCCACTACCGCATCGAGATCTACACCCCGGCGGCCAAGCGTGTGCACGGCTACTACGTCACTCCGTTCCTCCTCGGTGATCGCCTCGTCGGGCGAGTCGACTTGCACAGGGATCGGGCGGCGGGCATCCTGCGTGCTCACCAGGTGACATGGGAGCCGGGGGAGGAGCACATCACCGAGCTGACGGACGAGCTCATGACGATGGCTGCGTGGCTGGGCCTGACCGCCGTGGACCTCGAAGGTACTCACCTGCCATTAAGCTAGGGGCTATACAGTCGTTCGAGTCGTTGTCCGGCAGACATGCCGATTAGGAGAAAAGTGGCTAATTTCCTCGAGAAGCTTCTGCGCACAGGTGAAGGCAGAACTCTGAAGAAGCTCCGCCGATACACGGATGCCATCAATCAGCTGTCCGATGAGTTCAGCGAGATGACGGACACCGAACTGCGGGAGGAAACCGGCCGGTTCAAGGAGCGCTACAAGGACGGCGAGAGCCTCGACTCCCTGCTTCCCGAAGCCTTCGCCACCGTTCGCGAGGCATCGAGCCGGACCCTGGGTCTGCGGCACTTCGACGTCCAGCTCATGGGCGGCGCCGCTCTGCACCTGGGCAACATCGCCGAGATGAAGACCGGTGAGGGCAAGACCCTCGTCGCCACGGCCCCGGCCTACCTCAACGCGCTCACCGGCGATCCGGTCCACATCATCACGGTCAACGACTACCTGGCCACCTACCAGTCCGAACTGATGGGCCGCGTATTCCGCTTCCTCGGTATGGAGACCGGCTGTATCCAGGCGAATATGCCCTCGGACCTGCGCCGCAAACAGTACGCCGCAGACATCACCTACGGCACGAACAACGAGTTCGGCTTCGACTACCTGCGCGACAACATGGCCTGGTCGGCGGACGAGCTCGTCCAGCGCGGCCATGCCTTCGCCATCGTCGACGAGGTCGACTCGATCCTCATCGACGAGGCCCGCACCCCGCTCATCATCTCCGGTCCTGCCGAAGGCGATGCGAACCGCTGGTACGGCGAATTCGCCAAGGTCGTCAAGCGCCTGAAGACCGATCGCGACTACGAAGTAGATGAGAAGAAGCGCACCGTCGGCGTCCTCGAACCCGGAATCGAACGCGTCGAGGACTACCTGGGCATCGGCAACCTCTACGATGCGGAGAACACCCCGCTCATCAGCTTCCTCAACAACGCCATCCGCGCCAAGGAGCTGTTCAAGAAGGACAAGGACTACGTCGTCCTCGACGGCGAAGTCCTCATCGTCGACGAGCACACGGGCCGTGTGCTCAAGGGCCGCCGCTACAACGAGGGGCTGCACCAGGCCATCGAGGCCAAGGAAGGGGTGAAGGTCCAGGCAGAGAACCAGACCCTGGCGACGATCACCTTGCAGAACTTCTTCCGCCTCTATGAAAAGCTCTCGGGAATGACCGGTACGGCTGAGACCGAAGCCGCGGAATTCATGTCGACCTACAAGCTCGGTGTCGTTCCGATTCCGACGAACAAGCCGATGCAGCGCGTCGACCAGTCCGACTTCGTCTACAAGAACGAGGTCGCGAAGTTCGACGCCGTCGTCGACGACATCGTCGAACGCCACGAGACCGGACAGCCCGTCCTCGTCGGCACGACGAGCGTCGAGAAGAGCGAATACCTCTCGAAGCATCTGGCCAAACGCGGCGTCAAGCATGAGGTCCTCAACGCGAAGAACCACGCTCGTGAGGCCTCGATCGTGGCGATGGCCGGACGCAAGAACGCCGTCACGGTGGCCACGAACATGGCCGGACGCGGTACCGACATCATGCTCGGCGGAAACGCCGAGTTCCTCGCCGTCGCGGAAATGGAACGTCGAGGTCTCGATCCCGCCGAGAACGAGGACCAGTACGAGTCCGAATGGCCGGAGGTGCTCAAGGCCGCCGAGGACAAGGTCAAGGAAGAGGCAGAAGAGGTCGTCGAGCTCGGAGGACTCTATGTGCTCGGCACCGAACGCCACGAATCCCGCCGCATCGACAATCAGCTGCGCGGACGTTCCGGCCGCCAGGGTGACCCCGGCGAATCCCGGTTCTACCTGTCCCTGACAGATGACCTAATGCGGCTCTTCGGCTCGGGGGCCGCCGAACGGATCATGGCCACAGCGAACGTGCCCGATGATGTGCCGCTGGAATCGAAGATGGTCTCTCGTGCCATCCTCTCGGCCCAGTCGCAGATCGAGCAGCGCAATGCCGAGCAGCGCAAGAACGTGCTCAAATACGACGATGTGCTCAACCGTCAGCGCACCGTGATCTACGATGAGCGCCGCCGAGTGCTCGACGGCGCCGACCTCGAAGATCAGGTCGCGAACTTCCGCGAAGAGGTCATCGATGCCTATGTCGCCCAGGCGACGACGGGACCGGTCGAGGAGTGGCAGGTCGACGAGCTCTTCGAGGCTCTCGGCAAGATCTACTCACCGTCGATCACTCCCGAGGACCTCGCCGAGGAACTCGGTGGCCTCGGCAACCTGACGAAGAACCGCCTCAACCAGGAGATCCAGTCCGACATCGCACTGTTCTACTCACAGCGCGAAGAGGAACTCGGAGAGGACGCCACCCGCGAACTCGAACGCCGTGTGGTGCTCTCTGTCATCGACAAGCGCTGGCGTGAGCACCTCTACGAGATGGACTACCTCAAGAACGGCATCGGACTGCGGGCGATGGCCCAGCGCGATCCGCTGGTGGAATACCAACGCGAGGGCTTCGAGATGTTCACCACCATGCAGGACGGGATCAAGGAGGACGTCGTCCGCCTGACCAACACTCTGCAGGTACAGGTGACCTCATCGGCCGGCTCCGATGGGGACGAACCCGAGGTCGAGGTCGACGCTGAGGAGCTGCGTCACAAGACTCCCAAGATGCAGCTGTCGGCGCCGTCCGAGGGCGGTTCCGCTTCGGTTTCCGAATCCGAGGACGAAGACGATCCGGCTCCGGCCAATCGCGCCGAGCGTCGCGCGAAGAAGAAGGCCAAGAGCTGACATCGAGCCCACAGAGGCTCACATCGTCTGCAGCGCAGTCAGCGTCCATCGGGTGGTGAGCAGTTCCAAGCGGACTGCCACCGCCCGGACGCGATTGGCGGCGGCGACGATGACCGTGACCTCGGCGATCTCGGGACTGATCTGACAGACGTGTGCCGTTCCCGGCCGTACCGTGCGGGTACCGGGAGCGGTCGCCCTGTGGGGTGCCACCTCGGCGCGCAGCTGACAGCGGTGGTCGATCTTCGCCAGCAGCTCCGGTTGGACCCATCGGGCGATCGTCTCGCTGCGTCTGACGCCGGAGAGGACTTCGAGGCAGGCTACCGCCAACGAGGTGGCCGTGGCCGCGATCCGCGCCCGGTCGTCCGCGATGCCCTGGCCCCGAACCTGCCCGCTGACCCGGCGAGTGGGCGATGCCGTGGACGACGGTGCGACCTCTCGCCGAGGCGGTGCCGACGCCTGCGGCCGAGTAAGGGTGAGTGGGGCGTTCATTTTTGGATCTCCAATCTCTGACCAGCGATGATGAGGCTCGGATCGGGTCCGATGGTGTCCTCGTTGGTAGAATAGACGTGCGCGACGAGCTGGGGGATCTCTTCTGGGTTCTCGGCCAGATCGGCAGCGATCGACCACAGGCTCTCGCCTTGAGTCACAACATGTATGGCGGTTCCAGGATCCGCAGGCTCGGCGGCATCGTCACTGTCGCCTGGCTCACTCGGCTCCCTGCTGTGGTCGGATTCGCCTGACCCCTCCGTCGGCCCGTCCGACGGCGGGTCGGTCGGTGGTGCTGAAGGCGCTCCGTCTGCGGGCGGTTCTGTGGGCCAACCGGGATCGGGCGGGCGGACTCGGTCGGGTGGTTCGGATTCCTCACGCGGCTTGGAACCGCCTGGCGGCTGCTTATCCTGAGACCGTCCCGCATCGTCGGAGGAGTCCGCAGAGCGCTGATCATCGTCGATCGTCGGCCAGCCGGGATCGGCAGGGGCGGACGGAGTATGCGCAGATGGTGCAGCGACGGAAGGAGCCTGTGCGGACGATGTGGGGTCAGGGCCGGGACCAGCGAGCGGTGCCGCTTGAGCGGAGTGGACCACGAGGCCGGCAGAGACGATGGCAAGAACACTCGACGCGAGTATCCGGGGCATTGCCTTGGCGACCAATCCGGCAAGCGCCGAACGGAAACGGCCGGTGGGTAGGACCTGCAGCAGCAGGGCCAGAAGAGAGATGAGTCCGATCCGTGCGAACAGGAGCGATCCGGTGCCGATGATGACGATGACGACGACGTCGCTGGTCGTCCACGGCTGAGGAAGCCGCTCCCACGCAGCGGCGAACGAACCGAGCAGAACCAGCCACGAACTCGCACATGCGATCAAGAGATACATCTAGACATCCTCCATTGGATATTGAACATAATGATGCCGTTAGATGTTATTTGATGTCAATCGATCAGCTCTAACTACATGACTGTAGTTCGGTGAGTCTTCATTTCAAGTCTTGAAAGTGGACTACAGCTGGGGCAGGCTTGGCGATTATGGACGATCGCATCGATGCACTCCTGGCGGATATCGAAGCCGCCGACACGGCGGCGCAGGCGCATGTCAGGAGAGGCGAATTCGGTGACGAGGTGGCCGGTCAGGCAGCCGAAAGGACTCTGCTCGAACGGATGCGCGGGACGCTGGGATCGACGGTGCAGGTGACGATGCCGGATCGGGATATCACGGGGACGGCGTGCTTCCTCGGGCGGGACATCATCGTCCTCGCAGGAGTCGAAGTCTCCGTCATTGCGATCAGGGCTGTCCGCGGATTCAGACCGACCACGAGAGTGCATCGGTTCGACGCCGGAGGGCTCGAGGGGTTGGGTCTGGGATCGGCGCTGCGCCGCTGGTCAGCCGCCTATGAAGAGGTGTCGATCGATGTCGCCGACCGTGCGGGCAACATTCGGGGGCGATGCGCACTCGTTGCTTCCGACTATGTCGAGATCGCCGGCAGGATCATTCCCTTCGCGGTGATCAACGCCGTCCACGCCCGGACGAATCCCTTCGGATGACTCGTCCATGATGGAGATCAGAGCCGAAGCGCGTGGGTCAGTCCTCGATGGAACCGGTCTTGATCTGGTACTCGGTGCGCTCGTACATGCGCTGGATATACGCTTCGATCTCGGACTTCTCGACCCGCCACTGGCCGCGCCCTCCGACTTTGATGGCGCGGAGATCGCCGGAGCGGACCAGGGCCCGAGCCTGTGCGATCGAGACATTGAGCAACTCGGCCACATCGGTCAGCGGCAGGAAGCGACTTTCGACGGCCATGAGGTGTCTTCTCCCATTCCAAATGTCCATCTGCCACCAGATGTCCATCTGCTTGTTGGTGCATTTGGCCAAAAACCTTGCTTTGGCATCATTTGATGCCCAATATTATCACTGAGAAGCAGTTTCTGTCAGTGAAACTTCCGCGAATCTGGAGATGCAATGGAGCTCTCGAAAAGAATCCGACGCCCCCGCTGGACCGATGCGCGCCTCCTCGTCGGGGCGATGCTCGTCGTCCTCGCGGTCGTCGGAACCTACCTGCTCGTCACCTCGGCGAACTCGACCACCCGGGTCTGGGCGAGCGCACGCGCACTCGTCCCCGGTGAGATCCTCGAACCGGCCGACCTCACCGTCGCCGAGGTCAATCTCGCCGATCTCGGCAAGAAGTATCTCTCTGCCGATTCTGCGCTGCCGACGAATACGAGCGTGCGCAGCGTCGTGGCGGCGGGGGAGCTGCTGGCCGCCTCAGCGGTGGCGCCTGTGTCCGAACTCGAGGGGCGGGTCGTGGCCATCGATATCGCCGGCTCGGTCCCGAGCGTCGTCGACTCGGGCAGTCTCGTCGACGTCTGGGCGCAGCCGGAGCAGAACGGACTCGACGATGACGGTACACCGCCGGAGCAGATCGTCGATTCGGCCCCGGTCGCTCACATCAATCGAGACGTCGGCAGCTTCGGGGCAGGTGACGGCGCCCGTATCGAAGTGTTCGTTGGCTCGGTGGACCTGCCCGGCGTGCTTGCCGCCCTCGACGGACGCAGCGTGCTCTCCGTGGTCGGTGCCCCGTCCGTTCCCGCCGATGAGGGCGAGCAGTGATGACACAGGTCCTGCTGGCGGTCGACTTCGAATACGACCTCATCCTCTTCGAGCTGCTCAGCGAGATCGACGACGTCACGATCGTCGCCCGCCCCGCAGACGAAGTGGAGCTGCTGGCGCACTGCCGCACCGGCGGAGCCGATGTCGTCATCATCGGGCGCTACTTTCCCGGCCTCGACGCGGAGGCGGTTGCCGCGATCACGGCTTCGGGGGCAAAGGTGCTCGGCTTCGGGGACGACGCTCACGCCCTTGGAGCAGTCGGCATCAGCGCTGTCGTCGCAACGGACTCCGACGCGACGACGATGGCCGCGGCGATCGACGACCTCCGCGCCTCCACCGTGGTCCCGCCGCGCCCGATGACGCCGCCCGGGCAGGTTGGAGGAGCGGGAGTGATCATCACGGTCTGGGGGACCGGTTCGTCGCCCGGACGCACTCTCACTGCCGTCAACCTCGCTGATCAGGCCTCCCGTCAGGGCAAGCGCAGCGTCGTCGTCGACGCTGACACGGTCTCCGGCATGGTCGCGTCGACCCTCGGGCTGACAGAGGAATCCTCGCATCTGGCCAGTCTCTGCCGGTCGCAGTCGGACCCGGTGGGGCGCCTCGGCGCGCATGCGGTGCCGCATGCATCGATCCGTGAGAGCTTCCATGCGGTGACCGGGCTGACTCGGCCCGAGCGGTGGCCGGAGATCCGCGCTTCCGTCCTCGAAGCTGTGCTCAAACGTCTGGCCAAGGTCTACGACGTCGTCATCGTCGACGTCAGCGACCGCATCGATCCCGATGACGACCTCGCCGACCCCTTCTACGACCGCCACTGCGCCACTCGTGCCGCGCTCGAGGCTGCCGATATCGTGCTCGTCCTCGCGGCGGGGGAGCCGATCGGCCTGCAGCGCCTGGTCAAACTCCTCGGCACGCCACGGGCCGAGGCGGTGCGCGAGAAGATGCGGCTGGTGATCACGAAGGTGCGCTCGAGCGCGGTCGGCCATCCCGCTGAGGAGCGGATCAGGGAAGTCCTCGACCGATTCGTGCGGGTCACTCCGGACTTCATTCTCAGAGATGACCGGCCCACGGCCGATGCCGCGATGCTCGCCGGCCGCACCCTGCACGAGCAGAATCCCCGGTCCGTCCTCGTCGGAGACCTTGCAGCGATGATCGACGAGCTCCTGCCGGGCCGCCGCCGGTCCCGCAGATCCGTCGGAGGCCGTGACCGTCGCGGCTACGGTCGCCGCGGACGCCCACAGAAAGTCAGGGTGGGCCAGGGGAGCGGACCACAGGACTAGGATGAGGGGCATGGCCATTCGCTGCTACATTCCCACCACCCTGACCGCGCTGCGTTCGACGCTGACCGACGTCCGCGCCGTCGCCCCCGACGCTCAGGGGCGCAGCCTGCGCGGTGAGGAGTTCGAATCCGCTGAATTCGACGCCATGTGCATCGCCGCGGCCCTGGCCGCGAACGCGGTGTTCGCTCCCGCTGAAACCGAGACCGGCGCCGAGGCGGCTCCCGAGCGGCGTGCCATCGTGGCCTATGACGCCCCAGAGTCCAGCCCGGCCGCGCCGCTGACCGAGGGCTTCGAGCTCATCACCCTTGCCGTTGTCGAAATGGCCCGGGTTGCGAGCTTTCATCTTGACGAAGACGTCGTGTGGGATGAGGCGGTGCAGCTGGCCGAGGACGCGGGCTCCAGCGCAGCAGAGGACCACCTCGGCGCTTCCGATCTGCTGTGGTACGACTCTTCCGAACTGGAGCAGCTGCTCGGCGACCAGGCCTGAATCGTCGCCGGCCGTCGGTTTCAGGCGGATTCGAAGCGGCGCAGCCGGTCGCTCAGGCGCTTCTCCAGGATCGGGACCACAGCCTGTTCGATCATCGCGCCGAACATCGGGATCGACGAGCTGATCTCGGCATGAGCGGCCAACTTCGTCACTGACTCGACCTCGCGCAGCTCGAGGACCGCATCGATCTCGACCGGGACGCCTGCGGCGCGTGCAGACATGCGGATCTCTGCCTCGTCACCGAGGACATCCCCGGGAATCATGTACACCTCGACCAGCACGGTGTTGTCGGGAAGCCGAGAGGCCAGAGCCGCCGGAAGCTCGGCCTTGGGCATCGGGGTCCGCACGGTCATCTCCGTGTCGGGGTCGATGTATTCGGCACTGGCGTCGGAGCCGAGCTTCTCCCACACGTCGGGGTCGGCGAGTTTGGCCAGGAATGTCGACAGATCAACCGAATAGTCATGATTGAGAGTCAGAGATCGCATAGCTCCAGTCTGCCAGCGAATGAACGCTACTTCACCGTAGGCCGCTCGGCGTGCCTTTCTCGATATTTGGGCATAGTGTGGGGAATGACGATTCGACGTCGAATCGCGTGACGAATGCTCGTTGATCATAGAGGTGAAGCAGTGACTCAGGTCTCAATTTCGAACGTTGCAGAAGAGTGGAGAAAGCAGCGGGGGCAATCGGCTCCCGACAACTTCCTCGATGCGTATTATCCGCGGTTCGAAACAGGGGCGACCGATCCTGAGGCCTACGCGGCTGCGGCGGCCCGTCACTTCGCGCTCGGCACCGAATACGACGGTGAGCGTCCGGCGATCGCGATCTACAACCCGAGCGTCGACTCGCCGGAATTCAGCGACAACCACACGGTCATCGCCATCGTGCTCGCCGATATGCCCCATCTCGTATCCTCGATCGTCAGCGACCTCGCTGCCAACGGCAGGGCGATCCGACGCGTTCACCATCCGATCATCACGGTCACCGGCAACGGCCCGGACGAGAAGATCCTCTCTCCGGCAGAAGCCCCCGCACTCAGTGCGGACACGGCGAGCATTCCGACGGTCTCCGAAGCTCCCGCTGACAGCGAAGACGGCGCCCCACAGCAGCAGTCCTGGATCCGTCTCGAGATCGACCGCATCTCCGAAAGCGACTTCGATGCACTCGAAGAGCGCCTGCGCGGAGTCCTCGACTATGTGGCCGCGGCAGCGCGCGACGCCCAGGCGATGGCCGCGAAGGCCAAAGACATCGCCGCCGAGCTGAGCGCACACGCGCCGCGCCCGGAACTGGCCTCCGAAGCCGAATCCGCCGCCGCCCTGCTGACCTGGCTCGACGGACACTTCACCTTCCTCGGCTACCGCGAATACGACTACACCCACGACGCCGAACACAGCAGCCTCGAACCGATCGAGGACACCTCGATGGGCATCTCGGCCCTGCGCCCTCTCGTGAAGTCACCGCTCAGCCGGGCGGTCGCCGACAAAGCGCTCGAACCGCATGTGCTGGTGCTGACGAAGGCGAACTCCCGCTCCCGCGTCATCCGATCCTCGTTCATGGACTACATCGGCGTGAAGACCTTCGACGCCGACGGTGAGATCGTCGGCGAGCGGCGCTTCGTCGGAGTGTTCAAACCAGAGTTCTACAACGACAGTGTCCTCAACATCCCGGTCATCGACAGGAAGGTCGCGAAGATCCTCTCGGCCAGCGGATTCCCCACCGGATCCCACTCGGCCAACGAACTCCTCGGCGTCCTCGAGAACTATCCCCGCGAGGACCTGCTCCACGAAGACACCGAGGAGATCTATGACGTCGTCATGGAGATCGTCGACATGCAGGAGCGCCGTGAGTCCCGCGTGTTCGTCCGCACCGACCCGTATCAGCGCTTCGTCTCCGTCATCCTCTACCTCCCGCGCGACCTCTACAACACCGACGCTCGAGTGCGCGTTCAGGAAGTGCTGCGCAATTTCTACAACGCCGACAGCGTCGACTTCGATGTGCTGCTGAGCGAATCTGCGCTGGCCCGCATCCACTTCGTGGCCCGCGTCGCCCGTGACTGCGAACTGCCGCGGATCAGCGCCGACGAGGTCGAGGCCCGCATCGTCGGCGCCGTTCGCTCCTGGTCCGAAGACGTCCACGCGTTCCTCGTCCCTGCCGAGACCGGCGACTCCGGCGCCTCGCATGCCCGGGCCGACCTGTGGTCGAAGGCGTTCCCTCCCAGCTACGGCGAGCATCACACCCCCGCCGAGGCGGTCGCCGACGTCGGTCGGTTCGAAGCCCTCGACGCCGGTCAGGGTCGGGCGGTGCGCCTCTACCGTCCCGAACAGAGCGCCGACGCCTCCGTCCGCCTCGTCCTCTACCGTCATGACCGGGTCAGCCTGTCCGAGGTCCTGCCCTTCCTCACGGCCTTCGGTGCCGATGTGGTCGACGAACGTCCCCACGAACTCGACCTCGCCGACGGAACGCATCGGTACATCTACGACTTCGGACTCAGCTTCTCCGAAGAGCTGGCCGATGACGACTACGACCGCATCGCCGAGGCCTTCATGGCCGGCTGGGACGGCAAGAAGGAAGCGGGGGTCTTCGACCGCCTCGTCGTCGCCGGACTCTCCTGGCAGCATGTGACGATCATCCGCGCACTGGGCAAATACCTGCGCCAGGCGGGCTTCACCTATTCCGACGCCTATGTCGGTGAGGTCTACAGCGACAACCCGCAGATCTCGAAGCTGCTCGTCGACTACTTCTCCGCCAAGTTCGATCCAGACGTCGACGACGCCGGACGCGAAGCGACGATGACCGAGATCGACGACGCGATCGAAACCGCCCTCAGCGAAGTGGCCAGCCTCGACGCCGACCGTGTGCTGCGCTCCTCGCTGGAACTGCTGCGGGCGACCCTGCGCACGAACTACTACATCGACGAATCCGGTGCCCTGCCCACGGCCCTGGTGCTCAAGATACGACCCGACGAGCTCAGCTTCGTGCCGAAGCCGAAGCCGGCTCTCGAGATGTGGGTGTATTCCCCGCAGGTCGAAGGCGTGCACCTGCGCTTCGGCACCGTCGCTCGCGGAGGGCTGCGCTGGTCGGATCGTCGCGATGACTTCCGCACCGAGGTCCTCGGCCTCGTCAAGGCGCAGATGGTCAAGAACGCGCTCATCGTGCCCACCGGGGCAAAGGGCGGCTTCTTCCCGAAGCAGCTGCCGCCGATGAGCGATCGGGACGCCTGGATGGCCGCCGGTCAGGCCGCCTACGAGGTATTCATCGAAAGCATGCTCGAAGTTGCGGACAACCTCACCTATGGCAGCGACGACTCCAGCGTCGTCGTCCACCCCGACCGTGTGGTCCGCCACGATGGAGATGACTACTATCTCGTCGTCGCAGCCGACAAGGGCACGGCACGGTTCTCTGATGTGGCCAACGCGATCGCCGAACGCAGAGGATTCTGGCTCGGCGACGCGTTCGCATCCGGCGGATCGGTCGGCTACGACCACAAGGCGATGGCCATCACCTCTCGGGGCGCGTGGAAATCCGTCGAACGCCACTTCCGCGAACTCGGACTCAACACCGCAGCCGAGGACTTCACTGTCGTGGGCATCGGCGATATGAGCGGCGACGTCTTCGGCAACGGCATGCTGCGCAGCGAGCATATCCGCCTCGTCGCGGCCTTCGACCACCGGGACATCTTCCTCGATCCGAACCCCGATGCCGCTCGCAGCTTCGTCGAACGCCAACGGCTTTTCGACCTGCCGCGCTCGAGCTGGCAGGACTACGACCGGGACCTCATCTCCTCGGGCGGCGGAGTCTTCTCCCGGTCGGCGAAGTCGATCGACCTCAGCCCCGAAGCCGCCTCGGTGCTCGGAGTCGAACCCGGAAAGCGCAGCCCCGCCGACCTCATGTCGGAGATCCTCAAGGCACCGGTCGACCTTGTCTACAACGGCGGTATCGGCACTTACATCAAGGCCTCGAGCGAGAGCCACGCCGATGTCGGCGATAAGTCCAACGATGCCATCCGCATCGACGGCGCCGATGTGCGGGCTCGAGTGATCGGTGAGGGCGGCAACCTCGGTGTGACACAGCTGGGACGTGTCGAGGCCGCTCTGGGCGGAGTCGAGGTCAACACTGACGCCGTCGACAACTCGGCCGGCGTCGACAGCTCCGACCACGAGGTCAACATCAAGCTGCTCCTGCGCACGCTCTTGCACAAGGGAGCATTCGCCGCGGAAGAGCGGGAGGCGGTTCTGCACTCGTTCACTGACCAGGTCGCCGACCGGGTGCTGGCGAACAACTACTCGCAGAACGTCGTTCTCGGCGAGGCTCGGGCCCAGACCGAATCGATGTCGGGCACCTATGGTCGGCTGCTGGGCTATCTGGAGAAGAACGCCGATCTCGACCGGGCGGTCGAATTCCTGCCCAACGCCGACGAACTGGCCAAACGCGAGTTCAGCTACTACGTGTCGCCCGAACTCGCCGTGCTGCTGGCCTATGTGAAGATGCACGCCGCCGATGAGGTCCTCGCCAGCACCGTGCCGGACGAGACGTGGATGCGTCGCGAACTCGTGTCCTACTTCCCGGACGCTCTGCAGGAGAAGTACGGCGAGCTCATCCCCGAACACCCGCTGCACCGGGAGATCGCGACGGCGAAGCTCGTCAACAGGCTCGTCGACCGCGGCGGACTGACCTACATCTACCGGATGCTCGAAGAGACACCGGCGTCGGTGCCGCAGATCGCACGCGTGTTCGTCGTGGTCTCGGAGATCTTCGGACTCGATGACTTCTTCGAGGCCGTGTGCGCACTCGACAACCGGGTGACGACCGAGGTGCAGGTGAAACTCCAGCACGACTATGTGCGCCTGCTCGATCGCTCCTCGCGCTGGCTCGTGCAGCAGGCGCCGGACAGCCTCGACGTCGATTCCGGCATCGAGATGTACGGCAAGGTCGTCGAAGCTCTGCGCTCCAGGGTCCCGGACCTCGTCGACGGCTACGATGCCGAGACTATGCAGGCGAAGGCGCAGAGCTACATCGACGAAGGTGTGCCGAGCGAACTCGCTTGGCGCTCCGCCGCCCTGCTCGACGAGTTCGTGCTGCTCGACATCACCCAGGTGGCCGCTCGGGCGAACGAATCCGCCGAGGACGTCGCAGAGGTCTACTACGCCGTGAACGAACGCTTCTCCGGCTCGCAGATCCTCACCCTCATCGGTGAGCTCGATCGCAGCGACCGCTGGTCGGCGCTGGCCCGCGGATCCATGCGTGACGACTACTACGCCGCGATCCTGTCGGTGACCGGAACGGTTCTGGCTGCCACGGATTCGCCGATCTCCGGAACCCCGGACGAACGGGCGAAGCAGCGCCTGTCCGAATGGCTCGAACGCAATGAGACCGTCGTGGGGCGGGTGCTGGAGACGACGGAGACGATCCTCGGACTCGACTCAGTCACCCAGGCGCCGCTGTCGGTGCTGCTGCGTTCGCTGCGGTCGATGGTCCGCTCTTCGGCCTGGGAGAGCGAACACAACGGCTGAGGCTGATTCCGGTCGCGGTCGACACCATGGTCGGCCGCGATCGGCAGGTCGACTACGATCGGCCGGTCAGTTGGGATCGTGCGGACACAGCCGCCTCGGCGGGTCCGAACCCTGGCCTTTTAAGTGATAGCGTCTGAACATCGACTTTTCAGCAGATCCGCGGACAACGCGGGTCTGCTGATCTCACCTTGGAGGAACGTATGGTGCTCAACGAACTGCTGGCGGCCGAGGGCATCACGGATGAGTCAGACGTCGAACACATCCATCTGCTCGTCGGGGACTGGCAGCTGTTGGCGGACCTCTCCTTCGCCGATCTCGTGCTGTGGGTGCCGTCGCCCAACGGCGCCTACACGGTCCTGGCACATGCCCGATCGACAACCGGAGCGACACTGTTCAACCGGGACCTGATCGGAGCGCGTGCGACCGGTCTGGAGAAGGAGCTGCTCGACCAGGCCAGCAGCACCCGCAGCTATGTCACTCACGTCGCCGCGGCCCGAGAGATGGGAATCAGTGCCGGGTCCTCCGATGTCGACATCCTCGCCGAGGCGGTGCCGATCATCCGCAACGGCGAGGCCATCGCGCTCGTCGTCCGGTATTCGGAGGAGGTCCGACGCAGAGGTTCGTCTCGTTTGGAGAAGTACTACCGGGAAACGGCGATGGCTCTGATGCGGATGATCGTGCAGGGAACGTTCCCCGATCGCGATGCCCCGTCCGGGGCGCGGCACGGCGAACCGCGAGTCGGCGACGGCATCTTCATCCTCGACCGCGATTCGCATGTGCAGTATGCTTCCCCGAACGCCGTATCGCTCATGCACCGGCTCGGCTACGGAGGAGAGATCGAAGGCAGCTATCTCTCCGAGGTGGTCTCGAACCTCAGTGCAGAGCTGCGTCAGGTCGATGAGACCCTCCCGCTGGTGCTCACCGGGCGTGCCCCGTGGCGGACCGAACTCGAAGTCGGGCGCACGAGTGTGTCCCTGCGCGCGATTCCGCTGACGGACGAGGGCGAGCGGGTCGGTGCGATCGTCCTCGCCCGTGACGTCTCCGAAATCCGTCGCCGCAAACGTGAGCTGCTCTCCCGCGACGCGATGATCAAGGAGATGCACCACAGGGTGAAGAACAATCTGCAGACCGTGTCCGCACTGCTGCGGCTGCAGACCCGCCGCATCGACAGCCCCGAGGCCAAGGGTGCGCTGACCGAGGCGATGCGCCGGGTCTCGATCATCGCCGTGGTCCACGATGTGCTCAGTCAGGGCATCGAATCCGAAGTGGACTTCGACGAAGTCGTTGACAAGGGACTGCGTCTGACGCCCGAGCTGACCAGCCCCCTGGTGCATATCGAACTCAAACGGTGCGGAAGCTTCGGCACCATCTCCTCCGCTGATGCCACCTCCCTGGCGTTGGCCATCACGGAGCTGATCACGAACGCGATCGAACACGGTTTCCCCACTGAGAACTTGGAGAGCCTGGAACCGGGGGAGACGCTCAACGGCCATGTGTGGGTCACCCCGGAGCGCAACGGCGATCATCTGAGCGTGACGATCGCCGATGACGGCATCGGTTTGGGGGAGACGCAGAATCCGGGCAATGGCCTGGGCACGCAGATCGTGCGCACCCTGGTCTCTGCCGACCTGGCCGGTTCGATCCAATGGCAGGCGCGCGAAGGCGGCGGAACGGTCGCCGTCCTCGACGTTCCGCTGCGCCCGGACTCCTACGACTGAGCGAAGCCCGTCGGACCGAGCCGGAGCTGCCAGGTTCCGGCGCCGGTCGATACTCGGACGGGCGCCCGGCCGGACGCCCGTCCGCACACACGACTGAGTCCCTTGTTCCGACGACGATCATTCGCCGTCGGGACAAGGGACTCAGTCTTCGGAGCAGGAGCTCTTGGTGATTCAATTGAGGCTTCGGCAGTCCGGGGGACCGCCTCCGCGGTGGCCGACGCTTCAGCCGGCGCGGCGGGCACGAGCGGCGCGACGCTTGAGCGCGCGACGCTCGTCCTCGCTCAGACCGCCCCAGACTCCGGCATCCTGACCGGATTCGAGGGCCCACTGAAGGCAGGTCTCTGCAACTTCACAACGGCGACAGACAGTCTTTGCTTCCTCAATCTGGAGCAGCGCGGGTCCGGTGTTGCCGATCGGGAAGAAGAGCTCCGGATCCTCATTGAGGCATGCTGCACGGTGTCGCCAATCCATGGTGACCTTTCGACGAATTCAGTGAACGCGGTTGACTACGCCCGAATTCCGGGCGTGCAACTCTCACAGTCAAGGTTCACATAACGCAATTGGGCGCACAAGGGTCCGGCAGTGTGAAATTTCTGACAAGAATTTTCCCTATTGTCCTGCTATGAGGGCGATCGCGCAAATTGGTCCGCGATTCGTCTTTTCGGGCCTGTCGGAGCGTCTCCGCCTAGACTGTCAGGCACATGCAGACAGCAGGTGAATGCACACAGACATCTTGTGAACCAATGGAGGATTCATGACCAACGATCTCGCCAGCCCCCGCATCGTCTCCGTCGGCGGCCACACACCGCAGATCGATCCGGAGGCGTTCGTCGCAGCCGGTGCCACTCTCGTCGGCGATGTGCACGTGAAGAAGGGCGCCAGCGTCTTCTACGGCTGTGTTCTGCGCGCCGAAGCCGCCCCGATCACGATTGGTGAGGACTCGAACGTGCAGGACAACACCGTCATGCACACCGACGCCGGCAAACCCGTCGTCATCGGCGCCCGCGTCTCCATCGGCCACCAAGCGCTCGTCCACGGTGCGATCGTCGATGATGATGTGCTCATCGGAATGCACTCCACAGTGCTCAACGACGCCCATATCGGCAGCGAGTCCCTCGTCGCCGCGGGCGCCGTCGTCCTCGAAGGCACGCAGATCCCCGCACGGTCGCTCGTCGCCGGTGTGCCCGCGAAGGTGCGCAGGGAGATGACCGATGAAGGAGTGGAGAAGGTCCGGCAGAACGCCCAGTCCTATGTGCGTCTGTCGACCCTGCACAGGGACACCGCCGAGGTGGTCGACCCGAGCTGATCGGACCGCAGCCGGACCGATTGCGGACCGGCCCGAACCGGTCCCAAAGGAACCATTCGGTCGATTCCCAGGGGGCCGTTCGCAAGCATCGTGGCGATTTGAGACAATCTGTATGTGAACACTGAATTTGATTCCACTGCAGATCGCGTCGTCATCATCGGCGGCGGCCCCGGCGGCTACGAGGCCGCGCTCGTCGCGGCTCAGCTCGGTGCCGATGTCATGCTCATCGAGCAGAATCGGTGCGGTGGTTCCGCCGTGCTCACCGACGTCGTGCCGTCGAAGTCGCTCATCGCCACCGCGGAGATGATGGACGAGATCGAGCGCTCCGACGGGCTTGGAATCCGGATCGAGAACTCCGAGGACACCGAGGCAGGTGCGCGCCGAGTCACCGCCGACCTCGAAGCTGTCAACAAGCGCATCCTCTCCCTCGCCGACGCTCAGGCCAACGACATCTACGAAGGTCTCATCCGGGCCGGTGTCAAGGTCATCCAGGGCACAGCGACACTGGCCGGTCGCGACCAGGTCCATGTAGTCGAATCCGGCGGCACCGAGTACACCCTCGAGGCCTCGACGATCCTGCTCTCGGTCGGCGCCCACCCGCGTGAGCTGCCCACTGCGCAGCCTGACGGTGAGCGCATCCTCACCTGGACTCAGCTGTACGACCTCGACGAACTGCCCGAGCACCTCATCGTCGTCGGCTCCGGTGTCACCGGTGCCGAGTTCGCTTCGGCCTACCGGGCATTGGGCACCGAGGTGACCCTCGTGTCCTCGCGTGAGAAGGTCCTGCCCGGCCAGGACGAGGACGCAGCCGATGTGCTCGAGTTCGTCTTCCGCAACAAGGGCATGAATGTCCTCTCCCGCTCCCGCGCCGCCTCGGTGACCCGCACCGACGACGGAGTCGAAGTGGTGCTCGCCGATGGTCGTCGTGTCGAAGGATCCCACTGCCTCATGGCCGTCGGTTCGATTCCGAACACCGAAGGTCTCGGGCTGGAGGAGGCCGGTGTCCGCGTCAGCGAGTCCGGACACATCGTCGTCGACGGCGTTTCGCGGACCTCGCGGGCAGGAATCTACGCGGCCGGTGACTGCACCGGTGTGCTGCCGCTGGCCTCGGTGGCAGCGATGCAGGGGCGGATCGCCATGAACCACGCGCTCGGCGACGCCGTGCAGCCGCTCAAACTGCGCAATGTCGCATCGAACGTGTTCACCGCACCCGAGATCGCCACCGTCGGCTTCACTCAGCAGAACTACCGGGAGAACCCGACGGACATCGACACCGTGATGCTGCCGTTGGACACGAACCCTCGCGCCAAGATGCTCGGCATCGAGGACGGCTTCGTCAAGATCTTCGCTCGGCGCGGATCCGGCTCCATCCTCGGCGGAGTCGTCGTCGGTCCCCGAGCCAGTGAGCTCATCCTGCCGATCACCATGGCAGTGGAGAACCGGCTGACCGTCGATCAGCTCTCCGCCTCCTTCGTCGTCTACCCCTCGGTGAGCGGTTCGCTGACCGAAGCGGCACGGAAACTCCACCGTCACCTCTGAACCGTCGATCCGACGAGCGCAGGAAAGTTTTATTCCGCAGCTGTCGATCCGGTCGCTCCTCGACCGTCATCATGGTGGGCAGGCCGATCAGCGAGGCGGGGATCGTCGTCGGCGGCTTCGCCCTCGAAGGACCTGAACTCGGGGTCCGGGTGAGCGGATCCGGCGGCGAATCGCTTGTCGCCTCGGGCCCGTTCGCCGAATCGAACGAGTTCGTCGGCGGCAGCTACGTCATCGACGTCGCCGATATCGACGAGGCGATCGCCAGGGCGAAGAAGAGCCCCGCAGCCAAGGCCGGACACATCGAGATCCGTCCCGTGGCCGACTACTGATGGACCCCGCCCCCGATGCGGCCGCCCGCGTCCTCAGCGCCATCGGCGAGGAGGACTACGGGCGGCTGCTCGCTGGTGGCCACGGCGAAGAACCGCGCCATCGATCTCATCCGCTCCGATGAGGTGCGCACCCGGCACTTCGCCCGCCTGCGCATCGAGGACGAACGCATCGTGCTCACCCTGCGCTTCCTCTCGGGGCTGACCACCGCCGAGGTGGCCGCCGGGTTCCTCATCGAGACCGCGACGATGCAGCAGCGGATCGTCCGTGCCAAGGAGCGGATCCTCAAGACCGGGATTCCTTTCGGCCGCCCCGCGCCCGCTGAACTCGGTGACCGGTTGCCCGGAGTGCTGCGCGTCCTGTATCTCATCTTCACTCAGGGCATCAACGCCACGGCAGGACCCGCACATACTCGAGTCGATCTGCAGCACGAAGCCATCCGGCTGGCCCGACTGCGTGCTCTATCGGATGCTGTCCGACCTCGAGTCGTCGCCGGTCGTCGCTCTCAACACCGCGATCGTCCTCGGGCAGATCTCGAGTCCCGAGGCGGCCATGAGCGCCCTCGACGAACTGGCCGACGATCCGCAGCTGCTGCGTTACAGGCTCTTCCACATCGCACGGGCGATCACCCTCGACGAACTCGGTCGTACGGCGGAGGCCGAGGACGCCTATGCCGCGGGTCTGGAATGTCCCGGCAACGATGCCGAATCCTAATACATCACTGCCCGGATCACCGATCTTCGACGGTGATCCGGGCAGGGACTTCTGTGCTCGTGACTCCTGACCTCAGGCCGGAGCGAACGGAGGCAGGCACGGGACCGGCTCAGGCGGCGAAGCGGATGATCGCCTCACCGGACTTCACCGAGGCGCCTGCGTCGACGAGCACCTCGGAGACGGTGCCGGAGTGGCCGGCCTTGAGCGGCTGTTCCATCTTCATGGCCTCGATGACGGCGAGGGTGTCACCGGCTTCGACGGTGTCACCGGGGTTGACGGAGACGGAGACGATGGTGCCCTGCATGGGAGCGTTGAGCGCATTCGAGTCGTCGGCGATCTTCGCACCCTTGCGGCTGCTCAGCCCGCGCTTGCGCCGCGGCACGTTGGGGCTGGGAACATGACCGAGGTCCGAGATGACGTCCTTGGGGACCGAAACGGTCATGCGGCGGCCATCGACCTCGACCACAACGCTGAAGCTGTCGGTTGCAGTACTCATCTGTTCTCCTAGCTGTGGATCGACAAGCGGATTGACGAAAGCGGTTTCGAGCCAGTTGGTCCAGACCTTGAAATCGGTCGCGAAGGCCTGTTCGTTCACGAGCACCCGATGCAGCGGCAGCAGCGTCGAGACACCCTCGATGCGGTATTCGGACAGGGCCCGGCGTGCTCGCGCCAGGGCCTCGCCACGGGTGGCGCCGGTGACGACGAGCTTGGCCAGCATCGGGTCGAAGTCCGTGCCGACGACGCTGCCTTCGCCGATGCCGGAATCCAGACGCACTCCGGGACCTGACGGCGCACGGTAGTTCTTCACCGCGCCGGTGGCGGGGAAGAACGTCGTGGGGTCTTCGGCGTTGATGCGGAACTGGAAGGAATGTCCGCGCACGGCAGGGAATTCGTCGGGCAGCGCCTCGCCCGAAGCGATGCGCACCTGCCAGCCGACGAGGTCGACCCCGGTGACCTCCTCGGTGACGGTGTGCTCGACCTGGATGCGCGCGTTGGCTTCCATGAAGATGATCGTGCCGTCCTCGCCGAGGAGGAACTCACACGTCGCGGCGCCGACGTAGCCGACGTGGGCGAGCAGGCGTGCCGAGGCTTCGGAGACGATGCGCTCCTGTTCAGCGGTGAGGAACGGAGCAGGTGCTTCCTCGATGATCTTCTGGTTGCGGCGCTGCAGAGTGCAGTCACGCGTGGACACAACCCGCACGTTGCCGTGGGCATCGGCCAGGCACTGGGTCTCGAGGTGACGGGGGCGCACGATCTGCTTCTCGATGAGGCACTCACCGCGCCCGAAAGCACTCTGCGCCTCGCGGGTCGCTGCAGCATAGGCGGCCTCGAGATCCTCGGCAGCGGCGCAGGCGCGGAAACCACGCCCGCCTCCGCCGTGGACGGCCTTGACGACGACGGGGAACCCGATCCGGTCGGCCACCTCGGCGGCCTCTGCCAGATCGGCTACGGCGCCGTCGGAACCCGGCGCAACCGGAGCTTCGACGGCTTCGGCGACGGCGCGGGCTCCGGACTTGTCACCGAGGAGTTCGATCGCCGCCGGGGGAGGACCGACCCAGATCAGCCCGGCATCGATGACGGCCTGTGCGAACTGCGCGTTCTCGGCCATGTAGCCGTAACCGGGGTGGACGGCATCGGCGCCGGAGCGCTTGGCCAAGGCGAGGATCTTCTCGATGTCGAGATACGTCTCCCCGGCTCCGGAACCGTCCAGCAGCCACGCGTCGTCGGCGAGATCGACGAAGTCGGCATCGGAATCGGCGCGGGTGTACACGGCGACGGCCTTGATGCCGAGGTCGTGGGCGGCTCGGATGATGCGCAGAGCGATCTCACCGCGGTTGGCGATGAGGACTCGGCGGACGGCCCCGGTCGGAACAGTGGTGCTCAGTGCCGAGGTCGTGGAGTCGGGGAGGACTGTGGTCATGGTGCTCCTTTGTATGATCACAGAACAATTTAGAGAACAGCACCAAGGGTTTGTAGGACAGCGATAAAAAATTGGGACGAGAACTTCAATGTCCTCGGGCGTGTCACCGGACCAGGGTCGAGTCTACCGCTTGAGAGCCCACAGATCGGGCCAGAACAGGCCCATGCCGGTGACCAATTCGCGTACGACGGGCAGGCTGAGTCCGAGCACGGTGAGATGGTCGCCGTCGAGCTGGTCGACGAAGGCCCCACCATAGCCGTCGATTGTCAGCGCCCCAGCCACGTGGAAGGGCTCTTCGGTGGCGATGTACGCTTCGAGCTCCTCCGTGCTGGGTGAGCCGATGAGCACCGAGGTGGTCGACCGCTGCGAGCGCAGAGCGCTGAGTTCGAAGGGTGCCGAGTCCGTTCGATCGGCACGGGCGGGGCTGTCACTGCTGCCGTCAGCCCCCGTTCGTCCGGCTGCAACGTTCGCTGGCTGTGTCCGCGTGAGCACGGCGACCGTATGGCCCGAATGAAGCTGTGTCCATTGACCGGCGATCGCCGACCACACGTCGCGAGTGCGTTCGGCCGTTCCCGGTTTGCCGATGGCCTGTCCGTCGAATTCGAGCAGGGAGTCCCCGGCGATGACGACCACGGTGTCCGCGCCGTGAAGTGTCGGGGGAGCAGACGCGATGATCCGGTCGATGACCGCACGAGCCTTCGCCTCCGACAATGCTGTGGTGAGTTCGCCGACGGAGCCGGTGAAATCGTCCTCGAGGGCACGTTCGTCGACCTCGGAGACGATGATGACCGGGTCGATTCCGCCGTCCCGGAGGATCTGGCGACGTGAAGGAGACTGGGAGGCGAGGACTACGGGGATCACGAGGCGGCTTCCGAACGATTCGGGACCGTTTCGGTGCCGGCGTCTTCTGTCACTGCCGCTTCTTCGGCATCTGGCTGCGCCTCGGAGTCGGTCTGGGTCTCGTCATCCGAATCGTTCTGGGCAGCAGATTGCGCCTCGGCGCCGGGGACCAGTTCGTGTCTGCGGGCGGTTTCGCCCTTCTCGGGGATGTCGAGGCTGCGGTCGACGATGATCGGTGCATCGATGCGTTCGGCAATTGCGGCCAGCAGGGTCGAGGACAGCTGCGCATAGCCGAGTTCGCTGGGGAATCTGCCCGAGTCGTTGAGCAGAGACCGGCGTGTCGTTCCGCTCAGCGATCCGGTCGATCGCAGCGGGACCGCACGCGCGGCCAGGGCGGCCAGCCATTGAGAGCCGGCGAGGACCCGCGAGGTCCGGCGCAGCGACGTTTTGAGCGGATCGCGCAGCCCCGGCAGACCGCCGAGATTGGGGCAGACGAGAACGAACACGGTGTAGCGGCCCTCGCGTTGGAGCCGATTGATGGCCTGATTGAGCACGGGAACGCCGATGGTCGCCTGGATCGGGTGGATGATGTCGCCGGTGCCGATCGAGATGATCGCGAACCGACGGTCCTCGGTCCAGTGGTCCGAGAGCTGGCGGGAAAGCCACGGCGAACGCAGGACTTCGTCCACCTGCCGATGCAGATCATCCGACAGCGCCGAGGGGCGGGCGGTCGTCTGGACCCGGACGGTGGTGCCGAGTATCCGGGCCAGGCCCCGCCCGATGAGAGTCGGGGGTGCCTGCTCCGGGTCGACATCGACCCCGCACAGCCAGGAGTCGCCGATGATGGCCAGCGCCGCGGAGTCGTCATCGTCATTGTCACGTGGGGCGGCGATCGCCTCGGTGAAGGTGGAGTAGCGACGGTTCTTGTCGTCGTCGAAGGAACGGCGCAGCGACCCGGCCTGATGGCGGAGCAGTCCCGCCGCCGAGGCACCCGCGCCGACGACGGTCGCACCCATGGTCGCCAGCGTATAGATCAAGCGTCTTCCCACTGATTTCCCTCCTCCGGCGTCATCATTGCACCTTTGTCAGTGCATCAACAACTATTGTTGAGTCATGAGCGAAAACGATCAGCAGCATCCCCCGAACCGATTCCGAGGGGCATGGGAGGCGTTCCGGCGCGGACGCGGATCCTCTCACTCCGAGTCCGAACCCGAGGTGACCCCGTCACAGGCGGTCAGTCCCGAGGAGATCGCACTCAGCCGAATCGAAGCCGAGGCCAAACCGTATGTGGCTCCCGGTCTCAAGCTCGCTGCCGCGTGGTCGTGGCGGTCGATCGTCGTGCTCGTGGCGATCGGTGTGGCCCTGTGGCTGCTGTCGAAGATCTCCAGCGTCGTCCTGCCGGTGCTCATCGCTCTGCTGCTGGCAGCGCTGCTCGCGCCCCTGACAGGGTGGCTGAAGAAGAAGGGTGTGCCTCGAGGCGGGGCCGCGGCGATCTCCTTCATCGGGTTCATCGTCGTCGTGCTCGGACTCTTCGGCCTCGTCGGCCAGCAGATCTATTCCGGCATGCCCGACCTCGTCAAACAGGTCATCGCCGGTGTGTCCGGAATCAGCGGCTGGCTGGCTTCGAGTCCCTTCGGCATCGACGCCACGACGATCTCGAGCTATATCGACGAAGCTATCAAGACCGCGACGAACTTCTTCCAGAACAACAGCAGCCAGCTCCTCGGCGGTGCCCTGGAAGCCACCTCCTCGGTGGGCACCTTCCTCACCGGTATGGCCGTGTGCCTGTTCGCGACGTTCTTCTTCCTCTACGACGGACAGAACATCTTCAGGTGGGTGATGAACCTGCTGCCGGTCCCTGCCCGTCCCGTCGCCACGGGAGCCGCTCTGAAGGGGTGGACGACCCTCGTGCAGTACGTGCGGGTCCAGATCCTCGTCGCCGCCGTCGACGCGATCGGCATCGGCATCGGCGCAGCGTTCCTGGGGATCCCGCTGGTCATCCCCATGACCGTGCTGGTCTTCCTCACCTCGTTCGTCCCCGTCGTCGGAGCCATCGCCTCCGGTGCGGTCGCCGTGCTGGTGGCATTGGTCTCGAACGGTCTGGTCAGCGCGGTCATCATGCTCGCGGTTGTCATTGCCGTCCAGCAGATCGAAAGCCAGGTCCTCCAGCCGTTCCTCATGGGCAAAGCCGTGTCCGTCCATCCGCTGGCTGTGATCCTCGCAGTCACCGGCGGCGGCTTCCTCTTCGGCATCGTCGGCGCTCTCTTCGCCGTTCCCCTGGTGGCCGTTCTCAACAGCGTCGTCAGCTATATCGTGCGCACGAACGCCGGTGATTCCGAGGACACGGAGGACGCCGCGGAGCGTGACCCGGACGAACGCGAGGCCACAACGGTCCTGGAGACGGCGAAGGAACGGCTCACCGATGCCGTCCACGAGTCCGCGGAAGACGAAGGCGCATCAGGTTCCGGTTCGAGCGACTCCGGCGAGTCAGGAACGAAAGGCTCGCCTGATCCGAAGTGAATAGAGAAGTGGGCGGGTGCGATCGCACCCGCCCACTTCTCTATTCGGTCTCGATCAGCCGGTGAAGGCTTCGACGGAATCGACCTTGACCTCGATGGTCTTGCCGTTCGGTGCCTCGTATGAGGTCTTGTCGCCGGCCTTGACGCCGAGGACAGCCGCTCCGAGCGGGGACTTCTCCGAGAAGACGTCGATATCGGAGTCTCCGGCGATCTCGCGGTTGCCCAGCAGGAATCGCATGGAGTTGCCGGCAACGCTGGCGGTCACGACGGTTCCGGGTGCCACGGTCTTGCCGTCGCTGTCGCTGGAGCCGACCTTCGCGTTCCGCAGCAGCACCTCGAGCTGGCGGATTCGTGCTTCCTGTTTGCCCTGCTCATCACGCGCTGCGTGATAACCGCTGTTCTCCTTCAAGTCACCCTCGTCGCGGGCGGCTTCGATCTTCTCAGCAATCTCTGCACGACCCGGTCCGGAGAGATGCTCGAGTTCCTTCGACAGGCGGTCAAAGGCTTCCTGGGTCAACCATGTCTCTTCCTGGGTGACTTCCTCGGTCATGACTTCTCCTTCTTCGGTCGGTGCACTGACGGGCGTGTCAGGCAACGAAAAAACCGGGCGTATGGGCACGCCCGGAAGTTGAATGAAACTACATTGTAACGCATCTGCGGAGAAAAACGATGAGTTCGATCACGTCCCCGGCGGTGAGTCGGAGGTTTGCGGCCGCAAGATGCGTCCCCGTGCGAGAACTATTCGAAGGTTCTCGAGACCCGGCTCCTGTGCTTCCACCAGGCGACCGTTGCGGTCGAACGTTCGGCCTATTCGAACCAGCAGGAGTCGACGTGGCCGGAGGCGGCCAGCTGAGTGGTGGCCAGGTCCACATCGAGGCGCTTCGGCGAATTCGGATCGGCGTTCGGATCGGCGGGAACAGTCACCTCGGTGAAGCCGACGATCGCTTCGTGCTCATTCGTGGCCTGGACGATGCAGTGCACGTCGCGTTTCTGATCAGGAAATATTCCGACGGTGACGCGCGTTGAAGAATCGTCGATAACCGAATAGTCAAGAGTGCGCGGTGTTGTGGGATTCGTCTGCGGGCGGAATGCCCAGATGGCGATGACGGCGACCACCACGGCGAGGACGACGACGGCGATGATCTTCGCCCGACGGCTCAGATTCCGCTTGGGTCTGCTGGTCCGGCCGTAGCGATCGTCATGCAGTGGTGGTGCCACTGTTACCTCAGTCATTGAATTCCTCTTTAAGTACTTCGCGCACTAATCTAGAGTAGTCGATCCTCTGCCGGCGATCATGTCAGCCGCAGCGCCGGCAGCAGGTGGCCACCAGGCTGAATCGAAAGGGACATTTAGGATATGACTTCGCTTCCGTACCATGGGCTGCGCCTGTTGGCCGTCCATGCCCACCCCGACGACGAATCCTCCAAGGGTGCGGCAACGAGCGCGAAGTACGCTTCACTGGGTGCCCGGGTGCTCATCGCCACCATGACCGGTGGCGAGGCCGGCGATATCCTCAATCCCGCTCTCCTGCAGAGTCCGAAGGCCAGCCGCGACATCGCCGGTCTCCGTCGTGAGGAGATGGCGACCGCTGCCGCAGCCCTCGGCGCCGAACATGTCTGGGTCGGTCACGTCGACTCGGGACTGCCCGACGGCGATTTCGACAACCAGACTCCTCCCGGATGCTTCTATCGGGTTCCCGACGAGGTGGCGATGCTTCCCCTCGTGCACATCATCCGCACCTTCCGTCCGCAGGTGGTGACCACCTACGACGAACTCGGCGGATATCCTCACCCCGACCACATCAAGAACCACGCTGTGACCATGGCCGCTGTCGAAGCCGCCGCAGATGCGACCTCGCATCCCGAGCTCGGCGAACCGTGGCAGGTGCAGAAGATCTACTTCAACCAGGACCTGTCGGCGAAGAAGTGGATCACGATCCACGAGAAGATGCTCGAGGCGGAACTCGAGTCCCCGTTCGCCGACCACCTCGAGGATTTCAAGAAGCGTGACAACCAGCGCCACAACTGGCTGAGCACCCGCATCTCGTGCTCCGAGTTCTTCTCCGCCCGTGATCGTGCGCTGCTCTCCCACGCCACTCAGATCGATCCCGAAGGCGGTTTCTTCTCCGCGTCGCGCAAGGCCGCTCGCACGTATTGGCCGACAGAGGAGTTCGAACTGGCTCTCGACCTCACCGGTCGTGAGCCGCTGAACCGGGAGCTGGACTTCCAGGAGACCGATCTGTTCGCCGCCGTGACCTTCGATGACGGACGTCGCGTTCCCGACGAGGGGATGCTCCCGGACTCGCCGGCTGCCGAAGACCTCGGCGTTGATTCCGCCGTCCCGACCGAAAGCGACACCCGCGCATGATCTTCGCGTCCTCTCAAGCCCCGACTCCGGACGGAGGAACACCGGACCCGGATCTGGTGACGCCCGGAACCATCGGCTTCCTGGCCACCCTCGCCATTGTCGTCCTGACGATCTTCCTCATCCGGGACCTCATGCGTCGTGCCCGTCGGGTGCGGGCGCACTCGAGCGCCAGCGACGCCTATCCGATCCCGCTGCGCAGGCATGTGGTGCCCAACCAGTCGAAGCTCTCAGGGCCGGAGGCACCCGAAACGGAGAGCGCTGACAGCGAATCCGACACAGCCGTCGACACCGGACCGTCCGATTCAGATCGCCGAGGTGGCTCGACGGAGGAGCCGATCGATGTCTCCGAGTCCTCCGACGAACGGAATGAACGAGCCTGAGGCTCTGAATCCTGAACCCTGAACTCTGGGGCCCGAGGTCCTGACCTGACAGACAACGGCGCGATCACCGATCGGTGATCGCGCCGTTGTCTGTGGGCTCAGTCGAATGGAGCTCAGTAGGCTGCGACGGCGGCGATGATGAGCGCGGCGAGGTGGCAGCCGTAGCCGAGTATCGTGAAGATGTGGAAGATCTCATGGAAGCCGAGCCACTTCGGTGAGGGGTTCGGCCGCTTGATCCCGTAGATCACCGCGCCGGCGATGTAGCACACGCCGCCGAGGACGACGAGGAGTCCGACGGGAAAGTTCGTGTCCAGATCTGGGGAATGTATCCGACTCCGGCGACGCCGAACCCGACGTAGATGGGGACGAAGAGCCACCTCGGCGCGGTGGTGAAGATCGTTCGGAAGGCCGCGCCGAGTGCAGCGGCACCCCACAGCACGGACAGCAGGAGGACTGCCTGGTCGGTGCGGAGCATCAGCACTGCCAGCGGTGTGTACGTGCCGGCGGTGATGAGGAAGATATTCGCGTGGTCGAGCCGCCGCAGGACGAGGCGGACGCGGGTGCGCCATCGGCCGCGGTGATAGACGGCGGAGGTGCCGAAGAGCAGCATGCCGGTGACAGCGAAGATCGCGGCGGCGATGCGCGACTCGATGGTCGGGGAGATGATCACCAGTGCCAGGCCGCCGAGCATGGCCAGAGGGAACGCCCCGGCGTGGAACCAACCGCGCAGCTTCGGCTTGACCTGACCCGCCAGCTTCGTCAGTTCGGCGCGCAGCGCTGAGCGGCGACGGGCGATGCGGTGGTCGTCGGCGGGCGGATCATCATCCGCGCCTGCTGAACCGACTTGACCGGAGCCGTCGGGAACGACCCGAGAGGAATCGGTGGGCGAAGCATTCATAGCTCCATAGTAGCCAGCGGACCTGAGGCCTCTTTCAGCATCGTCGGCTAGTAGTCTGTACAGTATTCGAACCGACTGACGACCCATGTGGAAGAGGACAGCTGTGGCGCGACCCGTGAACCTGCTCTATCGGCTGTACGAGCGACGGCTCAAACGTGAGCTCGACAAGTCGGTTCCGGTTCCTCGTCACGTCGGAGTCATCACCGACGGCAACCGCAGGTGGGCCAAGGAGTTCGGTGCGACGACCGCTGACGGTCACCGTGCCGGAGCGGCGAAGATCGTCGAGTTCCTCGGCTGGTGCCACGAGATCGATGTCGAGATCGTCACTCTCTACGTTCTGTCCAAAGAGAACCTCGCCCGTTCGGCAGAAGAGGTGTCGATCCTCATCGAGATCATCTCGGATCTGGTGGAGAAGATCGCGGCTCTCGACGGAGTCGGCGTCCAGCTCGTCGGTGATCTCGACATCGTTCCCCCGGATCTGCGTGCCCGCCTCGAAGCGGTGACGACGACCGAGGACTGTGGAATGCGCGTCAACGTCGCCGTCGGCTACGGCGGTCGACAGGAGATCGTCAATGCGGTGAAGTCCCTGCTGCGCACACGGGCCGACGACGGCACGGACCTGGAGTCGATCATCTCCGAACTGTCGCCGGAGCAGATCGGCGAACACCTCTACACCAAGGGCCAACCCGATCCCGACCTCATCATCCGCTCATCGGGAGAGCAGCGACTCTCCGGCTTCCTCATGTGGCAGAGTGCCTATTCGGAGTTCTACTTCTGCGAAGCCTACTGGCCGGACTTCCGCCGCACGGACTTCCTCCGAGCCGTGCGCGACTACGGTCTGCGGCAGCGCCGCTTCGGCAAATAGACCGTGCCCGCCGCCAGTGAGACCTACCGGCCGTCTGACGGCGGAATCCCGCATTCACTCGAAGTTCATGACCCTGACTTGCCCGAGCACGCGTGCCGCTGCCGGCTGCGGGGGCGAACCGGGTTAGGTTGGCTGTAGTTGGTCGACACCAACCCGAGATCGGGGGATGTCAGAACCGGATCTCGGCGGAACTCACGCCTCAGAGGTCCTCATGGCTGAAAAAGTCCACACCTACGTTCTCGACACCTCGGTGCTGCTGTCGGATCCCGGAGCGCTTCTGCGCTTCGCCGAACACCACGTCGTCATCCCGCTCATCGTCGTCTCCGAACTCGAGGGCAAACGCAATCATCCCGAACTCGGATTCACCGCACGCAAAGCCCTCCACATCCTCGACGACTTCCGTTCCGACTACGACCGATTGGATCAGCCCATTCCGGTCGGTGACGCGGGCGGAACGCTGCGGGTCGAGCTCAACCACATCGACGCCTCCACGATGCCGGTCGGCTTCGACCGGACGGAGAACGACACCCGCATCCTGGCCGTGGCCCGCAACCTCTCTGCCGAAGGCTGTGACGTGGTCGTCGTGACCAAGGACGTGCCGATGCGAGTGAAAGCTTCGGCCCTGGGTCTGCACGCGGAGGAGTATCTGGCGGAGCTGGCCGTCGACTCCGGGTTCACCGGGATGAGCGAGCTCGGCCTCGACGACGAGCAGATGAGCGAGTTCTACGATTCGGGGTCCGTCGTCACCGAGGATGTCTCCGACCAGGTGGTCAACACCGGGGTCGTCATCACCTCACCACGCGGATCCGGACTGGGACGGGTGCGCAGCGGCAACCGAGTGTCGATGGTGCGCGGAGATCGTGACATCTTCGGCGTCCACGGACGGTCGGCGGAACAGCGGATCGCCATCGACATGCTGCTCGACGACGCCCTGGGGATCGTGTCGATGGGAGGGCGAGCCGGAACGGGGAAGTCCGCGCTGGCCCTGATGGCAGGACTGCAGAAGGTGCTCGAAGAGAACAAGCACTCGAAGATCATGGTCTTCCGTCCCCTCTACGCCGTGGGCGGGCAGAACCTCGGCTACCTGCCCGGCAGCGAAGGGGAGAAGATGAACCCCTGGGCGGAGGCCGTGTTCGACACCCTCAGCGCGCTGGTGAGCAAGAACGTCATCGACGAGGTGGTCAACAGGGAGATCCTCGAGGTGCTTCCGCTCACCCACATCCGCGGACGGTCCCTCCACGATGCGTTCGTCATCGTCGATGAGGCGCAGTCGTTGGAGCGCAACGTTCTGCTGACCGTGCTCTCACGCATCGGAATGAACTCGAAGGTGGTGCTCACCCACGATGTCGCCCAGCGCGACAACCTGCGAGTGGGCAGGCACGACGGAGTCGCCGCGGTGATCGAGAAGCTCAAGGGCCACGAACTGTTCGCGCACGTCACGCTGACACGGTCGGAACGGTCGGAGATCGCCGCCCTGGTCACCGATGTGCTCGAGGAATTCGACCCGTTCCGCTCCTGAGCCTCTGAACTGATCGACAGCATGAAACGGCGCCCGGACGAAATCGTCCGGGCGCCGTTGCGATCTGTCAGATCGGAGGCTTATTTGTAGCTGCCGATCATCGTGGTGACGTCGAGGGCCTTGTCGAGGTCAGCCTCGGTGATGGAGCCGTTCTCGACGAAGCCGAGAGCGATCGTCGCTTCCTTGACGGTCATCTTGTTGGCCACGGCGTGCTTGGCGATCTTCGCCGCCGCTTCGTAGCCGATGACCTTGTTCAGCGGGGTGACGATGGAGGGGCTCGCCTCGGCGAGGAAGCGGGCTCGCTCCTCGTTGGCGGTGAGTCCGTCGATCATCTTCTCGGCCATGACGGTCGAGGCGTTCGCGAGCAGGCGGATCGACTCGAGCAGGTTCGAGGCCATGACGGGGATGCCGACGTTGAGCTCGAACGCGCCGTTGGTCGACGACAGCGACACGGAGGTGTCATTGCCGATGACCTGGGCGGCGACCTGAATGGTGGCCTCGCAGATGACCGGGTTGACCTTGCCGGGCATGATCGACGAACCGGGCTGGAGGTCGGGGATGGCGATCTCGCCGAGACCGGTGTTCGGTCCCGAACCCATCCAGCGCAGGTCATTGCAGATCTTCATGTAGCCGTAGGCGATGGTCCGCAGCTGACCGGAGGCCTCGACGAGTCCGTCGCGATTGGCCTGGGCCTCGAAGTGGTTGCGAGCTTCGGTGATCGGCAGACCGGTCTCCTCGGCGAGGATCTCGACCACGCGGGACGAGAAGCCGTCCGGGGTGTTGATGCCGGTGCCCACAGCGGTTCCGCCCTGCGGGACCTCCGCCACGCGCGGCAGGGAAGCCTCGATGCGCTCGATTCCGTAACGGACCTGAGCTGCGTAGCCGCCGAACTCCTGACCGAGAGTCACCGGAGTGGCATCCATGAGGTGGGTGCGTCCGGACTTGACGATGGAGGAGAACTCCTTCGCCTTCTTCTCCAGCGAAGTCGCCAGGGTGTCCATGGCCGGGATGAGCGTGTTGACCAGGGCCTTGGTCACGGCCAGGTGCACCGAGGTGGGGAAGACGTCGTTCGACGACTGCGAGGCGTTGACATGGTCGTTCGGGTGGACGTTGATTCCGTCGGCTTCGAGTGCCTTGGTCGCCAGCGAGGCAAGGACCTCGTTGGTGTTCATGTTCGACGAGGTTCCCGAACCGGTCTGGAACACGTCGATGGGGAAGTGGGCGTCGAATTCGCCTGCGATGACCCGATCGGCGGCGTTCTGGATGGCTGTGGCGCGGGCTTCGTCAAGCACGCCGAGTTCGGCGTTGGCCTTCGCTGCGGCCTTCTTCACCTGTGCCAGTGCGGCGATGTGGGCTGATTCGAGGGTCTTGCCCGAGATCGGGAAGTTCTCGACGGCACGCTGGGTCTGTGCGCTGTAGAGGGCGTCCTTGGGGACTTTGACCTCACCCATGGTGTCGTGTTCGATGCGAAATTCTTCGGTCATTGTTGTCCTTTCCGTTGGGTGCCGGGGAAATGATTGCGGAGCTCAGGCTCGTAGGGCTGAACGGCTGACCACCGAGGTGGCCGGTCGCTCAGGAAGCATAGGTGGAGACCGCGGCCTCGTCGCCTCCGTATTGGGCGACGACCGTGGTGTGGCCATCGTGGAGTTGGTAGGTGAGTCCGACGATGATGAGTCGGCCCTCGTCGACGGCGGTCTTGATGATCGTGGACAGCTGCATGATCTTGTCGACCGTGTCCATGGTGTTCTGACCGACGGTCTCGTTGATCGTGGTGCGCCCGTTCTTTCGGGCCCGGGCCACCGTCGGCAGGATGCGGGCGACGACGTCGGAGATGAATCCCGGGGGAGTCTCACCCGAGTCGTAGGCGTTGTAGGCGGCGGTCACGGCCCCGCAGCTGTCGTGGCCGAGCACGACGAGCAGGGGAGTGCCGAGCATCTCGACTCCGTATTCGAGCGAGCCCAAGGTGACCGGGTCGACGACCTGTCCGGCATTGCGCACGACGAACATGTCACCGAGGCCGACATCGAAGATCATCTCAGCGGCGACTCGGGAATCCGAGCAGCCGAAGAGAGTGACGAACGGGGTCTGGCTGTCCGACAGGGATTCGCGTCGCGCCGTGTCCTGGTTGGGGTGCTGAGGGACATCGTCGACGAAACGCTGATTTCCCTCGAGGAGTCGCTTCCACGCCTGATTGGGCATTGCTTTCGCACCTGCTTCCGAATTGTGTGCATCGTACCCGGGCCCGGGTGCGATTGGAGGTCAGACCAGTCCGCGGCGTGCGGCTTCTTCGGCGGCCTCCACGTATGAGTGGGTCTTCGCTGCCTGGTGCTCGGCGAAGACCTGACGGACGGTTCCCGACTTCGACCGCATCACCAGGGAATGCGTGGTGACGTGGCTGCCCTGGAACTTCACGCCATCGAGCAGATCGCCGTTGGTGATGCCCGTGGCGACGAAGTAGCTGTTGTCACCGGTGACGAGGTCGTCGGTGTTGAGCACCTTGTTGACGTCGAGGCCGGCCTTGGCGGCGGCTTCGCGTTCGGTGTCGTCCTGCGGCCACAGTCGGCCCTGGATGACTCCGCCGAGTGCTTTGATGGCGCAGGCGGTGATGATGCCTTCGGGGGTACCGCCGATGCCCATGAGCATGTCGACGCCGGTTCCGGGGCGGCAGGCGGCGATGGCTCCGGCGACGTCGCCATCGGTGATGAGCTGGATGCGAGCCCCGGCGGCGCGGATCTCATCGATCATCTGCTGGTGGCGGGGACGGTCGAGGATCATCACCGTGACCGAGGCGGGATCCTTCGTTCCCTTCGCCTTGGCGACGCGGCGGATGTTCTCAGCGATCGGCAGACGCATGTCGACGGCATCAGCGGCATCGGGGCCGGTGACGAGCTTCTCCATGTAGAACACGGCAGAGGGGTCATACATCGCGCCGTCTTCGGTCACAGCCATGACAGAGATCGCATTGGGCATGCCCAGAGCGGTCAGGCGAGTGCCGTCGATCGGGTCGACAGCAACATCGCAGTGCGGTCCGCCGCCGTCGCCGACCTGCTCGCCGTTGAAGAGCATCGGAGCTTCGTCCTTCTCACCCTCGCCGATGACGACGGTGCCGGCCATGCGGACGGTGGAGATGACATTGCGCATCGCGGCCACGGCCGCTCCGTCGGCTGCGTTCTTGTCGCCGCGGCCGACCCAGGGGGCTGCGGCGATGGCTGCGGCCTCGGTGACTCGGACGAGCTCCAGAGCCAAGTTGCGGTCGGGAGCATCCGACTCGACCTGAGCCTTCTGTGACCATGAGTCGGTCACTGCGACAGGCGGAGCCTCCTCATCAACTCGTCCTCGGTCATGGTGAGATTTCACGTCAACAGGCTCTTTGGAGTCACTCATGCTTCCAATTGTGCCACCCCTGTGATCGGGGTCGCGACAGCGGTGTCTGCTTGTGGCCGCAGTCACGTCCTCGGACCGGAATTGGCCCTTCGCGCGCGAGCCGAGGACAATGGCGGTGTGAATGTCCGAAATGCTGCCGACGAGACGGGTGCTCGAACGGTCGTCGACGAGACGATGCCGAGTCCCAGGGGAGAGTCCATGGCTGATGAGTCCGGAGTGATGCTGCCGGGGTCCCGGGAAGAGATGCGTTTCCTGCGCAAGAACTCGAACTGGGTCAATATGGTCATCGCGATCCTCGCCTGTCTCGCAGTCGCCGTCGGGATCCTGTTCCTCGCCCCGCAGCCCGAAGTCGACTCAGAACGTGTCGTCGACTATCAGGGGATCGCCGAGCAGTCACAGGGCAACGCCGAGTTCGACCTCATCGTTCCGCAGATCCCGCGCGGATGGACGTCGAACGAGGCCAGCCTCGATCGTATGGGCGACTCCGAATACACCTCGTGGTACATGTCGTTCATCGGCCCCGACGACCAGTGGGTGAGCATCGAGCAGGCCGAAGCCAGCGCGAACTGGGCGAAGCGGAAGACCGACGAGGCTGTCGCTGCCGAGAAGGTGACCGTCGGCGGTGCCGACTTCCAGGTCTACCGCACTGAAGAGGCGAAGGAATACTGGGTCACGCACAAGGGCGATATGTATGTCGTTCTGACTGCCACCGCTGCGCCGGACACCGTCAATAGCTTCGCCGATCAGGTGGCCGCCGAACTCAAGTGATCTCGGCGGCCCTGGCTGAACTTCGGCTGACCTGGAGACCTATTCGGTGTCGTCCGAGGTCTCCTCACGGGCCTTGTCAAGGCGTTCCCGTGCTCCGTCGAGCCACGCCTGACACCGGTCGGCCAGAGCCTCGCCACGCTCCCACAGCCGCAGTGACTCTTCGAGCGGCAGGTTGCCGGTCTCCAAACGCTTGACGGTCATGACGAGTTCTTCGCGCGCCTGCTCGTAACTGAGCGTGCTGATATCGGGCTGGTCCTGTTGGGTCGTCGGTTCGGTCATCGGTGTCTCCTTCGCAGAGTGTGTGAAACGTGGACAGAGTGTGGGGTTGTAGTCAATCGTCGGTCGTCGAATCGTCGGTCTCCGGAGTGACCTCGGTGATATCTGCGTCGAAACGACCACGAGCGACCCGGACATGGACGGTGTCGCCGGCGGCGACCTCGGCGGCATTGCGGACGGCCTGACCTTCGTCGGTCTGCACCACGGCGTAGCCGCGCTCCAGCGTCCGCAGGGGAGAGAGGGACCTGGCTTGGGAACGGAGATGCTGGATCTCGTTCTGAGCTTGGATGAGCCGTCCGTTCGTCGCCTGCAGACTGCGGCGGCGGATCGTTGTCAGCTCGTTCTCATGCGCGGTGATCATCGTCTGCGGTTCGGCGAGCACCGGCCGTGATCGCACGGCGGTGAGCATCTCCTGCTCTCGGTCGAGGAGGCGATTGACGGCAGCTTCGAGCTCGGCGCGGGCACGCAGCAGATTCATGCCTTCCTCGGCGACATCCGGAACGATCCTCTTTGCGGCATCCGTGGGTGTTGATGCCCGCATGTCAGCGACCTCATCGAGGATGGGCCGGTCCGCCTCGTGTCCGATCGCAGAGACGACCGGTGTCTGCGCGGCGGAGACGGCACGGACGAGTGCTTCGTTGGAAAACGGCAGGAGGTCTTCCATGCTGCCGCCGCCGCGGGCGATGACGATGACATCGATCTGCGGGTCCGCGTCGAGTTCGGCGAGGTTCTTCATCACTCCCGGCACGGCATCCGGGCCTTGCACTGCACAGTTGCGGACTTCGAATTCGGCGGCAGGCCAGCGAAGGTGCACATTGCGGATGACGTCCTTCTGCGCATCCGAATCCCGTCCGGTGATCAGTCCGATCCGGTTCGGCAGGAACGGCAGGCGCAGCTTCCGGTTGGGATCGAAGAGCCCTTCGGCCCCTAGCTGCTTCTTCAATCGTTCGAGGCGGGCGAGGAGTTCGCCGAGGCCGACGGCGCGGATATCGTTGGCGCGCATCGTCAGCCGACCGGTCTTCGTCCAGAAATCGGCTTTGAGATTGGCGACGACGTGGCTGCCCTCGGTCAGAGGAGCCCCGGTGCGGTCGAGGACGTTCTTCCAGATCTGGACCGGCAAGGACATCTCGACATCGGTGTCGCGCAGGGTCAGGTAGCTGGCCTTGCCGCGATGATTGAGCTCGACGACCTGCCCTTCGATCCACACGCTCGACATGCGGTCGATATAGGACTTCATCTTCGAAGACAGCAGACTCAGCGGCCACGGATTCTCCGCCGTGGTCTCGGCTGCGGTGGCGGCGAGCTCCTTCGGCTCGGCTGTTTCACCGAGCGTGCCGGGAGTGCCGGAAATTCTTTGCGCCATTTAAGTCCCCTTCCGAATCCCAAGCCTAACGAACGGCACTGACGCAGCCCATTCCTGGCCGCAGTCGATGGGTCCGGCTTAGACTGAACGGGTGAGCGTCGTTTCAGTACCTGCCCCGACCATTCCGCGCCGGCGTTTGGCACCGGGCGAGATCCGCACTCCGGTCAATGCAGACAAGAGGGTGCTGCTGGCCGCACCGCGCGGCTATTGTGCCGGCGTCGATCGTGCTGTCATCGCCGTTGAGCGCGCCCTCGTGCACTTCGGCGCACCGATCTATGTCCGCAAGGAGATCGTGCACAACCGACATGTCGTCGAGACCCTGTCCGAACGCGGGGCCGTCTTCGTCGATGACACCGATGAAGTCCCGGAAGGTGCTCGGGTCGTGTTCTCCGCTCACGGAGTCTCACCGGCCGTGCACACCGAGGCTGCCCGGCGTTCGCTGTCGACGATCGATGCGACATGCCCGTTGGTGACGAAAGTCCACAAGGAGGCCATCCGGTTCGCCCGGGACGGCTTCCGCATCCTCCTCGTCGGCCATGCCGGGCATGAAGAGGTCGAAGGCACCATGGGCGAGGCGCCGGAGCACATCACACTGGTGCAGAGCCCGGAAGAGGCGCGCACCATCGAGGTTCCCGATGCCGAGAAGCTGGTGTGGATCTCACAGACGACCTTGAGCGTGGACGAGACCATGGAAACGGTTGAGATCCTGCGTGAGCGCTTCCCGCACCTGCAGAATCCACCCAGCGATGACATCTGCTACGCGACACAGAACCGGCAGGTCGCGGTGAAGAAGGTCGGGCCCGACGCGGATCTCGTCATCGTCGTCGGGTCGGCGAACTCCTCGAACTCCGTTCGCCTCGTCGAAGTCGCTCTCGAACACGGGGCGAAGGCTGCCTACCGTGTCGACTTCGCCCGCGAGATCGACGAGACATGGTTCCATGACGTGGCCACGGTCGGTGTCACCTCAGGTGCGAGCGTTCCGGAGAACCTCGTCCAGGACGTGCTGCAGCTGCTGGCTGAGTACGGATTCGACACCGTCGAAGAGGTCGTCACCGCCGAAGAGGACCTCATCTTCTCGCTGCCGAAGGAACTGCGCAAACTCGGCTGAGCTGAGCAATTCCGCTACGTGACGCGACGGGGACTTCCACGACTCAACGGAGTCGACAAACGCTGTCGATTCTCAACTTGTCCCCGTCTGCCGACCGCGCAGATAAGTCGGACCACGATCATCGAAGTCCATGGCCCGCGGCCGACTGAGTTCCTCGGCGCTGATGCCGCGAGAACGAGTATCGAGTTCGGCCACGGCGTCGAGCTCGTCGGCGACGATTCCCGTCGAGGGGAACTTTCGCGCGGTGACGAGGAAGCGCGACTCCAGCGAGGAGACGAACCGGTTGTAGTCCTCGACCGAGCGGTCCAGGCTGGCACCCATCCGTGACACGTGGGTGACAAGGGTGCCGATACGTTCGTAGAGTTCCGTGCCGAGTCGGAGCACCTCGGCCGCCGAGGTGGACATGTCCGCCTGCCGCCAGTTGAGCGCCACGGTCTTCAAGAGCACCAGCAGAGTCGCTGGTGAGGCGAGGACGACGTTCTTGCCCAGTGCATGATCGATCATCTTCGGGTAGCTTGCCGCGGCTGCGGAGAGCAGACCGTCGGTGGGCACGAAGCAGACGACGAAGTCGGGGGAGGCATCGAACGCCTTCCAGTACTCCTTCGACGCCAGGGCATCAACATGGCGCAACAGGGCGCGGGCATGGTCCTGACCGCCCGTGCCGGAGCTGGCCGCCTCGACGGAGTCCTTGTTCATCCGTGCCGACAACGGTGTCTTCGCATCAATGACGATCGTGCCGCCACCGGGCAGATGGACGACCATATCGGGGCGGTGGCGCTTGCCGTCCCGGTCGGCGCTGACCTGCGTGTCGAAGTCGACGTGGGGGAGGAGGCCGGCATATTCGACGATGCGTTTGAGCTGGACTTCGCCCCAGTCTCCACGGTGGGTCGTCGAATTCAAAGCGTTGGCCAGTGACCCGGTCGATTCCTGGAGGCGGAGGTTCTGTTGGCTGAGGTGCCCGATCTGGGAGTTCAGTCGGGTGATCTGTTCGATCTGCGTGCGGTCCTGGGAGTGCAGGTTCTCCTGCAGATTCTTCACGCTTGCCGCCAACGGCCCGATGGCGGCAGTGATCTCACCGGCCATCTGCGCATCGGCCTCGAGATCTTCGGTGCGCTCGGACAGGATGCGTGACGTGGTCTCGGCGCGAGTGAGTCTCTCGAGATAGCGGGAACGGGTGAGACTGCGGCCGAGGAGGAATCCGAGCGCGGCGGCGAGGACGATCGCCACGATGAAGGCGATGATGACTGCGGATGCGGGGAAAGCATTCATGATCCCAGGGTGACAGAGGGCACTGACACGAGAATTCGAGGACCACCTCGGCGACGGCTAGACTTGGATACCGTGGCTTTGACTATTGGAATCGTGGGACTGCCCAATGTCGGCAAGTCGACCATGTTTAACGCACTGACCAAGAACCAAGTTCTCGCAGCGAACTACCCGTTCGCGACGATCGAACCGAACGTGGGCGTGGTCCCGCTGCCGGACGAGCGACTCACGCGACTGGCTGAGATCTTCGGCTCCGAACGCATCCTCAATGCCACCGTCGACTTCGTCGATATCGCTGGAATCGTGCGCGGTGCCTCTGAAGGGGAAGGCCTGGGCAACCAGTTCCTCGCCAACATCCGTGAAGCCGATGCGATCTGTCAGGTCATCCGCGGATTCGTCGACGACGATGTTGTCCACGTCGACGGCAAGATCAGCCCCGCCGATGACATCGATACGATCAACACCGAGCTCATCCTCGCCGACCTCCAGACATTGGAGAAGGCTCGGCCCAGGATCGAGAAGGAAGTCAAGGGCAAGCGCGCTCCTGCTGAGCAGCTGACTGCGATCGATGCCGCCACCGAGATCCTCGAAGGCGGGCGGACGCTCTACCAGGCGATGCAGGCCGACAAGTTCGATGTCAGCGCCCTGCGTGAGCTGCAGCTGATGACGGTCAAGCCCTTCCTCTACGTGTTCAATGTCGACGACGAAGTGCTCGCCGATGTGGACAAGAAGAATGAGATGCGGGCACTGGTGGCTCCCGTCGAGGCGATCTTCCTCGACGCGAAGTTCGAGTCCGAACTCGCCGAACTCGACGAGGAGGAAGCCCGGGAGATGCTCGAGTCGACCGGCCAGGAAGAGAGTGGACTCGATCAGCTCGCCCGAGTCGGCTTCGACACCCTGGGTCTGCAGACCTATCTGACGGCCGGGCCCAAGGAATCCCGTGCGTGGACGATTCCGAAGGGCGCCACCGCCCCCGAAGCGGCCGGAGTCATCCATACAGACTTCCAGAAGGGCTTCATCAAGGCCGAAATCGTGTCCTTCGATGATCTCGATGCGAACGGTTCGATGGCTGCCGCGAAGTCCGCCGGCAAGGTCCGGATGGAAGGCAAGGACTACATCATGGTCGATGGGGACGTGGTCGAGTTCCGATTTAACGTCTAAACCCCAGGTCAGAAGATTAGTTTCTGTTATGAACTAGTGTAGCGATACGACGCTTGGTAAACACTCAAGGGGGAGTGAACATGGCCCGAGAAACAGTCGTGGCGACCTGGGGTACCTGCTCATGCCGCTCTCTTCCCAACGACGCCGCTCTCTGCAAGCGAGTGGGCCGCTGGTCGGTGGGAGCGGTGGTTTCATGCTACGCGAGGTGAAGATTGTCGGCGGCACCTGTTTCGGGGACAGTCCGCTTTCGATCACCGGCTTGAAAACCGCAAGTTTCTTCTACGGCCCCAACGGATCTGGGAAGACGACGATCAGCCGAGCCTTCGCTGGTTACGGCTCTCTGCAGCTCGAACCGGAGTGGTTCGCCGGTGCCGAAATGACGATCCGGGTCTACAACAGAGACCTCGTGGACCAGATATTACGAGAATCCAACAGGATTCCGGGTGTCTTCGTCCTTGGTGAAAGCAGCGTCGATGCCCAGAATCGCCTAGACGAGATCGAAATGCCTGGAGGCGATCGTGCGCTGGCTATCGACAGGTACGAGCGCGCTCAGACCAGCCACAAGGACGTGGAAGAACGCCAAGCAGATGCCCAGGGGACGTTCAAAACTGCCGCGTGGAAGAAGTATCGTGCTCTTGTCGACGAACACACGACCTTGTTGCCTGCCTTTACCGGCCAAAGAGGCGTAGACAAGAATAAGGACATGCTTGTGACGCGCCTTCTCGAGCGAGGTTCGCCGGCCGAGTCCCTGCCCGAGCTAGAGGATCTTCTCGCTGAAGCCGAGGCAGTATTTGACACGGGAGCGACATTCCGTACCCGGCTCACTGAGGTCGGCGAGTTCCGGTGGAGTGAACACGACGGTTCAGCTCTTCTGGAGCAAAAGATCGTTGGCAGTTCTGAGGCCTCGCTTAGCGAGCTTGTAGAGAAGCTGGGAAGCGAGGACTGGGTTCAGGCCGGACGCCAGCACCTCCGCAACTCAGAGGGGCTCTGCCCATTCTGCCAACAGAAGGCACCCGAAGGCCTCGCAAAGCAACTTGAGACCATGTTTGACCATCGGTACACAGAGCAGCTCGAAGAGCTGAAGCGCTTGGCTGCAGCCTATTCATCCTGGGTCCGGTCCGTTGGAGAGGTCATCGAGGACTGGAGCGCGGAGTCGATCAGCTACCTCGACGAGGCTGCCTACCAAAAGGCACTCGGTTCGTTGAACGCTATCAATGGTGTCAATGAAAGGCTGCTCGAACAGAAGCTGGGAGCGCCGTCTGAGTCAGTAGCGATGTCCGCGTCGAAAGCTCCGATTGACGCTCTGAACGCCGTAATCAGCGAGGCCAATACCAAGATCGACGCGCACAATCGTTTGGTCGAGTCGCAAAAAGAGGAGAAGCCTAAGCTGGCCGCAAAGTGCTGGACCTACTTAGCCGACGTGCTCCTCCGCGAAGAGCTCCAGGTGTACAAGCAGAAGTCCGCCGGTCTGCAGAGAGGTTTCGATAGCACGCAAAAGAAGAAGGAAGAGGCGTCGGCGGCAATTGGCAAACTCGATGATGAAGTACGCCATCTACAACGTTCCGTCGAATCATCGCAACCAGTGATTGATGAGATCAACCGACTTCTCAAGCGATCTGGATTCACATCGTTCCACATCGTCAACTCCGCTGAGCTCAATGATGGCTACATGCTGGCGCGCAACGGTGTGCCACTCGACGAACATTCCCTTAGTGAGGGAGAGCGAACGTTCATCGCCTTCCTGTATTACTATTTCCTACTCAACGGGCGAGAGAAAACTGCTGCATCAGGGAAGATCCTGGCGGTGATCGACGACCCGATTTCCAGCCTGGATAGTGACGTCCTCTTCATTGTAAGTACGCTCGTTCGCGATCTAATCAACCGAGCGCTATCCAAGACCGACCACGTGGCACAGGTAATCGTTCTTACGCACAACGTGTACTTCCACAAGGAAGTAACTCAGGTCCGGCATAAGGAAGAGGGGTCAGGTCGCAGCTACCAAGTGATCAGGAAGCACCTGACCGAGGCTAATGTTATCGAGTCGCATGCCGAGAACCCTGTTAGTACCGAGTACGAACGCCTCTGGTCCGAAGTTCGACGGGCTTCGCAGGGCGCACCGATGAGCATTATCGGCCTGGAGAATGTCCTTCGCAGAATCCTGGAGAACTACTTCCGAATCGCGGGTGGCATTTGGGAGGACGAGATCGTCCAGGTCTTGGATCCGGCAGAGAGGCCGGTTCTGCGATCACTGTTCAATTGGGTCAATGAGGGGTCGCACGGGGTGTTCGAGAACCTGCATTATTCCCCGAGCCAAATTACCCAAGACGTGTACTTGGAGGTATTCAGCCACGTGTTTGAGAAGGCCAATCATTATGGTCACTACGAGATGATGATGGGGGTCAAGGAGCCTCAAGGAGCGGACTGACACCCTGAAAAGTAGTTTCCGGTGGGGCACGCGGGGCGAGGGCGTAACGCTTCCGGTCATTGGGAATTTTTCTGAGGTCATTCTGCTATGGAAAGTGGTGAAGTTTAGATTCAATGTGTAGTGCAGGGCGAAGCGGGAAGAAGTAGGTATGGCGGTGCCGAGTTCTTCGGCTGTTCATGACGGGTTCGCCGCTTTTGGGGCCTTGAGCGGTGGGACACGCCGCAGTGCAGAAGCAACGAGCAAGCGTCGGAGGGTGGTGAGACGAACATTAACGACCGGCCTGGCGTTTAAGATCGGATGGAGGCCGAGCTATGTCGGCGGATGCCGTTAGAGTTCGTGACTGCGGAGCGTAGAGAGGGGTGCGCCATGGCGATGATCAAGCGGTTGGTCGGTCGGTTCCGGACGTGGCGCGGCCTGATCTCACTATTGGGTTCGCTCATCGTGAGTGTGGTTCTACTAGCTATTGCCCGCAACGTTGGAGATTCCGTCTGGCTCACCTCGCACCTTCCGCCCGCACACGGAAGTGACGGAATCTTGTGGCAGGTGCAGACGACGTTCCTGTCGGTCGGATTCGCCGGACTTGCAATAGCCGCACAACTGTTTGCCGAGGCACCACTCGCGATCGGAGCCTCTCGAGGGCGGGTGCTCAAGTACATCGGAGCCGACAAATTCGTCGGCATCGGTCTAGTTGGAAACGTAGTCATTGGCATCGAGACGATTTGGCTGTCGAGCGGGCTTGGCGTCCTTGGCATTGTGATCGTGTGGTTCGCGCCAACCGTTGTGCTATTGGTGGGGTCGACGGTCAAGCTAGTCAAGCTTTTCGGACACCCGGCGTTGCTTGATGAAGTTGTCCGAACCTCGCTGGTTGAGTCTCTGTCCAGTCGCCTGGAAGAGGTCTCGCGCAGGTACTCCGTAGCGACGAAGCACCTGGATGGCCTCGTCACATCGGGCTGGTCTCACTTGAACCTAAGATCCTCGACCATCACACTCCGAGTTCCAGTGCCGCGGGGCGACGTTATCATTAAGGCAATTAGGTCGAATGCCGTGAGACAAGCACTCGACACACTCGCCCCGAAAGTGACTGAAAACCGCTCTACCGAGGCTGAGAACAGCGGCACATACGTCCCGCCACAAATCACCCTGGACGTTGAGCCTGGTGATCGTACGCGCCTTGACGAAACGGCCTTCCGCGTTATCACGCCCGAACCACTGGATGGACCGGAGCAGCGCCGGATCATCCGACTGTTGCAGTCGAGCATCGAGTTCGAATCGTCGGGGGTAATCACGCCCGATGAAGAGACAGACCGTGAGATTGCGAACCTGAAAGACGCTGTCGGAGCGAACATACGTTCCGGCGCCTTCGCCACGGCGGAGCGGGCCGTCGAATTGCTTGGACACGTAGTACGGGGTGTCTGGATCATCCAACGACACGGATTTGATTCTTCTCGTCGCGCTTCGTTCACTCGTAGAGACTGGCTATTACGCATTATCGGGGAAGTTGAACAGGACGCTGTCCTGTCGCCGCGAGCCGCAGGCATGTTCGTTGATCAAGCTATGACGAGGGCACTCGAAGCGCCTCGCGTGGGGACCTCCGAATACATTGACGAATGCCTACGCAGCTTCACCCGAATCTGGCTCGACGTCCTTCAGCAAGGCGGGACGGAGTTCGATCAGCTCATTGGCCGGATCGTCGTCTGTGTGCAGAACCTTGCCGTACTCACCGCCCCGGACCAACGTGAACACCTCTCAAGCCGCGCGACATGGGCGATGGTCGAGCTGGTCAAACTCGCACTCGACGCGCACAAGCCTAAAGCCGCTATTCTCGCTGCCGAGGCACTTGGTGGGCTGTTTCATTATTCCGATCGAGATGGGACTCAGAGAGCACACGTCAGAGCAGGTCAACTCGTTCTCGCGGGCTGGCTGGACTACCTTTCAGACAAGGGTGACGCTCGAGCCCCAGCCGATGCTGAGCTCCGAGCGCTGGTGACGCCCCACGGCACTTGGGCTGAGATTCTCACCGCTGGAAACCTAGCCGAACGTGGCGAGACTCCGTTCAGCCGTTGGGACTGGTGGGAGATGAAGTTCAGCGGCTCCGCCCATGCTCAGTCGCTAGAACTTTCACAATACATCGACAGGGCCCAAGTGGCCGCGCTCGCTTTGTCGCATGGATCCCTTCCCCCAGCCAACGACCAGCAGACCGCGTCGGAGTACCAGCGGCTCCTCCGACTTCTCGACGAGCGAACCACGAATTTGAACACAATGGAGTTGAGACTCAAGGAGAGGTTTCTCGACGAGATCGAAAAGTGGCAGACCGCCGAAAATGCACGATTGACGACCGAGCCCCTGTCTGGCAGGCGAGTCGATGCCCTGCGGACCTCGCTAGGCGAGGCGTTTGACGCCGACCAGCGACTCGCCGATAGGGTCCCCCATGCGAGCACCGTCCCAAAAGAAACCGACACATTGCGTCCTATCCTCGGAATGAACCTCCGCATTCCCCGGCACTATTTGGTCGACAAGATCTTCAACCAGACCTACGCCGATCCCGCGGAGCTTGGCTCTGTGATCGCACGCGGGTTCATCGATGGCGAAGAACACAGGATCGTCGACCTGCTGCGCTCCCTTCAAGACGAACTGTTTGAACCGTCGGCGCAGTCGATCTGTAAGCAGATCGATGCGCTCGGGGCCAAGGCCGAGCACTATGTCCTCTTGACGCCGTATGGAGGGCTAATGGACCTCGATGGGTGGTACTCAACGGAGTTCTCCCAGGCGCGCAACCGAGTGGCGCACATTGAGACCTCCGTGCTGGCTGAGGAGGCGATCCTCTTCGACCCTCGTACAACTTTGGTTTCCTGTCGGCGGCCCGAGGAGAAAGAAGGTCTCACGCCAGTCGGCAACACTTCAATTGCGCTCGGTGTGTTCGAGGATGTGCAAGACGGAGACGAGCCGCAGGTCCGAGTGGAAACTGGCGAGTACTTCGTCGTGTGGCCTGGAGATGTCCCTCGTGTGTACCGTTTTGGTGTTGAATCCGATGAATCAAGGCGACATTGACGCCGGATACGGACTTGGTGACGTCCGTCGCGGGTCTCCATAAGCAGCTTCTAGGTTCTGCACCGGCCGTGGTAGACATCGTCGATGCGATCGGTCAGATGGAAGGTTCTCCGCGACCACATGTTCGCACCATAGTAGCCGGACCACCCGACCGACGAGGAGGCACTCGAGCGAATGTTGGGCTGATAGGTGACCCGCGGCTACGACGCCGACGTTATGCTGAGCAATCTCGAAATTCTGTAGGCCATTCGGTGGGGCGGCGGCCGGCGTAGTGGGACCCTGACCCACGGCTAGCGAAAGGTTATTCGGCTACGGAACGTGGTCGAGTTCCGGTTTAACGTCTAGCGTTATTGACGGTTTCCGTTATAGAATGCTCTCGTGATCAGATCGTTCGGCAGCAAGGACACCGAGCGCATCTGGCATGAGCAGTACGTCAAGCGGGTCGACCGGACGGTGCAGCGGGCGGCCATGCGGAAGCTCGAGCTGATCCATGCGGCGAAGGATGTCGAGGATCTCCGGGTCCCGCCGGGCAACCGCCTGGAGCGTCTGGTCGGCGACCGACGCGGGCAGCACAGCATCCCCGTCAACGCGCAATGGCGTATCTGCTTTGTCTGGAGAGAGGGAGGTGCGGACGATGTCGAACTCGTCGACTCCCACTGAGGCCGACCTGATCGAGCCGATCCACCCGGGAGAGATCCTGATGGAGGACTTCATCGAGGGCTTCGGGATCACTCAGAACAAGCTCGCGGTGTCCATCGGCGTGCCGCCGCGCCGGATCAACGAGATCGTGCACGGCAAGCGGGGGATCACCGCTGATACGGCGATCCGTCTGGCGCGCTACTTCGGAACGTCCGAGGAGCTCTGGATGAATCTGCAGTCGAACTACGAGCTTCGGCTTGAGCGCCGTGTCCTGCACGACAAGGTTGCCGCGATCACGCCGTTGGAGGTTGCGTGACTGTCCTCGTGGAAGAGTTCCGCGATTCTGCACAACGTGACGGCGTGGAGAAGTTCGTGGTCGGCGCGGTGATACATTCAGATGGGTCTGTGCTGGTCGTCACTCGCAGCGAACTGGTCGACTTCCTGCCTGGGATCGATGAACTGCCCTCTGGTGGCGTTGAGGTCGGGGAGTCACTCACAGCGGCGCTTGATCGTGAACTGCTCGAAGAAGTCGGATTCGAGTCTGAGGTGATCGATGGCGACTTCCTTGAACACTTCGACTATAGATCCGCTTCGGGGAGACTGACGCGACAGCTCACAGTGTCAGTGCCGTTGGCCGATCGTATTGTGAAGCTCTCGGACGAGCACGTCGCGGCTCGATGGATCACTGCAAGGGATGTCATTGGTGCGTCATGTACGCCAGAGACTCAGGGCGTGATCGAGACATGGTTCCTCCGCTGAGGTCTCCCGTGCTTGCCGAGCGTGTGGTTTGAGACGTTGTTCCGTGCCGGAACTCGGTGGAGTTCCGGTATAACGTCTAGCGTTAATGACGGACTCCGTTATGCACTGATCTCGTGATCAGATCTTTCGGCAACAAGGAGACCTAGCGGCTGTGGCATCGTGAGCGCGTACGGTCGATAGATCCGAGGACCCATCGAGTCGCACTACGCAAGCTTCGTCAGGTGGGATCGGCGGAAGTCCTCGAGGATCTACGCGTCCCGCCCGAAGCTCTGAAAAGCGATCGAGCTGGGGGCACAGCATCAGGATCAACGACCAATGGCGCATCTGCTTCGTGCGGACATACGCCGGACCGGAGGAGGTGGAGATCGTTGACTGCCACTGACAAGATCGAGCCGATCCACCCTGGGGAGGTCCTCGTGGGGGACTTCATAGAAGGGTTCGGGATCACTCAGATCAAGCTCGCCGTGTCCATCGGTGTCCCGCCTCGGCGGATCAACGAGATCGTGCACGGCAAGCGTGGGATCACTGCGGACACCGCGCTGCGGCTGGCGAAGTACTTCGGCACGTCGGCGGAGTTCTGGATCAACCTGCAGAGTCATTACGAGCTCGAGCGCGCGGAGGACCAAGCAGGTGAGCAGATCGCTTCGATCGTTCCGCTGCAGGTGGCGTGAACGGCGAGCACTCCGATCTGCTGGGCAGGGCGACGGAAGAACCGCTGGCGGATGGTCATGGAGATTTCACGCCCTGGAACCTTCTGCTGGGTGAGCGCTGGGTATTTATCGACTGGGATGGTGTGGCTGCGGGTACCCGGTTGTGGGACCTGGCGTACTCCGCGCAGGCCTTCACGCTCAACGACACGTCTGTTGATCCCAACGTGGCAGGGCAGTCACTCCGCGCCTTTGTTGACGGGTACCGCGCGGAGGCGGAGCTGCACAGCGTTATTCCTGAAGTGTTGGCGCAACGAACCTGGGCGATGTACGAGATGCTCATCGCGACGGAGCGGAACCTTGGGGGACCACGTTTCTGAACGGCCACGGCGATCACTGGCGAGCGGTGGCTGAATATGTGGAGCGCGGAGTAGAGGTGTGGGGCGATGCCATCCGAGTCGGTCCGTGATGGTCGTCCGTGCCGGAACTCGGTGGAGTTCCGGTTCATCGAGTGATGCCCACACTCTTGACTCTTCCTATAAGTGGAAGATATCTTCGTGTTCTATGAAGAATATCGCACCGCAGCTGACGCCTTTCGTGCGCTCGGATGCCGTTGGGGCGATTCTGGCCGAGACTCTCGGGCACCCTGAGCGGGAGTTTACGCTGGCAGAGCTTGGGCGGCGCACGGACACGAGCGGCCCGGTCGTGCACCGCGAAGTGGGGCGACTGGTCGACTCCGCCGTGCTTCGTGACCGGTATGAGGGGCGAAACCGTCTCGTGAGTGCGAATGCCGACCACCCATTGTTCGCTCTGATGCGAGAACTGATCGCGGCGACCTACGGGCCGGTGCCGGTCTTGCGTGAGCTCTTCGACGGGATCGACGGGGTGGAGGAGCTGCTGATCTACGGATCTTGGGCCGCGCGCCGGTCCGGGGAAAGCGGTGAGTTTCCCAACGACTTAGACGTCCTCGTCGTGGGGGAGACGCCGCGGAGGACGCTCTCGGGGATTGCGGCCGAAGCAGGTGACAAGCTCGACTTGCCCGTGAACATCACGCGTATCGTACCGGTTGACTGGAACTCTGAGGACCCGTCGCCGTTCGTCTCGACGATTCGGTCACGCCCCTTAGTCGATGTGAGGTCCGGTGAGATCCTTGCCTGAGATCGTCAATCAGATGCTCGTGAACCGAAGACTGGAGCGTGTGGAGCGGAATCGCGAGCATGCGCTGACTGTGGTCGTGACCGCAGAACGCCATATCCGTACGGCAGAGCTGCTTGCTGATACCGACGATCACGCGATGGCGTTCACACCGGCGTACGATGGTGCGCGCAAAGCGCTCGTCGCGGTTCTTGCCGCCGAAGGGTTCCGTGTCCGACCCGTGGGCGGAGCTCATCGCAACACCGGGATCGCGGCAGCGGGCTTCGTCAACGACAGTGCCTTGGGCGAGTTTGAGTGGATGCGTCAAGTGCGCAACGCGACTGGGTATCCCGACGACGATCGACCGGCAGCGACGAACCAAGACGTGGCTGAAGCGATCACCGCGGCCGTTCGGATCGTCGATGTCTGTGCCGAGTACGTGCGTCGCGACGGGTAGTCGACAAATTTGGGTGCAGTTTTTCGCCCGCATCGGCTTCGACACGGCGGAAGAGTTCTGGATGAACCTGAAGTCGAGCTGCGGGCTGCGTCGTGAGCGTCGGGTGCTGCGCGACAGGATCTCTGCGATCACACTTCTCGTAGTCGCGCAGCCGTTCGACTCTTCGCGGAATCCGGTCTGCCGAAGGTTCCGCTTCAACGTCTGCGGCAGAGGCTGGGGCACTGTGGCAACGACAGCTTGAGCTGTCACTGCACTTCCCCGGCTCAGAACGCCCGAATAGATGCGGAGAGGCCCGACGGCTCTGGACGTGTGCGGATGGAGTGCGGCGGCGATCAGCCCCTTGACAGCTCCTCGCGGACGATCGCTGTTCCCGCACTCAAGGCGCTCATCTTCGCGAGGGCGACGTCGCGCGCGAAGGGGGCCATGCCGCAGTTCGTGCTTGGAATGAGCTTGTCGGCGTCGACGAACTTCAGAGCCTTGCGCAGAGTCGCGGCGACCTCCTCCGGTGCCTCAATGGTCTCGTTTGCCACGTCGATGGCACCGAGCATGACCTTCTTGCCGCGGATCAGTTCGATGAGGTCCATCGGGACATGGGAGTTGTGGCATTCGAGCGAGACGATGTCGAGGCTCGAGCGCTGCAGGAGGGGGAAGGATTCCTCGTATTGGCGCCACTCGGACCCGAGGGTCGTTTTCCAGTCGTTGTTCGCCTTGATCCCATAGCCGTAGCAGATATGCACTGCGGTTTCGGCCCGCAGACCTTCCGCTGCTCGTTCGAGCGCGGCGACTCCCCAGTCCTTCATCTCCTCGAAGAAGACATTGAATGCCGGCTCGTCGAACTGGATGATGTCCACTCCCGCCGCCTCCAGATCCTTTGCCTCCTGATTGAGGACCGTGGCGAATTCCCAGGCCAGCTTCTCGCGGCTCTTGTAGTGGTCGTCATAGAGTGTGTCAGTCATCGTCATCGGCCCCGGCAGCGCCCACTTGATCGGCTGATCGGTCTGCTGGCGGAGGAACTTCGCATCGTCGGCGAAGACCGGTTTCTCACGGCTCACGGCGCTGACGACTGTGGGCACGCTTGCGTCGTAGCGATCGCGGATCCGAACCGTCTTGCGCTTCTCGAAATCGACTCCGCTGAGATGCTCGATGAACGTCGTCACGAAATGTTGGCGGGTCTGCTCTCCGTCGCTTACGATGTCGATGCCGCGGTTGGTCTGCTCATGAATCGAGATGCGCAGGGCATCGTGCATGCCCTCGACCAAGGCATCGCCTTGGAGGTTCCAGGGGGACCAGAGGGTTTCGGGCTGCGCGAGCCAGGACGGCTTCGGCAGACTGCCGACGATTGAGGTGGGCAACAGCGGCTGGGTCATCGTTTCTTCTCCTGTGGTCATGCGACTGGGACGGGTCGGTCGGACGCCCACTGCTCGAGCATCTCTCGGTGCGGGTTGACGAAGAACTCCTCCGTGAATTTTCCCTGTCTGGTGCCGAGCTGGTTGCGTTCGACGCGATCATAGGTGACCGGCATCTCCGAGAAGTCGTGCCGGTCCAGCGTCGGCCGGTAGACCTCTCCGGCGGCGGTATTCGCGTTGTAGATCTCGGGCCGATAGATCTTCTGGAAAGTCTCCATCGTGCTGATCGTGCCGATGAGCGCCAGATCGGAATAATCGCCGAGGAGGTCGCCGCGATGGTAGAAGGCCAGCGGTGCGACGCTGCCCGGTGGCATGAAATACCTCACCTGGAGTCCCATCTTTGCGAAGTAGTCATCGGTCAGCGAGTAGTCGTCCTGCTGGTATTCGAACCCGAGAATCGGGTGGTGATTCTCGGTCCGACGGTACGACTTGCTTGTGGACACGCTGATGCAGATCACGGGTGCCGTCTGGAACCGTTCCCGATAGGCGGCGGAGTCGAGGAAGTGTTGGAATAGTTTGCCGTGCAGATCACCGAAGTCTTCGGGGACCGTGAACTCGGTTGCGGCCTCATTGGCAGCAGGCAGGCGCACGCTGAAATCGAAATCGCGGACGAAGGACGAGAAATTGTTCCCCACGATCCCGGGGTGACGCTTTCCAGTCAGTCCGTCGATGATCTGGATATCCAGGACTTCGAGCAGGGGGAACTCCTGTTCCCGGCCGCCCGAGCTGAAGTGAAGTCCTCCGGAGACGATGTCGAGTTCGAGGACATAGCGATCCCGATCGGGATTGTCCCAGGACGCGAGTTCGTTGAAGCGGCGATTGATGATGTTCAGAGCAGTGCGGAGGTTCTGCTGACGGTCCTCGCCCCTGGCGAGGTTGGCGAAGTTCGTCGTCGCTCGGGTGCTCTCTGACGGCGAGTAGTCCTCGTCGAATCGAGTCGTGGTGATGCTGAATGAGAACTCAGGTGTCATGGACGTCCAATTCGGTGGGTGTTCGGCCGGTTGCGGTCGCTTGCATGTCTGTGAGCCATCCTGCCCGTCCCCGGTGGTCATCGGGTAACTCGGGGGAACTATGGATTCCTATAGCCTTGATCTATGTCTCGAAGCCTGAAGAACATCACGCTGCTGCAACTCCAGTACTTCATCGAGGTCGCGTCGGAGGGGTCGATCACCGCCGCCGCCGATCTCCTCTATGTCTCTCAGCCGACCATGTCTGCTGCGATGAAGGACCTGGAGACCCGTGTGGATCGCGCTCTGCTCGTCCGATCCGCCCGCGGGGTGACTTTGACTGACGACGGTGTGGAATTCCTCGGCTATGCCCGGCAGGTCGTCGAACAGGTGGAACTCCTCGAGCAGCACTACCTAGGGCGCCCACCGTCACGGCGTCTGCTCGGAGTCTCGGCGCAGCACTACTCGTTCGTCGTCGATGCTTTCGTTCGGATGGTCAAGGCCAGCGATGCTGCCGAGTACGAGTTCTCACTGCGAGAGACGCGTACCTGGGACATCATCGAAGACGTTCGCACGCTCCGCAGTGAGCTCGGCATCCTCTACCGCAACGACTTCAACAGGAAGGTCATCGACAAACTGCTGCGAGATTCCGGGCTTGCGTTCCACCCGCTCTTCCTCGCCTCCCCTCACATCTTCATCTCTCGTACGAACCCGCTTGCCTCCCGCCACCGCGTCACCCTTGACGATCTCACTGCCCTGCCGCGCCTCACTTTCGACCAGGGGGCGAACAACTCGTTCTCCTTCGCCGAGGAGATTCTCTCCACCCTGTCGAGCAAGCAGGAGATCCGGGTTTCTGACCGTGCGACCATCTTCAATCTGATGATCGGTCTCGACGGCTACACCATCTCGACGGGCATCATCAGCGACGATCTCGATCCGGCCATCGTAGCGATTCCACTCGAGGTCGATGAACGCATCGAGATCGGCTGGATCGATCATTCCGGGATCCAGCTGACCGAACAGGCGCAACGCTACCTCGACGAAGTTCGGGCCGTCATCGGCGGTTTCGGCATTGCGCTGCTCGATCAGCCGTGACCGAGGATAGCGCCGAGGCGGTTCCCTCGACCCGCGAAGGCCGTCACTTCGTCCGTTCGCAATCCGGATGCGACCGTCGGGACTGTCCGTGGCCTCAGGCCGACTCATCAAGGTCGTGAGAATCTGCCTGCGATAGAGTGACCCCTGATGTCTGCAGGCGACCGCCACGATGAGATCTGCTGCAGAGGGAATCTCAACCCGAAAGCTCGGAAGGCGAGGACCGAAGATGACAGCCAGCAAGAATTCGTCACAGCCCGCGGCGCCTCAGCGCGTGACCAAAACAGTTCGGGCAACGGGCCTCATCCTCGCGCTCGTGCTCGGTGCGATCGCTGCGGTCATCGGCCTGGCATCGCTTATTCCCGGGCTTGGCCCGTTCAGTTCCGCCGCTGCTCGGTTTGCGCCGACGATTGCGCCGATAGCGACTGTGACCGGAGCGATTGTGCTTGGGTTTGGAATCTTCTGCCTGCGCCGAGGCCGGCGAAGGACCGGAGCTGTGGTGACAGGATTCGGAGTGGTGAGCACGATCGCGAATCTGGCTGTCGTCCTTGTGCTCCTCGTTGCCATCAGCTCGGCTGGTGGTTCGGTGAATCTGTTCACTGCGACGTTCGAGCTCTCGGCGATCGACTCGGCGTCGCCTGATCGCAAGGAAGTGTACGACAAGTCCAGCTCGGGCGATGACCTCTCGGTATCGATCTACGAACCGGAGAGAGCGAAGGGGTCGGCCCCGACGATCATGTACGTCCACGGAGGCGGTTGGATCGCAGGCGAACCGGACGCAGCGAGCTCAGAGCTCCGTGAACTCGCCGATCACGGCTACCTGGTCGTATCGGTCGAATATGAACTCGCCACCCTGGATAACGCAACCTGGCAGAGCGCACCATCGCAGGTCGCATGTGCGGCAAGCTGGATCCAGACCCACGCAGACGCGATCGGTGCGGATACCGATCGCCTTGCGTTCTGGGGCGAGAGTTCGGGCAGCAACATGGTCGCCAATACCGCTGGTGCCGCTGCGCAAGGCGACGCCGAATCGTCCTGCGGTGGGAAGGTTCCGGTTCCGGCGGCGGTGATTGCCGACTACCCGGCGTTCGACGTGACGGGCCTCTACGAGAACGCACCCACCGGGCCAGGTGCGGGATCCGGCACGCGCCTGTTCGCGACCAGTTACACGGGTGGCACACCGGAGGAATATCCGGAACGCTATGCATTGGCCGATTCCGTTACGCATCTGAAAGCACCCGCGCCGCCGATGCTCATGATGACAGCGATGCGAGATGACGTGATCACCCCAACCGACCAGCTTTCATGGGCCGAGTCGGCCCGAAGTCGTGGCGTCGACGTCAAAACCGTGAAAGTTCCCCTCGCCAATCATGCATACACGCAGAAGGCGAAGAACTCAATCGGCAGCCAGGGGCACCTGAGCATCGCGGAGGCCTACTTATCCGAGCAACTTCGCTAGCCACACGACTGTTGTTGATCTCGGCGGCTCTGGCGGGGGAGGCGTCGACGCAGGTATCGTGGAAATCGGCAGCGCGTACGGTTGCCAGCACTTCCAGGTACCTAAGCCTGAAACATTGCTGAGAGCTCCGGTCGGCCCGGAACATGTCCAGATGGGGTGCGGCGCATTCTTGCGCCGTCTTCAACCGCCGGTGCGACACACCGGCTGACGTAAGGACATGACATGACGACCAAAGACGAGAAGAACCTGTCCCAGGTGACCGACAAGATCGCGAAGATGGACGAACCGGAACGATCGCTCATGCAGCGAGCGCACGACATCATCGTGACCGTCGCCCCAGTCTCAAACCGCGGATCTGGTATGGCATGCCAGCCTATGCTCTGTCCGCGAGCACTCCTGCACTGGTGACACTGCGTAATGACGAGCGGGTCAACCTGGCCCTCACGGAAAAGGTCGAACTCACCCCAGCCGGTGGTTCCGACGGATCGCTGATGCCCGCCGCATGGTACTTCGAGACCATCGACGAGGCCGCCGAGAAGCGCATCGCCGATATCGTCAGGACGGCAACCTCCTGACGGTGACGATCGCCGGGCTGAGCCCGCAGACGTCACTTCGTGCGATGTCTGGGGCTCGGCCGCGCGGTCGGCGCTGAGCGTCTCACTTCCGATTGGCTATGGTGGTGCTTGAAGGGAGAGCAGTCCCATCTGCCATAAGTTTGAGGAGTGATCGACTTGAGTTTCTCTGTCTATCTGTCCGGTGAGATCCACACCGAGTGGCGCGATGAGATCAAGAGCGGCGCCGAGGCGGCCGGTCTGGATATCGATTTCACCGCACCCGTGACCGACCATCCTGCCAGCGATGCTGCCGGTGACCACCTCGGCGAGAACGACAGCGCCTTCTGGCGCGATCATCAGTCGGCGAAGGTCAACGCCATCCGCACTAGGACGCTGATCGAAAAGGCCGATATGGTCGTCGTGCGCTTCGGAGACAAGTACAAGCAATGGAACGCCGCCTTCGACGCCGGCTACTGCGCGGCACTCGGCACACCCTATGTGACCCTCCACGATGCCGACATCGTGCATCCGCTCAAAGAGGTCGATGCCGAAGCCAAGGCCTGGTGCCAGACGACCGATCAGGTTGTCGAAACCCTGAGGTACGTTCTCAGAGGCTGAACTAGACGCGTCGAGGCCGCGAACGACCGAGGAGCAAATACGGTCGTTTGCGGCCTCGGTCGCTGCGCATCGTGACGCTACGGCAGGGGATGATCACCCTTGATCTTGAAGAAGGATCCGCGGATCTCTCCGGCGAGCTTCGACTTCTGACGGGCGAACTTGAACGCCGACAGCTCGGGAGGAACGTCCATTCCTTCCGAAAGTTTGAAACCGACAGCCCGCTTGCCACTGTCTGCTCGTGTCCATAGGACATTGACTGCGAGCCCGGACTCATAGAAGACGTGCACCCAATAGATGCCGTCGACATCATTGACGCTGACTTCGAGGGCAGGCGAGGTCGGTACGATCTCACGCGCGGAGTCAAGGATCTCCTCCACCCAGTTCAGGGCCTCCTGTACCTTGGCGGCCGGGGCCACGGCGAATGTGTGTTTGTATTTGTTGGAGAAGTACCGTGCCTCGTTGGCGCGCAGACCAGCCAGCGCCTCGGCGACGGGGGAGGATTCGAGTCCCGCGGTGGAGACATCGGTGAATGAAACGGCTTCGAACGGCATGGGTCAAGGATATGCCCGAGGTGTTCGATCGTACACGTCTGAATGCGAGAGTTGCTTGCCCATCCGTACAGAGCTGAGGTCCGAGACCTGCGATAGAGTATCGGCATCTCGGCGATTGTTCTGATTGCTATGGAATCTCGGTGTAGACGACGCAACTGACAAAGGAGTCCGGCTTTGGCCCTGCACGAAATCACATATTGCTCGAGCAACGACCGCGACACGATCAACGCCTGGCTCTACACTCCGACAACAGCTCCGAACGCCATCGTGCAGATCATCCACGGACTCGGCGAGCATTCCCGTCGCTACCTCCACCTCATTGCGACCTTGCTCGACGCAGGATTCGCCGTCGTCGCCGATGACCATTCCGGTCACGGTCGGACGGCCATGCAGTCGGGAATCTGGGTCGATACAGGTGACGACGCAGCTCGAGTGGTCGTCGCCGACGAACTGACGCTGCAGCGCAAGGCTCGCGAGATCCTCCCCGGCCTGCCCTATATCGTCTTCGGCCACAGTTGGGGGTCGATGATCGCACGGGGAATGGCCTCACGCCCTGAGGCCGAACTCACGGGTCTGGCTCTGTGCGGAATCGCCGCCCAGTGGCAGGGGATCGAACACGTCATCGACCGCAAGGACCTCGCCGAGGCGGCCACCGGCGACGACCGCGCGGACCCCGTGCCGGGCCACCTCGTCGATCAGTTCTTCGATGGGTTCCTCGACCGCTGTGGTCCCGATGCCGGCCCCACCGCCTGGGTCGCCCTCGACGAGGCTGTCGTCGCCGATCATGGGCGGGACCCCTTCAACAACTTCGGCGCCCTGATGAGCTCCCGATTCCTGCAGGGCTTCGTCGACCTCTATGACGGTGCCAATGCCGATTCCTGGTACGCGACGATCCCCAGCGGTCTGCCGGTGCTCATCCTCGCAGGTGATCAGGATCCTGTCGCGAACTACGGCGAAGGCGCCTATCACGTCGCGAACCGCCTCCGCGCGACCGGACACGACGATGTGCGCACCCGCGTCTTCGCCGGAGTCCGCCACGAAGTCCACAACGAACCGACCACCCGCCCCGAGGTCGAGGCGGAGATCGTCGACTTCGCTTCCCGCGTCAGCAACCGGACGAGGCCCGTTCAAACGAACGAGAGCTGAATCCGTGAACACGGCAGAAAGCTCGAACCGCAGTGTCAATTGGCCACGGGCGACACCCATCGTCACCGACAGGCTGCCGCTTGAGCCGCTCACAGTCCACCATGCGTCGGAGATGGTGGAGACACTGTCCTCACTCGACCTATACACCCATATCGGTGGAACGAGCCCGAGCCTGTCCGAACTCGAACGACTCTATGCACTCCAATCCGCAGGTGCCTCACCGACCGGTGACGCCGGCTGGCTGAACTGGATCGTTCGCGAAACGGCTGAGTCCGCTGCAGTCGGATATGTTCAGGCCACAGTGACAAGAGCCGAAACCGGTTATCAAGCCGACATCGCTTGGGTCATCGGCGTCGACAGCCAAGGGCAGGGATTCGCCACCGAGGCGGCCCGAGCCATGGTCGATTGGCTGGCGGATCATCTCGTGACTGTGTTGCAAGCGGCCATCCACCCTGACAACGCCGCTTCCGCACGAATCGCTGTCTGTCTCGGACTGCAACCGACCGACGAGATCGACGATGGTGAAGTCATCTGGCGCGCAGAGACGAGGACAGAGGAATCACCATGTTGAAACCGACTGCGACGGACCTGCCGGGCATCATCGACACCGTCGGGTCCTGGCAGCGCGAAGGACTGCCTCTGCAGGTTCATCCCGGCGACCTGGGCTGGTATCAGCGTTTCGGAGTCGAAGCGCTCGCCTCGGCCCTGCGGGTGTGGACGGTGGGTGACGAACCCGCGGCCGTCGGATTCCTCGACGAATCCGAACTCATCCGAATGGCCATCTCACCCGATCACTCCGATGACCAAGCGCTCGCTGAGGCGATCTTGGCCGACCTCAACGGAGACCTCTCCGAACTGCTGCCGGCAGGGAAGGGCATCGTCGAAGCTCGATTCGGATCCGCCCTGCAACATACCCTCACCGAGGCGGGATGGGGATCTGATGAAGCGTGGACCACGCTTCACCGAGATCTGAGCGAACCGATCCCATCCGTTACCCAGCGGATCGAAACGGTCGACCCCGACAGAGCAGATAACCGTATCGCCGACCGTATCGCGGTCGAATCCTCGGCTTTTCCCGGGTCCTCATTGACTTCGGACCGTTGGCGGTCCATGGCCGACGGTCACGCTTACAAGCAGGCCAAATGTCTCGTCGGATTTACCGCCGACGGCGCTCCAGCCGGTGCCACAACCGTTTGGTCGGCCGGTCCTAGGCGCCCCGGTGTCATCGAACCACTCGGCGTCCACGGCGACCACCGGGGTCACGGATTCGGAGTCGAGATGACACTGGCCGCGGCCGCGGCGCTGAGGGAGATGGGGGCGTCGAGCGTCACCGTTGCCACGCCGACATCGAACACAGTCGCCGTCGCCACTTACCGTGCGGCTGGGATGAGCATCCTCGGCGAAGTCAGGGATTTCTGTCGACCTTGAACCGAATCAAACAGACGCACCTGCGATGAACGCCGCCTGCGCGACATGCTGGATCGCATCGTCGATGATCGAGACCATCCGAACGCCACGAGTGACTGCGGGAGTCCAGTTCCTGTCGATGACTTCGTCGAAGTCATCCTCGGAAAGCGTCTTTGCATAGTCGGTGAACGCGTTCAGAGCAGCGGCGAGGTAGTCGACGAGCAGCTGTTGATCGTCGACCTTGATCTCTGCCGCCTGTTCGGGACTGTGTCCGTAGCCGAAGGTCTCGCCGATCTCGCCGAGATCGAACCGGTTCCGGAAGTCCTCCCACTGCTCGGGCTTGCCCGTGAGGGCTGAGAGCTGCACGTCGATCTCACGGCCGCTGTGCCACAGCAGCCAGGCGACGGAATTCGGATGACCGCCCAGACGGCTGTTGAGCTGTTCGGGGGAGAGGTCGGGCAGAGCTTGTGCTGCCTGGAGAGGGCGCTGGGACAGGTCGGTGAGAATGTCGATGCTGATCATGTCGCCCATTCTGCTCTTCACGTCAACCGCTGTCACCACCGGGGCTCAATCGAGACGGGGCCTGCGACGGTTGCGTTTGATCTCCGACCGCCGCTGTTCGGTCCGGACTCGGCGACGACGGGAATTGCGTGACGGCTTCGTCGCTCGCCTCTGCACCGGCGGAGCCAACGCCTCGCGCAGCAGCTGCGCCAGACGCATGCGTGCGTCCTGACGGTTCTTCAGCTGTGACCGCTGCTTCTCCGAAGTCACGGTCACCACGGTGCCCGACAGTCGTGGTGCCAACCGACTGAGCACTCGCTCGCGTTGAACCTCGGTGAGGAATCTCGCTGAGGCCAGGTCGAGGCTCAGTTGCACCCGTGAATCGGAGCTATTGACGTGCTGGCCGCCCGGGCCGGATGACCGGGAGAACTGTTCGGACAGGTCGGACGCGGGGATGACCAGCCCGGCGGGGATACCCGGCCCGGCGGGGACGCGCAGATCACCGTCCATCTCAGTTCGGCTCCGCTTCGCCTTCGCGATCTTCACCGGCGGAGTCTTCTTCGCGCAGCCTCGGCGTGATCTGCAGGTGCGGGCGGATTCCACGCTTGTCGGCGTAGAATTCGCGGATCCGATCCATGTCCGCGGCGATGTCGCCGGTCATCTCCAGGGTCGGGCCCAGCCCCGTCGTCCGGGTCGCGGTATCCAGGTAGCCCAACGTTACGGGCATGCCCGTTGCCATCGCGATGCGATGGAACCCGGATTTCCAATGAGTGTGTCCGCCGCGGGTGCCGTCCGGGGTGATGACGAGCGCGAAGACCTCGCCGTCTCGCATGCGGTCGACCACCTCGGTGACGATCTTGCTCGGATCCGACCGATCGACGGGAATCCCACCGAGTCCCCGCATGATCGGCCCCCGCCAGCCGGTGAACAGGGAATGCTTACCCAGCCAATGGACGTCGACGCGCATGCGCCACGCGATCGCGAGCATGACGACGAAGTCCCAGTTCGAAGTGTGCGGAGCGCCGACGAGGATGGTCGGACGGTTCGGAGCGGGCTCGGTCACGAGGTTCCACTTACTGAAGGACCAGAAAGCGCGAGCGAGGAGGCGTCGGATCATGAACTCAACGGTAAGGCACGAGGATGTGTGGGCCTATCGGTGTCCATGGACGTGTGGTGCGAAACGGGCTTGAGCGGCTCTCAGCACGGGGAAGAGCCGGCGGTGGGAGAGGACGAATCCGCTTCTGACGAGCACGCGCGGATTGCGCCCGCGTCCGATGAGTCGGCGGGTTGCCTCTTCGGTTGGCATATAAGCGAGCACCTTCGGGCCTGGAGACACCGCCGATTCGAAGACCACTGACTCGATATCGTGCCGTGGCAGCAGAGTCCCGGGCAGAACCTCACCGCGCCTGGCCGACGCGACGCCGGTGGGGGAGACGACGAGGGATTCGTGCCTGCGCAGCCGCACGAATACGCCGATCGGCGCGACGACGAGGCATCCGATGATGCCAGCGACAATAGCCCACATGCGCAGGTTCGCAACGATGACCCATGGGCTGCCTCCGTCACCGAGAGCTGCAGTGACAATGTAGACGAAGAAGGCGAGCAGGCCGATGCCGAGCGGGACCGCGATGGCCAAAGCAGTGAGGACGTTGCGTTTCGAGGAAGGGATGACGACCTGCTGTCCACGCTCGAGCCGGCGCACGACGGCGGCGGGGGAGAAGTCGTCGGTCATGGTCCTCAGAATACCGGCGGACTGGGAATAATCGCGCAAGTGGCAACGCTGTACCGAATGCCAAGCTTCACCGACAACGGAGGTAGATATGTCTGATTCAGCTCGTGTCGTCATTCTCGGCGGCCATGGAAAGATCGCACTTCTGGCCGCGCCCAAGCTCAAGGCCGCAGGCTTCGCCGTCGACTCGGTGATCCGCAACCCCGACCAGTCATCCGATGTCGAAGCCGCAGGGGCCAACCCAGTCGTCCTCGACATCGAAACCGCCGACACCCAGGCGCTCGCCGACCTGTTCGCAGGAGCCCAGGCGGTCGTGTTCTCCGCCGGAGCCGGCGGCGGCAGCCCGGAGCGGACGAAGGCCGTCGACCTCGAAGCAGCCAAGCGATCCATCGACGCCGCCGAACAGGCCGGGGTCAAGCGCTTCGTCATGGTCTCTTACGCCAGCGTCTCCGTCGACTCGGACCGCGTCGACCCGGACAGCTCCTTCTACCCCTACGTGCAGGCCAAGAGCGGTGCCGATGAGCACCTGCGAGCCAGCTCGTTGGACTTCACGATCCTCGGACCCGGCGGTCTGACCCTCGAGCCCTCCAGCGGCAAGGTCCTCGTCGCCGATTCGGCCGGTGACCTCGATGGGCAGACGCCGGCTGACGATGTGCGGGTGACCTCACGCGACCTCGTCGCCGACGTCATCACCCACGTCCTCGCTGAGTCCGCTGCGGTACGCGAGACCGTGAACTTCTACGACGGGCAGACCCCCATCGCCGAGGCGATCAACTGACCTGACAATCCATGCGGGCGCTGTCCCGTCCCTACCCGATGGCCTGTGGTCTCCGAACGGAGACCACAGGCCATCGGGGGTTCCGACGAGTCCGGTTCGAGTCGCCGCTGCGGTTCAGCCTCGTCTGTTCCACAGCTGATGGGTCAGACCGCTGGCCGTGGTGAGGCTCTCGATCGTGAAGTCCCGCTCCATTCCCTCGAGCCTTTCCCAGAGCCAGACCCCGCGGCCGAGGGTGACGGGGACGATGACGAGGTGCATGAAGTCGACGAGGCCGTCCGCTAGGAACTGTCTGACCATCGAAGGACCGCCGCCGATGCGGACATTGCCGCCGTCAGCGGCAGCGCTCGCCTCGGCGAGTGCCTCCGCGGGTGACGCGTCGATGAAGTGGAAACTCGTGCCGTTGTCGAACTCCATCGGCTCCCGTGGATGATGAGTGAGAACGAAGCACGGGGTCTTGAATGGCGGCTCCTCACCCCACCAGCCACGCCAGCCGTCGTCGGGCCACGGCCCCGTCTGGGGACCGAACTACTTCCGGCCCATGATCTCGGCTCCGATGCCCTGGCCCCACATGGCGAACAGAGCGCGGTCTGCGGTCACCGGGGCGTTGACCTTGTCCACGCCCTCGATGCCGCGGCCGTCGAAGTAGGAGAACAGTGCTTGGGCTTCGCCGATCGGTTGATCGAAGGTGACGAACTCACCGGCAGCGAATCCGTCGAGGGAAACGAAGAGGTTGTTGACACACGCTTTGGCCATGTGCACTCCAATGTGATGGTTCGGCTGATGTCTTCAGTCCGACGGATGGCGTGGGTTCCGGGAAAGGGGACCCAGTGTAAGATTAAGTAGTTTCAGAATGCAATCACTGGAGGTGGGGCGATGCCTGCACAGCCGCGTTCAGGATGTGCGATCAATGCCGCCGTCGAGGTCCTCGGCGACAACTGGTCGCTCATCGTCCTGCGGGACATCATCTTCGGCAATCGTCGGCACTTCCGCGAGCTGCTCACCCACAATGATGAGGGCATAGCCTCGAACATGCTCGCCAGTCGTCTGAGGAAGCTCATCGACGAAGGGCTGCTGACAAAGGCGGAAGCCGCACGCGGGCAGCGAGCCCAGTACACCCTCACCGAGGCTGGAATCCAGACTCTGCCGGTCATGGTCGCCCTCGGAACGTGGGGAATGACCCACCGAGAGACCTCGCCGGAGCTGACGATCCGATCCAGAATCATGGCCGATGACCCCCGACTCGTCGCAGGTCTCGTGGATGAGCTTCGGGAGACCCACCTCGGGGTGCCGCGCCCGAATCCTGACGAACCGCGTTCCTCGGAGCGACTGCAGGCCGCCTACGAGGCCGAGATCTCGGGAAGCTGATTCGGGTGGGCCTACTGCCCGGGCAGTCTCAGTCGCTCCAGCAGCTTCCTTGAGGTGATCGAGGCGATGCCGACCAATCTGCAGTCTGCCTCGGTGCATGCCATGAGTCCCAAACGGTGACCGCTTGCGGTCAGAACGAGCAGACCCGGCTCGCCGTTGACGTTGACCTTTCGAACTTCGATCCTGTCCGGATCGCCGCGCCGAATCGCTGCGAGCACCTCGTTCGCACCCATCCGGACCATGTGGCCGCGGGCGTTGCTGCGGTGCCACGTCAGTCCCGGGTCGAGAAAGTGCAGCAGAGCGTCGAAGTCTCCAAGCCGTGCGGCAGTGAGGAATGCGTCGACGACAGCACGGCGCTGTGAAAGTCCTCCGGACGGTGGTGGTGTGTCCTTGACCTTGCGCCGGGCCCAACCGGCGGCCATCTTCGCGGCAGCTTCCGAGGTTCCGATGACGGCCGCGATTTCGGCAAAGGGCACTGAGAACATGTCGTGGAGGACGAACGCGACTCGCTCCTCCGGGCGCAGGGTGCGTCATCAGAGTGACAGACCGAGCGGGCTCTTTGGGCAAAGGAGTGATCGGACTGATCGTGCCGCCGTGTTTGCGTTCCTCGCATGGGGCCGGTTTACGTTGGCCCCGTTCGGGGGCTGAGCTGAACATCGCTCTTGTTCCCGGGGCCGATGTGTGCTTCCATGGAATAAGTGATTGCATAATGCAATCACTCGATCTCAAGACTGATCCCGAAGGAGCGATCATGATCACCGGACTCATGGCCAATATCGTTGTCGCCAGCGAGAAGGAAGCGACCGAATGGTATTCCCGACTCTTCGAAAGTCAGCCGGACAGCAAGCCGATGGCGGGGCTGGCCCAATGGCTCTTCGACGAGAGGTTCGGAATCCAGATCTGGGAGGACCCGCAGCGAGCCGGACGCTCCAACGTGGTTCTCGACGTGGACGACCTCGACACGATGGCCGAGCATCTGCGAGCGGCCGGAATCGACCATGACGAACCGTCCCCAGGCGGCGGACAGCGCATCCTGCCGGTCACCGACCCGGACGGAAACCAGGTCGTGTTCTTCGGTGAGTGAGGGAGCATCCGACCAGGGCGCGCCGGTGACCGCTACGATCAGCCTCGGCGCTGATTTCGAGCATCCGGTCTCAAAGGTCTGGAACGCCTTCGCCGATTCGGATCAGCGCGTGCAGTGGGGAGTTCCCGAGGGGGAAAAGATGGTCTGCGACATCGACGAATTCCGTCCGGGCGGAGCGATCCGGGCCCGCTGTGGGTCACCGGGAGAACTCGAGTTCGTCTCCACCGGGCAGTACTGCTCACTTGCGCCGGGACGTCACATCGTCACAACGGAGACTCTTACCAAAGACGATGAGATACTATCGACGGCCATCATCACCTGGACCCTGACCGCTATCCCGACAGGCACCCGGGTCGAGCTCGTCGACCAGGTCGTGTCCTTCGTCGGTCGGGGAATGATCGACGGACACCGCAACGGCCATGACATCTGCCTGCGACAGCTCGGCGACTTCCTCAGTTCCTGAGATCCACGGCCCACGGCAGATCCGCACCCTCACGGCTGACCGTGATCGCCGCAAGCGCCGATGCACGATCTCCCAGGGCTGCGAGTTCTGCCGCGCTGAGATCGGACACAGCGTTCTCCTGAGCATGCAGGTCGTGGATGAGTGAGACCATGAACGTATCCCCGGCCCCGATCGTGTCTTTGACTTCCACCTTCCTTGAGGTCACCGATGCCCGCGCCGAGGCGGTCGCCACGATCGCGCCCTCACCACCGCGAGTCATGGCGACCAGATTCGCCCCGAGGCTGAGAAGGCGGTCGACCTGTGCGGTCTCGTCGAGATCGGGATAGAGCCAGTTCGCATCGACGTTGCTGAGTTTGAGAACGTCGACTCGACGAGCCAACTTCTCGAATCGCGGCAGCGCATCTTCGCGGGAGCCGATGATTGACGGTCGGATATTCGGATCGAAGGAGATGAGCGGACGAGGATGCGTACCGAAAGCCCCTGTCGCAGAGGCGAGGACATCATCGATGACTGCGGAGCCGGGCGAAAGGAATGCCGCAATCGAGCCGAAATGCACAACGGAGCGAGGTGCGTCCGTGCGCAGGGAAGAGTCAGGGTCCCACCGCAGGTGGAACTCGTACTCGGCCGAGCCATCATCGGCGAGGCGAGCCAGCGCCGTCGACGTGGCGCCACGTGGTGAAGCGAGCACGGCGACCTGAGACTCCTGAAGATGAGCGAGAAGGAACCCACCGTGGAAATCATCGCCGACATCAGTGAGGAACTCGACATCGTCGTCGAGGCGGCCCAGCCCGAGAGCCACATTGGCTGGAGCTCCACCCGGTGCATATCGGTCTGGACTCCCGGGGGTGCTGACGATGTCGATGAGGGCCTCACCGATGACGAGAATGCTCATGGGCACGATTCTAAGGTGAAAAGTCTTCTCCAGCTGTGACCTGCATTAATAGGTCGAAAATCGATGAACGGTGTTAATTCGCGTCGTGTCATGTCAGTGCCGTCTGGAACTGTGTGGCCATGGACAAGAACACCATTGACAACGACGTCAGAACGATCATCGACGAGGAGACCGCCCGTGTCTTCGCTCCGCGCCCCGGCGAATGCCTAGCCTGCTACGTGTTCCGACAACTCGGCGAATTCGGCTGCAACGGCACCCACCGGTTCGCGGAAGGCTTCCGTGACCGTACGGCTCCACGCGCCACGGCTCTGCTCGCGCGGCTGAGCAGCATGGGTGCCTGCTGCTGTGACTGTGAAATGTTCCTCAACGCCTTCACTTTCGCCGCCAAACCGTGGATCACCAGCATGCCGTTCGGGGAGGTCATCGGCACTCCCTTCGGCAGTGAGGAAGCCATCGACATGAGAGAAAGGTTCGGAATCGACGAACCTCCCTCGACGAAGCTCTACCTCTGCTGTCGACTGGTGAGACGGGGATCGACCCAAGCCTGCGGAAACTGGGCCCGCATCCGACGGCGGTGACACAGCCGGGTCCGGCAGAATGGGACCATGTCATCCACTCTGCCGCTCTTCCTCGACTGCGACCCCGGAATCGACGATGCTATTGCACTGGCCTACCTGTGCTGCCAAGACGATGTCGACGTTGTCGGCATCGCCGCGTCTGGCGGCAACGTCGCCACTGCACAAGTCGTCGAGAACACCCGAGGGTGGTTGTCGCTGGCCGGACGCAGCGACATTCCCGTCCACGCCGGCCACAGTCTTCCGCTGGCACGGCAGGTCCTGCAGATGGATCCGCAGGCATCGGAGACGGCAACGTGCGAAGCCGTGGAGTATGCCGACCTCACCCATGGCGAGACCGGGCGGGGATATGCGCGGCTGCCGGCCTCGAGCACGCCGGTGAGTTCGGCAACGGCGGCTCAGGCTTGGGTTGATGCTGCCCACGCCCATCCCGGACAGCTCCTCGGTGTCGTCATCGGTCCAGCCACGAATCTTGCCCTGGCTCTCGAAATCGACCCGGATCTGCCGAGTCTGTTCAAACGTCTCTTCATCATGGGCGGAGCGTTCAACTACCGGGGCAACACCCACCCGACGACGGAATGGAATGTCACCTTCGACCCTGAGTCCACCGCCCAGGTGCTCGCCGCTTTCGACCGCACCAATCAGGAGGAGAGACTGGCCCACCTTCCGGCCATCGCCCCGATCGAGGCGACTGAAGCCGTTGAGATGACACCCGAGCGTCTTACCACCATCCTTGACGGAGCCTCTGTCGATGGTGCCGATGATCGCTGGCAATCAGCACTCGCAGAACTGGCCGAGGCGCTCCGGTTCTACTTCGAATTCCACGAATCCGATGGACTCGGCTACCTCGCCCACATCCACGATCCCTTCGTCCTTGCCTGCGCTCTGTTCTGGGCTCGACAGGACGCCACAACGTCGACCGGAACAGAGCCCGAAGGATCGGACTCCGACGCCCGGGTAGCGGCCGCCCCGGTGCCCGTGAGAGGAGCTGCGGGGGCCCTGCCATGGGCGTCGACGCTGTGGGCACCTGTCGATGTCGAACTCACGGGTACACTCACACGAGGCGAAACCGTCGCCGACTGGCTGGGGCGGTGGGGCCGTCCAGTGAACGCAGAGATCATCCGCGCCATCGACGCCCCCGCATTCCTCGACCACCTCAGCACCACCCTGATGAAAGGACCACCCGCATGACCGCACATTCCAGTCCGTCTGGGCAGGGGCCGACCACCACGGTCGGTCCCGGACAAAATCGCAACCGCACTCTTCCCCTCATCCTCACTCTGCTCGGCACGCTCGTCGTCATAGGCACCTACGTCGCCGTACTCCTCACCCAACCTGCCAACCTCGGCGTCGACCTCGGATACACCACTCTGTGGGTCATGCTCGGCTATCTCGGTGGAGGCATTCTGCTCGCCGCCGGCACCCTCCCGCTCATTCCCCGCAGCGTTCTCGCGCTCATCCCGGTCGCCATCGCCCTCAACGTCGTCATCGGGCAGGTCATCGGCAACTACACACCCGTGCCCCTCTATCTCGACTCCATCGGAACCGTGCTCATCGGCGTTCTCGCCGGTCCCGCAGCAGGTGCCTTCACGGGAATCGTCTCGAACCTCATCTGGGGCGTGACCCTGAGCCCCAGCGTCATCGCCTTCAGCTCCGGGGCCGCCTTCATCGGCGCCGCCGCCGGCTGGGCAGCAAGGCTCGGAGTCTTCCGCACACCCTGGACCGCGGTCATCGTCGGCGCCGTCGCCGGTGTTCCCGCCGGTGCCATCGGAGCACCCGTCGCCGCCTATGTCTTCGGCGGCGGGCTGGGGGCCGGCACCGGGGGAGTCGTTGCGATCCTCCAAGCGGCGGGCCTCGAGATGTTCAACGCCACCTTCGCTCAGAGCATGGTCTCCGACATCGTCGACAAGGCGCTCATCTTCGCCCTCGCCTTCGTCGTCATCCGGTCGCTGCCCAAACGCATCATCGGTCGCTACGAGTTCGCCACTCATAGTCGCCCCCGGACGACGAAGACCGTCGACCCTGATCCAGCCAAACAGGCCGAAGCGGCACAGCCGGCGGAATGAGTCCCGCCTCTTCCGACACGCACACCGACGTTGACGCGGCCGAGGCTCACCGCCCGAAACGTCGTCTGCACCCGGCCACGGAATTGATCATCCTGGCCTGCAGCCTGCTGCTCGTCTTCGGAATTCCCACTCCGATCGTGCCGGTCATCATCCTGACCGGCACGGTAGTGACCGCAGTGAACTCTCCGTTCGTACGACTGCGGTCGTGGGCGATGACGGTGGGTCTCCTGTGCCTGCCGACTCTGGTTGTGCTCATCGTCGTGCAGGGGCTGTTCTACCCCGGCACCGATGTGCATATGCTCTGGCAGGCCGGACCCGCTCGCCTCAGCGTCGAAGGACTGAGCATCGCCGTCCAGATCTGGCTGCGGGTGAGCGCCTTGATCGGGCTGTGCGCGCTGTTCGGCCTGGGCGCCGACTCCGCTCGCCTCTTCGACGGTCTGCGTCGACTTCGTCTGCCCTCGGCAGTCGCCTATATGTGTGCCTCTGCCATCGGTCTCATCCCAATGATCGGCGCCCGCACCCGACACATCATCGAAGCCAGACAGGCGCGAGGCTGGGCCACCGACTCCTGGCGGGTGCGCATCCGACTGCTGCCGGGAATCGTCGCAGGACTCGTCACCGCGATCCTGCTGACCGTCGACCAGCGTCACGACGTGCTCGAATCCAGCGGACTCGATTCGGATGCGACCGCGACTGCGCTTCAGGACCATACGGACGGGACAGGGCAGAGTCTCCTGCGGATCCTGACTCCGCTCGTGACCATCGGACTCATCGTCGCCTCGGTGACGGGAGTCCTCCCGCTGCCGGGCGCCGCGCAGCTCATCGGCGGTGCCTGAGATGACCGTTGCGATCACGGACGCGTGGTTCACCTATCGTGGAGAGGATGCTGCCGCGCTGAGCGGAATCACTTTCGGCATCACCGGTGGAACCAAGACCGCAGTGCTCGGACCGCTCGGATCGGGAACGTCGACTCTCTGCCGCCTGTTGGCCGGACAGCTCGTCTCCCGGGGAGCCCTGACCGGCACCATCGACCGGAACGGAACCGTGGCGCTGCTCGGCGATGACCCGGAAGCGCAGCTGAGCGGAATGACCAGCCACGTCGGTGACGAGTCGCAGCTGGCGTGTCGACTGCACGGGTATGACCCGGCCGATGCCCACCGCCGCGCCCGGAACCTGCTCGAGCTCCTCGGCGTCGAAGACCTGTGGAACCGACGGCTGGACACGCTCTCCGGCGGGCAGAGGCAGCTGGTCGCGGTGGCACGGATCCTCGCACCCGGTCCCGACCTGCTCGTTCTCGACCAACCAGCACAGTCCTTGGATCCGCAGATGCGTGTGCGTCTGGCGACAGTGCTGCAGGAGTTCTGTGATCGGGGAGGGGCCGTGCTCATCACCGGTCATCAGACTGACGAACTGACCCGGATCTGCGAAGAGATCTGCTTCCTCGACGCAGGTCGGCTGCAGACGGCGACTCCCACGGCTCGATCCGGCGGGATCTGGGACAGCCGCCCGAACGATGAAGCGACCCTCTCGACGATGCCGGGGTCACTGGCAGATCCGCTGCTCACCGTTCGCGACCTCACCGTGGATCGGGGGAGCAGCCGCATCCTCGACGGCCTCGATCTCGATCTGCGGCCCGGCGAACTCACCTCAGTCACCGGAGCCAACGGGGTCGGCAAGTCCACGCTTCTGCGGGCCCTCCTCGGCCTGCTCGACCGGTCGGCGTCCGTGACGGGCACGATCACGGTCAGCCGCCTCGGCGAGATGATCCGATTGGACACCCTGCCCGCCCACGCACGCAGTGCTCACCTCGGATGGGTGGGACAGGATCCGGGCCTGCAGCTCTCCGCCGCCACAGTGGCACGCGAACTGCTCCACGCCGTGCCGCTGCCGCCGCATCGACGGCGAGACCGAAAACGAGTGCGCAGCCATCGCCTGGCAGACGCAGACTCCGTCCTCGCCGAGGCGGACCTGACCGAGGTCGCCGACGACCATCCCTTCGACCTCGATGTGGCCAGGCGCAAAGACATCGTCATCGCCTCGGCGCTGATGACCGAGGCGACGGTGCTGCTGCTCGACGAACCGACGATCGGGCGCGACCACGCGGCAATGACCCGGCTGAACGCGATCCTCGAGTCGTTCCTCGACCATGGAGGCGCTGTCCTGGCAACAACACACGACCAGCGCTGGGCGAACGAGTTCGCGCACCGCAGACTGCGGCTGATCGACGGGCGAGCCCGGTCATGATGGATTGGCGGACGGATATTTGAGGGCGGATGACAGCGGTCAGTAGGCGAAGGAATCGTCTCCGGCAGCCGCGGGGCTGCGCAGTCTCTGCAGGTGCAGATGCCTGATGAGGCGGATGACCGGGCGAATGAGCATCTCGACACTGCCGCCGCCGCCCGGGCACGGACTCCGACCGGCGCCGAATCTCGTGTCAGGGGCTGCGCCTACCGTGAGAACATGGATCAGAAGTCGAAACCATTCGATTCCCACACTGTCGAGTTGCTCGACCGTCACTTGCCGATGTCATGGGATGAGCTGCTCGCCGCTGTTCGTCGATCCCCGCAGCTCTCCGCCGTCGAAGCGGCCCGCGCTGCGAAGCAGAGGCCCGATCGCACGACCGACGGTCTCAGTCCTCTGCCCGCGGCGAGCCCACCCACCTGGGATGGACTGCACGCAGTCATCAATACGCTGCACCGGAAGAACCTGCTGCCGGACGACCTTCCGCACACACGCAGCCCCTCCGTCATGCTCACCCATCTCCTCAGCGAACTCGCGCTCAGCCTCGCCGACCACCGCAGGCCAGGGCGCGACCTCGGTGCGGCGTCGGTCGAGCCGAAGGCTGAGGGAGTCCAGGCGCGGTTCGAAACCGAATGCATCACTTGGCTCATCACCGGACGACTCGGTGTGAGGGCCGCCGCGACAGGATCACTCAAGGGCTACCTCAAACACGGAGAGCTCATTCCCGAGTTCTCCCGGGACCGAGTGCTGCAGACTGTCGACACGATCGAGGGACTCTTCGGAGGTGCGCTCGCCTTCGGGACCACGATCCGAGAGGAGATGCCGAGCCTTTTCGAACTCGATGACAGCTTGACTGTCTGAACCCTGGCAAAGCGCCTTCGCCCCTGGTGCTCAGCCGTCCACCGGAGCAGAATGACCATCATGTCCACCTCACCACAGCGCTGGAGCATTGCCACCGTCTACCCGGATATGTGGGTCGATCCCGACGACGATCCCCGCAGCTCCGACAGGCACAGTCCCGACGGAGAACTCGCCACACTGCTGAGCTACCTGCGCGACTACCGGCTGACCCTCGATCTGAAATGCCAGGGACTCACGCTCGAGCAGATGATGAAGCTCACCGTCCCACCGTCGACGATGTCGCTGTTCGGGTTGGTCCGCCAAATGACCGAAGTGGAGCGAGACTGGAGGAATTGGATCACCGACGGCGAACCCGAACCCCCGATCTATGGGAGCTTGGACGACGCATTCGACCTCAGTGATGTTCCGTCTCACCCCGAGGAAACCGTCCTCACCGATGCCTTCGCCCGACTGGAACAGGAGCAGGCCGCCACCGACGCCGAAGTCAGCAGACACGACGACCTCGGCACACACGTGGGCCGAGAAGACATCGCGGTGCGGGAATTCCTAGTCCACCGCATCGAGGAATATGCCCGCCACTGTGGTCACGCTGATCTGCTGCGTGAATGCATCGACGGCAGAACCGGACAATAGGGAGCCACCGACCATGATCCGAACAATCCAGGTCACCGTCGACTGCCACGACCCCGAAAGGCTCGCCCGCTTCTGGGCCGAAGCACTCGGCTACATCATTCCAGGACCTCCGGGGGTGCGACTCGGTGCTGACGACGACCCCCTCGTCGCTTGGAAGGAATTCATCGCCGACCTCGGCATCGAACTCGGTCCCGAGAACATGCGTGCCGCCATCGAAGACCCTGAACAGGTCGGTCCTCGGGTCTTCTTCCAAACGGTGCCCGAGCCCAAAACGGTGAAGAACCGCGTGCACCTCGACGTCCGTGCCGCTCCGGGACTCGACGGCGATGAGCGGATGGATGCACTCGAAGCAGAATGCACCCGACTCACGGGGCTCGGAGGCACTCGGTTGCGCCGAGTCGATCCGGACCCGCCGTTGGAACACGGCTTCATAGTCATGGCCGATCCCGAAGGCAACGAATTCTGCCTTGACTGACCAGCAGTCTCGAACCCCTTCAGATGAGATTGTTCTCAGAAACAACTGGTGAAAGGTGTTCGCTTGCTAGCGTGGCAGCCATGAAGACGAATCGCATGGCAATGAGTACAGTGGCCGGACTTGCAGCACTCACTCTCGGCCTGGCCGGGTGTGGCGGAAGTGATTCCGGAAACGGAGGCGATGAGGCGCAGGACTCGTCCGCGGCAAGCGAATCGGCCGAGGCCAGCCCTGCCGGAGGCGAGGATCAGAGCGACGACGGCCAAAACGATGACGGCGATGAAACCAGGTCGGCGGAGGAATCGTCCGGGAAAGGCCTGAGCGCCGGTGCCGACCTGAGCAAAGAATCGCCGGCCATCAGTGCCGAAGACGCGATCAAGACTGCCGAGGAGGAAGTCGGGAACGGAATCGTTCATGGCATCGAGCTCGACTGGGACGACAAAGACGAGGCCTGGCAGTACGAGGTGTCCATCCTCGACGGAAACACCGACCATGACGTCGAGATCGACGCGGAGACCGGGAAGATCGCCGAACACGAGCAGGACTCGACCGATGACAAAGAGAAGGCCATCGACCTCAACGATCCGATGGCCTTCGACGACGCTCTCAAACTTGCCCAGAAGAAAGCCGATGGAAAGCTCGTGAGCTGGAAACTCGAATTCGACGACGGCAAGCAGGAGTACCAGTTCGATTTCGAGAAGGGCAGCGGAGACGTGGAAGTCACCGTCGACACCGACTCCAAGAGAGTCAGCGTCGATGACTGACACCGGTCGTCTCACGGTCATCGCCGGACCTATGTTCTCCGGAAAATCCGAAGAGCTCATGCGCAGGGTCCGGCGGGCTACGATTGCCGGAATCGATGTCCTCGTCGTGTCCCACTCGCTCGACACCCGATCGGACATCTCCACGATCACCTCGCACACCGGGGTGAATATCCCCGCAGTGCCGCTCGGAGACGCCGCGTCCCTCGCCGAGGCGGCCCGACAGAAGGACTATGAACTCATCGCCATCGATGAGGCGCAGTTCTTCGGCCCAGAGCTCGTCCCCGTCGTCGAGGACCTCCTCATCCGGGGCCTCGACGTCATCGTCGAAGGACTGTGCGTGACCTTCGACGGGCAGCCGTTCGAGCCGCTGCCCAGCTTCATGGCCGTGGCCGAAGACGTCCTCCGACTCACCGCAGTGTGCACCGTCTGCGGGAAGGACGCTGTGTTCCACCAACGCTTGGAGCAGGCAGAGAACCCGAACCGACCAGACGCAGCCCAGACAGCTCAGCCACCCGAGGCGACTCTCGCCGCGACAGAGATCGACGCCAGCCATATCGGTGGGCTGGATACCTATGTCGCTCGATGCCGGCAGCACTTCACCGGGGCCGAGTAGCTTGACCGGATCTGTCCAACGGTCCTAGCCGTCGATGCTGTCCCAGACCTCACTCCAGATCCGCGCGAGGTCTGGGATCTGATAGTGGGCGTTGAGGCCGCTCGGCTGCGGAACCACATGCAGCGCCACATCAGCCGGCCATCCCTCGATCAGCGTCGTATCCTGCCGGCCGAGCTGAGCTTTCGGCACCTGAAAGCCGGTGCGGAACGCTGTGATCCCGGCGATCGCGACCGCCCGGGGCCGGATATCGGCAAGACGCTCGATGAGGTGAGCCGCACCTTCACGCAGCTCCTGCCGGGAGAGTTCGTCGGCACGGACAGTGGCTCGCCCCACGAGGTTGGTCAGACCGATTCCACGACTGAGCAGCTGCAGTTCATCCGCAGACTCCAGCCCACACGAGGCATCGACCTGGTGATCGGTGAGACCCGCCTGATGCAGAGACGGCCAGAAACGGTTGCCGGGACGTGCGAACGGCGCATTCACCGCGGCCGTCCACAGCCCCGGATTGATGCCGACGATGAGCATCTTCAGCCCGGAGGAACCGGTCGGCAGAATATCGTCGATCGCATTCGGGTCGTCCGTGGCGAAAGCCGCGAGATCGTCCTTGGTCGGTTTGCGACCGCCCAGAGGGGATGGCCGACGATTGCTGACGAAGTTGTCCTCACTCACATCTTTCACACTACCGTCGTACCATGAGCCACGATCATGTGACCCCACAGCCCGGAGAGTCCGCACCCTTCCATTTCAACGACCGCTGGATCACCGACGCCGGAATCGAATCGGTGTGGGCGGTTCTGGAACAGGTCGACGAGTGGCCCGGGTGGTGGCCGGGACTGACAGCAGTCGAAAGGGTCGGGGCCGCACAGGCTGACGTTGATGCCGCCGATCTGCCGGTGACCCCAGGCAGCCGAGCCCGCCTTCTGGTCTACGCACCGATCGGGTGGTCTCTGCGGTTCTCCATCGAAGTCGAGGAGGTCGATGCACCCCATCAAATCCGGTTTCGGGCGAATGGCGATCTGCGCGGCGAGGGCCGATGGACTCTGACCGCCACCGAGGGGATGACGACAATCGATTCTCTGTGGTGTGTGACGACGAGCAGAACGATCATCAGGGCGATGCGACCGCTGTCCGGACTCATGCACGGTGCAGTGATGAGAGCCGGAGAACGGGGACTGCGTCGGCGACTGTCGGGACTCAACCGCCACTGATTCGAACCCCTCAGGTCACGCGAAACTTGAAAACGACGCCGCCGGTGACGTTAGTTTCGAGTTTCGCGTGACCTGAGCTCGTTTCGCGCTGCCGGAGGCTTCAATCCTGCCTGGCCCACGCATCGATGCCCCCGGCAAGAGAGCGCAGACGTACTCCGGTCGGGACCGATCCCGACAGAATCCGGACGGCCTCGGCCGATCGGGCCCCGGACTTGCAGTGGAAGACGATATCGACAGGTGCCTCCGGCCGGACTGAGGCTCCGACCAGCGACTCAAGCGCCTGCCACCCGCTGTCTTGGAGGCCGCCGAGGGGCAGATGCACTGAGCCGGGGATGGCCGCCAGCTCACGTTCCCAGTCCTCCCGTACATCGACGACGAGCACATCGTCTTCGACAGACAGGAAATCGGCGACGTCGATCTCATCCGCCGCAGGCTCTGCCACGCCGCCGGCGTCGAGGACCGCAGCACAGGCGGCAGCCACCTCGGTGAGGTCGGTGACCGGGGAGCGGTCAGGATCGGGGGAGAACCGCAGGGTCGAGTACTCCCCGGTCAGCGCTTCATAGCGCAGCAGCCGACCGATGTATGGGGCACCGATGCCGCAGATGAGTTTGATCGCCTCGGTCGCCATCGCCGAGCCCACGGTTCCGCACAGCACTCCGAGGACTCCGCCTTCGGCGCAGTTGGGCACCGAATCGGGTTCCGGGATATCCGGGAACAGGTCGCGCAGCATCGGTCCGTGACCGGGGTAGAACGTGCTTACCTGACCGGCGAAGCGGAAGATCGTGCCCCACACCAACGGGGTGCCGGTGAGTTCGGCGGCATCATTGGATAAGTACCGAGTGGCGAAGTTGTCCGCCCCGTCAACGACGACATCGTGTTCAGCGAAGAGATCGAGCGCATTCTCCGGGCTCAGCCGGTCCTCGATCGTGCGCACCTCGAGGTTCGGATCGAGCCGGTGCACGGCATCGGCGGCAGAGGCGACCTTCGGTCGGCCCACATCGGCATCCCGGTGGATGATCTGGCGCTGCAGGTTCGAGGCCTCCACCACGTCATCGTCGATGATCGTGATCGACCCGACCCCGGCGGCCGCGAGGTAGCCCAGTACTGGGGCCCCGAGACCGCCGGCGCCGATGACCAGCACCGAGGCGGCCCGCAGACGCCGTTGTCCCTCAAGTCCGAATCCCGGCAGGCTCAGGTGCCGGGAGTAGCGTTCCAGCTCCGTCCGGGACAGGGATTCCACGGGGTCGACGAGCGGAGGCAGCGATGTCGGAGTGGTGGCAGCGGCGGTCATTGTGCTGCGACCATTCCGTCGAACGGCGATGATGCCAATGCCAACGGACGTTTGGGAATCCTCCCTGCACCGCCAGCGAGATGCCCGGCCTCGACGGCCAAAGCCATCGCCCGGGCCATGGCGTGAGCATCGTGGGCGCGGGTGACGGCCGAGGCCAGCAGCACCGCGGTGCACCCGAGCTCCATCGCCAGGGCGGCATCGGAGGCGGTACCGACACCGGCGTCGAGGATGACGGGCACCTGTGCACGGGAGACGATGGTCTCGATGTTGTGAGGGTTGAGGATGCCCAGCCCGCTGCCGATCGGAGCTCCCGCCGGCATCACCACAGCCACACCGGCGTCCTCCAGACGTTTCGCCAGGGCCGGATCGTCGTTCGTGTAGGCGAAGACCGTGAACCCGTCGAGGACGAGCTCCTCGGCCGCGGCGAAGAGTTCGATGGGATCCGGCAACAGGGTGTCCTCATCGGCGATGACCTCGAGCTTCACCCAGTTCGTCTCCAGGGCCTCCCTCGCCAGTCGAGCGGTGAGCACGGCATCCCTGGCCGTATAGCAGCCGGCGGTGTTCGGCAGCACCCGAATACCCAGACGCTGGAGCATGGTGAATACCGAGTCCCGGGACTCGGCGTCGAAACGGCGCATCGCCACAGTCGTCAGCTCGGTTCCCGAAGCCACGAGTGCGTCTTCGAGGATGCTCAGGGAACTCGCCCCTCCCGTGCCCATCACGAGGCGAGACGACATCTCCACATCATCGATCGTCCAGGTCATCTCAACCTCCCTGCACAGCGGTGACGATGTCGACGGTGTGCCCGTCGGCCAGGGTGCAATCGGACCAGGCACCGCGACGGATGACTTCACCGTCGACGGCCAGGGCGATGCCCAGCCGGCCGCCGTCGGCTGGTGTCCCATCGGGGTTCAGCTCCCGTCCGGTGACGTCGGCGATGAGGTCGAGCGCCGAGGTGGCACCCGGCAGCTCATGGCGAGCGCCGTTGAGGACGATGGTCGGTGAGTGGTCGTGGTCGGTCATGAGATGCTCCTCATCGGGTAGGCACTGGTGTGGTCTGTGGTGAAGCGGTGTGGGGACACGGACTCGAGCGTCCCGTCAGGAGGCCAGTCGGAGGCGACGCCCAGGGCGAGCTCGGCACCGAGCCTGCCGCCGAACGGGGCCAAGAGGATGCCGTGGCGGAAATAACCGGTGCTCACGATGCAGCCGGGATCGATGCGGCCGATCATCGGCAGGTCGTCCGGAGAACCCGGCCGGGCACGGGTGGTGATATCGGTGATCTCCGCGTCGAGGATGCCCGGGACCAGTCGCTGCCCGTCGGCGAGCAGCCGGTGAATCGCCCCGGCCGGAGTGCCGGAGAGTCCGTCCTCACGCGAACTGGCACCGAGCACGATCTCGCCGTCCGGGCGAGGAACCAGGTAGACGGGGCGACCATTGACCAGCCCGCGGATGGTGCGGCTCAGCAGCGGAGTCGCCTCGGTGGGGGCACGCAGTCGCAGAACATCACCCCAGACCTCACGCAGAGGCAGCTGCGGGGCACCGACGATCGCGGACACAGCGCCGCCGGCGCAGATGATCACCTGATCGGCCTCCAACCGGCGGCCATCGCCCAGTGCGACTCCCACAGTCGTATCGCCGTCATTGATCAGGCTGGCCGCCCGCTGGCGAATGAAGCCTCCTGAGTCAGAGGACAGGACAGTCAGCAATGCGGCAGTGAGCCGACGGGGGTCGATCGAGTGATCGCCTGGAATGTGCACGGCCCCGGCGACGGCAGGCGACAACGACGGCTCAACCCGGCGGGCAGCACTGCCGGTGATGAGCTCGGTGGCGAAACCGGACCGCGATTGTGCATCGCGCAGCTCCCGCAGAGCCTGCAGATCAGCTCGGTCACCGGCGCACACCAATGTTCCGGCATCCGAAAAACCGAGATCGCTGCCAGCGGCGCTCGCCACCTCGGCGGAGAACTGAGGATACATCTGCGCGGAGGCTCGCATCAGCGGGTACAGGGGAGTCTGCCCCCAGACCACCTCGGCGGCGGGAGCGAGCATCCCTGCGGCAGCATGGCTCGCACCCTGAGCGGGCGCAGGATCGATGATGGTGACTTCGGTACCGAGGCGGCGCAGATACCAGGCCGTGGACAGGCCGATGATCCCGGCGCCGACGACAATGACTCTCACAGCTTCTCCCTCCGGCGGCATGATCCGCATCAGGTCTGGCGGTCGGCTCTTACGCCCTCTCAGCCTCGTTGGGAGGCTCCCGCGAACTCCTCTACTCTATGACCATGACCACACAGATGCCACCGCGCACTACGGCGCGCCAGACGAAGAGAGCCTGGAGAGAGGCGCGACTGGCAGAGGCGAAGCTCTACCTGTGCACCGATGCCCGGACCGGTCAGGGCGACCTCGCCGAGTTCCTCGACGCCGCCTACCGTGGAGGTGTCGACATCATCCAACTGAGGGACAAGAGCCTCGAGGCCCGCGCCGAGATCGCGGCATTGGAGGTCCTCAAAGATATCGCCGCCCGTCACGACAAGCTCTTCTCAGTCAATGACCGTGCCGACGTTGCGCTGCTGACCGACGCCGACGTCTTCCACGTCGGTCAAGGCGACCTCGCCAGTGCTCAGGCCAGGGCTGTGCTCGGACCCGATGTCATCCTCGGCCGCTCGACCCATTCCCTCGAGCAGGCGCTCGCCGCCGAGGCGGACCCGGAGACCGACTATTTCTGTGTCGGGCCGGTCTGGGAGACCCCGACGAAGCCAGGCCGCGCCTCTGTGGGGACGGCGCTGCTGACCGCAACCGCCGCCGAGGCGGCCAAACCGTGGTTCGCGATCGGCGGTATCGCGACGGGGGAGAGGCTGGATGCGATCCGTCAGGCGGGCGCGAGGCGTGCCGTCGTCGTCCGTGCGATAGCCTCGGCTGAGGATCCCGCTGCGGCCGCGCGGGAGCTCAAGGAGGAGTTGGAATGACCCAAGCAGCTGACAGCGCATCCGACGGAATCGGCACTGGTGCCGACCTGTCGATTCTCATCGCCGGGGCGGGGGCGACCGGCGGAGCGTTCGGCACCTATCTGCAGGAGGCCGGACGCGATGTCACTTTCCTGCTCCGGCAGGCACGGGCGGAGACGGTCCGCGCTGAGGGGCTGCGCTTCACTGCACTCGGTGATGATCGGACGAATCAGGTCGATGTCATCACCGCTGAGGAACTCACAGCCGCACCACGAACCTTCGACCTCGTTATCGTCGCGGTCAAAGCGGGTGGACTCGACTCGGTCATCGCCGATATCGGACCGGCTGTGGGCGAGCAGACAACGATCATTCCGTTCCTCAACGGCATGGCTCAGATCGAGAAGCTGCAGAGCAGATACCCCGGACAGGTGCTCGGAGGGTTCGTCAAGATCGTCGGCACCATCAGGGACGGAGCCGTCGTCCAGCTCACCGACCTGGCCGTGATGACCATCGGAGATCTCCACGGCGCCGAAGTGCCCACACGCATCTCCGAGGCGCTCGATGTGCCCGGATTCAAACTCCAGACCGTCGATGGAATCATCGACGGGCTGTGGGAGAAATGGATCTTCATCGCCGCGGCAGGAGTCGTCACCTGCCTGTTCCGCGCCCCGGTCGGAGCGATCATGGAAGCCGGCGGCAGATCGCACGTGTATGCCATCATCGATGAACTCGAAGCCGTGGCGGCTGCGGCAGGACACCCGGTGTCGGAAGCCTCCCACGCCATGACTATCAAGATGCTCACCGAGGACGGTTCCGCCTTCACCTCATCCCTCTACCGGGATGTGATGGCGGGGCTGCCGAGCGAAACGGAGCACATCCTCGGCGACCTGTCGATCAAGGCGGAGGATCTGGAAGTGGCGACTCCGCTGCTCGACCTCACACTTGTGCAGCTGCGGGCAGGGGAAGCCCAGAAGCGGCTCTGACTTCGGCAATGCCGGTGCGCAGCATCGCCAGATACGGCTCCTGCGGCTGAGCGTGTTCGACGTCTGACGAACGATGCGCGGCGGTGAACGTGACCATCGGGACACCGTCGACATCATCGAGGACGAGCAGCGTCTCGTACCCGCCCGGCCCCAGAGAGTGGGAGCTGCCGGCTGCCAGATCGAAGACGAGGCGTTCCAGCGGACTGTCTGGTTCGGGCGGTCGGTGCATCTCCTGTGCCGCCACATCGGCGAACTGTTCGGCAGTGATGAGGTAGGCCTTGGCGGGGGTCGGTCCGGGGAGGAAATGATCGTAGAAGGCCATGCCGCCGCCCCACACCTTGGACTCGCCGGCGAAATAGATCGTTCCGGGCAGTTCGATCCCGGCTTCTGCGCGGGGCAGTGTTGTGTCCCTGGCACCTGGATAGGTGACCATCGCCCCGGGCGGTCGCCCGCCCTGCAGATAGCAGGCGAGCCGATCGCGAGCCATATTCGATCCGTAGCTGACGTACCACACATATGTTTGAGACATCCCTGCCATCGTGACATCTCGGTCTTGGAATTCGGTGAATCGGTGCCGAGTGCGTCCTCTGCGGCGCCGGCATAACCGGCGGACGAGTTCGGCGCTGCCGGTGATGGCCAGGGCGATGCCGATGCCCACGGCGACTCCGAGCAGCGGGCGGTCTTCGAAGATCATTCCCCCGATGAGTCCGATCACCGTCGAATAGAGCGCCCAAGCGAGACTGCCGATCCCGTCCCAGAGGAGGAAAGTGCGGATCGGGAACCCGAGCAGACCGGAGCCGATGGTGGCCAGGCTGCGGCCCCCGGGAACGAATCGGCCGGCGATGAGCACGGTCCCGCCTCGGCGAGAGAAGACCGTGTGGGCGGAGTCGAGCAGGTTCGCGATGCTCGCCCACCGTCGCCATCGGCCGACCCCGGTCGCAGCGAATCGGCCGACGAGGTGAGCCGCCAGATCCCCGAGGAGAGCCCCTCCGGCAGCGGCGAGGATGAGCCCTGCCGGGTGAGGGTGCCCCGTCGCGGCGAAGGTCGCAGCGGTGATGAGCAGAGTCTCCGACGGCACAATCGGCATGAGCGAGTCCAGTGCCGCGGCCACGGCGATGAGCAGGTACACCCATGGAGATGTGAGGGTGGCAGTGAGCAGCTCGAGTGCGAGATCCATACTCATCCACGCTAGGCACAAGACGGCAGGGCCGGTACGCGGTCGGGCACACGGTCAGTGCGGTCGAACAGCAACCGCCATTGCGGAAAACCGGAATCCGAGACTGCGGCCGAACCCCTGGGAGGCGGCGACGGGCGTTGCTACGATCGACTCATGCCCTGGCCGAGCGCGCTGTCCACCCGCCTTCCTCCCGAAGTACGGATGTTCGCCGCGCGGTGGACGCGGTCCGTACTCGCCGTCGCGTGGGGCGGTCTGCTGTGTCTGCCGCTGCTCATGGCCTCCGTGCGTCCGCCCACCTCACGTATGGCCGCGAAGGTGCGGAGCTGGGAACTCGCTCGGCATTCTCGCGGGTTCGGACTCGTCCTTGTCGACGAGCCGACCAAACGTCGGTTCCTGCTCGGCAACGGCCTGGTCGCAGCACTCGCCATCATTCCCACCGCGAACCTCCTCGGCGGATTCTTCGTCGTGACTTTCGGATCGCTCTTCCAAGGATTCTTCATCGGGGGAGCGGTCAACATCGGGTTCGACATGTGGTCGATCTCGCAACCCACGCTCTTCGTCGGTGTCCTCTACGGGGCGGCGAACCTCATCGGCGCCGTCGCTCTGGCCGAGGCGGCAAGCTGGGCGCATGGTCGCATCGACGCTCATTTCGTCGAGGTGGAGCGTCCCTTCGCCGTGTACACCCGCATCAGCGAGCTGCTGACGACCCGGCGTGGAGTCGTGCTCGCCATCGACGAGGAACGACGCCGGATCGAGCGGGACCTGCACGACGGCGTGCAGCAGAATGTCGTCTCCCTGTCCGTGGTCATCGCCCGAGCCAGGCGTGCCTCTGACCCGGCGAAGTCCCAAGCGCTGCTCGACGATGCGCTGGTGCAGTCCCAGGACCTCATCGACGAGATGCGCGAAGTCGCCTGGCGGGTCTATCCCACTGCGCTGGACGACCATGGTCTTCGAACCGTGCTCGAGAGGATCGCCGGTCGCAGTCCTATTCCGCTGACCCTCGTGACCGTGCCGGAAGGCAGATTTCCGCCCGCAGTGGAATCTGCCGCCTACTTCGTCGTCCGTGAAGCCGTCACGAATGTCGTCAAACACGCCGAGGCGACCGCGATCACGGTGAGCATCGTCGCAGAGGCCCGGACCGCGTTGACCGTGACCGTCTCCGACGACGGTGTGGGCGGAGCCGATCCGCGCGGGGGAGGGCTCCAAGGGCTCACACGGCGGGTCGGAGCGCTCGACGGGAGTCTCGAAGTCGACTCCCTTGAGGGCGCAGGCACCACAGTGACCGCCCGGATCCCGCTCGGGACCGACGCACAGGACGGCAGCACGACGAAGGAGAAGAGACAGAAGTGATCACGACAGACGTCCAGCCAGAGAACCGGATGCGCGTCGTCCTCGCCGATGACGCGGTGCTGCTGCGAGAGGGTGTTCGCAGTCTGCTCGAAGACGAAGGGATCAGCGTCGTCGCGTCCGTCGGAGACGGAGGGGAGCTGCTGCGGGCGGTCGCCGAGCTGCGGCCGACCCTGGCGATCGTCGACGTGCGGATGCCTCCGACTCACACCACCGAAGGACTGGAGGCGGCGTTGGCGATCAAACGTCGCTTCCCGGATATCGGAGTCCTCGTCCTCAGCCAGTACGTGCTGCGCGAATATGCGACCGAGCTGCTGAGCACCGAGTCGGTGGGCGTCGGCTACCTCCTGAAGAACCGGGTGACCGACATCGACCGGTTCCTCGAGTCGGTACAGCGGATCGCCGAGGGAGGAACGGTCATCGACCCCGACGTCGTCCGGCAGCTGCTCACCACCTCGGAGAGGCAGAACACGCTGTCGACACTGACCCCGCGCGAGAGTGAAGTGCTCGAGGCCATGGCCGAAGGACTGTCGAACCGGGGAATCGGCGAACGGCTCTTCGTCTCGGTCAGCTCCGTCGAAAAGGCGATCAGCTCCATCTTCGATAAACTCGGCCTCCAGGCAGGAGAGACCACGAGCCGCCGTGTCGCGGCAGTGCTCGCCTACCTCAACCGAGAACGAGGAGAGAGATGAAACGTCGACTGCCCGATCTGAGAGAACTCGCCCCCTTGCTGCAGTTCGACCTGCCCCGACTCGACCGGGTCGCAGCCAGATTGGAGTCGGCCGCAGACATCTGGGACCTTCGCCGCATCGCCAAGCGCGTGACACCGACCGCGCCGTTCGACTATGTCGACGGTGCCGCTCTGGACGAGCGGACCTTGGCGAAGAACCGTGAAGCGCTCGGCAACGTTGAGCTCCTTCCGCGCATCCTCCACGGCGTCGACGCGCCGGATACGTCGACGACGATCGCCGGTGCCCGGGCCAGGCTGCCCTTCGGCATCGCTCCGACCGGCTACACCCGCATGATGCACTCCGAAGGCGAGGTCGCCGGAGTGCGTGCCGCAGCCAAGGCCGGAATCCCGTTCTCACTGTCGACGATGGGCACGACCTCGGTCGAAGACGTCGCACAGGCGGCACCGGACTCCACCCGGTGGTTCCAGCTCTACCTGTGGAAGGACCGGCAACGCAGCCTCGACCTGATCCAACGAGCCGCCGCCAGCGGATACGAGACCCTGCTGGTCACCGTCGACACCCCGATCACCGGTCAGCGTCTGCGTGATCACCGCAACGGTCTGACGATCCCACCCCGTCTGACGCTGGGGACCATCCTCGACGCCTCCTATCGACCCGGCTGGTGGTTCAACTTCCTCACCACCGAACCGCCGAAATACGCGTCGCTTTCGAACACCTCCCAGTCCCTCGCGGAGATGACGAAGACGATGTTCGACCCGACCCTCGACCTCGACGACCTGCGGTGGATCCGCGAACAGTGGGACGGACGCCTGTTCGTCAAGGGAATTCTCACCGCCGAGGATGCCCGGCGAGCTCAATCCATCGGAGCCGATGGACTCGTGGTGTCCAACCACGGCGGTCGCCAGCTCGATCGGGCTCCGGACTCGCTGACCTCACTGGCCGAAGTCCGTGCGGAGGTCGGATCGGAGATGGAGTTGATCTTCGACTCCGGGATCATGTCCGGTACCGATGTGGTTGCCGCGCTGTGCGCCGGAGCGGACTTCGTGCTCATCGGCCGGGCATACCTGTACGGGCTCATGGCCGGCGGCCAGAGGGGCGTGGAGAGAGCGATCGCCCTCATCCGACAGGAGATCCTCACCGCCATGGGCCTCATGGGTGCCCGGAGCATCTCCGACCTAGGCCCCGACCTCGTCCGCGGGCTGCCGCAGGCATCGGCTTCCGACCGGGGGCTGTCGGCCGACTCTGTGTGAGCCCGTCTCAGGCACTCAGCAGACGCGCGAGCAGCCTGAACTGATGGGCCGAGATGTCCTCCGAATCGACGTCTGCGCTGTCGCTGCCCGTCAGTGTCAGCGCCCTTTCGTCGAAGGTGCGCAGCAGTGAGAACACCGCCAGGGTCTGGAGCTCGAGCGGACATTCGACGTCGATTGCCTCGGAATCACGTCCGGCGATGAGCACGGCACGCACCCATTCCTCGACTCGCTCGGCGAGCTCCCGAACTGCGGGGCTGTCAGAGTTCGCATAGACGATGTGCCACAGGAGTGTGAGCTCTGGACTGTCCGGCCATGTTCGCGCGATATCGTCCCAGACCGAGCGCGCACGGTCCCAGAACCCGTCTGTGAACGTGTCCGGAGCGGGCGGGGTCCAGGAGCGGCGAGCGGCCGCGGCGAGATCGGCGACGACGAGGGCGAAGAGGTCGTCCTTCGAATCGACGACGTGGTAGAAGGAGCTCTTGCTCATCCCGCAGGTGGCGATGATGCGATTGAGCGACGCCTCCTCGAACGTCCGCGAAGCGAATTCCCGCGCGGCGGCATCGATGAGCGCGGCGCGCTTCTCGGGGCGCATACGCGCCAACGCAGTCTCGGACACGCCGTCAGTGTAGCAATGCTCGACACGATTGTGGACCATGCGGTCCACTCGGTGATACCGTGTGTGGACCAGCCGGTCCACTTGGGTCGGCACACTGGAGAGGCCCGATGAAGGAGACCACGTATGATCATCGCGGCAATGGTCGACGACCAGCTGAAGCGAGTGAGCCCGGAAGAGCCGCGTATTCTCATCGTCGGAGCCGGAATCGCCGGCATCACGCTGGCTCAGCTCCTGCGGGCCCGCGGGATGCACCCGGTCCTCATCGACCGGTCGCCGGACTCCCGTCGGATGATCGGTGACAACCGGGCCGGATACATGCTCGCCCTCATGCCCATGGTCGATCCCATCATCGACGAACTCGAGTGCCGGGAGGCTTACCTCGAGGCCAGCGTCGGCATCGATCGCTATATCGCCCATGCGCACACCGGAAAAGTCCTCCGGCAGGACCACCTCGGTGATCTGCTGGCCGACTTCGGCGACTATCGCGGAATCTCCCGCTCCGCATTGCTCGACGTGCTCACCGACGACGACTGCCCGATCGCCTTCGGCACCACAGTGACCGGACTGTCCGACGACGGTGCCACCGTGAATCTGGTCCAGGACAGCCGATCCGAACAGCACCGTGGGCGACGGCAGCAGAACCTGGGTCAGGAGGCAGCACTCGCATTCGATGCCGTCGTCATCGCCGACGGCATGAACTCCCGCACCCGCAGACTCGTGACCGGTGGGCCCGCCGCAACCGCCACGAGCGAATCAGGCAGCGCTGCCGCTGCCGTCACCGGCGAGACCTCCCCGGAGTCGTCAGTGGACACGACCTGGGGCGGATGGGTCTGCTGGGCCGAGGCCGATGGTGATCAGAGCGCCGTCGGCGAGATCTGGGGCGATGGATTCTTCCTCGGCGTGTACCCGGTCAAGGGAGCCGTCGGAGTCTTCCTCGGTTGTCCCGACACCCGGCAGCCGCTCGGCCCCCGGCGACTCGCAGCCGAGGTTCGCAGGCGGCTGACGGTACTGACTCCGCGCATCGACGCCTGCCTCACCGCGGTCGAGGAGGCCGAAGCGCCGTTCTTCTGGCCGCTGCGGGATTCCCGGGCATTGAAGTGGAGCCATGGTCGCACGGTTCTGCTCGGCGATGCGGCCGCAGGGTTCCTTCCGACTGCCGGGATCGGTGCCGGAATGGCGATGGAATCGGCCGGGGTGCTCGCCGACGAACTCTCCGCCTCAGCGGTTGGGACGAGCGCAGCCGTCGCACTCGAACGCTTCGAAGCCCGCCAGCGGCCACGTGTCGAGGCTGCTCACGACAACTCGCGGTCCCTGGCCCGGCTGATGTTCGGCCGGTCCCGGCTCTTCGCGTTCGTCCGTGACCAGGCGTTCCGCGTCATCAGCATCCGGTCGGCGCTCAAGCCGATACTGCAGCTGCTCGAATCCCCGCCTCGGCGGATGTGACCCTCCTCCCACCCGGCGCCTGCAGCGGCCGGGGCCGACCCCGATTGTGGTAGGAATGGCCAGGGTCCTCGTGCGCGGGCCTGCCGAACCACGAACGAGGATGACCATGAGAATGCCAGCCGCCTCGGCGAACGACGAACGCCGACTCCGGCGGGGACTGAAGTCTCGCCACCTGCAGATGATCGCCATCGGCGGCGCCATCGGCACCGGACTCTTCCTCGGCTCCGGCGGCACGATCTCACAGGCCGGCCCCGGCGGTGCCCTGGTGGCCTACGCCGCGATCGGGATCATGGTCCTCTTCGTCATGCAGTCCCTCGGTGAGATGTCGACACACCTGCCCGTGGCCGGGTCGTTCCACACCTACGGCACCAAATACGTCAGTCCCTCATTCGGCTTCGCCATGGGCTGGAACTACTGGTTCAACTGGGCGATCACCCTGGCCGCCGAACTCGTCGCCGCCGGCGTCATCATGTCCTTCTGGTTCCCCGACGTGCCGTCGTGGATCTGGGCGGCGGTCTTCCTCGTCCTGCTGGCCGGGCTGAACTTCCTGTCCGCGAAGGCCTTCGGCGAGGGCGAATTCTGGTTCGCGGCCATCAAGGTCACCGCCGTGCTCGCATTCCTTGTCCTCGGTGTACTCATGATCGCCGGCATCCTCGGCGGAACCGCACCCGGTCTGAGCAACTGGACGACGGGAGAGGCTCCGTTCGTCGGCGGGTGGATGTCGGTCATCAGTGTCTTCATGATCGCCGGGTTCTCCTTCCAGGGCACGGAACTCGTCGGCGTCACCGCGGGGGAGTCGGAGAACCCGCGCAGGGACATGCCGCGCGCCATCCGCACCGTGTTCTGGCGCATCATGCTCTTCTACATCGGCGCCATCGCCGTCATCGGCTTTCTCCTGCCCTATACCGACCCCTCCCTGCTGGCCTCGGCGAACAATGAGGACATCACGGCCTCACCGTTCACTCTCGTCTTCGAACGCGCCGGCATCGCCGTGGCCGCCGGAATGATGAACGCCGTCATCCTCACCGCCATCCTCTCCGCCGGCAACTCCGGCCTCTACGCCTCCACCCGCATGCTCTACGCCATGGCGAAAGAGGGAACCGCGCCGAGGCTGTTCGCCCGCCTCAACGAACGCGGAGTCCCCGTCATGGCCCTGCTGGCCACCGCCATGATCGGACTGTTCGGATTCCTCACCGAGATCATGGGCGACGGTGGGGCCTACACCTGGCTGATCAACGTCTCCGGGCTCTCCGGCTTCATCGTCTGGGTCGGCATCGCCTGGTGCCACTTTCGGTTCCGTAGGGCCTATGTGCGTCAGGGCCATGCCGTTGCGAACCTGCCCTACCGGGCGCCGCTGTTCCCGATCGGCCCGATCATCGCGCTCATCATGCTCATCGTCGTCATCATCGGCCAGAATGTGCAGGCTGTCGTGGCCGGGCAGCTGCTCCAGGTCGCCAGCGCCTATGCCGGGCTTCCGGCGTTCCTGCTTCTGTGGCTCATCCACCGCATCGTCACCGGTCGGCGCTCACGCATGGTCGCTCTCGATGAGATGGATGTCGAGGGGCTCGAGATCAAGGCAGCTTGATTCGGTGGGCGGTCCCTCGCCGAGGCGGTCGCACAGTGACCATCACGATATCCGGAAAATGAGTTAAGCTAGGCTCGCCTAACTACTCAAGAAGGATTTCATGCGCCGTATTCTCGCCCCCGTGATCGCCTCCGTCCTCGTCCTCGCCGGCTGCGGCGTAGGAGGTGCCGCCGAGGAGGCCTCCGGGCCCACCGTTGACACGAAGTTCGGTGCCGTCGAGGTGCCCGCCGACCCGCAGAAGGTCGTGGCTCTCGGGTGGGGCGATGCCGAGACCGCACTGGCGCTCGGAGTCCAGCCCATCGGTGCCTCCGACTGGGTCGAATTCGGTGGCAAGGGAGTCGGCCCGTGGGCCGAAGATCTCTACGACGAAGCACCGGAGATCATCGCGACGATGGAACCCGACTACGAGGCCATTGCCGCACTCGAGCCCGACGTCATCCTCGATACGAACAGTTCGGGTGAGAAGGAGCGCTACGACCGTCTCTCCGAGATCGCCCCGACGGTCGGAGTTCCCGAAGGCGGCGACAACTACCTGACGACCATGGACCAGCAGGTCGAACTCGTCTCTCAGGCGCTCGGCAAGGACGACGAGGGGAAGAGGCTGCTCGACGACCTCGACAAGACCTACGCCGATGCGCGCGAAGCTCATCCCGAGTTCCAGGACAAGTCCGTGACCGTGGCAGCGAAGACCTCCGAGGGCTGGGGCGCCTATGTCGAGGAGTCAGGTCGTGTGCAGGTCATGGAGCAGCTCGGCTTCAAGCAGTCCGAGACGATTGCGGGAATGAAGGCAGAAGGCTTCTCCGTGCCGATCTCCGAGGAGAACCTCGATCAACTCGACGCAGACCTGCTTCTGACGTTCCCGATCTACATCGAGGACAAGGAAGTCACCGAGGATGCTGCCTACAAGCGCATCCCGGCCGTCGAAGATGGACACGACTTCGTTCTGACCAAGGACAACGATGACATCCGCAAGGCGTTCTCACTCAACTCGATCCTCTCGGCCGAGTACACCGCGGAGCAGCTCCCGGGACTCATCGCCGACAAGGTGAAGTAACCGACTGACGAGCGCTGCTGCGCGCCCCTGCGCAGAACTTAAGCAGAACTCACACGGCGGCACGCCACGCATCGAGGCCGAGGTCGATGATGCGGGCGTGCCGCACACTTTGCAGCGAATCGATCGGCAGCCATTCCGCCCGATCCGTCGTCCCATCGACTTCGAGAGTGCCCAGGGTGCCCCCGATGATCCGAGCCTCATAGACGACGCGGGCTCCTTTGAAGGGGCGAGCCGTCGAGTCGCCGAAAGCCGGATTGCGGCGAGGCTCTGTGAAGGAATGAGTGGTCAAGGGGCGGACCAGTTCAGCATCGAACCCGGTCTCCTCTTTGATCTCCCGGAGTGTGCCCGCTTCGATGCTTTCGTCGAACTCGATTCCGCCTCCGGGCAGCGTCCAGATCGCGTGCAGGCGGTCCTTGCCGCCGTTGAACCAGCTGAGGAGGATTTCGTCGTCGTCATTGACGATGACCGCGTAACCGGCAAGTCGAGTGTCGTATTCGGAGAAGTGCATGACCTCACCCTACCCGCGTGTGCCGGTCGCCGAAGTCGGCTGAACTCACTGAAGTCTTGTTCGGCCGACGTCGGATACTTAGTGTGAAGATATGAGCGAACAGCCGCAGACGCCGAATGACAGGCTCGTCCGTACCCGCACGATCCCCGCCTCCGTCGACCAGATCTTCACACTGCTGTCCGATCCGCGACGCCACCATGAGACCGAACCCGGCGACTGGGTCCGCGGCGCCATCGACGGCGCCCCCATCACGGAAATCGGTCAGGTCTTCTCCATGGACATGTATCTCGACGTCGTGGGCGGGGCCTACCGCGCCGACAACACCGTCACCGCCTTCGATCCTCCGCACGCCATCGCCTGGGACCCAGGCCAAGCCGACGAATCCGGACGGGTCGTCCCCGGCGGGTGGCGGTGGCGCTACGACCTCACCGAGACCGATTCCGGCACCGAGGTGGCTCTGACCTATGAGTGGTCCGCAACGACGGAAGCCACCCGGGAGGAGTTCGGCGGCTTCCCTCCGTTCCCTGTCGAATTCCTCGACGCCTCACTGGAGAGCCTCGAACGTGCCGTCACGGGCTAGGCTGGGATCGTGACCACCATCAACAGCACTCGCATCGGCGAATCCGGGCGCCTGGTCGTCTTCCTCCACGGCCTGTTCGGCCGAGGTAAGAACTTCACCCGCATCGCCAAGGACATCGAGCCCGATTTCTCCAGCCTGCTGGTCGACCTGCCCAACCACGGCGAGTCCGAATGGACCGAGACCTTCGATTACGTCGAGCTCGCCGATGCCGTGGCGGCCCATATCGCCGAGGCGGTCGCCCCCGATGATCAGCCCGTGCACCTGGTCGGACATTCCCTGGGGGGAAAGGTCGCGATGGTGCTCGCCCTGCGTCACCCGGATCTCATCGACCGGCTCGTCGTCGTCGACATCGGCCCCAACGCCGGCGGGTCCACCGGAGTCTTCGACCACCTGCTCTCCAGCCTCGCCGCCCTCGATCTCGATCGGATCGAATCGCGCACCGAGGCTGATGAGGAACTTCGGGACCCGATCCCCGAGGCCGCGATCAGGGGATTCCTGCTGCAGAACCTGCGCCCCACCTCGGCGGGGTATTCCTGGCAGCCCAACCTGGCGCTGCTGCACTCGAGCCTCGATGTCATCGGGGACTTCCCGGACATGGGCGAGACCGTGTTCGACCATCGCGTCCTCTGGGTCGCCGGTGAGAGATCGGACTACGTCGACCGTGACGACCTGCCGCAGATGCGCAGTCTGTTCCCACGCACCACACTCCTCACAGTCAAAGGCTCGGGACACTGGGTGCATTCTGAGAAACCGCGGGAGTTCGTCTCAGCGCTGACGGCATTCCTCAGCCGCCCCTGAAAAGGAATATGCTGAACGCGCTCGACGTTGCCACATCGAGCACAATTGGACTCAAACTCTCAGGAGGAATGCGTGAGCACTGCGATCCCGGCCGATCCCGCACAGAAGTTCGCCGAATACGCGGACGGAACCCGACTGGTCAGCACCGATTGGGTGGCTGAGCATGCAGGCGATCCCGGACTCGTCATCGTCGAAAGCGATGAAGACGTGCTGCTCTACGAAACCGGACACATTCCGGGAGCGGTCAAGGTCGATTGGCACACGGAACTCAACGATCCCGTCACCCGTGACTACGTCGACGGTGAGGGATTCGCCGCGCTCATGTCCGCCAAGGGCATCTCCCGCGATGACACCATCGTCGTCTACGGCGACAAGTCCAACTGGTGGGCGGCCTACGCGCTGTGGGTCTTCACTCTCTTCGGCCACGAAGACGTCCGGCTCATGGACGGCGGTCGTGCGAAATGGCAGGCCGAAGGCCGTGAGATGACCACGGAGAAGCCGCAGCCCGCACCCACCGAATACCCTGTCGTCGACCGCGACGATTCCGTCATCCGCGCCTTCCTGCCCGAGGTTCGCAGCAGCCTCGGCGATGTCCCGCTCATCGATGTGCGCAGCCCGGAGGAATACACCGGCGAACGCACCCATATGCCCGCCTACCCGGAGGAAGGCGCACTGCGCGGCGGCCATATCCCCGGCGCGAAGTCGATGCCGTGGGGCAAGGCAGCCAACGAAGACGGCACCTTCAAGTCCGCCGCCGAACTCAAGGAGCTCTACACCGAGCAGGCAGGGCTGGGCACCAGCGATGAGGTCATCGCCTACTGCCGGATCGGCGAACGCTCCAGCCACACCTGGTTCGTCCTCAAGCACCTCCTCGGATACAGCAACGTGCGCAACTACGACGGCTCCTGGACCGAATGGGGCAATGTCGTCGGCGTGCCGATCGTCACCGGAGCCGAACCCGGAGAGGTGCCCGGACGCTGATGAACGAGACGACGACGCCTAAGACCGACGATCTGCCGGAGGCGCTGGCGGAGATCGTCACGGACTTCGCCGAAACCCCGTCCGACGACCGTCTCCAGGTGCTGCTGGAGTTCGCGACGGACCTTCCCGACCTGCCGGAGAAGTACACGGACCACCCGGAGCTGCTCGAGCCGGTACCCGAATGCCAGTCGCCGATCTTCCTTGTCACCGAGGTGGCCGACCCCGAGGCGGGGGAGCGGGCGGAAGTGCGCTTGCACTTCTCCGCGCCCCCGGAGGCGCCGACCACGCGGGGCTTCGCCGGGATCCTGCACGAAGGGCTCGACGGAGCCACCGCCGAGGCGATCCTGTCGGTTCCAGCCGACCTGCCCCTGCGGCTGTCGATGTCGGAGATCGTCAGCCCGCTGAGGCTGCGCGGAATGAGCGGAATGCTCTCGCGGATCCAGCGGCAGGTGTCCGAGAGGATCGGCAAGATCACAGCCGAGTGAGATCTCTTTCGCTTGGCTGAGGTGGTCCAGTGAGTTACAGTGTGGTTAGCCTGCCCTTAGTCACCTGACCGCCACCTCACTCAAAGGACCACCTCGATGACCGGTTCCGCCACCTCTGCCGAGGCGAAACCGCATACCGACACCGGTCATCCGACAGGTGGGAGCCTGCGGACCAGAAGAGTGCTGGGGCTGGTCGCAGCGATCATTGCGCTCGTCGTCGTGATCGCAGCCTCCCTGGCGATCGGCGCCAGGGATATGCCGCTCTCGGAAGTCCTCGCAGCCCTGTTCGCACCCACCGGCAGCGACGATCAGCTCGTCGTCCTCGAACTGCGCCTGCCGCGGACCGTGCTCGGCATCCTCGTCGGCATGGGCTTGGGTCTGGCCGGCGGTCTCATCCAAGCCCTGACGCGCAATCCCCTGGCCGATCCGGGAATCCTCGGTGTCAACGCCGGAGCGTCCCTGGCGATCACGATCGGGGTCGCGTTCTTCGGGATCTCCTCAATCACCGGGTACATCTGGTTCGCGTTCGCAGGAGCCCTCGTCGCCACCGTCGGCGTCTATGTCATCGGGTCCGCGGGTCGCAGCCGCACGGTCGATCCGATCCGCCTGACTCTGGCCGGAGTCGCCGTCGCCGCTGTGCTCACCGGACTGACCAAAGCGATCCTGCTGACCAACGAACGCGCCTTCGACGCCTTCCGGTCCTGGGACGTCGGCGCAATCGCCGGCCGCGATTTCGATACGATCACCGCGATCCTGCCATTCATGGTCATCGGCACCGTGCTCGCACTGGCACTGTCCCACTCACTCAACGCCGTGGCCCTCGGCGACGATCTGGCCGCCAGCCTCGGCACCTCGGTCCACCGCACCCGAGTGCTCTCCATCCTCGCCGTGACTCTTCTTGCCGGAGCGGCCACGGCCGCAGCCGGGCCGATCGGATTCATCGGCCTGATGATTCCGCACATCGCCCGGTGGATCGTCGGTCCCGACCAGCGCTGGATCCTCGGCTACTCACTCGTCCTGTCACCCATTCTGCTCCTGGCCTCGGATGTCATCGGCAGAGTCGTGATGAAACCCGGCGAACTCCAAGTCGGAGTCGTCACCGCGTTCGTCGGTGCTCCGGTGCTCATCGCCCTTGTCCGTCGAAAGAAGGCGAGCGGCCTGTGAAGACCACCCACCTCGCGGTTCCCGACCGCAGCCTCACCGCGCACCCGCATGCACTGCCGGGGGAGAAAGTCGACTTCGGCCGCCCGATGCTGCGCGTTTTCGGATTCCGCATCGACCTGCGGGTCGTCATCACCGCCGGAATCATCACGCTTATTGCGCTGGCCTGCGGCTTCGCCGGTCTCATGCTCGGCAAGTTCTCGCTGACTCCGACCGAAGTGTTCCAGGGCCTGTTCGGAGCCGCGGAGAAGCGTATCGTCAATACCGTCGTCGGGGAGTGGCGGGCACCGCGCATCATCGCCGGCATCGTCCTCGGTGCCGGACTCGGAGTCTCCGGAGCCGTCTTCCAATCGCTGACACGCAATCCTCTCGGCTCCCCGGACATCATCGGCTTCTCCACCGGTGCCTACACCGGCGGCATCGTCACGATCATCGTCTTCGGCACGAGCTTCGTCTCCACCGCGGCAGGTGCGATCATCGGCGGACTCCTGACCGCCGTGGTCGTCTACCTGCTCACCTGGAAAGGCGGGGTCCAGGGCTTCCGGCTCATCATCGTGGGTATCGCACTGACGGCGATGCTCAACGCCTTCAACACCTGGCTGATCATGCGCGCCGATCTCGAGCTCGCCATGGCCGCTGCCACCTGGGGTGCCGGAACCCTGAATGGAATGGGCTGGTCGACGATCGCACCGGCGGCTGTGGCCACCATCGTCCTCGGTCTGGCCTGCGGACTCTTCTCCCGAGATCTCGGCACTCTGGAACTCGGCGACGATACGGCGAAAGCGCTGGGCGTACGCAACGAGCCCATCCGTGCCGTTCTCATCGTCATCGCCGTGGCCCTCGTCGCCGTGGTCACGGCCGCGGCCGGTCCGATTGCCTTCGTCGCCTTGGCCGCACCGCAGATCGGGCGGCGGATCGCGCGGGCGCAGGGCACCAGCCTGCTGACCTCCGCGGCTGTCGGAGCACTGCTCCTCGTCGCCGCCGACCTCATCGCCCAACATGCGTTCGGCGATATCCAACTGCCCGTCGGCGTCATCACCGTGAGCATCGGCGGCATCTACCTCATCTGGCTCCTCATCCAAGAAGCTCGGAAGGCATCATGAGCATTCCCAACCCCGCAAGCGCAGCCTCCCCGCTGATCGCCGAGAACCTCGACCTGGCCTATGACCAGCGCCAGATCGTCAGCGATCTCGACGTGAGCATTCCCGACGGAAAGTTCTCGATCATCGTCGGCCCCAATGCCTGCGGCAAATCGACCCTGCTGCGGGCCCTCGCGCGACTGCTGCCGCCGGCGAAGGGCACTGTACTTCTCGACGGGAACAACATCGAGAAGATGAAGACGAAGAAGATCGCCCAGCGGTTGGGTCTTCTCCCGCAGTCGTCCATCGCCCCGGACGGGATCACGGTCGCCGAGCTCGTCTCCCGCGGGCGGCACCCGCATCAGTCGTTCCTGCGCCAGTGGACCGACGCCGATGAAGCAGCTGTGCTGTCGGCACTGCGGGCGACGAACACCGAAGAGCTGTCCTCACGGCTCGTCGACGAGCTCTCCGGCGGTCAGCGCCAGCGCGTCTGGGTGGCCATGGTGCTCGCCCAGGAGACATCCCTCCTGCTGCTCGACGAACCGACGACCTTTCTCGACGTCGCCTATCAGATCGAGCTGCTCGACCTGTTCTCCCAGCTCAACCACGAATACGGGCACACGCTGGTCGCCGTCCTCCACGACCTCAACCAAGCCTGCCGCTACGCCGACGAGATCATCGCCATGAAGAACGGTTCGATCGTCGCTCAGGGGGCTCCGGAGACGATCATCACCTCGGAACTCGTCAATGAGGTCTTCGGCATCGACTGCACAGTCATCGACGATCCGGTCACGGGTGCGCCGATGATCGTGGCGGGAGCACCGAAGAAGACATTCGCTCAGCGCTGATTCTGCGTGTTCTTCTTCCCCGTGAACACGGCCTTGGCGCCGAAGATCACTGCGACGACGATGCCTCCCCAGATCGCACCGAGGATGAGGGAGAAGAACGTGTTGACGAGCCATCCCAAGAAGCTGCCGATGACCGCGTTCGCGGCGACGGGTTCTTCGAGGTGGTGGACGAATCCGTAGAGGGCGTGGAAGCCGAGCTCATCGGTGCCGACGAGGATGATGTGGCCTCCGACCCACAGCATGGCGAAGGTGCCCACGACGGAGAGCAGTGCGAGCAGCTTCGGCATCGCCTCGACGAGGAACCGTCCGAACTTCTGCTGCCGGGGCGCGTCCTTCTTCGCCATGTGCAGCCCGATGTCATCCATCTTCACGATGAGCGCGACGACGCCGTAGACACCGACGGTGATTCCGAGACCGACGATAGCGAGGATGATGGCACGGCTGGTCAGGGACTCGCCAGCCACCTCGTTGAGGGCGATGACCATGATCTCGCAGCTGAGGACGAAATCGGTGGTGATGGCCGATCGCACAACCTTCTTCTCTGCCGCCCTGCCATCGGTTGTCTGCTCTGAGGCCGGGGTGTCCTTCTCGTGGTGGGCGATCCAACCGAGTTTTTCGAAGACCTTCTCGGCACCCTCAAAGCACAGGTAGGTGCCGCCGATCATAAGCAGCGGAGTGAGGAGCCAGGGCAGAAATTGGCTGAGCAGCAGAATGACCGGGAGGATGATGATGAGCTTGTTGAACAGCGATCCGAAAGCGATGCGCCGGATGATCGGAAGCTCGCGTTTGGGGTCCACTCCTTCGACGAACTTCGGCGTCACTGCCGCGTCGTCGATGACGACGCCCGCTGCCTTCGCGCTGGCTCGCGAAGCACCCGCGGCGACGTCGTCGAGGCTGGCAGCCGAGAGTTTGACGAGTGCGGCGACGTCGTCAAGAAGTGCGATCAGACCTCCAGCCATCTAACGACCGCCGAGTTTGTGAGCGGGGCCAGGCGGCTGACGATGGAGATCACCGAGGTGGTTGTCCGCAGCATCGAAGAGCTGCAGACGGTCGCCGTCGGGTTCGACCCTCCTGGCCTTGGGAACCCAGGTGACCATTCCGGGAGCGGCCTTGAGCGTCATCATCGAGGACTTGATCATCAGACCCTCGGGCTCAGCCGACCATGAGGTCACAAGGCTGTTGGCGCCGTCGCTGCCGCGCAGTGAGCCGTCCTCGGCGAACTCGAGAAAGGCCCGCTCGTTCGTCTCGGCGACCCAGCGGCCGATGAGTTCCTGTGTCATTTGTCTTCCTTCTCCAGTCCGCCGATGACTTTCCCGTTGCTGTCTTTGACCTTCATGACATCGCCTTCGATAGTCGCCGTTGAGGCTTTGCTCAGCCAGGTGTCGACGCCGGCGCATGCTTTCTGGGTCGACATGAAGGAGTCGATGGCGATCTCGTCGCCTTTGACCTTCCAGCTCGTGACGATCGCGTTGCAGCCGTCAGAGCCTTCGAGCGAGCCGTCTTCAGAGAATTCGAGGAACGGGTCGCCCTTCTCCGGTGAGGTCCATTTACCGGTGGGATCGAGCTTGGAGGCGTCGTCGCTGGGAGACGTGGTTTCACTGGACTCGGTGGGGGAGGGGGAGCTGGGGTTTCGTGGGTCGTTACCGGTATCGCAGGCTGCCAGCGGCAGAGTGAGAGCAAGTGCAGCGAGACCGAGCGCGAGCCTCGAGGCGGGTCTTGCAGCGGCCGGGGTGCGAAGTTTTGTGTGGTTCGGCATGTCCCTGATCATAACGGCACCGATTTCGAGCGACCTGGACGAACACAGGACAGCTTGTGTAGTCGGACTTCTGTAAGTTGTGTTCACCTGCGACATTGATGGTTTTTGCATTGCGTCGTGATCAAACCGTAACCTTTCACACGGTTGGAAATCTGACACCGGAGACGCGAACCGCCGAATCGGCGCGAAGCCCGTTGACGGGGTCGGCAATCGAAGCATCGACAACGATCAAGGGAATCAACCTTATGCAGAAGAAACTCGTGCAGAGTTCGCTGGCAATCAGCGCCGCCGCAGCGCTGGGCCTGAGCGGCGCGCTTGTCGCCTCGCCGGCGATGGCTGACAACGCTCCGCAGAAGCTGGACCTCCAGAGTGAAGCTCACGTCCAGAAGGCCCTGTCCGGAATCGAAGGCGTCAATGCCTACGGCACCGACGGCGGCGAGCTCAGCATCGGCGTTGCCAAGAAGACCGACGAGATCAAGAAGCTCGAAAAGAAGTACCAGAACATCAAGGTCACCGAGGGCGTCAAGGAACTGAAGCCCTACGCTAAGAACGACCTCGTCGGCGGTGCCGGCTACCTGGTCAAGGCCGGCGAGAGCGGCGGAGCCTGCTCGACCGGCTTCTCCGGCTGGGATGGAGACGGCAAGCCCGTCGTCCTCACCGCCGGACACTGCTCGAAGATCATCAACGAGCAGACCAACGAGTTCGACGGCGACACCACTGTCGACCAGACCGAGAAGCCCTCGATCTCCGAGGCCAACGGCGGAGAAGGCTTCCAGGCTTCCGGCAATGGCGTCATCGGCAAGTGGGGCTTCGCGAACTTCGGCGGCGACCTGCTCGAAGGCGCCGACCAGAACAAGTGGCCCGAGCCCAGCGAGTCCGACATCGACTTCGCTGTCATCAACGTCGACGAGTCGAAGTACAACGTCAAGAACGGAATCACCGACTGGTCGACTGCCGATTCGGACGATCTGGCCAAGTCGACCACCGAGATCACCGAGGTCGGTGCGCACAAGGACGGTGCCATCAGCAAGTCCGGTCGCACCACCGGTAAGACCGACGGCGAAGTTCTGCCCCGTTCGGAGTACGACTTCGACTACCAGAACGTCGGCGGTCGCTGGGTTCACGGATTCGGCGTGACCGCTCCGATCGACAAGCCCTTCTCGCAGCCGGGCGACTCCGGCGGCGGCGTCTACCAGGGCAACACCGCTGTGGGTGTCATCTCCGGCGGCGGCGACCTCGATGCGAACACCTCGTTCACCTGGGTTGCCGACCTGGATCACTCGCTCGAGGAATCCGGCACGGACTTCAACCTCGAGAAGCCGGGCGAGGAGACCCCTGAGGCTCCTGCCGCTCCGAAGGCTGAAGACCAGACCATCGAGCCCGAGGGCAAGATCAAGGGCAAGGCTGAGGCCGGCGCCGAGGTTGAGGTCAAGTGGGAAGCCGCTGAAGGCGCCCAGGCTGACGAAAACGGTGCTGAGACCGTTAAGGCCGACAAAGATGGAAACTTCTCCGTCGAAGGCCCCAAGGCAGAAGGCGACTACAACTTCACTGCGACGGCGATCGTCGATGGCCAGAAGTCTAAGACGACCGAATTCGACGTGACCGTTGAGAAAGATGAGTCCGAGACTCCTGCTCCCGTCGAGCGTGAGATCAGCATCGATCCCAAGCAGATCGCCGCTTCCGACTTCGTGAAGGAAGACAATGGCGTGACGATCACGGTCAAGGGCTTCGACGAGGGCGAGAAGGTCAACCTCGAAGTTGCCAGCGGACCTGAAGGCGTCGAAGGCATCGAACTGGAAGAGACCGCCAACGAGAACGGTGCGGCAGCGTTCTCGATCTACGGAACCAGTGCCGAGAACCCTGAGGCCTACCTCGGCAAGTACGACGTCGAGGTCACCGGCGCCAACGACACCGAGGATGAGGCGGCACTGACCGGTTCGTTCGAGGTTGTCGCTGACGAAGACGGATCCGGTGGCGGATCCGGCGGCGACGATGACGGAAACAACGACGACGGCAACGCCGACGGCGGATCCGGCAACGGAAACGACGATGACGGTAACGGTGACGGAGGCTCTGATCTGCCTCGCACCGGCGCCGAGCTGACCGGCCTGGCTGCCGGAGCCGGACTGCTCCTCGTGGGCGGAACCGCAGTCGTTCTGACGATGCGTCGCAAGAACAACAACTGAGTGAAGGGCTGCTGACCGTCTGACGGTCTGCCGAACTCTCACTGACGATGCCCCCGGTCTTCTGACCGGGGGCATCGTCTATTCACGACGACAGTCTGATGGAAGATGACGGCAAGTCACTTTGTACATCTGCTGAAGTTTCGGTCATTAAGTTCACAGTTTCGAACCGACTTTTTTGGTAGTTCCTGAGTGCGGCCCGTAACCTTATCGTGACTTAGGTCATCAACTTGTGACATTGATCCCTCAGAACAGAGAGACAACAACTTATGCAGAAGAAACTCGTGCAGAGTTCGCTGGCGCTGGCGGCAGCGACAGCACTCGGCCTCGGCGGAGCGTTGGTCTCCGGCCCGGCAATGGCGGACACGGCAGACCTCACCCAGGTGACTGCTCAGAAGGCTGCTAAGTCCATTTCCGTAGTCAATGCCTTTGGTTTCGACAACGGCACGCTTCACCTCGGCGTCGAAGACGAAGCGGATGTAGATGCCGCGGAAATCGAGAAGCTCCAGAAGAAGTACGGCGCCGACAATGTTGTCGTCTCGGCTGGATTCCCTGAGGTCAAGGCCCACGCTAAGAATGATCTGGTCGGCGGCGCAGGCTACCTGTTGAAGTCCCCCAGCACCGGCGGAACCGGTGCCTGCTCGACCGGCTTCTCCGGTTGGGACGATAGCGGCAAGCCCGTCGTACTGACTGCAGGCCACTGTGCTGAAGATACCTCCGAAGCCGGAGAGGATCTCGGTTCGAACTCGGTCGTCGACACCGAGCGTCCCAGCACTGCGCCCGCAGCTGAAGGTGAGGGCGGAGAACCCGCGGGAATCGGGTCCATCGGCTCGTGGGGCTACAACAAGTACGGCAGCCCAGTGGACCCCGGTGAGACCGAGGGCGCTGAAGGCGATATCGACTTCGCCGTCATCAACGTCGACGAATCGAAGTACAACGTCAAGACCGGAGTGACCGACTGGTCTTCCGCCGCTGACGACGACCTTGCTGCAAAGCTCGCCACCGACATCACTAAGGTCGGAGCCCACACAGAAGGATCCGTGCAGAAGGCCGGTCGCACGACCGGACTGACTGAGGGTCAGGTCATCCCGCGTGAACAAGCACCCTTCGATTACATGTCCGTCAGCGGCCGTTGGGTGCATGGCTTCGCAGTTGAGTCGTCTATGAGCGACCCGTTCTCCGCGCCGGGTGACTCCGGAGGTGGAGTCTTCCAGGGAGACACCGCAGTTGGTGTGATCTCCGGCGGTGGACCTGCTGAGTGGGACGACGGCACCCCGTTCCAGCTGGGTTGGGTTGCTGACCTCGATCACTCCCTCGAACAGTCCGGTGTGAAGTTCAACCTCGAAAAGCCGGGCGAAGAACCTCCGGGCGATGACGAAGCAGAAGCTGATGCCTCGGCTGCTGCCGACGGTGAGGACGCGGATGCTTCGTCCGCCGCAGAAGGCGACGACGCAAACGCTTCGTCCGCCGCAGAAGGCGACGACGCTGAAGCCTCGGCCGATGCCGACGGAGCGGAAGCAGACGCTTCCACTGCCGCAGACGGCAAGGATGACGAAGCCGATTCCGACGCTGACGGTGATGAAAAGCCTGAAGCTCCCCAGGTAGACGACCAGACCGTCTCTGAAGGCGGAAACATCACCGGCAAAGCTGCTCCGAACGCTGAAGTGAACCTGACCTGGAAGGCCGCTGGCGATGCCCAGGCGGGTTCCGCTCAGGCTGCACCTGCTGAGGGCAGCGTCACGCTCAAGACCGATGCTGACGGAAACTTCTCCACCGAGGCTCCTGGTGAGGCTGGCGAATACGCCTACTCCGCCACGGTTACCGCTAACGGCCAGACCTCGGAGGCCACCAACTTCACGGTGACTGTCCAGGCTGCCGAGGCCGAGCGCAACCTGACCGTCGAGCCGAAGGAGATCTCCGCTTCGGACTTCGTGAAGGAAGACAAGGGCGTTCAGATCACCGCTGAAGGCTTCGAAGAGGGCGAGAACGTCACCCTCGAAGTCGTTGCCGGTCCTGACAACGTCGAGGGCATCACCCTCGAAGAGACCGCTAACGCTGACGGAGTCGTCGGATTCTCGATCTACGGCACCAGCGCCTCGAACCCCGAGGCCTACCTCGGCAAGTACGACCTCGAGGTCACCGGCGCCAATGACACCGCAGACGAAGATGCCCTCACCGGCTCCTTCCAGGTTGTTGCCGATGAAGATGGCAACGGCGGCGGCGACGATGGTGACGACAACGGCAACGATGATGGAAACGGTGACGGCGGCGGATCTGATCTGCCTCGCACCGGTGCCGAGCTGACCGGCCTGGCTGCCGGAGCCGGACTGCTCCTCGTCGGTGGAGCCGCTGTTGTTCTGACCATGCGTCGCAAGAAGAACAACTGAAACATACTCAGACAGTCTCTCGCTGACTGAATAAGTGAAGGTGCCCTTGACCGTGAGGTCTGGGGCACCTTCCTTATCCTCGGACGATGGAGCGACAAAGGAGTACAGACATGAGCCTTGAAGACGATCCATTCGACTACCAAGTCACCAAATCCGGGGTCCTCCTCATTCGCCGAGGCGGCCGAACCGTCATGCAGCTCGGCGGGAGAAGGGCCGGCGCACTCATCCCCAAACTCGGCCGAGATGACGACACCGATCAGCAGCTGTTGGCCCGGGCGACAGGAAACTACCGACACGGCAACAAACGGCCGCCTGGACGACACTGAATCTGGCTGGACGTTCGATCAGCTGTTGGTACTGTATGTGATATGAGTCAAACGACCGTCAGTGAGTTTTCACAGGCCACCGCAGTCACCCGTCAAGGCGACCACAGCTTCACCGCCGAGCTCGACGCCGGCTGGAAAGTCGCCGGAGCCGTGAATGGAGGCTACCTCCTCGGAGTCGCCGGACAAGCCCTGCGGGCCGTCAACCCGAGCACCCCGGACCCCCTCGTCATCTCCACCTTCTATCTCGGACCGAGCAGAGAAGGTCCGGTCGACATCACCACGCGCACACTGCGCGAAGGCCGATCGACGGCGAGCTACGGCATCGAGCTCTCCCAGAACGGGGCACCCACGATCTCGGCGATGGCCACGATGGGCAACCTCGGCGAGCTTCCCGACGATGTCGGCACGACAGCCACGCCGCCCCAGCTGCCCCCACCGGAAGAATGCGTCGGTGTCGCCGAAGCCAGCGAGGACTTCAAGAAGGCGGCACCGCTCATCGAACGGTTCGATATGCGCCTCGACCCGGCCACCGCACGATTCGCGGTCGGCAAACCCAGTGGTCGTGGAGTGTTGCAAGGCTGGATTCGGTTCATCGACGGTACCGACCCGGATCCGCTGTCATTGCTGACTTTCCTCGACTCGTTCCCGCCGGTGATGTTCGACCTCGGTCGCTTCAACTGGGCACCGACGATGGAACTGACCGCACACGTCCGCGCCCTGCCCGCTCCCGGCTGGATCAGCGCACGACTGTCCACTCGGAACATTGCCGGCGGCATGTTCGAAGAGGACTGCGAACTGTGGGACTCGGCCGGCCGCCTCGTCGCTCAGTCGCGGCAGTTGGCGCGCCAACCCCGCGGTTGACGTGACGATGACGGCGGATAACCGACGATGACGCCTTCGATGTGCCATGTCGGTGGGGTGCTCTAGAGTCGGGTCAACACCTATCCGACTGGGAAAGGAGCGCGCTCATGGCGTCGCTGGCATCTTTGAGCATCACCTTCGACTGCCTCGATGTGGAAGCACAATCGATCTTCTGGGCAGACCTCCTCGGTGCCGACATCGATCCCGGCGCCAACGAGTTCGTTGCGAGCATCGGGGGAGTTCACAACAGCGAGTCACCGACCCCGGGAATGCTTTTCCTCAAGGTCGACGAACGGGCAGAGGGGAAGAACCCGCTGCACATCGACCTCGACGATCCGGACTATCCGGCGGACGTCGACCGCGCGGTCTCCTTGGGCGCACAGAAGCTCGCGTCTTTCGACGAGTATGGGATCGAATGGACGACTCTGAAGGATCCCGAAGGAAATCTCTTCGACATCGGTCGGCGAAAACTAGACTGAACCTCATACACCTGGTTCGAACATCAGGCCGTCTGCATGATCAGAGAGGCTCAGCATGACCCTGCCATTGACCGATCCGAGCAATTCCCCGAACGAACGACGAGGGCTCGAAGAGTACACGCGGCACACCGGGCATGCGGACATCTTGCGCGAGGACATCGATGGTGAGATCGGCGACTGAGTCGTGGGCACTGTGCAGAGGGCGGATCAAATAGGCTGGGAGGTATGACGAACATCCCATCGACCGGAACCGACACTGCGCCGAAACGATCCAAAGCACTCCTGCCGCTCGACCTGATCCGCGGATTCCTCATCGGCAGCGCCGAACTCGTCCCCGGGGTCTCCGGCGGAACCATTGCCTTGGTCACCGGAGTCTACGACCAGCTGATCGATTCCGCAGCGCACGTCGTTGCCGCGGCGAAGACCTTGGTGACCGGCCCCAAGCGTGTCAGCGGAGCACTGGCAGAACTGCGGCGCACCGACTGGTTCCTCGTCATCCCGGTTCTGTTGGGGATGGCCATGGCCGTATTCACCATCGCCGGTGTCCTGGAATCCTTCGTCACCGGCAATCCCGAACTCTCCCGCGGACTGTTCTTCGGCCTCGTCGCCGCCAGCATTGCGGTGCCGTTGCGCATGTTGCCGGCCCGCTCCTCGCGGCAACCGGCTCTCCTCGGCGTTCTGGCCTTCATTGTCGCTGCCGCTCTCGCATTCTTGATGACGAGTCTGGCCGGCGGGGCAGATGTGGAGAACCCACCGCTCATCGCCGTCTTCTTCGTCGCCTCGATCGCCGTCTGCGCACTTGTGGTTCCAGGAGTGTCCGGATCATTCTTCCTGTTGGCAGTCGGCATGTACTCGACCACACTGAGCGCCGTCGATTCACGTGATTTCGGGTATCTCGGAATCTTCCTGCTCGGCGCAGTCCTCGGCCTAGCGGTCTTCGTCAACATTCTCAAATACTTCCTGCACAATCACCGGTGGTGGACACTGATCGTCATGGCAGGGCTGATGTTCGGTTCCCTCCGCGCGCTCTGGCCGTGGCAGTCTTCTGCCGAGGTGGGCGCCGACGGCGAAGAGCACGGAGCGGGCGGCCTGCTGGCCCCTGTCGATCCGGTACTCGGTCCGATCCTGCTTGCGGTCCTCGGCGCGGCGGTTGTCGTCATCCTCATCGTCGTCGAGGCGAAATCTGCGTCTGCGAAGGGTGAGGCAGGTGGAGCCGATTCCACCACAGCGTGAACGCAAGAGAGTTTGTGCAAATTTCTCTCAAGATCCATTCAGAAAACGATCAGCGCCCACTAGGGTAAGAGAGTTGGTTCACTTTCATCCTCTTTGACCAGTTCTCTGGAGACTCATGCGTCTGCGCACCCTGTCCTCGTCCACACTCGCCCTCGCTCTCATCGTCACCGGCCCCGCGGCCGCCTCCGCGACTGGCCTCGGCAGTGCCGACGCCCCCGCCGACTCTCAGGCGGCGACAACCGGAGAACTGACTCTGTTGGCGACGACTGACGTTCACGGCAACGTACTCAACTGGGACTACTTCGCGAACAAGCCCTACCCGGCAGGGGAGGAGCTGGGCATGTCCCGAGCCTCGACTCTCATCAACGGAGTGCGTGAGGACAGGAGTGCGTGAGGACAAAGGTGCCGATTCCGTGCTCCTCGTCGACAACGGTGACACGATCCAAGGCAATCCATTGGCCTACTACTTCGCCAAACAGGAGCCGATCACGACGAGCGGCCAAACCCACCCACTGGCCAAGACCTACAACCACCTGGGATACGACGCACAGGTCGTCGGCAACCACGAATTCAACTACGGCCTCGATCTGCTGGCCACCTACCGTGACCAGGTCGACTTTCCACTGCTCGGGGCCAACGTCATCGACGACGCCGACGGACAGTCCCATTTGGACCCTTATGCGATGGTGGAGAAGCAGGTCGATGGTGAGACGATCACCGTCGGTGTTCTCGGAGTGACCACTCCCGGCAGCCGCATCTGGGACAAGAACAACCTGTCCGGGAAGGTGCACTTCGACGATCCGGTCGAAACAGCTCAGAAGTATGTGCCCGAGATGAAACAGAAGGGCGCAGACGTCATCGTCGTACTGTCCCACTCTGGCAAAGATCCGAAGGGACAGAGCTGGGATCCGGACCAGCTGCAGGAGAACGTCAGCACCTCGGTAGCGAAAGTGCCCGGAGTTGATGTCCTCGTCGCCGGCCATACTCATCAGAACGAACCCAGTCAGGTCGTGACCCGTGACGACGGCACCGAGGTGCTCATCACCCAACCGAACTATTGGGCACGGTCGGTATCCGAGGTGGGACTGCCGATCAATCTTGACACCCACCACGTGGACTGGGGCGAGGCCGCGCCGCACGCTGACGCTCTTGCCACCCAGGGGGAGGTCGCTGAGGACCAGGAGATCAAAGACCTTGTCGATGAGCAGCACCAGACCACGATCGACTACGTGAACACGAAGATCGGATCGGTCACCGAAACACTGTCGGCGAAGACCTCCTACTATGAAGACACGGCCATCCTCGACTTCATCTCCCACGTCCAAATCGAGACGATTGAAGAAGGACTGAAGGGAACGGACTATGCCGATCTTCCCGTGATCTCGCAGGCATCACCCTTCAGCCGCACCGCAGAGTTCCCCGCCGGCGACATCACGATCCGAGATGTGGCCGGACTCTACGTCTACGACAACACTCTTGCCGGAGTCGAGATCAACGGCGCTCAGCTGCGCGACTACCTCGAATTCTCGGCACGCTATTTCAAACAGACCGAGGAAGGCGCTGAATTCGACCCGGTCGACGGCACGAACGCGATCGACGAAGTTTCGGAATCTCCGATCCCGGACTACAACTACGACGCTCTGGCCGGAATCGACTACGACATCAATGTCTCCAAACCGACCGGGAAGAGGATCGAAAACCTCACGCAGGCTGACGGCAGCGAAATCGGAGACGATGACCGGTTCATCCTCGCCATCAACAACTATCGTCAGTCCGGTGGCGGCGGCTACCCGGTCGACGGACTCAAAGAGGTCTACAACGAACAGGTCGAGGTTCGTCAGGCACTTATCGACTGGGCGGAAGAGAAGCAGATCGTCGACCCCGCCGATTTCTTCGACGAGAACTGGCAGGTCGTCACCAGCAGCCGTGCACCGGGCGGAGACGATGACGATTCCGGCGACAGCGAGGATTCTGACAGCTCCGGCGAAGCCACTGCCGAGGCAGGCTCGAATGCGTCCACTGGAGCCGAGTCCGATGCCGGTGGGTCCTCCGACGGCGCGGGTTCCGGGAGCTCCGGAAGCGCTGACGGGGAGGACAATGCCGGAGAATCAACATCCGCGAACGACGGCTCGACGAACAGTGCATCGGACGGCCATGCTGAAGGCGGCGGCGCTGACGGTCGTGAAGCTGACGGTTCGGCAACCGGCGCAGGCGGCGGGGCCGACCTGCCGCGGACCGGCCTCGAACTTGCCACAAGCATCGGTATCGCTGCTGCGGTCATCGCACTCGGTTCGGCACTCGTGGTCGTCTCACGCCGCCGTCGTCGTTGAGCAGCAGTCGGCCATCTGTGGGATTCATATATCCGAGGGCCGCCGAAAGTCCGGTCCATGTTCGTCGCGTTCCCCTCAGCACCGTCTCACGTAGAGTGAGGGTGACAGCAGTCAGCTCTGAAGAAGGAGAGAGTCAAGCATGGCCAACACAGCATTCCAGGGATCTCCGGTGAAGACCGTCGGCGAACTGCCAGCCAAGGGAGAGCAGTCCCCAGCTTTCAGCCTCGTCGGCAGCGACCTCGGTGATGTGAACTCACAGGACTACTCGGGCAAGCGCGTCGTGCTCAACATCTTCCCCAGCCTCGATACGGGCGTGTGCGCCGCCTCGGTGCGCAAGTTCAACGAACTCGCCGCCGGCCTGGAGAACACCACCGTTCTCTGCGTGTCCAACGACCTTCCGTTCGCTCAGGCCCGCTTCTGCGGCGCCGAGGGCATTGAGAACGTTGTGACGGCATCGGGATTCCGTAGCTCGTTCGGCAAAGACTTCGGCATGACTATGGTCGACGGCCCGCTCGCTGGTCTGCTCGCCCGGTCCGTTGTCGTCCTCGACGAGAAGGGCACCGTGACCTACACGCAGCTCGTTGACGAGATCACCACCGAACCCGACTACGATTCGGCAATCGCAGCTCTGGGAGCCGGATCTTCTCCCGCGAGTCGAAGGTTCGACTCGTGAAGTACGAACCGGGTGGGACGCACACGCGTCCCACCCGGTTGTTCTGTATCAGCAGCGTGCCGGTCGAAGTGGTTCGGAGCACCGGCTGCTGACGAGGAGCAATTGCCGAAATGCTCACATACCGACGACGGTGATCGGCAGGGCGTAGTCGACGCCGGCGAGTTCTCCACCGCTCGTGGTAATGCCGGGGATCATATCCTTCGGTGCCGGATGATCGCTGAGGGCGTCCAAATAGACCTTGTGTGCCTCAAGCGATCGCACACCACGGTCGACGTGCGCAGCAGTGAGCACCACGGCGTGAGTGGGCTGGGCACCATTGATGAGCAGCCGATCTGCCTTCCACGCTTCAAGTCCCTCATCCTTGAGATCGGTGAAGACCCAGGGATTGTCCGCATCGCGAATAGCGTCGACGGTGGCAACTCCGGCGTGACGATGGTCGACATGATTGAGTCCCCACTGCACTTGGAGGTCGAAGGTCGTCACGACAACCGCATTCGGGCGGAACTCGCGGATCTTCCGCGCGATTGCCCGACGCAACTCGTGCGTGGGTTCCAGCAGACCATCCGGGAAGTCGAGGATCTCCAGATCGTCGACGCCGACGATATTGCACGCCCGACGCTGTTCCTCTGCGCGCAGCGGTGCCACTTCCTCCGGGCTCATGTTCCGGATTCCTGCTTCCCCTCGGGTGAGCAGAAGATAGGCGACTTCTTTGCCCTCATCGGTCCACTTCGACACGGCTGCCGAACCCCCGTATTCCATATCGTCAGGGTGGGCGACCACGCAGAGCACACGGTTGATATCGGAGTCATCGAAAAGCGGGATCTCAGTCATGAGTCCAGGCTAGGCGGCAGTTGACGCTTGCGCCAGAGACCGGGGACGACCAGATGATTGGGTACGATGTAGAGGACCCCACCGATCGAGTGAAGGCAGACGATGATGAACAGACCACTCGTAGCGGTGACGCTGGCCCTGGGCCTGACTCTCAGCGGATGTTCGGCGTTCAAGGTCAGCAGCTCCGAAGGTGCGGGATCCAAACCGGCGAATGTGGGAATCGGCGACGGACAGTCGCCTTCGCCGACCGCAACCGGCCCGACGATTCCCGACGGGATGAGCGAGACCACTGTCGACCTGGGTGGGCAATGCCCCGTCGAAGTCAGTTTGGCCTTGGGCGCCGACTGGTCAGATAGGTCCGGTTACGACGGCTATCGGCTCTACGAAGCTGATTCTGGTGCGATCATCACTGTCAACTGCATTGATGACGACGAGTCGTCACCTCAAGAATTGGTGGACAAGGCGCGGGAGAGGATGTTCAGCACGTCGGGATCGTCCATGACCAGTGAGTCCACCGGATCACTCAGCGGTGGAGAGTACTGGGTCTTCCACGGCACCTTGGCACCCGATGACATGCGAGCTGTCGACAAAGAGGACACCGTGATGTTCGGTGCAGTTGCCGGAATATCTGTCGACGGTCGACTCTTCAAGGTCAGCGTCGACATGCTTGCGCAAGCCGATGACACAGAGGCTCAAAACCAGTTCCGACAGATGCTGCCGACGGTTCGCTTTGGCGATCAGGTGCTCAAAGCCCCAGACCTGCGCTGAGGCTGCCGACTGCCAGACATGCGTTTGAGCAGTTCTCGAGCCGCTATCCTCCCGGCCCTGGTCGCGCCCACCGTGGAACTGGCTGATCCGTAGCCGACGAGGAACAGCCTCGGATCGTCTTTGACCGCGACCTCGGTTTCCATGGAGATTCCGCCATCAGGTGTGCGCAGGCGCAGCGGTGCAAGGTGTTTGAGTGCCGCTCGGAACCCGGTGTTCCAGAAGATCACGTCGACCTCTTCGACACGGGGTTCGTCGAACGGCGCCCATGTTTCGGGCACTGCCAGGTGGTCGCTGGCCGAAGGGCCCAAGCCTTCCGACGTGGTCGGAGGCTCGGTGTCGCCGAGTCCGGGGAAGCGGACGCCGTGGGGAAGGATGCGGTCGAACATGCCGCGAGACACCAGAACTCCCGAGTCGATTCCTTCCCGGAACTCTCTGCGGATCGGCAGGCCAGTCGTGCGAACGACGCTGGCTGGGGCCAGACCGGACAGAGTTCGTTCGCGAACGGCTCGTTCGACCTCAAGTCCCCATTGGCCGTCGAATTCCCTGGACGTGAAGTTCGGGGGACGGCGTGTGGCCCAAAGAGTGTCGGTCACTTCGGCGAGTTCGAGGAGAAACTGCGTGGCGGAGATTCCGCCGCCGACCACGAGCGTGCGCAGTCCCCGGAAGTCTTCGACGTCACGGAAGTTCACGGTATGTAGCTGGTGGCCCTCGAACTCCGCGATGCCGGGGACGAAGGGGACGTAAGGCTGGGTCCACGTGCCGGTTGCGTTGATGAGGTAGTCGCTGGAGAGCGTCACGTGTTCACGTCGACGGTGGCTGTGATGGTGAATCGTCCCTGTCCGGGTTCTTCGGACCGGACGGTGTCCACTTCAGCGGCCGGATGACGCAGAGTTCGAGCTCGCGTTCGAAGCGGGAGTAGTAGTCGGAGACGATCTCCGAGGCGGGGACGTTCGGATCGGGACGTCCGAGAGGGAATCCAGGCAGGTCGGAGATGTGGTTGGTGGTGCCCAGGGTCAATGAGGCCCACCGTTCTCGCCAGGCACCACCGGGGCCGTCTCCGGCATCGAGAATGATGAAATCTTTGCCTGGTGCGAGGCCGTCGCGCCACAGGTAATGGGCTGCGGACAGCCCGGCCTGGCCCGCCCCGATGATGACGACAGTCCAATGAGAATCGATCAGGAGCTCGTTGATTCGGCACACCATGTGACCATTGTTTCAGGTTTCTCTCGTCACGGTCCCATCGATCGGATTGGAGCGATGTGCTGATCCGTTTCGGCAGTGAGCTAAGGCGTCATCGGGCAGATCGGGCGCAGTCGGGTCCACGAGGATTGGAATAGCAGTCTTCGTCGACGAGGTAGCGGTGATAGCGGTAGACCTCAATGGCGATATCGTTGCTGGCGACGTGAGCGAAACCATCGATAGGGAGCCAGGGGCCGCCGTCGACTGAGAACTCACCGCTGAATGTCGCGGTCATCGAGGCCGACACTTTGCCTGACTTTTGGTATTCGTGTCCGATCTGCGGGGTGCCGCCGGGCAGTGGTTTCGCGCCTTTTGCGGTGGTTGTCGTGCCCGAACCATCGCCGAAGTCCCAGTTGAATCGCTCGGGGGTGATTTTGACTTGGACCGCGTAGGTCAACAGGGTCATGTCGATATAGCTGACATCGATGTCCGTCCAGAAAGCGGCCGGTTTGCCGACGACGGCCCAATCCTTTGGCCAGGCGTAGATTGTGGGCGCCGGAATGTCGAAGTTCTGGAACTGCGATTCCGGGATACGCGTCGGGGGATCGGGGCGAGCCGGAGCGCCGCCTCCACCGCCCCCTCCGCCACCTGGGCCGGGCTCGCTCACACACAGATAGCCGACGTCTTCAGTGGGGCAGTCAGGCTGTCCGCCGCCTCCTCCGCCGGCGCCACCTCCGCCCCCGGATCCACCGCCGCCGTTGCCGCCACCACCAGAGCCGCCACCTCCGGAGCCTCCGCCGTCAGTTCCCCCTCCGCCCGGAGGCGGTTTGGGAGCAGGCGGAGGTTTTACTACTCCACAGTCGCGAGCGTCCATAGAACCACAGCTTGGGCCGGAAGAATACGCTGGCCCCAAGCCGCCCAGAATCAGGGCTAACGTGACAATAGCCAATAAAATGACAACAGATCTCAATCGGACCCGCACGTCTTACTCCGTAAGAATTGATTAGCCACTTTCCACTCGTTGTCGGCATGGGTGATGTCGTGCTGCATAGTTAGTCCTTTGGGCGCCGTAGAGGGAAGTGGCTCGCCTTCCGGCACTACACTCCACTCTGAATCTTTGGTGCAAAACAGCACAGAGACCGTGCCTTGTTTTGGATTCGACTGATCCAAATCGAGGCTTTCAACTACTAAGTCGTAAGCCTTGTACTCTCCCGCCATGTACTCATTCGACGCCCGCATGGTCTTTGCTTCCGAGTTCAATGACTTTAGCGATTCACCTCTCGCATAGGCATCAGCCTTCTCTGTGTCTTTCCCGCCTGAAGAAAATACCCGGTTGATTGTGTCGATGTATCCGACGAACGCAACCAGCGCGCCCTCGACGGCCTGTTGCTCCTCATGGTCGAGGTCAAGGTCGGTTTCGTAGTCGGGGATGGCCACCTCGGCGGGGTTATCGGTCGACCCTTCGTCGGGCTGCTGGGCGGGCAGGGTCGACGTCGGTGCGGCTACCGGCGAGTTGTCGGCACAGCCGACGACCGAGACCAAACTCAGAGCGGATAAAACGGCAACGAACATTTGGGCAGGTCGACGATACGGTCGGGACGATCCAGTTCTCATTCCACGCCTCTGTGGTCTGCAACTGCGGCGCGACCCCGTCGGCCGACACCCGGATTCCCTACATTATTCGACAGGCACGCTTTTTAGAACAGGCGAAGTCCAATCTGTGGATAACTCACGTCCGAGTGCGTGGAAGCATGAAACTCTCGGCGACTATCGCTATTTGTTCGCGGCCTTTGCCGCCTTGGCCGCAGCCTTCTGCTGCTTTTTGAAGGCACGCACCTCTTGTAGGGTGACGTCATCGACGACGTCGGCGATCGAACGGCGGGCGTCCGCGTCACCGTAGTCACCGGCAGCTTCCTGCCAGCCCTCAGCTTTGAGCTCGAATTGTTTGCCGAGCAGCGCCAGGAAGATCTTGGCCTTCTGATCACCGAATCCGGGCAGTTTCTTCAGTCGTTTGAGGACCTCGGCACCGCTGGGGTCACCTTCAGTCCAGATCGCCTCGGGGTTTCCGTCGTACTCATCGACAATGGCCGCGGCCAGCTTCTGCACCCGGCCAGCCATCGACTTCGGGAACCGGTGGACAGCAGGAGTCTGGGCGAAGATGTCGAGGAAATCGTCCGGGTTCATCTCGGCAATCTCGTCGATATCGAGCTTGCCGAGCCGTTCGGCCAGCTTGGCCGGCCCAGCGAAGGCGCTCTCCATGGTCACCTGCTGGTCGAGCAGCATCCCGACGAGCAGAGCGAAGCGGTCTTCGGCCAAGAGTTCATCGGCCTTCGGATCTCCAGACAGGAACAGTGAAGTCATGACTCCATCTTCGCACGCCGCCTGCGGCTGTCCCCTGCCGATATCATCGACTGATGATCTGCCCTTGCTCCGGAATGCCTCCCGGCACCGCCTACGACGACTGCTGCCGCCCAGCCCTCGACGGTGAAACCTGGCCCACCACCGCCGAGGCGCTCATGCGCTCCCGCTACACCGCCTTCGTCCGCGGCAACGAAGACCACCTCTTCCGCACCTGGCATGCCAAGACCCGACCCGACGATGTCGGCGTCGATGACGCCACCACGTGGCTCGGCCTCGAAATCGTGTCCACCACGGGCGGGGGAATCGACGATGCCACCGGCACCGTGCACTTCCGTGCGCGATTCCGAGATCACCTCGGCGATCATGTCCTAGAAGAGAACTCCTCCTTCGTCCGCCGAGCCGGGCGGTGGATGTACCTCGAAGCGCTCGAGAGCTGACAACCGGCAACGGCTTCGAACGCCGTCCACTGTGTCTAAACTGGTGTTCGGCGCATCCAACGCCCAGCCGAGGTCGTGTTCCCAGCACACCGACCGCATGGCGAAGGGGAGAGAATCCTCGGACGAAACCGGCACGGTGATTTCCTGACCAGGTTTCGTGCTGGGGGAGACTTGGTCGTTTGAGGAAGTGACACCATGACCAAGGACAAGGATTTCAAGAAGCTCGTTCGCACGCGGATGACCGAAACCGGTGAGAACTACACCACGGCCCGCACCGCGCTGGTCGCCGCGAACCAGGGTTCAAGATCCAACAGTGATTCCCGCAGCGAATCTGTCATCGCCCCGGAGATCGCGCGGTTCCGGGCGAAGACGCTGAAATCGTTTATGCCAGATGGCCGGATCGTCTCCGTCCCGACGAAACGCCGCGCCCTCGTGCTCGTCCTCATCGAGGTCCTCGCTGCCCTTGACCCAGACCTGGTCTACGACGAGAAACGGCTCAACGGCCTCCTCGGGGAATTCCATCCGGACTTCGCCCTGCTGCGTCGCGAACTCATCGACTACCGCCTGCTCGAACGCAATGCCCACACGGGGGAGTACTGGGTCAACCCGAACCCGCCCACTCATACCGGATCGCAGGCGCAGGAGATGGCCGGGCTCGAAGTATTTCTGCGCTGAACCGGCGACAGCGTATCCTTGAAGCTCGAACCACAAACGGGCAGACACAAGGAGCATCCATGGCCTATCACGCCGATTCGACCGATCTCGACGAAAAAGAGATTCTCAGCTGGGACATGTTCGGCCGATCGGCGCGTGAGATGGCGCAGACCATCGCGGATTCCGACTACGATCCCGAGATCGTCATCGCCGTGGCCCGCGGTGGACTGCTGCCCGCCGGAGCACTCGCCTACGCGCTCGGACTCAAGCTCTCCGACGCCATCAACGTCGAGTTCTACACCGACGTCCACGAAACCCTGCCCGACCCCATTCTGCTCGCCCCGATGCTCGACATCGAGGCGATCAAGGGCAAAAAGCTGCTCGTCGTCGATGACGTCGCCGACTCCGGCCGCACCCTGGCCCTCGTCCTCGAACTGCTGCGCAAACACGGCGCGGAAGCCCAGTCGGCCGTCATCTACGCGAAGTCCGCATCGATCATCGATCCGGACTTCGTGTGGAAGCGCACCGATCAGTGGATCGTCTTCCCTTGGTCCGCCGAACCCCCGGTCGAACCCAGCAAGTAAGCTGACCAAACGGAGGAGACCCGGGACATCGCCGCCCCGTGCGGACGCGTGCGCGCTTACGTCAGCGACGACGTGATCCGCGCACGAGGCATTCGCTATGCCCGTGCAGGGCGTTTCCTCCCTCCCGTCGATGAACCTCCGGTGGACTTCATCGACGGCGGTCAACCGGGCCCGGCAAGCCCGCAGCTGCGCCGCGACCCGAACGCCGGAATGACCTTCGACCAGCTCGGCGGGCTGCCCATCAGCGAAGACTGTCTGCGCGTGAGCGTGACCATGCCGAAGGACACCACCACCGAGGCGGGGCTTCCCGTCCTCGTCTGGATCCACGGCGGAGCCTACGTCGCCGGGGCCGGGGACGCGGAGATCTACGATCCGCATGCCCTGGCCGCCGAGCAGAACATCATCGTCGTCTCCGTGACCTACCGCCTCGGCGTCCTCGGATACCTCGGAACCGGGCGCGACGAACACCTTAACCTCGGTGTGCTCGATCAGATCTCCGCCTTGCGCTGGGTGCAGACGAACATCTCCGCCTTCGGCGGCAACCCGGACAATGTCACGATCGCCGGACAAAGCGCCGGGGCAGACGCCTGCGCCCACCTCATGATCGCCGAAGGCACCGCAGGACTCTTCCATCGTGTGCTCATGGCCTCAGCACCCTTGGGACTGGCCGGCGGCACCGACGCAATGAACTGGGCGATGGGGAAAGTCGCTGCGAAGATCGACCCTGAAGCCGGCGTCGACGACATCCTCCGAGCGCAGGAGGAAGTACACAAGGCCGCCCTCGTCGGAGGACTGCATGCCGGAATGTGCTTCGGAGTCCGCTACGGCCAGTACCCGCTGCCATCACGAGCGAAGGCAGCCGAAGCCTGGGCCGCGGTCGCCCCGAAATTCGACGTGCTCATGACCCGCACGGAACGCGAGATGGCGTTCTTCGCCGGTTTCGTTCCCGCACTGCGTCGCCTCCACGACCGCACGCTGACCTCTCCGATGCTCGAATCCCTCATCTCCGGCATCACCTCGGCGGTCTACACCCGGGCCGGTCGCGAATTCTACGACCGCCACCGGATGTCCGGCGGTCAAGGCGCACGCCTGCTCATCGTCTCCCGCGGCGACGGCAGCTTCTTCGACGCCGCGCACTCGGGAGACCTGCCGCTGATCTTCCCCGGCGAGATCTGGCACGATTCCTTCCTCGACTACGGTGCGACCACCGATATCGCCGGTCCCGAGCTGCGCCGGGTCTGGGGAGAGTTCGCCTCTTCGGGCACACTGCCGCGGGTGCGAGTGCCCGGACTCATCGACATCATGGGCTGAACGGCTCGACTGCGCGATCCCCGTCTGCGAACCCAGTGCTGTCGTCTTTTCACAACCGCCGTGTCACCGGTGTGCACTACCGTTGGATCATGGACGCACATCAGATCTCGGCAGCCCGTCTGATCTCGCAGGGACTCATCGGACCTCCACCCCAGTCACCGACAGGAACCGACCTCTCACCGGCCGGAGCCGTGGTCGAGCATCTCGGCTGTGTCCAAGCCCAAGCTCTCGGCGGAGCACTGGTCTCTGTCGCCCTGCGCTCAGGACCGGATGTCACTGACGGAGTGGCTGCCGTCCGTGCCGCCATCGATGCCGGAGAGATCGTGCGTTCCTGGACCCAGCGCGGCACCATCCATCTGACCACGGCCAAGGACATCGGGTGGATCCTCGGCCTCACAGGGGCACGAACCATGAAATCCACTGCCAAGCGGCGCGAGTTCTTCGGCATCACCGACGCCATGGTCGACACTGCAGCGGAACTCGCCACAGCAGCCATCCGGGACCGGGGACCGCTGACACGGGAAGAGCTGCTCGAAGCGTTCGCTCCCATCGGCGCCGGAGACGAATACGGCCACACCCGTTACCTCATCACGTCCCTGGCGCTGCAGAACATCATCGTCCAAGCCCCCTTGATCGAGGGCAAAGATGACATGAAATACGTGCTCACCGACGATTGGGTGCCCACCCCCACGGACCTGGACACCGAGGCGGCCGACCGCGAATGGATGAGACGCTTCGTCACCAGCCACGGACCGGTCACGATCGATGACGCGACGCGGTGGACGGGACTGCCGAAGACGAGAATGAGAAAGGCCATCCAGGCCGGAATCGATGCCGGAGAGATCGTGAGCACCGAGATCGACGGCACCGAATACGTCCATGCCCCGGATTTGGAGGACCGACTGGCCGAATGGGAGACGGCGGCGCAGGAGACCATGCTGCTGCCGGGATTCGACGAGATCATCCTCGGGTACAAGGACCGCAGCGCCACACTCGACCCCGCGAATGAGAAACTCGTTGTACCCGGAGGCAACGGAATGTTCAAGAACACAGTGGTGACCGGCACCCGCGCACGCGCCACCTGGAAACGATCACCCCGCAAAACCGGTCCGCGAGTCCTCGTCGACACCTTCCCCGGGGAGAAAGTTGACCTGGCCGCCATCGAATCGGCGAGTGCAACCCACCCGGCCTTCGTCTGAGCAGGCAGAGACCACCGACGATGGACGATCGCCACATGCCACGCACACAGTGGTCCGGCCAAGTGGATGAAGGCGACCGCCCGGCATCGCCCGTAGGCCGAATTGCCGTTGGGATCATCCTCAATCCCACACATCCAGCGACCCAGCGGGCGTATGCCGAGCTCGTGCCGCAGCTGCGCACAGCCGGCGCCCACTACCGAAGCATGACCACGAGCGTCGAACGTTCCGGTCGGTGGCAAGCCGAACAGCTCATCGACTGGGGCGCCGACACCGTCATCGTCCTCGGCGGGGACGGCACCATTCGAGCGACAGCCCCGGTGCTCGCCGAGGCGGACATCCTGACCTTCCTCGTCCCGACCGGGACCGCGAACGTGCTCAGCCGCCATATCGGTCTCCGAACGACCCGACACGCCATCGACCATTGCAAGCGCACGATCGCCTCGGCCATCCGTGACGGCGATCCGCCGAACCTCCGGAACGTTCCGATCAATACTGCGGAGTACCAGACGGCCGACGGCGCTCGACATCGCACCGAGTTCATCAGTCTCGCAGGCATCGGGGGAGGCGCCCGGGCCGTCGCCCACCACCCTGCCTCGCTCGGGCTGCTCGGCTACGCCTGGGGAGCCGCGCAGGCCCTCTTCGCCGCGGACTTCACCGCGAGTACGGACTTCACCGCGAGTACGGACTTCGCCGCGAGTACGGACTTCGCCGCGAGAACAGGGGAGACCTTGAGCACCGAGGGAACCGCTTCGGCGCCGGTGTGGTCGGTGATGGCGTCGAAGGTCGCTCGTCCTGCAGGGCCCATCGCTGTGTTCCCCGAGGCGCACATCGATGCCCAGACCTTCTCCATGCTCACCGTCGGTCCATTCCCGCACTCGCCCATGGCGCGGTGCCGAGCCTGGGCAGGAATCGCTGCGGCATGCCTGCAGAGCAGACCGGATGTCCACCCGCTCATGAACTATCGGCGCACGACCGAGACGACGGTCACCGTCGAGTCACCGGTACCGGCACAACTCGACGGAGACCTCATCGGCGACTGCCTGGAGCTGCGGGTGAGCGCCGGTGAGAAGACACTGCGGGTATCAGCGCCGGCGTCGTGAGGTGCCGAAGATTCCGCGTGCGATCTCGCGTGCCGCGGTCCTTGTGAACTGTTTGAACGCCGAGGACTTCACGACCTGGGAAAACAGGTTCTCGTCGTCCTTCTTCGCCGGCTTCTTCACGGAGCCGCCGGACTCCTCCGGGAAATCGATCTTGTCCGCTGAGGCGTCGCGACCCTGACTCTCGGCGGGCGCATCGGCAGGAGCTGACTTCTGTTCCTCGGCGTGAGCTTCTGACCCGCCTTCGAGGCGCTTGGCGAGGATCTCGCGGGCAGATTCGTCGTCGATCGCGGTGCCGTACTTCTCATGCTGGGGCGAAGCCGCCACAGCCGCTTTGATCTCGTCCTCGCTCATCGGCCCCATCTTCGACTCAGGAGCCCGCATCCGCGTCGGTGCCACCGGGGTCGGAGCACCATCGGGGTCCATGACGGTGACCACGGCTTCGCCGATGCCGAGTGACGTGAGCATCTCTTCGAGGTCGTAGTCGGACTTCGGGAAGGTCTGCACGGTTGCCTTGAGCGCCTTCGCGTCGTTGGGTGTATGTGCCCGCAGCTGGTGCTGAATGCGCGAACCCAACTGTGCGAGCACATCCTCGGGAACATCCTTCGGCGTCTGCGTGACGAAGAAGATGCCGACACCCTTCGAGCGGATGAGCCGAACCGTCTGCGTCACCGACTGGAGGAAGGCCTTCGACGCGCCGGCGAAGAGCAGGTGGGCTTCGTCGAAGAAGAACACAAGCGAGGGCTTGTCCGGGTCGCCGACCTCAGGCAGGTCCTGAAACAGGTCGGCCAGCAGCCACATGAGGAACGTGGAGAACAGGGCCGGCGACTGGCTGAGTTTCTGCAGTTCGAGGACAGAGACGATTCCGGCACCGTTGTCGTCGGTGCGCAGCAGATCAGCGGTGTCGAACTCCGGCTCGCCGAAGAACACGTCGCCGCCCTGGGCGGCGAGTTCGGAGATCTTGCGCAGGATGACGCCGACTGTGGCCTTCGATGCTCCGCCGATGCCTTCGAGATCGGCTTTTCCCTCGTCGGAGGTGAGGAAGGTGAGCACGGCCTTGAGATCGGAGAGGTCGAGCAATGCCAGCCCTGCTTGATCGGCATAGTGGAAGACGAGAGAGAGGACGGAATCCTGAGTGTCGTTGAGTTCGAGCACCTTTGCCAGCAGGATCGGCCCGAACGAGGTCACGGTCGCTCGCAGGGGAGTGCCGAGCCCCGAATCACCGAGAGTGTAGAACTCGGTCGGATTGGACCGCGACTGCCAGTCTTGACCGGCGGCATCGAGGCGCTTGCGCAGTTTGTCGGATTCGACTCCGGCAGCGCCGATGCCCGAGAGATCGCCCTTGATGTCGGAAGCGAACACCGGCACTCCGGCCCGTGACAGCTGCTCAGCGAGCACCTGCAGGGTCACGGTCTTACCGGTTCCCGTGGCCCCGGCGACGAGGCCGTGCCGATTGAGCATGGACAACGGGATGGAGATCGGAGTCTCCTTCGAGGGTTCTTCACCGTCCAGGGCGACCCCAAGATCGAGTGTCTCGCCGTCGAAGGTGTATCCGTCCTTGAGTGTCTGCAGCGCCTGCTCAGTCATGAGTCAATCTTTACACAGCGGCACCGAGGTGGTGGAGGAATTCTGCATGGATTCGTCCGTCGGTGCCCAATTCCGGGTGGAAGCTGGCACCCCAGACCGAACCCTGCCGGACGAGGACGGGCGTGTCGTCGTGACGGGCGAGCACTTCGGTGTCGGGTCCGAGATCGAGTATCTGCGGAGCCCGAATGAATGTGCCCTCGACCGGTTCGCCCAGCCCGCGTACGGTCAGCGGGGTGGTGAAGGACTCGCGCTGTCGACCGTAGGCATTGCGGGCCACGGTGACATCGAGTCCGCCGAGGCGGTCATACCCACCCAGCGAATCGTCGCTGAGCCGGTCGGCCAGGAGGATGAGTCCGGCACAGGTGCCGAAGACGGGCAGACCGCCGGCCATGCGTCCGCGCAGAGTCGCGAAGAGATCCGTGCCGGCGGCGAGGCGCACCATGGCCGTGGACTCACCGCCGGGCAGAATGAGCGCATCGAGGTCCGTGAGGTGTTCGGACCTGGTGACCTTGAGGGTGTCGACCCCCAGGGAGCCGAGCATGAGCAGGTGCTCACGGAAGGCTCCCTGGAGGGAGAGGACGCCGACTCTCACCAGCCGCGCTCGGCCAGGCGGTGCGGTGCGGGGACATCGGCGACGTTGATGCCGACCATCGCATCGCCGAGTCCGCGGGATGCCTCGGCCACGGCCTGCGGGTCATCGAAGTGCGTAGTCGCCTCGACGATGGCTTTCGCGCGTGCCTCCGGATTGCCGGACTTGAAGATGCCGGAGCCGACGAAGACGCCGTCGGCACCGAGCTGCATCATCATCGCTGCATCTGCAGGGGTGGCGATGCCGCCGGCGACGAAGGTCGCGACGGGCAGACGACCGAGGCTGGCGACCTGCTTGACCAGGTGGTACGGGGCGGCGATCTCCTTGGCCGCGACGTAGAGCTCATCTTCGCTCTTCGCTCCCAGCGCACGGATCTCGGAGTTGATGGTGCGCAGGTGGCGCATCGCCTCGGAGACGTCGCCGGTTCCTGCTTCGCCTTTCGAACGGATCATCGACGCGCCCTCCTGGATACGGCGCAGAGCCTCACCGAGGTTGGTTGCACCACAGACGAACGGCACCTTGAAGACGGACTTGTCGATGTGATTGACGTAGTCAGCGGGGGAGAGGACCTCCGATTCGTCGATGTAGTCGACGCCGAGGGTTTCGAGGATCTGAGCCTCGACGAAGTGTCCGATGCGGGCCTTGGCCATGACCGGGATGGACACGGCGCTGATGATCGAGTCGATGAGGTCGGGATCGCTCATCCGGGCGACTCCACCTTGTGCGCGGATGTCGGCGGGGACGCGTTCGAGGGCCATGACTGCGGAAGCACCGGCTGCCTCGGCGATGCGTGCCTGTTCTTCGTTGACGACGTCCATGATGACGCCGCCCTTGAGCATCTGAGCCAGTCCGGTGTTGAGCAGGGTCTGTGTTTCGGTCATTGTGGTGTAGATCCATTCACTGTCGCGGAGTCGATCCGGGTCGACACAGGGAGCAGGACAAAGCGTTCTCTGTCTGCTGCCAGTGGGTCGGAGGGATCGTGGTTCTTCGGGTGTGAACGGCCGTTCCCGACCAGCCTAAACCGATGAGTGGCTCAACGAGAGAGCCAGAAACGTGGAAGAATTTTAGGCCAGACGAACGTGATCGCTCTATGATCGAGTCATGGTCACGAAGTCACAGGACGGCACTCAGGCCGAGGGCATCGCTCTGCCGGTGAACGTCGACAAGGGGCTGTCGACTCCGTTGCCGGATCAGCTCACTCAGGAGCTGCGTCGTCTGATCTCGGACGGGACTCTGCGGCCGGGGGATGCTGTGCCTTCGAGCCGTCGGTTGGCCAAGCATCTCGGAATCTCTCGCGGCAGTGTGGAGACAGCGTATGCGCAGCTTGCCGTGGAGGGATTCCTCATCGCCGCCGAGCGTTCGGCCACGCGGATCAATCCCGACCTGCCCGCCGCCTCGACGACGGTGGGCTCCAAACACCGAGTTCCGGACTCGCCGAGGCGGCGCCTGCGCAACTATGTCGACCTGCGCCCGGGGTTCGGCGGTGACGATCCTCTGCGCGAACCGGCCTTTCGGCGGGCCTGGAGGGAATCACTCGACGTCGACCCGGGTCCGATCGATCCCTTGGGCCAGCCCCGAGCCCGGTGGGCGATTGCCGACTATCTGCGGCTGACTCGTGGGATGGCCGTCGACCCCGACGAGATCATCCTCACCAGCGGGTCTCGCGATGGTCTGCGACTGCTGCTGAGCCTCGGCGTCCCCGGATCCATCGCCGTGGAGAATCCCGGTTTCCCGGGTCTGCGCCAGGCGATGACCGACCAGCAGCTTGTGCCTCTGGACTTGGTCGGCTCCTCGCCGGCACGGGCCGATGTGGCTGCGGCCGTCGTGACACCGAATCACCAGTTCCCGCACGGAACACCGATGCCGGTCGATCAGCGTGCCCGCCTGTTGGACTGGGCGGCTCGAGGAAACGTTCTCATCGTCGAGGACGACTACGACAGTGAGGCCCGCTTCACTCGCACAGTGCTGCCGACCCTCTTCGACCTCGCGACATCGAGCGGCAGCAGCGCGCAAGTCGTCCACATCGGCACCTTCTCTGCCCTGCTGACCTCGGCCGTATCGACCGGATACGTCATCGCTCGTGGACCGATCTCGGAGGAGCTCATGAGCCTGCGCGCGGCACTCGGGCCGGCGTATTCGCCGATTCTGCAGATGGCCATCGCCTCCTACCTCGGCTCCGGTGGGCTGCGTCGTCGCATCTCCCGGGGACGGCGGCGACTCCGGGCCGCCGAGGAGGTCGTGTCCGAAGTCGGCCCGATCCCCGGGCTGGTCCACGAGGGACGCACACTCGTCATCGAAACGTCTCAGGCGCAGGCCGCAAGCCTGTTGAGGGATCTGGCCGAGCGCGGCATCCTCGTCGCCTCTTTGGCTCGCGGTTGGGCCGGTGGCGACGAGGTTCGACACGGTCTGGTCATCGCCCATTCGAACGTCGAGGCCCCTGTGCTGCGAGAGGCCCTGGGAGAGGTGAAGACCCTGTTGAGTAGGATTCAGTCATGAGGAATTCCGGATTTGCAGTCGACGGCATCATCAAGCTGCTGCTGGCCGTGGTCGGCTTCATCTTCATCGGCGGGCTCGAGGACTTCTTCCTCGCCCCACGCTGGTTGGTCGTCACCGCACTGGTGCTGCTCTTCCTCAGCGCCGCTACCCAGATCTCCTATGTCGTGACCAAGGGGGAGAAGCGCTACCTGAAGTTCCCGATGGTCTTCGACGCACTCCTCATCGTCGCGGTCGTCGTCGGCCTCATCCTCGCGGCTGCGAGCAACCCTGCTGGCGCCTGGATCCTCTTCGGGCTGGTCGGTGTGGGCTCGTTGGGCATCGCCGTGGTCTTCACGACGGGTGAGAACGGTCCGTCCTTCAGCGAAGACGAGCCGCAGAACCCCTGACCCCTGTCGTACGCGCCCTGACTCTTCGCAGAGCCGCCCGAAGGCCCTAACCCTTCGAGGCCTCCTCACGGAAGCTGCTGTGACTGCTGACCTTTCGTCGTTCAAGGCGAACAGCGGATATGTGGTCGTGTGCGGTCACATATCCGCTGCAGCGGTTGAACGACACAAAGCTGGCTGCGCGAAGGGTCGACAAACGCGGCAGCGCTTGATCGAGGCGGGGTCAGCAGACTGGTACGCTCAGCGGTTGAAGGCGATGGCCGCGATATGACCGTCGGGAATGCCGACCTCGAGATCGTGGATGTCGACATCCGGATGCGGTGAGTTCGGTTCCGGCCCGGCGCCGATGTAGTCGAGTCCGGGATCGCGAGCCAGGCCCGTGCTCAACGCCTTGAGAAAAGCTTCTGTGCGCGCCCACACGCGGACGAAGCCGGCAGCGAAGTCGTCATCGGGAAGCTCCTCGATCTCTGCTCGTTCCCTTTCATGGAGCAACCGCATCGCCTCGAGGGCGACATCGCGTTCGGGGATCGCTTCGATGTCGAGTCCGAGCGGGTCGTCGGAGACGGCGACGAGGACAAGGCGACGAGACCTCGACACGGAGAATTCGCACTCGTCGTGACGTGGTTTGCCCGCCGAATCGAGGCGGATCTCGATCGCAGCGGGATCCTGACCCAGGTGCGCCCCGAGCACATGGCGGAGGACGACACGGCCTGCCGACCAGGTGGAGGCCGCCTCGGCGTCGAACTCCTTCGCATAGTTGCGTTCCTGCTCGGTGAGCACGGAATCGTCCTCCCGCGCCCACGCCGCTTCGGCCGAGGTATCGGCGAGGACGAGGGTGACGGGAAGTTCGGTGGGCAGTTCGGTGAAGCTGGGGTGGTGCGCCATCGATCAGCGGCCCAGGGCCTTGTTGATCTTCTTCAGTTTGCGGCCCAGCACGAAGATCCGCACCGAACCGATGATTCCAGCAATGAGGATGCCGCCGATTGCGGCGAAGAGCATCGCCACACCCAGGGGCAGTTCGAACTGCCAGCCGAAGTACTTGAACTCGGCCGGAACATTGTTCTGCAGAATGAAGATGAGCAGCAGGACGACGATGAGGGCGCCGAGGATGAGGGAGCCCCACATTCCCGCCGACATTCCGGATCCGGCCTTCGTCGACGGCAGCTCACCAGTGTGTCCCGTCGGAGGCTGAGTCTGCTCACGCTGCTCGTGCGGGGGAATCTCCCGGGTCTTGTCCACCGCAGCTGTCTCGCCCGTCGCGGGAGTATCGCTGCCGAGGACTGAATCGGTTTCGGCCAGGAGCTCTTCGGGCGTCTGCGAATCGCCACGCGGGTCTTGAGTGCTCATGCGCCCATCATATCTGCTGATGGGCGCATGAGGCGGGTTTGCAGAAAGAGTCCCGGCAGCGGCTGCCGGGACTCTTTCATCAGGGGTGTCGATCAGTTGATCAGACGGTCTTGCTCAGCGAGGAGATGATCTCATTGAGCGTGGCCGAGGGCCGCATGGCGGCTTCGGTCTTCGCGTCGTTCGGGTAGTAGTAGCCGCCCAGGTCGACCGGGCTGCCCTGAACCTCGAGGAGTTCGGCCACGATGGCGTCCTCCTTCTCGGACAGTGCCTTCGCCACCGGTGCGATGGCCTCGGCCAGAGCTTCGTCCGAGGTCTGCTCGGCCAGCTGCTGTGCCCAGTAGAGGGTGAGGTAGAAATGGCTGCCGCGGTTGTCGATCTCGCCGACCTTACGCGACGGCGACTTGTTCTCTTCGAGGAACTTGCCGGTCGCGGCGTCGAGGGTGTCGGCCAGCACGCCGGCACGCTCGTTTCCGTGGACGTTGAACTCGTGGCGGAACGATTCGGCCAGTGCGAGGAACTCACCGAGGGAGTCCCAACGCAGGTGGTTCTCTTCGACGAGCTGCTCGACGTGCTTCGGAGCCGAACCGCCGGCACCGGTCTCGAACAGTCCGCCGCCGGCGATGAGCGGAACGACGGAGAGCATCTTCGCCGAGGTGCCGAGCTCGAGGATCGGGAACAGGTCAGTGTTGTAGTCGCGGAGGACGTTGCCGGTCACCGAGATGGTGTCCTTGCCCTCACGGATGCGGTCGATGGAGAACTGAGTGGCCTCCACCGGGTTCATGATGTGGATGTCCAGGCCCTCGGTGTCGTGGTCACGCAGGTACTCCTCGACCTTCGCCTTGATGTTGCGGTCGTGGGCGCGGGTCTCGTCGAGCCAGAACACGGCCGGAGTCTCGGACAAGCGGGCACGGGTGACGGCAAGCTTGACCCAGTCGCGGACGGGGATGTCCTTCGTCTGGCAGGCGCGCCAGATGTCACCGGCAGCGACCTCGTGGCTCATGAGCACATCGCCGGCGGAGTTGACGACCTCGACGGTTCCGGCCTCCGGGATCTCGAAGGTCTTGTCGTGGCTGCCGTACTCTTCGGCCTTCTGCGCCATGAGACCGACATTGGGCACGGTGCCCATGGTCCGCGGGTCGAAGGCGCCCTTGGCCTGGCAGTCCTCGATGACGGTCTGGTAGACGCCGGCGTAGGAGGAGTCGGGGATGACGGCCAGGGTGTCCTGGGTCTGGTCATCCTTGTTCCACATCTTGCCGCCGACGCGGATCATCGCCGGCATCGAGGCATCGACGATGACGTCGGAGGGCACGTGAAGGTTCGTGATGCCCTTGTGCGAGTTGACCATGGCCAGGTCGGGCCCGTCGGCCAGACCCTTCTCGATTCCGGCTTTGACTCCGGCAGCTGCCTCGGCAGGCAGGGTGTCGAGCCCGGCGAGGATGGCGGCCAGTCCGTTGTCGGAGGTCAGTCCCGCCTCGGCGAGGACGTCACCGTACTCGGCGAAGACGTAGGGGAAGAAAGCTTCGATGACCTTGCCGAAGAGGATGGGGTCGGAGACCTTCATCATCGTGGCCTTGAGGTGGACGGAGAAGAGGACGTCGTCGGCCTTGGCCGCGGCGATCTGGTCCTTGACGAATTCGTCGAGGGCGGCGGCGTTCATCTTCGTCGAATCGACGATCTCGCCGGCCAGGACGGGCAGGGACTCCTTGAGGACCTTCGTCTCTCCCACAGCGGTGCGCAGGCGGATCAACAGGGTGTCATCGGCCTCGATGATCACGGACTTCTCGTTGTCGCGGAAGTCGTCCGAGCCCATGGTGGCGACGCGGGTCTTCGAGTCCTTGGACCATTCGCCCATCGAATGCGGGTGGGCCTTGGCGAAGTTCTTCACTGCCTGCGGAGCGCGACGGTCGGAGTTGCCCTCACGCAGCACCGGGTTGACGGCCGAACCCTTGACCTTGTCATAGCGTGCCCGAACGTCCTTCTCCTCATCGGTCGAAGGCTCCTCCGGGTAGGCGGGCAGGTCGTAGCCCTGGGACTGCAGTTCGGTGATCGTCGCCTTCAGCTGCGGGACGGAAGCCGAGATGTTGGGCAACTTGATGATGTTGGCATCGGGGGTCTTCGCGAGATCGCCGAGCTCCGCGAGTGCGTCGCCGACCTGCTGTTCCTCAGGCAGACGGTCGTTGAACTGGGCCAGCACGCGTGCGGCGAGAGAGATGTCCCTGGTCTCAACCTCGACACCGGCCGACGTGGCGAAGGCTTCGATGATCGGCTTGAGCGAATACGTCGCCAGAAGCGGCGCTTCATCCGTGCGCGTGTAAATGATTTTAGCCATAGTTAAGGACCACTCCGCATCTTTTTGGGGTTTATCGCCCTCCATCCTACCTTCTGGGCCATTTCGGTAGGCGGTCCCGGCCGATGATGGTGCTCACATCCCCAGGTGGCACCCGGTAGTCTTCTGTGTCGGCACGGACAACAGAAAGAGGACGACAGTGGCCAAACTCTACTTCCGGTACGGGGCGATGAATTCCGGCAAGTCGACCGCTCTTCTGCAGGCGGCCTTCAACTACGAGGAACGCGGCCAGCGCGTTCTGCTGGCCAAGCCGCTGATCGACACCAAAGGCGCATCGCAGATCGTGTCCCGATTGGGCGTCACCCGTGAGGTCGACTTCGTCATCCCCGCCGACGGTGACGTGGAGCGGATCTATGCCGAACATGCCGACTACGTCGACCACGATGCCCTCATCGAATCCATCGACGCCCCGAAGATCCCGGTCGCGTGCCTGCTCATCGACGAAGCGCAGTTCCTCAACCCCGTCCAAGTGGATTCGCTCATGCGGATCGCCACCACCGCCTCGGTGCCGGTGATGTGCTACGGAATCCGCACAGACTTCCAGACGAAGGCATTCCCCGGTTCAGCGCGACTGCTCGAGATCGCCCACACCCTCGAGGAACTCAAGACGATCTGCCGCTGCGGCCGCAAGGCGATGTTCAACGGCCGCCTCGTCGACGGAGCGTTCATCTTCGACGGCGATCAGGTCGCCATCGACGGCAATTCCGTGACCTATGAGTCACTGTGCCCGAGCTGTTATCTCGAGTACTCCGGCGGTAGGCTGTCAACGACAGACTCCTGACCGATCCCGACACAGCTTCCCCGTCGAATCCAGCTCATCGACGACCGTCGTATCCAGCCGAAATCCGTTCGCACTTTCAGTTCTCAAGGAGCCTCCATGCGCATCGCCGTCCGTGCCTTCAACGACAATCCCGGTTCTCCCGTCCTCGTCTTCGGCAACGCTTTGGGCACCCGGATGCCTTTGTGGACCTCCGTGGCCGCGCGTCTGGCCGACGATTTCCAGATCTACCTCACCGACCTTCCCGGACATACCCTCCCTTCCGGTGATTCGCTCGCAGAGGCGGCCGCCCCGCTGACGATCGAAGCGCTGGCTTCCGGTGTCGTCGAGTCCCTCGCCGAGCTCGGGGTGGAGTCCTTCATCTACTGCGGAGTCTCGATCTCCGGCGGCGTCGGTCTGACCCTGGCGCTCAACCACCCCGATTCGCTGACCGGACTCGTCGCCTGTGCGACGGCCGAGAAGTTCGGCACTCCGGAATCCTGGGACGAACGCATCGGCGAAGTCCGCGCCGACGGTACCAAGGGACTTGTCGATGACACCGCCGATCGGTGGTTCGCCGCCGGGTTCCTCGGCGAGGACATCGCCACCGGCCACCTCGTCCTGTCCGACCTCGCCCTGGTCGATGACGAGGCGTACATCGCGGCCGCCTCGGCGCTGAAGACCTACGATCTGAGTGGGAAGCTCGGCTCGATCGCCACCCCGACGCTCGTCATGGCAGGGGCTCAAGATCCCGGTTGCACACCTGAGGCGATGTCGGAGTTGGCCGAACAGATCGAGGGCGCACACTTCGTCACGATCCCGGACTCGGCTCACCTGCCGATGGTCGAACACCCCGAGATCGTCGTCGACTACATCCAGGAGTTCTGCGGCCGGCTCTAGAAGGGCGCGCTCCGTCGCATCTTCGGCGTTCCGGTATTCGGGATCGCTGTCTGAGCTCGAGCGGAACTGGCAGACTGATGTCATGACTGCGCTGTTCGAACCGCTGACTCTGCGCGGAACCGAGATTCCCAACCGCATCTGGCTCGCCCCGATGTGCCAGTACTCCTGCGAAGCCGAAGACGGAATGCCCGGCCCCTGGCATCTTGTCCACCTCGGTGCCCGGGCGCAGGGTGGATTCGGGCTCATCCTCACCGAAGCCTCCGCCGTCGTCCCGGAGGGGCGCATCTCACCGCAGGACGCCGGGATCTGGAACGACGATCAGGCCGAATCATGGTCGGCGGTCGTCGACTTCGTCCACTCCCAGGGCAGCATCATCGGCATCCAGCTCGCCCACGCCGGCCGCAAGGCCAGCACCTACCGCCCCTTCACCGGGGAACCGAAAGGCAGCGTCCCCGAATCCGAGGGCGGATGGCCGACTCTCGGCGCCAGCCCCATCGCCTATCCTCAGCTGGCCGAGCCCACGGAGATGACGAAGGACGACATCGCCGAGGTGGTCGCCGCCTTCGCAGCTGCTGCCCGCCGTGCGATCGACGCCGGGTTCGACCTCGTCGAACTCCACGCGGCCCACGGCTATCTGCTCCATTCTTTCCTGTCACCGCTGTCGAACCAGCGCAGCGACGAATACGGCGGCGATCTCGCCGGCCGGTCCCGACTGCTCCATGAGGTCTATGCGGCCGTGCGCGCCGAGGTCGGCGAGGATGTGCCCGTGTTCGTGCGCATCTCGGCAAGCGAATGGACAGACGGCGGTTTCGACATCGCCGAAGCCGCAGAGGTCAGCCGTGCGCTGTCGGAGGCCGGAGTCGACCTCATCGACGTCTCCTCCGGAGGCAACTATCCGGTGCGGATCCCCATCGGCCCCGGCTACCAGGTGTCCCTGGCCGCAGCGATCCGCGCCGAAGGAGCCTTGACCGGAGCCGTCGGACTCATCACGGAGCCGAAGCAAGCCGAGACCATCCTCAGCACCGGCCAGGCCGATGCGATCTTCATGGCCCGCGCCGCTCTGCGGGAACCTTCCTGGCCGCAGCGAGCCGCCCATGTCCTCGGAGTCGAACCCGGACCCTACCCTCCGCAGTACACTCGCGGAGCCTGGTGACCTGTCCCTGAACAGTTCGCAGCATCAGCACAGATTGAGGAGTTTGGAAATGCACACGATCGAAACCGAGCACGTCATCATCCGCTCTATCGCGGTCTCCGAGATGGCGAACAACGTCTATCTGCTCACCGCCAAAGAGACCGGTTCCCAGGTCCTCATCGACGCCGCCGATGACGCCGAGGCGATCACCGAACTCATCGGCTCAGGAGCGCAGGACACCGAGGCCGACCCGAAGCTCAGGGCGATCATCACCACGCACCAGCATTGGGATCATATTCGGGCGCTGCCGGCCACCTCGGCGAACTATCCGGAGGCGATGACCATTGCTGGGGCTGCGGACGCGGCCGCCATCACCGAGGCGGAAGGAGTGGAGATCGCGCATTCCGTCGATCACCTCGATGTCGGGGACTTCGGCGGATTCGTCCTCCAGGCAATCGCTCTGCGCGGGCACACCCCCGGTTCGATCGCACTGCTTCTGCGCGACGGGGGCCAGACGATCCTGTTCTCCGGTGACTCGCTGTTTCCGGGCGGGCCGGGCAAGACCTGGTCGGCCGAGGACTTTACCTCGCTCATGGACGACCTCGAGGAGCGGGTCTTCGGCGAACTTCCGGACGAGACTCTCGTCCTGCCCGGACATGGGGACTCGACGACCCTGGGCGAGGAACGTCCGAAACTGGGGGAGTGGCGCGAACGCGGTTGGTGACCGCAGTTCGGCTCTCAGCTCGGCAGCGCCGCGAAGCCGATGAGCGCCCAGACGATGGAGAGCAGACCCACGGCGATGATGCCGATGTTCCACCTCGTCTCGATGACACGCTGTCCGCTGGCGTTGGCCAGCTCTGCGTCGCTGAGCGCCGCATAGCGATCGAGCACGGCATCGACGGCCGGGCTCGGATCTTCGACGAGCTGACGCCTGCCCCGTTCATCCTTCTCCCATTTCTTGCCCTTGCCGGCCAGCGGCCATGAGGCGAACTTCTTCTCATGAGTGCGCACACTCAGACCGAAGTGCGTCTCGAAGCCGTCGACGAGGTTCCACGGAATCGTCACGGTCTGCAGCGGATTGACCAAGATGAGCTGCTGTCTGTGCAATTCGACACGGGGATAGCGATAGAAGACGAAGACCAAGGTGCCGACGGCCAGCGGGATACCCGCAGCGGCCAGACCACGCAGGGTGAAATCGCCGAACACGATCGAGAGCACACCGAAGGCACAGAGGCCGCCGACGATGAAGAAGAGGGCCGTCGAACTCGTCGTCCGCACGACGGTCGGCTCGGTTTCATTGCGATCTATCTCACTGTCAGCCACCTGATCATCCTATCCATTGAGACTGAACAAAAGTTGTCTGTTCTCTTGGTCTCGAAACGGTAACGATTCGGAAATTTGCTCATTATGTGGACTCCGTCACAGTCGCCCGTGAATTAACTTTGATGCAATCCATGTGAAAAGCATGAACGCGGTCACATGCGCTTCGGTCTCTGCCGACGCGCTGCATGTGACCGGAATGCACTCCGGTCTGGGAGTGTAAGAACGAGGGTGACTCGCCCTAGAACAACAAGGAGAGAACGTGAACAAGCGCTTCCTCGCGGCCGGTGCCTCTGTGGCTGCCGCTGCAATGGTGCTCACCGCCTGCACACCCCCTGGCGGAGGCAGTGACGATGAAGCATCAAATGACACCGCCGTCAACATCGGTTGGAACGAATCCTTCCGGTCGATGAACACACTGACGGCCAACGGCAATGCGACCTCGAACGCCATTCTCACCTACATGATGAATGACAACTTCGGGTACTACGACGGTGACCTCGAAGTTCAGGACGGAGCCCTCGGCAAGGTAGAACAGGTCTCGGAAGATCCGCTCAAGGTCAAGTACACATTCAACGATGATGCCAAGTGGTCCGACGGCACCCCCGTCGACGCCGCTGACCTGGCGCTGACCTGGGCCGGCACCTCGGCGAACTTCAACACCGTCGAAGCCAACAACAACGACGACGGAACGGTGAAGAAGAACGACGCGAAGACCGTCTACTTCGATTCCTCGACCGCCGGCTCGGCTCTGATCAAGAAGTTCCCGGAGATCTCCGATGACGGCAAGGAGATCACCCTCGAATACTCCAAGCCCTACGCTGACTGGCAGACCGAGTTCGGCACCGGTGCCGACGGCGTCGGTGTGCCCGCCCATATCGTGGCGAAGAAGGCACTCGGGGTCGACGACGCCGAGAAGGGCAAGGAGGCCATCCTCAAGGCCATCAAGGACAAGGACACCGAAGCCCTGTCGAAGATCTCGAACACCTGGAACACCGGGTTCGACTTCACCTCGATGCCGAAGGACGAGGACCTGCTGGTCCACAACGGTCCCTACAAGATGACGAAGTTCGAAGAGGGGCAGTACGTCACCCTCGAACTTGACGACAACTACACGGGTCCGGTAAAGCCGAAGGTCAAGACCGTCACGGTCCGCTACAACGGCGATCCGATGGCGATGATCCAGGCGATCGAGAACGGCGAGGTCGACATGACTCAGCCGCAGGCGACCGCTGACGTCCTCTCCGCAGCCGAGAAGATCGACGGCGTCACGGTCGACGCCGCCGATGGTGCGACCTACGAGCACGTCGACTTCACCTTCGACAACAAGGGTCCCTTCGACCCGGCTGCCCACGGTGGCGACGAGGAGACGGCGAAGAAGGTCCGTCAGGCGTTCCTCAAGGCGCTGCCGCGTGAGGACATCGTCGAGAAGATCATCAAGCCTCTCAACGACAAGGCCGTCACCCGCGATTCGTACTCGCAGGTTCCCGGCTCGCCGATGTACGACGCGATCACCAAGGTCAACGGCGTCGCAGACGCCGCCGATGGTGACGTCGCGGCCGCGAAGAAGCTGCTCGAGGAAGCGGGCGTCGACGCTCCGACCGTGCGTGTTATGTACGACAACACGAACTCGCGTCGTCAGCAGGAGTTCCAGCTGATCAAGGAATCGGCCGAGAAAGCCGGCTTCAAGATCAAGGACGTCGGAGACGTCAATTGGGGCACCCGCCTCGGCGACGGAACCTACGATGTCTCGCTGTTCGGCTGGCAGTCCGAAGGCACCGGAGTCACGGAGAACGATGCGAACTTCCGCACCGGCGCTCAGAACAACTACGGCGGCTACTCGAGCAAGGAGATGAACAAGATCCTCGACAAGCTGCTCGTGTCCAAGGAAGATGAGCAGCAGGAGCTTCTCATCGACATGGAGAAGCAGCTGACCGAGGACGCCTTCGGCGCGCCGATCTTCCAGTTCCCCGAACTGACGATCTACCGTGACAGCGTGAAGAACGTGAAGTCGACGTCCGTGTCGCCGACGATGTTCTGGAACTACTGGGAGTGGGAAGTCAACTGATTCGCGACTGACGCGATCGGTTCTTCTCCACCCAAGCCTTCTGTGGGGATCACTGTGTGATCCCCACAGCGGCGTTTTCGGAAGATTGAAACGGAACCCTCATCATGATCAGATTCATCCTCCGACGATTGCTGTCGACGGCGCTCGTACTCCTCGTCGTCACCTTCGTCCTCTACCTGCTCCTCAACGTCGCGCTCGACTTCTTCTGGGACCTGCGCGCGAGCACCTCACCGAATATCGAGGCCCTCTACGAGTCGCGTCGACGACTCCTCGACCTCGACACTCCCGCAGTCGTCCGCTACTTCAAGTGGTTGGCAGGCGTCGGCGGCTGCGCCATCGGCCAATGTGACTTCGGAATCGCCTGGAAGTCGGGCCAGGAGGTCACCGAACAGCTGCAGGGCGCGATCATCAACACGATCAAGCTCATCACCGCCTCGACGATCGTGGCCATCATCCTCGGCATCGCCGTGGGCATGATCTCGGCCATCCGCCAATACTCGGGCTTCGACTACTTCATCACCTTCGTCTCCTTCCTCCTCTACTCGCTGCCCGTCTTCTGGGTGGCGGTGCTGCTCAAGCAGTACGGTGCGATCGACATCAACAACTTCATCAACGATCCGACCCTGGAATCCTGGTGGCCGATCATCATCGGCTGTGTGGCCATGGGCCTGTTCTGGATGGGCGCGCTCGGAGGCAGCGCGAAGCGTCGAGCCATCACCTTCGCCGCTGCCGCGCTCATCACCTTCGGCACGATCTACTACATCCTCGCCAGCGGCTGGATGCAGCAGCCGACCATCGGCCTCCTCGGCGTGGTCGTCATCGGCGCCGGTGCGGCCATCGTCATGACGTACCTGTCGACGGGACTGAAGAACCGCCGCGTGCTCTATGCCTCGCTGACCACTGTGGTCATCGGCGCGCTGCTCTACTGGCCCCTGATGAACCTCTTCTACTACGTCGACATGAATTGGCTGTGGATGTTCGGGCTCTTCATCGTGGCGATCGCGGTCGCCATCGGCGTCGGACTGGCATTCCGGGGACCGGATCCCTGGGACACCGCACGCACGACGAGCTTCACCGCCATCATCGTGGCAGTGCTCATCTTCGCCGACCGCGTACTGCAGGGGTGGCAGGAGTATTCGGACGACCCGGCCATCAACAATCGCCCGATCGCGACGATCGGCGCTTCGGCGCCGAACATCGACGGTGACTTCTGGATCACGAACCTCGACTCGTTCACCCACCTCCTGCTGCCGTCGATCGCCCTGGTTCTCATCTCCTTCGCCTCGTACACCCGCTACACCCGCGGTTCGATGCTCGAGGTCATGGGACAGGACTACATCCGCACGGCACGCGCCAAAGGTCTCAACGAACGTACGGTGATCATGCGCCACGCTCTGCGCAATGCGCTGCTGCCGCTGGCCTCGGTCATCCCTGTCGACATCATCACGATGATCGGCGGTGCCGTCATCACGGAGACGATCTTCGGCTGGAACGGCATGGGCAAGCTCTTCATCGACTCGCTGCACAACGCGGAGCTTGATCCGGTCATGGCCTACATCCTCATCACCGGTCTGCTCGCCATCATCGCCAACCTGGTCGCGGACTTCCTCTACGCCGTCCTCGACCCGAGAATCCGAGTGAACGCATGAGTACCAACAACGACAAACAGAACGCTCTCGCCCTCGACGAAGTCGGGGACAATGCGATCGAGTCGAAGGAGACCGAAGGTCTCTCCCAGGGCAAGATCGTCCTGCGCAAGTTCCTTCGCCACAAAGGCGCGATGATCTCGATCGTCGTCCTCGTGCTGGTGGCCATCTTCGCCTTCAGCGCACAGGGCTTCGGTGCTGTGCCGGGCTGGTGGAAGTTCAGCCATACGGCCTCCGGGCCCGTGGTCAACCCCGGGGGTGCCCCCACGTGGTCATTGGCGAACTTCTTCTCGCTCGGCGACCATCCGTTCGGACAGGATGAGATCGGTCGTGACAACTTCGCCAGGGTGATGAAGGGAACGCAGATCTCCCTGGTCGTCATGTTCATCATCGGCATAGTGTGCCTGATCATCGGCACAGTAGTCGGCGCCCTCGCGGGCTACTACCGCGGTTGGGTCGATTCGGTGCTCATGCGCATCACCGACGGCTTCGTCATCCTGCCGGTCATCGTGGTCGGCTCGATCCTCGGTGTGCTCGTCGGCGGAGCGAACGGTCCTCTGCTCGGTGTGGCGCTGGGCTGCATCCTCTGGGTGGGCCTCGCGCGACTCGTCCGCGGTGATTTCATGTCCCTGCGCGAACGCGAATTCGTCGACTCGGCCCGCGTGGCCGGGGCCAGTGACTTCCGAATCATGTTCAAGCACATGCTGCCCAATGCCATGGGCGTCATCATCGTCAACACGACACTGATCATGAGCCAGGCGATCGTCCTCGAAGCCTCCCTGAGCTACCTCGGCTTCGGCATCAAACCGCCCGGCATCTCGCTCGGTCAGCTCATCAGCGAATACCAGACCTCCTTCGCCACACGCCCGTGGCTGTTCTGGTGGCCCGGCCTGTTCATCATCGTCATCGCTCTGTGCGTGAACTTCATCGGCGACGGTCTGCGCGACGCGTTCGACCCGCGGATGAAGACCATCCCGAGCTGGAGGAAGATGAAGAAAGCCGAGCGCATGGCACAGAAGGAGGCGAAGTGATGGCTGAGAACAAAGCAGACACCCAGCCGAAGAAGGGCTCCCCGATCCTCGAGGTCAACGACCTCGGAGTCCAGTTCTGGGTCAGCGACGAATGGTGGATGGCCGCCGAACACCTCGACTACACGGTCAATGCCGGCGAGGTTCTGGCGATCGTCGGCGAGTCCGGTTCGGGCAAGTCGCAGTCGAGCATGTCTCTGCTCGGGCTCCTACCGAGCAACGGCCGTGCGACCGGATCAGCGAAGCTCAACGGACGTGAACTCATCGGCATGCCGCCGGAGAAGATGCAGGCCGTGCGCGGCAACGACATCTCTGTGATCTTCCAGGAGCCGATGACGGCGCTCAACCCGGTCTATACCGCTGGGTACCAGATCGTGGAGACGCTGCGCGTCCACCTCGACATCGGTCCCAGGGAAGCCAAGGAACGAGCCCTCGAGCTCATGCGGCTCGTCGAGATCCCGGATCCCGAAGACCGGTTCCATTCGTTCCCGCACCAGCTCTCCGGTGGTCAGCGTCAGCGCATCATGATCGCGCAGGCTCTGGCTTGTCAGCCGAAGCTGCTCATCGCCGATGAGCCGACCACCGCGCTCGACGTCACGGTGCAGGCCGAGATCCTCAAGCTCATGCGCGAATTGAAGTCGAAGCTCGACGCGGGCATCATCCTCATCACACACGATATGGGCGTGGTTGCTGATATGGCCGACCGCATCATCGTCATGCGCGCCGGCAAGGTGGTCGAGTCGGGCACCGCGGAGGAGATCTTCTATCATCCGCAGCATCCGTATACGAAGCAGCTCCTCGAAGCTGTGCCCCACCTCGGCGCGGGTACCGACAGCGAAGTATTCGGCGGCAGCGTCGGCGATGTCCGAGCCTCGCTGTCCGATATCAACTCCGACCAGGTCTCGCACGCGGATGACCCGGTGGGGCGGCCGGAGGCCGGCGCGGGCGGCGATGGTCTCTCCGAGGCCGGGGCTGCCGATATGGCCGTGGCCGAGGCGCGTGCCCAGGCGACCGAACCGGATCGCCCGGACATCGAGATGGACTCCACGGAGACGTACTACCATCCCGGTTCGCAGGCGGACTTCTCGAAGCCCTCTGCCCTGCAGCTGCGTGACGCCGCGATCGAGTACCCCGCAATCGGCCGGAAGAAGGCCTTCCGCGCCGCTCACCACATCAATCTCATGATCGCTCCCGGCGAAGTCGTGGGCCTGGTGGGGGAGTCGGGGTCGGGTAAGACCACGATCGGACGAGCCGCTCTCGGGCTGCTGCCCACGGTCGAAGGCGACATGGTCGTCAACGGCACGAGCATCAAAGGCCTGAGCAACAAGCAGATGCGGCCCCTGCGCAAGGAAGTCGGAATCGTATTCCAGGATCCTGGTTCCTCGCTCAACCCGCGACTGCCGGTCGGGGAGTCGATCGGAGAGCCTCTCTACCTCCATGAGGGGATGAAGGGGCCGCAGCTGAGCAAGCGAGTCGAGGAGCTGCTCACCGCGGTCGAACTGCCGACCTCCATGCGCAACCGCTATCCGCATGAGCTCTCCGGCGGTCAGCGCCAGCGCATCGGCATCGCCCGTGCTCTGACTCTGCGACCGAAGCTGCTCATCGCCGATGAGCCGACCTCGGCGCTTGACGTGTCCGTGCAGGCGAAGGTCCTCGACCTGTTCGAAGGTCTGCAGAAGGAATACGGTTTCGCGTGTCTGTTCATCAGCCACGACCTGGCCGTGGTCGAACGCATCGCCGAGCGCATCGCGGTGATGCGCCACGGCTACCTCGTCGAGATCGGCAAGTCCTCACAGGTCGTGTCGAACCCCGTCCACCCGTACACACAGCGTCTGCTGTCGGCGGTTCCGGTTCCGGATCCGAAGGAGCAGCGTAAGCGTCGGGAGGCCAGGGACGCGGTCCTCGAGGCCACGATGAACGCCTGACTTCGCCCAAGCTGACGGCCACCTGCACGCGATCGCGTGCGGGTGGCCGTATAATTGTCTGTTGGGTCCGGGCTGGACCGATCTCTCTATCTCAAAAAGGTTCTTGATGACTGAAGCCATCACACGACGGGAAAACCGCCGAAACGTAGCAATCGTCGCACACGTCGACCACGGCAAGACCACGCTGGTCGATGCCATGCTCCGGCAGACCGGTGTGTTCAGCGAACACGGCGACTTCGCCGAACGCGTCATGGATTCAGGCGACCTCGAACGCGAGAAGGGCATCACCATTCTCGCGAAGAACACCTCCGTCCTCTACAACGGTCCCTCGGCCGGCGAGGACCCCATCGTCATCAACGTCATCGACACCCCGGGCCACGCCGACTTCGGCGGTGAGGTCGAGCGCGGACTGTCCATGGTCGACGGCGTCGTCCTCCTCGTCGACGCATCGGAAGGTCCGCTGCCGCAGACCCGCTTCGTCCTGCGCAAGACGCTGGCCGCGAAGCTGCCCGTCATCCTCGTGATCAACAAGACCGACCGTGCCGATGCCCGCATCGACGGAGTCGTCGAGGAAGCTCAGGACCTGCTCCTGGGTCTGGCCTCCGACCTCGCCGACGAAGTCCCCGATCTCGACGTCGACTCGGTCCTCGACGTGCCCGTCGTCTTCGCCGCCGCGAAGGCAGGTGCCGCCTCCCTCGAACAGCCCGCCGATGGAGCGGTCCCGGACAACCCCGACCTCGAACCGCTGTTCAAGACCATTCTCGAGACGATCCCGGCACCGGAGATCAACTCCGACGGCATCCTCCAGGCACATGTCACGAACCTCGACGCATCGCCGTTCCTCGGTCGTCTGGCTCTGCTGCGCATCTTCGGCGGCACGCTGAAGAAGGGACAGCAGGTCGCCTGGGCCCGCGGTGACGAGATCAGCTCGGTGAAGATCACCGAACTGCTCGAGACCCAGGGTCTCGACCGGGTGCCCGCCACGGAGGCCTCGGCCGGTGACATCGTCGCCGTCGCCGGCATCCCCGACATCATGATCGGTGACACGCTCACAGACATCAACAATCCGAAGCCGATGCCGGCTATCGTCATCGACGATCCGGCGATCTCGATGACCGTGGGCATCAACACCTCCCCATTGGCCGGCCGTGAGAAGAACACGAAGGTCACCGCCCGTATGGTCAAGGACCGCCTCGACCAGGAGCTCGTCGGCAACGTCTCGCTCAAGGTCGTCCCGACCGAGCGCCCCGACGCCTGGGAGGTCCAGGGTCGCGGTGAGCTGGCTCTGGCCATCCTCGTCGAGCAGATGCGCCGTGAAGGATTCGAACTCACGGTCGGCAAGCCTCAGGTCGTGACCAAGCAGGTCGACGGCAAGGTCCATGAGCCATTCGAGGAGCTCACGGTCGACGTGCCGGAGGACTACCTCGGGGCCGTGACCCAGCTGCTGGCTGCCCGCAAGGGTGTCATGTCGACCATGACGAACCACGGCACCGGCTGGGTGCGGATGGAGTTCAAAGTTCCCGCTCGCGGCCTCATCGGATTCCGCACTCGGTTCCTCACCGAGACCCGCGGCACCGGTATCGCGAACACGATCTCGGCCGGTTACGGACCGTGGGCCGGCAACATCGAGTTCCGCATCAACGGATCTCTCGTGGCCGACCGCGCGGGAACAGTGACCCCGTACGCGATGATCAACCTGCAGGACCGCGGAACCTTCTTCGTCGAGCCGACCTCCGAGGTCTACGAAGGCCAGATCGTGGGCGAGAACTCGCGTGCCGACGATATGGACGTCAACATCACGAAGGAGAAGAAGCTGACGAACATGCGTTCGGCTTCTGCTGACAGCTTCGAGAACCTCACTCCGCCGCGCAAGCTGACCCTCGAGGAGAGCCTCGAGTTCGCTCGTGAGGACGAGTGCGTCGAGGTCACCCCGGGTGCCATCCGCATCCGCAAGGTCGAACTCGATCAGAAGGAACGCGCAAAGCTCTACGCGAAGATGCGCCGCCAGAACGCCTGAGCCGGATTCCTTGATCCGGCAGCACCGAATGACCTCGAGCACCCAGGAACCAATGACTGTTACGCCACGCGTCCTCCTCGTGCACGCTCATCCCGACGATGAGACGATCACGACGGGCGGCACGATTGCCGAATTGGTCTCCGAGGGTGCCGAGGTCATGGTGCTCACAGCCACCCGCGGTGAGGGCGGCGAGGTCATCCCCGCGGAGCTGAAGCAGCTCGAGGGCGACCGGGCCGGTCTCGCCCGGGTCCGGGAGCAGGAGATCGCCGAGGCGATGCATGCTCTCGGTGTGCGCATGCAGACTTTCCTCGGCGGGACCACGCGAACCTTCGAGGATTCGGGAATGGAGTGGGGACCGGACGGTCACGCTCGACCCGCGTCATCGATGAGCGACAACGCCCTGTGTGCGACTGACATCACGACCGTGGCCAGACACATTGCCGCCGTCATCGATGCGTTCGAACCACACGCGATCATCACCTACGCTGCCAACGGGGGCTACGGTCACCCCGACCACGTGAGGGTGCACGAGGCCACGACCGCGGCCTTCGACTTCGCCGAATGGCGGACCGGTCGGCTGCTCTACGTCGACACCCCCACCGAGGTGGCCCGCCGTTCGTTCGACCCCAACCAGGACGGGTTCGCCGACACCGGATTCGCCTCCGTCGACACGATCCCGGCCAAACCACCGGTCGGTCAGATCGTCATCGACCAGGACGTCAGCGCGGTGCTGCCGGCGAAACGGGCAGCACTCGAGGCTCATCGCACCCAGGTGAGCGTGTCCGGCGGCTTCTTCGCGCTGTCGAACGGTGTCGGTCAGAGGATCGGCGATCGCGAATACTTTTCGATCGGGGCAGGCACTCCGGTCCCATCCGAGATCCTCAACACCGGACCGGCCCCGCACGTGCTCACCGGCCTCGACGTCGCAGCGGTCGAAGCTCAGGAGAACGCGGCAGCGCAGCCCCTGCGACGGCGACGCGAACCGCGGAAGCCCGGGATCTTCGCCTATCTCCACTCAGCTGTGCTCGGACTGCTCATCGCCTTCCTCGGCACCATGCAGCACCTCAACGTCACGGTGATCAACCTCGGGCAGACCCCAATCATCCTGCCGTGGGGGCTCGTCCTGGCCCTGGCCCTGGCGGCTGCGGGACTGTGGCATCTGAAGACGATGTACCGCAGCAGCGCTCCGATGCTGGTCGCGGCTGTCATCATCGCCGCGTTGTCCTTCGTCTTCGGTCAGCCGACGTGGCTGCCCGGGGCCGATATGATCGTCACCGGACTGCTGCGTTCGGTTGTGTGGCTGCTCGGACCGATGGTCCTGGCCGCCGTCTTCTCCTTCATCAACGTGCGCGGGCACGATCGCACTCGCTAGACTCGTGCGAACCGCACCGAATCAGTCGTTATCGACACCCTCGGGAGAATGATGCCGACCAATACCTTGTCCGATGGAACCTCGAACGCAGGCGGGCCCGACCCGTCCGGCAGCGCTGCCCGGAAGAAGTCGGTCTGGCCCTTCATCCTCGTGGCCGTCATTGTGCTGGCCGCCGTCTATGTGGTGATCGGCTTCTTCAGCGGTCGTATGCTCGCACCGGGGACGACCGTGGCCGGAATCGACATCGGCGGCAAGTCCGCGACAGACGCCGAGAACACCCTGCGCAACGACCTGCGCGATGACGCGGAGAAGGACATCGTCTTGAAGGCCGGAGAGCCGACGGCGAAGCTCGACCCGGAGAAGGCCGGAATCACCTTCGACGCGGAAGCGACAGTTGAGCGCATCACCGGCTTCAGCCTCGACCCCACCGTCATCTGGGACCGCCTGTTCGGTGAGGACGAAGTCGATCCCGTCATCGAGGTCGACGAGGAGAAGTTCGACAAGGAAACCGCGAAGGTCACGGAATCCCTGGCCGTCGATCCCAAGGACGCCGAACTCGAGTTCGACAAGACCACACCGAAGGTCAAGGACGGCAAGAAGGGCCAGACCGTCGACACCGCCGCCGTGCGCACCGCCGTCGACGATCATTGGCTGCGCACCGAGGATGCTCTCCCAGTCAGTCCGACGAACGTCGATCCCGATATCACCACGTCCGAAGCCGAGGACATGGCCGAGGGATTCGCGAAAGACGCCGTGAGCAAGGACCTCACGATCACGGCGAAGCCTCGGAAGGATGCGGACTCGAAGGTCAAGGGCGGTGACCTCACCGTGCCTCCGAAGACAGTCGCGAAGACTCTGACGTTCAAAGCCGAGGACTCGAAGCTCACGCCCGTCTTCGACCAGGAGGCTCTGCAGAAATCCGTGCTGGCTGCGAACAAGGACATCGGGCGACCGGCCGAGGACGCGAGTTTCGAGATCAAGGACGGCAAGCCCGAGGTCGTGCCCTCCCGCGATGGAATCGGGATCAAGGCCAAGGAGCTGACCGGAGCGGTCACCGATGCCATCAACGGCAAGGAGGACAAGCCGACGGTCACACTGGCCTCGGTCAAACCCGAGTTCACGACGAAGGACGCGAAGAAGGCCGATGTCTCCGACACCGTGTCACACTTCTCCACCGGCTACAGCTCCGAACCCAACCGCGATACCAACCTGCGGGTGGCTTCGAAGAAGGTCTCCGGCACGGTTCTCAAGCCCGGTGAGCAGTTCTCCCTCAATGAGGCTCTGGGCCAGCGCACCGCCGCAAACGGCTACAAGCCTGCCGGCGTGATCTCCGAAGGGCAGATGAAGGAAGACTACGGCGGCGGCGTCTCACAGGTGTCGACGACACTGTTCAATGCGGCGTTCTTCGCCGGCTTCGAACTCGACGAACACCAGGCGCATTCGCGCTATATCTCCCGCTATCCGGAGGGCCGCGAGTCGACCCTCGACTGGTCGACGATCGATATGAAGTTCACGAACAACTCGAAGACTCCGGTCGTCCTCGACATGTACCTCAAAGACGGAGAGGTCCACGCGAAGGTCTTCGGCGTCAAGAAATACGATGTGTCGGCCGACGCCTCGGACCGGTTCAACCACACCTCACCGGGGTCGGTCACCGAAAGCGGACCTTCTTGTTCCCCGCAGTCGCCGAAGGGCGGCTGGTCGATCCGGATCACCCGGACAATGAAGGACATCGCTTCGGGCAAGACCACGAAGGACGGCTTCACCACGGTCTACCGGCCGGTGAACAAGGTCGAGTGCAAGGGCTGAACCTTCGTCGCAGGATTCCGGCCGGCTGACCGGTCAGCGTGCTTCGGCGTACCAGGACCGGTGACGCACTGTCGCACCGAGGGAACCGAAGAGGCCCAGCGACGCCTCATTGCTCGACTCCACGTCGACGAGGTAGGACCTGACCCCGCGCTGAGCGAGGAGTGCCGCCGCGGCAGCGGCCACCGAACGCCCGGCACCGCGTCTGCGCAGATCGGGACGAGTGATGAGGTTGGTGATGACACCCCATTTGCTGCGCTCGACCACCCTGCAGGCCGACACCATAGTCCGGGATCCATCGGGATGCTCGGCATAGGCGGTGACGAATTCACACGGCTGATCGGCTTCGATGAGCGTCTTGAACGCCTCGGCCGAACCCGGTTCCTCACCGGGGTTTCGCTGTGACGTCCATGCGGCGAAATGCTCGGAGGTCGGCGCATCGGAGACGTCGATGATCAGACCGGCCGCGGCCGCCTCGGCGGGGGAGGACGCACCGCCGGCTGCCTCCGCGGTGGCGCCGGTGAGCAGAAGTGTGGCCTCGGAAGGGGTGTAGCCGCGAGCCGAGAGCAGGGGAGCGAGCCCCTCGCATTCGGGTGCCAGCGTCGAGGAATCGTCAGCGGAATAGATCTGGACGCGGCTCGGCTTGCCGCGGGTCCGATACCATTCCTCGACGGCGTCGAGGCCCTGTTCCCACCCGAGTCCGGTGTCGGTCACGGGCAGGCAGGAATTGGCGCGCCGGGTCGCGGATTCCGAATGCCGCAGCAGCCAGCCCTTCTGCAGCAGGCTGACCTCGGTGGCCGCCTCGGTGCCTTCGTTGCGCAGATTCTCCACGTGCAGCCAGGACACGTCGTGGGGGAGCCAGGCGGCGGCCGAGATGCGTCGGAGATCCACGGCGGAGACGATCTCATGCGTGCGCCCGGCCTTCGTCGGAGCCGGGGGCACCTCGTGGACGAGGAGGATCTGGTCGCGTGCGATGCGCAGGGGACCGCGCTTGGTATCGATCTCGAGCCCGGCCTCGTCGACGGCTGTGACGACGCCGAGGGCATCCGACGTCGAATGGGTGTCACCGGGGTCGAGCGAATACCGCACGACCACTCGTCTGCCGGGCTGCAGATCGTCCACGTCTGGCCTTCCTCCGCGAAATTGATGCCCTCCCACCCTATGACACGCACGTCGCGGTCGGGCGCAGGCGGGAGCGGGGATGTCAGATGCAATGCGAATCACTTGAGACCGGTGGTCACGGGAATCGGGCGAAGGCGTATTGTGGGAGGTACATGCGCACCATCTGTGAGTCTTTCGAGGAGTCAGCCCAGTGACGTACATCATTGCCCAGCCCTGTGTCGACCTCAAGGACAAGGCCTGCATCGACGAATGCCCCGTCGACTGCATCTACGAGGGCGAACGCAGCCTGTACATCCACCCCGACGAATGCGTCGACTGCGGTGCGTGCGAACCCGTGTGCCCCGTCGAAGCCATCTTCTACGAAGACGATGTGCCCGATGAGTGGGAAGAGTATTACAAGGCCAACGTCGAATTCTTCGACGACCTCGGTTCGCCCGGCGGTGCCGCGAAGCTCGGCAACACCGGCAAGGACCATCCGATCATCTCCGCCCTGCCTCCGCAGAACCACGACGACTGACCGATGACGGACGCCTTCGGACTCAACCTCCCGGACTACCCCTGGGACCGACTCACGGAATACCGTCACCGGGCTGCCGAGCATCCCGACGGAGTCTGTGACCTCTCCATCGGTACGCCCGTCGACCCCACCCCTGAGGTGATCCGGCGTGCGCTGTCGGACGCAGGGGATGCGCACGGCTACCCGACGACTGCCGGAACCGCACAGCTTCGTGAAGCCATCGCATGGTGGTACGAGAACTGGCATTCGGTCAGCCTCGACCCCGCTGCCGAAATCCTGCCGACCGTCGGCTCGAAGGAACTCGTCGCCTGGCTGCCTACTCTGTTGGGACTGCGCGAACGCGGGCTGGCCGTCGCCTGTCCCTCCGCCGCGTACCCGACCTATGAGATGGGGGCGACCATTGCCGGGGTGGAATGCCGCCGCATCGACGCCGCCCAGGTCGTCGACGGAGCCTCGTTGGACGGGATTGGTCTGCTGTGGATCAACACCCCGAGCAATCCGACGGGTGAGGTCCTCGACGTCGGCATCCTCGCCGAGGTGGTTCGCCGTGCTCGTGCCGCCGGAGTGGTCGTCGCATCGGACGAATGCTACGGACTGCTCAATTGGGAATCCGATCAGCCGACGCCGAGCGTACTTGCAGCCGCGGGGGAGTCGAATGCCGGCGTGCTGAGCGTGTACTCGATGTCGAAGCAGTCGAACCTCGCCGGCTACCGCGCGGCGTTCGTCGCCGGTGATGCCGAGCTCATCTCCGATCTCACCCGCTCACGCAAGCACGCAGGCATGATCGTGCCCTTCCCGATCCAGGAGGCCATGGTCGCCGGACTGCGCGACACGGAACACGTGCTGGCGCAGAAGGAGATCTACCGGTCACGACGCGAGCAGCTGCGAACCGGGCTCGAGGAGTTCGGATTCCGCATCGACCATTCGACCGCGGGTCTCTACCTGTGGTCGGCCGCGGACAAGAACTGCTGGGAGTCCCTGGCTGACCTTGCCGAACTCGGCATCGTGGCGGGTCCCGGAGAGTTCTACGGAGCGGCGGCTGCCGACCATGTGCGGATTGCGCTGACCGCCACCGACGAACGCATTCGAGCCGCGGCCGAGCGTCTTCGGGCCGCCGCGAGATGATTACGTGGGTGGGGCACGGTGCTCGGCAACTACCGGTTTCCGAGCGTCCGCTAAGTTCCTGCTCAGACTTCATGCAGGGCGAAAAACTGTTATCTGCCCTGGTCAGACGTATTACCAACCAGTAAATGAAGCGTGCAGTGATTTTCTGATTCCCGCAATTGTCGGTAGTCTTTGAAAGAACTGTGCAAAACACCTCAGGAAGTTCTTGGGGTCGGTCAACGGTGAGGAGATCGAATGACTTCGGAGGCGAACCTCAGGATCGCTGATACGGAGCTGACACTGCCCGAGGTGTCAGCAACAGCGGGCAACAACGGATACCGTATCGGTTCTCTGCTCAAAGAGACCGGCGCGGTCACATACGATCCAGGGTTTGCCAACACTGCAACCACCTCGTCGTCCATCACCTACATCGATGGTGACAACGGTGAGCTGCAGTACCGCGGGTACCCGATCGAACAGCTCGCGGAACAGTCGAACTTCGTCGAAGTCTGCTACCTCCTCATCTACGGTGAGCTGCCGACTCAGGAACAGTACGACGCCTTCGACGCTCGCCTGCGCGGACATACCATCGTCCACGAGGACCTGCGACGCTTCTTCCGTGCGTTCCCGTACGACGCTCATCCGATGCCTATGGTTGCAGCTGCCGTCGCGGCTTTGTCGACGTTCTACCAAGATGACCTCGATGTCTTTGACGAAGACCAGATCGACACCTCGTCGTTCCGACTGCTCGCGAAGATGCCGACCATCGCAGCTCTTGCGCATCGGAAGAACATGGGGCTGCCGGTCATCCACCCGGATAACTCGCTGAGCCTCGTGGAGAACTTCCTGCGAGTGAACTTCGGCGTTCCCGCTGAGGAATACGAGCCGGATCCGCTGGCGGTCAAGGCCATGGATCAGCTGTTCATCCTCCACGCCGATCACGAGCAGAACTGCTCGACCTCGACGGTTCGCCTCGTCGGCTCGTCGCAGGCCAACGTGTTCCAGTCGATCTCGGCCGGCGTCAACGCTCTGGCCGGACCGCTGCACGGCGGCGCGAACTCCGCAGTGCTCGAGATGCTCGAGCAGATCGCGGCCTCCGATGACGGACCGAAGAAGTTCATGGAGCGCGTGAAGAACAAGGAAGACGGCGTCCGTCTCATGGGCTTCGGTCACCGCGTGTACAAGAACTACGATCCGCGCGCGAAGATCATCAAGAAGACGGCCGACGAGGTTCTCGCCCGTTCCGGCGGCGACCCGCTGCTCGAGCTGGCTCAGCAGCTCGAAGAGATCGCGCTGGCCGACGACTACTTCGTCGAGCGCAAGCTCTACCCGAACGTCGACTTCTACACGGGTCTCATCTACAAGGCCCTCGGATTCCCGACGAATATGTTCACTGTGCTGTTCTCGGTCGGTCGTCTGCCCGGCTGGATCGCCCAGTGGCGCGAGATGATCAAGGACCCCGAGACGAAGATCGGCCGTCCCCGACAGATCTATACGGGCGAATACAACCGGAACTACAAGGACATCAGCGAACGCTGAGTCCCGGAGCTCAGTCGGCCACCCGTCAGCGACGTGACAACGGAAGGCTGAGCCCCACCTCGGCGCATGTGTCGTCGAGCCAACGCAACGGCGTCGGAGCAGAATCCTCTGTCCGACGCCGTTGCGCATTCTCTGCTCGGGCTCGTTCAGCCGCTCTTTCCCCATCCCGCACCGGTAGTGCCACTTCGCGTCGCAGGAGACTTGTCCTACAGGTACTGACGCGTCTATCACCCTCCGTGCCACAACCCCCTGCAGGAACGGGGCGTTGTGGCACTCGCACGGTGTTTTGCCGGCAGGAGGGTGACTCGCTGCGAAGCATGTGGGATGCCTGGCGTCGGCGAGGAGTGAATGCGCTGAGGGCGCGTCCACATGATGTGAACGCGCCCTCGGCGGCAGTGCGGCGGCTGACTCAGTGCAGGTCGGGGTTGAGCTCGATGCCCTTGGAGTCGCGGGCAATCGCCTCGACGGTGCCGGTGACCGAATTGCGGCGGAAGAGGATGTTGTTCTTCCCGCTGAGCTCGGCGGCCTTGACCACGGCATCGTCTTCGCCGGGAACCGTCACGCGAGTGCCTGCAGTGATGTAGAGACCGGCTTCGACGATGCAGTCATCGCCGATGGAGATGCCGACACCGGCGTTCGCGCCGAGGAGGCTGCCCGAGCCGATGGAGATGCGGTGCGTGCCGCCGCCGGAGAGCGTACCCATGATCGAGGCTCCGCCGCCGATATCCGATCCGTCTCCGACGACGACGCCCTGGGAGATGCGGCCTTCGACCATGGCCGAACCGAGCGTCCCGGCGTTGAAATTCACGAAGCCTTCGTGCATGACGGTGGTGCCGGGCGCCAGGTGAGCGCCGAGGCGGACGCGGTCGGCGTCGGCGATGCGCACACCGGAGGGGATGACGAAGTCCGTCATCCGCGGGAACTTGTCGAGCCCGTACACGGCAACAGGACCGCGAGCGAGGAGCTTGGCGCGAGTGGCCTCGAAGTCCTCGGGGGAGCAGGCGCCGAAGGAGGTCCATACGACATTGGCGATATGGCCGAAGATTCCGTCGAGGTTGACGTCGTTGGGGGTCACGACCCGGTGGGACAGTGCGTGCAGACGCAGGTAGGCGTCGGCCGCCGAGGCGGGACCGGCGTCGAGATCGATCGTGGTGGTGACGACCTCCGAGCGGGTGCCGCGGCCCTCATCGGTGCCCACCAGGGCGTCGAGACCGTCGTCGGCGGCGCGAGCGGTGGCGGCCGCCTCGGCGGTGTCGTGGGTATCACCGGTGCTCAAGGCGGGGTACCAGACGGAGAGGACGATGTCGGAATGGATCGTGGCGAGTCCACGTGCGGAAACGATGCGTTCTGTCATGCCTCAAGCCTAGACGGTGGCGCCGTACTAGGCTAAGAGACATGACTGTCGATCCATCTGCTGAGACTGATGCCATATTCGCGCCCGCCGGCGACCTCGGCGAGTACCTGTTCGCCGCACTGGGCGACCCGGCCGAACTCACCGGCCGACTGTGCGCCATCGAATCCGTGTCCGGGAACGAAACGGTCCTGGCCGATGCCGTCGTCGCTGTCCTGGAGAGAATCAGCGCGGGTCCGGGGCCGGACCTGGAGATCCTCCGCGACGGAGACACCGTCATCGCTCGCACCGACCTGGGGCTGGCCGAGCGCATCGTCGTCGCCGGCCACCACGACACCGTTCCCGTCGAAGACAACCTTCCGCCCGTGCGCACCCACATGTCCGGAGACGAGTACCCCGATGATGAGGTCATCTGGGGGCGGGGCGCCTGCGATATGAAGGCCGGAGTGGCGATGCAGCTGTCCACGGCGGCCGCGCTGACCACACCGAACCGCGATGTCACCTGGGTCTTCTACGACCATGAGGAAGTCGATGCCTCGCTCAACGGACTCGGCCGCGTCTCCCGCAGCCACCCCGAGTGGTTGGCCGGCGACTTCGCGATCCTCGGCGAACCCTCGAACGCCTCCGTGGAAGGCGGCTGCAACGGAACCATCCGCGTCGACGTCACCACCACCGGAGTCCGCGCCCACTCGGCCCGTGCTTTCATGGGCGTCAACGCCATCCACGCCGCCGCCGAGATCCTCACCCGGCTCGCCGAATTCGAAACCGGCACCGTCACCGTCGACGGACTCGACTACCGCGAATCCCTCTCCGCCGTGAACATCCGCGGTGGAGTCGCCGGCAACGTCGTGCCCGACGAGTGCGTGGTGTCCGTGAACTATCGCTTCGCTCCGAGCAAGTCAGCTGCCGAGGCGGAATCCTTCCTGCGCGAGCTGTTCACCGGTTTCGACGTGGTCGTCACCGATGCCGCCGAGGGGGCCCGCCCCGGGCTCGACAGGGCGATCGCCCAGGACTTCATCGACACCCTCGGTCTGTCCCCGGCCCCGAAGCTCGGCTGGACGGATGTGTCCCGATTCAGCGCACTCGGCGTTCCGGCAGTGAATTTCGGTCCCGGCAACCCGCTGTACGCCCATAAGTCGGATGAGCATGTGAGAGTCACCGAGGTGGAGCAGGCCACCGCAACTCTGCGCAGCTACCTTCAGGGCCGGTGAATGAGATGACCAGAGCGACAGACGACGTCGATGGTGAGCTTTCGAGTGCTCCCGGGCACCTTCCTGCCGACGACCCGGCAGGCGCCCGGGGAGACGACACAACAGGTGACCCGGGCTTCTACAGCAAGGGCCCGCTCCGCCTGAGCGGTGACCAGGTGCCGGAGACGACGACAGACCAGCGCCTCCTCGAATCGAAGTCGGGCAGCGACTGGGTGCATGAGGACCCGTGGCGTGTCATGCGCATCCAAGCCGAGTTCGTCGAAGGATTCGGCTCGCTGGCCGAGATCGGACCGGCAGTGTCGATCTTCGGCTCAGCCCGGCTGAAAGCCGGCACCCAGGCCTATGCGGACACCCGCGAGATCGCTCGCCGCATCGCCGAGAACGGCAATGCGATCATCACCGGCGGGGGACCCGGAATCATGGAGGCCGGCAACCTCGGTGCCTGCGAGGGCGGGGGAGTGTCCATCGGGCTGGGCATCGAGCTGCCCTTCGAGACTGGACTCAACAAGCACGTCGAACTCGGCGTGAATTTCCGCTACTTCTTCGTCCGCAAGACCATGTTCCTCAAATACTCGCGCGGATTCGTCGTCATGCCCGGCGGCTTGGGTACTCTGGACGAGCTGTTCGAGGCCTTCACCATGGTCCAGACCGGCAAGATCACCTCGTTCCCCATCGTGCTGTTCGGGACCGACTACTGGCGCGGGCTCGTCGACTGGATGCAGAACACTCTGCTGGCCGCGGGGACGATCAGCGAAGCAGATATGAACATGTTCACCCTCACTGATGACATCGACGAAGTCGTCGCCGCGATCGGACCGGGACACGGCAGGGACTCGGTCGTGGCGAACCCTGCGAACGGTCGGCCATGAGAAGCGACACCTCATCAGCGCCGGAGGGCGAACGGTTCGATCTCGCCCGGGCCAGGTCCGGAACACCGGCGATCATGGCCGTGATCAACCGCACCACGGATTCGTTCTACGAATCCGCCGGGACCCTCGCGGAGGCGATCACTGCGGTGGAGGCGGCCGCCTCAGCGGGTGCTCGGATCGTCGATATCGGGGGAGTGCGCGCCGGCCGCGGACGGGCGATCTCCGTGGCCGAGGAGATCGACCGCGTGTGCCCGACCATCGAAGCCGTCGCACGGTCCCACCCACACGTGCTCATCAGCGTCGACACCTGGCGCCATGAAGTGGCCGAGGCCGCCTGCAGGGCCGGTGCGGGACTGCTCAACGACACCTGGGCCGGGATCGACCCGAAGCTCGCCGAGGTGGCCGCCCGACATGATGTCGGCATCGTCTGCTCCCACACAGGGGGATTGGATCCGCGCACCGACGCCCACCGCAACCGCTATGGCCTAAAGGCCGGTGACGTCGTCGATTCCACCTTGGCAGGCGTCATCGACCTCGCCGAGGCGGCGCGGAAGGCAGGGGTGCGCGAAGACCGGATCATCATCGATCCCACTCCCGACTTCGGGAAGAACACGTACCACTCGCTTCGTCTGCTGCGTGAACTCGACCGATTCGCCGCCACCGGCTATCCGGTGCTGCTGGCGATCTCACGGAAGGATTTCGTCGGTGAGGCCATCGGTGAGGTCGCCCCGTCGGACCGGCTGTACGGAACGATCGCCGCGACCGCGCTGGCCGTCGAGAAGGGAGCGGCGATGATCCGCACCCACGATGTCAGGGCCACTGCCGATGCCATCGACGTGACCGTGGCGATCACCGGCGAAGCAGCGCCGAGACACACCGTGCGCGGACTGCGCTGAGCCTTCCGTGCAGGCGCCTATGTGAAAATGGGGGCATGCCTCTGTGGATTGTCATCGGTGTCGCAGCTGCGGTCTTCGTCCTCGTCTTCGTTGTCGCAGCGACCTACAACGTCTTCTCTTCCGAAACCGTCGACGAGGCTGAAGAGACCTGGACCGGGCTGCCGGCGGAGTTCACCGGCAAGGACCTGGAATCGGTGCAATTCCGGCCCGCGCTGCGCGGCTACCGGATGGAAGACGTCGACGCGGCCATGGCGATGCTGCGCACACGCCTGAGCGAGCTGGAAACGGCAGCCGCCCCCGCCGAGGAGGCACCCCCGACCAGCCCGACAACCGCACCTGACGGACCGGAAACGGCTGCCCGACCGCGATGAGCCGCCCCGCAGACGTCCCCGGAATCACCCTCGCTCCCGAAGTCTTCGACTCCTCCCGTTTCCGCCGCGTCGGCGCACTGTTCTTGGCTCTGCCCGTGTGGCTGCAGGCCGTGGCAGTGTACTTCGCCTCCCGCGTCGTGAGCATGTCGATCTTCGCCGCAGTCCTCAAACGGCAGGACCCGGCGAACTGGTCGTCCTCGCCTGTGACGACGACGCTCAATGACTTCCTCAATTTCTGGGACGGCGGCTGGTACGGGCGCGTCGCCGATGAGGGCTATCCCCGCATCCTGCCCGTCGACGATTCCGGAGCGGTCGCGGAGAACCAGTGGGCGTTCTATCCGCTGCACCCCTCGATCGTGTCCACTCTGGCCGACCTCACGGGGCTGAGCTACGAAGTCATCTCGCCGCTTGTGTCGACGATCGCGGCCGGCCTGGCCTCGATCGTCATCCTCCACCTCTTCCGGAAGTACGTCGATGCCGGTCAGGCGCTGATGGGCCTGGCGCTCGTGATGTTCTTCCCACCGGCCGCGATCTTCTCCACCGGCTATGCCGAATCACTTACCCTCCTGCTGCAGGCGTCGACGCTCTTCCTCGTCGTCGAACGCCGCTATCTCACGGCGATCCCGGTCGTCGTCTTCATGGACCTGTCGCGGCCGATCGGCGTGGCGTTCTCGTTCTTCATGCTCTTCCACCTCATCGACCGCTTCCTCCGCCGCCGCAGCGATCCGTATCCGACCGGCGAGGTGATCCGATCCTGGACTCTCGGGGTGCTCTCCTGTGCAGCGGCCCTCATCCACCCGATCCATGCCTGGTGGGCGACGGGATCGCTGACGGCCTATACCGACACCGAGGCAGCCTGGCACACCGGCGAGACCACGTTCGTCGTCCAATGGGTGGCTCGGTCGATCAGCCTCATCGGTCCGCTCGGTCCGGTGCTGCTCGTCATCGTCGTCGCCGGAATGCTTGCGTTGATCTTCTCCCCGGCGGGAGCGCATATGGGTCGGACGCTGCAGCTGTTCTGCCTCGGCTACGGCCTGTATCTGCTCATCTTCTTCAATCCGCAGACCTCCACCCTGCGTCTGCTGCTGCCGTTGTTCCCGCTGGCCCTGACGTTGTCGCTGGTGCGCTCTCGAGGCTATCGGGCCGCGATGCTGGTGGCCTATATCCTGCTTCAGATCATATGGGTCGCCTACCTGTGGCACTTCACTCCGCCGGCCGATCTGCCGCCGTGATCGCCTGCTGATCTGCCGCCGTGACCGTCCGTTGGGCGGGAGAGTTACCGGGAACGCGCGGATCATGGAATAATCGTAGGTACATCATTCGGTCCACCTGGTGTGAACCGTCTTTGAATGACAACGGAAGGAAGAGCCCATATGGCAGCCCAGAAACCCCGCACCGGTGACGGACCTCTGGAAGTGACCGAAGAAGGCCGAAGCATGGTGATGCGGCTTCCAGTCGAAGGCGGAGGCCGTCTGGTGATCGAACTCAGCAGAGATGAAGCCACCGGACTCCACGACACTCTCGCCCAGACGCTGGGGCTCTGAGCCGACGGCCGCAGAACACGGCCGGACGGAGACGCACGAACAGCAGAGACTTACCTCTAAGTCTCTGCTGTTGTTGCATTCACCGGGTCTTCTGCAGCAGCAGCAGACCTTCTCCGATGGGCAGCAGCACCCGTTCGAGGTGCTCCTGTTCGGCGATGCGGTTGAGCATGCTCCGTGCCGCCTGTGTCCGGGGACTGCGATCGACGGGATCGGCGACGGCGCCCTTGAGCAGAGTCTTGTGGATGACCAGCAGGCCCTGGGTGTCGAGCAGTCGGAGAGAGGGTTGGATCATCCTCTCCAGGTTGCCCGGCTCCACGTCGATGAAGACCATGTCGTAGGCCGAAGGCGCGAGACGTTTGAGCACCTCTTCGGCTCGACCGCTCATCAGCCGCAATCGTCCCGGCCGGATGCCGGCCATGTCGACGAGGTCACGCGCTGCGCTCTGGGTCGTCGAATTCGTGTCGATCGACGTCAGTATCCCGGCGGTCGGCATCCCGCGCAGAAGCGAGAGCGTCGACGTTCCCACACCGGTGCCGACCTCGACGGCCGCGACCGGGGTGAGCAGTCGGGCCAGCAGCGTCAGCGTCCTCGCCGTGGTCTGGGACACCGGTGCGATCCCGAACTCATGAGAGTGGGTGCGAGCGGCGTCGAGCAGCGGATCGGGACCGTTGTACTGTTCCGAGAAGGTGAGATCACCTGCATTTTCGCGTGCCAACCGGCCCCTCCCTTCTGGTGCTGAGTTCTCCCAAGTCTAACCGCATTCGGGGTCGATTCCGTGGCGGCGCCACAGCCCATCGAGTTCATCGACATCGAGGAATGCCGTGCGTTCGACCCGCTCATGAGAATGCGGTGTGCCCTCCTCTTCCCAGTGGATGCGGGCGCGGGCGAAGATCTCGGGCGGCAGGATCCCCGCCGCGTTGACGACTCGCCACCAAGTGACGTTCGATCCGAATTCCCGCATCACCCGTCCGACATAGCGGGGTGAGCACTCGGCAACGGCGCCGACTGTCCCGTAGGAGACGACGCGTGCGGCGGGTACGAATTCGATGATGCGCAGCACCCGTTCGACGGCTATCTCGTTCACTGCACCTCCCGACAGGATCGGGAGGTCGAACCTGAGCTGACCATGAGTCGATGCTACCGCCGTCCACGGTAGACTTGAGACCATGTTCGGTATCAACGGCACCGAAATGGTGATTCTGGTCGTTGTGGCGTTGGTCGTCATCGGACCCAAACGCCTGCCCGAATACGCTCAGAAGCTGCGGGACTTCGTGCGGCAGATGCGTCGCATGGCCGAAGGAGCGAAAGACAGCGTCCGACGCGATTTCGGCGACGACTTCAAGGATGTGGACTGGCAGAAGCTCGATCCGCGCCAGTACGATCCCCGCCGCATCGTACGCGAGGCACTCGTCGAAGAGGATGCGGCCATCCGCGAGTCCAAACGTCAGGAACGGGCCACTCAGGAATCGTCATCCGCTGAGTCCTCCGGTGCTGCCCTGTCCACTCAGACCGACACCGAGGCGGCCCCCACCCGGGCGAAGTCACCCATCGAACGATTCCAAGCTCAGGTCGGCCTGCGCGACCGTTCCGCCGCTGCGCCGTTCGACTCCGAAGCCACCTGAGCCACCCCGAAGCCACCTGAGTCACCCTCGAAGTCACTTGAGGTTGAGGCCGACGGTATCTGTTAGGCCATGTTGCATTCCCTCTTCCGTGCGGGCGTCAGAGGCTCAGTTCTTCATCACCGCGGGATGTTCGGGATTCGAGCACAGCTCATCGCGGTAGCCGCGGCAGAAATACGACCCGCCGTTCTTCCACTGGATCCCGGAGAAGAGCTCGCGCACTGTCACTGCGTAGAGGCCTTTGTCCGCCACGGCCGAGAACACCTCCGGAGCCGCCTTCGCGGTCGACGGATGGATGGAGTGCATGAGCACGATCGATCCGGGGCGAGTCAGTTTCTGCACGCGTCCGACCGTCTTCTTCGCATCTCTGTGCTGCCAATCTCCGGTATCGACGTCCCAGATGATCGCAGGACCGTCTAGAGCGTGTGCTGCGCGTTTGTCGAGGGCACCATAGGGCGGACGGACGAGGGGCTCGTCCTTCACTCCGACCGATCGCAGCGATCTGACCGTCCGGTCGAGCTCTCTGCGGAGCGTCGCCGATGCGGTCTTGTCCATCTGCACATGCGAGAACGTGTGATCGTCGACTTCATGGCCGGCGTTGATGATCCGCTCGGCCGTTTCGGGAAAGGCGTCTGTGTTCTTCCCGAGGAAGAAGTATGTCAGACGGATGTTCGCCTCATCGGCTGCGTCGAGGATCGTCTGTTCGGTTTTCGTCTCTCCGGGACCGTCGTCATAGGTCAGCGCGACACAGGGCAGCAGCGCGCAGGAGAAGTCGGGGGAGCGCAGATCGATCGGCTGCGGCAGTTCGAGACTGCTGTGCAGCGCCTTCTGGACTCGGTCGCCGATGGAGGACAGATCGGTGTCGGAGACCGCAGCGTCATTGATCGTCAGTGTGCCGGTGTCATCGGCTCCGACGGCTGCCGGGTCGACCGGTGCGGCGAAGAGCCGGCGGGCATTGACTGTGCTGTCGTGGGCGAGATCGGTCAGCAGCAGCCTTGTCTGCGGATGCGGCGACTGGATATCGACTGCGGTGACGACGAATTTCCCGCCGCTTGCCAGCACCCGGGTGCTGATGTCGATGGCACGCGGGTCTACTCGAGACGCTGGCGCGTCAGCGATGCTGGTCTGTGCTGGCGTGAAAGCGGTCGCCGGCCATCTGTGGACTGGTGCCGTCTGCACGGGATCGAACGCGGCGCGATCGGCGAAGCCTCCGGAATCGTCGATCAGGGACAGCACATGATCTTCGATCGCCGCATTCAACGAGGCGGCCGTGGGCAGTCCGAAGGTGTGGACGTCCAGTCGAGGCGTGCGTTCGTCTGAGACGAGCGCGTAGCTGCGCAGCTCTGCGGAGAGCAAGTCCCGGTTCTCGGCGGCGATCGTTCGCTGCGCGGGTTCCACCGACCGTCCGGGGGTGGGGTCATCTCGAAGCGCAGTGACGACAGCTCCGGCCAAGAGGACGAGAGCGGTCAGAGCGCTGAGGCCGGCGAAGACAGAGTAGACGAGGGTATCGCGAGGGGAGAGAGGAGACACCGACTCAGACCGGGCTCAGTCCCAAGGATCTGCCGGACAGGCCGCGACTGCGTCGCCGCAGCGACTCCGCAAGGGTGTCGAAAGCCCTTGCCGCAGGCGAATCGGGATTGCCGAGCACGACCGGGGTACCCGCGTCCGAACCTTCCCGCAGACGAGTGTCCAAGGGGATCTGGGCGAGCAGCGGAACCTCCTGGTCGAGGGTGGCGGCGAGGTTCTCGGCCACGCTGGCGCCTCCGCCGGAGCCGAACACCTCCATCCGGGTGCCGTCGGGCATCTCCATCCATGACATGTTCTCGATGACTCCCGCCAAGGTCTGCTTCGTCTGTGTGGCGATGGATCCCGCGCGTTCGGCTACCTGGGCGGCCGCCGACTGCGGTGTGGTGACGACGAGGAGTTCGGATTCGGGCAGCAGCTGAGCCACGGAGATCGCGATATCGCCCGTGCCGGGAGGCAGATCGAGCAGGAGCACGTCGAGGTCGCCCCAGAACACATCGGTGAGGAACTGCTGCAGAGCACGATGGAGCATGGGACCGCGCCAGACGACGGCCTGGCTCGGCGGGACGAACATGCCGATGCTCATCACCTTCACGTCGTGGGCGACCTGGGGCAGGATCATCTCATCGACTCGGGTCGGCTTGCCGGAGAGACCGAGCATGCCGGGGATGGAGAAGCCGTAGATATCGGCATCGACGATGCCGACGCGCAGGCCCTTGTCCGCCAGGGACACGGCAAGGTTCGCGGTCACCGACGATTTTCCGACGCCGCCTTTTCCTGACGCGACGGCATAGACCTTCGTCAGCGATTCCGGGCGATTGAAGGGGATATCGCGGGTGCCGGAGCCCTGCAGCTTCTCCTTCATCTCCTTGCGCTGTTCGGGCGTCATCGTGCCCAGAACGACAGCCACCTCGGCGACCCCGTCGACACCGCCCACCGCAGCCTTGGTGTCTTCGGTGATCGTGTCCTTCAGCGGGCACCCGGCGATCGTGAGGAGAACTGTGACGGTGACCTTGCCGCCTTCGATCACGATCGATTCGACCATATCGAGTTCGATGATGCTGCGGCGGATCTCAGGGTCGATGACCCCGGTCAGCGCCTCTCTCACGGCGTCCTCAGAGGGACCAGTCATGCCCACGTCCTTTCCTTCCCGGAACAGTGCTCCCGGGCCTTCAACACTACCGCTTCGGCGGGCGTCTCGTCATCCGCTTCGAGGGCCGCCTCGGCGCTTTTCGGAGGCCCGGGGATCGACCTTGTCGGTCCCGTTCTCGTCCTGTCTTTCCTCCTCGAGCTCCTTGAGCAGATCCTTGAGCTCGGAGCGGATGAAGTCACGAGTGGCGACCTCACGCATGGCGATACGCAGCGCCGCCACCTCTCGTGCGAGGTACTCGGTGTCGGCCAAGTTGCGTTCGGCGCGCTGCCGATCGTGTTCGAACTCGACGCGGTCCCGGTCGGTGCTGCGGTTCTCCGCGAGGAGGATCAGCGGCGCGGCATAGGAGGCCTGAAGGGACAGGATGAGGGTCAACAGGGTGAAGTTGAGCGACCGCGGGTCGAATTGCCACGATTCCGGCAGCAGGGTGTTCCACAGCAGCCACACCGCACAGAAGACCGTCATCCCGACGAGGAACGCAGGAGTGCCCATGAACCGGGCAAAGGCTTCGGCTCCGCGTCCGAAGGTCTCGGGGGAGACGGTGAAGCTCGGCAGTCGGCGCTTGCTCGACCGCGGGATCTCGAAATCATCGACGGCCATATCTACCCCCTGCTGCGATCGTCTCGACCGGTGGTTCGCCAGTCCTCGGGCAACAGCTCGTCGAGGACGTCATCGACGGTGACCACACCGACGAGGCGATCGTTGTCGTCGGTGATCGGCACCGACACCAGATTGTACGCGGCCAGCAGCTTCGCCACCTCGCCGAGCGGAGTCTCCGGCGACAGCGGCTCGACCTCGGTGTCGAGCATGATGCCCACGGCCTCGTGCGGCGGATGACGCAGCATCTCCTGGATGTGGACGAGACCCAGATATCTGCCAGTCGGGGTCTCCACCGGCTGCCTGCAGACGAAGACCGCGGCTGCCAGCGCCGCCGGCAGGTCTTCCCGTCGGACATGGGCCAGCGCCTCGGCGACAGTGGCTTCCGGAGTGAGGATGACCGGTTCGGTCGTCATCAGACCGCCGGCTGTGTCATCGTCGTACGCCAGAAGCGTACGCACATCTTCGGCCTCATCCGGTTCCATCAGAGTCAGGAATCGTTCGGCCTGTTCATCACTGAGCTCGCCGAGGAGGTCGGCCGCATCGTCTGGAGCCATCTCTTCGAGCACGGTCACGGCTCGTTCGGTTTCGAGTCCGGTGAGGATCTCGATCTGGGTCTCTGCCGGCAGCTCCTCGACGACATCGGCAAGGCGTTCGTCATCGAGGGCTCGGGCCACCTGGAGGCGGCGAGCGGCGTTCATCTCGAAGAGCACATCGGCGAGGTCGGCAGGCTTCGTGTCCTGGTAGGCGGCGATGAGCTGGGTGGCTTCCTGATCGACCTCGGAATCCACCGGATGGTCGGCATCCGTCCAGTCGATCTGCTTGGTCTCACCGCGGCGGCGGAATGCGGCGAAGGCGCTGCGTTCGGGCACGCGACGCACGAACAGCCTGGTGACCTCCCAGTCCTTGTTCACCTGCTGTTCGATGCCGACGTCCTCGACGAGCACCGGTGAGTTATCCTCGCGCAGACGCAGCCGTCGGTCGAGCAGGTCATTCATCACCAGGGTCTCGGATTCACGCTGTTCGAAGCGGCGCATATTCACCAGGCCGGTGGTGATGACCTGCCCGGAATCGATCGCGGTGACCCGGCCCATCGGCACGAATACGCGGCGGCGGCCCGGCACTTCGACGACGAGGCCGATAACTCGGGGGAACTGCCGCATCGTCGCACGATAGACGACGACGGCGTCGCGGACACGCCCGACCTGATCGCCGAGAGGGTCGAACACGGGGGCGGAGACGAGTCGGGCGACGAAGACTCTTTTCGGTGGACCACTCATGCTCTCAGACTACGTGGTGCGTGGAGTCTTCAGTGATCGCCTCCGCGAATTGAATCGAGATCACATCCGCAGACGGTGAACGGAGTGGGCATCGGGTTCCACTCGGCCTCTTTTCCTATTCATCAAGCCGTCCTGCCTGCTTCATCTCGTTGTCGCCCCGTCTCCCTAGGGTCATTTCTCGGCAGAACCCGCCATAGTCGAATACAGGAGAAATCCATGCAGACACGACGAATCCGCCCGCGCACCGCTGCCGCAGGCCTGGGAGCCTGTGCCGCGCTCTCGCTCTTCGCCCCGCTTCTCTCGCCGACCTCGGCGACGGCCGCGGACGCACCGGCTGAACTCTACGAAGGCCACGTCCAGGTCGACCGCGGCAAGGCCGACGATTCGAAGAAGTTCACCGGTCAGGTCTTCGACGACGTCAACGAGAACTCGAAGCTCGATGGTGATGAGAAGGGCGTCTCCGGTGTTGCGGTGAGCAACGGAGTCGACGTCGTCCAGACGGACGGAGACGGACGCTACGAGCTGCCCGTGCGAGACAACATGACCGTGTCGATCACTCAGCCCTCCGGCTGGCAGGTACCCGTCGATGAGGACAAGGTCGCACAGTTCAGCTACAACCACCTGCCCGAAGGCTCCGGCGGCCTCGAATTCGGAGGAATCGAACCGACCGGTGAGACTCCGAAGGCCGTGAACTTCCCGATGGTCGAATCGCAGGCCTCAGCGAAAGGCGAGCAGAACTGCCCGATCGCCTCCGACACCCAGGCCTATGACAAGACAGAGATGGGCTACGCCCGCGACGGGGCCGTCGGTGACCTCGCCGACCGCAATGACTACGGGGCCTGCGGAGTGCTGCTGCTCGGGGACAACGTCGGTGACGACCTCAGCCTCAACGATGAACTGCGCGATATCTACTCCCAGATGAACGGGCCCGTGCGCGTGGCGCCGGGCAATCACGACCAGGACTACGACGCGGTCGACGACTCTCACGCCCTCGACACGTTCCGTGACCAGTTCGGTCCCTCGTACTTCTCCTACGACGTGGGCAAAACCCACTTCGTCGTCCTCGACAGCATCGAATACGAGGGCAAGGCGAACAGGAAGAAGTACAAGGAGAAGATCAGTCAGGATCAGCTGACCTGGCTGGAGAACGATCTGAAGAACGTGCCGAAGAATGCGCAGGTCGTCGTTGCCACCCACGCGCCGATCCTCACGCACAAAGAGGTCGTCGTCGACAATGCGAGGGACTTCTACGACGTCATCTCCGACTACCCGAACGCCGTGACCGTCGGCGGACACACGCACACTCAGGAGAACCTCGTCGCTGGCGAGACGCGGAAGGAATGGGCTGCAGCCGGGATCGAGAAGCTGCCGAATACGCAGATCGTCGCCGGTGCCGTCTCCGGCGACTGGTACTCCGGCGGCCTCAACGCCGACGGGCTGCCGTACTCGTTCACTCAGGACGCTTCGGAACCGGGCGTGCTCACCCTCGAATACGACGGTGCTTCGCGCAGCGAACGCTACACCGTGCGCAACGAATCCGACGACCATCAGCTGCTGCTCGGCGTGAACTCGCCAGAGTGGCGTGACTGGGCGCAGAAGGCCCAGGAGTGGCAGGACGCGGACAAGGAGGGCACTGCTCCGAAGGAGATCTCCGAACGCGTCGTCACCCGCGAGGACCTCAAGCAGGGCGAGACCTGGCTGACCTCGAGCTTCCTCGCCGGCACTTCGGACGCACGAGTCGAGGTCAGCTTCGACGGCAAAGCGCCGAAGCAGTCCGAGCACACTCAGCCGGGCAAAGGCGAAGCCCTGGCCAAGGGCTGGGAATACACCGATCCGTACACGGCGTCACAGAACCTGCGCACCTCCGGCAATGTGGGCCAGTCGAGCTCGCACCTGTGGCGGACCGAGATCCCCTCGAACCTCGACCTGGGCACCCACACCGCCGAGGTGACTGGAACCGACCGCTACGGTCGTGACTTCACCGAGTCGGTCCGGTTCACCGTGGTCGAGGATGAGGCCGCCGCGAAGACCGAATCGCAGAAGCTGCTGCGCCAGGATGGCTTCGATGCTCAGCAGAAGAAGGAAGTCCGGGATCCGTTGGGTCTCGACTCCGAAGAGGCTCAGTCGGCTCGCAACGACTGACAGCTGAAGAAGGAGCTGCAGCTCCGCGCATGTGTCGGATGATGGCGCTTGGAAGCTGCGGAGAACTGCGAGGAGCGGGGCCCGCCGAACGGCGGGCCCCGTCTCCGTGATCAGAGAGCGTTGAACTCCGAGGTGAAATCCGGTGCGATCTCGCTCAGCGTCGGCGGCTGCCCCCAAGCGCTGTCGACGGGTGTCGCCGAAACATGGGCGTCGAGGATCGCCAAGCTCAGCGCATCGGCCGCCGCCGCGGAGATCATCACGAGCTCTCGGGTGGCCGCGTCACGATCGGTGGGCAGATCCTGCGCTCCTGTGGCGATGCCGAAGACCGTGTCGCCGTCGAAGAGGGTGTGCGAGGGCTGCACAGCTCGCGAGATGCCCGCGTGCGCACCCGATGCCATCCGCGTGGTCTGCGCCGTATCGAGGCGTGCATCGGTTGCGACGATCGCAATCGTCGTGTTCTTCGCGGCAGTCCCCGGGGCCGGCGGCGGAGTGGCGGGGAGACTCAGCACCTTCGGCAGATCGAGACCGATCGAGCGCAGCAGCGGGTCCAACCACAGACCGCCCGTCGGCGTGCCGATCGTTCCCAGCGAATTCGCCACTACGAGGGCCGCGACTGTGGTTCCGCTGGGCAGCCGGACGGCATAGGACCCGAGCCCTCCGCGCACACTCTGGAACCCGGACCGGGCTCCGACGCCTGCCCCGATGCTGCCTCGGATCTCGTCTGTCCTCCCGGACAGCGCCGCTCGTGTCGCCTCGGCCCCTTCGTCCGGTCTCGGCGGTGACACGGAACCGTTTCCGCGGCCGAGGTCGAAGATCGCGGCGGCGGGAACGAGCGGAACGACCGCATCGGCAAGTCCGGGAGCAGGGAATCCGAGCCCCGCCTCGGCGAGGGTGTCGACGACTCCGGAGACGGCACCCAGCCCGAACGCGGAGCCGCCGGTGAGGACGATGGCATCGGCACCATAGGAATGTGTTCCCGGCGCGATGACATCGGTCTCACGGGTGGCGGGACCGCCCCCGCGAACATCGACGCCGACGGTCGAACCAATCGGGGGCAGCACGGTGGTGATCCCCGTCAGCCGGCGGTCGGTGCACTCACCCGCATGGCCGAGGCGGATACCGGGGATTTCGAGGACTCCGCCCCCGCGGAACGGGCCGGGCCGTGCCTCGGGGCGCGAACCGCGCGCGGTCTCCCAGGTCATCAGCGGTCCTGGGGCCGGCTCTGCACCCAGGCCTCGATCTCGGCGCGGCTGCGGGGGAAGTCGCCCGAGAGATTCTCCACTCCGTCGGCGGTGACGAGGACGTCGTCCTCGATGCGGACACCGTTGCCGCGGAACTCCTCGGGCAGGAGCAGGTCGTCTGATTTGAAGTACAGTCCGGGTTCGATGGTGAAGACCATTCCCGGTTCTATAGTTGCGTCCAAGTACATCTCCGCTCTCGCCTGTGCACAATCATGGACGTCGAGGCCGAGGTGATGACTGGTGCCGTGGACCATCCACCGGCGGTGCTGCTGTCCTTCCGGCGACAGCGAAACGGCCGCGGAGACGGGCAGCACACCGAACTCTTCGAGACGCTTCGCGATGACCTCCATGGCCGCCTCGTGGACCTCACGGAACTTCACAGGCCGGTTGGGGTGCTCGGCGGCCACGGCGAACGCGGCATCGGAGGCTTCGAGCACGGCATCGTAGATCTTCGCCTGCACCGGAGTGAAGGTGCCCGACACGGGCATGGTGCGGGTGATGTCCGCGGTGTAGAGCGAATCGGCTTCGGCTCCGGCATCGACGAGGATGAGGTCACCGTCCCGGACCTGACCGTCGTTGCGGATCCAGTGCAGGGTGCAGGCATTGTTGCCCGAGGCGGCGATCGTGTCGTAGCCGACTCCGTTGCCGTCGGAGCGAGCGGCGGTCTCGAACGCGGTCTCGACGACACGCTCCCCACGACGGTGCCCGAGTGCCTTCGGCAGCGCTGCCACCACGTTGTCGAAACCGGCGCGGGTGATGGCGACGGCTTCGCGCAGCTGCGCGATCTCGTGGTCGTCCTTGATCAGGCGCAGCTCGGAGAGGAGCTGGGCCAGTTCGGCGTCGCCGGCCTCGGACGTCTCGAGATCGGCCTGGACCTGGGTGCGAGCCAGGTCGATGACTCCGTCGATGCGGGTGTCGGCCTGTCGGACGAGGCGCACGGAGATGGCCCCGAGATCCTTCGTGATGGCGTCATCGACCGTGGCGGAGCTCTCCGTTGCGATGCCGGTCATGGTGGACATCGCTTCGAGATCGGCGCGCGGTCCGACCCAGTACTCTCCGTAGCGGGAATCGGAGAAGAACTCCTCCGTATCGGCACCGGCGCGGGGACGGAAGTACAGCGTCACATCGTGGCCGTCGTCCTCGGGCTCGAAGACGAGCACGGCGTCGGGTTCGGAATCGGCTTCCAGGCCCGTGAGGTGGATGAACGCGGAATGAGCGCGGAAGCGGTAGTCGGTGTCGTTTGAGCGGACCTTGAGTCCGCCGGCGGGAACGACGAGCCGTTCGCCGGGGAACGCTGCCGAGACCGCGTCCCGACGGGCCGGGGTGAAACCGGCGGCGGCGAGAGCCTCGGCGTTGAGGGGAGTGCGATCCCAACCGGAGGCGACGAAGTCACGGAAGGCGGCGGAATTCGGGCGGTGCGAGCGGTTGTTGACGCGGTCTGCGAGGTTTTGGGTCGAGTCTGGGGTATCTGAGTTCTGCTCTGTCATGCCGCCAGTCTAGATGGGCGGAGTGACATGGTGTGTACACGTGGGAGTCGGAACGACAGATGCAGATAGACTGTGACCATGGTCATCGATCTCCACGTGCACACCGCATTTTCGGACGGGACCCAGACCCCGTCCGAACTCATCTCAGAAGCCTCGATGGATGGCATCGACGTCGTCGGACTCACCGACCACGACACCACCGCAGGTTGGACCCTTGCCGAAGATGCCGCCCGCGTCTACGGGCTGGGCCTGGTGAGGGGAATGGAGATCTCCTGTCGCTACGAGGGGATCAGCGTGCACCTGCTCTCCTATCTCCACGACCCGTACGACACGGGGCTGGCCGAGGTCGTGCAGGAGACGAGGCGGGCAAGACTCGACCGCACCCACCTCATCATCGAACGGCTGGCCGAAGACTATCCGATCGACATGGATGCGGTGCTCTCCGTGTCGGGCGAGGACGCCACGATCGGACGTCCGCATATCGCCGATGCGCTGGTGGCAGCCGGCGTCGTCGAGTCGCGCACGGAAGCGTTCTCGTCGATTCTGTCCAGCCAGGGAAAATATCATGTGTCCCTGCCGACGATCGATCCGATCACCGCGATCGGACTGATTCGGGAAGCCGGCGGAGTCTCTGTCTTCGCCCACCCGCGCGCGGCCATGCGCGGTCGGGTCGTGCCCGATTCGGCGATGACCGAATTCATCGCTGCCGGTCTCGACGGACTCGAAGTCGACCATAGGGACAATCCTGCGCAGGAGCGAGAGGCGATGCGACGCCTGGCGCATGAGCACGATCTCATCGTCACCGGCTCCAGCGACTACCACGGCACGGGCAAGCCCAACCGCCTCGGCGAGCACGTCACTTCCGACCATATGCTCGGGAAGCTGCTCGAGCGTGCGGCTTCACGGCCGGGCGGAGTCGACTACATCCAGGGCTGAGCCCGGCTCCGAGCTGCGCCTGCCTTCATCCGGGGGCTGAGGTCAGCCGAGGATTCGGCTCAGATGGAGCTTTCCCCAGGCGAAGCTCAGTGCGTACGACAGAGCCGCCATGAGCGCGAGAAAACCGAAATACTGGACGACGAGCAGGATCGGTGTCGCATCGACGTCGAAGAGACGTTCGAAGAAGAGTTCGAGGAAGAACACGTGGACGAGGAATGCACCGAATGATGCCGTCGCCATCGTCGTGAAGACCTTCTTGGCCCGCTCGCTGAGCCGGATGCGCGAGACGAGGAGGATGACGCTGACGGCGAGTCCGACGATGAGCGGGTTCGCATTCTCGATCGGATAGGACCGTCGCGACTCCCACCACAGCACGCCGAGCGCCGAGACCGCGAAGAGCACACACAGCATCCAGATCGGCGGACGCAGCTCATGCGCGTGGTGGATGACGAAGGCGCCGACGGTGAAGTAGACGACCTGATATGTCGCGAAGCCCCACTTCCACGCATCCTGGTCGGAGCCGATGATCTCGAGGGCGAACGGCGCCCACACGGTCGACCCTGCGAGGACGATGGCGAGGGTCGCGAGCTTCCACGGCCGCTGTCCCTTCCAGAACAGGATGAGCGTGCCGAAGACGAGGATGAGCGGAATGTACGCGTAGAGATACCATAGGTGGAAAGCCGGGCGACCGGCCTCGAGGAGGCTGCGGACGAGGTCGTGTCGGACGTCGACCTCATCGGTGTCGAAGAGGTTGAAGCCGAGCACGAAGATGACCGACCAAGCGGCCAGTGGAACGACATGCCGGACGATGCGGTCCCACATCTTCGCTTCGGTGCGCGGAGGTGCACCGGCGAGCACGGCCCAACCAGCGATCATGAAGAACATCGGCACGGCCCAGGGATTGACCGCCTCGGCGAGATGGCCGAGCCACCAGGCGTCGCTGCCCTCGTCGGATCCGCCGATGAGGACGCCGCCCGAATGGCCGATCATGACGGTGAGCCCGGCGAGCACTCGCATGACATCGACGTCGTGGCGGTGCGCTTTCGGAGTTTTCGGCCTCGCAGTCGGGGCAGGTGCCGCCGTCGGCTTGTCGGCTGGGGCTGGTCCGGCCGTCGGCTCGGCGGGGGAGAGGTCGACCCGGGTGGGAGCTGCGGGGGACTCGTCGTCCAACCGGCGTGAACCGAACAATGACTCACTCTCGTTCGTACTCGATGACATGGCGTCCGAACATCATCAGTCACAGAATTGAACGGGATCGGGGGTCGAATTGAACACAGGATGAACGAAGGCCCCGACCAGGTGGTCGGGGCCTTCGCTAAGACTGTGCGGGGAATCGGTCGCGCCCGCGGAGGGGTCAGTCCTCGCTGGAGTCGGTGGCCGGATGGCCGCCCTGACCCGTCTGGCCGCCCTGTGCGCGGTTGACCGGCTTGCCGCCGCGGGTGCGGCGACGGCTGCGCTGGCGGCGCGGTTTGCGGTCGTCGCTGCCGGAGTCGGAGGAGGATTCACGACGGTCGGATGAGCCGCCTCGGCGAGATTCCGAACGGCCACGGCCGGAACCGCGACGATCGGATCCACGGCCCTTGCGCTCACCGGAGGACTTTTCGTCCTCGCCTTCGGGGTGCTGGCGCGGCAGTCGGCCCTTAGTGCCCTTCGGGATGCCCAGGTCGGAGAAGAAGTGGGGCGAGGTCGAATAGGTCTCGGCGGGTTCGTCGAAATCGAGGCCGAGGGCCTTGTTGATGAGACGCCAGCGGGGCATGTCATCCCAGTCGACCAGGGTCATGGCGACACCGGAGTTGCCGGCCCGACCGGTGCGTCCGATGCGGTGGACGTAGGTCTTCTCATCATCGGGGCACTGATAATTCACGACATGGGTGACATCGTCGATGTCGATTCCGCGGGCCGCGACATCCGTGGCCACGAGCACATCGACCTTTCCATCGCGGAAGGACTTCAGAGCCTTCTCCCGCTGTGACTGACCGAGGTCGCCGTGGAGAGCCTTGACCGCGAAACCGCGGTCCTCGAGTTCGGCGGCGAGCTTGTCGGCGGTGCGCTTGGTGCGGGTGAAGATGATCGTGCGACCTCGGCCCTCGGCCTGGAGCATGCGGGCGACGAGCTCGGATTTGTCCATCGAATGGGCGCGGTAGACGAACTGCGTCGTGTTCTTGCCCGTCAGCGACAGATCCTCATGATCCTGAGCGCGGATATGGGTGGGCTGATTCATATAGCGCCGGGCGAGGGTGATGACCGCACCCGGCATGGTGGCGGAGAACAGCATCGTCTGGCGGTGGGCGGGAACCGCGTTGATGATCTTCTCCACATCGGGCAGGAAGCCCAGGTCGAGCATCTCATCGGCTTCGTCGAGGACGACGGTGCGGACGCGGTGGAGCTTGAGGATCTTGCGACCGTAGAGATCGAGGAGGCGGCCGGGGGTGCCGACGACGACGTCGACGCCGGATTTGAGCCGGTTGATCTGCGGATCGAAGTCCATGCCGCCGTAGATGGTCATGATGTCGACGTCACGCTGCACCGAGGCGGTGACGAGATCGGCCGCGACCTGCTTGGCCAGCTCACGGGTGGGAACGACCACGAGGGCCTGCGGCAGTCGCGGCTCCTTGGCGTCGCCCACGCTGTCGGGAGTCGAGTCCGGGTCGGAGGTGACCGACGAGTCCTCGGTCTTGCCGACGACACGCTGGAGAAGGGGGATTCCGAATCCCAGGGTCTTTCCGGTGCCCGTCTTAGCCTGCCCGATGATGTCGGCTCCCGACAGTGCCACGGGCAGCGTCAGCGCCTGAATGGGGAAGGGGTGGGTGATTCCTGCCGAGGCCAGCGAGGCCACGATCGGTCCGGCGACTCCCAGCTCCGCGAAATCCGCTTCTGTCTCCGCCATATTCCAAACTCCTTTTAGCGCGTACGCGCTTGTCATGGTGCGAACCGGTAGTCTTGAACTATGCCCGATTCTGTCCCATTGGCCGGTAATGATGCTGCAACGCTCGCACTTCTGGCGTTCGGCGAGCTGACCGGTTTCGAACGTATGGCCACAAACGCGACGACCGCAGCGGATCTGGATGACAAGGTCATCCTGGCGCGGCTGGCCTCTCAGTCATTCGCGAACTTCGAACAGCTCTCACAGCACATCGATCAGATGGGCCAGGATGTGATCGAGCTCTGTCAGCATTTCGAACCGACCTTCAGCACTCTGGCTGAAAGGACTCGTCCTCGCGACTGGTACGAAAGCCTCATGAAGGGATTCGTCTTCGACGGAATCATGAATGATTTCTACCGCACGGCGGTGGACGAACTCGCGGAGCCCGGATACAGCCTGGCTATTGCAATTCTCGATGATACACGTGCCAGCGAATATGCGCGCAATCGTCTGACATCCGAAGTGGCCGTCGACACACAGCTGGCCTCGCGGCTGGCCCTGTGGGGCCGCAAGCTCGTCGCCGAGACCCTGGGGCGGGCTCGCAGTCTGCTCACCGATCCGTTCCTCGGCCTCGACGAAGATCTCGTCGTCGAACTGATCCCGTCGGTGACGTCGAATCACTCGAAGCGGATGTCGGCGCTCGGTCTCGTCGCCTGATCCCACGAGAGATGCACGATTCCGCCGCGAACGCGAAAAGGGCCACGGTCATTGCGACCGGGGCCCTTTTCCGCTCAGGGGCAGCTCAGGCGCTGAAGCCCACGCGACGTGAAGTCTCAGCACCGATTTCGAGGTAGCCGAGCGAGGCGGAGGGAACGTAGACCTGACGGCCCTTCGTATCGGTGAAGGTCAGCAGCCCGTCGGACTGGATCTTCTCTTCGACGCGGGCGGCGAGAGTCTTCGCATCTTCGTCCGTTTCGAGGGTGATCTCGCGCTGAGTCTGCTTGACGCCGATCTTGATTTCCATTGTGCTCCTTGTGCCGATGCTCGGTGATCGATGACGGATTCGTCTGTGTTCAGCTTAACGTCCGCAGACTCGGGTTTCTTCCCGGTGGATTCCGCTGAAGGCTGATCGGTAGGTGGATCGTCAGCGATCTGCGAACGACCGCAATCCGCCCCAGCTCATCTGGGTGAGCAGCTCGACGGCCGTGTCGACGTCGACACCGCGCTGTGAGTCGATCTGCTTGACGACGACTTCGGCGGTGCCGATGAGAGCCCGACACAGCAGCTGCGCCTCATCGTCGCTGAGGCGGGCGAAGTTCTTCAGAGCGGAGACGACCCGTGTCGCCGAACTCTCCCGCAGCGCGCGCAGCTTCTGTTCGGCCTTCGGCTCGTAGACGTCCGAATTGAAGATGATGACGAACTCTTCACGGTGTGAGACCACGAAGTCGAAATACGCGCGATAGGTGGCATGGACCTGCTCATGCGGATCGATCGTCGATCCCAGAGCTTCGGCCAGCCGAGAGTCGAGGAGCGCCGCCGAGGAATCGATGAGCGCCAGGTAGAGATCCTGCTTCGAATCGAAGTGCTGATAGAGCACGGGCTTGGACACACCGGCTGCCTCGGCGATCATGTCCATCGAGGTCGTCCGATATCCACGGGTGGCGAAAACGGAGCGTGCGACTCCCACTAATTGGTCGCGGCGCTGGTCACGGGGCAATCTCTGTTGTGGACTCGACATCCTTCAATGTTACGCGAAGTCAGGCCGTGCATCGGGCATCCGCGCTGTCACTTTGACGACGCGCCGGTCAGGGGCTCGGAAGTCTCATGTCAGCGGGCCGTGATGGAATACGAGTATGGATGAGATGACGCAGCGAATGGGCAGCACCCTGCTCTCCGGCGGCTGCCTGAATATCATCGGGCGGCCGGGCACCGGGAAGACGACTCTGCTCGAGTCGCTCTATGCGCGGCTGGTGTCGACGATCGACCCCGCCTCGGTTCTCGTTCTCACACCCGACCGTGATCACGCCGATGTGCTGCGCAATCGTCTTCAGCTGCCCGCCGACGCGGTCCTCTCCTCCGCCCCGGCCCGCAGTCTGGCGTCGTACGCGTACGGGATCGCCCGCGCCGCACACACGACGCGGACCGGGGAAGACCTCGAATTCATCTCCGGTGCCGATCAGGATGTCTTCCTCGCCGACCTGCTCGCCGGTCACGAACTCGGTCGTTCCCGCGGGCCGGCGTGGCCGTCGGAGATCACCGCCGAGGTGCGGTCGACCTCGGCCTTCCGAACCGAGGTCCGCGACGCGCTCAACCGAGTGATGGAGTTCGATTTCGGAATGCGCACGCCCGACACGTCGCAGGAGATCGCGGAGCACGTGTTCGACTTCGGTCGCAGCGCCCTCGATCGTGCCCTTGCCGACAACCCCGACCCTCGGTGGCGGGCCGTGGCCGCGATCCTCGACGAATATCTGGGCATCATGTCCATGCCCGGCTACGGGGGCATCGACTCCGCGACCGTTCTTGCTCTCGCCGCGTTCGAGATCCTCCGCGAACCCGCCGAGGTGACGGCCGGACGGTCGTGGACGTTCGCCCCCGACCGTTTGCCCACCGTGGTTCTGGCCGACGGGGTCCAGGACTTCCCTGCCGCAAGCTGGGGAATCCTTGAACAGCTGCGCGCCAGGGGGAGTGCGATCGCTCTGTTCGGCTCACCCGAGACAGTGACCGGACGTTTCCACGGAGCCGACGCGTCGATCATCGATCGGGCGACGGCCGAAGACGGCTTCGAAACGGTCGTGCTCGATCGCCAATGGGATGTCGACCCTGCATTGGCGACGACCGTCGACGGCTTCGGAGCCAGGATCACCACGCGATGGTCGACCGGTCATATGCCGCGCCCACGACCCATTGAGGATGCCGCTGATTCTGCGGCTTCCGCTGAGGCGTCGGCGAGCGTGCCGCAATCAGCTCCGACAGCGGCACCGGTTGAAGAGCTGTCTCCCGTGTCGTCCGAGCCTGCCGTGGAGACGCACGTATTCGAGGGCAGTGCGTCCGGACACCGATATCTGGCCCGTCGGATCACGAACTTCGTCGAACAGGGGCACAGCTGGTCCGATGTCGCACTCATCTGCCGCAATTCGTCGAGTGCTCGCACGATCGCCAATGAGCTGAGAGCCTCAGGGGTCTCGATCGCCACTCTCATGCAGCCGCTCAATGTCGACCCCGCGACCGCACCGTTGTTGGACCTGCTTTCGGCCGCCCCTGATTTCGACGATGACGAGTCGATCGCCGACCTCGCTCTGTCCCTGGCCGGCAGCATCTACGTCCGCCTCGACCCCGTGCAGATCCGCCGTTTCCGACGAGCAGTGCGCAGACAGTTCCCGGCGTCCAGCAGCACGGCGTCGCTGGCTCAGGCACTGCGCAGCCCGATCGACGATTCGTCCCCACAGGGACTGGCCACGATCTCACGGATGCTCCACGCCGCTGCTGAGGTCGGCACCACCGACCCCCACCAAGCGCTCTGGAGCATCTGGGACGCGGCCGGAGTCGCTGAGAAATGGCAGATCGAAGCCCTGCGCGACCCGGAATCGGTGACCAACGGCTATCTCGATTCGGTGCTCCGGCTGTTCGCGCTGGCCGAGAAGATCGCCGACCGCGGCGGTTTCACCGCTCGCTCGTTCGCCGGCATCGTCGCCGAACAGGACATCGCCCAGGATTCCCTGGCCGATACCGCAGGATTCGCCGACCACGTGCTGGTGGGCACCCCGTCCTCACTGGCCCATGTGCGTGTGCCTCTGGTGATCATCGCCGAAGTCAACGAAGGCGTCTGGCCGAACCCGAAGCTGCGCGGCGGAATCCTCGGCCTCACCGATCTCACGGCGGTGCTCGCCACGGGTGAGACGGTCACCGGTGACCCCGGCTACCACGCGCATGCGAAACGGACGAATCTGCGTGAAGAGGGCGAGCTGTTCTTCACCGCGCTCAGCCGTGCGCAGGAACGCGTGATCGTCACCGCCGTCACCGATGCGGAGACCGAGCCGTCCCCGTTCTTCGATGTGCTCGCCGCTGGCTCCGCCAAGGGCACCGAGGCGGCCGACGGCTATGCGATCACCCACGAGGATGAGCTGCCTCCGCTGACGGTACCGGAGATGGCAGCACATGCCCGCGCTCACCTGCTGCAGACGGCTGCCGCGGCCGATGTCGAAGCTGCGGGGCCATCGTCGACGCTTGTGGACGCCACCACGACCGAAAGCGCCGACAGCTCTGCGACTCCGGACCCGGACACGCAGTCATGGGCGGCGCTGATGCGGGCGCTCTCAGCTGCCGGTGGCACGGTGGAACCACCGACGCAGTGGCGCGAGGCAGAGGACATCACCACGAATGAACCGCTCTTCACCGACTCTGATACGGTTCGCGTCTCACCCTCCCAAGTCGAAGCATTCACCGACTGCTCCCTGCGGTGGTTCCTCACCCGCAACGGCGGTGACCGCCCGATGTCGACAGCCCAAAGTCTCGGAACCATCATCCACGCCGCCGCCGAGAACTATCCGGAGGGCCCCACCTCCGCGATCCGCAGTTTCGTGGAAACTGAGTTCGCGTCCTTGGAATTCGACGCGGAATGGGAACGCGAACGGGAATTCGACGTGGCGATGAGCATGGCCGACCGCCTCGGCGACTACATCAAGAAGACTCCGGGCCGCCTCGTCGGAGTCGAAGCACAGGTCTATGCGGTCGGTGTCGACTCGGACGGACGTGAGTGGAAGGTCACCGGACGCCTCGACCGAGTCGAGGAGGTCGAGGGCGGACTGCGCATCGTCGACTTCAAGACCGGCAGGAACGTCGTCGCCGGCAAGGAGATGGACCGGCATGCACAGCTGGGTGTGTATCAGGAAGCCATCAATTCCGGGACCATCAGAATCGGTGAGGACCAAGAGCTCGATGCACACGCTTTCGGCGCTGAACTCGTCTTCCTGCGCAAGTCGGCTCGCACTGTTCGGGAGCAGTCGGCGCTCGACGTCGATGAGAACCCCGACTGGGCTCGTGAACTCATCGACGACGTGTCCGGCAGGATGCGTGCCGCGAGCTTCCCTGCACGGGTCGACCCGCAGAAGTGCAAGTCGTGCCCCGTCCGATCATCGTGCCCGGCGATCGGCCCGAAGATGTTGGAGGAGAACTGATGCGCTTCACCGCCGAGCGGCTTGCCGAGCTCACGGCCGCCGACCCTGCCCAGGCCTTCCCTCCCAGCCCGGAGCAGAAGGTGATCATCGAGGCCGACCCGGCACAGTCGATGAAAGTCACCGCCGGGGCCGGATCGGGAAAGACCACAGTCATCTCCCAGCGTGTGGTGTGGCTGGTCGCCAACGAATTCGTCTCTCCCGAAGAGATCCTCGGCCTGACCTTCACCCGCAAAGCAGTCGGAGAACTCGGCGGACGCATCCGAGTGCTTCTGTCGCGTCTGCGGCACAACCTCGGCCGGGGTCAGGACCTTTCACTGCCCGGTCTCGACAATCCGACCGTGTCCACATACAACTCCTATGCCGCGTCCATCGTCAGCGAACACGGGGTGAGCATCGGCATCGAACCCGAAACTGTCCTCCTCGATGACGCCGCGGCACACACCATCGCCGGGACTCTCATCGATTCGACGCCACCCGACGAGATCCCCGGCGATTTCTCCCGCGAGACGATGATCGCCGATGTCATCGCCCTGGCAGGGCAGATGAATGATCACGGTCGTGATGTCGACGACGTCACGGACTATCTCGAGCAGTGCCTGTCTGCCCTGGTGTCCAGCAAGGGCAAGCCTGTCGATCCCAATGGACGACGGGCGAAACTCGAAGCGAAGATCCGAACGGCCCGACTGGCTGATGCCTATATGCGCGCGAAACGGCGCAATCTGGCCATGGACTTCTCCGACCAGGTGCGTTTCGCCCAACGCATCCTCGACGAGGTGCCCGCCGCGGCCGAGGCCGAGAGAGCCAGGTGGAAGATCGTCCTCCTCGACGAGTTCCAAGACACCTCGGTGGCTCAGCTGAAGCTCTTGCGCGACCTCTTCCACTCCACCGCAGTGACCGCAGTCGGTGATCCCCGCCAGGCCATCTACGGTTGGCGCGGCGCCAGCGCCGACAACATGGTGCGTTTCTCATCGGACTTCCGCGACGTCGAATCCCTGTCGCTGAGCACCAGCTGGCGCAACGATCGCTCGATCCTGCAGGTGGCCAACCGCATCGCCGCCGGACTCGCCGACAGCAGCGAGTCCCCGCTCTCGGCCCGCGACGGTGCCGGTGAGGGCGAAGTCAGTGTCGAGATCAGCTCGGGCGCCCACGATCCCGATTTCCTCACCGTCGGCCTGCGCGCACTCACGGATTGGTTCCACACGGTCCCCGCAGGTTCCTCGAAAGCCGTGCTGTGCCGCAAACGTGCCCACTTCGCGCCGGTCGCGGCGGCGCTGGAAGCAGCCGGATTCGCTGTGCACGTGCACGGTTCCTCGGGGCTGCTGACCGACCCCTTCGTCGCAGATCTGCGTGCGGTGCTTACCGCTGCGGTCGATCCGATGGCCGGCGACGAGATCATGAGGCTCGTCAGCGGACGGATGCTAGGCCTCGGCGCAGGCGACATCGCGGGGCTGCAGGCCTTCACCCGTCGTCAGTCCGAGCGGCGAGCCTCCGAGCGAGCCGAATGGGCCGCCGAGGAGGTCATCGCCGAAGCCATCGACCAGGCGACGATCGTCGAAGGCATCGATGAGCTCATCGAAGTGCAGCGCGTCCTCGACCACGGAGCGCGGACAGCTGCTGACAGGGGACTCATCGCCGACTATCAGCAGTCCGGTCTGAGCTCGGAGGCGCTGCATCGTCTGGTCCGATTGGCTCGCGCGCTGCGGGCCACCCGGTCGGGAACGGGCACCGTGGCCTCGATCATCCGCACCGCGATGTCCGAGACCGGAATCGATTCGGATATCTGGAGCCTCAGCGATTCTCTGCGCAATCTGCACAGAGCCTCCGTCGACGCATTCCTCTCCGCGGCCAGCCAGTACTCTGCCACCGATGACAAACCCTCGATCACAGGCTTCCTGTCCTGGCTCAGTCTTATGGAAGCTCATGATGCGCTGAGCGTCGCCGAACCGACGACGGCAGCCGACGCGATCAACATCATGACCGTCCATGCCTCGAAAGGTCTGGAATTCGACGCCGTCGCTGTTCCCTCTCTGGTGGTCAAGGACTTTCCCACCGAGCCGCGGGACAAGGAAGGGTGGATGGACCGCACGGCTCTGCCGTACCCGTTGCGCGGTGACCGCGCACATCTCGTCGACTTCGACCTGCGGAAGGCCGAATTCGATACGAAGAAGGCCCTGGATGAGTGGATCGGAGACTTCATCCGTCCACGGATCGCCGATGCGCACGAGGGGGAGGAGCGACGCCTCGCCTACGTGGCGTTCACCCGTGCGAAGAGACATCTGTGGCTCGGTGCGGAGCTGATGGGTGCGCGCGCGGTTCCCGACGATCCCTCGCCCTTCCTCACCGAAGCGATCGAGGCCTTGGGCCTCGAAGTGGAGATTCCGGAACCTGCCGACGAAACGGCGCAGGACCGCATCGAGACCACTGCATGGCCGGTGCCCCGAACGAAGCAGGTCGCCGCCGCACAGCGAGCCGCCGGTTGGGTCGAAGCGAGCCCGGACGTCAGCTTGGAGTCCTTGGCCGAGACTCCGGGAACGATCGGGCGCTTCGCCGCTCAGGCCCTGCGCATCGGTGACCGGCCCGAAACGGTGTCCGCTGCGGCCATGCCCGACCGTCTGTCGGCAACGGCCCTGGTTGCATGGAGGAGGGATCCGCAGAGTTTCCGTACGCAGACCCTGCGTCCGATCCCGACTCCGCCCAGCCGGGCCGCCGAGATCGGAACGACCTTCCACTCCTGGGTGGAGCAGCACTTCGGCCAGTCGAGCATCGATATCGGCGAAGACGAATCGGTGAGACCGATCGACGCCGCGACGGTCGAACGGCTGCAGGAGACGTTCTCAGCCTCCGAGTTCGCGACGCGTCGGGCCGACCACGTGGAGATGTCCTTCGAACTCGTCCTCGGCAGATTCCGGGTGCCGGGGAAGATCGATGCGGTCTTCATCACCGGGAACCATGCCGAGGTTGTGGATTGGAAGACCTCGAAGAAACCCGATGCGGCAGTGCTCGAGGTGATGAAATGGCAGCTGGCGCTCTACCGGTTCGCGATTCTCAGAGTGCATCCGGAGATCGCCGAGGTGACGGGGACGTTCTACTTCGTCGGCAGCGATGACATCGTGCAGTTCACCGACCTGCCTGACGAGGACGAAGTCGTCGAATGGCTGGAAGCCAACGACATGGGCTGAGTTCAGCGGATCCGGCCGGTCTCTTCCCCGTCATCAGTTTCGTCGGCGTCCCGAGTCGGTTCGGTCCGCACCTGCGATCCCGGCTCGGAGTCGAACTCCGAATCATCATCTGAGGGAGCCGACGGAGGCTGAGCTCCGGGAATGAACACATCGGGGGCTGCGGTCTCCGTGATCGCGGCTTCCACGTCGGGAGCATCGGTCGCGGCCGGTGCAGAGGAATCCGGGGCCGTCCCGGGAGTGTTCCCACCGTCGTCTGCAGGTTCGGTCGCGGACTCAGAGGTCGGTTCCTCCGCCGAGGCGGTCGCATCAGCTGGGGAACCGAACAGGACCTCATTGAACGAACTGAGGAGCCCGGCGGCATCCTCGACGGCGGTCTCATCCCCGGAGTCGACCGCCTCGAGCAGCCAGTCGAGTACCGCGAATTCGGCCAACAGCTCGGCACGGGCGATGACATGCTCATCGGCGCGGGGCCGGGAATTGCGGTACTCCTCGTAGAAGGTCGGCAGGGCGGCAGGATCGATCAGCGCGGAAGCCGCCGCCAGATCGATGGCTGGATCGGCGACGCGCAGACGACCGATCTCGGCGAGTGCGAGCACTCGCTCCTGATCGGTATAGACGCTCGTCTCATCGAGTGAACCGTGGATGGGCGTGGCGAGGAAATGCCAGAGCGCCACCTTCTCGAATTCCTCCTCCCAATGCTGCAGCAGAGACGATGGGACCCGTCCGGTGCTCGCCGCCTGATCGAGGCGCTCAAGGATGAGGAACTGTGATCGAGAAGGATCCTCCACCGGGAAACCGGCATCGGAGACGGGCTCGGGTGCAGCCGAATGCAGAGTCGCCAGAGCCTGGGCCAGCGAACTGGCCCGCGCCGTGTCGGCGATGGGCACATCGCCCAGCGGCGCCCCCGGCAGGGGATCGGCCAGTGTCACAGTCGTCGGGGACGACGTGTCGAAGTAGTCGGCGTCCACCTCGGTGATGGCCCGCAGGCGCGGCCAGACGAAGTCGGCGTGCGGATACATGGCCTCGTAGATTCGTCCCGCCTCGGCGGCTGAGCCGATGTCCGCGGTCCGATCGAGCTGGGTCTGAGCCGCTGCGACGAGCTGCTGATCGTCATCGCCGAGCAGGACTCTGACTCCGGCATCCAGCGGCGGCAGGGGTGTCCATGTCGTCGGGACGAAGCCGTCGAGCATCGTCGCCGCGATCGCAGTCAACTTGAGCGCCTTGGTATCCACCTTCCCCAATCTACCGTCTGGGTTCGGCTGAGACACGGGACTCGCCGTCGAGCGTGTCTGCCATGGGGACTTTCGGGTCCGGTCAGGCATTCACGGCCAGGGTCTCAGTGTCAGGACGCTGGGATATCGTGGAGGGCATGAAGCCATTGCCTCCAGTGCAGCCGATCAGCCTCGCCCGACACGGAATCGATCGGGACCATCTGACTCGGGGCCACGACGGAGATCTCAGCGAGATCTGGGCCTCAGGGGCACTCGCTGTCTTCGAACATCGCGGATCGCTGCTCGTCGCCGGCGGGGGGCTCTTCCTGACCGACCGCGAAGCGGTGCCGGAGGGCCAGACGGAGGTCTACCTCGGCCGAGACCCACAGGCCACCCGCTATATCGGAGTGTCATTGGACGACGACGGTCGCAGCCTCGTCGATTCCCGATTGGACGCCTCGCGCGCCCGGGACGCCACCGATCTGCTGACCGCTCCGGGAGAGGGGATCGACAGTTCCGAACCCGTCTGGCTGACCCTGCGTCATCTCGCCGAAGCCCTTGACGATGTGCAGGTATCCCTGGCCTGCGAGATCGTTGGTTTGGGAAACTGGCATCGTGCACACCGGTTCTCCCCGCGCACCGGCACACCGACCACTCCGATCATGGGCGGATGGGTCCGCCGCGATCCGCAGACCGGAAGCGAACACTTTCCCCGCACCGATCCGGCAGTCATCGTCGTCATCGTCAACACCGATGAGAACGGAGTCGAACGTGTCCTGTTGGGCAACAACGCCGCCTGGGAATCCGACCGGTATTCGCTCCTGGCCGGATTCGTCGAACCGGGTGAGACGCTCGAACACGCGGTGATCCGCGAGATCTGGGAGGAAGCTCATCTCGAAGTCACCGAACCGCGGTATCTGGGCTCTCAGCCGTGGCCGTTTCCCTGTTCGCTCATGCTCGGCTTCTCGGCCGTCGCGCCCAGCCGCGACTTCGCCGCCGACGAGGCGGAGATCGCCTCGCTGCGCTGGTTCACCCGGGCGGAGCTGCGCGGTGCCATTGCGAACGGCGAGGTGCGCGCTCCATCGACGATCTCCATCGCCGGACAGCTCCTGTACAGCTGGTTGGACAACGCATGAACGCTTCGGCCACGGCCCTGCTCGAGGCCCTGGACGAGGAACAGCGCGCCGTCGCCACCCATTTCGACTCACCGGTGATCGTCCTCGCCGGCGCCGGCACCGGTAAGACCCGCGCCATGACGCACCGGATCGCCTTCGGAATTGCGTCCGAGGTGTTCCCCGCCAGCCATGTCCTCGCGCTGACATTCACCGCCAAGGCAGCGGGGGAGATGCGCTCACGACTGCGCGGACTCGGAGTCCCCGCGGTCCAAGCCCGCACGTTCCACTCCGCGGCGCTGCGCCAGCTGCGGTTCTTCTGGGACCGGTTCGCCGAAGGAGACTTTCCGCGGATCATCGAGAACAAGGCGGGCATCATCGGCTCGGTCATGCAGAGCCTCGGGTTGGAGACCAGCCGAGAATTGACCAGAGACGTCGCTTCGGAGATCGAGTTCGCGGCCTCTTCCCTGCTCGGCGTCGACGACTATGCGACGAAGGCCGCGGCCAGGGACCTGCCCGGACAGCTGAGCGTCGACGATATGGTGCGGATCTTCGAAGCCTACGGGGAGGCGAAGACACGAGGACGGCTGCTCGATTTCGATGATGTGCTCCTCGTACTCTCGGGAGTTCTCGCCGAGTATCCGGCGATCGCGGCCGAGATCCGCGAACAGTACAGGCATTTCGTCGTCGACGAGTTCCAAGACGTCTCGCCGCTCCAATACGATGTTCTCTCCCGGTGGCTGGGCCCCCGTGACAATCTCTGCGTCGTCGGTGATCCCGCTCAGACCATCTACACCTTCGCGGGAGCCGATGCGAGCCTGCTCGGTTCGCTCAGCACGTCGATGCCCGAGGCCAGAACGATCCGCCTGGTGCGCAACTACCGTTCGTCCCAGGCCATCGTGTCCACGGCGAACAATCTGCTGCGACACACCTCTCGGACCGCGCTGACCCTGCGGACCGACAACCCGATGGGCCGGCAGCCGCGCATGGTGGAGTATCCGACCGACGAGGCCGAGGCCACCGGGGTCGTCCAGGCCATCTCGGCAGAGATCCAGGCCGGACGTCGTCCGCGCAACATCGCAGTCCTCTTCCGCACGAACGGACAGAGTCCCTCCTACGAACAGGCGCTGGCCGCAGCCGGGATTCCCTATGTGCTTCGCGGCGGAGAGCGCTTCTTCGCACGCAAAGAGGTCAAAGAGGCCGTTCTCATGCTCAAAGCCGCACGCGCGACCTCGAGCGGACAGCGTCTGCCCGAAGCCGTGAAAGAGGTTCTCGGCTCTCTCGGATTCACCCGAGAGCCGCCCGCTGCCGGAGCCGGCCGACAGCGTTGGGAATCGCTCAAAGCCCTCGTCGACCTCGCCGAGGAGCACCAGCACGGGCGGGAGCTCCCCGTGCCGATGGAAGTCTTCCTCAGCGACCTGTCGGATCGTGCCGAGCACCAGTTCGCCCCGGACATCGAAGGAGTCACTCTGGCGTCCTTCCACGCGGCGAAGGGCCTGGAGTGGGACAGCGTGCACCTGGTTGGTCTCAGCGAAGGTCTGCTGCCCATCAGCTACGCCCAGACGCCCCGAGCCGTCGCCGAGGAACGCCGCCTGTTCTATGTGGCGCTGACGCGTGCAGGCACTGACCTGCGGATGAGCTGGTCGCTGGCGCGGTTCGACTCCAAACAGAAACCGCGGAGGTCATCACGCTTCCTCGCCGAACTCGGTCAGTCCGGACCGACGATGGGAGACAGCCGCACAGCGTCGAACTCCGCGTCACTCAACCGCTGCCGCGGCTGCGGGAGGGCATTGGTCTCGCAGATCGACCGCGCAGTCGGACGATGTGCGGACTGTCCCGCCGACATCGATCTCGAGCTGCTGGACCGTCTGCGCCGCTGGCGGGTGCGCACTGGGATGGAGCAGGGACTGCCGCCGTACCTCGTGCTCACGGACACCTCGCTGTCTGTCATCGCGGAGGTCCGTCCCCGCACCCTCGACGAACTTGCTCGCGTCCCCGGCATCGGTGCGACGAAGCTCGAACTCTACGGAACTCACCTACTGGGTCTGCTCGGCGACTGACCCGAAATCCGGGACCGGCGTGCGACACTGGCAGCGATCGTGGAACGTCATTCCGCTATCCGTCACCTCGCCGGCATCCAAGGTGACCACGCGTCGCATCGATGGTGTTTCGGGGCGCAGCAGCGCCTGACGAAGCATCTGAACGACGTGCGCCGAGCCGAGGATGCGTGCGGCGGGGTCGCTCAGGCTCTCACGCTCCGGCAGGGCACGCAGACGCGGATGCTGATCGAGCCAACCGGCATCGCTGTCCTTCCGGTGCAGGCAGGAACACACAGAGCACGGTGTCGAACCGGGCCGGATGAGTCCCGTGATCTCCACCGACTGCTCACCGAGGACGACCTGACAGTGATCGACTTCGCGATCACTGAGCCACATGGCGGAATTGAGATCCGGAACCAGGTGAGAACTCGTGACTACTACCGGTGAAGCCATGAGATCGAGCTCCTCGACACGGCGAGCCGCGGCGACGGCGAATCCGAGAGCCGCCAGCTGCCCTTCGACATGGGAGCGCAAAGGACCCGTGACCAGCACGGGCCGGGACCCGAGGACCTGAGAGACCCGATCCGGCGACAGATTGAATGTGCGCGCCGAGGCGAAGACCGGGGACCCTTTCGGCACGGTGCCGCCGTCCGTATCGGCCGGAATGAGGACATCCGCCTCCCCGAGGAGGGTGATGAGGGAACTCGCCCTGCTGAGGTCGACCGCGAGTTCCTGAGCGCGTGCATAGAACTGAGCCGAGCCGATGCCGAGACGGAGATCTTCGATGAGACTGGCGTCACCGGGCAGTAACCCGTCGATGAGCACAGGATCATCTGCGCCGAACTGGATGCATGAGGACGAACGCCATGTGATGGGAACACTCGGAAAGATTCTGAACATCTCGGGCCCCTTCGCCTCGCCATCCTGGAGACTTCCACAGTAGTGAACGAGAGACGGAATGGCCACGTCGGGAGAGTAGTTGTGGACAACCCTGTGGAAAAACGGCTGAGGACAGGCCGGGAACGCGTCCCGACATGCCCTCAGCCGCATAGTGCCCCAGGCGCTCGCGAGGACTCGTGCGGCTTCCCCTTCCGCACGCATCCTCGGGTTTTCCGGGGTCAAGCATAGAACTTATTCCGCAAAAGCCTCCGCGTCAATGCACCGTCATGCACAGACACGTCAACAGCCTGTGGATAACCTGTGGGAATCGCCGTGGAGTCTGTGGAGGAAAGGCGCCTTGAGTGTCGATATGATTGTTGATAAACACGCTCCCGGGTCGGATCAGCTCCCGTTCTGTGGGGACTGCGATCACCGAGGCGGCTGTGGACGGGGGATCCGACCCCAACTTTTCGGCAGACTCAGGAAACTCACAAACTCCGAAGGCTGTTCGTCTGCAGAACCGCTGCAGAGACGCCGCCACGGTGCCAGTGGCACTGTCACCGTGTCAGTGCGGTTTCCTATGATGGTCAGGTGAGCAGAGCACAGCGGTGGAGTGAAGAAGAGGTGCTGCGGGCGATCGCCCGGGGTGAGATCGAAGTGCGCCGATCGGCACGACGGAAGAAGACCGTCGCCGTCTCGAAAGAGGTCGAGACCTACGTGCTGCGCACTCCTGAGCGCTACAGCGTGGAGCGCAACATCCGTTCGCTGACTGATCTGTTCAATCGCCTCTCCGCCCGTGACCATTCGTCGGATGCCGACCTCGCCGAGCTGGCTGAGGAGATGAGCAGTCGCTTCTTCGGCGGCAGGCTGCGACCGACGTCGATCCGTTGGGTGACGAACCAGAATGTCAGCAGATGGGCGTCAACCACGACGTCGACGGGTGACATCCGCGTTTCTCATCGCCTGCGCGCCGTGCCGCGCTGGGTGCTGGAGACGGTCGTCGTCCATGAACTCGTCCATCTCCAGATCGGTCCGCACTCGAAGGAATTCCATGCATTGGCCGATCGCCATCCGCGGCAGTCCGACGCAAGACTCTACCTCGAAGGATTCAGCGACGGGGAGCGATTCAGGCGCGGGAGCTGAGCGCTGACACAGCGGAGCGAAATAGGCCCGGCAGCCGGTCCGGCAGGTCGGGCATGAGGTCATCGGGCAGTCGGTCCAGAGGAAACCATGCGACGTCGAAGGACTCGTCCGAAACATTCGGCGAATCGTCAGTCGAAGCCTGGGCTGCGAAGACGACGTCGAAGTGTCGGGTGCAGGTCCCGAATGCGGCCGAGAGGTCATGCACATGCAAGTCGATGGGATCTGCAGTGACTCGCGTGAGCGGGCGCAGACCGCTTTCCTCTTCGGCCTCTCTGCGAGCGGCATCATGGAGCGAGGCGTCGGCAGATTCGAGGTGTCCGCCGAACTGACCCCACAGGCCGGCCTTCCGGTGGTGGTTGAGGAGAACGGCCTCGGTGACCGGATCGATGACCAGACAGCTGGCTGTGAGGTGGTGCTCACCCCCGGAGCGGTGCAGGGAATCGACGCCCTGTCGGTTGAAGAGCTCCGCGAAGGATTCGGAGAATGAGTTCCGCGGTCCGCGCTCGACTTCCTGCCGGGCGGTTTCGAGATCGATCATTCAGCGATCGTCGCGATCGTCCGAGCTGTCGTCGTCGGGGCTGCTGTCGTCGGTCGGCGCAGTGTCGTTGCGATCCGTTTCCTCGGATTCTGATTTCGCTTCGCTGCCGCCGGCTCCCTCGAGGCCCTCGGCGAGGATGCGTGACAGGGCCTCATCGATGCTCGATTCATTGGTCCATTCGGCCTGACGTCGCTCGGAATAGCCCAGCGGGTCGTCCAGGTCCTGCGTGGTCGGCAGCAGATCCGGATGGGAGAACACGCGATCGCGGGCTTCGGCGCCGCCCTGCGTCTCCAGGTACGCGAAGAGCGCGGCAGCATCTCGGAGACGACGGGGGTTGAACTCGAGGCCCACAAGGGTTGAGAAGGTCTTCTCCGCCGGTCCCGCGGTTGCCCGCCGACGGCGAAGTGCTTCGCGGACCTGATCGCGACCGGGCAGATGCTTGCACGCCTCATAGACGACAACGTCGACCCACCCGGCGATGACGGCGAGGAGGTTCTCCAATGACGTCAGCGCCTTCTTCTGATCGTCGGTCGTCGGCGGGTTGAACAGTCCCTGGCGGATATTGTCGCTGAGGTCGGAGATGTTCGACGGATCGATGTTCGATGCCATGTCCTCGATCTGCGAGGTGTCGACCTTCAGCCCCTGCGCATAACGAGTCAGGGCAGTCTCGACCTGGGCGCTCAGCCACGGGGCGCGCTCGAACAGAGCGAGGTGGGCGAGTTCCTGAGCCGCGAGGTAGATGCGGACCTCGGAGACGTCGACGTCGATCTCGGAAGCGAACGTCTCGACGTTCTTCTCGATGATTACGGCAGTGTCATGGGGGAGCAGCGGGAGTCCCACCTCGGTGCCGGTGAGGACGCTTTCGGACAGCGCGCCGACGGCCTGTCCGATCTGCATGGCGAACATCGAATCGCTCATCGATCCGAACATCGATGATGCCCCTGCGAGAATGCCCTTCATCTCGGCCGGGACCTGGGACTCGAGCGTGTCCGTCAGGGCCGAGGACATGTTCTCCTTGATGGGGAGCACGAACTTCTGCCAGCCGGGCATCGTCTCCTTTACCCAGTCGGCTCGGCGCAGCGGACGGGCGGAGCGGTTGGCGCCGGAGAGTTCGGTGGCCTCGGCGAGCCAGAGCTCCGCCAGACGGAACGCATCGGTCGTCGCCCGCTCGGCGTCCTCGGACACAGAGGGGTCGGGAGTCGGAACGGCCTTCTGAGCGATCGACACTGCCTGGGACTGCGAATCGGCACCCTGTCCGAAGAGCCCCTGCATCTGATTCATAATCGTGGACATCATCGCCGGATCGATCGAGAAGCCCTGCGGCATGCCCGAACTGGTCTTGTCGTCTCCCTGACCGGATCCGGGACCATTGGCACCGAAGAGCATTCCGAAGATCTGCTCGAACGGATTCTGCTCGTTGTTGTTGTCATCGGTCATTGTTCTACAGCCCCCAAGAATCGGTTTGACATCAACGTTAACGGTTCCGAATGTGCGAAGCTTCCCAATTCAGGGAGGTTTCGCAGGATGTTCGCACCGGGCGAAAGGAGTCTGTGAAACGGACGCTGAGGTTTCAACTAGACTGGTGGGGCGGTGCAGCGAAAGGATTACATGACAGAGAATGCCCCTCGGGCCGTGCCGGACTCACCGGCACCGACACGCGGCACCAAACGACGACGGACTCCACGTCTGGCCACGACCTCGGGCGTTCTCACCTACGTCTTCATCGCGCTGGCCGTGCTTCTGCCGGTTCCGTACATGCTTCAGCTGCCGGGACCGGTTTTCAACACCCTCGGCGACTACCAGGGCGACCCCATGATCAGCGTATCCGGAGCCAAGACCTATCCGACTGCAGGCCGCATCGACATGCTCACCGTCGCCGTCAGCGGCGGACCCGGTCGCGACATCTTTGCCTCTCAGGCACTCGGCGCCCTCATCAACGGCGAACAGACCGTCGTCCCCACTGAGGCGTACTACCCGCTGGACACCACTCGCGAGGACGTGACCGAATCGAATGCGGTCGAGATGTCCTCGAGCCAGGATGTCGCCATCGCCGCCGCCATGGGCCAGATGGACAAGTCGTACTCCGTGCATCTGTCGGTCGATGACGTCGTTGCCGATGCTCCGGCTCAGGGCAAGCTGCGCAAGGGAGACCGACTCATGTCCGTCAACGGCAAGAAGCTCGATTCCGATCCCCAGGCCGCGCAGATCATGAGCAGGACAGTCCAGGGGACTGACTCCGTCGAGCTCGGCATCGAACGCAACGGGAAATCGAAGACGATCTCGCTGACTCCCGCGAAGGTCGACGACCGCAAGGCAATCGGCATCACGATGAAGCAGGACTTCGAGTTCCCCGTCGACGTGAAGTTCAACGTCGACGGCGTCGGCGGTCCTTCAGCCGGGACGATGTTTGCTCTGGCCATCATCGATGAACTCACTCCCGGTGCGATGACAGGCGGCAAGCATGTGGCGGGCACGGGAGAGATCACACCTGACGGAACGGTCGGCCCGATCGGCGGTGCTCGCCAGAAAGTGGCCGCCGCCACCGAGAAGGGAGCGACGCTGTTCCTCTCGCCCGCCGACAACTGTGCGGAGGTCATGGCCGCCGCAGACCAATCCAAGATCACGGTGGCGCGCATCGACACGCTCGATGACGCGCAGACCACCGTGGAGCAATACGCCGCCGGCAACACTTCGGACCTGCCGAAATGTCCCGCCGATGGCGCCGACAACAATGAGAAAGGGCAGTAGTGAGCACCTCGTCCTCACCCACCTCCGCACGCATGCCGGCGAATCGGCCAAGACGTTCGCCGCTGCTGCTCACCCTCGTGTCTGTGGCGATCCTGCTGATCGCCTTCATCGCCTTCACCCAGGTCTACACCGAGGTGCTGTGGTTCCGCCAGATCGACGCAGCGAACGTCTTCCGGACCATGTGGCTCACCCGGGGACTGACATTCCTCGGCGGATTCATTCTCATGGCCGTTCCGGTCTGGCTGAGTCTCCATCTGGCCTACCGCCATCGTCCGGTCTACGCGCCGACGACTCCGCGACAGGAGAACCTCGACCGTTATCGTGAGGCCATCGAGCCTCTGCGTCGGGTCGCGACGATCGCGATTCCCGCGGTCATGGGTGTCCTCGCCGGCATCACCGCCTCGGCGAATTGGAACACGATCCTCGAATGGATCAACTCGACGTCCTTCGGCTCGAAGGATCCTCAGTTCGGTCTCGACAAGTCGTTCTTCGTCTTCGTGCTACCTGGCCTGCGCCTCATCGGCAACCAGCTGGGCATGGCTCTGCTTCTGGCGCTCATCGCCGCCCTCGTCGCCCATTATCTCTTCGGCGGAATCCGTCCGGGCGAGCAGAAGGGCGTCATCCTGACGAAGGCCGCTCAGTGGCAGCTGGGCATCACCGTGGCGGTTCTCGTCATCGTTCAGGCTGGCCGGCTGTGGCTCTCCCGCTACGATCGGATGACCGCTGCCGGCGGGATCGTCCCCGGCGTCACCTACGTCGATGATCATGCCGCCCTGCCGGCCATGGCGATCGTTGCCATCGCCGCCGTCCTGGTCGCACTGCTGTTCGTCTATACCGCGTGGAAGGGCAACTGGCGGATCTCGATCATCGCCACGCTCACCCTCATCGTGCTCGGCGGCGTTTCGATCATCGCGTACCCGGCCCTGCTCCAGCAGTTCCAGGTCAATCCGTCGCAGCAGAGCAAGGAATCCGATTACATCCAGCACAACATCGACGCCACGCGCGATGCGTTCGACTTCGATGACATCGAGGTGACTCCGTATTCGCCGAGCACCACTGGCAAGGAGGGCGACCTGCGCAAGGACGCAGAGACCGCGGCGTCGATCCGCCTCCTGGATCCGAACCTCGTCTCGGATACCTTCCGGCAGCTGCAGCAGGTTCGACCGTACTACTCGTTCCCGCAGAAGCTCGACGTCGATCGCTACAACATCGACGGGGACATGCGCGACACTGTCATCTCGGTGCGTGAACTCGCCCCGAGTTCGGTGAACAACCAGAGCTGGTTCAACCGGGCGATCGTCTACACTCACGGATTCGGTGTGGTCGCAGCCAACGGCAACCAGCGCAACCCGGACGGCGAGCCGCTGTTCATGGAGTCGGATATTCCGCCGAAGGGCGAGTTCCCCGAATACGAACCGCGTGTGTACTTCGGAGAGTCATCTCCGGACTACTCGATCGTCGGCGCACCGAAGGGTGCGACTCCGCGTGAGCTCGACTATCCCTCCGATGAGAAGAGCGGCTCCGGTCAGGTCAACAGCACCTTCTCCGGTGACGGCGGACCGTCGGTGGGCAATGTCTTCAACCGTCTCGCCTACGCCCTGAAGTTCCAGGACGAGCAGATCCTTCTCTCGGACGCGCTGAACGACGAGTCCCAGATCCTCTACGATCGGCACCCGCGTGAGCGTGTGGAGAAGCTCGCCCCCTTCCTCAAGGTCGACGGCGATCCGTACCCGGCCGTCGTGGACGGGAAGATCAAGTGGATCCTCGACGGCTACACCACTGCCGAGGACTACCCGTATTCGACACCGCAGCCGCTCCAGCAGGCCACCGAGGATTCAACCACGGCGTCGGCTCCGAATTCGGTGGCGACTCTGCCGGACGATGAGGTCAACTACATCAGGAACTCGGTGAAGATCACCGTCGATGCCTACGACGGTTCTGTCGACATGTACCAGTGGGACAAGGACGATCCGGTCCTGAAGACTTGGATGAAGGTGTTCCCCGGACTCATCAAGTCGTCCTCGGAGATGTCCGGTGACCTGATGAGCCACGTCCGGTACCCGGAGGACATGTTCAAGGTCCAGCGCGACCTGCTCACCAAGTACCATGTCACCTCCGCCAGTGAGTTCTACTCCGGTCAGGACTTCTGGACCCTGCCGACCGATCCGACGACGAAGGCGAGCAGCGGACTGACGCAGCCGCCGTTCTACATGACCCTGCAGATGCCGGGCCAGCAGTCGCCGTCGTTCTCGCTGACGAGCTCGTATATCCCGGCTCGGTCGTCCGAGGGGCAGTCGAGAAACAACCTCACCGGGTTCCTCTCTGCCGATGCCGATGCCGGCAATCAGAAGGGCGAGACAGCCGAGGGCTACGGCAAGCTGCGGCTGCTGCAGCTTCCGCGCAACACCACTGTGCCCGGACCTGGTCAGGCTCAGAACAACTTCAATACCGCACCCGATGTGCAGCGCAGTCTGAACCTGCTGCGTCAGGGTGAGTCCGAAGTCGAGAACGGCAACCTGCTGACTCTGCCGATCGGCGGCGGTCTGCTGTACGTCCAGCCGGTCTATGTCCGGTCCGCCGGTGAGACCTCCTATCCGCTGCTGCAGCACGTGCTCGTGGCCTTCGGTGAGGACATCGGGTTCGCTCCGACCCTCGACGAGGCGCTCGACCAGGTGTTCGGCGGAGACTCCGGAGCCTCGGCCGGCGACGCCGGAACCGAGGACAGCGGAGACGGCGAATCGGGATCGACCTCCGGCGGAGAGGACGCGGATTCGAAGTCCGGCTCGCCGGACAAGGCTCTCAACGATGCTCTGCAGGAGGCGAAGAAGGCCATGGAGGATTCCGATGCCGCGCTGAAGGACGGCGATTTCGCGGAGTACGGAAAGGCTCAGGACCGTCTGAAGAAGGCGCTCGAGGATGCCGTCGCGGCTGACCCGTCGCTGGCAGAGGACGCGGCGGGCCAGGATTCCTCCGCTCCCGCCTCTGAGCCGGCTGACGAAGGCGGCGACTCGGGCAACTGAGTCTGAAGCGAACCGGTACGGCGCTGTGAGGCCGTGCCGACCGAGTTCGGGCTTTCCGCGACGAACGCCCCTGGGACATCCCAGGGGCGTTCGTCGTTCTCGTTGGAGTATTCGAGACTCGGCATTCGCGCCCTTTGCTCCGAACGCAAGGTACAGACATCGTTCGCGGCGCGGCCCACCTGAGGCTCGGCTTCTGCCGGGACACGAAAGGCAAGCCGCTCCGCCAATCCGGCTAATTGCTACCTGACGGCGGCTCAGCAACCTCGCGCGAGGTAGCTGAGCCGCCGTCAGGTAGCTCTAGGGGTGTCTCAGGCGACGATTTCATCCTTGGGCTCGACCGCGTGGGCGATGGCGGCGCCGATGACCGTGCCGATGGCGATGGTGAAGAACGTGGTCGCAGCCGCCAGCATGCTGCCGGCAACCCCAGTGCCGTCTCCGAATTCGATCTGCGAAGCGTTGAGGAGCCCGAACGACCCGGGAGCGACGACGAGGAACGCGGGCACGAAGCTGATCCGCCAGATCGGGCCTTTCGGCAGACGCGAGAGCACGACGGCCACCACCGATGCGGTCAAAGCGCCGGCCAGGCCGCCGATGGCCGCACCGAATTCGGCACCGATGCCCAGTTGTGCCAGTGCGGCCGCAGCGATAGTGAGGACGATCGGCACCGTGTGCTCGAGCGGAGTGTGCAGATAGATGATGAGGCCCAGCGTCGCGGCGGCCACGCCCAGGGCGGACAGCCACCATGTCGAGGCGGTGAGCTGGGAGTTCGCAAGCGCCTCGGCGCCGGTGCCAGTGACGACGGAGGCACCGGCGACTCCGGCGATGAACATCGCCAACTGGACGGTGGCCGAGACGAGCCGGGAACTGCCTGCCGAGAGGGCGCCGGCGGAGATCTCGGTCAGTCCGGTGACCACAGCGCTGCCAGGCAGTAGCAGCGCCAGGGTGGCGACGCTCGTGCGCAGGGGACTGTCCAGCCAGTCAAGGCGGAAGCCGACGAGGATGAGCACCGCGACGATGAACGCCGAGGCGACCGGCAGCAGCGGTCCGAGGCTGGGGTGCCGGGCGTTGACGGCGAGCACACCTGCGACGATGAGCGAACCGAGAGCGGCGAAGGCGAGGTTGACCAGTCCCGGTTCGAGCAGCAGGCACAGCCCGACGCCGACGGGCACCGCGCCGAGGCAGGTCACCCATCCGGGCCAGCGCGGGGGAGTGCCGTAGACCTCGGCCTCGATCATGCGGCGAGCGGCGTCGATGCCGAGCCGACGCGACCGCACGGCATCGACGATGTCGAGCAGCTTCGCCGTCTGGTCGAACCGCAGGTCAGGGCCGATGCGTTCGAACCGGGTGGGACTGCCGGGGCCGATGGTGAGGAACAGGCCCTTGGGAAGAGCTGCGACATTGATCGACTTCAGGCCGACGGCAGGTGCCAGTCCGGTCAGTGCGTCTTCGACATCGACCGAGGAGATCCCACCGGCGAGCAGCCCCGTCCCGATCGTCACCAGCAGCTCCTGCGCAGGGACGGTCTTTTCGCTTGCCTCGTGCACTCCCAATCCCTCTCGTCTGCAGATCGGCCGACGAAGTAGAAGATACCAGCCTCTTAGCGGACCGATTTGGCGCTGGATGCTCTCGAGCGCGTTATGGGAAGGAACGAAAACCAGGAATACCGGCCAATTATTCACCATCAGACGGGAAGCCAATATGTTTCCATTGCTTACACAGAGCGACTACGCGAATCTGAATAAACCTCGGTCGGCTGACGGGTGATTCTTATGATAATGCCGCAGCCGAAGCGTTAAACAAACTATTTAAGAAAGAGGTGGTGTGGCGCGAAGGTCCGTGGACTGGTCGTGATGCTGTGGAATTCGCGACTTTGGAGTGGGTGCATTGGTATAACAACACCCGCCCACATTCGTACTGCAAGGACCTCGCTCCAGCGCAGCTCGACGAACACTACTACACTGAAGCCAGCCGGTCAGAGGTGGCTGGCGTACCGTTATGAGCTCTCCACTGAACTCGGGGCGATCCAGTGAGAGTCGATGGAGACCCTGAGAAGGTCTACCAAGAGCTGTTGCCCCTGTTCGAGAAGTACAAGCTCGATGACAACTTCACTGCTCTCGTTTACCCGGCCGATGCAATCAACGAGCAGTTCTCCCGCTCATCTGAAGATGCACGTTGGTTGATCACTGCCTCAGTTGTGGCAGGAGTCCTGACCGTGGTCTTGAGCATCGTGGCTGTTGTGGTCGCCTATGAACGATGGCGTGTGCACTCAGCTATCCGCAGGCTCCACGGCTACTCCAGGCTCAAAAGCTTCGGGGAGGTCTTCGCAGGACTAGCAATGTCCTGGTTGATCCTCATCCCTGCCGCCATGGTGGCAGCCACCACTTTCTATGTTCTCGGAGGCCATGTGGCAATCCCAGAGTATTTCCATCCTCTGGTGCTTCTCGATGAATGGCCAACTCTGCTTGCTGTCACCGGCCCCGTTGTGCTCATGGAAACAGTCATAGCCATAGCTGTCGTCATGGTCTTCGATCGCCGCCATCCCGCTCTCCGCCTCAAGGAAATCTGATATGCCCAACCATAAAGAAGTAGACCCTGTCGTTTTCGATAACGTCGAAAAAACCTACACCGGGCGAACGGTACTCAGTCACGCTAGTTTTTCTGTCAGCCCCGGGGATATGGTCGCATTCACTGGGCCCAGCGGATCTGGGAAGTCGACAATCCTCAACCTCGCTGGACTCCTCGACTCTCCCGATGCGGGCGAAGTTCGACTTTTCGGCACCACAGCACCACGGCCCCGCTCGCGAGATGCCACTCTGTTCTTGCGCCATCGCCTCGGATACCTGTTCCAAAACTTCGCTCTCATTGACTCCGCAACGGTTCGCGAAAACCTGAAAGTCGCTTTGACCTACTCTTCCGACCGCAGCGATCACACAAAGCAGATCGCCCGTATTCTCGAGCGCGTGGGTTTGCCTGGGTACGAAGATCGCCGCGTCTACTCTCTCTCCGGAGGAGAACAGCAGAGAGTGGCCATCGCGCGCCTTTGGCTGAAACCATGCGAACTCGTCCTCGCCGACGAACCCACCGGATCACTCGATGAAAACAACCGCGATGAAATCGTCAAACTCCTGAGGGAAATGAGCGCCGACGGACGGACCATCCTCCTCGCAACGCATGACCATCGGGTAGCTGAAGTCTGTACCAGAACCGTAGAAGTCGCCTCCCTGAGTAAACCCAAACGAACATCAAACCAAGACGCAGGCCGCGAGGACGCACCTTCGTGAGAAACTTCGTCGCGATCACCCTCTTCCTCACCTTCATCATCACGGCAGCTCTTGGACTGACCACCGAAATCAAGCGTGCGCAGGAAACCGCCACTGAGGGTCTTACTCAAGATATGACGGTCTTCATGTGGCCCCGCGATGTACCCGTCCAGGATCCCTCGGCGACAGAACGAATTCTCACTACCGCGGCGGATGAGAATAATGTCAATCTTGTAAGAAGAACCGTTCGCCAGTCAGACGGAAACGGCCTCGACCTCACCTACTACATTCGACTCAACCACCCAACGAAGATCTTTAACCGCGCACGCCTCACAGGCGCAAACACGCTGACCAACTCCGAAACGCAGACGACAGGGACAGTGCTGTCGACGAAACCCGGCGCTACGAAGGAGACTCCGCAGAGCCTCGCGAATAGCTACGACCTCACATTCCGCCCGTTAGAAGACATGTTCGCGAACCTCCCAGCGATTGGTGTCTACAAAGCCGAAACCGGTAATCGCAGAGATTTCGAGGGCTTCCTTGAATCGATCAGCAGGCAAGTAAATGAAGAGATCCTCGAAACAGATCCAGATGCAGCATTGACCACCCCTGCCACGTTCGTTGAAGACACTGACGATGCAGTGGATGCCCAACCGTTGTCGACAACACCCCTTCTAGCGCTTTCTGGAACCCTCGCCGCGCTGGTCATTGTGGCTACGACCGGTGCGCTAGCTCGCGACGCCGCGGCACTCGGGGTGCAACGATTACACGGCTACTCCCTCACGCGAGCATGGTGGTCACGGCTAGGACTGAGAGGGGTGCTCAGCACTGGCGCGGCCGCACTATTGTGCATCGCAGCACTCCCTTGGATACCTGGCATGGATATCACAATCGCGGGGCGAGTTCTTGCAGTCCCAATCATCAGCACAACCGTGCTCACCGCAGCGGCTTCGCTGTCCGGAGTACTGATCATCAGCCGGGTCCGCGTCAGCGATCTTGTCAAAAAACGCTTCGCATAAAATCAACTGCCGACATCTCGTTCGCTGTCAAAGAATTGAGACGCTCAGCTCCTCAGGAATCGGGAGAATAGGCCCCTGCTCCCTTGAGCGCGTTGTAGAGAGTTTGCCGAGAGACCTCGTAACGTCGCGCGACCTCGGCCACCGAGATCCCCATGTCGACCATCGCGCGGCAGGCTTGCACATCCTCGTCTGTGAGCTTGCGCTGATAGACGCCCTGAGCCTTCGCCAGCTCGATCCCTTCCCGCTGCCGTTCGAGGATCCGTGCGCGCTCGAACTGGGCCATGCCCGACAGGAACGTGAGGAAAAGTTCCTGCATGGGGGAGCTGCCGTCCTTGGAGACGGTGATGTTCTCCGAGACGAAGGTGACCGCGCAATCCTTCCCGGTGAGCCAAGGGAGCTTGTTAACCTTAACTCGGCTCTCGTAGCGATAGGGCATGGCCCTAATTACTTGTAGTGCTATCTACCTTGCCGATGGGTCTGCGCGTCGCGGTCTGCCATCGAGGCGAGCATATCGTTGTAGGCGCGCAGCTCCGCGTCGTCGCTGCGAGCCTCCCGACGATCGATACGCTTGGCCTCACGGTCGGAGGACTTCGACCACTGCACGGCGACCATGATGGCGATGAAGAGGGTCGGGATCTCACCGATTCCCCACGCGACGCCTCCGCCAAGCTGCTGGTCCTCGATCGCGGTGTAGCCCCAATCGGCGCCGATGCTGCCGAACCAGTCGCCTTCGATGAGGACGTTCGAGCTCATGATCGAGATTCCGAAGAAGGCGTGGAATGCCATGGTGATGAGCAGCATGAGCAGCCGCATCGGATAGGCCGGTCGTTTGACCCCGGGGTCGATGCCGATGAGCACCTGTCCGAACAGATATCCGGCGCCGAGGAAGTGCATGATCATCAGCTCGTGGCCGATGTGCGTCTCGAGCGCGTACTGCATGATGCCTGAGTAGTAGAAGATGATGAGCGAACCGGCGAAGTTCACGCTGGCGACGATCGGGTTCGCGAAGAACCGCAGATAGGGGGTGTGGACGAGCCACAGCACCCATTCGCGGATGCCCCTCGACCCGTCCGTGCGCGCCGCGGTTCCGCGCATGAGCATCGTGATCGGTGCGCCGAGGACCATCGGCAGGGGCGCGACCATGACTAGGAGCATGTGCTGGATCATGTGTCCGGAGAACTGCACCTCCCCGTACACTCGCACCCCGCCCGAGGTAACGTAGACGAGCAGGACCATGCCGACCAGCCAGCTGATCAGGCGCAGCACCGGCCAGGAATCGCCTCGGCGGCGGAGTTGGACGAAGGCGTAGATGTAGGCGATGGAGGCACCGGCGGCGACCGCGATCCACAGGGGATCGATCGACCATTCGGTGAAGTATCGGGCGAAGTTGGGCGCCGGGGGCAGCGGGTCGCCGGTGAGGGTCTCGGCGGGAGTGGGATCTCCGACCGGTTCCTGTGACACCGGCGGCTGGGCGCGAGCCAGAGCGACGGCCAACCCCATGGTCGCACCGAAGATGACGAATTCGACGAGGATGAGCCGCCAGAATTCCCGGGCCGCCGAGGCGGCTTCTCCCAGACGTCGGATGACGAACTGCCGATGCCAGAAGCCGATGAGGCCGAGCAGAACGGTCGCGAAGGCCTTGGCGATGATGACCTGTCCGTAGGAGGTCATCCAGTCGTCGAGGCTGTGCACGCGCAGCAGCGAGTTGACGACGCCGGAGAAGGCGACGAGCCCGAAGGAGACGAGGGCGAAGTTCGAGTAGCGTTCGACCACCGTCCGCAGGTGGGACGAACGGGCAAGCCGGGTGCCGAGCAGGGCGATGACGAAGAGGCCGCCGAGCCAGATGGTCACGCCGAGGAGGTGGAGGCCGAGGCTGTTGACGGCCTGAGTGTGCCCCGAGGCTTCGGCGGAGTGACCCATCAGCGCCAGCGGGATCATCACGCCGACGCCGAGTACACCGGCCGCGGCGATGCCGAGGAAGGACCACGTCCCGAAGCACAGGGTCGAAGCCACGGCGATGAGCACGACGATGAGCACCCACAGCTGTCCGTAGGCGATCTGAGTGAGGAACACGCCCAGCTGGTTGGAGAAGTCGAGATAGGCCTGGGCGCCGACGGTGTCGACGAAGGAGAAGACGAGCACGGCCACCGCGGAGATCGTCCACACGACCGAGGACACCTCGGCGATCTTCAGAGACTTCTCCCACAGCGGCTCAAGGGGCGGTTCCGATGCCCCGTCCGTGGACTTGCGCCGACCGCCGCGACTCTGGGTACGGGGCAGGATGAGGAGTGCGAACATCAGGGCGCCGAGAGTCAGCGACATCGCGAGGTTGAAGATGAACTTCGCGGCCGGCAGGCCGAACTTCACGAACGGGCCGGGATCCGCAAGCTTCGTCGTCTCGGCAGCGCCAGTGAAGAACAAAGCGGTGGCCCCGGCGGCAATTCCAGTAAGAACTAGGACTGGAATCACCAGGTAGGCGACTCGTGAGGGGAGGGCCACGAGCGTCCGGGAGCCTTGTTTTGTGGCCGCCGGCGGCGCTATTTCGTTCATGGAATCAGCCTATCTCCCGGCTGCATCTCGCGCGCATCATCAAGCCTCTTGGGGGGCGGAGTGTGAGCGTACGCGGTCTGCCTCTATTACTCACCCCTACAGGGCGCGCGTCTCTCAAGCGCCGTTCTGACATCAAATGCGGCTGGTACCATCAATCAGATCGTGAATGAAAGAAGGTGTTGTGATGAAACTCCGTGGTGCCCTTATCGCATTCGCGCCCCTAGCGATCGCCGGCCTTGCCGCCGCAGTGTTCTTGGCCGTCTACGCATACCTGTACGTATTTGGCACCATTTTCGAGCTCAACGTATCAACGCTAGACGGACCCGGTCCTCGTTGGCCGTTCCCAACCATGTACCTCTCGGGTCTGACGTTCGCCATAGCGGCACCTGCCGGGATTGCATGGGCACTGATTTACACGCTTGGGATCAAGAAGATCGGTATGTCACGGAAGTCGGCGGCTCCCTCCACACTTCACACTGCATAGAACAGCTCTAGAGCCCAATTATTGGGTGGCGGTGGTCACACGCCTGAAGAGCGTGGTCGCTGCTACTTTATTATGTCCACTTACTACCGGTCGGCGGGGGAGTAGGCCCCTGCTCCTTTGAGTGCGTTGTAGAGAGTCTGCCGAGAGATCTCGTAACGACGGGCGACTTCGGCCACCGAGATCCCCGTGTCGATCATCGCTCGGCAGGCTTGCACATCCTCGTCCGTGAGCTTGCGCTGATAGACGCCCTGAGCCTTCGCCAGCTCGATCCCTTCCCGCTGGCGTTCGAGGATTCGTGCGCGCTCGAACTGGGCCATGCCCGACAGGAACGTGAGGAAGAGTTCCTGCATGGGGGAGCTGCCGTCCTTGGAGACGGTGATGTTCTCCGAGACGAAGGTGACCGTGCAGCCCTTCCCGGTCAGTGTGTCGACGAGTGAGTAGAGATCGCGGGTGTCTCGGCCGAGGCGATCCAGCGAGGCCACGCGGATATGGTCGCCCTCGCGTGCGTAGTCGATGAGTTTGTTCAGGCCGGCGCGATTGGCGCGGGATTTCCCGCTGAGCTTGTCCTCGAACGTCTTATCGCACCAACCGATGGTCTCGTACTGCCGGCCGGGGTTCTGGTCGGCGCTGCTGACTCGAACGTAGCCGAGGGTCTGTCCGAACAGGGCGTCTGAGGGGTTCTCGGAGTCGGTAGGCATATGTGTCCAATCACTGGAATCGCAACCCGTTTGACAGCATTCTTCCGGCCGAGATCTCGAATGTCAATGGGGTATACCCGATTGACATGATCGCACTCACTCGGCCTGCTGGGCCGAAGTTCGCTCGAAATTTGATGCTTTTGCGCGAGGCCCCCGCGGCTCGCACATTGTATGACCGGACCTGCGGCTGGTAACGGTTTGATTGCTTTCACACGAGCGACCCCGGAAGCCAACTCAGGGATTGTTAGGTTTAAGGACGGCTTATCCCCATGAAAGATCGTCCCCACCCTTTTTCACAGACTGCGAGACCATGCGAGAAAACTCCCGGATGGCCCCGGCCCCCGTTTATCCCCGCCGGTGGGTCCAGTGTGCCCTGGTGGCAGCCGTCGTCATCGTTTTCGCCATGGCCGCCACTGTGATCGTTTTCACGGCAGTAGAAACTGTTTCGAAGTTTCGGGTCGCAATCATCGATGGAGGAATTGACCCCACCTACCCAGCATTGAATAAGGCGAAGATCGAGGTTCGTTCGGTGCCGGGCGCCCGTCGAGAGTGAGCGAACACGGGTCAGCCATGGCCGCGATCATGGTTGAAAGTGCTTCAGTAAAACCATCTACACGATCTCCGGCGATCGAGATCGTCGATGTCCCGGCTCTTGATGTTTCTGGTGTCGGGGAAGTTGAAGACTTGGCGACTGGGATCACGACTGCGACGCAACAAGATGTGGATATGATCGTCGCCGCGCTCGGGACCGAAATGGACGCGCCAGAGCTGAAGGAAGCGGTCCGTCAAGCTCAAAACGATGGCGCGACCATCTTTTCCGCTGCCGGGAACGGTATAGGAGACTTCGCCTCATACCCAGCCCAATATGAGGAAGTGATCTCAGTGGGGGCACTGAACAAGTCAGGCCACCGCCTGAGATTCACGAACACTCGAGCAGCGAATCTCCTAGCTGCCGGTGAGGAAATCCACGTTGAGAGACCGGGAGGTGGGACCCAGTCTTATTCAGGGACGTCTCCTGCAACAGCGATTGCTGCGGGAAAGGTTGCCGCGTGCTGGCCATTGATTGCTCCACATACTCTTGATCAGACCCGCAGGAATACTCCTGTCGATCAAGCGATAAAAGAAGCCATTGAAGCACAAGGAAAGGACCCGAGGGAATGCAAGTCTCTTTAAGGAAGAGCGTCGCTGCTGTTGCAGCGGTGACCGCGTTAGCGGTGGGGCTGTCGACGGCGAATATTTCACCGGTCGCGGCCGACGAGCCAACCGAAGTACCAAGCGTCAGCACACATAGTGTCTCTGTTGATCCTGATGAGGCGACCTCAGGTGTTGAGTCGCTTGATGAGGGTGGCGACAACCTAGATACGTCTGTAGACGTCGACGCGGTCGGTGGCACAGTCTCCACCTCGGTTGAGGCTGAAGGTATTGATTCGCGTGTGGATGTCGCCACGGATTCCGATGCTCCTCTTGATGAGCTGATCCAGTCCGTGTCGGTTGAAGCAGTCGTCGATGGTGAAGACATTGAAAGCGAACTACTCGTCCGTGATTTCACCTATTTGGGTGATGAAGCCTTCGCCGCAACTCTCGAAGATGCTCAGTCCGGAGAAACCATTGAGGTTTCTTCTGCCCAGGTGAATGCGCAGGCATTCCCGATTCTGTGGGTTCTTGGCCTCCTCGCCCGTGTCGGGATTAAAGCAGCGATCAAGCAAATAGGGAAGTCGAAGATCAAGCAGGCTGCGTCGAAGTACTTGTTGAAGCAGAACGCGAACAAGTGGAAGCATATCCGGGCGAAGAAGCACAACTGGGACAAGATTGGTGCCACGTCGCGGGGGAAGATCGCGAATCTCATGTCCCGCGCGATGGCCAACGGCAAACACTCAACATACAAAAAGGGATCAGGCCGCCAAGCGGCCATGCCCTATAAGGGGAAGTACATTGTGGTGACCTATGCGAAGAAGGGAGGTCAGATTAGTAATGGATGGTGGGGATACCCTCTCAAGTAGGAAGAAGCTGGCCGCAGCGATACTGGAGTCGAAGGACGATGATTTAACGCAGGCATTGGCTCTCGCCGAGCGCATGTCGATCACTGACGTGGCCGAGACCTTGTACAATAACAAGCCCGATCTGCAGTTTGATCATTCCGAGCTGTGCGACACGTTCATCAGCGCATGGCTGGATCGTTTATCAACAGTTGAAAGGTTCGTTGCAGCGGAAAGACTCGATGGGCTCTATTCCCTAGGTCTGGTGTGGCTGCCACACGCCCAAGATCGTAGCTGGGAGCGGATGCTCCGGCTCGCGGCGTCGAGTCTTGACGAGATTGCGGACACCCTCACATACGCAGAGGGCGACGCGAACAGTCCTGATACGAGTTTTAATAGGCGTTACGCGATGAAGCTCGTCGAGCTGGCACGAGGACCACTGGCTGAGGTTGCAGGCGAGCTGAGTCGGCGTGCGGATGAACTTGTTGAGTTGCAGTCCCAGGCCGACGCTGAGGAAGAATCCGAGGGATAGCCGGATTCGGCACCTGTGGCGGGGCGCTCCAGCCCAGAGGCGAGGCCACCCATAGTGTGGCCTCGCCTCTGCGCGTGTGGGTCTTGAGGTTTTGCGCAGACAGCTACTGAAACCGGCGTCGTAGATAGAGAGGGCCAGTTCCCAGCGTCAAGGCGGTGTCGTCCTTGACGGTTTTGTTCGAACCGTGGCTCAGACCATAGACAGATTCGGTAAGAGGGTATACCCGATAGACATGCTGGCTGGATTTGCAGCACCCGAAGTAAATCGCACAGTTGTTCCCACTCTAGGTTGGCTTACCCAACGAAGTGGAGCCCTACGGGTTGTCAGATGAACAACCCGTATCTAGATTTGATTCATGAGCTGTCAAGTCCCGGGTTTTCTGGAGGCTGAACGTTCGTTCAGTTATTAGGCCGCCGAAGTCTGCAGGCTCGTGTAGTGGGCTGCTTCGATCTCGGCGGGAGTCTGATAGTCAAGCATCGAATGCAACCGTTCGGTGTTGAACCAATGCACCCACTCAGCCGTCGCGGCCTCGAGATCGTTGCGACCGGACCAGGGGCCGTCGGTGAAGACGAGTTCGTATTTGTATAACGAGTTCAGCGCTTCGGCCATGGCATTGTCGTAACTATCGCCGATCGATCCCACCGACGCCACTGCCTCGGCCTCAGCCAGTGCCTGGGTGTAGCGCAGAGCCCGATACTGCACCCCTCTGTCCGAGTGGTGGGTCAGCCCTACAACGTCGTGACCTGCACGTTTACGGCCCCATATGCCCATATTCAAAGCATCGAGAGCCAGATCGGTATACATTCGCGTCGAGGTCTGCCAGCCGATGATCATTCGAGAGAATACGTCGAGGACGAACGCGACGTAAACGAAGCCGGCCTCAGTGGGAACGTAGGTCAGATCCGCGACCCAGAGACGGTTCGGCTCCGCAGCGGTGAAGTTACGTTTGACGAGGTCAGCCGGTCGTTTCGTCTCGGGACCGGGCTTCGTCGTCCGCGGGAACTTCCCTCTCACAACACCCCGGATGCCCAACTCATTGCACAATCTCTCGACCGTGCACCGGGCCACGGGGCCGTAGGTCCTTGTGAGTTCGGCGTGGATCTTGCGGATGCCGTAGACCTTGTTGCGGCGGTGAGTGTGGATAGCCATGATCCTTTCTTTGAGCACCGCATCTCGCTGGGCTCGAGCGCTGACCGGACGGGTCTTGAAGGCGTAGTACGTTGATGGGGCGATGCTCAGGCCCAGGTCCTGGCGCAGGACCTGACAGATCGGTTCGATTCCCCACCTGTGCTTGTTCTCGTCGATGAAGGCGACGATTACTTCTGTAGGCGGTCGAACTCCGCCTTGCCGAAAAACGCGGTCGCTGATCGGAGGATGTCGTTGGACTTCCGCAGCTCCCGGTTCTCCTTCTCCAGCCGCCGGATCCGTGCCTGGACGTCCTCGGTCTCGACGGGCAGGTTGGCTGCTTCGGCTTTCTTGACCCAGTTGCGCAGGGCTTCCTTGTTCACACCGGTCTGCTCGGCAATGCGGGCGATGGCACCGTTTCGAGTCTCTGGGTCGGCGCGGGCCTCGAGAGCCAGTCGAGTGGCTCTCTCACGTACTTCTGGTGGATATTTCGAGGTAGGCATGATGAGTTGAGGGTAGTCCTTTCTTGGGTAACCGCACACCCTCCATCAAACCAAGGACGAATCAAGCTGCTGTTTTTCCGAACTTGTGCTGAACTGCCACGATCCCGGGGCTCTATCTCATTTCTGGTGCGAAGTGCTTGGTTATGTTGAGCTGAGTCGGGACGGCGATATCATCGAAATCGGGCCTGAATCGGGTTTTGGCGGCCCCCACTCCCACTATCGTCTTTACCCCCGTAGACGAACTGAAGACGGCACCCTTACGCCTACACATCGACGTCAACCCGGTGGATCGCGACCAGGACGCCGAGCTGGAACGACTACTTGCGTTGGCGCCCGACCAGCCGAAGTTGGCCAGACAGGTGAAGAGTCTTGGCAGGTACTGTCCGACCCGGAAGGCAACGAGTTTTGCCTACTCAGCCACCGCTTGACTCGATAGCCGGGTAACCCCGTCCAAATTTCTGACAAGCTAGCCGCCTTCGTGTGTCAAGCTGGTGGAATCTTCGACAGTTCCGTTCGCCGCTGAACCCAATTCTTGGACGGATTCGGTGAGCGGGGATACCCGCTAGACAAAAATCAGACTGTCGATTTCATACTTTTAGGTGATGTGTCCGGTCGGTCGGCATGCATATGCTCACAGTGAACAGCTACCAGCCAGCTAGAGAGTGCAAGCCCGCTCGGTGTTGAGTGGCCGGCCTTGAGTTGAAGCCGTGCCGGTATCTGCTCGCCCCTCATATAAACAAATCGGAAGGAACAAGCAGATGAAACGTCCTTTGATGACCGTCGCTTTGATCGCCACCACATCTTTAGCGATACCGATAGCTGGATCAGCCGCGGCCGCCGAGACAGGCGGGCAGAGTCAAGAAACTCAGATTCAGCAGGTACGGAAGCTTGCTGAGACAGGTGAGCTGGAGACTCAAGTGGAGGATCTCGCCACATACGTTTCCGGTGAACCCGGGAACCAAGTTCTCGATCTTGGCCACGCACGAGCTTCTGGAGCGAGCGAGATTGTCGTCGACGTGACCGAAGAAACAGTGGCTGCGAACAACTACCTTGTCGACGAAATCATGTCGGGCGAGAAACTCGAAGATGTTGACTTAGGATCGTTCCCGCTCGTCGAAGAGATGATGGAGGCCAGCCCCAGTCAAGGGGCAGTAGCTAAGAACGGCGAGATTCCGCTTGCGAAGGCAGGTGTCAGTGCTTGTGGAAACAAGAAGCATCCCGTGCCCTCGAAATCGCCAAAGCGGCACAAGAAAACATCATCGAACCCCCACAAATCGCTAAAGAAGGCCGGGTTCCATAAGACGGCCGGGTATGCTTGTGGTGCGCGAGGATACACATGCGCAAGTGACTACACCCAACAACGGGGGATCAAGACTAAGTACGGATACTGCAAGATGAGGCTACCCTCGAATAGTGGACACCCAAGTTAGCGGGATTCGCAGTCCTGCTGGAAGGATGTTCAATATGTCAGATCAGAAGCGACAGCGTCGCTCTTACACCCCCGAGTATCGGATCGAGGCGGCGAATCTCGTCATCGATACCGGCAGGTCGATCGCCGCGGTGGCCAAGGTAATCGGAGTCGGTGAACAGACCCTGGGCACCTGGGTCAAAGCCGAGAAAGTCCGGCGCCGCGGCGCCGGTGAGCCCACGGGTGCGTTGAACGAGGACGAGCGGGCTGAACTGGCACGGTTGAGGCGGGAGAACTTCGACCTGAAACAGGACAACGAGTTTTTGGGAAAAGCAGCCGCCTTCTTCGCGTCGAAGCCTCGAAACAAGAGAAATTCGAACTGATGGACTCGGAGAAGGCCCACTATGCGATTCGCCGGATGGCCAGGCTGCTCGAGGTGACGAAAGCTGGGTACTACGCATGGAAGAAGCGACGGCGGGCCGGGCCATCGAAACGCGCGAGAGCGCAACGGAGCCTTGATGGGCACGTCGCGGAGATCCACGCGGAGTCTGATGGTGTCTACGGGGCACCACGGGTGGCAGCGCAACTGGCTCGACAAGGCGTGAGCGTGGACGAGAAGACGGTCGCGGCATCACTGCGCAGGCAGGGCCTCGAAGGGATCAGTCCGCGTCGGTTCCGCCCGGTGACGACACTGCAGGGAGTGGCGACTCATCACATTCCGGACCTCGTGAAACGGGTCTGGGACCGAGGTGAGTTGGATGCTGTGTGGATCAGCGATATTACCTACCTGCGCACCTGGGAAGGGTTTGTGTACTTGTGCGTCATCCGCGATGGGTGCTCACGTCGAGTGCTCGGCTGGGCGATGGATGCCAGGCAAGATTCTGACCTCGTGGAACGAGCGTTGAGGATGGCTCATACGCTACGAGAGATGGTTCCAGATGACGTTATTTTTCATGCCGACAAAGGAGCGCAGTACACGTCAGCGCAGTTGCATCAGGCGTCTGTCGAGCTGGGGTTCAAGCAGTCGGTGGGGCGGACTGGAGTGTGTTGGGATAACGCGATGTCGGAGTCGTTCTGGTCATCACTGAAGACTGAGTTCTTCGAGCGGCGAGTCTGGCAGACTCGGGCTGAGGCGATGCGGGAGGTCGCTCGGTGGATCGAGGTGGTCTATAACCGGCGGCGGTTGCACTCGGCGTTGGGGATGGTCCCGCCGGTGGAGTTTGAGGAGAAGTTCCGGGCCGAGCACAGTGCCGGCCGGGTTCAGGAGGAAGCGTCTACGCAGGCTGCGTGACGTGGTTCACGTGTCCACGACTTGCGGGGAAGCTCAAAGAGTCCCGCGTTCCGAAACCAGGGTTACGTGACGAGCAAGAAGGCCTACTGGATTCAGTATGGTGAACCGAACCCTGAGATTACTTACTACACGTGGCCATACAAGACTTGGGGCGTGTATGTGAAGTGGTGGCATGACACACACTGAAATGATTGCGGACGATAGGCGCAGGAGAGTTTTGTGAAGCGCAGTAGACGTCGTCCGATCATTCGAATCGTTCTCGCGGCGGGAGCAGCGTGTGCCGCTCTCGCCGCGATAGCAGTCGCGGTGGTTGTTTCCCTTCCCTCGTTCTTCGTCCAGGATGCTGTCTACGACAACGTTCCTTCGAAAGCATCCTGTTCGGAAGTTCCGACAACTGGGGCCGTAGAGCAAGTCATCCGCGAGTTCCCCGAAATCGGTGATGCAGACCCGATTCTGGTCGACCGATGCGATGGTGCGATCATCGAAATACAGGTTGCCGACCACAGCACCCGCGAGGATGTCGAGGACTATCTGAAAACGAACGGAAAGTATGAGAAGTCAACCGGTTGGTGGTGGCGTTCGGTTCCCATCGCGATCCGCAATGTGTGAGTTCCTCGACGTCCGCCGCCTTGTGGCCGTGTTCGTACTTGCCTCAGTGGGTGCGGGCGCGTATCTCTTCGGATCCGTCCGGTTCGACTATTCAGCGCATTTCCTCGCCGGAGCCGGTGGCACGCTAATCCTGATCTCTGCGGCGAATATGCTCTGGTCATTGCTGAGCAATCGATGGCCGGCAGCATTTGCCTACAGTGCGCCGGCTACCGCAGCCGCCACGCTCGCCTCCATCGGCTTCGGCCTGGTCGCCGAGTTCACGGTCTTCGCAGCCCCTGTCGCTGACCTCGTCGACATCGTGCATCAGTCGCTCGGGGCGATCATTGTCGGCATAGCCTGCGTGCTCCTGGCCGGCAGTCGCAGATCGTGGATCGCAGTCTTGGTCAGCGAAGGGATCACGGCTGGGCTGGGCCTGGTGATGATCGTGATAGGAGCAGTACTTGTCGGAATCGTCTGAGAGCGAAGCTAAGAGGCAGCGCTTGCGAATACTGAGCCTGACAGTGCTGAGTCTGGTCGGCACTGTTCTCATCATCGCTGGGGTGGCCGTATCGTGGCAGCGCACGCTGATTCCCGGAGCCTTTGGTGGCACAGTCCGGAACATCGTGGCCTTTGAGGTTGATCAGCCCGGAGTCGATGACTGGGTGAGCCTGAGCATCGATGATCGTGAGATCACCACGGGAAACGACGCGTTGATGTGCCTGAGAGAAGGTTCGACTGCCGCCAAAACATCGTTCTCACGTCAGGTGCATGTGGATGGTGCGACCTGTGAGCTGCCGTTCCCACGGCAAGCCGTGTCGGACACGATCGTGCCGCTGTTGCTTGCGGGGATACTCTCGTCAATTGTCCTATCGAAACGCAGGCACCGTAATGTCCCTGGCGGCGACTCCTGAGGTCAGGGCGGTGTGGGACTCAACAGATCTGTCAGCGATTCATCCGAACCGTTTGGCAGATTTGTTGAGCTTGTATACCCTTTAGGCATATTTCGAGGTTCCCTCGCGAAACTATGCTGGAGGGCCACCCGATGTGACCATCGGGTGGCAAAATCGACACTCTCGACCCCTTATGATTCAACAGGAACGACACTAGTCGTCCTTTCCGTTTGAACATCGAAGGTGATATGAAATCTCGAATCCTCTCAGGTGTCGCCTGCATGGCCGTCACCACATTGCTTTCTGGTGGGTTGCTGGCGACCAGCACACCGACTCCGGCCTCGGCCACCACCGACACACTGTCGAACACAGCAGTTCAAGCCACTCTCGATACCTACCTCAAAGGCGTCGATGCAGCATGGGATGCAGGAACCAAAGCGCCAGGCACAATCTCTCTTACCGCGCAGAGCGGAAAGAGCGGTGCAAAACAGCCACTACTCCAACGTTCGGAAGTCCTGGAACGAGCAGAAATTTGGAAGGATGCCGGCCTTGACATCAAAGACACCCACACCGAGCAAGCGCCAGTTGAGGTCAGAGAATCGACCAACAAGGTCGAGCTAGTCTCATCGGTTCTGACGACTTGGTCGGTGATTGATCAAGAGGGCTTTGCCGACGAACCCTTCTCGACAGAATTCAGGAAAGTTGTTCTCACGCGAGCGAACTCTTCGTCGGCGTGGATCATCACTGACGATGCCCTCCTGCCTGACGACTACTTCGACGGCGAAGACAGTCAGACCATCAGCACAGCACCAGCGTCACAACCAGAACCAGAATCAAATGCCGATGACACCGTGGTCGACGAAGGTGAGCCCATCACCGATCTCGCACCGTTGGGTGAGGGTGCGAGCGAAGACAAACCCGCAGAGGGTTCTACTGACGGCAGATGGATAGTTCCACCAGTATTGGATGCATACAAAGGTAAGATCCAGATAAAGCAGAATAAGCTTGACCGGAACAAGGTCGTCGCGAAAGCTAAGCAATGGTCGAAGAGCTCTAAAATGAGCCCCAACTTCCCTAAGTTCAAAAACAATTGCGCGAACCTTGCTTCGCAATCTCTTCGTGCTGGGGGATGGCAGTACCGAAAATCATCCAATCATCTAGATTTTCGCACATGGGCGCCGAAAAACCTTATAGGTAAACCCACTAGAACATGGTCTCAGGCGTCAGCGCTGCACTCATTTGTAGCTCTCGCAGGAAAGAGGGAGCGGAAGGATATCTGGACCACGAAGCCGGGCGACTTGATCTTCGCTGACTGGGGACCGAACAAGTATGCGGACGGAAAGATTGATCACGTCATGATCGTGACCGGCTCCCTGACAGATAAACGCGGACACAAGTGGCCGCGCATTTCACAACAGTCGAATCCCCGCTACAACGTTCCCCTCAGCGATCAAGTAGACCGTCAGTACAGAGCGGGAGTGCGGAAAATTAAGTGGTATCCGATGATAATGGATTGATATGACTGCCTCATACGTATCACCAGACAGCGAGCTTCCCGCGGCGGGATTCCTGCTCCTGCTCGTCTGCCTTGCCTTCGTCGGGGTGACATTCACTCTGCTCTGCGTGTTCAAAAGAGAGCGCTGGAGAATGTACACGGCACTAGGAGTGATCGCAGCAGTGCTGATTCTGTTCGCAGCGTTCCTCCTCATCGGCACGGGAACTGTGCAGTCCGGCGGAACGTTAACTCCTTGCCCGACAGCACTGCAAGGTATTCAGCTGGAACCTGTTCCAGGTAAAGACTTGCCCGGGGGTATTGCAGAATGCCGCGATATCTCACAACGTAATACCGTCTTTGCTGGGGTAGCGACTGTTCTGGGAGTCGGTATCGCGGTGGGAGGGATACTCTCACGCCAGCGACGTGCACACAGTGCAGTAAGTCGCTAAATCACAACCGCCAGGGCGCGTCGTAAACTTAGGCTCACGTGTTTGAACGAGTTTGAGGCGTTGCGCTCTGGTGGTTGTTCCCTGAGTACTGGCCCGCAGGTGGTGTTAGCAGGGCACTCTTCTTGGCATAACTGTGAAGACGTGAAATAAGTCGGTATACAGTTTCGGTCGACGGGCATACCCGATTGACGTGATCACACTCACTCGGCCTGCGCGGACGAAGTTCTCTCGAAATTTCATACTTTCGTGCGAGGTGCCCCGCGGCGCCCACACAGTATGACCGGACCTGCGGCTGGTAACGGTTTGATTGCTTTCACACGAGCGACCCCGGAAACCAACTCAGGGATTGTTAGGTTTAAGGACGGCTTATCCCCATGAAAAATCGTCCCCACCCTTTTTCACAGACTGCGAGACCATGCGAGAAGACTCCCGGATGGCCCCGGCCCCCGTTTATCCCCGCCGGTGGGTCCAGTGTGCCCTGGTGGCAGCCGTCGTCATCGTTTTCGCCATGGCCGCCACTGTCATCGTTTTCACGCCAGTAGAAACTGTTTCGAAGTTTCGGGTCGCAATCATCGATGGAGGAATTGACCCCACCTACCCAGCATTGAATAAGGCGAAGATCGAGGTTCGTTCGGTGCCGGGCGCCCCGTCGAGAGTTAGCGAACACGGGTCAGCCATGGCCGCAATCATGGTTGAAAGCGCGTCAGCAAAACCATCTACACGATCTCCGACGATCGAGATCGTCGATGTCCCGGCTCTTGATGTTTCTGGTGTCGGGGAAGTTGAAGACTTGGCGACTGGGATCACGACTGCGACGCAACAAGATGTGGATATGATCGTCGCCGCGCTCGGGACCGAAATGGACGCGCCAGAGCTGAAGGAAGCGGTCCGTCAAGCTCAAAACGATGGCGCGACCATCTTTTCCGGTGCCGGGAACGGTATAGGAGACTTCGCCTCATACCCAGCCCAATATGAGGAAGTGATCTCAGTGGGGGCACTGAACAAGTCAGGCCACCGCCTGAGATTCACGAACACTCGAGCAGCGAATCTCCTAGCTGCCGGTGAGGAAATCCACGTTGAGAGACCGGGAGGTGGGACCCAGTCGTATTCAGGGACGTCTCCTGCAACAGCGATTGCTGCGGGAAAGGTTGCCGCGTGCTGGCCACTGATTGCTCCACACACTCTTGATCAGACCCGCAGGAACACTCCTGTCGATCAAGCGATAAAAGAAGCCATTGAAGCACAAGGAAAGGACCCGAGGGAATGCAAGTCTCTTTAAGGAAGAGCGTCGCTGCTGTTGCAGCGGTGACCGCGTTAGCGGTGGGGCTGTCGACGGCAAATATTTCACCGGTCGCGGCCGACGAGCCAACCGAAGTACCAAGCGTCAGCACACATAGTGTCTCTGTTGACCCTGATGAGGCGACCTCAGGTGTTGAGTCGCTTGATGAGGGTGGCGACAACCTAGATACGACTGTAGACGTCGACGCGGTCGGTGGCACAGTCTCCACCTCGGTCGAGGCTGAAGGTATTGATTCGCGTGTGGATGTCGCCACGGATTCCGATGCTCCTCTTGATGAGCTGATCCAGTCCGTGTCGGTTGAAGCAGTCGTCGATGGTGAAGACATTGAAAGCGAACTACTCGTCCGTGATTTCACCTATTTGGGTGACGAAGCCTTCGCCGCAACTCTCGAAGATGCTCAGTCAGGAGAAACCATTGAGGTTTCTTCGGACCAGGTAAATGCGCAGGCATTCCCGATTCTGTGGGTTCTTGGCCTCCTCGCCCGTGTCGGGATCAAAGCCGCAATCAAGCAAATAGGGAAGACGCAAATTAAAAAGGCGGCTAAGTCATATTTGCTGAATTCGAAGGGAGTGAAGTGGAGTAAAATACTCGCTCCCAAGCATAAATGGAACAAAGTGGGAGCGAAATCAAAAGAGCAAGTCGCTGAAATCATGGGTAAAGCGATGGCAAACGGTAAACACTCGCCTTATAAGGGAGGCGGCGCAAAGCAGGCCGTCTACAAGTATAAGTATAAAGGGAAGAAGTATACTGTTGTGGTCACCTACGCATCGAGGGGAGGGAAGATCAGTAATGGGTGGGTTAGATAGTAAGACTCAGCTGGCTCACGAGATCTCGGAGGCGCCAAGTGATAACTTTTCTGATGCGCTCAAAGTTTCGGACGGCATGTCAATTGCTCACGTTCGAGAAGTTCTGGAGGAGGAAATCGCACCCAACGATTCAGCGCTATGCCATCGTTTCATTGAGCAGTGGCTTGAGCGCTTGGAGCCTATACAAAAACTAGCGGCATCTATTGAGGTCTCTCACCTCTATTTGTTGGATCTTGTGGATATACCACACGCTGAGGACACTATTCTATCGCGCGCATTACATAATGGTGCTGGCGCAATTGAGGCCCTCAGGTCCGAACTTCTTTCTAATCGAGATCTGGGGCGAAATCCTGACGCTAGTTTTGGATTGAAGTTTGTTAAAACGCTCGAGACCGAAGCCTGCGAGCCATTGGAAACGGCCATCGAAAGATTACGCTCAAATTCTGATCGACTTGAGTTGCTAATTCAACGTGCGGACGATGAGGTGAAAGGCCAGGAGTAGCTGGATTATCTTCCAGATAGTGGGGCAGCATGATTGGCTGCCCCACTATCATTCGCCGCATTCTTGCTCGACAGAGAGGACAATCCCGTCGCCGTTTTCTTAGACGCGAGGTCGGAGGCCGCCACTGCGGCCTGGGAGCCGGAAGGTGCCGTCCCCATGCTCGACTCTCTGATTGTCGAGTGCGGCGTCGACTGCTTCATGGTCGACGAGGTCCAGCAGACCCATCTCGTCCGCCGCGAGATGATCCTGTCCGTCAGAACCGAGAAGAAGCCTGCCTCGATGGCACGCCTGCCCCGGGCCGAAAAACGTGGTGCGAACGGAATGCAGGCTGTCCTTCCCTGCAAGGCTAAGTACATAGTTGTCACATATGCGAAGAAGTATGCGAAGAAGGGTGGGGAAGATCAGCAATGGCTGGTGGGGTAAGCCGTGATAGCGCGCAGGCACTGACCGAGGCGATCGTCGCTGCTGAGAAGGGCTCTCTTGACAGGGCGTTGCAGCTGGCGGGAGCTATGTCGATAAAGGACGTCGCCTATGCCCTTGTCGAAGGGTTCGAAGATACTGGGAGCCCCGTGCACAATTTCGAAGATATCCGTGATCGGTTCATTTGGCGGTGGATTTCTTCGCTCGACCCAGTAGAAGTACTTGCCGCGCTTGTCGCCATCGACGGTGTTTACAGCAACGATTTAGTGGTTCTGCCACATGCGGAAGACCGGTTCACGACCAGGCTCTTAGAAGCTTCTGCGGATGCCGTTCGTGTAATTGGCAAGCATCTTTCCTACGTGAAGGATCTTGCTGGAGGCCCCGATGCTAGTTTCAATGAGGCCTTCGCTGCGCGGGTGACAGAACTTGTTGACGGTCCGTTGGCTCAGATGTCTGACGATTTGACCTCACAGGCTCAGCAGCTAGCGAAGCTACAGCAGAACGCTGCTGAAATCGAGTCGGACGAATAGGAGCTAGCTTTAAACCCACTAGGGCGGGGCCGCAAATCTACGGTCCCGCCCTTGTGGGTGCGGCTGTTGGAGTTTGTGCAGACAGCTGACGAAATCGGCTTCGCAGATCGAGAGGGCGACTTTCCAGCGTCTAGGTGGTGCCGTCCTTGACAGGTTTGTTCGCAATCTAGTCCAGTTCTTGGACAGATTAGGTAAGCGGGCATACCCACTGGACATACAAGAAGCGGCTTGTCCGCCTGAGAACGTGGGGTAGGGGTCAGAGCTCGCCTCGGCCCATTTTCTCAAGTTCCAACCGAATAAGCTTGGCAAAATATGGGCAACCTGATTTTTCTAAGTAATCATCGAGTTGCACCCGTTCCTCAGACTTCTTCCAGTAGGCGATCTGCGCATTGATGATCGGAGGAATGCAGGCAGGGTTGGAGTCCGCCACGAGTAGGAAAAAGTTATCAGGTGAGATGATCTCGTAGGGCTCAAGGTCGGGATTCCCGCTGATGCCCTTGGGTGAGTCGGCGGTGAGGACGAAGTCAGCCCGCGAGGCCAGTGCCGCCGCGTGGACATGGTAGTCGTGTTCATCGCCCCCAGTGAAAGTGGCGTTTCCTGGGTAGTTGTCGATTACTTCGTCGACAACCTTGCGTATCAGCTCTAGTCGTCGTCGCGTGTAGCTGCCTGCAGCCTGGGGTTCCTTCTTTCGCATGTTGGCAAGAACTTCGGCGAACACATCTTCCGTCGAGTGGATTTGGAACATGCCTTCGTTGGCATCGCGCAGGAAGAACAGCCAGTCAATGAGCGTCTTACGGAAGAAGATGTTTGCATCCACGAAAACTCTCTGCGTCATGTGCTCAATGTACCGGAGAGTATGCGAGTCAGGGGCACGCTTCGGCGCACCCCTGACTTCTTCGGATCAATCTTCAGTTGTCGAGAAATTCCTCATTCTCAGCATCAAGAGCGAGCAGCTCATCGAATGCTGCACGGCGCTCTTTAGCGCGGAGCTTCTTTACCTTCAGCACCTCGTCACGAGAGAAGCGCGTATGGGTTCCCACGGCGAACGAAGAGATCTTCTTGTCCCGCACCCATTTCATCAGTGTGGGCCGCGATATGCCCAGCATGTCAGCAGCTACCGTGCTCGTAAGTTCAGCGGGTGTTTGACCGATAGATACCTCGCCGTGACGGGCAACTGACTCAAGCGCATGGAGAAGCATCTCCTGCACGTCGCGTGGGAGGTTGACCGTTGCCCCGTCGGCGGTCTTCATCGCAAGAACTGCACCCTTGAGGGCTGGGATGTCCTGAGTTTCACGGACCACTTGGTCACTGATATCGATGCGACCCTTAACTTGCATGACGGCACTCATGTCGGCCCCCTTTCTCGTGCGAGCGGTCGAGCGTCTAGCTCAATAGTAGTGAGTTGCACTTATAAGTGCAACATTAGCTTTGCTATCCAGTTTTTGATGATTTCGCGGGGCTTGTGAAGGTGGCCAGCTTCACAAAGAGGACGAGGGGGTAGAAAACTACTCCAGCGATCGCAAGCAGCGGGGCCGTTGCTGCCACCAAAGTCGTGTCCCTCTGGGAACTGGAGGAAGGTGACAGGGGCGAAAACAGGGTAGTCAGAACGAACCAACAGAAGAATGGCCAGATGGGATCTGCGCCGGCCTGGGCGATGGCCGCTATCGCTGCGAGGGTCAGTGGGGCCGATAGGTTGTTGATCCCGTCGATAGCTCGACTCAGCACCATTACTAAGCCAGTAAAGAACAGGGCAGTGGTAGCGACACTTGTCCAGACCATGCTCCCGGCGGCGTATGCACTTGCTGTTGTATCACCGAACCAGTTGCCCAGCTGTGATGCGCCAGCAGCATTTGCCCACACTGATAGCTGCTCGAGAGGAGTCCGTGGATCTGTGGGCTTGAGCGTTGAGAGAAGAGGTTTGAAATATGGTGTGCCCGTAGCAACTGCGAGGACACTGCAGGTTAACCGGAGAAGCAGATCTGAGCTTCGGGAGTCATTCCGATGGGTGACGCGGTGGGCTGAGTGGGTCGATACGATCGAACCATGGAAAGTCAGAGGAGTTCGGATTCGTCGGTGCCGGGTGGGACTATGGCCTCGCTGGCGTTTCTGATTGTCGTTGGCCCGGGGATGTTCTTACTTGGCATGGTGACGGATTGGGCATGGTACTTACGGGCCGCGATCGTTGTGGTGGCCGGGATTGGGACTGATGCAAGGAGAGGTGACAATTCGGGTGTCACGCTGCGACTGCAGGTGACTCAATAATTGCTTCGTACTCGACAGGTGTCAAACGACCTAACCGGGCTTGCCGCCGACGACGGTGATACGTCTGCTCGATCCACGTCACGATCGCGATTCTCAACTGCTCCCGACTCACCCACCGGCGACGGTCGAGAACGTTCTTCTGCAGCAGGGCGAAGAATGACTCCATGGCCGCGTTGTCGCCAGCAGCACCGACCCGGCCCATCGACCCAACAAGGCCGTGGCAAGCCAGACTCTGAGTGAATTTCCTGAGCCGTGTGACAGTCTTGTCCCGGCGGTTGGAGGGACCGTTCGATCACGTCCTAGGATTGCGTCTATGACCGATACATCGAGTAACTCCCCTTCAGATCCTGCATCCATCGACGTCAACGCGTTCGCGAAGCAGTTCCAGACGTTCCTTGAGACGATGGATCACTACGCGACAGGAGTTTCACGCGACCATATTGCTTCGGAACTTCACTCTCATCTGGGGACAGACCCCCGCAGTATCGAACCGGTGCGCCAAGAGTATGCCAGCTGGCAGTGGGCAGAGATGGATGCCGCCCTCGATAGCCTCGCCGATGACCAAGATCTGCGCGGAGTCATCCCCGCCCATGACGCCAGCGGTCTCAGCGATCTGCTGACCAACCACTACAGTGTTTACGAACTAGGAGCGATCGAGCGACGTGCCTTTCCCACTGGCCCGGAGTCTGTCAGGCATGTCGCTACAAATGGCCTGCGCCTTCTGTGGATCGGCGAGAAGCCAGTCATCGTTCTTGCCCTCGAGGTCGAGGATGGGCCAAGTGATACGCACAAGATTGTCGTCGAAGTCATGTGTGAAGACCACGAGCTTGCCCGCGAGACGCTAGCAGGTATCGATCAGTCCGTCCGTGCGAATTCCGTTATTTGCGGACAGGTCGTGAGCTTTCTACCGGGGGAGTTCGGCTCCGAGGCTTTCAGTATTGAGTTCCACCCCCGTCCACATGTCGAGGCACAGGATGTGGTGTTGCCAAAAGGGAGGCTCGAGACGATCGAAGCTACCGTGCTGGGCATCAGTGAAAAGGCCGATCGTTTGCGAGCTGCCGGGCAACATCTATCACGCGGAGTTCTTCTCTACGGGCCTCCCGGTACAGGCAAGACTTTGACGATACGGTACCTGCTTTCGCAAGCTCGAGACACGACAGCAATACTTCTCCAGGGTGAGGCCCTCTCGAAGATTCGCGCGGCTGCCTCGGCTGCGCGGGCCATTGGTCGAGCGATCATCGTTCTCGAGGACGCGGACCTTGTCGCCGAGGATCGCGATTTTAATGAAGGCGAGCGTTCGGTGCTCTTCGAGATTCTCGATGTCCTCGACGGGTTGGGCGATGACGCCGATATTAGTTTCGTTCTGACCACCAACCGTGTCGATGTGCTCGAAGAGGCAATTGCGATGCGCCCAGGCAGGATCGATCTAGCCGTTGAGGTCCCATTGCCTTCTACCAAGCTGCGCCGGCGGCTCTTCGCCGTCTATGGCAACGACTTCGCGTTCACTGAGGAGGGAATCGCGAAGGCGGCGAAAGCAGCCGAGGGGACGTCTGGTTCTTTTGCCAAAGAGGCGGTTCGGCGGGCTGTGTTACTCGCTATCGAAGCTGAAGAAGACCCCAACGACAACCATCTCTTAGAAGCGGTCGCGGCCTTGACCGCCGAAGCGACGCAGCTGCGTGAGGCAATGATCTCAAACGAAGAGTGGGATGAATGATCATTTGACCAGGAGGTAGTAAGTGTTGGTACGCGCACTCGACCCGGTTGATTCATTGACTAAGAATGCGTCCATCCCCGTCTGCATTGGCGATTTCTCAGGAGTGAGGCCCGCGCGCTCATCTGCTACGAAATTGATTGTGCACGCCTGCGCATAGATGTCAGACCAATCGACCGATTGACGAGAGCCGACTTCCTCTCCGCCAGAGATGTCGACGCAGGATAGTGTCGCGGACATCGCCGTGGCCGCCACATCGTCGGCACCATTCATCGGTGGTGTTCGGTCGGCATTTCAGCACCGATTTGCGGGCGGTGATGTGTTGGCCGATACAGGTCAGGTCGAGGGAGTCGAGTCGGCAGAATGTCGTGAGGTCAGGCGTCGAGAATATAGGGTTGTCCACGTCGAGGTCTTTCGGATGGCTTGTGTGAGAACTTCCATCTTCGGGAGACCTCGACGTCTATCCGGGTAGCGACTCGCTCTGGTTGAAATTCACCGGCCTACACTCTCGTTTGCGAAGAGCCTGTTATCTTCGCGGCCATGAGTAGGGGGTGACCTAGCGGATCGTTGATAACGATTTGACCACGATCAGTTTCGATAGCCTTTTCCGTGAAAAGATGAGAAAGGCTCACCTGCCAGCGAAACGTACAACCTCTCTCATACGCAAGGATTCCCCATTGCTTTCTAAGCCATCAAAGACGAAAGTCCAGTCATTGGCAGTTCTTGCCGCCGCACTTACGGCAAGTCTGCTAGTTCAGCAGACTCCCGCCTCGGCCGACTCACTCTCACTGCTTGAAAAAAGGTAGCCAACGCAGTCCAGATTTCCAACGAGTCGAACAGTCCTGAAGACACTAGTTTTCACTCCTCGACTGTCACCCCATCGAATGCACCGCAGGAAATTAACGCGAAAGCTGACGATCTTCAAACGTCCATAGATACAGGAATGGCAGACGTCGAAATTGCGCCTGAGGTCGAAGACGGAGGGGAAATCCAAGAGGTCGAATCATCTGGAATAACCTATCAAGAGGCAGCCGACGGGGTAGTGCATCTACGCTCTCTCAAATCTAACGGTGATGTACAGTACGGATCGGTGCTAGATACGTTCGAGGGGTCAAAGGAAATAGTTTACGACATAGATCTTCCGCGTGGATCTACAATCGAGACGGATGGAAAGGCTGCCCTGGTTCTGTCCGAATCCGGAGAGTTCATTGGAGGCTTCGAGGACGCCTGGGCGTTGGACGCCGACGGGAACCCTGTCTCAACCACCTATAAGGTTGACGGGCATAGGTTAATTCAGGTCATTGACGCAGGAGCAGGTTCGCCGAAGTTCCCAATTGTCGCCGACCCCGTGTTTAAGCGGGGGATGATTAAGAAGGTGACTAAGGAAAAGTGGGAAAAGGGTGGCTGGGTCGTACAGGTCAAAGTCACCGCTGCCGCCCGGCTTCTTCGCCTGAAAAGCGTAACGGACGTTGCGATGCTTGGCTACAAAGACCTTGTTGAGCACTACCCTCGCTCAATGAAGAAGGCAACGATGCGCCAGCAGTGGGATTGCCACGTACTCGGACTCTATGGAGCTTTTACAATCGACTTGGAGGGGTACCGGAAGAGTAAACCAAACTGGCAGAAACGGAAATTAAGAAGGACGTTATTCACGCCTTTAAAAAGAAAGATGCTCGTGCCGTAGCTCGAGCGTGTAACTGGTAAGAAGAATACTGGGCGATATTTGTGAAAATACAGCGTACGCAAGCTCTCGCTACATTATTGGCTACAGTGGTTGCGTTTCTGGCATGCCTGCCGACTGACCTTTCAGCCTTGCAGGGTGAGGGGCTACCCACTGCTGCGGCATTCCCCGCGGTTGCATGGTTAGGTTTAATCGTGGCAGTTAGTGTGTTAATCAACTTTCTTTTCGGTGATCCACTGGAGGGTACGGTAGTCAAGCAATGGGGAGTCGGTGTTTCTGTTCCTTTAATACTCTCGCCCGTGTTCACGGTATTTTGGATACTCTTATTAGCCGATGCCGGATCCGTCCCAGCTGCCCCTAGTGTGTTGATCTACTTGGAGCCCGTGGTAGGTATTGTGCTGTTAATTCTTACTGTCACAGTGCGCGGGCGAAGGCCTATCACTTCCGATTGAGAGGGTTAGAAAAGGGCACGGCGCGGTTGACCCCGTTGAAGTGTCAGGCCGTGTCTCCAGTGTTCGAGAGCTTCGGACTTGGAGGCACGGCCTGACTCGTCTGCAGGTGGGGTTCGCCTGCTCACAGACCGCTGGGGATCGGCACCACCTGATCGCCGATCATCAGCACGAGCCCCAGACCCAGCATCGTGATCCCGAGCGCGTAGGCCAGCGGCAGCTGGCGTGCGACATCGACGTAGCCGGGGTCCGGACGCCTCAGCAGTCTCGCCAGACGCCGGCGCAGCCCCTCCCACAGCGCGCCGACGATGTGGCCGCCGTCGAGCGGCATCACCGGCAGGAGGTTGAAGATGCCAATGAAGAGGTTGAACCCGCCCACGAGCAGACCCATCATCGCGACCTTGTTGCTGGTGTCGATGCCTGCGGTCGTCGTGGAGGTGATCTCGCCGGCAAGACGCGAGCCACCGACCACCGACATCGGACCCTCGGGGTCCCGTTCTTGGACGCCGGCGATCGCCCCGGCCACGTTCCAGACCTTCACCGGCAGCTGCACGATGCCCTCGGCTGCACTCATGGTCATCTCGCCCATCCGCTGCAAGGTGTAGATCGGACCGCCGCGGGTGACCACGGTGTGGCCGACCGGCTCGACACCCAGGAACCCGACCGTCGTGAGCTCGCCCTCGCTCGTGAGGTCGCGCTGCATCGTCGTGGTGCGGGTCGCAGCGAGCATGCGCTCCTGGCCGTCGCGGACCACGGTGATGATCAGCCGATCATCGCCGTTGCTCCGAACCACCTGCTGGACCTCGTCCCAGGTCGACACGGCCTGACCATTCAGTGCGGTGATCTCGTCGCCGGCGAGCAGACCCGCCTGCTTGGCCGGCGAGGGTGGATCCTCCGCGGTGCAGGTGCTGCGACCCTCCGTCTCAGGGATCACGCATTGACGGCTCTTCGCAGTTGAGGGTGTAGCCGGGAGTGCGACTGCAGGATCGGATGTCACCGGATCATGCAGCAGACCTGGGGGTACGACCCTGCGCGGGAGAACCATCTCTGTACCGAACCCGGTACTCGACAGAGCCCATGCGCGTGCAACTATGGAGGAATGAGCGGGAAGCAGAAGATCATGGTGGACGGAGAGACGTTCATCGTCACGCGTCGTGGCAGAGGCATCTACAACTACGAGTGGGTCAGCGGACCCAACTCCGGGTACGGCTTCTCGAGCGCCAGCCACCCGGCCGCCGATCGCGCCGACGAGGAGCATCGAGAGTCAGTCCGCGACTTCCTCACCGAGATCGACCCCGATACCGGTTACCTGCGCGATACCTGACTCCAAGTGGCTCTTCGGAATAAAGGGGCTCTTCGCAGTTGAGGCTGCAGAACCGGTGCGCGTCGCTACACAGAAACAGGTCGAGGCCTTTCGAAGATGGAAGTTCCTACACAAACCATCCGAAAGACCTCGACGTGCCCCACCTTACGTTCTCCACCCCTGACCTCACCACGTTCTGCCACCTCGACACACTCGGCCTGCACTGCACGGGCCAACACGTCACCGATTCAGAAACAGTTCTCCTATGCACCCCAACGACCGACGATAACGGGTGTTACCGATGTGGCGGGCACGGCAGGCCGCGGGACACCGTGACCCGGAAGTTGGCTCACGAACCCTTCGGGCACCGCCCCACCACCCTGCTCATCCGACTTCGACGCTAGGGACTGCTGAAGGTTTGGTTGACTCCGGGGTTTACGCCGCCAGGGCGACGGCCTTGTGATGAACAAGCTCGTATTCAACCGGGGTCAGTTTACCCAAACGCCGTTGCCGACGCTTGCGGTGATAGGTCCGCTCGACCCAGTGCACGATCGCTGTCCGCAACCTAGCTCGCGTGTCCCAACGGCCCCGGTCGAGGACGTTCTTCTGCAGCACGGCGAAGAACGATTCCATCGCCGCATTATCACCGGCAGCACCGACCCGACCCATCGATCCGACGAGCCCATAATGCCGTAAGGCCTGCTGGAACTTCCGAGAACGAAATTGCGACCCGCGGTCCGAGTGGACCACGCAGCCGGCCACGACGCCAGCCCCGCCACGGCGGGCTACAGCATCGTCAATCGCTTCCACAGCCAGCCGGGATTTCATTCTCGCATCGATGGCATAGCCAACGATCCTATTGCTGAACACATCCTTGACCGCACACATGTACAGCTTGCCCTCACTGGTGTGATGCTCGGTGATGTCGGTCAACCACAACTCGTTGATTGCTGAGGATGAGAAGTCGCGTTCGACGAGGTCATCACACACCGGCGGGCCAGGCTTCTTACCGTGTTTCCGAGCTCGTTTGATCGTGTGGGAGAACAGTTCCTGCTGCGAGCACAATCGCCACACACGACGTTCTGACGCCTCGTGCCCGGACGCCCGGAGTTCATCAGCGATGAACCGGTGCCCGAATTCCGGGTCGTCCATGTGCACGTCGTAGGCGGCATTGATCACGTGCGCTTCGTCCCAGTCCCGAGCCGAGACCGGATTTGCGCACCACTTGTAGAACCCTTGCTTCGTAAAGCCGAGCACCCGAAAGGTCACCGCCACCGGTACTCCGGTGGAAGCAAGGTCGCGGACCAGCGGGTACATCATTTTGGGTGGTTGCCACCAAGTTTCAGATTCGCTTGCGAGAGATACGCTGCAGCCTCGCGGAGAATTTTGTTCTCTCGTTCAAGTGGATCGCCCCGGGTGTGGTGGAGGGCTTGATTCAACCGAGAGGATAGGAACATGCCCGCACCGAGTAAGTACCCTGCAGAAGTCCGTGACCGTGCCGTACGCATGGTCAACGAGAAGCTGACCAACGATCCGGCCCTGGCCGTGAGCACCGCGTGCCGACTGGTCGGTGAACAGATCGGAATCAACAAAAACACCCTCCGCAATTGGGTGAAGCAAAACCATGTGGATTCTGGCAAAACGCCAGGAATGACAACCGATGACAAGCACCGCATCACGGAGTTGGAAAAGGAGATCCGAGAACTGCGGCGGGCAAATGAGATTTTGCGGAAAGCGAGTGCGTATTTTGCCCAGGCGGAGCTCGACCGCCGCTGACGAATATCGATGATTTCATCGATGATAATCGTGACGAATTCGGAGTCGAGCCGATCTGTCGTGTCCTTTCCGGTACCGGGGTGCAGATCGCTGCGAGTTCATATTATGCCAGGAAGTCCCGCCCGGTCTCGGAGCGGGAACGCTCTGATGCCGTGTGGGATGAACGGATTCAGAAAGTTCATTCCGATAATCGCGGATTGTTTGGAGCACGGAAAATCTGGGTCATGCTCCGCCGGCTCTATCCCGACGAGCCGATCGCCAGGTGCACCGTCGAACGACGCATGCGCGCTCTGGGGCTGGCAGGGGTGAGCAACGCCCGGGCGACGACTACGACATGGCAGTCCAAGACCGCCTCGTACCCGAGTGACCTCGTCCAGCGGGATTTCACCGCCGATGCTCCTGACACTCGCTGGGTCGCCGATATCACCTATGTGCCGACGTGGAGTGGTTTCGTCTATGTCGCTTTCGTGATGGATTTGTTTTCCCGCATGATTGTTGGGTGGCGAGTCGATACGACTTTGCGGACCGATTTGGCGCTGGATGCTCTCGAGCACGCGTTATGGGAAAGGAAACGAAAAACCAGGAATACCGGCCAATTAATTCACCATTCAGACAAGGGAAGCCAATATGTTTCCATTGCTTACACAGAGCGACTACGCGAATCTGGAATAGAAGCCTCGGTCGGCTCGACGGGTGATTCTTATGATAATGCCGCAGCCGAAGCGTTAAACAAACTATTTAAGAAAGAGGTGGTGTGGCGCGAAGGTCCGTGGACTGGTCGTGATGCTGTGGAATTCGCGACTTTGGAGTGGGTGCATTGGTATAACAACACCCGCCCACATTCGTACTGCAAGGACCTCGCTCCAGCGCAGCTCGACGAACACTACTACACTGAAGCCAGCCGGTCAGAGGTGGCTGGCGTACCGTTATGAGCTCTCCACTGAACTGGGGGCGATCCAAACCCGGACAATGTGTGCCCCGGACAGAGGCGTGTCCGTGCCGGTCATGGTCACCGTGATCGGCTCGATTCCCAGGTCTGATGCCAGCCGGTCAGTTTCCGGCTCCTGACCGGTCATGCGCCACGACTCTCCGTACTCAATGACCTCGGCATCCACGATGTCCTCTGTCCGGTCAGCCGGGGGAGCGGGACGTTGAGGCTGGTAAGACTTGCCGTCCAGACCGATGACCGGGGCAGGAACGGCAGGTGAATCACTTGGCTCACCTGTGCGGGCCGCGTCCTCAGGTGTTTCATTTGAAACACCTGCATCCCGCAGACGGCGGTACACCGTAGGGTGACTAATATCGACCGCTGATGCGATCCCTCGGGTACTCATTCCTGCTGCCCGAAGCTCGGAGATCACTTGTTCTTCAAGGTCCTTCGGCGGACGCAAGCTGACATCTCTAAACTCATTGTCGAGGTAGTCCTGCCAGGAGTCGTACCCGAGCGCCAGCCAAATTCGTCCCTGCCACGCGGTGGAGATCTTGACCTGTAGCGATCCGTAGTCACTTCGCAGTTCGTCTGTAAGCTCGCGTGCCTCGGCTTCAGAGAATTTTGATTCCAGTGCGAGGGCCATCATGCACCTACCGGCTTCGGGTCGCCATTAGGAGCGAACGGGTCGTCCTCTGTTCCTTCGAGCAAAGTTGCAATCGGAATATCCCACGCTTGCGCCAGCCGCAGCAGATCCCCGATCCGCCAGTCTGTATCGCCGGTCATGCGTTTCGACACTGAACGCTGACTTGTATTCAGAATCTGAGCAACGTCACCTTGGTTGAGTTCTCTTCGGCCCATCTCGGCGAGCACGTTAGCTCGCACTTGTCTTGTATATCTCATGGTGCCACCGTATACACATAGGTTTTACGGGTCAAGGGTATGTAGATCTATAGGTTCTCAGAGTGTCGCAATATCGTTTACATTGTGCCGCTTTCGATCTACGCTGGACTCATGACTATTGGAGAGCTTCAGTTGACTGAGAACGAGAGAGTCGGACGCGAAGTTGCCGCGTGGATGACGCGGTACAACCTGCGACAGGCGGACATCGCCGAGATTCTCGGATTTGCCCAGAGGAATGTGTCGAAGCGGATTCGCGGCGAGATGCCGTTCCGGATCGATGAGCTGCTTGCCATCGCCCGGTACATGGGCATTTCGCTTTCGCAGCTGCTGGGAGAGGGCATTGTGAATGAGAAGAACCCCCAGCCAGTTGAACTGACTGAGGGTTCTGCCACTTCGGTGGCGGGGGGAGGATTTGAACCTCCGACCTCCGGGTTATGAGCCCGGCGAGCTACCGAACTGCTCCACCCCGCGGCGTGTTCTTAACTCTACACGAGGGGTCACCTGGCGGCCAAGCCGAATACAGGTGACCTCCGCCACATGGTCACTTGCCGTTCATCTGCAGCGGTTGCATCTGGTTGAAAGTTGAACTATAGTCATCCCTGTACTTCAAATTTCAACCAAAAGGAGAAATCATGACTGCTCTGCCTCAGGGACTCACCGCCGGAACCTGGAACATCGACCCCATCCACTCGGAGTTCACCTTCACCGCTCGGCACGCGGGCGTCTCGAAGGTCCGCGGCAACTTCGAAGAGATCGCCGGCAGCGTGAACGTCGGTGAGACCCTCGAAGACAGCGCCGTGTCCGCCGAGGCCTCAGCGAACTCGATCAACACCCGCAACGAACAGCGCGACGGTCACCTCAAGAGCGGTGACTTCTTCCTCGCCGAGGAACACCCGAAGCTGAGCTTCAAGTCGACCGCGATCAAGGCCGACGGCGCCGATGAGTTCGAGACCGTCGGTGAGCTGACGATGCGCGGCGTGACCAAGGAAGTCGCCTTCGCCACCGAATTCGCAGGTGTTGCCACCGACCCGAACGGCAACCAGGTCGCCGGCCTCTCGGCCACCGCCACGGTCAACCGCAAGGACTTCGGAATGTCCTTCGAAGCCGTCCTCGGCGGAGGAGAGCTTCTCGTCTCCGACAAGATCAAGATCGAACTCGAACTCGAGCTCGTCAAGGCCTGATGTGCCCTGAGCTTGGCTGCTGATCGGCGCGTGCGCCGACACGGAGCCAGACTCAGCGGGCAGCGTCGCTGCCCGATGCAGAAGGGGCGAACCGCCTATGCGGTTCGCCCCTTCTGGCGTCTTTGGGCGCGGCGATTCATGTCGCTCGGCGCGGCACGTCCCGTGCCGTCCCTCGGATCAGGAACTCAATCTGCCTCGGCCACGAAAAGTAGTGATACTCAGTTGCTCCGACGCAGCGCGTACGGGTGCTCCCGGAGATGGCCTCCGAGTGCGTTGAACAGCTGTGCGCCCTCGGCGACATCGGCAACGGACTTGCAGAACGAATATCGGATCGAGGACCGATAGGCCTCGTATGCCGGGCTGCCCGGCCTGCACAGAGCCGGTACGGGAATTCCGACCAAGGAGAATTCTCTGGCCAGCAGCTCGTTGAGCTCGAAGGCATCGCGATCCGTCAGCGCAGAGAAGTCCACCACTGTGAAATAGCCGGCGCGCGGAGTGGACACTTCAGCGCCCGCCACCGAGCGACAGGCGGGGACGAGAACCTCGGCGCGTGCCCGCAGCGAAGCTCGGTTCTCGGCGACGAACTGAGAATCGCCGACCAGCATATCGGCCATTCCGATCTGCATCGGACCGCCGGCCGTGAATGACAGGAACTGCTTGACGGTCTGAATGGCCTGGCGAACCTCGGGAGGGGCGATGACCCAGCCGATCTTCCAGCCCGTCGTATTCCATGATTTGCCCGCCGAGGAGACCGTGACGACGCGTGCAGAATCCTCGATGGCAACGGCGGGAGGGACATGCCCCAGATCAGTGAGGACGAGCTGCTCGTAGACCTCATCGGAGAGCACCCAGGCGTCGACCTCCTCAGCGGCTCGTCCGATGCGGGCGAGATCAGCGGCAGAGAAGATGAACCCGGTGGGATTGTGCGGAGTGTTGACGAGGATGATCGCCGGATCGACTTCGGCGATGACTCGGTCGAAAGCCTCCCAGTCCGGGGCGAAGTCACCGTGGCCATCGGGGAGGATCGGCACCGTGTGCAGAGTTCCGCCGGCGGCAGCGATCGCCGCCGGATAGGAGTCGTAGAACGGTTCGAAGGCGACGAGGGAGCCGCCGCGCGGCAGCAGTGCGAGGATCGCAGCGGTGAGGCCCTCCGTGGCGCCTGCAGTGTAGAGCACCTCGTCAGGATCGACGTGCTGGCCGAAATCGCGTCCGCGTTGAGCGGCCACAGCCTCGAGCAGCTGCGGGTATCCCTGACCGGGGGCGTACTGATTGAATCCGGCCCGCATCGCCTCATCCGTAGCGGCGATGAGCTCGTCCGGGGGCTCCGTGCCTGGAGCGCCCTGCCCCAGGTTGACGGCTCCGACCTCGGCGGCGAACTTCGTCATCTGCCCGTAGATCGTCTCACCGATCGACCCATCCGGATTCGTCAGACCGGCGGCCTCGGCCATCTCATGCCACAGCGGGGCTCCCATGATGTCCGGCATCAGGAGACCTCCGCGGGAGCGACCCGACCGAGTCGATCGAGCGCGGCTTCATGGAGGCGAGAATTGCTGGCCAGCGCATTGCCGCCGAACGGCCCCGGAACACCGGCCGTGTTCGTGAAGGTGCCTCCGGCTTCGAGGACGATGGGTACGAGCGCTCCCATATCGTAGAGCGCGAGCTCGGGTTCGCAGGCGAGGTCGACAGCGCCCTCGGCGAGCAGCATATAGGAGTAGAAGTCGCCGTATCCGCGAGTGCGCCACAGCGAATCGCAGAGATCGAGGAACGCATCGAGGATGCCGAGTTCCTTCCAGCCCGACAGCGACGAATACGACAGGGACGCATCGGCGAGTGAATCGACGGATGACACAGCGATGCGTTCGGCCGGGGACCGAGCTCGGTCGCGTAGGCGCCCTGGCCCGTCTCCGCCCACCATCGGCGACCGAGCGCGGGAGCGGAGACGACTCCCAGCAGCGGCTGATCACCGTCGTAGAGGGAGATCAGCGTCGCCCACACCGGCACCCCGCGCACAAAGTTCTTCGTTCCGTCGATGGGATCGATGATCCACCGTCGCGATGACTGCCCGTGTGCACCGAATTCCTCACCGAGCACGCTGTCATCGGGTCGAACCTCTGTGAGGCGATCCATGATCGTCTTCTCCACCGCACGGTCGCATTCGGTGACCGGAGTGAGATCGGGTTTGGTTTCGACGGCGAAGTCCTGTGCCCGGAAGTGCGGGTGGCTGATGGCATCGGCGAGATCGGCGAGTTCGATCGCCAGGTCGAGGTCGTTCATGCCTCCAGCCTATCCAGTCGAGGGCAGCAGCCGGCGCAGAGACTCCAGCCGTGAGACTCCTCCCGGTCCGGCCTTGCCGGCGGCCACCCATTCATCGAGTCGGCATCCGGGAGAGTCCGCGAGGTGAGTGCATCCGCGGGGGCAGTCGGCCGTGGCCTCGACGAGTTCGGGGAAGGCGGAGAGCAGGGTCTCCCGGTCCACATGGGCCAGGCCGAAGCTGCGCACTCCCGGGGTGTCGATGAGCCATCCGCCGCGTTCCAACGGCAGGCACACGGCCGAGGACGAGGTGTGACGCCCGCGTCCGGTCACGTCGTTGACCTGGCCCGTCGCGCGCTCGGCGGCGGGAACGAGAACGTTGGTCAGCGTGGATTTGCCCACTCCGGAATGGCCGACGAGGACGCTGATGCGTCCGCGGAGACGTTCGGCCACCTCGGCGTGGGGTTCTGCCTCGTCGCGGGCCGCATCGTTTGCGGCGGTTGTCGAATCGGTCGGCTCGGCGTCGGGGTCGATGGAGGATTCGACGATGTCGATCCCGGACGCGGAGAAGCGTTCCTTCAGCTCCGTCGCCGGGCGCAGATCGGTCTTCGTGACGATGAGCAGGGGAGTGATCCCTGCGTCGAAGGCTGCGACGAGCGCGCGATCGATGAGACCGAACGAGGGATCCGGGTCCACGGTGGCCGTGACGATGCCCATGACGTCGACGTTGGCGACAAGGACGCGCTCGGTCGGGTCGGTGTCATCGGCGCTGCGGCGCAGCAGGGTCTGCCGCTCGTTGATCTCAACGAGCCTGGCCAGGGTGCCCTCGGTCCCGGATGTGTCGCCGACGAGGCGGACGACGTCGCCGGGAACGATTGCCTGTTTGCGCAGGTGCGAGGCGCGCACCGCCGTCACCGAGGTGGCCCCACGTGACCGTTTCCCCTTCTTCCGAATCGGGGGGCTCGACGGGAAGTTCCCGTCGTCGTCAGCGAGGATGACCCGGTACCGGCCCCGATCCACCGCAGTGACCAGACCCGAAACAGCGTTCTTGTGGTCGGGGCGGTTCTTCGTCCGCGGTCGGGAACCGCGTCGGTTCGGCCGGGGGCGGTAGTCCTCATCGCGAAAGATCTTCGCCATATCAGGCTCCGGGGGTGAGCATGGCTTCCCACAGCTGAGTGAAGGCAGGCAGGGTCTTGGCCACAGTGCCGGCGTTCTCGATGACCATACCGTCATTGCGCAGGGCGAGGACGGCACCGGCCATGACCATGCGGTGGTCGTGGTAGGTATGCCACAGCGCCGGACGAAGGTGCGTGGTGCCGGTGATCGTCAGCGCCTCGGCATGTTCGACGACGTCGACGCCGATGGCACCGTACTCTCTGGTCAGAGCCGCCAGTCGGTCGGTCTCGTGCCCGCGCAGATGCCCGATACCGCGCAGCTGCGACGTTCCCTCGGCCAAAGCTGCGAGAGCCGAGACCACGGGGGTGAGTTCGCCGACGGCCGACAGGTCGAGATCGACCGGGTTGAGCTGGTCCGGGCCCTGCACATGCAGTCCTTCCCTATCGAGGCGCACCGTGGCCCCGAAAGCCTCGGCGATCTCGCGGAAACCGTCACCTGCCTGTGTGGTGTGCACGGGCCAGTCGGCGATGGTCACGGATCCGGCGGTCGCCACGGCCGCCGCTGCGAAGGCTGCGGCATTGGACAGGTCGGGTTCGACCTGCACGTCGAGACCGCGCGGAAGTCCTGGTTCGACGATCCAGCGCTCGGGTTCGGGCTCGCTGATGTCGACGCCCGCGTCGCGGAGGACTTCGATCGTCATATCCACATGCGTTCGGCTGGGCACCGAGTCCGCAGTGTTGGTGAGTTCGAGTCCCAAAGGCATGACGGGAGCGGCGAGGAGCAGACCAGAGACGAATTGGCTGGAGGCGCTGGCGTCGATGCTGAGGTGGCCGCCGCGCAGCTGAGAGTCGGCGTGGATCGTCATCGGCAATGTGCTCGCGGCGGAGGTGATCGACGCACCGAGCTCCCGCAGCGACTCGATCGTCACCGACATCGGCCGCACCCGGGCCTGTTCGTCGCCGTCGAGGACGACCTCACGGCCTGTGAGCGCGGCAAGTGGGGGGATGAAACGCATCACGGTTCCGGCGAGACCACAGTCAATGGTGATCGGTGCGGAATCCTGCGCAGCTGCGTCTGTGGGCGCGTGTCCGACTGGGAAAGGGATCGGCTCGATGTGGAGCTCATCGCCGTCTTCGTCGATCACGGCGCCGAGGCGACGCAGGGCGTCGACCATGAGAAGGGTGTCGCGGCTGCGCAGCCATCCTTTTAGATCGGATCCGGAACGGGCGAGAGCCGCAAGGATGAGATAGCGGTTCGTCAGGGACTTGGAACCGGGAACGGTCACAGTGGCAGAGACGGCGGAACCGGCGACCGGCGGCTGCCAGTCGCCGGTCGCCGGGGGAGTGCGCGTGGAGATGTCAGTCAACTCCGAGTGCGCTCAGAGCCTGCTTCGAGGTGTCTTCCACGCTCGACCACAGATCTTCGGCCGCGTGCTGGGTCCGCCACCACAGGCCGGGGCGTCCAGCAGTGTCGACGGCGGCGAGCAGGGCACCGCCGAGCATCGAGGTGCGCAGCAGAGTGCGTTCGTTGCGGGCTTTCTTCTCCTCCTTCGACTTCGTCTTGTCAGCAGACAGACGCTCACCGACGGTGTCGAGCAGGTAGGTGCCGACGAGGATCGATGCGCTGAGGCGGGGGAAGCGTCCGATGGCGAGCATCGAACCGGCAGCGACCTGTGCAACACCGGTGGCTCGGGCGAGAGTCACTGCTTCGACGGGGACGTCGACCTGCTTGCGAGCCTGATTGAGAAGCGGGCCCACCGATGCGGCCGCTGCCTCCGGCTTGCGCAGTCGTTCGACGCCGTTGAGTATGTAGCCGGCGGCCAGCATGGGCCGTGCGATAAGACGAATGGGAGACACAGTGGTCCTTCCTACGTGGCGGTCATCTCACTGGCAAGCATAACTGCTGAGGTGGGAATAGTGGGAGGTCGATCCGATGTTGTACGGGGTGAAGCCATTCGACGGTGCACCCGTCGGGAAGTCGACAGGCAGAAGGAGAAGTCTATGAGCGCCACTGCCGTCCTGGAGAGAACGGGCGTACCATTGACTGCGATGACCGAATCAGTCAAAGAAGCCCCCGAAACCGACGCCGAGAGGTCGGCGCGTTTCGAACGGGATGCTCTGGAATATGTCAACCAGCTCTACGCAGCTGCTCTGCGTATGACCCGAAATCCGGCCGACGCCGAAGACCTCGTCCAGGAAGCCTATGCGAAGGCGTATGCCGCCTTCCACCAGTACAAGCCCGGAACCAACCTCAAAGCCTGGTTGTATCGGATCCTGACGAACACCTTCATCAACAACTACCGTAAGAAGCAGCGTCAGCCGCAGGAACATGGCAGCGAAGACATCGAGGACTGGCAGATCGCACAGGCGAACAGCCACTCGTCCTCCGGCGGTCGTTCCGCAGAACTCGAAGTCCTCGACCACCTTCCCGACTCCGACGTCAAGGAAGCGCTCTCGGCACTGCCCGAAGACTTCCGCATGGTCGTCTACTATGCCGATGTCGAAGGACTGCCGTACAAGGAGATCGCCGAGATTATGGAGACGCCGATCGGCACTGTGATGTCTCGACTTCACCGCGGTCGCCGACAGCTGCGGGAGATGCTGGCCGACTACGCCGCCGAGCGCGGTTTCGTGAGTCCTGAGGGAGGTGCGAAATGAGCGACGAAGGATGCTGCGAAAGCGTCAGGACCGAGTCACTGATGCGCATCTATCACTACCTGGACGGAGAACTGACGACGACGGAGATCCGCGAGATCTCGATCCACCTCGAACAGTGCCCGTCGTGTCATGACGAGTACGAGATCGAAGCGCTGCTCAAAGAGCTCGTGCGTCGTTCGTGCAGCCACGACCGTGCCCCGATGGGACTGCGAGAGAAGATCCGGCAGCGGATAGCGCTCGAACAGAACTCCTGACAGGCGCCCAGACACAGGGGAGTCCAGGGTCACAACGAAGGCGGGAAGAGATTCGAATCTCTTCCCGCCTTCGTCATTCACCGAACGTATCAGCGAATCATGCGTTTGGACGCTTGCCGTGGTTTGCTTTCTTACGGCGGCGATCGCGACGCTTACGGCCACGCTTGCTCATTGTGCCCTCCTTTGATAGACGCTCAATTGTCTCATGATCACCCGAGCAGAGCAAAGTCGGACCAGGTCACCCACCTTGCCGAATCGGTCTGACAAGATGATGCGACTGTGACCGCTGAGCTCTTCGTCGGCCGGGCATCGAAGAGATCTTCGGTCGGGCATCGCAGAGATCTTCGGTCGGGCACCCCACCGACGGCTCAGCTGTCGCCGAGGACGTCCTGGATTCCCAGCCAGTTGAACCAGCCGCGATGGAGAACCAACCAGGCCAGCAGACCGTATCCTTCCTGCGCCGGCAGATGGTCCCGCGACGATGCGACCTCGCGCTGCCATACAGGATGGCCGAGGAGGGGCGTAAAAGTGTCGACATAGGTGATGCCTCGCCGCTTCGCCACATCGGAGAAGCTGGCATTGAGCTCGGCGATGCGACGGTTGCGATCACCGTCGTGTTCAGGCGGTGGGCCCAGCACGAACGTCGAGACCTTCCGAGCCAACGCCTCGTCGAGGATGTTGGCCACATCGAGGCGGGCCCTGGCCACCGAACGCCCCGAATCGAGATCCCCGGAACCCAGAGCCAACACCAGACGATTGTCCCCTTCCCGAGTGAACCGCAGGGACGCCTCGTCGATGGTCCGGGCTTGAAGACCGGCAGAATCCTCGGTCGGCACGGCCAGGGGATACACCTTGAGTGCAGGCAGACTCGGCAGAGTCCTCGCCGTCACCCGACCGACCCACCCGAGGCCACGGCCATCGCCGTGGCCGGCGACCAAAGGGCCTCCGACCACGGCGATGGTTGTGGTGACGTCGCTGCTCACCGGCTGAAGATCCGGTCGACGAGTTCCTTCTGCTGAGCTTCGTGGAAGTGCTTGAGCCCAGTTGAGGTGGCTGCAGAAGCGGCACGAGAGATGACCTTGACCTCACGTCCGCCGAGGAGCTCGGGCAGGTGCAGTGCCATGAACGGCCATGCACCCTGGTTCTCCGGCTCTTCCTGGGCCCAGACGATCTCGGCATCGGCCGGGAAGCGGTCGAGCACGGCGGTGATGGCCGCCTCGTCGAGCGGGTAGAGCTGCTCGAGGCGGACGAGCGCCATCTTCGTGTCGTTGTCCTTCTCCCGCTTGGCTTTGAGCTCCCAGTAGAGCTTGCCGGAGACGAGGACGACGCGCTCGACCTGCGAGGCATCGACATCCGTATCGTCGATGACGGCCTGGAACTTGCCTGAGGTGAAGTCTTCCGGCGAGTTCGCTGCAGCCTTGAGGCGCAGCATCGACTTCGGGGTGAAGACGATGAGCGGACGCTTGTTCGTCGTCGAGGCGTGGCGACGCAGCAGGTGGAAGTACGAGGCACCCGAGGACGGGTGGGCCACCGTCATGTTGTTCTCCGCGCACAGCTGGAGGTAACGCTCGATGCGGCCCGAGGAATGGTCGGGTCCCTGACCCTCGTAGCCGTGGGGCAGGAGCATGACGACACCGGAGTTCTGCTGCCACTTCTGCTCGGAGGAGGAGATGAACTCGTCGATGACGGTCTGCGCACCCTGTGCGAAGTCACCGAACTGAGCCTCCCACGCCACGAGGGCGTCCTTGCGTTCGACGGAGTAGCCGTATTCGAAGCCGACGGCGGCGTACTCGCTGAGCAGGGAGTCGTAGACCCAGAATCGAGCCTGCTCCTCGGTGAGGTTCTGCAGCGGCGTCCATTCGTTGCCGTTGACCGAGTCGATGAGCACCGAGTGGCGCTGGACGAAGGTCCCGCGACGGGAGTCCTGGCCCGCCAGCCGCACCGGCACGCCGTCCATGAGCAGCGAACCGAAAGCCAGCAGCTCGGCGAAGCCCCAGTCGATTCCGCCCGACAGCGACATCTCCTTGCGCTTCTCGAGCAGCGCCCGCAGCTTCTTGTGAACCGTGAAGCCCTCGGGGATCTCGGTGAAGGCCTCGCCGATGCGCTGCAGCGTCTCGGTACTGATGGCCGTCTCGGCATCGTTGAAGGTCTCGATGTCGCTGGGCTCGTAGGGAGCGTTGAACGCTTCTCCGTCGTAGGAACCGGTCTCGGCTTCCTTGGTCTCGGCGAAGGCCGATTCCAGCTTGGACTGGTAGTCCTTGAGCGCCTCGGCGGCCTCTTCGTCGGTGATGCACTTCCTGCCGACGAGGGATTCGGTGTAGAGCTTGCGCACCGAGCCCTTCTTCTCGATGAGGGAGTACATCGTCGGCTGGGTCATCGACGGATCGTCGCCCTCGTTGTGGCCGCGGCGGCGGTAGCACACGAGGTCGATGACGACGTCCCGGTTGAATTCCTGGCGGTATTCGAAAGCCAGGCGGGCCGCCCGGACGACGGCCTCGGGATCATCGCCGTTGACGTGGAAGATCGGGGCGTTGATCGACTTGGCGACGTCCGTGCAGTAGAACGAGGACCGCGCCGAGGCGGGGGGAGTGGTGAACCCGACCTGGTTGTTGATGATGACGTGGACCGTTCCGCCGGTGCGGTAGCCCCGCAGCTCGGAGAGGTTGAGCGTTTCGGTGACCACGCCCTGTCCGGCGAATGCGGCATCGCCGTGGACGAGGACCGGCAGCACGGTGAAACCGGACTCGCCCTGGTCGACGAGATCCTGCTTGGCGCGCACGATGCCCTCGAGGACCGGATCGACGGTCTCGAGGTGGCTGGGGTTGGCCGCGACGTAGACGCCGGTGGTGTTGCCTGCCGGAGAGGTGAACGAACCCTTGGTGCCCAGGTGGTACTTCACATCGCCGGAGCCCTGGACGCTGTCCGGGGACATGGTTCCGTCGAACTCACGGAAGATCTGCGCATAGGACTTGCCGGCGATGTTCGTCAGCACGTTGAGGCGGCCACGGTGGGCCATGCCGATCGCGACCTCATCGAGGCCGGTGTCGGCGGACTGGTTGAGGATCTCGTCGAGCAGGACGATCGCGGACTCTCCGCCTTCGAGGCTGAAGCGCTTCTGTCCGATGTACTTCGTCTGGAGGAAGGTCTCGAAGGCCTCGGCGGCGTTGAGACGGCCGAGGATGTGTCCCTGCTCCGAACGGGTGAGCTCCTGATGCGGAACCTCGATCTTCGACTGGAACCAGCGGCGCTGGACCGGGTCGGCGATGTGCATGTATTCGAAGCCGGTGGTCCGGCAGTAGCTCTCACGCAGCAGTCCGAGGATGCTGCGGAAGGGCATCATCGGCTTCGATCCGAACCCGCCAGTGGGGAACTCGCGTTCGAGGTCCCACAGAGTCAGACCGTGCTGATTGATATCGAGATCCGGGTGGGACCGCTGACGATAGACCAGAGGATCGATATTGGCCATGAGGTGACCGCGCGTGCGGTAGGCATCGATGAGTTCGATGACGCGTGCAGTCTTGTTGACGTCGTCCTGGTCTTCGGCCGAGACGTCCGGAACCCAGCGCACCGGTTCATAGGGCAGGCGCAGGGACTCGAAGACATCGTCGTAGAAGCCGTCTTCGCCGAGCAGGTAGCTGTGGACGAGCTTGAGGAACTCACCCGAACCGGCTCCCTGGATCACGCGGTGATCGTAGGTCGAGGTCATGGTCAGCACCTTGGACACGGCCAGAGAGTTGATGGTCTGCTGGCTGGCACCCTGGAACTCGGCGGGGTAGTCGAGCGCGCCGACGCCGATGATGCAGCCCTGGCCCTTGGTCAGACGCGGAACGGAGTGGACAGTGCCGATTCCGCCGGGGTTCGTCAGCGAGACGGTGGTGCCGGCGAAGTCGTCGGCGGTGAGCTTGCCCTGTCGTGCCTTGTCGACGAGGCCGTCGTAGGCGTCGACGAACTGGCGGAAGGTCAGCGTCTCGGCCTTCTTGACGTTGGGCACCAGCAGGGTGCGGGATCCGTCCTTCTTGGGCACGTCGATGGCGAGGCCGAAGTTGATGTGGGCGGGGGAGACCATCACAGGTTTGCCGTCGCGGACGTCGTAGGAGACGTTCTGCGAGGGGAAGTTCTGCAGGGCGCGGATCACGGCGAAGCCGATGAGGTGGGTGAAGGAGACCTTCCCGCCACGGGTGCGCTTGAGGTGCGAGTTGATGACGATCCGGTTGTCGATGAGCGCCTTGGCAGGCAGAGCCCGGACCGAGGTGGCGGTCGGGACTTCGAGCGACTCATCCATGTTCTTGGCGATGAGCTTCGCGGGGCCGCGCAGGGGAGTGATCGTCTCCTCCGGCGCGGGCTTCGGTGCGGCTTCTTTCGCGGTGACCTTCGGCACGGACTTGGTCTCGGCCTTCAGCGTCTCGGACTCAGCCGAGGACGGGGAGACGCCGCGAGAGGTCTCACGGGAGGTCGCCGGGGATGAAGCTGAGGCAGGGGCCTTGGCATCCGACTTCTTCGCGGCCGGCTTCGCCTCCTGCTCGGCAGCGGACTCGGCAGCGGACTGAGCGCCTCCGCCGTTCTTCTCGTACTTGTCGAAGAAGGGCCACCAGGACTGGTCGACCGAATTCTTATCTGACTTGTACTGCTCATACAATTCCTCGACCAGCCACTCATTCGACCCGAAGTCTTCAACGGTGGGGTTCGGAGTATTGACGGACACGGCGTTGATCGCCTACTTCCTGATTCAAGACTTGCTGCTTAACGACATCTCCAAGCCTAACGTGATGTGCCATCGAATGTGCAGTTAATGGACAATAGTGTTATGCGTTTCATCTCAAACGACCCGAACACCGATCTCACCTACTCCGATGTCTTCCTCGTGCCGAATTCGTCTGCGCTGACTTCGCGCTTCGACGTCGACCTCACGACGACCGATCCGACCAGGTCGACGACGCCGCTCGTGGCAGCGAATATGACCGCAGTGTCCGGTCGACGGATGGCGGAGACGATGGCCCGTCGAGGCGGACTGGCGGTACTGCCCCAGGACATTCCGCTGACCGCCGCGCAGGAGACCATCGCCTGGGTCAAGAGCCGCGACCGGATCTTCGAATCCGCACTGCGCTTCTCGCCCGAGGACACAGTGCTCAACGCCCTGCACGTGCTGGCCAAGCGTCCGCACGGCTTCGGCGTCGTCGTCGACGACGCGGGACGGCTCGAGGGCATCATCAATGCCGCGGATCTGCGCGGAGTCGATCGCTTCACCTCGGTGGCGGAGTTGTTGAACTCCTCACCGCATGTCATCCGCGCCTCCGAGGTCTACTGGGAGGACGCCGCGCAGCTGGAGTCCCTCTTCGAATCGATGACGGAATCACGAGCCGAGTTCGCCGCCGTCGTCGACGATGAGAACACGGTGCTCGGCAGCCTGACTCCGAAGTCGCTGCTGCGATCGTCCATCTACACCCCCAATGTCGACGATCGGGGACGGCTGAAGATCGCCGTGGCCATCGGCGTCAACGGTGCCGCGGTCGAACGTGCCGCTGCGCTGGTCGAAGCCGGTGCGGACGTCCTCGTCGTCGACACCGCCCATGGTCATCAGGTGAAGATGCTCGACACGCTGTCGGCGATCGCCGATGCCGAGCTCGGGGTGCCGATCGTGGCCGGAAACGTCGTCACCGCCGAAGGAGTCCGCGACCTCGTCGCTGCCGGCGCCGACATCGTCAAGGTCGGAGTCGGCCCGGGCGCCATGTGCACGACCCGGATGATGACCGCGGTCGGTCGTCCACAGTTCTCCGCAGTGCTCGAATGCGCCGAGGCGGCTCGCGAGCTGGGTGCCTACGTGTGGGCCGACGGCGGAGTCCGCTACCCCCGCGATGTCGCTCTGGCCCTGGCCGCCGGGGCCTCTCAGGTGATGGTCGGATCCTGGTTCGCCGGGACCCACGAGTCGCCCGGCGACCTGCTCGTCGACGGAGAGGGCCGGAAGTACAAGGAGAGCTTCGGCATGGCTTCGGCTCGGGCCGTGGCCAACCGGACCAGAGCGGAATCGGCCTTTGCGCGTGCTCGGAAGGGACTGTTCGAAGAGGGCATCTCTTCGTCGACCATGTACATCGACCCTGAATCTCCTGGGGTCGAGGACCTGATCGACGGCATCACTTCGGGCGTCCGCAGCTCCTGCACCTATGCCGGGGCCGGTGATCTCGGAGAATTCGCGCGTCTGGCCGCGGTCGGTGTCCAGAGCGCCGCCGGCTACGAAGAGGGCCGACCGCTGTCGGGAAGTTGGTAAGATCTCCTCATGCACAGTGACAGTCCCGGCCGGCGGGAAGCCGGCGCCCCAGATGACGACCCTCACCCCGCGAGGGTCTCAGACCTGACCTGCTCTGCTGAGCAGACAGCGAACGGCGGGGACAGTCACTGATGGAATGGATACTCCTCGCCCTCGCACTGCTGCTCATCCTCGGCACCGGAGTCTTCGTCGCAGCCGAATTCTCGCTGCTGACGCTTGACCGCCACACAGCCGATAAGGCGGTTGAAGAAGGTGTCGTCGGCGCGAAGACGCTTCGGCGTTCGATGACCCACCTGTCCACCCAGCTCTCGGCAGCGCAGGTGGGCATCACGATCACCACTCTGCTCACCGGTTACCTCATGGAACCGTCCTTGGGCAGGCTGCTGGCGCCGCTGTTCGAGGCCTGGGGCGTCGGCCCCGGCCTCGCGGCCCCGCTGGCGCTGACCATCGCCCTCATCGTCTCCACCGTGGGATCGATGATCTTCGGAGAGCTCGTGCCGAAGAACCTCGCCATCGCTGTGCCGCTGGCGACCGGTCGCATCGCCGCACCGATCCAGTACGTCTTCTCGCTCGTCTTCAAACCCGTCATCGCCGTCCTCAACGGCACGGCGAACAAGATCCTGATGTCGATGGGCATCGAGCCGCAGGAAGAAGGTTCGGTGGGGCGTTCCCCGGAGGAGCTGACCTCACTCGTGAGGCACTCCGCCGAAGAGGGCGTGCTCGATGAGCAGACAGCAGGTCTGCTGGAGAGGACTCTGAGCTTCTCCGAACGCACCGCGGAAGACGTGATGACTCCGCGCACGCGCATGTCCACGGTGGACAAGGACACCACGGCTCGGCAGATCATCGAACAGGCCCGGGACACCGGATTCTCCCGGTTTCCCGTGGCTGACGAGGACAAGGACCACATCGTCGGAGTAGTTCACGTCAAACAGGCTTTCGCCGTGCCTCCGAGCAACCGCGACGACGCCTACGCAGGAGGGCTGATGACCGAGGTCCGTGAGATCCCGGAGACGCAGCGCCTCGACCCGCTGCTCTTGGAGCTGCGCGCCACCGGCCTGCAGATGGCTGTGGTCGTCGATGAGTTCGGCGGCACAGCCGGAGTGGTCACTCTCGAGGATGTCGTCGAGGAGCTCGTGGGCGAGGTCGCCGATGAGCATGATCGGATGCGCGTCGCGGCACGACCGGCTCGCGACGGCTCCTGGATAGTGCCCGGTCAGCTGCGACCCGATGAGATCTCGTCGACGATCGGGGTCAACATCCCGGAGGACTCGGACTACGAGACTATGGCCGGATTCGTCCTCAAGGAGCTCGGAAGGATCCCCGAACCGGGTGACGAGGTTTGCATGGAGGATGCCCGCATCGTGGTCGAACGGATGCACGGACGACGCATCGAACGCCTCCGGGTGGTGCTGCGCGCCGCCGACGCGGGGGGTTTCGAAACCGGAGGTGAGACTCGATGAGCGCCGATTGGTTCGGACTGGTCTGGCTGGTCGTTCTCCTGCTGGGCAACTCCTTCTTCGTCGCCGCCGAATTCGCGGTGGTCGCTGCCAAGCGATCACAGATCGAGCCGCGAGCGGCAGAAGGCTCCGCGGCGGCCAAGACCGCTCTCTATGCGATGGAGCACGTGTCACTGATGCTGGCGATCTGCCAGCTCGGCATCACTGTGTGCTCCCTGCTTCTGGGCAATGTGGCCGAACCGGCCATCCATCACCTGCTCGCCGGTCCCCTCGAGGGCCTGGGCATTCCCGCCGGACTGTCCTCGACGATCTCCTTCGTCCTGGCGCTCGGCGTCGTCACCTACCTGCACGTGGTCATCGGTGAGATGGTGCCGAAGAACCTGGCGCTGGCCGCCTCCGGCCAGGCCGTGATGCTGCTGGCGACACCGCTGGTGTTCCTGGCGCGGGTCTTCGGTTTCGTCATTCGTCCCCTCAACGGCCTGGCCAATGGGGTCCTCCACCTGTTCAAGATCGAGGCCCGTGACGAGGTCAATGAGGCCTACACGATCGAGCAGGTCGAATCGATCGTGGCCGAGTCGAAGCGCGAAGGACTGCTCAGTGATGACACGGGGCTGCTCAAGGGGGCCATCGAGTTCAGCGACAAGACTGCGTCCGACATCATGGTCCCGATGTCCGAACTCGTCACGATCTCGGACAAGGTGACCCCGAACGAGCTTGTGACCTTGGTCGGCAAGACAGGCTTCTCCCGCTACTTCGTCGTCGGTGACGACGGGTATCCGCAGGACTACCTCCACATCAAGGATGTCCTCTACGCGGACACCGAAGAGGCCTTCGACGCTCCGGTGCAGAGCAAGCGCTTCCGCCCCCTGTTCACGGTCACTGCCGATGACGAGGTCGAAGAGGCGCTGGCGCAGATGCAGAAGGCGGGAATCCATGTCGCCCGCGTCATCGACTCGCAGGCGCAGGTCCTCGGCGTGCTGTTCCTCGAGGACGTGCTCGAAGAGCTCGTCGGCGAAGTCCAGGACGCGATGCAGCGGGGACGATTCGACTTCCGCCGCTGAGCATTCTGCGCCGGCCGATCCACCCGGCTCACCCTTTCGCCTCGACGGCGGTCTCCTGATTGCGGGGAGGCCGCCGTCGAGGCGTCGCGTCCGCTCCCGGCGCTGTGCCGGTGCGCGGGGCCATGTGGTCGGCTGTCGGACAGCGTCTGTGCTCGTGGGAAGTGCCGCTCGATGCGGACTCCCAAACGTGACCGACTGTGTAACGGTTCGTAACGAAACGGTGATTCAGGACACCTGGAGTAGGGCGCCTGTAGTGATCTGTGACCATGCATCGTCAGGAAATGTCCTGGTCACACGCTGTGAATGAACTGAAGGTGACATTCTGTAACAATGTCGTTATAGTGTTGTGACATCAGCTTTCGGGCGCCCGGCAGAGGGCTTCCACCGCACAATCTTCACCAACAGTATGGAGCACTATGTCGAGTGAGCTCTCGACCGTCGAGGCGCCGCAGGTCCGCCGACGTGATCTGCGGAAGCAGAACGCCTCTTCGCAGGTTTCGACGATCAACTCTTCGCATCCCGTGACATCGCAGTCGCGGAACAGCGCATCCGCAGTCCTTTCACCTCGTCGCGCGGCGATGGCAGCCGAGGCCCGCGCAGCAGCGGGCTCACCGCGACGGGCAGCGATGGCCAAAGAGGCTTCTCGGCCGATGACCCCTGCGGGTCATACGTCGACGCTGGCCGCTGCTCAGCTCGGCAACCGCGGTTCCGACGGTTCGCTGCTGCGCTCGGTCCGCCGCCGTCAGGTCACCACATTGTCCGCTCTGGCCACCGTCTCGGTCACCGGTACCGCCATCGCTGCCGTGATGGTCGCCGGCAACATGAGCGGCAACCAGGAAGTCAAGGTCGACGACACGGCCGCACAGTCCCAGCCACGTGCGATCAACGCCGAATCGGTCTCCGCCGACATCAAGGTCGACGACGATGACAAGACCTCGATGACCATCGGCGCCCCGAGCGCCAAGCAGACCAAGGTCGACGCGGCATCTCGCGCGATCACGAAGACCGTTCTGCCCGGCTGTGACGAAGCAGCGCCGAAGGGCGAGGCGAGCAACGGCGAGCTGCCCGACGGATGGCTGTGTGAGATCGGCGTGGGCAACCACAAGCTGCGCTCCGATGCGGCTGTGTCGTTCGCGAAGATGAACGCTGCCTTCAAGAAGGACACCGGCAAAGACCTCGCAGTCACCGACTCCTACCGGTCGCTGGAATCACAGGTCTCCGTCGCCGCACGCAAGCCCGGCTTCGCAGCTCGTCCCGGAACCTCCAACCACGGTTGGGGCCTGGCACTGGACCTCGGCGCGGGAACGCAGAACGGAACCGGCCAGCAGTACGAATGGCTCGTCGCCAACGCTGAGAAGTTCGGGTGGGAGAATCCGGACTGGGCCAAGCGCAATTCCTATGAGCTCTGGCACTGGGAATACGTGCCCGGCCGCAAGGCTATGAAGGGTGCCTGATCTGCTCGAACATCGCTGATCACAGCCCCACGATACCGCGGGCAGTCCTCGGAGGACTGCTCGCGGTGTCGTTTTGGGAGGTGGTGCCCAACGGTGATAGAGTTGCAACCGTTGCCCGCGTAGCTCAGTGGATAGAGCGTCTGCCTCCGGAGCAGAAGGTCGTAGGTTCGAATCCTGTCGCGGGCACCACGATGCCGCCCATCTCAACTTCTGAGGTGGGCGGTTCTGCATAGGCGGTCCGAGTGGTCGGTGGTGCAGCCAGGATCTAAGGTAGTCGGAGTCGAGACCCAGACCGCGATGTTAGGCATACGATGTCGGAACCTGCTGAAGAACCCGTCCAGACCAGCGCGGGGGACGATGAGATCGTCCTCCGAGCGCAGGGACTGCGCAAGAGCTTCGGTCGCGGTGATACGGCAGTCGACGCTCTCGACGACATCAGCGTCGACTTCGAATCGGGACGCTTCACCGCCATCATGGGGCCCTCCGGGTCCGGAAAATCGACGTTCATGCATGTGCTTGCCGGGCTCGACCGTGTCGATTCGGGTTCGATCATCATGCGGGGCCAGGACATCACCCGTCTCAACGACCGGCAGCTGACTCAGCTGCGGCGTGACCGCGTGGGCTTCATCTTCCAGGCCTTCAACCTCGTCCCGACGCTGAGCGCTGAACAGAACATCGAACTGCCGGTCTCACTGGCCCGGAAGAAGATCGATCGCCAGTGGAAGGCCGAAGTGGTCGAACGCCTCGAACTCGGCGATCGTCTGCAGCATCGTCCGCACGAGCTCTCCGGCGGTCAGCAGCAGAGAGTCGCCGTGGCCCGGGCTCTGCTGACGCGGCCGGATGTCATCTTCGCCGACGAGCCCACAGGAAACCTCGACTCCCACGCCGGAGCGGAGGTCCTGTCCCTGCTCGGTCGGGCCACGACCCTGTACGGGCAGACGATCATCATGGTCACCCACGACCCCGTCGCGGCATCTCACGCCGGGCGGGTCGTCCTGCTCAAAGACGGGCGAGCCACGGGTGAAGTCCGTCAGCCGACGCGAGAGAGCGTGGTCACGGCGCTGAGTGAACTGAGTTCTCTGTGATCGCTGTCGCCCTCGCACAGATTCGGATCCACTGGGCCCGATTCCTCGCAATCGGCCTCGGCATCGCATTGGCTTCCGGATTCGTCGCAACAACCCTGATCATCAACTCCTCGCTGCAGGACAGCCTCGAACACGCCGTCGGCCGATCTTTCGAGAACGCCGACCTCACCGGCGTCCCGGACCGAGACGTCTTCGTCGGGGGAGACGAGGCGTCTCCGCTGCTGCGCCCCTTAGCCGAAGTCGACGGGGTGGCCACCGCGTCGCTGTCGGCCCGCACAGTGACCACGGGCCGAGGATCCGCATTCTCCGAAAGCTCTTTTGCGCTGTCTCCGGTGCCTGCCGACGAACGGCTCGACACTTTCGAAATGGTCTCCGGTCAGCGACCAGAAGCAACGACGGATCTCGTGCTCGACACGCGCACGGCCAGCGATCTCAACCTCGGAGTCGGCGATGAGATTCGCTTCACCGTCGATGCGGTCCCGGTGGAGAGCGGAAACGATGACATGCCGATCTACCGGGGTTCGAGTCAGAGCAGCGTCACCTTCTCCGTCGTGGGCATCGCCGAAATGGGGCAGGATCCGGCCCTGCCCGGTGCCACTCGAGCGCTGACGACAGCATCGGGCTATCAGGAGTATTTCGCCCAGCAGGGCGATGTCATCGCCATTCAGATCGCCCTCGAGAGCGGCGCGGACCCAGAGGCTGTGCGTACACAGCTGCAGAGGGTCATCGACGGTTCGGAACTGAACGGCAGCCTCGAAGCGCTCTCCGTGGACGATGCCGTAAAAGCGAAGACCGACCGCCTCTCCGGCGGCAACGCCGTCGTGACCGGTCTCCTGCTCGTCTTCGCCGGAATCTCCGTCATCGTCGCCATCCTCGTCGTCTCCAACACCTTCTCCGTCATCGTCGCCGGACGCCGTCGGGAATTCGCTCTGCTGCGCTGCCTCGGCGCCACCCGCGTGCAGATGTACGGCTCGGTCGTGGCCGAAGGGCTCTTCGTCGGATTGCTCGGGTCGATCTTCGGTGTGCTCACCGGGGTCGCCGGCAGTCGCGGACTGATGGCTGTGGCGGTGCGCTACTGGCCGCAGGAGTTCCCCTACGACACTCTCACCGTTCCCGTCTCCGCCCTGGTCAGCGGGGTCGTCATCGGTGCCCTGCTGACGATTGTGGCCACCATCCGACCGGCTCGCAGTGCCATCGCTGTGACCCCGCTCGAAGCACTCCAGCCCTTCGACGCTTCCATCTCGCCGAGCACCCGCGCTCGTCCGCGGCACCTCGTGGGTTTCGGCTGCATCGGGCTGGGTGTGGTTCTCGTCATCGTCTCGGTCTATGCGGTGTCGGCCTCTCAGCTCTGGATCCTCGGCGGAGCGCTGGGTGGGGGACTCGTGGTCACGGGGCTGGTCATCAGCGCGGCGAAGATCATCCCACCCGTCGTCGCGTGGACGGGGGAGGTGCTGTTCAGCCCTTGGGGCGTGCCCGGTCAGCTGGCGACCCTGAACACATTGCGCAATCCGCGTCGCACCGCGGCCACAGCCACGGCGCTTATCATCGGTGTGACCTTGGTGGCGACGATCCTCGTGGGCGGCATGTCGACGAAGGCGACGCTCAGCCACGGACTCGACCAGCGTTATCCCGTCGACATCTCCGTGCCGCTGTCGGGCCTCGTCGATGATGACCAACTCGACGATGTGCGCGGGATCCCCGGCGTGTCCACCGCGGTCCTCGCCCACCGCGCCGAGGCGGTCGAAGACTTCAAGGGCTCCCGTCCCGAGATCTTCGTCATCGACCCGGACAGCGCCGAGACCGTACTCGGAGGCGCGGCCGCGAATATCGTGTCCGGACGGGTCACGGTCCCCGAAGACTATCCTTCACCGACAGTGCGGGTGAAGGGGCTCAACGAGATGAGCGTGCCCGTGCACAGGGACGGCCTCTCCAGCCTCGCTTTCTTCACCACCCCCGACGTCGGCAACGATCTCGGCATCTCGGCGACGACGACGGCCGTGCTCGTCCGCCTCGACGAGGATGTCGACGTCGATGAGATCACCCGCATCCGCCAGTCCGTGGCCGAGACGCTCGACGTCTCCAGCGACGAGGTCGGCGGCTCGGCCGTCGCCCGGGGCGCCTATTCCGAACTCATCGATGTCTTGCTCGCCGGGGCCGTGGCTCTGCTCTTCGTCTCTGTGGTCATCGCGCTCATCGGCGTCTCGAACACGGTCAGCCTCTCCGTCATCGAGCGCCGCCGGGAGAACGCGCTGATGCGGGCGCTGGGGCTGAGCCTTGCGCAGCTGCGGACTCTACTGGCGCTCGAGGCGGTGCTCATCTCATCGGTGGCTGCACTGCTGGGACTCGTGCTCGGCGGTGCCCTGGGCATCGTCGGCACACGGTTGGTCACCCACGACTACTCCACCGACCTCATCGTCGACTTCTCTGCCCCGTCCTTCCTCGGCATCCTCGGCGTGGCGGTCGTCGCCGGCATCCTCTCCGCTCTGGCACCGGCCAGGCGAGCGTCCCGACTCTCACCGGTCGAAGGTCTCAAACTCGACTTCTGATGGGCCCCGGCCACCGAACCGGACGTCGGTGTCTGATAGGAAAGAGCTCATGAACTCCGCGCGCATCCGCATTCTGATCGTCCTCGGAATCGTCTTCGCTGCCTTCAATCTGCGCCCCGGAGTCACCGGGCTCTCGCCTCTGCTCGACACCATGGGCGAAGAGATCGAACTGAGCGCGGTGTTCCTGGCCGTCATCGGCATGCTGCCGCCGCTGCTCTACGGCATCAGCGGCTTCATCACCCCGCGGCTCTATGCCCGCTTCTCCGGACTCGGCCTGACCTTGGCCGCCATGGTGCTGGTCATGATCGGACTGGGTGTCCGCTCGGTCATCGATTCGCCGTCGCTGTTCCTGGCGCTGAGCGTGCTGGCCCTGCTGGGAATGGGCATCGGAAACGTCGTCCTCCCGCCCCTGGTGAAATCGTATTTCCCCGACAGGGTGGCCCTCATGTCGACCGTGCACGTCGGGCTCCTCCAGTTCGGGACGTTCATTCCGCCGCTCGTGGCGGTTCCCCTCGCCTCCGGTGTCGGTTGGAGAGGGTCACTGCTCGTCTGGGCCGGTTTCGCGGCTCTGGGTGCGGTCGTGTGGATCGTCATCCGCATGGCCAGGCCCGCACCCGCCGCCGAGGTGGCCGTCGCCGTCGTCGGCGGCAGTGAGCTCTCCCGCCTCCTGCACAGCCCTCGGGCCTGGGCGCTGATGACGATGACGGGTCTGACGTCGTTCAACAACTTCATCCTCTTCACCTGGCTGCCGGGTCTGCTCACCCGCTCCGGGTTCGATGCTGCCTTCGGCGGGGCGATGCTCGCGCTGGTCACAGCCATCCCTCTCGTCCTCGGATTCGTCCTGCCGACCCTGGCTCAGAAGATGACTTCGGCATATCCCATCGTCGTCGGCTTCTGCCTCAGCCTGGCCGTGGGGTACCTGGGTCTGTGGCTGCTGCCGACAGCGGCTCCCGTGCTGTGGACAGTGTTGCTGGGCATCGGCATCTCCACGTTCCCACTCGCTCTGACACTCATCACCCTCCGGGCGCGAAACGCCGAGGCGGCGGCTTCCCTGTCCGGCTTCGTCCAGGGCGGCGGGTATCTCCTCGCGGCCACCGGCCCGCTGATCTTCGCCTTTCTCCTCCAGAGCTTCGACAGCATGTGGCAGGCATTCGTCGTGGTGCTCGCCTCGGTGGCCGTCAAATTCTTCGTCAGCCACGCCGCCTGCCGACCCGGCGCCATCTGAGGCCCGGCGGGCTTCCGTCTCGTGATGAGAGCGAAGATGACATCGGATTCGTCCTCGCCGTCCGGGCCCGAGTACTCTGTTCGAGTGACCCCGGAAGACTTGCAGACTGCACTCGCGCGCGCCTTGGCGACGGCCGAGGCAGGCCTCGTCGCACCGGGGTTCGCCATGCAGATCGACGTCCTGGCTCCGAACCGTTCCGAACTCGGTGACTGGACGACGCCCGTGGCGCTGCGCGCCGCCGCTGCACCCGAGCAGCGGACCGAGCTCGCCGCACATCTGTGCACCGAACTGCGTGCCCTGACCGGGGTGGCGGATGCCGTCATCGCCGGGCCCGGCTTCGTCAACGTGACCCTCACTCCCGCTGGCCGAGCACATGTGCTCAGCGACATCATCACTGCAGCGGGGGAGACCGATTCGATCGAGGGAGCGGAACAGGACGGGTCGCCGCTGCGCACGCTGCTCGTCGCTGCGGACCGGGAATCGGCACAGGCGCCTGTCACCGGCGACCACGACCGTGACGTCGACCCGGTCGCGGTGAACAGCCTGCAGCGCGGCCATGCCGCCGCCTGCCGGGAGCAGCGGCGGGCGCACCGAGCGGGAATCCCGTCCGAGGCCGTCGACGCGGCGGGACTCGAGGATCCGAGCGAGACGCGAATGCTCAATGCCGTGGCGGGACTGCCGTCAGCGCTGGAACGCTCGCGCCGCCTCGGCGAGAACGATCTGTTCGTCAACGCTCTTATCGACCTCGGCGATGCCGTCGAGGACTGGATCCGCCGCTGTCCGGTCACTCCGACGGTCGATGAGGACATCACCGTCACCCATGCCTCCCGGCTCTTCGCTCTGAGAGCCGTCATCATCGTCCTCGCCGCAGGACTACGACAATTGGGCGCTTCGGCCCCGGAGAGGATCTGATGCCCGCACATATCGCAGGGACTCTGCACGCGACACCGGCCCCGGTGTGGCTGCCCTATCCCGATGACGTCAATGCCCTGCTGCCGAGTCTGTGGTCGGACAACGTCACGAAGACCGACGACGGAGTGCTCACGATCGCCGGTCATTCCGTGACGGACCTGGCCGAACGATACGGGACCCCCACTCTCGTCATGGACGTCGCTGACTTCCGCAGCCGTGCCGAGGCCTACCTGAGCACATTCTCCAACGCCTTCTCCGTGGAGAAGGGACTGGCCGGCGCCGATGTGTTCTACGCCGGGAAGGCATTCCTGTGCACAGCTGTAGCCCGCTGGGTGCATGAGGCCGGGCTCGGCCTCGACACCTGCTCCCTGGGCGAGATGATGATCGCCCGCGCCGCCGGTGTCCCCGGCGACCGCGTCGGGCTGCACGGAAACAATAAATCGGCGGCGGAGCTCGAATACGCCCTCGACTACGGCGTGGCCAGGATCTTCGTCGACAGCCTCGATGAGGTCGCACGTCTGGAATCCATCGCTGCAGCCAGAGGAACGGTCGCCCCGGTCATGCTGCGAGTCACGGTCGGCGTCGAAGCGCACACCCACGACTTCATCGCCACGGCTCACGAAGACCAGAAGTTCGGGCTCTCTCTCGCCGACGGCACCGCCGCCCGGGCCGCTCGTCTGGTCGCCGAATCCGAACATCTGCGTCTCGACGGTCTCCACTCCCACATCGGTTCGCAGATCTTCGACATCTCCGGATTCCAGGTCGCCGCCGCCCGTGTACTCGCCTTCCGAGCCGAGATCATGGGCGAACACGGCATCAACCTGCCCGATGTCGACCTCGGCGGCGGCTTCGGCATCCGCTACACCTCCCAGGACACCCCGATCCCGGTCGCGGAGATGGCCGCAGAGCTCGCCGCCGTCGTGGCCAAGGAATGCCGGGGTCTGGGCACGAGCGTCCCCCGGATCTCCATCGAACCCGGACGCGCCATCGTCTCCCCGGCGGTGTTCACTCTCTACGAGGTCGGCACCGTCAAACAGGTGAGCACGGACAGCGGCACTCGCACCTATGTCGCCGTCGACGGGGGAATGAGCGACAACATCCGCACGGCTCTCTACGACGCGGACTATTCGTGCACCCTGGCCAACCGGAACTCGAGCGCCGAGCCTGCGATCGTGCGGGTCGTCGGCAAGCACTGCGAGTCCGGTGACATCATCGTCCGCGACGAATACATGGGCGCAGACGTCACCGCAGGCGATCTCGTCGCGGTCCCCACCACCGGGGCGTACTGCCGCTCGCTGGCCAACAACTACAACCACCTGCCCCGGCCGGGCGTGCTGGCCGTCGAGGCCGATAGAGTTGAGTGGATCGTGACCCCCGAAGACCACACGCAGATGTTCGCCACGGACCCGGGAATGGCCGGGGGAGCGGCGTCGAACTGATGAGTGCGAGAGACAAGAGCGGAAAAGGTGAGGAAATGCAGGCACTGAAGGTTGCCATGCTCGGATGCGGAGTCGTCGGCACGGAGGTCGCCGCCCGAATCCAGAATCGCGCGGAGGGCCTGGCCGAGCGCATCGGCGCTCCGCTGGAGCTGAGCGCCATCGTCGTCCGCGATGCCTCGAAGGCCCGTCCGGGAATCGACGCGAAGCTGCTGACGACCGACGCCGAGGCGGCCATCGCCGGAGCCGATATCGTCGTCGAGCTGATGGGCGGAATCGAACCCGCCCGCTCGCTCATCACCGCAGCGCTGCGCCAGGGTTCATCGGTCGTGACCGCGAACAAGGCTCTGCTGGCCGCCAGCTACGGCGAACTCATGTCCGCGGCCGACGCCGCTGGTGTGCGCCTCGAGCACGAAGCAGCGGTGGCAGGGGCCATCCCGATCATCCGACCCGTCGGCGATTCGCTGGCCGGCGACCGGATCGAACGCATCATGGGCATCGTCAACGGCACGACGAACTACATCCTCGACCAGATGGACTCCGAGGGCTGGGATTTCGACCAGGCGCTCACCGCCGCCCAAGGGCTCGGATACGCAGAGGCCGATCCGACCGCCGACATCGGCGGACACGATGCGGCGGCGAAGGCTGCGATCCTGTCATCTCTGGCATTCCACGCACCCGTGTCGATCGACGACGTCCACGTCGAAGGCATCGAAGGCGTCACCGCCGAGATGGTCGAGACCGCCCGGGACCAGGGCTTCGTCATCAAACTCCTCGCCGTGTGCGAACGTGTGGCCTCATCACCGGCGGGCGCCGGACTCTCGGCGCGCGTCTATCCGGCGCTTCTCGACCGAGGACACGCACTGGCATCCGTCCGCGGTGCCTTCAACGCCGTGTTCATCGAGGCCGAAGCCGCCGGCGAGCTGATGTTCTACGGACAGGGGGCCGGGGGAGCACCGACCGCATCCGCCGTGCTCGGCGACCTCGTGTCCGTGGCCAGGCGCAAGGTGCTCGGCGGACGCGGACAGTACGAACGCCCCTTCCACGAGGATTACCCGATCCTGCCGATCTCGGCGATCACGACCAGGTACCACATCACCCTCGACGTGGTCGACCGTCCCGGTGTGCTCGCCGCGGTCTCCGAGGTCTTCGCCGATGAAGGGGCATCCATCGAACTGATGCGACAGACGATCGGGGACATCGACGACAACGGCGTCCAGCACGCGAAGCTCGTGCTGGCCACCCACTCGAACACCGACTCGACTCTGCAGAAGACGGTCGATCGACTCGTCGATCTGCCTGTCGTCCACACCGTCAAATCCGTGATCCGCGTAGAAGGACAGTGACTATGAACTACCCCAGACACCAGTGGCAGGGCGTCGTCGAGGAATACCGCAGCCTCCTCGACATCTCCGCTGACACTCCTGCCGTCACACTCGGTGAGGGCGGGACCCCGCTGATCCGGGCGGAGAAGCTCAGCGCACGCACCGGTGCCCAGGTATGGGTGAAGTACGAGGGCCTCAATCCGACTGCGTCGTTCAAAGACCGCGGTATGACGATGGCGATCACCAAGGCTGTGGCCCATGGTGCCAAAGCCGTCATCTGCGCCTCGACGGGCAACACCTCGGCCTCTGCCGCCGCCTATGCCACGAAGGCCGGACTGACCTGCGCCGTCCTCGTGCCCACCGGCAAGATCGCGCCGGGGAAGATGAGCCAGGCCATCGCCCACGGGGCGACCCTGCTCGAAGTCGACGGAAACTTCGACGACTGCCTGACGCTGTGCCGCAAGCTCTCGGAGTCCTACCCGGTCCACCTCGTCAACTCGGTCAATCCCGATCGCATCGAAGGTCAGAAGACCGCGGCCTTCGAGATCGTCGACGTCCTCGGCGACGCTCCCGACATCCATGTGCTGCCCGTCGGCAACGCCGGCAACATCACGGCGTACTGGAAGGGCTACAGCGAATACCGTGAACACGGGCTCTCCAAGCAGCTGCCTCAGATGTGGGGCTTCCAGGCCGCCGGTGCCGCACCGCTGGTGCTCGGCCACCCCGTCGACGAACCGGATACGGTGGCGACCGCCATCCGCATCGGCAACCCCGCCAGCTGGACGCAGGCCGAAGCGGCGCGTGACGACTCGGGCGGTCTCATCGATTCGGTCACCGACGACGAGATCCTCGCTGCGCACAAGATCCTGTCCAGCGAAGAGGGCATCTTCGTCGAGCCCGGGTCGGCCGCCTCGGTGGCGGGTCTGCTGAAGATGGCCGACGCCGGTCGGGTCCCTGCCGATGCGACGATCGCGGTCACCGTGACCGGTCACGGACTCAAGGACCCCAGCTGGGCACTGCACACCGCCGACGGATCCGATATCGAGACCAAACGGGTCTCCGTCGACGCCGTCAGCGCCGCACGCGCCCTGGGACTCGAGGACAGCTGAGGGTGCGCGTCCGACTCGAGGTCCCGGCCACCTCGGCGAATCTGGGACCCGGCTACGACTCGTACGGGCTGGCACTCGACATCGTCGACACCCTCACCCTCACCGTCCACGACGCAGCGGTCGATCCTCATCGCTGCGTCGAGGTCACGGGGGAGGGCGCCGAGGTGCTGCCCCGTGACGGCTCGCACCTGATCATGCGCATCATCGGTGAGGTGCTCGACTCGGAGTTTCCCGCCGTTGCGGTGGAGCTGAGGCCGCGTCTGTCGCTGGAGTGCGACAACCGGATTCCTCATTCCCGCGGACTGGGCTCCTCGGCCGCAGCCGTCGTTGCCGGAATCGGCCTCGCAGCGGAACTCGGAGCCTGGTCGACCGGAGTCGAGCTGAGCCGGGACCGGATCCTCGAGATCGCCACCGCCGTCGAGGGGCATCCGGACAACGCCGCCCCCGCGATCTTCGGCGGACTCACCGTCTCTCTGTCGGCGCCCGTGAAGTCGTGGCAGGTGCCGGTGCGCACCGTCGAGGCGGTCACCGTGCTCGTGCCCTCGTTCCGCCTCGACACCGAGGTTGCCCGTGGACTCATTCCCGCCGGCATCGATCACGCGATCGCCGCCGACAATTCGGCTCGGGCTGGCCTGCTCGTCCACGGGATGAGCAATGACTCCCGGGTGCTCTTCGAAGCCACCCGCGACCAGCTCCATCAGGAGTTCCGGCGCGGCGCCTATCCGGAGTCGATGGCGTTGGTCGACGCACTGCGCGCCGAGGGTCTCCCGGCCGTCGTCTCCGGCGCCGGCCCGACGGTACTCGTCCTCGCCGAGGCGGTTCCCGACGCCCTCGTGGCAGAAGGCTTCGTCGCTCAGCGCACCGCGATTGACCTCGGTGGTTACCGGGTGAGCCGAGAAATCTGAGGAAACGATTCGCCAGATCGTCTCCGAACAAGTAGACTGTGGGTGTTCCGACAGGGCACGGCTTCCCGCTGTTCTTCACAGGTCCGTCGTCGATGTCATATATTCTGGAACATCTCCTGCTCATTCTTTAGCAGGTTTTCTTTCACAACGCACCGTCAATGGTGTTTCCGTCGCCGTGAGCAAACGGCACATGCCGCACGGCCGAAAGAGGGAGAAGGACCTTCGTGTCTGAAACCACCACTCAGGATTCCACCCCGCGCACAGGCAGCCTCACAGCGCTGCGGCTGCCTCAGCTCCAGGAAATGGCTGCCGGGCTGGGAATCAAGGGTTACCGTCGCCTTCGCAAGAGCGAACTGATCGACGCCATCAACAGCCACTCGGGCGGATCTGCTGAGAAGGAGTCCGCCCCCACCGAGAAGAAGCCTGCCGCAGAACCGGCCGCCAAGACCGAGAATCCGGCGGAGAAGCAGGACGAGAAGAAGGAGTCGACGAACCGTCGCTCCTCGCGTCGCTCTGCCGCTTCCGCGTCCGAGGACGCTTCGGCGCTCATCATCGAACCGAACACCGAGTCCTCGTCGTCTTCGACGGCGAACGAGTCCGGTGCGGACCAGTCCGGGGGAGCAGCCTCCGAGGAGAACAGCGGCGATCAGGATCGTCAGCGGTCTCGCCGCAGCCGTTCTCGCTCCCGCGGCTCCGAGTCCCAGACCGAGGGCCGCGACGGCAGCGGTGAGGAATCGGCCGACCGCGGCGGCCAGGATCGCTCCGGCGACCAGGACCGCTCCGACCGTGATCATCGCGGAGGGCGCGACAACGACCGTCGCAGCCGGAACAACGACCGCTCCGACGACAACCGAGGCGGCAATGACCGGGGCGGCAATGACCGCGGCAACAACGACCGTGACGGCGGCAACGATCGCGGCCACCGCAACGACAGGGGCGGCAACAACGATCGCAACGATCGTCGCAACCGCGGCAACGACGATGACGATCGCGGCAACAACCGCCGCGGACGGGGTCGTGACCGGAAGCGCCGCGGCCGCGGCAACGACGAGCCGGACATCCGCAACGACGATGTGCTCATCCCCGTCGGCGGCATCCTCGATGTCCACGACAACTACGCCTTCCTCCGCACCTCCGGCTACCTGCCGGGACCGAACGACGTCTATCTTTCGGCATCCATGGTGCGCAAGAACGGTCTGCGCAAGGGCGACGCTGTCGCCGGTGCGATCCGTCAGCCGCGTGAGAACGAACAGCGGAACAACAAGCGCGAGAAGTTCGATGCTCTCGTCCGCCTCGATTCCGTCAACGGGCTCACCGTCGACGATGCCCGCAGCCGTGTCGAGTTCTCCAAGCTGACTCCGCTCTACCCTCAGGAACGTCTGCGCCTCGAGACCACCTCGAAGCTGCACTCGACTCGTCTCATCGATCTCATCACCCCCATCGGCAAGGGCCAGCGTGGACTCATCGTCGCGCCTCCGAAGGCCGGCAAGACGACGATCATGCAGCAGATCGCCAACGCGATCACGGAGAACAACCCCGAAGCGCACCTCATGGTCGTCCTCGTCGACGAACGTCCCGAGGAAGTCACGGACATGCAGCGTGCGGTCAAGGGCGAGGTCATCGCCTCGACCTTCGACCGTCCGGCCGACGACCACACCACGATCGCCGAACTCGCCATCGAACGCGCCAAGCGTCTCGTCGAGATGGGTTCCGATGTCGTCGTGCTGCTTGACAACATCACACGTCTGGGACGTGCCTACAACATCGCCCAGCCGGCATCCGGACGGATCCTCTCCGGCGGTGTCGACGCCAATGCGCTCTACCCGCCGAAGAAATTCTTCGGTGCTGCACGCAATATCGAAGGCGGCGGCTCGCTGACCATCCTCGCCACCGCTCTCGTCGAGACCGGCTCCAAGATGGACGAAGTCATCTTCGAGGAGTTCAAGGGCACCGGCAATATGGAGCTGCGTCTGAGCCGTCAGCTTGCCGACAAGCGCATCTTCCCGGCCATCGACGTCAACTCCTCGAGCACCCGCCGCGAAGAGATGCTCATGACCCAGGAAGAGACGAAGGTCATGTGGCAGCTGCGCAGACTGCTCTCGGGACTCGAGCAGCAGCAGGCAGTCGAACTGCTCATGTCGAAGCTCAAGGAGACCGGCTCGAACGTCGAGTTCCTCATGCAGGTGCAGAAGACGACCCCGCTGCCGAAGTCGTCGACCGACAACAGCTGAGATGGTCGACGACACCCTCACGGCCAGCGTCAGTGCACTGCTCGATGAGCACGCCCGGGTGCAGGAGGAACTCTCCGACCCCGCGGTCCACGCTGACGCCGGCCGGGCCAAGAAGCTGACCAGACGGTACGCGGAACTCGACAAGGTCGCCGCGGCCGCCCGTCACTTCGCCCAACTCGAAGCCGACCACGCAGCCGCCGTGGAACTGGCCGAGGACGACGCCGATTTCGCCGCCGAGGCCAAGCGTCTGTCCGCAGAGATGGACACGGCCGAGGGTGAGCTCAAGGATCTCCTGGTACCCAGCGACCCGGATGACTCCCGAGACGCCATCATCGAGATCAAAGCCGGCGAAGGCGGGGACGAATCCGCGCTGTTCGCCGGTGACCTGCTGCGGATGTACCAGCGGTGGATCGACTCGCGCGGCTGGTCGAGCCAGATCCTCGACGCCACGCATTCGGATCTCGGCGGATACAAGGACGTCACCCTGGCCGTCAAGGCGAAGAACGACGGCGCCTACGGCTGGGTGAAGTTCGAAGGCGGAGTGCACCGTGTTCAAAGGGTGCCGGTCACCGAATCGCAGGGACGCATCCACACCTCGGCAGCCGGTGTGCTCGTCTTCCCCGAGGTCGATGAACCCGAAGAGATCCAGTTGGACGAACACGATCTGCGCATCGACGTCTACCGCTCGTCCGGACCCGGCGGCCAGTCAGTGAACACCACGGACTCCGCTGTGCGCATCACGCACCTGCCGACCGGAATCACAGCGAGCTGCCAGAACGAGAAGTCCCAGCTGCAGAACAAAGACGCAGCGATGCGCATGCTCCGTGCTCGGATCCTGGCCAAACAGGCCGAAGAGGCCGCAGCGGAAGCCGCCGACATCCGTCGTTCGCAGGTGCGCACCGTCGATCGCTCGGAACGCATCCGCACCTACAATTTTCCGGAGAACCGGATCACCGATCACCGCACCGGATACAAGGCCTACAATCTCGATCAGGTGCTCGCTGGAGACCTCGATCCGGTCATCGGATCCTGCCGGGACGCCGACAAGGCCGCACGCCTCGACGCACTGGGGGACTGACCTGGACACCGTCAGGCCGACTCTCGTCTCCGACCTCCTTCGCGGGGCGACCACGCTCTTCACAGAAGCAGGCATAGCGAGTCCCGAAGCCGATGCGCTCGAACTGCTCGCCCACGCATGGTCGATCGACAGGGCAGCTCTGAGCCGCCGCCGTCTCTTCGACGAACCCGTGCCGGAGTCGGTGAGCGCTCGATTCGCCGAACTCTGTGACCAGCGGCGGCGGCGGACACCGCTGCAGCATCTCACCGGCATCGCCCACTTCCGGCATCTGCAGCTGCAGGTGGGCCCCGGAGTCTTCGTGCCCCGTCCGGAGACGGAGCTGCTCGCCGGAGCCGTTCTGACCGAACTGTCCGAACTGTCCGAACTCGCCGACACTGACTCGACGACGAAGAACAACAAGGCTCGGCGTCCCTTCGTCATCGACCTGTGTTCCGGTTCGGGAGCGATCTCCCTCTCCGTTGCCACCGAATTCGACCGCGTCGACGTCCTCGGCGTCGAACGCGAATCCGCGGCCCTGGAATGGTCGCTGAAGAACCTCGAGCAGTGCCGCCTCGGCGAGTCGACGGTCGAGTTCATCTCCGAGGATGCGACGACGATCGCGAAGGCTCGGCCCGACCTGTGCGGGCGTGTCGACATCGTGGTGACGAACCCGCCCTATGTTCCCGATTCCGCCGTGCCGCGGGACCCGGAGGTCGCCGAACACGACCCGGCTGCCGCCCTGTACGGCGGCTCCACAGGCCTTGAGATCCCAGCGCTCATCATCGGACAGGCCGAGCATCTGCTGCGTCCGGGAGGTCTCTTCCTCATGGAGCACGGTGAGGAGCAGGGCCCGGGCGCACGCGATCTGCTCGAGGGTTCGGCCAGTCTGAGGCAGGCAGAGACCTACCCGGACTACACTGGACGCGACCGCTATACGGTGGCCCGTCGTGCGGAGACCCACAGCGGTTGACCGCGGAGCCATCGCCCAGAGATTCGAAACGGAGCACTCGTGTCGAGACGATTCGACGTCAGCCAAGCCGAAATCCGCGACCTCGTCTTCGACGAGTGTGCGCGGGTGGCCGAGACGGGCAACCTGCTCGTCATCCCCACCGACACCGTCTACGGGATCGCCGCCGATGCCTTCAGCGCCTCGGCCGTGGCCGCGCTGCTGGCTGCGAAGGGCCGCGGTCGGGACATGCCGCCGCCGGTGCTCGTGCCCCGATCCGAAACCGTCTTCGGGCTCGTCGACGGTGTCGATGAGACGATCCTCGCGCTCACCGGTGAATTCTGGCCCGGCCCCCTGACGATCATCGCGAACGCGCAGCCCTCCCTGGATTGGGATCTCGGCGATACCCACGGGACCGTGGCGGTCCGCATGCCCGACGACGAATACGCTCTGTCCCTGCTCTCGCGCACGGGTCCGCTGGCCGTCTCGAGCGCGAACATCTCCGGACGACCGGCGGCGAAGACCGCCGACGAGGCGCAGGAGATGCTCGGCGACGACGTCGACATCTACGTCGACGGGGGAGTGCGGGAGTCGGGAATGTCCTCGACCATCGTCGACCTCAGCGGTGACGTGCCGAGAATCGTGCGACGCGGCCCCATCGCAGCAGAGCAGCTGCGTGAGTTCGTCCCCGACCTGATCGACCTGGACGGCTGAGTGCGCGCCTACCTCTTCATCCTCATCGTCTCCGCCCTCGTGGCGTACCTGCTGACCCCGATGGTCAAGCGGGTCGCCGAGCGAGGGCAGATCTTCTCACCCCTGCGCGCCCGGGATGTGCATTCCGTCCCGACGCCGAGGCTGGGCGGCGTGGCGATGTTCGGCGGGCTGATCGTGGGGTTGGTCTTCGCATCGCAGACCCCGTTCCTGCAGCGGATCTTCGTCGATCCCGGACCCGTCATCGGCGTCGCCGGCGCCGCAGGCCTGCTGTGCCTGCTCGGCATCATCGATGACATCTGGGACCTCCATTGGATGGCGAAGCTCGCCGGTCAGGCGCTGGCGGCCGGATTCATGGCGATCAAAGGGGTCGCGTTGCTGTCCATTCCATTCGGTGGGGTCATCATCGGCTCCCCACGGATGTCGCTGATCATCACCGTGCTCGTCGTGCTCGTGACGATCAATGCAGTCAACTTCGTAGACGGCCTCGATGGTCTGGCCGCAGGTGTCGTCGCCATCGGGGGCATCGCCTTCTTCATCTACTCCTACTGGCTGGCCCGGGACGCCTCACCTGAGTCGTATGCGAACCTCGCCTCGCTCATCATCGCGATACTCGTCGGCGCATGCCTGGGCTTCCTGCCTCACAACTTCAATCCCGCACGGATCTTCATGGGCGATTCGGGTTCGATGCTCATCGGTCTGCTGCTGGCAGCCTCGACGATCCGGGTGACCGGTCAGGTCGATCCGGCTCTGATCGGTCAGGAGAGAGCGTTTGCGACGTTCATGCCGATCATCCTGCCTGTCGCCGTGATGTTCCTGCCGCTGCTCGACTTGGGGCTCGCTGTGGTCCGTCGACTGCGGGCCGGCCAGTCTCCGTTCTCTGCCGATGCGAAGCACCTCCATCACCGCATGCTGCGCTTGGGCCACTCGCATGCCCGAGCCGTCCTCATCCTCTATACCTGGACGGCTCTCATCGCCTTCGGATCGGTGCTGCTCCTGTTCAAGGGGTGGATCTTCTCCGTCTGCGTCATCGGAGCACTCGCGGCCATCACACTGATCTTCACCTTCTATCCATTGCGAATGCGTCAGAAAGCCAGAGAGGAGATCTCGTGACCGATCCGACTCATCGTCCCGAGACCGAAGTCGAATCAGCCTGGACCCGAGTCTGGAGGACTCTGCTCGTGCGCGGCATCGTCCTCGTCCTCGTCGTCGCTGCCCTCGGTATGGGCATCGGCTGGCTCGCTGCCGGTTCGACCGGTCTCGCCGGGGGAGCGGTCGGCGGAGGACTCGCCGCGATCTTCATCATCGTCACCCTCGTGATCATGTACTTCGGAAGGAACATGGGACTGACGACCATCGCGGGCCTGCTCGGCGTCGGCTTCCTGTTCAAGGCGTTCATCTTCATGATCGTCATCTGGCGGATCAAGGATGCGACCTGGCTCGACGGCACGGTCGCCTTCTTCACGATCGTCGTCGCGGTCATCGGCTCCTCGCTCGTCGAGGCGATCACCGTGGTCAAGGGGCGCGTTCCCTATGTCGATCCGGAGGCGAGATAGGCGACTCTACGCAGATTCTTGTTTCCGGTGATCTGCGTACAAGGCACATTTCGTCAGGGCCCGATCCGCTATAGGTTTGTGACAGCACAGGTTTAGGTAGGGCCTCTTGGGACGATGTAAACGAAGAAGTTTCTTTGTCTGCCTGCCAGTTTTTGAAAGCTACGGAATCGGTCATACGGAATATCCGGCAGATTAGAGCCTCGATTCAGATCCTGTTCTTTGGTCATACCAGAGTGAAGTTCAGTCACACTAGCGATGTCTGCAATGATGACGGCACCCAGTAAGCTTATTAACGTGCGATGCATCAGGTTGATACCTGTAGCCCGGGGAGCATTAGGTGGGCGTCCGCTGGTGTTCGATACCGTCGCGTATCGGATTCGCAATGTCGTAGAACGTTCGCTTGCCTAGGCCAAGCAATGGAGAAGGTGAGCGACGAGATAACCAGCTCGCCTTGAACTGTCGAGCGGCAGTTGTGATTAGCGCGATCTTGACATGGTTCCACCGGCAGAGGAGACAAGCGCTAGTTCAATTGATGTCGAGCAGGAGTGGCGTGGTTCATCATTGCGTTAATCCAGGATACTCGGACTAAGCTATCAGCTCGCTATCAGCTACAAGTGTGGCAAGCCGCCTAGTATCTAATTTGCTGTATCCGTATAAAGTTGAGTTGATACAGAATGAAATAATATGTCATGCGATATGAGGATCTATTTGATGATTAAACGACTTGTTGCCGTCCTTTCGGTGTGTGTTGCCTTAGTGCTCGTTGCGCCGAGTCAGGCGCTTGCTGCGCCTAATGGGTTGTCCGATGCGGAGCTGTCTTCTGTTCGAGCTGCTTTGAAAGATAACGGAGTGCCGACGAAGTATTGGTCAAGTCTTGTGGAAACCATTTCCGAAGGCGGTCTCGTGGATGCAGATGATCCGGACTCCGACCCGGTGCGCACTCTGAAGACTCCCGGTTCTGATGGCTTCGTACTTACTAGGATCTATGAGGACGGCTCACGGTCTCGGACGATCGCGACTGACTCTAGCGTATTGGGGCAAAAGAATGGCGATGATTCGGCGATTTCAACTCAGGCAAAAGGTTCTGTAAAGTCGTGCGGAAAAAAGAAGAAGTCCGGGTGGACGTACTATTCCAACTGCAAGGTTGCCTATAGCGGTATTTCGTTTGCCTACTCTTTCAAGGCAAATTTCAAGACTAAGAAGAAAGCGAATGCTCAAATCACGCGAGCGTTCTCTCCTAAGGTCTCCCGTGCGGTGGGACATGATGTTTCGGGTCCCTCTGTGAAGCGCGTGCACGCCAAGCAGTCCGGAAAGCGGCAGGCGCAGGCTCGGATGAGCTTTAAAATCACTGCTGTTAAGGTTCTCTGGTCGCGCACGGTTACACTCGATCTTTACGTGCTCAATACGAAGTATTCGGCATCAACTAATCTTTGATCGGTAGATTGGTATCGCTGGAGTTGTAGCTCCTTTGATTGGTTACTGGGGTCTTCTTTTTAGGGAAGACCCCAGTTTCGTCTACGGCGTACTCTAGAGTGGCACGTTTTATATAGGCCAAAGGGGAGTCATCAGTCGTCCAGTGTGGAACAGGGAGCCGGTTGTCTCGGTTGCTGAATTCCGGGGCGACGCGCCGCGGAGGGGTTTGTATTTGCCGATGATCGATTCCGGGAGTCCGTTCGAGGTTTCCGGATGGTCGAAGTTGCCCAAGGTGTCGGTTGGACGATGCTGGAGTTTCGTCCCCAGGTTCTTAGCCTTGATCCACTGTTTTTGGATATCTCTCATGCTTGCGCGGTGGATTGGAAATGCCCCATTGACATAGCAAAACAATAGTGCTGAAGCCACTATCGACCAACTGCCAGAAGTGCACTTCGCAAACGCAAGTCGCTCATTCACGTAAACCGGCTCATCGTAATTGAGAGTGTAGAACCGGTCTGAAGCCACCGGACTCGAGCAGACATCTCGCGATGTAATGCGTGAGGTTGCGGAACCCCAGCGCTGACCCCCGTAGATGTTCGAGCCTGCCATTGATCGCTTCAGTAGGCCCGTTCGACGTTCCCGGTCGGGTGAAGAACGCGAGGACATCAGCAGCGCGACGCTTCAGAGTCCGTCCCAACCGCTTGAGCTCGACCAGTCCTGTCGGCAGATTCGTCGTCAGATCGTCGATGACCGATTGTAAGTGCTTCTTGCCCTCGTTGCCGTCGTTGGTTCGGTAGGCGCTCACTATGTCTTGATAGACGGCCCAGGTGACTTCGACGGCGGTGAAGTTGGCGTCGGCGAAGAGGCCTACGATCCTCTCCTGCTGCTTGGCCGTGAGCAGATCAGCACCGGTGTGCAGAGTCCTCCGCGCCCGATACAACGGGTCCGTCGCTCGTCCGCGATGCCCGGTGGTCTCCTGCTGAATGCGACGGCGTACCTCGTCGAGGGCATCACCGGCGAGTTTAACGACGTGGAACGGGTCCATGACTTCGACAGCCTCGGGCAGTTCCTCAACGGAGGCTGTTTTGAAGCCGGAGAATCCGTCCATCGCGACGACGTCGATGCCATCACGCCAGTCTTTCGGTCGGGCTTTCAACCATTGCTTGAACACCTGTTTCGACCGTCCGGGCACCATGTCGAGCAGGCGTGCCGGGCCTGCTTCCTGGCTGATCGGAGTGAGGTCGATGATGACGGTGACGTACTTGTCACCGCGCCTGGTGTGCCGCCATACGTGTTCGTCGACACCAATGACGCTGACCCCGTCGAACCGGGTCGGGTCGTCGATCAGCAGTCGATGTCCCTGCGCGAGGATCGCGGAGTTCGCGGTGTGCCAGGACACGGCGAGTTTGCGTGCGATCACGGACACGGTGTCGTGGTCGATGACGAGGGCACGCAGCGCCCAGTCGAGGCCGGTTCGCGAGATCTTCGCTCGTGGTGGCGCCGCAGCAGTGGTGTTTCGACGCCATACGCGGCCGCATTCGACGCATTTGTACCGGCGGAGGCGAATGTGAAGCGTGGTCGGCCGGTGGCCGAAGGGTTCGTGGGCGAGACGGCGGACGACGGTGTCGCGGACGATTCCGTGTCCGCCACACCGTCGGCACCAGTCATCGGCAGTGTTGGGCTGGCATTCCAAGATGGCTTTGTGCCCGCTGATGTGCTGGCCAATGCAAGTGAGGTCGAGGGTGTCGAGTCGGCAGAATGTCGTGAGGTCAGGGGTTGAGAAAGTAGGCTTGGACACGTCGAGGTCTTTCGGATGAACTGTGTGAGAACTTCCATCATCGGAAGACCTCGGCGTCTATCCGGGCAGCGCCACGCCGTGTCCTGGAATCACTGATCCACACCCTCAATTACGAAGAGCCCGTAAACCCATCTTCGCCTTGTGTTGGGTCATATGCGGTAGCGCCTTGATCCCTATGATTTCAACGCATCGAGCTGCGTCGCCTCAACATCAGTTGGGACCGATGGCAGCGTTGTGACTGTTTCGTTGATCTCGACAACAGCCGATGGTAACGGTTTCAAGTTCTGAGGAGCTGACGGATCGACATGCTGGTCGGGCCCCGAACGGAACGAGAAACAGCAATCGCTGCGAACACTATCGTCAGATGCGCCTCTATCGGGTCCCGGACACGAGCGAACATCGGCCATGCCCGTAGGCCCGCCTTCGACGCCTTCAAGGCTGCTCGACCTGCCACTGTTCGTGATGTGACCGGTCCACCTCGCCCGCTGACGTGAGCGAGCGTTCTATATTCGTCACGTATTCTCTCTCGTCATACTAGCCGCATGGCCCGGGTGTAGGCGGCTTAGCCGAAATCCTTGGACCCGCTCTTCGTGGTCACGATCCGTACACAATTCTGAACACTGATGCCATCGATGACATCGAAGAACCAAACGCATTGAGCATTCAGTATCTGCTCATCCCGTAAGGCGCGTTCTCTCTGGTTTTGCCCACAGCCCGCTACGGGTGTGGGAACTGTTCGGGAGTCCATGTGGCGTCGGCAGGCGACCGGTGTGGTGAGGATCAAGCGGGGTTCTTCCTCCGTGGGGTCTCAGTAGCGACGAACATTCCGTCTTCGGTGTGATCACCGTTCCAGGTGAAGTACATTTCCAGGTCACCGGGTACGTTCTTCAATCGTGAATCGACGATGAAACGGAGTCCGGCTTCGTCCAGAGCGTGCAGGTTTCCGGCAGAGGACAATCCCGCATCAGCAACGACGAGCATGACTGTTAACTGGTGGCGGGGTTGGAGCGGGTGCCCATTGACGAAGAGCATAGGGGCATCCCGTTACCGTTTAAGTAGCCCCACCATCCGTCAGGATAGAAGGGGTCGCTGGCATGAGGACCCCGGCTGCTGCTTGACAATGAATGTAACGGGTAGTCACCGGGGTTCGAAGGCACCAGGGAAATCGCTGATAGGGGCCAGAACCACTGGCAGAACACATGCCTTGAGCCCGACCGTAACGTGGATGCCGAGCCCAGGAGCCACCACAGCACCACCGGCCAGCCGAACCACAACCAAATATTCGGTCTCATGAGTCGAAGAAGATGAGTGACATGATCACCAACCACGCCGATATCGACGTATTCATCGGCATCGATGTCGGCAAACACAACCACCACGCCGTCGCACTCGACCGCGACAGCAAACAACTCCTATCGAAGGCTCTGCCGCAGAACGAAACGAAACTCCGGGCTTTGCTTGACCGGCTGCACAAGCACGGAACACGCCCAGTCCGAGTCCATCGCGGTCGCCTATCTGCCCGGGTTGGCGATGCGCCGTATCGCCGACCTGCACCCAGGTGAGGCAAAAGCGGATGCTCGTGGCGCCGCGATCATCGCTGAAGCAGCCCGCACCATGCCGCACACATTGCGGGGTACCCGGGTGGCGGATGAGAACGTGGCCGGGCTGTCGATGCTGTGCGGCTACGACGATGACCTGGCGAAACAGGCCACGGCGACATCGAACCGGATCCGGGGCCTGCTGACTTAGATCCACCCCGGATTGGAGACCGTCATCGGCCCGCACCTGGACCTTCCGGCGATGCTGGCGCTATTGGCAAAGTACCCGACGCCCAAAGCCTTGCGTGATGCCGGGATGCACCGAGTCGAGGCACTGCTGCGCAAGCAGGCACCGCGGGCGTGGAAGCGGTGGGCCGCAGCGATCTTCACCGCCTTGGACGGGCAGACCGTGGTGGTGTCGGGCACCGCCGCCGCCGGCCTCGTCCTGCCCCAGCTGGCCGCGTCGTTGGCGCAGACACGATCATCGCGCGATGAGGTACTGGTGCGCACCGAGGAGCTGGTGGGGGCGCATCCGCTTTTCGGACTCCTGACGTCGCTGCCGGCAGTCGGTGTCAGGACCGCGGCGAGGATCCTGACCGAGGTGGTGGGTAAGGACTTCGAATCAGCCGGACACCTCGCATTGTATGCCGGACTGACACCGGTGACGTGGCGGTCGGGAACGTCGATCCGGGGTGATCATTCGTCCCGGCGGGGGAACAAGGTCCTCAAGCGAGCCCTGTTCCTGTCCGCGTTCGCGGCGCTGAAGGACCCGCTGTCGAGGGCGTACTACGACAAGAAACGGGCCGAGCACAAGAAGCACAACCAAGCCCTGATCGCGTTAGCGCGCAGGCGCTGCAACGTGCTGTATGCGACGCTTCGCGACAGGGCCTACTTCCACGCACCCGAGGCGGCCACAGCTGCCCGAATCGACCTGTCACGAGGTGCTTGACCAGTCTGGGAGACAGCTCCCGGACCGATCAGTCCTGCCCTTCGGCCGGCATTAGATAAGTTTGAACAATCTGCCCACTGCCTCTTGACTTAAAACATAGGGGACCCCCCACTCGCAGGAAGCACTGGTCGCACCGTGGCGGTACTACTCGTTCATCATAAATAGCGACCTGTCGACAGTGAAGACTGACCGCCGATACCTTGATCAGACGACTGTCGAGCAAGTCGTTGCTTAACCCAAGCATGGACTGTTGGCACATTGGCAGCCAGAGAAATTCATAGTCAACCAACCTTGGCTTGCCTACATGTTCATCAGTTTCAGTCTTGCCAGGGCTATCGCCCGAGCCGCGGGAGTAGGATTGGTGCGGGTGCAGACTCAGCTGAGAAAGTTCATTGCGACTTTGGCACAGTTTGCCGGGTCGGGAGGGAAACAGCCTATTCATCTCCCGAAATGATGGCCATGGCACGCCCAGTGGTTGCGATTGTGGGTAGTGGCAACAGTCCCGTGGACTGATTCGTCCTTGGTTTGATGGAGGGTGTGCGGTTACCCAAGAAAGGACTACCCTCAACTCATCATGCCTACCTCGAAATATCCACCAGAAGTACGTGAGAGAGCCACTCGACTGGCTCTCGAGGCCCGCGCCGACCCAGAGACTCGAAACGGTGCCATCGCCCGCATTGCCGAGCAGACCGGTGTGAACAAGGAAGCCCTGCGCAACTGGGTCAAGAAAGCCGAAGCAGCCAACCTGCCCGTCGAGACCGAGGACGTCCAGGCACGGATCCGGCGGCTGGAGAAGGAGAACCGGGAGCTGCGGAAGTCCAACGACATCCTCCGATCAGCGACCGCGTTTTTCGGCAAGGCGGAGTTCGACCGCCTACAGAAGTAATCGTCGCCTTCATCGACGAGAACAAGCACAGGTGGGGAATCGAACCGATCTGTCAGGTCCTGCGCCAGGACCTGGGCCTGAGCATCGCCCCATCAACGTACTACGCCTTCAAGACCCGTCCGGTCAGCGCTCGAGCCCAGCGAGATGCGGTGCTCAAAGAAAGGATCATGGCTATCCACACTCACCGCCGCAACAAGGTCTACGGCATCCGCAAGATCCACGCCGAACTCACAAGGACCTACGGCCCCGTGGCCCGGTGCACGGTCGAGAGATTGTGCAATGAGTTGGGCATCCGGGGTGTTGTGAGAGGGAAGTTCCCGCGGACGACGAAGCCCGGTCCCGAGACGAAACGACCGGCTGACCTCGTCAAACGTAACTTCACCGCTGCGGAGCCGAACCGTCTCTGGGTCGCGGATCTGACCTACGTTCCCACTGAGGCCGGCTTCGTTTACGTCGCGTTCGTCCTCGACGTATTCTCTCGAATGATCATCGGCTGGCAGACCTCGACGCGAATGTATACCGATCTGGCTCTCGATGCTTTGAATATGGGCATATGGGGCCGTAAACGTGCAGGTCACGACGTTGTAGGGCTGACCCACCACTCGGACAGAGGGGTGCAGTATCGGTCTCTGCGCTACACCCAGGCACTGGCTGAGGCCGAGGCAGTGGCGTCGGTGGGATCGATCGGCGATAGTTACGACAATGCCATGGCCGAAGCGCTGAACTCGTTATACAAATACGAACTCGTCTTCACCGACGGCCCCTGGTCCGGTCGCAACGATCTCGAGGCCGCGACGGCTGAGTGGGTGCATTGGTTCAACACCGAACGGTTGCATTCGATGCTTGACTATCAGACTCCCGCCGAGATCGAAGCAGCCCACTACACGAGCCTGCAGACTTCGGCGGCCTAATAACTGAACGAACGTTCAGCCTCCAGAAAACCCGGGACTTGACAGAACCATTAAGTGTAGTTACAGAGCAAATGGGCCGGTCTAACGGTGTGCCCCTGACGAGCACTTGTCGACCACATTGACAGTCGCGCTGGTGGAGGCTCGTGACGGTGAATCAGGGCTAAACCCGAGGATTGATGCAACGCGAGAGTCTCTTGCTGAGTCGACTGTCGCGTATAAGCCCCTCTGAGACTTCGAATGAGATAGTGACGTGTCGTATAAAATCGTTGACAGAAATTGCACAGAGAAGCCTGATGAATTTGTCGGTCACTCTCTACAGTTGGTAGAGTAGACCCGGTGCTTGGGCGGATCTTCGCCCTTTGTCGCTCCTGAACCTCAAGCTTCGCTTTCAGTGCGGGGCCAAGGCCAGGCCATTAGGGCCCTTGACCATGGGAGAGTAATAAAAACGTGGGAACATTCAACGCCGCGAACTCAACGATCCGTGCTGCTGAAGGCAGCTTTCACGCACCGTCGATGGCGGAATTTTTTCCTCCTGCCTTCCTGTTTGAAGGTACGCCGTTTGAGATGAACCGCGTCATGCTCATCCGTATCCTCGCTACGGCGGCCGTCGTCATCCTCCTCGCGGTCTGGGCCAAGCGCATGAAGCTCGTTCCCACACGCTTCCAGTCCGCCATGGAACTGGCCATGGAATTCGTCACCGTCGGCATTGCCGAAGACACGATGGGCAAAGAGAAGGCCAAGAAGTTCATGCCGCTCATCGTGGCGATCTTCTTCGGCATCCTGTTCTGGAACGTCACGAAGCTCATCCCGTTCCTCAACATGCCGGGCACCGGCGTCATCGGAATGCCGATCGTTCTGACCCTCGTGGTCTACGTGACCTACCATTGGGCTGGCATCGCCGAGAAGGGCCTCGGCCGCTACCTCAAGGATTCGCTCATCCTGCCCGGCGTCCCGCCGGCGATGCATATCCTGCTCATCCCGATCGAGTTCATCACGAAGTTCGTCACCCAGCCATTCACTCTGGCGATCCGACTCTTCGCGAACATGATGGTCGGTCACCTCCTGCTCGTTCTCTGCTTCTCAGCTACGAGCTTCTTCCTCTTCGATGCCTCGAACGGATTCCAGTTCTTCGGCATCGTCACGTTCGCGGGCGGTATGTTCGTCTTCATTCTGGAGATGCTGATCGTTGTGCTGCAGGCGTACATCTTCGCCCTTCTGTCCTGTGTCTACATCAATGCCGCGATCTCGGACGAACACTGAGATCCAACCCAATCTGTAACCCCCTAGTGTTACATGGCCGGGCCAACCACCCGGCTGACATATGAAAGGAAAGCATCCTATGGATACGCTCGCTGCAGTTGAGATCACCGGTAGCCTCAGCACCATCGGCTACGGCCTCGCCGCAATCGGTCCCGGTGTCGGCGTCGGAATCGTCATCGGCAAGACCATCGAAGGAACCGCTCGTCAGCCTGAAATGGCCGGTGCCTTGCGCGGAAACATGTTCCTCGGTATCGCTCTGATCGAGGCCCTGGCCCTCATCGGTATCGCCACCCCGTTCTTCCTCCCCTGATCTCGAAGAGGACTGAAAGATGACTCCGGTACATACACTTGCGGTGGCGGAAGAGGGCGGGAACCCGCTTCTCCCAATGTTGCCCGACATCGTCTGGAGTGCCGTCTGTCTGCTGATCGTCTTCCTGGTTGTCTGGAAGTACGTCCTTCCCGCCTTCAACAAGACCCTCGACGAGCGTGCTGAGCGCATTCAGGGTGGAATTGAGAAGGCCGAGAAGGTGCAGGCCGAAGCCGATCAGGCTCTGGCCGAGTATCAGAAGCAGCTCGCCGACGGTCGTGCCGAAGCTGCACGACTGCGCGCCGAGGCTCAGGAAGAAGGCGCCCAGATCATCGCCGACATGAAGGCCCAGGCTCATTCAGAGGCTGATCGCATCATCGCTCAGGCACAGACTCAGATCGACGCAGAACGTCAGTCCGCCATGGTGCAGCTGCGTTCCGAGGTCGGCACTCTTGCCACGGACCTGGCATCGCGGATCGTCGGTGAGTCACTCACCGATGACCAGCGTTCGGCCAATGTGGTTGATCGCTTCATCTCCGATCTCGAGTCCAACTCGTCCGCGCAGCCGGTCAAGGGGGCGTGATGCTCCAGTCGAGCAGATTGTCCCTGCAGGCCGTCCTCGAGACCGCGAATTCCGAGATCTCCGGGGGAGACCCCCGACAGATCGGTGAGGAGACTCTGGCACTCGTCGGCGTCCTCGCCGAGAATGTCGGACTGCGCAAGGCTCTGGCAGACTCCTCCGAGTCGGCCGAGAGGAAGCAGCAGCTGCTGCGGACTCTGTTCTCGACTCGGATCACGGATGCGGTTCTGCGTATCAGCGACAAGGCCGTCGGCCATCGTTGGGCGCGGACCCAGGACCTCGTCACCAGTCTCGAAGTCGCCGGTGTGACAGCGATCGCCGCTGCTGCACAAGCGGACGGGAAGCTGGGGCAGGTCGAAGAGGAGATCTTCCGCTTCGCGCGTCTGCTTGAATCAAACCACGAGCTGTCCCGCGCGCTTGATTCGCAGGCCACCGACGAGAGCAAGCGCGCCCTCGTCTCCGACCTGCTCATCGGCAAGGCACAGCCAGACACCATCAAACTGGTCGAACAGGCAGCTCTGCACCCGCGCGGACTCCGCGTGGCGAAGGCGCTCGACCAGTACAGCGATATCCTCGCCGCCCGCCAGCAGCGGTCGGTTGCGGACGTCACCGTCGCCCGACCTCTGAACGAGTCGCAGACCGAAAGGCTGCAGGCGGCATTGTCGGCCAGCTATGGTCGCGAACTCGTCCTCAATGTCCAGGTCGATCCCGAAGTCCTCGGGGGAGTCCGGGTGCAGGTCGGCGACGAGATGATGAACTCGACCGTGGCCGATCGACTGGCCGATGTGCAGCGCAAGCTCGCAGGTTGACACTAGTGGCCGGCTTCTCCGGCATCGGCGGCCCACCGGTCGTCGGACGCAAGATTTGAGTAAAGGAAGCAGGGAAACCAGATGGCGGAACTGACAATTCGCCCGGAAGAGATCCGGGACGCTCTCGGGAAGTTCGTTGATTCGTACAACCCGGAGAGCTCGGAAAAGACCGAGGTCGGCAAGGTCGTCACTGCTGGTGACGGTATCGCTCACGTTTCGGGCCTGCCCGGCACCATGGCCAACGAACTCCTGCGGTTCGAAGACGGCACACTGGGCCTGGCACAGAACCTCGACGAACGAGAGATCGGCGTCGTCATCCTCGGTGAGTTCTCCGGAATCGCCGAAGAGCAGAACGTGTACCGCACCGGCGAGGTCCTCTCGATTCCGGTCGGCGACGGCTACCTCGGCCGTGTCGTCGATCCGCTGGGCCGTCCCGTCGACGGACTCGGCGACATCGAGACCGTCGGCCGCCGTGAGCTCGAGCTCCAGGCCGCCGGCGTCATGGACCGCCAGGAAGTGCGTGAGCCGCTCCAGACCGGCTACAAGAGCATCGACGCGATGATCCCCGTCGGCCGTGGTCAGCGTCAGCTGGTCATCGGTGACCGCAAGACCGGTAAGACCGCTCTGGCGATCGACACGATCATCAACCAGAAGGCCAACTGGGAGACCGGAGACCCGAAGAAGCAGGTCCGCTGCATCTACGTGGCCGTCGGCCAGAAGGGCTCGACCATCGCCGGCGTCCGCCGTTCGCTGGAAGAGGCCGGTGCGCTCGAGTACACGACCATCGTGTCCTCTCCCGCGTCTGACCCGGCAGGCTTCAAGTACCTGGCTCCCTACTCCGGTTCCGCTATCGGTCAGCACTGGATGTACGACGGCAAGCACGTCCTCATCGTGTTCGACGACCTGTCGAAGCAGGCTGAGGCCTACCGTGCCGTGTCCCTGCTGCTGCGTCGTCCGCCGGGCCGTGAAGCCTACCCCGGCGATGTCTTCTACCTGCACTCGCGTCTGCTGGAACGCTGCGCGAAGCTCTCCGATGAGCTCGGCGGCGGTTCGATGACCGGTCTGCCGATCATCGAGACGAAGGCCAACGACGTCGGTGCGTTCATTCCGACCAACGTCATCTCGATCACCGACGGTCAGATCTTCCTGCAGTCCGATCTGTTCAACGCCGGCCAGCGTCCCGCTGTCGACGTCGGTGTGTCCGTGTCTCGAGTCGGTGGTGCCGCTCAGACGAAGGCTCTCAAGGGAGTCTCGGGCACGCTGAAGATCTCGCTGGCTCAGTACCGTTCGCTCGAGGCGTTCGCGATGTTCGCATCCGACCTCGACGATGCGACCAAGCGCGATCTGGCCCGCGGTGCGCGACTGACCGAGCTGCTCAAGCAGGGTCAGTACGCCCCGATGCCGTTCGAGAAGCAGACCGTGTCGATCTTCGCCGGAACCAACGGCTACCTCGACGAGGTCCCTGTCGACGACGTGCTCCGCTTCGAGTCCGAACTGCACGATCACATCGAGCGCAAGACCGGTATCTTCACGACCATCCGTGAGACGCTGAAGCTCGACGACGACACGACCGAAGAGCTGAAGAGCGTCCTGGCCGAGTTCACCCAGAACTTCGCCAGCTCGGACCAGAGCGGATCGAAGGCCGGCAGCGAAGACACCGCAGCCGCGTCGTCCGATGAGGTCGAGCAGGAGCAGATCGTTCGGCAGAAGCGTTGAACCTGTTCCGTAACGGCGAAAGGAAGAACTGATGGGAGCCCAGCAGAGGGTCTTCAAACAGAAGATCCGCTCGACTCAGTCCTTGAGGAAGATCTTCAAGGCGATGGAGCTCATCGCTGCTTCGCGGATCCAGAAGGCCATTGCCCGCTCGCAGGCCGCAAGCCCGTACGCGAACGCCCTGACCCGGGCCGTGTCGGCAGTGGCCAGCGAGTCGAACGTGGACCACGTTCTCACCACGGAGTCGGACAACGTCAAGCACGCTGCCGTCCTCGTGATCGGGCCCGACCGTGGATTCGCCGGTGCCTATTCGGCGAACCTGCTGCGCGAAGCCGAGGAACTCATTCGGCTGCTGCGCAACGAGGGCAAGAGCATCGACCTGTTCACGATCGGCAGCAAGGCCAAGAACTACTACACCTTCCGCGATCGCAAGATCGAGAAGTCCTGGACAGGCATCTCCGAGAACCCGCTGGCCGAACACGCACGTGAGATCGGCGAGGCGCTGTTGGAGAACTTCGACCCGGAGTCGGCTGACTCAGGGATCGACGAGATCTACATCGTCTTCACCCGTTTCGTCTCCAGCGTCACGCATGACCCGGAATACCGGCGACTGCTTCCGCTGGAGGTCGTCGACGCCGAAGAGGCATCGACCGGCGGACAGGCTGGGGAATCGTCCGATGCACCCGCGTTCCCGCTCTATGAGTTCGAACCGAGTGCGGAGGCTGTGCTCGACGCACTGTTGCCGCGATACATCGATTCGCGCATTCTGTCGGCGCTGCTCAGCGCAGCAGCATCCGAGCAGGCCTCGCGACAGGCGGCGATGAAGACAGCCACGGACAACGCGGATGATCTCATCAAGACCTACACCCGGTTGGCCAACACGGCTCGCCAGGCGGAAATCACCCAGGAACTCACCGAGATCGTCGGTGGGGCGGATGCCCTCGCGGCATCGGCAGCCGGCGACTGACCGGCGAGAGCAGAGAGAAAGAGACCATGACTGCCACAGCAACGGAAACCTCTCCGGCACAGGGCACTGCCCTCGGCCGGATTTCCCGAGTCATCGGCCCGGTTGTCGACATCGAGTTCCCGCTCGACTCCGTGCCCGAGATCTACAACGCACTGACCGCGTCGGTGGAACTGTCCGAAGGAACCCGGAAGCTGACCTTCGAGGTCGCACTTCACCTGGGCAACGGACTGGTCCGCGCAGTGTCGCTGCAGCCGACCGACGGACTCGTCCGCGGACAGGAAGTCGTCGACACCGGCGCACCGATCTCCGTTCCCGTCGGAGACGTGACCAAGCACCACGTGTGGAACACCACCGGTGACTGCCTCAACCTCGCCGACGGTGAGGAGCTGGAGATCTCCGAGCGGTGGCCCATCCACCGTCCGGCCCCGGCCTTCGACGAGCTCGAGTCCAAGACCGAGATCCTCGAAGTCGGCATCAAGAGCATCGACCTCCTGACCCCCTATGTCCAGGGTGGAAAGATCGGTCTGTTCGGCGGCGCCGGCGTCGGCAAGACCGTGCTCATCCAGGAGATGATCTTCCGTATCGCGCACAACCACTCGGGCACCTCGGTGTTCGCCGGTGTGGGCGAGCGTACCCGTGAGGGCAACGACCTCATCATGGAAATGGATGAGGCAGGTGTCTTCAAGGACACCGCGCTGGTGTTCGGCCAGATGGACGAGCCGCCAGGCACCCGTCTGCGCGTGGCGCTGTCGGCGCTGACCATGGCGGAGTACTTCCGCGATGTGCAGAACCAGGACGTGCTGCTGTTCATCGACAACATCTTCCGCTTCACCCAGGCCGGCTCCGAGGTCTCGACCCTTCTGGGTCGCATGCCCTCGGCCGTGGGCTACCAGCCCAACCTGGCTGACGAGATGGGTCTGCTGCAGGAGCGCATCACCTCGACGCGTGGTCACTCGATCACGTCGATGCAGGCGATCTACGTTCCCGCCGATGACTACACCGACCCGGCGCCTGCGACGACCTTCGCCCACCTCGACGCGACCACGGAGCTCAGCCGTGACATCGCCTCGCGCGGTCTGTACCCGGCGATCGACCCGCTCGCATCGTCCTCGCGCATCCTCGATCCTCTGATCGTCGGTGACGAGCACTACCGCGTGGCCAACGAGGTCAAGGCGATTCTGCAGAAGAACAAGGAGCTGCAGGACATCATCGCCATCCTCGGTGTCGACGAACTCGGTGAAGAGGACAAGCTCGTCGTCCACCGTGCGCGTCGCATCGAGCAGTTCCTCTCGCAGAACACCTACACCGCTGAGAAGTTCACCCAGGTTCCCGGTTCGACTGTGCCGCTGGCCGACACGATCGAAGGCTTCTCGAAGATCTGCTCCGGCGAAGTCGACCACATCCCGGAGCAGGCGTTCTTCAACGTCGGTGGCCTTGACGATGTCATGCGCAACTACGAAGAGATGCAGAAGTAAGCCATGGCGACACTCGAAGTGAATGTCGTGGCTGCTGATCGCGAGGTATGGGTCGGTGAGGCCAAGCGCGTCATCGCCCGTACCCTCGACGGCGAGATCGGCATCCTGCCGGGCCACGAGCCCGTGCTGGGTGTCGTCGCCGACGGCGAAGCACGGATTCTCACCCCGGGAGAGGACACCATCAGGGTCAAAGCCGATGGCGGATTCCTCTCGGTGGAGAACAACCGTGTGATCATTGCCGCTGATCAGGCCGAACTTCTCTGATCCGCAGGTTACACTGGCAACCGTGAACCCTTCTGTCCTGCTGATCGTTCTGCTCTCGTTGGTAGGACTTGCGCTTGCTCTGATCGTGGTCGTCACGATCCGACGCAGGTCGATCTCGAAGCTCTCGGGTGCTTTTGACTGTTCCATCAACGTGGGCGAGGAGTATTCTTCTCGCCCACGTTGGCGTTTGGGCGTGGCCGTGTTCTCAGTCACTTCCCTGGACTGGTATCCGGTCTTCGCACTGACGCGGCGCGCCGCGTTCCGATTGCCGCGCGCGGATCTCGACATCCTCGTCCGGCGCAAGCCCACCTCCGGTGAGCAGTACTCGGTCCTGCCCGAAGCGGTCGTCGTCGACTGTTCGTACGGCAAGGCGGACGGTCGTCCGCGTTCCGTGTCTCTGGCAATGGATACCGAATCCCTGTCCACGATGGCTTCGTGGCTCGAATCATCACCTCCTGGCTTCAATCCGACGATGGGACGTTTCACTTAATGGATGTCTTCCGCTTGACCGGGCCCGCACAGTTGGCGGGAACCATCGATGTCAGGGGGGCCAAGAACAGCGTCCTCAAACTCATGGCTGCGAGTCTGCTCGCCGTGGGACGCACCACCATCACCAACGTCCCGGCCATCCTCGACGTGCGGATCATGGTCGAACTGCTCGTCCGCCTCGGCTGCGAGGTCGACTACGACGCCGAAGCCGGCGCCGTGAGCATCGACGTCCCCGCCGAAGTCGGCATCCAAGCCGACTACGAACTCGTCCGCGCAATGCGTGCTTCGATCTCCGTCCTCGGCCCGCTGACCGCACGGATGCGAGCCGCACATGTGGCTCTTCCCGGCGGTGACGCCATCGGATCCCGGGGACTCGACATGCATCAGGCCGGTCTCGAAGCCCTGGGCGCTGTCGTCCACCTCGACCACGGCTATTTCATCGCCGAGGCTCCGAACGGTCTGCGCGGTACCGAGATCGTCCTCGAATTCCCTTCCGTCGGGGCCACCGAAAACCTCGTTATGGCGGCGACTCTCGCTCATGGCACCACTACCATCGCCAATGCCGCGCGCGAACCGGAGATCGTCGACATCTGCACGATGCTCGTCGAGATGGGCGCGCAGATCGAGGGGATCGGCACCTCTGACCTCACCATCACCGGTGTCGAATCGCTGCAGCCGGTCACCCACCGCACCGTCGGTGATCGCATCGTCGCCGGAACCTTCGCCTTCGGCGCTGCTCTGAGCGCGGGCGATGTGACCGTGCGCGGGGTCGGGCTCGACATCATGCCCAATATCGGCATGAAGCTTCGGGATTCGGGCGCCACGGTGGAAGATCTTGGTGAGATCATCCTCGGAGACGGTACGCAGGGCAAGGGATTCCGTGTCATCGGCGCCTCGCGTCCTCATGCCATCCGGGTGGCCACCATGCCGTTCCCGGGCTTCCCGACGGATCTGCAGCCGTTTGTCATCGCATTGAACTCGGTGTCCGACGGAATCGGTCTGCTGTCTGAGAATCTGTTCGAAGCGCGCTGGCGCTTCGTCCAGGAGATCGCCCGCCTCGGTGCGAAGGTCCGCATCGACGGCAACCATGCGCTCGTCACCGGCAGCGAGAGTCTATCCGGTGCTGAAGTCGAAGCCTCCGACATCCGCGCGGGAGCGGGCCTGGTGATGGCCACTCTGCGCGCCGGGGGAGTGACCGAGGTATCGGGAATCGATCACATCGAACGCGGCTACGAGAATTTCGTCGATAATCTTCGCGCACTCGGTGTCGACATCGAACGCGTCGAGAAGCGCGACGTCCTCAGCTTCGACTAGATCTCTCTCGACGAACTTCGCGGACCCTGGCTGTCAGGAGTTGCCTCGTTCTTTCAAGTCGGCCCTCGGTTCTCGGTCGTCTTCGCTCTCGTTCAAGCCGGCTCCCGTCTGTCCGAGGTTCGCGCTCTCGTTCAAGCCCGCCCTCTTCTGTCGATAGGTAAACGGCGCGGAATTCGCGCTTCGCCTTGAACGGCGACTGCTACCGACCGCCGTTCGAGGGCTTGCGCGGTGGTTCCGCGGACCTGCACATCGGTCGATCCTCATGAGGATGCGGTCTGTGTGGAGGAGTCGAGCGTTGTCCACAGCCTGACTTCTCATTGATTCGTCCTTGGTTTGATGGAGGGTGTGCGGTTACCCAAGAAAGGACTACCCTCAACTCATCATGCCTACCTCGAAATATCCACCAGAAGTACGTGAGAGAGCCACTCGACTGGCTCTCGAGGCCCGCGCCGACCCAGAGACTCGAAACGGTGCCATCGCCCGCATTGCCGAGCAGACCGGTGTGAACAAGGAAGCCCTGCGCAACTGGGTCAAGAAAGCCGAAGCAGCCAACCTGCCCGTCGAGACCGAGGACGTCCAGGCACGGATCCGGCGGCTGGAGAAGGAGAACCGGGAGCTGCGGAAGTCCAACGACATCCTCCGATCAGCGACCGCGTTTTTCGGCAAGGCGGAGTTCGACCGCCTACAGAAGTAATCGTCGCCTTCATCGACGAGAACAAGCACAGGTGGGGAATCGAACCGATCTGTCAGGTCCTGCGCCAGGACCTGGGCCTGAGCATCGCCCCATCAACGTACTACGCCTTCAAGACCCGTCCGGTCAGCGCTCGAGCCCAGCGAGATGCGGTGCTCAAAGAAAGGATCATGGCTATCCACACTCACCGCCGCAACAAGGTCTACGGCATCCGCAAGATCCACGCCGAACTCACAAGGACCTACGGCCCCGTGGCCCGGTGCACGGTCGAGAGATTGTGCAATGAGTTGGGCATCCGGGGTGTTGTGAGAGGGAAGTTCCCGCGGACGACGAAGCCCGGTCCCGAGACGAAACGACCGGCTGACCTCGTCAAACGTAACTTCACCGCTGCGGAGCCGAACCGTCTCTGGGTCGCGGATCTGACCTACGTTCCCACTGAGGCCGGCTTCGTTTACGTCGCGTTCGTCCTCGACGTATTCTCTCGAATGATCATCGGCTGGCAGACCTCGACGCGAATGTATACCGATCTGGCTCTCGATGCTTTGAATATGGGCATATGGGGCCGTAAACGTGCAGGTCACGACGTTGTAGGGCTGACCCACCACTCGGACAGAGGGGTGCAGTATCGGGCTCTGCGCTACACCCAGGCACTGGCTGAGGCCGAGGCAGTGGCGTCGGTGGGATCGATCGGCGATAGTTACGACAATGCCATGGCCGAAGCGCTGAACTCGTTATACAAATACGAACTCGTCTTCACCGACGGCCCCTGGTCCGGTCGCAACGATCTCGAGGCCGCGACGGCTGAGTGGGTGCATTGGTTCAACACCGAACGGTTGCATTCGATGCTTGACTATCAGACTCCCGCCGAGATCGAAGCAGCCCACTACACGAGCCTGCAGACTTCGGCGGCCTAATAACTGAACGAACGTTCAGCCTCCAGAAAACCCGGGACTTGACACATTCTGGTTCTCCAGCGTCTCGTCACCCATGCTTGAAGGCATGTATGGATGTCTGTCGACTGCCGCACTGCTCGAGGCCGGGTGGGACTGTCATCGGATCAGAGCCGCCGAACGATGCTGTCTGCGACGATTGGAACGAGGGCGATATGTTGTCACCGCAGAATGTTCTGATCCAGCGCACAGTTTCGTCAGTGCGATAGCGGCGGCTCCCACAACCACACTGCCGATAGAGTCGACGGGCCTGCGCAAACGCGTGGAAGATCTGAGAATCCTCGTCCGGTCGTACGTCGATCGCCTGCCTCCGGACGCAGTATTCTCTCACCGCAGCGCACTCATCGTTCACGGCCTTCCAATTCCTTACGTCGAGCGAGACGACGTCTTCGTTGATCGGCGAGGCTGGAGTGGGTGGCCGGCTAACCCGCGGATTGACCGTGGGCCCGTCCGCCGCTTGACCCTGGGTGATCAGAAGAGGCGTGTCTCGGGGTCGTCCATTCCGCGGAGGGCATCGTAGTCGAGAACGACGCAGCGGATGCCGCGGTCCTCAGCGAGAGTGCGTGCCTGCGGTTTGATCTCCTGAGCGGCGAAGACTCCGTTGACTGGGCTCAGCAGCGGATCGCGATTCATCAGCTCGAGATAGCGGGTCAGCTGTTCGACACCGTCGATATCGCCGCGGCGCTTGATCTCCACCGCCACAGACTTCTGTCCGTCGTCACGAGCCAAGATGTCCACCGGGCCGATCGCGGTCATGTATTCTCGGCGCACCAGACTGTAGCCCTCGCCGAGGGTCTCGATATGCTCAGCAAGCAGTTCCTGCAGATGCGCTTCGACCCCGTCCTTGACCAGCCCCGGATCGACCCCGAACTCATAGGAGTCGTCAGCGAGGACTTCGGCGATGGAGATGACGAGACGGTCACCGGTCTTCGTCTGCGAAACCTCCCACAGCTCCGTTAGGCCGGCCTCTTCCTGCTCGGCGTCGGGCTCGATATGCCGAACCGTACACGGGGGAGTCATCCAGTTCAGCGGCTTATAGGAACCACCGTCGGAATGGATGAGCACCGAGCCGTCAGACTTGAGCATGATGAGGCGGGTGGCCATTGGAAGGTGGGCGGTCAGACGACCGGCATAATCAACGGAGCATTGGGCAATGACTAGACGCACGCGCTTCAGCCTACGTGAGACAATGACTCTATGCCACGATCTTCATCCTCGCGTCGCAAGAACAAATGGCAGCAGGCTCCCCGCGATCTGTCCGACTCTGTGGCAGGCATGAGAACAAGCCGTTCATTGGCGGACGGAACCTGGTCCGTGCAGACCGTGAAGGGGAACGAATCCGGCAAGATCTATGTCTGCCCTGGCTGCGGCCGCGATGTCAGTGCCGCCACGAGCCATATCGTTGCGTGGCGTCAGGATGCTCCGCACGGAATCGAGATCGGGGTCGAAAGCAGGCGGCACTGGCACCAGCACTGCTTCGACCGCTTCCGGTGACGGCTAAGGTGAGATCAGATGATCTCCGGGCTGTCGTAAACTGGGCTGGAGTCGACTGAGACCTCAGTCAGCCAACGTGCCTCACAATGACGAAGGGACCCGCATCAGCGGGTCCCTTCGTCATAGTCGATTCGGCCGGTCTCAGATCAATCGGTCTCGACTCAATCGGTCTCAGCGCAGCGAGTTGCGCGAGCGCGAAGTCTTCGAGTTGTCCTTCGAGCCGGAGACCTGAGCGTTGATCGAGATAGTGTCCTCGTCGGTGGCGCCGTTGGGCAGATCGTCGCCAGCCGTGTCCTTCTCGTCAGCGGCAGAGTCAGCGTTCGACTCTGAAGCGTTCCTCGAAGCAGGAGTCGACTTCGAGCTTTCGGCCGACTCGTCGGATGCCTTCGCCGGGCCATTGCCCTTGGCTCCGGCACTATCGCTCTTCGCTGGCCCGGTCGACTTCGAACCCCCGCCCGAGGCGGACCCGGACTTCGAGGAGTCGGCATCGGAGTCGTTCGCCGCAGCATCATCGGTCGACTTCGCGGAGTCCTCGGACCTCGGCGAATCCTCTGAGGAGTCATCGTCGGCCAGCAGGTCTTCGAGCTCCTGACCGTCGGCGATCTGCTCGGTGGCGTGAGACGCCGATTCGGCCTTCGCCGGATCCACTGAGTCGCCGCCCATGACCCCGGGCATAGCGAACAGCGAACGGAGCTGATCGAGCTGAGCAGTGATCGTCTTGCGCTGCTTCGTGAGCAGATCGACCTGCGACTGTGCGGAGGCCACATTGCGCTTGGCCTCTGCCGCGGATTCCTCGATGGTCGCCTCGGCGGTGGCGCGAGCTTCCGCAATAAGCGTCTGCGCGCGGGACTTTCCGTCGGCGATGATCTCGTCGGCCTTCTTCACCGCGTCGGTGCGAGTCTGCTCCGCACGCTCGGCAGCTTCTTTGGCCTCGGTGTCGGCCTTCGCCGCACGTGCCTGAGCCTCTTCGACGAGCTTCTTGTTCTCGACCTGCGCCTCTTCGTAGCGCTTCTTGCGTTCGGTCTCGGCTTCCTTGCGCTTGTTTGCGAGCTCGACGTCGAAGTCGTTTCCGGCCTTCTTCGAAGCCTCGTCGCGAGCCTTCGCGGACTTGAGCAGCTCGTCGGCCTGTGCCTGAGCAGCCGCCACCGTCTCCTCTGCCTCGGTCTTGGCCTCGGCACGCAGATCCGCGGCTTCCTTCTCAGCGGTCGCCCGCAGTTCGGAGAGCTCGAGATCAAGGCTCTCGCGAGCCTCCTTTGCGGAAGCGGCATTCGCCTCCTTGGCCTGCTTGGTCTCGCGTTCGGTGGTTGCGCTGAGCTCGGCTGCGCGCTTCTCCGCGGCTTTGATCGTCTCTTCGGCGCGCAGCTCGGCCGAGGAAGTGATCGCATCGGCTTCCGAGCGCGCATTGGACAGTGTGTCGTTGCTCTCGGTGTGCATCCGAGCGCGAGCGGATGCCGCCTCGGCGCGGGCCTTGTTCCGGATCGTCTCAGCATCGGAATTGGCCTGAGCCAGGGTCTCGCGAGCCTGCGACTCGGCGATCTTGAGAAGATGGTCGATGCGGCTTCCGGGAGGCCCTGCCGCCTCCGCATTGTCGTTGGCAGCCTTCTTCAGCTGTGCCTTGGCCTCGGAGAGCTCACCTGCGATCTGCAGCTTCGCCCGATCTGCATTGATGACCTGACTGCGTGCATCGGCCAGGGCCTTGCGGACCGACTCGACCTCGGTCCGCAGCTGCTGCAGTCGCGAATCGACTTCACTCTTCTCGTAGCCGCGCATCGCTGTGCGGAATTCTTCGGTGGGCGTCACTGAAGCGAACTCCTGTCATCTTGGAAAGGGGGTGTTCTTAAGCTGTCCTCGTCCTACTCTAACGGAGACTCCATGAGTGTTGGGTGCGAATGCGAGAGTGTGGACGAGGGGTTGATCCACGGCTGCGCGGACCCCGTGATGCAGGCCACATGGGCCTCGACTAGGCTGGTGGATGTCGAAATGCATACATGCTGCGGACTCGCGTCCGCAGCGCGGATATCCGAGGAGGAAATATGGCTGATGCAGTGATCGTCGCCGGAGCGCGCACACCGTTCGGGCGCCTGCAGGGAGAGTTGTCGAAACTCAGTGCCGTCGAGCTCGGCGCCGAAGCCATCGCCGGGGCACTCGATCGTGCCGGCATTCAGGGCTCCGACGTCGACTATGTGATCATGGGCCAGGTTCTGCAGGCCGGAAACAGTCAGGGCCCCGGTCGACAGGCGGCGGTCAAAGCCGGCATCCCCATGTCCGTTCCGGCCGTGTCGGTCAACAAGCTGTGCCTGTCGGGCATCAACACGATCACCCAAGCGGCTCAGCTGATCCGAGCCGGCGAGTACGACGTCGTCGTGGCGGGCGGTCAGGAATCGATGAGCCAGGCGCCGCACATGCTCATGAAGTCGCGTTCGGGGTACAAATACGGCGATGTCGTCGCCAAGGACCATATGGACTATGACGGCCTCTGGGACGCATTCACCGATCAGGCTATGGGCGGACTGACCGAAGAGGCCAATGCCGGTGACCGCGAGTTCTCCCGCGCCGAGCAGGATGAGTTCTCCGCGCGTTCGCACCAGCGCGCCGCGGCGGCACAGAAGGCCGGTGCCTTCGAGAACGAGATCGTGCCAGTGACTATCAGCTCGCGAAAGGGCGATGTCACCATCTCCGCAGACGAGGGTGTGCGTCCTGACACGACAGCCGAGTCCCTGTCCAAGCTGCGGCCGTCCTTCCGGAAGGACGGAACGATCACCGCCGGCAACGCTTCGCAGATCTCCGACGGAGCCTGCGCCGTCGTTGTCATGTCGCGTGAGAAGGCCGAAGAGCTCGGCGCTCCGATCCTCGCCGAGATCCGTTCGCACGCCTGGACCGCCGGACCGGACTCGACCCTCCAGCACCAGCCCTCACAGGCGATCAAGGTCGCTGCCGAACGCGAAGGCGTCGCAGCCGACTCCTTCGACCTCTATGAGATCAACGAAGCCTTCGCCGCCGTCGGCCTGGCCAGCGCCAAGGACCTCGGCATCGACGAGGACAAGGTCAACGTCAACGGCGGCGCCGTCGCACTGGGCCACCCGATCGGTGCCTCGGGAGCCCGGGTCGTCCTCACGCTTGCCCTCGAACTCCAACGCCGAGGCGGCGGCACGGGTATCGCCGCACTCTGCGGAGGCGGCGGCCAGGGCGACTCGCTCATCGTGACAGTGCCCGCTCAGGCCTGAGCCGAGTCGTTCGACCGCAAGTCAGACAGATGAACCGGTGGGGAGCCGATCGGCTCCCCACCGGACCGGACAGAAGGGACCACCAACATGCTCGCAGCTTTCTCAGTCGCTCCCAGTGGGGGAGAAGGGACCGACGCCTCGGTCCACGATGCCGTGGCAGCGGCTGTCGAGATCGTCCGCAATTCCGGACTGCCGCACCGGACGGACTCGATGTTCACGACCATCGAAGGGGAATGGGACGAGGTCTTCGCGGTCATCAAAGAGGCCACCGAGGCCGTCGGCGAGTTCGGCACTCGAGTGTCCCTGGTGGTCAAGGCCGATATCCGCCCCGGTTACACCGGCGAGATCGACGGCAAACTCGAGCGTCTGGAGACGGCGATCGACGCTCGCGGCGAAGGCTGAGACGAATTCTTCTGAAATTCTCAGTGACGTGAGTCTCATCTGGCGTTAGTCTTTCTCCATCGGATGCATCGATCGAAGAAGATGGACAATGAATGGTGCAAAGATCTTCTCGGTTGCCACGGCACTCACGCTTGTCGCGTTGCTGGGCTTCATGCTCGCAGGATTCTTTCCGATCATCGTCGACTTCGCCTTCGGGATCGAAGCCGTGGCGGTCATTCTTGCGCTGACGGGAGTGGTGGCCGTGTCATTCGTGACGGTGAGGAAGTCGATGGAGAACGCAGCCCGTCACTACTGAGATGTTCCTGCCGAGCTTGCACGGCAGCGCGTCGGCCCCGGTTCGAGGCGACGGACGAGACGGTCCGCACCGAACCGGGGCCGCTTTCTGTTCTCATCCGGGCATCGGTTACGATATTTGAGCCTCCGTAGCTCAGTCGGATAGAGCAACCGCCTTCTAAGCGGTAGGTCGCGGGTTCGAGCCCCGCCGGGGGCGCTCCTCATGCCCGCATCCGTTGATCGGGCGGGTCAGTCTGATCCCTGCTGCCGCTGAGCAATTCCGCGCCGATACGGCGTGGCAGTTGGTGCCGAGCTGGGAAAACATAGAGAGTGGAGGCGTGATGACTGAGAGCAAGAGCGCCGTGACGCCGCCGGTCGGCCAAGCGTTGAACGATATCGTCAAGCGAGTTTCGGAGACGCGCTTCACCCTGCGCAGCGAAGACTTCGCCGACGCTCGCACAGCACACTCGACACTGACTGCGGAACTCAACGACTACGTGCTGCCGCGGATCAACCGTTCGCGGACTCCGTTCCTCATCGCCGTGGGCGGATCGACAGGTGCCGGCAAATCGACACTGGTCAACTCCCTCGTGGGGCGCAGTGTCAGTCCTGCCGGAGTGCGTCGACCGACGACCGGCAACCCGGTCGTCATCTTCAACCCCGCCGATGCGAAGTTCTTCGAATCAGAGCATTACCTGCCTGACCTGCCGCGCAGCTCCGACGCTCAGTCGGCCGTGCCCGGAGTCGTGCTCATCGCCGATGAGAACATCGAAGCGGGCACAGCCATCCTCGACTGTCCGGACATCGACTCCATCTCGGAGACGAACCGTGCGCTCTCGCGCAGGGTGCTGCTCAGCGCCGACCTGTGGCTCTTCGTGACGACGGCGAACCGGTACGCCGATGCCGCCCCGTGGGCCCTGTTGAAGACGGCGGCCGCGCGAAGCACTTCGGTGGCCATCGTTCTCGATCGGGTTCCACCCGAAGCCAACCGCGAAGTCAGGCATCACCTGTCGAGTCTGCTCGCCGATGCAGGACTGGCGAACTCACCGATCTTCTCCGTCGCAGAGCTCGAGCTGGACGACGGTCTGCTGCCTCATGCGGCGATCTATCCGATTCGCTCCTGGATCTCGCAAGTCGGCACCGAGGGCACCTCACTCGAACGCATCCGCAATCGCACTCTGACGGGTGCGATCGCTGCGCTGCCCGCACGCGTCAGGGAGCTCGCCGACTTCGCCGAAACTCAGGAACAGGCCCACATCGCCCTGGTCGGCTCAGTCGAGAAGAGCTTCCGATCGGCTCAATCCGGACTCGCCGAAGTCTTCTCTGACGGACGGGTCCTGCACGGAGAGGTCAATGCCCGCTGGCAGGACTTTGTGGGCACAGGTCAGCTCTTCCGCGGACTGGAGCCGACGATGGCTCGAATGCGCGATCGCATCTCCGCCGCAGTGACCGGCAAACACGACGCGGCCACTCCATTGCATGTCGCCATCCTGCGCAGCGCGGCCGTGTCCCTGCGCGAACAGGCCATCGACGTGGTCGACGAAGTCAATGCCGAGTGGCGAAACACCGCTGCCGGTGCGGCCCTCATCGAAGATCAGCCTGAACTGCGCACCGTGGGCGCGGGGCTCGAGGACTCAGTGAAGTCGGCGGTGAGCACGTGGTCGGACGAAGTCAACGCGCTCGTGCGCGATATCGGTCAGGGCAAGAAGTCCAAGGCTCGAATCCTCTCCTTCGGCGTTGCCGGCGTCTGCGCTGTCGTCGAATACGCGGCCTTCTGGTATCCTCGGAGCGCTCGTGACGCCGGGCAGAGCACCCGACAAGGTGCAGGAGTCGCGCTCAATCTCGCGGAGACGATCTTCGGAGCCGACGAGGCGGCCGAGCTCATCGCATCGATCCGACAGCGCTTCCTCGATGCGGCTGTGGGCATCGTGGCGGGTTGCCGTACTCCTTTCGACAACGCACTGAGACTATCCGCGGTACCGGCGCGGCAAGCGGGCGCCCTGCGCGCCTCCGGTGAACGACTAGAGGTGGCATTGTGAACAGTTCCGCACAGACCGAGATCCGGCGCCTCGCCGAGGGTATCCGACACGCCCTGTCGCTGAGTGACGACAAGCTCGGCGGAGGTGTTCGCACCGATGCTCAGAATCTGCTCGATCGGGCGGAAGACCGCCTGGGCTTGGGAGAGGACTTCACCGTCGTGGCGTTCGCCGGGTCGACAGGCTCGGGTAAATCTTCACTGTTCAACGCTGTGGCCGGCCTCGAGATCGCCCGTGTCGGTGTGCGCAGGCCGACGACTTCACGCCCGACCGCATGCGTCTGGGGCGAAGGCGGAAACGATGTCCTCGACTGGCTGCATGTGCCCGAACGCAGCCGCACCTGGCGCGAGTCCGCGCTCGACGGCGACGATCAGAGACGCCTGCACGGTCTGATCCTGCTCGATCTGCCCGACCACGACTCCACGGCAGTCGAACACCGTGTCGAGTCGGATCGTCTGGTGGGGCTCGTCGACGTCGTGTTCTGGGTTGTCGACCCACAGAAATACGCCGACTTCTCACTGCATTCCGAGTATCTGACCAAACTCGCCGAGAACAGCGGGAACATGGTCGTCGTCCTCAACCAGATCGACAAACTCAGTCCGGAGGAGCAGAAGGCCGCAACCGACCATCTGCGCCAGCTGCTCAACGAGGATGGGCTGAGCGAGACGAATGTGCGCATCTCCTCGGCCGTGACCCGAGAGGGCATCCCGGAGATCCGCAGCATCCTCGCCGACACCGTCGACTCGAACGACGCAGCGGCCGAGAGGCTGTTGGCTGATATGCAGGCGATGGCCAATCGGATCCGGAAGGAGCTCGGAGAACCGGTCTCCTCGCCGGACGAATTGGCCGGCGCATCCCGACTGGTCGAGACGATGTCGGAAGCCGCCGGTGTCGAAGCCGTGGCACAGACCGTGCACGATGATTACATCCGCCGTTCCTACCGCAAGACCGGGTATCCCATCCTCGCGTGGGCCCAGCGCAATGCGCCCGATCCGCTGGGCGCCAAGCACGGTCAGGACAGAGACGAGCTCGTCCGCGCTTCGGTGCCGGCGACGACGAAGGCGCAGAGCTCCCACGTCCGGCTCATGGCGCACGAACTCATCGCAGAATCCGTGTCGACCATGCCGCAGGCATGGCAGAACGAGGCCGCGGAAGCAGAGAAGAAGAGCACCGACGAGCTGTCGGAGAATCTCGACTCGGCCGTCACGGCTGTGGATATCACTCGCCAGAGCCCCGGTTGGTGGTCACTGGCACACACCCTGCAGATCATCTTCTTCGTCGCCTCGATCATCGGTCTCCTCGGCATCATCGTCTCCGCCCTCGTCGCCGCAATCGGTTCGGGAGCCCTGCCGACGTGGTGTTGGATCGTCAGCATCGGGCTGTTCGTGATCGGTTGCATCGGCTCGTTCGTGACCTCTCTGATGGCGAAGTCGGCGCGGGCCAGAGGCGCGAAGGAGGCGGCCTCCGAGGTCGACGGCAAGCTGCGAGACGCGGTCGGCCGCGTCGCCCAGAGCTCGTATCTCAACTCGGTGAAGAGCGTCATCGGAGAGCACCGACGGGCATACGAGATGCTCCGCTGAGACGCAGACGCGCATCTCCGACCCGAACACACCCCGTGGGCGACTCGGACTGTGAAGCCCTGTGGACGGAGAACCTCTGTCCACAGGGCATTTCATGTTTCTGGACACCCGAGCGAAGGACCGGGCTGACTGGAGATCCATGCGGACGCAGACGACCGTATGGTTCCATCACACCGATTTGGAGACTCCGATGTCCGCAATCCCGATCACCGTCACCGGCACCATCGCCACCGAGCCGAGCGCACGAACGCTGCCGTCCGGGCGAGCCTGCGCCTCGTTCAGGTTGGCCGTCAACCACTGGAGAGTCGACAAGAACACCGGTGAGTTCGTCCCAGACGGCACCTCGTGGTTCGGAGTCGACTGCTACGGCGACCTGGCGAGCAATTCCGCGATGTCGCTCAACACCGGCGCCGCGGTGATCGTATCGGGCAGCCTGAGGAATCGAGAATGGACCACCGAGGAGCGCAGCGGAATCTCGCCGACGGTGGTCGCGGAGCATATCGGCCCCGACCTGAGGTACGGAACCGCCCACTACAAGCGCGCCAAAGCAGCCGACCGCTCACAGTCGACTGCCGGAGAGACGACCTCTGAGTCATCCGAATCGAATGATTCGGTCTGGAACACCTTGGGCACCGCAGAAACGCCGCCGGAGTCCGAATCCGACGGCGACACCGATCAGGCGGGCATCGACACCGATGCCGAAGATGATCCGATCGCGCCGGAGACCGCAAAAGCCGCGGCGCCCTTCTGATCGCGAGAATTCCTTGCAGTCCTGGAGAATCGATGCGCCTCGCAGCTCGTGACATCCGCTAGAGTGAGACTGTCAATCGTCCCCTCTCGCCGAGGTTGCAGATGCGTCTTGTTCCTGTGCTGAGTGCTGCGGCACTGACTCTGGCATTGTCGGGGTGTTCGCTTCTCGGCTTCGGCGCCGATGATTCGCAGCCGCAGCCCAAACAGACCCAGGCGAAGCCCGTTGCCGAAGTCGACAAGGTGCTCAAGGCACTCAAACCGCTGACCGGTGACAAGGAATCGGTGCCGTCGACGAAGAAGTTCTTCTCCACGATGCTCGACGCCGGCTATGAGCCCGAACAGCTGGAGGCGACGATCGACGAATCGCCGCTCGGCAATGAAGTCCCTTCGAAGATGTTCGGAGTCAAGACCGACAAGGGCTGCGTCGTCGGCGAGATCCGAAAGGGCAAAGCCACCGCCGACCTCGTCCAGCCCACCGAATCGACGGGCTCCTGCCTGTTCGGCGAAGTGGAACGGCCGAAAGGTGTCAAAGCACCGAAGGGCGAGAAGCGCGACGAAGACGGCGACTCGAACGGTGCCGGCCACCTGCCCGGCGAGGACATCAACGGCAAGGACGGTGAAACCGAGAGCCCCGCGCCGAGTGAAGACGACTCCGCGTCGGCAAGCACCGGGGGAGCGGAAGGGACTGCGGGCTCAGAAGGCACCGACGGCTCTCAGGGTACCGATGGGTCCTCCGGTGAGGGCGGATCCGAGGAGACCTCGAGCGAGGGTGGCACTTCGGGTGAAGCCCCGTCTCTCGGCGGAGGCTGAGCACTCCCCAACGCAGGTCGGACCGCCTCGGCGGAAGTTCGGACATCTCCGGCGGATGCCGAGCGTCAAGTAGCGCTGGGGTGCGCCGAACCGATAGCCTGAGTGCACTATGGCCGAATTCATCTACACCATGCACAAGGCGCGCAAAGCGCACGGTGACAAAGTCATCCTCGACGATGTATCGATGTCGTTCTACCCCGGAGCGAAGATCGGTATGGTCGGCCCCAACGGCGCCGGCAAATCAACGATTCTGAAGATCATGGCGGGAATCGAGCAGCCCTCCAACGGTGAAGCTCGACTCAGCCCCGGGTACTCGGTGGGCATCCTCATGCAGGAGCCGCCCCTGAATGAAGAGAAGACCGTCCTCGGCAACGTCGAAGAAGGCGTCGGCGAGATCAAGGCAAAGGTCGATCGTTTCAATGCCATCTCCGAGGAGATGGCGGATCCCGATGCGGACTTCGACGCCCTCATGGAAGAGATGGGCAAGCTGCAGGAGGCCATCGACGCCGCTGACGCTTGGGATCTCGACTCTCAGCTCGAACAGGCGATGGACGCTCTGCGGTGCCCGCCGCCGGACGCGGACGTCTCTGTACTCTCCGGGGGTGAACGTCGCCGTGTGGCACTGTGCAAGCTTCTGCTCGAGAAGCCCGATCTGCTGCTCCTCGACGAGCCGACGAACCACCTCGATGCGGAATCGGTGCTGTGGCTCGAGCAGCACCTGAAGACCTACCCGGGCGCTGTCATCGCGATCACCCACGATAGGTACTTCCTCGACCACGTCGCCGAATGGATCGCCGAAGTCGACCGTGGGCACCTCTACCCGTATGAGGGCAACTACTCGACCTACCTCGAGAAGAAGCAGGAGCGCCTTCAGGTCCAGGGTAAGAAGGACGCGAAACTCGCCAAGCGGCTGAAAGACGAACTCGAATGGGTGCGTTCGAACCCGAAGGCGAAGCAGACGAAGTCGAAGGCCCGTCTGGCCCGCTACGAAGAGATGGCGGCCGAGGCGGAGAAGACGCAGAAGCTCGACTTCGAAGAGATTCAGATTCCGGCCGCCCCCGCCTCGGTGATGTCGTCATCGAAGCGGACAAGATCGAAAAGGGCTTCGATGGGCGCAAACTCATCGACGGTCTGAGCTTCTCCCTGCCGCGCAACGGCATCGTCGGCGTCATCGGACCCAACGGCGTCGGAAAGTCGACGCTGTTCAAGACGATCGTCGGTATGGAAGAGCTCGACGGCGGAGATCTCAAGGTCGGAGAGACCGTGAAGATCTCCTATGTCGACCAGTCCCGCGGCGGTATCGATCCGGATAAGAACCTGTGGGAGGTAGTCTCCGACGGACTCGACTTCATCCAGGTCGGCAAGGTGGAGATGCCCTCCCGTGCCTATGTCTCTGCGTTCGGCTTCAAAGGCCCGGACCAGCAGAAGAAAGCCGGAGTCCTCTCCGGCGGTGAGCGCAACCGCCTCAACCTCGCTCTCACCCTCAAACAGGGCGGAAACCTGCTCCTGCTCGATGAGCCGACGAACGACCTCGATGTCGAAACCCTCGGCTCGCTGGAGAACGCTCTGCTCGAGTTCCCCGGCTGCGCCGTGGTCGTCTCGCACGATCGCTGGTTCCTCGACCGTGTGGCCACGCACATCCTCGCGTGGGAGGGCACAGAGGACAACCCGGCGAACTGGTACTGGTTCGAAGGCAACTTCGAAGCCTATGAGAAGAACAAGGTCGAACGTCTCGGCGAAGATGCGGCCCGCCCGCACCGAGTCACCCACCGTCGTCTCACCCGAGACTGATCTCAGTCCGGTCTGAGCCGAACCGGTTCCGACTTTTCTTTCGAACACAGTGATGCCCCGGTCATAGAGACCGGGGCATCACTGTGTGCGTGCGGAACAGGTGGACGATGAACGCGCCAGCACAGAAGAATCGGTGGAAGACGTGCGCTGCGTCCGCTGGCGGACGGTCCAAGCGGGCCAGCGCGAAGCCGCAACCGAGTGAGGAGAAGAGTCAGTCCTCTGAGCGGCGGGTGAGTCCACCGACGTTCGCGATCCCTCTGAACAGCAGACGGACGAGGATCGTGCCGATGATTCCGCAGACGACGGCTAGCAGCCCGCAGACCGCCGTATGCAGATCGGTGCGTCCCATGAACGCGACGAGGCTGAGCAGACCGATGACGAGGAACAGCGCCACGTTCACCAGCCGGCTGAGGATGGTGCCGATGATGTCCATCATCGTCGGGTCCTGACTCGTCACTGAACCTCCTTGACCCGGACCATGCCTTCTTGGGCCACAGTAGCCAGCAGGGTTCCGTCCTGAGCGAAGATGCGCCCGTAGCCGAGCCCGCGTCCGCCCTGCGCGGCAGGGGACTCCTGGACATAGAGCATCCACTCGTCGACGCGCACCCGGTGATGCCACCACATGGCATGGTCGAGGCTGGCCACTAGCAGACCAGGAGTCCGCCAGGTCAGTTCGTGATGACGAAGGACCGGTTCGAGCAGGTTGAAGTCGCTGGCATAGGCCAGAGCCGCGGCATTGAGCACCGGATCGTCTCCGAACGTCGAACTGGCTCGGAACCACGAATGCTGTTCGGTGATCGAGGGATCGGAGACGCCCGAGGTGTGCAGAGACGGCTCGACAGGACGGACCTCGAAGGGACGCTTCCTCAGCCAATCGCTGACGACCGGAGAATCCTCGTCTCCGATATAGTCAAGCAGTTCCGGGCAGTCCTCGGGAGCAGGCAGCCCGGTCGGCATCTGCTCGGCATGGCTGAGACCCGGCTGCACGTCCTGGAACGAAGCGCTCAATGACAGGATCGGCGCGCCCTTCTGATATGCGTGGACGCGGCGGGCAGAGAACGAACGGCCATCACGCAGCCGCTCGACGCCGAATTCGATGGGCTCGCTGACATCGCCGGCGCGCAGGAAATATCCGTGGAGCGAATGGATCAGGCGGTCACTGGGAAGTGTGGCAGCGGCTGCGACGACACACTGTGCGAGCACCTGCCCGCCGAAGACCGACCGTCGGGCTTGTACTGACTGTGTCCGATGAAGAAGTCCGTTTCGCTGGACGCCGCAGTGAACTCGAGCCGGCGCAGATCGAGGATCTCGTGCAGCCGAGCTACGTTCGCCTCCGCTTCGGAGGATGCTTCGTCGGTCATGGGCTTCTCCCTCGGATGACTGGGCTGATCGTGCGTACGAGTCACGATCCTATCGCGTGCGGCACCGTCGTGATGAAGGTGGCATGATGGGAGGCATGCACTCTGGCGCCACCAACCCCCTTCTCGACGAATTCACCCGCGTACTGTTGGAACTGAGATGGGGTGATATGGACGCCTACGGCCACGTGAACAACGTCACCCAGCTCAAACTGCTGGAAGAGGCGCGCGTCCGTGCCCTCGGCTCTCCCACCCACAGTTCCGATGCACCGACCACGCCGGGACAGCATGGGGTGTCCGAGACGGTCAGCGGGGTCGAGATACCGACCATCTTCGCCGCCGCCTCTGCCACCACCGAACTGCTCGTGGCCTCCCACGCAATCGAATACCGTGCCCCGATTCCCTATCGGACCGGACCCATCGCGGTCGATCTCGTCATCAGCGATGCGCGACCCGCCTCGGTGACGGTGGGCTATGTCATCTGCGAACCGGACGGTTCGCGCACCTACACGGTCGCCGAGACCGTCATCGTCTTCATCGACATCGCCAGCGGCCGGCCACGGCGCCTCAGCGAAGCCGAGACCGTCGCCATGGAAATGGTGCTCGGCACGCCCGTTCCGCTGCGGAGGGCCCGACGATGACGGATCTGCATATCAACGACCCGCTGGCGATGCGGGATCTCTCCGCCTTCGCTTCTTTGGCCCACAGGGCAGACGCTGACGGAGCGATGCGACTGCAGGTCGCCTCCGACGTCCTGGCCGCCACCGTGGCACCGCTGTTCCCGCACGGGCTCGGCGATTCGACACCGCTGGTGCTGGCCATGCGTATGCTGCGCCTGGACGACCACGAACAAGACGGATTCGACGAGGCGGTGCCGCTGTCGAATCTGCTCGACCGCTTCGCCCGAGACGAGAACGGAACCACTCTGCCGGTGCCGCCGAATTCGGTGCTCGTGTCGTGGACCGGGATCGCGCCTCCACGCGGAGGCTGGTCCGAATACAACACGATCAGCGTCGGACGGCTCCACGAGACTGCGGAGTCAGGGATCGCGGAGATCAGCACCGGTGCGCCCGAGGGTTCCGGGGGACACGCGGTCAAGGCTCTGCGCTCGCGCGTGTGGTCACGTCCGATGACGGGCGAGCAGGGAGCCGGGATGCCAGGAGGATTGGCCTTCGCCGCGGCTGCGCTGCGCTTCATTCCACCAGCGGGTCGCGATGACGACCGTCAGCTGCGCATCATGGAATCCGGAAGCTGGCTGCGTCTCGTCGCCCCAGGCGGTCACCTGCTCACGCGTGCCCGCGGACTGTGATCAGCGGTCTATGCTCACCGGAGAGTGATCACCGGATGTTCGGGTTCGTATTCACCATCGCTGTCGCTGCCCGCTGGAAGTAGTCCCAGAACATCTCGTCGTACAGCGGCGGCAGGCTCACATCGTCGAGAGCCGCGCGCATGCAGCGCAGCCAGCGGTCCCGGGCATCGAAATCGATCGGATAGTCGAAATGCCGCATCCGCAGTCGCGGGTGACCTCGCTGCTCCTGGTAGGTCGACGGACCCCCGAAATACTGCTCGAGGAACATCTGCAGACGGTGCTTCGCCCCCTCCAGCTCATGGCCGTCGGGGTACATCGCAATGAGCTGAGCATCCGCATCGACGTGCTGGTAGAACACGTCGACAAGGCGGGTGAACGTGTCATGCCCGCCGACGGCCTCGAAGATGGAACCGTCAGTTGTCTGCGACATCGCTCGATCCTTCACTGGGGGAGTCCTCCTGCACGGTGCTGCGGATCTCCTGGTCACCGGGCAGGGGCGAGGGATTCTCGGAATCCTCGGCGACTGCCGGAGCCATCGCCTTCTCCTGAGCGGGCAGAGTACGCAGAACCGTCTCCTGCACCATACCGATCTGTCCGCCGCGCTTGGCCAGCTGGGTCATCAGTTCGGCACGGAAGGCACGCTCGACCATCCACTGCAGGTTCGGTTTGGTCTTGACCATGGTGCGGATGACGCGGTGGGAGCCCGACAGCGACTGGACACCGGCGATCTCCGGATCTTCGAGCATCGCTTTCGACAGCTCGGGATCCTTCCGCAGAGTGCGCGTGATGTCCTCGGTCATCTCGCGGTATTCATCCATCGAGGTCCGGTAGTCGATGGGGATGTCGAGGACGGCGCGTGCCCAACCCTGGGACAGATTGCCCACGCGCAGGATCTCACCGTTGCGCACATGCCACAGGGTGCCCGTGAGGTCGCGGATCTGAGTGCGACGCAGGCCGACGTCCTCGACTTCACCGACGGCCTCGCCGAGGTCGACGGTGTCACCGATTCCGTACTGGTCTTCGATGACGATGAAGAATCCCGACAGGTAGTCGCGGACGAGCTCCTGAGCACCGAAGGCGATGGCGACACCGGCGATACCGGCAGAAGCGAGGATCGGGGCGATGTTGAAGCTCAGGGCATCGAGGATCATGAGGACCGCGATGACGCTGACGAGGATCGTCGTCACCGACGACAGCATCCGTCCCACGGTCTTCGCTCGCTGGGCTCGGCGTTCCTTGATCGTCTGTTCATCGATCCCGGTGCGTTGGGCCTCAAGCGCAGTGGCGGAGAACTTCGTTCGGCCGGCGCTTTCAGCCTTCTCGCTGCCGACGGTGCCCTTGGCGACCGCGGTGGTGAACCTGCGGATGAAGAGCCGGATGACGAGATTGACGACGATGGCGCCGATGATGATCACGGTGATCTTCAGCGGAGCGCCGAGGAGGAACGTTGCCCAATCGAAGTCACTTGCGTTCTGAACAGTGGAATCTATTGCATCGGTTGTCATGATCATTCGAGACTAGCTGTGAAGGTTCAATGATCCCTTGGAAGCGCTGGACACACGCTGAACCTGCAGCGCCCGCTTCGCATCGGCGAGGTTCTCCCGCATCAGCCGCACCAGGCCCTTCGGCGCTGAGGGGTGATCGTCGAGCCACTGCGACGTGGCGTCGACTGTGGCAGAACTCACCGGTGGGTACAGCCGCAGAGTCATCGTCTGCGCCATCTCCAGGGTGCGCGTCTCCCACCAGCCTGCCACCCGTGCGAAGTATTCGTCGGCGAAGGACCGCAGCGGCGCCTCGGCGGCGATGGTATCTCCGGAGTTCGTCTGCAGCCCGGTACCGAAGCCGAGAGCGAGCGCCCCGAGTTCCGAGTTCGGCAGATTCGCATCGTCGACCATACGTGTGAAGGTCTGCGATTTCGACGCCGAGGTGGGGCGGCTGGCCCGTGCCGTCGCGGCGTGGCGGACGCCGGTGGCGCTGGGGTCTCTGCGGCTCATGTCCTCGACTGTCGAATCGTCGACGACGTCGTTCGCGCATAGGCCGATGATGATCTCCCATGTGAGATCGGTGTCCAGGGCGATCCCATACATGCGTTCGGTCTCCGGTCGCAGCCAGGACTTCAGCCGATCAAGCTGAACGGGGGTGGTCGCGTGACGGATGAATCCGCGCACGAACTGGAAGGCCTGGTCCGATCCTTCCTCGGTCGTCTCGAGGACCTCGATGAAACGGTCAGCCACCTCGGCGTGCATCCTCTTGCGCTCCTGCGGCGGCAGGTAGGAGCCGACTGCGGTATCGAGCTGGCGCATCTGCGTGAGCAGTCCGGAGGAATGGGTGATGGCGCCCAGGTGGGTGAGCACAGTGCGGATGTAATCGTGGACGGGCCGTTCGCCGTCACGGACCTCATCCCACAGCGTTGCCAGCACGAGGAGCTGGGTGAGCGAATCGTCGAAGTCACCCAGTCTGTTCGCCGCAGTGTCCATGCTGCGGGCGTCGAAGCGGACCTTCGCATAGCTGAGATCGGCGTCGTTGACGACGATGACATCGGGCAGCGCCAGGCCCCGAGCCTCGTCCACCTCTGCGGATTCTCCGTCGACGTCGAGAGGGAAGGACTGAGTGCGTTGCAGACGTCCCTGCCCATTGTCCGAATAGAAGCCGACGGCCAACCGGTGCGGACGCAGCGACGGAGTCGGCTGACCCGGAATCGACCAGGGCTGCTGAGTCACGCGCAGGCTCGAGATCGTCTGCTCGTCCGTTCCCGATGCCTCGGCCGTGCCATCACCGGCCTCAGCGGTGACGACGGCTTCGAGGAGGTTGACCCCGGATTCCTCCAGCCACAGCTTCGACCAGCTCTCCAGGTCCCTGCCCGAGGTGGCCTCGAGCTCCGTGAGCAGATCGGAGAGCTCGGTGTTCGACCACGCGTGCTTGTCGAAGTAGCTCTTGAGGCCGGAGAAGAACTCCTTGCGACCGACCCAGGCCACGAGCTGTTTGAGCACGGAAGCTCCCTTGGCGTAGGTGATTCCGTCGAAGTTGACTTCGACGTCGGCAAGGTCGTCGATCGGGGCGACGATCGGGTGTGTGCTCGGGAGCTGATCCTGTCGGTAGGCCCACGACTTCTCGATCGTGGCGAAGGTCGTCCACGCATCGGCGAATTCGGTGGCCTCGGCCGTCGCCAGCGTCGACATGAACTCGGCGAAGGACTCGTTGAGCCACAGATCGTTCCACCAGCGCATGGTGACGAGATCGCCGAACCACATATGGGCGAGCTCGTGGAGGATCGTGACGGTCCGGCGTTCGACAAGAGCCTCGGTGGGACGCGACCGGAACACATAGTTCTCGAGGATCGTCACGGCCCCGGCATTCTCCATTGCTCCGGCATTGAACTCGGGCACGAAGAGCTGATCGTACTTCTCGAACGGGTAGGAGACACCGAACTCGCGTTCGAAGAACTCGAAACCGGCTTTCGTGATCCGGAACAGCTTCGTCGCATCGAGATGTTCGAGCAGCGACGCACGGCAGTACAGGCCCAGCGGAACAATCGAACCGTCGGAGGAAGTCAGCTGCGAATGCACGGACTCATACGGGCCGGCGATGATCGCGGTGATATACGACGAGATCGGCGTGGTGGGGGCGAACTGCCACACCGCCATGCCCTCCTGCGGTTCCTCTCCGAGCTCAGCGAAAGTCTCCTTCGGATCGCTCGGAGTCGGAGTGGGGGAGTTCGAGACGACGGTCCACTTCTCCGGCGCGACGACGGTGAATGAGTAAGGAGACTTGATATCGGGCTGTTCGAAGACGGGGAAGACACGGCGTGCGTCTGGGACCTCGAACTGAGAGTAGAGGTAGATCTCATCATCGATCGGGTCGACGAATCGGTGCAGACCTTCTCCGGTGTTCATATAGGTGAAATGCGCATCGACGATGAGTTCGTTCTCAGCGGCGAGGCCGGGAAGGGTGATGCGGGCCGGTGCGACCACCTCGGCGAGGTCGAGGTCCGTGCCGTTGAGTCGGACGCGCTCGATACTCGCGGTGATGGCGTCGATGAACGTCGTCGAATCCGCTGCCGCGGTGAACCGGATACGTGAACGGACGCGGAAACTCTCACCAGCTCCTGTGAGGATCAGAGTGTGCTCGTAGCTCGAGACGTCCACGATGGCTGAACGTTCGCGTGCTTCGTCGCGGGTGAGATTGTGTTGCGGCACAGTGAGGTGACCTTCGCTTCGGGAACCGGGTGTACTCGGTCATTCTTTCATGGACAGGCTCCGCTGCGGCGGTGTCGGTGCGACGGATCGCGATTCGGCCACCGTCACCGAGGATGGCCGGTCTTGATAGATTGAGCACTGACACGATGGGTGCCCGGCACGGGACCCGCGAGCGTTTGACGGAGGAGAGACAGTGAGCAAGGAAACACTCGATCTGTGGTTCGACACGGCCTGCCCGTGGGCGTGGATGACCTCACGCTGGGGACTCGAAGTGGCGAAGGTCCGCGACGTCGAGGTGAAGTTCCACCCGATGAGCCTGAACTTCCTCAATCGGGACAAGGACATTCCCGAGGACTACCGGGCACTGATGAACCGGGCCCTGGCCCCGATGCGCATCGTCACCGCCGCGATCGCCGAGCACGGTGAGGAGATCGCCGAACCTCTCTACACCGCGATCGGCACAAGGATCCATCCGGGCGAAGAGAAGGACTTCGAGAAGGCAGTGTCCGAGGCTCTGGCCGAGCTTCAGCTGCCCGCCGACCTGATGAAGTACGGCGAGAGCGATGACTACGACGCGCAGCTCCAGGCCTCCCACGACGAGGCTCTGAGCTTGGTCGGCGACGATGTCGGCACACCGATCTGCCGCGTCGCCGGAACCGCGTTCTTCGGTCCTGTCGTCACCCCCGCTCCGAAGAGAGAAGACGCCGGGCGGCTCTTCGACGGAGTCCTCGCGGTCGCCTCGACGCCGGGATTCTTCGAACTCAAGCGCACACGTGACCAGGGCCCGAACTTCGACTGAGACGGGGCGGTCCGCACAATCAGCGGACTCGATCGATCAACAGATTCCACCGAAAGGCAGACATATGAAAGTCCACCTCGGCACCGACCACGCCGGATTCGAATTCAAAGAGGTGCTCAAGGCGCACCTCGAGTCAGCCGGGCACGACGTCATCGACCACGGCGCCCTTGATTATGACGCGCTCGATGACTACCCGGCGTTCTGCATCGCCGCGGCGCAGGCCGTCGTCGATGACCAGGCCGCAGGCGTCGACGCGCTCGGCGTCGTCATCGGCGGGTCGGGCAACGGCGAACAGATGGCCGCGAACCTGGTCAAGGGAGCGCGTACCGCTCTGGCCTGGAACCCGGAGATCTCGAAGCTGGCCCGTCAGCACAACAACGCGCAGATCGTCGCCGTCGGTGCCCGCCAGCACCCGGAAGCCGAAGCGATCGCGATCGTCGATGCATTCTTGGCCGAGCCGTTCTCCGGCGATGAGCGCCACGAACGCCGCATCAGCATCATGGCGAAGTATGAGGAGCAGGGCCAGCAGGCTCTGTAAGAGGGAGAACACTGTGAAGATCCAAGGCGCTGTGCTGCGAGAGATGAAGCGGCCCAGGCCCTTCGCCCAGTCACAGCCGATCTCGGTTGAGACGCTCGAACTCGATGAGCCGGGTCCTGGGGAGGTCCGGGTCCGGATGACGGCCGCCGGGGTCTGTCACTCGGACCTGTCCGTCGTCGACGGAAACCGTCCCCGCCCGCTGCCGATGTTGCTCGGTCACGAAGGCGCGGGAATCGTCGAGAAGCTCGGCGACGGCGTCGATGATCTCGAGATCGGCCAACAGGTCGTCACAGTGTTCCTGCCCCGGTGCGGGGAATGCGCGAACTGCCGCACCGACGGAAAACTTCCGTGCACGCCCGGCAGTGCGACGAACGGAGCCGGGACCCTGCCATTCGACGGACACAAGGTGCGTCTCCACGACGACACCGGCGCCGAGGTGCTCCACCACCTCGGTGCGTCCGTATTCGCCACTCACGCAGTGGTGAACCGGGCATCCGTGGTTCCCGTCGGCGACGATGTTCCCGCCTCCATCGCTGCGGTGCTCGGCTGCGCCGTGCTCACCGGCGGGGGAGCGGTGCTCAACGCAGGACGGCCGGGACCGGATGACGAGGTGATGATCGTCGGCCTCGGCGGAGTCGGAATGGCCGCGCTCATTACGGCTCTGTCGATCGAGACTGCCGGAGTCATCGGCGTCGACGCGAACCCCGACAAGCTGGTGCGGGCGAAGGAACTCGGCGCCGTCGAGGTCTACACCCCCGAACAGCTGGGCGAGCGGAAGGCTCCGATCGTCATCGAATGCGTCGGGCATGCTCGGGCGTTCGAGACCGCGTTCACGGCCACAGCTGTCGGCGGGACGACTGTGACGGTCGGGTTGCCCGCCCCGGACGCGCAGTCTCACTTCACCCCGGTGACCCTGACAGCCGAGGCCCGGACCGTGATCGGCTCCTATCTGGGGTCGGCAGTGCCGAGTCGGGATATCCCCGTCTATGCCCAGCTGTGGAGAGACGGCAAGCTGCCCGTCGAGGAGCTCATCTCCGACGCGATCAAGCTGAACGAGCTCAACGAGGCCTTCGACGCGCTCTCCGACGGGACAGTCGTCAGGCAGGTCATCGACTTCGAGGCCTGAGCGGCGGCTCTGATGTCGGCCTGTCGAATTTCGGCATGAAGAAGCCGCCCGGACCGATCGGTCCGGGCGGCTGAGGTCTGTCGGGATGACAGGATTTGAACCTGCGACCCTCTGTTCCCAAAACAGATGCGCTACCAAGCTGCGCCACATCCCGCGACGGCTCCTATCTAACCACAGGCGGGTCGCGACGTGCACCTTGCGAATCCCGCAAACCCGTCAATGCGACGCACCTCACAGTGAGATCGCAGGAGTGACGCAGGTCACCGAATGTCGATTTGGCGCTCGAAGAAGTTCTCGACTATAGTCGAACTCGCAACACGGGGATGTAGCTCAATGGTAGAGCCTCAGTCTTCCAAACTGATGGTGCGGGTTCGATTCCCGTCATCCCCTCCACAAGCCGGTCTGACCTGATGGTCAGGCCGGTTTCTTTGTCCCCGGACGGGTAAGATCCTCAGATGACCACAGTCGATCAGTCGCCTCAGAGCACGCCCTTGCGCGATGAGCGCGACACTGCGTCGGCGATCGCGCGGCCCAGCCGGCGAGCGATGCTCACCGGAGCGGTCGCCGGGATCGGTGCGATCGGTCTCGGTTCGGCGATCACCGCAGCCCTCGCCGAGGCGGCCCAACCGGATCCCGTCCGCTCGGTCACCGCCGCCTACACCGGACCAGGTCGGCGCGAAGCCCTCGACGCCGTCGCCGCGCGACGCCTGCCCGCACAGTCACGAGTCATGCCGGATCTGGCCGATCCGGGCCCGGCACGGCGGCAGCGGGAATTCCTCGACAGCTGCGAATCGTGGCTGGGATCTCTGCCTGCCCACCGCCGCGACCTCGCTGTCTCCGCCCTGCTCGACCTATGGGTCCTCAGCGACGAACTGCCCGCGCCGGTCGCCGGATGGGCCGATGCCTGGCGCTATGTCTGGCCGCGGGACACGGCCTTCTCTGCTGTGGCTCTGGCGCGGGTCGGGTTGGCGGAACTGTCATGGAGCCATCTGCGCTATCTGCAGTCCGTGCAGGCGGTCGACGGGTCGTTCGCCGCCCGGGTCGACCCGTTGACCGGACTGGCTCCGGACGATCGCGAGTCGCAGTTCGACTCCCTCGGTCTCATGCTCTGGGCAGTCTCCGAAGTGCATGCCGTCTCCACGACGACGGCCTCGCCGTCCGACCTCGGGGAGCTCGATGATCTGCTGCGACGGACCAGTCGGCGCCTGTTCGACCTCACCGACCGCGGTCGCAGCCTGCCTCCGGTCGGTCCGGACTATTGGGAGGTCGGAGAATCGCAGGTCACCCTTGGCTTGGCAGGACCGACTCTGGTCGGGATGAACTCACTCACTGCGCTGACCAAGGCGGATGGGGATCTGTGGAGCCGCCTCGGCGGGGGAGAGGGCGATGTCCTGCGCGCTGTCGACGACTATCGTGCGACCTTCACCCGCACCTTCGGTGCCAATGGGATGCAGCGGTATCCCACCTCGGGCGGATCGGATTCGGCTATCGCCTACCTGCCCGCCGCCGGGCTCGTGCCGAAGCGGTCAGAAGGGATCTACGCGCTCGAACCTGAGCTTCTCGCCGGAGTATGGGACCGCCTCGAGCAGCCGGCCGGAGGGATCAAGCCCGGACACGGCTGGATCATCGACCGCTCCAGCTGGACGCCGTCGACGTCGCTCATGGCGCTCGGCTTCGCGCGCCTCGGGCTCAGCGACCGAGCCGAATCGATCCTCGACTGGCTCGCAGACCATCGCACCGGTGCAGGATCGCTGCCGGAGAAGATCAGCGCAGACGGTGATCCGATCTCCGTGGCGCCGTTGTCGTGGACGGCAGCCAACGTCATCATCACAATCGACGAACTCTACGGACGCCGAGGTGGAGCAAGCTCGTGAAATCACCCCGGTTTCGCGTATCGGGCGGGGTTTCGCGTAACATAGGTGATTGCGTCTTGCGGACGTGCGCGAACTATTCGTGGACTTTCGCTCCCTCTAAGGTCACGAGATGACCGATCAGGCTGTGAGATGGCCGTTTGCGGTCACGAACCCGGATGATCAGGTCGGAGATGACCGAAAATGCATGACTGTCGAATTTGAAAGGTCACACTGTGAAGAGCTCCGTCGAGCAACTCGACCCCACCCGGGTCAAGATCAGCGTGGAAGTCCCATACGCCGAACTCAAACCGAGCGTCGACGAGGCATACAAGACCATCGGGGCTCAGGTCACCGTCCCCGGGTTCCGTAAGGGCAAGGTCCCCGCGCGCATCATCGATCAGCGCATCGGCCGTCCTGCTGTGATCCAGGAAGCCATCAACAACGGACTTGATGACTTCTACCGCAACGCGGTCGAAGAGCATGACCTCAAGCCGTTGGGCCAGCCCGAGGTCGAGATCTCCGAGGTTCCCGGTCTCGACGGAACCGAAGACGGCGAACTCGGCTTCACCGTCGAGGTCGACGTGCGCCCCGAGGTCGAACTGCCTGCCTACGACACGATCAACATCGAGGTCGACCCCATCGAGGTCACCGACGCCGATGTCGACGCCGAGCTCGAGCAGCTGCGCACCCGCTTCGGAACACTCGTCGCCGTGGACCGCCCCGCGGCCAAGGACGACTTCGTCACCCTCGATCTCGTCGCCACCATCGGCGACGAAGAGATCGACACCGCTTCCGACATCTCCTACCAGGTCGGTGCCGGAACGATGCTCGAAGGCATGGACGAAGCTCTCGACGGCCTCTCCGCCGGAGAGACCACGACCTTCGAGACCACCTTCGCAGGCGGCGAGCACGCCGGCGAACAGGGCACCGTGAAGATCACCCTGGGTGCTGTGAAGGAACGTGAACTGCCCGAGGCCGACGACGACTTCGCTCAGCTGGCCAGCGAGTTCGACACGATCGACGAACTGCGGGAGGACCTGCGCGTCCAGGCCGGCAAGGCCAAGGAGACAGAACAGGGCGTCCAGGCACGCGACAAGGTCCTCGAGCACCTCATGGAGACCCTCGACGTCCCGGTTCCCGCCAAGATCGTCACCGACGAGGTCGAGCGTCACCTCGAGTCCGAGAACCGTTCGGACGACGACGAGCACCGCAAGGAGGTCACCGAGGAGACCGAGCGCAACCTGCGCACGCAGTTCATCCTCGATGCGGTCTCCGAAGCCGAGAACGTCGAGGTCAGCCAGCCCGAACTCATCGAGTACCTGATCTCCGCTTCGCAGCAGTACGGAATGAACCCCAACGAGTTCGCCCAGATGCTCGACAGCTCCGGCCAGGTCAACGCGCTGGTCGGCGAGGTCTCGCGCCGCAAGGCCCTGGCCGCCGTCCTCGCCGGTGCCACGGTCAAGGACACCGCCGGAAACGTCGTCGACATGGAGGCCTTCACCTCCGCCGGTGACGACGCCGAGGAAGCCGGTGCCGAGGATGCCGACGCGACCGCGCAGAGCGCGGAAGCCGCGGACGAAGCACCTGCAGAGGTCGCCGAAGAGAACTGAGGACGAGCCGCCTCGGCGGTGGAATCCTGATGAGACGGTGGGTATGGATTGTGATCCGTACCCACCGTCTTCGCATCTGCGCAGGTCCCGATCACGCTGAGGGCGAACACAGGCCTCGCCGCGGACTAAAACCCGGGGGAGAGCGGTTAGAGTCCATAACAAGCCATCCACAGAACACAGGAGTGAAACGTGAGCGCATACGACATGACAGCTCCCGTCGGCCTCGACGCCGGTGGGGGAATGGGTCTGGACGACCACATCTTCAATCGTCTTCTCAAAGAGCGCATCATCTGGCTCGGTTCGGAAGTGCGTGACGACAACGCCAACGCCATCTGCGCGCAGATGATGCTGCTGGCCGCCGAAGATCCCGAAGCGGACATCTCGCTCTACATCAACTCGCCCGGCGGCTCCGTCACCGCCGGAATGGCCATCTACGACACGATGCAGTACATCAAGCCCGATGTCTCCACCGTGGCCATGGGCATGGCCGCCTCGATGGGACAGTTCCTGCTCTCCTCGGGCACCCCGGGCAAGCGCTACGCCACCCCGCACGCCCGCATCCTCATGCACCAGCCGCTGGGCGGCATCGGCGGTACGGCCACCGACATCAAGATCCAGGCCGAACTGATCCTGCACATGAAGAAGCAGATGGCCGAACTGACTGCTCAGCAGACCGGGAAGTCGCTCGAGCAGATCCTCCAGGACAACGACCGCGACCACTGGTTCACCGCCGAAGAGGCGCTCGAATACGGCTTCATCGACAAGATGGTCACCCGCGCGTCCGACGTCGAGAACAACTGAGCAGGAGTGAGGGAAGAATGAATTCAATGAACTTTATGCCGGGATCGACGGCGTCGAACATGCCGCAGTCGCGTTATGTCATGCCGCAGTTCGAAGAGCGCACGCCCTACGGCTTCAAGCGCCAGGATCCCTACACCAAGCTCTTCGACGACCGCGTCGTATTCCTCGGCGCACAGGTCGATGACACCTCCGCCGACGATGTCATGGCTCAGCTGCTCGTCCTGGAATCGCAGGATCCTGACCGTGACATCACTCTCTACATCAACTCGCCGGGTGGGTCGTTCACGGCGATGACGGCCATCTACGACACGATGCAGTACATCAAGCCGGAGATTCAGACCGTGTGCCTCGGTCAGGCCGCCTCCGCAGCCGCCGTGCTGCTGGCCGCCGGCACTCCCGGCAAGCGTCTGGCCCTGCCGAACGCGCGAGTGCTCATCCACCAGCCCGCGATGCAGGGGCAGGGACAGGGTCAGGCCTCTGACCTCGAGATCCAGGCCGCTGAGGTGCTGCGGATGCGCGAATGGCTCGAGGGAACTCTGGCCAAGCACTCGAACAAGGAGGCCGCACAGGTCTCGAACGACATCGAACGCGACCTCTTCCTCACGGCCGAGCAGGCCAAGGACTACGGTCTCGTCGACCAGGTGCTCTCTTCGCGCAAGAACGCGAGCTGATCACCTGTCGGAGGACAGGGAGACACTGAGAACGGGTTCGTGCGATTGTGATCGGACGGACCCGTTCTCGGTTCCCTCCGCCGACACACCGAGTCGTGGCTGGGGGCTCGTGTCAGCCACGTATGGGAAGCTATTGAGGTACAGGAAACACGAGCGGTAGAGTTGGGGCCAAGCGTCCTGGCGAAAGGTTGTGACAGTGGCTCGCAGTGCGGACGGAGCAGACCTGCTCAAATGCAACTTCTGTGGGAAGTCTCAGAAGCAGGTTCGGAAACTCATCGCCGGACCTGGTGTTTACATCTGCGATGAATGCATCGGATTGTGCAATGAGATCATCGAAGAGGAGCTCAGCGAATCCAGTCCGGAGCAGGCCGAACTCGAGCTGCCCAAACCTCGTGAGATCTTCGATTTCCTCCAGGAGTACGTCGTCGGTCAGGAGCCGGCGAAGAAGGCACTGTCGGTAGCCGTCTACAACCACTACAAGCGCATCCGATCGCTGCAGTCCGGTGACGAGAAGACCCTCGGCTCCAGCGACTCCGAGGTTGAGATCGCGAAGTCGAATATTCTGCTCGTCGGTCCCACCGGCTCGGGAAAGACCTACCTCGCCCAGTCGCTGGCGAAGCGTCTCAATGTCCCGTTCGCGGTCGCCGATGCCACCGCGCTGACCGAAGCGGGCTACGTCGGCGAAGACGTCGAGAACATCCTGCTCAAACTCATTCAGGCCGCGGACTTCGATATCCAGCGCGCCGAGCACGGAATCATTTATATCGATGAGATCGATAAGATCGCTCGCAAGTCGGAGAACCCGTCGATCACCCGCGACGTGTCCGGTGAGGGCGTGCAGCAGGCACTGCTGAAGATCCTCGAAGGCACTCAGGCGTCGGTGCCGCCGCAGGGCGGGCGCAAACACCCGCACCAGGACTTCCTGCAGATCGACACGACCAATGTGCTCTTCATCGTCGCCGGCGCATTCGCCGGGATGGAGGAGATCGTCGCCGGCCGCAAGGGCAAGCACGGCATCGGCTTCGGCGCCCTGCTGCAGTCGAAGAACGACGAAGAGGACCTCTACGCGGACATTCTTCCCGAAGATCTGCTCAAGTTCGGCCTCATCCCGGAGTTCATCGGCCGTCTGCCGGTGCTGGCCACCGTGTCCAACCTCGACCGGGCCGCGCTGATGTCGATCCTCACAGAACCGAAGAACGCCTTGGTCAAGCAGTACGAGCGGATGTTCGAGTTCGACAATGTCTCCCTGACATTCGAGACCGAGGCACTTGAGGCCATCGCCGATCTCGCTCTGCTGCGCGGCACTGGAGCTCGAGGCCTGCGCTCGATCATGGAAGAGGTCCTGCAGCCGGTCATGTTCGATGTGCCTTCACGCGAAGACATCGCCGAGGTGGTCGTGACCAAGGACGTCGTCGAATCCAATGTCGCCCCGACCCTCGTGCCGAAGTCACGGAACAGGACGAATAAGAAGTCTGCCTGAGTCTCTTTTCGCATGAGACTCCTGGCCGACACACGTCCACTGCGCTACGCGTCGTTCCGACGACTGTGGGTGGCCAATATCGTTACCGTCATCGGTGCGCAGATGACTGTTGTGGCGATCCCCGCACAGATCTTCCATATCACCGGGTCGTCCGGGTATGTCGGGCTCGCCGGTGCGTTCGGGCTGGTTCCGCTCATCGTCTTCGGATTGTGGGGCGGGTCGTTGGCCGATGTCATCGATCGACGCAGACTGCTCGTGATCTCGACGGTCGGTCTGATCGTCACGAGCGCGATACTTGCCCTCATCGCGGTGCTCAGCATCGACAATGTCTGGTTGCTGCTGTCTGTATTTTCGATGCAGCAGGCATTCTTCGCACTCAACCAGCCGGCGCGGGGAGCTCTGCTGCCGTCGATCATCCCGCTCGGCCTGCTGCCCGCGGCGAACTCGCTGAACATGACCGTGATGACATTGGGCGCCGTCGTCGGCCCTGTCGTCGGCGGAGCGCTGATCCCTCTGTTCGGGTACCAGCTGCTCTACGTCATCGACGCCGTGTTCCTGTTCGCTACGCTCTACGCAGTGTTCCGTCTGCCGTCGCTGCCGCCGCAGAAACAGCCCGATACTCGGTCGGGATTCAAAGGGATCGTCGACGGGTTCCGGTATCTGCGGACGAACACCGTCGTCATGGTCTCTCTGCTGGTGGACATCATTGCGATGGTCTTCGGAATGCCGCGGGCCCTGTTCCCGCAGATCGCCGCTGAGACCTTCGGCGGTCCGCCGGAGGGCGGCATCGTCTTCTCGCTGCTCTTCGCCGCGCTGGCCGGCGGAAGCGCATTGGCCGGGATCTTCTCCGGGTGGGTCTCACGCGTGGAGCGCCAGGGACTGGCCGTCATCGTCGCCATCGTCGTCTGGGGTGCGGCAATGACGGTGTTCGGACTGTCCCTTGAGCTGGCGGCTGGGTTCTGGCTGACCGCACTCGTCGTCGCATTGGCTGCGATGGCGGTCGGCGGAGGAGCCGATATCGTCTCCGGCGCTTTTCGGCAGACGATGCTCCAGGAAGCCGCAACCGATGCGATGCGCGGTCGGATGCAGGGAGTGTTCATCGTCGTCGTCGCCGGCGGACCTCGTATCGCGGACGTCCTCCACGGCTCCGTTGCTGCAGTCACAGACACCACGGTCGCCTCGGCGGGTGGCGGCATCGCCGTCATCGTTCTCGTGCTCGCCTGTGCGGTGGCCTTTCCGACCTTCCGGAAGTACCGGGTCGAACGCGGCGGGCACGAGCACACTGTCCCCACGGCCTGAGCTATCGAGCAGATCGGACGTTCGACCGTGCTCCTGCTTCGAGTCGTCCCCGAATCAGCGCGAGTCGTCGTCCCGGAGGGCCTGCTCCATTCCGGCCAGTATTCCCGGCCACCCCGGACCCATGCCCTTGAACGCCTGACGCCCCAGCGGAGAGTCGACGTCGAGCCCCGAATGAACCAAGCGGACTCGGTTTCTCCGACATGTCAGGATAGCCCGACTCTTCTGCGCTTTCGGGTATTGTCGCGCAGCTTGCCGCGTACCTCTCACACCGGATTGCAAGACCCATGACGCTCCAGTACTTTCGCATCTCTCAGTGCTGCTCTCGCTCTACCGTGCTGGTGTCATAACGGCCCGGTACTGGCGTAGCCCTCACTCGCCGTGCCGAAACACCGTTGTGCACCAAGGGGCTTTACGACGACGGGTGAGGGGCGCCCGATGCGGCGCCATAGGGAGATGGGCGGGAGAGACGACGACACCCCCGACTCGCCGCCGAAGCAGCAGGTCGGGGGTGCGTCAGCGTGGTGATACAGCGGACGGCCGCCAGGTGTGTCAGCTGGTAGTGGCCGAGTAGACGGCGTTCTCTGCGGGCTGGACGACGACGAAGCCGGGGCCGTGGAATGCCAGCTGCACGGACTCACCGGAGCCGCGACCGAAGAATGTGCCGACGCTGACGTCGGTCTTGATCTGCGGGGCCAGCGCCGAGGACCAGCAGACGGCTGCCTGCGGGTCGACGAAGGTCGGCTGCTGCGAGCAGTCGAGGACCATGGGCTCACCCTTGCAGCAGATCGCGGCAGTGCCCTGTCCGCCAAGTTCGAGGTTGAACAGTCCCGAACCGCTGACCATTGCACCGACGCCGCCCTTGATGCGTTTGATCTCCCAGCTGAGCGCGTCGTCGAAGGCGAGCAGGTTTGCGGTGTTGACGGTCAGCGCGTCCTGTGGACCTTCGAGCGCCATCATGAAGATGTTCGAGGCTTCCCTGGCGAAGAACACTTCTCCGTGTCCCTCGACGCGCATGACGTTCCCGCCCTCGCCGGTGGCTGCCTTCTTCATGAACTGGCCGACCGACTTCGACCCTTGGTGGGTGAAGTGGACATCTCCCTGATAGGCGACCATTGCGCCCTTGGTGGCGATCATCGGCGCGTTCGGCGTGACCACCGAACGCAGCATCTTGTGCGACTGGAGCGTCCAGCGCTCTTGGTTCTGGACCTCGGCATTGCGTTTGGAAAAGAGTTCGCTTCTCACGGTTCTGGGGACCTTTCGTTCAGGGAGGACTTCGGTGCTTCTTCAGTGGTCGATAACCATAGTACGGCGGAGAGAACGCAGACCCGGTCATTTCGTGTATCCGTTCCGGAACATGCGCAGAGCCCCACGGCATCCGCTGCTCCGACTCTGCGGAGGAACGAATGCCGCGGGGCTCTGCGGGACCAGGTCGGGTCTCGGGCAGCCGGCGGGGCCGGAGGGTGCGCCGGCTGACCGTCAGGTCCGGCTGGTGTTCGGCTCAGTCCTGGTCGACGAAGTCGATCGAGGCAATGGTGATCTCATCGCCGGCTTCCTCGGTGCTCAGGGACTTGATACGGCCCGCGGCCCTGAGGTCGCCTTCTGCCGCCTTGATCGCGGAGACGACGGTGGCCGGCGCCTGAATGGTCACGGAAGCGACCTCGGTCTTCTGCGACACCTTGGCCTCGGTCTTCGTGCGGCGGATCTCGGTCAGTGCGGCTGCCACCGAGGCCAGCAGCTCGGGAGCGACGGACGATTCCGGATGGCTCAGCACCTCATCTGCCGGCCACGGCGCACGGTGGACCGAACCGGTGCGCCACCAGGACCAGACCTCTTCGGTGACGAAGGGAGTGAACGGAGCGAACAGACGCAGCAGGACATCCAGAGCAGTGGCCAAGGTGACGTGCGCCGACAGCTGATCGTCAGATCCCGACGAGCCGTAGGAACGGTCCTTGACGAGCTCGACATAGTCGTCGGTGAACTCCCAGAAGAAGCTCTCGGTCACACGCAGTGCATGAGCATAGTCGTAAGCGGCCATATGCTTCCCGGCCTGCTCGACGACCTCGGCAAGCTTCGCCAGCAGGGCCCGATCGAGATCGTGGGTGACGGCGCCGAGCTGACCGATGAGACCGGCGTGCACTCCCTGTGCCAGAGCGAACTTCGAGGCGTTGAGCAGCTTCATCGCCAGCCGGCGGCCGATCTGCATCTGCGTGACGTCATAGGCGGTGTCCGCACCGAGTTTCGCGCTGGCCGCCCAGTAGCGGACCGCGTCGGGACCGAATCCCGGCTTCGCCTCGCCGAGGATGTCCGACGGAACCACGACATTGCCCTTGGACTTCGACATCTTCTTCCGGTCCGGATCGAGGATCCACCCAGACAGGCCGGCATGCTTCCACGGTGCCGCATCGTTGAGCGAGTTCGCCCGGACGACGGTGGAGAACAGCCAGGTGCGGATGATGTCGTGTCCCTGCGGACGCAGGTCGAAGGGGAAGACCTTGTCGAAGAACTCCTCGTCGCGCGACCAGCCGCCGAGCAGCTGCGGCGTCAGCGACGACGTCGCCCAGGTGTCGAGGACATCCGGGTCTGCGGTGAACCCGCCGGGCACATCACGCTGGTCATCGGTGAAGCCGGCAGGAGCCTCGGCGATGGGGTCGCACGGAAGCGACTCGGGCACGATCGGGTCATCGTAATCGGGCTGGCCATCAGCGTCGAGGCGGTACCACAGCGGGATCGGGACACCGAAGAACCGCTGCCGGGAGACCAGCCAGTCGCCGTTGAGGTTCTCCACCCAGTTCTCGTAGCGGGAGCGCATGTACGCCGGATGCCATTCGATCTCGCGACCGCGGGCGATGAGCGCATCCCGCAGCTCGGCCGACCGCCCGCCGTTGCGGATGTACCACTGACGGCTGGTGACGACCTCGAGCGGCTTGTCGCCCTTTTCGTAGAACGGGACCGGATGCGTAATCGGCTCGATCTCACCGATGAGGTCACCGGAGTCGATGAGCATCTGCGCAATGTCCTTGCGCGCAGAGAAGGTCGTCTTTCCTGCCAGCGCCTCATAGTTGGCCACAGCATCGGACTTCGGTGAGTTCGCGATCCACTCAGGCACCTCGAGGTTGAGGCGGCCGCCGCGGTTGATCACCGCACGGGTCGGCAGATCGAGTTCACGCCACCACGTGACGTCGGTGAGGTCGCCGAAGGTGCAGACCATGGCAATGCCTGTGCCCTTATCGGACTTCGCAAGTTCATGGGCGCGGATCTCGACGCTGACACCGAAGAGCGGCGAAACGACGTTCGTGCCGAACAGGGAGGCGTAGCGTTCGTCATCGGGATGGGCGACAAGTGCCACGACCGAAGGAATGAGCTCCGGACGCGAGGTGAGGATGATGATCGGTTCCGCCGAGGTGTCGGCCAGGCGATCAGCGCCCTCGGGGAAGAACTTCACCTTGTGGTACGCGCCTTCGCGCTCACGATCCTCGAGTTCGGCCTGAGCCACAGCAGTGCCGAAGGTGACGTCCCACATGGTCGGCGCGTCCTGCGAATAGGCATGCCCGTTCGTCAGATCGGTGAGGAAGGCCCTCTGGCTCACCGCACGCGAATCGTCATCGATCGTGCGGTAGGTGTACTTCCAATCCACGGACAGTCCGGTGGAGCGGAAGAGGTCCTCGAACACCTTCTCGTCCTCGGCGGAGAGCTTCTCGCACAGTTCGATGAAGTTCTGGCGAGAGACCTTGACGAAGTCGCGCGAATTCTTCGGTGCCTTCTCCGGCGGCTGGAAGTCCGGGTCGTAGGGCTGGCCGGGATCGCAGGTGACTCCGTAGTAGTTCTGCACGCGACGTTCGGTCGGCAGGCCGTTGTCGTCCCAGCCGAGGGGATAGAACACGTTCTTGCCGGTCATCCGCTGATAGCGGGCGATGATGTCGGTCTGGGTATAGGAGAACACGTGTCCGACATGCAGCGACCCCGAGGCGGTCGGCGGGGGAGTGTCGATCGAGTAGACCTGCTCGCGATCGGTGTCGACGTCGAAGGCGTAGACGTTCTGCTCACTCCACGCGGCGTCCCATTTGTCCCGCAGCCCCTCGAGGGCCGGCTTGTCAGGAAGGTTCACTGACTCGTGCGTCGAGTCCGAAAAGGCAGGTGTGTTCATAGTTGCTGATTTTCTCACCCGGTTCGCGATCGGCCAAACCGGTTCGCGATCGGCCAAACCGGTTCGCGCCCGTGGCCTCGAGAAGCCCCACCCGGGCTTGAGGGCAGCACTCCCGCCTCGGCTGCCCCAGCTCGACGGCGTGGGACGGCTCATACCCTGAAGGCGCAGTGAGTCGCCTGCGTCGCGGGCAATGACATCATGGACACATGGCGCCCTTGGACCGAATTCCGACAGAGAATCCGCCGCCCACGTCGACCGCGTGGATGAATCCGGCACGTGCGATCGCGATCATCGCCGTCGTGGCCATCCATTCCCTGGGCACGGTCGTCGAAGAGAACTTCGCAAGTATGGGGCCCGACTGGTGGCTGGCCAATGCCATCGACTCCGCCTGCCGGTGGTCAGTGCCCGTATTCATCATGATCTCCGGGGCCTTGGCCCTCGACCCCGATCGGGCGGCAAACCGCGGAGGTTCCTGTCCAAACGTGTCTGGCGAATCGGCATCCCCCTCGTGTTCTGGACGGTCGTGTACGTTCTGTTTCGTCGCTACTACCTGCAGCCCGACGACGAAACCTGGAATCCGGGCATTGCGATTCTCACCGGATCGCCCTTCGTCCAGCTCTACTTCCTCTACGTCCTTGCCGGTCTGACCCTGCTCACCCCGTTCTTCCGCCTGCTGAGTGTCCACGGCTCCCGCCGTCTGCAGTGGGGGACCGGTCTGATCTTCCTCGGCATCGGCATGGCCGACCAGTGGGTGTCGATGGTCTTCGACGTCGGCGAAGCCAATATCGCCACCCGGTTCCTGCCGATGGCCGGTTTCTACATCCTCGGCTGGGTTCTGCGCGATATCGTGCTCTCGGTCAGAGGCGCAGTCCTGGCGTGGGTCAGCCTCATCATCGCGGTCGCTGGAACCGCGGTCTGGGCCGGTCTGGGTCCCGGTGAGAAGCCGTGGATGTTCCCGTACGAATACCTCTCCCCGGGAGTCGTCCTCGCCTCCATGGCCGCTTACCTCCTCCTGCATTTCCATCTGCGCGAAGGCTTCGGGCTGCTGCACCGGTTCTACCCGTATTCCTTCGGTGTGTTCCTCCTCCATCCGCTGCTGCTCTACCCTGTCCGAAATGCCATGGGCCTGCCTGATACCGTTCCAGGCGTCCTTCTCCACGCCGTGATCATGCCGATCGCCTATGCGCTCGTCTGCGCCGCCATCACCTGGGTGGCAGTGAAGATCCCCGGCCTCCGTGCCGTCTTCGGCGAAAGCCGACCCCGCAACCCGCACACCCGACCAAGAGTGATGAAACTCCGACCGGGCGCGAAGGCCCCCCCACCTGTCGCGTCGACGACCCCGGAAGAAACGGCGCCACCCGAGCCGGCCGGGAGCAGCGCTTTCGAGACCGATCTCGCCTCAGAAGACACCGCACGCGGCCGAGAGCCGAGTCCGTAGACTGAGATCTGAACAGGAGAACCCCGCTTCCGGAGTCCGGACTCAAACCCGCCGACAGATCCGACGAAGGAGAACACCGATGGAAAAGCTCAGAGCAGTAGTCACAGGAGCCAGTTCCGGAATCGGTGCGGCCACGGTCCGACAGCTGCGCGAGCAGGGCTGGGACGTCGTCGCCGTGGCCCGCCGTGAGGACAAGCTCAAGGCCCTCGCCGAGGAGACCGGAGCCGACTACATCGTCGCCGACCTCACCGATGACGCCGCCGTGGCGTCCATGGCCGAACAGGTGCTCGCCGGGGGAGTCGTCCATTCCCTCGTGGCCAATGCCGGCGCCGCATTCGGAACCGACACCGTCGCCGAGGCATCGGTCGGCGGATGGCGGGACATGTTCGACATCAACGTCCTCGGCGTTCTGCGCGTCGTCAAAGCACTGCTGCCGGCCCTCATCGATTCCGGCCGCGGAGACATCGTCGTCATGTCCTCGACCGCGGGTCATCAGGCCTATGAGGGCGGCGGTGGCTACGTCGCTGCGAAGCACGGCACCCACTCGATGGCAGCGACCCTGCGCCTCGAACTTGCCGGCGAACCCGTGCGCGTCATCGAGATCGCACCGGGAATGGTCGCCACCGACGAGTTCACCTTCAAGCGCGTCGGCGGTGATGAGGCGAAGGCCGCGAAGGTCTACGAAGGCGTCGAGAACCCGCTGACCGCGGACGACGTCGCCGATGCCGTCGTCTACACGCTCACTCGGCCGCACCATTTCAACGTCGATCTCATGGTCATCCGACCGATCGCCCAGGCCGCTCAGCACAAGGTCGCCCGCAACCGGGGACTGTGAGCACCCACGGCTCCAGCCCGCGGCCGCCTCGGCGAGGGAGATCCCCCGCGCCGCCGAGTGGTCTCGGGCGGAGTCGACGGTATACGATTGTCTTGCGTCGATCCGGCTATCACCGGGGAGCATCCGGAAGAACGGAACCAGCGTTCCAAACGCAGCGTTCTCAGTAGACCCGGACGGGTGGACCCGTCATCGTCTGAGTGAATGAGCGATCCGCTGAACGACCCGAACCGGTCGGACTGCGGATAAGCGAGGTGGTACCGCGGCAGACTGTCGTCCTCGTGACAGTGACCGCAGTGACCCAGAAGGACGCTCATGACTCAGCTCTCTATCCCAAGGTATCGACCTCGACCTTCGGACTCTCGTCGTCCCCGAACTTCCCTGCCATCGAAGACGCTGTGCTGCGCTACTGGCAGGAGGACGACACCTTCAAGGCGTCGATCGCCCAACGCGACGCCGGCGAGAACGGCGAGAACGAATTCGTCTTCTACGACGGACCTCCCTTCGCCAACGGCCTGCCCCACTACGGTCACCTGCTCACCGGCTACGTCAAGGACGTCGTCCCGCGCTTCCAGACGATGCGCGGCAAGAAGGTCGACCGCCGCTTCGGCTGGGACACCCACGGACTGCCGGCCGAGCTCGAAGCCGAACGTCAGCTGGGCATCACCGACAAGTCCGAGATCGGCCGCATGGGACTGGCCGCATTCAACGACGCCTGCCGCTCCTCGGTCCTCCGCTACACCCAGGAATGGGAAGAGTATGTGACCCGTCAGGGTCGGTGGGTCGACTTCGACAATGACTACAAGACGCTCAACGTCGAATACATGGAAAGCGTCATCTGGGCGTTCAAGCAGCTCTGGGACAAAGGCCTCGTCTACGAGGGCTACCGCGTGCTCCCGTACTGCTGGAAGGACGAGACGCCGCTGTCGAACCATGAGCTGCGCATGGACGATGACGTGTACAAGATGCGTCAGGATCCGGCAGTGACCCTCGGTTACAAACTCAAGGACTCCGACGAGTGGGTCCTCATTTGGACGACGACCCCGTGGACGGTTCCGTCGAACCAGGCCGTGGCCGTCAACCCGGAGATCCCGCTCGTCGCAGTGGTCCCCGGTGAAGATGGTGCCGAAGAACTTCAGGGCAAGACCCTCATCCTCGCCGAGGCACGTCTGGGTGCCTATGCTCGTGAACTCGGTGCCGGACCGCAGGTTCTGCGCACCTTCCCCGGCAGCGAACTCGTCGGCGTCTCCTATGAACCTCCGTTCCCGTACTTCGAGGGCCGTCAGGAGGAGTTCGGCGAGAACATGCACACGATCCTCGCAGCGGACTTCGTCACCGTCGAAGACGGCACCGGAATCGTTCACCAGTCGCCCGCCTTCGGTGAAGAGGACAAGGAACTCACCGACTCCTACGGCATCACCGCGGCCCGTCCCGTCGACGACGCCGGTCGCTTCGATACGACCGTTCCCGACTACGCCGGCCAGCAGGTCTTCGACGCCAACAAGGCGATCATCAAGGACCTGCGCAACCACACGGGTCCGATGGAGTCGCGGGGTGCTCTGCTGGTCCGCCATGAATCCTACGAGCACTCCTACCCGCACTGCTGGCGCTGCCGGAACCCGCTGATCTACCGTGCGGTGTCCTCCTGGTTCGTCCGCGTCACCGAGTTCAAGGACCGCATGGTGGAACTCAACGAGCAGATCAACTGGGTGCCGGACAACGTCAAGCACGGACAGTTCGGCAAATGGCTGGAAAACGCCCGCGACTGGTCGATCTCGCGCAACCGCTTCTGGGGTTCGCCGATCCCCGTGTGGATCTCCTCCGACCCGGCGTACCCGCGCACCGACGTCTACGGTTCCCTGGCCGAGATCGAAGCCGACTTCGGACGTCTGCCGCGCAACGACTCCGGAGACGTCGACCTCCACCGCCCGTGGGTCGATGACCTCACCCGCCCGAACCCGGACGATCCGACCGGCAATTCCGTGATGCAGCGCATCCCGGAGATCTTCGACGTCTGGTTCGACTCCGGTTCGATGAGCTACGCCCAGGTGCACTACCCGTTCGAGAACTCCGAATGGTTCGACAACCACTTCCCGGCCGACTTCATCGTCGAATACGTGGGACAGACACGCGGCTGGTTCTATCTGCTGCACGTTCTGGCCACGGCGATCTTCGACCGACCAGCTTTCACGAACTGCATCTCCCACGGCATCGTGCTCGGCTCCGACGGGCAGAAGATGTCGAAGTCCCTGCGCAACTACCCCGATGTCAACGAGGTATTCAACCGCGACGGCTCGGATGCCATGCGCTGGTTCCTCATGGCTTCGTCCATCCTGCGCGGCGGCAACCTCGTCGTCACCGAACAGGGCATTCGCGATGGTGTCCGACAGGTTGTGCTCCCGCTGTGGAACACATGGCAGTTCTTCGCCACCTACTCCAACGCGGCCGATGGTCCGGCGGGGGAGAAGACCGGTTACCAGGCACAGTCCCGCTACGACTCGTCTCAGGTCCTCGACAGGTACCTCCTGGCAAAGACGCACGACCTCATCACCGAGTTCGCCGAGGCGATGGAGGGCCTCGACATCTGGGCGGCTTGCGAACTCGTGCGCAGCTACCTCGACATGCTCACGAACTGGTATGTGCGTCGTTCGCGTCGCCGGTTCTGGGACGGCGGCACCGACACTCATGAGTCCTTCGACGTCTTCTATACCTGCCTGGAGGCATTCTGCCGCGTGGCCGCACCCCTGCTGCCGTTCACGGTCGAGGAGATCTATCGCGGACTGACCGGGCAGCGGTCGGTGCACCTGGCCGACTACCCGGATGCTGAGGCATTCCCTGCCGACGCCGACCTCGTCGCGGCGATGGACCTCACCCGCGATATCTGCTCAACGGCCTCCTCGGTGCGCAAGGCCAACCAGCTGCGGGTGCGCCTGCCGCTGTCGCAGCTGACAGTCGCCACCGACACTGACCTGAGTTCTGACTTCACCGAGATCATCGCGGATGAGCTCAATGTGCGTACCGTCGAGGTCCTCGACGTCGCCGAGGCGGAGGCCGCCGGCTTCTCCCTGTCGCAGAATCTCGTCGTCAACGCCCGTGCCGCCGGACCCCGTCTGGGCAAACAGGTCCAGCAGGTCATCAAGGCCTCGAAGTCAGGCGACTGGTCCGTCACCGACGGCGCCGTCGTCAGCGGCGGAATCGAGCTCGTCGACGGCGAGTACACCCTCGAATCCGTGGCCGAATCCGGCACCGAGGGCATGGAACTCGCGGCACTCGACTCCGGCTTCCTCGCCCTCGACACCCGGGTCACACCCGAGCTCGAGGCCGAAGGCATGGCACGTGATGCCGTGCGCGCCATCCAGGGCATCCGCAAGCAGCTCGATCTCGATATCTCCGACCGGATCGCCGTCACCATCGAAGCCGGCACCGAGGTGGTCGCCGCGCTCGAGCCTCACGTCGACCTCATCGCCGGTGAGACCCTGACGACCACTCTGGACTTCGGCCCGGTCGACGCCGGTGCCGAGGTTTTCAGCCCCGAAGAGCTCCCCGGCGGCACCCGTCTGGCGGTGAAGCTGGCATGAGCGAGGACAACACCCCAGCCGAGGATCCGGTGGCAGCAGCTGAGGAGCTGCTGGCCGCTGTCGAAGATCCGCAGACCGCAGAACAGGACGCGGATTCGGAACCTCTGCCCGAACCGGTCGTCGATGACGCCACTCGGGCCGAGCTCGCCCGGGTCTATGCCCTGCTGCTGGCCCGGGCGGGGGAGACGCAGGTCGAGCTGCGCCTCGATGCGACTCGGCGGGCGTGTGAGATCCTCGGCGATATCCACACTGCGGCCCCGACGATCACGATCACGGGCACGAATGGGAAGACCTCGACGGCACGGATGATCGATTCGCTCATCTCCGCTCATGAGCTCCGGGTCGGCCGGTTCACCAGTCCGCACCTGCATTCGGTGACCGAACGGATCTCCCTGGACGGCGCACCCGTGTCCGCTCACACCTTCGTCCGCATCTATGACGAGATCGCCCCGTACCTGGACATCGTCGATGCCCAGCTCGAAGCCGAAGGGCGTGCGAACCTCACCTACTTCGAAGCGCTGACCGTGCTGGCCTTCGCCGTGTTCGCCGATGCTCCGGTCGATGTCGTCGTCACCGAGGTCGGCATGGGCGGACAATGGGATTCGACGAACGTGGCCGATGCCCAGGTGTGCGTGTTCACGAAGATCGGTCTCGATCATCAGGCGTTCCTCGGTGACACCATCGAGGAGATCGCCGCGACCAAGGCTGGAATCCTCGATCGCAGCGCCGAGGACAGCCCGGCCCCCGAACCTGTTGCCGTGTCTGCCGTCCAGGACGAGGCCGCACAGTCGGTCCTCGACGAGGAAGCTGCCCGCCGTGGGGTTACGCTGGCGGCTGAGGAGCGGGACTTCCGTCTCCTCGACCGGCAGCGTGCCGTCGACGGTCAGCTCATCACGGTCCAGGGCCGCAGAGACGTCTATTCCGACCTGTTCCTGCCGCTGCACGGAATTCACCAGGCCCACAATGCCGCGGTCGCGATCGTGGCAGCCGAGGCCTTCCTCGGAACTGAAGACAAGCCGCTCAATCAAGAGACGGTGGCCGAGGGGCTGGCCCGCGTGACCTCACCGGGTCGTGCGGAACTCCTGCGCACGGGACCCAGCGTTGTCGTCGACGGCGCCCATAACCCGGATGCCGCGCACGTGCTGGCCGACACCCTCGCCGAGGCGTTCGACTTCGACTATGTCGTCATCGTGCTGGCGATGCTGGCGGACAAGGACAGCGACGGGGTCATCGAAGAGCTCCATCGCAGTGCGGATGTGTTCGTCGTCAGCGAGAATCTCAACTCCCGTGCGCTGCCGGCAGACGACCTCGCCGAGGCGGCGCGGGAATGGGTCGACGAGGATTCCGTCATCGTCGCCTCCGATCTCAATGCCGCTCTGATGAAGGGCATCGACCTGGCCAACAGCGTCGATGCGAAGAGCCCGGGAATCGTCGTCACAGGCTCCATCTACACAGTGGCCGAAGCGCGCCTGCTGCTCGGACGTGGGGAGGAGGGATGAAATCGAAGTACCCCGTGCTCTGCGGATCGATCCTCATCTGCGAGCTCGTCGTCGTCTACTTCGCCGTGCTCACGACATTCGGCTTGTCGGTGAAGTCAGCGCAGACTCTGACCCTGGCGCAGCTGCTCATCGGCGCCTCGGTCATCGCAGTGCTGGCCATCATCGCAGTCATCCTGCTGCCGCGGCAGATCGGTGCGAAACGTCCCGGTGTGATCATCGGGTGGGCGGTGCAGGGGCTGCTGCTGGCCTCCGGCTTCGTGCTCACCTCGATGTTCTTCGTCGCAGCGCTGTTCATCGCCCTGTGGGCCGTGGCCGTGTACTGGTCGGCTCGCATCGATCGTGAGGTCGCCGCGCGCGGCTGAACTGTGAGAACGCCGAGGCGGGAGCGCCTCGGTGCCCGGGTAGACTGTGGACCGACGTCCACACGACATTGGAAGGACCGGAATGGAACGTACGCTCATCCTCATCAAGCCCGACGGAGTCGCTCGCGGACTCGTCGGACAGATCGTGGCCCGAATCGAAGCCAAGGGCTATGCGATCGACGCCTTGGATCTCCGTTCGGCCACCGCCGCCGAACTGGCAGCCCATTATGCGGAGCACGAAGGCAAGCCCTTCTACCAGCCGCTGGTCGACTTCATGTCCGAAGGGCCGATCGTCTCGATCATCGCCTCCGGTCAGGGCGTCATCCCCGGCTTCCGGTCCTTGGCCGGTGCCACCGACCCGACGGCAGCTGCTCCGGGTACGATCCGCGGCGATCTCGGTCGCGACTGGGGTGAGAAGGTGCAGAAGAACCTCGTCCACGGTTCCGATTCCACCGAATCGGCTGAACGGGAGATCGGAATCTGGTACCCGGCCGAAGGCTGATGACAGGCAGAGGACCGAACGTGGCCGACGTCTGAGCCGAGCCGGTCGAAATCATGAGGGCGCCCCACCAAGCGGCGGGGCGCCCTCACTGCATTCGATTCGCGGTCAGAGAAGATTGGAGAAGAATGCCCAGAACTGCACGACGATGCAGGCGAAGATGATGAGCATCCACAGCACCGACAGGGCGATGTTCTCCTTCGCCAGGACCCTCAGCACGGCGTTTTCGGCGGCGCGCCGACCGAAGGCGCCGGTGAGCAGATTGCGGGCGGTGACGGCCATGAACATCGGAATCGTCACGGTCCACACGATGATGCACCACGGGCAGCCGACTCCGATCTTGTAGATCGAGACGTAGAACAGGAACATCACCAACGCCACGCCGCAGGCCAGTCCGATGTTCAGTCCCACTATCACCCAGCGGGGCAGCCGGGTGCCGGACAGGATGAGCACGCCGAGCAGCAGCGGGATGATGAAGGCCGCCACGCCCACGAGCTGATTGGGGAAGCCCAGCAGCTCGGCCTCGGCGTGTTCCATGACCGAACCGCACGAGAAGAACGGGTTGAGGTCGCACGAGAGGACGACGTTCGGGTTCGCCAGCTTCTCGTACTTCTCCGCCGACAGGGAGAACGAGGCGAGGAAGCCGATGGCAGAGGCGATGATGAGGAAGATCCCGAACGGCACCGATCTGAGCGCCCACGACGAGGTGGTATCGGCGGACTCGAGATCATCGGATTGAGTCAGTGTGGTGTTCACTCCTCAAGAATGCCTGGCGATGTCCCGTGCGGCAAACCCCGTCCCCATCGAAACCACAGCGCAGAGACACTTCTGTGACATAATGGTCGGACGGATACCTGCTCTCACACCGAGCAGGAGAAGTGCCTCCACCGAGTCGAGGGTATGACCTCGCAGGTCGACAACAAGATGAGGCAGCACGGAAGGCCTACGCGCTGAGCGCGAGCCGGATGTGCCATCCACAGGTTTCGGTCCATTGCGGACCATGCAAGGATCCGAAGATCCGTACGGTGTGGACGGCGTCCTCGGACTGGGAGATACGATGAACGATATGTCGAACGACGGCACAGAGTCGACAGATCCGACCGAAGGCATTCTCGCGGACCTCGCGAATCTGCAGCACTCGGCGGGTGCCAAGAACGCCGAACACGAGGATGTCGACGACAGCGTGCGTGCGCGCCTTGATGACATCGCCGAGGCGGCCGAATCGTTGCGTATCGGCGATGCCGATGACAGCGACGATGATGAGGGCGAAGAGCCGACTCCTCGCCGAGGCGGGCAGAAGTCCGCACGCGATGCCGTGGCCAACCGGGGACTCGTCTTCGAGGAATTCGTGCGCGGAGACACGGACGACGATGACGATGATCACGACGACGCCGACGATGCCGATGGCGACGACGAGGACGATGCTGCGTCGCAGGCTTCGCCGGGCTTCGACCCGCGCAATCCCTTCGCGGCCCCGGCCGCTCCGGCTGCCGCACCCGAACACCGCACCACTCCAGCCGTGCCCTATGACGGCGGCCTGATCTTCCAGGTGCCGAAGGCCGAACACGCCGAGGTCATCACGATCGACGACGATGACTCCGACGATGACTGGGATGATTCCCACGACTCCGATGACGACACGTCGTCCTCACAGGAGAACCCCCAGAACGACCGCGGTGAGGACGATTCCTCCAGCGGTCCGCGCCGGCGGCGAGGCGGCCGCGGGCGCCGATCGCGGGGTCGCGATGACTCCCACGACGATTCCCCTGACTCCGACGACGACTCGAAGGACTCCGAGGACGATTCCTCGGACTCTGCCGGCAAGCCGGATGCGAAGTCGTCGAAGCGGGGATCTCGGTCGAGCAATCGCGGTTCGAAGCGCTCCGATGCGGACGCCGAGGACTCACAATCGAAGTCGGATCATCAAGACTCCGATCACAAGGAAGCCGACCACAGGGACTCCGACGATTCGGATTCGGACGATGGTGATGACGACTCCGACGGCGGCTCGCGCCGTCGCCGCCGTCGCCGGTCTCGCACCCGCAGCACCGACCGCGACGAAGTCACCTCGCTCAAGGGTTCGACCCGCCTCGAGGCAAAGCGACAGCGTCGTAAGGAGGGCCGCGAAGCCGGACGTCGCCGCCCCATCATCACCGAAGCCGAATTCCTCGCTCGACGTGAATCCGTCGACCGGACCATGCTGGTGCGGGAGAGCGGCGACCAGACTCAACTCGTCGTCGTCGAAGACGGGATCGCTGTCGAGCACTACCTCAAGGAGAACCGTCAGCAGTCCTCGCTCATCGGCAACGTCTACTTGGGCAAGGTCCAGAACGTGCTGCCGAGCATGGAGGCGGCTTTCATCGACATCGGCAAGGGCCGCAACGCCGTGCTCTACGCCGGCGAAGTCAACTGGGACGCCCTCGGCATGGACGGCAAGGCGCGCCGCATCGAAACCGCGCTGAGTCCCGGCGATGCCGTGCTCGTGCAGGTGACGAAGGACCGATCGGACACAAGGGCGCCCGTCTGACCAGCCAGATCTCTCTGCCCGGCCGGTTCCTCGTATACGTACCGGGCAATTCGATGACCGGAATCTCGCGGAAGCTGCCCGACAACGAACGCGCACGCCTGAAGAAGCTGCTCAAACAGCTCGTCGGCGATTCGAACGGCGTCATCGTGCGCACCGCTGCCGAAGGCGCCACCGACTCCGACCTGTCACGTGACGTCGAACGTCTCGCCAAACGGTGGGAGACGATCGAGAAGAAGTCGAAGTCGACGAAGGTGCTGGCCCCGCAGCTGCTCTACAGCGAGCCGGACATGATCGTGCGCATCATCCGTGATGTCTTCAACGAGGACTTCAGCTCGCTCGTCATCGACGGCGACGGCGCATGGAACACCATCCACGAGTACGTCGAATCCGTCGCCCCGGACCTGCTCGATCGCGTCCACAGCTACAACGAGGACGAGGACATCTTCGACCACTACAGGATCGAAGAGCAGATCCAGAAGGCGCTGCAGCGCACCGTGAATCTGCCCTCGGGAGGTTCACTCGTCATCGACCGCACGGAAGCGATGACGGTCGTCGACGTCAATACCGGCAAATTCACCGGCTCCGGAGGCAACCTCGAGGAGACTGTGACCCGCAACAACCTCGAAGCCGCCGAGGAAGTCATTCGACAGATCCGCCTGCGCGACATCGGCGGAATCATCGTCGTCGACTTCATCGACATGGTGCTCGAGTCCAACCGCGACCTCGTGGTGCGCCGCCTCGTCGAGTGCCTCGGTCGCGACCGGACGAAGCATCAGGTCGCCGAGGTGACATCGCTGGGACTCGTGCAGATGACGCGCAAGCGCATCGGCACCGGACTCGCCGAATCCCTGGTCAGCGCCGGCGAGGACCTCACCGGCCGGGGGCTGCTGCTGCCGGGTTCGGAAGAAGACGGATCGAAGACCCACCGCGGCAGCCGCTCGTCGAACCACGACAACCGCCGTGACCGCAAGCGGCGGGGCGACTCAGGCTCGAAGTCCAAGCACAATGAGTCCGAACCGACAGATGAGACAGTGTCATCGGATGCTTCTCGGTCAGCCGTCGCTGCGATCGCGAAAGCCACCCTGAAGAAGGATGATGCCGATTCGACCGAATCGTCGTCCGACGCTCAGACTCAGTCCGATGCCTCGGCGAATGACGGCGAGAACGGAAAGCCCCGCTCGCGTTCGCGCAACGGACGGCGTCGTTCTCGCTCGAACCGCGGAGACGACTCGCAGACCGAGACGCCCGACGAGAAGTCGGGTGGGAAGGAGAAATCAAGCGGCGACGAGCAGGCGCCGGCAGAAGCGAAGACTGCAGCCGAGCAGCAGCCTGCAGCCGAACAGAAGCCTGCAGCCGAGCAGCAGCCTGCAGCCGACGAGCCGAAGGATCTGCCGCTGATGATCGGCGCGGACAGCGAGACGAAGGTCGCCGCGGCTGAACCGGTCAAGAGCACTCCGGCGAAGAGGCGCGAACCGGCGAAGAAGGCCCCTGCCCCCAAGCAGGAGCAGCTGCCCACCTCGTTCGTCATCATCGGCGAGGACTGAACGCCTCTGCTGAGTTGAGACAGAAGACAGCGCCCCGCCGACGGATGACGTCGACGGGGCGCTGTCGTCTGCGGTGGAACCAGCTGCCGGCGGTCAGCCTGCCGACTGCTGGTTGCGGGTGGTGCTGATCGTCGGCTGTGCGGCCTGGTCACCGCAGAGGACGATCATCAGGTTCGATACGAGGTCGCTGCGTTCGGTCTGCCCGAGTCTGACGATCTGCCGTCCTTCGATCTCCTCGATCGCCGTCTCGACCATGCCCACAGCTCCTTCGACGATGAGCTGACGGGCAGCGACGACGGCCGTGGCCTGTTGCCGCTGGAGCATGGCACGGGCGATCTCAGGGGCGTAGGCCAATTGGGTGATGCGCGATTCGATGACCGTGACGCCAGCAGCCATGACGCGGGCGGCGACCTCATCGGAGAGCCGTGAGGTGATCTCGTCTGCGTTGTCGCGCAGCGACATGCGGCGCGGATCCGAGGAATCGTAGGCGTAGGAGTTCGCGATGTGCCGAACGGCGGTCTCTGCCTGGATCGCGACGAACTCCTCGAAGTCATCGACCTCGAACATCGCCTGTGCGGTGTCGCGGACCTGCCAGACGACCACAGCGCCGATCTCGATCGGATTGCCATCGAGGTCATTGACCTTCAGCGTCGAGGTCTCATGGTTGCGGATGCGCGTCGAGATCTGATCCTTCGTGTAGAAGGGATTGACGAATCGCAGACCCGACTGCCTGACCGTTCCGACGTACTTGCCGTAGAGCTGGAGGACGACGGCATGTCCTGGCGCCACCGAAGTGCAGCCCTTGAACAGGAACATCGAAGCGATGAAGCTGAGGACGGCGACGATGAAGAGGACGACACCGACGACGACTTGGGCGAAGGTCATGACGAACCCGATGATGCCCAGGAGCACAGCGAGGAGCAGCAGGACGATGGCGCCGACGATGGCGAAGTAGCCCGAAACCCCGCCTGCCGGCTTCTCTCGGACACGTTCGCCATCGGGTGAGACGATGCGCGTCGGTGCAGAATTCCCCTGACCCGAGGCAGATGGGCCGCGGTGGGAATCTGGTGTCTGCATAGTCGACCGTCTGGTCCCAGGGGGAGAAGCCTGTGGCGAGACAGGCCCGGACCCGGCGGCCGGACCCGGACCCGAATCGGCGGGCTGCCCGTACGAGCGGCGTCTCTGCGGTGCCGGTGGCAGCGGTGCGCCTTCACGGTGGTGCGGTGGCGCACCGGTGTTCGCCTGAGCACCGGCCGGCGGACCGTACGGCGCCGTCGTTCCCGAGCCGCCGACCGCCCCGGACTGAGCGCCCTGCGAACCATAGTGGCCATTGGGATTCGTCACCGCCTCCGCCCCGGGATAGGCCGCGGGCTGACTGTGCCCTGCCTGGATATGTGTGCTCGGATCTCCGCTGGGTACGGGGCCGCGATCAGTGGTCGGGTTCGACGCTCGAATGGGTCGCTGATCTGGCTGCTGGGGGTTCTGAGTCATGCTCCCAGTCTAGGTCAGGTAATGAGACGGGAATCTCAAACAGCCGTGGAACGGCCAGTTTCGTAACGGTTCGATAACTGAAACGGTCCCACAACTTGGAACGCTTGAATGTGACCCAAGTCTCAGTAGGTTGTCACACTATGAATGATCTTCAGATTTCAGCAGCGCCGGTGTCCCCGGTCGACGGTGCCATCAATTCCTGGTTCGATCCGATCGCGACATGGTTCGGCAGTATCATCTTCTTTCCGATCTCCATCGGAGAGATCTCTTTTCCATTCGTCGTCCTGTGGCTGATCTTTGCGGCGGCGGTCTTCACGGTCTACTTCGGCTTCATCCAAGCTCGAGGAGCCAAGCTGTCGCTCGAGATCATCCGTGGAAAATTCTCCTCGAAGTCCGATCCGGGTGAGGTCAGCCACTTCCAGGCACTGGCCTCTGCGCTGTCGGGCACCGTCGGTCTCGGCAATATCGCCGGTGTCGGAGTGGCCATCGCACTCGGCGGACCTGGAGCGACCTTCTGGATGATCGTGGCCGGACTTCTGGGTATGTGCACGAAGTTCGTCGAATGCACTCTCGGAGTGAAGTACCGCGAGATCGACGAGAACGGTGTGGTTCACGGTGGCCCGTTCAAGTACCTCCCGGTTGCCTTCCGCCGTTTCTCCAAGCCGGTGGCAACGGTGCTCACCGGACTGTTCGCCATCGCCATCCTCATCTTCGGCGTCGTCGGCGGCGGAATGTTCCAGGCCAACCAGACCTTCGCCCAGGTCCGCACCGCCACCGGCGGCGATGACGGATTCCTGGCCGGCCCCTTCGCCTCGCTCGTCTTCGGAATCATCTTCGCGGCACTCGTCGCCCTGGTCATCCTCGGCGGCATCCGCTCCATCGCCAAGGTCACCGACAAACTCGTACCCGGAATGGCCATCTTCTATGTCATCTCGTGCCTCCTCGTGTTGGGGCTCAACTTCTCGAACATCCCCAATGCGATCGGCGAGATCTTCGCCGGCGCGTTCAACCCGCAGGGTGTGGCCGGCGGCATCGTCGGAGTCATGATCATCGGCTTCCAGCGTTCGGCCTTCTCGAATGAGGCAGGAATCGGATCAGCTGCGATCGCTCACTCGGCGGTCAAGACGCGTCGTCCCATCTCCGAGGGATTCGTTGCACTCCTCGAACCCTTCATCGACACTGTCATCGTCTGCACGATGACGGCACTGACGATCATCGTCGCCAACCAGGCGTCGTACCGGGAGGATCTGGGTGCCGGTGAGATCGGTGGAGTGGCACTGACTTCGGATGCCTTCTCCACGGTCGCCTCGTGGTACCCGATCCTGCTGGCCATCGCCGTCGCACTGTTCGCCTTCTCAACCCTCATCACGTGGGCGTACTACGGTGAGCAGGCATGGAGCTACCTGTTCGGCAACGCGAAGGCCAGTGTCACGGTTTTCCGCACGCTGGTCTGCCTCTTCGTCGTCGTCGGCTGTGTGGCGACCTTCTCCAAGGTCGTCGAGTTCGCGGATGCGGCCCTGTTCATGTGTGCCTTCATCAACATCCTCGGCCTCTACCTGCTCATGCCGGTGGTCAAGAAGGAGATGAAGAAGTATCTCGCCGATCGCAAGGCCGGGACTCTGAACGACCCGGACACCACCGACGCTGTCCCGGTCGACCAGCACGCCTGAGTCTCGACCGCCTCGAGACAAGAGCGACGCCCCGATCAAGGATGCCTGTGCCCCGTGCCATTCGGACGCGGGGCACAGGCATGTCCGGGCATCGATAGACTGGGAGCGTGGATGAGAACAGTGACGACAGAACACGCGCAGTCGACCGGCTGCAGGAGCTGCGAGGCAGCATCGACAACATCGATGCCTCCCTCGTTCACCTCCTCGCCGAACGCTTCAAACTCACCGAGCGAGTCGGCGAACTCAAAGCTGACCATGGTCTGCCCCCGGCCGACGAGTCTCGGGAAGCCAGGCAGGTCGCCCGGCTGCGAGAACTCGCCGAGGAGTCCCATCTCGATCCGGAGTTCGCCGAGAAGTTCCTGGCGTTCATCGTCGCCGAGGTCATCCGCCGGCACGAGGGCATCGCGGAGTCACGCGAAAGCTGAGTCAAAGCGTCGGCGGCGGTCGCCCGCCACAGGGGGGTGGACGAGAGGTGGCTCACAACGGGAGGGTCGTCCGCTCGAGCATGGGCAGCGGGTTTGCCGTTGCCGTGCATTCTCGACTAGACTTGATCGTCGGTGCGCGTGACGCACCACGGCTGGTGATTCCTCTCAATGGGATGTCTGCGGGACTCGTTCTGCGGCAGCCAAGGGACAACCGCCGTTAGTTTGTTTTCAGCAGAAAGAGGGTTCGACCATGGTCTATGCCATCGTCCGCGCCGGAGGCCACCAGGAAAAGGTGAGCGTCGGCGATATCATCACAGTCAACCGAATGAAGGCGAAGGCTGGAGACAGCGTCGAACTCGATGCCGTACTTCTTGTCGACGGTGAGACGGTCACGACCGATCCCGACGCTCTGGCGAAGGTCTCGGTCAGCGCTGAGGTCGCCGGTGAACTCCGCGGTCCCAAGATTGTGATCCAGAAGTACAAGAACAAGACCGGGTACAAGAAGCGTCAGGGCCACCGCCAGGACCTCACCCGTCTGAAGATCACGAACATCAAGTAAGAGGAGACTTCTCACATGGCAAGCAAAAAGGGAGTCAGCTCGACCCGCAACGGTCGCGACTCGAACCCACAGTACCTCGGCGTGAAGCGCTTCGGCGGCCAGGCCGTCAAGGCCGGCGAGATCATCGTCCGTCAGCGCGGAACCAAGTTCCACCCCGGAGCGAATGTCGGCCGTGGAGGAGACGATACCCTCTTCGCACTGACCGCCGGTGCGGTGGAATTCGGAACCCGCAACGGTCGCAAGATCGTCAACATCGTCGGAGCCTGATCCTTCCCGGATCCGTTCCGTCGTCAATATGATCTCTCCCTGAAAAGGGAGCATGAAGGGTGAGTCGAACGACTCACCCTTCATCTGATATAAGGACATTATGGCCACCGAGTTCGTAGACCGTGTCACCGTTCACCTCGCCGCAGGCGCAGGTGGGAACGGGTGTGCCTCGATCAGGCGCGAGAAATTCAAACCGCTCGGCGGGCCCGACGGCGCCGACGGCGGCAACGGCGGCAACATCATCTTCCGCGTCGACCGTCAGACCACCACCCTGCTTCCTCTGCACCACCGTCCGCACGTGCGCGCCGACGACGGCGGGATCGGCAAGGGCGATCTGCGCCACGGCGCCGACGGCAGAGACCTCATCGTCGACGTCCCCGAGGGCACCGTGGTGAAGAACACCAACGGCGACGTCATCGCCGACCTGGTCGACGACGGAACCGAATTCACCGCAGCCGCCGGTGGCCGCGGCGGGCTCGGCAACGCCGCGCTGGCTTCGACGAAGCGCAAGGCCCCCGGCTTCGCGCTCCTCGGAGAGCCCGGGCAGTCGCTCAGCCTCGTGCTCGAACTCAAGACGATCGCCGACATCGCCCTCGTGGGATACCCATCGGCGGGCAAGTCGAGCCTGATCGCTGCGCTGTCAGCCGCCAAGCCGAAGATCGCCGACTACCCTTTCACGACACTCGTGCCCAACCTCGGGGTCGTCCAGGCCGGCGACACGCGCTACACGGTTGCCGACGTTCCAGGACTCATCCCCGGCGCATCGGAGGGCAAGGGGCTCGGCCTCGAGTTCCTCCGCCACGTCGAACGCTGTGCCGGCCTCGTCCATGTCATCGACATGGCCACCTGGGAGCCCGGTCGCGATCCCGTCTCCGACCTCACGATCATCGAATCCGAACTCGCCGCCTATGCCGTCGACCTCGACGACGGGAGCGGACTACTTCCGCTCTCGCAGCGTCCGAAGCTCGTGGCGCTCAACAAGGTCGACATCCCCGACGGTCGCGATCTCGCCGATATCGTGCGGCCCGATCTCGAAGCCGCCGGATACCGGGTCTTCGAGATCTCGGCAGTCAGCCACGCGGGTCTGCGGGAACTCTCGTTCGCCATGGCCGAGCTCGTGCTCGCCGAACGGGAACGTCGCGCCGAGATCGAAGCGACACCGCAGCGCGTAGTCATCCGGCCGAAGGCCGTCGACGATCGGGGATTCGAAGTCCGGTCCGAACGCACCTCCGATGGACCGCTGTTCCGCGTCCTCGGTGACAAGCCTCGTCGCTGGGTGCAGCAGACGGACTTCGGAAACGACGAAGCCGTCGGCTACCTCGCCGACCGCCTCGAGCACCTCGGCGTCGAGGAGGCTCTCTTCAAGGCTGGAGCGAAACCCGGCGACACCATCGTCGTCGGCGGAGACGACGGCGTCGTCTTCGACTGGGACCCCACAACCGTCGGCGGAGCCGAACTGCTCGGCTCCCGCGGATCGGACGCCCGACTCGACGAGGAAACGCGCTCCACACGGAAGGAGCGCAAGGCTGCGTATCACGAGAAGATGGACGCGAAGGCCGCCACACGGGCCGAGTTCGAACAGGAGCGGCTGGCCGAACGCTCCCTCCGTGAGAGCCGCCTCGGTGCACCTGCGACGGAGTCTGCTGAGGGAGTCGGCGAGGAGTGAGCGCCGCAGTTCAAGCGGACTCTTCCGCAGGATCGTTCCGTGACGACATCGCACGAGCCCGTCGCATCGTCGTCAAGGTCGGATCGTCCTCGCTGACGACGATCGACGGCGGACTCGACGAAGCCAAAATCATCGCGCTCACCGATGTCATCGGGGCCCACCGATCGGCCGGTCACGAGGTCATCCTCGTCTCCTCCGGCGCGATCGCGGCCGGTCTGGAGCCGATGGGGCTGAAGAAGCGCCCTCGAGACCTCGCCAGCCAGCAGGCAGCGGCCGGGGTCGGTCAGGGACTGCTCATGGCCGCATACACGCGGGCGCTGGGACGCTACGACCTCGTTCCCGGTCAGGTGCTGCTCACCGCCGATGACCTGATCCGACGCACCCAGTACAAGAACGCCCAGCGAGCCATCGACAAACTCCTGGCTCTGGGCACGATGCCCATCGTCAATGAGAACGATGCCGTGGCCACCGAGGAGATCCGCTTCGGAGACAACGATCGGCTGGCGGCGCTCGTCGCTCATCTGGCTCACGCCGATGCGCTCGTGCTGCTCTCCGATGTCGATGCGCTCTACTCTGGACCCCCGGATCAGCCCGGCTCCCGCCTGATCGGCCGCGTGCACGGACCCGGCGACCTCGACGACCTCTCCATCGGAGGTGTCGGGACTGCCGGCACCGGCACCGGCGGAATGGCCACGAAGGTCGACGCCGCCATCATGGCCGCTGATTCGGGGATCCCGGCCGTGCTGACCTCGGCACCGCAGGCCGCCTCGGCGCTGGCGGGGGAGACCGTGGGCACATACTTCGCGGTCACCCACAGACGACGGGGCACCCGCCTGCTGTGGCTGCGCCATCTCGCTCGGACCTTCGGATCGGTCACGATCGACAGAGGAGCCGAAACAGCCGTGCTCTCCCGGGGGACGTCCCTGCTCGCTGCGGGCGTCACCTCCTGCCGCGGGGACTTCGAAGCAGGGGACCCGGTCGAGATCCGCAATCTCGACGACGAGGTCATCGCCCGCGGTATGACCAACTTCTCCTCGGACGAGCTGCCGCTGATGTTCCGTTCCACAACCGAGGAACTTGGCACCCGTCTGGGAAATGACTACCGTAAAGAGGTCATCCATCGAAACGATCTCGTTCTCACACAGGTGAGCGGGGGGAGATAGCCCATGACAGCAGCAGCCGAGATCCACCCGAAGACTGTGCGCGGCGTGACCCGCATCGTGCGCAACGCCAAGTCCGCCTCGAGCCTGTTGGCGACGACCTCGACCGCCGAGAAGAACGCTGCTCTCGGCGCCATCGCCGAGGCGCTGCGCGGCAACACCGACCGCATCGTCAAAGCAAATGACGCCGACATCGCCGCCGGCACCGAGAACGGAATGAGCGAAGCTCTGCTCGACCGTCTGCGCCTCGACGTCGATCGCATCGCAGCGATCGCGGACTCCGTCGAGGACGTCATCGATCTCGCGGATCCCGTCGGCGATGTCGTCGTCGGACGCACCTTGCCCAACGGCATCCGACTCACCCAGAACCGTGTCCCGATGGGCGTGATCGGTGCGATCTACGAAGCCCGCCCGAACGTCACCGTCGACATCGCCGTCCTCGCACTCAAATCCGGAAACGCCTCGGTCCTGCGCGGAGGATCGGCTGCGCAGAACTCGAACACTGAGATCATCTCCATCCTCCGCCGGGCCGTCGAATCGGCGGGACTGCCCGCCTTCTCGATCAACGGCATCGACCAGTACGGGCGCGAAGGCGCGAACGTGCTCATGCACGCCCGCGACTACGTCGATCTGCTCATTCCCCGAGGCGGCGCCGACCTCATCAACATGGTCGTGCAGGAATCGATCGTGCCCGTCATCGAAACCGGTGTGGGCAATGTGCACATGTTCATCGACTCCACAGCCACGGTGAAGACCTCCGTCGACCTCGTCCTCAACTCGAAGACGCATCGACCCAGCGTGTGCAACTCGCTGGAGACCCTCCTTGTGCATGAGAAGGCTGCGAAGCGCGTGCTGCCGAAGATCCTCGAACGCCTCGACGGCGCCGGGGTCATCGTGCACGCCGACTCGGACGTCTCGGCACTGGCACCGGCCGGGATGAAGGTCCGACGGGTGTCGCGGCGCGACTGGGCCAAGGAGTACCTGGGACTGGAGATCGCGATCAAGCTCGTCTCCGGCATCGAAGAGGCCATCGACCATATTCGTGCCTACAGCTCCGGCCACACCGAGGTGATCGTGACGAAAGACCTCGACAACGCTGACACCTTCGTCACCGCCATCGATGCAGCGGCTGTGGGAGTCAACGTCTCCACGCGATTCACCGACGGGGGAGAGCTCGGCTTCGGTGCGGAGGTGGGCATCTCCACCCAGAAGCTGCATGCTCGCGGCCCCATGGGACTCGAACAGCTGACGACCACGAAATGGGTGATGATGGGCAACGGCCAGGTCCGTTCTTGAGCCCGAATCGGCTCCGACACTCCGCGATCAGGGTACTCACCGCCCGACCAGGGGAGACATCGGAGGGGGAAGAAGTCATGTCGATGCCGGATTCCCCGATGGTTCATGAGAAACTGAGAAGGTAACGACCCCGAAGCGCTCTGTGCGCGACGGATCAATGAGTAAGGAGAAATGACGTGAACGCAGCCATCATGGCCGCCGCGGCCGAAGGTGGGGAGCACGCAGCCCACGTGGAGCTGCCGATGGATCCGATCTGGTACGGACTCATCACCCTGGCGATCTTCATCACGATGGGCATTGTGTCTCGGTCGTGGAAGGGCATCTCGCACCGCCACTGATATGGCAGAGCACAGACGCAGAGTCGGTGTCATGGGCGGCACCTTCGACCCCGTCCACAACGGCCACCTCGTCGCGGCAAGTGAGGTCCAGGCGACCTTCGACCTCGACGAGGTGGTTTTCGTCCCCACGGGACGGCCGTATCAGAAGGACGTCGAAGAGGTCAGCAGCGCCGAGCACCGGTACCTGATGACCGTCATCGCCACGGCATCGAATCCGCGGTTCACCGTCTCTCGAGCCGACGTCGACAGACCGGGTCCGACCTACACGATCGACACACTGCGCGACCTCGCCAGCAGCTACGGTCCCGAAACCGAGTTGTTCTTCATCACCGGCGCGGACGCTTTGGCTCAGATCTTGACGTGGAAGAATGTGGATGAGCTGTTTTCCCTGGCGCATTTCGTCGGGGTCAGCCGGCCCGGGCACGAACTCCACGGTGAGGGACTGCCGGTCGACCGGCTGAGTCTCGTGCAGATCCCTGCGCTGGCGATATCGTCCACGGATTGCAGACAACGGGTGATGGATGGTGCACCCGTCTGGTACCTCGTACCGGACGGCGTAGTGCAGTACATCGCGAAATACGAGTTGTACAGGAGTGAGAATGGCTGAGGAGCAGTTCACGTCACGTCGAGCACGGCGCGAAGCCGAAAGGCTGGCGGCGGAACAGGCGTTCGAAGCACGAGAGGTTCCTGAGCAGCCGAAGGAGGCTCCGAACCCTCGCGCCGGACTCCTCAGTCCGCTGCCCCCGAAGAAGGCCGGTGCGAAACCCGCCGCTGAGACCAGCGACGACACCGCCTCGCGCATCGACCCCGAACCCTCGCCGCGGACCAGCCACGAACGCGGCGCCCTGGCATCGGACCACCCGCAGGAGTCCCGGCCGCCGGTGCATGCCGAAGACCGTCTCGACCCGACACGGACCCCGTTGCCGCACTTCCAGTCGCGTGCCGAGAAGAAGCGATACCTGCGCGAACACGGACTTTCGCAGTACGGCGATCTGTCCACCGGCGCGATGCCGGTTGTGGCCGATGAGAAGGAACTGGCCGAACGGCAGGCCGCAGCCGAAGGTCGACTGACCGGACCGATCCCGGAAATCTCGGATTCTGAACCCGCGGACTCGAGCTCGGAAGCTGCGCCGGCAGCAGCAGACTCCGACGAAACACAGGCTTCGGCAGCCGCTGCGAAGGAATCGGCAAGCGATTGGCAACCCGACGCGAAGTCCGCCGCGACGGAACACGAATCCTATGACACCGCCGGGTTCGGGGGAGCAGCTGATGAGGTCGCCGCCCGCGATTTCGAAGCTCCAGTCACTCCTGCCTCGACTCCGCGGCCGTCGACGGTGGAGAGCGAACCCCATGACGCACTGTCGATGCCGTACTCGGCTCTCGACGGCGACGCTCCTGCACTCGGCACCGAGGACGAGGACGAGACGCCTGCCGAGAACTCGGACGGGCCGGACTCAGAGGATCAGAACGCCTCAACCGACGAGCCTGCCACGGGTGCTGCCGCTGCAGCAGATCCCGCGGATGAACCTGCCCCGGAAGACAAGCCGGCCTCGAAGCCTGAGGCAGATGCCGTCGACGAGTCCGAGCCTTCGTCTCGGTCGCGACGGATGCCGATCGTGCAGCCGCCCTCGACCTCCGGAGTCCGAGTCGTCACGGCCGCCTCGGCGCAGATCCCCGAGGTCGACGAGCCCCGCAAGAGCGATGCTCGCGGGCCGCAGACCGCGGTGCCCGGTCGTGCCGAAGAGTCGCAGTCCGGCTCGGCCTCTGAGGGTTCCGGCGAATCGGCCGGCGACTCAGGTTCCGATGACGCGGCGCGCGCCCTGGCCGCCAACCCGGAGACCCGGCCGATGGAAGCAGTGCCCGAAGCCTGGTCGCTGCCGAATGCCGACTACGAAGACGAAGAAACCGTGAACCCTCCCGGCTCACGCATCCGTGCCAGCTCGGTGACCGGGCAGGACGGTCAGATCCTCATGGGCGAAGAGCCTTCGAAGATGCCCTATATCGTCCTCGGCGTGGCCGCGTTCTTCGCCCTGGTCCTCATAGTCATCGCCCTCGTCATGTTCCTCTGAGCAACACCCGGGACACACCACCTCGACAACCGCATCCATGCGAAAGGATCTTGTGAGCGAGATCGCCGAATCCACCCAGTTGCTTCGAACCGCGGCCAAAGCCGCGGACGAGAAGCTCGGAACCGACATCATCGGCCTCGATGTGAGCTCCACGCTCTATATCACCGACGCGTTCCTCATCGTCTCCGCCGATAACGAACGCCAGATCGGTGCGGTCATCGACGCTATCGAACAGGAAGTGCAGCTCGTCCACGACCGCACTCCGCTGCGCCGCGAAGGCCGGGGAGGGGACTGGGTGCTGCTCGACTTCGGCGAGATCGTCGTCCATGTCTTCTCCGCCGAACAGCGCGAATACTACGCGCTCGAACGGTTGTGGAAGGACGTTCCGGTCATTGATCTGCAGCTGCCGGAACCCGGCTCGGAGACATGACGAAGACCGTTCTGTTCTGGCGTCACGGACAGACGGACTTCAACGTCGCCGGTCGATTCCAGGGGCAGTCCGACGTCCCCCTCAACGATACGGGCCGAGAGCAGGCTGATCAGGTCGCCAGGCGGCTCGCTGAACTCGGACCGGAACTCATCATCTCCTCCGACCTCTCGCGCGCCGCTGCGACCGCCGACAGCTTGGCGACACGCGTCGCTGTCGAACCCGTTCGCGATGAGCGGCTGCGGGAGACCGCCTTCGGCGAATGGGAAGGCTCCACCCGCGCCGAGGTGGCGGAGACCTGGCCGGACGAACTCGCCGAATGGGCCTCCGGAGCGGATATCGCACCTCCCGGAGGAGAATCGCGTACCCAGTCGGGCCGTCGTGTCGCCGACGCCATCACCGATATCGTGCAGTCCGCTGAAGCCTCGACGATCGCTATCGTCGCCCACGGTGCGGTGCTGCGCGCCGCTGCCGAAATCCTCCTGGAGATGAACGGGACAGGCCGGCTCGGGGTCCTCGGAAACTGCGGTCACGGAGAGTTCGGGTACACCGGCGACCGATGGGTTCTGCGCAGTTGGGGCACGCTCTCCCACTGAGTTGTTCGGTCGCACCGCTGCGGGCTCGGCCATCGGCTGAACGCGCCCTTGAGGAACCCGAGGCGGTCACCCGTGCGTCAGTGTCCGCTCGGACTCAGCCGTCGCTCTTGCGGTCGGCAGCGACTGATCTGATGAGGTCGACCAGCGAGTCTGCCGACTTCGCCCAATCGAAGACCTGTGACTGACGCCTGCCGGCTACGGACTGTTCGGCCCACCTGTCGGCATCGGTGAGCCGCTCGATCGCGTGCGCGATCGAGCGCGGATCTTCCGGGTCGAAGTATTCGGCCGCCTCAGCGGCGATCTCTCGGAAGATCGGAATGTCCGACACGGCCACGGGCACTCCCTTGGCCATCGCTTCGATGACGGGCAGACCGAAGCCCTCCTCCCGCGAGGCCGTGACCAGGGCCGTCGATTCGTCGAGCAGTCGTGCATACTCCTCATCGCTGATCCCCCGATGGAAGACGACCTTCGCCCGGTCGGGAATGAGGGCTCGCAGCTGAGCTTCCCTCCGGCCTTCGATGCGGCTGGCGATGTGCAGGGTCCACCCCGGCAGGTGCTCGAGCGCGCGGATGAGGGATTCGACGTTCTTGTACGGCAGGAACGCGCCCATGTAGATGAGTGTCTTCGCATCGTGCCGGTTCACGGTCCGCGCCGGCGCTGCGACCGCCTCGGCGGCATTGGACACGACCTGCACCGGTCGGTCCGTCAGCCGGTGGGCGGCGATGAGATCCTTCGTCGTCTCGGAGACGGCCGCTACGGCATCGGCACGATTGAGCAGCAGCCGCTGCGGGACGAAACTCAAATGATATGCCCGCCACAGCAGTCTCACTGGCAGCGGCAGATCGCCAGGTGGTTCGGGGTGGGAGTAGTAGATGAGATCGTGGATGGTGAGGATGAGGCCGTAGCGGCGACCGAACGAGCCCATCGTCTGCATCGTCGAGAACACGACATCGGCGCCCAGTGCATTGAGCTTTCCGGCGATGGCCACCTCGGCGGGGGAGGTGGGGTCACCCAGCTGCACCCACGAACATTCGGGAAGCAGCGCCAGCTGTGCTTCATCGCTGATGACCACGGTCACGTCGATCTCTGTACCCTCGACGGCCGACAGTAGGGCCGAGAGCAGACACGAACCGTAACGGGAGATCCCGTCGTGATGGGTGGTGCGGGTGAAGCGCGCGTCGAAGAAGACCGACAGCCTCGGGAACGGGTCGAGGCTCTTTGTGCTTTTGCTCATGGAACTCCGAGTCGATAGTCTGATTCTTCGAAAGTCTGTGTTTTGCAGAACGCGCACCTTGTGATGAAGGATCAGTGAGTGAACGAACGATCACCTGTGCCTGCGGCCGTCGAGGCCCGGTCATGATCCTAACGCTAATCGTTCTGGCTGCACTCGTGGTGCTCACTCCCGTCCTCACCCGTTTCGCGGGACGCGAGAGCGGCTGGCCGTTGGCGATCGCCTATCTCGGCGTGGCGGCCCTGTTCACTCCCACCGCCGCCGAGGTGATGACGGGGCAGAATCCGGAAGTGTCCTACCCGTGGATTCCCAGCTTCGGCGTCGACCTGGCGCTGCGGGCCGACGGAATCGGTGTCGTGTTCACTTATATCGCACTGATCATCGGTGCGGTCGTATTCATATATTCGACGCGCTACCTCAGCCCCGGACGCAATACGAGCTTCTACTGGCTGATGGTGATCTTCACCTTCTCCATGGTCGCCCTTGTGCTCACCAACGATGTGCTCGTGCTGTTCGTGTGCTGGGAGCTGACGTCCCTGGCCTCGTTCTTCCTCATCGCCCGGTCCGGATCTCCTGGGCAGGCACCGGCGCTGCGGACGATGTTCTTCACCTTCATCGGCGGCCTCAGTCTGCTGGTGGCCACCGGAGTGATCATCGCCGTGACCGGCACGACGAACCTCGCCGAGGCGATCAGCTCCCCGGTCTGGGCGGGCCAGCCCGAAGTCACGACGCTCGTGGCTCTGCTCGTGGGCGTCGCAGCCATGACGAAGTCCGCTCAGTTCCCGTTCCATCCCTGGCTGCCCGACGCGATGGCCGCCGCCACGCCAGTCTCGGCCTACCTGCATGCCGCTGCCGTCGTCAAAGCCGGCATCTTCCTCATGCTTCGGTTCTCACCGACCTTCCACGCCACACCGGCATGGAATATCCTGCTAGTGACGGCGGGTCTCCTCACCGCTTGCCTGGGCGGCTGGTTCGCGCTCAACCAGCATGACGTGAAGAAGCTCATGGCCTATTCGACCGTGTCTCAACTCGGTCTCATCACCGCGGTCATCGGCGTCGGCACCGAGGCGGCGATCGCCGCCGCCACCCTCCACGTCATCGCACATGCACTGTTCAAGTCCGGTCTGTTCATGATGGTCGGCGTCGTCGACCACCTCGCCGGCACCCGTGACCTGGCTCGGATTCCGAAACTCATGCGCTCCGCCCCGGCGGCGTTCACGGTGATGATCATCGGCTGTGGGTCCATGGCGGGGATTCCGCCACTGTTGGGATTCGTGTCCAAGGAGGCTCTGTTCACCGCGCTGAGGGAAGCCCCGGGCGGGCCCTGGGCCGGTTGGGCGGCTCTGCTCGTCGCCGTCGGCGCCTCGGTGCTCACCTTCGCCTACTGTGCGAAGACAGTCTGGGGCAGCTTCATCGACGGCCGCGAGCCCGAAGAGAGTCAGATCCATCGCGGTTCACCCGTCATGCTCATTGCAGCGGCCCTGCCGATCCTGGCCTCCATTCCCCTGAGTTTCGTCCTCTACCTGCTCGACACCCCGCTCGACCAGGTGGTCCGGGCAGCGGTGCCGACGGCCTCGGAGTCCGTGCACCTGGCACTGTGGCACGGATTCAACGCAGAACTGCTCGCCTCTGGGCTCATCATCGCCATCGGCGTGTTCATCATCCTCCGCCGGTCGCGCGTCTTCGTGTTCTTCCACAAGGCCACGCTGCCCTTCGACGGGGCCGACGTCATCGATGCGCTGACGAAGAATCTCAAACGCCTGGGATACGGGCTCTCCGCCTTCGTCCGTCCCATGAACTCGGGCCCCTATCTCGCTCTGTCGCTGGGCGGACTGAGCGTGCTCGCCATTGGGGCCGTACCTGTCGTCTTCGCCGATCTGCCGCCGCTCCAGGCCAACCTGAGCCGTCCTGTGGACGTGATTCTGCTCGTCCTCATCACCGTGGCGGTGCTCGTTCTGTGCACTTCGCATTCGCGGCTGACCACCGTTGTGGCGCTCTCTGCCATCGGAATCCTCGCCACCGTGCAGATCCTCGCGCTCGGCGCCCCCGACGTCACCCTGACACAGCTGCTCGTCGAAGCGATGACGATCATCGTCATCATGCTCGTGCTGCAGAAGCTTCCACGCTCATTCTGGAAGTACCCGAAGCGCAAACAGACACCGCGTCTGCTCCTGGCGATCATCGTCGGCGCGAGCGTTGCCGGGCTGACCCTGGCGCTCAACGGCCGTCGGGAGCGCTCCGCCCTCGGCCAGTACTACCTCGACAAGGCTCCGGAGATCAGCGGCGGAGACAACATCGTCAATACGATCCTCGTCGAATTCCGTGCTCTCGACACCCTCGGTGAGCTGACTGTCCTCGGCATGGCCGGAATCGCGATCGTCGCGGTGATGTCGACGGTCAAGGACAAGTTCATCGACCCGCCGGCCGAGAACATCCCGGAACCGCCCAGGCCCCCGTGGGTGTCGATCCGGCCCAAGGGCACCACCGCATATCGTGCTGTTCACGAGGCATGGCCGAACGTCATCCCGCTGCAGCTGACCCTGAAGGTGCTCGGACCGCTGCTGGCGGTGAGCTCCCTGCTCATCTTCTGGCGCGGCCACAACTCCCCGGGAGGCGGATTCATCGCCGCCCTCGTCGGTTCTGCCGTCATCGGTCTGGCCTACCTGTCCACGCCGAAGGACCGGGCGCTCGGCCCGCCGCGTGCGCCCCTCTACCTCATCGGCTCCGGAGTCGCGACTGCGGTGGTGACCGGAATCATCGGACTGCTGTTCGCCGGTTCGTTCCTGCAGCCGCTGCACACCGAGTTCGCCGGCCAGCACTGGACGACGTCGATGCTCTTCGACGTCGGGGTCTACCTGGCGGTGCTCGGCCTCATGCTGCTCTCGTTCAACCTCCTCGGTGTCTCGGACTCCGCAGCCACGCCGGCCGGCGACGATGTGCTCACCAACGGCATCATCCGCCGGGACGTCGAACGCACCCGCGAACGTGCCGATGAGCTGCTCTACGGTGAGCTGAGCGGTCCGATGGAGACCATCCGCGGTGAACGCCCCGAACGCAGCCGTCGCCGTGGAGCCGAAGAGTCCGAAGAGGCGAAGGTGCGTGCGAACTCGACCCATATCCTCCGAGGGGATCCACCGACCGACGGAGACGAGGAGGAAGCATGATCCTGGCACTGACGATCGGCGTCCTCACCGCCGGCGGCGTCTACCTCATGATGCAGCGCTCCATGGTCCGGGGAGTCTTCGGCCTCACCCTCATCTCCCATGCCGCGAACTTCATCCTGCTCTCGGCCGGAGTCGGCGCCTGGAGAGGCGAACCTCTGGCCGGGCGTGGTGACCTCGCCGAGGCGGCCGATCCGCTGCCTCAGGCCTTCGTCCTCACTGCCATCGTCATCACCCTGGCAGTGACGATCTTCATGCTCGCCCTGGCTGTGCTCGGCCACGACGACGACCAGAAACGCAATCCCGAGACAGGGGAGGAGCGCGACTCATGAACTCCGCACTGCTTCTTCTGCTCATCGGCATCCCGCTTCTGGCCTCCGCGCTGAGCGTGCTCATCACCTCACGCACCTTCGACCGGCTGCTCCTGCTCTCCGTTCCCGTGCTCGTCGGCGGCAGCGGCGTCGCCCTGCTCGGCCTGCATGCTTCGACCCCGGTGATCGCCCATTCGGTCGGCGACTATGTGCCCGGCCTGGCGATCGTGTTCGTCTCGGACACGTTCACCGCGCTCATGCTGGTGCTCACCTCGCTGGTCGCGTTCGTCAGCAGCCTGTTCCTGGTCTCCACCGGTGAGGACCAGTACAGATTCGTCCCGGCGCTCATCCTGATGATGCTCACCGGTGTCTACGGTGCGCTGCTGACCGGTGATCTTTTCAACTTCTTCGTCTTCGTCGAAGTGATGATGCTGCCCGCCTACGCACTCATCGCCGTCACCGGCACCTGGCGCAGGCTCGGCATCGGACGTCTCTACGTCATGGTCAACCTGCTGACCTCGACGATGCTGCTCATCGGCGTCGGATTCGTCTACGGCGCCACCGGCACCGTCAACCTCGCCGTCCTGGCAGATCAGGGACGTCCGACCGGCCAAGCCGCGATCGCTCTGGGCGTGGTGCTGCTCTCTCTGCTCATCAAGGCCGGCGGCGCACCCTTCCACGGGTGGCTCGTCCGCAGCTATCCGAACACCTCGGCGGGCATGATGTCGCTGTTCTCCGGACTGCACTCGAAGGTCGGGCTGTATGCGATCTACCGCATCTACACCACTGTCTACGGTGAGCCTGCTCCGTGGGCGACCGCCATTCTCCTCGTCGCGGTGGCGAGCATCCTCATCGGTGCGATCTCCGGATTCGGGCAGGTGCGGGTGCGCAATGTGCTCGGGTTCCAGATGACCGCAGGCGTGGGCCACATCCTCATCGGCGCCACCCTGCTGACATCGGCGGCCCTCGGTGCCGGCGCCTTCTACATGATGCACCACATGGTTACGATGGCAGGCCTGCTGCTCATCATGGGCGCCGTCGAACAGACCTACGGCACCGGTTCCTTCCGCAAGCTCTCAGGGCTCGCCTCACGGGAGCGGTGGGCGACCATCCTCATGATCCTCGGCCTCTTCTCCCTCGTCGGTCTGCCGCCGACCTCCGGGCTGTGGGGCAAGGTCGGCCTCGTCAGGGCCTCCACGGACGCCGGCGGCGGCTTCGGGTGGGTCCTCGTCGCAACGATCGTGGCCGGCGCGCTGATCAGTCTGCTGGCGCTTCAGCGCACTTGGCGCAACACCTTCTGGGGACCGCCGATGCAGACGTATCGACCCGATTCGGCGGAGACCGGGCGCGCCCCGGCCGAACCGATCACGCGCAGCGTGCGCATTCCCGCCCGTCTGCTGGTGCCCGCCACGATCATGATCGGGGTATCCGTTGCGCTCTTCTGCTTCCCGGAGCCTCTGCTCGACCTCACGCACCGGGCAGCCGAGGGTCTCCTCGACCACAGTGACTACATCGAGGCGGTGATGGCACCGTGATGCGACTCATCCACGGCGTCTCCTACGCAGGCTTCATCGTCTGGGCGATCATCACCGGTTCGGCGACCATAGTCGCCCGACTCTTCCGCAGCGACTACGCCCAGCCGATGATCGTCGAACTGCCGATGCGCTGCGCCACCGATCTCGAAGTCACCCTCTTCGCATCGTCGATCACGATCACCCCGGGCACCCTGGTGACGGCGATCGCGGCCGGCACGTCGACGACCCCGCCGGTGATCTTCGTCCACGCCCTGTTCGAGGAGTCGGAGGAATCCGCCCTCGATGGGCTCATCGATATGGAATCGCGACTGCTGGCCATGACCCGTGGTCGGGCACCGGGACCACACGCCGATTCAGAGGGAGGACGCTCATGATCGTCATCGCAAGCATCTGTGCGGTCATCCTCGCCGCCGCCATCGTCATCGGACTCATCCGCGTGCTCACTGCTCGCGACCAGGGCTCACGTGCGGTGGTCTCTGACCTCATCTACTTCTCGGCTATTGCCATCGTCACCATGCTCGGCATCACCGTGTCATCATCGATCGTCCTCGATGTGATCTTCCTGTCCTCCATGGTGGGCATCCTCGCCACGATCGCTCTCTCCCGGATCCTCACGAGGGGGCACCGCTGATGAACGAAGCACTCGCCACGACCCTCGTCGGGATCTTCGGAATCACCGGCTCCCTGCTGCTGCTCGGATCCGCCCTCGCGATGTTCAGGGTCCGCGACGCGCTGTCTCGGATCAATGTGTTCTCTCCGGCAACCGGGTTGGGCATGCCGTTCATCGTCATCGCCGCCTTCATCTACGACCTCTATTCGTCCGGGTTCTCCTGGAGCTCGCTGTTCATGGCGGTCATCGCCGTGCTGTGTCTGATCATCGTGTCCTCGGTTGCGAGCAACACTCTGGCCAGGTCGGCGGTGCTGTCCGGACAGCCGGTGTTCCGGAAGACGTCCCCGAACCGGCTGGCAGCGCCGCCGGAAGGGGTCGCCGACATCGACCCCGACGCGAAGGACTCCTGAGCCGACTCAGTCAGTCGGGTCTGCCGGGCGACCGATCGCGTGGGCTCAGTCCCGTCCGGTCGTGCGCATCGTGATGTTGATCCTGCCTCCGCCGAGGTGGTTCAACCTTCCCGCGTCCGGTGCGGTTCCCGACTGGATCGACCTGACTCCGTGGTAGGCGAAGCGGGCAGGGCCGCCGAAGACGAAGGCGTCACCCGACGCCAATCGCAGATCCTCGAAGGGACGGTTGCGGGTCTCCGTGTTCCCGAACCGGAAGAGGCATGTATCGCCCAATGACAGAGAGACGACCGGGGCAGGGTCGAATTCGTCCTTGTCCTGATGCATACCCATCTTCGCGTGCTCGTCGTAGTAGTTCACGAGAGCTACATCCGGGTGGTAGTCGGCAGGGTCGAAGCCCCAGACAGCGGCGGTCCCCGGGGGGAGATCCTGTGCGTCCTCGACGACAGCGACTGCGGACTCCAGGACCTGGCGGCCAAGACGGGTCATCCAATCGGGGAAGGGCAGCACCACCTTGTCGTTGACGTCGACGGCTCGGCGGTCGTAGCGCCCGGGCTGCCAATGCCACCCCAGCCCGATCGTCGTCACGCTCATCGGATGGCCTGCGATCGTCGTGGCATGGGGCGGAACCGGACCGGATTGCCAATCGGCATAGCGGGCGATGATCCACTGCTGCGCCTCCGCGGTAAGGAAGCCCGGTACCCAGACCGCGCCGGGGGCGACGATTGTCGGTCGACGGTCGAAGGCCTCATCGGCGAAGAGCGAATCCATGTCTACCAGGATGCCAGAGCTGGTTCTAGAATTGTCACGAGACCCGAGGAGACACGATGAACGCAGCCAGTCCGCAATTGATCTTCCTCCACGGCGCCGGTGAGCGTGCCGCCGTCTGGGACGACGTGATCGCCGGGCTGCCTGGCGATTGGTCGTGCGAGGCGATCGACCTCGGCGAGCTCGGCGTCATCGACGATGGCATGTTCGACTTGTCTGCTGCGGCGGATCGGGTTCTGGAATCGGTCGATGAGGACACAGCGACCGTGGTCTGCGGACTGTCTCTGGGAGCGATGGTGGCCACTGTGGTCGCGGCCAGAGCAGCACCCGGCTCACTCGACGCGCTGATTCTCTCCGGCGGACAGGTCAGACCCCCGAAATGGATGATGCGTCTGCAGTGGCAGATCTCCATCCGACTGCCGGAAGCGGCGTTCGGAGCATACGGTTCGACGAAGACCGAGACCTTGGCCATGTACGCGGCAGTCGAAGCCGCCGATCTGCGGGGCCGCCTCGGCGAAGTGCGGGTGCCGACCGCGGTGTGGTGCGGGACCCGGGACATCGCGAACAGACCTGCGGCCAGGCAGCTGGCGGAAGGCATCGACGGAGCCGAACTCCGATTCGTCCCGGGAATGGGCCACGACTGGCACCGCAGCCATCCGGCGGCGTTTGCGGCACACCTGCGGGAATTCGTCACTGCAGCGCTGGCACGGAAACCGCGGGGCCGGTGACATTCGGATCACCGACCCCGCAGAGTCATCGTTCGTTGGCGCGTCGGCTCGGCTCGGATACCCTCGGAGTCGGAGCCAGCCCGAATCAGAGTTCGCCGACCGGCACCTGGTCGTCGGCGAGACGATCGGCGCTGACTTCCTTGCCGATGAGGGCGCGGAGCTCGTCGCCGTAGTCCCAGACATTGACGTTCATGGCTGCGGTGACCTTGCCGCCTCGGTGCCAGAACACGATGAATTCGCCGCTGGACTTGTCTCCGCGGATGACGACGTCATCCTCGGATCCGCCGCGACCGACGTATTCCATGCCGAGGTCGAACTGGTCGGTGTAGAAATACGGCTGCCGGTCGTAGGACTTGGTCCCGCCGCTGATCGTCGAGGCCGCGACCTCGGCCTGGCGAACCGCGTTGTCCCAGTGTTCGACGCGCAGACGTTCACCACGCAGAAGGTTCTGCGCATTCGCGATATCGCCGATGGCCAGGATGCTGCCGTCGGAGGTGCGCATCTGTTCGTCGACGATCACGCCGTTCTCGGTCGTCAGACCCGCCGAGGAGGCCAGATCGACGGCGGGATCCGCGCCGATTCCGATGACGACGAGATCGGCGGGAACACTTCCGGCGGACGTTTCGACGGCCTCGACCGCGGAGTCACCGGTGAAGGCTGTCGTGTCCACGTCCTTGAGGAAGTTCACTCCGTTCTTTCGGTGCAGGTCTTCGAAGTACTCTCCGAGTTCCGGCCCGAGGACACCGGAGAGCGGGGGAGCATCGGTGTGGAGGATGACCGTGACATCGCAGCCGTGGGACTTCGCTGCGGCTGCGACCTCGAGGCCGATCCAGCCGCCGCCGATGATCGCGACCTTCTTCCCCTCGCCGAACTGGGACCGGATGGCCACCGCATCCCCGGAGTCGCGGAGAGTGTGGATATTGCCCAGCTGAGCGCCGGGGACATCGAGTGTCCGGGGCACCGATCCTGTCGCAAGGATCACCTGACCATAGGACAGCTCTCCGCCGTCGTCGAGGGTGACGGTCTGAGCATCTGTGTCGATCGAGTTCACCGAGGTGCCGAAGAACGTCTCGACGTCGTGGGCCGAGTACCAGTCCTCTCCGCGGAGGGCTGAGTCGGCAGGATCCGACCCCTCGATCATCACCTTCTTCGACAGGTCCGGGCGGTAGTACGGAGCCGCGGGATCGGTGCCGATGAGCGCGATCCGAGCGGTGTAACCGGCATTCCGCAGCGATTCGACCACGGTGCCTCCTGCCAGGCCGGCGCCGATGACTACTGTTCCGAATTCTTCTGCCATTGTCGGTCCTTTCGTAGAGGGGACTCTCTTTCGACTGTACTCGCCGAGATCAAGTGGCTCCACCGACCCCGAACCTGGTGACACACTGTGCCTCACGAGGTCGCACACGGCCCGTGCGATTTTGGCTGAGAACCGGGTGCAGGCGTAAACTGAAAGCGAAAAGGGGCTTTAGCTCAGTTGGTAGAGCGTTTCGTTCGCAATGAAAAGGTCAGGGGTTCGATTCCCCTAAGCTCCACACAGTTCCCCGTCGACTCGTTCAACGGCTTATATTGTGTTGTGGATCTCGTGCATTCGGGGCCAGGCTCTGGGGCAGGGGACGCGTCGAAGTGCACAGAGTCAGGACGGACGTGGAATGAACACGAAGACGGCAGTCATGACCGGCATTCTGGGTCTTGCCGGCGTTGCCCACTTCTCACGACCCAACCTCTTCGACTCCATCGTCCCGCCTCGGTTAGGCAACCCGCGGTTCTGGACCTACGCCAGCGGCATCGCGGAGCTCGGCTGTGCAGGATTGTTAGCCAACCCGACGACCCGGCGCTTCGGCGGTGTCGCTTCTGCCGCGCTCATGGTCGGCGTCTTCCCGGCCAACATCTACACAGTGATCAAGCAGTGGGACAATCCGAAGGGGCGAGCCATCGCCTGTGCGAGACTGCCTCTGCAGATCCCGCTCGTGTGGGCATCGGCGGCGATCGCCGCTGAAGCCGATTGAATCTCCTGCGCTCCAGACCCTTCAGCTGCGATCTGTACTGATCTGACCAGTCAGGGCGCCCCTGCTTGCCGCCCCCGTCGTCCTCGCAGAGCGAAGCCGCATCTGCCAGGTTCAGGATCATCTGTTGCAGGCCCTGACCAACCGTGACATATTCGATTCATGGTGGGGAATCTTCCAAGCAATGTCGGGGCTTTGGCCGGAATGCACTTCTCCGCAGCCACGGCCGCCTTCCAGATCGAAGGGGCGCGCAGCGCGGGTGGTCGCGGCCGCAGCATCTGGGATGACTTCGTCGACACGCCCGGCAACATCATCGACGGCAGCACTGCCGAGCCTGGTCCCGACAGCTACCACCGCTTCGCTGACGACATCGGGCTGCTTGCCGACCTCGGTGTCGACCGGTACCGGTTCTCCATTTCATGGACCCGTGTGATCCCGAGTGCCGGGACGGACGCCTCGGTGAATTCGGCCGGTCTCGACTACTACGACCGCCTCGTCGACGGACTGCTCGCCGCCGGGATCACACCGGAACCGACGCTCTACCACTGGGACCTGCCGGTCGCACTCGAGGCAGACGGCGGATGGCTCAACCGTGACACAGCCCACCGCTTCGGTGACTATACGCAGGTGGTTGCCGGACGCCTCGGTGACCGTGTTCGTCACTGGTACACGATCAACGAACCCGCATCGACATCGCTGCAGGGCTATGCGCTGGGGGAACTGGCACCCGGACACACACTGCTCTTCGATTCCCTGCCCACCGTCCACCACCAGCTGCTGGCTCACGGGATCGCCGCTCCGATACTGCGTGGGTACGGCGCAGTTCAGGCCGCTCCGACGTTCAACCACAGCCTCATCCTCCCCGCCTCCGAGACGTCCGAGGACCAGGCAGCGGCCGGGCTGCTCGATGTGATTCACAACCGCCTTTTCGCTGACCCCCTGCTGACTGGACAATATCCCGACCTCAGCGGCTTCGGCGTGGAACTGCCGATGGCCGACGGCGATATGGACCTCATCTCCGCACCGAATGAGGTCTACGGGTTCAACTACTACAATCCGACCACGGTCCGTGCCTCGGCAGGACCCGTGCCGTTCGAGATGGTGCCGACCCCCGGAGCGACCGTGACCGGGTTCGGTCCCATGTGGCCGATCCGTCCGGATACGATGCGCGACTTCCTCATCGATATGGGTCGACGCTACGGGTCCGCACTGCCGCCGATCATCATCACCGAGAACGGGGCGTCGTTCCCCGAACCGGACACCACGGACGAGGAGATCGAAGATTCCGAGCGGATCGACTTTCTGCGCGACCACCTCGGCGCGGTGATCGATGCGAAAGCAGCGGGTCTGCGCATCGACGGGTACACCGTATGGTCGCTGTTGGACAATTTCGAATGGGCTGACGGATGGAGTCAGCGCTTCGGGCTCGTCCACGTCGATATGAACACCGGAATGCGGACGCCGAAAGCCTCTTTCCGCTGGTATCGGGACCTCATCTCCGCGGTCCGGCCATGAGTACGGTCAGCCCGCCGCCTCACCGAGGCGACTCCGCTACGCGAGCACACGTATCGCTCGGATGGATGGTGTGGTTCACGCTCGCATGGTTGGCGATCTGGACGGTCCAGCTGACCCCGATCCAACTGCTGCTTCCGCTGCAGCTCGACACTCAGAGCGGGCACTGGATCGACGGGGTCGTCTGGTCCGGACTCGTCCTCTCGGCCGGAGGCTTGGCCGGAATCGCTGCCGCACCCGTGGCCGGTCGGCTCTCCGACCGCACCCGGTCGCGGTACGGCCGGAGACGTCCTTGGGCGATCGGGGGATCGGTGCTCGCCGCACTCGGACTCGTGCTCACCGGCAGCGCCGAGGGACCCCTGTCGGTCGGGGCAGCGTGGGTGGTCACCTCGGTCGGCGTGTCCGTGGCTTCTTCGGCGCTGACCGCGCTCATCGCCGATCAGCTCGCCGATCAGCGCGGCGCGGCCTCGGCCGCAGCCAGTTCGGCTCAAGCCGTCGGCGTCGTCGTCGGCGTCGCCGCGATCGTCCTGCTGGGTCTGAGCACCGGCGCGTCCTATGTGGTACTGGCCTGCTTCATCCTCGTCGTCGGCACGGCCACTGCGATGCTGCTGCCCGACCGGCCGCTGCCGCATGCCGCCGTTCTCCAATTCCATGCCCGTCGCGAGCTCATCCGGCCACGGGTATCCTCACTCGTCGACCCGAGCTTCACCCGGCTGCTGATCAGCCGCTTCATCGTCAACGTCGGCAATGCGTTCGGAACGTCGCTGCTGCTGTTCTTCCTGCTCTACGGGATCATGATCCCCGCCGCAGACGCCGAGAACAGCCTGCTCATCCTCATCGTCATCTACACAGTCTTCGTGGTCGCCGCCTCGATCCTCGTCGGCATGGTCACGGACAGACGAGGCAGCCGACGCTTCTGGACGGTGATCTCGGCCCTGGCCCAGGCCTGTTCCGGAATCATCATCCTCATCAGCCCGAGCTTCACCATGACAGCGGTGGCGGCCGGAGTTATGGGCGCCGGATACGGAGCCTATATGGCGGTCAGCCTCGCGCTGGCCACGGATCTGCTGCTCGACCCGGACGATCACGCCCGTGATCTCAGCCTCGTCAACAGCTCTGCGAACCTCGGGCAGCTGATCGGCCCGCTCCTGGGCGCCGGACTCGTCGCACTGGTCGGCGGGTTCTGGCTCCTCTTCGCGGCCGCCGCGGTCGTCTCCGTACTGGGGGCGGGACTCACGCTCACGGTGCACTCGTCACGCGCGGTGCTGCGAGCTCCGCAGCCGGACTGACCGGTGCCGGGCGGGTCGGTCAGATTCCTGTCAGTTCAGGACAGTCCGAGCAGCTTTCCGCTCTTGGACAGTTCCGGGTCGGTGCACGAGGACAGGTCGAAGCAGCAGGGACGACGCTTGCCGGACTCGAGCTTCGAGATTGCGACCTCGACACGGCGTGCACGTGTATCGGCGTTCTTCGTCGACTTGATCCAGCGCACCCATTCCCAGCGAGCCATCGGGGTGAGCCCGGCCCAGACATCGTCGAGATCACCGGCACCATCGAGAGCCGCACGGAGGTCCGATGGTACCGCCACCTCCGGCCAGTTCTTCGTCGGAGTCAGACCGACCTCGACCTCCGCTCCTTCTGTTGCCCCGAGGGTCTCCCACTGGTCGTCATCGAGGCTGATCCAATGGCCACGTCGACCGTCAGGTTCGATGACAGTGCTGAACCCGGTGCCGTCGAGCGTGCCGTTGACGGCGACCTGTCCGCGTGAGGGCAGCTGATCGCTGGCCTCCTGGGGCAGGCGCAGAATCGGGCGGTCGCCCAGCAGCTCGGCGTTCGCAGTGAAAGTGACGTCGGCAGTCGTGGTGGTCATGGTGACTCCTCAGAGAACGGATGATCGGGTCTGGACACTCGGATTCGACCGAAGCGATGACTTTCAGAATAGTGGCACGAGGCTGTGTCGGCTTCTTGATTCCTGACGCATTTCAGCCGATCGAACGGCCGACCCAGTCGGGGCTGCTCGTCTCGATCTGCGCGATCCGCTCGGTCACAGCCTGTGGGAAGGGCACGACTCGGTCCTCCGCTTGGTCGACATGGAGGGCCATGATCTCCTCGGTCGAAACGAGGCGGTCGTCGACGTACATCTCATACGCCAGGTGCAGCTTCTTCTCACCAGCACTCACGAGGTGCGGGACGACGGTGAGGCGGTCGCCCAGGGCCGCCTCGTCGAGGTAGCGGATATGGGATTCGACAGTGTACAGGGACGCTTCCGCGCTTTCCCGGTAGGCGGCATCGAGGCCGAGCTGATCCATCACCTGATCGGTGGCGAATCCGAACACCAGGACGTAGAAGGCCTCGGACATGTGCCCGTTGTAGTCGATCCATTCGGGAACGACTTCGGTGCTGTACGTACCGAGTATCCTCGCCGAGGCGGTCCGCGCCATCGATGCAGACGGTGGGGGAGCGGCGGAGGAAGAAGGAGAGCCCACCTGGCCGTCGGCAATCTCATCGCGACCGGAACCTGTCGCGGCGGCGGGCAGAGACGCGGTCAGTCGACGAAGGGCGATGATTCCGGCATCACGATGAGCCACGAGGTCGGCGATGGAGCGGTCACCGGCCTCGATATCGCAGCCGGCCACGACATCATCACGCAGCTGCTGACTGAGTTCAGGGGCGGTCAGCCGCGTCCACGGAGACTTCAGCGACGGTCCGAAATGGTCGAGCATATGCGCCATTCCGCCCTCGCCGCCGGCGAGGTGGAACGTGAGCATCGGTCCCTGGAACGGCCACCGCAGACCGGGGCCATCGGTGATCGAGCGGTCGATCTGCTCGACCGTGGCCTCTCCCTGCTCGACCATGTACAGGGCCTCGCGCCACTGAGCTTCCTGCAGACGATTGGCGATGAAGCCGGGGACTTCGCGGTCCATGCGGATGACGGACTTGCCGATATGGCTGAAGAAGCCGGCCGCCCAGTCGACAGCCGCAGCCGAGGTGGACTGGCCGCCGACGACCTCGACCAAAGGGATGAGGTAGGGCGGATTGAACGGATGGCCGACGACGAGTCGCTCGGGGTGGGCCGCCTCGGTGGCCATTTCGGTCATGCTGTATCCCGAGGTCGACGAGCTGATCACGATGTTCGGCGGGCACACCTCGTCGATCCGGGCCAGCAGTCCGCGCTTGAGCGCGAGGTCCTCGGGTGCGGACTCCTGGACGAATCCGGTGTCGGCGACCGCCTCGGCGAGGTCGGTGTGGATCGACCAGGCGGTGCGGTCGGCTGACTCGACCATGTCGAGTTCGGCCAAGGCCGGCCAGGCCGCGTCGAGGAGCCTGGCGAACTTGTCGCCGGCGGCCGGAGCCGGGTCCCAGATCTTCACCCGGTAACCCTGGGCGAGGAAATAGGCGGCCCAGCCGCCGCCGATCGTTCCTGCGCCGACGCAGGAGACGGAGTCGATCGAGCCGAAGTCGGGGAACTCCGGCGCGTTGGGAATGGGCGCGGCGGGGGTGGAACCGGTCACAGATCGCCTCCGGTGATGGTCGGTGTCTGTACGCGCAGATCGAGGATCTCGCGAGCTTCGTCCGAGGTGGCAACGGATGCACCGAGGCTTTCGATGATGTCGACGGCACGTGCCGTGAGGTCGGCGTTCGTGGCCTTGACGCCCTTGGACAGGTAGAGGTTGTCCTCGAGCCCGACGCGGGCGTGGCCCCCGGCGAGCACGGAGCGCGCCACCCACGGCAGTTGGTTCGCGCCGATGGCGAACGACGTGAACTGCGCTCCTTTGGGCAGCATGTTCACCATCGCCGACAGCAGGCCCGGATCGGCGGGGGCACCATAGGGAATGCCCATGCACAGCTGGTACAGAGGCGGAGCGTCGATGAGCCCCTCCTCGACCAGCACATTGGCGAACCACAGATTGCCGGTGTCGAAGATCTCGAGTTCCGGACGCACCCCCAGGGTCTTGATGCGCTTCGAGCCTTCGCGCAGCATGTCCGGGGTCGAGACGTAGAGGTTCGACCCCTCACCGAAGTTGAGGCTGCCGCAGTCGATCGTGCAGATCTCGGGCAGCAGCTCCTCGACGTGGGGGAGTCGATCGAGAGCGTTGATGAGATCGGTGCCCGGCATCGTCGTCAGCGGATCCTGCGGATCGATGACGAGGTCGCCGCCCATCCCGGCGGTGAGGTTGATGACCGGATCGACGTCGGCGGCGCGGACGCGACGGACGACCTCACGGTAGTATGCGACCTCCCGCGAACCCTGTTTCGTTTCGAGATCGCGGACATGGATGTGGACGACCGATGCCCCGGCGCGGGCCGCCGCAATGGCATCGTTCGCGATCTCTTCGGGGCTGACGGGAACGTGCTCGCTCTTGCCGGTGGTGTCTCCGGCGCCTGTGACGGCACAGGTGAGGATGACCTTGCGATTCATGATGACTCCTTCAGTCGATCGGCGGATGTGGCGGTTGTGGGTGGTGGGTTGTGGGGACGCATGATGGCGCGGTCGAGGTAGGAGCGCAGGCGCTGGGAGAAGATCTCGGTGTCCATCACCCCGGTGAGCACCTTGATGCCGAGTCCGTCGAGGAGAGAAGTGAGCTCGTCGGCCATGGCGCGAGGATCACCGGCACGGAAGCAGCCGGTGCGCTGACCGTCCTCGAGCGTCGTCTGGACGGTGCGCGACCAGCGTTCGTAGCTGAGCGGATAGTTCGACAGGGTTGAACCGTCGAGGGCCATTCGAGACCACGTCTGCAGCCAGATCGACCATTCGCCGCGTTCCGTGCGCCCCAGTGGCGACTGCAGCTTCAGCAGACGTTCGAGTCTCTGCGCGGGATCCGCGATGTCGTCGAGCCACGCGATCTGACGGTCGAAGGCGAGTTTGACCGAATAGTCGAGCGCGGCATCGAAGAGCTCGGATTTGTTGGCGAAGTAGTAATGGATGCTCGGAGCAGAGACCCCGGACGCCGCCGCGATATCGGCGATGCGCACGGCGTCGAAACCTAACCGGCCGAACAGCGTCCACGCTGCCTCGGCGATCGTGCGTTTCGGGTTGGCGTCGTCGTCGCCGACTGCCGCTGCCGCTGAGTTCGGCGGCAGCGCGGAGACCTGGGACTCGTCGCCGAGCAGCCACCGGACCGTCACGCCCGTAGCGGTGGCCACGCCGAGGAGCTCATCGGCGGTGAAGCGGCGGCGACCGGACAGCGCCTTGGACAGCTTCGTCTCGTCGATGCCGATCACCGAGGCGATCTTGCGCTGCTTCAGTCCGGATCGTCGGATGGCCTCCCGGACGCGGAGTCCGGTCGCCTCAGAGCTCTTGCCGATCTTGCCGCGGGAAAGATCCCGGACGTCGGTCGTCTGCCCTCCTGCCATGGTGCCGAACCTACCTCAGCACCGAGTCCGTTCGCAAGGAAATATGAATAGAAATCAGAACTTGCGATCAGTGATCATGAAGAGGAATTAGCAGCGATCCGAACCGTCCGACGCACCACAGATCGGCTCTGTGCGGTTAATCTCGTTATCGGTGGGCGATCCCCATCACCATCGACCGCGCCGAGGAGCCCCTATGACCGACAGTCTTCATTCCCGCATGCACGTCGTCTCCGATGAGACCCGCAACCTCGTGAATCTCGTGCTCGAGTATTCGCGTCGTCGGACTCTTGCCGAGGACACTCCGCTCGACCATCCGACGTCCGAAGCCGAGCTGCGTCGGCTGGCCGGTCCCACCGTCACCGAGGAGGGGCTGGGGTCGGCTCGGGCGCTGGCGATCTTCGAACACATCTTCGCACCCGCCTGCATCTCCACCGACCACCCGAAGTACCTGTCGTTCATTCCCAGTGCTCCGACGAAGGCTGCTGTGGCCTTCGATCTCGTCGTCTCCGCCAGTGCTCTCTACGGCGGATCGTGGCTCGAAGGCGCCGGCGTCGTCCATGCCGAGAACGAAGTCCTGCGCTGGCTGGCGGAAGAATTCGGGCTGCCCGCAGGAGCCGGGGGAGTATTCGTCCAAGGAGGTACGATCGGCAACCTCTCAGCTCTCGTCGCCGCCCGCAACGCACAGAAGGAGAAGCTCGGTGAGACTCGGCCGGGACGCTGGGTGATCGTGTGCAGCGCCGAAGCCCACTCCTCGGTCGCCTCCGCGGCCGAGGTGATGGATGTCGATATCGCCCCTGTGGCCACCGGCGAGGACGGGATCCTGCGTCCGGGCGGTGTGCGTGAGGCCCTGCTCGAACACGGGGACGCCGTGATCGCGGTGGTCGCCACCTCGGGGACGACGAATTTCGGCACCATCGACGACATCGCCGGCATCGCCGCTCTCAAGGACGAATTCGACTTCTGGCTCCACATCGACGGCGCTTACGGTCTGGCCGCGATGCTCTCCCCGCAGGCACGCCACAAATTCGCCGGAGTGGAGAAGGCCGATTCGCTCATCGTCGACCCTCACAAATGGCTCTTCGCTCCCTTCGACGCTTGTGCGCTCATCTACCGCGATCCGAATTCGGGACGGCGAGCGCACACACAGAAGGCCGAATATCTCGATACGCTCACCGACGCTCAGGATTGGAGCCCCTCGGACTTCGCCATCCAGCTCACGCGACGGCCGCGCGGGCTGCCGCTGTGGTATTCGCTGGCCAGCTATGGTGCCGAAACCTATCGGGAGGCGATCGGCCATTCGATCGATCTTGCGCGTGAGATCGCCACTGAGATCAAGCATCGTGAGCATCTGCGGCTCGTGCGCGAACCGGAACTCTCGGTGGTCGTTTTCGAACGTGACGGTTGGCAGCGTTCGGATTATGACGCGTGGTCGGATCGACTGCTCGAGGACCAGCGCGCCTTCGTCGTCCCGAGTTCACACCAGGGGCGGCCGAATGCCAGATTCGCGATCGTCAATCCGCTGACGACGTTCGACGATCTCACCGACATCCTCGATTCGATGGAGTGAATGGACGCGTCGGATGATTGGTCCGTCCTGCAGTGAGGTCCTCGATCGTCTGAGGGCCGCGCAGAGGCGACCGTAGCTCAGTCTTCGGGGACATCCTCGGCGGTGGTCGTCGGCTTCGACCGGGGACGGAGTTCGACGGTGAAGGCGGGAAGCAGAGCCTGGGTGATCGGGCCGATCCCGAACGCGTAGAGGACCGTGCCGATGCCGACGACTCCGCCGAGGAGCCAGCCCACCGCGACGACGCTGACTTCGATGAGGGTGCGGACCAGACGGATCGAACGTCCGGTCACGCGGGAGAGACCGGTCATCAGCCCATCGCGGGGGCCCGGCCCGAACTGGGAGCCGATGTACATCGCCGAGGCGGCCCCGTTGAGGACGACGCCAGTGACCATAAGCGCGATGTTCCACCCGAGCTCTTCGGGCCGGGGCAGGAACATGCGGGTGAGGTCGAGCGCCGGCCCGACGAGGAGGGCGTTGAGAATCGTGCCGATGCCCGGCTGCTGGCGCAGCGGGATCCAGATGAGGAGCACGAGGAACGCGAGAATCGTGATGATGGTTCCGAACGTCAGCGGCACGTGATTCTGAATGCCGGAGTGGAGGACGTCCCACGGCATCATGCCCAAGCCCGCGTTGACCATCATCGCCATCGAGGCACCGAAGAGGTAGAGACCGAGGATCAGCTGGGGGAGACGCCGCCACAGCCGTCCGCCGCGCAGCTGTGCGATGGGACCGACGTTGGCCAGCTGTCGCTTCGGGGCTCTCATCTTCGTCATGTGGTGGCTTTCTGCGGGTGCGATCGGAGGGACGATTCCATCATGACCGAAATTGGTCTTGTGCGAAATAGCCACTTGCAGGAAAGTGGTCCTATGAGGTCAGAACCATGAGCACACCGGTCCTGGGCGCGAAACGACTCGTCGGCATCATCGGCGACGGTCCGTGGAAGGCACCCGCATACGAATCGCTGGCTGCTGCGGTGGCCGCGGCGATCACCGACGGACGTCTCCCGGTCGGAACGAGGCTGCCGAGCGAACGCGAACTCGCAACCGCGTCCGGTCTCTCGCGGACGACGACGGGGCGGGCGTACTCTCAGCTGCGGGAACAGGAATTCATCCTCACCCGCCGCGGCTCCGGCAGCATCGTTCAACTGCCCAGCGTCCCCGGCGGCCGCATCGACCATCTGCTCTCACCCGCCGGCGGCGACGAGTCGGAGGTCGACCTCACCTGCACTGCACCGGTCGCAGCTCCGGATATCCTCGACGCCTACGACCGGGCACTGTCGCGATTGGGTGCCTACCTGCCCGGCACCGGATACTATCCTTCCGGGCTTCCGGTCCTGCGGGAGATCATCGCCGACCGCTATACCCGTCGAGGCGCCCCGACCGACCCCGATCAGATCCTCATCACCTCCGGGGCCCTCGGCGGTGCGGCCATCGCCGTTCGCGCCCTCCTCGACGTCGAACCGCATGAGTCCGCGCGCCTCGGCGGGGCACGGTCGACCTCGCGGGTGCTCGTCGAAAGTCCCACCTATCCGAATGCGATCGCCGCGCTCGAAGGCGCTGGCGCCGCTCTCGTGACCTACCCGCTGGAGTTCGGAGCTCAGGGGCACCATTGGGACATCGACGCCGTGGAGCAGCTCATGGGACAGATGCGTCCGCGCAGCGCCTATCTCATCCCTGACTTCCACAATCCGACCGGCGCCCTGCTGCCCGAAGCCCAGCGCAGTGAGTTGGCGGAGGCCCTTCGCCGGCATCGAGTCGTCCCCATCTTCGACGAATCCCTCGTCGAACTGGGGCTCGACGGCGGCAGGACGCCCACCCCGATGTCTGCGCTGGTCCCGGACTCGGTGACAGTGGGCAGTGTGAGCAAGATCTACTGGGGAGGACTGCGCATCGGATGGATGCGCATTCCCCGCCACCGGATAGGCCATTTCGCGTCCTCCCGGCTCGGACTCGACCTGGGAGCACCGGTTCTCGAACAGCTCGTCACTGTCGAGCTCATGACCAACCACGATGCTGTCGTCGCCGACTGCCGATCCCGACTCAGAGCCGCCCGAGACATGCTCACCGCGCAGGTGAGGTCATGGCTGCCCGAGTGGAAGCTCATCGTCCCAACCGGTGGAATGGCGCTGTGGGCCGAACTGCCGGAGGCGCGTTCCGGGGTACTCTCGATCGCCGCCAGAAACCACGGTCTCCGCCTCGTCGCCGGGCCGAACTTCGCCCCGGCCGGTGGACTCGACCGGTGGGTGCGCCTGCCGTATACGGTGACGGAGAGCGAACTGCAGCGGGTGGGGCCGCGACTGGCCGCGGCCTGGGAGGAGGCCAAGTCGATGAGCGGACGTGGACCGACCGACCGGGCCCGCATCGTGGCGTGAACACCACGGGCACGCGGCCGGAACCTGAGTACGATGACCGTATGGGAGATGACAGCGGACTCAGTCACGATGGGCAGTATTCGACAGCGACGACAGTCGAGGATTTCCGAGCCTATATCGCCGAGGTGAAGCGCCGGATCGCCGCTGCCGCCGAACGCGCCGGTCGGGACCGGACCGACATCGAGCTGCTTCCCGTGAGCAAGACCGTACCCCAGGACCGCATCCGCCTCGCCGTTGCCGCCGGTTGTGCGAAGTTGGGTGAGAACAAGGTTCAGGAAGCCCACCGCAAATCCGAGGAGATGGCCGATCTCGACATCGATTGGGCTGTGATCGGGCACCTCCAGTCGAACAAGGCCAAGGACGTGGCGAAGTTCGCCAGCGAATTCCAAGCGCTCGACCGACTCAAGGTCGCCAGAGCCCTCGACCGGCGACTCGAAGCGGAAGGACGCAGCCTCGATGTGTACGTCCAGGTCAACACTTCCTCCGAAGACTCCAAATTCGGCATGCCCCCGGAAGAGCTTCTCTACTTCCTCAAAGAGGTGCGAGCATTCGACACTCTCAAGGTCCGGGGACTGATGACCTTGGCAGTCTTCTCCTCGGACATCGACCGTGTCCGTCCCTGCTTCCAGCTTCTGCGCGGTCTGCGTGACCGGGTTCGCGAGACCGATCCTGACCTTCTCGGTCCGGGGCGGCTGTCGATGGGCATGTCCGGTGACTTCGAAGTGGCCATCGAAGAGGGTGCAGACTGCGTCCGCGTCGGTCAGGCCATCTTCGGTCGACGAGCGCTGCCGGACTCCCACTACTGGCCCGAAGCCGACTGATCGGCCGATCGGCTGTGCCTCCTTCTCGCCCGGAGTCCGGACGTGACAAGCCGTCGGCTCAGACGAGTTCGAACGCCGTTCGCAACCCCTCGACGCAGACGCTCTGGTGGTTCGGCGGTGCCGTGCTCGGTGTCATCCTCGGTGCCGGAGTCTCCGGATTCGCAACCCTGGCAGAAGGCGCCCTGACGCCGTGCCTCATCGCCCTGCTCTTCCTCACGTTCCTCGACATCCCTTTCGAAACGGGACTGCGAGCCGTTCGCGATCTGCCTCTTCTCGCAGTGACGGCGGCCTTGAACTTCCTCATCGTCCCGTTGGTCGTCGCCGGTCTCATCACGGTCTTCGACATTGCTGATCCGCTGCTGCCGGCTGTGCTCATCGTGTTGCTGTGTCCCTGCATCGACTACGTCATAGCGTTCACACGCGCTGCGGGAGGCGCCGCCGATCGGCTGCTGATGCTCACTCCCGTGCTCATGATCGCTCAGCTGCTGTTGCTGCCCGTGATGCTGTGGGCGGTCACCGGCGGGCGGCTGAGCATCGATCTGCCTGTTCGCCCGCTTGTCGGCGCACTGGTGCTGTTCATCATCATTCCTCTTACGGCTGCCGTCGTCGTTCGTCGACTTGCCCGCCATACGCCACGACTGGAGCGGCCCCTCGCCGCGAGCGCTCGTCTGATGGATCCGGTCATGACGCTGACCCTGCTCGTCATCACTGCCTCGGTCACCCCGATGATCGCCGGCTCCGTCGGACAGTTGGGGACCGTGGCCGTCGTCTCCACCGTCTTCGCCGTCGCGATGACCATGATCGGGTGGGGCGTCACCCGGGCTCTGCACGTCGGTCCGCAGAGATCTCGTGCTGTGATCCTCTCCGCCGTCACGCGCAACTCCCTGGTCATGCTTCCGATCGTGCGGGCGATCACCGGGGAGGGAATCGGCCCTGCAGGGGTCGTGACGCAGACTCTCATCGAGCTGATCGTTCTGATCGTCCTCGTGCGCGTCCTCCCTCGTCTGGTGCCGGCGACTGCCGTGACCGAAAACCGCTAGTAATGGTTCTCCTCGGGGCGGACAATGGATTTATGTTCACCTCCGACCAGTGTTATCAGGCAGTCACTTCCCGTGACCGACGCTTCGACGGAATGTTCTTCACGGCGGTGCGCACCACCGGGATCTTCTGCCGTCCGTCGTGTCCAGCGAGGACTCCGCGCCGAGAGAATGTAGACTTCTTCGTGACCGCCGCGGCTGCGGCAGATGCCGGTTTTCGGGCCTGCCGACGGTGCCGCCCGGATGCCAGTCCGAATTCGCCGCAGTGGGACACCCGCGGTGACGTCGTGGCCCGAGCCATGCGCCTCATTCGCGATGGTGCCGTCGACCGCGGAGGAGTCGAAACCCTCGCCGCCGAACTCGGGTACAGCACTCGCCAACTCGGGCGCCTCATCCATGCCGAGCTCGGTGCCGGGCCTTTGGCGCTGGCCCGCACCGAACGAGTGCGCACTGCCAGGACGCTCATCGAGGCAACCTCGATGCCGATGAGCGACATCGCCTTCGCCGCCGGCTTCTCCAGTATCCGACAGTTCAACGACACGTTCCGCACGATGTATTCGATCAGCCCACGACAGCTGCGCAGAGCCGGTGCCGAACATTCGGTGGCCGACGAAGTCGTACTCCGGTTGGCATATCGGCCGCCGTTCGATTTCTCGCATCTGCTCGGGTATCTCGAGGCAAGAGCCGTTGCCGGGATCGAAAACGTCTCGGACGGCGCTTATACCCGCTCGTTGCGGCTGGCTCACGGTCCCGCCGTGATCATGGTGCGGCAAGGGGCCGGGGACTTCGTCGACTGCCGCCTCCGATTGGCGGACACCCGCGACCTCGGCAGCGCTGTCGCACGGGTCCGGCGCCTCCTCGACCTCGACGCCGACCCCGAGGCGATCGCCGATACACTGCGGTCGGCGGGGCTGCGCCGCCTCGTCGACGAACATCCGGGACTTCGTTCGCCGGGCCACAGCGACCCCGTCGAACTGGCCTTGCGCACAGTTCTCGGACAGCAGATCTCCCTGGCCGCCGCTCGGACCCATCTGGAACGCCTTGTCTCAGGGGCAGGAGAATCACTGCCGAAGGAGTTGAGGCTCGAAGGAGTCGACCGAGTCTTTCCCACCGCGGAGGCGATCGCCGCGATACCCGTATCGGACTGGGCTCTGCCGGCAAGTCGGATCCGGACGATTCACGCACTGTCGCAGGCGTTGGCCGACGGCAGTGTGGACCTCGGCACCGGCAGCGACCGCGAGGACGCGAGCCGGAACCTGCTGGCACTGCCCGGAATCGGTCCGTGGAGCAACGGCTATATTCGGATGCGGGCACTCGGAGATCCCGACGTCTTCATGGGCTCCGACCTAGGCGTGAAGAAGGCCATCGCCGATCTCGATGAGAATTCCGCGGCACCTGCCGATTGGACGCTGGTCGCTATGAACTGCAGTCCCTGGCGCTCCTACCTCACCCACCTCCTGTGGGCACATCACGCCCGCAGCCCGGAACCCTGACAGTCCGACTCCGACCAACGAATGATTCGACCCATCACTCACCGACACGAAGGACACGCAGACATGACCACGTCGACTCCGACCCAACCCGACACCGCACGGAAACCCACCGCCGTCATCGACCTGCCGACCGCCTCGGCACCGGTATATACGACGATCCTCGACACGGACCTGGGACCGGTCCTGCTCACCTCCGACGGCGTCCATCTCACTGGTCTCTATCTGGAGGTCTCCGAATTGATCGATGCTCGACTCGACAGAGCGTTCGGAGTCGAACCGACTCCGGAAGACGATCTGGAGATCTTCCACCGCACTGAAGTGCAGCTGGGGGAGTACTTCGCCGGCCGCGCACAGCATTTGATCTGCCGTTGGCAGCAAAGGGAACGGAATTCCGACGCTCGGTATGGCAGGCGCTGACGCAGATCCCGTACGGCAGCACCGCAGGTTACGGTGAACTGGCCGAGATGCTGGGACGACCCGGTGCGGCCCGTGCGGTGGGGGCCGCCAATGGAAAGAACCCCATCAGCATCATCGTGCCCTGCCACCGAGTCATCGGAGCTGACGGATCCCTGACCGGCTACGCCTGGGGAGAAGAGAAGAAGCGCCAGCTCCTCACCCTAGAAACCCGCCCCTAATTACTACCTGACGGCGGCCCAGCAACCTGGCGCGAGGTTGCTGGGCCGCCGTCAGGTAGCAAGAAAGGCGGGGATCCTTGTTCGGATCCCCGCCCTTCAGCGGTGGAGGTAAGGGGATTCGAACCCCTGACCTTCTCCATGCCATGGAGACGCGCTACCAACTGCGCCATACCCCCGCTTGCCAGATCAATATTACCCACGTGTGGGTGAGAGACCAAATCGGCGGGAAGTGACGCTCACCACAAGGCTGGCAATGTTGGAAACCCCGTGGTCAGGCACTGATCGGGGACGACCCTGAGGCCCGAGTCCGATGAGCTCGGGCCACGGCGAGTCTGCTGTCCCCGGAGGATTCTCCGCGGCGTCTCAGATGAACGGCCGGACCTGGCTGAGGTAGCGCACGATATCCCGCTCGCGCAGTTCACGTGCGCGCTGCTCGCGAGCGTGTACGCGCAGGCGAGCCTGCTGACGACGGGTTGCCTTCAGGCGGCGGGTCTCGGGTGTCGGGGCTGGGCGGCGTGCCCACCGGATGAGCTTCATTCCGGTGCTCAGGGCCCAGCGTCGTGGATAGGTGAATGGGAATGTGGTGGACACAATTCTTCCTCGTGGTTTTCGGGCAGGGGATATCCGCAAATGGGCAGGAGATATCCCGGAATGACGGTCAGATAAACAATTGCCGAAAAAGCCGTGACAATGACGATGAATCGCCCGCATAAGGGTGCATATGACAAAGGCTGCTAATTGCCAATGTGGCAATAGGTCATTGAAATGACAGCTTCACTGAGATGGCAACGGAATTCGACAGGCAATGAATCCGAACTGGTCGGCCGCAGAGCGGAAGTCGCCAGGTGGTACGGCGCTCACTCGGGAATGCAGCAGATCGGACCGAACTCAAACATGTCGGCGTGAAGCGACCGGATCAGGTACGGCAGCTGGCGGTGCCAGGCACAGCAGGGATGCCGAAAGTGATCTGGACACAAGCCAGGCGTGAAGAATGCCGGATATCAGGCAACCGGTGGCTCAGAGGACAACGGTGGCCGGAAGCCAACCGGTGGAAAAGACGTGAGAGACGGCTGTGTCAGCCGACGAGTCCTTGTCCGCCAATCGGGCAGGCAGCGTATTCATGCCAGGGTGTTCGAAAGTCAGGGCCTGCAAGAAAATTCATCATCGTAACTGCTCTCCTTTCATGGTCGTGGATCTCGTGGGGACGGCGTGAACGTCCGCTATTGTCAAGGTGCAATCAGGGTGGTGTCTGCGAATCCGTAATTGCACTGTCGAATTTAGCACAGCTTTCATTGTGTGTGGGAGTTTTGTTCATTATTTTCTCAAATATTTTCACTTCGTCTGTTCGGGTGAGAAAGACGGTTCGTGGAAACTGTTGGTCGAAGTGCTGTTTGGGCCGACGTAGAATCATAGGAGACGTGCATCAGTCGGACGCGCAGCTTGAGGAGTTGAGGATGTCAGAGACCGCCACCACCAGACGTCTGGTCGTCGGATACATCGCCACGGATCGGGGTCGGGACGCGATCTCACTGGCCATTTCGATCGCGCGGTCCATCGACGTCGAGCTCGTGGTCACCATCGTCCGTCCGGAATCATCGACGATTCTCGCCGGCAGCGCCGTGCCGAAGGACGGGGCCGGGATCGTGGCCCAGCAGATCGATGATTGGCTGGACGAAGCGCTGGCACTCATCCCCGATGACATCCGCGCCATAGGCTGCATCCATATCGCCTCGAACGAATCCAAGGGACTCATGGAGGTCGCCGAGCAGGAAGGCGCACTGGGCATCATCATCGGTGCACGGGCCACCACACTCATGCGCCAACTGCGCATCGGCACGGTCGCTTCGTCGCTGCTGCACTCGTCGACGGTACCCGTTATACTCGCCCCGTCGGGCAGATCCGACATCGGTCCGATCTCGCGGGTGACCGCACTCTACGGTGCTCGCCCAGGTGCCTCGTCACTCATCGGAGCGGCCATCGAATCGGCCGTCGGCCTCGGAGTCGATCTCAGGCTGCTGTCCCTGATCGAGAACGACGGACTCTATGACGACGAGGTCGCCGAGATCACCGAATTCGCCGAACAGTACGGGGGAGCGGTGCTGGCCGACGACGCTTCGGAGATGCTGGCTTCTGGCCGCGCGACGGTGAGAACCAAGGCCGGAGCCGATATCGAAGAGGCCGCCGAGACCATCGACTGGCAGCCCGGCGACCTCGCCTTTATCGGATCGAGCCGCTTGGGCCACGGAGGCAAGGTCGCGATCGGTGCGCGGGCTCGCCGCCTGCTGCGTGTCCTGCCCGTTCCGGTCGTGGTCGTGCCCCGACGTGCCGTGAGTCGACTGCACACCGCCGAAACCGACTGAGGTGCGGATACGTCAATCACAGCGGACCGACATCCGCCTGGGCTCCCACAGCACGGCCGCGTGGCTCTATCCGGGTGACAGGCGTCGGCGTCCGCTGCTGATGGTGCACGGCTTCCGTGGGGACCATCATGGAATGGACCTCATCGCCGGCAGCATCACCGACCGCGAGGTGGTCGTGCCCGACCTGCCCGGGTTCGGTCTCACGGCCCCGCTGGGCTCGGGCTCGTCGCTCTCTGCCTTCGTCGATCATCTCCTCGCGCTGCGCGCCGATGTGGGCAGGCAGCGGGGCGTGACACCGATCCTGGTGGGGCACTCCTTCGGATCGATCCTGGTCAGCCACCTAGCGGCCTCCCACCGGGACGTCATCGACGAGCTCGTGCTCATCAATCCGATCACCAGCCCCGCACTCGAAGGACCCGCACGCTTCCTCACCGCGGTCACCCGCGCCTACTATGCCCTCGGCGCGCGGCTGCCCGAGCGCGCCGGTCGCGCCCTGCTGAGCAACCCCGTGATCGTCCGCGCCATGAGTGTGGCCATGGCCACGACCGGCGATCCCGGCCTGCGTTCTTACATCCATGATCAGCACGCGCGGCACTTCTCGTCGTTCGCCGACCGCACGTCCCTGTCAGAGGCCTTCGCGACGTCGGTCGCGCACACCGTCACCGAGGTGGCCGACCACTTGAGTATGCCCACGCTCGTCATCGCCGGCGATCATGACGCCATCGCTCCGATCGGACCGACCCGTGCATTCGTGGAGAAGCTCCCCGACGTCGATTTCGTGGAATTGGGCGGGGTGGGCCACCTCGTGCACTATGAGCGCTCGGAGGAAGCCGCCTCGGCGACCATGGATTTCTGTCACCGTCGAATCGACAGGTGATTCGGCGTGTGACAAGACGAAGGGCCGCTGCGCATCAGCGCAGCGGCCCTTCTTATGCCGTGTAGGAGATCAGCGGCGACCGTCGCGCGCCCAACGGTAGACGATCGGCACGAGGAACGCGAAGCTCGATGCGAGCAGACCACCCCAGAACACCCAGAATTCGGTTCCCTCAGGCGAGGAGAACGAGGCTCCGAAAAGGTAGAGACCGAACAGGAAGAGCGCGAAGGCAAAGACGAAGACGATGACATCGGCGAACGATGCTGAATTGCGGGTTCTCTTCGGGGCGGCGATATCGGACATGGTCTCCTCCGGCGATGATTCTGGTGGTCAGCTGACTCTCAGCGACAGTCTACATCGCGTAGAGGACTTTGCTCATCTCCGGTCGTGTTCGGCGCTTCGCTCCGGGACCAGCCAACCGAGCAGAGCCGAGACGATCGAGACGATGATCGCGGCGAAGATGGCGGAGAAGAAGAACGAATCGATGGTGAACTCGAACGGGGTGAACCCGCTGAGCCAGCTCGTCAGCGCCAACATGATCGCGTTGATGACGATCGAGAACAGCCCCAGAGTCAGACACGTGATCGGAGCCGAGACGAAGCTGAGGATCGGTTTGATGAAAGCGTTCGCCAATCCGAAGATGAGGCCGATGACGAGGTAGGAGATGATCGTCGCCGGTATGGCTCCGGCCTGCTCCTCGACGACCCGGTTCCCTGTGATCGTCACACCCGGCAGGATCCAGGCCGCCACCCAGATCGCACAGGCGTTGACGATGACGCGAGACAAGAAGTTCATATCCGTCATCCTCGCAGACCGATCTGCGTTCTTTCTGAGTCGCGGATGGGAATGAGTTCCGTGCCATGGTGATCAAACTCAACGTCGCTTGGTGCACTGGCACTCGAATCGGATCGGCAAACACAGTAGCCTGAAGGGGAACCTCTCGGTTCGACTTTCTCAGACCAACAGCGTGCACCTACCGAGTGATTTGATCCAGGTCACCACGGCGGCACGACCTCCCGGATGAGCGGGAGCAGAAACTGGATTGATATGACAGACAGCGACACACCCTCCTCGGCTCGGCGCACCACCGTGCAGCAGTCTTCACCGACTCTGTTCTCGGCCGTCGGGCGCAGCTATTTCCCGATCGCCTTCGTCGCCCGCATGCCTTTCGCCATGATCGTCGTCGGTGTGCTCACCCTCGTTGTGGCCGCACGCGGATCGCTCAGCCTGGGCGGGATCAACTCCGCCATGGTCGGATTGGGCACGGCTCTGTTCGGTTCCTTCATCGGGGCGGCCGCTGATCGTTGGGGTCAGCGCTACGTTCTGCTCATCGCCGGGATCCTCAACTGCCTGGCGCTGACTTTCATGGCATGGGTCGTCTTCAGCCCGCTGCCGGATTTCGTCGTGTTCATCGCCGCCTTCGCGATCGGTGCCACCTCACCTCAGGTCGCACCGATGTCGCGGTCTCGCATCGTCGACATCGTCATGTCCGTGCTGCCCTTGTCGAGGCGGCCGAAGGTGCTCAATGCCACGATGGCCTACGAATCCGCCGCCGATGAGGTCATCTTCGTCTTCGGACCTTTCCTCGTCGGACTCTTGGCGACCTTCTTCACCCCGGTCGCGCCCATCATCGGGGCGATCGTGATGACGCTCGTCTTCGTCTCCGCCTTCGCACTCCACCCGACAGGTCGGGCGCGTTCGACGGGGACGTCGAGCAGCCTCGGCGAGCGTGCTCCGGCCAAGGACGTGTTCACCGCCGGTGTCTTCGTCATCATCCTCGGCGTGTTCGGCGTCGGCATGGTGTTCGGCTCTACGCTCACGGCTCTCACCGCGTTGACCAACGACATCGGCCGACCGGAGGAAGCCGGACTCATCTACGGAGTCATGGGCATCGGCTCTGCGGTGCTGGCGATCTCGGTGGCGCTGTTCCCCTCAGCGTTCGCGCTGTGGGCCCGACTGCTGTGTTTCGCGCCGGTTCTGGTCACGGGCTCGGTCATCCTCGCATCGACAGAAGCGATGCCGATCATCGTCATGGCTCTGCTGCTCATGGGAACGGGAATCGGGCCGAGCCTCGTCACCCTCTTCAGCCTCGCTGCCGAACGGGCACCGCTCGGACGCTCGGCGACGGTGATGTCGATGGCGGGGTCGGCGATCATCGTCGGCCAATCGGTGTCCTCGGCGATCAACGGAATCCTCGCCGAGGATCAGGGAACGGCCGTGGCGATGGCCGTCCCGGTGGCCGCCTCGGCGATCGTCCTCTGTGCCGGTATCCTCAATCTGTTCGTCGGGAAGCGCCGCGATCAGAACGCTGACAAGCCGTCACGGCATCGCGTAACAGACGGCGAAGAAGAGATCTGAATCACTCTGACTTTCCGCTTTTTGGGACGGCGTGTCCCAGGCGTTGCCAGGTGTGACCACGGCAAAACCGAGGAGTAGGATGTCCGCTGGTCCATCGTGAAATGCGCCACGGATCGTGGCCTCTCACACCACTACGGAAAGCACACAATGTCTTCAAGCACCTCGACGACCGAGGCCGTCCGCAGCGACACCCGCTTCTTCGGACACCCTCTGCCGCTCTTGCAGCTGTTCAGCCTGGAACTGTGGGAGCGATTCTCCTACTACGGAATGAACGGCATCCTCGCCCTCTACCTCTACTTCAGTGTCACCGACGGCGGCATGGGGATGGAGCAGGGTACGGCCGTGGGCATCGTCGGTGCGTACGGCGGTGCCGTCTTCCTCGCTACGATCCTCGGCGCCTGGATCGCCGACCGCCTCGCCGGAGCCGAGAAGGTCCTCTTCTACTCAGCGATCATCATCATGGTCGGCCACATCTGCTTGGCGTTCATCCCCGGTTTTGGGGGAGTGGCGGTCGGCCTCATCCTCGTTGCGCTCGGATCCGGCGGTCTCAAGGCGAATGCCTCGGCACTCGTCGGTGAACTCTACGAAGAGAAGGATCCGCGCCGTGACGCCGGTTTCACCATCTTCTACATGGGTGTGAACATCGGAGCCTTGTTCGGACCGCTGATCACAGGTCTGCTGCAGTCGAACATCGGCTTCCACTACGGCTTCGGGGCCGCCGCGATCGGCATGGCCCTTGGTCTCGTCATCTACCTCACCGGTCGCAAGAATCTGCCGCCGGAGTCGCGGGTGGCGGTCAACCCGCTGCCGAAGAACAAGCTCTACCTCTTCGTCGTGGCCGTCGTGGTCGTCGTTCTCCTCGCCGTCATTCTGTGGATGACGAAGGTCGTCAACCCCGAGAACCTCGATTGGTGGATCGCCGGCATCTCCGCCGGTGCGGCCGCCTGCTACTTCATCGTCATGTACACCTCACGGCAGACGAAAGGCGACGAGCGCTCCCGCGTCCTCGCCTACATCCCATTCTTCATCACCGTCGTCATCTTCTGGTCGATGTACCAGCAGATCTTCGGCGTGCTGACCGTCTACTCGGATACCCAGCTCAACCGTTCGATCTTCGGTTGGGAGATGCCGATCAACTGGATCCAGCTGATCCCTGCGTTCTTCGTCATCGTCTTCGCCCCGCTGTTCGCGACCATGTGGATGAAGCTCGGACCCAAGCAGATCTCGACACCTGTCAAGGCCGGACTGTCTCTCGTGCTCATCGGCATCGGCTTCCTCATGTTCCTGCCCTTCGCTGAGGCCGGGCAAAATGAGACCCCGCTGCTGTGGGTATGTCTGACCCTCGCCGTGTTCGTCTTCGGTGAGCTGCTCATCTCGCCGGTGGGACTCTCGTTCTCCACGAAGGTCGCTCCGAAGGTATTCCAGTCGCAGATGATCGCCGTGTTCTTCCTCGCCTCAGGCGTGGGTACGGCGCTGTCCGGTGTGCTCGGCGGGTACTTCGACGCCGGCAACCAGGCACCCTACTGGCTGTCGGTCGGCGGATCGTCGGTCGTGCTCGGCCTGCTCGCGCTGACGCTGACGAAGCCGATGCTGGGGCTGCTGCGCGGAATCCGCTGATTCAGTCAGTGCGCGGATAGTCAGTTCAGCCCGAGGGCCCCTGTGAGTCACCGACTCGCAGGGGCCCTCGGCGTTGCCTGGGGGCATCCCTCACCCGCAGTGTCGTTTCAGAGCGTTGCAGCACGAGGGTGTGGCCGGACGGGCGATGGATGCCGGAGCAACGGTATGAATTGGCACTAGTGGGAGGGCGTGCGACTGACGGGAGGGCGTGCGGCCGACGGGAGGGCGTGACGCGGGCTGGGTGAATCGCAAGCACAGCGCGGCACAGCCTCAGCGAGCGTGTGTGACGCGCCCCCGAGTCAGACGCCGATGAAGATGGGCAGCGCGTCAGGGTGGTGGGCGTGGACGATCGTGAGGAACACGAGCGCGTCGAAGAGCAGATGCACCGTGACGGTATAAGGCAGTGACTTCGTGCGAGTGAAGATGAAGGCCTGCACGAGTGCGAAGGGGATCGTCAGCAGCGGTCCGATCGACCGGTAGCCGAGCTCCCAGAGGAACGACACGAAGATGATCGTGGTGAATACGTTCGCAGTCCAGAATGAGAAGTGTTTGCGCAAGAGGGCGAAGACCGTGCAGATGAAGAACAGTTCGTCCCAGATGCCCACGGCGTTGACCCCGAAGAACAGTCGGATGATCTCCGACCAGTTCGTCAGCGGAGGCCAGTTGAGGTAGACCCCGGTGCGCATGAAGTACTGCGGCAGCACTGCCCAAGCGACCACAACGACGAAGACCAGCCAGGCCCACTCCAGCCGCGACCAGGGCTGGCCGCGACGCAGCGGAAACTGGATCGTCTTGTCATCGAACACATAACGAGACACGACCCAAGGGCCGATGACGACGGCGGAGAGCACAACGCCCATGCGTGCGATGTTCGACCACGAGATATCGGCTTCGACAGATATCGCCGAGATGAGAGCGAGACACGCGGCGATGATGCTGAGGTCTCTGGCGAACCTCCGATTGACACTCCACGCGATGATCAGGGCCGCGAGCATCGGAGCGTATCCGAAGGCGCGGACCTGCGGAAACGTCGTTCCGACGCCGAAGAGCACAACCGCCGAGACCGCCAGCAAGGCAGCCGCAGCAGCCTCCCAGCTGAGCGGTTTCAACTGCGGGGCTCCGATGGTTACTGCTCGGTCAGTGTCCACGCTCCACACTGTAGACGAACCCTGACCGAGCCGCACCGGATCTTCAGCCAGTGGCGCACCGGAACATCGCGCTTGGCTGTGCCGAATCGCAAGTAGGATCGGAGCGAGGGAAGGACATCATTGGACCCAGAGGACTACTGCGAGCTCATCGCCGCACTGGCACCGAACCTGCACACCGAAACGACGCCGTTACACAGTGCTCTCGGGCGCACCACGGCAACCGATATCACAGCTCCACGATCGGTGCCCGGGTTCGCCGCCTCGGCGATGGATGGGTTCGCCCTCGACGGAGCTGCCCTCAACTCCGCCCGCGACGGCAAGTCCATTCGAGTCGTCGGCGACACTCCCGCCGGACATCCCGCCGTCACTCTGCAGACGGGATGCGCGGTGCGCGTGATGACGGGCGCTCCCGTTCCCACCGATGCCGAGGCGGTCGTGCCCGTCGAGCTCACCGATGCTCAGCAGACCGGGCCGGCTCCCGAAGCCATCAGAATCGATTCCCTGCCCGAGGCAGTGCCTACGCAGTGGAATATCCGCGCGATCGGCGAGGACATGAGCCGGGGCGACACCGTCCTGACCGCGGGGCAGCGGATCACCTCGGCCGGGGTCGGCGTGCTGGCGATGCTCGGCGTCATCGAGATCGACGTGGTCCGCAGGCCCCGCATCGGTCTGATCGTCACCGGAGACGAAATCCAGGGCACCGACCGGACAGGCGAGAGCCGTACCGAGGCGACCGCCGCCGCGATCTTCAACTCGAACCTGCCGATGCTCGCCGCCGCCGTCCGCGGCTTCGGTGCCGACCCCATCGAAGCCACGTGCAGCGACGACGCCGACGAGCTGCGCGGTGTGCTCACGACGATGAGCACCGAGGCCGACCTCGTGGTGACGACCGGAGGAATCAGCGCCGGTGCCTTCGAAGTCGTCCGTCAGGTCCTGGAACCCGCCCATTCGACATTCCGCCGACTGGCTATGCGACCCGGATCGCCACAGGGATTCGGGCTCTATGGAACTCTGCCGCTCATTCATCTGCCCGGCACTCCACAGGGAGCTCTCGTCGCCTTCCACCTCTTCGTCGGCTCGCTGCTGACCGGGAAGCGTCTGCGGCAGAGATGGCGGAAGGGAATTCTCGCAGGCCCCGACCTGCGACCACACGGAAACGCCGAAACGTTCCGTCCCGGCACCTTCACCGAATCGGGGGAGATCCTCCCCGCCGACCGGGCCAGGCTTCCGAACTTCGCCACGGCCGATGTGATCATCAGAATCCCTGCCGGTACCGATACCCCGCGTGGTTCAGCGGAACTGTGCGCAGGCACGGCGGTCGACTACCTCGAGTGCTGATGCCGTCCGCCCTGTCGGATTAGGATGGGGCCATGTCCACTTCACGCCTCAGCCCTGCCGACCGGACCCGCTACGCACGGCAGATCCGGCTGTCCGGATTCGGCGAAAGCGCGCAGGCGTCGCTGCTCGACTCGCACGTGCTCGTCATCGGCGCCGGGGGGCTCGGTGCCCCGATTCTCAGCTACCTCGCGGCCGTGGGCATCGGCACGATCACCGTGGTCGACCCCGATATCGTCGAACTGAGCAATCTGCATCGACAGGTCATCCACACCGAGGCGGCCATCGGCACTCGTAAGATCGATTCCGCTCAGCAGCGGATGAACGGGATCAATTCGTCGATCGAGGTCCGCACGATTCCGCAGCTGCTCACTCCGGACAACGCTCTCGAACTCTTCGCAGGCGTCGACATCGTCGTCGACGGCAGCGACAACTTCGCCACCCGCTACCTCGCCAATGACGCCTGTGAGATTCTCGGCATCCCGCTCGTCTGGGGGACGATCCTCGGCTTCGACGGCCAGGTCGCCGTCTTCGATGCCGAACGCGGCGCCACCCTGCGCGACATCTACCCCGAGGTTCCCGCTCCGGGCAGTGTGCCCGACTGCTCGGTCGCCGGAGTCCTCGGGCCCCTGTGCGGAAGCATCGGATCCGCCATGGCGATGGAGGCCGTCAAGGTGCTCACCGGCATCGGGACACCGCTGATCAACAGCGTGGCGATCCACAGCAGCCTCGACGCGGGCTGGGAGACGGTCCCGGTCCGGCCGATCCCCGGCAGGCCTCCGGTCACCGACCTCGAGCAGCATCGCGGCGACTACGCCCAGCACACGTTCGACTCTCTGAGCACCGACGGCGACACGGCAGAGAGTGCAAAAGGCTCGACCACAGGGGAGGACCCTCTCGGGCCGGCCACCGTCACCTGGGCGGAGGTCGAGTCAGGCTCCATCCTCGTCGACATCCGCGATGACGATGAGGTCGCCTCGGGGATGGTCCCCGGTGCCATTCACATTCCGATGGACGAGCTGCTCGCCGATCTCAGCCGGCTGCCGACTGCCAACACAGCCGACGCGTCCGCCATTTCTGACGTCGCCCCCGCACGGCCGCACGGGATCGCACTGTACTGCCGGTCGGGAGTGCGCTCGGCGAAGACCGCTGCGCAGCTGCGTTCACACGGCATCGCAGTGACCTCGGTCAACGGCGGATACCTCGCGTTTCTGTCACAGCCGACACCTCAACGGCGCTGACGAGTCCTACCCGCCGGCGAACGGCGGGAGAACGTCGACGGTGTCACCATCGGCCAAGGCTGCCGACTTGTCGGTGGCGGCCACGGAATTGACGAGGAAGCTCGAGCGCGACAGCACGGTCGCGGCTTGGGGGTCGGCCGCCTCGGCGAGGGTCGTGACGAGCTCATCGACGGACCCGGCACGGATCTGTGATTCTCGGGCGCCGAAGGCCTCCCGGGCTGCGGCGAAGAACCGAACGGTGATGGTGGGCACTTATCCTCCGATGGCGCTCATGGGTCGTTGCGGCTGCTCGAACGAATCCGTTTCCATCCCATGACCGGCGAGCTTCTTCCAGTGCGCACCCTTCCACAGGTTCGCGATCGATTCGTCGGAGGCGCCATCGCGCATCGCGGTGAGCAGATCGACCTCGGTGCGGGAGAACAGGCAGGTGCGCACACGTCCTTCCGCGGTCAGCCGGGTGCGAGTGCAGTCGGCGCAGAAGGGACGCGTGACCGAAGCGATGATGCCGACGGTGCCGAGGATCGTATCGGGACGGCGTTGATCGGCGACGAGGAACTTCTCGGCCGGGGCGCCGTTGCGCGGGGCCGAATCCGGGGTGAGGACGAATCGGGGTTCGAGGAGGGCGAAGATGTCGGCGGCGGTGATCATCGACGTCCGCTCCCAGGAATGTCCGGCGTCCAGGGGCATCTGTTCGATGAACCGCAGGCTCAGATCCTGTTCGAGGCACCACTGCAGCAGATCAGGCGCTTGTGCATCGTTGACCCCCGGCAGGAGCACAGCGTTGATCTTCACCGGCTCGAGGCCGGCGGCCTTCGCCCCGTCGATGCCTGCCAGCACGCGTTTGAGGAATGGGCGCCGGGTCATCGTCTCGAAGGTCTCCGGATCGATCGTGTCGAGCGAGACGTTGATGCGATCGAGTCCGGCGGCCTTGAGCCCGGCCGCTCGTTTGTCGAGGCCGATCGCGTTCGTCGTCAGCGCGATGTTCGGGCGCGGTTCGAGGGCGGCGACCCCGGCGATGATCTCGTTGATGTCCTTGCGGGTCAGTGGTTCACCGCCGGTGAACCGGACCTGGTCGACCCCGAATTTCTCCACGGCGATGCGCACGAACCGAACGATCTCGTCCCGCGACATTGCGGAATCACGAGACATGAATTCGACGCCTTCGGCCGGCATACAGTACGTGCAGCGCAGATTGCAGAAATCGGTGAGTGAGATGCGCATGTCGGTGGCGCGACGATCGAAGGTGTCGAGCAGCGCATCCTCGTTGTGGCCGGTGAATTCCGCACCTGGGTCGACAGTCGGAGTTCTCAGCACAGGCATCGGCAGACCGATCTTCTCCATTTCGTCATCCTCCTTGAGAGCGTGTCGATATCATCGTCCCATGACTACAGCGAAGATGCATCGTGAGCGGGTATTCGAGACGATCGCTCCACTCACCGGGACGCAGGAGCTGCCGCTGCACGCACTGCTCGATGCCCCGCGCAGGCTCGCCGCCGATGTGAGTTCACCGATCGATGTTCCCGGCTTCGACAACTCGAGCATGGACGGTTATGCCTTGGCCGCGGCACCGTGGAGGAGATGCGGCAACGCCCGATTCTCGTATGCGGTCGCGTCGCAGCGGGGTCCCGTGGTGAGACAGTCCAGCCGGGCACCGCGGTGGAGATCATGACCGGGGCACCGCTGCCGCAGGGAACCGATATGGTCGTCAAGATCGAAGACACCTCGCCGGGACGCTTCGGTGCCGAATCCATCACCCTCGACGCTCATGCGGAACCGCGCCCGGGAGCATTCGTCCGCCCCCGCGGCTCCGACGTGAGCGCCGGGCAGACCGTGCTCACCGCGGGCACCATGCTCACTCCCGCCCACCTCGGCGTGGCCGCCGCCTGCGGAATCCGCACGCTGCCGGTCCTCTCGCTGCCACGCGTGCTCATCGTGAGCACAGGTGACGAGATCGCCGCCGAGGCGGCCGCCGGAATCAACGACGCGAACTCAGTGACGCTCTCGGCCGGGCTGCGCCGCCTCGGCGTCGAAGTCGATGTCGCCTTCGTCCCCGATGATCCGCAGCAGCTGCTCGACCGAGTGCGGCGCAGCGACGCACAGCTCGTCATCTCCACCGGCGGAATCTCCAAAGGCGCTCACGAAGTCGTCAAGCTCGCAGCCGAACTCGATGCCGAATCCGCGATGGTCTTCGAACCCATCGCCATGCAGCCCGGCGGACCACAGGGATGCGGACGTCTGGCAGACCACGCCTGGGTCGCGCTGCCCGGCAACCCGGTGAGCACCCTCATCAGCTTCGAACTGTTCATCCGTCCCGCGCTGCTCGGCCTGGCAGGCGACGCAGCGCCCCGCGAAGTCGCCCACCACCGCCTGGCCCACGGGTTCGATGAGACCCCGCCGGCCGGGAAGCTCCAGGTCCGCCGTGCCCGGCTCACCGAGGCGGGCCTCGAATTCGTCGGCGATTCCCGTTCCCACCTGCTCCACAGCTACGCCGAGGCGACCCACCTCGTCTTCGTCTCACCCGACGAACCCGGACCGGACAACCCGTTCTCACCCGCGGGGGATAGGCTGATGACGTGGAAGATCGCATGAAGCTCTCGCACGTCGACGAGACCGGAACCGCCCAGATGGTCGATGTCGGCGACAAAGACGTGACCAAACGCCGGGCGGTGGCCACCGGGACCATCACGACCCGCAGCGAGGTCATCGACATGATCGCCGAGGCGGGACTGCCCAAGGGAGACGCCCTGCCCGTGGCGCGCATCGCCGCAGTGATGGGGGCGAAGCGCACCAGCGACCTCATTCCCCTGTGCCATCCGCTGCCGCTGACCGGAATCGACGTCGAATTCGCACTCGGCGACGATCGTGTGACCATCACCGCCGCAGTGAAGACGGTGTCGAAGACCGGAGTCGAGATGGAGGCCCTGACGGCCGTGACCACGGCCGCGCTGACGATCTTCGACATGATCAAGGCCGTGGACAATCAGGCCGTGATCAGCGATGTCAAGGTCATCGAGAAGTCAGGCGGAAGGAGCGGAGATTGGACACGAGGAGCATGAGCGCTACCGGCACGGTCATCACCACCGGAGTCGTCGACACCGAGATCTCCACGGCGGCCCTCGAACCCGAAGTCCTCACCGACACCTGCGGCGCAGTCGTGAGCTTCTCCGGCGTCATCCGCGACCACGACGAGGGCCGCGGCGTGAGTTCCCTGCACTATGAGGCCCACCCCCTCGCGGCCGATCAGATCGCCGAGGTGGCCGCCGACATCGCTGCCCGCCACGCCGAGGTCCGCCTCTCCGTCGTCCACCGGGTCGGCGACCTCACCATCGGAGACGTGGCTCTGGCCGCCGTCGTGGCCTCGGCCCACCGGAAGGACTCGTTCCTGGCCTGTTCCGAACTCATCGACGAGGTCAAAGCCCGAGTGGCGATCTGGAAGCACCAGCACTTCGCCGACGGCAGCGACGAATGGGTGGGAGCCCTCGAATGACTCAGCTGCGCATCAGCGAGGCCGCACGGTTCCTCGGCGTCAGCGACGACACGGTGCGCCGGTGGGTCGCCGACGGGCGGCTCACCTCGCTCAAGGACTCCTCGAACCGTGCCGTCGTCGAAGGCAGGGAACTCGCCGAACTCGCGCAGTCGTCCGCAGCCTCACTCGCCGACCCCAGCGGCGTTATGAGCTCCTCACGGAACCGATTCGCCGGTCTCGTCACCGCCGTCGCCGTCGACGGAGTCATGGCCCAGGTGAGCATGCAGTGCGGGCCCTTCCGCGTGGTCTCGCTGATGTCGGCCGAAGCGTGCCGCGAACTCGACCTGCAGCCGGGCAGTCTCGCCACCGCCTCGGTGAAGGCGACGATGGTCTCGATCGACACTGTCCCCGGCGACTGAGCCTCACCCGTCAACCGGTGGGAGAGCCGATTTTCGGGACTGCAGACCGCCCTGGAATCTCAAAAGCGTCGTCCAAGTCGACATGAACCCGCAAATGCGGTTTCAATAGGGGGATGAAGAAAACCCTTATCGGGCTCAGCATCGTCGCTGCCCTGACCCTGTCCGCGTGTTCCTCCGGCGCCGATTCGCAGTCCGAATCGGATGCGCCCAAGGAGATCACGGTGTTCGCCGCCGCCTCGCTGACGGAGGTGTTCGAAGACATCGCCGACGAATTCGCGAAGGCCGAGCCGGATGCGCCCGAGGTGAAATTCTCCTTCGCGGGATCGTCCGACCTCGTCGCGCAGATCTCCGAAGGCGCCCCCGCCGACGTCATCGCCACCGCCGACGAGAAGACCATGGACACCTTGAACGGCGACGATCTGCTCGCCGCAGAGCCGACGATGTTCGCCTCGAACACGCTGACGCTGGCCGTAGCCGAAGGCAATCCGACGGCGATTGAGAGTTCGAAGGACTTCGCCGACAGCGATCTCGTCGTGTGCGCGCCCCAAGTTCCCTGCGGTGCGGCCACCGAGAAGTGGGCCGACGCCAATGATGCGACGCTCGAACCAGTCAGCGAAGAGAACTCCGTGACCGACGTCCTCGGCAAGGTCAGCGCCGGGCAGGCCGACGCCGGCATCGTCTACGTCACCGATATCGCCCGCGCTGACGGCAAGGTCGAGCAGGTCGACCTCGACGGCGCCGACAAGGTCGTCAACAAGTACCCCGCCGCGACCGTTAAGGCCAGCGAGAATCAGGAGCAGGCCGAAGCGTTCGTCGAGTTCCTCGGAACCGATACCGCCCAGAAGCTGCTGCGCGACGCCGGGTTCGCCGCCGCCTGATATGGCCCCAGGACGCAGAGGGGGAGGGGTCTCGACGATTCCCGGCTGGCTGTGGATTCCCGCCGCCGTCGGGATCGTCTTCCTCCTCCTGCCCATCATCGGGATGGTCTCCCGCATCGACCCGCAGGGCCTCCTCGACGTCATCCGCGCCGAGGAATCCCGGCTCGCGATGCAGCTGTCCCTGCTGACCTCGGTGATCTCGGCCCTGGTCAGCGTCGCCCTCGGGTTCCCGCTGGGCTACCTGCTCGCGACCAAGGACTTCCGCGGACAGCGGATCGTGCGCACCCTCATCCTGCTGCCGCTCGTGCTTCCACCGGTGGTCAGCGGTCTGGCACTGCTCTACACCTGGGGGCGCTCGGCCGTTCTCGGCGGCGCCGCGGAAGATCTCGGACTGAGCCTGGCCTACACCACCTCGGCGGTGATCATGGCCCAGATCTTCGTCTCGCTGCCGTTCATGGTCATGTCGGTCGAGACCGCAACCACGGCTCTGGGGCGTCGCTTCGAGCTCACCGCCGCCGAACTCGGGGCGAAACCCGACCGCGTGTTCTTCACGGTCACGCTGCCGCTCCTGCGCAACGGCATCACCACTGGCGCCGTCCTCTGCTTCGCTCGCTCCCTCGGCGAATTCGGTGCCACCCTGACCTTCGCCGGATCCCTCTCCGGCGTCACTCGCACGATGCCCCTGCAGATCTACCTCGTCCGCGAATCGGATCCGCAGGCCGCCATCGGCCTGTCCCTGCTGCTCATCGTCATCGCCGTGGTCATCATCGTCCTAGCCTACCGATCCCCGCACGCCCCCCGCCTCCGCCCGACACCCCGGACGGTGAAGTCCACCCTCGCCGAGGCGGCCACCCCGCCACCGCGCCATGACCGGGCACAGGGTGCTCCGATCACATCCGGTCCACCGTCCGGAGGGCGTCTGAGCACCGCGGTGGAACTTGCCGAGCGGGGAATCGCTCTCGACTTCACCGTCCCCGCCGGGGCGACGACCGCGATCATCGGGCGCAACGGCGCCGGCAAATCGAGCCTCTTCCACATCCTCACCGGAGCGCTGCGCCCCGACTCCGGACACCTGCGCATCGGTGACGATGCGATCTTCGATCTGGACGCCGGGCACTGGCCGGCCATCCACGACCGCGGCATCATCCATCTGGCGCAGAACCCGCTGCTGTTCCCACACCTGAGCGTCATCGACAACGCGAGCTACGGTCTACGCGCTCACGGCATGGCCCGCGGGCGGCCCGGGAACGGGCGCAGGACATGCTCGACCGCCTCGGCGTCGGTCACTGTGCGCAACGGCGACCCGAAGCGGTCTCGGGCGGCCAGGCCGCACGCATCGCTCTGGCCCGCGCCCTCCTCGTCGATCCGCGGCTGCTTCTGCTCGACGAGCCCCTTGCCGCACTCGACGTCGATGTGCGCGTCGAGACCCGTCAGGTGGTCGCCGAACTCCTGGCCGATCGCAGCGCACTGCTCATCACTCATGACATCGACGACGTCAGCGCGCTGGCCGATGAGCTCGTGCTCGTCGAAGACGGAGCGGTGGAACTGTCGGCCCAGGTAGGGCACGTCGATCCAGGGCAAGCCGGAGCAGGGGAGGACTTTCTGCGGAGCTTTTGCATGATGGACCGCGACGGCATAGTGTGCAATCAGTCACATTGAACCACTGACATTTCAAGGAGCACAGCGCCGTGGCCGAACTGTCCTATTCCTCCGGTATCTCCACCGAACCCCTGCTCGGGATCACCATCGGAGAGCACTTCAAACGCATCGCGACTGCGAACCCCGATGCCTTGGCACTCGTCGACCGGAAATCGAACCGGCGGTGGACGTACTCGGAGTTCGACGCCGACACCGATGCACTGGCCGTGGGACTGCTCGAACGCGGCGTGAAGAAGGGCGACCGAGTCGGGATCTGGGCGCAGAACGTTGCCGAATGGGCCCTCGTCCAGTACGCGACCGCGAAGATGGGCGCCATCCTCGTCAACGTCAACCCCGCCTACCGCAGCCACGAACTCGAATACGTGGCCAAGCAGTCCGGGATGACGCTGCTCATCTCGCAGGTCGTGGCGCCCCCGCATTCGGATTTCCACGCCATCGGCACCGAGGTGGCTGCGAAGGTCCCGGCACTCGACCTGGTGTTCCTCGACACCGTCCCCGAGGACCTCATCGGCGGCGCGAACATCGGCGAACGTCAGTCCTTCGCCCGCCTCATCGGACACGGCAGGCAGCTGCTGGCCGACTCGGGCGCGAAGTACGGCGTCCGCCTGCAGCAGGTGATGGACGACCTGTCGGCCGATGAGCCGATCAACATCCAATACACCTCAGGCACCACCGGATTCCCCAAAGGCGTGACGCTCAGCCACCACAACATCCTCAACAACGGATTCTTCATCGGCGAGACGCTCTCATACACCACTGCTGACACCGTCGTCGTGCCCGTGCCCTACTACCACTGCTTCGGCATGGTCATCGGCAACCTCGCCGCACTCAGCCACGGAGCGGCGATCGTGCTGCCCTCACCCGGCTTCGACCCGCTGGAGACGATGACCGCCGTCACCGAGGAGAAGGCCACCTCCCTCTATGGTGTGCCGACGATGTTCATCGCCGAACTCGAACACCCGCAGTTCTCCGAATTCGATTTCTCGAGCCTGCGCACCGGCGTCATGGCCGGGTCCCCGTGCCCGGTGAACACGATGCGCAGAGTCATCGACGATATGAACATGTCGGAGGTCGCCATCTGCTACGGCATGACCGAAACGGCACCCGTGTCGATGATGACCCGCGTCGACGACTCCCTGGAGAAGCGCACCCAGACGGTCGGGCGCGTGATGCCCCATCTCGAGATCAAGATCGCCGACCCGGTCACCGGACAGACTCTCCCGCGTGGACAGAAGGGCGAATTCTGCACCCGCGGCTACGCGGTCATGCTCGGATACTGGGAGCAGCCCGACAAGACGGCGGAGACGATCGACGCAGCTCGGTGGATCCACACCGGCGACCTCGCGATCATGGACGAGGACGGCTACGTCGACATCTCCGGTCGCATCAAGGACATGGTCATCCGCGGCGGCGAGAACGTCTATCCGCGGGAGATCGAAGAGTTCCTCTACCACCACCCGGCCATCCGCGACGTCCAGGTCGTCGGGGTCTCCGACGAGAAGTACGGGGAGGAGCTCATGGCCTGGGTGATCCTCAAGGACGGCTTCGAAACCCTGAGCGCCGAGGAGCTGCGGGAGTTCTGCTCCGGCAAACTCGCCCACTTCAAGATCCCCCGCTACGTCGAGGTCCGGGATTCCTTCCCCATGACGGTGTCGGGAAAGATCCGCAAGATCGAACTTCGCGAAGAGGGCGAGAGGATCGCACACGCCGCCGTCTGAGGCCCAGCCGCGATCCGGAACCGAACTGCTTTCGGATCGAGCCTGAGATCACAAGTCGGTTGCAGTTCGAACCCGACCGGGCATGAGTTTCTCTTGTGTGCCCGAATTCACTAGGATCATTGTTCATGAGAGCTGAATCACAGCCATTGGTGTCGCTGACGAACGTCGAAAAGCACTACGGCGATTTCCACGCATTGAAGAATGTCAACCTCGACATCGCCGAACGCGAGGTCGTTGTCGTCATCGGCCCGTCAGGATCGGGCAAATCGACCCTGTGCCGGACGATCAACCGTCTCGAGACGATCACCTCGGGCAGCATCACCATCGACGGCAAGGAGCTGCCAGCTGAAGGTGCGGCACTGGCCCAGCTGCGCTCGGACGTGGGCATGGTCTTCCAGGCGTTCAACCTGTTCGCCCACAAGACGATCCTCGAAAACGTCACGCTCGGCCCGATCAAGGTGAGGAAGCTGTCGAAGTCCGAAGCGGACAAGCAGGCCATGGCCCTGCTCGAACGCGTCGGAGTCGCGCACCAGGCCGACAAATATCCCGCACAGCTGTCCGGCGGACAGCAGCAGCGCGTCGCGATCGCTCGATCGCTGGCGATGAAACCGAAGGTGATGCTCTTCGACGAGCCCACCTCGGCGCTCGACCCGGAGATGATCAACGAAGTCCTCGACGTCATGGTCGGGCTCGCCGAGGAGGGCATGACGATGGTCGTGGTCACCCACGAGATGGGCTTCGCCCGCAAAGCGGCACACCGCGTCGTGTTCATGGCCGACGGGGAGATCGTCGAAGTCGCCGAGCCCGAGGAGTTCTTCACCAATCCGCAGAGCGGGCGGGCCAAGGACTTCCTGTCGAAGATCCTGACGAACTGAAACCACCGCACCACCTCACTCACAAGGAGAGACAATGAAGAAGCTCAGACTCGCGGTCGCCTCGGTGGCCATCGGCATGTTGGCGCTCAGCGGCTGCGGCCAGGGCGGAACCCCAGATGCTCCGGCCGAAGGTGATGGCGCCCAGGCCGAAGCACCCGAATACAAGGTCAATGACAGCGCGGACGTTGCTGACTCGAAGACCTGGAAGGCTGCGAAGGACGCCGGCGAGATCACCATCGGCGTGAAGAAGGACCAGCCGGGACTCGGCAACGTCAAGGCCGGTTCGAAGGAGCCCGAGGGCTTCGATATCGAGATCGCGAAGATGGTCGCCGCCCAGCTCGGCTTCAAGCCGGACCACATCAAGTACACGGAGACCGTTTCGGCCAACCGCGAGCCGTTCCTCCAGCAGGGCAACGTCGATATGGTCGTGGCGACCTATACGATCAACGACGAGCGCAAGAAGGTCGTCGACTTCGCAGGACCCTACTACGTGGCCGGCCAGGACCTCCTCGTGGCCGAGGACTCCGACATCACCGGACCCGATGACCTCGCAGGGAAGAAGGTCTGCTCCGTCGACGGTTCGACCCCGGCACAGAACATCAAGGAGAAGTACAAGAAGGCCGAGCTCGTCACCTACGATGCCTACTCGAAGTGCGTGACCGACCTGCAGTCGGGATCCGTCGATGCGGTGACCACGGACGATGCGATCCTGCGTGGCTACGCCAAGCAGTATGAGGGCGAGTTCAAGGTCGTCGGCAAGCCCTTCACCGAGGAGCCCTACGGTGTCGGTCTGCCCAAGGGCGACGATGCACTGCGCGACGCAGTCAACGATGCTCTGGAGAAGGGCATGGACGACGGTGACTGGAAGAAGGCCTTCGAATACACCCTCGGCTCCACCGATGATGTCGACATGCCCAAAGTCGACCGCTACTGACCCAGTCCACAGATTGACATGATGCGAGGGCACCGTCAGCGGTGCCCTCGCATCGATTAAGGAATCTGCTATGGATTTCCTGGAGCTTCTCCAGATGTTCCTCTCCGGTGCGTGGGGAACGATCAAACTCTTCACCATCGCCTTGATCGGATCCATGATTCTCGGCACGGTGCTGGCTGCCATGCGGGTCTCGCCGACCCCGGTGCTGCGGATCGCGGCATCGACGTACATCAACGTCGTCCGGAACACTCCGCTGACCCTGGTGATGTTCTTCTGCGCGTTCGGACTGCCGTTCCTCGACATCCGATTCGGTGCGACGAGCTCATTCAACTCCTTCGTGTACGCGACGATCGCTCTCATCGCCTACACGGCTTGCTTCGTTGCGGAGACTCTGAAGTCGGGAATCTCGACGATTCCCGTCGGTCAGGCCGAAGCCGCCCGAGCGGTCGGTCTGAGGTTCGGTCAGACTCTGGGCGAAGTGATCCTGCCGCAGGCTTTCCGCACGGTGATTCCGCCCCTGGGCAGCGTGATCATCGCGATGCTCAAGAACACATCGATCGCCTCGGCGTTCAACAACCGAGAGCTCATCTCCGCGATGCGCAACGCCATCGAGGTCCGTGGTGACCTCGTCATTCCGATCCTGTTCGGCACCGCCTTGGCCTACCTGGTCCTGGCTCTGCTGCTCGGCCGTGTCTTCGACTACCTGGAGAAGAAGCTGGTGATTCTGCGATGAGCGCACCGACACAAGTTCTGTTCGACGAACCGGGCCCGAAGGCGCGCCGGAACAACATCATCCTCTCGATCGTGTCTCTGATCGTGCTCTTGGCACTTGCGGCCTTCGTGGTCTGGAAGTTCGCCGATGCCGGTCAGCTCGAACCCGCGAAGTGGTACCCCTTCACCTTCGCGCAGATCCAGATGGTGCTCTTCCAGGGAATGCTCGCCACCCTCAAGGTCGCCGTTGTCGCATCGGTGCTTGCGATGGTCGTCGGTGTCGTCTTCGCTCTCCTGCGGCTGTCGAACAAGAGGGTCGTCTCCGTTCCCGGAACGATCGTTCTCGAGTTCTTCCGCGGAGTTCCCGTCCTGCTGCTGATCTTTGCGATGTTCCTTCTGTTCGGCAACGAGATCGGTTCCTTCTGGTCGGTCGTCTTCGGCCTGACCCTCTACAACGGAATGGTGCTGGCCGAGATCATCCGTGCAGGCATCCTCGCCGTCCCCACCGGGCAGCGTGAAGCGGCCATGGCGATCGGGCTGCGCTCGGGACAGGTGATGAGTCTGGTGCTCATGCCGCAGGCGCTGCGAGCGATGATGCCGACGATCATCGCTCAGATCGTCGTGCTCCTGAAGGATTCGGCTCTGGGCTTCATCGTCACGTATCAGGATCTGCTCTACCAGGTGAACCTCATCGGGCGAGAGTACAACAACCTGTTGCCGACGTTCATCGTCGGGGCACTCCTGTTCATCATCATCAACATGATCGTCGCCGGGTTCGCCCGCTGGCTCGAATCCCGACTCCAGCGAAAGACGACCGCCGATACCGAGGCGGATGCTCTGACCTCGAAGATCATCGACTGATTCCCCGGTTGCGAACAGGGCCCGGTCGACAGCGACCTGGCCCTGTTCGACCATGTATCGTTCACATAGGAGTCGGCCATGAAGGAGTGCATCAATGCCACAGCCTCAACTCAGCCCCACACCGGTTCGAATGGTGAAGAACATCGACCGCGAACGGTACGAGCTGTTCACCGATGAGACCCCGGGAGAGTTCATCGGGTTCCTCGCCTACCAGGTCATCGATGACCACACTCTGGAACTCCAGCACACGATCATCTCCGAAGGCTTCTCCCGACGAGGCTTCGCCCGTACCCTTGTCACCCAGGTGCTCGACCTCATCCGGGCCGACGGGTCGACCATCGTGCCGACCTGTTCGTACGTCCAGGACTACCTCGAGCGGTTCCCGCAGTACGGCGATCTCGTGTCCCCTCAGTGACGGAGAGACAGCAAGGCGGCGGAGCGGGCCGTTTCGCTCCGAGCCCGAGCGGTGACCTCCACATCGGCAATATCCGCTCCGGACTGCTCAGCTATGTGCGTGCCCGGCAGACGGGCCGGCGGTTCGTGTGGCGGATCGAAGACCTCGATCGGGTGAAGGCCGGAGCGGCCGACTCACAGCTTCAGGTCTTCGCCGAACTCGGCGTCGACCCAGACGAAGCTCCTCTGGTCCAATCCGAACGCACTGCCGAATACGCCGCCGCGATTGCGAGGCTGGAGGCGGACGGACTCGTCTACGAATGCTATTGCTCACGCAAGGACATCGCTCAGGCCCCGAGCGCACCGCACGCACCACCCGGGGCGTACCCGGGGACCTGTCGCCGCCTCGGGGAAGAAGAGCGCGAGTCCGCCCGACTGAGGCTCGAAGCGAGCAATCGGCGCCCGGCGCTGCGTCTGCGCGCGGACAACCGAGTCCACAGCATCGACGATGTGCTGCTGGGCCGGGTGGAGGCCGTCGTCGACGATCTCGTGCTGCGGCGAGGTGACGGTGTCTTCGCCTACAATCTCACCGTCGTCGTCGATGATGCAGCGACCGGAATCGACGAGATCCTGCGCGGCGACGATCTCGCTTCTTCGGCACCCCGGCAGGCGTACCTGGCACGGCTGCTTGGTCTGCCCGAACCGGACTGGGTGCATGTTCCACTGGTGCTCAACGACAGTGGTCAGCGGCTGGCCAAACGCGATGGAGCGGTGACCTATCAGCAGCTGCGCGGCCTCGGCTGGACCAATGAAGACGTCTTCGCCTGGATGCAGCAGTCACTGGGATTCGACGGAGACGGTGCCCCGTGGAGATCCGTCGACGATATGGTCAGGGACATCGACTTCGCTCGGATGGCGACGACGCCGACGGTCTTCATCCCGCCTGCGGGCTCCTAGGGCCGATTCCGCTCAGGCCGTTTCCTCGTCAGGCCGATGCTTCATCAGGCTGCGGAAGAGTCGACGGCGTCTCGGATGACGTCGTCGTAGATCGCTTCGAAGGTGTCGAGGGTGTATTCGATATCGTGTTTGGCCACGACATCGAGCGACGCCTTCGACATGGCATCGAGTTCATCATCGGGCATCCGGCAGATGCGGGTGAAGCGGTCCGCCAGCGCATCGGTGTCGCGCGGCGGAAACAGGTACCCGTTGACTTCGTCGCGGACGAGGTGCGGCAGGGCCACAGCATCGGCGAGGACCACAGGTTTGCGCGACGCCAGTGCCTCCAGCGTAGCGATGGACTGCAGCTCGGCGGTCGACGGCATGCAGAAGAAGGTGCAGCGCTGGTACGCCTCCATGAGCGCCTTGTCACTGATCTTCCCGAGCACATGCACACGATCGGCGATGCCGAGTTCGGCAGCCAGCTGCTTCAGCGGCTCCTCCTGGTCACCGCCGCCGACGATATCGGCTTCGAGCCCCAGCGCGGGATCGGTCTTGGCCACGGCCTCGACGATGTCGGAGGCATGCTTCTCCGAGGAGAGCCGACCGACGAAGAGAACACGTGGGGGAACGGCACGCGACGCGGCGCAGTCGAGTTCGCGCAGATGGGCAAAGCGTTCCAGATCGATCCCGCAGGACACTGCCCTGATGGGCGAGGAGAACCCGTTCTCGGTGAGCAGATCGGCGGCCAGCTGCGTCGGAACCGTGATGAAATCGGCGGACTGGAACTTCCGGCGCAGGTCCCACCAGGCGATGGCGGTGCCGCCGTCGAGAACGGCCTTCGGAGCTTTGAGATAGGGGCGGACGTTGTCGGGCATGAAATGGTTCGTGGCCACGACAGGGATTCCGCGCCTGATCGACTCGGAGAACGCATAGCGGCCGATGACGAAGTGCGCCTGAGTATGCACGACATCGGGGCGGACGCTGTCGAGGAGCCGTGAGAGCTCGGGCTTCGTCTCCCACGGCATGCAGATCATCCACGTCGGGTGCAGCGGCCACCTGTGGGCGGTGAGTCGGTGGACGGTGACCCCGTTCTCGACACTGACCGAGGGTTTGCCCGTGGCCGAGGGGCAGGCGACGTGGACATCATTTCCGCGAGCGGCGAGACCTTCGGCCAACCGTTCGGCGAATTTCGCGGCACCGTTGACTTCGGGGGCGTACGTCTCCGCCGGGATGAGGATGCGGCGTTTCGGGGTGGGACGGTGCGCAGACAGGATTCAGCTCTCCTCGGTGTCGGTCATGGTGCCGGAACGGCGGGCGTTCCGGCGCTGAGCTTCTCGATCTCTGACATCGGGATGATACCGCGACAATACAACGACGGCCGCGCAGGCGACCAATCCGGTGAGCGAGATGAGGATGATGAGCCAGACGGGGGAGTGGGCCGCCTCGCCGAGGACGACGGTGCCGAGGATGACGGCGCCGATCGGGTCGATGACGGTCAGGCCGGCGATGACCATCTCCGGGGGGCCAGCGGCATAGGAATTCTGGACGAACAGGGACCCCAGTGCCACGGCCGCCAGAAGCGCTGCGACATTGATCCAGGTGACCTGATCGAGCCCGGCCTGGAGGAACTGGACGCTGACCAGGTGAGCGTTCGTCGCCACACAGGCGAACAGCAGGCCGGCGGCGATGATGAGCACGAGCTGAGGGGCGTGGCGGAAGACCACCACGATCACCAGGCCGACCGCCACGGCGACGGCAGTGATCCAGAACAGCGGCATCGCATCGGCTCCGAGGTGGACCTCCGACTGTGCCGTCGTCGCCGAGAGCGCGACGAAGAGCGTCACCCCGGCGGTGCACCAGACGACTGACTGGACGAGTCGCCTGTTGACCTTGAGCCCGCGGTGGCGGACGCCGAGCAGCACCGAGACGATGAGTGAGAACGCCCCGATCGGCTGCACGACCATCACCGGAGCCAGCGCCAGGGCCACGAAATTGCCCGCCGTTCCCACTCCGAGGATGATCAGCCCGAGCAGCCACCGACGATTGCGCAGCAGCTCGGCGAAATGGGCCCAGCTGAGTCCGTTGTGGGAGGCATCCTGCCCGGCGACCGCATCGTGCTGATACAAGGCGCCATAGGCCAGTGCCACGGCCGCGAGGACGGCGAGGGCGATTGCCACTATGGTCACGATGAGTCTTCCGGTGTCGACGGTGTGGATGTGGGGAGCGGATCGCTTCGAGTCTATCGCGCGGGGCGGCGGCGAAGATGGCCGCAGACTGTGTTTGTGCTGACTGTAAGGCAACCCTGCGGCGACAGGTGGGGAAACCCACAGCGGCGCGGCCGAGGCACCCTCAAGGCTGTGAGCTAAAGCACTCGTCACGGTTTTGTTCGCCGGCCAGGGGATTTGCTAAGCTGGAACACACGTCCGCAGGAAACTGCGGCATTCCTCCGTAGCTCAGTTGGCAGAGCATTCGACTGTTAATCGAAGGGTCGCTGGTTCGAGCCCAGCCGGGGGAGCAGCCAAGGCCCCGTCCGTTAGGACGGGGCCTTCGTCGTTCCTTGCCGCTTTTGTCACAGCTGTCTCGCGGCGGTGCGCGCCTCACCTGCTCGATCAAGCCCCAGCGCGTCTGTCGACCCGTGGACGTTCGGATATCCGTGTTACGCCTTGAACGACACCTGCCACCGCGCTCGGTGTCGTCGACGTGTATGGGGAATAGGCTCTGCACGCGGCGAGTTCTTCGGGCATGAAGTCTTTCGGATTCCTCAGTTTCGGTCACTACGACAACTCTGGCGACCTCGACGCCGGGCGGATGCTGCGCGATGCGATGGAGATCTCCGTCGGTGCCGACGAGCTCGGCGTCAACGGTGCCTACTTCCGAGTCCACCATTTCGCGACCCAGGCGGCCTCTCCCATTCCGCTGCTGTCGACGATCGCCGCGAAGACCAGCAACATCGAGGTCGGTACCGGGGTCATCGACATGAGATATGAGAACCCGCTCTATCTCGCCGAGGAGGCCGCCGCCCTCGATCTGCTCTCCGACCAGCGAGTGGCGCTGGGCATCAGTCGCGGATCCCCGGAACCGGCCCTGCGCGGTTGGGAAGCCTTCGGCTACGAGGATCCCACCGAGACGAAGGCCGCGAACATGGCCAGGGAGAAGTTCGATCGGTTCCTCCGGGCCATCCGCGGCGAGGAACTTGCCCCGGCCGATCCGCAGCAGTTCGGTCCGGGGAAGCGCCTGCGCATCGAACCGCATTCCCCTGGCCTTGAACGCCGCATCTGGTGGGGAGCTGGATCCGCTTCCACTGCCGAATGGGCGGCAAAGCAGGGTGTCAACCTGATGAGTTCGACTCTGCTCACCGAGGCGACCGGCGCGGCATTCGGAGACCTGCAGGCCGAGCAGATCGCCAGGTATCGTCAGGCGTGGAGCGCCGCGGGGCACGGATGGGCTCCGAGAGTGTCCGTCAGCCGCAGCGTCTTCCCGATCACCTCCGACCTCGACGACCTCTATTTCGGTCGGCGTGGGGCCGGCGAAGGTGACCAGATCGGCATCATCGACGACACTCGCTCGACGTTCGGCCGTACCTACGCGGGTGAACCGGACAAGCTGATCGACGAGCTCAAGTCCGACCCGGCGATCGCGGCAGCCGACACCCTCATGCTCACCATCCCCAGTCAGCTCGGAGCCGACTACAACCTGCATATCCTCGAGTCCTTTGCCAAGCACGTCGCGCCGGCGCTGGGCTGGGTTCCTGCCGGATAATGCTGAGACGCGGGGTCGAACCGGACTGCATGAACGTAGGATGAGACGAGCCAGAGACGATGAAAATGAGGGGGCCGCGTGAGCGAGAGCACGAAGATGACGCAGACGCAGAAGCGCATCCTCCTCATCGGCCTCGTTCCCCTCTTCATGTCCCTGCTGTCGGTGTCCAGCATCAACGTCGTCCTGCCCTCGATCGCTGCTGATATCGACGCTTCCACTTCGGCGCTGCAATGGGTGCTCACCGGTTATGCGCTGTCCTTCGGCGTGGTCCTCGTCGCCGCCGGACGTGCCGGAGACGTCTTCGGACGCGGACAGCTGTTCGTCATCGGAGTCGGTCTGTTCGGACTGTCCTCGCTGGTGGCCGGAATCGCCCCTGATCCGCTGACGCTCAACATCTCCCGAGTGGCCATGGGGCTTGGCTCCGGATTCCTCAACCCGCAGGTCGTGGGTCTGCTGCAGCAGTACTTCCAGGGGCCGCCGCGCGGTCGTGCATTCGGGCTGATGGGCACCACCGTCGGTTTGTCAGTGGCTATCGGCCCTGTGCTCGGCGGTGCCCTCATCGCGGCCTTCGGCAGCGACCTCGGCTGGAGAGCGACCTTCCTGGTCAATGTTCCCTTCGCCATCGCCTCCCTCATTCTCGCCCGGGTCTGGCTGCCTGCCGGCGCATGGCGACCTGCCGTCGACCAGGACGCGAAGAACTCCGACGGCGGCAAGGATCTCGACCCTGTGGGGGTCATCCTCCTCGGCGTCGGCGTCCTCCTGATCCTCCTGCCGTTCGTCGAATCATCGCTGGGCTGGTTCATCTGGCTGTCCCTGCCGATCGGCATCGGCATGGTCTGGGTGTGGGCCCGGTGGGAACGTCGGTACGCGCGTCTGGGCCGTCCCCCGATGGTCGATCTCGATCTCTTCCGCATCCGCAGCTTCAGCAACGGTTCGATCATCATCGCCCTCTACTTCCTCGGCGTCACCAGCGTCTGGGTCCTCGTCGCCATGTACATGCAGCAGGGGCTGGGACACACCGCCTTGGCCGCGGGAATGATCGGTCTGCCTGCCGCGCTGTGCTCGGCGGTCTCAGCCGATGTGTCCGGACGGTTCGTCTTCCAGATCGGACGCCGCCTCGTTGTCTGGGGGATCGCGCTGTGCCTCGTCGGTCTGGTGGCCACGATCGCCGTCGTCGCGCTGCTGTCCCAGGGCATCGGCAGCGAGTGGTGGATGCTGCTGACCCTGGCGTTCATCGGCTCCGCGCAGGGCATGGTCATCAGCCCCAATCAGACTCTCACCCTGCAGGAGGTCCCCCTGAGGTACGCCGGGTCCTCGGGAGGAGTGCTCCAGACCGGGCAGCGCATCGGCACTTCGATGGGGCTGGCGATCATGACCGCGCTGGCGTTCTCGATCACCGCGGTGAGCAATTGGCATTGGGGGATGATGGGGGCGTTCGTCGCGATCGCCGTCATCGTCATCCTCGCCGGTATCGTCGGTCTCATCGAGGTTCGCCGAGGCGGCCCCCGCCGGGCTTGAGTGCCGCTCGCGCCGCGCCCGGCCGAGTCAGGCAATCGTCAGCTGTCAGCGCAATAATGTTACGGATTTTAGACAATCCGCTGTGTCCGAATGTGGAAGACTATGAACGCACATCAGCCCATGGAAGGAACCACAGTGGTCGAGGCCGTACCCGATGACGAGCTGGAGCTCGAGGAACTCGTGCGCTCGGGCGGGATAGAAACCTTTTTCGCCCCTGTCGTCGACGCACTGACTTTCCAGCGGGTCGGCCACCAGATTCTGCAGGCTCCCACGGGTTCCCCGGAGCTGGGTCGTGCCGAGTCAGAGAACCTGCGTCACGCCATGCGCGTCTCGACGATCACGGGTGATATCGACGCCTCTCTGCGTGACTCCGCGCTGCGCACGGCAGAAGGTGCCGGACTGCCGAAGTCGAACCGCCTGTTCCTCCATGCCGAAGCTGAGTCTTTTGCGACCCTCGAGGACCGTACCGGAGAACCCGACCGCTCGGTCATCCTCCAGCTCGACGCTACCCGGGTCGCCTCGTCCCCGGCCTCCGTGCTGCGCTCGGTGCGGTCGGCACGCGCCATGGGCTGGGGAGTGGGCATGTCTTCTGTGGGTGCCGACCTGCGCAGCACCGCCTTCGTCCCGCTGGTCAATCCTTCGGTGGTCGGACTCCACCCGGACGTTCTGCGCATCGACTGCGACTCTCATCTTGCCGAACTCAACCGTCTTCTCCACGCCCATCTCGAACGCACCGGTGCGGTCATCCTCGCCGACGGTGTCGAGACCGAAGACGATCTGGACCGTGTGCGTGCGCTCGGGGCGCGGTTCATGTCCGGACCCTACTTCGGTGAGGCCACGAAGCAGCCGCAGGCGTTCTCCGAGCCGAGCGAGGACGCCCTCGTCTCTCACTACTCTCGCAATCTGCCGGCACTGGGCACCCCGTATTCGATCTCTCAGGGACTGCGGCGGGAGCCTCTGGTGATGAACCGCGAACTGCTCGTCGCTCAGATCGCTGCCTTGGAAGAGCGCGCTCTGGCATCGGGTACCGCAACCATCACCCTCGGCGTGTTCGGGGAGGACGACGAATTCTCCGAGGCGACGCGACTCCGGTACGAGAAGATCCGGGACACTGTGGGGCTCACGGCGATGTTCTCCGGCGGCTTCGACGGACCGCCGATTCCCGGAGTGCGCACCGGACTCGTCGATGCGTCCGATCCCATCCGCAACGAACACGGCGTCGTTGTGGTCGGGCCGGACTGGTCGGGCATGGTTGCCGCGTCGAAGCGCAACGACCCGGGCAGCGACGGACAGACCGTCTTCGATGTCTACATCACGACCGACCGCTACACATGCGTCGACGCCGCACGCAGCGTTCTCACTCGCGTCGCACCTCTTACCGCAACAGCGAACCTGCGCGCCTGAGCAGCGCGAGTCCGGGTGTCTCGACTCCGCAGAACGCACGTGTGATCCGAATGGGGAAGCGGACTCCGATGGTGCTAATGTTGTCTCGGCTGGCCCCTGTAGCTCAGCTGGTTAGAGCAGGGAACTCATAATTCCTTGGCCGTCGGTTCAAGTCCGACCGGGGGCACCGCGAACCATCGAACCGGTTCGGACGACCGTCTTACTCGCCTGATCAGTTGCCGACGAGCGGACGGCACGTCGTCAGTCCTCCTCTGGCGCGTTCTCAGTCTGCCTGTTCGGTGTGAAGACGGTGTCGGACAGTGGCGCATACGCGAGCCAACCTCCATCAGGACTGCTTCTGACAGGTTCGGCGATCCGACGGTCATCTTCGTCCACTTCGTCGAACAGGCTTGTGAAGGCGGATTCCGCATTCGAGTTCTCGGTGGCTTGCTCAGCCCGCGAATACACTGTCTCCGCGCCGGTCTCGTACGATGAGAACCTCACGACGAATTGCGGACCCACTTCGGCAGAGACCAATCGTGCGAGACGAACGCCCTCCTCGGTGAATGCGCGCGCTGCCGCATCGGAAACCCAGTCGATCTCATCGTTGAGCGAGTCATAGTAGGACTGTTCCCACGCCTGCAGCTCCGCGACGAGGCCAGTGGACAGCCCTGATTTCAGGTAGTTGATGGGATCGCGGATCCACAGCACCGAACATGCATAGTCGGGGAACATGCGGATGGTCCGCGGCGGTCGTTCGTCGGGCATATGAGCCTCGGTCATGGGGCCAGCCTAACGTCGGTGATCAGCTCGGCATAGACACCCGACCCCACCAGCATTTTTGGTGCTTGGCTGCACGCCGAACATCGACTATCATGTGGTCAGCACCTCCTTTCGGATCGTAGGGGAAGACGTATCGAGGTAGGAGGCAGAAATGGATATGACTCAGGGCGTACTCTTCGTCCACTCAGCACCTCGTGCGCTGTGCCCTCACATCGAGTGGGCAGCGGGCGGGGCCATCGGCGCACAGGCACGCTTCGACTGGACACCCCAGCCGGCAGCACCAGGCCTCGTGCGCGCAGAAGTCTGCTGGCGCGCGCCCGCAGGCTCCGGAGCTCGCATCGCATCCGCACTGCGCGGCTGGGATTCGCTCCGCTATGAAGTCACCGAGGAGCCCTCGGCCGGAGTCGACGGCGGTCGATGGAGCCACACACCCGATCTGGGCATCTACCACGCTGTCACCGATACGGCCGGCAATATCCTCGTCCCTGAGGACCGCATTCGCTCCGTGATGGAACGCGCTGCCGGGGACCCGACGAAGTTCTCCTCGGAGATGGCGAGCGCCCTCGGTGAGGCGTGGGACGAGGAACTCGACGCGTTCCGCCACGCAGGTGAAGGCGCACCGGTGCGCTGGCTGACGAAGGTCGGCTGAGCCGCTCCCTTCACCGCCGAACTGCAGTCAGCCGCGAGAGTTCGGACGTTCACAAATGCCGATGGGCACACCTTCCTACCTCGGGTGTGCCCATTTCGCATGTCCCCGCGCGTGACCCCGCATACCGCCAGGAACGCCAACGGCCCACTCTGAGCTGAACAGCACAGTTTCAAAACCGTGCTATCCGACTCAGAGTGGGCCGTAGAGCTGTCTGAGTTCGCTCAGGACCTCAGACTGAGCGGAACGCGACGACGGCGTTATGACCACCGAAGCCGAACGAGTTCGTGATCGCTGCGATATCGCCGACAGGCAGATCCGCAGGAGTGTCACGGACGATGTTGATCCCTTTGACCTTCGGGTCGACTTCGTCGACGTTGATGGTCGGGGGAGCGGTGCGAGTCTGCAGCGCCTTGACCGTGAGGATCGCCTCCACGGCACCCGTACCTCCGAGGAGGTGTCCGGTCATCGACTTCGTGGCCGAGACCAGTGCATCGGAGACGTTGTCACCGAGGAGTTCGCTGATGGCCAGCGATTCCGGGATGTCTCCGATAGGAGTCGACGTGGCATGGGCGTTGACGTGCTTGATTTCGGCGGCGGTCAACCCGCCGGCGTCGAGTGCCTGCTGCATGGCGGCCAGCGCGTGCTTGCCCTCCGGCTCTCCGCCGGTGATGTGGTAGGCGTCGTTCGAGATGCCCCAGCTGGCCACCTCGGCGTAGATCTTCGCTCCACGAGCCTTCGCATGCTCCTCGGTCTCGAGGATGAGCGTGCCCGCACCTTCGCCCATGACGAAGCCGTCGCGGTCGACGTCATAGGGACGCGAAGCGGTCTCGGGCGAATCCGTGCGACGCGACAGCGCCTGCATCGAATTGAACGCGGCAAGAGTGATCGGGTGGATCGCTGCTTCCGAACCGCCGGCGATGATGATGTCGGCCTTGCCCGAAGCGAGAACGTCATAGGCGTGGCCGAGGCTCTCGGTCGATGAGGCGCAGGCGGAGACCAGGGTCTGCACGCCGGCACGAGCCTTGAATTCCATGCCGATAGCGGCTGCAGGTCCGTTGGGCATGAGCATGGGAACTGTCAGGGGCATGACCCGGCGCGGGCCTTCCTCCTGCAGGGTGTCCCAGGCGTCGAGCAGAGTCCAGACTCCGCCGATTCCGGTGGCCCAGGAGACGGCGGTGCGTTCCGGATCGGTCTCCTCGAGACCGGCATCGGCCATGGCTTCACGAGCAGAGATGAGAGCGAACTGGCTCGAAGGATCGAGGCGTTTGGCCTGGACCCGTTTGAGATTGTCGGGCACGACCTGTGGGTCGACCTGCGCTGCGAAGTCCACGGCGAGGCCGTACTTCTCTGACCAATCGTTGTCCATTGTGTGGACGCCGGACTGACCGGCCAGAATGGCTTCCCAAGTGGCATCGACAGTCGCGCCCAAGGGGGTTACCGCACCGATTCCGGTGACGACAACTTTAGATGTCATGGTACAAACCTCGTCGATAGTGTGGACACGGCCCGTCTGTGGACGGGCCGTGTTCGGCTGCTGTGCGTCAGGCTTCCTGAGCCTTGTTGATGTAGTCGACAGCGTCCTGAACGGTGACGAGGTCCTTGACGTCGTCATCGGGGATCTTCACGCCGAACTTCTTCTCAGCGTTGACGACGATGGTCATCATCGAGATGGAGTCGATGTCGAGGTCATCGGTGAACGACTTGTCGGCTTCGACTGCTTCGACAGCCAGGCCGGTCTCTTCGTTGACGATCTCTGCCAGCCCAGCGAGGACTTCAGCTTCGGTGAATGCCATTTCTTTCCTACTTTCTGATTTCGGTCGAGGGTTTTTCGACCGTTTGAGGAACTTTTCGACGAGTGTCCCGCCGAATATCTTAGGACATTCACGGAGAGTTTTCCGTGAATGGGTGTGTTTCAGGGCAGGCGCACGACCTGAGCACCGTAGACGAGGCCCGCGCCGAAGCCCATCTGCAGGGCGAGGCCGCCGCTGAGTTCGGGCTGTTCCCGCAGGAGCCGTTCGGTGGCCAGTGGGATCGACGCCGCCGAGGTGTTCCCGTTGTCGGCGATGTCACGTGCGATGACAACGGATTCGGGGAGCTTCAGCTGCTTGGCGAGCTCGTCGATGATGCGCATGTTCGCCTGGTGCGGGATGAAGGCAGCGAGATCCTCGGCCTCGATGCCGGAAGCAGCGAGAGCCTCCTTGGCCACCTCGGCGCCGTCCCACACGGCCCAGCGGAAGACGGTGGGTCCGTCCTGACGCAGGGTCGGGAACGGCAGGTCGCGGTCATCGCGGATGTCGTAGAGCGAATCGGTCATCCGGATGGTCGACCAGTTCTCGCCCTTCGAACCCCACACGGTCTTCGAGATTCCCGGCTCATCGGCCGAGGTCACCACCACTGCGCCTGCGCCATCACCGAGGATGAACGAGATCGACCGATCCTCGGGGTCGATGACCTCGGAGAGCTTCTCGGCACCGATGACCAGCACGTTGTCCATGGTTCCGGCCCGCACCAGGGCATCGGCCTGGGAGATTCCGTAGCAGTACCCGGCGCAGGCGGCGCTGATGTCCCAGGCCGGGATCGGGCCGGTGCCCAGTCGAGCGGTGAGAGCCGCCGCCGCAGACGGGGTGAAGTACTCGAAGGTGACGGTGGAGATGATGATTCCGCCGATGTCCTCAGGCTTCAGGCCGGACGAGGCGATGGCCTCCAGCGCGGCTTCCTCGCACATGTCGAGCACGCCGACGTCCTTGCTGGCCCGACGCCGGGTGATGATGCCCGTGCGCTGACGGATCCACTCGTCCGAGGAGTTGATCGGACCGGCGATATCGTCATTGGTGACGAGGTTCTCAGCTCGGTAGGCGCCGATCCCGGCGATGCGGGAGAAAGTGCCGAGTTCGGCTGTCTTGAGTGTAGGCATTGGTCTTCCTTCGATTCTCAGGCGTGGGCTGCCGCGAACTCACGCGCGCCGTCGAGGTCGGCGGCTGACTTGATGGCGAATGTCTCCACGCCCTTCATGGCACGTCGAGCGATCCCGGCGAGTGTGCCGCCGGGGACGAGTTCGATCATTCCGGTGACGCCGGAGCTCAGCAGGGTCTCCTGGCACAGATCCCAGCGCACCGGGTTCGTGACCTGCTTGACCAGACGGTCGACATACTCGCGACCGGCCTCGACCGCAGTGCCGTCGGAGTTGCTGAGGATCGAGACGACAGGGTCGGAGACCTCCATCGCCGAGGCGGCGGCAGCGAGATCGGCGGTGGCGGCAGCCATGAACTCGGTGTGGAAGGCGCCGGCCACTGCCAGCGGGATGACCCGAGCCCGCTCAGGCGGGTTCTCAGCCAGGGCCTCGAGCGCCTCGAGAGAGCCTGCGGCCACGGTCTGGCCCCCACCGTTGACATTGGCAGGGCTGGCTCCGGCGGCCTCGATCGCGGCGAGAACATCCTCGGGCTGGCCGCCGACCACGGCGGACATGCCGGTCGGAGTGGCGGCGGCAGCGGCGGCCATTCCATCGGCACGGACCTTGACGAAGGCCATGGCGTCGGCCGGGGTGAAGATGCCTGCGATCTGTGCGGCCGCAATCTCACCCACGGAGTGGCCGGCGACGACGGCAGGGCTGACGCCGAGCTCGGCGGCGCAGGCGATGGCGGAGGCGACGAGCAGAGGCTGTGCCACCGCAGTGTCCTTGATCGTCTCGTCATCGGATTCGGTTCCGTGCAGACGCAGATCGATTCCCGAGGCTGTCGAGAGTTCGTCGATCTGTGCCGAGAAGGTGTCGAGTTCGAGGAACGAACTCAGGAAACCGGTCTTCTGGGCTCCCTGGCCCGGACAGGTGATTGCAAGCACTCAGTTCTCTTTTCGTTGGGTTCCGTTGTTCAATCTAATGGACACTGGACCGATCTCGGTGAGATTTGTCGCTGTTCGACAATACGCCGTCCTCGGACAGTCGCCCATACACCAAGGCGATGTGGATGACGAAGGCATCACGCGATGTCGTCGGATCGAGCCCGATGGCGTCGGTGATCTTCCGCAGTCGGTAGCGCACAGTATTCGGATGCACGGACAGTGCCTTGGCCGTGGCTTCGAGCGAGGACCCGAATTCGACATAGGCGCTCACGGTCTTCAGCAGCTGGCCCGTTCCCGAGGTCAGCGGTTCGTAATAGCGTTCGATGAGTTCGGTCAAGGCGATCTGGTCCCCGGACAGAGCGCGTTCGGGCAGAAGATCATCGGCTTTCACCGGGCGGGGGGAGTCGGGGCGGGCGGTCGCGGCCTTGAGCGCGCGGATCGCCGCCTTCGCCGAGGTGGCCGCTTCGGCAAGTCCCGGCACTGCCGGTCCGACGATGACTTCGGAGGGTCCGAAGCAGTCCGAGAGGTCCTCGACGGCATCGTCGAGTTCCGTCACGCCGCCGAGGACGATGAGCAGACGGTTGTCGTGGATGCCCACAAGCGCGTCATCGGCCCACCGACTGGCCTTACGGCGGATGCCGTCCAATCCCTTCTTCGCCGAGCGCTGCGGGGCGCGGCCGACGATGACGCACACGGGGCCCTCTGACTGCCAGCCGAAGGCAGCGGTCCGGCTGGCGAGTTCGTCGACGGAGTCTCCGCGGACGAGAGCGTCGACGACCATCGCCTCGAGTCGCGCGTCCCAGCTGCCTCTGGCCTCTGCGGCCCGGGCGTAGACATCGGCCGCGGCGAACGCGATCTCCCGGGAGTAGATGAGCACGGCCTCGCGCAGCGCCGGTTGCTCGACGGGACGAGCGATGTCCGGAACGCGTTCCTCGACGACCTCGACGACGATCTTGAGCAGCTGCAGGGTCTGCTGCAGGCTGATGGCCCGGATGAGGTCGCGTGGCGCGGTTTTGAAGATGTCGGAGACCACGCGCAGATTCGTATCGGGCTTGCGGTACCAATCGACGAACGAGGAGATGCCCGATTGGGCGAGCAGCCCCACCCAGGAGCGGTCTGACGACGACATCGAGCGGTACCAGGGCAGCTGAGCCTCCAGCCGCTGCAGAGTCACCGATGACAGGACGCCGACTCCGGCGCGCAGTCTGCGGGCGGTTTCGGCACGACGGCGCAAGGTCTCGGCATCAGACATCATGAGCACGAGTTTAGATGAATCGGAACAATCCGGTTGTCAGCGACATACAAAGAGTCGAAAAAGGCGACAAACATGGCCGGAGTCTTGGAGACTCCGGCCATATTCGCTTTCAGCTTGCGGGCGAGTTCAGGCGCCTGCTCCCTCGGTTGAACCCGAGTTGCCGGCACGGACATCGTTGAGCTGGTACTTCTCAGCCGCCTCGGCGGCCTTGTCGATCGAGATCTTCCCGGTATCGGCCAGCGAGATGAGCGCCTGCGTGACCACGGAAGGACCATCGACCAGGTAGTAGCGACGTGCCGCGGGACGGGTGTCCGAGATTCCGTATCCGTCGGTCCCCAGCGAGGTGAAGTGGCTGGGCACGTACTGACGGATCTGATCCGGCACTGCGCGCATATAATCCGAGGTCGCAATGACCGGGCCCTCGGTCTCGGCCATCTTCTCGGTGACATACGGAGTCCGCGGTTCGGATTCGGGGTTCTTCAGACGCTCGTTCTCGGCGTCGAGTCCGTCACGGCGCAGCTCGGTCCACGACGTCACCGACCACACATCGGCCGAGACGCCCCAGTCCTGATCAAGCAGCTCCTGAGCCTCGAGCACCCACGGCACACCGACACCTGAGGCCATCAGCTGAACCTTCGGCCCGCCGTTGTCTGGTCCCTTCTTCAGGAGGTAGAGACCCTTGAGCACGCCTTCGACGTCGAGATCCTCCGGTTCGGGCGGCTGGACCATGGGCTCGTTGTACATCGTGATGTAGTAGAGCACGTCAGGGTCTCGCTCATCGGCGGGATCGTACATCCGTTGGATGCCGTCCTTGACGATATGCGCGATCTCATAGCTGTAGGCCGGGTCATAGGAGACCACGGACGGGTAGGTCGACGCCAGCACGTGCGAATGTCCGTCGCCGTGCTGGAGGCCCTCGGCCACCAGAGTGGTGCGTCCCGCGGTGGCGCCGAGGACGAAGCCGCGAGCCATCTGGTCACCGGCGGCCCAGAAGAAGTCACCGGTGCGTTGGAAGCCGAACATCGAGTAGAAGATGTAGAACGGGATCATCGGCTCACCGTGGGTGGCATACGAGGTGCCGACCGCAGTCAGCGCCGCGGTCGCCCCGGCCTCGTTGATGCCGACGTGGAGCAGTTGACCGTCCGTGGCCTCCTTGTAGGCGAGGAACAGGTCGCGGTCGACGGAGATGTAGTTCTGCCCGTGCGGATTGTAGATCTTCGCTGTGGGGAAGAACGAGTCCATGCCGAAGGTGCGAGCCTCATCGGGGATGATCGGCACGATCCGGTGGCCGAACTCCTTCTCCCGCATGAGGTCTTTGAGCACGCGCACGAAGCCCATCGTGGTGGCGATCTCCTGCTTGCCTGATCCACGACGACCGGCCTGGTAGGCCTTGTCCGAGGGCATCTTGAGATCGATATGGGTCGACCGACGCTCGGGGGAGTAGCCGCCGAGCTCCGCGCGGCGCTCCTGCATGTACTTGATCTCGGGTGCGTCGACGCCCGGGTGGTAGTACGGAGGCAGCTTCGGATTGTCCTCGAGCTCCTTGTCCGAGATCGGGATCTGGAAGTGGTCGCGGGCGAGCTTGAGATCGTCGACCGTGAGCTTCTTCATCTGGTGCGTGGCGTTGCGGGCCTCGAAGTGCGGTCCGAGCGAGTAGCCCTTGACCGTCTTGACGAGGATCACGGTGGGCTGTCCGGTGTGCTCCATCGCGGCCTTGTAGGCGGCGAAGACCTTTCGGTAGTCATGCCCGCCGCGCTTGAGGTTCCAGATCTGCTCGTCGCTGTAGTCCTCGACCATCGCCTTCGTCCGCGGGTCGCGGCCGAAGAAGTTGTCGCGCACGAAGCCGCCGGACTCACCCTTGTAGGTCTGGTAATCGCCGTCGGGGGTGGCATTCATGAGGTTGACGAGCGCGCCGTCGCGGTCCTTGGCCAGCAGCGCGTCCCACTCGCGTCCCCAGACGACCTTGATGACGTTCCAGCCGGCACCGCGGAAGTACGACTCGAGTTCCTGCATGATCTTGCCGTTGCCGCGGACGGGTCCGTCGAGACGCTGCAGGTTGCAGTTGATGACGAAATTGAGGTTGTCGAGCTCTTCGAAGGCAGCGACGTGGAGCATGCCGCGGCTCTCCGGCTCGTCGAGCTCGCCGTCACCGAGGAAAGCCCAGGTCTGCTGCTGGGAGGTGTCCTTGATCCCTCGATTGTGCAGATACTTGTCGAACTGTGCCTGCGCGATCGCATTCATCGGTCCCAGACCCATCGACACCGTCGGATGCTCCCAGAAGTCGGGCAGCTGGTGCGGGTGGGGGTAGGACGGCAGTCCCTGCGGCTTGCCGTCGATGAAGTGCGATTGCTGCTGGCGGAAGCCGTCGAGCTGTTCGGCGCTCATCCGGCCCTCGAGATAGGCACGGGCATACATGCCGGGGGAGGCATGGCCCTGATAGAAGATGTGGTCGCCGCCGCCTGGATGGTCCTTGCCGCGGAAGAAGTGATTGAGGCCGACCTCGTAGAGGGTCGCCGAGGAGGCGTAGGTGGAGATGTGGCCGCCGACCTCGACCCCGGGACGCTGGGCGCGGTGGACGAGCATGGCGGCATTCCAGCGGTTCCAGCGACGGTAGCGGCGTTCGACCTCTTCGTCTCCGGGGAACCAGGGTTCGTTCTCCGGGCCGATGGTGTTGACGTAGTCGGTGGCGGTGAGGCTGGGCACGCCGATCTGCTTCTGGCGAGAGCGCTCGAGCATGCGCAGCATGACATAGCGTGCTCGAGTCCGACCGCCCTCGTCGATGAGGCCATCGAGGGAGGCCAGCCATTCGGCGGTCTCCTCCGGGTCGATGTCGGGCACCTGGCTGGGCAGCCCGTTGAGGATGGGCCCGCCCTGATTCCGATTGTCCACGATGTGGTCCTCTCTTCAGCTCCACGATCTTCTTTGGTGTAGAGATCATGACCATCGGATGGTGTGTGCTCCGCAGGTTGTCTGAGCCCAGAGGCCACCCGATCTACCTGTCAGCCTAGTACTCCCAGCCGAACTTCGCGCTCCCGCGAAGTTGTGATCTCTCTGACGCATCTGCACACTGTGCCGACAGGTTCACGGTCCGGTGTGCCGTTTGAGTGCCGTTTGAGTGCGCTTGCCGCACGCGGGCGCGCCGATTATTTGCACCTTGACCACTGTTGGCGGAAGAATACGAGCATGAGCAACTCCGCTTCTGAAAGGACATCCTCCACTTCGACCCTCGCAAACGAGCTGGGACACAACCTCGGTTTGAAAAAGGGCGACTATGTGCAAGAGGTCGGCTATGACGACGACGTCGATCAGGCACTCTGCGAGGCGATCGAGAACATCATCGGAGACAAGATCGCCGATGGCGAAGAGGATGACGTCTACGACGTGATCCTCATGTGGTGGCGGTCGGACGACGATGACCTCGTCGACGGTCTCGTCGACGCCCAGACCACATTGAAGGAGGGCGGAGCCGTGTGGCTGCTCAGCCCGAAGGCGAACCGTCCGGGACACATCAGCCCGGCCGACATCTCCGAAGCGGCGCCCACCGCCGGAATGCATGTGACTTCTACGGTCAGCGCCGCCGATGACTGGGCCGGATTCCGGCTCGTGGGCAAGAAGAACTATTCATGATCCTGCGGCCCGGTGATCGGGCCCCGGATCTCACCCTTCCCGATCATCTCGGGTCGGTCATCGCCCTCAACGAGGCGGCCCCACCTGCCGCTCGTTTGCTCGCATTCGTTCCGTTCGCCTTCTCTCCGATCTGCGGAGACGAACTCGCCGCTCTCGACAAGTGGCAGGAACGGATGCGAAAGGGTTCCCGGGCCGTCGACGTGGTGGTCGTCTCAACCGACTCCAAGTACACTTTGGCGGCGTGGGCCCGGCAGACGGGAGTCGACGTCACTCTCGCATCGGATTTCTGGCCCCATGGTGAAGCGGCTCGCGCGTTCGGCGTCTTCGATCAGGTCCACGGAGTCGCCGAACGAGGAGTCTTCGTCATCTCACCTGCGGGTACGATCGTGAGTGGCAGGAAGGTCGCCCGCTCCGAGACTCGGGATTTCTCCGAGGATGTCGCCGTGGCGCTTTCCAGCCTCTGAGAATCGAGCCCCCGCCGAAGAGCCGATCGACGGCACCTTCGGCGCCTGTTGAGGAGGACACCTTATGGCCACGCTGTTCACGAAGATCATCAACGGAGAGATCCCCGGCACCTTCGTCCATCAGGATGACAAGTGCGTCGCATTCCTCGATGTCGCTCCGATGACAGAGGGCCATGTCATGGTCGTCCCGCGCGACGAGATCTCTCACTGGATCGACGCCGACGCAGAGCTTCTCGCCCACCTCACCGCAGTGGCGAAGAGAATCGGAGAAGCCCAGAAAGCTGCCTTCGACTGCGAGCGGATCGGCCTCCTCATCGTCGGCTACGAAGTACCCCACCTGCACATCCACGTCCTGCCGACGAACTCCATGGATGACTTCGACATCTCCGACCGTGCTCCGATGCAGACACCGGAGCAGCTGGAGGCGCCCGCCGAGAAGATTCGGCAGGCGCTCTCCGAACTGTCCTGATCCGGTGCTGCTCGGATCAGATCGACTCAGAGGCCGTTGGCCTCGAGGCAGCGGTCGGGTGAGTCCCTGACGAGTTCGGCTCCCGCGGTTCCGCCGTAGTTCGCGCCGAACCGCGGGTCGTCGACATACATCTGCCCGAGACCGCGCACGTATCCTGCGAGGTCTCCGTCGGGATCAGTGGCGGGCGTGCCCGGGACTGCCCGCAGCCATTCGATATGGCGTCGGCACCCCAGCGCCTGGTCACTTCCTCTTCGTATTCGCGATGGTCGAAACCATCGAACATCTCTTCAGCCCTGAGCGGCTCACCGGCTTTCAGTCGTGTGATGGTGACGGTGACGGCGGCGAGCTGTCGGTCGAGCCTGTCTCTCTCGCGTCTGAGCGAGACCAGATGCTGCGACAGCGCCTCGACCGGATCGTCTCTCCGATCGAGCACCTCCGCGATCGTCGTCAACGGCAGACCCAGCTCCTTGAGCAGCAGGATGCGCTGGGGGCGCACCAGAGCCGCTTCGTCGTAGCAGCGATAGCCGTTGGCGGCGATCGAGGTCGGCGGCAGCAGACCGATGGCGTCATAATGACGCAGGGTTCGGCTCATCGTTCCCGTCAGCCGTGCGATTTCCTGAATGGACCAGTCCATGTCTGACAGCTCAGAAGTTGACGCAGCGTCAAGGTCAAGAGCCGTTTGAGAAGTTCGACGAGTGAGCGGTGTCAGGCCGCTTCGCGAATTGCGTCCAGCGCTGTGAACAGGTCGCGTGCGAGGTCGTCGACATGCTCGAGCCCGACCGCCAGGCGGACGAGGCCGTCTCCGGGCTTCGCTGTCGCCGCTACGGGCCGGTGGGTGAGTGAGGCAGGGTGCTGGATGAGCGTATCGGCGCCGCCGAGCGACACCGCGTGCACGATGAGGTCGCAGTGCTCGACGAAGGTGCGAGCCGCTTCGAATCCACCGGCGAGTTCGATGGCGATCATCGCCCCGCCGCCGCGCATCTGGGAACCGACCAGCCCGCGCGGATCGGAATCGGCGAGCCCGGGGTAGTGGACCCGGGCGACCTCGGGGCGCGTCCGGAGACGACGAGCGAGCTCACCAGCGGTGTCCTGAGCTGCGCGCATCCGCACGGCCAGCGTCCGCAGCCCACGATGGAGGAGATAGGCGCCCATCGGGTGCAGAAGGGCCCCGGTGATGGCGCGGACCCGGCGCAGACGCATGGTCCATTCGGAGTTCGTTGCGATGATTCCGCCCATCGCGTCGCCGTGACCGCCGAGGTATTTCGTGGCGCTGTGGAGGACGAGGGCGGCCCCGTGATCGATCGGCCGTTGGAGCACAGGGGTGCAGAAGGTGTTGTCCACCAGTACCGGGACATCTCCCGCGGCGGCGACGACCGAGCCGATGTCGACGAGATCGAGGCTGGGGTTCGCCGGTGTCTCGATGATGACGAGCCCGGTGTCTTTGCGAATCGCCTCGGCGATCTGGTCCTCTTCCGCCCAGGTCACAGACGTACCGAGGAGCCCCGACTCAAGCAGGTGGTCGCTGCCTCCATAGAGGGGACGGACGGCGACGATATGGGGTGTTCCGGCCTCGACTGCAGCCAGCAGTGCGGCGGTCATGGCGGCCATTCCCGTGGCGAAGGCGACGGCGGATTCGGCGTTCTCCAATTCGGCGAGCGCGGATTCGAATCGCGCCACACCGGGCTGCCACAGACGTTGGTAGACCGGGGAGTCCCCTTCTTTCAGGGGATGTCCGCCGGCGAGGCTCTCATAGGAATCTCCTCCCGTGCGGACGTCGTTGACCGGGTTGGTGGTGGAGAGGTCGATGGCGGGGACATGGACGCCTGCGGCCGCGAGGCCGTCCATTCCGCCATGAACCAATCGTGTATCAGGGTGCATAGAAGTCATAAGCGCATTCAATACACTTCTCCCGGTCTGCGCAAGGAATGTGCAATCTCCTGCAAGTATTCGGCCGTTTCCCGGATAGCCTGCGATCAGATATGGGAGACTGTGACTCATGTCGCAGAACTTCTCACTCGATGACACCGATCTTCGCCTTCTGCAGGAGCTCAACGCCGATGCCCGGGCCTCAGGTGCGGTCTTGGCCGCAGCCGTCGGGATCTCCGAATCGACGGTCTCCCTGCGTCTCAAGAGACTGAAGTCGCTCGGCGTCATCCGCGGCCTCCATATCGACGTCGATCCGGCTGCGCTCGGGGTCGGTCTGCAGGCGCTCGTATCGATTCGGCTGGCCAAACATGATCGGGCCGAGATCGACGCATTCACGGCGGCTGCACCGAAGTTCCCGGGGGTGGTGCGGATGTACCACATGGCCGGAGCCGACGACTACCTGCTGCATATTGTCGCCACTGACACCGCTGCGGTGCAGTCCTTCGTCCTCGACTACCTCACCCGATTTCCCGCTGTCGCACATACGCGGACGAACCTCATCTATCGGGTCGAAGACGGTTCCGCCTGGATCCCTTCGGAGACCTGAACTGCCATACTGGCTTCATGGCAGAGAACAAGACCCAGCCGACGGAAGCCGATGTCGCCGCATACCTCGATTCGGTGACTCCCGAGAAGCGTCGCGAGGATGGAATCTCTCTCGATGCGATCTTCCGAGAAGTCACCGGTGAGGAACCCGTGATGTGGGGACCCTCGATCGTCGGCTACGGCCGGTACCACTATCGGTCGCCCGTGAACCCGCGCAACCACGGTGAGTGGCCGGCCACGGGATTCTCCCCGCGCAAGAGCCAGCTCTCTCTGTACGGACTCAAGGACCTTCCCGAAGGAGCGAAGCTGCTCCCGCAGCTCGGCAAGTACACCGAGGGGGCCGGGTGTGTCTACGTGCGTCGATTGGAGAACATCGACGAGGCGGTGCTGCGCAGACTCATTGCGATCGCCGCTGCTCGTCCAGATGATCCCGAACCGGGCAGCTGATCACTCGCGCTGACGGCCGCTGACAGAACCTGCCCGAGAGATCGCAGAAGGACATCGTTGGCCGAGAACGTCTCAGTGTTCAGCTGCGCGCGGTGATGCTCAGCCCCGGTTTGCGCTGGTGGATCGAGAAGTACTGCAGTCCCGCCACGGTGTCGGCCAGGAAACGACGACGAGAACGACGGGGCAGCCACGCGATCTGACCGGGGGACAGGTCGATCGTTCCCGTTTCGGTCTCGAGGGTGCCTGCACCGGCGAGGACGTGGATGAGCACGTCGAGCGATGGACCCGTGTGCTCGCGGATCTCGCCGCCGGGGGCGAGCGCGATGATATTCGCGTCGAGGTCGCGTCGCTGCGTCGGCAGCTGCCAGACGGACCCGGACTTCTCAGCCGGGCTCGAAAGCTCGGCGACATCAAACACGATGCGTGGTGCGGGGGTGGCGGCACGACGGATGATGCGCACCCGAACCCCGTCCTGCGTGCTCTCCAGCGGCTCCCACCCGACCGCCTCGGCGAACTCGCGGTCCATTTCGACGCGCAGCCCTTCAGGCGAGTGGTCATTGATGAGGATCAGGCTGGAGCCGACGTCAAGATCTTCATACGCTCTGATGATGAGCGGATGCCGTTCCGGTTTCGGTATCGACCGGACGTCGATGACGGGTTCGTCTGCCACGGCTGCCCCTCTCAATCGCTTGGATAGTTCCTCCTCGAAACTATCACCGGAGTGATGACTGCCGGCCTGGGCCGGCCAGCGGCGCCGGGCAAAGACCGCTCGGGTCAGTCCTACAGGAGAACGGAAAAGGCACCCCGTGATACGGGGTGCCTTGACGGTGGGCCCAGAGGGACTCGAACCCCCGACCCTCTCGGTGTAAACGAGATGCTCTAGCCAACTGAGCTATAGGCCCCACCTGCGTCGTCGATGTCTCCGACAGCGCTTGATCAGTATGCCACATCCGAGGGGGACCGGCGAAACGGGAACGCAGGCGGTCGCGGGACCGGTCAGTGCGTCGGTCCGGACTGCCATCAGGAGGATCGGAGCAGGCGTGCCGCATTGGCGGCGAAATTCTCAGCTGCCTCTGCGGTGTCGACGTCGAAGATCCTGCGATTCTGCTCCACGGCCACGGCACCGAGTGTGAGGGTGAGGATTCCGTGCGAGAGTTCGGCCCCCAGGCGATCAGCCCCCAGTGCCTGTGGCGCAACGTCTGTCGGAGCGATCGAATACCCCAGCAGCACGATCTCTGCTCCATCACGGTATTTCAGCAGCACCTCGCGCAGAGACATCGCCGCGGCGAGCGGGTCGGCAGTGGCAGGACAGAGGGCATCGACTTCGGCTTTGAGCGAACGCGAGATGAGGATGAGCAGTGACTGCTTGTCCTTGACGTGCCAGTACAGTGCAGACGGCTGAACGTCGAGTTCGCGGGCGAGCCGGCGCATGGACAGATCGCCCAGACCGTACTGCGAAAGGATGCTCAACGCAGTGGTGGTGATGCTTTCGGCTGTCAGTGCCAATGAGACATACCTTTCATTCTCGTGCAGCGGCCCTTCCCGATTTTTCAGAACGCGTTCCCCTCGCTATAGTAGTTCCTGGTCACGGGATATAGCGCAGCTTGGTAGCGCGCCTCGTTCGGGACGAGGAGGTCGTGGGTTCGAATCCCGCTATCCCGACCAAGGGAAAGTGCCGCAGCATCGCTCAGGCGAGGTTGCGGCACTTTTGCATTCTGTACGAATTGTGATGGGGGCGCGCTGCTCGAAACGGCAGTGCGCCCCCATCGTTTCAACTGGTGCTCAGGCGGGTGCGCCCGGCTCTTGGGAGGCGCCGTCCGTCGCGTCGGAAGCGAACGGGCGGGTCGCCCGGCCCCGTCGAGGAGCCTGCGGCGCGTCGGTTCGGTCGGCCGCCTCGGCGAAGTTCTCCGCGACGATGTCGGGATCCGTGCCCCGCCACCGGGCGATCGCCTTCATCACCTGATAGACGATGATCGCCGAGGCGGTGCCCAGGGCAATGCCTTCGAACTGCAGTCCGCCCGGGGTCCAGGTGAAGTTCGCGATGGCGACGATGAGCGAGACCGCGGCAGTGTTGAGGTTGATCGGGTTCGAGAAGTCGACCTTGTTCTCCACCCAGATCCGCACGCCGAGCATGCCGATCATTCCGTACAGCACGGTCGCAGCTCCGCCGAGGACCCCGGGAGGGATCGTTGCGATGATCTCACCGAACTTCGGCAGCATGCTGAGGACGAGGGCGATGATCGCCGCACACAGGTAGGCGGCAGTGGAGAAGATGCGCGTGGCTGCCATGACGCCGATGTTCTCGGCATAGGTCGTCGTTCCCGAACCGCCGCCGGATCCGGCGAGGATGGTGGAGAAACCGTCGGCGAAGAGTGTCCGGCCCGTCAGGTGATCGAGGTCGCGGCCGGTCATTGCGGCGACCGATTTCACATGGCCGATGTTCTCGGCGATGAGGACGAGGACGACGGGCAGGAACAGGCCGAGGTAGCCGAGATCGAACGCCGGTGCATGGAACGCGGGCAGTCCCACCCAGTCGGCTTTCGAGACGGTGGAGAAGTCGAGCTCACCCTGCAGCCAGGCAGCACCATAGCCGACCAGGACGCCGATGAGGATCGAGAGTCGGCCGAGCATCCCGCGGAAGAGCACCGTGGTCAGCAGAATCGCGACGATCGTGATCACGGCGGTCAGGGGAGCGGCCTTGACCCAATCCCAGGCGGCCGGAGCCAGGTTGAGGCCGATGAGGGCCACAATGGCCCCGGTCACCACTGGGGGCATTGTCACTTCGATCCATCGGACGCCGACGAAATGGACCACGAGCCCGACGAGCGCCAAGGTGACTCCCACCGAGATGATTCCACCTTGAGCCAACGCCATGGCATGAGGTTCGAGGTTCTCTCCGGCCGTCGCCGAGAACCCCGTGACCGCCCCGATCGGAGCGAGCAGCCCGAACGACGAAGCGAGGTAGGAGGGCATCATGCCCTTCGTGATGAGCAGGAACAGCAGCGTGCCGATGGCGGTGAAGAACAGCGTCGTCGACGGTGGGAACCCGGTGAGCAGGGGCACGAGGAACGTCGCGCCGAACATCGCCACGACGTGCTGTGCGCCGATGCTGATGGTCCGCGGCCAACTCAGACGCTCTTCCGGCAGAACCCTCTCACCGGGAGCGATCGTCCGCCCGTTTCCCTGCAGACGCCAGCCGCGGCGATTGCCTGTTCCTTCGCGAGTGTCCGTGGGTGCCGACTCCGCCATTGTGCTCCTCGTTCCGTTCATCCCTGTACTGGGTCGTTGGCCGGCGATCGGGCAGCGCTCGGGGCCGGCGAAAGAATTCTATGCTCCAGCTCACCGGCACGCCGACTCGAACGCTGACGAACCGGCATGGCGGGTGTGTCTGAGGGCCCTGCTCCGGAAGGCGGGTTCAGCATTCTGGTAGCGTATTGAACAGTGTTCAGGGGATCTGGGCTGGATCGATTCCGACCTTGTTCAATCGCACGGAGACAAAGGACCAATCGATGACGACTGTGAACCCTGACCAGAACGTGAACCCCGAAAGGCTCGCCGAGTCCATTCTCAACGGGGGAGCAGCCACTGAATCCGACGCACTCGCTCTCCTGGCTACGCCGGATGAGGAGCTGTTCGGTCTCGTCCATGCCGGATCGCGACTCCGCCGAGAGCACTTCGGCATGACGGTCAAGTTGAACTATCTCGTCAACCTCAAATCGGGAATGTGCCCGGAAAGCTGCACCTACTGCTCACAGTCACTGGGGTCGACGGCCGAGATCCTCAAATACTCGTGGCTGAGCACCGCCGAGGCCATGGATCAGGCGAGCATGGGCATCGGCGGCGGGGCGTCGCGCGTCTGCCTCGTCGCCAGCGGTCGTGGGCCGAGCCGTCGCGATGTGGGCCGCGTCGGTGAGATCGTCGAACGCCTCAAAGACGAGAATCCCGAAGTCGAGGTGTGTGCGTGTCTGGGCATCCTCGAGGAAGGTCAGGCCGAGGCGCTCAAGGAAGCCGGCGCCGATGCCTACAACCACAACATCAACACCGCGGAATCCTTCCACGACAACATCGTGAAGACCCACACCTACGCGGACCGGACGAATACCGTCGAACACGCCAAGGCGGCTGGACTCTCACCCTGCAGCGGCCTCATCGTCGGGCTCGGCGACTACCTCACCGCCGAGGGCCAAGCCGCCGCCGATGACTTCGCCATGATCCGCGACAACGGATTCACCATCCTCGGCCAGGAGGGCGGGGAGGCCCGGACAGAGGAACCCGTTGCAGGATGCGGTGGGGAAGCCGGCTGCTGTTCCGATCGGCAGACCACCGCCGAGGCGGCCGCCCACACCGATCCCGTCATCCGCCGACGCGGCGCGGGCACCGCTGAAGTCGCCAACGCCTGAGGGGCCGCGTGCCCTCAGGCTTGGCGCAGGCTGCGCTTGAGGATCTTCCCGGCTGAGTTCTTCGGCAGTTCGGCAACGAACTCCACCCGCTTGGGCACCTTGAACCCGGCCAAGCGGGACTTGACGTGGCCGATGACATCGTCGGCCGACAGCGGCGGCTGTCCGTCCTTGAGGACGACGAAGGCGGCCACCGCCTCGATCCACTTCTCATCGGCAATCCCGACCACAGCCACCTCGGCGACCTGCGGCAGCTCGAAGACGGCATCCTCGACCTGGCGGCTGGCGACCAGCACGCCACCCGTGTTGATGACGTCCTTGACTCGGTCGACGACCTCGACGAAGCCCTCGTCGTCGACCTTGACGAGGTCCCCGGAATGGAACCAGCCGTTGTCGAACGCCTCGGCGGTGGCTTCCGGCCGGTTCCAGTAGCCTTCGCACAGCTGCGGCGACCGGTAGAGGATCTCGCCCTCCTCGCCGGTGCCGACGTCGTCACCGCCGGCGTCGACGACGCGGGTCTCGACGAACATCACCGGGCGACCGGCCGAACCCGGGTGATCGTCGTGCTCCTCGGGGCGCAGCACAGTGCACAGCGGGCCGAGCTCCGACTGGCCGAAGCAGTTGTAGAAGCCCAGCTGCGGAAGCCGTTGGCGCAGGCGCTCGAGGATCGGTCCGGGCATAATCGAAGCACCGTAGTAGGCCTTGTGGAGGCTGTCGAGGTTGCGTGTTTCGAGGTCGGGGCTGTTGGCCAATGCCACCCAGACAGTGGGGGCGGCGAAGAACGAATTGACCTCCCGTTCCTCGAAGATGGCGAGCAGCTGCTCGGGCACGGGCGCGGGGACGATGATGTTGTGCGCGCCGATCGACAGAAGCGGCAGCAGGAAGACGTGCATCTGCGCAGAGTGATAGAGCGGCAGGGCATGGACCGCGCGATCGGTCGCGGCGAAGTCGAGGGACATCAGCGACGACAGGTACTCGTGCAGAAGGGCACGATGGGACATCACCGCACCTTTCGGCGCCGAGGTGGTGCCGGAGGTGTAGAGCAGCTGTGCCACGTCCGTGTCGTCGACGGAGAATTCTGCGCTGCCGGCAGGGGCGATGTCCTCCGCGGTGGCGACCGGAACGAGATCGGCGAAGTCGATCACCTGCGCCTCGGCTCCGGTCGGGGTTGAGGTGACGGCGGACTTGAGGTCGGAGTCGGCGAAGACGATCTCGGCACCGGAGTTGCTGAGGATGTAGTCGAGTTCGTCGCTCTTCAGCTGATAATTGACCGGCACGTGGATGAACCCGGCACGGGCGCAGCCGAGATAGAGGAGGACGAAGACGTCGGAGTTCTTCCCATAGGCGGCGACACGGTCGCCCTTGGTCACGCCGAGACGAACCAGTTCGCGGGCCACTGCGGTCACGGCAGAGTCGAGTTCTGCATAGGTCCAGGTTCGGTCGCCGAATTCGATGGCTGTATCGGTGGGGAAACGGCCGGCGCTGCGTCGGATGAGATCAGAGACCGTGGACGAGGTTCTGATGACGGGTGATTCGGAGGAGGCGAGTGTAGTTGTCATGATCCAAATATATGAGCCAGATCACGTTCGGCGAAAATCGTCCGCCGATCGCTGGCCAGGGTCCTCGGTCCCACGGTGCCGGCGATGTGTCCCGGTTCGGATGTAATAGTGTGGGGGCATGAGACATCCGAAGGTGAGTGACTGCGTAGAGGTGTTCGACTCACTGTGGCCCCCGGCCCTGGCCGAACCCTGGGATTCCGTGGGACTGGCCGTCGGCGACCCCGACGCCGAGGTCCAGTCGATCCTCGTGGCTCTTGATCCGATGGATGCCGTGATCGCCGAGGCCGTCGTTCTCGGCGCGGATCTGGTGTTCAACCATCATCCGCTCATGCTCAAACCCGTGAAGTCGGTGAACGCCGCAACCTTGAAGGGTGGAGCCGTCCACACTCTCATCAGCAACGATATTGCGCTGTTCAATGCGCACACGAACGCCGATTCGGCCCGCGGGGGAGTCTCCGATGTGCTCATCTCACTCTTGGGGATCGAGAGCGCGCAGCCACTGTCCCCGCATGACGAGGCTGATGATTCGGGACGCGGCTCGCTGCCGACCGGGATCGGCCGCGTCGGCGACCTTGACCGGCCCACACCGGTCCGGGACCTTGCCAGGCGACTGGCCGCGCAGCTGCCGCGCACCACGACCGGTGTGCGCATCGCCGGCGATCCCGCTGCGACAGCGACCCGTGTCGCGGTCTGCGGCGGCGCCGGCGACTCGCTGTTCGACGAGGTCCGGGCCAGCGGCGCCGACGTCTACGTCACCGCCGACCTCCGCCATCACCCGGCCACCGAGGCGCTTGACGCGGCGAATCGTCGAGAGCGCGGACTCTCGCTCATCGACGTCTCCCACTGGGCGTCTGAGACAGTCTGGCTGAATGCGGCGGCCGAGGCACTCGAGACCGAATTCGCGCGGCGCGGGTTCACTGTCTCGCTGCAGCACTCGGCGGTCAACACCGACCCCTGGGTCGAACGGTACTGACAAGGAGACCGACGATGCTCATCACCGACAGCCAGAGAACTGCGCTGCAGACCCTCATCGAACTCACCGCCCACGGGCGCGCCCTCCAGTTCGAACATGACAACCCGAAGAGGGCAGAGGAGCTGCAGGAGCTCATCTCCCGGCACAAGGAGCTCGGAGCGAAGCGGACCGAGGCCGCCGATGTCGTCGACGGCCATCAGGACGCCATCACCGAAGCCGCCGGACTCATCGAAGCACAGCGATCGAAGATCGAGAAAAAGACCGCCGAGCTCAACGACGGTACCGGTCTGACCAGCAGAGATATGGTGAATCTGCAAGAGGAGATCGCCGGTCACAAAGCTCGGGTCGCCGAACTCGAAGAATCGCAGCTGGAGGAGATGGAGAAGCTCGAAGCCGCTGAAGACGAACTCGCGGCAGTCGATGACCGAATCGCCGAAGTCACGGCCTCCGGCAAAGAGGTGCAGACTGCGGTGAAGGACAGGAAGTCGGAACTGCGGGAACTCATTGCCGAGAACGAGGCAGCGGCGTCGGGCGCGAGGAGCGAGTTGCCGCAGCAGCTGCTCACGACATTCGATGCCAATGTCCGGCAGGGCGGTCCCGGAGCCGCCCTGCTCAATGGTCCGAACTGTCAGGCGTGCGGGCAGGAGATCGGCGGAGCGGTCTGGCACGGAATGCTCGGCGCCGATGCCAACGAAACCTATGAATGCGAAGAATGCGAGGCAGTGCTGCTGCGTCGCAGCTGATCCTGTCCCGGCTGATCTCGTCGACGTTGAAGGACAGAGTCGCTGTTGACGAGCCTCTCAGTCGCGGATGACGATCATGAGGTTCGCCGGTTTCGAGTTCGTCGAGGCTGTGAATTCAACCTCATAGAACTGCTCGGCCCGGGACACAAGGTCTTCAGCCGTCTCCGGCAGGGCCCGATCATCGGAGAGCAGCCGACCGGCGAACTCGCCTCGATAGAACTTCGCCCAGTGGGAGACGACGCGACGTTTCCCGCCGCTGACGGACACCGCGCCCATGGTGACGACCTGATCGGTGGGACCCGGCCACACGGACCGGTAATCGCTCGAGCGGCAGTCGAGGGCCACCTCGGCGGGGTCGAGGGAGCAGGACTTCGCCAGAACCGGCTTCCAATAGGATGTCAGCTTTCCCAAGGTCCCCAGATCGGTCTTCATCGCCAGTCGGTAAGCAGGGATCTCATCGAGTCCGTGCACCCGGCCGAACAGGGCGGAGAATACGTGGACGTCGTGGAGGCGGTCCCGCAGCTTTTCGTCATCGTTCGACTGCGCCACCAGCTCGCCAGCGCCCATCGCCTCATAGAGCACACCGGAATAGGTGAGCAGCGCGGGGGCACAGGGGATCTCATCGAGGACGGTATTCCGTTCGACGTCCGCGGCGAGCGACGCGCCGACGCCGAGCTTCTCGAGGGCATCTCGGCGTTTCGAGACCTTCTTCAGCGCAGCGAGCACACGCTTGCGCTTCGTGGTGAGTTCCGGAGCCGAGAGACCGTCGAGATCGAGCGTGGGACCGGTCGGCGACGGAGTCTTGCCCTCGGAGGGCGGCAGGAGGATCTTCACCACCCCATCGTATGATCACGCAGTGACGCGGCTGGGACCGGGTGCGGATGAGGTTGATCACGTTCGGTCTCCGGCCTCCGCTGCGTGTGGGTGCCGTGTGCGTGGGGGAGTCGCGGAGCGACTACACTGGGATGCTTGAGGACAGGTCACCAGACGGTCGCGGCTCTCTTCGTGAGGGCTGAGGAACGTCCGGGCTCCACAGAGCAGGGATGGTGGGTAACACCCACCCGGGGCGACCCGCGGGCCAGTGCAACAGAAAGCAGACCGCCCAGTTCCGACTGGGTAAGGGTGAAACGGTGGTGTAAGAGACCACCAGTGCGGCGGGTGACCGTCGCTGCTGGGTAAACCCCATCCGGAGCAAGATCAGACAGACGACGTTCGAGGCTGCTCGCCGAGTCGTCGGGTGGATTGCTTGAGGCCGGTGGCAACATCGGTCCCAGATAGATGACCGTCAGGCGAGAAGGGCAACTGACTCGTCGACAGAACCCGGCTTATCGGTGGCCTGTCCTCATTCTCAGCGTCTTCGGCTGTGTCCTCTCAAGACGGACTGCGACGGACCTTCGCCTTTCCGTCGTTGACTGCGATCATCGCGGCTCCCACGATTCCGGCGTTGTTGTACAGCTTCGCCGCCTTGAGTTTCGCCCGCGTCCTGATGAGCGGCAGGAACTGGTCATGGGACTTCGAGACGCCACCGCCGACGATGATGACGTCGGGCGCGACCAGCAGTTCAATCTGGGCATAGTACTGCTGCAGCCGCGCCGACCATTCCGGATATGTCAGTCCCAGCCTGGTCCTGACCGATTCCGCTGCCTGTGTCTCGGCATCGGCGCCGTTCATCTCGATATGGCCGAGCTCGGTGTACGGAACCAGCCGGCCCTGAGTGAACAGTGCGGTTCCGATTCCCGTGCCCAACGTCGTCAGCAGCACCGTCTTCTTCCGGTGCTTGCGTCCGGCACCGAAGGTCATCTCGGCCAGTCCGGCGGCATCGGCGTCGTTGAGGAAGTACACGGTGCGGCCCGTGCTCTCGCCGATGATGTCGGCGATGGGCGAACCGACCCAACTCTGGTCGAGGTTCGCCGTGTATTCGACGAGTCCTTCGCGGATGACGCCGGGGAATCCGCAGCCGACCGGAAGGGAGTCGATAGCGGCACGGTCGGCGACGAGTTCGAGTTCGACGGCACGTTCGCTCAGCGCATCCAACACCGTGGCGATCGTCGCAGCCACGGCATCCGGGGTGCTCGGCTTCGGAGTGAGCTCGCGCAGCCTCTTGAACGGCAGCTTGCCCGTCACCGTGTCGACGAGTGCCGCTTTGATCCCGGTGCCGCCGATGTCGATTCCGATCGCAAAGCGTGGTGAGGTCTCCGCGCTCAACTCAGCTCTCCTCATGTGCGGGTCCGGCGGCAATCGCGGTGTCGGCATCGGGCAGAGTCAGGATATCGGCACCGGATTCGGTCACCACCAGCGTATGCTCGAACTGAGCGGAGCGCTTGCGATCCTTCGTCACCACGGTCCACGAATCATCCCAGACGTCCCAGTCGATCGTGCCGAGGTTGAGCATCGGTTCGATCGTGAAGATCATTCCCGGTTCCATCGTCTCCGCGTGGGCGGGAGCCGCGTCATAGTGCGGGATGATGAGCCCGGAGTGGAATTCGCGTCCGACGCCGTGCCCGCTGTAGTCGCGCACGACTCCATAGTCGAAGCGCTTCGCGTACTTCTCGATCACCCGTCCGATGACGTTGATCTGACGCCCCGGCTTGACCGCCTTGATTCCTCGCATCATCGACTCGTAGGTGCGTTCGATGAGCAGACGGGACTCCTCATCGGCGTCTCCGGCGGTGAATGTGTAGTTCGTGTCTCCGTGCATGCCCTGGTAGTAGGCGGTGATATCGACATTGACGATGTCGCCGCCTTCGATGACGGTCGAATCGGGGATGCCGTGGCAGATCACCTCGTTGACGGAGGTGCACACGGATTTCGGGAAACCGCGATAGCTCAGCGTCGACGGGTACGCTCCGTGATCGCACATGAACTCGTGCGCCACCCTGTCGATGTCGTCGGTCGTGATGCCGGGGACGATCATCTCGCCGACGGCAGCCAGGGCATTGGCCGCGATCCGACCGGCCGCCCGGACCACCTCGACCTCCTCGGGGCTGTAGAAATTGTTTCCCCGACCTTCATCGGCGTCGGCGCGACCGACGTACTCCGGGCGGGGGATGTCCTTCGGCACACCGCGTTCGGGCGAAATGGTGCCGGGCGTGAGCAGGCGAGTGTGAACAGTCATGATGGTGTCGATCCTATGCTGGAAACGCGGCTTTGTCCCGCTGCCCGGTCGCCTGTCGATGCCGCGGTGCGGTGCCGGTGGAGTCTAGAATCGGAAGCAGCCGTGCCAAGGAAGCGGGAGGCAGATTGAGCGACGACACGACATCGGCGGGCCACGAGTTCGCTGGACTGGGCGAAGTGGTGAGCCTGACGAGCGCGCCGCAGCAGATCGCCGACCATATCCTCTCCGGAATCGCCGTCGGAGCGCTGCCGGAAGGCACCCTGCTGCCGGGTGAACGCACGTTGGCCGCGGATCTGCAGGTGTCCCGTTCCAGCGTGCGCGCAGCTCTGCTGCGGTTAGAGCGTCTCGGAGTCGTCGAGCGCCGCCGTGGACGCGGGGGAGGGACGTTCGTCAAGACCGCCCGCCCCGAGGCGCTGGCTCCCATGGCCGGCAGAATCGACGAATTCCATGCCGAACGGCGGAACCTGCTCGACGCCCGCGCCGTCTTCCAGAATTCTCTAGCGGCGACAGCCGCACTGCGACGCACCGAGGAGGAGCTGAGCGAGCTCCGGGAACTGGCCGAGGTCTATTCGCAACGCGCCGAGGCGGCCGCCGCGCGCACGGCGGACGCGCAGTTCCATTTCGCCATCGCCCGTGCCGGGCACAACCCGGAACTCGTGCGCATGGCCATCGACCTCGATACGAAGATCAACGCCGGTTTCCGTCACGACCCGTTCTCTCCAGAGCTCTTCGACCACGCTGTGGACGACCACGCTGCGATCGTCGAGGCGATCGCCGCCGGAGACGCCGCAGCGGCGGGAAGGCTCTGCGAAGAGCACTTCAGGTACACGACCATCGTCCCCCGCCCCTAACCCAATTACTACCTGACGGCGGCCCAGCAACCTCGCGCCAGGTTGCTGGGCCGCCGTCAGGTAGTAATAGGGGTTTTTCAGTTGGCTAGGGCGTGGGCCACGGACACTGCTTCGAAGCCGAATGCCTCGGCGACGTTGTCGTTCGTGACGTGCCCGTTGTGGATGTTGAGACCACGGGCCAGAGCCGAATCGTTCGACAGTGCCTTGTGCCACCCCTGGTTAGCGACCTTCACAGCAAAGGGCAGAGTCGCATTCGTCAGCGCCGCAGTGGCTGTGTTCGGCACCGCACCCGGCATGTTCGCCACGCAGTAGTAGACCGAGTTATGGACGGTGAACGTCGGATCGTCGTGAGTCGTCGGATGAGAATTCTCGAAGCAACCGCCCTGGTCGATGGCGATATCGACGAGCACCGATCCCGGCTTCATCCCAGCGACCATCTCGTCGGTGACGAGCTTCGGCGCCTTCTTGCCCGGGATGAGCACCGAACCGATGACGAGGTCGGCGGTGGCCAGCGACTTCGTGATCTCGTACTTGTTCGACACCTTCGTGCCGATGGCACCTGCGAAGGTCTCATCGATCTGCCGCAGACGCGGAATGTTGATGTCGATGACCTCGACGGTCGCTCCGAGGCCCAAAGCCATCCGGGCGGCATTCGTCCCAGCCACACCGGCACCGATGACGACGACATTCGCCCGCTCGACCCCGGGGACACCGGACAACAGGATCCCGCGGCCGCCGTTGGCCTTGAGCAGGCTGTGAGCGCCGACCTGAGTCGACAGGCGTCCGGCGATCTCGCTCATCGGAGCCAGCAGCGGCAGTCCGCCGCCGTCGGGCTGGACGGTCTCATAGGCGATGGCGGTGGTGCCGGCCTCCATGAGCGCCGTGGTGAGCGCCTCATCCGCGGCGAGGTGGAGGTAGGTGAACAGGACGAGATCCGTGCGCAGGAAGCCGTACTCCTGGGCGATCGGCTCCTTGACCTTGAGCACGAGGTCGCCGGCGGCCCACGTGGTGGCGGCGTCAGGGGCGATCTTCGCTCCGGCAGCCTCGTATTCGGCATCGGCGATGAAAGAGCCCTCACCGGCTCCTGCCTGCACGGTGACCTCATGGCCGTGGGCGACGAGTTCATGGACGCCGGCAGCGGTGATGGCGACTCGGAACTCATTGTTCTTGACCTCGGTGGGCACTGAAATGCGCATGGTGTGTCCTTCTCTCCTGATCGTGTGCCGCAGGGGCGGAGGCGGCCGACTTCTCCGTCGGTCGTCCATGATGACAACTCTATTCCTTAGAAGGTTTGGAGAGCAAACCTTTAAATCTGTTTTCGTCACCAATGATGCGAAATCAGTGCGTCTGGGTGCCAGATATCGCGGAAAACATGATTCCAGTCGGGCTCAGACTGCACCAAAGATGCAGATAGGGCGCTTCCAACGCATAAGCGACACATTCCGTCAGTTCGCGACTTGAAACGGTAAGCTGAAAGCGTCAATGCAGAACCCCGCAGAGGAGAGAAGGCTCGCCATGGGACTCTACGAAGATATCGACGACCCGAACTCGAAGTACTACTTCAACCTCGAGACGAACACCGTGGAAAAGGGCCTGGTCAGCGACTGGACCCACCGCATGGGGCCCTACGAGACCGAGGAGGTCGCCCGCGCCGCCCTGGAGAAGGCACGTGAACGCAATCAGCAGTGGGACGAAGACGACGAGAAGTGGAACGGCTGAATAGATGTCGCGTCAGGAGGAATTCGTTCTCAGGACCGTCGAGGATCGTGAAGTGCGATTCATCCGACTCTGGTTCACTGATGTCCTGGGACAGCTGAAGTCCGTGGCCATCGTCCCCGCCGAACTCGAAGGCGCCTTCTCCGAAGGCATCGGATTCGACGGCTCGGCAGTCGAAGGGCTGTCCCGGGTGTTCGAGGCCGATATGGTGCTCAAACCCGACCCCTCGACGTTCTCTCTGCTGCCCTGGCGCGGAGAGATCGAACCGACTGGGAGGATGTTCTGCGATATCCATGTGCCCGGGGGAGACCCAGCGCCGGCCGATCCGCGCAACGTCCTCAAACGCACTCTGGCCAAAGCCGCCGAACGCGGCTTCACCTTCTATGTGCATCCTGAGATCGAGTTCTACCTCTTCAAGACCGACAATCTCGACCCTGTGACCGGGATCAGCGACGGCACAGCGCCGATGCCGGTCGACACAGCAGGCTACTTCGACCATGTCAACGGGGGAACGGCCAATGACTTCCGCCGCGAAGCAGTCACCATGCTCGAAGCCATGGGACTGTCGGTGGAATTCTCCCACCATGAGGCCGGACCTGGTCAGAACGAGATCGACCTGCGCTACGCCGACGCGCTGACAATGGCCGACAACGTCATGACGTTTCGGTCGGTCATCAAAGAGGTCGCGATCTCCCAAGGCGTCTACGCTTCGTTCATGCCCAAGCCGATGGCCGATCAGCCAGGCAACGGGATGCACACGCATGTCTCCCTGTTCGAGGGCGAGAACAATGCCTTCTTCGAACCGGGGGCCGAATATCAGCTGTCGAAGACCGGCCGACAGTTCATCGCCGGACTGCTCACCCACGCCGCCGAGATTTCGGCAGTGACCAACCAGCACGTGAACTCCTATAAACGTCTATGGACCGGCCATGAAGCTCCGTCGTACATCTCGTGGGGCCACCGCAACCGTTCTGCTCTCGTACGGGTCCCGCAGTACAACTCCGGAAAGTCCTCGTCCGCTCGTGTCGAGTACCGTGCGCTGGATTCCTCCGCCAACCCGTACCTGTCGTATGCGCTCATGCTCGCAGCGGGACTGAAAGGGATCGAAGAGGGCTACGAACTGCCCGAAGAGGCCGAGGACAACGTCTGGCTGCTCTCTTCCACCGAACGTCGGGCGATGGGGATCGAAGCGCTGCCGCGCAGTCTGTCTCATGCCCTGGAGCTGATGGAGGGATCGGATCTCGTCGCCGAGACCCTGGGCGAAGAGGTGTTCGACTTCTTTCTGCGCAACAAACGGCAGGAATGGGCCGATTACCGCGCGCAGGTGACTCCATATGAGCTCGCGAAGCACTTCACCTCGATGTGATGGCCGCTATCACCTCACGCACGACCAGCGTGCCGGAGGCCACCTCTCGGTTCCTCCATGAGCTCGATGAGCTCCTCGGCGTCCCTCTGGCCACTGATTCGCGGTTCGTTGATCTCCTCATGGCAACCCCGGATCCGCATGGAGCGGCGCTGGGTCTGCTGCGCGTGATCGAGGCCGCAGGGGAGGGTTCCGCGGCCCTGCTGGACGCAGTGCGGACCGGATCGAAGAGCGAGCTGGCCGAGGACGAACTCAACCGGCCCCTCCTGGCCCGGCTCCTCGCGGTCGTCGGCACCTCGGAGGCGATGGTCGACCATCTGGTCCGGCATCCCGACTCCCTGCCGCTGCTGCTCGTTCCCGACCCGTTCCTGCTGATCTCCACGCCTGCCGCCTCGGCGGTATCCCTGCGAGCAGAGATGCTCACGGTCCTCGGTGCGGACCCCGAGGACCCGGCTCCGCGCGCGACTGTGACCGGAGATGACGGGGTCAAGGCGCTGCGAAGGAACTACCGGGATGCGGTGCTTCGCCTCGTCGCCGATGATCTGGCGGCGGAGTCTCCTGACGAAATCGTCGACCATGTCATGGCAGTCCTCTCCGACCTGGCCGCCGCTGCCCTCGACGCGGCGCTGGCCATCGCACGAGCCGAACTCGACGAGGCGGCCGACGTCCGTCTGGCGGTCATCGCTTTGGGTAAGACCGGAGCACGAGAACTCAACTACGTCTCCGATGTCGATGTCGTCTTCGTTCTCGATTCCGCCGAGACCGAAGGGGCCAGGAGCCTGGCCACCGACCTCGCCCAACGCATGCGCGGCATCCTCTCCGATGCCGGTGGTGAGCCTGCACTGTGGGAAGTCGATACGGCGCTGCGCCCCGAAGGCAAAGCCGGTGCGCTCGTGCGTACGCTGTCGGAGTTCGAGCACTATTACGCCGATATCGCGGAGAACTGGGAATTCCAGGCCCTCCTCAAGGCCCGACCGGTTGCCGGCGATGTCGCAGTGGGGGAGGCGTTCTCCCAGTCGCTCCTGCCCTTGGTCTGGCAGGCGGCCAGCCGTCCCGGCTTCATCGACGGGATCCGTGCGATGCGTCGGCGCGTCGTCGACCTCATCCCGGCGGTCGAAGCCCCGCGTCAGATCAAACTGGGTCGCGGCGGTTTGCGTGATGTCGAATTCTCCGCACAGATGCTCCAGCTCGTCCATGGACGCAATGATGAGGACATCCGCACCCCGAATACGCTCGTCGCCCTCGGTGAACTCGGAGAACATGGCTATATCGGGCAGCAGGACGCCTCCGTTTTCTCCACTGCATACCGGTTCATGCGTGTCGTCGAACACCGAGTGCAGATCCCGAGGATGATGCGCAATGCGCTCATTCCCGATGATGAAGCCAAGCTGCGAACGTTGGCTCGTTCCGTCTTCCGGTCCGGATCTCGAACCGGGGATCGCCTCGAAGAGGCCCGCCGCGACTATGCCAAACAGGTCACCCGCCTCCACGAACAGATCTTCTATCGGCCCATCCTCGAGGCGGCTGTCGGCGTCCACGGCGCCGTCGTCGATGCACAGAAGCGGGGGTCGAGCCTGCAGGCTGCCGCCGATCGTCTCCAGGCGTTCGGGTACGTGGACCCACAAGGAGCTTTGGGTCATATCAAGGCGCTGACGACTGGGATGTCTCGCACTGCCATGGTCATCAAGCAGGTGCTTCCGGCCCTGCTCGATTGGTTCTCCGATGGAGTCGAGCCCGACCGAGCACTGCTGGCCTTCCGCCGGCTGAGCGAATCGCTGTCCTCCTCCGGCTGGTTCCTCAAGATGCTCCGCGACTCCGGTCTGGCGGCCAAATCTGTGGCCGAAGTGCTCTCCCTGTCCGGATATGCGACGGAACTTCTGCTGCGCCAGCCCGCCGCTGTCGCCTGGTTGGACCGCCACGAGAACCTCGAGGCCCGTGACCTGGCGATTCTCAATGCTGAGGTCGATGGACTGCTCAAGCGCCATGGCGCCGAGGCGGTGACTCCGATCCGTGAGACCTACAGCCGTGAACTTCTGCGGATCGCGTTGCGCGACGTCCTCGGGGTCGGGGACCGAGTCGCCATACCCGGTGATCTCTCCGATCTCATGGACCTGGCGATCAGAGGTGCCCTGCAGGCGGTCCGAGCAGACCTCGACGGGCCCGAGACCCCGGACTACGAATTCGCAATCATCGCCATGGGTCGGTGGGGCGGACGGGAGATCGGCTACTTCTCGGACGCCGATGCGATGTTCGTCTACCGTCCCGTGTCAGACGACCTCGACGCCGAGGCGCGCGGAAGGCTGGGCAAGCACGTGACGAAGGTGGCCCTCCAGCTGTCGACTCGTCTCAAGGCCAGCGAAGGCGCTCAAGGGGTCGATCTCGATGCTGATCTGCGTCCGGAGGGCAAGAACGGCCCCTTGGTGCGCAGCTTCTCGTCTTACCAGGCCTATTACGCAAAGTGGTCCCAACCGTGGGAGGCGCAGGCGTTGCTGCGGGCCAGGCCGGTGGCAGGCGATGACGGCCTCATCGCCGACTACCTGGCGCTCATCGATCCGCTGCGCTATCCGTCGGAGATGCCGCAGAAGGCACTGACGCAGGTGCGCACTCTCAAGGCGCGAATGGAAGACGAGCGACTGCCGCGCAATGCCGATAAGCGACGACATCTCAAGCTCGGCCGGGGAAGCCTCTCCGATGTCGAATGGACCGTTCAGCTTCTGCAGCTCCAGCACGGGCATCAGGTGGAAGGGCTGCGCACGACCTCGACGCTGACGGCCCTCGACGTGGCCGCTGACGGGGGTCTGCTGCCGACCGAGGACGCCGAGCAGCTGGCTGCTGCCTGGCAGCTGGCCACCGATGTGCGTTCGGCCGTGATGCTCTTCCGTGGGCGCACCGCCGAGTCGCTGCCGGCCGATCATACCGAGCTCGAGGCCACAGCCCGCCTGCTCGGTTATCCGGCTGGGGCGGGCCATGACCTCGAAGACGACTATCTGCGCACCACCAGGCACGCACGTTCAGTGATGGAATACCGCTTCTACGACTTCTGATTCTCCAGGTGCGGCAGTCCGCCTACGTGCGATCTGCCGCTCCCGGTCATCGGCCGAATCGGTAGTCGGTGGATGTGCTCACTCGTCGAATTCGAGTCCGAGCAGGGCGTTTTCGACCACCTCGGGCAGGGCGGGGTGGATCCAGTACTGGCCGGTTGCCACCTCGTCGGCTGTCTGGCTGAAGGCCATGGCCTGGATGAGTGGTTGAATGAGCATCGAGGCTTCGTGACCGACGATATGAGCGCCGAGGATGCGCCTGGTGCTGCGATCGGCGATGATCTTCACGACTCCCGGATCATCGGCCATCGCCCAACCATAGGCGACATCGGAGAACTTCTGCACCTTGATCGTGACGTCGTGTCCGGCATCAATGGCTTCTGCTTCGGTCATGCCCACATAGGCGACCTGTGGGGAGGAGAAGACGGCACCGGGAACGGCATGGTGATTGACTGCGGCGAGGTCGTTCGCCCGAGCACTGCCGGGCGACCCTGCGGCAACGTCTGCGGCCAGATTGCGGCCGACGATCTTCGCTTCGTGGTTGGCGACGTGTTTGAGCTGGTGGGGTGAGGAGATGTCTCCGAGAGCGAATACTCCGGGAACGGGCTGGCCGGCCGCGAGGACTCTTTGGTATTCGTCCACGGACAGGCGGTTTCCGTCGGTGATGTCGAAGCCGGCGGCCTCGACGTCGAGCTCGGCGGTGTTGGGAACCCTTCCCGTGGCCACGAGCACTCCGTCGGCGGTGATCGTGTCCGGCAGGTCCGCCTCGGCGAGGCGGCCGCTGGGTTCGAGGGTCAACGTGACTTCACCGGCGGCGATGTCGATCTGCTTGGACTGGGCACCGTGCAGGACGGCGTGGGAGGAGTCGAAGATGCGGGTGAACTCGTCGGCGGCCTCCGCGTCGATATTGCCCAGGAGGCGGGGGCCGCGAGCGAGCACGGTCACCTCGGTGCCGAGGGCGGCGAAGACGTGGGCGAATTCCATGGCGATGATCCCGGAGCCGATTATGACCAGTCGCTTCGGCTGTTCGGCACGGCGCATCACCGTGTTCGATGTGAACACCGGGTAGTCATCGGTGTCGATGCGGGCGGTGTCGAGCCCTGCGATGTCGGGGATGATCGGGTGGGCGCCGGCGGCGATGACGATGCGATCGGCGGTGATCTCCTCACCGGATGCGGTGCGCACGGCCTTCTCTCCAGTGAAGTGAACATGTTCGGGGATGACCGTGATATTGGGCTGACGGTCGCTGCTGCGGTACTCGCGTCCTCCGGACTCGATCGCGTCGATGCGGGAGAATATGCGGTCCTGGAGCCCGGCCCAATCGACTTTCGGGTGGGTCGGGGTGAGATTGTAGCGGTCGGCCTGGGTGGCCTGCTCGGCAAGGGTGGCGGGGTAGACGAACATCTTCGTCGGGATGCACCCGACATTGAGGCAGGTGCCGCCGAAGTGCCATTCCTCGGCGATGGCGGTCTTCAGTCCGGCGAACCGCTTGTCGAGGAACATGTTTCCCGAACCGGTGCCGATGAGCAGCAGGTCATAATGCGTCAAAGTCCATCCCTTCGATGGTGCGTGATCCGACCGGCCGCGTCGACGGCCGCAGAGCCGAAAGGGCGCCACGGGTGATAACCCGTGACGCCCTCACTCTATTCCACTTCGCTGCCCGATCTCGGTTCGACTGGGATCGGCCAACGGCCGAGATCAGAGTGCGTAGTAGAGCTCGAACTCCGTCGGTGTCGGACGCAGGCGAGCGACATCGAGTTCGTTCTCACGCTTGATGCGGATCCACGTCTCGATGAGGTCGGGAGTGAACACATCGCCGGCGGTGAGGAAGTCGTGATCCTTCTCCAGCTCGTTGAGCGCCTCGTCGAGGGTGCCGGGGACAAGCTTGATGTCCTTGGCCTCCTCAGGCGGAAGCTCGTAGAGGTCCTTGTCGATGGGCTCCGGCGGTTCGATGCGGTTGCGGATTCCGTCGAGTCCGGCCATGAGCTGGGCCGAGAAGGCGAGGTAGGGGTTCGACGAGGGGTCCGGAACGCGGAACTCGAGCCGCTTGGCCTTCGGTGAGGATCCGGTCACCGGAATGCGGATCGCGGCAGAACGGTTGCGCGCGGAGTAGACGAGGTTGACCGGAGCCTCATAGCCGGGCACGAGGCGGCGGTAGGAGTTGATAGTCGGGTTCGTGAACGCCAGCACCGCCCCGGCGTGCTCGATGAGTCCTCCGATGTACCAGCGAGCCAGGTCGGAGAGTCCGCCGTAGCCGTTCTCGTCGTAGAACAGCGGCTCGCCGTTCTTCCACAGCGACTGGTGGCAGTGCATGCCGGAGCCGTTGTCGTCGAAGAGCGGCTTGGGCATGAAGGTCGCGGACTTGCCGAGCTCGAAAGCGGTGTTCTTGATCACGTACTTGAAGTCGAGCAACTGATCGCCTGCGTGCTGGAGCGTCTTGAACTTGTAGTTGATCTCCTGCTGACCGGCGGTGCCGACCTCATGGTGCGCCCGCTCCATCTCGAAGCCGATCTCCTCGAGCGTCAGCGACATCTTGTCGCGGACATCTGCGTACTGATCCTGCGGCGAGACCGGGAAGTAGCCGCCCTTGAACGGGGTCTTGTAGCCCTGGTTTCCGCCGACCTCGTCAGAACCGGTGTTCCACGCAGCTTCCTGTGAGCCGATCTTGTAGAAGCTGCCGCCGGGAGTGTTCTCGTAGCGGATGGAGTCGAAGAGGTAGAACTCGGCCTCGGCGCCGAAGAAGACAGTGTCGGCGATCCCAGTGGATTCGAGGTAGGCCTCGGCCTTGGCCGCGACCTGCCGGGGATCGCGGGAGTAGGGCTCATCGGTGAACGGATCGACGATCGAGTGCGTGACGACCAGCGTCTTGGCCTCACGGAAGGGGTCGATGTACGCGGAGGTGACATCGGCCAGCAGTTTCATATCGGATTCGTGGATGCCCTGGAAGCCTGTGATGGAGGACCCGTCGAAGAGCAGACCTTCGGTGATCTCCTCGGTGCCGTATGAGGCGGCGGGGAGATTGAAGTGCTGGACCACACCGGGCAGGTCGCAGAACCGGACATCGACGAATTTGACGTCATTGTCCGATATGTAGTTGACGAGTTCTTCAGCAGACGAGAACACTTAGGTCTCCTAGTTCGTGTACGGTGGCCGTTTGTCCTGACCACGGTCAATCTTAGTCGCCGAAGAATGAAGTGGTGATGTCGACCATGTTTCGGGCATGTTTCCTGAGGATCCACTCAGGCCGGGTTTCGTAGGCTGGGGGAGTGATCAATCGTGACGACCTTGGTTCCTGGCTCGAAGGACCCCGGTTCGACAGGGAAGTAGACGACTGGCCCGGAAAGCGGCTGGGTCTGCCTGTCAACGGCTCGCATTCTCTGGCCCCGGCGTGGAAGCGAATCCTCGCCCTGCTCGTCGACTGGCTGATGTGTCTGGCGATCGCCAATCTCATCGATCCGGCGAATCCGATCCTCGCGCCCGCGTTCTTCGCCCTCGAGAATTTCGTGCTCGTGGGAACTCTCGGGTATTCGGTTGGCCATCGTCTCTTCGGCATCGAAGTCCGGCGCCTCGACGGCCACGTGCCGGGACTGATCAAGTCGCTCATCCGCGCCGTTCTCGTCGTGCTCGTCATTCCGGCGCTGATCTTCAACCGCGACAACCGCGGAGTCCACGACCTTGCGGCAGGAACCGTCATCCTCCGCCGCTGACCTCCCAATTGCTACCTGACGGCGGCCCAGCAACTCGCGCGAGGTTGCTGGGCCGCCGTCAGGTAGCAATTGGAGGGGAATACACGGGGAATGGGAAGCGGCGCCGACTCTCGTTGAGTCGGCGCCGCTTTCTTTCGCCTCGGCCGAGGGGTTTCGGCGCAGGGGACGCGGGTCAGCGTCCGCGCATCGCCTTGTGGTTCGGGCGGGCCTTGTTCGGGTCGATGCCCTTCGGGATCGGCGGGCGCGTGCCCTGCGTCCCGAGAGCAGCCAGACGATTGCGCACGGCCAGGACCTCGGCGCGGTTGAGCTTGCGCGGCAGCTTCTGCACGGCCGGGACGACCTGCTTCATCGCGAGCTGGCCCTCTTCCTTGCCGCCCTGGAAGGTGTGCACCGGAACATTGGGGAGGATGCGTTCGTGGCGCTTCTTCTCCTTGGCCAGCAGCTTCGCGCTGCGTCCCTTCGGACCTTCGCTCAGCAGCACGACGCCGGCACGACCGGTGGACCGGAACACGAGGTCGCGGCTCTTCGGATCGACGGCGATCGGCTTCTCATCCATCAGGTAGCCGCGGCGGGCCGTGTTGAGAACGGCGCCGAAGGCTCCCGGCTGCCCGTCCATCTGAGCGAAAGCGGCGGTCTCGGCGAAGCGGCCGAGCATGAACATCCCCAACAGCAGACCGACCATGAAGCCGAGGATCGTCGTGAAGATCGCGGTGGTGCCGCCGATGAGCAGACCGATCAGCAGACCGATGAGCGTGCATCCGAGGATCGCCGCGGCCAGCAGCCACGGGGTCGCTTTGTTGTGTTTGGCGGACAGCTCGTAGACCTGACGCATCTGCGCCAGTCGACCGGGCTTCTTGTTCGGATCCTTCGGCTTGCGCCGGAACAGTCCCTTACGCGGTTCTTCGCTCATTCTCTCACTTGCTCTTGAGGGGCGTTGCGGCGTCGCCTCCGGAAATCAGGGGGAGGCCGACGCTCATTGCTCAGCAGTCAAGTCTACCTCTTCGCCGGGGCCGAAGGTATCCACAACGGCCTGCGCCTCCTGCTTGGCGGGCGTGTGCTTGTCCAGGTGCGCCAGATGCGAGGGGATCTCCTCTCCACGACGGCGCATGGCGGTGGCCCACAGGCGACCGGCACGGTACGACGAACGCACGAGCGGACCCGACATGACACCGAGGAAGCCGATCTCCTCTGCGGCATCGCGCAGCATCACGAAATCGGCGGGCTTGACCCACCGGGTGACGGGATGGTGCCGGGGAGAGGGACGCAGGTACTGCGTGATGGTGATGAGGTCGCAGCCGGCATCGTGGAGGTCCTGGAGTGCGGAGATGATCTCGTCGTTCGTCTCACCCATCCCGAGGATGAGGTTCGATTTAGTGACCAGACCGGCCTCACGGGCCTGAGTGATCACCGACAGCGACCGTTCGTAGCGGAAAGCGGGACGGATGCGCTTGAAGATGCGCGGAACCGTTTCGACATTGTGCGCGAGCACCTCGGGGCGGGAGGAGAACACCTCGGCGAGCTGATCCGGCTTGGCATTGAAATCGGGGATGAGCAGCTCGACGCCGGTGCCGCGACCGTCGACATACGAAAGGTCGTGGATCTGACGCACGGTCTCGGCATAGAGCCAGGCGCCGCCGTCTTCGAGGTCGTCTCGTGCCACACCGGTGATCGTCGAGTAGCGCAGACCCATCTCAGCCACCGAGGCGGCCACGCGGCGAGGTTCGTCAGCGTCGAATTCGGCCGGTCGTCCGGTGTCGATCTGGCAGAAGTCACAGCGCCGGGTGCACTGTTCACCGCCGATGAGGAAGGTCGCTTCGCGATCTTCCCAGCATTCGAAGATGTTCGGGCAGCCTGCCTCTTCGCAGACCGTGTGCAGCTCCTGCTTGCGCACGAGCGACTTCAGCGCGGTGTACTCGGGGCCGATATGGGCCTTCGCCTTGATCCAGGCCGGCTTGTCCTCGATGGGAGTTTCGGAGTTGCGGGCTTCGACGCGGAGCATGCGGCGGCCCTCTGGTGCGATCGTCATCTGAGTTCTCCTAAGCGGTGATGGTCTCGTGCAGGGTTTCGTCGAGTCGCTGCGCCACATCTTCGGGAGTGACCGTGCGACCGAGCTCAGCACTGATGGACGTGGTGTCGGCGTCTGTGATCCCACACGGGATGATGGACTCATAGGCGCCGAGGTCGTTGCTGCAGTTCAGGGCCAGGCCGTGCATCGTCACGCCTTCGTGGATGCGGATGCCGATGGCGCCGATCTTGCGGTCACGACGGAGTTCGTCGCCGCGCAGCCAGACACCGGCACGGCCTTCGATCGTGGTCGCCTCGATCTCGTATTCGGAGAGCAGTCGGATCATCGCATCCTCGAGTTGGGACACGAAGAGTCGGACCTCTTTGGGGTCGTTGAGCTTGTAGATGCAGTAGGCGACCAGCTGTCCGGGACCGTGCCAGGTGATCTTCCCGCCGCGGTCGACGTCGATGACATCGGTGCCGTCGGTGGGCCGTTCGAAGTCCTCGGTGCGTTTGCCGGCCGTATAAACCGGGGAATGCTCGAGGAGCAGGATCGTCGACCGACGGTCGCCTGCGAGCACTTCGTCGTGGTATCTCTTCTGCAATTCCCAAGTCTGCCGATAGTCCGAGAGGACAGGGGCGAACCCGAGCGTTTCTGTGGCCAGGGGCATGGCTCCACACTATGACTCTTGATCCCAGTGTTCAATTTGTTTCCAATCACATCTGCCGACCTCCACCGAGGCTGTGGCCCTTGACACATAACGACATCGGCTAGCATCATTACACATCATTAAACATGATTAAACGCAACTGATCATCATCAACGGAGATGAGGAACCATGACATGGGTGTTCCAAGCAACGATTGCGGATGATATCCACCGCGTCGTCGATTCCGACGGTCGCAGTGCGTGGGGCGTCGTGCACAATGACTTCGATGCCGACGATCCCCGTGTACTCGCCCTCACCGAGGTGGCTCTGCCGAACGGCGCCCGTTCCCTTCTCATCGTCCCCGCTTCGCCCGGAGGGCTCGTCCTCGACGTGATCCGCGCCTATCAGGGACTGACCGAGGCCGAGCTGTGCACCCTGTTCCTGGGCATCATCGAGGAGCTCACGACGTGCACGCGGCCAGAGGATCGGCTCACTCTGACCGCGTTCTCCCTCGACGCACACGGTCGACCGGTCATCATTCCCGGAGTCTCGGCGCCCATGGCGACGACACCGCGCCGCGCCGTGGGAGAGATGATCTATCACGCCGTCCACGGGCGTCCGTGGGCCGAGGTGCTGCTTCCCGTCGAACTCGCACTGTCCGATTCATCGTCGGCGCTGCGGTCACTTGTCGCAGGTCTCCTGGACGATGCGGCGTCCGATATCGGGTTGGGCACCGCCCTCGCCGAGGCGGCCGATTCCCTGCGTGCACTCGACCGTCCCGCTGCGCTGCCAATGGTGCCGGCCGAGAGCGGGACGTCGCCGGAATCGGCCCTCACGGCTCGACTGCGCGTGGCAACTGGGCTCAGACCGAACCGGCGATCGGAGGAGGACAGCGGTTCGACGTGCAGCGCACCGGCTCCGCCTCTGCGCAGGGGCGGAGTGTCTCCGCTGCGCGCCGAGGCGAAGAGTTCGCGACGCTCGAGACGCAAACGCGGGCGCGCCGATGGCCGAAAGGGATGGATGACACCGCTGTTGGACTCCGTGGACTCCCTGTGGACACGCGTGCGGGCGGTGGACCTGCAGCGTTGGTTCGGACGCAGCACCCTGCTCATCGGCCTCACCGTGTGCCTGACGGTTCTCGGCGGAATCGTCGTCTGGTCCTCATGGTCGTCCACCGCGGCCGTGAGCGGAGAGGAGGCGTCGTCGGCCAAAGGGGCGGACAGGTCGCCCGAACCGCAGCCAACGATGAACGCAGACGACATGACCGCAGTCCTCGAGGAGCTGTGTGCGTCACGGGCAACAGCTCTCAGCAAGGGCGACGAGGCGGCGCTGAAGGCGCTGACGGTGCCCGAATCAGCCGCCGCAGCGGCCGATGAGCTCATCGATCTTTCGGCGTATGCCGACTCCGACTATTCGATTGATGTCGAGGACGTGGAGATCGTCGCCGCCGACGATGACCGGGTGGTAGCCTCGGCGCTCATGCGCTCGAGCGGAGGCACCGGGGCCGACCTGGTGGAGTTCGCCGAGCAGACAGTCGAGTTCGAACTGCGCAGAGTCGAGGGGGCATGGCTCGTGGCGGAGGTACGGGAGGCAACGTCGCGGTGAATGGCCCGAGGGGCCGACCACGAATGGTCGGCCCCTCGAAGAGGTGTGTCGGTCAGTCAGGCTCAGAGGTCGAGATCGGCCTCGAAGTTGCCTTCTTCCAGACGTGCCTTGATGGTCTGCAGGAATCGTCCTGCATCCGCACCGTCGACCAACTGGTGGTTGTAGGTCAACGGCAGGTACACCATGTCGCGGATGGCGATCGCCTCGTCACCGTCGGCCGTCTTCACGGCGATGGGACGGCGAACGATCGCGCCCGTGCCGATGATGCCCATCTGCGGCTGGTTGATGATCGGCGTGTCGAACAGCGCCCCGACGGAACCGATGTTGGTCACCGTGAAGGTTCCGCCCGAGAGCTCGTCCGGCATGATCTTGTTGCTGCGAGTCCGGTCAGCGACATCGTCGATGGCCTTTGACAGACCTGCGACGCTGAGATCACCGGCATCCTTGATCACGGGCACGAGCAGTCCGCGCGGGGTATCGACCGCGACGGCCAGGTGCTCGTGATCGAAGTAGGTGATCTGTTGCGACTCGAGATCGTACTGGGCGTTGACCTTCGGGTGCACCTGAAGCGCTTCGACGATGGCCTTGGCGAAGAACGGCAGGTAGGTCAGCTTCGAACCGTGCTTGGCCTGGAACGCTTCCTTGTTGGCCTTGCGCAGCTTGACGACGCGAGACATATCCACTTCGATGACCTGCGTGAGCTGAGCGGAGACATCGAGGGACTCGCTCATGCGCTTGGCGATGGTCTGGCGGATACGCGAGGCCTTCTCCGTGGTGCCGCGCAGCTTCGCAGCCTCCTCGGGGATCTCGACCTTGAACGGAGCCTTCGGTGCCCCGGCCGATGCGCCGGACTGTGCCGCGGGAGCGGCAGCAGGGCCGTTCTTCGCCGCCGACTCGACATCCTGCTTGCGGATGCGTCCGCCCACTCCGGTGCCGGTGACCTGCGAGAGATCGACACCCTTCTCGCGGGCCAGACGGCGCACGAGGGGAGTGACGTAGGCAGCGTTCTCGCCGACGGTGTCGGCGGCGGCAGGTGCCTGTGCAGCGGCCTCCACCGGCTCTTCGGCCTGAGCGGCAGAAGCCGACTGCGCCGACGCGTCTGCGGCCGGCTTGGGAGCCGATTCCTGCTTCGGCGCCTCCTCCTTGGGGGCTTCCTGTTTCGGAGCCTCTTCAGCGGGGGCTTCCTCCTTCGGAGCTTCCTCGGCGGGGGCTTCCTCCTTCGGAGCTTCCTCGGCGGGGGCTTCCTCCTTCGGAGCTTCCTCGGCCGGTGCGGATTCGGCCGGGGCACCGGAACCGATGCGGGCCAGAGGCGCGCCGACCTCGACGGTGTCGTCCTCGTCCGCCAGGTGAGCCTGAACGACTCCGGCAACGGGGGAGGGGACCTCGGTGTCGACCTTGTCGGTGGAGACCTCGAGAAGCGGTTCGTCGACCTCGACCTCTTCACCGACCTCCTTGAGCCAGCGGGTCACGGTGCCCTCGGTGACGGATTCGCCGAGCGCGGGCATCGTGATCTCGGTGCCTTCGGAGGATGCGGAATCCGAAGCGGCAGGGGCCGACTCCTCCGCCGGTGCCTCATCGGCTGCCGGTGCTTCGTCAGCGGGAGCCTCTTCAGCAGGGGCTTCCTCGGCCGAAGCCTCTTCAGCAGGGGCTTCTTCGGCCGAAGCCTCAGCAGGCTCCTCGGCGGGTTCCTCGTCGTCGGATGAAGCGCCGCTGCCGTCGCCGATGTAGGCGAGGTCGCCGCCGACCTCGACCACGTCATCTTCTTCGGCCAGGATCTTCTCGAGGGTGCCGGCGTACGGGCTCGGGATCTCAGTGTCGACCTTGTCGGTCGACACCTCGAGCAACGGTTCGTCTACCTCGACTTCTTCGCCCACTTCCTTGAGCCAGCGAGTGACAGTGCCCTCGGTGACCGACTCTCCGAGAGCCGGCATCTGAACGGAATTCGACATGAGTATTCGTCTCCTCGGATCTTATGAGTGGAAGTGCAGAGGTTTGCCGGCCAGGGCCAGGTGGGCCTCGCCGAGTGCTTCGTTCTGCGTGGGGTGCGCGTGGATGAGCTGCGCGACTTCCTCGGGGAATGCTTCCCAATTGACGATGAGCTGAGCTTCACCGGCCTGCTCGGACAGACGCGCGCCGATACCGTGCACGCCCACGACCGGACCGTCCTTTTCCCGGACGACCTTGATCAGACCTGTCGTGTTCAGGATCACGGACTTGCCGTTGCCGCCGAGGTTGTACTCGAGCGATTCGACCTGATCCTTGCCGTACTTCTCTTCCGCCTGTGCGGAGGAGAGTCCGACGGAGAAGATCTCCGGTTCGCAGTAGGTTACGCGGGGGATACCGGATTCGACGACCGGTGCCGGGTTGAGTCCGGCGATCTCCTCGGCGATGAAGATGCCCTGGCCGAAGGCGCGGTGGGCCAGTTGGAGTCCGGGGACGATATCGCCGCAGGCGTAGATGTTGCCGACGCCGGTGTGGAGACGTTCGTTGGCGAGGACGAATCCGCGATCCATCGGGATACCCTGCTCTTCGAAGCCGAAGCCCTCGGTGACCGGGCCGCGGCCGACCGCCACGAGGAGGTACTCCGCCTCGAGCGTCGAACCGTCTTCGAGAGTAACCTTGACCCCGTCGGCCGTCTCTTCGACGCCCTTGAACATGACGCCGAGCTTGAACTTGATCTTGCGCTTCTTGAAAGCGCGCTCGAGGTTCTTCGAGATGGTCTCGTCCTCGTTGGCAACGAGGTGCTTGAGGCCCTCGACGATCGTGACGTCAGCTCCGAAGGAGTTCCAGACGCTGGCGAACTCGACGCCGATGACGCCGCCGCCGAGCACGATGGCCGAGCTCGGGACCTTGTCGAGCTGGAGAGCTTCGGTGCTCGTGATCACGCGGTCGGTGACCTCGAGTCCGATGGTCTTCGATGTCGAACCGGTCGAGAGCAGAACGTTCGTGCCCTTGACGGTGTGGTTGCCGTCTTCGCCGGTGACCTCGACAGTGTCTTTGCCGACGAGCTTGCCGGTGCCGAAGTAGGTGTCGATTCCGCGAGCCTTGACCAGACCCTGCAGACCCTTGTAGTTGCGGGTGATGACCCCGTCCTTGTACTCGAGCACCTTGGCGATGTCGATCCCCTTGAACTCGGCTTCGATGCCGAAGGTCTCGGAGTTCTTGGCGGTGTCGGCGACTTCTGCGGCGTGCAGAAGAGCCTTCGTCGGAACGCAGCCACGGTGCAGGCAGGTGCCTCCCACCTTGTCGCGTTCGATCAAAGCGACCTTCATGTCGAGCTCTGCGGCTCGCAGAGCAGCGGCATAGCCACCGGTTCCGCCACCCAGAACGACAAGGTCGTAGGTCAATTCGTCACTCACGGATTTCTCCTCGTAGCTGTGAATAAGCCTGCAGTACGCAGCTTTCAGTCTTATCTTTCCACTTTTCTTGCGCGGGGCGAAGAAAAACGCTGTCTGATTGGACACAGGTGGGCATCATCACGTTCACCTCGACAGCGTGTAGAACCACCGGGCTCAGGCCTTCGCCTTCGCGATTTCGATGAGGGTGCGCACCGCGGCTCCGGTCGCGGCCTTCGGTGTGTAGCCGAAGGGTGCTGAACCGTTGAAGCTCGGTCCGGCGATGTCGATATGCGCCCAGTTCGCATCCTCTCCGACGAACTCACGCAGGAACGCCGCAGCGGCGAGCATGCCGCCGGGGCGCGGTCCTGAGTTCGTGAGATCGGCGGCGGTGGAGTCGAATCCGGAGAGCATCTCCTCGGGGATCGGCATCGCCCACATCTGCTCACCGGCCACGGTCGCCGAGGCGATGACCTCTGCCCGTGCGGCCTCGGAGCCCATGACACCGGAGGTGCGTTCGCCGAGTGCGACGATCTGAGCACCGGTGAGTGTGGCCACATCGATGAGCAGATCCGGATTCTCCGCACCGGCGTCGGTGAGCGCATCGGCGAGGACGAGTCGGCCCTCGGCATCGGTGTTCGTGACCTCGACGGTCTTGCCGCTGCGCATCTTCAGCACATCGCTAGGGCGCTGTGCCGAAGACCCGGGCATGTTCTCCGCCATCGGCAGCCACGCGGTGACCCGCACCGGGAGCTTGAGGTCGGCGATGCCGAAGAGCGCCTGCACAACGGCCGCGGAACCGGCCATATCGGACTTCATGTCCTCCATGCTCTTCGCCGGCTTGAGTGAGATGCCGCCGGAGTCGAAGGTGATTCCCTTGCCGACGAAGCTGAGATGGCGCTTGGCGCCGCGAGGGGCGTATTCGACCTTGACGAGGCGAGGTCCGCGGGTCGAACCCTGGCCGACGCCGATGATTCCGCCGTAGCCTCCGGCCTTGAGCTCCTTCTCACCGAGCACGGTGACCTTGAGCTTGCGGTCCTTGGCCTGGTCCTTGACGATCTCGGCGTAGGACTCGGGGTAGAGATCGAGCGGGGGAGTGTTGACGAGATCGCGAGCTCTGTTCGTCGCGGCCGCGATCACTTCGCCGGCGTCATGGGCCGCGGCGAAGGTCTTGCCCTTGGGTCCGATGACGGTGATCTCGCCCGGCGTCGTGCCCTCGCTGCGGTAGTCGAGGAAACGGTAGGTTCCGAGTCCCACACCCACCGTGACAGCTTCGACCTCGGTCGGAGTAGTGGCGGGCAGGGCCAGAGCGATCGACTCGACACCGTCGAGCACGCGCAGCGCCGCCCCAGCGCCGCGACGCAGCGATTCAGCGGTTGCCGCGACATCGGAGTCATCGGGATCGAAGTCGCCGAGTCCGACGAGCAGGACGGAGTCGGCGGCGACACCCTTCGGAGCGGGAACACGAGCGGTGGATCCGGCCTTTCCGCTGAACCCGATGGCGCGAGCGGCTTCGTCGATGGCGGTCTTCGCCGCTTTCGCCCCTTCGAGCCCGAGGACCGTCGAGTCCGCTGCCGCCAGCACCAGAACGGAGGCGGTGGCCTTCACCGGTGAGGTCGTGGAGTAGCTGCTGAGGGTGGTTGCACCAGCCATGAGTTCCCTTTCAGTCGTCTTTGAACGTTGATTCGATCCTAATGCCAAACACGTCGACTTGCTGAAGCAGTGAGTCGAGCGCCTGCTGAAGCGATGAGGGAGTCTGACATATTCTTAGGTGCGTGTACTCATTGATCTTCAGACTCCTCTTCGTTCCGATGGATGCCGAACGGGCCCATCACCTCTCGTTCTCCGCGCTGCGCCTTCTTGACTCCGTTCCTCTGCTCGGTCGCCTGCTCCGCTTGGTCTGTGCCCGCGGCTCCGTCCGGCCCGTTCAGGTGATGGGTCTGCCCTTCCCCAACCGAGTGGGCCTGGCCGCCGGGTTCGATAAGAACGGTGTGGGGGTCCGTGCTCTGTCGTCGCTGGGCTTCGGACATATCGAAGTCGGAACGATCACCGCCCATGCGCAGCCGGGCAATGACCGTCCGCGGCTGTTCCGTCTGCGGAAGAATCTCGCCCTGCTCAATCGGATGGGGTTCAACAACGACGGTGCCCGGCAGGCGTCGTTCAACATCGCCGCTGAACGGAAGAAGATCGAGTCCCTCCCGCAGCGCCTGCGTCCGATCGTGGGCATCAACATCGGCAAGACGAAGGTCGTCGAGGCAGCCGATGCGGTGGCCGACTACGCGGCATCGACCCGTGCGCTGGCTCCTTTGGCCGACTACCTCGTCATCAATGTCAGCTCACCGAACACACCCGGTCTGCGCGACCTGCAGTCCGTGGACAGCCTGGAGCCGATCATCACCGCCGTCCGCGACACCGCCGCCGAGGTGGTCGAGAGTCCGCGATCGACGCTGGGCCATGTGCCCCTGCTGGTCAAGATCGCCCCGGATCTCGCCGACGAGGATGTCGTCGAGATCTGCGACCTCGCTCTGCGCACCGGCGTCGACGGACTCATCACGACGAACACGACGATCGATCGTGGTGTGCTGTCCGGCGCCGAGGCGGAATTCGCCGAAGGTCAGGCCGGCGGCATCTCCGGACGCCCGGTGGCCGAACGCTCACTCGAGGTGCTGCGTCTGGTTAAGAAGCATGTGGGAGACGAGCTCACCGTCATCTCCGTCGGCGGTGTCGCGGATGCGAAAGACGCCCGGGCTCGAGTAGCCGCGGGCGCCGATCTTGTCCAGGCCTATTCGGAGATGATCTACTCCGGTCCGTTCTTTCCCGGCCGCATCGCGCGCGGCCTCGAGTCGAGTCGACTGCTCATTCGGGGTACTGGCGGCGCTTGACCTGGGGCTTGGGCATGCGCAGCGGACGCAGCTGGATGCTGCGCATGACCGCGTAGAAGGTGATGCCCCGTTCGACTTCGCCGAACTTGTTGCGCAGCCGGTTCTTGAGGATGTAGTTGAGCACGAACCCGTCGAGGACGATCAGTGCGATGAGACCCCAGACGGCGTAGGTGAAGTACTGCTGGATCTGCACCGGCTGCGTGAACGCGATGACGAGGATCAGGATCGCGGCAGGAATGAAGATCTCGCCGATCGAGAAGCGGGCATCGATGTAGTCGCGGATGTACCGGCGCTGCGGGCCCTTGTCACGGCGGGTGAGGTATTTCTCCTCGCCGTTCATCATGCCGATGCGTGCGCGGTCGCGCTCCTGCCGCTGGTGCTCCTTGGCTTGTCTGTTCGCGACTTTGCGATCCTTGTTCACCAAGGGCTGACGGCGCGCTGACTCCTGTTGGCTGCGCTTGGGCGTGGGCCGTCCCTTCTTCGCCTCCGCTTCGCGACGGGCGTCGGCTTCTGCGGAGAGGTCGTCATGGACTGGCTGAGAGGCGGAGGTTTCTTCGACCGCGCGAGATTTTTTGCTTCCGAACACGAGATGAATACTACCTTTGGAGAATGAGCGAATCGACTTCAGCACTTGACAGTGCACAATTGCATGCCGAACTGGACACTATCTTCGACGAGGTTCTCGGCAATCTCACGGATCTCGTCGCCATCCCCTCCGTCGCGTGGCCGAGCTTCGACGCCGCGAATGTCACGGCCAGCGCCGAGGCTGTCGCGGGCTTGGCGCGTCAGCTCGGCCTCGAGACGGAGATTCTCACCGCGAAGCAGTCGGACGGCGCCGACGGATACCCGGCCGTCGTCGCCTCCGTGCCGGCGCCGGAGGGCGCCCCGACCGTCCTCCTCTACGCCCATCACGATGTGCAGCCGCCCGGCCGCGCCGAGGATTGGGCCACCGAACCCTTCGTCGCCACCCGGAAGGGCGACCGCCTCTTCGGCCGTGGAGCCGCCGACGACAAGGCCGGGATCATGGTCCACCTCACGGCTCTGCGGCTGCTGGCCGACCGCCTCGGTGTCGGTGTGACGCTCTTCTTCGAAGGTGAGGAAGAAGCCGGCAGCCCGAGCTTCCGCAATTTCCTCGAGACCTACCGGGACCGCCTGCGCGCCGATGTCATCGTCGTCGCCGATTCGGGCAACTGGGCCGCGGGCACTCCGGCCCTGACGACGAGCCTGCGCGGAATGTGCGCCGTCGAATTCGAGGTCTCCACCCTCGACCACGCCGTGCATTCGGGAATGTACGGGGGAGTGGCACCGGATGCGATGCTCGCGATGACGAAGCTGCTGGCCACCCTCCATGACGACAACGGCTCCGTCGCTGTCGCCGGCCTGCACTCGAGCACAGAGACGTCCATCGACTTCGACGAGGCGACGCTGCGAACAGACTCCGGGGTGCTCGCGGAAACCGAGCTCATCGGCGCAGGCACCTTGGCCTCCCGTCTGTGGACACAGCCGTCGATCACCGTCATCGGTCTCGACATTCCCGATGTGGCGGTCTCCTCGAATACCCTGCAGTCCTCACTGAAGGCCAAGCTCTCGATCCGACTCGCGCCCGGGGACACCCCCGCCTCGGCGGTCCGGGCCGTCGAGGAGCATCTGCGCGCGCATCTGCCCTTCGGTGCGCAGCTGAGCATCGGAGAGACCGAGGGCGGAAGCCCCTGGCAGGCCGATGAGAACGACACTGTGGTCCGGACCGCCCGCCAGGCGCTCACCGACGCTTGGGGCACCGAATCGGTGACGATGGGCATCGGCGGATCGATCCCCTTCATCGCCGATCTGCTCGATGTGTTCCCCCGCGCATCGATCCTCGTGACGGGCGTCGAAGATCCCGACGCGAGGGCCCACAGCGCCAACGAATCGCTCTACCTGCCCGATTTCAAAGCCGCGATCGTCGCCGAAGCCCTGCTGCTGCAGCGCCTCGGCGACCAAGGATGACACGAACGGGGAATAGCTTGCAGGGCACCGACGTTGTCACCGGTGTAGCCTGGGGACAGGAACGCGAAAAGGAGTAACCATGACTGTGACCGAAAAAGCAGAAGCCACCCACGAGGTGGAGCTGTCGTCGACCGCTGCCGACAAGGTCCGCAGCCTGCTGGAACAGGAAGGTCGTGACGACCTGCGCCTGCGCGTGGCTGTCCAGCCCGGCGGATGTTCCGGACTGATCTATCAGCTCTATTTCGATGAGCGTTTCCTCGACGGAGACGCAGTCCGCGACTTCGACGGCGTCGAGGTCATCGTCGACCGGATGAGCGTTCCCTACCTCAGCGGTTCGACCATCGACTTCTCCGACACCATCGAGAAGCAGGGCTTCACCATCGACAACCCCAACGCTGGCGGATCCTGCGCCTGCGGAGACTCGTTCCACTGATCAGCCTCGGCTGAGGAGGAGCGCTTCTCATGGACCTGGAGGATCTGCGTGCCGTGTCGTACACGGCAACGCAGCCCCAGGTCCTTTTGTCGTATCGGGCCGGACTCTTCCCGATGGGAGTCGGCCACGGGGGCACCGGTCGGATGGGATGGTGGGCTCCACGACGACGTGGAGTTCTGTTTCCCGGTGACCTGCGCGTGACGAAGAGCCTGCGCAAATCGATGAAGCACTTCACCTTCACCACCAACCGAGCCTTCATGCACGTCATCCGGGCGTGTGCCGACCCGCGGCGGACGGGCAGCTGGATCACCGAGGAGATGATCGAGCTCTATCAGGGCCTCCACGACGACGGGTGGGCGCATTCGGTCGAGGTCTGGAACGACGATGAGCTCGTCGGCGGACTCTACGGAGTCGCCATCGGTTCGTTCTTCGCCGGCGAATCGATGTTCCACACTCAACGGGACGCCTCCAAGGCCGCGCTGGCCCACCTCGTCGGACTCTTCGACGGAACCGACGTCGTCAGCGGAGAAAGCCGGTCCACCTCGGCGGATGCGGATACGGGACCGGGGGAGTGGCTCATCGACACCCAGTGGCAGACATCACACCTTGCCACCCTCGGCGTGTCGGAGATCAGCGGCCTGGAGTACTCCGCGCACCTAGATTCCGCGCTCAGGGGCAGTGTCTGTCAGCATATTCTCAACAAATGAACATCTGCAGGTGAATTTCTACCGCGTGTAGCGGTAGTCTTATGAGTGACAGAGTAAGTACACGTCTCTCGGCCTGACCTGGAGACGCAGAACGTTGTGAAAGGCTGCACGTGGATTCTCCGAATCAGTCAGGACCGCAGCGGTCCTGGGCGAAGCGGCTCGGCATTCTGAGCGCCGTGTTGATACCGGCGTTGCTATCGGGTTGCACTAAAGAGCAGATCGCCACAGGATTTTTTCCCGTCGAATCGCAAGGCGCGACGAACCACACGGATGCCTATACAGCGCTGTGGAACGGCGGCTGGATCGCCCTTCTCATCGTGGGCCTCATCGTGTGGGGACTCATCCTGTGGGCCATGGTCGCCTACCGCCGCCGCAAGAACGATCGCGGACTGCCGGTGCAGATGCGCTACAGCATGCCGATCGAAATCCTCTTCACGGTGACTCCGGTCGTCCTCGTCCTCGGCTTCTTCTTCCAGAACGTCCAGGTCATGGAGAAGACGACGGATGACTCCACCCCTGGCGAGCAGGTCATCGAGGTCGCTGCCAAGCAGTGGGCCTGGGACTTCAACTATGAGACCGAAGACGTCTACTACGCCGGCACTCAGGTTGCCCTCGACGGCACCGAAGCCCCCGAGAAGACCGCTCCCGTCCTCTATCTCCCCGTCGACACCGACCTGGAGATCCGCCTGCACTCCCGCGACGTCCTCCACTCCTTCTGGGTTCCCGCCTTCCTCGAGAAGCGCGATATGATCCCCGGCCACGATCAGAGCCTGCATCTGCGTGCCGAGAAGGAAGGCGAGTACGTCGGCAAGTGTGCCGAGCTGTGCGGTGAGTACCACTCGGAGATGCTTTTCAACGTCAAGGTCGTGTCCAAGGAAGAATTCCAGGAGTACACGCAGTCGCTTGCCGATCAAGGCAACACAGGCCAGCTGGGACCGGAGTACGATCGCAACTGGTACCCGAAAGAAGGTGCTGAGAAATGACCGCCACGATGGATCAGGCGGCTCTTGATGCTCCGGTAGTTCCACGGAGCAAGGGCAAGATCATCGTCGACTGGATCACGTCGACGGACCATAAGACGATCGGGTACATGTACCTCATCGGCTCGTTCTTCTTCTTCTGCGTCGGCGGTGTGATGGCGCTCATCATCCGCCTCGAGCTCTTCGAGCCCGGAATGCAGATCGTTGAGACCAAGGAACAGTACAACCAGCTGTTCACCATGCACGGCACATTGATGCTGCTGATGTTCGCCACCCCGCTGTTCGCCGGCTTCGCCAACGTCATCATGCCGTTGCAGATCGGCGCTCCGGACGTGGCGTTCCCGCGGCTGAATGCCTTCGCCTTCTGGATGTACCTCTTCGGCAGCCTCGTGGCCATCTCCGGATTCCTCACCCCTCAGGGTGCGGCATCCTTCGGCTGGACCGCCTACGCGCCATTGAGCAATACGACGTTCACACCGGGCGCCGGTGGTAACTTGTGGGTCCTCGGGCTCGCCCTGCAGGCTTCGGAACCATCCTCGGCTCCGTCAACTTCATCACCACTGTGATCACCATGCGCGCCCCGGGCATGACCATGTTCCGCATGCCGATCTTCACCTGGAACGTCCTGGTCACCGGCATCCTCGTGCTCATGGCCTTCCAGCCTCTGGCTGCTGCGCTGCTGGTGCTCGGTTCCGACCGCGTCCTCGGTTCCCATGTGTTCAGTCCGGGCAACGGCGGACCGATACTCTGGCAGCACCTGTTCTGGTTCTTCGGCCATCCGGAGGTCTATGTCATTGCGTTGCCGTTCTTCGGCATCGTCACAGAGATCTTCCCGGTGTTCAGCCGCAAGCCGGTCTTCGGCTACAAGGAACTCGTATTCGCGACAGTTGCCATCGCTGCGCTGTCGGTGACCGTGTGGGCCCACCACATGTACGTCACGGGCGTCGTGGCACTGCCGTTCTTCGCCTTCATGACGATGCTCATCGCGATTCCGACAGGTGTGAAGTTCTTCAACTGGATCGGCACGATGTGGAGAGGCTCGATCACATTCGAGACTCCCATCGTGTGGTCGATCGGCTTCCTCGCAACGTTCCTCTTCGGCGGTCTGACCGGAGTCATCCTGGCCAGCCCGGCTCTCGACCAGCATGTGTCCGACACCTACTTCGTCGTGGCGCACTTCCACTACGTCGTATTCGGCACCGTCGTGTTCGCGATGTTCGCCGGATTCTACTTCTGGTGGCCGAAGTGGACGGGCAAGATGCTCAACGAGAAGCTCGGTCACATCCACTTCTGGATGCTGTTCATCGGCTTCCACGGAACCTTCCTCGTCCAGCATTGGCTGGGTGTCGACGGAATGCCGCGTCGTTACGCCGACTACCTGCCGCAGGACGGCTTCACCTGGATGAACCAGGTGTCGACGGTCGGTTCGCTGCTGCTGGGTCTGTCCATGGTTCCGTTCTTCTGGAACGTGTGGATTACCCACCGCAATGCACCCAAGGTGACGGTCGATGATCCATGGGGCTACGGAGGATCGCTCGAATGGGCCACCTCGTGCCCGCCCCCGCGTCACAACTTCACCTCGCTGCCGCGGATCCGCTCCGAACGTCCTGCCTTCGACCTCAACCACCCCGAGCTGCTTGAATACAGCGGTCACGGCCAGGCAGAACCCCAGCTCACAGGAGACAACGCCAAATGAAGTCATCGATCTACGTCTTCAACCTCTGCGGCCTGTTCTTCATCGCAGTCGGGATCTTCTACGGCTTCTTCACCGACTTCACCGAGCTCGTCGGATTCCCGGCGCTGCTCCTCGTCGGGCTGATGGCCCTGATGATCGGCGTCTACCTCTGGCTGACGGATCGACGCGTCGGTCGTCAGCCTCAGGACAACGACGACGCCGAGATCTCCGACGCCGATGCCGACTACGGTATGTTCAGCCCGTGGAGCTGGTGGCCGATCTTCAGCGCGGGCGCTGCCGCCGTCGCCTTCTATGGAATTGCGATGGGCTGGTGGATCTTCCCTTTCGGTGTCGTGCTCGGCATCATCGCGCTCGTCGGTCTCACCTACGAACACGATCGCGGGGATTTTGCCCACTGATTCAGTGATCTGATCGCCCAGCCACTGTGGCCCGGACTCAAATCGAGTCCGGGCCACAGTGTTATTCACCAGCTGCGGACAGACGGACACAGGCGGACAGGGGAGCAGCACGGGGCACTCTCCTCCGGTTCCTCGTCGGCGCCGTAGTCGCTTACGGAAGCTTTGAAGAGTTCTTGCTGACCATAGGGACACTCGTGGGGTCGGTTCTGCCGTTCGCAGCCGGAGCAACCGTTCGAAGGCTGTTCCGGAGTAAGCGGCCGAAGGCTGTTTTGGTCTGAACTCATCACTTTTCTCCGGTGTGCATTTCTGGACATTGTGTACCAGTACACCAAAGCGCACCGCCACGAAGCAGCCGTTATGCCGACCCAATCGCCAAGAGCGACATCTGGTCCACCACAGTTCGGGGCCCACTAGGGTTCCGGCTCCAGCGAATGTGTGTGACTGGAGTCCAACTCCCATGCAGTCGTTGAGGTGTCCTATAAGTGTGTGCGAACTGAGCCCGATAAGCCCCCTCTTCACGTTGAACCCACTAGGGCGGACACGGAGGTAGCCAGAGTCGGTTCAAAGCTGACGAATGCCTTGGTGACGCTCTTGCGCTGGCCAAGATTCAGCAGTGAGTTCCTGTACCGCTCAGAGCATTCCTCTCCTGCCCGGCTTGAGTCTGATGAGCCTCAATCGTCAGTTGCGACTTTCAGAGCAGCTATGAGACGGCCTCGGGCCGGCGGAGACAGACTTCATCGCTGGCATCCACTGAACGAACGCCCTTCTTCGTGCTAGAGATGCCCGAGGCGAACGGAAGCATACGTTCGGAAGCTTCGTGCAGGCCTGTCAGGGCTGCTCGGAAGTCGCAGACGACCTCGTGCTTGTCTCAGGCGTTAACAGACGCAGAACGCGGCTCTCATGGCCTCCGCCGAGAGTTTCCACTCGCGGAGAGGCAGACCAACTCGACACGAGACTATTCCTAATGAGGCGGCAGCGGTTCAAGCCGGGTGTTACCGCCACAGGCGAGCAGACACTGAGACAGACAGGTTCAGCTGCAGATCGCCAAATCCGTAGGAGGAAGACGGAGTAGGTGACGGGGAGTGACGACTGAGCGCTTCTTCTGTGAATAGAGCGAGGGGCTCAGCAGTTGAACTGCTGAGCCCCTCGTATCTGGCTTGTCGAACCTGTCAGTGTCCGAGTTCCTTGTTGTTCGAACCCTCGACAGCGTCGTGGTCGTGGTGCGAAGCTTCGAGTTCCTGCTTCGTCACAGGCGACACACGATCTTCGAAGAAGAAGCGAGACAGACGTGCACGCAGCTTCTCCATTCCCGTGATCTTGCCCTCGGCGTTCGGCTCGGCCGGAATGTAGGTCGGCGACTCGAATGCGGTGATCTTCCACAGCTTGTGCGGGGGAAGAGCCTCGTGGCGTTCGAGGAACTCACCGTGGGGCAGACGGATGATATGAGCCGTCTCCCTACCGTGCAGAGCGATCTCGCGGTCCTTGCGCTGAAGTGCGAGGCACATGCGCTTGGTGATGATGTAACCGATGATCGGTCCGAAGAAGAACAGGAATCGGAAGATGTAGATCATATCGTTGAGCGACATCTGGAAGAACACAGCGATGATGTCACCCGATGCAGCCGCCCACATGTTGCAGTAGAAGATGATTCCGGCAACGCCGATGGCGGTGCGAGTCGGGTTATTGCGGGGACGATCGAGGATGTGGTGCTCTCGATGGTCCTTCTGCAGCCACGCCTCGAAGAACGGATAGATGAACATGACAGCGAACACGCCGCCCATGACGAGCACGGCACTGTTGATGTTGAACGAGATCGGCCATCCGAAGATGTAGAACTCGAACCAGCCCGGAACGATGCGGAGGAATCCGTCGGCCCAGCCGATGTACCAGTCAGGCTGGGTACCAGCCGAGACCGGGGAGGGATCGTACGGACCGTAGTTCCAGATCGGGTTGATCGTGAACAAGGCCGAGATGAGCGAGAGCAGACCGAAGATGAGGAAGAAGAATCCTCCGCCCTTGGCCGCGAAGGTCGGCAGAACCGGTTCTCCGACGACGTTCTTCTCCGTATTTCCTGCACCCGGGTACTGGGTGTGCTTGTGTACGACGACGAACATCAGGTGGATGCCGATGAGCGCGATGAGCAGGGCCGGCACGATCATGATGTGCAGGGTGTAGAGACGGGCCACGATGTCGATGCCCGGGAACTCTCCGCCGAAGAGGAAGAACGAGATATAGGTTCCCACGAGCGGCAGCGACTTCAGGATGCCGTCGATGATTCGCAGGCCGTTGCCCGAGAGCAGGTCATCGGGGAGCGAGTAGCCGGTGAAGCCGGCAGCCATGCCCATGATGACGAGCAGAACACCGACGACCCAGTTGAGCTCACGCGGACGACGGAAAGCGCCGGTGAAGAACACACGAAGCATGTGGACGCTCAATGCGGCGACGAAGAGCAGCGCACCCCAGTGGTGCATCTGTCGGATGAACAGACCGCCGCGGATCTCCAGGGAGATTGCGAGTGTCGAGTCATAGGCTTCGGAGATCTCAACTCCGCGCAGCGGCAGCCAGGGTCCGTCATAGTGAAGTTCACCCATGGCCGGCTGGAAGAAGAACGTGAGGAACGTTCCGGACAGGACGACGATGATGAAGCTGTAGAGAGCAACCTCGCCGAGCATGAACGACCAGTGGGAGGGGAAGATCTTGCGACCGAACTCGCGCACGAGGACAGATGCCCCGACGCGGGTTTCGGCGAAGTTCGCCGCCTTCCCGATGGTGGTGGTTGGCTGTGTAGTACTCATGGGTGGTTGATCTCCCAGAACGTAGGTCCGACAGGCTCAGGGAAGTCCGACTGGGCAACCAGGTAGCCTTCGCTGTCCACGGTGATGGGCAGCTGAGGAAGCGGTCGTTTGGCCGGGCCGAAGATGACCTTGCAGTGTTCCGTCACGTCGAAGGTCGACTGGTGGCAGGGGCACAGCAGGTGGTGCGTCTGGTGCTCGTACAGTGCGACGGGGCAGCCGACGTGGGTGCAGATCTTCGAGTAGGCGACGATGCCGTCGTACGACCAATCCTTGCGATCCGGATCCTCTTTGAGTTCCTTGGGATCAATGCGCATGAGAAGCACGGCCGCTTTGGCCTTCTCGTCCAGCGGGTGCTCGCTGACCTCCTCGTCGCCGATGCCCGAAGGCAGGACGTGGTAGGCCGAGCCGATTGTGACTTCGTCAGCCTTGATCGGACGTTCGGAATCGACCGAGGGGATTCCGCCGACATCGCGGATGAGGCGAGTGCCCTTCTGCCAGAGCGTGTTGAACATCTTGTCGCCCGGCAGCGGACCGAGGTCGCGGAAGACGAGGACTGCGGGCAGCGGAGCGATCGCCAGCGCCGCGATGAGGGTGTTGCGCAGCAGCGGACGGCGGGCGATGCCCGACTCTTCCTTGGCCTGGTGGAGGATCTCGAGCGCAATCGCCTGATCCTCTTCGCTGCCGCCGATGTCATGGCGTTCGTCGATGCCCTCATGATCGCTCATGAGGTTCTTGGCCCAGAGCACTGCGCCGAAGCCGATGGAGAACATCGCGACAGCGGCGCCGAGGCCGACGAACATGTTGTGGAGGCGGATGCTCTGCATCGATTCGCCCGGAGTGAACAGGAAGTACGCCACGATGAACCAGATGGTTCCGATCATCGAGAGGATGAACCAGGCGGCTACCTGTCGTTCGGCGATCTTCTCGGCACGTGGGTCCGAATCGGCCAAGCGCGGTTTGTGCTCGGGCAGACCTGGGTTCGTGAACCCGTTCAACTCCTCGAGCTGGCTGCCGCCGCCGGAGTGCTCTTTCGAGGTCATTGAATTCCCCGTCTATTCTCGTAATTGATGGTGAACGACACTGTCAGACTCACTTGGCCCTGGATGACAGCCACACTGTCAGACCGATGACGGCAGCAAGTCCGAAGAACCAGATGAACAGGCCCTCTGCCACTGGACCCAGCGATCCGAGCTTGAATCCGCCGGGGGAGGGGTTGTCCGAGACTTCCTTGACGTAGGCGATGACATCGCGCTTGTCTTCGGGAGTCAGGTTCGCGTCGTTGAAGATCGGCATGTTCTGCGGGCCGGTCTGCATCGCTTCGTAGAGGTGCTTCTCGGAGACTTCGGACAGGTTCGGTGCGTACTTGCCGCGGGTCAGCGCACCACCGGAGCCGACCACGTTGTGGCACATGGCGCAGTTGGTGCGGAACAGACCGCCGCCGGCAGCGGGGTCACCCTTCGAAGCATCGAGGTACTCGTCTTCGGGAACTGCCGGCCCGGGGCCGAGCGAGGCAACGTAGGCAGCGATCTGAGCAGTCTGCTCTTCGTCGAACTGCGGTTCCTTGACGCGAGCCTGCGGGCCGTTGGCCTGCAGCGGCATGCGTCCGGTGCCGACCTGGAAGTCCACAGCAGCAGCGCCGACGCCGATGAGACCGGGACCGGCCTTCGAACCTTCGGCGTTCATGCCGTGACAGGTGGCACAGTTGGCCGCGAAGAGTTTCTTGCCTTCTTCGATATCAGAGGCGCTGGCCGTGTCCGCCTTGGCGCTCGAAGTCTGCGTGAAGAGTGCATAGGCTCCGCCGGTCAGCAGCAGTCCCACGAGAAGAAGCGCGACCAGCGCCATGGGATGTCTGCGGCGATCTGCTAGAAGCTTCACTTGATCGTCCTTTGCTTGAAGTGTTGTGAGTCCTGGGGGCCGAGCATCTCAGGCCGGCTACTGGAGCAGGTAGATGATGCCGAACAGACCGATCCAGACGACATCGACGAAGTGCCAGTAGTAGGACACGCAGATTGCGAATGTGGCTTCGTGGTGACCGAACTTCTTCGCTCCATAGGCGCGTCCGATGACGAGCAGGAAGCAGATGAGTCCGATTGTCACGTGAATGCCGTGGAAGCCCGTGGTCAGGTAGAAGACGGAGCCGTAGCCGTCGGAGCTGATCGAGATGCCCTCGCTGACGAGGGTCGCGTACTCCATGACCTGACCGGAGACGAAGATCGCGCCCAGGGCGAAGGTGAGGTAGAACCACTCGACCATTCCCCATTTGGCGATGTTGAACAGCGAGCCGGTCCGCCGAGGGCGGAACCGCTCGGCAGCGAACACACCGATCTGGCAGGTGAACGAAGACGACACCAGGATCAACGTGTTGCCGAGAGCGTAGGGGATGTCGAGGATCTGGGTCCTCGCCTCCCACAGCTCCGGAACAACGGATCGGACGGTGAAGTACATGGCGAAGAGCGCGGCAAAGAACATCAGGTCGCTCGCGAGGAACACGATGAAGCCCACCGTGGTCACATTCGGACGATTGACAACCGGATGTGCTGGCGCTGTTTGAGATGCAGTGGCAGTTGACACAACCCCATTATTACCCGTCTCGGGGTGAGTTTTCATCTTTTACCCAGGTTTCGAGGAAGAAATTTCTACACGACGTAGCAAAAACCGCGATCTGGTGCCGAAATCTCGTTTCGGAAGCCGCTTCCGCCCGCGTGTCGAAGTCGCGATAGTATGCCGCAGGTAAGGTCCGCCCTGTTCTTCGGGGCGGCGGCAGCCCCTAGTGAGAGTTCAGACGGATGACCGATTCCACGCCCTTGACCACCCCGGCAGCTCAGGCTTCCGAGGCCCGCACCACGGTTCCGGCGGCTGCTGAGAACTGGCCCGACCTGCTCATGGCTCTCATGCACCAGCAGGACCTCGATGGAGACCAGGCGGCTTGGGCGATGGATCAGATCATGTCGGGCAAGACTCCGGATGTGACAATGGCCGCATTTCTCGCAGCACACCACACGAAGGGCGAGACCGTCGAGGAGATCGCCGGCCTCGTGGCGGCGATGATGGACCATGCCGTGCCCCTGCCGGGACTCGAAGACTCCGTCGACATCGTCGGCACCGGAGGCGACCGCGCGAAGACGGCGAACATCTCCTCGACCGCGGCCATGATCATCTCCGCCACCGGGCAGCGGGTCGTCAAGCACGGAAACCGCGCGACATCCTCGGCGTCGGGATCGGCCGATGTACTCGAAGCGCTCGGCGTGCGGTTCGACATCACCCCCGAACAGACCGGTCAGATCGCCCAAGAGGTCGGACTGGCCTTCTGCTTCGCCAACGTGTTCCACCCGTCGATGCAGTTCGTCGCTGCAGTGCGGCGTCAGATCAACGTCCCCACCGCGTTCAATATCCTCGGCCCCCTGACGAACCCGGCTCGGGCCAGGCATACGGCCATCGGCGTCGCCGATGCCCAGATGGCCCCGCTCGTCGTCGGCACGCTGGCCAAGCGCGGGCACCAGGCCGTGGTGTTCCGGTCGCGTGATGGTCTCGACGAGCTGAGCAACACCGATGTCAACGATGTGTGGGAAGTCCGTCACGGCGAGATCGAACACACGACCTTCGACGCCCTCGACCTCGGCATCGAGCGGGCGACGAAGGACGATCTGCGCGGCGGCGGTCCGAATGAGAACGCGGCCATCACGCGCGCAGTCCTCGACGGCGAACGATCGGCAGTGCGCGACATCGTGGCCATCAACGCCGCGGCGGCTCTCGTCGCCGCCGACGAGTCGGCTGTAGGCACCTTCACGGAGCGTTTGGCCCTCAAACTCGAGACTGCGACGGAGACGATCGACAACGGGGGCGGCGCGAACAAGCTCCAACAGCTCATCGACGTCTCACACAGAGTCGCTGAGACGAACCGCTCCTGAGCTGAGTGCATGGCTGGTCGCTCCCTGTCGGGGCAGCGACCAGCCATGACCGCCTGAGGGAGTCACGGAGACGAGCTCGGCGGTCTCCAGCCAGCCGGCCAGCAGTCGCGACTCCTCCGCAAGCGAGTCTGTCTCCTGCGGAAGCGCTCCGGGGGCAGGGACCCATTCGGCCGTCGAATGCAGCGCCGACAGGGAATCTCCCATGGCCTGCCTGGTCGACACATGGCCGGCACCGGCGAGTTTCCCGTGACGGATGATCGCCAGGTCCCAGCCTGAGTCGAAACCGGGGGCCGCCGCAATCAGTTCGGGAACTCTCCGCAGAGCCGTGACCTGTTCGGCCCGCGCCGCGGTGGACACCGCCGAACGCATTGCGTCACGAACCTCGGCGGCCGTTTCGAACCGGGCCTCTCCGGACAGTCGCTGCATCCGCTCAGCGGCCAAGCGATGCAGTGAGGACAGGTCCCCACCGAGCAGAGCGAAGAGTTCGCGGATCGAACTCCGATAATCATCGACATCGTTGATCCCAGCGCAGGGACCGCCGCACTGACCCACCTGCGCACTCACACAGGGACGATGTTCGCCGAGGCTGCGCTGCGTGATCGTCGCCGTGCACCTCTTGACCGGGTAGAGGGTGTCGAGGAGTTCCTTGACAGCCTGTGCCGACTTCCGTGACCGGAACGGTCCCAGCGGCGGAGCGGGGGAGCGTTCGAGCGCCGAGTTCGCCCGAACCACCGACAGTCGGGGGAAGAGCTCATCGCTGAGCACGATCCACGAATTGCGTTCAGGGTTCTTCGACCGTCGGTTGTACGGCGGCGCCAGCTCTCCGATGAGACGGATCTCGCGGACTTCGGCTTCCAGCGCGTGGGCGCAGGGCAGGCAGCTGACCTCCTGTGCCGCGGTGATCATCTCGGCCATGCGGCCACGGTTCTCCGAGGCGTTGAAGTACCCGCGCACCCGCCTGGCCATATTTCCGGACTTGCCGATGTAGAGCACACGGCGAGTGCCATCGAGGAACATGTAGACGCCGGGCTCCGGGGGGACGTCCTTGGCCAGATGGGATTTCGCCTGACGCTTCGCCCACCCCGACTGTCTGACGGTCGACAGCTCCTCCAGCGTCGTCACACCGTAGCCGCCGAATCGTTCGAACAGGTGGTGGAGGAGCTCGCCGGTGGCACGTGCGTCGGAGAGCGCACGGTGATCGGGCTCGACCTGAGTGCCGAAATGAGCGGCGAGCGTCGAGAGTTTGTGGTTGCGCACTTCGTCGCGGCCGACGACGCGCCGGGCCAGCGTGACGGTATCGAGGACTGTGGGCGCCGGCCAGTGGTAGTCGAGGCGTTCGCAGGCCGAGCGGAGGAATCCGATGTCGAAGGGCGCGTTGTGTGCCACCAGCACCGCACCGACGGAGAATTCCAGAAAGCTCGGCAGGACCGAGCTGATCGGGGGTGCATCATCGACCATCGCATGAGTGATGCCGGTGAGCCGGGCCACGAACGGGCTGATCACGGAGTGTTCCGGTTTGACCAGGGTCTGGAACTCGCCGATGACCTCGCCGCCGCGCGTCTTGACCGCGCCGATCTCGGTGATCTCCGACTGCCCGGCTCGGGTGCCTGTCGTTTCGAGGTCGACGATGACGAAGGTGACGTCGGACAGGGGAGTTCCGAGGCTGTCGAAGGACAGCTGAGTGTTGTGCAGTGCGCTGGGTGCGCGGTCGAAGGGGACGGTCATGATGCCCAGTCTCTCAGGTGCCGCTGACACGAAGCGGTCAGCATCGCTCACACCGAGGATCCGTCGCCGTCGTCGGCGGAACGATGGCTCGGCAGATGGAAGAACAGACCGACCGCGCCGCCGATGCCGACGGCCAGACCGATGAGCAGGTACCACCCGGGCAGCGGCCTGAAGAAGATCACGCCGACGAGCAGGAGAACGACCGCGCCGAGAGCCGCGGCCCAGGACAGCACCAGGGTGGGCGAAGCGGTGCGCCACCCGATCGGCTCCGCCGGTTCACGCTCCCAATGCTCGGTGTCCTCGAGGGCGTCGCGAACATCCTCGGCGGGCATATCACCCATCGTCGCCGAGGGTTCTGCGATCTGCCGGACGAGGTCGTCCCAGTCCGCGTCGCTGATGCGCGAGCGGTCGTGCCCGATCCTCTCCGGATCGGGAACGTCTCGTCGCCAGTCCTCCCGGCCCTCGTCGTCGGGAGTCGAAGCGGTGCCCTCGTCGTTCATACCTGAATCAGCAATTCCGCGGCCTCAGCTATTCCCCGGCCACGGACTGACAGACCACGGTCTCTTCGGTGGAGACCGTCTGCAGGACTGCCTCGGCGATGGTGTTCGCATCGAAATCGAGGGTCGCCACATGGCGGGACCGGCGGAGGGCGACGATCTTCGGCGGGTGCGGAAGGTCCGATCGCAGCGCCCGCAGCGTTCGCGGACTCACGACGTTGTCCTCACCGGAGATCATAGCCGTGACGGGACAGGTGACTTTCCACAGATCGTCGCGCAGTGTCCGCAGCGCACGATGGAACGTCGCCAGAGGCGCCACCGGCGTCCGCTCATAGGCGTACTCATCGCGGTCCGGGTGGGCGATGTCGCCGCCGATCGACGGAATCGTGCGCACGACGTGCCTGAGCACCGGCAGCAGGGGAGCGAAGGGAGAGTCGATGAAGAGAGCAGGATTGACCACGACGATCTCGTCGGGTGCGCCCTCTGCCGCCGCCAGGGCAAGTGCCAGGGCCCCACCCATCGACAGCCCGGCGACGACGACACGCTCGTGGTCGGCCTGCAGCCGACCCAGCTCTGTGCGCGCCTCGCCGAGCCAATCGGACCATCCCGTAGCGTCCATGTCCTGCCAAGAGGTGCCGTGACCGGGCAGTTGGGGGACGCTGACGTCGATGCCCTCCGCCGCGATCGCGCGGGCGATCGGCACCCAGGAGACGGGCGAACCGGTGAGTCCGTGCAGAAAGAGAACCGCCGACGCTGAACCGCTGTCGAGGCTGCGATAGGCGGCCGTCGGATCCGCCCCGAGTGTGAAATCGATCTCCATGCTCCCAGCATGGCACGGATGAGTCCGCGACGGACTTCGCTGTTCACCGTTCGTGTCGATATATGATTGCCGAGGACGACAAAGAGTCGTAGTCGGAAGGGTGCGCGTGTTCTACTGGTTTCTCAAGCGAGTCCTCGCCGGACCCATCCTGCGGATCCTCTTCCGTCCGTGGGTGCGGGGCCTGGACAATCTGCCGTCCGAGGGCCCGGCGATCATCGCAGGAAATCACAACCACTTCATGGACTCGATCTTCGTTCCGCTGCTCGCTCCGCGTCCCGTCGTCTATCTGGCGAAGAAGGACTACTTCACCGGTCGCGGAATCAAGGGTGCGGTGACTCGGTGGTTCTTCAAGCTCAACAATCAGCTCCCAATGGACCGCGGAGGCGGATCGGGATCCCAGGCTTCGCTCGAGTCGGGTCTGAAGGTCCTCCGCGAGGGCAACTCACTGGGCATCTATCCCGAAGGCACTCGTTCGCCCGACGGAAAGCTCTATCGCGGACGCACCGGCATTGCGCGTCTCGTCCTCGAGTCCGGCGCACCTGTGGTTCCCGTGGCGATCATCGGCACGGACAAGCTGCAGCCTGCCGGTCGCCTCATTCCCAAGCTCCGGCGTGTCGGAGTCGTCTTCGGCGCACCGATGGACTTCTCGAAGTATGCGGGTCTTCCCGTCGACCGTTTCATGCTGCGGTCGGTCACCGACGAGATCATGTACGAGATCATGCGCCTGTCCGGGCAGGAATACGTCGACACCTATGCGTCGACGGTCAAGACCAAGCTGCTGACGAGCGCAAAGCCGAAGAAGGCGGATCCTCCGAACCGGGACGAGCCGAAATCTGCCGGCGAAAGCTCGTCGAACTAGGCCCGACGGCCCCGACTCATCCTGCGCCGGGTCGCCTGAATGACATCCATGTGACATGTTCGAATACTGCGGTAACGGCGACACGCGGAAATTGTTACCTCGAGGTGTTTGTCCTGGCCGGGACGGCAGAATAACTTGGAGTTGTTGAATCCCACTGCAGGTTCGCTGGGAAGAGGGCTAGAATGACTATGTTCTCGGTCCTTCCAAGCGACCTTCGCTTCCCCCAGGGACTTTAAGGAGGAGTCGGTGTGAACCGCTCAAGTCATGAAAGCGTCGACATGACGCCGATGCCGTCAGCAGCCCAAGGGCTGCTGTTCGATGATGATCTGCCCGTACTCGATGAAGAGGCCGGCTACCGCGGTCCCACCGTCTGCAAGGTCGTCGGCATCAGCTACCGTCGCCTCGACTATTGGGCGCGCACCGATCTGGTGACCCCGTCGATCCGCAATGCGACCGGATCCGGCAGCCAGCGGCTCTACAGCTTCCGTGACATCCTCGTCCTCAAGATCGTCAAGCGACTCCTCGACACCGGCGTCGGACTGCAGTCGATCCGCACAGCGGTTGAGCACCTGCGTTCCCGCGGCGTCGACGATCTCTCTCAGATCACTCTCATGTCCGATGGTGCCAGCGTCTTCGAATGCACCTCGCCCGATGAGGTCGTCGACCTCCTCCAGGGCGGACAGGGCGTCTTCGGCATCGCCGTCGGCCGCGTCTGGAACGAAGTCGAAGGCTCGCTGTCGGAGTTCCCGAGCGAACGAGTCCCGGAAGACGATGCGGCCCTCGAAGCCATGGATGAGCTCGCCGCCCGTCGCGCACGCAAGTCCGGCTGACAGCCGACAGAGTACTCACATCACCACCGAGGCGGTCCGCTCAGTTCGAGCGGACCGCCTCGGTTGTCGTATGGAACGGAAAGGCTCGGTGCAGAGTGGCCTCGAATGAGTCCGAGGGGCCCGAGAACAGAGAACTGCCGTCGCGAACCTGAGTCCGCGACGGCAGTCGACGTGATGCTGGGGGAGCGGCAGCTAGTCGTTCACTTCTTCTCGGGCTGCTGAGCGTCGTTCTTCGCCGGGGCGGCACCGCGCCGACCGCGGATGTTCTCCGAGCGGAGTGCACGTTCGAGCAGAGCGTCGAATGAGCCAGCGACTTCTTCGGCGGGTTTGCCCGGCCAAGAGTGGATCGGACGCGCCGATCCCTGAGCCTGCTGCATGACGGCCCGTTCGGCCAAAGGCGGATTGAGGACGAGAGGACCGAACATCTCACGCATCTCCTGGATGCGATAGTCATGTTCGGTCGAACCGGCACGCACCCGATTGACGACCAGGCCGAGCGGCTGCAGATCGGAGGCGCCACGCTGCCGCAGTTCGTCCGTCGCCCGCAGGGCACGGTCGGCAGCTGCCACGGAGAACAGGCTGGGCTCGGTGACGACCGCGACTCGGTTGCTCGCTGTCCACGCCGTACGGGTGAGACCGTTGAGGCTGGGCGGACAGTCGATGAGGACGAGTCGGTAGCCTTTCGCGATGCGCGTCAGGGCATCTTCGAGTCGGCGCAGATAGCGCTCGGACAGCGAAGGCCGATCGAATTCCGCGGCACGCGGAGATCCGGAGATCACATCGAGGTGGCCGAGCCTGTCACCGACCCACCCGGAGGGGATGATCGCCTCGGACAGGATCTTCTGGGACTTCGGAGCAGCGAGCACATCGGCGATGTCGACACGCGTCGAGGTCGGCACATCGAGGCCGGTCGACGAGTCCGCTTGCGGGTCCATGTCGACGACCAGGGTGGGAATCCCCCTGCTGTAGGCCGCCGAGGCCAGACCGAGCGTCACGGATGTCTTACCGACTCCGCCTTTGAGGCTGCTGATACTTAGGACAAGCACCCTCCTACGTTAACGTATCGGCGGCTGCCGAGCCGTGCCGACCACGCCGAGACTGACGTCTAAGTCCAAAGTCGACCCCCGGGCGCAGGGGTGTTCCAGGTCACTTGTAGAGTATGTTTCCGACAGCTTGTCGACCAGTCGCCCAGTGCGGCCGATACAGAAGTGAGAGACACCTATGTTCTCTAAAGTCCTCGTGGCCAACCGCGGAGAGATCGCCGTCCGTGCGTTCCGTGCCGCCTATGAGCTCGGAGCCTCCACCGTCGCAGTCTTCCCCTATGAGGACCGCAACTCCGAACACCGCATGAAGGCCGACGAGGCCTACATGATCGGTGAGGAGGGGCATCCCGTCCGCGCCTACCTCAGCGTCGAAGAGATGCTGCGGGTGGCGAAGGAAAGCGGCGCCGACGCCATCTACCCCGGATACGGCTTCCTCTCTGAGAACCCCGATCTGGCGCGTGCCTGTGCCGAAGCGGGAATCACCTTCATCGGCCCCAAGGCCGATGTGCTCGAACTGGCCGGAAACAAGGTCCAGGCGCTGGCGGCCGCACGCAATGCGGGCATCCCGGTCCTCGACTCGACACGCCCCTCGGCCGATATCGCACAGCTGCTCGCCGATGCCGAATCGATGGAATACCCCCTCTTCGTCAAGGCCGTCGCCGGCGGCGGTGGTCGCGGAATGCGTCGCGTGGCCCAGGCCTCCGACCTCGAGGACGCTCTCAAGGCCGCCATGCGCGAAGCCGAAGGCGCCTTCGGCGACCCCACGGTCTTCATCGAGCAGGCGGTGCAGCGTCCCCGCCACATCGAGGTCCAGGTGCTGGCCGACAACGACTCGAACGCCATCCACCTCTTCGAACGCGACTGCTCCGTGCAGCGCCGCCACCAGAAGGTCGTGGAGATCGCTCCGGCCCCGAATCTCGATCCCGAGATCGCGGCCGCCCTGCACGCAGATGCCCTGAAGTTCGCAAAGGCACTGGGCTACCAGAACGCCGGCACCGTGGAATTCCTCCTCGAGACCGACGGACCGCGCGCCGGCAAGCACGTGTTCATCGAAATGAACCCGCGCGTCCAGGTCGAACACACTGTGACCGAAGAGATCACCGATGTCGACATCGTGGCTTCGCAGATGCGCATCGCCGCCGGGGCCACCCTAGAAGAGATCGGCCTGCGCCAGGACGAGATGCGGATCAAGGGTGCCGCACTCCAGTGCCGCATCACCACCGAGGATCCCGCGAACTCCTTCCGCCCCGACACCGGCACGATCACCGCCTACCGCTCTGCCGGTGGTGCAGGTGTGCGCCTCGACGGCGGAACCGTCCACGCCGGTGCTGCCGTCAGCCCCCACTTCGACTCGATGCTCGTGAAGCTCTCCTGCCGCGGCCGCGACTTCGCTCAGGCCGTCGGCCGTGCCAAACGCGCCCTGGCTGAGTTCCGCATCCGCGGCGTATCGTCGAACATCGGCTTCCTGCAGGCCGTCCTCGACGATCCCGCGTTCGTCGCCGGGGACCTGTCCACGTCCTTCATCGAAGAACGCCCGCAGCTCTTCGACGCTCGGGTGAGCGCCGACCGCGGATCGAAGCTGCTGGACTACCTCGCCGATGTCACGGTCAATCGCCCCCACGGCGAACCGGGTCTGCGCATCCGTCCGGGCGACAAGCTCCCGAGCATCGACCTCTCCGCGGCGCCCGCAGCGGGCAGCCGCGACCGTCTCGCCGAGCTCGGACCGGAGGGCTTCGCCCGCGCCCTGCGTGAGCAGAGTTCCCTGGCCGTCACGGATACGACGTTCCGCGACGCCCACCAGTCCCTGCTGGCCACCCGCGTGCGCACCCGAGACCTACTGGCCGTGGCCGGGCACGTCTCCCGGATGACACCCGAGCTGCTGAGCATCGAGGCCTGGGGCGGTGCGACCTATGACGTGGCTCTGCGCTTCCTCGGCGAGGATCCATGGGAACGTCTCGAAGCCCTTCGCACCGCGGTGCCCAACATCAACCTGCAGATGCTTCTGCGCGGACGCAACACCGTCGGCTACACCCCGTACCCGACCGAGGTCACCGACGCATTCGTCGATGAGGCGGCCCGCACGGGCATCGACATCTTCCGCATCTTCGACGCTCTCAACGACGTCGAGCAGATGCGTCCGGCCATCGAAGCCGTGCGCGGAACGAACATGGCACTGGCCGAGGTGGCCCTGTGCTACACCTCGGACATCCTCGATCCGAAGGAAGAGCTCTACACGCTCGACTACTACCTGCGCCTGGCCGCACAGATCGTCGACGCCGGAGCCCATGTGCTCGCCATCAAGGACATGGCCGGCCTGCTGCGGCCGGCAGCCACGGTCAAGCTCGTGACTGCTCTGCGGGAGAACTTCGACCTGCCCGTCCACGTCCACACCCACGACACTGCGGGCGGACAGCTGGCCACCCTCTATGCTGCTGCCGCCGCCGGTGCCGATGCCGTCGATGCCGCCTCGGCGGCCATGGCCGGAACCACCAGCCAGCCGAGTCTCTCCGCGCTCGTCGCCGCCTTCGAGAACACCGAGCGTGACACCGGCATCAGCCTCGACGCCGTCAGCAACCTCGAACCCTACTGGGAGTCGGTGCGCAAGCTCTACGCACCGTTCGAGTCCGGGCTCGCCGGACCGACCGGCCGCGTCTACCGTCACGAGATCCCCGGCGGACAGCTGTCGAACCTGCGTCAGCAGGCCGTCGCACTGGGCCTGGGGGAGCGGTTCGAGGACATCGAACACATGTATGCGGCCGCCGATTCGATTCTCGGCCATCTCGTCAAGGTCACCCCGTCCTCGAAGGTCGTCGGCGATCTGGCGCTTCACCTCGTCGGCGCCGGAGTTGCGCCCGAGGAGTTCGCGGAGAACCCCGACAAGTTCGACATTCCGGATTCGGTGATCGGGTTCCTCAACGGCGACCTCGGTGATCCTCCGGGCGGATGGCCCGAGCCGTTCCGCTCGAAGGCCCTCGCCGGCCGTTCCGCCAAGCCGCTCACCGAGCATCTCGAACCTGCGGATGCCGAAGCGCTGCAGACGCCGGGCCGGGACCGGAAGGACAAGCTCAACGAGCTGCTGTTCCCCGGTCCGACGAAGGAATTCCAGTCGATGCGCTCGAACTACGGCGACCTCTCGGTCGTCGAGACCTCCGAGTACCTCTACGGTCTCACCAGCGGCGAAGAGCATGCCGTCGAGCTGGCGAAGGGCAAGAACCTGCTCATCGGCGTCCAGGCCATCGGCGGCACTGACGAGCGCGGGATGCGTTCGGTCATGTTCACCCTCAATGGACAGCTGCGTCCGCTGCAGGTGCGTGACCGCTCCGTAGAAAGCGAAGTCAAGACTGCGGAGAAGGCCGATCCGAACAACAGCGGACACGTCGGCAGCCCGTTCGCCGGAGTTGTGACCATGCAGGTCCACGAGGGCGACAAGGTCTCCGTCGGCGACACCGTAGCCACCATCGAGGCGATGAAGATGGAAGCGACGATCACAACCCAGACGGCTGGAACCGTCGCCCGTGTGGCCATCGCCGATGTCCAGCAGCTCGAAGGCGGAGACCTCGTCGTGGTGATCGATGCCTGAACGCGAGATCCGACTGTGGGGAGACCCCGTGCTCCGCAGCAAGTGCGAACCGGTGACGGTCTTCGATGATCACGTCGAAGCTCTGGCAGCCGACCTCGTCGACACCGCACGGCCGGAGGGCCGTGCGGCCGTCGCCGCTCCGCAGATCGGGGTCGGACTGCGAGCATTCGGCTACGACCTCGACGGTCGTACGGGATATGTCATCAACCCGGAGATCGTCGAGCTGGGCGGGCAGCTGCGTGACATCGAAGAAGGCTGCCTCTCTGTCCCCGGGCTGTTCTTCCCCACCCCCCGCTACGAATTCGCTCGGGTGCGAGGGGTGGATGCGAAGAATCAGCCGATCGAGATCGAAGGCGCGGAAGTCTTCGCCCAGATGCTCCAACACGAGGTTGGGCACCTCGACGGGCAGGTCTACATTCAAACTCTGCCCGGGGAACGCCGGCGGGAGGCTATGAAAGCCATCCGCTCGGCCGATTGGTTCCTCGCCCGAATGCCCTGAGCTGAGTCATTCGCACCCGACCGACCATATAGACCAAGAAGGAGAAGTTTATGAGCATCCAGCGCACCGCCGTCATCGGCAGCGGACTCATGGGAGCCGGAATCGCCGAAGTGCTGGCGAAGTCCGGTCTCGACGTCATCGTCCGCGAGATCAACGAGGAGGCCTCGGCCGCAGGTCGTGCCCGCATCGAGAAATCCCTGGCTCGCGCAGTGGACAAGGGCAAACTCGATGCCGCTGCCCGTGACGAGGCGCTCGGCCGACTGCGGTTCACCACCGATATCAGCGATCTCGCCGATCGTCAGCTCGTCATCGAGGCGGCCAGTGAGAACGAAGACATCAAGAAGTCGATCTTCGCTGAGCTCGACCAGGTCGTCACCGACCCGGAAGCGATCCTGGCCTCGAACACCTCGTCGATGCCGATCATCCGATTCGCGCAGGCGACCTCGCGCCCCGAACGCGTGCTGGGAGTGCATTTCTTCAACCCTGCACCGGTCCAGCCGCTCGTCGAGATCGTCTCCTCGGTGCTCACCGCCGAGGATGTCCGCAGCACCGTGACGTCCTTCGTCGCCGATGTGCTCGGGAAGAACCCGATCCAAGCCGATGACCGTCCCGGTTTCATCGTCAATGCCCTGCTCATCCCGTACCTGCTCAGCGCGGTCCGGATGCTCGAGGCCGGACACGCGACGAAGGAGGACATCGACGCGGGAATGGTCGGCGGCTGCGCCCACCCGATGGGGCCGATCAAGCTGGCCGACCTCGTCGGTCTCGACACCTGCCTCTATGCCGCAGAGAGCATGTATGAGGAGACCGGTGATCCTGCGAACAAGCCTCCGATCCTGCTGTCGCGCATGGTCGATGCCGGCCTGCTCGGTGTGAAATCCGGACGCGGATTCTACGAATACTGATCCGACGTCCCAGGTACAGACAGGTCCGCCCCGAACCCTTCGGTTCGGGGCGGACCTGTCTCAGTCTGCAGGCCGCGTTCGAGTGTCAGCCGGCGAGCAGCTTCTCATAGCTGGCCAGGCGCACACACGCCACGAGGCCCTGAGCGGCGAGTTCGACCTCATCGAGGGTCGGCATCGTCGGCGCGATGCGGATTATGTTGTTGTTGGGGTCGACGCCGTACGGGTGCGTGGCACCGGCAGGAGTCAGCTTCACTCCAGCTTCCCCAGCGAGTTTGACGACGCGATCGGCGATGCCCTCCATCGTCGTCAGAGTGATGAAGTACCCGCCGTCCGGTGAGGTCCACTGCGCCAGCTCTTCCGCTCCGAGTCCGTCCTCGAGCGCCTTGAGCACCGCATCGAACTTCGGTGCGACGATCTCGGCATGCTTGCGCATATGTGCTTCGACCCCGGCCGTGTCGGAGAAGAACCGGACATGGCGCAGCTGGTTGATCTTGTCGGGACCGATCGCGACCTTCCCGAGGTTCGCTCGCATCCAATCGACTGTGGCAGGGCCTCCGGCGAAGAACGACACCCCGGCCCCGGCATGAGTGATCTTCGACGTCGAGGCGAAGACCCATGCACGTTCGGGATGACCCGCCTCTGCGCAGAGCGAGAGGATGTCGAGATTGTCCGGATGGTCCTCTCGCAGATGGTGCACCCCGTAGGCGTTGTCCCACAGCAGAGTGAAGTCGGGCGCCGCCGTCGGCATGGCAGCCAGCTCCCGTGCCCGCGCTTCGGTGACCGTGATTCCGGTCGGGTTGGAATACATCGGCACCAGCCACATGCCCTTGACCGCAGGGTCTTCGGCCAGACGCTGCGCCTCGGAGATCACCGGGCCCTCGTCGTCCATCGGAATGGTCAACAGCTCGAACCCGAGGGATTCGGCCAGGGTGAAATGGCGGTCGTAACCGGGCACGGGGCACAGCAGCTTGTGCGGACCCTGCCCCCACGGGCGATCATCGACGGCCGTGCCGTGCATGTGGGCGAAGGTCAGCGCCTGGGTCATGAATGTCAGCGAGGCATTGCCGCCGGCCAACAGCTGGTCGGCCGGAACCTTGAGCAGCGGAGCGAAGATCTCCCGCAGTTCGATGAGTCCGTCGAGTCCGCCGTAGTTGCGGGTGTCGACGCCACCGGGAGTGCGATAGTCGTCGCCGCTGACCGCAGTGAGCAGATCGGCAGCGAGGTCGAGCTGTTCCGGGGCGGGCTTGCCCCGTGTGATGTCGAGCGAGAGACCGCGCGAGGCGAATTCCTCGTACGCGGCGGAGACTTCGTCCAGTTTGGACGAGAGGTCGGACGGTGCGGACATGCTGGCTCCTTAGGGCTGGGAACGGGCCGTTGACTCCATCCTATCGACTCGGCGAATGCCAGCGACGCTAGAGTGGTCTGCAGCGGTCGCCCGGACGACCGCCGGCAATTCGATGAAAGGCAGACTCAGATGGTGCGACCACGTGCGCAGGCCGCCCACGGCCGCAGTTTCGGCACCCAGGCCGGAGTCTATGACGAGGTGCGGCCCGGATATCCCGACTCAGCCCTCGACCTCGCGCTGACCGGTTGGGAGCCGCGATGGTCTGGTCTGCGCGTGTGCGACCTCGGTGCGGGAACGGGGATCCTCAGCGGCCGGCTGCTCACACGCGGTGCCGATCTCATCGCCGTCGATCCCGACACGGCCGCGCTCGAACGCAATCCAGCCCCCACCATGGTCGGCACCGCTGAGGACACCGGCCTGGAATCAGGGAATCTCGACCTCGTCACTGTCGCGCAGGCCTGGCATTGGTTCGACGAAGCGAGAGCAGCCGCCGAAGTCGCGCGCATCCTCCGCCCGGGAGGCCGGCTGCTCATCCTCATCAACCAACTCGATGTCCGGGTCGACTGGGTGCTGCGCCTGAGCCGGATCATGCACGCCGGCGACGTCTATCGACCGCAGTACCGACCCCAGCCCGGCAACGGTCTGGTTCTCACCGACCACAGGCTCGTCGAGTTCACCACGGAGCTCACCGTCGATGGAATCGTCGACCTCGCGCGCACCCGGTCGTATTGGCTGCGTTCGAACGAGAAGACTCGAGCCCGAGTCGAAGCGAACCTGCGCGGGTACTTCAGTGTCGAGCATCCGGTGTCCGGCACGGTGGATCTGCCGTATATGTGCCTGGCGTATCTCCTCGAACGGGGCTGAACGCACGAAGCGGGCCGCACCCGATGAAGGTGCAGCCCGCTGCCGGCAACCGGGAAACGCCTCGGCGTCCGAACCTCGGTCACCGTGATTCCGTTGGAATCCGGCGCCGGTGTCAGCCGTCGAGGCCGGGGGAGCGGGGTTCGTCGGACGAGGACGATTCAACCACCTCGGGGGAGGTCTGTCCGGCTGCATGGGAGACGGAGATCTTCCGGGGGCGGGCCTCCTCGGCGACGGGGATCGTCAGCGTGAGGACACCGTCGCTGTAGTCGGCGCGGATGCGATCCAGCGCCACCCGATTGCCGAGCGTGAGCTGGCGGGCGTAGGTGCCATTGGTGCGTTCCCGGGTCAGCCACTTCACGTCCTTGTCGGCGACCTCGGACTCGCGGCGAGCGCGCACCGTGAGCGTGCGGTCTTCGACATCGACATCAATGCTGCTCGGATCGACTCCGGGCATATCGATGCGGGCGATGAAGACTTCGCCGTCACGGTAGAGGTCCATCGGCAGGGTGGTGGCGTTCGGGGTGCGGGTCACCTCGGAGAAGAATCGGTCGAGGTCGCGGATGGGGTCGAAACGTGTAGCCATGTGCTTCCTTTCGTTCGGGTCCTACATTGAGTCAAACACACTCAACTTTGAAATGATTCCGAACTCATGAAATTCTCAGTCTGTGAGCTTGGTTCCCATTCTCCTCGCACTGCTTCCCGTCACGGCGCTCATCGCCTTCGGTCTCGCACTGAAGAGACTGCCGGGATTTCGGAGTCCGGAATTCTGGTCGGGCGCGGAGAAGCTCGCGTACTACTGCCTCCTTCCGGTGCTCCTCTTCACCTCCGTCGCCGAGGTGGACGTAGCCCATGTCCCGCTCGCGCGCTTGGCAGCCGCGCTCGTCATTCCCACCGTGATCGTGTCCCTGGGCATCGTCGTCGCCCGCCGGGTCATCGCCCGCGATCTTCCGGCCTTCACCTCCGTGCTCCAAGGCGGGATCCGCTTCAACACCTATATCGGCCTGTCGTTGGCGGGCAGCCTGTTCGGTTCCGAAGGCAGCGCCGTGGCCGCGATCGTCGCGGCGGTCCTCGTCCCCACGGTGAACGTCATCTCGAGCCTCGGCTTCGAGCTCCTGCGCACCGGACCGAGCTCGCTGCTCGCGCTGCTGCGGGCGATCGCGACGAATCCTCTCGTGCTCGGCTGCGTCGCCGGAGCTGCGGCCAATCTCAGCGGTCTGGGTCTGCCGGACGTGGCGGCCACCGTCCTCGAACCCTTGGCGGCCGCCTCGCTGCCCATCGGGCTCCTCTGCGTCGGCGCCGGTCTGCAGGCATTCTCGATGCGTGACCACGCCCGGGCCATCATCGCCTCGACGTTCATCAAGCTGATCGTGCTGCCGGGGCTGTCCCTCGTCGCACTGTCACTCTTCGCCGTCCCGACGGTGCCGGCGCTGGTCGGGCTGCTCTTCCAGTCGATCGCCACGGCGAGCTCCGGTTATGTCATGGCGCGGCAGCTCGGGGGCGATGCGAAGCTCATGGCCGCACTCATCGCCGGACAGACCGGCGTCATGCTCGTGACTCTGCCGATCGTGCTGCTCATCGGCAAGTCGGTCCTCGGCTGAGGACGCACCGGTCTCCCCGCAAGCTCGGGCCTGCATACGACAGCGGCCGACCCCCATGCTGGGATCGGCCGCTTGAGTACTCGATTCGAGTTCACACTTGACTCATAGAGCTCGCCCTGAGTGCTGAGCCGAAGTGGTCACTCGCTGTCGGCAGTGATATCCGGGTGGCGTGAGCCGAGTTCGGAATCGATGCGCAGGACGCCGGCACCGTCGTTGCCGACGCGCTCGAGGCGACCGATGATCTCGGAGATGCTCGACTCCTCCTCGACCTGCTCGTCGATGAACCAGTGGAGCAGCGGCAGGACGTCGAGGTCGGCCTCGTCCTGAGCGGTGCGGTAGATGTTGCGGATGGATTCCGAGACCTTCTCCTCGTGGGCCAGTGCGGCCTTGAAGAAGTCGAGCGGCTGCGAACCGGAGACCTTCGGAGCGGCGATGTCGCCGATCTGAGGGGCGAATCCGCGGTCGAGGCAGTGCTGAGTGAACTTGGCGGCGTGAACCTGCTCTTCTTCGGACTGGGCGCGCATCCAGCGCGTCATTCCGGGCAGATCGAGATCATCGAGCTGGATGGAGAGCTGGAGGTAGACCAACGAGGCTTCGACTTCGAGGGTGACCTGCTCGTTGAGGACCTTCTGCATGGCGGGGCTCAGGTGCATCTTTTACTCCTTTGCAGTTCGAGGCGGATCCGTTCCGCCTGCTTAGAGAATATCCTGACACCTTTTCTAGAACCGTTCCAGTGTGGAAAGGCTCGGCAAACTCTGCCCAGGTATGCCATACCTGCCTCGACCGAAGCCGCGTCCTGCGAAGACTGCCCCTCAGAGGTCCGGACGTCTGGAGTGATGTCCGGTGGCTGCCTCGAAGGCGTGAGCGACTCGCAGCAGCTCGACATCAGCGCCGGGTTTCGCCACGATCTGCACACCCACCGGCAGACCGGAGGCCGAGAAGCCGGCAGGCACCGAGATGGCGGGGCAGCCGGTCGCCGAGATCAGGCACAGTGCTCGCATCCAATCGAGGTAGTTCTCCAGCTGCACACCGTTGATCTGTTTCGGATACTCGATGTCCGCGTCGAACGGCAGGACCTGGCACGTGGTGAGCACGAGGACGTCGTGTCCGGCGAAGTAGCTGTCGATCTCCGCATGCAGACGGGTGCGCGCTGATTCGGCCGAAGCCACCTCGGCGCCGGTGAGGTCGAGCCCCATGCGGATGTTCCACCCGACCGATTCCTTGATTCTGTCCGGGTGCGCCTCATACAGGCCGCCCCAGGAGCCCACGAAGTCGAGGGCGCGGCGGACGTTGAACACCTCGTCGGCGTCCGTGAGATCCGGGATCTCTTCGTCCACATGTGCACCGAGGCTGCTGAATACCGGTGCGGCGGACGCGACGATCTCCTTCACCTCGGTTTCGACCGGAAGCAGTCCGTCCAGGTCGGGGTTGAAGCCGACCCGGAGTCCGGTGAGGTCGGGGGAGCGGTCGGAGCCGTGTGCGAACTCCGGGAGGTCGAACACGCCGCCCGACTCGAGGATCGATCCCGGCGCCGAAGGATGCGGCCCTGAGGCCACCGACATGAGCAGCGCCACATCGGAGACCGTGCGTGCCATGAATCCGCTCTGGGACAGCCACGCAAAGGGGTTGCCCGGTCGAACGTGGGGGATACGGCCGTTGCTCGGCCGCAGACCGACGACGTTGTTGAACGATGCCGGCGACCGCAGTGATCCGCCCATATCGGAGCCGTCACCTGAGGCCTGGATCCCGGCTGCGAGCACCGCACCTACGCCACCGGAGGATCCCGATGCCGATTTCGTCCGGTCGTAGGGGTTCACGGTTGTGCCGAAGACCTCATTGAAGGTGTGGGATCCGGCGGCGAACTCGGGCACGTTCGTCTTGCCTGTCGTCGTGATTCCGGCGGCTTTGAGACGGGCGACGATGAGCGCATCCGATTCGGGCACGCGATCGGCCATGAGCGGTGAACCCCAGGTCGTGCGCAGACCTGCCGTGTCGTGGGTGTCCTTATGCGTCATCGGCACTCCGTGCAGGGCACCGAAGCTCTCACCGCGGGCGGTTGCTGCGTCTGCGGCATCAGCTCGGGCGAAGGCGGTTTCGTCGTCTCGGGTGACGACGGCGTTGAGGGCAGGGTTGACCTCATCGATGCGGTCGAGATGGGCCTGCAGAGCCTCCCGAGCAGAGACTTCTTTGGCGGCGATTCGGCCGGCCAGCTCACGGGTCGACCACCACAGCATCTCCTCGCTCATGCGCGGTCCTTTCCGACCTTGCTCAGCACCGCGGACAGCGCGGCTCTGATGCCGGTCTCGAGAGTGGTCTCGACATCGTCGGGAGCGAAGAACGGGGAGTGATTCCCGGGCGGGGTCTGACCATCGGCGAACTTCTCGGGGGAGTATCCGCCGAAGAACCAGTACACGTATGGGACGCCGATGTCATCGCCGAACGCTCCGACATCCTCGCTGCCGGTGGCGGGCTCGGACAGGTGGACCTGTTCGGCGCCGAGTTCGGCTCCGGCATGGGTGAGGAACGACTCGGTCTCCTCGGGGTCGTTGAAGCAGCGCGGGAACCGATACATCTCTTCGATCTCGGGCTCCGGAGCTCCGGAAGCAAGAGCCTCGGCTTCGATGATGCGCCTGACCCGGTCGAGGACGACCGCGCGGACCTGCTCGGTGAAGGTGCGGATATTGAGTTTGAATTCGGCGGAGTCGGGGATGATGTTCTCTTTGAGTCCGCCGTGGAAGGTGCCGACGGTGACGACCGACATGTCGCGGCCGGAGATCTCGCGTGACACGACCGACTGAAGGCGGGTGATCATATAGGCGCCGAGGACGATCGGGTCGATCGCGTTCTCCGGCTGGGATCCGTGTGCCTGCTTGCCCTTGACGGTCACGCGCAGGCAGTCGGACATCGCCATGGCGGTGCCGCTGCTGACGTAGAGGTGACCGGCGGCACCGGGCCACACGTGCTGACCGAAGATGACCTCGGGGCGCACGATCTCATCCCAGAGCCCGTCATCGAGCATGGCGCGCGCACCTTGGCCGGTCTCCTCACCGGGCTGGAAGAGCATAACGACTGTTCCCGACCACAGGTCCCTGTGTGCGACGAGGTGCTTGGCGAGGTAGAGGCCGACTGTGATGTGAGTGTCGTGGCCGCAGCCGTGCATGACCTTCGTCGTCTCGCCGTCGGGAAGAGTGCCGTCCGCCGTGGAGGCATAGTCGAGTCCGGTGTCCTCGCTGATCGGCAGTCCGTCGATGTCGGCACGGTAGCCGATGACCGGACCGTCGCCGTTCTCGATCACGGCGACGACTCCGGTTCCGCCGAAGGTGTGGGTCTCCAGTCCGAGGGCTTGGAGTCGGGAAGCGATCTGTGCGGCGGTGTTCGTCTCCTGCATGGACAGCTCGGGAGTGCGGTGGAAGTGCTTATAGTCGGCGATCGTCTGGTCGAGATCGGCACTGATCGACGCGCGGAGGGCGGAGTTGAGTGACATGATGTCCTTTCAGCAGAGGTCTGGTGCCATCTTGGCAGGAATTGTCGGATGCGTGGGTCGGTCTCGGCAGACGAGCACCGAACGTTGTCAGCCCTCAGTTGATGCCGACGGTGTCGGTGCCGTCGCTGTCGGGTCTTTTGTCCGTGACCGCCTTGTTGCGGGTGAACCATGTGATGAGGATGGTCAGGAACACGACGATGGCGACGTCGCCGGGCGCGAGCACGGGAACCAGTCTGACGAGGACGAGGATGACCAGCGCCGCCGTGCCGAGGGCGATGAGCGTCGATTTCAGCTGCTTGAGAGAAGCGATGAGCTGGACGGTGACACCGCCGAGGATCGCCGGGAGGATGTAGAGCTTCGCGACGAGGGTCACCGGCTCGGGAATGAGGGAGACGAGCCAGGTGCCGAGGATGCCGACGAAGATGACCATCGAGGCGACGTGGATGATCGCGGCCCCGCAGATGGCCATTGTGGCCGCATATTCGCCCTTGCGGGTGCCCGGCTTCGCCCCGATCGTGTCCTGGGCGACGATCGCCGAGGGAAGCAGTTTGTTCGAGACGTTGCCGATCATGAAGGCCTGGTACATCCCGGCGGGTCCGAGGATCGGGAAATAGGTGAGAGGTTCGACGATGTAGAAGACTCCGTAGACGGCGAACACGGCGAGGAATCCCTTGAGGATCTCTCCGAGATCGATGTTCGCATCGGCGACGAACAGAAGATAGAACGGCACCGAGGTGGCGATGAGGAATCCGATGAACAGCGTGATCGAGCCCCACCGGCTGGTGGTGCGCTCGAATGCCGCGTGCGAGGGTGATGTGATGATCGATGACATGGTCTCTCCTCAGGCTTCGGGCATGCCGAGACCGGCATAGTGGGCGAAGTAGGCGGCGACGAGGCCGATGAGCAGGGAGATTCCCAATCCCCATTCCTTCAGCCAGTTCTGTTTGAGCGTCTTGGCGAGCAGCAGGCAGATGCTCATCACCACTGCCGAGACGATGACGGCGATGACATGGGTCGGTGACTTCGGCAGCTCACGGAAGGTCAGCGCCGCGAAGGCCGCGAGCAGTGCCGCACCCGGGATGATCGACATGAGTGCGGGATTGACCTTCTCGAGCTTGTGAGAGCTGCGTTTGAAGATCGGGGTGAGGATGAGGGTGGAGATCATCCAGCCGGCGCCCGAGAGGCTCATCGCCATGAGGGCGACGATGAACACGCCCCGAGTGAAGGTCTCATCACCGAGGTTGGCACCCATGGTGCCTGCCGCCAGGGACGCAGATGCGACCTCGGTGGCGGCGGACCCGATGAGTCCGACGCGGACGATGACCGGGGGAGTGCCGAACAGAGGCAGCAGAGCGATGGCGACGAGGACCACCGACAGCGATGGCCCGATGGCGGCGACACCGCCGGCGCGGAAGGCCGAACGGACTTCCTGTTGGCTCATACCCGCGGACTCGGCGTTCTTCTTCACCGCGGTCATGTAGATGAGCGATTGAACGACGACGACACCCATCACCGCCATCGCGAGTATCCAGAGAATCGGTGCGTTTGCGAGGCCGATGTAGTCGGCCGAACCGCTGGCCACGGTCATGGTCAGCTCCTCACTTCATTGTCGAGTTGCAGGGGCGCAGGACGGCGATCCACATTGGTATACCATCACGCAGCGCGCAGCGCGCAGGAACAACCTATACTGACCGAACGGTCAGGACTATGATTCGACCAGAAGTTCTCAACAATCGAGATTCATCGGAGCGATCTCTGATGCCCTTCCCGCCTTGCGGAACGACACCACCCGAGATCGTCGGTACGGTCCCAGGCATCCGGACTTAGGCTGAGGGCATGGATGAAGTCACGACCACTCAGCTCGATCAGGCAGAAGCATGTTGGGTCACAGCCCTCCGTCGAGTCCGCACCTCCGATCTGAACCGGACGAGCGGGGCGGCGGAATGGTCGAATGCGGAGCTCATCAATCACCTGATCGGCGGGGGAGTCCGCTACACGAAGCTGCTGCAGCAGGCGAGCACGGAGGAAGTCGAAGCCACCAGGGGAGCCGATCACCTCGGAGAGGACATGCTCGATTCCTTCTGGACTCACGAGAGGTCGTTCAGAGCGCTGGTGTACGAATGCGACCTCCACGCGCCCGTGGCTCACCGGATCGGCAGCATCCCGGGAGCGCAGCTGGTGCAGATGCGCATTCTCGAGCTCGCACTCCATGCCGCTGATCTCTCACGCGGCACCGGGCATGACTGGCCGATCGATGAGAGCCTTGCCGAGTTCATCTCAACCGAGCTCGGCGATCTCATCATCGACTTAGGGCCTGAGGGCGGGTACAGGCCGCCACGCCCGATCGGTGGGGCAGTCACGCACGCTCAGCGCGTGCTGCTGCTGTCGGACCGGTAAAGGTTTCCAGGCGGTGACCTGGTGGATCCGCGGTGCTTCAGCGCTTCTTCGGTGAGATGTACATGGTGATGCGTGCGGTGACGAAGGCGATGCCGTTCGCGTCGAGGACATCCACAGGGACGATCAGGTCGAACTTCTCCTCGCCGAATTCGGGGATCTCTTCAAGCCGGGTGACTGCCATGACCGCCCCTTTGCTGGCCTTGGCGTTGTATTCCACGGTCATTCCCGCTGGGATCCAGCGGTGAGTGGGCGGCACGGTCGCTTCCGTCATTACACCGGCGGCGACTTCGGCCATATTGCACGACGCGATGCGTGATAGGTGCCGATATGGTTGTGCATTCCACGGCGGTTGGGCGCAGCGACGCGGCACAGCCCGGGTCGCAGCTCTTTGATCTGCGGGCGCACAGTACGGAAATAGGGTGCTTTGAAGCAGATGCCCTGAGAGAACAGCCATGAACCGACGAGGCCGCCCAGAGGCATCTCCTGCATCTTCTTCCAGAGCTTGAAGGTGGGTGCAGATTCGGCGGTCTGCACGGCTGTGGTGTCTGCGGTCATGGAGGCGCCCCTTACTGTGATCTGAGTTACTGTTCAGTACACATGCTATCAGTCGGACCATTCGGCGAGCGTGTGGTCACGAGTGCGCTTGAGGAGTTCACGCAGCACCGATTCGTCGGCATCATTCAAGCGCGTGAGATACAGGCACGACGTGCCGCTGCGGTACTTGCCGAGCCTGGAGGCAAGGTCGGGCCAACGGTCCTCATAGTCGCTCGTGAGATAGATCGTATGCTGACGCGAGGCAGGGGAGTACGCGAGAACCGGCATGGTGCCGCCATGTCCTGATTCGTAGCGATACTCGACCTCGCCGAATCCGATGATGCGTGAGGCCCAGACAACGGGCTCTTCGCCGGAGATCTCTGCGAGGATCTCGCGCAGGCGATCAGCCTCGGCGCGCCTGGGACCGCCTGCACGGTCGAGCACGTCATCGACGGGTTCGCCTGTCGGTCGCATTGCTGGTTGCTTCGTCGCCATTTCGCCTCCCAGTCAGAACTCAGCAGAAGACCTGGACCATCAGATTGCAGAACACATCTGCGGCCATCGATCGTCAGCATCAACTCTATAGGCGAGACCACGGGGAAGCGGCTCGGCTCTCAATCTTTACTTAACATAATGTATATTATCGGCGTTGTACCCATAGTCGGAGAGGAGTCTTGGATCCCTCGAAAGACACCCTCGCAGCGAAAACCCAATACACGGCAACTAGCGTCACCGACAGGAATGGCCGTGAGCAACGCGTAGGTCGCTCACGGCCGTTCCAGGATCACGAACACAGCGCACGTGCTCATGCCTGCAGATCGTTGATCGTCAGTTCATCGTGTGGTCTCAGTTGCCGACGGTGACGTTGCCGCCGAGGCCGACCTTGCCGCTGTCGTCCGAGCCGCCGTCGTCTTTCTTGCCGTCGTCGGATCCGCCGCCGTCGTCGGCCGCGCCGTTCTCCTTCGTCAGTCCGGCCTTCTCACCGCAGACCGGCCAGGCGCCCGGGCCCTGTTCCTTGAGCGTCTTCTGGGCGATGTCGATCTGCTCTGCCTTGCTGGCCTCGTGCGGCATTCCCTCACCGCCGAAGGCCTTCCACGTCTGTTCGGAGAACTGCAGTCCGCCGTAGTATCCGTTGCCGGTGTTGATGTGCCAGTCTCCGCCGGATTCACATTCGGCGACCTTGTCCCAGACGCCCTTCTCAGATGCCTGTGCCGGCTGCCCTGCGCTCATTCCGGTCAGTCCGGCGGCTGCAACAGCGCCGGCGCCGACGAGCAGGGCGACCTTGCGGAGGCTTGTGCTGTAGAGGTTCACTGTGTCTTCTCCAAAGTACGACTGCATTTCGGTTCTGTAACCCGGTCGTTACCGAGCCGTTATACACCGTAACGAATCAACTGCCGCATTTGAACCCGAGGCCGTGAATTCAGCATCCGAATCGCCTCCGCGGAACCTGAGTGGGGCCTGAAGAAGAGCGGCTCCCCCGGTCAGGAAGTCACGTACTGTGCCAGATGCTCCGCGGTCAGCGATCCATTCGCCTTCGCGCCGGCGACCAGCTCAGTCGGGCTGCCTTCGAAGACGATCGACCCTCCGTCATGTCGGCGCCGGGACCCAGGTCGATGATGTGATCGGCGTGAGCCATCACGGCCTGATGGTGTTCGATGACGATGACGGTCCGCCCGGAATCGACGAGCCCATCGAGGAGTTGCAGCAGATTCTCGACATCGGCCAAGTGCAGCCCGGTCGTCGGTTCGTCAAGGATGATCACCTGCGCGGCATCCGCGGCCTTCGCCGACAGATGGACCGCCAACTTCAGTCTCTGCCGCTCGCCCCCTGACAGAGTCGTCAGCGGCTGACCGAGGCTGACATAGCCGAGTCCCACCTCGGCGAGGATCTTCAGAATCTTCACGACCGCGGGGATACGCGACTCCCCCGCACCGAAATGCTCGATCGCCGCGTCAACGGGCAGGTCGAGGACTTCACGGATATTCAGTCCGCCCAAGGCGAACTCGAGCACCTCGGCTTGGAAACCCTTGCCCTCGCACTCGTCGCAGGGTGCGGACACGCCGCCCATGAGCGCCATATCCGAATAGATGATTCCGGCCCCGTTGCACACGGGACAGGCACCTTCGGAGTTCGCGCTGAAGAGGGCGGGCTTGACCCCATTGGCCCTCGCGAATGCCTTCCGAATGGGCTCGAGCATCCCCGTATACGTGGCTGGGTTGCTGCGTCGGGACCCCTTGATCGGCGCCTGATCGATCATCACGACCCCATCACGCCCACGCAGGGATCCCTCGATGAGGCTGCTCTTACCGGACCCTGCGACGCCGGTGACGACGGTGAGCACGCCGAGGGGCACGTCGACATCGACATCTCGCAGATTGTGCGACCCGGCGTCGCGGATCTCGAGAGCTCCCGCCGGCTCCCGCACCGTTTCCTTGAGCGACGCCGTGTATCCGAGGTGTCGACCGGTGAGCGTATCGGATGCCCGGAGACCGTCGACGGTGCCGGTGAAGGTGACCTCTCCCCCGTTGCTTCCGGCTCCGGGTCCGAGATCAACGATGTGGTCGGCGATGAGGATCGTCTCGGGTTTGTGTTCGACGACGAGCACCGTGTTGCCTTTGTCCCGCAGCGCCAGCAGGAGTTCGTTCATCGATCGGATGTCATGCGGGTGCAGGCCGATCGTCGGTTCGTCGAAGACGTAGGTGACGTCCGTGAGCGAGGATCCGAGGTGGCGGACCAGTTTGATCCGCTGCGCCTCTCCCCCGGACAGCGATCCAGCCGATCTGTCCAAGGACAGATATCCGAGTCCGATGTCGTCGAAGGCGCGCACATCCGCGCGCAGGGAATCGAGCAGCGCCGAGGCGGCTCCCGGCTCGATCTGGTCCAACCAACCCGTGATGTCCGAGATCTGCAGAGCGCAGACATCGGCGATCGACTTCCCGGCGATCAGCGAGGACCGGGCGGCGGCGTTGAGCCGTGTCCCTGCGCATTCGGGGCAAGTGGTGAAGACGACGGCACGGTCGACGAATTCGCGGATGTGCTTCTGCATCGAATCCCGGTCCTTGGACAGGAACGAGCGTTGGATCCGTGGGATCAGCCCGTCGAACGTGATGTTCGTGCCGTTGATCCTGACCTTCTCGCCTTCGGCATAGAGCAGGTAGTGCCGCTCGTTCTCGTCGAAGTCGCCGACCGGCTTGTCGGGGTCGAAATACCCGGATTCGGAGAACATGCGCACCGACCAGCCGCCGGGTTTGTACCCGGGGACGGTGATGGCTCCGTCATTGAGGGATTTCGACTCATCGACCACCTCGGCGATGGAGATGTCCGTGGCTGTGCCCATGCCCTCGCAGTGCGGACACATGCCGCCGTTGACGGAGAACGACTTCCGTTCGACCTGTTTGCCCTCGCCCTTGTCGATGGTCACCGCGCCCTTGCCGCTCAGGGTGGCGACGTTGAAGGAATACGCGTTCGTCGATCCGAGGTTCGGTTCTGCCAGGCGCGCGTAGAGGGTGCGCAGCTTCGCATTGATGTCAGAGACCGTGCCCACCGTGGAGCGCGGGTTCGCCCCGATCCGCTCCTGGTCGACGAGGATGGCCGTCGTCAGTCCCTCGAGGACGTCGACTTCGGGTCGGGCCATCGCCGGCATGAAGCCTTGGACGAAGGCGGAGTAGGTCTCGTTGATCATCCGCTGGGACTCGGCGGCGATGGTGTGGAAGACCAGTGAGCTCTTCCCGGAGCCGGAGACGCCGGTGAAGACCGTGAGACGGCGTTTGGGGATCTCGACGCTGACGTTCTTGAGGTTGTTCTCCCGGCCTCCGCTGACGCGGATGAGGTCGTGGCTGTCTGCAGTGTGCACTGGTGTCAGCCTCTCTGCTGGATGCGGATCATGTTCCCGGCGGGGTCCCGCAGAGCGCAGTCTCGCAGACCATAGGGCTGGTCCATCGGCTCCTGCACGATGTCGGCGCCCTTGGCCTCCACCTCGGCGAAGGCCTCATCGACGTTCGGTGTCGCGAGCACGATCGCGGCATAGCTGCCCTTGGCGATGAGACCTTCGATGGTCTCCCGTTCGGTGTCGCTGATCGTCGGGTCGGTCACGGGCGGGGTGAGCACGATCGAGGTGTCGGGTTGGCCGACCGGTCCCACCGTCAGCCAGCGCATGCGTCCGGCACCGACGTCGAGACGCAGCTCGAAGCCGAGGATGTCACGGTAGAAGGTCAGGGATTCTTCTGCATCGGTGTGGGGCAAAAAGCTGGCGTTGATCGAGATGTCCATGTCAGCAATCGTAGACTGCTCAGCGCGGTGGGACTTCTCGATTCCTGACCGGTCGCAGCGCATTCTTCACCACGATCGTCGGCAGCCGGTGCTCGCCTGCGGCGACTCCGTCGCGGTAGCGGGTCGGTGAGAGTCCGACGAGTTCGCTGAAACGGGTGCTGAAGGTGCCCAAGGACGAGAAGCCGACGGTGAAGCAGATCTCGGTGATCGTGAGATCACCGCGGCGGATGAGGGCCATTGCCCGTTCGATCCTGCGCGTCATGAGATACGAATACGGCGATTCTCCGAAGGCCGATCTGAACTGACGGCTGAGGTGACCGGCGGACATGTGCACGCCTGTGGCCAGGGCCTCCACGTTCAAGGGCTGGTCGAACTCGCGGTCGATGCGGTCTCGGACTCGGCGCAGCGCCACCAGCTGTTCGTTCACCCCTCGTCGACTCCCTGTTTCAGGGTGCGTCCGCGGAAGAAGTCGGGATGGCGGACGGATTGGATGATCATGATGACCGCGCCCAGGGCCAGCACCCCGATGCCGAGGACGAAGACGAGTCCGACGCCGAAGACCGAGGATCCGGATCCGTAGTCGGGGTCGAGCGAGTCGATTGCGGTGGTGACGAAGATGACCAGCAGGGTCAGGCCCCCGATGAGCGGGAACAGGAACCGGTAGAAGAACGTGCGGGTCGAGGCGAAGAGGCTGCGTCGGAAATACCAGATGCAGGCCAGGCCCGTGATGCCGTAGTAGAAGCAGACCATGAGGCCCAGCGCAGTGATCGTGTCCCACAGGGCGTTCTCCGAGAGCAGGCGCATGACGACGTAGAAGATGATCGCAGCGCCCGCCGAGGTGACGGTGGCGACCGACGGGGACTTGTAGCGGGGAGAGACCCTGCCGTACTTCTCAGGCAGCGCCCCGTAGTGGCCCATCGCCAGGATCGTCCGCGAGGGTGAGACCATCGTCGCCTGCAGCGATGACAGGGAAGATGAGAGCACCGCAATGGATACGAGCACTGCGAAGGGCCCCATGACCGGGCCGGCGAGTGAGGCGAAGATGGATTCCTGGTTATCGGGGTTGCCCGCACCCAGGCCTTCGGTGCCGACTCCGGCGAAGGAGATGACGGCGATCGTGCAGGCGATGTAGATGATGACGATCGCAATGATCGTGAGCATGGCCGCGCGCCCCGGAGTCTTCTCCGGATCCTTCGCCTCCTCGTTCATCGTGATCACCGTGTCCCAGCCCCAGAACAGGAAGATCGACAGCGATACGGCCGCCGCGACGGTGGAGAAGTCGCCGGCGGACAGCGGATTGAACCAATCAAGCGAGACCGGGGTCGGATCATAGGAGGTGCCGTTGGACGCCTGCACAATCGCGGCGACGACGAACCAGCCCAGGGCCAGCACCTGGAAGGCGACGAGCCACACCTGCAGCTTCTCGGTGGCTTCGACCCCCCGATAGGACACCCAGGCCGCAGCAGCGGTGAGGAAGATCGTCACGGGGATGTTGATCCACAGCACCCGTGTGAGTTCGGCGGTGGACGGATCGGAGAACACCTGGGACAGCAGGAGGAAGAGGAAGTCGACGGCCACGGCCGCGAGGTTGGACAGCACGAGGACGGTGGCGGCGACGAGCCCCCATCCGCCCATCCAGCCCAGCCATGGCCCGAACGCTCTGGTCGCCCATGTGAAGGTCGTACCCGAATCCGGCATCGCGGTATTCAGTTCGCGGTAGCCGAAGACGACGAGGAGCATCGGCACGAACCCGATGAGCAGCACGGCCGGGGTGTGCACCCCGACCTCGGAGATCGTCGGGCCCAGTCCCGAGGTCAGCGTATAGGCCGGAGCGATGCAGGAGATGCCGATGACGGCTCCCCCGATGGCTCCGATCTTGCCGGCGGAGAGTCCTTTCGAGCTCAGTCCGCTCGTGTTCGTCGACGGTGACGGCTGTGTGCTGCTCATCTCAGGACTTCTCGCCGAGGATCCTCTCGGCGGTGGCGGTGCCGATGCGCACCGCTCCGTCGACGTGCTGGTAGCCTTCGGCTGCGATATCGGAGCTGGCGAAGTGGATGGGACCGACCGGGTCGTTCTGGAACGGTCCCCACCGGTGCAGACCGCCCAGGTCGTAGCTCGTCGCATAGGCTCCGCGGGTCCATTCCTCCGCGCCGAAGTCGGAGAGGTAGAACACCCGGGGGTCGAGTGCCTTCGGGCCGAGGAACTCGGCGAGGGCTTCGAGGATCTTCGTCCGGCGGGACTCTTCGTCCAGGGCCCACATGGCATCGGCGTTGACATCGGAGATGAAGCCGACGAGAGTACCTTGCTCTTCACCGTGGTTCGTGTTGTCGTATACCTCTTGGACGAGACGGGAAGCGCCGAAACCGGTTCCGCACAGTCCGTCTTCGCGCCAGAACGGGGTGTCGTAGGTGGCGTGGACCTTGATGACGAGCCCCATCGACTGGTGCTGGTGGAAGATCTGCTGAAGCCTCGGCAGAGGTGGGTCATAGCTGATGCGCGAGTAGAGGTTCGGCGGAACGGCGACGATCGCCTGGCCTGCGCTGACTGTCAGCTCGTCGGTGGAAACGCTGACGCCGGTCTCCGACCATTCGATCCGACGGACCGGCTGCTGCAGACGGACGATGTCCTCACCGAGTTCCTCGGCCATCTGCACCGAAACCGACTGCATTCCGCCGACGACACGTCGGTCGAGGATGAAGTGATCGTCGACGAGATTCGTGAACGATCCCGCCGAGGCGGCCATGAGAATCGCTTGGAGTGCTGAGAAGGTGGTGGCGGGCTTGGTCAGCATGCCGCCAGCGACGAACAGCCCGATGTTCTCGCATGCGAGTTCGTCGTCGGACTGTTGGCGCAGCCAGTGGTGAAAGGAGATCGAGTCGAGTTCGGCAGCGTCTTCGGCATCCCAGGGTGCATTCGGACCGATCCTGGCGGCGAGTTCGTCGAGGATGCCGATGAGACGTTCCATCTCGGACTGGGTCGACTCCCCCACCGGGAACATCTCTCCCGAGTAGACGGTGCGTTTTCCGTCGGGAGCGATGTAGACGCTGTCTCCGTCGCGGTACCGCGGGTAGGTCTCTTTGCCGAGTTCGTCGACGAGCGCGAGCAGCGCGGTCTGGTCCGGGGAGATCCACTGGCCGCCGAGTTCGAACATCTGCCCGTCGATATGTTCGGTCCAGGTGCGGCCGCCCACGCGGTCACGGGCCTCGAGCACGATCACGCTGCGTCCGGCCTTCCGCAGCCGACGGGCGGCGCTCAGGCCCGATGGGCCTGCTCCGATGATGACGACGTCACGGGTTTCTGCGGACACGGCGAACTCCTCCTGAAGCGATTGGGTGGCTTCAGACTAACGAGGTCCCGGACCCGTGCCAAGACGGATTCGGCAAGTGCGGAATCCGCACTCGCCCGTGCGGTCAGCGGAACTCGCAGGGATCCGCCGCAGGGTCGTTCTCGAGGGTGGTGATGAAGCTCCACGAATCGGGTCGCGAACCGTCGAGGTCATTGAATCCGTAGTGGACAGCCAATCCGTGGGTGTCCTGCGTCGTCGAGTTGAAGCTGTGCCGGTCGGGATCGGCGGCCAGTGCGACAACGGAACGACCGAGCAGATGAGGCGTCTCGGAGATCGCAAAATCGCGTGGCGGTTCGGTGCGGGTTTCGTCGAGCGAGTCGCGCATCCAGTCATCCTCTGTGGTGCCGAAGTGATCGAGCATCATCTCCGATCGCAGCCAACCGGGGGTGATGGCGACCGCTGTCGCTTCCACCTTGGCGAGTTCGTGGCCGAGCCCGAAGGCCAGTCGGCTCACAGCCGTCTTCGTGAGGTCGAGGAAGATATTCTCCCGGTAGTGGCTCGCGTTGAACTCTGCGGTGCCGTCGGTGATCTCGATATGGAGACCGCCCGGGTTCCGTGTGAGCAGGGGCAGGGCGGCATGTGCGGTGTGCAGTTGAGCGAGCAGTCCCGCCCGGAACAAGCGCATCTCGGTATCGAGTTCGGTCTCCCAGAACGGTGTGCCCCACTCGACGTAGGCTTCTCCCCCGATGTCGTTGACGAGGATGTCGAGACGACCGTGGTCGGCTTCGATCTGGCGAATCACTTGTGAGATCCGGGCCGGATCGAGGTGATCGCAGACGTGGGCTTCGGCCTGGCCGCCTTCGTCGGTGATGAGGGCGGCGGTGTCTTCGATCGTCTCTGTGCGTGCGTAGTCGGAGGGACGCCCGTGGGTCGATCGGCCGGTGCTGTGGACGAAGGCGCCGGCGCGTGCGAGATCCCGGGCGATGGCGCGGCCGGCTCCTCGGGTGGCTCCGGCGACGAGGGCGACCTTGCCGCTCAGTGCACGTTGGGAGAACGGAGCGAAGTCGGCGGGGTCGGCGGCGTGAGCTGATTCCGGTGTCGGTGTGATCATGGGACCAGTCTCATCGGCTTCCACTGACATCTCGTGTCAGTGTCCTTCATTATTCTCGGAATCATGAAAGCTGCTCGCCTCGTTTCGGAGATCGTCATCCTCGGTGCGCGTTCTCGGCCGATCACGGCATCCGATCTCGGGCGACGTCTCGAGGTCACCGAGCGGACGATCTACCGTGACCTCGGTGAGCTGTCGCGGATGGGCGTGCCCGTCATCACCGAGGCGGGGCCCGGCGGCGGGATCAGCGTCCTCGGCGACTGGGTCTCGCCTGTGGCGGGTCTGACCCGGGACGAACTCGACTCCCTCCTCATCGGCTCCCCTGCCGCGGCCGATCTGGGCTTCTCGTCCGCGTTGGCCACGGCCCGAGCGAAAGTCCTCGCCGAATCGTCATCGGCATTCTCGCAGCTCATCCTCGTCGACGGGCCGGATTGGTTCATGGCCAAGGAGGATCCCGAGCAGCTCGACACCATCGTCACCGCACTGCGCACTCAGCGGGGACTGCAGGTCACATATCGCGGACGGAATGGTCTGCGATCGCGCACACTGCTGCCTCTGGGACTCGTCGTCAAGGCCGGTCGCTGGTATCTCGCGGCGCAGCCGCCGGGAGGCAGTCCCCGAACGTATCGAGTCTCACGGATCGGCTCGGCCGAGCTGCGATTCCTCCACTGCACTCCCCCGCCTTCTTTCGACCTCGCGGACTACTGGACGGGGGCGCAGGCTGAATTCGATGCTTCGATTCGTCGGATACTCGTGAGAGTGCGGCTGCCCGTGGCCCAGATCGACGACCTTAAGCGCGCGATTCCGGGCCGACTCACCGAGGACGCCATCGACTCGGGGCGGACGGATCGCGACACCATCGAGATCGACCTTCCCATGGAACCCGCCGGGGTGGCCGTCAGCCAACTCGTCACCGTGCCCGGGGTCGAAGTCCTCTCACCAAAACAGCTCCGCCGCGACCTGCACGATCATGCATGGGCCGCGGCGGAGCTCAATGAGTGACGTGAGCAGTCAGCAGCTCACCGCCCGGGTCACTGCACTTCGTACTTGCCGTTGATCTGCCCGGCGCCGACGCCGCCGACGGCCTCCATGGCGGCCTTGGACAGGTCGAAGCACCGATTGCCGTGGTAGGGGCCGCGGTCGTTGACCCGCACCGTCACGGACTTTCCGTTCGCGCTGTTCGTGATTTTCACCTTGGAGCCGAACGGCAGAGTCTTATGGGCCGCGGTGAGCTTGTTCGTATCGAAGATCTCGCCGTTGGCGGTCCGGTTTCCGTCGAATCCGTCCCCGCCGCCGTAGTAGGACATCGGGCAGCTGCCGGATTCGCCGGCAGACTTGCCGGAGTTCGACGGTCCGTCGTTCTCATCAGCGGACCCGCCGGTTGAGGCCTCATCCTTTTTGTCTGCGGTCTTCGATGGCTCGGGGCTGGGTGTCTCGATATGGGTGTCGATCGTGACTTCTGCGGGCTTCTCCTTGGCCTGCTTCTTCGCCTTGGCGAGAAATTCATCCGCGGCCTTGGTCGGTTCGGAGACGGCGACGGCGGGGGCTTCGGCCGGCGCTTCGGCCACGACCTGGCCGCCCGTGGAAGAATCATTGGGCACCATTGCAAGGCTCGAAGCGACGACGGCTGCCGTTGCGGCGGTCGGCACGATGAAGGCGGAGAGCACCGGACGGGTGCGGACTGCTGCCAGCACTCCCCCGGCGGTGTTCAGGCGGTCGGTCGGTGCGTGGCGTCCGGTCTTCTTCTTCGCCGTCAGCGCTGAGAAGATCGACCCGGTCTTCTTGGTGCTCGGTGCTGAGTGTCTGCCCACAGTGGTGTTCCTCGTCGTCATCAGAGAGTGTCTCGGCAACTCGGAGATGTAATGAAAAGACCTCTCGCAGCAGTGCGCTCGAGGAGAAACTCCAAGTTATCTGATCGTTACCTTCACAGATTCTAGTTAAGGAACTGTTACAAAAGCAATGTGGCACACCCGAACGGTGTGCCACATCGCTGAGATCCTGTTCACGACAGCATGTCCGTGTGCCGCTGGTCCTCGGAACCTCGACGGGTGCGAGAAACGCAAGGCGGTCCTGGCGAGCCGGTGATGGTCAGCGGGACTTGCGCGTCACCAGTTTTCGGACACCGTCGGCTCCTGTCGTCACGGTCTCCTGTGCCCGGTCGAAGGCTCGTTCGACCTTGCCGCTGCGCACAGCGTCATCGATCGCGTGCGAAACGGAACCCAGTGCACGGTTGACGCCGTTCTCGGTGGCTTCGATGAGGCGGGAGGTCGAAGTCGCCTCGCGCACATTCTTCACACCTGTGCTCGCGACGCTGTATGCGCGTCCGGCGGCCCGGCGGGCGCGTTCTGTCGGGGTCTTCGCGGTTGCGTCGATGACGTCGTCGGGTTCGATGGGTTCGCGGTGTGAGCTCATGGCTCCATCCTTGAACACAGCCTCGGTGAAATCAACACCCTGGTTAGGATTGGACCATGAATTCCCAGCGGGAGGTCATCGCGGACCCAGAGATCATCGCGCACCGAGGCGGACTGTGGCCGGGGATGAGCGAAAACACCATTGAGGCTTTCGCCGCTGCGGCGTCGGCTGGAGTCGAGTGGATGGAGACCGACGTCCACGCCTCCGCCGACGGAATCCTCTTCGCCGCACACGATGCCGACCTCAATCGCATCGCCGGGTTGGACCACACCATTCGGGAACTGCCGGCGGCCGAGCTCGACCGAGTCGAACTCCTCGCAGGGGGTCGGCTCCCCCGCCTCGAGGCGTTGGTGGAAGCACTGCCGGACGTGCGATGGAACATCGATGTCAAAGCCGCCCACAGCATCGGCCCGATGATCCGCTTCGTTCACAATTTCCATGCCGCCGAGCGCATCCGCCTCGCTTCCTTCGATTCCGCAACGCTCCGACGGCTGCGCATAGCTCTGCCCGGTGTGCGGACGTCGACGGGGACGACGGAGACCGCCCTCTTCGCCCTCGGCCGGATCCCGGGGGTCCCTGCACACGGTGCCGCGCACCTGCCGCCCGGTGTCGACGCGTTGCAGGTCCCGGCAACGTTCAAGCGGATCCCCGTGGTCACAGCGGACTTCGTCGACCGGGCTCACCGGTCAGGTCTGCTCGTCCACGTCTGGACGATCAATGACGAGGCGACGATGCGGTCGCTGCTCGATCTCGGAGTCGACGGGATCGTCACCGATGATGTCGAGCTCGGCCTCGACGTGCTGGCCAGCCGACGCGGATAGACCGAGGATTCGGCCGAGAATGCAACACGTTCTCCTCATGCAGCGACTGCCTTTCAGCGCTGTGGCGGCCCCGGAACACGGGCCGCTGGGCGAATGCGGTCGTGGCCTGTCGGCAAGGAATATCCGAGCACGGTAGACTGTTACATTGCGTCCAAGGTGTGCAGTCGAGTCGGAAGGTCTTAGATATGAGCGAACGCAGTCTCCGCGGAACACAGTTGGGCTCGCGCAGCCTCGAAACCGAAGAGGGCGTCGAGCCGGCACCCCGCCAGATGGTCGAATTCGAATGCGAAGACGGGACCCGTTTCAAGGTGCCGTTCTCCATCGAAGCCGAGGTTCCCTCGACCTGGGATTCGGGAATCCACGGCATCGGCGTCCGCGTCGGAGTCAACGAACCCGATGGCGAGCCCGTCAAGCATGTGCGTTCCCACTGGGACATGCTCCTGGAACGCCGATCCTTCGACGAACTCCAGGTGCTCCTCGACGAGCGCCTCGCAATCCGTCGCGGTGAGGTTCCGGCCCAGAGCTGATACAACCGCAACAAGCGCACACACGGGGTGCAGGTCAACCGACCTGCACCCCTTATTGCTACCTGACGGCGGCCCAGCAACCTCGCGCCAGGTTGCTGGGCCGCCGTCAGGTAGCAATAAGGGGTTAGGCGGTGGGGGTGGAGCGGGTCAGCAGGCGGCGCAGCTGACTGCGGCGGCGCGTCAGGCCCCAGCCGGCGACCTTCGTGAACGCCTCGGTGATGATCGAGCCGCTCATCTTCGATTCGCCGAGTTCGCGTTCGACGAAGACGATGGGCACCTCGGCGACCCGGAACCCGGCCTCGACGGTGCGATAGGTCATGTCGATCTGGAAGCAGTATCCCTGCGACTGGACGTCGGAGAGATCGAGCGCCTCGAGCACAGCCCGGTTGTACGCACGGAATCCGGCGGTCGCATCTTTGACTCCCAGGCCCATGACAGCGTTGACGTAGACGTTCGCGCCGCGGGAGAGGAAGTATCTCGACTTCGGCCAATCGACGATCTCGCCGCCGGGCACCCACCGTGAGCCGATGATGAGGTCTCCTCGTCCTTCTGCCGCGGCGTCGAGCAGCCGCCCCAGGTCGAGGGAGCGGTGAGAACCGTCAGCATCGAACTCGCAGATGATCTCGTAGTCGCGTTTCAGCGCCCATTCGAATCCGGCGATATAGGCCTTGCCGAGGCCGGACTTCTCGGTGCGGTGGAGGACGTTGATCCGGGCATCGGCCGCAGCCTGCTCATCAGCCCACTCCCCCGTTCCATCGGGAGAGCCGTCGTCGACGATGAGGACGTCGACTTCGGGCTGCTGCTCGAACAGTCCGGCCAGGGTCACGGGGAGGGCGAGACGTTCGTTGAAAGTGGGGATGACGACAAGAATCTTGAAAAGCACGGACTCCACGATACGCGGAAGTCGCCCCAGACAATGAGTCGACACCCCCACCTTCGGACCACGCTGCCGCAGCAGCGAGTTATCTATTGACGGGAGTGCCGACTCCATCCCTCATCAAGCGGAATGTTCACGTCGAATCTAGTGGCCGCCGGAGACTTTGCAAAATCGGTGTGACCTGGGCTGATGGCTGAAACTGCAGGTCAGAGGCTCAACTGAAGAACCGAAATTTTCAGTCCATCGGCATGTTGGCGGGACAGGCCGAAGCGTCGGCTTCGGATCAGAGTTCCACCCGGGTGGGCAGAGCCACATCGGGAGACAGTTCGGGCAGCCCCGGTGTACCCGACCGCGGGTCGGTGCTCCAGGCTGCGACGCGCGGGTCGGCGACCTGCACGACGAGCCGTTCGACCTTCCAGCGGACGATATCGGCATCGGCACCGGGGGCGAGCACGCCGCCTTCGGGATTTCCGGCCGCCCGGTGGGCGAAGCGGGTGGCAGCGTTGAAGGCCGCACGGGCGCCGATTCCTCCGTCACCGACAACGGCATTCCGCACTCCTGCCCAGGGAGAGGTCTCGGAATGGCTGAAGGACACCTGCGCTCCGGCGGCGAGCAGCTGAGCCAAGGGCTGCGGGCGAGCCGGGTCGAGGGTGATGGCGATTCCGCTGCGGCCGAGGGCTTGAACCTGATCGTCCGGAACGGAGAAGTCCAAGCGCAGACGGTACCCGTGGCGTTGGGAATGAGCGGCATCGGCTCGCAGGGCCTCGAGCACCTCGGTGAGCTGGGCGTCCGAGGCGACGAGGATGAAGAGGCTCAGTGCCGGCAGCTCTTCGAGTCCGAGCAGGTCAGCGGCGGTGATCGAGGCGCGACGGGGCCCAACGGAACCGGAGTCCAGCCGCGGGTAGTCGACGATCGACAGTGCCTCAGGAGTGTCGGCGGCGAACCGGGCGACCGCCTCGGCGGTGCCGATCGCGTGCACATGGGTGAAACCCTGTGCGTACAGGTCGGCTGCCGACGGGGCCGAGTCGTCCACGATCAGCCCGGCATGGACGAAGCCCGGGGTGAGGAAGTCCTCACCGAGGTCGATCGCCTCCGGGTCCAGAGCCTTGGCCGCTTCATCGGAACCGATGAACGAGACCTTCCCGTCCTCATATCCCAACGCCGTCGCAAACGGATCGACACTGCTGTAAACATCTCCACCAAAGTACATAGTCACAGCCGACAGGCTACACCGTCGGCCGTTGCGGCTACACCTGTGTCAGGAGGGTCGGGTATCGTCACCTGATGTGAAGCCCTTGGTTCTGCTCGACACTCCAGCCCTGTACTACCGCGCCTTCTATTCGGTGCCGGATTCGATCGTCAATGCCGACGGTCACCCGGTCAACGCCGTTCGCGGGGTGCTCGACACCATCGCGCAGATGGTGCGCCGGTTCGACACCGATCGTGTGATCGCGACGATGGACGCGGATTGGCGTCCGGCCTTCCGCACCGCGATCATGCCCGAGTACAAGGCGGCACGCGTCAAGGACGAAGAAGCCGGCACGGAGATCCCACCTGAGCTGGCCGTGCAGCTGCCCATCATGAACCGCGTCCTCACAGCCGCGGGGATTCCCATCGCCGAGGTGGCCGGGACCGAAGCCGATGACGTCATCGCCACGATGGCTGCCCAGTCGAAAACCCCTGTGATCATCGTCTCCCCCGACCGCGATCTGTTGGCTCTGCTCGACTCGTCCGCCGAAGTCAGCGTACTGCGCCCCCGGAAAGGCGGCGAGTGGGAAGCCCTGGCACAGACCGACCTTCCGACCGCCTACGGAGTGCCCGACGGCGCCCGCTATCGCGAGCTCGCCGCTCTGCGCGGCGATCCGTCCGACGGGCTTCCCGGAGCACCCGGGATCGGGGAGAAGACCGCCGCGACCCTGCTGGAGAACTTCGGCTCCCTCGAATCGATCGTCAAGGCCGCCAAGGCCGGGGTGAAGACCGGCGGGCTCAGTCCGAAGCGAGCCGCAACGATCATCGAGGTCGAGGAGAGTCTCTACAAGACTCTGGAGGTCATGCGCTGCCTGACCGACGTCGAGCACGGCATCGACCTCGACCGCGTCCCGAACAGCTTCGACCGCGCCGGGGTCGAAGCCGCGGCCGAGGGGCAGAACATCCGCCGCTCCGTCGACAATCTCACCAGTGCTCTCGAATCCGTGTCGGGGACCGCCGGTGCGGCATCCGCACAGTCCGCGGCACCTGGGAGCACAGCGACAGCGTCCCCGCCATCCAAGTCTGCCGAGTCAGCTGAGTCAACAGTACGGAACGGGACCGACGGTTCGTGGGCTCAGTCGCGGCTCGTCGGCTTCGACCTCGAGACCACCGGAATCGAACCGGCCACCGCCCGAATCGTCACCGCCGCCTTCGTCGACTCGGCGGATCAGGTGCGCACGTGGCTGGCCGATCCGGGGATCGAGATCCCAGAGTCGGCGCGGGCGGTCCACGGCATCACCACCGAATTCGCTCAGGCCAACGGAGCGGCCGCCACTCAGGTCATCAGCGAGCTGTGCGCAGAATTCGCCGCACTGAGAGAAGAGGGCGCCGTCGTCGTAGGACACAACGTCGTCTACGACCTCAGTGTGATGGCCGCCGAGGTGGCCCGCCACCGCCCGGACATCGATTTCCCCTCGATCATCCCGACGATCGTCGACACCTTCGTCGTCGACAAGCACATCTATCCCTACCGCAAGGGCAAACGGACGCTCATCGAGACGGCGAAGACCTACCGCGTCGAACTCCTCGACGCCCATGATGCTGCCGCCGACGCTCTGGCCGCTCTGGACATTTCCCGAGCATTGGCCGAAAAGTCGACGGAAATCTCAGCGATGAGCAACGATGAGATCATGGCCGCACAGGCCGATTGGAAGCGCTCACAGGCGGCAGGGCTGCAGGCCTGGCTGCGGAAGAAGGGCACCGCCGAGGCCGTCGTCGACGGTTCGTGGCCCATGTCCTGAACGCTAGACTCGACATCGACGTACAAACGACGAAGGACGACAATGGGATTCTTTTCTCGCCTGCTCAACCGACCCGGCTCTCATGCGGAGAAGACGACAGGTTGGTTCGAGCGCGCCGTCGACGATCTGGACGCGGCCGGGCGCGAATTCTCCGAGCTCAGCGATGCCGAAATCACGGAGGCCGCCGGCGAGGTCTTCGGCTCGGGCACACAGCAGCAGACTCTCATCCGCTACTGCGCTCTGGCGCGCGAAGCCGGTGAGCGGGTGCTGGACGAACGCGCCTATGACACACAGCTTCGCGGACTCGTCGGGCTGCTGCAGGGCAGCATCGTCCAGATGGCCACCGGTGAGGGCAAGACTCTCGTCGGTGCGCTGGCCGCAGCCGGCTACGCACTGCAGGGGCGACGCGTGCACGTCGTCAGCGTCAACGACTACCTCGCCGTCCGTGACCGCAACTGGATGAAGCCCCTGTTCGACCTCCTCGGGGTGAAGTCAGCCGCGATCTCCGGCGCGCAGGGCGACGACGAACGCCGTGAAGCCTACCGCTCCGAGGTCGTCTACGCCTCGGTCACCGAGGTCGGCTTCGATGTCCTCCGTGACCGGTTCCTCACCGAGGATGCCGATCAGCGGGTACCCGAACGCGATGTCGTCATCGTCGATGAGGCCGACTCCGTGCTCATCGACGAGGCGCGTGTGCCGCTCGTCCTCGCCGGTTCTTCCAGTGTCCAGGACACCGACGCCGCGATCGCAGCGCTCGTGTCCCGGCTCAGCCCTGACACCGACTATGAGGTCAGCGCCGACAGGCACGCCGTCTCACTCACCGACGCCGGAGTCGACCGGGTCGAGGAGGAACTCGACGTCGAACTCTTCGGAGAAGACTCCGAGACGCTCGCCGCCGTCAATCTGGCACTCCACGCCAGAGCGCTGGTCAGACGCGACGTCGACTATCTCGTCGTCGATGGACGGATCAAACTCATCTCCTCGTCCCGAGGTCGCGTCGCCGAACTTCAGCGCTGGCCGGACGGACTCCAAGCCGCGGTCGAAGCCAAGGAGAGCCTCGACGCCACCGACAGCGGTGAGATCCTCGACCAGATGACAGTCGAAGAGCTCATCCACGGATATCAGACCGTCTGCGGAATGACCGGCACCGCCCTGGCCGTCGGGGACGATCTGCGCGAATTCTATGGGCTGGAGATTGTGCCCATCGATACGCACCTGCCCGTGATCCGCGTCGACGAACCCGACCGCCTGTTCACCTATCAGGAGTCGAAGGAACGAGCGATCGTCGAAGAGGTCGCCGACCAGCATGCCCGCAGCCGTCCCGTTCTCATCGGCACCTCCTCGGTGGCCGAGAGCGAGTCGTTGGCCGAACGGCTGACCGAACGCGGAATCGACGTCGCCGTCCTCAACGCCAAGGACGATTCCCGGGAAGCAGAGATCATCGCGAAAGCCGGTGCACCTGGTGCGGTGACGGTGTCGACGCAGATGGCCGGACGCGGGACGGACATCCGACTGGCCGACGACGAGGTCGCTGACGCCGGGGGCCTCCTCGTCATCGGCGCCGGTCGCTACCCGTCATCGCGACTCGATGACCAGCTGCGCGGTCGCGCAGGTCGTCAGGGCGATCCTGGCACGTCCGTGTTCTTCACCAGCCTCGAAGACGAACTGGTCACCAGGGTTCCCGAGATCCAACGCTTCGTCTCCGAAGGTGATGAGACGGGTCTCATCGAATCCAAGCGCGCGCTCGGCCTCGTCGAACACGCTCAGCGCATCGCTGAGGGACAGAACACCGCACTGCATCGTGACACCTGGCGCTTCAATGAGCTCATGGCCAAACAGCGCGAGCTCGTCCTTGAGCGCCGAGCCGAGATACGCAAGGACGACGAGCCCGTCGAGCAGCTGCGCAAGGAGCTCGGCGACCGTGCCGATGAGATCGCGCAGGACCACTCCGCGGAGCTGCTGGACTCGGTGCTGCGAGAGGTCATGCTCTTCCACCTCGACGCGCGTTGGGTTGATCACCTCGCCTTCCTCAACGATCTGCGTGAGGGCATCCACCTGCGCACATTCGCCAGGGAGAAGCCGCACGAGGCGTTCAACACCGAGTCGATTCGGGTCTTCTCATCGTTCTGGTCCGATGTCATCGACGATTCGAAGTCGACGATCGAGGAAGCGACGATCACCGATGAGGGAATCGACCTCGAGTCGCACGGACTCAAACGCCCGTCGTCGACGTGGACCTACCTGACGACGGAGAACGCGTTCGGCTCCGATATCGAGAACATCGTGAAGAAGGTCCGCCGCTGAGACGAAGACGCTGCGTCTGCGCTCCCCCGGCGGAGAGCGCAGACGCGGTGACGCTCAGGAGTCGGCGACGACTCCGCGACGAATGGCTTCGATGGTGCGACGAACGCGCACTGCGGTCTCCGCGTCGATGACCTCCGCGACCTGACCGAGCAGATCGAGGCTCTGCTTGGCCCATCTGACGAAGTCACCGGCGGCGATATCGCTGCCCCGCAGTGATTCCGACAGGGTTTTGCCTTCTGTCCACCGGTACATCGGTCTGATCAGCCCACGGTCCGGTTCGTCAGTCGTGGTCAGAGCATGCTGTTCTTCGAGGTGGAAGAGCCGACGCCAGATCGTCTCCGATTCGTCGCAGACAGCCTTGAGGTCGGGGCTCGGAGCCCGATGTGCGGTCAGGGTGTCCCTGCGCGACTGGAAGACGAAGATCGATGCGAAGGCCGCAAGTTCCGGCTCATTGAGTCTGTCCCACAATCCGGCGCGGATCGTCAGTGCCACCAGGAGATCCCGTTCGCCGTAGATCCGACGCAGCATAGTCGAGTGCTCGGGATCGAACCCGAGCCCGCGCAGCACATCCTGGACTCGGTCGAACACCAGAGCGATCGAGGTGGTGCGGCCTTCGATCCGGGCGATGAGCGAATCGTTCTCCCGGATGAGTTTGTCCGCACGGTTGGCCCACCGGGCGTGGAGTTCCCGGTCCGGGCAGTCGTGACAGGGATGTGCCCGCATCTGCGCTTGGAGCTCGGCGACAGTGGTGCTCTCCCCCTGATGCTCTCGGGTCGATTCCCAATGGGCTTCCGCATCGACCCTGCCGTCGGCAACGGCGGATTCGAGGATGGACAGCAGCTGCCTGCGGTCGCCTGCCTGCCGGTGGTTGAACTTCTTCGGCACGCGGACGCGCCCTTGAGAGGCGACGGGTTCGGTCACCTCGTGGGGTCGCAGATGCCACACCTTGCCCTGCTCTGTGAGGACGGTGGGCAGTCGTGAGACACCGTCCTTGTTGCTCATCGGAGAGATGATGACTGCGCGTCCGCCGACCCGTTTGGCCGGCATCGTCACGACATCGCCGATCTTGAGAGCGGTGAGGGATTCGACGATGTCGCGCTGCCTGTTCCGCGACTTCGTCCGGGTCTCCTGCTTCTGCTTATCCGAGATCGCCCGGCGCAGTCCGGCGTATTCGGAGAAGTCACCGAGGTCGCAGTGCATGGACTTCTCGTACGCCTCGATCGTGGCTTCGTTCTTGCGCACCTTCCGGGCCAGGCCGACGACGGCCTTATCCGCCTGGAACTGGGCGAAGGAGGTCTCGAGCACCTTGGCGGCCTCGTCCGAACTCATTCGCGACAGCAGATTCGCGGTCATGTTGTAGGTCGGCCCGAACGCCGAATTCAGTGCGTAGGAACGGTTCGAGGCCAAGGCTGCCAGCTCGCTGACCTCGATGGTCGGGTGCCAGACCACGACCGAATGGCCGATGCGGTCGATTCCGCGGCGACCGGCTCGTCCGGTCAGCTGGGTGTATTCCCCCGGGGTGATCATCACATGTGCTTCGCCGTTGAACTTCACGAGTTTTTCGAGCACGACCGTGCGCGCAGGCATGTTGATGCCCAGCGCCAGCGTCTCCGTGGCGAAGACGACCTTGATGATTCCCTGCGAGAACAGCTCCTCGACGAGCTGTTTGAACTGCGGGATCATCCCCGCATGGTGCGCGGCCACTCCGAGCAGCAGACCCTCACGGAAGGTGTGATAGCCGAGGATGCCGAGGTCTTCGTCGGCAAGATCGTCGCGCAGCGACTCGAGAGCGGCATTGACGATCGTCTTCTCCTCCCGAGAGTTCAGATCGGTGCCCGTGCTCAGATACTGTTCGACGGCTTCATCGCAGCCATTGCGGGAGAAGATGAACATGATCGCCGGGAGCATGGCCGCATCGGCGAGAGATGCCACCACCTGAGTGCGGCTGGGACGACGGAACCGGGCACGGGTGGCGCGTGCGCGCTTCGACCGCGGTCCCCCGTGTGTGCGAGTGGCGTGGTTGAGTGCCGGATCGATGCGATCGGAATCGCTGTGCGTGAACAGGTCGTACATCCGGTGTCCGACCAGGACGTGGTTGACCAGCGGCACCGGCCGGTGACTCGTCGAAACGATCGTCGTCGGTCCCCGGACTTCACGCAGCCAGGCCCCGAACTCCTCCACATTCGACACCGTCGCCGACAGAGACACCATCTGCACACGATCCGGCAGGTGGATGATGACCTCTTCCCACACCGGTCCGCGGAACCGGTCGGCGAGGTAGTGGACTTCATCGAGGACGACGAATCCGAGGTCCGAGAGACCAGACACGTCGTTGTAGAGCATGTTGCGCAGCACTTCGGTGGTCATCACGATGATCGGCGCATCCCGGCGGATCGACGTGTCGCCGGTGAGCAGCCCGACGTTCTCCGCCCCATGGACCTCTGCGAGGTCGTTGAACTTCTGATTGCTCAGCGCCTTGATCGGGGTCGTGTAGAAGACCCGTTTGCCCTCCCCGCGGGCCAACTCCACAGCGAACTCCGCGATGAGCGTCTTGCCGGCACCGGTCGGCGCGGTGACCAGCACGTCCTCACCGTCCTGCAGATGGCTGCAGGCTTCGACCTGGAAGTCATCGAGGGCGAACTCGGTGCGCTCCATGAACTGTCCCAAGGGAGTGCGGGCGAACTCCGCACGCGCCTTGAAATCGGCGTAGGCAGCCGAGGGGCTCAGCGGTTTCTCGGCAGAAATGTCGGTCGAAAGCGGCGTAGGGTCAGTCATTCTTCTCTTCGTCGGTCAGTTCGTCCTCGTCGACCCACAGGCCCTGCGCGATGAGGCGCTTCTTACGTCGGCGATCATTGAATACACAGATCACCCACGCCAGACAGAACAAGGTCATCATGGGGATGACGAGGAAGAACATGGACATGGCGTCCGGAGTCGGGGTGGCGATCGCGGCGAACAGGAAGACGAGCATGACGATGATGCGCCACGACTTCTTGATCCTCTCCGCCGACAGGATTCCGAGCATGTTGAGTCCCACCATGAGCACGGGAAGGACGAATGCGAGTCCGAAGACGACGATGATGATCATCACGAAGCTCAGGTAATCCTGTGCCGGGATGATGTTCGTGCCGCCCTCGGGGGTGAACGAGGTCAGTGCCTTCACCGCATTGGGCAGAGCGAAGAACGCCATGGTCGACCCGGCCAGGAACAGCGGAATCGCTGCCCCGAGGAATCCGAGGGAGTACAGCTTCTCCTTGCGCTTCAGTCCCGGGACGATGAAGGCCCAGACCTCATAGAGCCAGATGGGGCAGGAGAGGAAGAGGCCGATGAAGAACGAGAGTTTGATCTTCAGGTCGAAGGGAGAGGCGACTCCGGCGAAGTTGATCTCGGCCATCCGTCCGCCGTTGTCACGGATCGTCCGGATCGGCTCCTGGAGGATGTCGAGGACAGGGTCGTAGAGGAACCAGCCCGCCACCGCGCCCAGAGCGATGGCGATGGCGGAGATGATGACGCGATTGCGCAACTCGACGAGATGCCCGACGACGGGCATCTTCTTCTCAGGATTGCTCTTCCGTGATCGAGATGGCTTCCGCTGGCTGTTCTCTTTCACTTCTCGTGAGACTGCGGGTCCTGCTTCTCTCGCCGCGACTCCTCGGTACCAGTGGTTTCACCGGTGGCCGTGGTGGAATCGGTCGAGGAGTTCTGGTTGAGCGCTCCCGGCTCGGTGGTCTTGCCGGATTCGTCGTCGTCGCGCAGGTCCTTGACTTCGGACTTGAAGATCTTCATCGACTGTCCCAGGCTTCGGGCCAGCTGCGGCAGTTTGGGTGCGCCGAAGATGATCACGATGATGAGGATCACGATCGCGATCTGCACGAAACTTGGTCTCATGGGGAGCTCCTTGGATTGTTGATGCTGTGGATGATTCTACGCGCTGCGGCTGAGCCTTTCATCCACATCCGGGCGCGGTCTTCGTCTCAGCCGAGCCTGTGCAGAGCGGCCGCAACGGCTTCGGTGTCGTCGATCTCGGTGATGACATCGGCATGGCAGAGCAGGAACCGGCTGAGCCAATCCACCGAATGCACGAGCAGGCGGATGCGTACGCTCGTGTCACCGCCGTCGAGGTACTCGCGATTCGTCACGTCGAGTTCATCTGCCAGCCATGCTCCCGCGGCCCCGAGACCGAGGGTGACTTCGTAAGAGCTCGTTGTCGAACCACTGACCGACATCGGCGGATGCGCTGCCGGTTCCCAGGAACGGATGCGCCCCAGGGCGAAGCGGCGGGGTGCTCCGGCCGAGTAGCACCAGGCATCGACGTACCAGTCAGCACCAGGTACGAGCCGGGTCGGGGCGATGGTCCGGGTCGTGAGTTCGTCGCGGGAGCCGACGTAGTAGTCGATGCTCATCGCCGTGCCTTCTTCGACAGCCTGTCTCAGTGCGGTCAGCAGCTCTTCGTCGGCATCGATGGGGCTGACGTCGACGGCGGTGCGCAGGTTCTCTCCTGCCGCTGCACGCAGTTTGGATGCTGCTGTGGCCACGGCTTCGGAATCGAGTCCGGGCAGGGAAGAGAGCATGTCGAGCGCGAGCACGAGGACGCCGGCTTCCTCGGCGCTGAGCCGCACGGGCACGGAGACCTCTTCGGCGTTGGAGATGAATATCTGCCCGCCTTCCCAGGACGCGTCGATGAGATCATCGGGCATATGTCCGGGTCGACCTGTGACGAAGAGCAGCTGCAGATCGTCGATGAGGGTGTCGGAGTCGATGCCGAAATAGGCGGCCGTCTCTTCGAGGTCCGCTCCCGGATGCGCATCGAGGTAGGGCACGAGGCTGAGCAGCCGGGTGAGGCGTTCACGCGCTGAGGACACTGGTGCCTCCCAAACGGTTGAGCGAGTCCCGAATCGTTTCGCGTCGGCGGTCGACGGCACGCACGAGGTCGGGCGGATCGACCACGTCGACGGCGTCCCCGAAGCCGACGATCTCAGCAGCGAGCCCCTCGACATCGGAATATCCGATGATCACGGCGTCTCCGTCGCTGCGGATCTGTCGACGGCGCAGCGGATCGGCCCGGTGGGCACGGATGCGCAGCGTCGCCTCGGCGACGACGGCCATCTCGGAACTCGACTGCAGCGCCAGCTGCGGGGAGAAGTCCTCGGGAATCTCATAGTCGCCGGGTTCACGGCCGCTGAGCTTCGCGATCCCTCCCTCCACACGGGAGAGCCGGAAGGTGCGGCGAGCTTCGCGATCGAGATCGAAGCCGAAGAGGTAGACGCGATCACCGCGGCTGAGCAGCGCATAGGGTTCCAGACGCACTTTCCTCACGCTCTGGCCGGGTTTGTGGTAGCGGAAGCCGACGGCTTCACGGGCGTTGATGTGGTGGAGGGCTGTGGCGAAGTTCGCGCTCGCCAGCCGGTGCGCGGCGGTGCCCGGGTCGACGCTTCCCGGTCCGGCGGCGGACTGGCCGAGGTCGATGCCGAGAGCACGCAGCTTCGTCAGCGCCTGAGCCGAGGACTCCCCGAGTTCGGTCTCCGACCAGAACGCGGCGGCCACGGTCACGGCAGCCACCTCGGCGGGGGTGAGATCGACGTCGCCCATCGCATAGTCGGCGGTCGAGATCCGATACCCCGTCTCCCCCACATCACCGTAGGCATCGTGTTCGGCCCGGGTGGCGATGGTGATGCCCATGTGCCGCAGCAGCTCTTTATCGCGAGAGAATTTGCGATCGAAGGCGACCTCGTCGAGTCCGGAATAGCCGTCGATGGCGCTCATCAGCGTTTTGCGCGACACCCAGCCGCGGGAAGCGCGCAGGGCGATCAGCAGATTCATCAGACGTTCGGTCTGCTGTCTCTGTCTGCTTGTGCGGGGTGTATTCACGATTCCACCGTAACCTAAGCCGGGCGATAGTCTTGGGACCATGATTCATTGGCGCAAAGGAATCGTCGCAGCGATTCGCTCCACCCGGCCAGGATACACAGAGGTCGAGGTCGAACTGGACGAGGCCGTGCCCGGCACCGATGTGAGATCCATCCGAGCGGTCGCCTACACCGATGCCGTCGGGCAACCGCAGAGCCAGGACACCGTCATCGTCAATGTCTCGGCTCTTGCGAAGCGCCTGGGCACCGGTGGCTTCGGTCTCATCGTCGCCCTACCCGATGCGCTGCCGGCAGATCCCCCGGACGGCCCCGGCCATCTGGTCAAGGACCGCTATTCGCCGTTGCAGACGATGGTCCTCGGCGTCGACGATCAGGAGTCGCAGCACCATTCCACCCTCGCCGAGGCGGACAGCCTCGGTGGCATGCCGGTGGTCGTGGCCGATCTGCATTCGGCTCTGCCCGCGGTGCTCGCCGGAATCCGCGTCGTCGACCCGTCGTTGTCGGTGGCTTATGTGCTCAGTGATGGTGCGGCTCTGCCGGCCCCGTTCTCTCAGGCCGTCGCCGGGCTCAAGGGCGCCGGCTGGCTTCAGGGCGTGATCAGCACAGGCCAGGCTTGGGGCGGAGATCTCGAAGCGGTGACCATCCACACGGGGCTGCTCGCGGCCAAACACGTGATGGGTGCCGATACCACCATCGTCGCCCAGGGGCCAGGGAACCTGGGCACCGGCACGAAGTACGGCTATTCGGGACTGGTCACCGGAGAGCACCTCAATGCCGCCGCTCTGCTCGGCGGGCATCCGATCGGTCTGCTGCGGATGTCGAACGCCGATGCCCGCGGCCGCCATTTCGGTATCTCCCATCATTCGCTGACGCCCTTGAGTGAGATCGCACGACCGGGGATGACCGTACCGGTGCCCGATTTCTCCACCCTCACCGAGGCGGAACGAGCCGAGATGGACCCGGATCCCGGTGTCGTCGCCGAAACTGTGGCCGAGCAGCTGCATCGACTCCAGATGCATGATCTCGTCGATATCGATCTGAAGGGGCTGTGGGAAGCGCTGCGCACCTCACCTGTGGGTCTGTCGACAATGGGCAGGAAGCTGCCCGCCGATGCTGCGTCGTTCCTCGCAGCGGCCGCCGCTGGACGCTGCGCCGCCGGGCTCGTCCGCCGCTGACCGCGTCGAGCACAGGTCAGCGCCTGATCTCCGCAGAATCCCCCTCCGCGGCGGGGAAGACAGATGTGGCCGGGTTCCGAAGAACCCGGCCACAGTCGTCTCAGTCAGGATCAGCGCGTGCTGATGATCCGGCTGGTTCTCAGCGCACGTTCTCGAGGTCGCAGACGAAGATCAGCGACTCTCCGGGCTGGATGACTCCGCCCGCACCCTGATCGCCGTACGCCAGGTGCGGCGGGATCTGCAGGGTACGGCGTCCGCCGACCTTCATGCCCTGGATGCCCTGGTCCCAGCCGGAGATGACCATTCCGGATCCGAGACGGAACTCCAGCGGGGTGCCGCGGTTGTACGAGGCGTCGAACTCCTCGCCCGTGGAATGGGCGACTCCGACGTAGTGCACGCTCACGGTGTCGCCGGGTCCCGCCTCGGCGCCGGTGCCGATCACATCATCGGTGATGATGAGCTCGGTCGGGGCGTCTCCGCCGGGGAAATCGACTTCGGGCTTCTGCTTGCTCATGTGTTCCTCCTGGTGTCGGTTCTGTTGGGATATCGGACGGTCTCAGCCCTGGGCCGAGAGGATATCGACGACGAAGATCAGCGTCGAGTTCCCTGGGATCGAGTCGTTGCCCTGTTCGCCGTAGCCCTTGTCCGGCGGGACGACGAGGACGACCTGGTCGCCGACCTTCTTGCCGACGAGCCCCTCGTTCCAGCCGTCGATGACCTGAGCCTCGCCGACCGGGGCGACGACGAGGGGCTGTCCGCCCTTCTTCCAGTTCGAGTCGAAGGTCTTCGAGGTGTCGTCCCAGAGCCAGCCGGAGTACTTCACGGCGACGCTCTGGCCCTTCTTGACCTCGTCGCCTTTGCCTTCGATCGTCGTGTACGACTCGAGCTCGGTCGGCTTCTTGCCCTTCGGCTTCGAGATCGATGGGGCACCGTCATCGCCCCACTTCACGGTCACGGGGTTGTCCGACTGATCGGCTTTCTTCCCCTCGGCGCGAGTCAGCGGCTTCTTCGTGTCCTCGATGTCGATGACGTAGACGAGCGTCTGTGACGCCTCCCCCTGCTGGGCGCTGCCGTTGAGCGACATCATCACGCGGGAACCGACCTTGGCGTCGATGAGCGCGTTGTAGAGGTCTTCGGAGATCTGGGACTTGTCCATGGGGAATCCGGCGGCGGAGTCCGAATCGTAGCTGGATTCGACGGTCTTGCCGGTCGTCCCGGAGACCAGAGTCATCTGTGCCGTGACCTGCTCGCCGTCGGCGACCTTGGCGCCGGTGCCCTTTTTGAGCACCTTCTTCTCGGTCTTGTCCATGACCAGCGGTGCCTCGAAGCTGACCTTGGGCTTCTTCCCCATCTTGCCGACGACGGAGATGTCGTCGAGGCTGGTCGACTTCGCGTCCTGGGCGGCCACCGAGGGCGGAGGCGTGGTCGAGTCCTCTGACTCCTCACCCTGCCCGCAGGCCGAGAGCAGCAACAGGCCCGCCGCGATGGCGCTGAGCACTTTGGTGCGCACTGGTTTCCTTTCGTCACGCCGAGGCCGCGCCCGGGTAGGGGCTCGACCGAATCACAGGGCGATCTTACAGGCCCGCGATGAGTGTTTCCGCCTGCGGGTGAGTCGTGGCGAACGGGTCCTTGAGAGCGACGGCGCGCCCGGATTCGTCGTTGAGGCGGAGGTGCACCCAGTCGACGGTGTAGTCGCGACGGGCCGCATGGGCCGCGCGGACGAATTTGCCGCGGATCGCCGCCCGTGTGCTCGCAGGCGGTATGTCCTTCGCTCGTTCGGCCGCCTCGGCGGGGACGAGACTCTTCGCCATTCCCGCGGCCTCGAGCTTGGGAAACAGCCCCGTCGCGGGCGTGATGTCGTGGAAGGCGATGTCGAGTCGGTGGATGCGCGCATCGTCGATATCGGTGATTCCGCGCTGCAGCGACCGTTCGATGAGGGTGCGTTTCATCACCCAGTCGATCTCCGTGTCCACGGTCGAGAAGTCCTGCGATTCGACGGCGGTGAGCATCCGCGTCCACAGGTCGATGACGTAGTGGGCCAGATCATCATCGCCGAGGCTGTGCTCCCCCGACTCCACGATCCGCTGTGCCCGATCCCGGTAGTCGCCGAGCAGTCCCAGCGGAGTCGTCGTGGTTCCGTCGGTGCGTTCGAGCACGACCCGTCCCGTGAGATCACGGGCGACGAGGCGGATATCGCGCACAGGATGGCGCAGTCCGTTCTCCGGGATCCGGGCGCCCTGTTCGATGAGGTCGAGCATGAGCACCGCGGAGCCGATCTTCAGCGCCGAGGTGGCTGTCGACATCGAGGAATCACCGACGATGACGTGCAGCCGCCGGTACTTCTCCGCATCCGCGTGCGGTTCGTCGCGGGCATTGATGATCGGTCGGGACCGTGTCGTCGCCGACGACAGTCCCTCCCACATGACATCGGAGCGGGCCGAGAGACCGAACATCATCTCCGAACGGTCGGCCTCCTCGTCGGGGGTGAATGCGGAGCGGCGCGGAATGATCGCACCGGCACCCACGAGCAGCTGCCGGGACACGAGGAACGGCAGCAGCACGGTGGTCAGTCGGTTGAAGTCGAGAGTTCGGCGGATGAGGAAGTTCTCATGGGAGCCGTAGGAGTTTCCGGCGGCATCGGTGTTGTTCTTCACCATATGCACACGGCCGCCGATGCCATCGGCCTCCAGTGCCGTCTGCGCCTGCTCGAGCAAGTCGATCATCAGGCCTTCACCGGCGCGGTCCTGAGCGAGCAGGTCCCCGAGGTCATCGCATTCGGCGGTCGCGTATTCCGGGTGGGAGCCCACATCGAGGTAGAGGCGGGATCCGTTCGGCAGGAAGACGTTCGAGGACCGGCCCCATTCGACGACGGGACGGAACAGGTAGCGGGCGATCTCCTCGGGACCGATCCGCCGACCCTCGGGATCGGCTGTGTGGGCGAGCCCGTATTCGGTTTCGAGTCCGTAGATGCGTGCCATTCAGTCCTCCCGCAGCTCGTTCATCGCGGCGTCGTCGAGCGTGCGGAAGGTGCGCTGCTTCGTTGTGGTGCGGTCGAGGATCGCGGCTTCGAGCGCTTCGGTGGCGAGGCTCGTCTGGGTCGCAGCGGCCAAGGCCGTCACTCCGTGGTTGAAGACTTCGCGCAGACTCATCTCCGAGCTGCGCACAGCGGCCAGGGACGCGGTGATCGCATCGGCCTGACCGCCGATGGCCACATGTTCGGACTCATCGATGACGGAACCGTCATAGCTGAGCCGGTAGAGCTGGTCGGTCTCCGGGGTGATTCCGAGTTCGGCGACGACGAGTTCGACTTCGAAGGGTTTGGACTCGGTGGTGAAGACTCCGGCCAGGGTCTGCGCATAGGCGTTCGTCAGTCCGCGGGCGGTGACATCGGTGCGGTCGTAGGAGTAGCCGCGCAGATCGGCGTAGCGGACTCCGGCCTGGCGCAGGGTCTCGAACTCGTTGTACTTCCCGACCGCGGCGAAGCCGATGCGGTCGTAGATCTCAGCGATCTTGTGCAGCGTCGGCGACGGGTTCTCCGCCAGCAGCAGGATGCCTTCGTCGAAGCGCATGACGACGACCGAACGGCCGCGGGCGATGCCCTTGCGGGCGAAGTCCGCCCGGTCCTTCATCAGCTGTTCGGGTGAGACGTAGAACGGTGCCTGACTCATCCACGGTCCTTTCGCGGTAAAGGCGGCGTACTCATCACCGGGCGGTGGCGGTGCGGCGGTCGACGACCTCGGTGGCGGCTTCGAGAACGGTCGCCGAATCGATTTCGGTGACCCCGTCCTCGAGGTCGACGGTGAAGATCGTCGGGGCGATCTGGCGGACGAAGTCCGGCCCGCCGGTGGCCGAATCATCGTCGGAGGCGTCGAAGAGCGCTTCGACGGCAACCCCAATCGCCTGCTCGTGGTCGAGGTCGGCTCGCCACAGCTTCTTCAGGGCTCCGCGGGCGAATCCGGACCCGGAGCCGATGGAATGGAATCGATGCTCTTCGTATTTGCCGCCGGTGACGTCGAAGCTGAAGATCTGCCCCTGCGGGCTCGATTCGTCGACTCCGGCGAACAGCGGGACCACGGTGAGTCCCTGCATCGCCAGCCCGAGGTTCCCGCGCAGCATCGCAGCCAAGCGGTTGGCTTTGCCGTTGAGCGAGAGACGGGCGCCTTCGATCTTCTCGTAGTGTTCGAGTTCGAGTTGGAAGAGCCGGATGAGGTCGAGTGCGACCCCGGCGGTGCCGGCGATGCCGATGACGGAGTAGTCGTCGGCGGCTTTGACCTTCTCCATCGAATGTGAGGCGATGAGGTTGCCGATCGTCGCTCTCCGGTCACCGGCCATGATGATGCCCGAGGCGGTGCGGAAGCAGATGATCGTCGTGCCCTCGGGAGTCTGTTCGGCCAGGTCGCGGGCGCCGGGCTGCAGCAGTGCTTCGGGAGCGAGCGTGCGGGCGAGTTCGACGAACGAGTTGCTCGTCGAACTTAGGAAGGCAGGAGGGAATCCTGCCATCTCATTGGCCGCCCTTCTGGACGAAGTTCTTCACGAATTCCTCCGCGTTCGACTCGAGCACTCCGTCGATCTCGTCGAGGATGGAATCGACGTTCTGAGTGTTGATCTGTCCCTGCACGGCCTCCGGCGGATCGACGGGGGCGTCTCCCCCACCGGTTGATTTGTCTCTCTGGACCTGTTCCTGCGAGCTCATCTCACACTCCTTCAGTCGTTCTTCGAACTCAGTCTATCCACTCCGAGCGCCTTGAGCAGGCCCTCGGCGGTCTCGATTCCCTCCACCCGATCGGCAAGCAGCTCACGGGTGCCTTTGAGCGGTTCGTGCATGGGCAGACGCACCACACCGAGGGCTCCCGCGTTGACCACGAGCGAGTCCCAGCTGGCGGCGACCAGATCCTCGCCGAGGCGGCTGACCGCCACGGAGCGCAGGAACGCGCGGGTCCCGTCGGGTGCGTTGACCACGGCGGCTTCGACCTCGGCGTCGGTGGTCATCCGACGGATGCGGCCGGCACGTTCGAGCTTGTGGAACAGCCCCTTCTCCGGGCGGACATCGTGGTACTGGACGTCGATGAGGGCAAGCTTCGGATGGTCCCAGTCGATTCCCTCACGAGACCGGTAGCTCTCGAGCAGCACCCATTTGGCGACCCAGTCGATGGAGTCGGCCAGGGTCTTCGGGTCGGTCGAGAGCGCATCGAGGAATCGGCGCCATTCGGCGAGCACCTCGGCGGTTTCGGCGTCCTCGGCATCGGCGTGCTCGAGGCACGCGGAGTAGAAGGCTTCTTGGATCTCCAGCGCCGTTGTCGTCGTGCCGTCGCTCAGCGCCACCGGAGCGCTGAGGCTGAGGTCGTGGCTGACGTCCCACAGCGCCTGCAGGGCATCGGCGAGCTCGATCTGCGGCGCCAGTCCGGCCTCGATGAGTCCGAGGACGAGGGAGGTCGAACCGAAGCGGACGAACGTCGCAGGCTCCGCCAGAGTGGCGTCGCCGATGATCACGTGCAGCCGGCGGTATTTCGCGGGATCGGCATGTGGTTCGTCCCGGGTGTTGACGATGGGACGGCGCAGAGTGGTCTCGAGTCCCACTTCGGCTTCGAAGAAGTCGGCACGGGACGAGATCTGGAAACCCTTGCCCTCGCCATCACGGCCGATGCCGACCCGTCCGGATCCGCACAGGATCTGCCGAGTGACGAAGAACGGGACGAGGCCGGCGACGATGTCGTCGAAGTCCGTGGACCGGTCGACGAGGTAGTTCTCATGGGTGCCGTAGGAGGCTCCCTTGGAGTCCGTGTTGTTCTTGTACAGATTGACCGGTTCCGCGCTCTTCTCGAGGGTCCGCACCGATTCGAGGGCGACGAGGTCGCCGGCCCGGTCGAAGGTGACGATATCGCGTGGAGTGAGGACCTCCGGGGACGAGTATTCGGGATGAGCGTGGTCGACGTAGTAGCGGGCGCCGTTCTCCGTGACGACGTTCGCCAGGTACTGGGCTTCGAGGTCGTCCTGCGGAATATGTGTCAGCTGCGAGGAGTCGGCGTCGGCGATGTTCATGAAGAAGCCGCGGGCGTCGGCCAATGGAGACTCCGTAGCGAAGTCCCAGAAGTTCTGGGACGACTTCAATCCGCGCGGTCCGGCATAGGCGTCGACGACACGCGCCGAGTCCCGCATCGGGTTCGCTCGCGGATTGCCCGGCTGACTGAGGCCGAACTCCGTCTCGGCTCCCATGACGCGCCTGACTCTGAGCATCTGATTCTCCTCCAAGGTCTAGACTCGGGGACGTGGCAACGAAGAAATCTCATCTCCCCATCGCACTGATCGTCGACCTCATCCTCGTGGTGCTGTTCACGATCGTCGGTCATTACACACATTCTCACAATTTCGATCCGCAGGGGCTGATGACCACAGCGTGGCCGTTCGTCGCAGCCCTCGTCATCGCCTGGCTGCTCACGGCCGTCTGGGATCGGCCGATCGCTCCGCTGGCCACGGGAACCGGGGTCTGGGCGGTCACCGTCCTTCTCGGACTCGTCCTGCGCGGGGTCACCGGAGCCGGCGGCGATCCGGGGTCGGTGCCGGTGAGCTTCATGATCGTCGCGACGTCGCTCAACCTCATCACTCTGGTCGGTTGGCGTCTCATCGCCACGGCCGTCTCCGGGGGTTCGGGCCGCCGCAAGCGCAGCCGTTGAGCATCTTGCCCTTCGGCCCTGTGCACGGCCGGTAACGAGACGAGCCCGCCGCTTCCGTCAGCTGACGGAAGCGGCGGGCTCGTCGTTCTTACCGGACCCGTCTCAGACGAGGTCCGAGTTGGGCCGCACCTCGGCGACGTCGGTCTCGTACGGCACCGTCGGGGCTCCACTGGTCGTGTCGAGGTGCATCATCCGCAGATGAGTGACCCTTTCGCCCTTGCGCCCGGAGATCCGTGCCCATTCGTCGGGGTTCGTCGTGTTCGGCAGGTCTTCGTGTTCGCTGAACTCTTCGGCGATCGCATCCTCGAAGTGACCGGGGCGCAGGCCTCGCTCGCCGGTGTCGAGCAGCGATTTGATCGCCGCCTTCTTTGCACGGTCGACGATGTTGTGGATCATCGCACCGGAGGCGAAGGCTGAGAAGTGGAGGACTTCCTTCGACCCGTCGGCGTAGCTGACCTCGACGAATTCATTCTCCGGAGTCTCTGCGAACATCCGTTCCACACAGCTGTCGATGAGTGCCGAGACCGCCTCGGCGGGGGTGTCGTGGCCGGCGAGCACGCTCGAATGCAGGGGCAGCTCCGCGGTGAGGTACTTCTCGAAGATGTCGCGGGCCGCTTCGGCGTCGGGACGTTCGATGCGGATCTTCACATCGAGTCGGCCGGGGCGCAGGATCGCGGGGTCGATGAGGTCTTCACGGTTCGAGGCGCCGATGACGATGACGTTGTCGAGCTGTTCGACTCCGTCGATCTCGGTGAGCAGCTGCGGCACGATCGTCGTCTCCACGTCCGACGACTTGCCGGTGCCGCGGGTGCGGAACAGTGACTCCATCTCGTCGAAGAACACCACGACGGGGAATCCTGCCGAAGCCTTCTCACGTGCCCGGGCGAAGATAAGGCGCAGCTGACGTTCGGTCTCGCCGACGTACTTGTCGAGCAGCTCCGGACCTTTGATGTTGAGGAAGTAGGTCTTGCTCGTGCGGACCTTTCCGGTGCGATCTGCCAGGGAGTTCGCCACGGCCTTCGCGATGAGCGTCTTTCCGCAGCCGGGAGGGCCGTAGAGCAGGATGCCCTTGGGCGGTTTGAGTCCGTGTTCGGTGTAGAGCTCGGGATGTTCGAAGGGCAGTTCGACAGCGTCTTTGATCTGTTCGATCTGGTCGGCCAGTCCGCCGATGTCCTGGTAGGTGATGTCGGGGACCTCTTCGAGCAGCAGCGAGGAGACCTCGGGCTTCTCGACGACCTGCAGCGCGTAATGGGTCCGGGTGTCGACGACGACGGCATCGCCGACGCGCAGTCCTGCGTCGACGAGGCCGGCGGCGAGGGTGAAGACCTGCTCGTCATCGCCGGGAGCTCCGACGAGGATGCGCTGGGAGTCGACGAACTCACGGACGTTGACGACCGACCCCACGGGAGGGAACTCGCCGGTGCCGATGATGACGAGGCCCTCGGACAGGAGCACATCGGCTCCGGCGCGCAGGGTCTCGGGTTCGATTTCGGGGGCGACGGCCACGCGCATGCGTCGTCCGCCGACGATGACATCGGCGGTCACTGCGTTCTCGCCCAGCGCGATGAGTGTGCCCCAGTTGTTCGGCGGCTCGGTCAGGCGCCGAGCCTCTTCCTTGATCCGATTCAGCTCATCACGGGCCGTGCGCAGAGTCTTCGACAGTGCTTCATTGCGTTTGCCCGCTGTGTAGAGCTGCTGGCGCAGGGACGCAGTGTCCTCGCGCAGCTTCTTCACTTCGGTCGTGGTCTCTGTCATCGATCCTCCTTCGGCCCAGTGCTGTTGCTGGTCGGGCTGTCTGTGACATCTGTGGGCTGCGCATTCTCGGAGCCTTCGGGCTCGGTGCGCAGGCGCCTGCCGGCGTCTCGCATCACCCGGCGCAGCTTCTTGCCGTGCGCGGTCCGGGTACCGATCGCCGCCTCGGTGACTTCGGGCTCCGTCCACGCCGCCACATCCTCGGCGGCCGCGGTGGCTCCCTGGGGGCGTTTCTTCTTCTCCAGCGGACTGATGCCGTCGGCCATTCGGCGGGCCATGATGAGGAACCCGGTGTGGGCGATCATCCGGTGGTCGGGCCGGACGGCGAGTCCGTCGACGTGCCAGCCGCGGACCATAGCCTCCATGGACTCGGGTTCGGCGAACTTGCCGGAAGCGCGCAGGGCTTCGACGAAGCGTGAGAGCTGCGGAACCGTGGCGACATACGCGATGACGATTCCCCCAGGTGTCAGCGCTTCGCTGACGGCCTCGAGTGTGTTCCAGGGAGCGAGCATGTCGAGGACGACGCGGTCCACGCTGCCGGGCCCGAAGGTCTGCGGCAGAGTATCCGCAAGGTCGCCCACGGTGACGGACCAATTCTCCGGTTCGCCGTCGAAGAAGTCGGCGATGTTTCCGGCCGCGATCGTGGCGAATTCCTCACGCAGTTCGAACGAGTGCACGGATCCCGTCGCGCCCACGGCGCGCAGCAGCGCCATCGACAGGGCTCCGGATCCGACACCGGCTTCGACCACGGTGGCGCCGGGAAAGATATCGCCGAGGGTGACGATGAGTCCCGAATCCTTCGGGTAGACGACTGCAGCGCCGCGGGGCATGGAGAGCACGAAGTCCTCGTAACGCGGGCGGAAGACCTGGAAGTCGACTCCCCCGGTGTTCGCGACGATGATTCCTTCTGTGCGCCCGATGATGTCGTCGTGGCTGATGAGCCCCTTGTTGGTGTGGAAGTGCTCACCCGGTGCGAGCACGAAGGTGTGCATCCGCCCCTTGGGGTCGGTGAGCTGGACCTTCTCTCCGCGGCTCAGAACGCGCGGGGGCCGGGAATGCAGTGGCTGAGTCATGATGAGTCCACTCTACGCTGGTGAGGATTGCCTCATACAACCGGCTCAGGCGGCGAGGAGTTCGTCGAAGAATTCCTGCAGGTCGATGACTCCGATCAGGGTGTTGCCGTCCATGACCAGGCTGAACTGCGCCTTGGGGCGGTGGGTGAGCGATTCGAGCAGGTGCGGGGCCGTGATGTCCTTCGGCACTCCGATCCACCCGGCCAGAGGGCGGGCGACCTCGCCGGCGGGAACCGCTTCGAGGGTTTCGGCGAGACGACCGGCTGCGGCGTGCCGGTCGACGAGACCGTACGGCAGCCCCTTCTGATCGAGGACGACGATGAGGGTGCGTTCCTTCGCGTTCCCGAGCGTGTTCGCATAGTCGAGGGTGTCAGCGAGGTCGGCGTCCCAGGTGGCGGCGATCGCGGGCTGGATGACCTGGGAGAGGTCGTAGGTCTCCATCTTCCGGGCCCGTTTGGCGTGGGTGGCGGCGTCTCCGGCGGAGAACCACAGCATGATCGCGATGAGCGACATCCAGGCCACGGTCAGCGGATCGGGTCGTTCTCCGGCCAGCAGCGGGGTGATGACCGACCAGCCGATGAAGCCGACGGCGATGATCCGGCCGACCCAGCTGGCCACGATCGTGCCGAGGAACTGGGATCCGGTGATGCGCCACATGATCGCCTGCAGCGCCCAGCCGCCGTCGAGCGGAATGCCAGGCAGCAGGTTGATCGCACCGAGAGCGACATTGGCGAAGGTGACGGCGATGAGCAGCAGCCACGGCACCGAGGTGGGGCTCGCCGCACTGAGACACCACCATCCCAGCAGGGCGAGAACGATGTTGACGATGGGGCCGACGATGGAGATGACGAAGCTCGTCATCGCCGCTTTGTCGCGCGGGTTGTCCATCTGCGGTTCGAAGCGGGTGAATCCGCCCCAGATGTTCAGCTCGATCGCGGCGACCTTCTGCCCGTAGAACTGGCCGGCGACTCCGTGCGCGAGTTCGTGGAGGAACACGGAGGCAAAGAGAAGGACCGCATAGGCGAAGGCCACGAACCAGGCGCCGATGCCCAGATCCGGTCGGACCTGGTTGAGCCACGGGGTGAAGAGGATGGTGATCACGATGGCGGCGAGGAACCACGACCATGCCAGAATCACCGGAGCGCCGAGCACCGTGCCCAAGCGCAGACCCGATGACGCACCGGGGTGGTGGTTTTTCGCGGCCATTGAAGGGGTTCCTCCGGTCGATGTCGTGGTCAGCGGACCACTGAGGGTCGGGTACTCAGCCTAACAGCGACGACGCACTCACCGCTGGTCGCCACGTCGTGTCCGTGCAGGTCGTTACAGTGGAGTTATGGCCGAGCTCACCAGTCTGTCGCCCTCCCGGGCCAATGACTTCATCCAATGTCCTCTGAAGTTCCGCTTCCGCAGCATCGACAAACTGCCGGAGCCGCCTTCTCAGGCGGCGTTCCGCGGCACTGTGGTCCATTCGGTGCTCGAGAAGCTGTTCATCGCGCCGCCGGCCGAGCGCACGGCGGAGCTCGCACAGACGATGCTGATGCCTGCGTGGGAGGAGCTCGTCGAGAAGGACCCGGATGTGCTCGAGATCTTCGAAGGCGAATCGGAGAAGGAGACGTTCTTCACATCGGCACGTCGGCTCATCGATTCCTACTTCGTACTCGAGTATCCCGAGCATCTCGATCCGGAGGAGACAGAGAAGTTCGTCCGCACCACATTGGACAACGGTCTCGAGCTGCGCGGGTTCATCGACCGCGTCGACGTCGCCCCGGGTGGGGAGCGGCGCCTCGTCGACTACAAGACGGGCAAGCAGCCGAAACCTCAGTACGGACGAGAAGCCAAGTTCCAGATGGGCTTCTACGCTCTCGTCGTCTACCGGCTCTCGGGCGAGCTCGTCCACACCCTGCAGCTGATGTACCTGGGTTCGCGCAGCGTGCTGAAGTCTCATCCGACGATGGCGGAGGTCGAACAGACCCAGTTCGAGATCGATGCCATCTGGAAGGACATCATCGCCTCGGCCGAGTCGGACCGTTGGCGGCCGAAGAAGTCACCGCTGTGCAATTGGTGCACGTTCAAGCCGCTGTGCCCGGCGTGGGGCAACGCCGCTCCCCCGACTCCGGAGATCACGAAGATCGTGGGAGCGTAGAGCTCAGGCGCTCTGCTGCGCACGGAGGCGTCGCAGATCGGCGACGCTGCGGCCTTCGAGACTGTTCCACAGGATCCGCCCCGGACGAGGTTCGAGGTCGATGAAATGCGGGATTCCGATTGCAATGGTGCCGGCCGCCTCGGCGCTGGCCAGACCCGGCTTAGAATCCTCCAGTGCCACACAGTCGGCCGGGTCGAGGTCGAGCAGCGCAGCACCCCGCAGATAGGGCTCCGGATCCGGTTTGCCGGCGGTCACCTCATCGCCGGCGACGAGACCGGCGAAGCTGTCGGGCGGACAATTGGCGATGACCGCCTCGGCCAGCGGCCGGTACGACATCGTGACCATGACGTTCGGGATGCCTTCGGTCTTGAGTTCGGCCAGCAGCTCCAGCGCACCGGGGCGGAAGGGCACGGATTGTCGGATCTGTCCGATGACGTTGTCCATCAGGGTCTCGACGATCTCCTCGGCGGGAACGTCGAGGCCGGCCTCACGCATCATTCGAGCGGAGACGATGAGCTCGTTGCCGACGAATTCGAGCCCCTGCTCTTCGGACCAGGAAAGCCCATGGGCGTTCATGAGCTCGGTCTCGGCGCGGATCCAATACGGCTCGGTGTCGACGAGGGTTCCGTCCATGTCCCACAGGACGGCGGCAGGGTCGGCTGATGCATGGTTCGTCATACGCCCAGCGTAGTCTGGAACCATGAGTATTCTTCCATCCGGGTCCGGGGCACTCGTCTTCATCGCCTTCGAAGGTCAGGATGCCGATGCTTCCGAAGCGGCGAGCTCACTGGTCAAGGATCTCATCGAGGTCTGGCACCTGGACGACTCCGAGATCCTCGACACCGATGGGTTCTACGAATTCCGCTTCTCCGAACCCGAGATCATCCGCGACGAGGACGGGACGGCGTCGATCGCCTGGCCGGGTGTCGCGGTCCATCGGGGTCTCCTCGGCGAGCAGCCGATCACGGTCATCCACGGTCACGAACCGGGGCTGAAATGGCGGGAGTTCCTCTCCCTCGTCCTCGCTCACGTCGGCGACGACGATACCGTCATCCTCCTCGGCGGTCTCCATGCCGAAGTTCCGCATACGCGTCCGCTGCCGGTGGTGGCCAATACGGAGGACGCAGAGCTTGCGTCCGAGCTCGGCATCGACGCCAACGGCTATGAGGGTCCCATCGGCATTCTCGGTCTCCTCGGCGTCGCCTGCCGGTGGCGCGGGGTCCGCGCCATGAACCTGTGGGTGGGAGTGCCGGACTATCTGGCCGAGTCGCCGTCGCCGAAAGCCGAACTCGCGTTGGCGAAGGCGGTAGAACGCTATGCCGGCATCGAAATCGATATCCACGTGCTCGAAGAGGAGAGCCGGGCATGGGAGCTCGGCGCCGATGAACTCGTCTCCTTCAACCCGCGGCTGGCAGAACTCGTCCAAGCACTGGAGAAGCAGAACGATTCGACGGAGCTTCCCGAAGCCAGCGGAGATGCCATCGCGGCCGAGTTCGAACGCTATCTGCGCAAACGCGGCCGCGATAAGTGAATCACCGACTCCCGGCGCTCAGGCGGTGAACGCCGGTCGACATCGGACGAGCGATGTCAGTCGAGCAGGCGGATGCCGAGGAGGGCGTCGACGGCGTCGGCGACTCGGTCGCCGGTGATGGCTGCTGTCTCCGAAGGATCGGAGTCCGCATAGTGTTCGGCCCATTCGTCGAGGATCCCCAGAGCCGCGGCTGTCGAGGTCATCGGTGAGTGCTTCGCGCAGCAGCCCGATGATGTGCTCACGCAGACCCTGGCGACATTCTGATTCGCATTTGGCCGCGTGCTTCCATGCCTGCAGGCGTGCTTCGGCGAGGGACAGCTGCTCCTCGGTGAAGCTCCAGTCGCTGCGGTAGTGGTTGGACAGGATCACGGTGCGGATGGCCATGGGATCGACTCCGCGCTCGCGCAGCTTCGAGACGAGGACGAGGTTGCCCTTGGACTTGCTCATCTTCTCGCCGTCGAGACCCACCATTCCGGTGTGCATATAGGTCTTCGCCATCGGTGTGTCCCGCCAGGCAGCAGCATGGGCGGCGCTCATCTCATGGTGCGGGAAGATGAGGTCGCTGCCGCCTCCCTGCACGTCGACGGGGAAGCCGAGATACCGATCGGCGATGACAGTGCATTCGACGTGCCAGCCCGGTCGACCCCGGCCCAGTGTGCCTCCGTCCCAGGAGGGTTCGCCTTCGCGTTCGGCCCGCCACAGCAGCGGATCGATGGGGTTCTTCTTGCCCGGAGTCTCGGGGTCACCGCCGCGTTCGGCCGAGAGCGCTGCCATGGTCTCGGCGTCGTCATGGCTGACCGTGCCGAACGGCGGGGTGATCTGCGTCGACACACGGTAGTAGACGTCACCGCTGTCGAGAGTGTAGGCGGCCCCCTTGTCCACGAGATCGCGGACGCCGGCGGCGATATCGTCGACGGATTCGACGACGCCGATGAAGTTCGCCGGCGGGATCACCCGGAGGGCTTCCATATCCTCTCGGAACAGATCGATCTGCGACGAGGCGAGTTCGCGCCAGTCGACTCCCGTGGCATCGGCCCTCTCCAGCAGCGGATCGTCGACGTCAGTGGTGTTCTGTGCGTACTCGACTTCGAGTCCCGCATCGCGCCAGATCCGGTTGAGCAGGTCGAAGGCCACATAGGTGGATGCGTGCCCGAGGTGGGTCGCATCGTAGGGGGTGATGCCGCAGACGTAGAGTCGAGCGGTCTGCTTAGATCCGCGCAGCCTGCGCGGGCTGCGTGTGCTCGTATCAAAAACCGTAGGCACCTTGCCGGTGCTGGTCAGACGGGGCAATTGAGGTTCGGGCCATGACTTCACGGCACCCAGCCTAACCGAGAGGCAGGCGTTCGGCACTTCCGAGGCGAAGTGATGCCGGTTTCATATCGGCGGCCAGGGAATGACGGTGCGATCGTCCGGTGCGTCGGGGAAGAACTCGGCGGCGAGAAGCCGGTCGCCCCGGTCCTTCAGAGCCTCGATCTCGTCGGCTGACAGGCAGTCGCTCAGCTGCGTCCGCAGCCTCTCGTCCATGGCGGCGACTTCCTGAAGCGCATCGATCTCTTCGGCGCAGAACGAGGTGTGAGAGAAACCCCACAGAACGGTGCGCAGCTTCTCCTCATTGTGGAAGGTCAGTCCGTTGTCGATGCCGAAGACGCCGATGTGGGCCGCGGCCGTGGTAGGCAGACAGCTGCCGGTGATGACATGACCTGCTTTGCGGTCGGCGTTGTTCGCCAGGAGATCGAAGAAGGCGATGGAACGCAGTCCCTCGTCGACGGAATGGGAGAGTACGAGGTCACGTCCGTCCTCTGTGCGCAGAGCGAAGATCGGTGTGTGATCGACAGGGATCGCGTTGACCGTCGACAGCGTCACCGCTTCGTCATCGTCGGAGGCTTCGACATAGGCCTGCAGGGATCCGCGGCCGGCGGGCAGATCATCGCGCAGAACCGTCGGCGGAACGACCCCCAGGTCGAGTGCGGCGGAGAGTCGATACGCCGCCACCTCGCGCAGAGCCAGTGTCTGTGCCGGGAAGTCGTGCAGGGGCCGTTCGCCCGAGATGGGCTTGTAGACGGCCTTGATCGCCCGGCCTTCGTGTTCGAGCACGAGCAGTCGGGTGTCGTTGCTGGCACGAGGGATCGATCCCATCTCCGTCCACTCCCCCGCAGCCAGCGCGTCGAGGAGAATCCCGTGGTCCATCATTGATCAGGCGCGCGGGATCCCGTTGGCACGGGGGCACAGGTGGCCGTCGGGTTCGAGCGGGAGGGAGCAGAACGGGCAGTCTCCGCGTCCGGCGCTGACGACCTGTTCTCCGCGGCGGGCGAATTCTCGGGCGGCGGCTGCGTCGAGGACGATGCGCAGGACTTCGCGTTCGACCTCGTCGTCATCGGGGTCGGCGGAGGTTCCGGCCTGGGCGTCCGCCTCGGTGAGTTCGAAGCATTCGATGACGAGTTCGTGCTTGACGGTGTCCCACCCCAGGCTCATCGTGCCGACGCGGAACTCCGGTTCGATGGGGACGTTGAGCCCGGCGTTGTCGATGAGATCGTCGAGCGCCGTCTGCGGCACCCGCGCGGCCGGATCCTTGATCATCACCATGTCGAGCAGTTCGGTGATCCGGTCGGAGAGGATTTCGACCTGCTCCTTCTCGACGACCACGGTCGTCAGCGCGTTGCCGGACTTCGCCTGGAGGAGGAACGTCCTCTCGCCGGGAAGTCCGATTGTGCCGACGACGAAACGATCGGGCGTGGGGTGGTCGTACAGAGCTGCCATGTCTTCAGCCTAGTTCAAAGACTTACATGTCGGTCCGGCCTGGGATACATTTGAGTCATGAGCACTGATCCTCGTGAGGCCCTGGACGCATTCCTCGAAGCAGTGAGAGAGCACTACGCTGCATCCGCGCACCGCAACGGTGACCAAGACCCCCGAGTCGAAGCCGCTTATATGGCTTTGGCCGATGCCTTCGAAATCTACGAAGACGCGATCTACACCGCGTTCGACGAAGTCACCCCATTCGAACTCTTCGATGATGTCGAGGATGCCAAGGACGATGACGAGTTCCTCCTCGACGATGACGACGAGGACGACTGAGAGATTCGCAGAGGGTCGGGCCTGCAGTTCTAGTCCGACGGACCCCAGGAGATCTGGTCGAGCACCTCGGCGATCTCATCGGCCAAGTCGACCTCGCTGCCGGTGACCTCGGCCAGCTGCGCCGGGGTGCGAGGCGAGACCAAGGTGCTTGCGATACCGTGCTGGCGGTTGAAGGCCAAGGCGATGTCCAATGTCGATACGCCCAGAGCGGTCGCGGCACGACGGACGCCGGCGAGCACCCGGTTCGACCGCTCATCGAGATAGGCACCGGCGTAATCGCTCAGCTCCCCCGCCAGGCGCGAATCCTGCGGAGTCGCATTCCGGTATTTGTCGGTGAGCACACCTCTACCCAGCCCGGCTCCGGCGATGAGGGAGACGCCCGCATAGTCGGCGGCCGGGACAAGCTCTGCCTCGGCCTCGCGGTTGAGCAGCGAGTATTCGGCGACGGCACAGGCAACCGGAATCCCGGCACCGCGCATCTCCGCCAGCTGCCAACCGGTGTGGTGGGACACGCCCACGTAGCGGATCTTTCCAAGCGTCAGCAGTGTCTCGACCGCCGAGGCTGTCTCGGCACGGTCGACCTCGGCATCGAAGACGTCGAGGACGAGCACGTCGAGGTGGTCGCGACCGACTGTGCGCAGCAGGGAATCGACTTGGCTGAGGATTCTCGAGCGCCCGAGTCCGGTCTCGATGTGGCCGGGTTCACTGAGGGACACGCCCACCCGGGCCAGCAGCAGAATCTCTTCGGGAAGTCTCAGCCGTCCGAGCACCTCGGCGGAGATCGTAGCCGAGCTGGGCAGCTCGATGAGGTTGCCACCTGCGTCTTTGTACCCATCGACGAGGCGCTGGGCGACCTGGTCATCGACCCGATGCCCCCACTCGAAGGTCCCGAGACCCACATCGCTGACGACCAGACCGGTAGTGCCGAGGCGTTGGTGCTTCATGCTTCTTGAGGTTACCCGATGCTGCGACTACCGTGGTTTCGTTCCCACCTCATATTCTCAAGGAGTCGTATGTACGACTGGCTGGTCGCTGCCGTGCTCGGAATCGTGCAGGCACTCACCGAGTTCCTCCCGATCTCCTCCTCTGCGCATGTGCGCATCGTCGGCGAACTCATGCTGCCCGGTTCGGATCCGGGCGCGTTCTTCACCGCCATCATCCAGATCGGCACCGAGGCGGCCGTCGTCGTCTACTTCTGGCGCGACATCATCACGATCATCTCGAAATGGTGCAAGGCACTCGTCGGCAAGCACGATCGCAAGGACCCCGAGGTGCGTCTGGGCTGGCTCATCATCGTGGGTTCGATTCCCATCGTCATCATCGGCCTGCTCTTTCAGGATTACATCGAGGGTGCTCTGCGCAGCCTGTGGATCACCGCGACGATGCTCATCGTCTTCGGTCTCATCATCGGCATCGCCGACTGGGCCGGGAAACGCGAACGCACCCTCGAGGACATGAACTGGGGTCAGGGCATCCTGTTCGGCTTCGCACAGGCGCTCGCCGTCATTCCCGGCGTGTCACGCTCGGGCGGCACGATCATGGCCGGCCGTTTCATGGGCTTCGATCGCCCGGCAGCGGCTCGCTACTCGTTCCTGCTCGCCATTCCCGCCGTCGTCGGCTCCGGCCTCTACGGTGTGGCGCAGACGCTCGGTCGCAGTGAAGCCATGGTTCTCGGCTGGGGACCGACGATCCTCGCCACGGTGATTTCGTTCGCTCTCGGCCTCGTCGTCATCCACTGGTTCCTCAAGTACGTGGAGACGAAGTCCTTCGCCATCTTCGTCTGGTACCGCGTGGCCCTGGGCATCGTCCTCTACATCCTGCTCGGCACCGGAGTCCTCGCAGCAGTCTGAGCCCGCGCATTTCATTTCGGGCTGACATCCGACCCTCCAGCATCATCTGATCCCGGCATTCGCTCCTGAGTGCCGGGATCAGCGCATTCCGCCGCCGCCGACGGCGGCCGATTGGGCGAGTCCGGCAGCGGTCACCGACATCGCCGCGAGCACCGGCCTGTCACCGGAGAAGTCGATGACCGTGAACGACCCGGGAGCGACGCTCAGCCGTTGGAAGTCATCCAGCGGCATCCCCAGGGCGTCGGCGATGATCGCCTTGATGATGTCTCCGTGGGAGACGATCATCGCCCACCGAGGCGGCGTCGATTTCTCGGTACCGTCCGTGGGTTCTGCATCGGCCCGGGATTCGGCATCGGCACGTTCGTCCTCACGCAGCTGGGCCACGAGATCACGGACGCGGGCTGTGGAACGTTCGGCCGCCTCGGTGATGGATTCCCCTCCGGGGAACCTGGCCTGCGACGCCGACTTCACTACGGTCGCCCACAGGGGCTCCTCGCCCAGTTCCTTGAGTGGCCGGCCAGTCCATTCGCCGTAGTCGAGCTCGATGACGGCCTCGTCGACGTCGATGCGATCGAAGTCAGCTGTTTCGGCCGCGATCGATGCGGTCTGTGCGCAGCGCTGCAGGGGCGAATGCAGCAGCTGGGTGAAGTGTCGGTGCGGCAGCAGTTCGAGATTGGCCCGCAGCGCCCGGATTCCCTCATCGGTGAGGGACACGCCGGGGGCGCGTCCGGCCAGGATTCCGGAGACGTTGGCGCTGGAGAGGCCGTGCCGCAGCAGAACGATGACGGGCATACCCTCAAGATTAGCCCAGATCGTCTAGGGTGAGGCTATGAAACGTCAGCGTCCACGTATGACATACGAATTCCGCAAGGTCTCGTTCTCTCGCGATGTGCCGCGGTCGGTCAGCCTGCAGGAACTCAACGACCAGGCGGAATACGGCCAATGGGAGCTCGCCCGCACCCGCATCTCCGCCGGCGGAGTCCGCACCGTGTGGCTGCGCCGGAAGATCATGCCGTTGACGATGAGTAGCTGATGGTGTGAGGTCGCCTACCCTCGTTCCTGTTCTCACTGCCGGCCTCGTCACGATCACTGCGGGAGCGGCCATGTCGCTCCAGGGACGAGCGAACGGTCTGTCTTCATCGCCCTGACGACGGTCACCGTAGCCAGGCTGGGCGTGCTGCTGCTCAGCCTGTTCGCGCTCTTCGGCAACCTCGCCGGGGCATTGGCCCTCGATGTGCTGCTGCCGATCCCCGGCTCCGATGTCACGCTGACCACGGTGCTCAGCGCCATCGGAGTGCTCATCGGTATCGTCGTGACGATTCTGCCGGTGCCGGTCGGGCCTTCAGCAGCGGTCAGGCCTTCATCAGGAAGTCGCCGAGGACCCGCGTCCCGAACTTGAGCGCCGAGATCGGCACCCTCTCGTCGACGCCGTGGAACATCGCCGGGAAGTCGAGGTCGCCGGTGAGCTGGAGCGGAGCGAAGCCGTAGCCGGTGATGCCGAGCTCGGCCATCGACTTGTTGTCCGTGCCTCCGGAAAGCGTGTAGGGCAGGACGTTCGCGCTCGGGTCGTCGGCGAGCAGGCTCTTCTGCATCTGCGCGACCAACGGAGTGTCGAACGGTGACTCGAGCGCCTCGCCTTCATCCTCGGCGGTGATGTCGATCCCCTCCCCCGCGAGTTCCTTGATCTTGAGCATGACGTCCTCATGCTGTCCCGGCAGAGTGCGGCAGTCGACGTAGGCTGTTGCGCTGCCGGGAATGACGTTGTGTTTGTATCCGGCTTCGAGGAATGACGGGTTGGAGGTGTTCTGCAGCGTCGGTGCCACGAACTTCTCGACCGAACCCAGTTCGGCGAGCAGCTGCGGGATCGTCTCTGCCGTGAACTCGATTCCCGTGAGCTCCGAGACGCCTTCGAGCAGTTTCCGTGTGGCCAGAGGGATCTCCTGCGGCCACGGGTGGTTGCCGATCCGGGTGATCGCGGCGGCGAGCCGCGTGACGGGATTGTCGTCGTTGCGCTGAGATCCGTGCCCGGCGGTGCCGTGGGCGACGAGGTTGAGCCAGGCCAATCCCTTCTCGGCGGTCTGGATGAGGTAGACACGCTGCCCGCGGACGTCGACGGAGTAGCCGCCGACTTCGGAGATCGCCTCGGTGGCCCCGGAGAACAGCTCGGGACGGTTGCGCACCATATGGCGGGCACCGTAGTTTCCTCCGGCCTCCTCGTCGGCGAAGAACGCGATCACGAGGTCCCGACGCGGAGTGAGTCCCTGGCGGAGCATGGCGCGGACGGACGCGACGATCATCGCGTCCATGTCCTTCATGTCCACCGCTCCGCGGCCCCACAGCAGACCGTCCTTGACGACTCCTCCGAAGGGGTCGACGCTCCAGTCCTCCGCGGCCGCCGGAACGACGTCGGTGTGGCCGTGGACGACGAGGGCCGGCGCCTCGGGATCGGAGCCCTTCACACGGGCCACGAGGTTGGCCCGGCCCGGTGAGGATTCGACGATCTCGGACTTCAGGTCCACCTCGGCAAGCCAGGACGCGATGAGTTCGGCGGCCGGCAGCTCCGGGTTGGCTTTGTTCCCGCCCCAGTTCTGGGTGTCGATGCGGATGAGCTGACGGCACAGTTCGGTGACTTCGTCCTCTGCGGCGCTGAAATCAAACACGGAGACTCCCCTCGATGGTGGTTCGATCACGCGGCGGTGCTGTGATCGGCCTGACAGTCACCACCGTATCCCACCCGCGAGCCTGTCTCCGACTGCCGAATACGAAAACGGCCTCCGGATCGAAATCCGGAGGCCATCCCCTCGTTGTGCGCGAAGGGGGACTTGAACCCCCACGCCCGATAAGTTGGGCACTAGCACCTCAAGCTAGCGCGTCTACCAATTCCGCCACTCGCGCTGGCAACAGAGATAACTCTACATGCGCGAAACGGTGTCGCAAAATCGAAATCGGCTTTTGTGACGCACTGCACTTATCAGACCATCAGTCGAGGTGTGCCACCCGCGAGAGGACGTGCGGTTTGCCGTTCTTCAGGTCGAAGACGGCCGACTGCGCAGCCTCGTGACGACGCCCTTCGGTCAGCGCATAGCCGACCGTGCCGGGCAGCAGGATCGGCTTCGCGAAGGACACATCCCAGCGGTAGGACTCGAGCCGCGGATCCATCGCCGAGAACGCCCGGGAGGCGCTGTACATCCCATGGGCGATCTGCCGCGGAAATCCGAATCCCTTCGCGGCCAGACCGTTGAGGTGAATCGGGTTGTAGTCACCGGAGACCTTCGCATAGCGCTGACCGATGATCGGATCCAGACGCCACAGGGCACTGGGCTGCGGCGCCGTGAACTCGAGGTGCGGCACCTGTGCCTTCGGCTTGGCTCCGGAGAGCTTCCGCCCCTTGGCCAGGTACGTTGAAACCTCGACCATCACGGGACGACCGTCGACCTTCGCCTCGAGCCGAACCTCGATCGTGGTGCCCTTCGTGTGCTCGAAGGGACCGGCGAGCTCGAGGTGGAAGTCCACGACCTCGCCGAGGCGGGCCTGCGAATGCATATCGACGCGATTGTGGATGTGGACCATCCCCATCATCGGCAGCGGCACTTCGGGGTCGGCCAGCAGCTGCATGCTCAGCGGGAAGCCGAGGATGTGCAGGTAGCCGGGGTGGACGATATCGTCCAGACCGTGGCCGACGACGTGGGCGAATCCCGCATAGGCGACCGGTTCGAGCGGAATGCTGCGATCGATCGCATGATCCGGCAGCTCCGGACCGGTGCGCGGGCCCACCGGCAGGGTCTTGAGCAGTGCACGGGCATAGATGGGAAGCATCGAATCCGCCATCATGCACCCACCATGTTCTGACCGCACACGCGCAGCGTCTGTCCGTTGATGCCGCGGGCACCGCTGGATGCGAGGAAGCCGATGGCTTCGGCCACATCGACCGGCTGCCCGCCCTGCTGCAGGCTCGAGAGCCGGCGCGCGACCTGGCGTGTGAGGGTCGGCATCTTCGCGGTCATATCCGTTTCGATGAAGCCGGGTGCCACCGCATTGATCGCTCCCCCGCGGGCGGCGAAGTCCTCCGCCGAGGCCGCCGTGAGTCCGATGACTCCGGCCTTCGAGGTCGCATAGTTCGTCTGTCCGCGATTGCCCGCGATTCCCGAGGTCGAGGCCAGGGAGACGACCTGGGCGCCGTCGGCGAAGAGTCCCTTCTCCGACAGGCGCGCATTGATCATCGTCTGCGCGGCGATGTTGACGGCGATGACAGAGTCCCATCTGGCCGCGTCCATGTTCGCCAGCATCTTGTCGCGGGTGATGCCGGCGTTGTGGACGAGGATGTCCACGGGTGCTCCGAGCGCCTCGGTGATCTTGTCCGGGGCATCGGCTGCGGTGATGTCGAGCTGCAGCGACTTGCCGCCGATCCGGTTCATCACCTGCGCCAGCGCCTGACCGGCCTGCGGCATGTCGACGCCGACGACGTAGGCGCCGTCGCGGGCGAGATTCTCGGCGATCGCGGCTCCGATTCCGCGTGCGGCACCGGTGACCACGGCGGTGCGTCCGGCCAGCGGGCCGGCGGCACCGGTGGACATGAATTCGTCTAGGCTCAGCCGCTGACCGGCGTCCGAAGACACCGTGAGGAACTGGCCGGAGACATAGGCGGATTTGCCGGAGAGCAGGAACCACAGGGCCGCTGCCACCGAGGGTGCGGTGAGGTCGACTCCGTCGAGCAGGATCCCGTTGGCGGTGGCGCCGGCGCGCATCTCATGGGCGACCGACCTGGTGAAGCCGGTGATGCCCTGGGCGGTGGCGGCCTGCTCCGGCGTCTGGCTCTGCGCATCCGGTGCCGTCGAGATGGTGATCACTCGACCACAGGCGGCCAGTGAACGCAGGGCGGCGCCGATCTCGAGGACGACCGGTGACAGGTCGGCTGGGGACTGCGCGTCGTCGAGGACGGCGATGACGGCCCGCAGCTTCTCCCCGGTTTGGGCGTTGCGGCGGACCTCGAGTCCGTTCTCCAGCAGCTGATCGGCCAGCCCCTGGGCTCCCGGACCGGTGCCGAGGACGAGGACCGGCTTGTTCTCATAGGACGCCGGGGTGGAGCCGAAGCGGTTGAGTTCCACCGGCTGCGGCAGGCCGAGGGTTTTGGCCACCTGCTTCAGCGGTCCGTTGACGAGGGAGAGATAGGTGTCTTTCATGCTGCCTCCACAATCGCAGTGAGTCCCTGTCCGCCTGCGGCGCAGATCGAGACCAGGGAGCGCTTCTTGCCGGTGGTCTTCAGGTGCTTGGCGGTGGTGGCGATGATACGTCCGCCGGTGGCGGCGAAGGGGTGACCTGCGGCCAGGCTCGAGCCCAGCGGGTTGAGCTTGTCGCGGTCGATGCTGCCCAGTGCCGCATCCAGTCCGGCCTTGTCCTTGCAGAACTCTTCGGATTCCCAGGCGGCCATGTGCGAGAGCACAGTGGAGGCGAAGGCTTCGTGGATCTCGAAGACATCGAAGTCGTCGAAGGTCAGCCCGTTGCGGGCCAGCAGACGCGGGACCGCATAGGCCGGGGCCATGAGCAGCCCTTCGGCACCGTCGACGAAGTCCACGGCAGCGGCTTCGGCATCGACGAGGCGCGCCAGCGGGGTGAATCCGTGTTCGGCGGCCCAGTCCTCGCTGCCCAGCAGCACCGAGGAGGCACCATCGGTCAGCGGAGTCGAATTGCCGGCGGTCATGGTCGCCTCGGCGGCGAGCTTCCTGCCGAAGACCGGGCTGAGCTTCGCCAGGGATTCCACGGTCGAGTCGGCACGCATGTTCGTATCGCGGCTGACCCCGAGGTACGGGGTGGTGAGGTCGTCGAAGAATCCGGCTTCCCAGGCCGAGGCGAGGTTCTTGTGGGAAGCCACCGCGAGCTCGTCCTGAGCCTGCCGGGTGATGCCCCAGGCCGCGGTGGTGATCGCCTGGTGCTCGCCCATGCTCAGGCCCGTGCGGGGTTCGCCCGTGCTCGGAGCCTGAGGCGCGAGGTAGGCCGGACGGATCTGCGAGGCGATCTTCGCCTTCTGCATCATCGTCTTCGCGCGGGTGAGTTCGAGGAGGATCTCGCGCATCGAATCGTTGACGACGATCGGAGCGTCTGAGGTCGAATCCACGCCCGAGGCGATTCCGGACTCGATCTGTCCGGCATTGATCTTGTTGTTGAGGCTGACCACGGCTTCGAGTCCGGTGGCGCAGGCCTGACCGAGATCGAAGGCGGGGGTCGTCGGAGCCAGCGCGGAGCCGAGCACGGCCTCGCGGGTGAGGTTGAAGTCCTTCGAATGCTTGAGGACTGCACCTCCGGCGACTTCACCGATGTTCTCTCCGGCCAGGCCGAAGCGGGCGACGAGCCCGTCGATGGCCGAGGTGAGCATATCGAGGTTCGTGGCCTTCGAGTACTGCTTGTTCGAGCGGGCGAAGGGAATTCGGTTGCCGCCGAGGATGACGGCGGGGTTGTTGGGAGCGGACATGTGCACCTCCGAGTGGTTGATTTAGCCGATACCGACAGTACCTGATACTGTCGGTTACATGAAATCGATCACAGACGGTCGCTCGACGAGATGGCAGAAGCATCGCGATGAGCGTCGTCGCGAACTTCTGCGTTCCGTACGGCTCGTCGTAGACGAGTACGGCGACGATATATCGATGGAGCAGATCTCGGACGCGACCGGGACGTCGAAGTCTGTGCTCTACCGATACTTCACCGACCGGGCAGGTCTGCAGGCAGCCATGGGCGAATGGGCGATGGGCGTCATCGTCTGGTCTCTCGATGAGGCCGCGGCCGCCTCGGCGAAGGGCGAGGGTTCAGCCGCGGCGCAGGAGTCCCTGGCCGCGATGATCCGCGCATTCGTCACGCTCGCCGGGAATTCCCCGAACGTGTATCGCTTCTGCGACACCGCGGTCAACCGGTTCGCGCCCGAGGAGACCGGCGGTTTCTTCAATTCCGTTGCCGGGCAGCTGGCCGAACGCCTCGACCTGAGCGGGGAGCAGGCTCGGCTGTGGTCGGCCGGAGCGATCGGTTTCGTCCGCGCCGCCACCGAGACGTGGTTGTCCCGACCGGACCGGCCCGAGGAATTCGCCACCACCATCACCCATTGGCTCTGGGCAACCCTGCCCGAACAACGAGGAGTAGAACAATGAAGCTGTCTCTTGACCCGAAAGCCATCAACGACGTCCTCGACGGACATTGGGCAGAAGCTCGCCGACTCGGGCGGACCCTGGCCGAAGCGTCGTCGACCCATGACGATCCGGCCGATGATCTCGACACCGCACGGGCGAAGACCCTCGACGGGGTCATGATGATGGCCGAGACCGGACTGCCGATGACAGGGCTGTCACCGGAGATGGGCGGAAAGAACGAACACGCCACGAACGTCGCCGGGTTCGAAGAGACCGTCACGGCCAACCCGAGCCTGCAGATCAAGGCCGGCGTCCAGTTCGGACTCTTCGGCGGAGCGATCCTCCATCTCGGGGACAAGGAACAGCATCAGAAGTGGCTGCTCGACGCTCAGTCCGGCCGTCTGCTGGGTTCGTTCGCGATGACGGAGATCGGGCACGGATCCGATGTGGCGAACGTGGCGACCACCGCCACCTACGATGAGGCGACCGAAGAGTTCGTCATCGAGACCCCCTTCCGGGCCGCAACGAAGGAGTACATCGGCAACGCCGCCCGCGATGCCCGGGCCGCCGTCGTCTTCGCTCAGCTCATCACCAAGGGAGTCAAGCACGGGGTGCATGCATTCTTCGTGCCCGTCCGCGACGAGGCCGGTGAGCCGATGCCGGGAGTCTCGATCGAAGACGACGGCTACAAGGGCGGGCTCAAGGGAGTCGACAATGGGCGCCTCGCCTTCGACTCCGTGCGGATCCCACGCACGAACCTGCTCAATCGCTATGGAGACGTCACCGCCGACGGCACGTACTCCTCACCCATCGAATCGCCGGGACGCCGCTTCTTCACGATGCTCGGCACTCTGGTCCAGGGCCGCGTCTCGCTCGACGGCGCCTCCGTGGTCGCATCGAAGATCGCCCTCGACATCGCCGTGCGCTACGGACTCGAACGCAAGCAGTTCACGGCCGGCGATGACTTCGCCGAGACGACTCTGCTCGACTACGGCCGGCATCAGCGTCGCCTCATGCCGGCCCTCGCCGCCGTGTACGCCTCGGCGTTCGCGCACGAGAAGCTGCTGACCTCCTTCGAAGAGGTCTTCGCCGGAGCCGATGACTCCGAGGAGAACCGGGCTCTGCTCGAGACCCGGGCGGCTGCGTTCAAGGCCGACTCGACCTGGATGGCGCTCGACGTCATCCAGGAATGCCGTGAGGCCTGCGGCGGTGCCGGATTCATGGCGGAGAACCGCCTCGTGGGACTGCGCGCCGATCTCGATGTCTACGTCACCTTCGAAGGCGACAACACGGTGCTGCTGCAGCTCGTGGCCAAGCGCCTCCTCGGCGACTATGCCAAGGAATTCGCGAATCTCGACGTCGGCGGAGCCGCCCGCTTCATCGGCACCCAGGCCGCAGAGCACACGCTCTACCGCACCGGTCTGGCCAATGCCGGACGGGCGATCTCGGATGCGCTGACCCCGAACCTCGGCGACAAGCGGATCAGGTCGGGTCGCCTGCAGCGGACTCTGCTCGAGACGCGTCTGGAGGTCATGGTCGCCGGAGTCGCCCAGGCGCTGCGGCCTGCAACGAAGATGCCGGCTGCGCAGGCAGCCGATCTGTTCAACGTCCACCAGCATGAGCTCATCGAGATGGCACGCGCCTATGTCGAGCTCGAGAAGTGGAAGGCACTGGACGAGAAGATGAAGCAGCAGACCGACGCCGATCAGGCCAAGGCCTTCCGTCGTCTGCGTGACACCTACGGTCTCGGACTGATCGAGAAGCACATGGCCTGGCACCTCATGTACGGTCGCCTGCCGATGTCGCGTGCACGCCAGATCAATGAGACGCTGGACCGTCTGTGCAAGAAGCTCGCGGCCAATGCCCTCGACCTCGTCGAGGCATTCGGCTATTCGGATGTCCACCGTCGGGCCACTATCGCCTCAGGTGTCGAAGCCGAGCGTCAGGCAGAGGCCGCCGACTACTACCGTCGGGCCCGGGCTCGTCAGGACTTCCCGGTCGACGAGAAGCAGCTGCGCAAGGCCGCGAACAAGAAGGCGAAGGCCGCCGCACGGTGAACGCAGGCCCGTGATCCGGGCACACCAGAAGACCCCCGCAGCGAACGGTCTGCGGGGGTCTTCTGGCGCTTGGGGAGATTCGGGTCGCTGTCTGGCGCCTGCGCTCGTCGCCAGACAGCCCCGTCGGTCTCAGTCGGCGAGGAAGTCGGCGAGCACCGCGGAGATCTTCTCTGTCTCGGTGAGGAACCCGTCGTGACCGACCGGAGAGTCGATGATGTGGTGTCGCACTCTCCCCGGCAGCGCCTCGGCGAGGATGCCCACCTGTTCCGGCGGGAACAGCCGATCCGAGGACACGGAGACCACGAGGTTGTCGGTACAGGCGTCGGCCAGTGCGACCGTGAGGTCAGAGGAGCGACCTCGGCGCACATCATGGTCGCGCAGGGCACGTGTGAGCACAATGTAGCTGTGCGGGTCGAACCGGGCGGTGAGCTTCTTGGCCTGATGGTCCAGGTACGAGGTCACCTCGTAGTAGTCCTCCGAACGCAGCCGACGGGAGAAGCGTTCGTTGAGGTCGGCATCGTTGCGATATGTCAGGTGCGCGATCTGCCGAGCCAGGCCGAGGCCATGACTGGGGAAGCTGCCGACGGCCGAATAGTCTCCGGAATAGTAGTCGGCGTCGAGTTCGATCGCGCGTTCCTGCATCATCGCCCAGGCGATCTGGTCAGCTTCGCAGAAGGCCGGTGCGGCGATGACCGCGCATTTGCGGACCTTCCGGCTGTCCAACAGAGCGAACTCGAGCGCTCGCGCACCTCCCATCGATCCGCCGATGACGGCGACCCAGGAGTCGATGCCGAGGATCTGGGCGAGATTGTGCTCCAGGCGCGCCATGTCGCGGATTGTCACCCGAGGGAATCGGGAGCCGTAGGCCAGGCCGTCATCATAGGACGACTGCGGCCCGGTCGTTCCCGAGCAGCCTCCCAGCGAGTTCGCACACACCACGAAGTACTTGTCGGTGTCAATGGCTTTCCCGGGTCCGACGACACCCGCCCACCATTCGGTGACGCGGGTATCGCCGGTCAGAGCATGCTCGATGAGGATCGCATTGGACCGGTCGGCGTTGAGAGTGCCGAAGGTCTCATAGGCGATCTCGACCGTGCCGAAGGTGTGTCCCGAGTCCGTACCGAAGCCGAGGATCCGTTCGACGGAAGTGCTCTGGGTGGTCATCTCAAGCCGCGGTCTGCGCCTTCGCCGCTGCTGCCGCGAAGCCCTTGTCGAGGTCGCCGATGATGTCGTCGACGCCTTCGATGCCCACTGACAGGCGGACCAGTGCCGGGTTCACTCCGGCGGCCTTCTGGGCTTCCTCGTCCAGCTGTGCGTGCGTGGTCGAGGCCGGGTGGATGACGAGCGAACGGACGTCGCCGATGTTCGCCACCAGCGAGTGCAGTTCGAGGGCGTCGACGAAGGCCACAGCGGCGTCGTACCCGCCGGCGATGTCGAAGGCGAGCACCGAACCCACGCCGTTCGGCAGGTACTTCTTGGCCAGGCCGTTCCAGGGGCTCGACTCGAGTCCGGCGTAGGCGACGCGGTCGACCTGCTCGTGGGCTTCGAGGTAGGCGGCGACCTTGTTCGCGTTTTCCACGTGGCGCTCGATGCGCAGGCTCAGGGTCTCGATGCCCTGGGCCAGCAGGAATGCGTTCGTCGGGCTGAGCGAGGGTCCGAGGTCGCGCAGACCCTGCACGCGAGCCTTGAGTCCGAAGGACACGTTCACTCCGAAAGCTCCGCCGGCGCCGAGATCGCGAGCGAAGACGAGTCCGTTGTAGGAAGCGTCGGGTTCGTTGAAGCCGGGGAACTTCTCCGGCTGTGCGCCGTAGTCGAAGTTGCCGCTGTCGACGAGGACACCGGCAACGGAGTTGCCGTGGCCGCCGAGGTACTTCGTGGCGGAATGGAGGACGACGTCGGCGCCGTGTTCGATCGGACGCACGAGGTAGGGGCTGGCCAGGGTGTTGTCGACGATGAGCGGCACACCGGCTTCATGGGCGATTCCGGCGATCGCTTCGATGTCGAGGATGTCCGAGCGCGGGTTCGACACGACCTCGCCGAAGAGGATCTTGGTGTTGTCCTGGATCGCGTTCTTCCATGCCTCGTGGTCGTCGACCTCGACGAAGGTGGTGTCGATGCCGAGCTTGCGCAGGGTGACGTCGAGGAGGTTGACGGTTCCGCCGTAGAGGCTGGAGCTCGCGACGATGTGGTCGCCGGCTCCAGCGACGTTCGTGATCGCGAGGAAGGCCGCGGACTGGCCCGAGGCGGTGAGGACGGCGTGGACGCCGCCTTCGAGATCGGCGATCCGGTTCTCGACGACTTCGTTCGTCGGGTTCGTCAGGCGGCTGTAGACGGGGCCGACATCGGTCAGCGCAAAGCGCGCTGCGGCATGATTCGCGTCGTTGAACACGAACGAGGTGGTCTGGTGGATGGGCAGGGCGCGCGAACCGGTGACCGGGTCGGGAACCTGTCCGGCATGGATCTGACGGGTTTCGAATGCCTGGGTCATGGTGACTCTCCTGTATGAGTGCGGTGGCGGTGTCGCTGGTTGAGGCGATGTGATGTGTCTACTGTCATCGACTTCTCCGGCTTGCGTCCGCCTGTCTGTCATGTTGGCGTCATCATGTGTCATCTTTCGTCACACGTGTGCGGCGCCGACGATCAGCGGAAGTTTCGCGCCTTCGTCGGCAGCTGCACCTCGAGGGGGATGAGTTTGTGGGCGTAGAGGCTGACCACATCTCCCCCGCGCTGGATGAGTCCGGTGACGACGAGGGCGTTGCGGGAGGTCGCGACCGTGCGGAAGCGTTTCATCAGCCCGGCCGTGGCTACGACGTTGAGCATCCCGAATTCGTCTTCGAGGTTGATGAAGGTGATCCCCGAGGCGGTGGCCGGGCGCTGCCGATGGGTGACGATCGCGGCCACCGTCATCCGGGTTCCGTCTGCGGCGGCGGCCGCATCCGCGGTCGATGAGTATCCGCGGGCGCGAAGCGTCTCGCGCATCATCTCCGTGGGGTAGCCGTCGACGGTGATCCCGGTGGAGAACAGCTCGGCCAAGGTCGTATCGAAGGCATCCATGACCGGCAGGCTCGGAGCCGAGTCCACGCTCGCCGTTCCCGGCAGCAGCCCCGGGTGGGCACCGGCGACTCCCCCGGCCAGCCACAGGGCCTGCCGTCGGTCCAGGTCGAATCCGGACAGGGCCCCGGCCGTGGCCAGCGATTCCAGGGCCTGCTTGCCGATGCCGGTGCGTTCGGCCAGGTCCGCCACCGAGGTGAACGGTGCATTCTCGCGTTCGGTCACGATCACCTCGGCGAAGGAGCCGACATGCGCGACCGTGTCCAGTCCCAAGCGGATCCCCAGCTCCCCCGCCGAGGCGGTGTCCCCATCCCCCGCCTCTGCGACCCGTTCGAGGTCCGTGGCCGCTTGGGACCGGCGGATGTCGACGGGCAGGATCGGCACTCCGTGCCGGCGGGCGTCGGCGATGAGCGACTGCGGGGAGTAGAAGCCCATCGGCTGGCTGCGCAGCAGTCCGGCGGTGAAGGCGGCGTGGTGATGGTACTTGAACCAGGCGGACTGATAGACGAGGTTCGCGAAGCTGATGGCATGCGATTCGGGGAACCCGTAGTTCGCGAAGGCGGCGATGGTGGCAAAGATCGCCTCGGCGGTCTCCGCGTCGACTCCGCGCGCACGCGCTCCGGTGCGGAACTTCTCGGCGAGTTCGGCCATCCGCTTCTCCGACCGGCGGGAGCCCATGGCCTGCCGCAGCCGGTCGGCATCGGCCCCGGTGAACCCACCGACGTCGATGGCCATCTGCATGAGCTGCTCTTGGAACAGAGGGACCCCGCAGGTCTGGCCAAGGACTTCTCGAGCAGCGGGTGGAGGTATTCGACCTCATCCAGACCCTGCCGTCTGCGGATATAGGGGTGGACGGAGCCGCCTTGGATCGGCCCCGGTCGGATGAGGGCGACCTGGACGGCCAGGTCGTAGAACGTTCTCGGACGCAGCCGAGGCAGGGTGGCCAGCTGGGCGCGGGATTCGACTTGGAAGACCCCGATCGCGTCGGCGCGGCAGAGCATCTCGTAGACGGCTTCGTCGTCGTCATCGATCTCCGCCCGGTCGATGAGGACTCCGGTGTGACGGTGGACAAGTCCGACCATCTCGTGCAGGGCGGTGAGCATGCCCAGACCGAGCAGGTCGAACTTGACCAGGTCCATGGCCGCGCAGTCGTCCTTGTCCCACTGGACGACGGTGCGGTGGCCCATCGTCGCCTTCTCGATCGGCACGACTTCGCCGATGGCACGGTCGGCCAGGATCATCCCGCCGGAGTGGATGCCCAGATGGCGCGGTGAGCCGAGCAGATCCTCGGCGACCTTGAGCACCGGCGCGGGCACCGGTGAGTCCTCGACATCGGGCAGGCTCGACCACCGGTTGCTCGACTTCGAGAACGCATCCTGCTGGCCGGGGGCATAGCCGAGGCTGAAGGCGGCGTCCCGAATGGCCGATTTCGCACGGTAGGTGATGACATTGGCGACCTGGGCGGCCCGGTCGCGGCCGAAATGGTCGTACACGTATTGGATGACCTCTTCGCGGCGGCCGGATTCGATGTCGATGTCGATGTCCGGGTACCCCTTGCGGTCCGGGGACAGGAACCGGTCGAAGAGCAGTCCGTGTTTGACGGCGTCGACGGCGGTGATGCCGAGGACGTAGCAGACCGCGGAATTCGCCGCCGATCCCCGCCCTTGGCAGAAGATGCCCATATTGCGGCAGAATTCGGTGATGTCGAAGACGATGAGGAAGTAGCCGCAGAAGCCCAGTTGGGCGATCATGTCCATCTCCCGGTCCAGCTGCTCCCAGGCCCGCGGGTGCTCTGCTCGGGATCCGTAGCGGGTGCGGCCGCGTTCGGCGATGAGGCTGCGCAGATACGTCTCTCCCTCGGTCTCATCGGGCATCGGCGCCTTCGGCAGGTCGGGGCGGGCCGAGGAGAGGACGAAGGAGCAGTCCCGACCGATCCGCACCGCATTGTCCACAGCTTGCCGAGGGAAGCGTGCGAGCATCTCCTCACCGGTGTGGATGCGTGCGCTCGCCGTCGCCGGCAGCCATCCGGCCAGTTCGTCCAGGGACTTCCGCGACCGCACCGAGGCGCGGACCTGAGCCGACTTCCACTCGGCCCGGGTGGCGAAGTGGACGGCATTGCTGGCGATGATCGGCAAGCCCGTCCGCTGGGCCAGATCGCCGAGGTGGCGCAGCCTATCGTCGTCATCCGGGGTTCCGTCCCGGCTGAGTTCGACGGCGACCCGGTCGGGTCCGAAGAGTGCGGTGAGTTCGCGCAGAGCGCTGAGCCCGCCGTCATCGTCGCCCAAGGCTCGTCGCAGCGGTCCTTTGCGACAGCCGGTGAGGATCATCCAGTCTCCGTCCTCGGCCGCGAGTTCTTCGAGGTCGAAGAGCGGACGGTTCTTCTCACCGCGCAGGTTCGCCTCGGTGATGACCTGAGAGAGCTGGTGGTAGCCCTCGACGCTGCGGGCGAGGACGAGCAGGTGGGTGGCATCGGGGTCGGTCTGTCCGGGGATCTTCTCGGCCAGCCCGATGGACAGTTCGGAGCCGAACACGGTGTCCAGTCCCGCCTCGTCGGCGGCATGGGCGAAGCGGACGGCACCGTAGAGTCCGTTGTGGTCGGTCAGCGCCAGGGAGCTCAGCCCGGCGGCGGCACCGGCGGCGACGAGCTCTTCGGGGTCGGAGGCTCCGTCGAGGAAGCTGAACTGGGAGTGCACATGCAGCTCCGCCCAGTCGACCTGCTTCCGCAGCAGTCCCGGTCCGCGGTTCGGCCCCTGAGCGCTGCCGGCGCCAGCCGACTCCTGATAGCGGCTGCGTCCGTCCGAACCGCCGGGGCCGACCGAGACTTGGTAGCGGGCGGGGCGGGAGAACGCAGGGGCATCGGAGCCGTCGGCATGCTTGTCGACAGGCTGTTCTCCTGCCGAGTTCTCGCCAGCAGGCTGTTTGTCCGCCGGGGAAGACCGGATGTCCTTGCCTTCGAGGCGGCGCGCCAGCTTCGACCACGGTGTGCGTGGGTTCGAGAATCCCATCGGGGCCTCCTCCTCTCAGATAGGGTCGTTGGTCAGCAGGCTGCCGGTCAGCGGTAACGGCCGGTGAGGTACCACTGACCGCGCTCTTTGCTCAGCAGAAGGGCACGGCCGGCATCGGTGACCACCTGCAGCCGGGTGCGGTAGACGGCTCGGTTCGGGTCCCACCACCCGGATTCGATGGGCCAGGAACCGGAGTAGTCGGTGATGGCCTCGGTCTGCCCGGTGGGGAATCTGATCGTCGCCGGGGCCGCGCCCAGCCCCGAGGGGCGTGCTTCCACCGGTGAGCCGTCCGCGGCGAGCACGTCGACGGCGGAGTGTTCGACGGTCGTCGGACGGGGTGCGTGCAGAGCACCGGGCCAGGGAGCGTCAGGGCTGCGTTCGGGGACGGCCGCCTGCTGCCACGGGGTCCACAGGTTCGTCTCTGCCGGGTCCCACCCGCCTTGGATGCCCGGAACCAGGACGGCATCGGGACCGAACAGTCCCTGCAGACGCTCGAGCGTATGGGTGATCTGCCCGGTGTTCTCGTCGAACAGGCTGCGTGTGGCACCGATCGGGGTGGTCAGTTCGGCCGCGATGAGGCGCAGCGCGATGATGCCGTCGTCGGAGAAGTCCTCGGCGTCGGGTGCCGGCTCGTCGACGATGTCGAGTTCCTGCGGGTCAGGCTGCGCCGTGCGGGGGTTCTGTCCCGGAGGCGAACCCCGGCCCACTCCCGCCAGCCAGCCTTCGGCCTGCCACCGCAGGCGGTCGGCGATCGCATTCTCCTGCATGTCCTCGATCCGCCAGGTCCGGGACGAGGACTGGCCGCCCGCGGCATCGAGTTCGATCGTGATCTGGGTGCAGACCAGCCCCTGTCTGCGCACCTTGGCCAGCAGGTCGGCACCGAGCTGGCGGGCGAGGAAGCCGAGGGTATCGCTGCGGGTCGTCGGGGCATCGAGGTCGAGTTCGACGTCGAGCTGTTCGCCGCGGACATGATCGGCGAGCGGGGCTCCTGCCCGCCCGGAGGCCAGGTCGTGCAGATGCCGACCGAAGGCGCCGAAGCGTGCGTTCACATCTTTGGTCGCGAGGCGGGCGAGGTCACCGAGGGTGCGCAGCCCCAGCTGCAGGAAGACCTCGATCAGCGCGGTCGCCTCGGCGCCGGCGTATTCCAGGGTGGTGATCGGCTGGGCGGAGAGGAAGTCCACGGTCTGTCCGGGTTCGACGCGGCGCGCCTGTCCGGCGGCGAGGACCGCGGCGAAGACGGTGTCGGCGATCCCGGGGAAGAACTCCCATCCGGTGTCATCGACGAGCGCCGAGACCAGTGTCTCGACCGCATCGGCTTCGTCGGCGTAGCCGTGTCTGAGCGAGTCGAGAGGGATCGCCAATGTTCCCGGGCTGAGCAGGGTGAACCGTGCGACGAGGTTGTCGAGGGCACCGACTCCAGCACTGAAATGACGGTTGTCAGCCTCTTCGTCCCAGACCGCGATATGGGCTTCCGGACAGCGATATCCCACGGCGCGTTTGTTGTTCCCGGCGGTGATTCCGGCGGCGCGGGCCGGAGCATCGGCGGCGATGACCTTGCCGGCGTGGAGGACCGCGACAGGGCGGCCCGGTGCGATGTCGTGTTCGACCGCGGCGGCCACCGCCGGCCAGTCGGGAACGGTGAGCACGAGGGTGCGGCCGGACTCATCCGACATGGCTGATCACCTGCCGCAGCTGTGTGATCGTCGACCACCGAGGATCGTCGTCCGTGTCCGTGGCCGGATCTGTGCCCAGATCCGTTGTCGGGGCCTTGGACGCTCCGCCGTCTGCCACCACTTCCAGCGTCCCCGCGGGGACGCTGGCGGGAGTTCCTGACGGTCCCGGCAGCAGGAACCGGTGGGTTCCCGTCTGTGAACGAGCACGGACGAGGCAGGACTGCAGACGGCCGTGACCGTGTTCGGCACCCGACCAGCGAGTGTCGGTGATCTCGATCTGCTCCGTGCTGCCGGAAAGAGGTCGGAGGCTGATGAGGCTCATTCGTCGTTCACGGATCTTCGCCAGGAGTCGGGACCGTTCCGACGCGCTCGGGGCGAAGCCGGGGTCGACGAGGATGATGTCGAAGGATTCGATGAGGATCGACGCCACTCGCAGCCAGTCCTCACCAGGGGTCGCGAGGTTGACGAAATGGTCGAGATCGACACCGAGGTCGGCGATCGAGGACACGGACGGTTCGCCGAGCCCGATGCCGGCACACCACTTCTGTTCCCGGGTCGCCGCAGCGATCGTCGCCAGGCCGCAGCTCAGCGACAGCTCACCGGTGACGGTGACGAGTTCCCCACGCGGCAGCCCGCCGCGACGGAACAGCGGAGAGAGCACAGGATCCACCGGATGGGGTGGGATCTTGTCGAACAGTGCCGCAGCGGTGGAGATCCCCGTCTCCCGACTGAGCTGTTCGATGACCGGTGCTGCTGACATGACATCCATTATCGAACTGATGTTCTAAATTGGCAAGATTCAGACAACAGCTTCGCCTTCCCGGGCGTGTCGGCATTCGACTTCGAGCCTTCATGCGGTAGCGAAACGAGGTCAAAGCCGCAGCACTCACCGCCGACTCCCGGGTCGGCCGCCTCCGCCGCATTCGGCTCATCGTCTCTCATGGCGCTCCCCTCCCGCGGCCGCTTCGGCCCTCCGGTCCGGCGATCCCCATGACCACCAACCGGGCCCCCCCCCACTCTAGGGTTCGGCACTGACGCGAGAATTCGAGCTAAGACAGTCTGCAGCAATCGATCATTGCCGAGATTCGATTGAGTTTCGTTTCTCCAGGTGACCGGACTCAACCATATGCGTCTGGCCGATTGCCGAACTCGCCCTTACCTGCCGTGTCAGCGCCGACGGGTAGGGTGACGTCATGACTGACGAAGCCCGCATCCGCGAAGCGGCCACGCGTGACTCCTATGATGCGATCGCCCGGACCTACACGGACTGGGTCGCCGATGAGCTCACCGCCAAACCGCATGACCGCGCCGTTCTCGGGGCCTTCTCCGAGCTCGTCCTCGGCACGGGCTCAGCGGAGGTCCTCGACATGGGCTGCGGGCCCGGTCGCATCACGACGTTCCTCGCCGCACTCGGACTCGAACCGCGCGGACTCGACCTCTCCCCTGCCATGATCGAACTCGCTCAGAGCCTCTATCCGATGCATCAGTTCGACGTCGGGTCGATGACCGCCCTGCCCTATGCCGATGAGTCCTTCTCCGGTCTCGTCGCCTGGTACTCGACGATCCACGTCCCGGACGATGAGCTTGTCCTCGCCTTCGCCGAGGCGGCCCGTGTCCTTCGTCCGGGCGGCTGGTTCCAGCTGGCGTTCCAGCTCGGGGACCGGGTCGATCATTTCTCCGATCTCGCCGGCTTCGGCGTCGATCTCAACTTCCACCGCCGCTCGATCGACGACGTGCTCACCGCGCTCGAACCGCACGGCTTCATTCCTGCCACCCGCATCGAACGCGAACCCGACCGGACCGGTCGTTTCCCGGAAGCGACCAGGCAGGGGTACCTCCTCGTTCGTAAGGCCAGTCTCTGAGGTGAGAAGATGAGGGTGATATGAACATCGACATCGTCTTCCACACTCCCGAGATCCCCGGCAACACCGGAAACGCCATCCGGCTCGCCGCGGTCACCGGAGCCCATCTGCATCTCGTCGAGCCCCTCGGCTTCGACCTCTCCGACGCGAAGCTGCGCCGAGCCGGTCTCGACTATCACGACCTCGCCCATGTCACCGTCCATCCTTCGATCGACGAACTCTGGGGCCGCCTCGGTGAACGTCGGGTGATCGCGTTCAGCACGCATACGGACAATTCCTTCGCCGAGGTGGACTACCAAGACGGTGATGTCCTCCTCTTCGGGCGCGAGTCGACGGGACTGCCCGACGAAGTCGTCAACGACGAGCATGTGGATATGACAGTGCGGATCCCGATGCTGCCGGCACGCCGTTCGCTCAACCTGGCGAATTCGGCATCCATCGCCATCTACGAAGCCTGGCGTCAGCACGGCTACGCGGGCGCCTGAACCCGCGTAGACTTCTTCGCGAACGCTTTACCAGAAAGGACCACTATGACCGCAAAGGTGCTCACTGTCGCCGGATCCGATGTCTCCGGAGGAGCCGGACTCGAAGCCGATCTGAAGATGTTCGACGAATACGGGGCCTTCGGCACTGCCGTCGTCACCTGCATCGTCACTTTCGATCCCAATGACGGGTTCGCCCACGTCCTCGAGTTCATCGAGCCCGAGGTCGTCACCCGTCAGCTCGAATCGACGCTGGCCGTGCACGAGTTCACCGCCATCAAGTCCGGAATGCTCGGCTCCGTCGACTCGGCGCTGGTCCTCGCAGAAGAGCTGAAGACCAATGATCTGCCGTACGTCTTCGATCCTGTACTCGTGTGCAAGGGCGCAGGCACCATGGTCGATCTCAAGGATCTCTTCGTCGAGAACCTCGTGCCTCTGGCCACCGTCGTCACCCCGAACCTCGAAGAGGCCGCGACCCTCGCCGGGGTCGATTCCATCGACTCCGTCGAGGGCATGATCGAGGCCGCGAAGATCATCCACGGCCAGGGCGCGAAGAACGTCGTCGTCAAGGGCGGAGCACGGCTGACCGGGGACGATGCCATCGACATCCTCTTCGACGGAGAGACCGTGACGACTCTGCGCTCGCGCAAAGTCAACAACAAGCTCGTCAACGGTGCAGGATGCTCCTTCGCCTCCTCGATCGCGGCAGGAATCGCCACCGGTCTCGACATCAAGGACGCCGTCGTCTCCGCGAAGGAGAAGGTCGCTCACGGAATCGCGAACTGCCTCGACAACGCCACCGGCGTCGCCTCGCTCTACCATCCGGCGTCACGAGTGAGCCCCTCGCCCGAGGTCTCAGTCACCGTCGACTGAACATCGGTGCTTCGGCTGCGTCCCCGCGGGGACGCAGCCAGTCACAGTCGGGACGTCGCATCAGAGTCAGTCGGCTTGCAGACGGCAAATCGCCCCGCACACCTTTCCGGTGTGCGGGGCGATTCGTATGAAGCTGTTGGGAACGCCCGAGATCAGCGCTTGCCGAAGCCCTTGTAGCGGTCCTTGAACTTCTCCACGCGGCCGGCGGAGTCGAGGATGCGCTGCTTGCCCGTGTAGAACGGGTGCGAAGCGGACGAGATCTCGACGTCGATCACGGGGTAGGTGTTGCCGTCTTCCCACTCGATGGTCTTCTCGCTCTTAGCGGTGGAGCGGGTGAGGAACTTGGTGCCGGAAGCCAGATCGTTGAACACGATCGGCGCGTATTCCGGGTGGATGTCCTTCTTCATTTTCTTACCTCTGCTGAATTCTTTCAGGCGCCTGATATGAGTTGAACTCATCTGCCAGTGCCCGAATTCGTCTGCTGGACACGCTCCGAACCGTAGGAACCGGACCCGGAGCGACAGTCCATTCTATCTGATGGGCCCGGACAAAGCGATTCGACACGGATCTCCTAAACTGTGGCCATGACCACGAAGGAACGCCTCTCCACTCAGTTCACCCTCCAACCCGCCGCCACCGCTCCCGAACTCATGGCCGAATCGACTGCCGCCGCCTTGTCCACGGTCTCCGGCGATGTCGACGTCTTCGACATCGATCCGCAGATCGCCGATACCGCTGCTCTCCTCGATGCCACGGATCTGCCTCCGGCCACCTCGGCGAACTGCGTTCTCGTCGCCGGGTCGCGGGGTGGTGAGGAGCGGATCGCCGCCTGCATGGTGCTTGCGAACACCCGCGCCGATGTCAACAAGCGGGTCAAGAAGCTCCTCGATGTCCGCAAGGCCTCGTTCCTGCCGCTCGAACGCGCCGTGAACGAATCCGGAATGGAGTACGGCGGCATCGGACCGATCGGCCTGCCGGAGAATTATCGGGTGCTCATCGACTCCCGCGTCGCCGAGGCCGACGAACTCATCATCGGTTCCGGTATCCGCGGCTCCAAGCTGCTGCTCGCCGGATCCACTCTCGCGTCCCTGCCCGGCTCCGAAGTGATCGAGGAGCTCGCGAACGAGATCGACTGAACGAGGCGCTCGGGCATGCATCGCCCGCCGGTCGAGCGCTGCTCGTCAGTTCAGTCCGGAACAGTCGATGACGAAGTCGATGAGCGGGGCGTAGAGGTTCGGCACGACATCGTCGTCCAGCGGGATTGTCGCTTCGATCTGCCCTTGCGCCTCGGCAACGAAGAGTGCCGGATCATTGCAGTCGGCATAACCGATCGTTCGCAGCCCTCTGCTCGAGGCGGCACCGGCCCACCCGTGGTCGGCGACGACGAGGTCGGGGGCAGATCCGCCGCGGGCGGCGATATCATCAAGCAGCGCACGCATGGGTTCGGCCAGGTGCGTGTGCGGACTGCCGCCGTGCAGGTGCCAGGTCCACACGTTGCTGATCTGTCGCACGTCCCCGCCGATCTCCGGAACCGGGATGAAATGATCACGGGTGTCGATGACGGCGCCGGCGTCTTTCGCCGCGGCGGCAATTGCCATATGCACAGGCAGAAGCCCTGCGGGGTGGCCGGTGGCGAAGAGGATCTGTCCGCCGGCGCGCGCGACCTCGCCGACCGCCTCGGCGAGCTTCTCCAGAGCGTCGATGCAGGCCTCGGTGGAGATCGTGTCCACGCCTTCGACGAAGTCGGGATCGGGCCGCAGGCCGCAGCGCGCAACCATGAGCGCGAACACTGAGTCATAGTCCCAGTCACGGGTGAGCTCGACACCGAAGTCGAACTGCCGTTCCTGGTCGAGGAACCGGTGGATATGAGAGAGATTGTTCTCTCTTGGAGTGGCGACCTCCCCGGTGATCCGTCCGGCTTCAAGGGCATGGGCTAGGGTGCTGCGGTCCACTGGGGTCCTCTCTGTATCTTGCGGGGAAAAGGGCACTGGAACAGCTCACTCTTCCTGCAGTGCGAAGCAGGTCACCGCCGAGGCGGCCGCGACGTTGAGGGAGTCCACTCCCCCGCTCATGGGGATCATCACGGTCGAGTCACAGGCGGCGATCGTCGATCTCTTCAGACCGTCGCCTTCGGTGCCGAAGACGACGGCAGTACGTTCCGGTGCGGCGGCGGCGAACTGGCGCAGGCTCACCGATTCATCATCGAGTGCCAGTGCCGCGAGATGGAAACCGGCTTCCTGGAGCTCTGCGACCCCGCCTGGCCAGGATTCGATGCGAGTCCAGGGCACCTGGAAGACCGTGCCCATCGACACGCGGATCGACCGGCGATAGAGCGGATCGGCACAGCGTGGGGTCACGAGCACGGCGTCGGCGCCGAATGCGGCCGCAGAGCGGAAGATGGCGCCGACGTTCGTGTGGTCGACGATGTCTTCGATGACGACGAGTCGCCTGGCATCGGCGATCAAGGAGGCGACCGGAGCCGGAGCGGGGCGACCCATGGCGGCCAGAGCTCCTCGGTGGAGGTGGAATCCGGTCAGGGACTCCACGGCGGCATCCGTGCCGATGAATATCGGCACATCGCTCTCGGAGATGATGTCGGCCAGGTCGAACAGCCATTTCGGGCTGGTGAGGAACGATCGGGGTGAGAGGCCGGCTGCATGAGCGCGGCGGATGATCTTCGAGGATTCGGCGATGAACAGCCCCTCGGCGGGTTCGCGGACACTGCGCAGGGCGACATCGGTCAGCTGCGTGTAGTCGCGCATGCCCTCGAGACGCCCGTGCAGGGCATCGCTGGAATCATCGCCCTGGCTCCCAGCAGTCAGGTCCGCCTCGTCGAAGAAGCGCAGACGCTCGACGGCGATCCCGAGTTCAGCGGATCGATCGATGACCTGCTGACGGGTCAGGGGTGCCTTGGCCGGAGTGTTCACAGCGTGCTTCCCTTCACAGCGGAATTCCGTTCACAGCGTGAGGATCCTCCAGATCGCGACGAGCCCGAGCGCCACGATGACGGCGCGCAGCAGCACGGGCGAGAACTTCCGCCCGATACGGGCACCGAAGTACCCGCCGATGAGTGAGCCGATGGCGATGCAGACTACGGCGATCCAGTTGATCCGGTCGTGACCGACGATGATGTACGTGCTCGCCGAGACCGTATTGACGACGAGGACGAGGACGTTCTTCAGCCCGTTGAGTCGCTGCAGATCATCTGGCAGCAGCAGACCGAGCAGAGCGATGAGGATGATGCCCTGGGCTGCGGCGAAGTAGCCGCCGTAGATCGCGGTGAGGAAGACGACGATGAGCACGGCGATGTACCGGCCCGTGGACAGGCGATCCCCCGCCTCGGCGACCCGATGCTCGACGCCGGCAGCCTCGGCCCGGCGCAGGGACCGGTTCTTCAGGTAGCGGGAGAGGTACGGCTGGCCGACCACCATGATCAAGGCCACGACGAGGAGGACCGGCACGATCGTCTCGAAAGCGTCCTCGGGCAGGTGCAGCAGCAGATACGCACCGGTCAGCGACCCGAGCAGAGAGGCGGGAACGTATCCGAGAATCCGTTTCCACTGCCCTCGCAGCTCTTCGCGGTATCCGAACGAGGAGGCGATATTGCCGGGGATGAGACCGACCGCGTTGCTCATCGTCGACACCACCGGCGGCACTCCGAAGGCGACGAGCGCCGGGAAGGTGATGAGCGTTCCGGAGCCGACGACGGCGTTGATGCCTCCTGCCGCGATTCCGGCGACGATGACGAGGCCGATCTGCCACGGTTCGAGGCTCAGGTTCGCCAGGAACTCCATGCTCAGAGGGCGGAACGTGCGTGGTAGCGCTGACCGTCCCGGGTGAGCTTGACGTCGATGCCGAAGGTGGCCGCAAGGTTCTCCGCCGTCAGGGTCTCCTCGATCGGACCGGCGGCCAGATCGGTGCCCTCGGACAGCAGCAGCACATGCGTGATGCCCTCCGGGATCTCCTCGACATGGTGGGTGACCATGATCGTGGCCGGCGCCCACTTCGACGAGAGGATCTCCGAGAGTGCGCCGAGCAGCTCCTCACGCCCGCCGAAGTCGAGTCCGGACGCCGGCTCGTCGAGCAGCAGCAGCTCCGGGTCCGTCATGAGCGCACGAGCGATCTGCACACGCTTGCGCTCGCCCTCGGACAGTGTGCCGAAGGTGCGATCGGCCAAGTGAGTGATGTGGAACGCGGCCAGCAGATCGCGGGCACGCTCGATATCGTCCTGTTCGTACTCCTCCACCCAGCGTCCGGTGACGCCGTAGGCGGCGGTGAGGACGGTATCGAGGACCGCTTCGGAACTCGGAATGCGGTTGGCAAGAATCGTCGAGGCATACCCGATGCGCGGGCGCAGCTCGAACACATCGACGCGCCCGAGCTGCTCCTCGAGGATGTTGACCGTGCCCGTCGTCGGATGCATGCGACCGGCCGCGATTTCGAGCAGGGTCGTCTTGCCCGCACCATTGGGTCCGAGCACTGCCCAGTGCTCGCCTTCGGCGACGGTCAGCGAGAAATCGTCGAGGAGGAAATTCGTCCCCCGGCGCACGGACACAGAATCCAGATTCAGGACTTCACTCATATCTTCAGACTCTATCGCAGACGAGCCGTCTATCCTGGTTCGACATGGACCTCACGACCGACTCACTGCTGCTGACCCTGGCCGTCAACCACCGTCTGCGCTCGACCCTGCCCCCTGACGAGGTGACCTCTGCGTTCCTCGACGATGATCGTGATGTTCCTCTCATCGTTTCCGATGAGGTCTTCGACTCGGTCGTTCCCACCGGTCTGCTGCTCTTCATCGCTGAGGCGGCCGCTCGGGAATCACCCATGCGCGCTTGGCGCTGCACCACCCGTCTCTGCCGCATACGACTCCCCCGGTCGATCGCACCGCCCGGACGAAGGTCGGACGCCACACCGCCCCCGTCGTCCTCCATCGCGGCGATGAGCAGGCGGCGATCGCCCTCATCGGCGCCGAGGCGAACGTCGAGATCATCGCCTGTGCGCCCACCGTCTTCCGCCCCGTCACGGTCGGGTCCGCCCCCGAGGCGCTGCGGCGTCTGCGCCTGCTGGTGATGGAGGGCTTACGCCTCGTCGAGACCATCGACGTTCCCGAGGACTGGCGGCAGGGGCCGTGGCGTGACTGGCAGGAGGAGCTGTCGACGATGCACCCGATCTCCCGGCTCATCCCCACTGAGGCGGATTCCCGAGCGATCTACGCCGCCCTCGACATCCACCACCGGATGCGCACCGTGCTCGCACCTGCGACCGTCGCCCCGCCAGAATTCGGTGCGCTGCTGTCTCAGCTGCACCCCGCCGCCGCGGACTACATCATGGCAGTGGCTACGATGAAGGGGTGAATGAGACGCCTCAGGCCACCGCCTCCCAGATCCCCGTCCAACTGCTCGTCATGGACGTCGACTCGACGTTCATCAACGAAGAGGTAATCGACCTCATCGCCGCCCATGCCGGGGTCGGAGACAAGGTCGCCGACATCACCGAACGCGCCATGGCCGGTGAGCTCGACTTCGCCCAATCCCTCGCCGAACGGGTCGCCCTGCTGAGCGGGCTGCCGGAGACCGTGCTCGATGAGGTGCGAGAGCAGATCACCCTCACCGAAGGAGCCGCCGACCTGGTCGCGGCAGTGCACTCATCGGGCGGCCAGGTGGCTCTGGTGTCGGGCGGCTTCACCGCCATCATCACTCCCGTCGCCGCACAGCTGGGCATCACCGACGTCTTCGCCAACGGACTCGACATCCATGACGGGCTGCTGACCGGGCGGACGAACGGCCGTGTCATCGACCCGAGCGCCAAGGCCGAGATCTTCGAGGATCTGCTCGCTGCCGGCGGATACGATCGTGCCGCCTCGGTGGCGATCGGTGACGGCGCCAATGACATCGGCATGGTCGAAGCCGCCGGTCTCGGAATCGCCTTCTGTGCGAAACCGGCCCTCGTCGCCGCAGCGGACGCGTCCGTGGAGACACGCGACCTGCGAGCCGTCATCGACCTGGTCGCTGCGCGTGCAGACGTGTGAGCGATCCCTCCCAGGGTGTGGCACCGGCGCCATTGACTGACCGAAGACGCCTGTGGCGCTGACGAATGTTTCGTCAGCGCCACAGGCGTCTTAGATCGCGTCGTCAGACGGTGCGTTCAGACTCCGTGGAAGACCCGGATCTGCGGGGCCGGGTAGTGTCCCGGCTCCACGTCCCAGCTCTCGAGGTCGAAGACCGCGATCGACGAGGGACGGAAGGTATCGGGAACCCCGCCTTCCGGATTGAGGTGGCCGACCACCTCGGCGACGGTCGGCTGATGGCCCACGATATACGCGCACTGCGCATCCGGGGGGATCGAGTTGATCGCATCCAGCCAGTCGTCGACGGACCCGGAATACAGCGAGGGATCCTCGCGCAGGGTCAGGTCGCCCGGTTCGTCGAGAGTTCCTCCCTGAGCGCGGTTGACGGCTTCGACGACAGCCTGTCCGGTCTGCACGGTGCGCCTGGCCGCCGAGGCGATGGCCACATCGGGTGACCAGCGCTCGGCGATCTCGGCTCCGGCCTCGACCGCTTGAGCCAGACCCTTCGCATCCAGGGACCGTTCGAAGTCGGTCGGACCGTGCGCTTCCGCCTTGGCGTGGCGGGCGAGGATGAGCACAGGCATGAGCGGTCTCAGGCGCCGGTGGAGTGGAATCCGCCGTCGACGTGGATCATCTCGCCGGTAGTGGCGGGGAACCAGTCGGAGAGCAGGGCGACGATGGCCTTGCCGGCAGGAGTGGTGTCCTTCTGGTCCCAGCCCAGGGGTGCGCGGTCGCCCCACATGTCTTCGAGCGTTCCGAAGCCGGGGATCGAGGTTGCGGCGGTGGTCTTCAGCGGTCCGGCCGAGACGAGGTTGACGCGCACGCCGTCTTCACCGACGTACTTGGCGAGGTAGCGGGCGGTCGATTCGAAGGCGGCCTTGGCCACACCCATCCAGTCGTAGACCGGCCAGGAGATGGTCGCGTCGAAGGTCAGTCCGACGATTCCGGCGCCCTTGTTGAGCACGGGCTTCGCGGCCACGGCGATGGCCTTGAGCGAGTAGGCCGAGACGTGGATGGCCGCGGACACGGAGTCCCACGGGGTGTCGAGGAAGACTCCGCCGAGGGCGTCCTTCGGAGCGAAGGCGATGGCGTGGACGATTCCGTCGATGTTGCCGCCGAGGCGCTCGGGCAGGGCCGCGAGATCCTCTTCGTTCGTGGCATCGAGTTCGATGACCTGCGGGGTCTCGGGCAGGCGTTCGGCGATCACCTGAGTGATCTTCATTTGGCGGCCGAAGCTCGAGAGGATGACCTCGGCTCCCTGCTCCTGTGCGATGCGGGCAGCGGCGAAGGCGATCGACGCCTCGGTGAGCACGCCGGTGACGAGAATGCGCTTTCCGTCAAGAATTCCCATGGTGGTCCTTTCGAAAGGAAGGTGGTTGCGTGTGCATGACGCCGCTTCGGGCGGTGTCTCTGTATCGAAGTCTACGGGCTGCGGCCCGGCGGGGCCGCATCGTCTGCGGCCGAGGATCCGGTTGTGACCGGCCCAGCGCCGTCTGAGTCAGTGGCCCATGCCCAGTCCGCCGTCGACGGGGATGACGGCACCGGAGATGTAGGCGGCATCATCGGAGGCCATCCAACGGACGACCTTGGCGACCTCACCAGGTTCGGCGAATCGCTTGGCCGGGATGGTGGCGAGGTACTCTGATCGCTGCTTCTCGCTGAGCTCATCCGTCATATCCGTGCGGATGAAGCCCGGGGCGACGACATTGGCGGTGATTCCGCGGGAGCCGACCTCACGGGTGATGGAGCGGGCGAAGCCGACGAGACCGGCCTTCGAAGCCGAGTAGTTCGCCTGACCGGGCACGCCGTAGAGACCCGACACCGAGGAGATGAGGACGATGCGGCCCTTCTTCGCGCGGATCATCCCGGTGATTCCGCGCTTGACGGTGCGGAAGGCACCGGTGAGGTTCGTGTTGATCACGGACTCGAATTCGTCATCGTTCATCCGCATGAGCAGATTGTCGGCGGTGATTCCGGCATTGGCCACGACGACCTCGACGGGACCGAGCTTCTCCTCGATCTCGGTGAACGCCCGATCGATCGATTCGCTGTCGGTGACATCGGCGGCCACGGCCAGCGCTCCCTCCGGGGCCTGACCGTTGCGGGAGGTGACTGCCACCTTGTCCCCCTGGGCGAGGAATTCCTCGGCGATGGTGCGACCGATTCCGCGGTTGCCGCCGGTGACGAGGACTGTGCGTGGTTCTGACACGTTGGTCTCCTGTTGATCGACTGTGTTCTTCAAATCTATCGTGGACAAACCTATCCTGTCCTTTGGCCGATGGATACGACTCTCACAAAGGACGAGTATCATGTTTGGCAGTCATCGATCGAAGAAGGATATGGTCAGGCACGCTCAGCAGATCACAACGGCAGACACCGCCCTTGATGACGATATGCGGTCTCGGATCATCAAGTATTCGATCACCATGGGCATCAGGACGGTCTGTTTCGTGGCCGCCTATTTCGCTTTCGTCGCAGATATGCACATCCTCATGTGGATCTGCGTGGCAGGGGCGGTCGTCCTCCCCTACCCTGCGGTGATCTTCGCCAATGCGGGCCGCGAACGCACCCGAGATGATCGTTCCGCCCTGCTCGAACAGGCCCCGCTGGCAGAGCTGCCGCCGGCGCGCGGTGAGACGATCTCCGGCGACACCCTCGGAGGGGAGACGGTCGACGACGCACATCCCCGAGGCGGCGCCTCTGACGCGACCGATCCAGGCGCGGATCACCGGCACGAAACGATCCGGGGCGAGACGACCATCCCGGGCGAAACCGTCCAAGGTGAGACGTCGACCACAATGACGAGGACAGGAGGGACCAGGTTTGAGCGAGCAGCTGCAGTGTTCCGCGAAGGAATGCCGGGCGTTCGCGACCCGCGCCCTGCTGTGGAACAATCCCCGCGTCCACACTCCCGAACGGAAGAAGACATGGTTGGCCTGTGATGAGCACCTCGACTATCTGCGTGACTTCCTGACCCTGCGCGACTTCTTCATCAGCGACGTCTCCGTCGACGAGATTCCGGAGGACGCAGGTTGAGCCGCTATTCCTTCCTCTTCTCCGCACGCTGGCTCAAATACATCGCCATGGCGATCATCGTCATCATCGCCTGCGTGTTCCTCGCCCTATGGCAGAAGGACCGCCGCGATCAGCGGGAGCAGGAGATCGCGACGATCACCGCGAACTACTCCGCCGACCCCGTCGACATCACCTCGGTGCTCTCGACCCCGAATTCGACGCTGGAGACCACCGATGAGTGGACCCAGGTGGAGCTGACCGGAGAGTACTCCGACGAGGACACCGTCCTCGCACGCAATCGCACGGTCGAAGACAAACCCGGCTTCTATGTGGTGACTCCGTTCGAGATCACCGGCGGTTCGACGATCGCCGTCGTCCGCGGCTTCACCGCCGAACAGGATTCTGTGCCGCCCGCTCCACGGGGTGAGCAGACCGTGATCGCTCATCTGCGTCCCGCTCAGGACGGATCCGAGGATGAGAACCCGAAGGGCCTCATCAAAGCCATCGATCCCGCGCGCATTCCGGGAATGGACGATGCCTATGCGCATGTCTACGTCGAGGCCTCACCGGCGGAGACAGGCGGTGCCCCGGAAGAGGGGCTGACCCCGCTGCCGATGCCCGAGCTCGATCCGGGCAACCACCTGTCCTATATGCTCCAGTGGTTCGCCTTCGGAATCATGATCATCATCGCCGTGGTCATCTCGGCCCGACGTGAGCGCAAGGCAGCCGCCGAGGCGGTCGAGCACGGCGCTGTCGAGAACGAAATGGTCGTCATCGACAAGGCCGCCCTCGACGCGGGCGCGAAGATCAGCCAGCCCGGCAGCCGCTATGGCCGCAACCGCTGGGCCTCGCCCACCGTGCGCGGGCAGGCCGAAGCCGAGGAGGATGCCCTGTTCGAGGAGCGCTTCCGCTCAAAGTGAGCCGATCAGCCGAGTGAGGCCGACCGGCTCAACCGAGTGTGATGTGCCCGCTCAGGCGAGCGTGACGAGATCGAGGTACGTGTCGTTCCACAGGTCCTCGTCGCCGTCGGGCAGCAGCAGCACGCGGTCGGGGTCGAGCGCGGACACCGCACCCTCATCGTGGGTGACGAGCACGATCGCACCTTCGTAGCGGCGGATCGCCGAGAGGATCTCTTCGCGGGACGCCGGATCGAGGTTGTTCGTCGGCTCGTCGAGCAGCAGCACGTTCGCGCTCGAGACCACAAGGGTGGCCAGCGCCAGACGTGTCTTCTCGCCACCGGAGAGCACCCCGGCGGGTTTGTGCACATCATCACCGCTGAAGAGGAACGAACCGAGCACATTGCGCACCGCGGTGTCGTCGAGGTGCGGGGAGTTCCGCGACATGTTCTCCAGCACTGTGCGCTCGAGGTCGAGAGTCTCATGCTCCTGCGCATAGTAACCGAGCTTGAGGCCGTGTCCGGGCACGACTTCTCCGGAGTCGGGTTCGTCGAGTCCGGCGAGCAGACGCAGCAGCGTCGTCTTGCCGGCACCGTTGTAGCCGAGCACGACGACTCGTGTGCCCTTGTCGATGGCGAGATCGACACCGGTGAACACCTCGGTCGACCCGAAGCTGCGAGAGAGTCCTTCAGCCGTCAGCGGCACACGTCCGCAGTCGGCCGGGGCCGGGAAGCGCAGATTGGCGACCTTCTCCGTGGCGCGTTCGTCCTCGAGCCCGGCGAGCAGTCGGTCGGCACGCTTGGCCATCTGCTGGGCGGCGACGGTCTTCGTCGCCTTCGCCATCATCTTGTTCGCCTGAGCGTTGAGCGCCGCGGCCTTCTTCTCGGCATTGGCACGTTCGCGGCGGCGACGCCGCTCATCGTCCTCACGCTGTTTGAGGTAGAGCCGGTAGCCCATCGAATAGATGTCGATGGTCTGACGGGTGGCGTCGAGGAAGAAGACCTTGTTGACCACCTCATCGATGAGATCGAGGTCGTGGCTGATGATGATCAGACCACCGGAGTAGGCCTTGAGGTGGTCGCGCAGCCACAGCACGGATTCGGCGTCGAGGTGGTTCGTCGGCTCGTCGAGGATCATCGTATCCGGAGCCGAGAACAGGATCCGGGCGAGTTCCACACGGCGACGCTGACCGCCGGAGAGCGTCCCGATCTCCTGGCTGATCAGGGCCTCGTCGAGGCCGAGGTTCGCGGCGATCGCGAAGGCTTCGGATTCGGCGGCATAACCGCCGGCGGCGATGAACTCCGCTTCGATGCGCGGGTAGCGGTCGATGGCCTTCGTTGCCACCTTCTCGTCCGGTGAGGCCATCTGCCGTTCGGCCTTGCGCAGACGCTTGACGAGGACATCGAGGTCGCGCACCGAGAGGATGCGTTCCATTCCGGTGGCGGTGAGGTCACCGCTGCGCGGATCCTGCGGCAGATAGCCGACGGTGCCGGAGATCGACACGGAACCGGATTGGGCCGGGTGTCCGCCCATGATCACCTTGGTCAGGGTCGTCTTGCCGGCGCCGTTGCGGCCGACGAGACCGACTCGGTCGCCCTTGTCGACGCGGAAGGACACCTCGGACATGAGGGTGCGGGCACCGACGGCGACTTCGAGGCCGGAGGCCTGAATCATTCTGTCTCCAAACTGCGGCCGATGAGTTCGGCCAGAAATTCTTGGGGGTGGATGCCGCGGGCCTGGGCCCGGGCGACGAGTTCATCTGCGACTGAGGACGGCACAACGCAGGACACGACAGTGGTGTCCGGCCCGGCCGCTGCGGTCACGGGCTCGACGGAAACATCGTCCTGAGCAACAGGTTCCGTCGGGTCGTCTGCCGGATCATCGTCGGCCGTCGCGGTCGACGTCCCCGCGGGACGTATCCTGGGCCTTCCGGCACGGGCGTGCCCTTCTGAAAGGCGGTGGCTGCCGCGCGGGCGCGAACGTCGGCAGCCTCATTGAGTTCGTGGTGGTTGTGTCCTTTGACCCATTCGAACTCGACCGTCCGCCCGCTCAGTGCCTCATCGAGAGACGCTAAGAGGTCCTTGTTGAGGACTTCTTTTCCATCGGCTTTCTTCCACCCTTTGCGTTTCCACCCCGGCATCCATTTGGTCAGGGCGTTGATGACGTACTGCGAATCACAGTATATCTTCAGTTCGTCGTCGCTGTCCGCGGTCGACCGGAGCAGGTCGAGCACGGCCATGAGCTCACCGCGGTTGTTCGTCGCGTTCTTCCACCCGCCGGCGTGCCAGGAGGTGTCGTCGATGTACCAGGCCCACCCGGCGGGTCCGGGGTTGCCGAGCGCGGATCCGTCGGCGGCAGCGATGATCGTCAATGGTTCTCCTTGGAAAGTCGGATTCTATTCTTTCACGCCGCTCTCGGGTTCTCGGTCCGCGGGGCGGTGATCTCCGCGACCCTGCCCGGACACGAGTGCCGGATCGGACGACAATCGCCGAGGCGGGGCTGACCTTCTCAGGTCGCCCCACCTCGGCGATGGTGTTCGTCTGCGTTCCCGAGGGACGCGGACAACCGAACGTCGTCGGTGTCGGATCAGATGTTGAATCCGAGGGCGCGCATCTGTTCGCGGCCGTCCTCGGTGATCTTCTCCGGACCCCACGGCGGCATCCATACCCAGTTGATCCGGTAGGCCGGCACGATTCCCTCGAGCGACTGTGCGGTCTGGTCCTCGATGACGTCGGTCAGCGGGCAGGCCGCCGAGGTCAGGGTCATCTCGATCACGGCGGTGCCGTCGTCTTCGACCGAGAGTCCGTACACGAGGCCGAGATCGACGATGTTGACACCGAGCTCGGGATCGACGACGTCCATCATCGCCTCGCGCACTTCGTCGACGCTGGCATTCTGCGGTGCGTCAATGACTTCAGGCATTGTGTTTCTCCTCACGAGCTGCTTGTGCTTGGTTGAGTGCGTCCTTGAACGCCATCCATGCCAGGAGAGCGCATTTGATCCTGGCCGGGAATTTCGACACTCCGGTGAACGCCGCGGCGTCCCCGAGAATCGACTCATCCGCCTCCATTGTCCCACGTGAATGCATGAGTTCGTGGAACGCGCCTTCGATCTCGAGCATCTGCGCGACGGAGGATTCGGCGGCCAGCTCCGACAGCACCGAGGCCGAGGCCATCGAGATCGAACAGCCGTCGCCGGTCCACCTCACCGCGATCGTGCCGTCCTCACGCAGTTCGGTCTCGAGCTCGATCTCATCGCCGCACGTCGGGTTCACCTGATGCGAATATCCGTGCGGTGACGATGCGGCATCACGGAGCAGTTCGGTGTTGCCGATGCGTGCCCGCGACTGGTCGAGGATCACCTGTTGGTAGAGCTGCTGCATCTGTGTGCTCATCGGTTCGCTCCCCGCCTCAGCCGACTCCGAAGAAGGGCCGCACTTCCGCCAGAGCAGAAAGGAAGCGGGTGCAGTCTTCGACGTTGTTGTACAGGTACGTGCTCGCCCGGGTCGAGGCGGTGACCCCGAAGCGGCGGTGCAGCGGCTGAGCGCAGTGGTGGCCCACCCGCACGGCGATGCCCTGCGAGTCGAGATACTGTCCGACATCGTGGGCGTGCACGCCGTCGACGTCGAAGGCCACGGTCCCGATCCGGTCTTCGGACTCGCCGAGGATGCGGATTCCGGGGATCTGGCCGATCCCGTCGAGGAGGACTCGGGCGAGTTCCTTCTCATGCTCGAGAACATTGTCCAGCCCCACCTCGGTGAGGTATCCGATCGCTGTCGCGAAAGCCGCCACCTCGGCGACCGGCTGAGTGCCGGCCTCGAACCGCTGCGGAGCGGGCATGAACTCGGTCTCCTCCATGGTCACCGTGGTGATCATGGATCCGCCGGTGAGCACCGGCGGCAGAGCGTCGAGCAGTTCGGACTTGCCCCACAGCGCGCCCAGCCCGGTGGGGCCGAGTGCCTTATGAGCGGAGAAAGCGGCGAAGTCGACGTCGAGGTCGACGAAGTCCACAGGCATATGCGGAACGGACTGGCAGGCGTCGAGCACGACGTAGGCTCCGACGGCGCGGGCCCGGTCCACGAAGCGGTCGACCGGGTTGATCGTGCCGAGGACGTTGGAGACGTGCGTGAACGCGAGCACCTTCGTCGATTCGTCGACGATCGTGTCGAGATCGGTCAGATCGAGTTCACCGGAGTCAGTGACCGGCAGCCAGCGCAGCTGTGCTCCCGTGGAGGCAGCCAGCTGCTGCCACGGCACGAGATTCGCATGGTGCTCCATCTCGGTGACGACGATCGAGTCACCGGGGGCGAGGGCGAAACGCTCTGCGTCGTCTCCCCCGAAGCCATGGCTGGCCCGATCCATGCCGAGGGCCACGATGTTGAGCGCCTCGGTCGCGTTCTTCGTCCAGCACACCTGTTCCGGTATCCCGCCGACGAGTCCGGCAGCGGCGATCCGACCGTTCTCGAAGGCGTCCGTGGCCTCGACGGCCAAGGAGTGCGCGCCTCGGTGGACGGCGGCGTTGCGCTGCTGGAAGTACTCGACGAAGGTGTCGATGACGCACTGCGGCTTCTGCGATGTCGCTCCCGAATCGAGATACGACAGCGGCGACTCCCCGACCCTCACATCGAGGATCGGGAAGTCGCCCCTCAGACGTGAGAACATCAGACGCCGGCGGTGAAGAAGCGGTCGTAGCCTTCGTTCTCGAGGCGTTCGGCCAGTTCCGGTCCGCCTTCCTCGGCCACCTTGCCCTTGATGATCACGTGGACGTGATCGGGCTTGATGTAGTTGAGGATGCGCGTGTAGTGGGTGATGAGCATGATGCCGACGTCGGTGGCGTCCTTGACGCGGTTGACGCCTTCGGACACGATACGCAGCGCGTCGACGTCGAGGCCGGAGTCGGTCTCGTCGAGGACGGCGAACTTCGGCTTGAGCATCTCGAGCTGCAGGATCTCGTGACGCTTCTTCTCGCCGCCGGAGAAGCCTTCGTTGACGTTGCGCGAGGCGAAGGCGGGATCCACACGGAGGTTCTCCATGGCCTGCTTGAGGTCCTTGGTCCAGTTGCGCAGCTTCGGAGCTTCACCGTCGATGGCGGTCTTGGCCGAACGGAGGAAGTTCGTCACGGTCACGCCGGGGACCTCGACGGGGTACTGCATGGCCAGGAACAGTCCGGCCTTGGCACGCTGGTCGACGGACATCTCGAGGACGTCCTCACCGTCGAGGGTGACCGAACCGGAGGTCACTTCGTACTTGGGGTGCCCGGCCAGGGCGTAGGCCAGGGTCGACTTGCCGGAGCCGTTGGGGCCCATGATGGCGTGGGTCTCGTTCGTGTTGATGACGAGGTCGATGCCGTTGAGGATGGGCTTGAGACCGGTATCGGTGTTGACACCGACGTGCAGGTCTTCGATCTTGAGAGTGGACATAGTGATCCTTCTTCTTCGGTCTTGAGGTCAGTTCAGGGTGGTGTTCGGGTCGACGAGGATGCGGCCGGCGATCTCTTTGCAGTCATAGACCGCGACGGGTTCGAACGCCGGGGGGTTCACCGGTTTGCCCGTCGTGAGGTCGAACTGCGAGCCGTGCAGCCAGCATTCGATGGTGCAGTCCTCGACGTCTCCTTCGGCCAGCGACACCTCACCATGGGTGCACAGGTCGTCGATGGCGTGGATCGTGCCGTCGGAGTCGCGAGCGATGCAGATCTCGTACTCGCCGACCTCGATGCGCATGGTGCCGCCGGGAGCCACCTCGTCGGTGGCCGCCACGTCGATCATGGTCACAGAACACTCCGGGACAATTCGTCTTCGATGCGTTCGTTGAGCACGTCTTCGATCTCGGGCACCTGGATCTTCTGGATCACTTCGTTGAAGAATCCGCGGACCACGAGCTGACGAGCGACATCCTCGGGGATGCCGCGGCTCATGAGGTAGAACAGGTGCTCCTCATCGAAGCGACCCACCGAGGAGGCGTGGCCGGCACCGGCGATGTCACCGGTTTCGATCTCGAGGTTCGGCACCGAGTCGGCGCGGGCGCCATCGGTGAGGATGAGGTTCCGGTTGAGCTCGTAGGTGTCGATGTCGAGGGCTTCGGGACGGATGAGCACATCGCCGATCCACACGCTGCGCGCGTCCTTGCCCTGCAGAGCGCCCTTGTAATGGACGTTCGACTGGGCCTTCGGCGTGTTGTGGTCGATGTAGGTGCGGTGCTCGAGGTGCTGACCGGCATCGGCGAAATAGAGTCCGAGCAGTTCGGCCTCTCCCCCGGCTGCCGAGTAGCGCACGTTCGTGTTCAGGCGCACGACGTCACCGCCGAGGGTGATGTGGATGTGTTTGAACTTCGCGTCCTTGCCCACGATCGCATCGTGCTGGCCGAGGTGCTGGGAACCGTCGTCCCACAGCTGCAGCGATACGAAGGTCACGTCCGCACCATCGCCGATGACGAGGGAGACGAGCTCGGAGTACCGGGCCAGTCCCTCGTGTTCGACGACGATGGTCGCCTTCGAATTCGCGCCGACGGTGACGACGACATGGCCGTGGCCGAGCGCCTCACCGGTGCCGTCGGCGTGGATGATCGCGGCCCGCTCGAGTTCGGTGTCCGCGGGGACCGAGTAGTGCGTCACCGCAGAGGCGCGGTTGGCGGCAACGGCCGCGGCACGGTCCTCGGGCTCGAGGATGCCCAGTTCCTGAGCTGACTCGAGCGAGATCTCCTCGACGGACAGGCCCTCGGGCAGATCCGACTCGAACTTCAGCTTCGCCTCGGTAGCGGTGTCCTCGAAGAACTCGCTGAACTTGCGGACGGGAGAGAAGCGCCATTCCTCCTCCCGGCCGGTGGGCACGGGGAAGTCGGCGACATCGAAGCTGCGCGTGCGCGCATCGCGCTTCGAATCGGGCACCTGGACCTCGGAACCGTGCGAATGCTCCGAGAGGCCAAGCGGGTTGGTGGTATCAGTCACAGATTTACTCCTTTGAGTGCAGTGGGCGCTGGGTCGGGTCTCAGCCGACCGCGCCTTCCATCTGCAGTTCGATGAGGCGGTTGAGTTCGAGGGCGTACTCCATCGGGAGCTCACGCGCGATCGGCTCGACGAAGCCGCGCACGATCATCGCCATCGCCTCGGTCTCCTCCATGCCGCGGGACATGAGGTAGAAGAGCTGATCCTCACTGACCTTCGACACGGTGGCCTCATGGCCGAGTGTGACGTCGTCTTCGCGGATGTCGATGTAGGGGTACGTGTCCGAACGGGAGACGTTGTCGACGAGCAGGGCGTCGCAGAGGACGTTGTTCGACGAGCCTTCGGCGCCCGGGTGGACGTGGACGAGTCCGCGGTAGCCGGCACGACCGCCGCCGCGGGCCACGGACTTCGACACGATCGACGAATGGGTGTGCGGTGCGGCGTGGACCATCTTCGCACCGGTGTCCTGGTGCTGCCCCTCGCCGGCGAAGGCCACGGACAGCGTCTCGCCGCGGGCATGCTCACCGGTGAGCCAGATAGCCGGGTACTTCATGGTCACCTTCGAGCCGATGTTGCCGTCGACCCATTCCATGGAGGCGCCCTCTTCGGCGATAGCGCGCTTGGTGACGAGGTTGTACACGTTGTTCGACCAGTTCTGGATCGTCGTGTAGCGGACCTTCGCATCCTTCTTCGCGATGATCTCGACGACGGCCGAGTGCAGGGAGTCGGTCTTGTAGATCGGAGCGGTGCAGCCCTCGACGTAGTGGACCGAGGAACCCTCGTCGGCGATGATGAGCGTGCGCTCGAACTGGCCCATGTTCTCCGTGTTGATGCGGAAGTAGGCCTGCAGCGGGATCTCGACGTGGACGCCCTTGGGGACGTAGACGAAGGAGCCGCCGGACCAGACAGCGGTGTTCAGAGCGGCGAACTTGTTGTCACCGGACGGAATGATCGACCCGAAGTACTCTTCGAAGATCTCCGGGTGCTCGCGCAGGCCGGTGTCGGTATCCATGAAGATGACACCCTGAGCCTCGAGCTCCTCGTTGATCTGGTGGTAGACGACCTCGGACTCGTACTGAGCGGCGACACCGGCGACGAGGCGCTGCTTCTCGGCCTCGGGGATGCCGAGCTTGTCATAGGTGTTGCGGATGTCCTCGGGCAGGTCCTCCCAGGACGTCGCCTGTCCCTCGGTGGAGCGAACGAAGTACTTGATGTCCGCGAAGTCGATTCCGGTGAGGTCGGCGCCCCAGTTCGGCATCGGCTTCTTGTCGAACAGACGCAGAGCCTTGAGTCGACGCTTGAGCATCCACTCCGGTTCGTCCTTGAGCTTCGAGATGTTGCGGACGACTTCCTCGCTGAGGCCGCGGGTCGCGGTCGCGCCGGCATCGTTCTCGTCGTGCCAACCGTATGCGTACTGCCCGAGGTCTTTGAGCTCGGGATTCGCATCGATGATCCGATTTCCTGTGTCAGTCATCGTGAACCTCCTTGAGGTCGATCATTGCTGTGGATGAGTGGTCTGGTCAGTTCCGAAGTCGGAATGTGGGTGGTGCACACATGGTCGCCCTGGGCCAGCGACGACAGCCGCCGCACGTCGACACCGAGGTAGTCGGAGAACATCGCGAGCTCTGCTTCGCAGATCTCCGGGTACTCCGCCGCCACGGCCTGGATCGGGCAGTGTCCCTGGCACAGCTGCATCGCCTCCAACGGGGTTCCGGCCGCGACCGGGGTCGCCGAGGCGGCGTACCCTTCCCTTGTGAGTGCGGCGGCAAGTGCACGTGAGCGAGACGCCACTGTGGTGCCGCCGCGCTTTTCGAGTTCCGGTCCGAGTCGCTCCCGCAGTCGGCTCACGAGGTCTTCCGTGAAGCCCTCCACTGCCGATCTGCCGTGCTTGTCCTCCATGAAGCGCAGGATGTTCACGGCCAACTCGTCGTAGGAATGACTGACCGAATCGTGTCCGGCCGTCGTGACCACATAGTGCCGGGCCGGTCGGCCCCTGCCCGCCTGTTTGCCGGCGAGTTCACGGACCTCGAGAAGGCCCTCACTCTCCAGCGCGTCCAGGTGACGACGGATCGCCGCGGGAGTCAGCTCGAGGGCTTTGGCCAAAGACGAGGCAGTGATCGGACCTTCGTCGAGCACCGACTGGAAGACCTTCTGCCGGGTTCGGCGATCTTCCGTGTCGTTTGCAGCCATAATCCACCTCCTTGACTAACACAACAATATTGTTGCGTAATTTGTTTCGTAAAACTAGGTGAGCCTAACCACCGCCCGAGCCGCGAGCGGACACCTGCGGTTTCGACACCCGTTTCGACGCGTCGTAGAATAGCCTGGTGTCATCTCCGGCCCTGACCATTCGCGGTCTCCAGTACTCCTACGGCACCCACCGTGTCGTCGACGGAATCGACCTCACGGCCGAGTCCGGATCCGTCCTCGGCGTGCTCGGACCCAACGGCGCAGGAAAATCCACGACCATCTCCCTGGCCGTGGGCACCCGCCGACCCGAATCGGGCACGGTGGAGATCTTCGGGCACGACCCCGTCACCGAACACGCGACGACGTCGCAGCTGGCCGGGGTCATGCTCCAAGACGGCGGACTGCCGATGAGCTCGAAGCCCCTGCAGGTGCTGCGGCACCTCTCCACCCTCTATGAGAATCCCGTACCGGTCGACGAACTCGCCGAACCCCTCGGCCTCCACGACTTCGCCGGACGCACGATGCGCAGGCTCTCCGGAGGACAGAAGCAGCGAGTCGCGCTGGCAGCGGCCCTCATCGGACGGCCGCGTCTCGTCTTCCTCGACGAACCCTGCGCCGGTCTCGACCCGCAGGCTCGCGAGGTCGTGCACAGCTTCATCCGCGATCTCGCCGACCGCGGAGTCGCCGTCGTCCTCACCACCCACGACCTCGCCGAGGCCGAGGAGCTCTCCGACGAGGTCGTCGTCATCGATCGGGGACGGATCATCGCTCAGGGAGCACCAGAGGAGCTGCGCAGCGCCTCCGCCGGGTCACGGTCGCTGACGATACGCCTCGACTCCCCCGTCCCCGCCGCCCTCGTCGATCGACTCACCGAGCTCGGTCCCGCCTCGGCGCAGGGTTCGATGATCTCCCTCGACGGAGCGCCGACTGCGAGCCAGATCGCGGCTGCGTGCACCGCCGTCGCTGACGCGGGCCTGCAGATCACGGACATCGGCATGCAGACGCAGTCCCTGTCCGATGTCTTCTTCGAACTGACCGGGAGGCCGCTGCGATGACATCGACCCGCACCGTCTCGCAGGCGAAGTTCGAGACCCTGTCCGTTCTGCGCAACGGCGAACAGCTGCTGCTCTCGATCATCTTCCCGCTGGGACTAATCGTCTTCCTCACGAAGACTCCCCTGCTCACCGGGCTCGGGGTCATCGAGGCCGGTGCCGATCCGCTGTCGATCGCAGTCCCCGGGGCGCTGAGCCTGAGCCTGGCCTCCAGCGCCTTCACCGGGCAGGCGATCGCCACCGCCTTCGATCGCCGCTACGGAGTGCTGCGGCAGCTGGCGACGACTCCGCTGGGGACGAACGGACTCATCCTCGGCAAACTCGGCGCCGTCATCGTCGTCGTTCTCATCCAGTACGCACTCGTCTTCGCCGCGGCGGCGATTCTCGGCTTCCGGGGCCCCGTCGACGTCCTCGGACTCATCCTGGCCACACTGTTCGGCACCGCAGCGCTGCTCTCGCTCGGTCTGCTCATGGCCGGCACGGTCCGCGCCGAGGCGACTCTGGCGGCGACGAACCTCATCTGGGTGCTCATGGCAGGCGTCGGTGGCCTCGTCATCGCGCATCCGGGAGAATGGGGAACGGTTGTGGGCTACCTGCCCTCCGGTGCGCTCGGCGACGCCATGCGATCCGCCATCGGACACGGCGGCACCGACATCAAGGCAATCATCGTGCTCCTGATATGGGGGCTTGTGGGAACGCTTGCGGCACGCAGGTGGTTCCGTTTCGAATGAGGAGTGAAGTGGTCACGAAGAAGATCCGCATCGCCGCTTGGGCCATGCTCATCGCCCAGGCAGGGATCATCCTGACCGGCGGAATCGTCCGGCTCACCGGCTCGGGGCTCGGCTGTTCGGACTGGCCGAAGTGCACCCCGGATTCGCTCGTGGCCACCAGCGAGATGGGGATCCACGGTGCCATCGAGTTCGGCAACCGCCTGCTGGCTGTGGCGCTGGCGATCCTCGGCGTGTGCATTGCCCTTCTGCTGTGGAAGAGCCGGAAACAGCGACCGGATCTCTTCTGGCTCAACATCGGGCTGCTGGCCATCGTGCCCGTCCAGGCCGTCGTCGGCGGAATCACCGTGTGGACGAAGCTCAACCCCTGGGTCGTCGCCGGACACTTCGTGCCCTCGGCCGTCGCTGTCGGGGTCGCCGCCTACTTCGTCCGCCGCACCTATGACACGGGAGTGCGACTGAGGACCAAGGCCTCAACTCCGCTGCCGACTCTGGGCTGGATCATCCTCGGTCTCACCGCGATCATCGTCGTCTTCGGCGTGCTCACGACGGGGGCCGGGCCTCATTCGGGTTCGACGATCTCGACCCGCAACAACCTCGACAACATCTGGGTCACCCGGCTGCATGCCGCGCCCGTGTGGCTGCTCGTCATCTCCACGATCTCCGCGCTCGTCGTCGCCCGGAAGAAGGCGCAGACGGCGATGGTCGCCCCGCTGACCGTGCTTCTCGTCGTCGAGGTCGCACAGGGAATCATCGGCTACGTCCAGTACTTCCTCGGTGTTCCCGAACTGCTCGTGGCCTTACACATGGTCGGCCTGTCGGCTACGATTGCGGCAAGCGTTGCCGTCCTCGACAGCGCATATCCGAGGAGCACCGATGTCCATACCGATCGTTCCGTGTCTGTGGTTTCCTGACTGCGCCGAGGAGGCCATGGAGTTCTACTGCTCCGTCTTCCCCGATTCGCGCGTCCTGTCCATCGAACGCTATCCCGACGAATCCCTCGACGAACACTTCAAGGGGATGAGCGGGAAGGTCCTGACCGGCCGGTTCGTCCTCGACGGCACAGAGTTCATCTGCCTCGACGGCGGACCGGTGTTCACATTCAACGAGGCGATCTCGCTGACCGTCGAATGCGCGGACCAGGCCGAGATCGATCATTACTGGTCACACCTCTCGGCCTCCCCCGAGCACGAACAGTGCGGCTGGCTCAAAGACCGCTTCGGAGTCAGCTGGCAGATCGTTCCGGCGAACCTCGGCGAGCTGATGACCGGTCCGGCACAGACTCAGGCGCTCATGCAGATGAAGAAGATCGTCATCGACGACCTCGTCAACGCCGGCTGAGGATCTGAGTTCCGGCCCGAAGCGCAAGGCACAGACGCACAACGGCCCAGTTTGAGTTGGATAGCACTGTTTCAAACGTGTGCTATCCAGCTCAAACTGGGCCGAATGGATCAGCGGGTTCTTCGGCGAATCACCAGATACCGGGGATCAGGGTGGGCACGAACGGGTCGATGGCCACTGCCAGGAAGAGCAGTGACAGGTAGGTGATCGAACCGTGGAAGACCTTCATCGCCTTGAGCGAGGTGCCGTCCTTACCCTGCTTGGCACGGGAGACCAGCGAGTAGCACGACCACAGGAACCAGACTCCGGCGCCGACGGCCACGATCGTGTAGACAGGACCCATCGGAGCGACGGGAATGAGCGCGAGTGAGCAGGCGATCATCGCCCAGGTGTAGAGGATCATCTGACGGCCGACGGATGTCGGCGGCACCTTCGACGGCAGCATGGGCACGTCGGCGGCGTCGTAGTCGGCCTTGTACTTGATCGCCAGCGGCCAGTAGTGCGGCGGGGTCCAGAAGAAGACGACGAGGAAGAGCAGCACGGGCTCCCACGCGATTCCTCCGGTCACGGCCGACCAGCCGATGAGCACGGGCATGCAGCCTGCAGCGCCGCCCCAGACGATGTTCTGTGAGGTGCGGCGCTTGAGGACGAGGGTGTAGAAGACTGCGTAGAGCAGAATCGCCGAGGCGGTGAGTCCCGCCGTGACCCAGTTCGTGAATCCGCCGAGCCAGAAGATCGAACCGATGCCGAGCACGAAAGCGAAGATGAGTGCAGAACGGGGGCTGATCTCACCGGTGACGAGGGGACGGTCCTTCGTCCGTTCCATCTTCGCGTCGATGTCACGGTCGACGTAGCAGTTGAAGACCGAGGCCGAGGCCGCAGCGGCGGCTCCGCCGATGAGGGTGTTGATGACCAGCCAGATGTTCGGCAGTCCCTGAGCGGCCAGGAACATCACGGGCGCGGTCGTGACGAGGAGCAGCTCGATGACCCGCGGCTTGGTCAGCGCGATATAGGCGCTGATGATCGAACGCGGTCGGGTAGCGAGACTCTGCTCGTCGATGGCCCTCTGCAGAGGTCGTTCACTCTGCTCTTCCCGGTTCTGACGAAGTTTGCTCACGCCCTAGATTCTACCTGTTGTCGAAGTTTTTGCCAGTCGCGCGCAGGCGAGTCGAGTCACTGACGATGCGGACGAGGAACGCCACCGCCGCACACACCGGAGCAAGCACGACGACCTGCACGATGACCACTGAGATGAAGCTCAGCGAAGCCGACTGCGGATCGGTGCGGAGGAGATTCGCATCGACGCACAGTCCGATGATTCCGGCGATGACGGAATAGACGAGGGCAGTCGTCCACACCAGCCCGCCGCGCCGTGCATTGAGCATCACGGCCAGCGCTGCCGCGAAGGGGGTGAGCAGAAGGAGTGTGCCCAACGTCCACAGGCCGAGCTCCCCGATGTCGACGGTGCCGCGCAGCGGCTGGGCGATCGCCGACGACACGGCGACGGTCGCCACGGCGAAGAACACCGGGCCCGCCGTGCCGATCCGGGAGATCAGCCGACGGAGCCCCCTCGTCTGTTCGGCCACCTCGGCGAAGTCGGGGCGCCTGCCCGCCAGCCGATCGGATCGTTGGTCTCCGCTGTCTGCGACGGCGGCATCGATCACGGGATCAGCACCTTTGCTCACCCTGTCACCTCTCTCAGTCAGTACCGGTCGCCCTTCAGTCTCTTCGGCGCACCGCAGTTATTGAATGTCGAATCACAGCTGTGCGCGAGACCACACTTTACCCGTCGGTAGCCCAAATGTCTCGCTCCCCGTCGGCACGGCAGATGAACAGGGGCGGCGCTTCAGGCATCCGACGGGTAGAGTTTGAATGCACGCTCTTCAGACGAACGAAGGATCGCTCGACGACATGACAACTCTGTCCTGGACTGAACTCGACAATCGCGCAGTCGACACCGCCCGCCTCCTCGCCGCGGATGCGGTGCAGAAGACAGGGAACGGGCACCCGGGCACCGCAATGAGCCTGGCTCCCATCGCCCACTACCTGTATCAGCACGGACTCACTCACGACCCGGCCGACCCGACTTGGGCCGGCCGTGATCGTTTCGTCCTCTCCTGCGGTCACAGTTCGCTCACCCAGTACGTCCAGCTCTACCTGGCAGGGTTCGGGCTCGAGCTCGACGATCTCAAGGCGCTGCGCACATGGGGTTCGCTGACCCCGGGCCACCCGGAAGTCGGCCACACCGCCGGCGTCGAGATCACCACGGGTCCCCTGGGCTCCGGACTGGCCTCGGCCGTGGGCATGGCCATGGCCGCTCGCCGTGAACGCGGACTCTTCGACCCCGAGGCGGCTCCCGGCACCTCACCGTTCGACCACAACATCGTCGTGCTCGCCTCCGACGGCGACCTCGAAGAGGGAGTGTCCGGAGAGGCGTCATCGCTGGCCGGGACACAGGAGCTGTCGAACCTGCTGGTGATCTGGGACGACAACAAGATCTCCATCGAAGACGACACCGCGATCGCCTTCGGAGAGGACACGGCCGCCCGGTACGCCGCCTACGGCTGGCACGTCCAGCACGTCGACTTCACCGCCGGCGTGACTACCACGAGGACATCGAAGCCTTCCACGCCGCCGTCGAGGCCGCTCGCGCGGATTCCCGCCCCTCGTTCATCCGCCTGTCCACGATCATCGCCTGGCCCGCCCCGAACGCGCAGAACACCGGCGGATCCCACGGTGCGGCCCTCGGCGAGGACGAGATCCGTGCGACCAAGGAGGTCCTCGGCTTCGACCCGGAGTCGACCTTCGCCGTCGACGACGAGGTTCTCGCCCACACTCGTCAGGCCCTGGACCGCGGTCGTGCCGCCCACCTCGAATGGGACAAGTCCTTCGCCGACTGGCGCACCGCGAACCCGGACAACGCCGCTCTCTTCGACCGCCTGTCAAAGCGCGAGCTGCCAGCAGGCCTCGATGCAGCCTTCCCGGTCTTCGAAACCAGCGAGAAGGGCATCGCCACCCGTGCCGCCTCCGGTCAGGTACTCAATGCCATCGCTGAGACGATGCCGGAGCTGTGGGGCGGTTCCGCCGACCTTGCCGGTTCGAACAACACGCTGATCAAGGGTGAGCCGAGCTTCCTGCCCGCACACCGGTCGACCGATGCGTTCTCCGGAAACGAGTACGGCCGCAACATCCACTTCGGCGTCCGCGAGTTCTCCGCCGGTCTCATCGGCAACGGCATCGCCCTGCACGGCGGAACCCGTCCGTACAACGGCACATTCCTCGTCTTCAGCGACTACCAGCGTCCCGCCGTGCGCCTGGCCGCCCTCCAGCAGCTGCCGAACCTGTTCGTGTGGACGCACGACTCGATCGGCCTCGGCGAGGACGGACCGACGCACCAGCCGATCGAGCACCTCTCCGCGCTGCGGGCGATCCCCGGCCTCGACCTCGTCCGACCGGCCGATGCGAACGAGACCGCGGTCGCGTGGCGGAAGATCCTCGAACGCACCGACGGCCCCAGCGGACTCGTGCTCACCCGACAGGCCGTGCCGGTCCTCGACCGTGAGAAGTACGCGCCCGCCTCCGAGGCCGCACGCGGCGGCTATGTGCTCACCGACACCGGTGACCAGCCCGAGGTGGCCATCCTCGCCAGCGGTTCCGAGGTCGCCATCGCCCTCGAAGCAGCCGAGGCTCTGCAGTCATCGGGCACAGCCGCTCGCGTCGTCTCCATGCCGTGCCAGGAATGGTTCGACGCTCAGCCGGAGGACTACCGGGCCACCGTGCTGCCGCGTTCGCTCAAGGCACGGGTGAGCATCGAAGCCGCCTCGGCGATGAGCTGGCACAAGTACCTCGGCGATGCCGGTCGTGCCGTGTCCATCGAACACTTCGGTGCATCCGCGGACTACCAGACCCTGTACGAGAAGTTCGGCATCACGGCCTCGGCCGTCGTCCACGCAGCCAACGAATCCATCAACGCAGCAAAGGCGGAAGCATGAGTGAACGTCTCCAGCAGCTCAGCGCGGCCGGAGTCTCGATCTGGCTCGACGACCTCTCCCGCACCCGACTCGAATCCGGGGATCTCGCCCGCCTCATCGAGCAATCCTCCGTCACGGGTGTGACGACGAATCCGACGATCTTCGCGAACGCGATCTCGGCAGCCGACGACTACGACTCTGCGGTCGCCGAGCTCGGTGCCTCCGGTGCCGATGTGGATGAGGCCATCGAGGCGCTGACCACAGCGGATGTCGCCGAGGCGGCCCGCCTGTTCCGTCCGGTCTTTGAGTCCACGGACGGTGAGGACGGTCGCGTTTCGATCGAGGTCGCTCCCCCGCTGGCCCATGATGCCGGGGCGACCGTCGCCTCGGCGAAGGCCCTGTGGGAACGCGTCGGCGAGCCGAATGCGATGATCAAGATCCCCGCCACCGAGGAGGGACTCCGCGCGATCTCCGAAACGATCGCGGCCGGGATCAGCGTCAACGTCACGCTCGTGTTCTCCCTGACCCGCTACCGCCACGTCGTCGAAGCCTTCCTCCAGGGACTGGAGAAGGCCCGCGCCGCCGGTCATGACCTCTCGACGATCCGGTCGGTCGCCTCGGTGTTCGTCTCCCGGGTGGACTCCGAGATCGATTCCCGACTCGACTCTATCGACGACCCGAAGGCCGTGGAGCTCAAGGGCAAGGCGGGCATCGCGAACTGCGTGCTCGCCCATGAGATCCATTCGCAGCTGTTCACCTCCGAACGCTTCCGAGTCCTCGAACTCGCCGGGGCCCGTCCGCAGCGTCTGCTGTGGGCTTCGACCGGAGTGAAGAATCCCGACTACGCCGACACGATGTACGTGACCGGGCTCGTCGCACCGAACACCGTGAACACGATGCCCGAACCCACTCTGGAGGCGTTCGCCGACCACGGTGAGGTCACCGGCCAGATCACCTCCGAGCACTACCGTGCCGCCGACGAAGTCTTCGACGCTCTGGCACGACTGGGCATCGACTACGCTGAGGTCATGACTGTGCTCGAAGAGCAGGGGCTGGAGAAGTTCGACGTCAGTTGGACCGAACTCCAGGAAACGATCCGTACGGCTCTGGACCGCTCATGAAGCTCTCACTCTCTGTTCCCGTGGATGAGGAGTTCGAGGCAGAGGCCGCGCGTCTCATCGACGCCGGACTGGCTTCCCGGCTGAGCGCCAAGGATGCGGATCTGTTCGACGGGGCCGCCGATGCCGCGGACCGGATGGGCTGGGTGGATCTTCCGCAGAACGCCGCAGATCTGCTCGATGAGATCGAATCCCTGCGGGTGCGTCTGCAGGAGCAGGGTCTGCGCACGATCAGCTTAGCCGGAATGGGCGGATCATCGCTCGCTCCCGAGGTGATCGCTCAGACGGCCGGTGTCCGACTCGAGATCATCGACTCGACGGATCCCAATCAGGTCGCCGAGGCGATCGGCACCGATCTCGACCACACGGTCCTCATCATCGCGTCGAAGTCCGGAACCACGGTGGAGACGGATTCGATCCGCCGCAGCTTCGCCGCGGCCTTCGAGTCGATCGGCGTCGATCCGGCGTCCAGGATGATCGCGATCACCGATCCGGGAACCGAACTCGAGGCGCTGGCCGCCGATCAGGGCTTCCTCGCGACCTTCCTGGTCGACCCCACGGTCGGCGGACGCTTCAGCGCTCTCTCGGCCTTCGGACTCGTCCCCGCGGGTCTGGCCGGTGCCGATGTGCGCGGAATCGTCGCAGAGGCCGCCGCTGCCGACGCCGACCTGTCTGCCGACGCTCCGGACAATCCTGCGCTGCGGTTCGGCGCTTGGCTGAGCATCGCTCACGCCCGGACGACCGAGAAGCTCGTCCTCGCCGAAACCGCTGAGAAGCTCAGCGGACTCGGGGCCTGGGTCGAGCAGCTCATCGCCGAGTCCCTCGGCAAGGACGGTCAGGGCATCCTTCCCATCGTCGTCGACTCCCCCGCCGACATCGGGTTCTCCGATGCACGTGCAGACGCGCTCCTGTGCCTGCTCGGGCCGGCAGCCGATGACTCAGAGCTGGGTGCGCCGTCCGGATTCGAAGCGACGATCACGGGTGGGTTGGGCGAGCTGTTCCTGTTCTGGGAATATGCCACGGCGATTGCCGGATACAGCATCGGGGTCAATCCCTTCGACCAGCCTGATGTGGAGGCGGCGAAGGCACAGGCCAGGCATCTGCTCGACGGACCGGACTCCGGTTCGACGGAGCAGCCGCGGTTCCGTGAGGGTGACATCGACGTTCTCGAGGTCGTCGATGGGGCCACGGATCTCATCGGAGCCCTTGAGGAGCTGTTCTCGCAGGTCGACGAGTACGGTTATGTCGGCATCCAAGCCTACCTCGATCGGATCGCCGATGCCGAGGCTGAGGATCTGCGTCCGCTCGTGTCCACGCATGCCGGGGTGCAGTCGACCTTCGGCTTCGGCCCCCGCTACCTGCATTCGACCGGTCAGTACCACAAGGGCGGTCATCCCAACGGAGTGTTCCTCCAGATCACCGGTGAGGCTCGCACGGACCTGCTGGTGCCGGGACGCGACTTCGGCTTCGCTCAGCTGCAGCGCGCCCAGGCCGCCGGCGATGCGGCGGTGCTGAGTGAGAAGGCCGGCCCGTGGTGCGCCTGCACCTGCTTGATCGTGCTCGTGGGCTCGAACAGCTGCGGGAGGCGATCGCGTCGATCAGCCCGCGCCACCACTTCGGCCACGACTGATCTGCCGGAAACGGCACCGATCAGCCGGCACGACGGACAGAGCACGAACAGAGAAGGACCCCGACCGAATCGGTCGGGGTCCTTCTCATTCGTCCACCGGGGCGGACGGTGTCTCACGGTCTCGGCATCAGCGGGCCACGATGACTCAGGAATTGAACCGGGTGAGGACGCCCAGCAGGATGATGCAGGCCGCCCAGATGATCGCCATGAGCGTCGTGAACCGGTTGAGGTTGCGCTCGGCGACGCCCGAGGATCCCAGCGACGAGGACATTCCGCCGCCGAACATGTCGGACATGCCACCGCCCTTGCCCTTGTGCATGAGGATCAGCAGGGTGAGGAAGATGCTCGTGAGCACGAGCAGCGCGATGAGAATGATGTTGAGGATTTCCACGTCGGATTCAACCTATGTTTCGTCGAGTGTTTCGTCGAATGATGCGTCTGTCAGTCTACTTCGCGACCGCGGCCTTGCACAAAGCGGCGAAGTCCGGACCGCTGAGGCTCGCACCTCCGACCAATGCGCCGTCGACGTCCGCGGAAGCGACGATCTCGGCGACGTTGTCGGCCTTGACCGACCCACCGTAGAGAATGCGGGTGGTCTGGGCAAGAGCCTCGCCGTACTTCTCACCGATGCGTGCGCGGATCGCCGACGCCATCTCGGCGGCATCGGCGGCAGTTGCTGTCTCTCCGGTGCCGATCGCCCACACGGGTTCATAGGCGATGACGAGGCCGGAGAGGTCGCCTGCGTCGAATCCGGCCAGCGACTCCTCAAGCTGTCCGAGGGTGAACTCGATGTGGCTCTTCTCCTGTCGCTGCTCCAGCGACTCCCCCACGCAGAGGATCGGTGTGAGTTCGGCCGAAAGTGCTGCCTTGATCTTGGCGGCCACGACCTCGTTGGTCTCGTGGTTGTCGGCACGGCGTTCGCTGTGGCCGATGACCACGTAGCTGCAGCCGAGGCGGGAGAGGAACGATGCGGCGATCTCTCCGGTATGCGCTCCGGGAGCGTGCTGGGAGACGTCCTGGGCACCGTACTTCAGCCACAGCTTGTCGCCCTGGACGAGTGTCTGCACCGAACGGATGTCGGTGAACGGCGGAATGACGACGACTTCGCAGTCGCTGTCGTCGAGTTTGGCGTCCTCGAGTGCCCAGGCGAGCTTCTGGACAGCGGAGATCGCCCCCAGATGATCGTGGTTCATCTTCCAGTTGCCTGCCAGCAGCAGGGTGCGGTCGCTCATGGTGTCTGTCTTCCTCATCCGAGTGCGTCGAGTCCGGGCAGGGTCCTGCCTTCGAGATATTCGAGGCTGGCACCTCCGCCGGTGGAGATGTGGCCGAAGGCGTCATCGGCGAAGCCGAGGCTGCGCACGGCGGCTGCGGAATCGCCGCCGCCGACCACGGTCAGCCTCTGTCCCCCGCTGCTGCCTTCGTCGGCCAGGGCTTGGGCTACGGCTTGGGTGCCGGAGGCGAAGGCCGGGAATTCGAAGACGCCCATCGGCCCGTTCCAGAACACAGTGGTCGAGCCTGCGATGATCTCGGCATAGGCGCGAGCCGATTCGGGGCCGATGTCGAGGCCGAGGCCGTCGCCTCCGGCCGGAGTGTCTTCGAGTTCGGCGACGGGCCGTATCCAGTGCTCGGCGTCGGCGGCGAAGGAGGCGGCCATGACGATGTCCGTGGGCAGGACGATGCGTGCACCACCGGATCGGGAGCGTTCGAGGTAGCCCTTGACGTCGTCGATGCGGTCCTTCTCGACCAGGCTCGATCCGATGTCGTGGCCGAGTGCGGCGAGGAAGGTGAAGACCATTCCCCCGCCGATGAGCAGATTGTCGGCACGGTCGATGAGGTTGTCGATGACGCCGAGTTTGTCCGAGACCTTGGATCCGCCGAGGACGACGGTGAACGGTGGTTCGGGGTTGTTGAGCAGCCTGTCGCTGACCTCGACTTCGGCACGCACGAGTGAGCCGGCATAGTGCGGGAGGAGGCCGGCGATGTCGTAGACCGAAGCCTGTTTGCGGTGGACGACACCGAATCCGTCGGAGACGAAATCGTCGGCCAGCGCTGCCAGCTGGGTGGCGAATTCCTGGCGTTCGGCATCGTCCTTCGCTGTCTCGCCGGGGTTGAAGCGCAGGTTCTCCAGCAGCAGCACGTCGCCGTCGGACAGGGCTGCGGCCCTCGTCTGCGCATCGTCACCGACGGTGTCGGCGGCGAAGGCGACCGGACGGCCGATGGCTTCGGCGAGTTCGGGGACGATCGGGGCCAGTGAGAACTGCGGATCCGGTTCTCCCTTCGGCCGGCCCAGATGCGACATCACGATGACCTTGGCTCCCGCCTCGGCGAGGGACCTGATCGTTCCGGCTGAGGCCAGGATGCGACCGCGGTCGGTGATCGTGCCCTCGTCCATCGGCACGTTGAGATCGCTGCGGACGAGCACCGTGTGTCCGGCGAAGATGCCCGCATCGTCGAATGTCCTCATGAGTCCCTTTCGCTGAGAATGTAGCTGACCATGTCTTTGAGTCGGTTCGTGTATCCCCACTCGTTGTCGTACCAGGCGACGACCTTGATCTGGTCGCCCAGCACCATCGTGAGCTTGGAATCGACGATCGCCGAGGCGGTGGTGCCGACGATGTCGCTGGAGACGAGTTCGTCGGTGGAGAAGTCGAGGTAGGGCGATCCATCTGCTGCGGAGGCGAGGATCGCGTTGACCTCGTCGCGGTCGGCGCTCGTGGAGGTGGTGAAGGTGAAGTCGATGATCGATCCGGCGGGCACCGGCACGCGGACGGCCAGTCCGTCGAGCTTTCCCTCGAGGTGGGGCATGACACGGCCGACGGTGCGTGCGGCTCCGGTCGTGGTCGGCACGATGTTGACGGCGGCGGCTCGGGCGCGACGCAGATCCCGGTGGGGTCCGTCGACGAGCATCTGATCGCCGGTGTAGGCGTGAACGGTGTTGAGCAGCCCGGATTCGACGCCGAGGGCATCGTCGAGCGCCTTGACGACGGTGGCCATGCAGTTCGTGGTGCACGAGGCATTCGAGACGACGGAGTGCGCGGTCGGGTCGAACGTTTCCTCGTTCACCCCCATGACGAGGGTCGCGTCGACGTCCTTTCCGGGGGCGGAGAGCACGACGGTCTGCACGGTGCCGCCGAGGTGGCCGCGGCCTGATCCTGACGGGTGAAGCGTCCGGTGGATTCGACGACGAGTTCGACCTTGTGCGAACTCCAGTCGATGGCGGACGGGTCGGCTTGGCTGGTCACCGCGATCTCTCGACCGTCGACGATGATCGCCTCGTCGGCGGCGTCGACATCGTGGTCGAAGCGAGGCCACACGGAGTCGTGGGAGACCAGATGAGCCAGGGTCGTCGTATCGGTGAGATCGTTGATGGCCACGACCTCGAAATCAGCATCGGGTTCGAGGGACAGACGGAACAGGGCGCGGCCGATGCGGCCGAAGCCGTTGATGGCGATTCGTCTCATGCCTCGATCTTAGCGATCCTCGAGCATTTCCGGGGTCAGACTGGCTTCGGTGCCGGGAATTCCCAGTTCTTCCGCATGCTTGTCCGCTGTGGACAGCAGCCTGCGGATCCGGCCGGCCACCGCGTCCTTCGTCATCGGCGGGTCGGCGAGCTGACCGAGCTCTTCGAGGGACGCCTGTTTGTGGGTCACGCGAAGCTGACCGGCGTACCGGAGGTGTTCGGGGACTTCGTCACCGAGGATCTCCAGGGCGCGTTCGACCCGGGCACCGGCGGCCACGGCGGCACGTGCCGAGCGACGCAGGTTCGCATCGTCGAAGTTCGCCAGGCGGTTCGCAGTCGCGCGGACCTCCCTGCGCATCCGCCGTTCCTCCCAGACCAGCACGGCGCTGTGGGAGCCCATGCGGGTGAGCAGAGCGGCGATATCGTCGCCGTCGCGGATGACGACGCGGTCGACTCCGCGGACTTCGCGGGCTTTCGCGCTCAGTCCGAGCCGGCGGGCGGCGCCGACGAGGGCAAGAGCCGCCTCGGGGCCGGGGCAGGTGACTTCCAGCGCCGAGGAGCGCCCCGGCTCGGTCAGTGAGCCGTGAGCGAGGAAGGCTCCGCGCCAGGCGGCTTCGGCATCGGCGACGGAGCCGTTCACGATGGCCGAGGGCAGTCCACGCACGGGACGGCCGCGGTTGTCGACGAGTCCGGTCTGGCGGGCCAGGGCACCCCCGTCACGGGTGACGCGCAGCAGGTAGCGGTTGGAGCGGCGGATTCCGGCGGCGTTGATGACGACGATGTCGGCATGCTGACCGTAGAGATCCTTGATCTCCGCGCGCAGCCGTTTGGCGGCCTGGGCGGTGTCGAGTTCGGCTTCGAGAACGATCGAGCCGTTGACGAGGTGGAGGGCGGAGGAGAAGCGGAAGATCGAGGACACCTCGGCCTTGCGGGCGGAGGTGCGAGTGATCTTCACTCGCGCCAACTCGTCCTTGACCTGAGCGGTCAGTGCCATAGCTCGTCCTCCTGCACCTGAAGTTCTACCACTGCTCGGCGACGCCGATCCCGGCGTCCAACAACATGTCACGGTAGCATGCCGCCAGCTTGAGGCTGTCATGCTGTCCCTGCCTCCGAGAGCGCAGGGGACGTTCCCAGAGTTTCGCTCCGAACATGTCCTCGGCACGCTGCGACAGGTCGGGTTCGAGTTCGGTGGCCGCCTCGTCGACGAGGACATAATCCAAGGTCAGTGAGCGGGCATGACGGTGGAGGGAGACGAGGTGTTCGCCGAGGCTCAGGTCTTTCGTCTCACCGTCGGTGGAGCTGAGATTGAGCGTGAGGGATTTCACCGCTGTCGAGGCCACGATCGCCTCGGCGAGCGACGGCACGAGCAGGTGCGGCATCACCGAGGTGTACCAGGAGCCGGGGCCGAGGTTGAGAACCTCGGCCTCCTCCACGGCTTCGATCGTCTCATAGCGGGCCGGTGGAGCCGCCGGGTCGAGGCGCACGGTCTCGACGTGGCCGATCGTGGAGGCGAGCACGGACTGTCCGCGCACGACCTGGAAGGAGCCGGGGAACTTCACATCGGCTTCGATCGTCAGCGGCACCGAGGACATCGGGAGCACGCGACCGTGAGCGCGCAGCAGCCGAGCCATCCAGTCCAGGCCGGCCACATGGTCGCCGTGGATCTGCCACAGGGCTGCGATGAGCAGGTTGCCCACCGCGTGACCGTGCAGCTCACCTGTCGATTCGAAGCGGTGCTGGATGACATCACGCCAGGTCTGGCCCCACGTGCCGTCGTCGCAGAGTGCGGCCAGAGCCATCCGCAGATCGCCGGGAGGCAGTCCGCCGAGTTCGTCGCGCAGTCGTCCGGATGAGCCGCCGTCGTCGGCGACTGTGACGACCGCGGTGAGGTCTTCGGTGAGCAGACGGAATGCCCTCAGCGCCGCGTAGAGTCCGTGGCCTCCGCCGAACGAGACGATATTGGGACCGTCCTTCTGTGCGCCCGTGGAGATGACGGGCAGATCTTCGGTCTCCATGTCATTCTCTTCCCAGATCGCGGTGACGCACAGCCACTGGGATCCCGGTCTGGGCCGACAGCAGTCGTCCGACCCTTTCGCTGATCGCCACCGAGCGGTGTTTGCCGCCCGTGCAGCCGATTCCGATCATCGCGTAGCCGCGGCCTTCGTGCAGATATCCCTCGGCGACGGTAGACAGAGTCGCGGCATAGCGTTCGATGAATTCCTCGGCGCCGTTCTGCTCGAGGACGTAGGCTGCGACATCGGAGTCGAGTCCGTTGTGTCCGCGCAGATGGGGAATCCAGTACGGATTCGGCAGGAAGCGGACGTCGGCGACGTGGTCGGCGTCCTTGGGCAGGCCGTATTTGAATCCGAAGCTCATCACCGTCAGACGCAACGGCGGGGTGTCGTCGTCGCTGAAGCGTTTGCGCACCTCCGCGGAGAGCTGGTGCACGTTGAGGTCGGAGGTGTCGACGATGATATCGGCGCGGTGTTTGAGGGACTCGAGCTCGGCACGTTCGGCCTCGATGCCGTCGAGCAGGGTCCCCTCCCCCTGCAGTGGGTGGGGCCGCCTGGTCGATTCGAAGCGTCGGACGAGGACTTCGTCGGAGGCGTCGAGGAAGACGATGCGCAGGGACAGACCCTGATCGACGAAATCGCTGATCGTCTCCTGCAGTTCGGTGTATTTGGTGCGCCCTTTGGCGTCGATGACGATGGCGATCTTCGGCAGGGCGCCGTCGGCACGGGCGACGAGTTCGACGAGCGGACGCATCATCTGCGGCGGCAGGTTGTCGACGACATACCAGTCCATGTCTTCGAGCACATTGGCCACGGTGGTACGACCCGCTCCGGACATTCCGGTGACGAGCACAACCTCGATGGGGTGGTCGGATCCGTTCGATTCGGCCTGCACGCTCACTCGTCCTCCTCTGCTCGTGCCCGATCGGTCGGTGGGCACTGTACCTCTCGGCACTACTCTAGGCCAGAATCGCAGAGCTCAGTCGGCCAGAGCCGTGACGATCTTCGCGGCGAGGGAGGGACCGATTCCCTTGACCTCGCAGATCTCCTCGGCGGTGGCAGCACGGACCTTCTTCACGGATCCGAAATGGCGCAGCAGAGCGGTGCGCTTCGACTCTCCGAGACCCGGAATGTCGTCGAGCACGGAACTCGTCATCGCCTTCGCACGTTTCGACCGGTGGTAGGTGATGGCGAAGCGGTGGGCCTCATCACGCAGGCGCTGCATGAGGAAGAGCCCTTCGGAGTTGCGTGGGAGGATGACCGGGAACGGATCGTCCGGAATCCAGATCTCTTCGAGCCGTTTGGCCAGACCGACGACGGAGATGTCGACGATGCCGAGATCCGTCAGTGCGCGCGTCGCTGCCGCAACCTGCGGGCCGGCACCGTCGACGACGAGGAGGCTGGGTCGGTAGCCGAAGCGTTCATCCGGTTCCTCGGAGGTCATCTGCTCGAGGTAGCGGCTGAAGCGACGGGAGACGACGTCGTACATCGAAGCCGTGTCGTCGGCCGCGGCATCACCGTGGATGGCGAAGTGTCGGTAGTCGCGCTTCTTCGCCATTCCGTCTTCGAACACGACGAGGGAGGCGACGACGTTCGATCCCTGGGTATGGGAGATGTCGATGCATTCGATGCGCAGCGGTGCTTCCGGCAGGTCGAGGTGCTCCTGGATCTCCTTGAGAGCCTGGCTGCGGGTCGTCAGGTCGGACGACCGTTTGAGCTTGTGCTGGATGAGCGCTTCCTTCGCGTTCTTCCCCACGGTGTCCAGGGCCGCCTTCTTCTCCCCGCGCTCGGGTACCCGCACGGTCACCCGCGAACCGCGCTGCTCGCTCAGCCAGGCCTCCAGGGATTCCAGATCCGCCGGAAGTATGTCGACGAGGATCTCCTTCGGAATGGCATCGGCATCGAGTCCGGAGTATGCCTGTCGCAGGTAGTCGGTGGTCAGTTCCGCGGGAGTGTGATCATCGGAGCGTTCGATGATCCAGCCGCGTTGGCCGCGGATACGACCCTGGCGCACGTGGAAGACCTGGACGGAGGCTTCGAGCTCCTCGGTGACAAGGGCGAAGATATCGCAGTCGGCGCTCACCGATAGGACGACGGCGGATTTGTCGAGGACTTTCTGCAGGGCGGAGATCTCGTCGCGCAGACCGGCCGCGCGTTCGTAGTCGAGTTCGGCCGCGGCTTTGGCCATCTCCTTCTGCCGGTGGCTGATGAACCGGCCGGTGTTTCCGGACATGAAGTCGGAGATGCTGCGGGCCAAGTCCTTGTGATCGTCCTTGCTGATCTGACCGACGCAGGGAGCAGCGCATTTGTCGATATAGCCGAGCAGGCAGGGCCTGCCGCTGCGTTCGGCCCGCCGGTAGACCCCTGCTGTGCAGGTGCGCATCGGGAAGGCCTTGAGCAGCAGGTCGAGGGTGTCCTTGATCGCCCACACCTGAGCGAAGGGACCGAAGTACTTCACGCCCTTGCGTCGTTTTCCCCGGGTGATGAAGGCCCGAGGCACCTCGTCATTCATCGTAATCGCGAGGTAGGGGTAGGACTTGTCGTCGCGGAACATGACGTTGAACCGCGGGTTGAACTCATTGATCCACGTCCATTCGAGCTGCAGAGCTTCGACCTCGGTGTCGACGACGGTCCATTCCACCGAGCTCGCGGTGTGGACCATCGTCGAGGTGCGGGGGTGCAGCTGGGCAGGGTTGGCGAAGTACGAATTGAGTCGGTTGCGGAGGTTCTTCGCCTTTCCGACATAGATCACCCGCCGGTCGGGGTCACGGAATTTGTAGACCCCGGCCGATGTGGGGATCGACCCGGTGGCCGGACGGTAGGTGGATGGATCAGGCATTCGGATCAGGACTTGAGCATCGGCTTGAGGAACCGTCCGGTGTGCGATTCGGCCACCTCGGCGACCTCTTCGGGAGTGCCCTGGGCGATGATCTGCCCACCGCCGCGGCCGCCCTCGGGTCCGAGGTCGATGATGTGATCGGCATTGCCGATGACATCGAGGTTGTGTTCGATGACGATAACCGTATTGCCTTTGTCGACGAGTCCCTGGAGGACCATGAGCAGCTTCGAGATGTCCTCGAAGTGCAGACCGGTCGTCGGTTCGTCGAGCACGTAGACGGTGCGACCGCGGGAGCGCTTCTGCAGTTCGGCTGCGAGCTTGACACGCTGAGCCTCACCGCCGGAGAGCGTCGTGGCCGGTTGGCCGAGTCGGACATAGCCGAGCCCCACCTCCACGAGGGTCTTGAGGTGTCGCGAGATCGCGGGAATCGCGGCGAAGAAGTCGTTGGCCTCCTCGATGGGCATGTCGAGGACCTCGGCGATGTTCTTGCCCTTGAACGTGACTTCCAGGGTCTCCCGGTTGTACCGGGCGCCCTGGCAGACCTCACAGGGGACGTAGACATCGGGCAGAAAGTTCATCTCGATCTTGATCGTGCCGTCGCCGCTGCAGTTCTCGCAGCGTCCGCCCTTGACGTTGAAGGAGAACCGACCGGGCAGATAACCGCGGACCTTCGCCGATTCGGTTTCGGCGAACAGTCGGCGCACATGGTCGAAGACCCCGGTGTAGGTCGCGGGATTCGACCGCGGCGTGCGACCGATCGGCGACTGGTCGACGTGAACGACCTTGTCGAGATTGTCCAGGCCGGTCACGCGCTTGTGCCGTCCCGGCACCCGCGAGGCGCCGTTGAGGACGTTGGCCATCTGTGTGTAGAGGATCTCGTTGACGAGAGTCGATTTGCCCGAACCGGACACGCCGGTGACGGCGGTGAGCACACCGAGGGGGAAGGACACCGTGACGTCGCGCAGGTTGTTCTCCACGGCCTTCTCGACGGTGACCATCCGGTCCTTGTCGACGGGGCGGCGGGTCGGCGGGATCTGGATCGCCCGCCGGCCGGAGAGGTAGTCGCCGGTGATCGATCCTTCGGCATCCCTGAGGCCGGTGACGGGACCGGAATAGACGACCTCTCCCCCGTGCTCGCCGGCGCCGGGTCCGATATCGACGATCCAGTCGGCGGATTCGATGGTGTCCTCATCGTGTTCGACGACGATGAGGGTGTTGCCGAGATCCTTGAGCTTGTTGAGTGTTTCGATGAGTCGGCGGTTGTCTCGCTGGTGCAGTCCGATCGAGGGCTCGTCGAGGACGTAGAGGACGCCGACGAGGCCGGAGCCGATCTGCGTGGCCAGGCGGATGCGCTGGGCCTCGCCGCCGGAGAGCGTACCGGCTGCCCGGTTGAGGCTGAGGTAGTCGAGGCCGACGTCGAGGAGGAACCCGAGTCGGGCGTTGATCTCCTTCATCACCTGCGCCGCCACGGCGGCATCGCGGGAGCTCAGCTCGAGGGAGCCGAGGAAGGAAGCCGCTTCATCGAGGGCGAGTTCGGAGACCTCGGCGATGGACCTGTCTCCGACCTTGACGGCGAGGATCTCCGGTTTGAGGCGCGTACCGTCACAGCTGGCACACGGGATCTCGCGCATATAGGACTCGTAGCGTTCCCGCGACCACTCGGATTCTGTTTCCTCGTGCTTGCGCTGAATGTATTGGTAGACGCCTTCGAAGCCCGTCGAGTACGTGCGTTCACGCCCGAAGCGGTTCTTGTACTTGACGTGGACCTTGTAGTCCTTGCCCGTGAGAATCGCGGTCTTCGCGGATTTCGGCAGCTTCTTCCACGGCGTCTTCATATCGAAGCCGAGTTCGTCGCCGAGCCCCTTGAGCAGACGGTTGAAGTACTTCGAGACCTGTTTGCCTCCCGACCAGGGGGCGATGGCCCCGGAGCCGAGGCTGAGATCCTCGTCGGGGACGACGAGATCTTCGTCGACCTGCAGACGGGTGCCGATGCCGTCGCAGGTGGGGCAGGCGCCGAAGGGCGAGTTGAAGGAGAATGAGCGGGGTTCGATCTCGTCGATCGTCAGCGGGTGCTCGTTGGGGCACGACATGTGCTCGGAGAATGTGCGGGTCGTGCCTGCGTCGACGAGTTCGATGTCGATGCGTCCGTCGGCGAGTCCCAGGGCGGTCTCGACGGAGTCGGTCAGCCGCGGGCGCATTCCCGATTTGGCGACGAGGCGGTCGACGACCACGGAGATCGTGTGCTTGTACTGCTTCTCCAAGGTCGGCGGTTCGCTCAGGCTGATCTGCTCGCCGTCGACGATGGCCCTGGAGAAGCCCTTGGACTGCAGGTCGGTGAAGAGGTCGACGAATTCGCCCTTGCGGGACCGGACGACGGGAGCGAGGACGAGGAACTTCGTCCGCTCCTCGAGTTCGAGCAGCTGGTCGACGATCTGCTGCGGGGTCTGCTTCGTGATGACCTCACCGCAGACGGGGCAGTGCGGGATGCCGATCCGCGCCCACAGCAGGCGGAGGAAGTCATAGACCTCGGTGATCGTGCCGACGGTCGAACGCGGATTGCGCGATGTCGACTTCTGGTCGATCGACACCGCCGGAGACAACCCTTCGATGAAGTCGACGTCGGGTTTGTCCATCTGCCCGAGGAACATCCGGGCATAAGAGGACAGGGATTCGACGTAACGTCGCTGTCCCTCGGCGAAGATCGTGTCGAAGGCCAGCGAGGATTTGCCGGAACCGGACAAGCCGGTGAACACGACCATCGAGTCGCGCGGCAGCGCGATCTCGACGTTCTTGAGATTGTGTGCTCGCGCTCCCTTGACCCACAGGGTGTCGAGATGGGAGACGCCTGTCACTTGCTCACCGTTATTGGTTTTCATCACCTGACCACTGTATTACTCGGCACTGACATTGCTGCATTCGCAGCGGTTTCCGGCTCATCCGCCGATCTCTCCGACGGAGAGGATGCGGAGCACGATATCTCCGGATTCGTCGCTGGCGGCCACATCCACCTCGGCGTCGATGGCCCAGTCCCGGTTGTCATCGGGATCGGCGAGGATCTGTCGGACGCTCCATGTGTCTGAACCGGGAGTGATATCGATATATTCCCCACCGCGGGCCTTCTGGTCGACGATGAGCTCCCCGTATTCGTCGTAGAAGTCCTCGATCGCGTCTTCCCAGGCACGGGAGTCGAAACCGGATTCGGCGTCGAGACGGCCTAGCTCGATGTAGTTCGCACGTTCGGCCAGCAGCACTCGGTGGAACAGGGCATTGCGGACCTCTGCGGTGAACACCTTCGTATTCTCGGAGAAGCGGCGGTCGAGCGCCGGCAGCTCGTCGGAGGCTTCGGTGGGGTCGAGTCCCTGCAGGGTGCGCCATTCGTCGAGCAGCGACGAATCCGTCCGGGCAATGGTCTCACCACACCATTCGATGATGGTCTCGAGCTCCTCGGTCCGATTCTCCGCGGGGACGTTGTGGAGCAGCGCACGGTAGACGTCGGTGAGGTAGCGCAGCAGGCTGCCCTCGGCCCGGGCGAGGCTGTAGTAGCCGACGAACTGGGTGAAGCCCATGGCCTGCTCGATCATGTCGCGGACGACGGATTTGGGTTCGAAGCCGCCTCGGTGGAGCCAGGGATGGGTCTCGACGAAGTGGTCGAAGGCCGGGTCGAGCATCTCGGCCAGAGGTGCGGGGCTTTCGATCTCGTCGAGGATCGCCATGCGTTCGGCGTATTCGACGCCTTCTGCCTTGAGCTCGGCCAGGGTCTCTCCCTTGATCCGGTCGAGCTGGCCCTTCAGGATCTGGAACGGCACCGAGGTGGTCGCCTCGACGATGGATACGACGTCGAGGGCGTAGGTGTCGTCGTCCTCGTCGAGAAGCTCCAGTGCGGCGAGCACGAAGGGAGCCAGGGGCTGGTTGAGCGCGAACTGGGGGCCGAGGTCCTGGGTGGCGATGAGTTCGCTGCCGCGGACCTCGATGAGTCCGGCGTCGATGAGGGAGCGTCCGATGCTGATCGCGGTGAGTTTGAGGTCGAGCCGGCGTTCCCTTGTCTCATGCGTCTTGTCGATGAAGTCGCTGATGGTCGACACATCGGAGCCGGGACGGGCGACGAGGTTGAGGATCGTCGAGTGGTCGATCTTCATCCGCGGCCGCAGGGTCTCGGATTCGCCTTCGATGAGTTTTGCGAAGGTCTCTTCGGACCAGCCCACGAAGCCGACCGGAGCGGCCTTCTTCTTGACCTTCTTCTTTTTCTTCTTGTCATCGTTGGCCGCTTTGGCTTCTGCCTTGAGGTTGTCGATGACGTGTTCGGGGGCTTGGGCGATGACGTAGCCGCGGGTGTCGAATCCGGCGCGGCCGGCACGTCCGGCGAGCTGTTGGAATTCGCGGACGCTGAGTCTGCGCATCTTCCGCCCGTCGAACTTCGTCAGTCCGGTCAGCAGCACGGAGCGGATGGGCACATTGATGCCCACGCCGAGGGTGTCGGTGCCGGAGATGACGAGCAGCAGTCCCTTCAGCGCGAGCTGTTCGATGAGACGGCGGTACTTCGGCAGCATTCCGGCGTGGTGGACGCCGACGCCGTGCAGCAGCAGTTTGCGCAGGCTGGTCCCGAATCCCTTGCCGAAGGTGAAGCCCTTGATGGCTGCGGCGATCGCGGCCTTCTGTTCCTTGGAGGCGAGATCCACCGAGAGCAGGTTGGTGGCGAGGTCGATGGCACCGTTCTGAGAGTAGGAGACGACGTAGACCGGGGCTTTGTCGTTGCGGACGAGGCCTCGGAGAGTGTCCGAGAGCGTCTCCGTCGAATATTCGTAGTCGAGCGGGACCGGCCTGGTCGCCGAGGTGACCACGGAGGAGTCGCGTCCGGTCGTCTCCGTCATCGTCCGTCGGATGTCGGTGGTGTCGCCCAAGGTGGCGGACATGAGGACGAACTGGGTCTGCGGCATCTCGAGGAGGGGCACCTGCCAGGCCCAACCGCGGGAGGGGTCTGCGACGTAGTGGAATTCGTCCATGACGACCATTCCGGCGTCGAGCATTCCGCCTTCGCGCAGCGCCTGATTGGCCAGGATCTCCGCCGTGGCGCAGATGACGGGTGCCTCCGGGTTGACGGTGGAGTCGCCGGTGATCATCCCGACGTTCTCGGCACCGAAGGCGTCGATGAGGGAGAAGAACTTCTCGCTCACCAGGGCCTTGAGCGGGGCCGTGTAGTACGACCGGATCCCGCGGGTGAAGGACTGGTAGAGAGCGAACAGAGCGACGAGTGACTTCCCCGAGCCGGTCGGGGTCGCCATGATCGTATTGTCTCCGGCGAGGATCGTGAGGAACGCCTCGTCCTGAGCCGGGTAAGGCTCGACACCGATCTCTCGGCAGTATTCGCCGAAGGACTCATAGATCGTGTCGTCGTCAGCGAATTCCGCTGGGATCTCCTGCAATCTGGCCACGCTGATGCACAGACCTTTCCGATTAGACTGATTCCATCCTATTGCTCGACACCGAGGAGTCACATATGCCGGTCTTCGCCGTCACCTACCACTATGGTCCCGATACGGATACGCGGATGGAACACCGCCCCGCGCATCGCCGCTGGCAGGCGGAGCTGAATGAGGCCGGGACGATCCTCGCCTCCGGCCCCTTGGACAACGATCCGCAGCCGGGAGGGCTGCTGATCCTCAACGCCGCCGACCGTGCGGAGGTCGAAGGCCACCTCGCCGCCGATCCCTATGCTTCCCTCGGTGTCACCGAGTCGACGGACATCCGCGAATGGACTCCCGTGTTCGGCCCCTTCGCCCAGGGCTGAGGGCCGCTCTGCCGGTCCGGGTCTGCCCCGACAGGGAAGACGCGAGCGGGGTCCGTCTCGAGAGATCGAGACGGACCCCGCTCGCTCTGAGCCGACACCGAGGAGGTGCCGGCGCGACCGGGTCCGATCGGCTCAGGCCTCTTCGGATTCGTTCGAGCTGACGTCCTTGAAGGAGATGCCGTCCTTCTTCATCTTCACGAGTGAGGCGATGGTGGCCACCACCATGGCGAGGACGATGACGGTCAGGGACAGCCACGTCGGCACCTCGGGGATCGAATGACCCCACGAGAGGAACTCCCAACCACTCGAATGCAGAGCGTGGATGATGAGCTTGACGCCGATGAAGCCGAGGATCGCGGCGATTCCGTAGTGGAGGTAGACGAGCTTGTCGACGAGTCCTCCGAGCAGGAAGTACAGCTGACGCAGACCCATGAGGGCGAACACGTTCGCGGTGAACACGAGGAACGCGTTCTGAGTGACGCCGAAGATCGCGGGAATCGAGTCGAGAGCGAACATCACGTCGGTCGAGCCGATGGCGATGAACACGATGAACATCGGGGTCCAGTACTTCTTGTTGTCGTCGAGGGTCACCCTCAGCTTGTTGCCGTGGTATTCGTCGACGACGTTGATGCGCTTGCGCAGGAACCGGATGAGGCCGTTCTCGCCGTCCCCTTCGTCTTCGGAGCTGAAGGCCTGCCGGTAGGCGACGATGAGGAGGAAGATGCCGAAGATGAAGAAGACTTCGACGAAGGCGCTGATGATCGCCGCACCCGCGAGGATGAAGATGCCGCGGAAGACGATGGCGATGATGATGCCGACCATGAGCACTTCCTGCTGGTACTTCCGCGGTACCGAGAAGCTGCCCATGATGATGATGAAGACGAACAGGTTGTCGATGCTCAAGGAGTACTCGAGCAGCCAACCGGTGAGGAACTCGCTGCCGTGCTGGGCATCGCCGATGGCGAAGAGCGCGCCGGCGAAGACCAGCGCCAGGGCGACGTAGAAGGCGACCCAGATGCTCGCTTCCCGCATCGACGGAGTATGTGGTCGCTTGACGACCAGCAGGAGGTCGAAGACGAGGATCGCAACGACGATGATTCCCGAGGTGATCATGAACCAGACGGGGATCGGAGATTCGCTCGCAGCAGCTGCGTTGCCGCCGGCCGCGAGCGTGGAGGACAGGATATCCATGGATGCCTTTCGTGGTGAACAGGATGTATCCAGGTCGAAAGTCTCTCCCACGCGGTGAATCTGCGTGCGCTCCGCGTCCGGACCCTTTGTAGGGTCGTGGTGACGACCGCGGATGGACGGGATACTCCCTTTCGCCAGCACACCAGTATAAACACGCGAGCATCACTCCCGCGTCACCGGTGCGGATCAGGCGTGCCCGGCCTCCTTCATCTGGCGCAGCTCCTGCTTGAGGTCGGAGAGCTCATCGCGGAGTCGTGCGGCGAGCTCGAACTGCAGCTCCGCGGCGGCCGAATGCATCTGCGAGGTCAGCGATTCGATGAGTTCTGTGAGGTCAGCCGCCGGCGGGCGCAGCGAACCGGGCTTGCCGGCGGCTTCCCTCTGTTCGTCGGTCAGGGTCGAGTTGTAGCCGCGCTTGCCCTTGCCGTAGTCGAATTCGGTGAGCAGCTCTCGAGTGTCCTCGTCCTCACGCTGCAGTCGTTCGGTGATGTCTGCGATCCGCTTGACCAGCGGCGCCGGATCGATTCCGTGCTCTTCGTTGTAGGCGATCTGGATGGCGCGCCTGCGGTCGGTCTCGTCGATGGCGGTGCGCATCGAATCCGTGATCGTATCGGCGTACATGTGCACCTGGCCGTTGAGGTTACGTGCGGCACGACCGATCGTCTGGATGAGCGATGTCGACGACCGGAGGAAGCCTTCCTTGTCGGCATCGAGGATCGCCACGAGCGAGACCTCGGGAAGGTCGAGGCCCTCACGCAGGAGGTTGATGCCGACCAGCACATCGAATTCACCCGCGCGCAGCTCTGTGAGCAGCTCCACACGTCGCAGAGTGTCGACGTCGGAGTGGAGGTACTGGACGCGGATATCGTGTTCGAGCAGATAGTCGGTGAGATCTTCGGCCATCTTCTTCGTCAGAGTCGTCACGAGCACACGCTCATTCGCGTCGACACGGGTCTTGATCTCGTCGAGCAGGTCGTCGATCTGCCCCTTCGTCGGCTTGACCTTGATCTCGGGGTCGACGAGTCCGGTGGGGCGGATGATCTGTTGGACGTATCCGTTGGCGTTGCCGAGTTCGAAGTTGCCGGGTGTGGCCGACAGGTACACGCTCTGTCCCACGCGCTCCCGGAACTCGTCGAACTTCAGCGGCCGGTTGTCCATGGCACTGGGCAGACGGAAACCGTGCTCGACGAGGGTGCGCTTGCGAGACATATCGCCTTCGTACATTCCGCCGATCTGCGGGACCGTGACATGGGATTCGTCGATGACGAGCAGGAAGTCCTCGGGGAAGTAGTCGAGCAGGCAGTTCGGTGCCGAACCGGGATCGCGGCCGTCGATGTGCCGGGAGTAGTTCTCGATGCCGGAGGTGAAGCCCATCGACTCCATCATCTCGAGGTCGTAGGTCGTGCGCATCTTCAGCCGTTGGGCTTCCAGCAGCTTGTTCTGCGATTCGAACTCGCTCAGCCGCTTCTGCAGCTCGTCCTCGATGCCGCTGATCGCGGTGGCCATCCGGTTCTCACCGGCGACGTAGTGGCTGGCCGGGAACACGTGGATGGTGTCCTCGTCGCGGACGATCTCGCCCGTCAGCGGGTGGAGGGTCTGCAGCGATTCGATCTCGTCGCCGAAGAATTCGATCCGCAGCGCGAGCTCCTCGTACTGCGGGATGATCTCGACGGTGTCTCCTCGCACGCGGAAGGTCCCGCGGGTGAAAGCCATATCATTGCGGGCGTACTGCATCGACACGAAGCGTTTGAGCAGTTCGTCCCGATCGCATTCGTCGCCCTTGTGAAGGGTGACCATCCGGTCGACGTACTCCTCAGGAGTGCCGAGACCGTAGATGCATGACACCGTCGAGACCACGACGACGTCGCGTCTGGTGAGCAGCGAGTTCGTGGCCGAGTGCCGGAGACGTTCGACTTCGTCGTTGATCGAGGAGTCCTTCTCGATGAACGTGTCCGTCTGCGGCACATAGGCTTCCGGCTGGTAGTAGTCGTAGTAGGAGACGAAGTACTCGACCGCGTTGTTGGGCAGAAGCTGTCGGAACTCGTTCGCCAGCTGCGCGGCGAGAGTTTTGTTCGGCGCCATGATCAGGGTCGGTCTCTGCACCTGCTCGATGAGCCATGCCGTCGTCGCAGACTTGCCTGTGCCGGTGGCACCGAGGAGGACGATGTCCCGCTCTCCTGCATCGAGCCGGTCGGAGATCTCTCGGATCGCCGTCGGTTGGTCGCCGGAGGGAGAGTACTCGGAGACGACCTCGAAGGGCGCCACTTCACGGGTGACGTCGGGGCGGTGGCCGATCGCTGGCAGGGGGCGTTCTGAGCTCATAATCCAACCTTAGCCCCCGCCCCTGACATTGGGCAGATCGGAGTCGGAACGACAGCCTCGGCGAAGTGCCTGCCGACATGTGTCAGCGTGTCAGTCGAAGCTGTCGGGCACCAGTCGGCGGCGCATCTGCAGGAAATACGGTTCCTTCGATTCCGCATATGTTCTTATCATCTGCCCGTTCGTGCCGCCCGCAGCCTTGGCTTCGGCCACACGGTCTCTCTTCAACTCGAGGTAACGGTCCCGCTCCCCCGTGTCCGCGATGAGCAGGTCACGGAATGCGCGGGCGAAGCGCACACCGACCGAGTCCGCGGTGCGCACATGCAGATTGACGGCGCGGCCGGGGTCCGTGTTCGCGTGGAACCATTTCCCCTCGGTCGACTCTTCGCCGAGGTGGTCGCTCATCTCGGCTCCCGGATAACCGAGTTCGGCCAGTCGGGGTGCCAGCTCCCTGGCGGCGGTGAGATCGAGGACGAGGAGCTGCAGATCGATGACGTCCTTGGCGGGCAGTCCCGGCACAGAGGTGGAGCCGATATGTTCGACGGCGAACTTCTCGCCCGTGCCGTGTCGCAGCTTTCTGATCGCTCTCTGCGCGTCACCGATCCAGTCGGCATCCGCGGGATCGACGAGTTCGAGGGCTGCCTTCGGTGCCCACTGCCCGGACGAGAGATTGGCGGCGAAGGGGCGGATCCGGGATTCGATGAGCCGGGCGACCGCGGCCCTCGTCTCTTCGACGGGACCGGAGTTGTCGATGGTGACATCGCAGGCTGCTCGGCGGGTGTCGTCATCGGCTTGGCGGGAGATCCGTGCGGCGGCGTCGTCGCGGCCCATTCCGCGGGAGTCCATGAGCCGCTGCAGGCGCACCTCGGCGGGCACGTCGACGAGGAGATTGAGGTGGTAGGCCGGTGTCATGTCGTTCTCGACGAGCAGCGGAACGTCGTGGACGACGATCTCGGCGTCGGCGTGTCTGGCGAAGTGTTCGGCGGTGCGGTCGCGGATCGCCGGATGCATCAGGCCGTTGAGCCGTGCTGTGTGGTCGGAATCGACGAAGGCTGCCGCGGCCAGTGCCGGCCGGTCGAGCGAACCGTCGGAGTGCAGCACTTGCGGCCCGAAGGCCTCGGCCAGTTTCTCGAGCAGCGGCTGTCCGGGTTCGACGACTTCGCGGGCGATCCTGTCGGCGTCGACGAGCACTGCCCCGTGTTCGACGAGCATTGCGGACACCGTTGACTTTCCGGCGCCGATTCCGCCGGTGAGACCGATTCTCAGCATGGGATCATCTTACTGATCCAGTCGGTACACCCGCACTCCCTCCTCGGCGAAGATCGGATCTCCGACGGCGGCATCGAGGAATTCCGCATAGTCTCCGTCACCTCCCGGCAGGAGCGGAGCTTCGGGGGCGAGGACGATGAAGTCGACCCCGGTCTCCCTCAGTTCGGCGATCGCCGACGCGACTTCCGGGCTGTCCGCGCGCGGCATGGGCTCACCGTCGAAGACGGAGCCGTGCAGGAGTTCGTCGAGGGCATCCTCGGGGGCGGAATAGGTCACCGGCGATTCAGGGCTCGAACCGATGAAGTAGCCGCCGGTCTCGCGGTAGCGAAATCCGCTGACCGACTGCCACACCATGGCTTCGTCGGCGTGGGGCTCAGCCCATGCCAGGGGGCGGGGGAAGGTCTTGACGACGGATCCGGCGGGGACCACCTCGGCGATGGAGTGCTCGTAGAAGTCCGGAACTGTCACCTCATGGGCGGTCTGCGGAGCGGGGAGGATGGCAGCGGCGGCGAGGACGAGCAGGATGAGGAGGGCGCGGGCGCGAAGCAGCTTCCGGTGGTTCAGCGCCCACTGGAGGCCGATTCCGAGCACGGCGAAGAGCGCGATCGTCGAGTGGAGGACGAGCCGCATGGGCAGGATGTTGTTGAGTACGGGGATGGCTTCGATGAGCGCGAACGGACCGGTCTCGAGGGCGATTCGGCCGCCGAGGAGAATCGGTGAGCCGAGTGCCAGCAGGCCGACGAGGATGCCGGTTGCCGCGGCGATGCGCACCGGCACCTCGTGTGCGGACCGTTGGGCGAGGCCGAGAACGATGAGCACAGCCGCCGCCAGTGCTGGTGCGCCGACGTAGGCGCCGAGTTCGGCGGGGTCGATCTCCATGATTCGGGGCAGAGGAGGCACTCCGGAACTCAGCCAGGCCGGGGCAGCGGGCAGGATCGGGTCGAGCAGGTCGGTGTTCCATACTCCGTGTGGGCGGATCGCGCCCTGTGGGGCGTTCGGTCCGGACATGGTCACCAGCAGCGGTATCGCACACAGCATGGCGATGCAGCCGGCGACTGCGGAACCGAGTCCGAGGGCGACCCATGACCGGGCGCGGTAGAGGCGGAGTCCGAAGACGGCGAGGCTGGCCAGGAAGCAGAGTGCGGCGAGGAAGGTTCCGGCCAGAACTTCGGTGGAAACGTAGAACTGGAAGCCGAGGAGGAGCCCGAAGCCTCCTCCGATCAGCCACAGGCGACGGCTGCGCAGCAGTGAACGGCCGGGATCCGCCTGTATCGCTCGGCCGAGGTCGAGGAGCGCGAGGATCGCCCAGGCGGTCAGGGGCGGAGTGACGATATAGGCGAGGTTCGGATGGCCGCCGAGCTGGGCGATGACATAGCTGGAGAAGCCGACTCCGGCAGCGGCCATGAAAGCGGGCAGGCGGGCGAGGAAGCGGCGGAAGAGCACGGCTGCGGCCAGGCTGCCGAACACCGGGAAGGCAAGGATGAGGAGGTTGTAGCTCACGATGGGGCCGGCCACCCACGTCACAGGAGCGAGCAGGATCGCAAACCCTGCGAGCGAGGTGTTCCAGGCTCCGTTGACTCCCCCGCCGAGGGCGTTCATCGATTCCGTGTACAGCAGCCTCCCGGTCTGCCCCGGTCCGAATCCGAGGGCGTCGGCGAGCACCTGTGCACCGTGTCCGAGCCACCAGATGAACAGGGAGGTGTCATCGTTGGAGGCGACGACGCTGCCGCCGGGATCGGCGGCGACGGAGCCGAAGACGGTGAGGCTGCCGACGCAGAGGATGAGGGTGTACCACAGCCAGGGGCGCAGGCGCGCCCTGATTGCGGGGGCATACACAAAGGGCTCCCGGCCTTCCGACCGGGAGCCCTTGTGGGAGCTGTTATCAGCTGCCTGCAAGCTTCTCACGCAGAGCCGCGAGAGCTTCGTCGCTGGCCAGGGTGCCCTCGTCGTTCGCCTCTTCGGAGGAGAACGATCCGGTGGCCGGAGCGGCTTCGGCAGAGCCGACGGCATCGGCTGCGGAAGCCTCGGCGTCCGCTGCGATGGCCTTGGCGACCTGCTTCTTGTGCTCTTCCCAGCGTTCCTGAGCGGCGGCGTACTGCTGCTCCCAGGTCTCGCGCTGAGCCTCGTAGCCCTCGACCCATTCGTTGGTCTCGGGGTCGAAGCCCTCGGGGTACTTGTAGTTGCCGTCCTCGTCGTACTCCTGCGGCATGCCGTAGAGAGCGGGGTCGAGGAACTCTTCGGCCTCGGGGTCGACGCCTTCGTTCGCCTGCTTCAGCGACAGCGAGATGCGGCGGCGTTCGAGGTCGATGTCGATGACCTTGACGTAGATGGTCTCGTCGACCGAGACGACCTGCTCCGGCAGATCCACGTGGCGCACGGCCAGCTCGGAGATGTGGACGAGGCCTTCGATGCCGTCTTCGACGCGCACGAACGCACCGAAGGGAACGAGCTTGGTGACCTTGCCCGGCACGATCTGACCGATGACGTGCGTGCGAGCGAAGTGCTGCCAAGGATCTTCCTGGGTGGCCTTGAGCGACAGCGAAACGCGCTCACGGTCCATGTCGACGTCGAGGACCTCGACGGTGACCTCGTCACCCACGGTGACGACCTCACCCGGGTGATCGATGTGCTTCCAGGACAGTTCGGAGACGTGGACGAGTCCGTCGACACCACCGAGGTCGACGAACGCACCGAAGTTGACGATGGAGGACACGACACCAGGACGGACCTGGCCCTTCTGCAGGGTCTGCAGGAAGTCGTGGCGGACGGCCGACTGGGTCTGCTCGAGCCAGGCGCGGCGCGACAGGACCACGTTGTTGCGGTTCTTGTCGAGCTCGATGATCTTGGCTTCGACCTGCTGGCCGATGTAGGGAGCGAGGTCGCGGACGCGGCGCATCTCGACCAGGGACGCGGGCAGGAAGCCGCGCAGTCCGATGTCGACGATCAGGCCGCCCTTGACAACCTCGATGACGGTGCCGGTGACAACGCCGTCGTCTTCCTTGATCTTCTCGATGTCGCCCCAGGCGCGCTCGTACTGAGCACGCTTCTTGGACAGCATGAGACGACCCTCTTTGTCTTCCTTCTGAAGGACGAGGGCTTCGATGTCGTCCCCGACCTCGACGACTTCGCCGGGATCGACATCGTGCTTGATGGAAAGCTCACGCGCGAGGATGACGCCTTCCGTCTTGTATCCGATGTCGACGAGGACTTCGTCACGGTCGACCTTGACGACTTCGCCCTCAACGATGTCGCCATCGTTGAAGTACTTGATGGTCTCATCGACGGCGGCGAGGAAATCCTCAGCGGTTCCGATGTCGTTGACAGCGACCTGCTTCGGCTGCACCGATTCCGGCGTGGTGGTGGTCATATAGGTAGGGACTCCGATGGAATATTGGTCCAGATCCGGTACCCTGGCGGCAGGTCGTGTAAGTTGCCGCAAGAACCGAATCCGGTCTCGATTGCGAATTTGGACTTGTATGCACAGGCGCATACGGTTGTCAATGCTAGCACCTTTTCAGGCGTGAATGCACGCCGCAGAGTCGAATTATCACCACCTGGGGCCACGGAGGAACCATGAGCGAAGGAACTGACGGAGCCGAGGTCATCAGCGGTGGCTATCTCCCCATCGACGAAGAGGCTTCAGTCCGGGCCAATCGCAGCTATTGGGACAACTCTGCCGAGGAGTATCTGGCCGAACACGGCACGTTCCTCGGCGCTTCGGATTTCATCTGGTGTCCGGAGGGAATTCACGAATCCGATGTCCGCCTCCTCGGCGACGTCGACCGGAAGCAGGTGCTCGAGGTCGGCTGCGGTGCCGGTCAGTGCTCTCGGTGGCTGGCCGAGCAGGGCGCGATCACCACAGGTGTCGACGTCTCCGCCGGAATGCTCGAGCAGGCCTCGCGTCTGCAGCGCGAACATCCCCTGAGCACCGAGGCGACTCCCCCGACGTTCCTCCTCGCCGATGCCCGACAGCTGCCGTTCGCGTCGAACAGCTTCGACGGCGCGTTCTCCTCCTATGGGGCCCTGCCCTTCGTCAAGGACGCCGAAGTCGTCTTCGCCGAGGTGGCCAGGGTGCTGCGCAGCGGCGGGCAGTGGGTCTTCTCGACGACGCACCCGATGCGGTGGATGTTCCCCGACGTCCCCGGTGAGGCCGGGCTGACCGTCGAGTATTCGTATTTCGATCGCACTCCGTACGTCGAGCTGTCCTCGGACGGTCAGCCGGTCTACGCCGAGCATCACCGGACGATGAGCGACTGGGTCAGCCTCCTCGTCGAGGCCGGCTTCACGATCGATTCGGTGACCGAACCCGAATGGCCCGAGGAGAATCGGACCGCTTGGGGCGGCTGGTCGCCGCTGCGCGGGGCGCTCATGCCCGGCACCGTGATCTTCTCCACCACTCTGAACAAGGACTGAGGTGCCGCCCAGCCGAGCACTGAGGCGAACGCTCGGTCAAGCAGCGCCGCGCGCAGCAACCTCGTTCAAGCGCCAGCTCGAATTTTGATAGGTACACGCCGCGATAAGTGGGCGCGGCCTTGATCGAGCACGGGCAGCATCGATTTCTGCGCTGGCCCTTGAACGAGGAACGCTATAGCGCTCAGCCGGTCAGTGGGCGGCGGCGTGCCAGGAGCGGCCGGTGCCGACGTTGACGTCCAGCGGAACATCGAGTTCGAACGCCGATCCCATCTCCTCCGTGACGATCGTCTTCACCTCATCGATCTCGTCCGGACGAACGTCGACGATGATCTCGTCATGGACCTGCAGCAGCATCGGCGAGTGGAGATCCTTCAGCCGCGCGGCCACCTTGAGCATGGCGATCTTCATGATGTCGGCTGCCGAACCCTGGATCGGAGCGTTGAGTGCGGCGCGTTCAGCCATGTCCCGCAGCTGCCGACGGTCGCTGTGCAGCGCCGGCAGATAACGGCGACGCCCCATGATGGTCTCCGTGAACCCCTTTGCCCTAGCCTGCTCGACGATGTCGTCGAGGTAGTCCTTGACGGCACCGAAGCGCTCGAAGTACTGGTCCATCAGCCCCTTGGCCTCGTCGACGCCGATCGCCAGCTGCCGGGAGAGTCCGTAGGCGGAGAGCCCGTAGACCAGCCCGTAGGACATGGCCTTGACCTTCGAACGCATCTCGGAGTCCACCTCGTCGATGCCGACGCCGAAGACCTTCGAGCCGACATAGGAGTGGAGGTCCTCGCCGTCCTTGAACGCCTGGATGAGCGCGGCATCGCCGGACAGATGAGCCATGATCCGCATTTCGATCTGCGAGTAGTCGGCGGTGAGCAGAGTCCCCTCGGCCACCTCGGGGTCGGCGATGAAGATGCCACGGATGCGCCGACCCGATTCGGTCCGCACCGGGATGTTCTGCAGGTTCGGGTCCAAGGACGAGAGCCGTCCGGTGGCGGCCACGGTCTGCTGGTAGGTGGTGTGGATGCGGCCGTCGTCGGCAACGGTCTTGAGAAGTCCGACGACGGTCTGCTTGAGCTTCGTCGAATCCCGATAGGCCAGCAGGTGCTGGAGGAAGGGGTGTTCGGTCTTGACGAACAGTTCGGCCAGGGCGTCTGCGTCGGTCGTATAGCCGGTCTTCGTCCGCTTGGTCTTGGGCATATCGAGTTCGTCGAAGAGCACGGTCTGCAGCTGTTTGGGAGAACCGAGGTTCACCTCGTGGCCGATCGCGTCATAGGCCTCCTGCGCACTGGCTTCGGCCTGTTTCGTGAATTCGTCGATGAGGTTCGACAGTCCGGTCTCGTCGACGGCGATCCCGGTCGCTTCCATGCGCGCGAGCACGGGCACGAGCGGCAGTTCTATCTCGCGGTACACCTGCGTCATGTTCGCGTCCTCGACGGCCTTCGCGAGCACCTCGTGGACCTCGAGCAGCGCGGCGGCGCGTTGGCCGAGCGTGGTCACGGCCGCATCGGAGTCGAGGTCGAGGGCGAGCTGTCCAGAATCGGCCTCGGGTTCGCTGAGATCGATTCCGGCACGGTCGGCGGCGATCTGGCCGAGTTCGTAGGACCGGGCATCGGGAACGAGGAGGTAGGCAGCCAGGGCTGTGTCCCCGGCGATGTCCGTCACGGACAGTCCCATCGACTCCCAGGCTTTGATCTGCAGCTTCGAGCTGTGGAGGATGAGCGAATGCCCACCCAGGGCGGAACCGAGCGCACCGACGGCTTTCTGCCCCGCCTCGGCGAGGTCGACGACCCAGGCCTGGCCAGGTTCGGCGGAGACCGCCAGGGTCCGTGCCTGACCGTGGCCGAGTTCGAAGGAGGCGTCGGAATCGAGCGCCAGCACATCGTGGCCGGAGATCTTCGTCAGCAGAGCGTCGATGTCGACGGTTTCGATATTCGTCTCGCGTGCCGGTGCCGGCTCGGATTCGGCTCCGGCCTCGGGGAAGATCGCGGCCAGACGCTTGCCGAGCGCCTGGAACTCGAGTTGGTCGAACAGGCTCGACAGCTCGGCCGGGTCCCCTTCGCCCCAGACCAGGTCGTCGAACTTCAGTCCCAGGTCGACGTCGTCGAGGAGGCGGTTGAGTCGGTAGTTCCGCTCCACCTCGGTGATATGGTCGCGCAGCTTCTCCCCGACCTTGCCGCCGATCTTGTCGGCGTTGTCCAGCACGCCTGGCAGGTCGCCGTGGGCGGTGAGCCATTTCGCGGCGGTCTTGTCGCCGACTCCGGGCACGCCGGGCAGATTGTCGGCCTTCTCACCGACGAGTGCAGCCAGACCCCGGTAGTTCGCGGGGCTCACCCCGTATTTCTCCTCGACCGCGGCCGGCGTCATCCGGTTGAGATCGCTGACTCCGCGTTTCGGGTAGAGGATCGTCACCCGGTCGGAGGCGAGTTGGAACGAATCCTTGTCTCCGCTCATCACCTGGACGAACGAGCCGGCGTCCGTGCCCATCTTCGCCATCGTCGCCAGAGCGTCATCGGCTTCGAACCCCTCCTTCGTCACGACCCGGATGCCCATCGCCGTGACGATGTCCTTGATGAGGTCGATCTGCGGGTGGAACTCGGGCGGAGTCTTCGCTCGGCCGGCCTTGTACTCGGGGTACTCCTCGAGACGGAACGTCTGGCGTCCGAGGTCGAAGGCCACGGCCACGTGGCTGGGCTCTTCATCGCGGAGGACGTTGATGAGCATGGAGATGAAGCCGTAGATGGCGTTCGTCGTCTGGCCGGTGCTGGTGGAGAAGTTCTCGACCGGCAGGGCGTGGAATGCCCGATAGGCCAGGGAGTGTCCGTCGATGAGCAGGAGGGATTCGTTTGAGTGACTCACATGGCATAGCCTAGCGTTCGAAGCTGACTTGAAGGAGAACCGATGCTGCGTCCCGACGTGTCCCTGACCGCTCACACCACACCCGAGGAGATCGACACGCTGCTCGGGCAGCTGCGCACACCGGGGTCAGGGGGTGAGCTGGCCGAGAGGATGGGAATCGAGTTCGTCGAGCTCGCCCATGATCATGTCGTGGCCACCGCTCCCGTCGTCGGCAATCGGCAGCCGATGGGTCTCTTCCACGGAGGCGGCCACGTCGTTCTCGCCGAATCCCTGGCATCGATGCATTCCTATCTGCTCTCCGGCGGCAAGAACGTCGTCGGAGTCGATCTCAACGCCACTCACCTGCGCGCCGCGCGTGAGGGCGTGGTGACCGGTCGCGCCGAGGTGCTCCACCAGGGACGCACGATCGTCTCCCATGAGGTGAAGATGACCGATGAGGCGGGGCGCCTGCTCTCGATCGTGCGGATCACGAATATGATCCTGAAGACCGCGCCGAAGGGCTGAGGCACAGCGCCTCCTCGGCGAAAGTCCACGGCGAAAGCAGAGTCCACGGCGAAAGCAGAGTCCACAGTGAAAGCAGAGGGCCGGCGAATCCTTTTCGGGATCCGCCGGCCCTCCCGGGTTCCGGGTCCGGACCGTGACCGGTCCGGGAGGTGATTACTTCTTCGTGCCGATCTGCTTGAGCACGGTCTCAGCGACCTCGCGCATCGTCAGGCGACGGTCCATCGACGTCTTCTGGATCCAGCGGAAGGCTTCGGGCTCGCTGAGTCCCATTGAGGTCTGCAGCAGGCTCTTGGCGCGCTCGACGAGTTTGCGGGTCTCGAAGCGTTCGGTGAGATCGGAGATCTCGGACTCGAGCGAGCTGATCTCGGCATGGCGCGAGAGCGCGATCTCCAGGGCCGGGATGAGGTCGGCCGAGGTGAACGGCTTGACGACATAGGCCATGGCACCGGCATCGCGGGCCCGCTCGACGAGCTCCTTCTGCGAGAAGGCGGTGAGCAGCACCACGGGGGCGATGCGGGCCCGGGCGATGCGCTCGGCGGCGGAGATTCCGTCGAGGATGGGCATCTTGATGTCCATGACGACGAGGTCCGGGCGCAGCTCCTCGGCCAGACGGATGGCGGATTCGCCGTCCGCAGCCTCACCGACGACGTCGTAGCCGACCTCGCGGAGCATTTCTACGATATCGAGACGAATCACGGCCTCGTCTTCGGCCACGACTACGCGGCGGACCGGCACGGACTCATCTGAAGTTGATTCTTCGCTGTTTGAAAGCACGGCACCAGTCTAGACCAGGCGCTCAGCGTCATGGCCAGCGGACCCGGAAGTTTATTCTGTGAGGGTGGCCACGGGCGGTGATAGTGGCCACCGGAGGGCATCCTCGGCGGGTGGCGATTGTGCAATCGGTCCGCGCGCGCAGTAGAATCGTCCCCGTTGCACAGGCGGTCCGCAAGGGACTGCTCGTGACGAGCCGGATTGGCGGAATCGGTAGACGCGGTGCACTCAAAATGCATTGTCGAAAGACGTGCGGGTTCGAGTCCCGCATCCGGTACGGACGAAGGCACTGTCGAATGTGATGTCGACAGTGCCTTCTGCATTTCCCCGGGAGCCGATCGGCGACCGAATATCAGCGACCTGCGCGCAGGTCGAGGGAGTGCAGCAGCGTGTCGTACCGCTTCTCCCCCACCGCCACGAAGTCCGGAAGTCGTCCGTATCGGGTGAAGCCGAGGGATTCGTAGAGCCCGTTGGCGGCCACATTGTCTCCGCGCAGATCGAGAGTGACGACCTCAGTCCCGTGGAGACGCGCCGCCCGAATGAGCGCCTCCATCAGCTTCCTGCCCACGCCCTGACTTTGAGCATCCGGGGCGACAGCCACCTTTTCGATGTCGACATGTGGGCGGAACGTCGGGCGAGCGTACCGATTCCGGTACGCGAAGCCGGTGACCTCGGTTCCCGTGCGAGCGATTGCCGCAGCGGATTCCCCGTTGTCAGTGCCCGCGGCCAGGCGGCCGACGAGATCCGCGATCTCCACGACAGACGGAGCTGAGACCCAACCGAGCGCGGCACCTGCCTCGACGAGGCGGCCGAGCAGTGACGTCACTTGCCCGACATCGTGCTCGGCCAGCCCCTCGGCCGGAAGGAGATCAACTCTGGCTGCGGGCATCCTCGGTGCGGGCCTCGTCGACATCTGCATCCTCCTCGGTCGGAACGTAGCCGTTGATGCGCGGGGCATCGTAGCGTTCGACGTCCAGGATCTCATGCCGCTTGGCCACGATGGCCGGGACGAGCGCCTGACCGGAGACGTTGAGCGCGGTGCGGCCCATGTCCACGATCGGCTCGATGGCCAGCAGCAGTCCGACGCCCTCGAGGGGCAGACCCAGGGTCGACAGGGTCAGGGTGAGCATCACGGTCGCACCCGTCGTGCCGGCCGTTGCGGCCGAGCCGATGACGGCGACGAAGATGATGAGCAGGTACTGGATGAGGGAGAGATTGATGCCGAAGAACTGGGCGACGAACACGGCGGCGATGGCCGGATAGATCGCAGCGCAGCCGTCCATCTTCGTCGTCGCACCGAAGGGCACGGCGAAGGCGGCGTAGGAGTGGGGCACTCCGAAGTTGTCGGTGGCGACCTTCTGCGTCACGGGCATGGTGCCGATCGACGACCGGGAGACGAAGCCCATCTGAGTGGCCGGCCAGACACCGGAGAAGTACTGGCGCACCGAGAGTCCGTTGGCGCGAGCCAGGGCCGGATAGACGATGAAGAACACGATCGCGAGGCCGATGTAGACGGCGACGACGAACCACAGCAGCGAGCCCATCGTCGACCAGCCGTAGGAGTTCACGGCGTTGCCGATGAGGCCGAGCGTGCCGATCGGGGCGATGCGCACGATCCACCAGACGACCTTCTGGACCACGGCCAGGGCCGCCTCGGTGAACTGGAGGAACGGCTCTGCGGCCTTGCCGACCTTGACCGCGGCGATGCCGATGGCACCGGAGACGATGATGAGCTGGAGGATGTTGAAGTTGACCTCGGAGGTCATGACTCCGGCGTCATCGGGTGCGGTGGCCACCTCGAGCCCGAGGAAGTTCACTGGGATCAGTCCGGTGAGGAAGCCCAGCCAGCTACCCTGGGAGTCGGGTGCACCGGCGTTGAGCGAAGTGGCATCGGCGTGGGCACCGGGTTGCATGACGATGCCGATGATGAGTCCGAGGACGACGGCGATGAGAGCGGTGAGGGCGAACCACAGCAGGGTCGACATCGCCAGCCTGGCGGCGTTGGTGACCTTGCGCAGGTTGCCGATGCTCGCGATGATCGCGGTGATGACCAGTGGGACGACGGCAGCCTTGAGCAGTGTGACATACGACGAGCCGATGGTGTCCAGGGTCTGGCCGAGCCAGTTGTCAGTGGTGTCGCTGACCGGTCCCCATGAGCGGGCGATGAGCCCGAGGATGACACCGGCGATGAGTGCGATAGTCACCTGCACCCCGAAGGACTTGCTCCACGCGGGCAGTCTCATTGAATTCCTCTCCTAGCAGGTCCTCCCCTCTGAGATCCGCAGGGAGGATTGGGCAACAGAGAGCACAACTGTTGAGCAATTTGCAAAATTCCCTGGCGATTTGTGATCTGTCCCGCAGTTTGGACTCGGTCCACGCTCGGTCCCGGACACAGAGACGCCGACGGCGCCTGCCCCGTGGTCATGGGGCAGGCACCGCCGGCGTTTGAGCCTGGTGGCGGTCAGTGTCGGGGCGAGTGCCCCTCGCGCACAATCGGCACCTCACGGGTGATAGGCGCTTCGGCCACGACTCCGTATCCGGCCAGTGGGTCCTCCTCGGAGTCCGAGGCGTCCTGGTAGGCGGCAGCCACACCCTTGGCGGCATCACCGATGGTGTGGATTCGCAGAGCGTTCGTCGAGCCGGGGATCCCAGGAGGCGAACCGGCCACGAGGATGCTCTGATCGCCTTCGCGGGCGGTGCCGTCGGCGAGCAGAACGGCGTCGACCTGGCGCGCCATCTGGTCGGTGTGGCGCACGGTCTTCACGAGGTACGGCCGGACTCCCCAAGTCAGCGCCAACTGGTGACGGACCTGCGGGTCGGGCGTGAAGCCGAGGATCGGCCAAGCCGGACGCAGACGCGACATGCGCCGCACGGAATCGCCGGTCTGCGAGAAAGTGCACAGAAGATCGATATCCAGCTGCCGAGCAATCTGCACGGCCGCGGCGGTGACGGCTCCGCCCTTCGTGTGCGGGACGGTGCCCAGCGCCGGAATCCGTTCGAGACCGTGCTCTTCGGTGGAGCCGATGATCCGGCTCATCGTCCGGATCGCCTCGACCCAGTGGGCGCCCACCGAGGTCTCGCCGGAGAGCATGAGCGCATCGGCGCCGTCGAGGACGGCGTTCGCGCAGTCGCTGGCCTCGGCACGGGTAGGTCGCGGAGCGTCGATCATCGTCTCGAGCATCTGTGTGGCCACGATGACGGGCTTGGCCTGCTGGCGGGCGATCTCGACGGCCCGCTTCTGCACGATCGGCACCTGCTCGAGCGGCAGCTCGACGCCGAGGTCGCCGCGGGCGACCATGATTCCGTCGAAGGCGTCGATGATCTCATCGAGCTGGTCGACCGCCTGCGGCTTCTCGAGCTTGGCGATGACAGGAGCCGTGATGCCGACCTCGTCCATGACCGCGCGCACATCGTTCATGTCCTCGGGGCTGCGGACGAAGGACAGCGCCACCCAGTCGAAGCCGAGCTGAAGCCCCCATTTGAGATCGTCGATGTCCTTCTCCGACAGGGCGGGGACGGAGACCGGAACGCCGGGGAGGTTGATGCCCTTGTGGTTGGAGATGGTTCCGCCGATCTCGACTTCGGTGACCACATCGGTGGCGGTCACCTCGGTGGCGCGCAGGCGCAGGCGCCCGTCGTCGATGAGCAGCGGGTCTCCCACGGAGACGTCTTCGGCCAGGGTCGGCAGGGTCGTGGATACGAGCTCTGCCGTGCCGGGGACGTCACGGCTGGTGATGGTGAAGGCGGCCCCTTCGACGAGCTCTTCCTTCCCGTTTGCGAAGGTGCCGACGCGGATCTTCGGACCCTGCAGGTCCAACAGGACGGCGACGGGGCGTCCGGTGTCGAGGGCGGCCTGGCGGACCCAGGCGAACTTCTCTTCGTGCTCTTCTCGTTTTCCGTGGCTCAGATTGAATCGGGCGACATCGACGCCTTCATCGACGAGCTCGCGGATCTCTTCATAGGAGTTCTGGTTCGGACCTAAAGTTGCGACTATCTTTGCACGCCTCATACGCTCCACCCTACCTAAAGTCTCAGCGGGCGGTTTCCACCGCTCTACGCTGGTCACGGGCGGTGAGAGTGCGGCACTTCGCTGTGCCGCCCCACCGCCCTTTCTCAATGGCTGACATGCATTATCTTAGCATTTGAACCCTTCGTCGGTGGGCCGCACGGGTGCCGGCAGTCGCGTCGACCCGGTCAGGAACCGGTCGACTTCCGCGGCCGCGGCACGGCCTTCCGCAATGGCCCAGACGATGAGCGACTGTCCGCGTCCGGCATCGCCGGCGACGAAGACTCCCGGCTGCGCCGCATAGTCCTCAGCCCGGTCGAATGCCCCACCTGCACCGGCTTCGAGATCGATCTGCGCGGTCTCCGGTCCGCTGAAACCCAGTGCCAGCAGCACGAGATCGGCGGGGACGACGTGCTCGGTGCCCGGTGTCGGGATACGGCGGCCGTCGGCGAACTGCGTCTGTGCGACCTCGATTCCGCACACCTTGCCCGCATCGTCTCCGACGAACCGCGTCGTCGAGGCCAGATACCGCCTGGTTCCGCCCTCCTCGTGTGAGGATTGGACCTCGAAGATCCGCGGCACCGTCGGCCACGGCGAGTCGGCACCGCGGTCGACCGGCGGCTGGGCGCCGATGGCCAGGGTCGTCACCGAGGCGGCTCCCTGGCGCAGAGCCGTGCCCAGGCAGTCCGCTCCGGTGTCGCCGCCGCCGATGATGACGACGTGCTTGCCGGCCGCATCGATGAACTGTGCCGAGTCGGCCTCCGAGGACGCCTGTGCCCGGTTGGACGGGACGAGGTAGTCCATCGCGAATTCGATTCCGTCGAGTCCGCGCCCCGGCAGCTCCATATCGCGCGGCACGGTGGCACCGGTCGCCACCAGCACCGCGTCGAAGCGAGTCTGCAGTGCGGCGAAGTCGATGTCGCGGCCGATCTCGACTCCGGTTTCGAACCGAGTGCCTTCGGCACGCATCTGGGTCAGTCGGCGGTCGATATGGTGCTTCTCGAGTTTGAAGTCCGGGATGCCGTAGCGCAGCAGTCCGCCGAGGCGGTCCTCGCGTTCGAAGACGACGACCGTGTGCCCGGCTCGGGTCAACTGCTGAGCGGCGGCGAGTCCGGCCGGTCCGGAGCCGATGACGGCGACGGTGTGCCCGGTGATCCGGTCGGGGACGACGGGGGTGATGAGTCCGGCCGCGAAACCGTCGTCGACGATGGAGACTTCGACCTGCTTGATCGTCACGGCGGGTTGGTTGATGCCGAGCACGCAGGCGTTCTCACACGGTGCCGGGCAGGCCCGGCCGGTGAATTCGGGGAAGTTGTTCGTCGCGTGGAGCAGTTCCACGGCGCGGGAGAGCTCCCCGCGATACATGGCGTCATTGAACTCCGGAATGAGGTTGCCCAGCGGGCATCCTTGGTGGCAGAAGGGCACTCCGCAGTCCATGCAGCGGGAAGCCTGTCGGCGCAGCTGTGCCGGATCGCCCTTCTCGTAGACCTCGGAGTAGTCCATGAGCCGGATCGGCACGGGCCTGCGGGCAGGGAGTTCGCGTTCGGTGGTGGTGAGGAATCCTCGCGGATCAGCCATGTGCGGCCTCCAGAATCGTCTGCCAGGAGTTCTCGGAATCGGCGGTTTCGCCGCTGTTCTCGAGTTCTTCCTGGATGTCTTTGATGCGCGCATAGGCGACGGGAATGATCTTGGTGAAACGGGACAGGATGTCCTGGCCGCGGTCGAGCCCGGCCAGCAGTTCGCCGGCCAGCGGAGAACCGGTCGCCGCGACATGGTCGCTGAGCAGTCTCTGCAGGATCGGCACATCGGAGTCTCCGATGCCGCCGAATCTGAAGACGCCAGCGGCTCGTTCCTTCGGGTTGAGTCGACTGGGGTTGAAGTCGAGGACGAAGGCCGTTCCTCCGGACATTCCGGCCGCGAAGTTGCGTCCGGTGGGTCCGAGGATGACCGCCACTCCCCCGGTCATGTATTCGAGTCCGTGGTCTCCGATGCCTTCGACGACGGCTTCGACGCCTGAGTTGCGCACGAGGAATCTCTCGCCGACCGTTCCGGACAGGAATATCGACCCGGACGTCGCTCCGTAGCCGATGACGTTGCCGGCGATGACGTTGTGTTCCGGTCGGGTGGAGTTCTCCGGGCGAGGCGCGACGCTGATCGTGCCGCCCGACAGTCCCTTCCCGACGTAGTCATTGGCGTCGCCGCGCAGATCGATGCTCACACCGCGCGGCATGAAGGCGCCCAGGGACTGGCCGGCTGTGCCGTTCAGGGTTACGCGCACGGTTCCCGAGGGCAGCCCGTCCGCGCCGTGGGCCTGAGTCACTCGGTGGCCCAACAGGGTGCCGACCGACCGGTCCGTATTCTCCACCTCGGCGTTCAGGTGCACCGGGGAGCCGGTTGCGACAGCCGCTCCTGCCTGCTCCAGCAGTCGAACGTCGAGTTCGCCCGCGAAGTCACGTGGAGGGCGCGTCTGGCTCACCCTCGCCGAGGCGGGAGCGCCGTCGAGATCGGTCGGAACCGTCAGGATCGGGGTCAGGTCGAGATCCAGTCCCGAGGCGGCCGCCCGATCTGCGTCGATGCGCAGACGTTCGACGGCTCCGATCGCCTCGTCGAGGCTGCGCAGTCCCAGCTGTGCGAGGTAGCCGCGGACCTCCTCGGCGATGAAGGTGAAGAAGTTCACGACATGGTCGGCCTGACCGTGGAACCGTTCGCGCAGCTTCGGGTTCTGCGTGGCCACGCCGACCGGGCAGGTGTCCTGGTGGCAGACCCGCATCATGATGCATCCGGAGACGACGAGCGCGGTGGTGGCGAAGCCGAACTCCTCGGCCCCGAGCAGGGCGGCGATGATGACGTCGCGACCGGTCTTCAGCTGCCCGTCGACCTGGACGCTGATCCGTTCGCGCAGACCGTTGAGCACAAGGGTCTGCTGGGCTTCGGCCAGTCCGAGCTCCCACGGGGTTCCGGCGTGTTTGAGCGAATTGAGCGGGCTGGCGCCCGTGCCCCCGTCATGGCCGGAGATGAGCACGACATCGGCTCCGGCCTTCGCCACTCCGGCGGCCACCGTGCCTACTCCGATTCCGGAGACGAGTTTGACGTGGACGCGGGCGGCCGCATTGGCCCGACCGAGGTCGTGGATGAGCTGAGCGAGGTCTTCGATGGAATAGATGTCGTGGTGCGGCGGCGGCGAGATGAGGCCGACTCCGGGAGTGGCGTGGCGGGTCTTCGCGATCCACGGGTACACCTTCTCCCCCGGCAGCTGACCGCCTTCACCGGGTTTGGCACCTTGGGCCATCTTGATCTGCAGGTCGTCGGCGGCAGTAAGGTAGTGGCTGGTGACGCCGAACCGACCGGAGGCGATCTGCTTGATCGCCGACCGACGTTCCGGGTCGAGCAGACGTTCGGTGTCCTCGCCGCCTTCTCCCGTATTCGACTTTCCGCCGATCCGGTTCATCGCGATCGCCAGCGTCTCGTGCGCTTCGGCCGACAGCGAGCCGTAGCTCATGGCTCCGGTGGAGAACCGGCGCATGATGGCTTCGGCGGGTTCGACCTCGGAGATGTCGATCGGCCCCGATTCGGTCGGGACCAGGTCGAAGAGCCCGCGCAGAGTCATCAGCTCGGCGGACTGTTCGTCGACGGCACGCGTGTACTGCCGGAAGATGTCGAAGCGACCGGTGGCCGTCGAGTGCTGCAGCTTGAAGATCGTCTCCGGGTTGAACAGGTGCCCCGGGCCTTCCCTCCGCCACTGGAATTCGCCGCCGACGAGCAGATTCCGGTGCGCCGGACGCGGATGGTCCTCACGATAGGCATCGGCGTGCCGCGCCGTCGTCTCGGCCGCGATGTCGTCCAGCGTCTTGCCGCCGAGCTGATGCGGCGTCGAGGTGAAGTGCTCATCGATGACCGAATCCGCCAGTCCGAGAGCCTCGAAGGTCTGTGCTCCGTGGTAGGACTGGACGGTCGAGATGCCCATCTTCGACATGATCTTCAGCAGTCCCTTATTCAGCGCCGTGAGCACATTGGCCACGGCCGCCTCGGCGCTGATGCCTCGGATCCGTTCGGACCTGACAAGATCCTCGGCCGATTCCATGAGCAGGTACGGGTTGACCGCCGAGGCGCCGAAGGACACGAGCGTGGCCGCATGGTGGACCTCGCGGACGTCTCCGGCCTCGACGATGATGCTCACCTGCGTGCGGCTGCGCTCGCGGACGAGGTGGTGGTGCAGGGCGGAGGTGAGAAGCAGCGACGGGATCGGCGCGTATTCCGAGTTCGACTCCCGGTCCGTAAGGATGAGGAACACTGCGCCCTCGGCGATCGCGGCACTCGCCTCCGCACACAGGTCGGCGAGGCGAGAAGCCATCGCGTCCTCACCGGCGCCGACCGGGTACAGACCCGACAGCGTCACCGAGGGGCGGGTGATTCCCTCGCCGAGGTGGCTGCCGGACAGGTGCGCGATCGCCGTGAGCTCGTCGTTGTCGATCACCGGCCGCTCGAGCAGGATATGTGCGGAGTCCGGCCCGGTGGAGCACAGCAGGTTGCCTTCGCGGCCGATTCCGGCCGACATGCTCGTGACGATGTCCTCGCGGATGGAGTCCAGCGGCGGGTTCGTCACTTGAGCGAAGTTCTGGTGGAAGTGGTCGAAGAGCAGCCGGGGGCGGGTACTCAGCGCCGCGATCGCGGTGTCGCTGCCCATCGCGCCCAGCGGCTCGGCCCCGGTTTCGGCCATCGGGGCGATGAGTACACGCAGCTCTTCCTCCGTGTATCCGAAGGTCCGCTGTCGTCTCCGAACCGAGGCGCCGGGGTGACTGACGTGGACGCGGGTGGGCAGTTCGGCCAGTCGGGTGGCCGAGGCGTCGACCCATTCCCGGTAGGGATGTTCGGTGGCGAGACTGTTCTTGATTTCCGTGTCGGAGATGATGCGTCCGGCCTCCACATCGACGAGGAACATCCTGCCGGGGGTCAGTCGTCCGCGGGCGGTGACTTCGGCTTCGGGCAGGTCGACGACTCCGGATTCGCTGGCAAGCACGACGGTGTCCTCGGTCATGATGTACCGGGCCGGGCGCAGGCCGTTGCGGTCGAGCACGGCTCCGGCGAGTCGGCCGTCGGTGAAGGCGACGCAGGCCGGCCCGTCCCAGGGCTCCATGAGCAGCGAGTGGTATTCGTAGAAGGCCCGCCGCTCCTCGGACATGGCCGGGTTGTTCTCCCAGGCTTCGGGAATCATCATCAGCATGGCCTGCGGCAGCGACCGGCCGGAGGCGACCATGAGTTCGAGGACCGAGTTGAAAGAGGCGGAGTCCGAGGCTCCGGCAGGAATGATCGGGAAGATCCGCTCGAGTCCCTTGGACGTCCCTGCGACCGGAGATTCAAGGAGGTCGCTGGCCAGGGCGGATTCGCGTGCCTGCATCCAGTTCCGGTTGCCGCGCACCGTGTTGATCTCGCCGTTGTGGGCGATCGTGCCGAACGGCTGTGCCAGCTGCCAGGAGGGAAAGGTGTTCGTGGAGAACCGGGAGTGGACGAGAGCGATCGCCGAGGTGAGGCGTTCGTCACCGAGTTCGGTGAAGAAGCGGTCGAGCTGGGCGGTGGAGAGCATTCCTTTGAACGTCAGCGTCGTCGGCGACAGCGACGGGAAGTAGAGGCCGGCGTTGTCGAGTCGCTTCCGCACGATGAACGACCGGCGAGCGAGATCGTTCTCATCACGGGCGGGATGGTTCTCATCACAGCTGAAGAACACGTAGCGCATGGACGGCATGGTCTCGGCGGCGATCCGACCGAGCACTCCGGGGTCGACAGCCGCGGATTCCACGTGGAGGACCTGCAGTCCTTCTTCCGCGGCGATCCTGGACACGAGTGCGTCCTGGTCGACGCCTGCGGCGTCAACGCTGAAAGAGGGCTGCGTCTCCTTGGTCAGCGGAGCGGTGGCGGCGTTGAGATCGGCGGCGTAGTCCTGCGCGAAGAAGCCGATGCCCATGGCATAGCTGCCCGGCGCAGGAAGAGAGATTCCGGATTCGCCGAGAACCGCGGCGAAATAGTCGTGCGGGATCTGGATGGTCAGTCCGGCACCGTCTCCGGTCCCATCGTCGGAACCGATTCCGCCGCGGTGTTCGAGCCTGCGCAGAGCGTCGAGGGCCTGGGTAATGACCGTGTGGTCGGCTCCGCCCCTGTAACGGGCGATGAGGGCCAGGCCGCAGTTGTCATGTTCGAGCGCCGGATCGTAGAGCCCGATGCGGCCAGGTGGGGCCGTGGTCTTGGGGGTCGACTGAGCGCTGTGGTTCATATGCTGCCTTCTCGGTGTTGAGTGCTTCCCGAAAAGACGGCGCTGTCCTCTGCGGTTTGGACGAGACCGGAAAGGGTGTTCCCGGACCCGGCTGTGAGATGACTCTCACAGCCGGAGTATCAACTTACACCATGTGCAATTAGAGAAAAAGCAGAAAAAGGAACGAAGTGCGAACCTATTTGTCTTGAGTATCGGACGTTCGAGGTTCTACGTCGTGCGCTGCGGGGGCTGATTTCCCGCGCACATCCGGCACGATCGAGATCGCCGAGGTGACCGCCCCGAAGAATCCGAAGCTGTGGCGACCGCTGAGATCGATTCCGGATTCGTCCTCAGGCTCCGAGTCGTCCGGGTCGGCGCCAGTCGTGGTGCTGTCCCCTGTCGCAGACGCCGCATCGTCGACGTCTGCACGGCTCGCAGAAGCATCGGCAGTCAAGTCGGAAGCCGAGGCGGGGGACGCTGTCACGGTCGAGCGCCGTGATGTCGGTGCCCCGCCTCCGTTGTGACCGTGCTGATCGTCCGGATCGGCCACCCGCGCTACCGAAGGCAACGGGGCTCCGGAGGCTCCGGCCGCCTCGGCGATATTGGGTGCATTGATCTCGAAGGTGTGCTTTCCGCGGCGATGGCGGCGCAGCAGGGTCCGAGACCCGTGCATGTAGACACCGGTCTCGTAGGTGCGGTGACGCAGGCGGGAGACGATGAGCCAGCCGAGGCCGATGAGCAGGGCGAGGATGGCCGTCCACACGTTGAACGGCAGTCCGAGGAGCAGGCGCGCGTCCTCGGCGGCGGGGGTGCCGATCCGCAGGGCCTCGAGCAGAATGCGGCCGAGGCCGAACAGGCACAGATACAGGGCGAAGACCTGTCCGTAGCCGAGCCGGAGGCGTTTGGACACGATGATGAGCACAACACAGGCGATGAGGTTCCACGCCGATTCGGTGAGCACCGTGACCAGTTCCAGGCGACCGTCGAACCAGTCGCTGAAGGCTCCGGCGACGTGGCCGAGGATGAGCCCCGGTGCGACCGAGTCGAGCAGCGGTCGGAACCTGATGCCTTGGATGCGGGTGAGCACCCAGACGGAGAGGAAGCCGAGGATGGTGGCGCCCCAGAAGCTGAATCCGCCGTCCCAGATCGCCAGCGCCCGCAGCAAGCTTCCGTCGGGGCCGAAGTAGGTGTCCGGCGCCGAGAGCAGATGTCCAAGGCGTCCGCCTATGACTGCCGCAGGCAGACCGACGACCGTGATGGCCCAGAGGTCTCCCTTATGGCCGCCGCGGGCGCGCCATTGGATGCCTGTCATCCACAGCGCGAGTCCGATGCCGAGGACGGTGAATACGACCCATGCAGGGCTGAAGCTCATGCACACCCTTCTGCGAGCTCGGCGGCGAGTCGACCGACTCCGGCCACTCCGTCAGAGTCCAGCGCCCGAACGAGGGCGGAGCCGACGATGACTCCATCGGCGTATTCGGCGACCTCGGCCGCCTGTTCGCGGTTCGACACGCCGAGGCCGACGCACGCGCGCTCGGCTCCGGCTTCCTTCAGCCGGGCGACGAGATCGCGGGCATGGTTGTCGACTTCGGAGCGGACACCCGTGACGCCCATGGTCGAGGCGGCGTAGACGAACCCGGAGCTGTGCTCGACGATGCGGGCGAGTCGCTCGGGCGTCGACGAGGGCGCGGCGAGGAAGATGCGGTCGAGGTGGTGCTTCTCGGAGGCTGCCAGCCACGGTGCCGCCTCATCGGGGATGAGGTCGGGAGTGACGATTCCGCCGCCTCCGGCCGAGGCCAGGTCGCGGGCGAAGCTGTCGACGCCGTACTGGAGCACGAGGTTCCAGTAGCTCATGACGACGGCGGTGCCGCCGGCTTCGGCGATGGCCTCGACTGCGGTGAAGACATCGGAGGTGCGCACACCGTTGTCCAATGCAGCCTCACCGGCGCGCTGGATGACGGGGCCGTCCATTCCGGGGTCGGAGTACGGCAGACCGACCTCGATGATGTCGACGCCGTTGCGGACGAGTTCGACCATCGCCTCTGTCGAACCGGCCACGGTCGGGAAGCCGACGGGCAGGTAGGCGATGAGTGCGGCCTTGCGGCCCGCCTCGACGACGGCGTCGAGGGTGGTTCCTGTGCGTGGACCTGAGTGCGTCATACCTGCACCGCTCCTTCGTCGATGTAGTCGAACCATTTCGCGGCGGTCGTCATATCCTTGTCGCCGCGGCCGGAGAGATTGACCAGCAGGACCGCATCGGGTCCGAGCTCACGGCCGACGCGCATGGCTCCGGCCAGGGCGTGAGCGGATTCGATGGCGGGGATGATGCCCTCCGTGCGGGAGAGCAGTCGCATGGCCTCCATCGCCTCCTCATCGACGACGGGTTCGTACGTCACACGTCCGGTGTCGTGGAGGTGGGAGTGCTCGGGGCCGACCGATGGGTAGTCGAGCCCGGCGGAGACCGAGTGGGAGGCCTGGGTCTGTCCGTCGGCGTCCTGGAGGATGTAGGTGGCGGAGCCGTGGAGGACCCCAGGGCGTCCGCCGGAGAACCGGGCGGCGTGATGGCCGGAGTCGACGCCTTCGCCGCCGGCCTCGAAGCCGAAGATCTTCACGTCCGCGTCGCCGAGGAAGGCGGCGAAGAGTCCCATCGCGTTCGATCCGCCGCCGACGCACGCGCAGACGGCGTCGGGCAGGCGCCCGACCATGTCCTGGATCTGTTCGCGGGCTTCGACCCCGATGACGTTCTGGAAGGAGCGGACCATCGCCGGGAACGGGTGAGGACCGGCGACCGTGCCGATGACATAGTGGGTGTCGTCGACGTTAGCCACCCAATCGCGCATGGCCTCGTTCATCGCGTCCTTGAGGGTGCGGGTGCCGTTGGTCACGGCGTTGACCGTGGCTCCGAGCAGGCGCATGCGCGCGACATTGAGGGCCTGACGCTGAGTGTCCTCTTCGCCCATGTAGACCACGCAGGACATGTCGAGCAGCGCCGCGGCGGTCGCCGTGGCGACTCCGTGCTGACCGGCTCCGGTCTCAGCGATGAGACGGGTCTTGCCCATCCGCTTGGCCAGCAGAGCCTGTGCCAGCGCGTTGTTGATCTTGTGGCTGCCCGTGTGGTTGAGGTCTTCGCGTTTGAGGAACACTCGAGCACCGCCGCAGTGCTCGGCGAAGCGAGTTGCCTCGGTGAGCAGAGAGGGCCGGCCGATGTAGCTGCGCTGCAGAGTGAGGAGTTCGTCGGTGAAGGCCGGATCCACCTGGGATTTGCGCCAGGTCTCTTCGATCTCGTCGAGTGCCGGGATCAGCGCTTCGGGGATGAACCTGCCTCCGAACTCGCCGAAGTACGGTCCGGTCTCCTCGCTCAAATCGGTCATTGCGGTCCTTCTCGATCTCCTCGTGGCGCCGGCCTGTGGGACGGAGGGACTCCGCCTCACCGGACGCCGGAATGGGTGCAGTGTCAGCCCATCGTCGGTCACGTGCAGCGGCCGACACGGGCGGGGTTCAGGATGCGGACAGGGAGCGGCGTTCCCGGCCGAGTGCGGTGTACTCCTCGACTGCGGCCTGCGGACGGCCGCCGGTGACGAGGGCTTCGCCGACGAGCACGAGGTCGGCTCCGGCGTCAGCGTACTTCGACACCTCGGCGGCTCCGGCGACGCCGGACTCGGCCACGAGGGTGCACCCGGCGGGAGCGAGTTCGGCCAGGGGCGCGAACCGGTCGGTGTCGACGCTGAGATCCTTGAGGTTGCGGGTGTTGACGCCGATGAGTTCGGCACCGAGCTCCGTCGCGATCTCCAGCTCTTCGCGGTTGTGGGTCTCGACGAGCGCTGTCATCCCCAGTTCCGTGGCCAGGGCGTGGAATTCGGCCAGCTGCACGGGATCGAGGGCCGCGACGATGAGCAGAACGATATCGGCACCGTGGGCACGGGCCTCATGGAACTGGTATTCGTCGACCATGAAGTCCTTGCGCAGGACCGGGATGTCCACGGCAGCGCGCACCGAGTCGAGGTCGGCGAGGCTGCCATTGAAGCGGCGGGATTCCGTGAGCACGCTGATGGCCTGCGCTCCCCCGGCGGCGTAAAGACCGGCGAGAGTGCCAGGATCGGGGATCTCGGCTAGGTCACCACGGGAGGGCGACTTCCGCTTGACCTCGGCGATGACGCCGAAGGCAGCGGACAGGTCGAAGGGGCGGACCGGTTCGGCCGCCGCAGCACGCGCCGTGATCTCGCTCAGCGGAACCTCGCTCCGGCGTGCCTGCAGATCTTCCCGCACGCCGGAGATGATGTCGGTGAGGACTGTCATTTCTTCTTCGGCTTGTTGCCCAGTCCGACGGCGCGCAGGATCAGGCCGACGACGACGCCGAGGGCGACGATGCCGATGGAGATGTAGGTGATCGTGGGGTTGTGGATCGTGAAGCCCACACAGCCGACCGTGACGCCGATGAGCATGATGATGACTCCGGTCCATCCCGCCACCGAGTTGCCGTGACCGGGATCGGCGATCGCTGCGTAGTCGATCGTGGATTTGTCGAGATCTGCGGCTCCGTTGCGGGCGAGGGACTGCGACATGGCGCTCCTTTGTGTGAGTGCGTGACACGCGTGTGGAATCTTTCCTCCATTGTGTCACGCTTCTTCGGCTGACCGGACACCGACCCGGTCACAAGGTCATTTCGAATCCGGGTCGGCATCCGGGTCGGACGACGTTTTGTCGTCGGGTGCGTCTTCGACGTCCTCTCCGCGGGACAGAGCGTCCCAGGTCGCGGCAGAATCGAATTCCCCGGAGGCGGATTCGGCGGTGCGGGCGTAGCGGTTGGAGTTCGTCCACCCGTTCGAGGCGACGGCGACCCAGACGATGCCGATGACGCCGACGCCAGCGGCCACTGCAGCGATGATCGCCCAGGAGGTGGCTCCCGGAGCCGAGGCGGCGCTCAGTGCGGTGATCCCGTAGCCGATTCCGGCGATGCCGGCCAGTCCCAGGACGACGAAGCGGCCGATCCGTCCGAGCATCGCGGCGAGCAGTCCCGAAACCGCGATGATCGCCACACACGCGGTGGCCACGGGTGAGGTCTGGGAGCTCGCATCCTCGGTGACCTTCGCCACTCCGCTGGGTCCGAGCGTGTCGCCTCCGGCACCGGCCTGCCAGGCGGAGATCGTCAGCGTCCACAGGGCAGCGGCGATGACGAGGATGATGAGGACGCCGCGTGATTTCGTCATGGCCTCACCTCTGACTTCCCTCCGCCGCGTCCAATGCGTCGGCTGCGGCGGCGGCACGCAGCACCGCTGCGGCCTTGTTCTCGGATTCCTGGTACTCGGTCTCGGGCACGGAGTCGGCGACGAGTCCGCCTCCGGCGTAGACGCTCATCGTGCCGTTCCGGAGCACCCCGGTGCGGATGGCGATGGCGAGGTCGAGGTCGCCGGTGAAGGACATATAGCCGACCACTCCCCCGTAGAGTCCGCGTCCGACGGGTTCGAGTTCGTCGATGATCTGCAGCGCCCGGGGTTTGGGCGCACCCGACAGCGTGCCGGCGGGGAACGTCGCCCGCAGCACATCGATGGCGGTGGTTCCGGATTCGAGTTCGCCGCGCACGGTCGAGCTGATGTGCATGATGTGGCTGTAGCGGACGATGTCCATGAACTCGCTGACGTCGATAGTTCCGGCCGCGCAGACCTTCGCCAGGTCGTTGCGGGCGAGGTCGACGAGCATGAGGTGCTCGGCTCGTTCCTTCTCATCGGCCAGGAGCTCTCGGGCCAGGGAGTCATCGGCTTCCGGTGTGGTCCCGCGAGGGCGGGAACCCGCGATCGGGTGCGTGACCACCTCTCCCGACCGGACGGTCACGAGTGCTTCGGGTGAGGAGCCGATGATGCTCACCGGTTCCCCTCCGTCGTCATGGAGGTTGAGCAGGTACATGAAGGGGCTCGGGTTCGCATGCCGCAGCATCCGGTACACGCTCAGCGCATCAGCCTCGCACGGTGTGTCGAAGCGCTGGCCGATGACGACCTGGAAGATCTCACCGTCGACGATCTTCTGCTTCGCCGTCTCCACACCGTCGAGGTACACCTGTGGCTGGGTGCGGGTGGACACCTCGGGGTCGGCCTTCCGGGGGCGCAGGACATCTGCCGGGCTGGGCTGCTGCAGACGCTCGCACATCGCGGCGATGCGGGCGACTCCCGAGGCGTGGGCGTCGTCGATCCCGGTATCGGCGCCGTTGACGTTGAATACGTTGGCCACGAGGGTGACCATTCCCGAATAGTGGTCGAAGACGGCGATGTCGCCGGGGATCATCAGCTGCACAGTCGGCAGGTGGTGTTCGTTGGGCCGCGGCGGCCCGAGCTTCTCGAAGCGACGGACGATGTCCCAACCGAAGTAGCCGACGAAGCTGGAGACCATGGGCGGCAGCTCCGATTCCGCCTCGGCCACGGCGAGGAGGTCGAGAGTGGCGGTGACCGCGTCGAGGACGTCGCCATCGGTGGGGACGCCGACCGGTGGGGTGCCGGTCCAGTGCAATCCGTCTGCGGTCGAGATGAGGGTGGCCACGGGCGCCGAGCCGATGAAGGAGTACCTGGCCCAGGATCCGGCGACGGCGGATTCGAAGAGGAAGCTGCCCGGTCCGCCGTCGGTGAGTTTGCGGTAGAGGCTCAGCGGGGTCTCCGAGTCCGCAAGCACCTGGGTGTGGACCGGCACCAGGCGATGGTCGGCGCCGAGGGCGCGGAACTCGTCGAGGCTGGGTCGGATCGGCAGGTCGGTGGGGTTCGCCGCTGGGTCAGTCGACACTGATGGTCCTTCCGGTGAAGCAGGTCGGGGTGTTCGTATGGCAGGCGGGTCCGGTCTGGTCGACGAGCATGAGCAGGGCGTCGGCATCACAGTCGAGACTGAGCGAGCGGACGTGCTGGACATGACCCGAGGTCTCCCCCTTCACCCAGTATTCCTGCCGGGATCGGGACCAGTAGGTGGCCCGGTTCGTCTCCAGTGTGCGGGAGACGGCTTCGACGTCCATCCACGCGAGCATGAGCACCTCTGCGCTCGTGGCCTCTTGGACGATGACAGGGATGAGCCCGTCGGCGTTCGTTCGGATGATCTCCCGCCAGTTCTCCGGAGTCGCGTCGATGTCCCTGCTCATCGGACGTCGATTCCCTCCGCGCGCAGGGCGTCCTTCACCTCGGCGATGCTCAGGGTGCCGAAGTGGAAGACGCTGGCAGCCAACAGGGCGTCGGCTCCGGCTTCCACTGCTGGAGCGAAGTGTTCGACCTTTCCGGCGCCGCCCGAGGCGATGAGCGGTACGTCGACGGCGGCGCGGGCGGCGCGGATGAGTTCGAGGTCGAACCCCTCACGTGTGCCATCGGCGTCGATGGAGTTGAGCAGGATCTCGCCGACCCCGCGGTCGGCGGCTTCCCGGATCCAGTCGATGGCGCAGCGGCCCGTGCCTTCGCGGCCGCCGCGAGTGGTGACCTCGAAGCCGGATTCCGTACTCGCGCCCTGAGCGCGGCGGGCATCGAGAGAGAGGACGAGGACCTGGTTGCCGAAGTGTCGGGATATCTCGCTGATGAGTTCCGGGTTCTTCACCGCCGAGGTGTTGACCGAGACCTTGTCGGCTCCGTCGCGCAGCAGCCGGTCGACGTCGGCGACGCTGCGGATCCCTCCGCCGACGGTGAGCGGGATGAAGACCTCTTCGGCGCAGGCGCGGACGACGTCGTGGACGGTCTCCCGGTCACCGCTGCTGGCCGTGACGTCGAGGAAAGTGAGTTCGTCGGCTCCGGACTCGCCGTAGCGGCGGGCGAGCTCGACGGGATCGCCGGCGTCCCTGAGGTCGGCGAACTTCACTCCCTTGACGACGCGTCCGCCGTCCACGTCCAGACAGGGGATGACTCTGACAGCTACCACGCAGTCCTCCTAGATTCCCAGGCCCCGGTAGCGATCCATTCGGCGGGCCAGGCGCCTGGCCGAAGGTTCGCGCATGAGCGAGATGAGTTCGTATTCGAGTGTCTCACCGACCCTGGCGACGAAGTCGAGCGGTTCGTCGCTGGCGTCGGAATGTTCAGCGATGATTCGGTCGACGACTCCGTTGGCCTGCAGCATGGGAGCGTGCACGCCCTGGCTCTGAGCCATCTCGGCGGCTCTCTCGGTCGTGCGGTGCACGATCGCCGAGGCGCCTTCGGGCGGCAGGGGCGAGAGCCAGCCGTGTTCGGCGCTGAGCACCCGATCGGTCGGGATGAGGGCCAGTGCTCCGCCCCCGGATCCCTCACCGAGGATGAGCGAGACGGACGGAGCGTCGAGGTTGGCGAGGTCGGCGAGGCTGCGGGCGATCTCGCCGGCGATGCCGCCTTCTTCGGCTTCCTTCGACAGAGCCGCGCCGGGGGTGTCGATGACGGTCACGAGCGGCAGGTGCAGCTCCGCGGCCAATCGCATTCCGCGTCTGGCCTCACGCAGGGCCGCCGGGCCCATCGGTTCGCGGGAGTCCTGCCGGAATCGGTCCTGGCCGAGAACGATGCACGGTGCGGAACCGAACTTCGCGAGGGCCAGCAGCAGTCCGGGGTCCTTCTCCCCTTCGCCGGTGCCGTTGAGCGGCAGCACGGTGTTCGCTGCGGTGCGCAGCAGATCACGGACCCCGGGTCGTTCGGGGCGACGCGAGCTGGTGATAGCGGCCCAGGCATCGGAGTTCGGGTCGACGCTGTCCGGGGCCGTGTCCGGGTCCGGCACCGAGCTGGGAACCTCCTTGGCGCCCATGAGCACGTCGAGGACGCGGGAGACCGTGCCGGCGATGCGTTCGGGTCCGATGACGGCGTCGACGATGCCCATCTTGTGCAGGTTCTCCCCGGTCTGCACGTTCTCCGGAAACTTCTCTCCGTAGATGGCCTCGAATACTCGAGGGCCTAGGAATCCGATGAGGGATCCGGGTTCGGCAACGGTGACGTGCCCCAGCGATCCCCAGGAGGCGAAGACTCCTCCGGTGGTGGGATGGCGCAGGTAGACGAGGTAGGGCAGTCCGGCCTTGCGATGGGCGATGACGGCGTTCGTGATCTTCACCATCGACAGGAAGGCGATGGTGCCCTCCTGCATGCGGGTGCCGCCAGAGGCGGGACCGGCCAGCAGGGGCAGCCCTTCGAGGGTCGCACGTTCGATGGCATCGACGAGGCGTTCGGCCGCGGCCACGCCGATCGACCCGGCGAGGAAGCGGAATTCGCCGGCGATCACGGCCACGCGACGGCCGGCGATGGTGCCTTCGCCGGTGATGATGGATTCGTCGACTCCGGACTTCTGCGCCGCGGCTTCGAGTTCAGCAGCATAGGCGTCAGAGATCCCGCCGGCGGCTGGACGGGAGTGGTGTCCCAGGACAGATAGGATCCTTCGTCGAGGACGATGTCGACGAGCTCGAGTGCGTTGAGACGCGTCATGGCGTTTCCGTTCAGTTTCCGTCGGCGAGCCACGCCACGATGGATTCCGCGTCTTCGTCGAGCAGCGGCGGGGCATCGTGAGCGGTGCGGGTGGTTTCGACCTCACCGGAGGAATCGGAGTCGAAGAAGCGCAGCGGCGGTCCGGGCAGGTCGATGTCGCCGAGCACGGGGTGGTCGACCGAGACCTTGAGTCCCTGGCTGAGTGCCTGCTCCCACTGGTAGACCTCGGGCAGGGTGCGCACCGTGCCGGACGGGATTCCCGCCTCGGTGAGCCTGTTCAGCAGATCGGCTGCGTCGTAGGCGGAGAAGCGGTCTTCGATGAGTTCGATGACGGCGGCCCGGTTGTCCACGCGCTCGGAGTTGACGGCCATGCCCTCGGCGGCGGGATCGATGTCGAAGGCAGTGCAGAACTTCTGCCACAGGTTCTCGTTGCCCACGGAGATCTGCACGGCGCCGTCGCGGCAGTTGAAGAGTCCGTAGGGCGACAGCGACGGGTGGTGGTTGCCGCCGGGCTGCGGTTCCTGACCGGCGACCGTGGCCCGGGTGCCCTGGAAGGCGTGGACGCCGACCATTCCCGCGATGAGCGAGGTGCGCACGACCTTGCCCTTGCCGGTGCGTTCGCGTTCGAGCAGGGCCGCCAGCACGCCGTATGAGCCGTAGATTCCGGCCAGCAGGTCAGCGATCGGCACGCCCACGCGCTGCATATCATCGGGTCCCGAGCCGGTCAGCGACATCAGCCCGGCTTCGCCCTGGGCGATCTGGTCATAGCCGGCGCGGGAGGCTTCCGGACCGTCGTGGCCGAATCCGGTGATGGACAGGATGACCAGGCGCGGGTTGATCTCCATGCAGCGGGCGGTGGAGAAGCCGAGTCGGTCGAGGACACCGGAGCGGAAGTTCTCGATGAGAACATCGGCGCGTGCGATGAGTCCGGTCAGGGTGTCCTTGCCCGTGTCGGATTTGAGGTCGAGGGCGATGGATTCCTTGTTGCGGTTGCACGAGAAGAAGTAGGTGGCCTGAGGATTGTCCGCAGGCCCGACGAAGGGAGGTCCCCACGACCGCGAATCATCGCCCTTGCCGGGGTTCTCGACCTTGATCACCCGCGCGCCGAGATCGCCGAACATCATTCCTGCATGAGGGCCGGCCAGGGCACGAGAGAGATCGACGACGGTGTATCCGGTCAGGGGGCCTGCCTCGGGTGTCTCGTTCGCCATTCCTAATCCTCCTTGAAGTGGGTGCGTCTCTTGATGAGCATACGCAATCGTGCGACCTCCGCATGGGCGCGGCGACCGTCTGCGTGCTGGATCGCCATCACCGCGCAGGTGGTGCCGTCCGTGAGGTCCAACAGGGGCCACGGATCATCGCCCTCGGGTGAGAACGTCACACCGAGGATCTGTCCCCATTCGAACCGACGGGTGCGCACCATGTTCTTGACCACCAGACCGTCCTCGGTGGGCCGGGCCTGGATATCGGAGATGCGCAGCAGGGCGGCTCCGAAGAGAATGCCCAGCAGGTTCATCCATATCATGTCGAGCACTGTCCACGGTTCCCAGTCCACGACGAACAGCGCCACGGACAGGACCGCGAACCCAGCGGTCACGGCAACGGCACCGACGATGCTGACGACGCGCACCTGGCGGGGCCGGAACACGGCCAGATCAGATTCGGCAGGCGCCAATGTTCGTCACCAGAATCGCACGCGCCCCGACTCCGTAGAGCCGGTCCATGACGTTGTTGACTTCCTTCGCTTCGACCATGACGCGCACAGCGACCCACCCGGTCTCCTGCAGCGGGGACACGGTCGGGGATTCGAGCCCCGGGGTCAGCGAGATCGCCTCGGGAACCAGGCGCTGTTCGATGTTGTAGTCGACGAGCACATACTGGCGGGCGACCATGACCGATTCGAGGCGGCGTTTGAGCACGCCGATGCGGGATTCGGCTCCGTCGCGCTGGATGAGCACACCTTCTGATTCGAGCAGCGGCTCGCCGAAGGTTTCGAGTCCCGCGGCGCGCAGCGTGGAGCCGGTCTCGACGACATCGGCGATGGCGTCGGCGACTCCGAGCTGGATGGAGACCTCGATCGCTCCGTCGAGCTGCACAGTCGTCGCTTCGATTCCGCGTCGCTGCAGGTCGGCTTCCACGAGGTTCGGGAAGCTCGTGGCGATGCGGGCACCGGCCAGCTGCTCGGCCGAAGTGAAGGAGCCGACGGTGCCGGCGTAGAAGAACCGCGAGGCGCCGAATCCGAGTCCGAGCACCTCATCGGCCTCGGCCTGTGACTCGAGCAGAAGATCACGACCGGTGATTCCGGCGTCGAGGATGCCCGAGCCGACGTAGATGGCGATGTCGCGGGGACGCAGGTAGAAGAATTCGACTCCGTTGACCTCGTCCTGATGGACCAGGGTCTTGGTTCCGCGTCGAGTGGAGTATCCGGCCTCGCTGAGCATGTCGGAGGCGGCTTCGGACAGTGCGCCCTTGTTGGGCACGGCTACACGCAGCATGGGGTCCCTTTGGAGTTCGATGGCGTCGGGTCGGTCAGGTTCGTGGGAGGGTCTTACAGGTGGGTGTTGACGTCGTCGAGGGTCAGTCCCTTGGCGATCATCATCACCTGTACGTGGTAGAGCAGCTGCGAGATCTCCTCGGCGAGCTCTTCCTTGGTTTCGTATTCGGCGGCCATCCACACTTCGGCGGCCTCTTCCACGACCTTCTTGCCGATCGCATGGACTCCGGCGTCGAGTTCGGCCACGGTCTTCGAACCGGTGGGGCGATCGAGGGATTTCTGCTGGAGTTCGGCGTAGAGAGTCTCAAAGGTCTTCACTTCTCCAGCCTAATGCATCCGCATCGGCCGCAGCATTCGGGGTCTCATGTTCTAAAACGCGGCGGACCCGGGTCTCACCGGTGCGACCGGAGGCTGACCTCAGTCCTCGGGGTCGCGGCCGATGTCGGTTGCCGGACGGTGAGGCGCAGAGATCGTCTGTCGTGACCGCTTCGACCAGTCGACGAGTCCGAGGATGACCATGACGAGGAAGAACAGGTACACGGCACCGGAGAAGACGAGTCCGCCGGAGATCGCCAACGGGATGCCGACGAGGTCGACGGCGAGCCAGACGAACCAGAATTCGACGATGGCCCGGCCCTGGGCGTACATGGCCACGATCGAACCGATGAAGATATAGGCATCGGGGTAGGGGTTCCAGGACCATCCGCCCAGGGCGAGGACCCAGCCGAAGACTCCGGTGCCGATGACGAGAGCTGCGAGCAGGATCGCCCGTTCCTTCCAGCTCGCCCAGCGGACGAGGACTTCACCGGCTGCGGCCTTGGACTTCTTCCATTGCGTCCATCCCCAGACCGCGGCGACGATGATGACGACCTGCCGAGAGGCGTTGCCGCCGAGGCCGGCGGAGAGGCTGGCGGAGAAGAGGAGGATGGAGCCGAGGATCTGCACCGGCCAGGACAGGATGTTCCGGCGCAGCGCCAGGACGACCGTGGCCAGCGCACAGATGTTGCCGAAAAGGTCGGAGTACGGCACAGGCTTGCCCAGCAGTTCGAATGCCGGGGTGTTCAACCAGTCGAACAGGTCCATCGCAGGCTCTCTTCAGGTGTGGGCCGTAAGCATAGTCCGGCCCGGTTCGGTCAGTGGGTGTGTGCGGCGGCGAGGGTGCGGAGTTCGCTGATGGCGGCTGCCGCATCGTCGGCACCGTAGACGGCGGAGCCGGCGACGAGGACGTCGGCGCCGGCGTCGACGACACGGTCGATCGTCGCCGCGGAGACTCCCCCGTCGACCTGCAGCTTGATCTCGAGTCCGGCAGCAGAGATCGCTTCGCGGGTCCGCGTGATCTTCGGCAGGCACACGTCGAGGAACTTCTGACCGCCGAATCCGGGTTCGACGGTCATGATGAGGATCTGGTCGAATTCGCCGAGGAGGTCGATGAAGGGTTCGATCGGGGTGGCAGGCTTGAGGGCGAGGCTGGCCTTGGCCCCGAGACGGCGCAGTTCCCGAGCGAGACGGACGGGGGCGGCAGCCGCCTCGGCGTGGAAGGTCACCGAGGCGCAGCCGATCTCCGCGTACACGGGAGCATTGCGGTCGGCATCGGCGATCATCAGGTGGGCGTCGAGCGGGATCGGTGAGATCGCCTGGATGCGTTCGACGACGGGCGGGCCGAAGGTGAGGTTCGGCACGAAATGGTTGTCCATGACGTCGATATGGGCCATATCGGCGGTGCTGATCTTGGTAAGCTCACCGCGCAGATCGGAGAAGTCCGAGGACAGGATGGAGGGGTTGATATCGATCGACATGGGTCATTTCGCCTTTCGCAGGAGAGCCAGGAACATTCCGTCGCTGTTGTGGACATGGGGCCAGAGCTGGGCGTATCGCCCGCCTTCACGGTTCACCGACGCGAACGACTCCGACTCGCTGCCGGTGATCGCCGACAGCACGGCCGGGGTGTCGAGGATCTCGATGTCCGCACTTCCCGCTTTGGCTCGCAGGCGCAGAACCTCGTCGACGATGAGCACGGTCTCGGCGTAATGCGGTGAGCACGTCGAGTAGGCGACCACTCCCCCTGGTGCGCAGGCGTCGAGGGCGGCAGAGAGCAGTTCGCGCTGGAGTCCGGTCAGTGCCGTGATGTCGTCGGGCGACCTGCGGTAGCGGGCTTCGGGGCGGCGGCGCAGGGCGCCGAGTCCGGAGCAGGGCACGTCGACGAGGATCTTCGAGTAGGGTCCGCGAGCGTCGCGGCCGTCGCGGACGGCGGCGGTGACATTGGTCAGCGCCTTGGTGGAGTCGCGGACGAGGTCGACACGGTGCTCGCTGGAGTCGAAGGCCTCCAAGGTCGTCGATTCGCCCGCGGCTCTGGCTGCGAGGACGGCTGCCTTGCCTCCGGGTCCTGCGCACAGATCGGCCCAGGTTCCGATGGGTGCGTCGATATCGGCCAGAGCGAGGGCGACGAGCGCGGAACCTTCGTCCTGGACGCGGGCGCGTCCGTCGGCCACGGCTGCCACGTCTCGGGGCACTGCGGTCTCCAGGGTGACGCCGATCGGCGACAGCGGAGTGGGTTCACCCGGCAGTTCGGCGCGATCGATGAGTCCGGGCAGGGCGGTCACGCCGACCTTTGCGGGAGCGTTGTCGGCTTCGAGGAGGGCTTCGAGCTCGGCGGCATCGCGGCCGTGTCCCTTGAGCGCCTGGTTCAGTGCACGGACGACCCATTCGGGATGGGAGTGTTCGATCGCGAGTCGGGTGGTCTCGTCGGCCTCGGCGGTGACGCGGTCGAGCCACTCGGCGGGTTCGGCTTCCGAGATGCGGCGGAGCACGGCATTGACGAATCCGGCGGTCTTCGCCGCCGATCGTTTGACCACGGCCACGGTTTCGGACAGTGCAGCATGGTTGGGCACCCGCATCGACAGCAGCTGGTGGGCGCCGAGCCGCATTGCGGCCAGGGGTTCGGGATCGATCTTGTCGACGGCTCGGGACGAGGCGATTTCGATGACCGCATCGTAGAACTTCTGCCGACGCAGGGTACCGTAGGTGAGCTCGGTGGTGAAGGCAGCGTCCTGAGCGCCCATATGGGTGCGGGAGAGTTTGGCCGGCAGCAGCAGGTTCGCGTAGGCGTCTTTCGTCGCCACGTCGAGGAGGACTTCCCAGGCGATGCGCCGCGGCAGGTTCTTACCCGCTCGCTCTGCATTTCGGGGGCCGCCTCGGCGCTGCCCGCGATTGCCGTCGTTGCCGCGGCTGCCGCCTCGGCGGTCTCTGCCTGCTGACTCAGCCATGGCTCTTATGCCTGCCTCTCGGTATAGGGGTCGAAGGTCACGTCTCCGCGGCCGCGCAGGAAGTCGGCAGTGGCCATCCGGGCCTTGCCGAAGGGCTGGATCTGCTCGACTCGGACCCAGCCGTCACCGCAGCGCAGCACCGGCTGCCGCTGCCAGGTGGTCAGTTGCCCGACAGTGCCGGGGGTCGTCACTTCTGGTGCGGGTGAAAGTCCGAAGAGCTTCGTCCTCTTTCCGTCGAGTTCCACCCACGGTCCCGGTGCGGGACTGGTTCCGCGGGCCCGGTCGATGACCCGGGCGGCCGGAGCGGACAGATCGAGGTGGGCGTCGACGACGGTGATCTTCTCGGCATGGCTGGACTCACCGGTCTGCGGGATCGGGGCGGCGGTGCCGGCGGCGAGATCGTCGAAGGCGGCGACGAGTTCGGGGGCGCCGCGGCGTGCATAGTCCTCAAGAGCCTCGGCGACGTCGGAGTGGTCGAGCGGCAGTTCGAGTCGGCGCAGCACGGGGCCGGTGTCCATACCTTCGTCGATGCGGAACACGCTGATCCCGCTGGTGGTCTCGCCGCCTATGAGTGCGCGTTGGACAGGGGCGGCGCCGCGATAGGCCGGCAGCAGCGAGAAGTGGAGGTTGAACCAGCCGAGTCGGGCGGTGGCCAGTGCGGCGGGTCCCGCGATGGCGCCGAAGGCGACGACGGCGACGGCGTCGACATCGAGTGCCTGCAGCTGGGAGATGACCTCGCCGCGCAGACGACCGGCTTCGATGACGGGCAGTCCGAGTTCGAGAGCGCGAGTCTTCACCGGTGACGGGGTGAGGACTCTCTTCCTTCCGACGGGCGCATCGGGTCGGGTGAGCACCGCACGGATGCGGTGGCTCGACTCGGCTAAGGCCTCGAGGGCGGGAACTGCGACATCAGGGGTGCCGGCGAAGACGATATCCACGTGGGGAATTCTACTGGTTCGCCGCGCCGTCACAGCGACCGGGGATCATCGATGCGCACGCGCACCTGTCGCTGCTTCTTGGCGGACCGGGAGGCGATGATCTCGGCCGCTCTCGTCCCGACGCAGTCTCCGGCGGAGAACGGGTAGGCGCTGACGCTGCGCTGGCCGTCCTCGGCGTCTTCGCGCAGGAGTTCCTCGACCTCGCCGATCTGTTCCCGCACCTCGTCGATGTCGGCACCCGCTCCCGTGAGTTCGAGGATCCGTCGGTAGGGCGGGAAGCCGAGGGACTTCCGGTCGCTCAGCTGTCGTGACATGAAGGTCGTGGGATCGAAGGCGGTCAGGGTCTGCCGGATGAGTTCGTCCTCGTCTCCGAGGTAGACGGCTCCTCCGTCAACGCGGGATCGCACGAGTGAGGCGGCTCGCAGTCGACGTGCCACACTTTCGTCGATCGAGCGCATCCAGGGTCCCGGCCACAGCGAATCCAGAAGGATCGCCGCGGCATAGCCGCCGAGCACATAGGGTTCGGCTCCGGTGGTGGCGACCACGAGCCGCGGGGTCTCGTCGAGGGCAGTGGAGATGTGGTCGCCTCCGGATTCGACGATCTCGATGTCGGGCAGCGCCCGGGCGAGCTCTTCGACGGTGCGGGCCCGGCCGCGCACGATCGATCGCACACGGTTCGAATGGCAGCGCAGGCAGCTGAACGTCTCCGAGTGGTAGCCGCAGGACCGGCAGGCGAAGGGACCGACCTCGGACTGTGTGGTCAGCGTCGCCTGACATTGCGGGCAGCGGGCGACTTCCTGGCAGCGGGCACAGGCGAAGACGGGATAGTAGCCGGAGCGCGGCACCTGCACGAGCACCGGGCCGGGCACTCCGCCGTCCCGGGGACGCGGACGCAGCGCCGTTCGCATGATCTGCCAGGCGCGGCTGGGAATGCGCTGCCACGCGAAGGGATCCCGCTCCTCATCGGGGACGAAGACGACCGGCGCGGCATGCCGCCGGGCCGGACCGACCGGTGTGACGTCGGCCAGCCAGCCGATCTCGACGAGACGCTGCACCTCGGCGCTGCGGTCAGTGGAGACGAAGAGCAGCTCGGTGTCCTCGATCGTCGACCGCAGCAGGCAGACTTCTCGGGCGTGCGGGTACGGGGCGTGCTGATCGAGATAGTTGAGGTTCGCGTCATCGGTGCAGATGATGAGCCCGAGGTCCGCGACCGGGGCGAAAGCCGCCGCACGCGTGCCGATCGTGATCCGCGTGTGTCCGAGCAGTCCGCGCAGCCAGGCCTGCCACCGCAGCTCCGGTGACTGGTCGGCGCTGAGCACCGAGACCTCCGCGATCCCGGCTTGAGCGAGGGTCGACTGGAGCACGGCGAGTTCGCGATGATCGGGCACGAGCCAGAGCACGGACCGGCCGGCCTCGAGACTCGCCCGTGCGGCATCGAGTCCGGCACGGATCCAGCTCAGCCCCGGCGTCGGCCCGGGTGTGCACGCCACGGCCCTGCGCCGAGGCGACGCCGAGGCATCGTCGGCCGTGGGCTGGTCCCCCGCCGCGAGAACCCATTCGGCTAGGCGGTTCAGCAGCTGCGGATCATCCGCCGGTCCGGCGTTCGGCCCGGTCGCTGGGTCCGCCGCGTCCGCATCGGTCTGCGCGCCCGGATCTCCCGCCTTCTCCGCCTTGAGCACGGCTTTCTCGCCGCGGGCATGACGCGGTGGGATGGCCAGGCGCAACACATCGGCGAGGGTGCCGCCGTAGCGACGGGCGACGGCTTCGCTCAGGGCGAGCAGATCGTCATTCAGCACCTGAATTGGGCCGCTGATGCGTTGGATCGTCGCGAGAGGACCGACGTGGTCCGATGTCTCGACGCGTTCGAGCACATAGCCGTCGCGCAGCTTCCCAGCGAACTTCACCCGCACCCGCACACCGGGCAGGGCAGCCTCGGCGAGCTTCTCCGGCACCGCATAGTCGAACGTCCGCGCCAGGTGCGGGACGGGATGGTCGATGAGCACTCGGGCGACCGGTTCGGTCGGGGCCAGGGGAACCTGGCCCTCGGCCGAGGTGCCGGTGTCGATCGGGAGGGGTTCGTCCACGCCGACGGCAGACTAGTTGGAGGACACGGCGCGCAGCAGGTCCTCGGCGCGGTCCGTGACCTCCCAGGTGAAATCGGGCAGTTCACGGCCGAAGTGGCCGTAGGTCGAGGTCTGCGAGTAGATCGGGCGCAGCAGGTCGAGTTCCTGGATGATCATCGCGGGGCGGAGGTCGAAGACCTCGCGGATGGCGGCCGAGATGGCTGCCGGGTCCGCCTTCTCCGTGCCGAAGGTCTCGACGTAGAGCCCCATCGGATCGACTCGGCCGATCGCATAGGATACCTGCACCTCGGCGCGGTCCGCGAGACCGGCGGCGACGACGTTCTTCGCGACCCAGCGCATCGCGTAGGCCGCCGAACGGTCGACCTTCGACGGGTCCTTGCCGGAGAACGCACCGCCGCCGTGGCGGGAGAACCCGCCGTAGGTGTCGACGATGATCTTCCGACCGGTCAGACCGGCATCGCCCATCGGTCCGCCCGTGACGAAGGGACCGGCCGGGTTGATGTGGATGTTCGCTCCCGAGGTGTCGAGACCGGAGTCGGCGATCACCGGATCGATGACGAGTTCCTTGATCTCCGTGTGCAGCTGGGACTGGCTGGTGTCCGCCGAATGCTGGGTGGAGACGACGACATTCTCGATCGAGACTGCCTCGTCGCCGTCGTAGCCCAACGTCAGCTGCGTCTTGCCATCGGGACGCAGGTAGTCGAGCCGGCCGGACTTGCGCACCTCAGAGAGCTGCTCGGCCATCCGGGAAGCCAGGTGGATGGGCAGCGGCATGAGCACATCGGTGGAGTTGTCGGCATAGCCGAACATCAGTCCCTGATCTCCGGCGCCGAGGCTGGTGCCGTGGTCTGAGGATTCGACGGCTTCGCGGAAGTCCAGCGGATTCGTCACACCGGAGTGGATGTCCGTGGACTGGCTGCCGATGGACACGGAGACTCCGCAGGAGTGTCCGTCGAAGCCGGTGTCCGAGGAGTCGTAGCCGATGCCCGTGATGAGGCTGCGCACGATTCCGGCGACATCGGCGTAGGCGGCCGTATTCACCTCACCGGCGACGTGGACGAGGCCGGTGGTGACCATGGTCTCCACGGCCACTTTGGCGTTGGGGTCCTGCCGGAGCAGGTCGTCGAGCACCGCATCGCTGATCTGGTCGCAGATCTTGTCGGGATGTCCCTCGGTGACGGACTCGGATGAGAAGAAACGCAGATTTGTGTGTGTCACGTTGTCGATTCTACGTGGGTGATTCGGTCGGAGACGGCCGCGATGACCTTTTGTGAAACATGGTCCTTCGACCCGTGGAATTCCTCACCGACGACGATCTCGCCGCGGTCGGAGGAGATGATCTGGACCATGGTGTCATCGTGGCCGAAGGCGCGGTCGTCCGAGACGTCGTTGAATACGAGCAGGTCGACGCCTTTGCGCTGGAACTTGGCTCGAGCGAAGTCGAGGGCGGCGGTGGCGGCGTCCCCGGTCTCGGCGGCGAATCCGACGATGATCTGGTGGCGCAGTCTGGTCTCACGGCTGCGCTCGTCGACGAGTCCGCGGAGGATGTCCGGGTTCTGCACGAGACGCAGAGTCAGACCGGCGTCTCCGGACTTCTTCATCTTCGAGTCCGTCGTCTCGGCCGGCCGGTAATCGGCGACGGCAGCGGCCATGATGATGGCATCTGCGCGCGTCTGGGCGCTATGCATCGCCGACTGCAGCTCCAGAGTGGATTCGACCGGAGTGATCGTGATGCCCGCAGGCAGTCCCGTCAGCAGACCGGTGTCGATGTTCGCGGCGACGAGCTCGACTGCTGCGCCCGCGGCATACGCGGCCTTGGCCAGCGCAATGCCCTGCTTGCCCGAGGAGCGGTTGCCGAGGAAGCGCACGGGGTCGAGTGCTTCCCTGGTGCCGCCGGCGCTGATCACGATGCGGCGACCGGACAGAGCACCGCTGGGGTCGGCGGGTGCGTCTGCCGAGCCGCCGGCTGTGCCGTCCTTGACCGAGAGCGCGAAGTCGACGATCTCTTCGGGTTCGGGGAGTCGTCCGGGACCGGAATCGGGGCCGGTGAGGCGTCCGACTGCAGGGTCGAGGACATGGACGCCGCGGGAGCGCAGGGTCGCGATGTTGGCGACCGTCGCGGGGTTGAGCCACATCTCGGTGTGCATGGCCGGGGCCACGACCACCTCGGCGGTGGTGGTGAGCACGGAGGCGGTGAGCAGGTCATCGGCTCGTCCGGCTGCGATCTTCGCGATCAGATCGGCGGTCGCCGGGGCGATGATGACGAGTTCGGCTTCCTGTCCGATGCGCACATGATTGACGGTGTCGATCTCGTCGAAGACATTGGTGGTCACGGTCTGGCCGGACAGGGCCTCAAGAGTGGGGGCACCGATGAATTTCAGTGCGTTGGCCGTAGGAACGACCTTGACGCTGTGGTCGAGCTCCCGGAGTCGCCGGATGATGTGTGCCGCTTTGTAGGCGGCGATCCCACCGGCGACGCCGAGTACGATTCTCACTGGTCGCTGAAGTCGATCGCGCCGTCGTCGCTCACAGGAGCGGTGGCTTCGGCCTCGGGTGCGGCCTGGATGAAGTCGGCTTCGGAGACCTCGCGGGCGACGATCTTCGACTCGTTGACCTCACGCAGAGCGATCGACAGAGGCTTCTCGTTGGTGCCCGGAGTGACGAGCGGACCGACGTTCTCGAGCAGTCCCTCCTGCAGCTGGGCGTAGTACGAGTTGATCTGACGGGCGCGCTTTGCCGCGATCGAGACCAGTTCGTACTTCGAACCGGTGACGTTGAGCAGATCGTCGATCGGAGGGTTGGTGATGCCTTCAGGCTGTGCGGGCAAGGAGATTCCCATCTAATCGGAAGTGGATATACCCATCAATGATAGGAGTTCTTCGGCCGCAGTGCGAACGTGGTCGTTCACAATGGTCACGTCGAACTCCGATTCGGCGGCCAATTCGCGTTTCGCGGTGGCCAGTCGTCGCTCCTGCTCCTCCTCCGTTTCGGTGCCCCGACCGGTCAATCGGGAGACGAGTTCCTCCCAGCTGGGCGGGGCGAGGAAGACGAAGCGGGCATCGGGCATCTTCTCTTTGACCTGGCGAGCTCCCTGCAGATCGATCTCCAGCAGCGCGGGAATCCCCTGGTCGAGCTTCTCCTCCACCGGAGCCGAAGGCGTGCCGTAGCGGTGGCGTCCGTGGACGACGGCGTATTCGAGCAGCCGATCCTCGGCGATGAGGGTGTCGAAGGCGTCGTCGGTGAGGAAGTGATAATGGACACCATCGATCTCACCGGGTCGCCTGGGGCGGGTCGTGGCCGACACGGAGAACCACACCTCGGGGTGATTCTGCCGAATATAGGTGCTGATGGTGCCTTTTCCGACGGCGGTCGGACCCGCGAGAACGGTGAGTCGATTATTCACAGATCTGAGGTTGTCACACTCAGGAATATTTCTCCAACAGGGCGGACTTCTGGTGCACGCCCAGACCTTTGATCCGACGGGAGGTGGCGATGCCGACCTCTTCCATGGCGGCTTCGGCGCGCCGGTCGCCGACTCCGGGCAGAGCTCTGAGCAGATCGAGCACACGCATCTTCGCCAGTGCTTCGTCGTCTGCTGCCTTCTTGAGCACGGCCGCGAGATCGGTATCGCCGGTCTTCAGCGCCGACTTCACTTCGGCTCGTGCCTGACGTGCCTTGAACGCTTTGTCCAACGCAGCGGAACGCTGTTGCGGGGTCAACGGTTCGAGTGCCACTTTGTCTCCTCTGTCACCATGAACGGGCAGGTAGGGAAGTTGTCTCAGTCTAAGACAAAATCCCTGCCGAGAGGCGATATGAGCAGAAATTTGTGGTGTGGCGAGCCGGAATCCGCCGTCGACGGAGCACCGAATCCGGTGTTCGGACCGCCCCCGCGATCCGAACACCGGTGTTCAGTCGGTGATCGTCAGCGCACGATTGAGAGCGGCGGCGGTTTCGGCGAGACCGTCGGGTCCAGCGCCGAGCACCGCCCGGGAGGCGGTGGCGAGCACCTGTCCCGATTTCAGCGCCCGGTCGCCGAAGACGGCACGCAGCTCGGTCAGGCCCGCGCCCTGTGCGCCGACGCCCGGGGCGAGGATCGGTCCCCCGCAGTCACCGGGATCGAATCCCAGATCGCGCGCGGCGGTGCCGATGGTCGCGCCGACGACGAGTCCGAAAGGACCGAGCTCGTCGGATGACCCCACCGCCCGAGCATTGCGCTGCCGCACTCGGGACACGATCGATCCGGCCACCGATTCGCGGTCTTTCTCGGCATGCTGGACCTCTGCCCCTTCCGGGTTCGAGGTCAGTGCCAGGACGAACACGCCCTTTCCGTGAGCGGCAGCGAGTTCGAAGGCGGGCTCCAGGGCACCGAATCCGAGGTAGGGCGAGACCGTGATCGAGTCCGCGGCCAGCGCCGAGGCGGGGTCGAGGTAGGCCTTCGCGTAGGCACCCATGGTCGACCCGATGTCACCGCGTTTGATGTCGAGGACGGTGAGCAGTCCGGCGTCCCGGGCCGCGGCCAGCGTCTCTTCGAGAGCAGCGATTCCGGCGGAGCCGAACTGTTCGAAGAACGCGGACTGCGGTTTGACGGCGGCCACCGAGCCTTTGAGCTCGGAGACCGTGCGGAGGGCGAACTCCCGTACGCCTGCGGCGCTGGCAGGCAGCCCCCAGGAGGCGAGGAGATGCTCGTGCGGGTCGATGCCCACACACAGCGGTCCGTGCTCGTCCATGGCCGCTGCCAGTCGGGTGCCGAACATCAGGCGCTCCAGTCCTGCAGGCTGCGCACGTCGAACTTCGAGTCGCGGATGACCTCGAGGGAGGTCACGGCGGCGGCGAATTCGGCCAGCGTCGTGATCAGCGGCACGGAGTTCGCGGTCGCCGCCGCTCGGATCTCATAGCCGTCGGCGCGTTCCTGCCGACCCGACGGCACGTTGATGACCATGTCGATGGTGCCCGCGGTGAGGTAGTCGATGACCGTGCGGTCTTCGGCGTCGGCCTCGAAGTGCTTGTGCACCTGGGTGGTCTTGATCCCGTAGCGGGAGAGCACGGCCGCGGTGCCGGTGGTCGCGACGACGTCGAAGCCCATGTCGACGAGCTCCTTGACCGGCAGCACCATGGCGCGCTTGTCCCGATCGGCCACCGACACGAACACGGTCCCCGCCGTCGGCAGCTTCACGGAAGCCCCGAGCAGTCCCTTCGCGAAGGCGGTCGGGAAGTTGTGGTCGATGCCCATGACCTCACCGGTCGAACGCATCTCGGGGCCGAGGATCGAGTCGACGATCTTGCCTTCGACGGTGGTGAACCGTCGGAACGGCAGGACTGCCTCCTTGACCGCGATCGGATGGTCGAGCGGCAGGGTCGAGCCGTCGCCGTCTGCTGCCAGCAGATCTCCGCGCAGATCCTCGATCGTGCGACCGACGGCGATGAGTGCCGCGGCCTTGGCCAACTGGGTCGACGTCGCCTTCGAGACGAACGGCACGGTCCGCGAGGCACGTGGGTTGGCTTCGATGACGTGGAGGACATCCGCGGCGATGGCGAACTGGATGTTGAGCAGTCCGCGCACGCCCACACCTTCGGCGATGGCCTTCGTGCCCTGGCGGACGCGTTCGAGCACGTCCTCGCCCAGAGTCAGCGAGGGCAGTACGCAGGCGGAGTCACCGGAGTGGATTCCGGCCTCCTCGATGTGCTCCATGATTCCGCCGATGTAGACCTCGTTGCCGTCGTAGAGGGCGTCGACGTCGATCTCGATGGCGTCTTCGAGGAACCGGTCGACGAGGACCGGACGGTCGGTCGAGATCTCCGTGGCGCTGGCCATGTAGTCGAGCAGCTGGGTGCGGTCGTAGACGATCTGCATTCCGCGTCCGCCGAGGACATAGGAGGGCCGCACGAGCACCGGGTAGCCGATGTTCTCCGCGATCGCGGCGGCTTCCGCGGCGGTCACCGCGGTGCCGTGCTTGGGGGCTGTGAGTCCGGCCCTCTCCAGCACGGCTCCGAACTCTCCGCGGTCCTCGGCCAGGTCGATGGCTTCGGGCTGGGTGCCGAGCACCGGCACACCCGCGGCCTTGAGCTTGTCGGCCAGGCCCAGCGGGGTCTGTCCGCCGAGAGTGCATACGACCCCGAGGACCTCGCCGGCGGCGAGCTCGGCGTGGTAGACCTCCATGACGTCTTCGAACGTCAGGGGTTCGAAGTACAGGCGATCGGCGGTGTCGTAGTCGGTCGACACGGTCTCCGGGTTGCAGTTGACCATGATCGTCTCGTAGTCGGCCGACCCGATCGCCATGGTCGCGTGCACGCACGAGTAGTCGAACTCGATGCCCTGGCCGATGCGGTTCGGGCCCGAACCGAGGATGATCACTGCCGGGCGTTCGCGCGGCATGACCTCGGTCTCGGAGTCGTAGCTCGAGTAGTGGTAGGGAGTCTTCGCTTCGAATTCCCCGGCGCAGGTGTCGACCGTCTTGAACACCGGGCGCACGCGCAGTGCATGGCGGATGCCGGTGACGACGCTCGTGTCGAGGCTGCGCAGTCCCGCGATCTGCTCGTCGGAGAAACCGTGGTTCTTCGCGACCCGCAGGACCTGCTCGTCGAGTTCGTCGGCGTCGCGGACATAGGCGGCCACCTCGTTGATGAGCTGGATCTGGTCGAGGTACCAGGGATCGATCTCGCAGGCGTCGAAGACCTCTTCGGCACTCAGGCCGGCGGCGAGTCCGCGCTGGACCGAGTGGATGCGGTCGGCAGTGGCGTGCGAGATCGCTTCGAGGACGGATTCGCGGACGTCGTCGTCGGAGACGTCGGGCAGGTCGGTCCAGCTGAACGCGGAGTCCTTCTGCTCGAGTGAGCGCATCGCCTTCTGCAGCGCGGTGGTGAAGTTGCGGCCCAGTGCCATGACCTCACCGACGGATTTCATCGTCGTCGTCAGGGTCGGATCCGCGGCCGGGAACTTCTCGAAGGTGAAGCGCGGGATCTTCACGACCACATAGTCCAGGGTCGGTTCGAAGCTGGCCGGAGTGACCTTCGTGATGTCGTTGGGGATCTCGTCGAGCGAGTAGCCGACGGCGAGCTTCGCGGCCATCTTCGCGATCGGGAAGCCGGTGGCCTTCGATGCCAGCGCCGAGGACCGGGAGACGCGTGGGTTCATCTCGATGGTGATGATGCGTCCGGTCCTGGGGTCGACGGCGAACTGGATGTTGCAGCCGCCGGTGTCCACGCCGACGGCCCGGATGATGGCGATGCCGATATCGCGCATCGACTGGTATTCCCGGTCGGTCAGCGTCAGTGCCGGGGCCACGGTGATCGAGTCGCCGGTGTGCACGCCGACGGGGTCGACGTTCTCGATCGAGCACACGACGACGACGTTGTCCTTGTTGTCGCGCATGAGCTCGAGTTCGTATTCCTTCCACCCGAGTATCGATTCCTCGAGCAGCACCTCGTGGGTGATGGAATCGGACAGGCCGGCGCCGGCGATGCGGCGCAGATCGGCTTCGTCATAGGCCATGCCCGAACCGAGGCCGCCCATGGTGAACGATGGTCGGACGACGACCGGGTAGTTGAGCTCCTCGGCGGCGGCCAGAGCTTCGTCGAGCGTGTGGCAGATGGCGGATCTGGCCACTTCGGCACCGCAGGCTTCGGCGATGTCTTTGAACTTCTGGCGGTCCTCGCCGCGCTGGATGGCGTCGACGTCGGCACCGATGAGTTCGACACCGTACTTCTCGAGCACTCCGGCGTCGTGGAGGGCGATGGCCGCGTTGAGTGCGGTCTGTCCGCCCAGGGTGGGCAGGAGCGCGTCGGGGCGTTCCTTCTCGATGATCGTCTCGATGACGTCCGGGTCGATGGGCTCGACGTAGGTGGCGTCGGCGATGTCCGGGTCGGTCATGATCGTCGCCGGGTTCGAATTGATGAGGATGACGCGCAGGCCCTCGGAGCGCAGCACGCGGCAGGCCTGGGTGCCGGAGTAGTCGAATTCGCAGGCCTGGCCGATGACGATGGGGCCGGAGCCGATGACGAGGACGGATTTGAGGTCGTGTCTCAGTGGCATTGGGTGTTCTCCTTAGGCCTGGGCAGCCGAATCGGCCTGGGAAGCGGACATGAGGTCGACGAAGCGATCGAACAGGTAGCTCGAATCGTGCGGGCCGGCCGCAGCCTCGGGGTGGAATTGGACGGAGAAGGCGGGAATGTCGAGGCAGGCGAGTCCCTCGACGACGTCGTCGTTGAGGCACACATGGGAGACGGTCACCCGGCCGTAGTCGGCCTTGTGCGGGGCGGTGGTCTCGCCTGTCAGCGGAGCGTCGACGGCGAAGCCGTGGTTCTGCGAGGTGATCTCGACCTTCTCCGTGGTCCGGTCCATCACGGGCACGTTGATCCCGCGGTGGCCGAAGGGCAGCTTGTAGGTGCCGAAGCCCAGGGCCCGACCGAGCAGCTGGTTGCCGAAGCAGATGCCGAAGAACGGGATTCGGGCGTCGAGCACGGCGCGCAGCAGTTCGACCTGGTCGTCTGCGGTGGCGGGGTCGCCGGGACCGTTCGAGAAGAATACTCCGTCGACGCCCAGGGCCCGGATCTCGTCGAAGCTGATCGTCGACGGCAGCAGGTGCACGTCGATTCCGCGTTCGCTCAGTCGTTCGGGGGTCATCGATTTGATGCCGAGATCGACGGCGGCGACGCTGAAGCGCTTCTCTCCGCGGGCGGGGATGAGTCGGGGCTCGGTGATCGAGACCTCGTCGACGAGGTTGGCTCCGGCCATCTGCGGAGACGCCTGGACACGAGCGAGGAGTTCGGATTCGGGCGCCTCGGCGGCGGGTCCGGAGAAGATGCCCACGCGCATGGCTCCCTTGTCGCGCAGGTGGCGGGTCAGGGCTCGGGTGTCGACGTCGGAGATGCCGACGATCCCGGACTCGGTCAGCCAGTCGACCAGGTCGCGTTCGGAGCGCCAGTTCGACGAGATCCGGGAGGCGTCGCGGACGACGTAGCCGGCGGCCCAGATCTGGGCGGATTCGTCATCGGTGCGGTTGACTCCGGTGTTGCCGATGTGCGGAGCGGCCTGGATGATGATCTGTCGGTGGTAGGACGGGTCTGTCAGCGTCTCCTGGTAGCCGGACATGGCCGTGACGAACACGGCCTCACCGGTGGTTTCGCCGATGTGTCCGTAGGCGGATCCGTGGAAGGTCCGGCCGTCTTCGAGGACGAGGACGGCGGGGGTGGTGGAAAAGCTCATTGTGCCTCTTCGATCATTTCGCGGATGCGGTCGACGGTGGGGGTGGTGGATGCGGCGTAGCGGGCGCGGAAGCCCGTGTCGACGAGGGTGTCGCCCAGGTGCCAGGTGATGCGGATGATGCCTCCGCGTTCGACGAATTTCCCGATCATCCCGTTCGTGGTGTCTACGGAGACGATGTCGCGGCGCGGGATGAGGAAGTCCTCGCGTCCGGCCAGGTCCATGATCACTCCCCCGTCGGTGACGACGAGTTCCCCGGTGGTGCGGATGCCCAGACCGTGGACGGCGACGCGTTCGAGCGGATGGCCGGCCTTCGTCGTCGACACATAGGAGCCTTCGACGGGTTCGCCCACGGCCTTGATTCCCATATGGGGCTTCGGCGGGGTGACGACCTCTGACTGGGCCTGTTTGCGTCGGCTCCATCCCCAAGCGATCGCTACGATCACGAGGAGGATGACGGCGGCGACGATGAGTGTGCCTACTGTTGTGTCCATGTTGCTCCTGCCGGGTGGGGTGTGGTGAGTGCCCCTGCGGCCAAGACCCGGTGGCCGTAGAAGAAGGTGTCGGTGACCTGAGCGGTGACTTCGACGCCGGCGAAGGGGTTGTTGCGCCCCTTCGTGGCGTGGTCGGCGGGTTCGATGCGGTGCGGTGCGGACGGGTCGACGAGGACGATGTTCGCACTCGCCCCGATCTCGAGGCTGCCGTGCCCGGAGGCCCCGGTGATCCGGGCCGGAGCCGAGGACATCACGCGCGCAACATCGCCGAAGTCGAAGTCGTGGTCGGCCATGGCGGCGACGACGATCGACAGGGCCGATTCCATGCCGACCATGCCCATGGCCGCTGCGGTCCATTCGCTGCATTTGTGTTCAGCCGTGTGCGGGGCATGGTCGGTGCCGACGACGTCGATCGTGCCGTCTGCCAGCGCTTCACGCAGCGCCTGCACGTCACGGTCGGTGCGCAGCGGCGGGTTGACCTTGTAGACGGGGTCGAACGTGCGCACGAGTTCGTCGGTGAGCATGAGGTGGTGCGGCGTCACCTCGGCGGTCACGGCGATCCCCCGGGCCTTGGCCCAGCGGATGAGGTCGACGCTGCCGGCCGTGGAGACGTGGCAGATGTGCAGTCGGGATCCGACGTGTTCGGCCAGGAGCACATCGCGGGCGATGATCGACTCCTCGGCCACGGCGGGCCAGCCGGGCAGTCCGAGTTCGGCCGAGACCGTTCCCTCATTCATCTGTGCGCCTTCGGTCAGACGCGGCTCCTGTGCGTGCTGGGCGATGATCCCGTCGAAGGTCTTGACGTATTCGAGGGCGCGGCGCATGAGAAGCGGATCGGAGACGCAGATTCCGTCGTCGGAGAACATCCGCACGCGGGCTCCCGAGCGCGCCATGGCTCCCAGCTCGGCGAGCTGCTGTCCCTCGAGTCCGGTGGTCACGGCGCCGACGGGTACGACTTCGGTGAATCCAGCGGCGCGGCCGAGGCGGTGAACCTGTTCGACGACTCCGGCGGTGTCGGCCACGGGCGCGGTGTTCGCCATGGCGTGGACGCAGGTGAACCCGCCCGAGGCGGCTGAATGTGATCCGGTGAGCACGGTCTCGGCGTCTTCCTTGCCCGGCTCGCGCAGATGGGTGTGCATGTCGACGAGTCCCGGCAGGGCCACGAGTCCTGCGGCGTCGACGGTCTCATAGTCGCTTGTGCTCAGCAGCTCGGGGTCGACGATGCGACCGCCCTGGATCGCGATATCGGCGGCTCCGCGTCCGAGCACATCGGCACCGCGGATGAGGTAATCAGTCATTGGTCTCCTCCTGACCGGTCAGCAGACGGTAGAGGACCGCCATGCGCACGCTCACTCCGTTCTCGACTTGGTCGAGGACGAGGGCGCGGGGTGAGTCCGCTGCGGCAGCGGAGATTTCGAAACCGCGGTTCATGGGTCCTGGGTGCATGATGAAGCTCGTCTCCGGCAGTTTGGCCAGACGGGCCGCGCTCAATCCCCACAGGCGGGCGTATTCGCGTTCGTTGGGGAAGAAGGATTCGTGCATCCGCTCGTGCTGGACCCGCAGCATCATCACGGCTGCGAAGTTCTCGCCGCTCAGCGCCGAATCGAAGTCGTAGTGGATGGTCACCGGCCAGTTCTCCACTCCCCAGGGCAGCAGCGTGGGCGGGGCGATGAGGTGGACGTCCGCGCCGAGGCGGGCGAGCAGGTGGACGTTCGACCGTGCAACTCGGGAGTGCAGGATGTCTCCGACGATGGCGACCTTCGCTCCGTCGAGTCCCTGACCGCGCGGTCCCCCTTTCACCGGCCCCGAGGCGGGGACTCCGGCGAGTGCCCGACGCAGGGTGAACGCGTCGAGGAGCGCCTGGGTGGGGTGTTCGTGGGTGCCGTCGCCGGCGTTGACGACAGGGACGTCGATCCACCCTGTATGGGCGAGGCGGTGGGCGGTACCTGCTCCGGAGTGGCGGACGACGATGGCATCGGCACCCATCGCCGAGATCGTCTGGATCGTGTCCTGGAGGCTCTCGCCCTTCGAAACGGAGGAGCCCTTGGCGGAGAAGTTGAGCACATCGGCCGAGAGGCGTTTGGCTGCGGCTTCGAAGGACAGTCGGGTGCGTGTGGAGTCCTCGAAGAACAGGTTGACGACTGTGCGTCCGCGCAGCACGGGCAGCTTCTTGACCTCGCGTTCGGAGACGAGAGTCATCTCCTCGGCGATGTCGAGGATGCCGATGGCGTCGTCCCGGCTCAGCGATGCGGTGTCGAGCAGATGCTTCATTCGCGGCCTCCCGAGATGCTCACGGAGTCGTCTCCGTCGGTTTCTATCAGGGAGACGTTGACGCGTTCGCTGCTCGAGGTCGGCAGGTTCTTGCCGACGTGGTCGGCACGGATCGGCAGGTCCCGGTGGCCGCGGTCGACGAGGACGGCGAGGCGGACCTTGGCGGGCCGACCGACATCGGCAAGGGCGTCGAGGGCGGCGCGGATGGTGCGTCCGGAGAAGAGCACATCGTCGACGAGGACGACGGTCTTCGCATCGATTCCCGCACTCGGAATGGTGGTGGGTTCGGGGGCCCGGTAGGAGCCGCCGCGCAGATCATCGCGGTACATCGTGATGTCGAGGCTGCCGGCGAGTTCGCCCGCGGTCTCGGGCCGACCGGAGATGGAGGCGATCGCCTCGGCGAGTCGGTGGGCGAGCGGGACTCCGCGGCGCGGGATCCCTAAGAGGACGAGGTCGTCGCTGCCCTTGTTGGATTCGATGATCTCGTGCGCGATGCGGGTGATCGCCCGCGAGATATCGGGGGCGTCCAGCACTGTTCGCTGTGTCATATTTCCCCTTCTCCGCCTCTCTGGACGGTGGTTAAAGGAGTGGTTCGATTCGATTGTAGACCCGGTGGGGTGCCCACCGGCGGGCGGGTCCGGAGTGCGGACCCGCCGCCTCAGATGAGTGTCGGTTTGATGTCGAGGATGCGGGAGAGCAACCCCGAGACGAAGCCGGGAGAGTCATCTGTGGAGAACTGTCTGGCCAGGGACACTGCTTCGTCGATGGCCACTTTGTCGGGTACCTCATCGTTGTACAGCATCTCCCAGGTCCCGATCTCCAGCAGCGACCGGTCGACGGCCGGCATCCTATCCAGGGTCCAGCCTTCTGAGTAGGTGGAGATGATCTCGTCGATCTCCGCCTGCTTCTCGGTGATGCCCCTGACGATCTCGACCGCGTATTCCTTCATCGGGTAGTCGGGATCGTTCGACCGCATGGTGACGAGTTCGTCCATGGCCAGTCGACGCTGCCCGGCTTCGAAGAGCAGCTCGAGAGCCCGGCGACGGGCTCGGGTACGTGCGGACGCCACTTACTTGACGCGACCGAGGTAGTCGCCGCTGCGGGTGTCGACCTTGACCTTCACGCCTTCTTCGAGGAACAGGGGCACCTGGATCTCGTAGCCGGTCTCGAGGGTCGCGGGCTTCGAACCACCGGTCGAACGGTCGCCCTGGAGTCCGGGTTCCGTGTGGGTGATGGTCAGTTCCACCGAGGGCGGCAGCTCGACAGAGAGCGGGGTGCCTTCGTGGAAGGAGATCTGCAGCTCCTGGTTCTCGAGCATGTAGTTCGCGGCGTCGCCGACGAGCTCTGCGGAGATGTTGACCTGGTCGTAGTCCTTGGCATCCATGAATACGTAGTCGGTGCCGTCATGGTAGAGGTACTGCATATCGCGGCGGTCGACATTCGCGGTCTCGACCTTGGTGCCGGCGTTGAAGGTCTTGTCGATGATCTTGCCGGAGATGACATTCTTCAGCTTGGTGCGGACGAAGGCCGGTCCTTTTCCGGGCTTGACGTGCTGGAATTCGAGCACCTGCCACAGCTGGTTGTCGAGGTTGAGCACAAGGCCGTTCTTCAGGTCGTTCGTTGTCGCCACTAATTCGTCCTTCTTCGGTTCAGTCCTGATCACCGAATGGTGATCGCAGTCGGCACGACGCGTCGGAGGACCCCGAGGTGCGGGGTCGACGAACGCGCCACTGGGCAAGTCTAGCAAGCCCAGCGGGACGCTTCCATCCGGGCGGGGTCAGTCGAGGCCGAGGCCGATGCCGAGGGGAACCGTCGGCGAATCCTCGCCGATCTCCTGGTAGGCGGTGAAGAGGATGGAGGCATCGGGGATCTCGACGGTGCTCGGTTCGCCGATGTCGCTGAGCAGCACCATCCGCAGCATCGCTCCGCGGGCCTTCTTGTCTCTCTTCATCGTGTCCAGCAGCTGCGGCCACACGTCGGAACGGTAGCCCACCGGCAGTCCGAGCTTGCCCAGCAATTCACGGTGGAGGTCGACGACTTCGTAGGGCAGGCTCTTGATCATCGACGCCACCTCGGCGGCGAAGACCATACCCACCGATACGGCGGCACCGTGGCGCCACTGGTAGCGCTCCTTGTGCTCGATCGCATGGCCGAGGGTGTGGCCGTAGTTCAGTATCTCCCGGCGTCCGGACTCCTTGAAGTCTCCGGAGACGACATCGGCCTTGACCCGGATGGAGCGTTCGATGAGTTCGCGCAGCACGGGGCCGTGCACATCGGCGATCTCGTCCTTCGAATGGTTCGACACGAGGTCGAGGATTGCGGGGTCGGCGATGAATCCGGTCTTGACCACCTCGGCGAGGCCGGTGAACAGTTCGTTCTCCGGCAGGGTCCCGAGCGTGTCGAGGTCGACGAGGACACCGGCGGGTGCGTGGAAGGAGCCGACGAGGTTCTTGCCTTCGGCGGTGTTGATCCCGGTCTTGCCGCCGACGGAGGCATCGACCATGCCGAGCACGGTGGTGGGGATGTGGATGACCTTGATTCCACGCAGCCAGGTGGCGGCCACGAAACCGCCGAGGTCGCTCACCGCTCCCCCGCCGACGGTGATGATCGCGTCGGTGCGGGTGAAGTCGGATTGGCCGAGGACCTGCCAGCAGAATGCGGCGACCTGGACGTGTTTGGCCTCTTCGGCGTCGGGGATCTCCGCGGCCACGGCCTCGAGACCGGCGGCGGCGAGGTCGTCGCGAACGGTCTCACCGGTGGTGCGCAGGGCGCGGGGGTGGATGACGAGGACCTTCTCGACGCGGTTTCCGAGCAGCTCGGGCAGTTCGCCGAGCAGTCCCTGGCCGACGAGGACGGGGTAGTTCCCGCCGGCGTCCACATTGATGCGTGTGAGGCTCATTCGTCCGTCTTCCTGATCGTTCATCGTCTTCTCTCAAGGTTCGGCCGCCCGGTGGGTACTCGGAGTCGAGGCACCAGTTCCGTGGACCGGATCCAGCCTAGCCCTCACAGGCTCCCGGCGGCGAAACGGGTGGCCGATGTGGTCGCAGGCGTCTCACCGCCGGGGCTGTGCTCAGCGCTGCTGACCGGATCCGGCGTCGTCGGGATCGGCGTACTTCGCGTACTCCTCGGCTCGCTGCAGACCGGTGAGGACGTCGACGACCCGGTTGACCACCGTCGACGGCGGTGAGTTCGAGGCCTGGACCCGGAAGGTCGCGACCTGTTCGTACAGGGGTTCGCGTTCGTTGACCAGGGCCAGCCAGTTCTCCACCGGGCTGCCGGCACCGCGCAGCAACGGTCGGTGCGGGGCGGTCAGCCGCTGTGCCACGGTGTCGACATCGATATCGATGTGCACGACCTTGATCGCCGGGTGTCGCAGCTGGGCTCGGGTGCCGGGGTTGAGGATCGCTCCTCCGCCCAGGGACACGATGCCCGGACGATCGAGCAGACGACGCAGCGCTCTGCGCACGACCTCCCGTTCGATGCGTCGGAAGTGATCTTCGCCGCGTTCGACGAAGATCTCCGAGATGACCCCGTACTTGTCGACGATGTTCGCGTCCGTGTCCGTCAGCGGCAGGCCGAGCCGGTCGGCCAGCAGCCGACCGATCGTCGATTTCCCTGCCGCCGGCGGACCGGAGAGCACGATGCGCGAGAGCGCGGCGGGGACCGGTTCCAAGGGCGGAACCGGTTTGGGCAGCGGGGTGTGGTTCATCGTCCGATGCGGAGGTTCTCCGGAATGGCCGCGACATAGGCGTCCAGGTTCCGCTTCGTCTCGGCAACGGAGTCTCCGCCGAACTTCTCGACGACGGCTTCGGCGAGAACCAGTGCCACCATGGCTTCGGCGACGACTCCCGAGGCGGGAACTGCACACACGTCGGAGCGCTGATGATTCGCCTTCGCGGCCTCACCGGTTTCGACGTCGACCGTCGCCAGGGCACGCGGCACCGTGGCGATCGGCTTCATCCCCGCCCGCACACGCAGCGGGCCGCCCGTGGACATTCCGCCTTCCGTGCCGCCGGCACGATTGCTCGTGCGGCGGAATCCGTCGGGTCCGACTTCCAATTCGTCATGGGCCTGCGAGCCGGGACGCTTCGTGGTGAGGAAACCGTCTCCGACCTCGACGCCCTTGATCGCCTGGATGCCCATGAGGGCACCGGCCAGGCGGGAGTCGAGACGACGGTCCCAATGCACGTGGGAGCCCAGGCCCGGAGGCAGGTTGTAAGCGAGAACCTCGACGACTCCGCCGAGGGTGTCCCCGGCCTTCTTCGCAGCGTCGATCTCGGTGACCATCGCCGCTGAGAGGTCGGCGTCGAAGCAGCGGACCGGATCGGCGTCGAGGGCGTCGACATCGGCCGCGGTCGGCAGCGCGGGCAGCGCATCGGCTGCGTGTTCGGCGCCGCCGATGGCCACGGTGTGGGAGACCAGCGTGATGCCGAGTTCGCCGAGGAACTTCGCTGCCACCGTGCCCAGAGCCACGCGCATCGCGGTCTCACGCGCCGAGGCGCGCTCCAACACGGGGCGGGCTTCGTCGAAGCCGTATTTCTGCATGCCGACGATATCGGCATGGCCCGGACGCGGCCGGGTCAGCGGGGCGTTGCGCGCCAGTCCTTCGAGTTCGGACGCGTCGACGGGATCCGGGCTCATCACGGATTCCCATTTCGGCCATTCGGTGTTGCCGACCTCGATCGCCACCGGTGAGCCCAAGGTCTGCCCGTGGCGGACTCCGCCGAGGAGACGCACCTCGTCGGCTTCGAACTTCATCCGTGCGCCGCGGCCATAGCCGAGTCGGCGGCGAGCCAGGCTCGCACGAATATCGTCCCTGGTGATCGGTACATGGGCGGGAAGCCCCTCAATGATCCCGGTCAGCGCTTCGCCGTGGGATTCGCCTGCAGTCAGCCATCTCAACATTCCACCGATTCTACAAAAGTATTGGGGCGAACAGGCACCCGAGCCACATGCCGGAAAGCATGGCCGGTCCGAAGGCGATGGTCACCCCGCGCACCCGACCGGCTCGGATCGTGCCGATGAGCGCCCAGACGCCGCTGATGAGCATCATGGCGACAAGCACGAGGGCAGGTGCCCACGGGTCGAAGAGACCGGGCACGGCGAAGACGATGAATGCGAGCTTGACGTCCCCGAGCCCCATCGTCCGCACTCCCAGCAGTCGACCCATGAGGTGCAGCGCAGCGAAGGCGCCGAGTCCGAGGAATCCTGCGAAGAATGACCAGAACCACATCGGCAGTTCTCCGAGCACGGAGCCCGTGATCAGGAGTCCCAGGGCGACCAGAGACAGGGGGATGACGATCCGATCAGGCAGTCTGCGGACGCTCAGGTCTGCGGAGATGAGGAATGGTGTGGCTCCGGAGACGAGTCCCAGCAGCAGGGCGGAGAGGATGCGATCGGCGGAATTCGGCTGGTCTGGGGCGAACGTCGTTCCGCCCAGCGGCGCATAGGCGCTCCACCCTGTCTCCAGTGGTGCGAGCACGAAGAGGGTGAAGACGACGGCGACTGCCGCGGCGATGATGGGGCCGAGCAGCATCGGTCCCGGACCACGTGCCCATCCGGATGACTGCCACCGCTGCAGGTGCGCGGAGTCGTTGAGCCAGGTCCGTGGGGTCACGGCGAGGATGAGACCGCAGGCCAGAGCGGCCAGAACCGTGACTCCGATGGTCATCCCGTGCAGCACTCCGGTGTCCATCGCGATCACCGGTTCAGTCCTGCGCCCGGGCGGGAGGGCCTTCGAGTGCTGCGTACATAGCCGCCGTGACCCGCGCGGTCAGGTCGTCTGCCGCCGGCAGGCTCTCCGTCGTGGTCGGGTCGTCGGCCCTGGCTGCGGCGAGGAACATCTCGAACTGGGCGACGGCCTGTTCGACGAGCATGGCGGTTCCGGCGACGGGGCGCAGACCGTGTGCGGCGGCCGCGGCGAGGAAGGTCGAATCGGCGGCGTAGGCGACGTCGAGGGCGATCGCTCCGGGGGCGAAGGAGTCATCCCAGATCGGGTCGGGCGCCGCCTCGGCGGGCAGCGTGGAGATGACGATCGACGATGGACCGATTCGAGTCAGGTCGCCCACCGAGGCGGTCAGCCCGATCCGTTCGGCCAGATCGAGAACCCGGCGGGCACGGTCCGGGTTGCGGACGCGGAAGTCCACGTGTGCGATCCCGAGATCGCGGCAGGCCACGAGCGCCGAGGCAGCCGTGGCTCCGGCGCCGAGGACCGTCGCCCGACCGGCTCCCGCACCACCGGCCGCGGACGGACCCGATTCCCCGTGCGGGGCGATGGCACGCACGATGCCCTCGACGTCGGTGTTCGCCACCTGCATTTCTCCGCTGCGGCGGACAAGGGTGTTGCCGGCGGTCGTCAGTGCCGCCGTTTCGTCGACGGTCCACCCGCGTTCGGCGGCGAGTGTGACGAGTCGGTCCTTCAACGGCATCGTCAGTGAGAAACCGGTGTGATCGGGGTGGGAGTCGAGGAATTCCTCGAGCTCATCGGCTCCGATTTCGTACCGGGAGTACTCGCTGGATGCCAAGTTCAGCGCCGCGAAGGCGGCTCGGTGGAGCACCGGGGATTTCGAGTGTGCGATCGGCGAACCGAGCACTGCGGCAAGGATCCTCACCGGCTATCCGTCGTCCTTGCTGTGCTCGCGCAGCCACTTGCGGTAGATCTCGACGTTCTTCTTGTGGTCCTCGTAGTTGTCGGCGAACTTGGTCTCCCCCGTGTCCGGGTTGGTCGCGACGAAGAACTGCCAGTCACCGTCGGCGGGTTCGAGCGCAGCTTCGACGGCGCCCTTGCTCGGCGAGTTGATGGGACCGGGAGGCAGACCCTTCTTCTTGTACGTGTTGTACGGCGAGTCCGACTGGCGTTCCTTCTTCGTCGTCGTCAGGTCGGAGCGGGCACCGTGGATGTAGGCCACGGTCGCGTCCGATTGGAGGAGTCCCCCGGTCTGCGATTCGTCGGAGATGCGGTTGAGGAAGGACCTGGCGACCTTCGAGCGCACCTCAGGGTCACCCGGGGATTCCTTCTCCACGAGGCTGGCCAGAGTGAGGATGCGGTTGGCGTCCTTGCTCTCGATTCCCAGTTCGTCGAGTTCGGTCTCGGTCTTGTCGACCATCTCCTGGACGATGTCCTCGGCGGTCTTCTGCTTGTTGAGGTCGTAGGTCGCCGGGTACAGATACCCCTCGAGGCTCGGTGCGTCGATCTCGAGTCCGTAGTCCTTCGGGGTCTTGTCGTCGATGGCTTTGTCGACCTCATCGGCGTTCATCCCCGATTCGATCATGATCGCCTTGATCTCTTCGACCTGTTTGCCTTCGGCGACCGTGATCTTCGGCGGGGCGATGGGGTTGATGAGCGCTTCGACCGCGGCCTTCGAGCTCATCTTCTCCCGCATCGTCCAGGTTCCGGCCTGGATGGTCGCCTCACGGCGTTCGATCTCGTCGAGGAAGGGCTCGGAATTCATGATCACTCCGGCTTCGACGAGCTGGTTGGCCACGGTGCGGGCCGAGGATCCGGGAGCGATCTCGATCGAGACCTCGTTCGTGCCCTGCCCCTCGTAGTCGCCTTTCGGTCCGAACAGATCGTCGAAGACTCCCCCGGCCGCGCGCACACCGAAGAATCCTCCGATGCCGAAGACGAGGATGCAGATGATCACGATCGTCGTCGTGCGGCGCCGGCGCATCATTCTGCGCCGCTTCTTCGCGCGGATCTCTGCGCGGGACAGTCCTTCGTCGGTTGAGAACTCTTCGGTGATCGGGCTCATACGTCGTTCTCCTCGTCGGGCAGCTCACGGCCGGCGGGGACACCGGTGTTGTGTTCGTACTCGAGGGCGTTCTGGAGGATGATCACGGCGGCTTGGGCATCGACGATCTCGCGTCGCTGGCGTGACGATTTCCCGGCTGCGGCGAGAGCCTGGTGGGCCTCGACGGTGGTGAAGCGTTCGTCGACGAGACGGACGGATGTGCCGGTGGCCGAGGCGATCCGACGGGCGAATTCCAACGCCGAGGCGGCTGCGGCCCGGGCGGCGCCGTCGAGGGACTTCGGGTCCCCCACCAGGAGTTCGATGGGTTCGTATTCGTCGACGATGTCGCGCAGCTGCCGCAGCGCCGCCGGTTCGTCCTTTCGCCGAACGACGGTGAGCGGAGTGGCCAGAATCCCGTCGGGGTCGCTGGAGGCGACACCGATCCGCACGGAACCGATGTCGAGACCCAGCCGGCGACCTCGGCGGAAACTCACTGGATGGCTGCCTTGACCGCCGCGATGGCTGACGGGATCGCCGCGGGGTTGCTGCCTCCGCCCTGGGCGAGGTCGGGCTTGCCGCCGCCTCCGCCGCCGAGTTCGCCGCAGGCCAGCGACACGAGCTTTCCTGCCTGCAGACCGGCGGCGCGGGCCGCCTCGGTGGTGGCGATGACGACGACGGGCTTTCCGCTGCTGACTCCGATGCCGAAGATCACCGCCTGACGGTCGGCGACCCGGTTGCGCAGGTCGGTGACCAGTGTGCGGATGTCTCCGGCATTGGCGATGTCGCCGAGCTCGGCCTGCACGAACAGCGTCTGGCCCACGGTCTGCGCCTCATCGAGGAACTTGCCCGAAGAGGCGAGCAGCTGCTGGGCGTTGAGGCGAGCGATCTCCTTCTCGGCGTCCTTGAGCCGGCTCATCAGGTCGGACACGCGTGAGGTGACGTCGGTGCCGGGGACCTTGAGCATCTCCGAGAGTGAGGACACGATGGTCCGCTCGGCGGCCAGGGACCGGAAGGCGTCCATGCCGACAGCGGCTTCGATGCGCCGGACTCCGGAGCCGACGGATGCTTCGGAGAGCACGGAGATCGGGCCGACCTCCGCGGAGGCACCGACGTGGGTGCCGCCGCAGAGTTCGCGGGAGAAGGGTCCGCCGATGTCGACGACGCGCACGACGTTCGGGTACTTCTCGCCGAAGAGCGCCATGGCACCGGACCTCTTCGCGTCGTCGAAGGACATGTATTCGGTGCCGACTTCGTAGTTCGAGCGCACCGCGAGGTTCGCGACCTCTTCGATCTCGGCCCGCATCTGGGTGCTCGGGGCTTCGGGGAACGAGTAGTCGAAGCGCATGTATCCGGGCTGGTTGAGCGAACCGGCCTGCACGGCGTGGCTGCCGAGGATCTCGCGCAGCGCAGCGTGGACGAGGTGGGTGGCGGTGTGGGCCTGTGCGCCCTGGAACCGGTGGTCGTGGTCGACGGCGGCGAGCACCTCGTCACCGACGCGCAGCTCTCCGTCGATCACCTCGACCCGGTGGGCAGGCAGTCCCTTGACCGGATTCTGGACGTCGCTGACCCGGGCGGTGAAGCCATGGCCGGAGATGAGGCCGACGTCGGCGCGCTGACCGCCGGATTCGGCGTAGAACGGGGTCAGGTCGAGGACGACGTCGCCGCTCTGACCGGCGGTGAGCACCTCGGCGGCGACCCCATCGACGACGATTCCTCGCACGCGGGAGTCGGACTCGAGTCGGTCATAGCCGACGAATTCGCTGGCACCTTCGTCGAGCAGCGCCGAATAGGCGGACAGGTCGGTGTGGCCGCCGCCCTTCTTCGCCTTGGCATCGGCCTTGGCGCGGGTGCGCTGTTCACTCATCAGCTCACGGAACCCGGCCTCGTCGACGCTCAGTCCGGCTTCGGAAGCCATCTCGAGAGTGAGGTCGATGGGGAACCCATGGGTGTCGTGGAGAGCGAAGGCGATGTCCCCGCTGATGGTCTTGTCCGCGCCGTCGAGTGACTTCGCGGCATTGGCGAACAGCTGAGTGCCGGATTCGAGGGTGCGCAGGAACGCTTTCTCCTCGGCGTAGGCGACCCGGGAGATGCGGTCGAAGTCCGTTTCGAGTTCCGGGTAGGACAGCTTCATGGCCTGCATAGAGACGGGGAGCAGCTCGGGCAGGACTTCTTCCTTGACTCCGAGCAGACGCATGGCACGCACGGCACGGCGGAGCAGGCGGCGGAGGATGTAGCCGCGGCCTTCGTTGCCGGGGCGGACCCCGTCGCCGATGATGATCAGGGCCGAACGGACATGGTCGGCGACGACGCGCAGCTGCACATCGGCGTGCTCGTCCTCTCCATAGGTCCGACCGGCCAGACGGCTGGCGGCCTCGATGACGGGGAAGACCTCGTCGATCTCGTACATGTTCTCCACGCCCTGGAGCAGGAAGGCGACACGTTCGAGTCCCATGCCGGTATCGATGTTCTTCGCCGGCAGCTCGCCGGCCACGTCGAAGTCCACCTTCGAGCGAACCTCGGAGAGTTCGAACTCCATGAACACGAGGTTCCAGATCTCGATGTAGCGGTCTTCGTCGGCCACGGGTCCGCCGTCGACGCCGTAGGCGGGGCCGCGGTCGAAGTAGATCTCCGAGCAGTAGCCGCCGGGGCCGGGCTGGCCGGTGTGCCAGTAGTTGTCCTCGTTGTCGCGCAGCTGGATGCGCTCACGGGGAACGGAGGTCTCCTCGAGCCACATGTCGATGGTCTCGAGATCGTCCTCGTGCACTGTCGCCCACAGCAGCTCCGGGTCGAAGCCGAGGCCGCCCTCGGCGACGGGGGTCGTCAGCAGTCCCCAGGCGAACTTGATGGCATCGCGCTTGAAGTAGTCGCCGAAGGAGAAGTTGCCGTTCATCTGGAAGAAGGTGCCGTGGCGGGTCGTCTTGCCGACCTCTTCGATGTCTCCGGTGCGCACGCATTTCTGGACGCTGGTGGCGCGGTTGAACGGGGCCGGCTCCCGGCCGGTGAGGTAGGGAATGAACTGGACCATTCCCGCGATGTTGAACAGGATGGACGGATCGGAGCTGATCACCGACGCCGAGGGGACCACGGTGTGCCCGTTCGCTTCGAAGTAGTCCAACCAGCGTTGTTTGATCTCTGCCGTCTTCAATCCAAGGCCTTTCAGATATTGCCTGTGCTCCGCCGAGCGGATGAGCCCGGCGCGACACTTACTCGTGCGTACCCGCACTTAACAGGGACTAGTTTAATGGCTCCGCCGCAATATGCGATGTGGCGCGGCGTGCCGTGAATGCACGACTGCCCGGAACCAAGAGGTCCCGGGCAGCCGCGGTGGCGCGATGCGCTGTGTTCAGCAGATCAGCGCGAGTAGAACTCGACGACGAGCTGAACGTCACAGGTGATCGGCACCTCTTCGCGCTTCGGGGTGCGCAGCAGGGTTGCCTGCAGTCCCTCGAGGTTCACGTTGAGGTATCCCGGCGTTGCGGGCAGAACGTCCTTGTGGCCACCGGCGGCGGCGACCTGGAACGGATCCATCGAAGCCGAACGCTCATGCACCTGGATGGTCTGGCCTTCCTTCACGCGGAAGGAGGGACGGTCCACGCGCTGTCCGTCGACCGTGATGTGACGGTGGACGACGAACTGACGGGCCTGGGCCATGGTGCGGGCGAATCCCGAACGCAGGACGAGGGCGTCGAGACGCGATTCGAGGAGCTCGACCATTGTCTCACCGGTCAGACCGGGCAGACGGTTGGCTTCCTTGTAGGTCTTGAGCATCTGGGCCTCACGGATGCCGTACTGAGCGCGCAGACGCTGCTTCTCCTTGAGGCGGACCGAGTAGTCGCTGTCGTTGCGACGACGGGCGCGGCCGTGCTCACCTGGAGGGTACGGGCGACGCTCGAAGTACTTCTCGGCCTTGGGTGTCAGAGCAATGCCGAGGGCGCGCGAGAGGCGCGTCATGCGGCGATTACGTGCTGGTGCTGGCACTGTATTACCTTTCATCAATGTGTTCTGCCGCGGTGGGCCTCTGCGGTTCTCGCCCCGAACGCGACTGTTGTTTCCCCGGATGGGAAAGAGGGATTGAGCGTCGAGATCCGCTCGCACCGACCGCCTTTAGGGTGCAGGCACAACAGCTGTCCATCTTAGCGGGTGCACACCGCCCGTCGCAAAGCCGATCGGCGGCCTCGCCGCTGTGATCTTGCCGACTGAGGCGAACCGTCCGCCCTTGCCGGTCGACCGATCCGCAAGCACCGCTGTCAGTGCCGGCAGCCCGCTGTCACTTCCGACAGTCGTCTTCGTGGCTGTCGATCGCGGCATCGGCCACGGCCGCTCCGGACCCGCTGTAGATGTTGATCACCGCGTGGACCCCGGCACGGGCGAAGTGCTCGGCCTGATCGGGGCGTTGGACGACAGCGGCGATGGTCCCGGGGAAGCCGGCGATGCGCAGCTGTTCGAGAGCGAAGGTGTTCGAGTCGTGCAGGGCCATGGCGAGAACGACGGTGTGGGCGCTGCCGCCGACGACGAGGCGGTGCCAGAATTCGTGGTCGGTGGCGTCGCCTTCGAGCACTGTGAACTCGTCGGTGTGCAGGGCTTCGATGACTGTGTGGTCGTTGTCGATGCCGATGACGCTGCGGTCGCCGCGTTCGACGAAGCGCTCGTAGGCGCCGCGACCGATGCGGCCCATGCCGAGGACGACGACCTCCGCATCTCCGGTGTCGAGCGGCCGATCGTTGGCCCGCAGCCGGCTCTCGTCCTCGTCCGGCAGGACCTGGTCGAGCTTCGCGACGATCTGGAGGCTGTAGGCGTTCGCCAGGGAGGAGCCGATCATCCCCAGTGCCACGGCGAGGGCGGTGATGGTCAGCCAGTTGCCCTCGAAGAGTCCGTTGTCGACTCCGACGGCGACGACGATGAGTGCGAATTCGGAGAAGTTGCTCAGGGCCAGGCTGGTGCGCACGCTGGTGCGGTTGCGCAGGCCGAAGAGGCGACCCATGAGGTAGAAGCTCGCGAAGTTGAACGGCAGCAGCACGACGCACAGGGCCAGCGCCATGAGCAGATCCGACCAGGTGGGGACCGCTTGGAGCCCGATGACGACGAAGAACCCGACGAGGAAGAGCTCTTTGACGCTGAACAGCGACTTCGACATCTCCACGGCTCGCGGGTGGGTGGAGAAGAGAAGTCCGAGCACCAGCGCTCCGAGGTCGCCGTGGATGCCGACTGATTCGAAGGCGACATAGCCGGGCCCCAAGGCCATGACGACGCCGAAGAGGACGAGCAGCTCACCGCGTCCGACGCGGTCGAGGAGCCGTCGCAGCACCCAGACCACGGGAACGATCAGGACGAGAGCGAACGCCCAGGGACTCGGCGGCTCTTCGCCTGCGATCGTGATGAAGGCGACCGCAGCGAGATCCTGGAGGACGAGGATCGCTATGGCGATCTGCCCGTAGTAGGACCCGTCGTCGGAGCGGTCTTCGAGCACTTTGACCACGAGCACCGTGGAGGAGAACGAGAGGGCGAAGCCGAGCAGCGCCAAGGTGCCCAGTCCCCCGCCGACGCTGACGATGCCGATGGCTGCGGCAGCTCCGATCGTCCCGGCACCGAGGAGGACCACCGTGATCATGTGCAGCGCAGCGGTGCCGTGGGCTTCGGGTTGGAGCAGGGAGCGCAGATCGAATTTCAGTCCGATCGTGAACAGCAGCAGGACGACTCCGATGTCCGATACCTGCTGCAGTCCCGCGAAGGCGGTGAAGCCGAAGACGTGCAGGAGGAACCGCGTCTGTTCCAAAGCTATCAGGGTCGCAGCAGCCGCCTGAGGTTCTCGAGCCTCTCGGCCATGCTGCGTTCCATTCCGTTGCCCGTCGGAGAGTAGTAGCGCTTCCCACGCAGCGACTCCGGCAGATACTCCTGATCGGCGACCCCGTGCGGATAGTCGTGCGAGTATTTGTAGCCCTCACCGTGGCCCAGCTCTTTCGCCCCCGGATAGTGGGCGTCGCGCAGATGCATCGGCACCTCTCCGGCGAGCCCGTTCTTCACATCGGCGATCGCGGCGTCCAGGGCGCGGTAGCTCGCGTTCGACTTCGGGGCCAGCGCGAGGTAGGTGACCGCCTCGGCGAGGGGGATCCGTCCTTCGGGCATGCCGATGTTGGCAACTGCGGTCGAGGCGGCCACGGCGATCGGCAGCGCCTGCGGGTCGGCCATGCCGATGTCCTCGGCCGCGGAGATGACGACGCGACGGGCGATGAAGCGCGGGTCCTCACCGGCGACGATCATCCGCGCCAGATAGTGCAGGGCCGCGTCGACATCGGAGCCGCGGATGGATTTGATGAAGGCGGAGACCACGTCGTAGTGCTGGTCGCCGTTCTTGTCGTAGCGCAGAACGGTTTCGCTGCTCGCCTCGGCGCACGCGGACTCGGTGATCGCGATCGGTTCGTCGCCGGCCTCCTCCGCCTGCGCTGCGGCGATTCCCGCAGCGGCTTCGAGGACGGTCAGTGATCGGCGGGCGTCGGCTCCGGCGATGCGGACGATGAAGTTCCTGGCCTCCTCGGTGAGGGTGAACTGTCCGGCCAGCCCGCGATCGGATTCGACGGCACGGTCGAGCAGATTGCCGACCGCCTCGTCGTCGAGCGGACGCAGCGTGAGCATGAGCGACCGCGACAGCAGGGGGGAGATGACGGAGAACGACGGGTTCTCCGTGGTGGCGGCCACGAGCACGACGAGCCTGTTCTCCACCGCCGGCAGCAGGGCATCCTGCTGGGCTTTCGAGAACCGGTGGATCTCGTCGAGGAAGAGGACGGTGGTCCGTCCGTACATCTCCCGTTCGCGGCGGGCGCTCTCGATCACCTGGCGCACGTCCTTGACGCCCGCAGTGATGGCGGAGAGCTCGACGAAGGTGCGGCCCGGGGCATGGGAGATGACATGGGCCAACGTGGTCTTTCCGACTCCGGGCGGACCCCACAGGATCACCGAGGAGGCTCCCGCCCGGTCTCCCCCGCTGGCTTCGACGAGTTGGTTGAGCGGGGACCCCGGGAAGGTCAGGTGCTCCTGGCCGACGACCTCGTCCAGGGTCCGCGGACGCATCCGCACCGCAAGTGGGTCCAGGGCCCTGCCCGAGGAGGCCCCGGAGGAACCGGCGAAGCCCGGACCCGGTGTTTCCTGGTCCGGGCCGTCGGAGAACAGATTGGGTTCTTGGCTCATCAGGCCTCGGCGTCGTCGTCTTCCGGTTCGAAGTCGACTCCGGCCTCGGCGCGCTGAGCGTCGGTGATCGGTGCCGGCGCCTGAGTCAGCGGATCGAATCCGCCGCCGGACTTCGGGAAGGCGATGACCTCACGGATCGAGTCGACGCCGGCCAGCAGGGACACGATGCGATCCCAGCCGAAGGCGATGCCGCCGTGCGGGGGTGCGCCGAACTTGAAGGCTTCGAGGAGGAAGCCGAACTTCTCCTCGGCCTCTTCGGCGGAGATGCCCATGATCTTGAATACGCGTTCCTGAACGTCCTTGCGGTGGATGCGGATCGAGCCGCCGCCGATCTCATTGCCGTTGCAGACGATGTCGTAGGCGTAGGCCAGAGCAGCTCCCGGGTCCTCTTCGAGGGAATCGAGGAATTCGGGCTTCGGAGCGGTGAAGGCGTGGTGGACGGCCGTCCACTGTCCGCCGCCGACGGCGACGTCTCCGGCGGCCTGCGCTTCGGCGGCCGATTCGAACAGGGGTGCGTCGACGACCCACACGAAGGCCCAGTCGCCGTCCTTGATGAGACCCGTGCGCTCGGCGATCTCATTGCGGGCGGCGCCGAGGAGGGCACGCATGCTGCGATCACCGGCGGCGAAGAAGATGGCGTCGCCCGGCTGCGCACCGGCCGCCTCGGCGAGTCCCGCCTTCTCCTCATCGGAGATGTTCTTGGCCACCGGACCGGACAGGGTTCCGTCTTCGCCGATGAGCACATAGGCCAGGCCCTTCGCTCCGCGCTGCTTGGCCCAGTCCTGCCAGCCGTCGAGCTGACGACGCGGCAGCGAGCCGCCGCCGGGGTAGACGACGGAGCCGACATAGGGCGACTGGAAGACGCGGAATGGGGTGTCCTTGAAGAACTCGGTGAGGTTGTGCAGTTCGAGGCCGAAGCGCAGGTCCGGCTTGTCCGAACCGTAGCGCTCCATCGCCTCGTGGTAGGTGATGTGCGGGATCGGCGTGGTGATGTCGTAGCCGATGAGCTTCCACAGCGCGGTGAGGATCTCTTCGGCCAGAGAGATGATGTCCTCCTGCTCGACGAAGGAGGCTTCGATGTCGAGCTGGGTGAACTCCGGCTGTCGGTCAGCGCGGAAGTCCTCGTCGCGGTAGCAGCGGGCGATCTGGTAGTAGCGTTCCATGCCGGCGACCTGGAGCAGCTGCTTGAACAGCTGCGGCGACTGCGGCAGGGCGTACCAGGAGCCGGGCTTGAGGCGGGCCGGGACGAGGAAGTCGCGGGCACCTTCCGGAGTCGACTTCGTCAGTGTCGGCGTCTCGACCTCGACGAAGCTGTGGGCGTCGAGGACCGACCGTGCGGCCTTGTTGACATCGGAGCGCAGGCGGATCGTCTTGGCCGGGCCCGAACGGCGCAGGTCGAGGTAGCGGTAGCGCAGACGGGTCTCCTCGCCCACGGCGCCCGAGTCCTCGGCATGGTCGGAGACCTGGAACGGCAGGGCCGCTGCTTCGGAGAGCACCTCGACGGTGGTGTCGATGATCTCGATCTCGCCGGTGGGCAGGTTCGGGTTGGTGTTGCCATCGGGACGCACCGACACGGTGCCGGTGGCCTTGACGACGGTTTCGTTGCGCAGCTGGTGGGCATCGTCCTCACGGACGACGACCTGCACGATCCCCGAAGCGTCGCGCAGATCGATGAAGGCCACACCTCCGTGATCGCGACGACGATCGACCCACCCGGTGAGGGTGACGGTTTCTCCTGCGTTCGCGGCTCGCAGGCTTCCGGCTTCGTGGCTTCGCAGCACCTAGGGCTCCTTTGTGATGTTGTGGTCTAGCGCCTGAACAATGATAGTCGCCCCGCGCTCAGCTCCGGTACACGCGGGGCCAGAGGTCGTCTTCCGCGGGAGTCCACGTGTCCGGGTCGGCCGTGGTCTGCTCTCCCGAGCGGATGTCCTTGACCTCGTGGCCGGACTCACCGTCGGTGAACCAGACGAACGGGATGCCGCGGCGTTCCGCGTAGCGGATCTGCTTGCCGAACTTCGCAGCGTTCGGCGAGACTTCGCACGGGATGTCCCGGGACCTCAGCGTCACTGCCACGGCGTCGGCGTCAGCCCGTCGGGCCTCCTCGGTGACGGCGATGACGACGGCCGAGGGGGTACCGCGGGTGGCACGGATCTCCGAGGTCTCGCCGAGGATGAACGCCATGAGGCGGGAGACGCCGATGGACATGCCCACCCCGGGATAGTTCTTCTTGCCGACGGTGACCAGCGAGTCGTAGCGACCGCCGGAGGATACGGAACCGAGTTCTTCGTGGCCGATCAGCTGGGTCTCGTAGACCGCGCCCGTGTAGTAGTCGAGGCCGCGGGCGATCTTGAGCTGGGCGACGACGACTCCGGGTGCGCGTTCGGCTGCGGCTCGCAGCAGAGTCGTCAGCGATTCGAGTCCGGCTTCGAGCAGGGGGTGGTCGACGCCGAGGGCGCGCACCTCGTCGGCGAAGTCCGGGGAGTCGGATTCGATGGCGGCCAGCTCCAGGCACAGGCGCTGCTGATCCTCATCGGCGTCGGCTTCGGCAGCCAGCAGCTTCGCCACTTCGGCGGGGCCGATCTTGTCGTATTTGTCGAGGCAGCGCAGCACGGCTTGGATGTTCGTCAGCCCGATTCCGCGGGCGAAGCCCTCGAGCAGCCTGCGGTCGTTGACGACGATCTTGATTCCGGGCACGCCGAGCGGGGCGAGCCGGGAGAACGCATCGGCCACGGCCAGGGGGATCTCGACCTCGAAGTGTCCGGGCAGCTCCCCATCGGCGATGACGTCGATATCGGCCTGGATGAACTCCCGGTAGCGACCGGCCTGCGGCCGTTCGCCCCGCCAGACGGGCTGGACGCGAGCGGCCTTGAACGGGAAGCTCAGTTCGTTCGCATTGTCGGCGATGTAGCGGGCCAGGGGCACAGTGAGGTCGAAGTGGAGTCCCAGAGGGTTGCGCTCGGCGCCCTCGGAGTGGAGGCGGGAGACGGCGAAGATCTCCTTGTCGATCTCGCCGTCCTTGGCCAACTGGCTGATCGGTTCGACGGCGCGGTGGTTGAGGGCGGAGAACCCGTGCAGGGCGAAGGTGTGTTCGAGGGTGTCGATGATGGTCTTCTCGATCACGCGTTCGGCCGGGAGTCGTTCCGGGAATCCGGACAGACGGGCTGACTTCGCCATGGTGCTCCTTGCTTTCGGTGCGGTTTGAGTGCTGTGAAGTGGTGGGAGGTTTCAGAAGAACGGATTCGTCGCGAGTTCCGTGCTCACGCGTGAGCCAGGGCCGTGTCCAGGATAGATCGGCACGTCCGGCAGTGTCGCGAAGGCCCGCAGCGATTCGGCCATCGCCTGAGGGTCTCCCCCGGGCAGGTCGACGCGGCCGATGGCTCCGGCGAAGACGACGTCACCGGTGAAGATGACTTCCTCGTCCCCGTCCTTCACTCGCAGCAGCATGGAACCTTCCGTATGCCCTGGTGCGGAGACTGCGGTGATGGTGAGTCCGGCAATCTCGAAGCTCTCACCATCACTGATGTCAATGGGTGCCGGGGCGTTCCAGTCTGCGACGAGCGGGGCCAGCATCGCCGCGAACTGCGGGTTGAGCGTTGTCGCCGGCGATTCCAGGCGGTACCGGTCGGCGGCGCCGAGGTGGACGGGCACGTTCCAGCGGGCGAGCACGTTGGTCAGGCCCAGGATATGGTCGGGGTGGCCGTGGGTGAGGAAGATCGCCCGAGGTTCGAGTCCCTCTTCGCTCAGCAGCTTCTCGAGACCCGGGGCGCAGTCGTATCCGGAGTCGATGAGAATGCAGTCGCTGGAGCCGTCTGCGCGCACGGCATAGCAGTTGACGTCGAGGAATTCGGCGTTGGTCGAGAACACATCCATGTGGAAAGTCTATCTACACGCCAGCCGATGGTTATGCTGGGATAACGTCTATCCCACAATCGAGTGATCGGCGGGTGGAATGACCTGCCGGTTCGACCGATGGAAACAAGGTGAGAACCATGTCGACCCCGACACCGAAGCCGACCCCCCGTCCGTCGTCGCTGCCGCGTCCGCAGGCGGCACAGGTGGTCAATGCCAGCCATATCGACCACGACGCCGAGGTGGCTCGCGCGGTGACACATGGTCGTGCCGATGCGGACGGCAATGTGTTCGTCACCACACCGGAGGGCGAACGTGCCGTCGGTCAGTACCCGGACGCCACTCCTGAGGAGGCTCTCGAGTACTTCGCGAAGAAGTACGTCGAACTCGCCGAGAGCGCAGTCCTGCTGCGCAATCGTCTCTCCGCCGGCGCTCCCGGCCGTGAGGTCGTGTCTGCGGCGAAGACGCTGCAGGAAACACTGCCGGAAGCCAACGTCGTCGGCGATCTCAAGGGGCTGAGCGCCACTCTCGACACACTCATCTCCGATGCCGAGGCCACGGAGTCCCGTCAGGCGGCCCGGGCGCAGGCCGCGAAACTCGCCGCCGCCGAGGATCGTGAGGCTCTCGTCGTCGAGGCCGAGACCCTGGCCAAGCAGGACCCGTCGAAGATCCAGTGGAAGCAGTCGGGCGCTCGCCTGCGCGAGCTCTTCGCCCAGTGGAAGGACATGCAGCGCAGCGGACCCCGCCTGCCGCGTGCCGTCGATCAGGAACTCTGGGGCAGGTTTTCACAGGCTCGGAACACGTTCGAACACAAGCGCAAGGAGTTCTTCGCCGAACTCGACAAGGTCAATGCCGAGGGCAAGCGGATCAAGGAGAAGATCGTCGCCGAGGCGGAGTCGCTGTCGGCGTCGACCGATTTCCGCACCGTGTCGCAGAAGTACAAGGACCTGATGAGCCAGTGGAAGCGCGCCCCGCGTGCCTCGCGGAAGGACGATGATGCGCTGTGGGCACGATTCCGTGCAGCACAGGACGTGTTCTTCTCCGCCCGCGATGCCGAGAATGCCGCTCTGGACGAGGAGTTCAAGGGCAACCTCGTCGTCAAGGAAGAGCTGTTGAAGAAGGCTCAGGCGCTGCTGCCGATCACCGACCCGGTGGCGGCCAAGCGCGAGCTGCGCAACATCCAAGACCAGTGGGAGGACGCCGGGAAGGTCCCTCGCGCCGATGTCTCGCGGATGGAGAACGGTCTGCGCGATGTCGAACGCGCACTCGCCGATGCCGAGGAAGCCGCGTGGCAGCGCAGCAACCCGGAGACGAAGGCCCGCACCTCGGGTGCGCTGAGTCAGCTCGACGAGTCGATCGTCGACCTCGAGAAGAAGCTCGAGGCCGCGAAGTCCGGTGGCGATGAGAAGGCCGTCGCCGAGGCGAAGGAAGCCCTCGATGCTCGTCGCGCCTGGCGGGATCAGCTCGCCCAGACCGCCGCAGAACTCGACTGAGGCCGCAGTGCTCGGCTGAGGCTGCGGCGCTCGTCCACAGCTTCTGACGTTCGAGTCAGCACCTGTCCACAGGCGCTCACCGAAGTCTTGTCAACGCCTCCACATCCGACGATAGTTCGGGTATGGAGGCGTTGTTTCATCTGCGGGATTTCGGGTACGAGCAGCTCACCGAGCTCACCCTCGACGGCCTGCTCATCCGACTGACCGAATCGACCTGGGTGCGCAAGGGTGCGATCCTCTCCCCCGCTGAGCGGATGGCCGCTCTGCATTCGCTCATCCCACCCGGACTCGCGCTCTCCCACGACAGCGCCTGGTGGGTGCACCGCGGACTCGGCCGGGCGCCCGCTCCGCTGAACTTCATCACGCTGCCCAGGCGCCGGTGGATCGCCGATGACGGATTCGACGTCCATGAGACGACCCTGGCGGAGAATGATTGGCATCTCATCGACGGACTGCCGATCACGACGGAGGAACGCACGCTCTACGATCTGCTCTTCCCGCACTTCCGGTTCCCGACCGCAGAGTCGCCGCGGGCACTGCGGGAGATCATCGCAGAGATTCCCAGCGGTCTCCGCCACCGGCTCCGGGACTACCTCACCGAGGTGGCCCGTCGACCGTTCGTCGCCCAGATGCGCGCGGCTCTGGACCGGGAGGATCAGCCGCCGGAGATGCGGTAGACGTCGAAGACGCCTTCGACCTTCCGCACGGCAGAGAGCACCGTATCGAGATGGCTCGCGTCGCTCATCTCAAAGACGAACTTCGACTGGGCCACGCGGGCCCGGGAGGTGCCGACCGAGGCCGACAGGATGTTCACATGGGTCTCGGTGAGCACCTTGGTGATATCGGAGAGCAGACCGGCACGATCGAGGGCCTCGACCTGGATCTGCACGAGGTAGATTCCGCTCGTCTTCTCACCCCACGAGACCTCGACCATGCGTTCGGGTTCACGTTTGAGCGAGGTGACGTTCGGGCAGTCGACGCGATGCACGGAGACTCCCGAACCGCGGGTGACGAAGCCGAGGATCTCGTCTCCCGGCACCGGGGTGCAGCAGCGAGCCAGTTTGACGAGCACATCGTCGACGCCTTTGACGATGACGCCTTCGGACGAGGAATGATGCCCCGAGGACTGGCCGGTGCGGTTGCGCGGCTCCGGCGGCAGCACGACAGACTCGTCGTCCTCCCCGACTTCCTTGGCCAGCAGATCGACGACGTGCTGAGCCGAGGACACACCGTTGCCGATCGCGGCATAGAGGGCGCTGACATCGGGCAGACGCATCTCCGTGGCGACGACCTGAAGAGCTTCCTGGCTCATCAGCGAAGCAGCGGAGATCGTGTGACGGCGCATCGCCCTGGCGAGCTGTTCGCGACCGTTCTCGATCGCCTCTTCGCGGCGCTCCTTCGAGAACCACTGGCGGATCTTGCTGCGCGCACGCGGGCTCTTGACGAAGCCGAGCCAGTCGCGGCTGGGGCCGGCGTTCTCGTCCTTCGAGGTGAAGACCTCGACGGAGTCCCCGTTCTTCAGCTCCGTGTCCAAGGCGACGAGGCGACCGTTGACGCGGGCACCCATCGTCTTGTGCCCGACCTCGGTGTGCACTGCGTAGGCGAAGTCGATGGGGGTGGCTCCCGAGGGCAGGCTCATCACCTCGCCCTTGGGCGTGAAGACGTAGACTTCCTTCGAGTTCACCTCGTAGCGGAGGCTGTCGAGGAACTCATCAGGGTCGGAGACCTCTCGCTGCCAGTCCAGCAGCTGTCGCAGCCAGGCGGCGTCGTCGACCTCACCGGCGTCGGAGACCTTCACCGAACGCGCGGTGTTCGAGGTCACGGCCTTCGACGACTTGTTGAGATCCTTGTACTTCCAGTGAGCGGCGACGCCGAATTCTGCACGGCGATCCATCTCGTGGGTCCGGATCTGGATCTCGACGGGCTTGCCGGCCGGCCCGATCACCGTGGTGTGCAGGCTCTGGTACATGTTGTACTTCGGCATCGCGATATAGTCCTTGAACCGTCCGGGAACAGGATTCCAGCGGGCGTGGACGATGCCGAGCGTGGCATAGCATTCGCGTACGGATTCGACGAGGACACGGACTCCGACGAGATCGTAGATGTCGGCGAACTCGTGTCCGCGCACGACCATCTTCTGATAGATCGAGTAGTAGTGCTTGGGGCGCCCCGTGATGGAGGCGTCGATTCCGGATTCCTTGAGTTCGCCCTGGAGCTCCTCGGAGACCGTGGCCAGATACTTCTCACGCTCGGGAGCACGATCCGCGACGAGCCGGACCACTTCGTCGTAGACCTTGGGATGGAGGACCTGGAAGGACAGGTCTTCGAGTTCCCATTTGATCGTGTTCATGCCCAGCCGGTGGGCCAGCGGGGCAAAGATGTCGAGGGTCTCGCGAGCCTTCTTCGTGCTTGACGAGGCGGGCACGAATCGCCAGGTGCGCGCATTGTGCAGACGGTCGGCGAGCTTGATGACGAGGACGCGGATGTCCTTGGCCATCGCCACGATCATCTTGCGCACGGTCTCGGACTGCGCGGCCTGCCCGTAGGTGAGCTTGTCGAGCTTCGTCACCCCGTCGACCATGGCCGCGACTTCGGAGCCGAACTCCTCGGTGAGTTCGTCGAGCGAATACGAGGTGTCTTCGACGGTGTCGTGCAGCAGAGCGGCGGCGAGCGTGACCGGCAGCATGCCGATCTCCGCAAGGATCGTCGCCACCGCGATGGGGTGGGTGATGTAGGCGTCACCGGACTTGCGGGTCTGCCCTCGGTGAGCCTCCTCGGCGACCTTGTAGGCCCTGACGACGAGGTCGATGTCCGCCTTCGGATGGTTCGACTGCAGGGCCCGGATCATCGGGCCGAGCACTCGCGGGTAGCCAGGGTTGTTCTGTGCCCTGGCCGCCCACCAGGCTAAGCGGGAGATGCCTCGCGGACGGCGCGAATCGGCGGACGAAGCCACAACATCTCCTCTCTCGGGAATCAGACTTCGGCGTGAGTCACCGGTGGGACGTCTGCTCCCCCATCCTTCAAGCGTAGTTCACGCACGGCCTCTTCCTGTGCCTTGACCGCCGGTTCATTTGCCCGGAGGAGGGCGTAGAGAGGGCTCGCGACGAACAGCGTCGAAGCGGCTGCCACTATAGTACCGATGAACAGGGACAGCGAGATATCGACGAGTGTTCCAGCACCCAGCAGGAACACGCCGATGAAGAGGATCGACGCGATCGGCAGCACCGACACCACTGAGGTGTTGATCGAGCGCACTGTAGTCTGATTCACACCGAGGTTGACGAGTTCGGAGAACTTGAGATTCCGCTTCTCCTCGAATCTCGTCGTGTTCTCTCGGATCTTGTCGAAGACCACCACCGTGTCATAGAGCGAGAAGCTGAGCACGGTGAGGAAGCCGATGATGGCCTCCGGGGTGACTTCGAAGCCGGTGGCCGAGTAGATGCCCATGGTCACGATCATCACGACGAAGAGGCCGACGATCGCCGCGAGCGACATCTTCCAAGTGCGGAAGTACAGGGCCATGACGACGAGTGCGATGGCCACGAAGATGACGAGTGCGCGGATCATCTTCGACGTCACGTCCTGACCCCATTCGGGTCCGACGAACGTCGAGGTGACGTCTTCGACCTTCACGTCGTAGCCGGCGACGAGAGCGTCTCGGACTTCCTGCATCTGCGGGTCGGTGAGCTGGTTCGTCTCGATCTGGACGGCCGTGTCACTGGTCGGGGTCAGGCGCGGCTCGGCCCCGGAGACGACATCGTTGATGATGCCTTCGCCCTTGGCGGCCGAGGTGTCGCTGACGTGGTCGACCTGGAACTGCGAACCGCCCTTGAAGGCGATGCCGAAGTTGAAGCCGAAGATGAGCGGGACGAGCAGGGACAGGAGCACGAGGACTCCGGAGATGGCCAGCCACAGCTTCGCCTTGCCGACGAAGGGGATCGATGATTCGCCGCTGTGCAGGCGGTTGCCCCAGGCAAAGAACCGTTTCACTTGTCAGTCTCCTTGCCGTCGTCAGCCGTCGAGTCTTCGACGGCATCGTCTTTCTCGGCCCGTCGGGCCGCGGCCTTCCGCTCGGCGATGGTCATTCCGCCCGTCGCAGCCGCGGACTTCGCCGCTTTCGTGCTCTTCGACTTCGTGGTCGTGGCCGTGCCGGTCGTGGAATCGTCTGCCGTGGACGTCGCCGTGGTCTCCTCCGACTCGGACGCAGCTGCCGCCGCGGCTGTCGCATCGGAGGAGTCGTCTGCGCTCATTCCGGCCTTGCGCATCCGTGCCTTCTCGCGCCGCTTGGCCTCGGGCGACTTGTCCTTGTCATCGATGGACAGATTGAGCGCGCCGCGGTAGGCGGCGGGTTTGACTCCGAGCAGACGCGGATCCATTCCGGACATCGGGTGGCCCTCGCCGAAGAACTTCGTGCGGGCCAGGAACTGCAGCATCGGATGGGTGAACAGGAAGACGATGAGCACGTCGATGATCACGGTCAGTCCCAGGGTGAAGGCGAAGCCTCGCACAGAGCCGACGGCCAGGATGTAGAGGATGACCGCGGCGAGCATGTTCACTGCCTTCGAAGCGTAGATCGTGCGCTTGGCACGGTCCCAGCCGACCTCGACAGCAGAGAGCAGATTGCGGCCGCTGCGCAGTTCGTCTCGGACACGTTCGAAGTAGACGATGAACGAGTCCGCCGCCATGCCGATGCCGATGATGATACCGGCGACACCGGCCAGGGACAGTCGGTAGCCGTATCTCCACGATGCCAACAGCAGCAGCAGGTAGGTGAGCACACCGGCGACGACGAGGCTCGAAACGGTGACGAGGCCGAGCACTCGGTACTGCAGCAACGAGTAGACGACGACGAGGAGGAGCCCGACCAGACCGGTGAGCAGACCGATCTTGAGGTAGTTCGATCCCAGGGTCGGCGAGATCTGATCCTCGCTCTGGACCTGGAAGCTCAGCGGCAGCGAACCGTTCTTGAGCTGGTCGGCCAGAGTCTGCGCCTCGTCGAGGCTAAAGGCACCGGTGATCTGGGCGTTGCCGTCGGTGATCACAACATCAGAGCTCGGCGCCGACAGCACGAGACCGTCGAGTTCGATCGCGAACTGGTTGTAGGGCTGCTGTTTTCCGGTGATGTCCGAGGTGATCTGCTTGAAGATCTCACGACCGGTGGAGTCGAAGGAGAGGTTGACGGCAGGGTTGTTGGTCTGCACGCCGTTGGCTCCTGCGGCATAGCCGGCACTGGCATCGGCGAGGTGATCGCCGGAGAGTTCCACCGGGCCGAGGATGTACTTCGCCTGTCCGTCTTCGGAGCACGAGACGACCGGCTCGTCCGAGGGCTGCTGTTCGCCGCCCGTCCGGTTCTTCTTGTCCGTGCAGTCGAGCTCGGTGTACTCCTTGATGATCTTGTCGGACTGCCATTCGGAGGCGTCCTTCTCCGGATCGAAGAGCGGCCGCGGCGTCGAGTCGGTGACCTTCGTGCTGTCGCTCGATCCGCTGCCTTCTCCGGACTTCTCCGCGTCCTTGCTCTCCGACTCCGAGGACTTCGTCTTCTCGGAGGCCGCGTTCGACTTCTTCGTCTCGCCGCCGGCATTGACGACATCGCCGCCGCCGGACGGAGCCTGGTCCTCGCTCTGTCCGTCGCCCTGCGAGTCGGCACCGGTGAGGTCCTCGAGGCGTTTGCGCTCTTCGTCGCTCAGCCCGTCATCGCCGCCCGATTCCTCGCCGCTCTTCTCCTGTTCCTTCTGGATCTGCTCCTGCGAACGCGGGTCACCGACCAGCGCCACACGACGGAAGACCAGCTGAGCAGACGAGCGGACGAGGTTTCGAGTCTCCTCGTCGGGGTTGCCCGGCAGATTCACGACGATGTTGCGGTCGCCCTGCGTCGTGATCTCGGCTTCGGAGACACCGGTCGAGTCGACGCGCTGGCGGATGATCGCCACGGCCTGATCGAGCTGCTCCTTGCTGATGTCCGTGCCCTTGGACACCTGTGGTTCCAGAATGATCGACGTTCCGCCCTCGAGGTCGAGCGCGAGCTTCGGAGTCGTCGTGGCATTCGACCAGATGACACCGCCGGCGATGATTGCGGCCAGCACCAGAGTGATGATGGTCAGCCACAGGAAGCGCAAACCAGGGCGTGGTTTTTCTTCGATATCGGACACGTTTCAGCTTTCAGTCGGGAGAAGAGTGCGAGAACGGATCAGTTCTTCTTGTCGGAATCCGAATCAGTCGGGTCCGTGGACTCCGCAGCGGCGGAGTCGGCATCGGTCCCAGCGGCGGCCTCGGTGTCGACGTCCTCGGTCTGAGCGACTGCTTCGGCGTCGGCGTCCTCGGTCTTCGCAACGGACTCATCGGCGATGACGTCATCGGACGCGTCCTCGTCCGGAGTGTCCTTCTCGGCGCGTTTGCGTTCGTTCATGGCGTCGAGCTCGGCGTCGGTGATGGCCGGCTTCTCGTCTGCGTCGACATCGACATCGGCATCTGCAGCGGGGGCGGCGGCATCGGGAGCGTCGACGGGCGCTGTGGCCTGGTTGTTCTCGATCTGACCGATGGCCTGGCGGTGGACGCGCAGAACCGTGCCGGGACCCGACTCGATGGTCACCTGGTTGTTCTCTTCGTCGATGGAGAGCACGGTGCCGAAGACACCGAAGGTCGTCATCACGGTCGCGCCGGGCACGAGACCCGATTTGATCTGCTCCGCACGCGCTTTCTGCTTACGCCGAGAATTGAACAGGAAAAAGATCAGCAGCGCGGCAAGCGCAAGAGGGATCAGCAAATCCACAGATATCAGCCTTTCATAGGAATGAATCAGTGAACCAGCTTAGTTCGTCCTCACCTCTCATAGCGAACTCAAAGGCAGGGTCAGAACTCATAGTTTGCTGGGATCTGCATTTTCAGGTGCTTCCAGGCCGCTGTGGTGGCCACACGTCCACGTGGGGTGCGGCTGATCAGGCCCTCTCGGACGAGGTAGGGCTCGGACACGGTTTCGACCGTATCGGCTTCTTCGCCGACGGAGACGGCGAGGGTTCCCAGCCCGACCGGGCCCCCGCCGAAGCGCTTGCACAGAACCTGCAGAACCGACCGGTCGAGGCGGTCGAGACCGAGCTCGTCGACCTCGTAGACGCGCAGGGCATTGGTGGCGGCCTCCTCGTCGATGATTCCGCTCCCTCGCACCTGGGCCCAGTCGCGGACGCGGCGCAGCAGGCGATTCGCGATTCGCGGGGTTCCGCGGGAACGTGTGGAGATCTCTTCGAGCCCGGCGTGTTCGGCATCGATGCCGAGCATCCTGGCCGAACGTTTGAGAACCGTGAGCAGATCGGCGCTCGAATAGAAGTCGAGCAGGGCGGTGAAGCCGAAGCGGTCACGCAGCGGCGCGGGCAGCAGACCGGATCGGGTGGTCGCCCCGACGAGGGTGAATTGCGGGAGGTCGAGCGGGATGGCGGTGGCACCGGGTCCTTTGCCGACGATGACGTCGACTCGGAAGTCCTCCATCGCCACGTACAGCATCTCCTCGGCGGCCCGGGCCATGCGGTGGATCTCGTCGATGAAGAGGACTTCACCTTCTTCGAGGGAGGACAGGATGGCTGCGAGGTCACCGGCATGCTGGACGGCCGGGCCGGAGGTCACTCGCAGGCTCGAGTTCATCTCGTGGGCGATGATCATCGCCAGCGTGGTCTTGCCGAGCCCGGGAGGACCGGAGAGCAGCACATGGTCGGGTGCCTTCTGTCTGGCCTTCGCCGCGTCGAGGACGAGGGAGAGCTGCTCACGCACCTGCGGCTGGCCGATGAAGTCGGCCAGGCCCTTCGGACGCAGCGCCGCCTCGGCATCGCGTTCGGCCGTCTCGGCACGACCGGAGACGAGTCTCTCCTGTTCGGCTCCGGTCAGGTCCTGATCACCGAAGTCCACCTCATAGGAGCCGGGGTCGAACGAGCCTGTCATCTCTTCGCACCCAGAACCTTCAGAGCGGCCTTGAGGACCACGGAGGTGCCGGCATCAGCACCGGTCTCCTCGACGACGTCGGCGACGACGTCCTCAGCCTGCGCTTCCTTCCACCCGAGACCCACAAGAGCGTCGACGACCTGCTGGTTGCCGCCGCCGAAGGACAGAGTGGGTCCGGGAGAGGCAGCGGTGAGCTTCGGCAGTTTGTTCTCCAGCTCGAGGATGATGCGCGAGGCGCCCTTCTTCCCGATTCCGGGGACTCGGGTGAGCGCGTTGGCATCCTGATTCGTGATCGCGGCGGCAAGTTCGTCAGGTCCCATCACCGAGAGGATCGCCATAGCCAGACGCGGACCGATTCCGGAGATCGACAGCAGCACTTCGAAGGTGTGGTTCTCGTCTTCGGTGCCGAAGCCGTAGAGCGTCATCGAGTCTTCGCGCACCACGAGGCTGGTGACCAGTTCGATCTCGGCGCCGTGCCGAGTCCCGGCCAGGGTGTCCGGGGTGACGTGCACCTTCCGGCCGACGCCGTAGGTCAGAACGACGAGGTGGTCAGCTGCGATCCGATGCACCGTACCGCTGAGGAAACTGATCACGGACAGCCTTTCTTAAGGGGAACACGTGTACGAATCCAGGTTAGCAGGCGCCCGCTCCCCCATGCTCACTTGGCGCGCCGCATGGCCTCGGCCCACTGCTGCTGGGCCTTCGTCAGTCCGCTGCCCTGCCTCCCGCCGGCCTTGCGTTCGGTCAGGTCCTTATTGATCCCCGGCGTCGATTGGGCCGACAGCGCCCCGCGCCAGGAATGGCAGATCGCGATCGCCAGGGCGTCGGCGGCGTCGGCGGGCTTCGGTGGTGCATCGAGTCCGAGGATCCGCGTCACCATCGAGGTGACCTGCTTCTTGTCCGCACGGCCCGAACCGGTGATCGCGGCCTTGACCTCGGATGGGGTGTGCATAGCCACCGGCAGACCGCGGCGGGCGGCCAGTCCCATGGTCAGTCCCGATGCCTGGGCGGTGCCCATGATCGTGGACACATCGTTGCGTGCGAAGACGCGTTCGATGGCCACGACATCGGGACGGTACGTGTCCAGCCAGCTGTCGAACGCCTCGGCGATGGCACCGAGACGGAGGTCGACGGAATCGGCCGAAGGAGTCCTCAGGACGTCGACGGCGACCATCTTCGCCTTCCGGGCGGGCAGGGTGTCGATGACACCGAGCCCGCACCGGGTCAGGCCGGGATCAACACCGAGGATGCGCATCAGGCATCGAGTTCGGCGAGGACCTCATCGCTGACATCGGCGTTCGAGTAGACGTTCTGCACCTCGTCGCTGTCTTCGAGCGCATCGATGAGGGAGAATACCTTGCTCGCGGTCTCTGCGTCGAGGCTGACCTCGAGTTCGGGCACGAAGGAGGCCTCGGCCGAGTCGTAGTCGATTCCGGCGTCGACGAGGGCCGTACGCACGGCCACGAGGTCGGTGGCCTCGCAGATGATCTCGAACTTCTCGCCGACTTCCTTGACCTCTTCGGCTCCGGCGTCCATGGTCGCCAGCAGAATGGCCTCTTCGTCGGTCTCCTCTGCATTGACGGTGATGACGCCCTTGCGGTTGAAGTTGTACGTCACCGAACCGGGATCGGCCATCGAACCGCCGTTGCGGGTCACGGCCACGCGCACCTCGGACGCGGCGCGGTTGCGGTTGTCGGTGAGACATTCGATGAGCAGTGCCACACCGCCGGCGGCGTAGCCTTCGTACATGATCGTCTCGTAGTTGACACCGGAGCCGTCGAGACCGCCGCCGCGCTTGACCGCACGGGTGATGTTGTCCGCGGGGACCGAGTTCTTCTTCGCCTTCTGGATCGCATCGAACAGCGTCGGGTTGCCGTCGGGGTCGGGTCCACCGTTGCGTGCGGCCACCTCGATGTTCTTGATCAGCTTGGCAAACAGCTTGCCGCGCTTGGCATCGATGGCAGCCTTCTTGTGTTTAGTCGTTGCCCATTTGGAATGACCTGACACTGGTGTTCCTTCCTGTAGTTACAGCCTCTCAAGTCTATACGCTGACCGCCCCGACTCATGCAGACTTCCCGTGCGCGATTCCGTACGGAATCGCACCGGACTTCGCTGCGAACCTGTTCGGTTCCGCGATCGTGAGCTCAGTCGATGACCAGCGGCACGTCGGGAACGGACCCGGCGGTGGCCAGGTCGATGAGGCCGAGGAGGTTCTTCGGATAGATCGTCTCCGTCGTGGCCAGGAGCTCCTCCCGAGTCCACCAGCGGAATTCGAGCAGGCTGCGCTTCTCGATGTCCGTCCATACCGCGTCTTCGAGTTCGATGTCCTCGCTGGTGCGGAACGCGAAGTAGGTTTCGACCTGGCGCAGCGACTTCTCCGTGAATTCGAAGACCTCGTCGCGCGTGGCCAAGGGACCGATGAGTTCGTGAGGTTCGCATTCGATCCCGGTCTCCTCCGCGAGTTCCCGGGCCGCCGTCTGCGCTGCCGACTCGCCGAGTTCGGAACCGCCTCCGCAGGTCATCCACCATTGGTGGCTGGGGGTCAGCAGATCCTGGGCACGGATCAGGAGAACCTCGTCGCGCTCATTGAGTAATACGACCCGTGAGGCTTTACGAGGTTTCATGTTTCTCCAGTGGTCGGCGGCGAAGGGAGGCAAGTGTTTGCAGAATAATGACGCTGGGGGATTTCGGCAAGAGCGCGACAGCGGCCCAGAGAACGATATCGGCTCTGCGCGGTCCCGGCCAACTCGGCGCTCATGACGCGGAGTCGGCCGCTCCGGCCACAGCGGGATCAGCTGCCTCCGGACGATGTCGGCCATCCTGTGACTGTTCCCGATCTTCGCCGCCCAGACGGCGATCCCACCAGTCGAGGATGGCTTCGAAGCGCTGCCTGCGGTGGCGGGGCTGCCCGGCCCGGGAGAGCTCGTGGTTCTCCCCGGGGAAGATGAGCATCTCGGTGTCGACCCCGGCTCTCTGGAGGGCCGCATAGTACTGCTGTGCCTGCTCCAGCGGGCAGCGCAGATCGAGTTCCGAGTGCATCACCAAGGTCGGTGTGCCGACCTGTGGAGCGTGGGCCAGAGGTGATTGGGCCGCGATCGCCTCGCGGCTGCGGCTCGTGTACTCCTCGGTGAAGAAGCGGCCGATGTCGGAGGTCCCGACGAAGCTGTCGGGGTCGAGGTAGCCGCGTTCGACGATGGCGGCGCGGAAGCGATGGTCCGCGGCGATCGTCATGGCTGTGAGATATCCCCCATACGATCCGCCCTGGATGCCCAGACGGCTGCGGTCGAGGGAGGGATCGAGGTCGAGGGCGTGGTCGAGGACGGCGAGCACATCGGCCATCGCCGGTGCCGCCATGTCTCCTTGGACGGCGGTCCCCCAGCTGCGGGTGCGGCCGCCGGATCCGCGCGGGTTCGAGAACACGACGGCGTAACCTGCGGACGTGAGCACCTGGGTCTCGTCGAACCACGAATGCGTGTACTGGGCGAAAGGCCCGCCGTGGATGTTGAGGATGACGGGGAACGGCCCGTCTCCGTGCGGTTTGGCCAGCCAGCCGGTGATCGTCCCGGAAACGCCTGGCACCCGCAGCACCTGGGGCAGGACGGAGTTCGCCGGTGCCGGATGTTCCTTGACGATCACAGTGGACCCCCTCGCCGAGGCGGCCCCGGACGCCGCGGGCCCGCCGAGGGCGATGCGGCCGAGCACGGCTGGAGAGTGCGGGGTCGATCCGGTGAAGACGAGCGTTTCCTCGTCGGCGTCGAAGCCGTTGACGACAGTGGTGTCGTCGGTGAGGAACTCGAGGTCATCCACGCCGATCTCTGCGGCGTCGAAGCCGATGCGAACGATCCGGGTGGCCCCGTCTGTGTCGACGGCGGCGATGACCGCTCCCTCGCGGATCTGCGGCGGGATCGGTGCCAGCGCCACGGTCTCCGGGTCGGTCAGCCGCCTCGTGGAGCCGGTCGACACGGTGTGGATGAAGAGCCCGGGCATCTGGCCGACGAAGTCGAGTTCGTCACGGGTCAGCGCATTGCCGAGCAGCAGGACAGTGTCTTCGTCGAGCCACAGGTGCAGACCGACGTCCATGGACGGCAGCTCGAGTGATGTCGGCGCATCTCCCCCGAGCAGCCAGACCGTCGAGCGCAGGTCGGGCTGCCCGTGGTCGGGGTGGAGTGCGGAGACGACGGAAATTCGCGTGCCGTCCGGGGAGAACTGCGGATCGTGGACGTCGCTGTCCGGGGTCGTCAGCAGAGTCGACAGCGGAACTTCGGAGGACCCGCGCAGGCCCACGGTGCCGAGACCGGGTTCGGCGAGGTCGACGAGGAAGGCCCGCGCCGGACGGTCGTTCGTATAGCCGAGGCCGTTGGCCAGGTACGAGGCCGTGGTGATCCGGCGTGGGGCTTCCTCGGCCGCCGGAATGGCATCGTCGACCCCGTAGCGTCCGGGTTCGGCGACGCGGGCGACGTAGAGCGCCCTGGAACGGGTGTCGTCGAGGGCGAATTCGGACACGCCGAGGTGGTTGTCCGTGATCTGGTGTGCCGTCTCCAGGCTGTCGCCGACGAAGAGCTGCGGGGCGGCCTTCTTCTCCGCGCTCAGGTAGCCGGACCAGTTCGGGCCGCACTGCGGGTTCGAGTCAGCCCACGAGTGGGTCAGCCGTCTGGAACTGTCGTCGCCCAAGGAGAACAGCTGAGAGAGGTAGCTGTTGGTCTCGAGGTCGGGTCGACGGATCGTGATGACGGCTTCGTCGCCGCGCAGCACGGGTGAGGAGTACTCGGCAAGAGTGCCAAGATCTTCAGGATTCATCTGTTCCATTCCTTTTTGAGCCGTGCCTGCACATCGGCGTGCACTTGCGGCAGGGCCTTGGTCTGGGCGATCACGGGCAGGAAGTTCGCGTCTCCGCCCCAGCGCGGGACGACGTGCTGGTGCAGGTGGGCGGCGATTCCTGCGCCGGCCACGGGTCCCTGATTCATACCCAGGTTGAATCCGTGAGGTCCGGACACAGCCCGGATGACGTGCATCGCCTTCTGCGTGAACTCGGCGAGTTCGACGGTCTCCTCGTGAGTCAGATCCGTGTAGTCGGCCACGTGACGATAGGGGCAGATGAGCAGGTGGCCCGGGTTGTACGGGTAGAGGTTGAGCACCGCGTACACGTGCTGACCGCGGGCGACGATGAGTCCGTCCTCGTCGGACTTCGACGGAGCCGTGCAGAACGGGCACTCCTCGGCGCGGTCGTCCTTCGGTTTGTCCTGACCGTCGATGTAGACCATCCGGTGCGGAGTCCACAGGCGCTGGAATCCGTCGGGTTCCCGGGGAACCCGACGGCAGCCTCGGGGTAGGGAATCCCCTCGCCGAGGCTGCCGTCCGAGTTCTCCGCTGCGGTTCGGCCGTCGTCGCCTCCGCTCATACCTGGGCCTTGGTCTCGATCGCGCCGAGGATCCGTCGCACCGCCTCGGCGACGGCGACGCCGTTCTCCTGGTCACCGTTGCGGAAGCGGAAGGACACGGCACCTGCGTCACGGTCCTCTCCACCGGCGATAAGGGTGAAGGGCACCTTCGACTTCGAGGCGTTGCGGATCTTCTTCGGGAACCGATCGTCGCTGTCGTCGATCTCGACGCGGACCCCGGACTTGCGCAGCTGGTCGGCCACCTCGGCGAGGTAGTCGTTGAATTCATCGGCCACGGGGATGCAGGTCACCTGCACGGGCGCCAGCCACACGGGGAAGGCACCGGCGTAGTGCTCGGTGAGCACGCCGAGGAAGCGTTCGATGGAACCGAACTTCGCCGAATGGATCATCACCGGCTGTTTGCGGGAGCCGTCGGCGGCGACGTATTCGAGTCCGAAGCGCTCGGGCTGGTTGAAGTCGAGCTGGACGGTCGACATCTGCCAGGTGCGGCCGATGGCGTCGCGGGCCTGGACGGAGATCTTCGGGCCGTAGAAGGCCGCGCCGCCCGGGTCGGGGACGAGTTCGAGTCCGGTCTCCTGAGCGACCTCTTCGAGCACGCTGGTGGCTTCGGCCCACTGTTCGTCGGAGCCGATGAACTTGTCGGCCTTCTTTCCGTCCTCGTCGCGGGTGGACAGTTCGAGGTAGAAGTCGTCGAGGCCGAAGTCGCGCAGCAGGCTGAGCACGAAGTTCAGCAGGTGGCGGATCTCTTTGCCCGCGTCTTCCTGAGCCACATAGGAGTGCGAATCGTCCTGGGTCAGGGCGCGGACGCGCGCGAGGCCGTGGATGACTCCGGAGGCCTCGTCACGATAGACGGTGCCGAACTCGAACAGCCGCAGCGGCAGGTCGCGGTAGGACCGGCCCCGGGACCGGTAGATGAGGTTGTGCATGGGGCAGTTCATGGCCTTGAGCCGGTACGGGGTGCCCTCCTTGACGATCTCGCCGGACTCGTCTCGGACCTCGTCGACGGACATCGCCGGGAACATGTTCTCCCCGTAGTAGGGCAGGTGTCCGGAGGTATAGTACAGCGTCTCTTTCGAGATGTGCGGGGTCCCGACGTATTCGAAGCCCTCGTCGATGTGACGGGCGCGGACGTAGTCCTCCATCTCCCGCTTGATGACACCGCCCTTGGGGTGGAAGACGGGCAGGCCGGAGCCGAGCTCTTCGGGGAACGAGAACAAGTCCATCTCGGCACCGAGCTTGCGGTGGTCGCGACGTTCGGCTTCGGCGATGCGATCCTGATAGGCCTTGAGGTCGTCTTTCGACGCCCAGGCGGTTCCGTAGACACGCTGCAGACTCGCATTCGCCTGGTCGCCGCGCCAGTAGGCCGCCGAGGATCGAGTGATGGCGAAGCCGTTGCCGATGAGCTTGGTGTTGGGCAGGTGGGGGCCGCGGCAGAGGTCCTGCCAGACGACCTCGCCCTTGCGGTCGACGTTCTCGTAGACGGTGAGTTCACCACCGCCGACCTCCACGGAGGTCTCCTCGTCGCCGCCCTTGCCCTTGTCGTTGATGAGTTCGAGCTTGTACGGCTCGTCGGCCATCCGCTCGCGGGCTTCTTCTTCGGAGACGACGACGCGGTTGAAGGTCTGGCCGGACTTGACGATCTGGGCGGCCTTCTTCTGAATCGCCTTGAGGTCCTCAGGAGTGAAGGGTTCGGCGGCGTCGAAATCGAAGTAGTAGCCGTCGGTGATGTAGGGCCCGATGCCGAGCTTGGTTCCGGGGAAGAGCTCCTGGACGGCCTGAGCGGTGACGTGACCGGTGGAGTGGCGCAGGATGTCGAGTCCGGCGTCGGAGTCGATGGTGATCGGAGCGATCCGATCTCCTGACTGCAGCTCGCGGCTGAGGTCGGCGGGTTCGCCGTTCAGCCACATGGCGACGACTGTGCGGTCGGTGGAGAAGATCTCCGTTCCGGTCAGACCCTCTTTCCAGGGAATGCTTTCGCCCGCGCAGTCGATGCTGTCTGCCACTGATTTCTCCGTTCGTCACGTGTTCATTCGACCAGCCCTTCCGGTGGGCTGGTCACCCTCAGATTCTAGTACCAATTCGCTTGTGACAAATCAGTTGGGTGGCAGTCGAATGACTGCCACCCACACTGAGTCTGCCGAAGCCCGTGCCCGAGGCCTTAGGGCCGAAAGTGCCTTGTCACCTCGGGATACAGGGTGTCACTGCTTGTAGAACTCGAAGTCCGTGCCCTTGCCGAGATCATCGACGAGATCGAGCTTGAGGTGCATTCCATCAATTTCAGCTTTGGGCACACCGAAGGCGAATTCATAGGTCGTCTCTCCGCCGGCGGGAACCGGATCGGTGAAGGCCAGAGAGCCCTTGTAGTTTCCGCCGTCGAAGACGTCGTCGTATTCCGTGCTGCCGCCGTTGTTGGCGGACAGATTCGTGAGAGTCATCTCGACATCGGAGCTCGAGTTGTTCTTCACAGTCATCGTCACAATGGCGACCTCACCGTTGGACGACTGGGCACCGGAAGCCGACGACGACACAGTGCCCGGGCGGACATTGATCTGGGCGGTGACGTCGGTGCCGATCTCGACCTCGCCGGCCTGAGCAGGTGCGGCCTGTCCGCCGTCGGAGCCGCCGGAGCCCTGGCTCGGGTCCTGGCCAGCACCCTGGCTCGGGTCGGCGGGGGCGGATGAGCTGGCAGCTTCGTCGATGGCTTTGCCGAGCATGCCGATGCCGAGGATGGTGAAGATGACGACGGCGATCGAGATGACGACCGACACAATGCCGAGGATGATGCCGGTGATGTTGAGGCCCTTGTTGCTGGCGAGGCCCTTCTTGACCGCGGAGAGTCCGACGAAGCCGAAGATCACCGCTGCGATGCCGAAGAGGGCGCCGCCGCCGAAGACAAAGGCACCGAGGACGCCGACGATGCCGCCGATGAGGGCGAGGATGCCCCAGATGTTCTTCGAGGTGTTGCCGCCCGACCCGGATGGGTACTGGCCGTAGCCGGAGTTCGGGTTGGCCGGAATGAACTGATCCGAGGATCCGTCGGCACCGGCGTAGGCCGGCTGCTGGCCGTACTGGTTGGCGTCGTATCCCTGCGCGTTGGCGTCGTAGGGGTTCTGTCCGTACTGGTTGTCCCCGTACTGATTCTGGTCAGGCTGGCCCTGACCGTACTGGTTCTGATTGTTCGGATCCTGGCCGTACTGGTTCTGGCCATACTGGTTCTGGCCATACTGGATCTGGTCGTTCGACGCACCGTAGTTCGGCTGCGAACCATTGGGCTGGTCGCCCGACGATCCGTACTGCTGACCGGGCTGCTCCGCTCCGTACTGACCGGGCTGCTGACCGGCGTTCTGATCGTTGCCGTAGCTGGGCGCATTCGGCGGCTGGTTGTTCGGGTTCTGCCCGTTGGGGTTGTTGGGCGAACCGTCACCCGAACCGTACGGGTTCTGAGGAGTAGACATAGGTGCTCCGAGTCATCGTCGTTTAGTACAACACCTAGCGTACTAGCAAACCCCTTTGATACCGCATGCTGACCGCGTTTCAGTCCTGGAACACGATGAACTAAACGTACACAATCCAGTTTCGCGGGTTCAGCCCAGCTTAGAGTGAACAGCCCAGTTTCAAACATGGGCTATTCACCCAAAAGTGAGCTGTTGCGAAAGAAGCTCAAGCGTGAATGCACGAAGCCCCGAGTGGATCACTCGGGGCTTCTTCTGTGCGCGATACTGGGATCGAACCAGTGACCTCTTCCGTGTGAAGGAAGCGCGCTACCGCTGCGCCAATCGCGCTGGTCAACCGACATTCCTGCCGGTCATCCGAGGTGGCGACGGGATTCGAACCCGTGTATACGGCTTTGCAGGCCGCTGCCTCGCCTCTCGGCCACGCCACCGCCAAGGCAGTGCCATGACGCCTCCGAGCGGATGACGGGACTCGAACCCGCGACCCTCACCTTGGCAAGGTGATGCTCTACCAACTGAGCCACATCCGCATTTCTCGCTGCCCGGTTTGCCTGGCAACGAGATATAACTCTATACGCAGGTGGCGGCTTACGCAAAATCAGAATCGGGTGATCGTGGTCACACGTATCGATCAAGCTTTCAGGGTCACCATCTTATAGTGGTTGGGTGAATGCAGAGAGCCCGCAGACCCGCCCGAAAGGCTGGTTGTCACGCCACCACCGGCAAGGTCCCCGACCGTGGCGGAAACTGCGTCTGGGGTTCCTCCGCTGGCGGCGCACAGTGTTGGCCAACCCGCACACGGCACGCCTCTATCGCACCGTCGTCGGCGGCCTCGGCACACTCGTCGTGCTCATCGGACTCGCTCTCGTTCCACTGCCCGGCCCCGGTTGGCTCATCGTCATCATCGGCCTGTTCATCATCTCCAGCGAGTTCCACTGGGCTCAGCGGCTTCTGCGCTTCGTTAGGGACAACGTCGAACGCTGGACGCATTGGATCATGGCGCAGCGGCTGTGGGTGCGGTGGACCATCGGGGCTGTGACGGCCGCCTTCGTGGCTGTGATCGTGTGGCTCACCCTGAAACTCACCGGCCTGCCCGATTGGGTCCCGGACCTGCGTCTCTTCGATGTGATCGGCCTGCGCTGAGAGACGACCGACGCCCGTCCCACCTTCATCAGAGGTGCGACGGGCGTCGATGGCCTCTCAGCTCAGGACGACAGAGCGGTCAGTCGCGAGAGGCAGCGCATGTACTTCTTCTTGTACCCGCCGGCCAGCGATTCTTCAGTGAAGACCTTGTCGAGAGCGGCACCGGAGTTGATGATGTGCACATTGCGATCGTAGAGCCGGTCGACGAGCGCCACGAAGCGCAGAGCCACACTCTCATTGTCGATCGTGCGCACGTTCTCCCACACAGCCGCGTCGATTCCGTCGACCATCCGCCCGTAGCGTGAGGGGTGAACGGTGGACAGGTGGCTGAGCAGCGCGGAGAAGTCATCGCGAGCCACAACTCCGTCAAGCTGGCTCGCGGCCGAATCGAGTTCGGATTCCGGCAGCGGGTCCGCTGGAGCGGTGAGCTCACGGGCACGGTAGTCCTTGCCGTCGATGCGATAGACCTCGAACTGATCGGCCAGCGCCTGAATCTCGCGCAGGAAGTCCTGGGCGGCGAAGCGCCCCTCCCCCAGGGACCCTGGCAGAGTGTTCGATGTCGCGATGATCTTCACTCCGGCGTCGGTGAGTTCGCGCATCAGCCGGGACATGAGCACGGTGTCGCCGGGATCGTCGAGTTCGAATTCGTCGACGCAGACGAGCTTCATCTTCGACAGGTCGTCGCGAGCCCGGGCGAAGCCCAGGGCTCCGACGAGGTTCGTATATTCGACGAAGGTGCCGAATGTCGCCGGCTTCTCGTTGGCATGCCAGGCCGAAGCCAGCAGGTGGGTCTTGCCGACACCGTAGCCGCCGTCGAGGTAGACGCCCTTGGCGCCGGATCTGCCCTTTTGGAACAGCTTGCCGAGGAATCCCTTGTCGGTCGAGCGCTGGGTGAATTCCCGCAGCTTGTTCCGTGCTTCTTCCTGCGAGGGCTCCGCGGGGTCGGTGCGGTAGCTGTCGAAGGACACGTCCTCGAACTGAGGCGGCGGCACGAGACCTGCGATGAGCTCTTCGGGGGCAACCTGTGGGGATCGGTCGCTCAGTGCGACCAGAGTCTGCTCGGCATTCACTCGGCCTAGTCTAAGGCAGGCTCGAGCGCGCGGTTCAACTCGAGCCCAGGAGGGTGATGCCCGTCACAGGCAGCGCATCCGCGGCGCTTCCGCCGTCCATCCACCGCCGCCCGGCCTCCGCCGACGTGCTGTTCGCATCACCAGCGGCGACCGACCCGGCAGATCAGTTGTTGAAGTCGAAGCCGAGGCGGCCGAGCTGTTTGGGATCGCGCTGCCAGTCCTTGGCCACCTTGACGTGCAGGTCGAGGTAGACCTTCGTGCCGAGGAGCCGCTCGATGCCCTGCCGGGATTCAGACCCGATGGTCTTGAGCCGACTTCCGCCCTTGCCGATGATGATGGCCTTCTGGCTCGGACGTTCGACGTAGAGGTTGACGTGGACGTTCCACAGCGGATTGTCCTCGCTGCGTCCTTCCCGCGGGTACATCTCCTCGACCTGCACGGCCAGGGAATGGGGCAGTTCGTCACGCACGCCTTCGAGGGCCGCTTCGCGCACGAGCTCGGCGATCATCTTCTCTTCCGGCTCGTCCGTGAGGTCACCGTCGGGATAGAGCGGAGGAGATTTCGGCAGATGCGCCGCGAGCACCGAATCGACGGTGTCGACCTGGAAGTCCTCGACCGCGGAGACGGGGACGACATCGGCGAAGTCGGCGAGCTCGCCGACGGCCAGCAGCGCCTCGGCGATTTTGTCCTTGGGCACCCGGTCGACCTTCGTCACCAGCGCCACGATCGGGGTCCGTCCGTCCAGCAGCGCCAGCTGGGAGGCGATATATCGGTCGCCGGGACCGATCGGCTCATCGGCGGGCAGGCAGAAGCCGATGACGTCGACCTCGCCCAGCGTGGAGGCCACGAGATCGTTGAGTCGGGACCCGAGCAGGGTACGCGGTTTGTGCAGTCCGGGGGTGTCGATGAGGATGAGCTGGTGGTCGTCCTTGTGGACGATTCCGCGGATCGTATGCCGGGTCGTCTGAGGTTTGGCCGAGGTGATCGCGACCTTCTCCCCCACCAGGGCGTTCGTCAGCGTCGACTTTCCCGTATTCGGGCGACCCACGAAGCAGGCGAAGCCGGCCCGATAGTCCTCGGGGTAGTCCGTGCGAAATTCCATCTCAGTCCTCTTCCTTCGTCCCCGAACCTTCGGCTGCGGCGGTCCGCTGTGCGTGTCTGCTGTTCTCGTGGGTGCGGGTGACCCGCACGTGGGTGATTCGGTGGCGTCGGCCCTGGCCCTCCATGGCTTCGATCTCGAGGCCCTCGATCGACGCATGCGAGCCGTCGATGGGCACTCGGTCGATGAGCTTCGAGAGCAGTCCTCCGACGCTGTTGACATCGTCTTCGTCGATGCGCACGTCGAAGTACTCGGCGAAGTCGGAGATCGACATGCGGGTGCTGATGATGAACGATCCGTCTTCGGCGGCGACGAGTTCGTCATCGCCGTTGTCGTATTCGTCTTCGATCTCGCCGACTATCTCTTCGACGATGTCCTCGATGGTCACCAGCCCTGCGGTGCCACCGTATTCGTCGATGAGGATCGACAGATGCGTCGAATCCAGCTGCATCTGCCGCAACAGGTCATCGGCCGGCTTCGTCTCCGGGACGAACAGGACGGAGCGGGCCAGGTTGCCCACGGGACGGTCGGCCTCCTCGGGGTGGAGGTGGAGGCGGCGGGCGACGTCCTTGAGGTAGGCGACTCCGCGGACGTCATCGAGGTCCTCCCCGCAGACGGGGATGCGGGAGAAGCCGGAGCGGAAGAACAGGTTCATCGCCTTCTGCAGGCTCACGTCCGCATCGACGGTGACGAGGTCGGTGCGCGGCACCATGACCTCGTTCGCCGAGGTGTCTGAGAGGTTGAACACCGACTGGATCATCTCGCGTTCGCCGTCTTCGATGATGTCGGATTCGCTCGCCCGCTCGACGAGATCGCGCAGCTGTTCGGAGGTCACGAACGGACCGTCCTTGTACACCTTGTCAGGTGTCAGCAGATTTCCGAGCACGACGAGGATGCGGGTGAGCGGTTTGAGCGCGACGAGGACGATCCGCACGACCCAGCTGAGGTTGAGACTGACGGCCAGCGATCGGCGCTTGCCGATCGTCCGCGGGGAGACTCCGGTGATGATGAAGACCGCCACCGAGGCGGTGATCACCGTGAGGAAGACCATGAGCGGTCCCACGGAGTAGTAGGAATCGTAGGCCAGGGCGATGAACACCGTAGCGAGTGCTTCGAGGAAGTTGCGGACGAAGATGATGACGTTGATGTTCGTCGGCAGGTCCGCGAGGATCCGCTCGACACGCACCGCTGAGCGTTTGCCGTCCTCCTTCGCCTCTTCGACCGCATGGTGGGAGACGTTGAGCAGCGCGGCATCCACGGCGGAGAGTGTGGCTGCGATGATGAGGCACAGTGCCGCCCCGAGGAAGAACATGAACACGATCAGACCTCGGTGGGGGTGGGAATGTCGGTGCGACCGTCGTAGCGGGCCGCGAAGAAGGTCAGCAGCAGGTGCCGCTGGAGGGCGAACATCTCTTCCCGCGCTTCGGGCTCACCGTGGTCGTAGCCGAGCAGGTGGAGGAATCCGTGGACGGTCAGCAGCAGGACCTCGTCCATCGTCGAATGACCTGCCGCCCGAGCCTGAGCCTCGGCGACCTCGGGGCAGATGATGATGTCGCCCATCTGACCTTCGGTCGGCTTCTCCGGCTCGCCCTGGTGGAGCTGATCCATGGGAAAGGACATCACGTCGGTTGGTCCTTCGAGGTCCATCCAGGTGACGTGGAGTTCGGACATGGCCGCTGAGTCGACCATGGTCACGGCCAGCTCCGCACCGGGGTGCATGTGCAGGGCTTCGCCCAAGTACTCGGTCAGGGCCACGACTTCGTCGAGGTCCACATCGGCGTCGGTCTCGTTGAGGATCTCGGTGTTCATTCGGCACTCCCCCACAGGTCGTAGGCTTCGACGATCTTCGTCACCAGCGAATGCCGGACGACGTCCTTGCTGCCCAGTTCGCAGAACTGCAGGTCCTCTATTCCATCAAGGATGTCGCGGACGACCTTGAGTCCGCTGCGGGTCTTGCCCGGCAGGTCGATCTGGGAGATGTCACCGGTGACGACCATGCGTGATCCGAAGCCGAGGCGGGTGAGGAACATCTTCATCTGCTCGGCCGTCGTGTTCTGCGCTTCGTCGAGGATGATGAACGCGTCGTTGAGGGTGCGCCCGCGCATATAGGCCAGGGGCGCGACCTCGATCGTTCCGGTCTCGATGAGCAGCGGGATCGATTCGGGGTCGACCATGTCGTGCAGGGCGTCATAGAGCGGACGCACATACGGGTCGATCTTGTCGTTGAGCGTGCCCGGCAGGTAGCCCAGGGACTCCCCGGCTTCGACGGCCGGACGGGTGAGGATGATCCGTGAGACCTCTTTGTGCTGGAGGGCGTTGACGGCCATGGCCATCGCCAGGTACGTCTTGCCGGTTCCGGCTGGACCGATGCCGAAGGTGATCGTGTGGTTGCGGATGGCCCTGACGTAGTCGTGCTGGCCCATCGTCTTCGGACGGATCGACTTTCCCCTGGTGGAGAGGATGTTCGTGCCCAGCACCGCCGAGGCGGCCGCTCCTTCGGAGGAGAACGTCGTGACTCTCTCGACCGTCTCTTCGTTGATGCGATGGCCGGCCGCGTGGAGTTTCTTGAGTTCCCCGATGACGCTGACGAAGGCTTCGACGCGTTTCGGGTCGCCGGTGACCTGGACCTGGTTGGCTCGGACGTGGATGTCGAGGTCGGCGAAGGTCTTCTCCAGGGCGCGCAGGTTCGATTCTCCGGGACCGAAGAAGGCGACGAGGTCGATGGAGTCGGGGATGACCAGTCGCACGGTGTCACGATCGGCACCGTGGCTGTCCGTCACGGCATCAACGCCGGCGGCACCGTCGCCGGTTGCGCCGGTGTCCGAGTCGGTGGGGTTCATGGAGTTCGGGTTCGGTGGGGTGATGTCCAGAATGTTCCTTTGCAAGTGAGCGCACCGTCACCGGCAGCGCCTGAGTGTGCTTCCATCCTAGTCCGATGCCTCACCAACGGCCCAATGAATTCTGGGCCAGGACGAGACCGGCGGGTCCCGCCGATGACGAGCGCAGGATCGTCGGTCCCAGCAGCACCGGGGTCGCTCCACGGCCGGTCAGGGCGGCGAGTTCGCCGTCGCTGATGCCGCCCTCGGGGCCGACGACGAAGACGATGCGCTCCGGCAGCTGCGCCGAGTCGTTCGCGATCAGGTCGTCCAACGCTTCGGAGAGCCTGCGCTGAGCGGTCTCATGGAGGACGAAGACCGCGTCGGCGTCGTCGAGGGTCTTGGCCAGGGCGGCTCCGCGGACGAGGTCGTGGAGGATGGGAAATCGTGCTCGTCTGGCCTGCAGGGAGGCCGCTCCGAGGAGGTTCTCCCATTTCGCGGCCATCTTCTCCCGCTTCTTGGCCGGCCAGTCGGCGATCGAGCGTTCGGCCGCCCAGGGAATGACGTCGTCGACGCCGATCTCCGTGGCCGTTTCGATGGCCTGCAGGTCCCGGTCGCCCTTGGCCAGGGCTTGGACGAGGACGAGGCGCGGACCCGCGCTGTCCTCGACCGTCACCTCGGTGACGTCGATCGTCAGCTGGTTCGCCGAGGCGGCCGTGACGGTTCCGCGCGCACGTGCGCCTTCTCCGTCGACGATGTCGATGTCCTCGCCGGGACCGATCCGACGCACCCGCACCGCATGCCCGGCCACGTCCTCACCGAGGGTGAGGGCGGACCCGACGACCGCCTCGGCGGCGGTAGCGGAGCGGAAGACGGGAAGACTCACCGACCGGCGAACCGCTCACGCATGCGGGAGAACATTCCGCGGTTCTCGGTCGAGATCTGGGCGCGCGGTGTCTCTTCGCCGCGCAGTTCGGCGAGTTTCTCGAGCAGTTCGCGCTGTTCGTCGTCGAGTTTGTCCGGGGTGAGGACGTCGACGGTGATGAGCAGGTCGCCGCGAGTCTCCGAACGCAGGCGGGACGCGCCCAGTCCGGGGAGTTTCACGATGGTGCCGGACTGGGTGCCGGCGGCGATGGTGAGGTCCTGAGTGCCGTCGAAGGTCTCGAACGGGATGGTGGCGCCCAGGGTCGCTGCGGTCATCGGCACGGAGATGGCGGCCCGGAGGTTGTCGCCGTCGCGCTGGAAGACCTCGTGGCGGGTGACCATGACCTCGACGAACAGGTCACCGGCGGGTCCGCCTCCGGGGCCGACCTCACCCTGACTGGAAAGCTGGATGCGGGTGCCGTCGGAGACACCGGCGGGGATGCGGATCTTCATGGTCCGCTGTTTGCGCACGCGTCCGTCGCCCTGGCAGTTGAGGCAGGGGTTCGGGATGACGGTGCCGAAGCCGTGGCAGGAGTTGCAGGTCTGGTTCGTGACCATCTGACCCAGCAGGGTCCGGGTCATGCGCTGGACGCTGCCGGCTCCGTGGCACAGCGAGCAGGTCTCGATCTTCGTGCCTTCCTGCGTGCCGGCGCCCAAACAGGTGTCGCAGACGACTGCAGTGGTGACGTCGAGGTCGACGGTGCCGCCGAAGGCCGCGGTCTTCAGGTCGATATTGACGCCGACGAGGGCATCCTTGCCGCGCTGGGTGCGCGGGATCGGGCCTCCGGCCTGACCGCCGCCACCGCCGAAGAAGGTCTCGAAGATGTCGCCGAATCCGCCGAATCCGCCGCCGGCCGGGAAGCCCTGGCCATTCTCGCCGCCGCCCATATCGTAGTTGCGGCGCTTCTCCGAGTCGGAGAGCACGTCGTAGGCCAGTGAGATGGCTTTGAATTCGTCTTCGTGACCGGGATTGACGTCCGGGTGGTACTTGCGTGCCAGTTTCCGGTACGACGACTTGATCTCAGCCGCGGAAGCATCTTTGGACACTCCGAGTGTTTCATAGTGATCGGCCACAGAAACTTCTCTCTCCCTGACGTAGTGGTCTTCTCTGTTCGTGGTGGTGGCTGCGCCCTTGCGCGGTGCTCACCGGTTCTGCGCTTCCCGTCTGCGGGTGCCCCTGATCGATGTCAAGGGACCTACCCTCGATCGAGGATCGAGGACACGTATTTGGCGACGGCACGGACTGCCGAGATCGTCGTCGGATAGTCCATTCGGGTCGGGCCGAGCACTGCCAGTCTGGCCGAGGAACCCGCGTCATGACCATATTCGGCGGCGACGACGGAAGTCGAGCTGAATGATTCGTGAGTATTCTCACGCCCGATGCGCACGCTGATCTCCTCGTGGTCTTCGGCCATCGAGGTGAGCAGCTTGAGCAGGACCACCTGTTCTTCGAAGGCTTCGAGGATCGGGGCCATCTTCTCTCCGAATTCGCTTCCGGAGCGGGCGAGGTTCGCGGTGCCGGCCATGATGATGCGCTCTTCACGCGTCGCGGCGACGAGGTCGACGACGGCGGCCCTGACCTGTGTGAGTCCGGAGTCGTCACGAGCGGCCGGGTCACTCGATTCGGTGGCGGGCGCCTCGGCGGCGGGGGCCGATCCGAAGACCTGCGCGAGTGTTCGTCCGGCGAATTCGGCGTTGATCTTGTCGCGTAGTTCGCGGACGGCGTCTTCGTCGAGCGGGCTCGGGGTGATCACGGACTTCTGCTCGACCTGGCCGGCGTCGGTGATGAGGACGACGAGGATCCGGCCGGGAACGAGTCCGACGATCTCGATGTGCTTGATGCGCGCCCGCGACACCGTCGGGTATTGGATGAGCGCGACCTGTCGAGTGAGGCCGGAGAGGACGCGGACGGTGCGGTCGAGCATCTCGTCGAGGTCGACGTCGCCGTCGATGAGCTGGAAGATCGCGCGCCGCTCGGCGGTGGTCAGCGGTTTGAACTCGTCGATCCGGTCGACGAACATCCGGTAGCCGAGGTCGGTGGGGATCCGTCCGGCAGAGGTGTGGGGCTGGGCGATATAGCCCTCTTGTTCGAGCGCGGCCATATCGTTGCGGATCGTGGCGGGAGAGACGCCGAGGGTGTGGCGCTGGACGATCGCCTTCGATCCCACGGGTTCGTTGGTGGCGACGAAGTCCTCGACGATGGCGCGCAGCACCTGTGCACGTCTGCTGTCGTTCATCGCGGATCTCCTCTCTGTCTCGCCGATCCATCGCGGTCCCGTGCCTGCTCTTGGCACTCTGTGAGTCTGAGTGCCAATTCTACGCCTCTCGTTCCCGGAATTCATTTCAGGGGTGGCCTGCGGGTCTGCACGCCTGCGGGACCGTCCTTGATTATGGTGGGTGCCCGTGAATGCTTTTGATCGATATGGTCCCGATGTGCTCTCCGGTTCCTCCCCGTCGTCGCACCGCCCGAAGAAGTCCCGTCAGGTCGAGCTCGGCCTGGGCATGGTTCTCGAGGATGCGATGAGCGGCTATGTCGGCGCTGTCGTCGGCGCGGAGAAGACCACGGCCGGTGTCGTCGTCAAGCTCGAAGATCGCGTCGGCAAGGTACGTGCCTTCCCCCTGGGACCGGGTTTCCTCCTCGAGGGACAGCCCGTCGATGTGCAGCTGCCGAAGAAGAAGGCGCAGCAGCCCGGACGGACGGCCTCGGGGTCTCGCGCCGTGGTCGGCGCGAAGGCTCGGGTGGCTCGTGGGTCGCGCATCTGGGTCGAGGGCAAGCACGACGCCGAACTCGTCGAGAAGATCTGGGGCGATGACCTGCGCATCGAGGGCGTCGTCGTCGAGCCCCTGGGCGGTCTCGATGATGTCGCCGACAAGCTCGAGGCTTTCGGTCCGGATCGGGAACATCGAGTCGGTGTCCTCGCCGACCATCTGGTGAACGGGACGAAGGAATCGAAGATCGCCGAGGCGGTCCGGTCCGATCCGCGGTACCGCGATGTCGTCCACATCATCGGTCACCCGTACGTCGATATCTGGCAGGCGGTGAAGCCCCATGTCGTCGGCATCCGCGAGTGGCCGGTCGTCCCCCGCGGTGAGGATTGGAAGACGGGAATACTGCGTCGCATCGGATGGCCTCACGCCGACCATCGGGACGTTGCCCGCGGGTGGGTGCGCATCCTCGGGAAGGTGAGCACCATTGCTGATGTCGAACCGACGCTGTCGGGGCGCGTCGAGGAGCTCATCGACTTCGTCACCGTCGGGTGAGAGTCGTCGGTGGTGCGGCGCGGTGGAGCGTCATGGTCACGCGGAGCTGTCGGCGTGTGCCGAATCTGTCACAGGAGTGAGGCTTTCCCGACATCCTCGGGACACGTCGCTCCGTTAGGGTGAGTGGCAAGCACTCTTCGAAAGGATCCCCATGTCGTATCACCCCGAGCAGCCGGGCAGCCGCCCGATGCCGCCGAACTACTCTCAGGCCTCCGGTTCGCAGCAGCCCTACGCTCCGCAGGGCCAGCAGTATTCGCAGACGCACAGCGGTCAGCCGGGTTCCGGTGGGCAGTCGGGGTATGGTTCGCAGCGGGCGTACGGCGCTCAGCCGAACTACGGGGGCCAGCCGAACTACGGGGACCAGCCGGGATATGGCGCGCGGCCGGGCTACGATATGCCGCAGATGCACAACCCGGCGATGTTCGACTCCCGCTCCCTGCCTGAGCAGGCCTACGGACCCGGCTCCGAGCAGTTCTGGATGGCCCACGAACCCGACCGCACCACGGCAATGTGGACTCACCTCGGCTCGATCATCTTCGGCTTCATGCCGCTCATCATGTTCCTCGTGAAGAAGGACGAATCGCCGTTCGTCCGCGAACACTCACGTCAGGGTCTCAACGCGATGATCACGAACACGATCGTCACCTTCGGTGCGCTCTTCGTCTTCGGCTTCGTCGGGTTCATCCTGGCACTGGTGACTTTCGGGATCGGCATCATCGTCATGTACGCGGCGCTGATCGTCCCACTCGTCTACTGCGTCTTCTATATCATCGCGGCCGTCGCCGCGAACAAGGGTGAGGGGTATAAGTTCCCGCTCACCATCAATTTCGTGAAGTGACCATTCCCGCTCTCCCGGACTCTCTGGGTCAGCCCGGACCCTCTGGGGCTGCCCGGACTCTCTGGGTTAGTGTGGAGTGATCGCACACTCTGAAGGGACTCTCATGTCGGACAACCCGCAGCAGCCGAACAACGGACATTCACAGCCGATGCCTCCGAACTATTCCCCGCAGTCGGGCTCGCAGCAGCCGTATACCCAGCAGCCACAACACGGTTCGCAGCCGCAGCAGAGCGGTGAGGCCCAGTACGGCTCTCAGCCGCAGAATCCTCAGCAGCAGTATGGTTCCCAGCCGGGCTACGGTTCGCAGCAGGCGGGCGGCGCCCAGCAGCCGTACGGATCTCAGCAGGCGCACAGCGCTCCGCAGGGTCACCCTCAGCCCGGTTACGGATTCCAGGGAGCATCCTCGGCGCAGTCGGCTGCCGCCGGAGTGCCCATGGGGGCCGAACTGCCGGATGCGGCCTACGGCCCGAATTCGCTCGGCTTCTGGAATGCAGATCAGAGTGAACGGACGACCGCGCTGTGGTCACACCTCGCTCACGCCGCCACCTATGTCGTCGGCGTCGGCTGGATCGTCACGCTCATCCTCTTCATCATCAACAAAGACAAGTCACCGTTCCTCCGCCACCATGGCGCACAGTCGCTCAATCTGCTGATCATCGGCGTCATTGCCGCGTTCGGCATCGGGCTGATCGGCGGAATCCTCACGATCGTCGGCATCGGCTTCCTCATCCTCCTGCTCCTGCCGGTTCTCTCGATCTATATGATCGTCATCGAGATCATCGCCGGTATGGCAGCAAACCGCGGTGAGGGATACCGCATTCCGGTGACGCCGAACTGGATCAAGTGATCTGACGCCCATTGAGCGTTGCTCCCCAGCAGATTCGCAGAAGTACTCGCCCCGCCACCCGAACTCGGGTGACGGGGCGAGGCTCATTCACACGTATTCGGTGAGGATGCGCACCATATAGTCGGCCATGAGACGTCCCTGCAGAGTCGGCTGGAACCAGCCGACCGCGGCGCCATCGGCGTCGAGCAGACCCTGCCGGACGAAAGTTCTGACCGCCTTTTCGCTGCCTGGAGCCAGAGAATCCAGACGCAGCTCGCGGTCGATCCTGGCCGCCAGCATGATCCGTTCGATCTCCCGAGTCTGAACGTCGAGGACCTCACGACCGATCGACGGGGACTCCCCCGCCAACAGCCGATCGGCCCAGGCACGGGGGTGCTTGGCATTCCAGAACCGCACGCCTCCGATGTGTGAATGGGCGCCGGGCCCGAAACCCCACCAGTCGGCATTGCGCCAATAGGCCATATTGTGCTCACAGCGAGTCTCGGGACCGGTCGACCAATTGCTCACTTCGTACCAGTGCAGACCGGCAGCGGAGATCGCGGCATCGGCGATCTCGTATTTGTCGGCCAAGTCGTCTTCATCGGGCATCGGCAGTTCGCCGCGACGGACCATCGCGCCCATCTTCGTTCCCGGTTCGACGATGAGGGAATATGCCGAGATGTGATCGACCTCGTTGGACAGGGCCACGTCGAGAGAGCGACGCCAATCGTCGATCGACTCCCCCGGAGTGCCGTAGATGAGGTCGAGGCTGAGCTCGAGACCGGCGTCCTTGACCCAACGGGCCACCTCGGGGATCTTCTCCGGATCGTGGGTGCGGTCCAAGGTCGCGAGCACGTGCGGCACGGCCGACTGCATGCCCATGGAGATGCGGTTGAAACCGGCTCCGGCTAGGGTCGCGATGTAGACGGGGTCCAAGGTGTCGGGGTTGGCTTCGGTGGTGACTTCGACATTCTCCGCCAGGCGGAAGCGGGCGCGGACATCGTCCATCACCCCGGCGAGCACATCCGCTGCGAGCAAGGTCGGGGTGCCTCCGCCGAAGAAGATCGTCGAGACCTCACGGTCGCCGGCCCCCGCCTCGTCGAGGGCGGACACGGACAGATCGAGCTCACGGGCGAGATTGCTGCGGTAGTCCTCGCGAGACGCGCCCGGGCCGAGGTCGTCGGCGGTATAGGTGTTGAAGTCGCAGTAGCCGCAGCGGACCCGGCAGTACGGGACATGGATGTAGAGGCTCAGCCCCCGCTCGGCAGCCCCGATCCCCACCGATGTCGGCAGCGAACCGTCGCGCGGAGGGACCTCACCGGTCGGTTGTGCGGGCACTTACTTCTTGCTGTCCTTCGTCTCCGGCTCGTCGGAGGACAGGGCCGCGATGAACGCCTCCTGCGGAACCTCGACGGTGCCGACCATCTTCATCCGCTTCTTGCCTTCCTTCTGCTTCTCGAGCAGCTTGCGCTTACGGCTGATGTCGCCGCCATAGCACTTCGAAAGCACGTCCTTGCGGATGGCGCGGATCGTCTCGCGGGCGATGATGCGTGAGCCGATGGCCGCCTGGATGGGCACCTCGAACTGCTGACGCGGGATGAGCTTGCGCAGCTTCCCTGCCATCGCCACACCGTAGGAATAGGCGTTGTCGCGGTGGACGATCGCGGAGAATGCGTCGACCTGGTCGCCGTGCAGCAGGATGTCGACCTTGACGAGGTCGGAAGCGTCCTGACCGTCGTCGGAGTAGTCGAGGGAGGCGTAGCCTTTGGTCCGGGACTTCAGCTGGTCGAAGAAATCGAAGACGATCTCCGCCAACGGCAGACGGTAGCGGATCTCCACGCGGTCCGAGGACAGGTAGTCCATGCCCTGGAGTTTGCCCCGGCGATCCTGGCACAGTTCCATGACCGCGCCGATGTAGTCGCTGGGGGTGAGGATGGTCGCCTGCACCATCGGTTCGCGGACTTCCTTGATCTTGCCCGTCGGGTATTCGCTCGGGTTCGTCACCACGGTCTCCGAACCGTCTTCCATGGTCACGTCATAGATCACGGACGGGGCGGTGGAGATGAGGTCGAGATCGAACTCCCGTTCCAAGCGGTCGCGCAGGACTTCGAGATGGAGGAGACCGAGGAATCCGCAGCGGAAGCCGAAGCCCAGAGCCGTCGAGGTCTCGGGTTCGTAGGCGAGAGAGGCGTCGTTGAGTTTGAGTTTGTCCAGCGCATCGCGCAGCACCGGGTAGTCGGACCCGTCGATCGGGAAGAGTCCGGAGAACACCATCGGTTTGGGCTCGCGGTAACCGCCGAGAGCCTCCGTCGCGGGCCCCGCAGCGGCGGTGACGGTGTCGCCGACCTTCGACAGGCGCACATCCTTGACACCGGTGATGAGGTAGCCGACCTCGCCGACGCCCAGGCCCTTCGTCGCCTTGGGCTCGGGCATGGAGGCACCGATCTCCAGCAGCTCATGGGTGGTGCCGGTCGACATCATCTCGATCTTCTCGCGCGGGGACAGAGAGCCGTCGATGACGCGGACATAGGTGACCACACCGCGGTAGGTGTCGTAGACGGAGTCGAAGATCATCGCGCGGGCCGGGGCATCGGCATCGCCGACAGGCGCGGGGATATCGGTGATGATGCGATCGAGGACCTCCTCGACGCCTTCGCCGGTCTTACCGGACACGAGTAGGCAGTCCTCGGGTTCGCAGCCGATGAGGTTGGCGAGCTCTTCCGCATATTTCTCCGGCTGTGCGGCCGGCAGGTCGATCTTGTTGAGCACGGGAATGATCGTCAGATCGTTCTCCATGGCCAGGTACAGGTTGGCAAGCGTCTGGGCTTCGATGCCCTGAGCGGAGTCGACGAGCAAAAGTGCACCTTCACAGGCGGCCAAGGACCGCGAGACCTCGTAGCTGAAGTCGACGTGCCCGGGAGTGTCGATCATGTTGAGCGCGTACGGGGTGTCCTCGTGTTCCCACGGCATGCGCACGGCCTGGGATTTGATGGTGATTCCGCGTTCGCGTTCGATGTCCATCCGGTCGAGGTACTGGGCACGCATATCGCGGTTCTCGACGACGCCGGTCATCTGGAGCATGCGGTCGGCTAGGGTCGACTTGCCGTGGTCGATATGAGCGATGATGCAGAAATTGCGAATCAGCTCGGGTGAGGTGGCAGACGGTGAGATCCGCTTTGCAGCTTCCTTATTCACCTGAGGTGACATGAACGCCCTTTCTTTGACAGACCAGGTCCCCAGACAGACCGGATCCCCCATTGTTTCATGACTTGCTCGCGGACCTGGAATCCACGGGCGTGCACGTCGTGATCGTCCGTGTCTTTCGCGATTCGCGACCCGCCGATCGGCGCCGATCGGAGAGGATGGAGTCATGAGCGAATTCCGGGTCATGAGCTTCAACCTCCGCTATCCCGCGATGGACGGTCATCCGGTGGCCGAGCGGCTGCCCATTGCCGCCGAACTCATCCGGCGTGCACGTCCGCACCTCATCGGCACCCAGGAGGGTGAACTCGACCAGCTCGAGACGCTCATCAGCCTGCTGCCCGAAGAGTACATCTGGCTCGGAGAGGGCCACTCCGGCGGCAACTCCGGCGAGTTCACCGCCGTGATCCTCGATTCGAAGCGCTTCGACGTGGAAGCCGTGGACATCAGCTGGTTGTCCGAACAGCCCGACACCGTGGCCTCGGAATCGTGGGGAGTCTCGCATGCGCGCACCCTGACGACAGTCGATGTCCGTGACCTCGGATCCGACCGGCGTCTGCGAGTGCTCAACACCCACCTCGATCACAAATCCGAGCGCGCCCGTCTAGAGTCCGGTCGGATCATGGCCGAGACCATCGCCGAGGTGGCCCATCCCTGCGTGGTCACCGGTGACTTCAATGTCGCCACCGGCTCCCCGGTCTACGACTTCTTCTGCACCGAGCTCGGCCTCACCGACACCGCCGCCGAGGTCCCCGGTGAGGACATCGGCACCTTCCACCGCTACAAGGGTCCGAAGGCAGGCGAGCCGCGCATCGACTGGATCCTCACAACCCCGGGCCTGCGCACACTGACCACGCGCATCGACACGTTCGAGGTCGACGGGAAGTACCCTTCCGACCATTTCCCCGTCGAGGCGGTCCTCGAATTCTCGTGACCGTGACGGCTCGTGCGGCCGATCATTACGGGTCGTTTGCCCGTCCGCGTCGGCTCGTTCGCCCGACCGGGTCGGCACACAGTTCTCTGCAGCCTGTGCCAGCCTGCTCGTTTAGGCTGGACATATGAATTGGAGATCACTGGTCAATCGGGCCGCGAGAATCGGTGTCCGCGAAGGGCTGCGCTATCTGCGCCAATCGCAGTCGAAGAAGAACTCCGGAGGCGCATCGCAGCCAACGGATGCCAGCCGGCCGAATTCGGCACGGTCCGGCGGTGGAGGTGCCGCCTCGGCGGGTTCTGCCAATCGTTCCGCCTCGGGCGGCCAGGGCGGATCCGGTGCGTATCCCGGCGATTACAGGGGCTCGATCACCGTCAGCTACTCCCCCGACCTCGACGGCGACGCCGATCCGGGCGAAGTCGTCTGGGGGTGGGTCCCCTTCGAGGAGGACTACTCGCAGGGCAAGGATCGACCGTCTCTCGTCGTCGGACGTGACGGCAGATGGGTGCTCGCGCTCATGCTCACCAGCAAGGATCACATCCCCGGCGGCGTCGGCGAGGTCCGAGAGGACCGGCACGCGAAGTGGATGAACATCGGCACCGGGGACTGGGATTCGCAGGGTCGGCCCTCGGAGCTCCGCCTCGATCGCATCATCCGTCTCGATCCCGATTCGATCCGCAGGGAAGGCGCGATCATGCCCCGCGACGTCTTCGACCGGGTGGCCGAGCACATCTCCGGTTGACACTCGGCAGACCGGGCGAGCGGAGCCTTCATCTTCCCTGCGTTGATGGGTGCGCGGGGATTTCCAGCCCGGGACTCGAGCCTGTACCATAGGTGATTGTGTCTTCATCAAGGCGTGTGTCTCGCCGAGGTCGGGTGAAGACGCCGTCGGATTCGATGTCGTCGATGTGTTTCCCCGCGGAGATGATCATGTCGGTTCGATGCGCCCTCACGACCATGTACCACTAACACGAAAGAGTGTTGAAATTGGCTAATATCAAGTCCCAGATCAAGCGGATCAAGACCAACGAGAAGGCTCGTCAGCGCAACAAGGCTGTCCGGTCCGAGGTTCGGTCCTACGTCCGCGTCGTTCGCGAGAACATTGCTGCCGGCAACAAGGAAGAGGCACAGCAGGCTTATGCTGTGGCTGCCCGCAAGCTCGACAAGGCTGTTTCGAAGGGTGTTCTGCACAAGAACAACGCTGCGAACCGCAAGTCGCGCCTGGCTACGCAGATCAACGCTCTCTGAGCACGACTGAGGCTATAGCTTCACGGGGTCCGAACCACACGGTTCGGACCCCGTTCTCTTCCCCTATTACTACCTGACGGCGGCCCAGCAACCTGGCGCGAGGTTGCTGGGCCGCCGTCAGGTAGTAATTAGCGGGTTTTGGCTAGGCGGGCGACTTCTGAGACGAACCATTCGACGGCGTAGACCGGATCGCGTCCCCCGCCCTTGACGGCCGCATCGGCCTCGGCCGCGGCGATGAGCGACTGGCCGAGCGCCACCTCGTTCCACCGCCTCACCTCCCGGCGGGCCCGGTCGACCTGCCACGGAGCCATCTTCAACTCGGAGGCCAGCTCCCCGCTGGTGCCGGAGAATCCCTGCACCTTCGCCATACCGCGCAGCTTCATCGCGACTGCCGCCACCAGCGGGACCGGATCGGACCCCGTCGACAGGGCATGCCTGAGCAGACTGAGCGCGCTCTTCGCGTCGCCTGCGACTGCCGCATCGGCGACCTTGAAGCCTGTGGCCTCGACCCGACCGCCGTAGTACTGGTCGACGACCTCGGCGGTGATCGTGCCCTCGGTGTCTTCGATGAGCTGGTCGACTCCGGCATTGAGTTCGGCGAGATCAGAGCCCAGCGCCGACATGAGCGCGGCCATCCCCGCTTCGTCGATGCGCCGCTTCGCGGTCTTGAACCGGGTCTGGGCGAACTTCGCCCGATCGCTTTCGTTCTTCAGCACCGCCGCGTCGATGCGGGGAAAACCGGCGGAGTCGAGTTTCTTGATGAGCTTCGCTCCCCGGTTGCCGCCGGCGTGCAGCAGCACCACGACGGCGTCATCGTTCGGAGCGTCCAGATAGGCCAAAGCGTCACTAAGGAAGTCCTCCGAGCACTTTTCGACCGCATCGACGACGATCAGCTTCGAGGAGGAGAACAGAGACGGTGAAGCCGCCATCGCCAACTCGCCGGCCTGGTATCCGGCAGCGTCGAATTCGATCTCTTCGGGATCCTGTTTCCGTGCGGCCGACACGATGCGGTCCTTGGCCATGCGCACGAGCACCGATTCGCCACCGGAGATCATGACGACAGGGGCCGGTTTCGCCGAGCTCCACGGGATCAGGGTCTTCTTCACTGCCATGGACCCCAGCCTATCGCGGCGGCCCGACATGACCGGCAAGACGGACCGACACCTGCCATCTCATCCCTTGTCCTCCGGACACCTGTGACCCGTGCTGAAACGACTCTGCGCGTAGAGCGCAACCGAACCGCAGTGATCGGTGCGCAGCACGGGCACGGGACCGAAGGAGCGCAGCGACTTCTCACTCGGATGCCCGTAGCTGTTCTCCCCCACCGAGACGATGCCGAGCCCGGGAGCCGCTGCTGCGAAGAACTCGGGTTCCAGATCGGAGGAACCGTGGTGGGGTGCGACGAGCACATCCACCGGTCGCACCTGTTGGGCGAGCACATACTGCTCCTCGGCTCCGACGTCGCCGGGCAGCAGAGTGCTCAGCCCTTCCTGTTCGACCCGCACCACCAGGGAGTCTTCGTTGCGCAGCTCCTCGTCCTCGGCCGCAGGGACCGAGCGCAGGGGCGGCCACAGCACTTCCAGACTCGCCGTCTCGAAGGTCAGCGTCCGGCCGCGGTGGGTGGGGACCGCCTCGGCGCCGGTGTCATCGATCACGCGCCGGGCCTCGGGCGAGGTCGCGACGTTCGCGGAGACGAACAGCCGGTCGACCTTGCGCCCCCATGTCGTGCCCGCATAGCCGGCGAAGTGGTCGGCGTCGAAGTGGGAGATGAGCAGATCGAATTCCTCGATCCCGGATTCGTCGAGGCAGGTGTCGATGGGTTTCGGCTCGCGCCCTGTGTCGACGACGAGGCCCCGACCATCGCCGAAGTTGATGATGGCCGCCGACCCCTGACCGACATCGCAGACGAGCACCAGCCAGTCCGCTGCAGGCGGCTTCGCCCTCACCGTGACGATGACGGCGGCAGTGAGCAGGCAGCACACGACGAGGACGGGCAGACCCCAGAGGCGACGACGGACGAGCATCCACGTCCCGGCCACGGCGAGGCCGAGCAGACCGAGCGCCAGCAGCGTTCCGACCGGCGGCACCGGCCAGTCCAGCGCCGCTCCCGGCAGCGCGGCGCAGACTCGGGCGACGAGGACGATCCACCAGGCCGGGAAGGACCCGATCCACGCCAGCAGGGCCGAGGCGAAGTCGGCTCCGGGCACACCTGCCATCGCGATGCCGGTGGCCACGAGGCTGAGGAAGCCCGCCACCGTCGCCGGCATGACCGCCGGTGCGGCCGCGGCGTTGGCGGCCACCGACCACAGACCGATGCGCGGGTCGATCGCCACGAGCACCGGGGTGCACGCAAGCTGGGCGACGAATGGCACGATGAGCGCGGTCACGAACACCGTGGGCAGCAGCGGCAGGTGCACGGCGAGACGGCACAGCAGGATCGGGACGACGAACATGATCGCGGCCGTGGAGACCACGGACAGGACGAACCCCACCGAGGTGGCCAACACCGGCACGAAGGCAAGCAGCAGGCTCGCGGTCGAGCACATGACCGCGACCGGGGAGATCCCGCCGCCGCGCAGGAAGACGAGTGCCGCCGCAATCGCCATTCCGGCGGCGCGGATGGCGCTGGGTTCGAAGCCGACGATGAAGACATAGGCGAGGCAGGTGAGAACACCGATGCTCACACGCAGCCGTGGGCCGGCTCGGCAGGCCCCGGCGAGCAGTCCGGCACCGAGGCTGACGATCGTGACGTTGCTGCCCGATACGGCCGAGACGTGGGTGAGGGAGACGACCCGCATATCGTCGGCCATTCGGTCGTCCTGAGGCGAGGTGTCACCGACCACGAGTCCGGGCAGCAGCCGTCCTCCGTCGTTGCCTACGGCGAGAGAATCGACGCGGAGTTCGGTGCGCAGCCTCTCACGCCACTGCCACAGTAGGTTCGGTTCTTCGAGCACCTGCGGATCTGCCTCGGTCGAGCGGATGTCGTCGAGGCGCTGAGTGCGCATCCGCACGGTCGCTCCGTCGGCGGCGGTCTCGGGGCTGAGCACGTGGGTGAATCCGGTGGGGGTGAGCAGGGTCAGTCGCGTCCAGCCGGACGCTCCGGGCTCACTGTGGCCGACGACGAGCCCAGTGGTCTCGGCCTCATCGTCCGGTCCGTGAGCGGCGGCCAGGGCGGTGATCTGGATCGTCAGCAGGCAGGTGAAGACGAGGACACCGACACCGAGGTGGTGGTGCCGTCGCAGGATCACGATACCGAGGAGTCCGAGCACGGGAACACCGAAGAGCACCCACGGCTCCGGTGACAGGAGAGCACTGGCCCAGAGGCCGGCGGCACAGCAGAGGAGACGGACGGAACCCGGCCACAGCGCCGCCCGCTCCCGCACCCAAGCAACCACGGACGCGTACCTATGTCGCAGGGCAATCAGTCTGCGCTCCCACGCCTGCTGCCGAGATCGCCTCGTTCGCAGCCGTGTGTGTACGGCTGCGGGGCCCGGGTCAGCCGACGGTGACAAGGTCTTTGAGGCTTTCGAAGGTCTTCGGCCCGATGCCTTTGACGAGCAGCAGATCCTCGACGCTCGCGAACGGCTGCTGGCTGCGGTGGCTGATGATCGCCTCGGCGGTGACGGGTCCGACCCCGGGCAGCGTCTCCAGGGTGGTGGCATCGGCGGTGTTGAGATCGACCTTTCCCGCCTGGCCGGGTGCCCCACCACTCGCCGCGGCTGATGAATCGACGGTTCCCGGCGAGCCGCCGTCTCCACCCGCGCCCGCTCTCCCACTTCCGGCCGAGCCCGTTCCGTCCTGACCGGTCCCGTTCGCCTCGGCACCATCGACGTCGGCTGCCGGTTCTTCTCCTTCAGCCGGGATGTGGATCTGCTCACCGTCGGCGACCACCCGCGCTAAGTTCACCGCTTCGCTGTCGGCTCCTGCGCTCAGCCCGCCGGCGGCTTCGACAGCGTCTTGGACCCTCGCACCCGCCTTCAGCGTGACCACGGAAGGGTCGTTGACCGCTCCGGTGATATGGACGATCACTTCCCCGTTCGCATTCGCCGACTTCGCCGAGGCGGCTCCCTCCTTTCCCGCGGCTGCTCCCGCCGTTCCCTCGGCCGATCCCGCACCGGTTTCGCCTGTTTCACCTCCCTTGCTGGTCGCGGCAGGCGACTGATCGGCTTCCGCGCCTTGGCTGGGATCGTCACCGTTGCCCACGGGCGAATGCTGTGGAGCGGGGCGGAAGAGGAAGAAGGCGAGGACGAGGATTCCGACCGTGGCGATGCCGAGAGCCGCCAGCACGGGCAGACGCACGCGACGGGGTTCGACGGGTTCTTCGTCACCGGCGGTGTCGGCGGTGTAGACGTCGCCCGGCACCCAACCGCCGCGCTCGGCACTGGCGCCCAGGAGGCCGGCGAAACGATCATCCGGAGACACAGCCATGGTCCGAGATTAGGAAGCGCCGGCACGCAGCGGCCAGGGCAGAATCGTCGCCTGTGGACAGAGCATCTGCGTCCACAGGGCAGAGGTGATCAAGTCACCCGAGCATCCCCAGGCAGGAATGTGTGAGTCAGGGTGTGGTCTGCACGGTCACACCGACCGTGCCGGGGCCGACGTGCGCGGTGATGATCGTCGACAGCGTCCTGAACGACGAGTCGAATCCGAGCTCGCGCAGCCGTGAACTCAGCAGTTCGGCATCCGCTGTGTCCATCTCCCCTTCGGCGTTCTGGACCTCGACGTGCACGATGTCTTCCGGATCGGCCACCTCCGCAGCGGCCTGCGCGGCCAACGCGACGATCTTCTCCAGGGCCTTGGTGCGAGTGCGCACCCGGGCCAGCGGAACGACGACTCCAGCGCTGAGACCGAGCACGGGGACGATCTGCAGGGCCCGGCCGAGCAAGGAGGACGCGGCGCCGATCCGGCCGCCTCGGCGCAGGTGTTCGAGGCTGCCGGGGGCGAACACGGAACGGGTCTCGGCCGCGCACCAGTCGGCGATGGTTCCGGCGATCGATTCGACGTCGAGTCCCTGCCGGATCCCGGCCACGGCCACAGACAGTGCCCCGGCCAGTCCCGCCGAGGTGGTCCTCGAGTCGACGACATCGACGAGGATGTCTTCGGCTTCGGCGGCCTTGACCGCGGAATCGCGGGTGCCGGAGAGCTCCGCGGACATGGTCACGACGATGATGGCTTCCGCGCCGTCCTCGTGCAGCCGTGCATAGGCGTCGGAGAACTGGGCCGGGGTGGCCATGGACGTGGTGACCTCGACTCCGTCGGTCATCTTCGCGCACAGATGCCCGGCATCGACCTCACCGTCGGCGAAGGCGACTCCGCCGATGAGCACGGTCAGCGGCACCACGGCGAAGAGACCGCCAGTGGTCTCGCTGAGCGCTTCGCGTTCGTCCGCGGAGAGCTGCGCCGTGGAGTCGGTGACCAGCCCGATTCTCATGGACGGCCCAGGGCTCGGTAGGTCCAGCCCGCTGCCCGCCACAGTTCGGGAGTGAGCACGTTGCGGCCGTCGACGAGCACTTTCCCACTCACGAGTTCGGCGGTCGCCGCCGGGTCGAGGTCGCGGTATTCGCGCCATTCCGTCAACAGCAGCACTGCTTGCGCCCCGGTGATCGCCTCGGCGGTGTCGGCGACGTAGTCGAGTTCGGGGAACGACTTCTGCGCATTCCCGATCGCCTGCGGATCGGTGACGGTGACCAGCCCGCCCTGGGTGGCGATGAGCCTGGCCACGGCCAGGGCCGGAGAGTCACGAACGTCATCGCTGTCGGGCTTGAACGCGGCGCCGAGGATGGTGATCTTCTTGCCGATGAACGACCCGCCCAGGGCATCGCGGGCGATGTCGACCATCCGCACACGACGGCGCATGTTGATCGAGTCGATCTCCTTGAGGAACGCCACCGCCTGGTCGGCGCCGAGCTCCCCGGCTCTGGCCATGAAGGCGCGGATGTCCTTGGGCAGGCATCCGCCGCCGAATCCGAGCCCGGCGTTGAGGAACTTGCGGCCGATCCGATCATCCATGCCGATCGCGTCGGCGAGCTGGGTGACATCGGCTCCCGATGCTTCGCAGAGTTCGGCCATGGCGTTGATGAATGAGATCTTCGTGGCCAGGAACGAGTTCGCCGCGGTCTTGACCAGCTCGGCGGTCGCGAAGTCAGTGATCATCCGGGGCGTGTCTTCGGCGAGGATCGAGGCGTAGACCTCGTCGAGGGTGGCGGCCGCGGCCTGCCCCGGCTCACCGTCGGCGACTCCGTACACGAGACGGTTCGGGTGGAGGGTGTCCTCGACAGCATGACCCTCGCGCAGGAATTCCGGGTTCCACATCATGGCGGCGCCGGTGTCGGCGATGATACCGGCCAGACGCTCGGCGGTGCCCACGGGAACGGTCGACTTTCCCACAACCACCGACGTCGCAGTCAGGTGCGGGTGCAGGGATTCCACGGCCGCATCGACATAGGTGACATCGGCGGCGAACTCACCGGGCTTCTGCGGAGTGCCTACACATACGAAGTGCACGGTGGCGTCGGCGGCGCGGGAGATCTCGGTGGTGAATTCGAGTTTTCCGCGCTCCTGAGCCTTCACGAGGAGTTCACTCAGTCCCGGTTCGTAGAAGGGCGGACGACCGGAGGTCAGGGCCTCGACCTTCTCCGTGTCGACATCGACTCCCGTGACCTCATGGCCCAGAGACGCCATGGCCGCCGCATGGACCGCGCCCAGATATCCGCAACCGATGACTGAAATCTTCAAACCGAGCTCTCCTGGGTATTGGCATGCGTTTTCGACCACACTATATGCCACCCGGTTGCACGATATGTGGAGGTTGAAACAGTAGGCTTGGAATTGTGAAGCGTTTCCTTGATTTCCTCACCAACTCACCGGCCGCCGTGACGTTTGCGGTGCTCACCGTGCTCGGCATCATCGCCTTCGCCATCCCCGGGCTGCACTCTGCAGCCTGGATCATCGGACTCGTGCTGTGCCTCGGCGTGATCGCCGCGTTGCTGATGTTCCACGGCGAATGGCGACGTGCTCAACAGCAGATCGACGCACTGCGCCAACAGCTCAGCGTCGAGCGCGGGCGGATGGACACTCTCGGACTGACCCCGGTGGAGGACAAGGTCGAGCTGCTTCCCGATGAGCGTCGCGCCCGTCGCATCCTCGAGCTCATCCCGGATTCGTCGGGCCTCGTCCAGTCCCTGCGACTCGACGCGACCTTCGCCACCGTCGCCGTCGACGAACTCGAGCCGCTCAACACCTTCTGTGCCGAGTTCAAGAAGGCCAGCTTCGACAACCCGCGTTCGCACACCGCGTTCATGAACCTCTATCGGGCAGCCGAGGGCCTGTCGATCTGGGTGAAGGAGGAGACCCAGGTCTCTCCCGATGATGCCGGCACCCGTGAGATCCGTCCCGGCGATGCCCGCAAGGACGGCTGGCGCGGTTACACCGAGGCTCAGAGCCGGGGTGAACGCCTCAGCGACGAATTCGTCTCCTCCCGTTGGGAGTTCAACCAGACAGCCCTCGAACTCGGACTCGTCTCAGGCACGCCGCCGTTCAACGACTGAGGCTCAGTGCCGGATCCACCAGGAATCGACCGGAGCCACAGGCGTGCGCCGTTTGTGCTCTGAGCGGCGGTACTTCTCGATGAGCGCCGAGGCGGCCGCAGGCTCGATCTCCTTCCCCTCGAGGAAGTCATCGATCTGGTCGTAGGTCAGACCCAGCGACGATTCGTCCGTCTGCCCGGGTTCGTCATCGAGCAGATCCGCGGTGGGGGCCTTGACGATGAGATGTTCGGGAGCGCCGAGGTGGCGCAGCAGTTCCCGCCCCTGCCGCTTGTTCAGACCTGCCAGGGGGATGACGTCGGCCGCGCCGTCACCGAACTTCGTGAAGAACCCGGTGACCGCCTCGGCGGCGTGATCCGTGCCGACGACGAGTGCCTTCTTCTCCCCTGCCAGCTCGAACTGAGCGATCATCCGCATCCGGGCCTTGACGTTGCCCTTGCCGAAATCGGTGATCGGCTCTCCGGTGGCCTTCTCGTACTCCTCGGCGGCCGCATCCGTGGCGGCTCCGATGTTGATTGCCAGCTCATGATCGGCGGCGATGAACGACAGAGCATCCTGGGCGTCGCCCTCATCGGTCTGCACATGGTGAGGCAGGCGCACGGCCCAGAACTCGGCGTCGGCCCCGCGGCGGCGCAGGTCCTCCACCGCCAGCTGGCAGAGCCTGCCGGCCAGTGTGGAGTCCTGTCCGCCGCTGATGCCGAGCACGAGTCCTCTGACCCCGGTGGTGAGCACATAGTCGACGAGGAACTCGACACGGCGGGCGATCTCCGTCGCCGGGTCGATCTGCGGTCGCACGCCGAGGGCGTGCCGGATCTCGTCTTGAACTCTGTCGTTCGTCATGCTCTCACCAGTCGTAGTCGGGGACGAAGCGCCGCGTTCCGGCGCCCGCACTCATGCAGTCTCCCAGATGCCGTGTTACGGCGAAGTATCGGCCGGGTCTCAGGCGTCGGGGACGATGTTGACGAGCTTGGGGGCTCGCACGATCACCTTGCGCACTCCGGCGCCGCCGAGGGCCTTGACGGCGTTCGGCGATTCGAGCGCCAGCTTCTCGAGCTCTTCTGCGGGGATGTCCGGGGCCACCTCGAGCCGTGCGCGCACCTTGCCCTTGACCTGGACCACGCAGGTCACGGTCTCGGCGACGAGGTGCTTCGGGTCCGCCTCGGGGAAGGCCGCATAGGTGACCGTCGACTCGTGTCCGAGACGTGACCACAGCTCTTCGGCCAGGTGCGGGGCGAAGGGCGCGAGCATGATCGTCAGCGGTTCGAGGACGTCCCGGGTCGCACCGCCCTGTTTGGTGGCATGGTTGGTGAGCACGATGAGCTTGGAGATCGCGGTGTTGAACCGCAGATGGTCCATGTCTTCGCGCACACCGTCGATGACCTGGTGGAGGACCTTGAGCGATTCGGCGTCGGCCTCACCGTCTGCGACCACGGACCCGCCGGTGGTCTCGTCGACGAAGAGTCGCCACACGCGCTGCAGGAACCGCTGTGCGCCGACGACGGCGCGGGTGTCCCAGGGACGGTCCTGCTCCAACGGGCCCATCGACATCTCGTAGACGCGGAAGGTGTCGGCACCGAAGGCGTCGTACATCTCGTCGGGCATGACGGAGTTCTTCAGCGATTTGCCGATCTTTCCGTACTCCCGGTTGACCTGTTCGCCGTCGTACCAGAACGTCAGCTCACCGTTCGATTCGGTCCTCTCCTCCACCTCGGCGGCGGGGACGTAGACGCCGCGGGAATCGGTGTACGCATAGGCCTGGATGTATCCCTGGTTGACCAGGCGGTGGAACGGCTCGGACGAGGAGATGTGCCCGAGGTCGAAGAGGATCTTGTGCCAGAAGCGGGCATAGAGCAGGTGGAGCACAGCGTGCTCCTGCCCGCCGACGTAGAGGTCGGCGCCGCCGCGCGGCTTCGAGGCCCGCGGTCCCAGCCAGTACTTCTCGTTGGCGGGGTCGACGAGACGGTCGTCGTTGTGCGGGTCCGCGTAGCGCAGCTGGTACCACGAGGATCCGGCCCAGTTGGGCATCGTGTTCGTCTCACGCTGGTAGGTCTTCGGACCGTCGCCGAGGTCGAGTTCGATGCTCGTCCATTCCTGGTTCCGGCTCAGCGCCGGTTCGGGACGGCTGTCGGCATCGTCGGGCGCGTAGGTCCGCGGTGCGAAATCGTCGACTTCGGGCAGCTGGACGGGCAGCATCTCGTCGGGCAGAGCGATCGGGGTGCCGTTCTCGTCGTAGACGATCGGGAACGGTTCGCCCCAGTAGCGCTGGCGCGAGAACAGCCAGTCGCGCAGGCGGTACTGGGTGGACTCGGTGGCCAGTCCCTTTCCGGCCAGCCATTCGGTGACCCGGGCCTTCGCCGCGTCGATCTCGAGGCCGTTGATGTCGATCTCGGCATTGGCCGAGTTGATCATCACTCCGGTGCCGGTGAACGGCGCGTCCTCGTCGTGGTCGGCGGGAGGCTGCACGGTGCGGATATAGGGCAGTCCGAAGGCCTTTGCGAAGTCCCAGTCACGAGCGTCTTCGGCCGGCACGGCCATGATCGCTCCGGTGCCGTAGCCCATGAGCACATAGTCGGCGATGAAGATCGGAACCTGTGCCCCGGTGGCCGGGTTGAGCGCATAGGAGCCGGTGAAGATGCCGGTCTTCTCCCGGCTCTGCTGCCGGTCGGCGTCGGTCTTGGCCGCAGCGGCGCGCTGGTAGGCGGCGATCGCCCCGGCGGGGGTGGCCTCTCCCCCGCGCCAGGATTCGGGGGTCGTCTCATCCCAGGACTCAGCGGTCAGGTCGGCGACCTGCGGGTGTTCGGGGCTGAGGACGAGGTAGGTGGCGCCGAACAGGGTGTCCGGGCGGGTGGTGTAGACCTCGATGTCGGAAGCATCGTCACCGGCGATGGGCAGGCGCAGCAGGGCGCCCTTCGACCGCCCGATCCAGTTGACCTGCATCGCATGGATCGCATGTGGCCAGTCCAGTACGTCGAGGTCGTCGATGAGGCGGTCGGCGTAGGCGGTGATGCGCATGTTCCACTGGCGCAGACGGCGGGTGAAGACCGGGTAGTTTCCGCGCTCGGACAGACCCTCGGCGGTGACCTCTTCATTGGCCAGCACGGTGCCCAGCCCGGGGCACCAGTTGACCGGGGATTCGGAGACGTAGGCGAGGCGGTAACCCTGCAGGACGTTCTCGCGCTCCGCCGGGCTCAGCTCCGACCAGGCGCGGCCGTCGGGTGTGGGGCGTGCACCGGAGGCGAACTGCTCGATGAGCGTGTCGATCGGACGAGCCGCGCCCTTGGCTTCACCATCGGGGGTGGTCGCCTCCGTGTCGTACCAGGAGTTGAAGATCTGCAGGAAGATCCACTGCGTCCATCTGACGAATTCGTCGTCTGTCGTGGCGAAGCGGCGGCGCACGTCGTGGGCCAACCCCAGGCGACGCAGCTGCTCGGTCATGTTCGCGATATTGGCATCGGTGGTGATGCGCGGGTGCTGACCGGTCTGCACCGCGTAGAGATCGGCGGGCAGTCCGAAGGCGTCGTAGGACAGGGCGTGCATGACATTGTGTCCGCGCATCCGCTGATAGCGGCCGTAGACGTCGGTGCCGAGGTAGCCCAGCGGGTGGCCGACGTGCAGTCCCACACCGGAGGGGTACGGGAACATGTCCATGATGTACAGGGACTCGCGCTCGCTCAGGTCGGCCGGCGGACCGTAGGGCGACGAAGCATCCTGGGAGTCAAGCTCGCCGAGGTCTCCGGTGGGGTTCGGGGTGTGGAACGTGCCCGATTCCTCCCAAGTGCGCTGCCACGACTTCTCGATCTTTTCGGCCAGCGCCGCGTCATAGCGGAAACCGGTCTCCTCAGGGTTCGTCGTCATTACCTTCCTTCGCTGAACAGACGTGAGCGGGTTCTGACCATCGTACTCTGAACACCCCTTGATTCGACTTGGTTAGACTGCTCACAGGTCAGCGGACGCCGGTTATCTCGGCAAACGTGATCGATTTCACTGAGACCCGGCCGAACTGTAAGATAACCGATCAGTAACTTACGTCCTCGAAGGAGACTCATGAGCTCAACGACCATGCCGCAGTCGTCAACACCCGTCGTCGGTTTCGAGGTCGATACCGCCTCGTCGACCACCGATATCTTCCTCAGCACAGTCGCTGAGAACCCCAGCCGCCCTCTGGTCGCCAAGCCCGACGGAGACGGTTGGAACGAACTGACCGCGGCCGAATTCCTCGCAGAGGTCAAGGCGGCCGCGAAGGGCCTCATCGCCTTGGGCGTGGAAGTCGGTGACCGGATCGCGATCTTCGGCCCCACCTCGTATGAGTGGACGCTCAGCGACTATGCCATCTGGTACGCCGGGGGAATCTCCGTGCCGTTCTACGACACCTCTTCGGAGAGCCAGCTCAGCTGGATGCTCACCGACGCCGATGTCACTCGTGGGCTCGTCGCATCACGCGAGCACGCCGATCGGGTGCGGGCGGCGGCCGAGACCGCCGGACGGGAACAACCGGCCCTGCGGGTCTGGGACGACGGCGCTTTCGCCGATCTCGCCGAAGCCGGCAAGGCCGTCACCGATGAAGAGCTCGAAGCCGCTCGCTCGCAGGTCGGCTCCGATTCCGTGGCGACGATCATCTACACCTCCGGCACCACCGGAAAGCCCAAGGGCTGTGTGCTCACCCACGCGAACTTCGTGCAGACCGCCCAAGCCGCTCGCCACCAGATCCCCAGTGTTCTCGACACGAATATGCGCTGCCTGCTGTTCCTGCCGCAGGCTCACGTCTTCGCCCGGTTCATCGAGGTCCTGGCCATCAGCAACGGTGCTCTGCTCGCTCATCAGTCGGATCTGACGAAGCTCACCGACGCCATGGGCAGCTTCCGCCCCTCGTTCATCCTCGGTGTGCCCCGTGTCTTCGAGAAGGTGTTCAATTCCGCACTGACAACTGCCCAGGCAGGCGGCAAGGAGAAGATCTTCCGCCGCGCCGAGCAGGTCGCCGTCGCCTACTCGAAGGCACTCGACACCGGCAAGGTGCCGACCGCCCTCAAGCTCCAGCATGCCTTGTTCGACAAGCTCGTCTATTCGAAGCTGCGCGCAGTTATGGGCGGCAACGTCACTCACGCGGTCTCCGGCGGCGGCGCACTCGGCTCTCATCTCGGACACTTCTTCCGCGGACTCGGCATCATCGTTCTCGAAGGCTACGGACTCACTGAGACCACGGCACCGATCACCGTCAATATTCCGGAGAAGTCGAAGATCGGAACTGTCGGCGTTCCGTTGCCGGGCGCCTCGGTGGCGATCGCTCCCGACGGTGAGATCCTGGCCAAGGGCGCGCCGGTCTTCCGCGAGTACTGGAACAATCCGGAGGCCACGGCCAAGGAGTTCCATGACGGCTGGTTCGGCACCGGTGACCTCGGCTCCCTCGATGACGACGGCTACCTCACGATCAACGGCCGCAAGAAGGAGATCATCGTGACCTCCAGCGGCAAGAACGTCGCCCCGGCCCCGCTCGAGGATGTGCTGCGTCGCCACCCGATCATCGGCCAGCCGGTGCTCGTCGGCGAGAACCGCAAATTCGTCTCGGCGCTGATCTTCCTCGATTCGGAGATGCTGCCGGGCTGGCTGAAGAACCATGATCTGCCCCAGATGGGTCTGCGCGAAGCCGCCGAGGACGATGCGATCCAGGCCGAAGTGGCCAAGGCCGTCGAACAGATGAACAAGACCGTCTCACGCGCCGAAGGGGTCAAGAAGTTCACAATCCTGCCGATCGAACTCAGCGAGGAGAATGGCTACCTCTCCGCCAAGCAGTCGGTCAAGCGCCACCTCATCAACAAGGACTTCGCCGCCGAGATCGACGCGCTCTACGCCGGCTGACGCACAGCCGCTGTCGACCGAGGCACAATCGCTGTCGACTGAGACACAGTCGCTGAACTCAGCCTGCGGGGTACGGCCCGGGCACGGACTCGAACGGTCCGTCCCGGGCCGTCGTCGTCCCGCCTCGGGGACGGTGACGGACTCCTCCCAATCGGGAGGACACGGCAACGGTGACGTCGTCCCGCCTCGGCGAGGGCTTGCCTCAGCGTCGTAAGCTTGAGCGCAGAAGTCGAACTCATCGATCTCACTGGAGGCAGCGCCATGTCCGAGACCACCGATCCCACTCCCAGCTACGTGACCGAAGGCGCGGAATTCAACCGCGATACGAACTACATCGACGATCGCATCCTCAATGATCCGAACGCTCAGTGGCCCGTCGAACCGGGTCGGTATCGCCTCGTCGCCGCCCGCGCCTGCCCCTGGGCGAACCGGACGATCATCGTCCGTCGCCTCCTCGGCCTCGAGGACGTCATCTCCCTCGGCATGCCCGGCCCCACCCATGATGCGCGATCGTGGACGTTCGACCTCGACCCGGGCGGGGTGGATCCGGTGCTCGGCATCGAACGGCTGCAGCAGGCGTTCTTCGCCCGCTACCCGGACTATCCGCGCGGAATCACCGTGCCGGCCGTCGTCGACGTGCCAACCGGCGTCGTCGTGACCAACGACTTCCCACAGATCACGGAGGACTTCTCCACTCAGTGGACCGACTATCACCGTGAGGGAGCACCGAATCTCTGGCCCGAAGAATCCCGGGAGGAGATGGAGAAGGTGATGCGGCTGATCTACACGGAGATCAACAACGGCGTCTACCGCTGCGGTTTCGCAGGGTCCCAGGACGCCTACGATGCCGCCTTCGATCGGCTGTTCACCGCTTTGGACACGATCGAGGATCGGCTCAGCCGGTCACGGTTCCTCATGGGTGAGACCATCACCGAGGCGGACGTGCGACTGTTCACGACACTCGTGCGCTTCGATCCCGTCTACTTCGGACATTTCAAGTGCAACCGGCAGCCGCTCACGGCGTTCGAGAATCTGTGGAGCTACGCCCGTGACCTGTACCAGACGCCAGGCTTCGGCGACACTGTCGACTTCGTGCAGATCAAACAGCACTACTACATCGTCCACCAGGATGTGAACCCGACGCAGATCGTGCCGAAGGGCCCCGACCTCTCGGGTTGGCTCAGCGATCACGGACGCGACCGGAAGTTCGGCGGATCCCCCTTCGGCGACGGCACCGCTCCCGGACCGGTCAAGCCCGGCGAAGAGGTCACACCCGCGCATACCGCGGCGGCTTGGGTGGGCTGATGCTTGTGTGAACTGCTCGCCCGAGGCCTGCTGGCTCCGGGCGAAGCTGGTCTTCGCGCGAGGCGGACGCACGGGCGAGGCGGTTCGATCTCAGAAGTCGAACTGGCTCATCAGGCGTCGAATTCGCCGGGCGCGATATGGTCGTTCTCCGTCGTATCGAGCCCTGCGGCCCTCTTCCGTCGCTGTTTGCGGACCTTGAGCACGATCCACGCGATGACGAAGACGACGACGGCGACGATGACGACGTTCTGGAAATAGCCTGCGTAGGTCTCGACAACCGACCAGTTCTCGCCCAGGGTGAAGCCTGCGACGATGAGGATCGTATTCCAGATCGCGCTGCCGGACGTGGTCAGCAGCAGGAACTTGAGCAGTCGCATGTCCCGCATTCCGGCGGGGATGGAGATGAGCGACCGGAAGATCGGGATCATCCGCCCGAAGAAGACGGCTTTGTCCCCGTGCTTGTCGAACCAGGCGACGGTCTTGTGCACATCGTCGACATCGACCAAAGGCATCTTCACCGCGATCCGGGCGATGCGTTCGATGCCGATCCACTTACCCAGCGCCCACAGCAGAACCGCACCGACGACCGAACCGATCGTGGCGAAGACGATCGCGGCCACGATGTTCATCTGCCCCTGGCTGGAGGTGAATCCGGCCAGAGGCAGAACGAGCTCACTGGGGATGGGCGGGAAGATGTTGTCGAGGAAGACCATGAACCCGACACCGGCCGGCCCCAGGGTCTCCATGATCGTCACGGTCCAGGCCGAGAACCCGCTGAGGTTGTCCGCAGCGCTGCCGCCGGCAGCGAGGACACGGGCAGGGACGCCGCCGGCGGGCAGGCCGGCGAGGCTGTCGGTGGCAACGGGTGCGAAATCGGCAATCGGAGCGTACGGATCGGTGATCGGCATGATCAAAAGTCTAGATAAGGGCGCGGCCTGCCGCTCACAGTACGCTCACAGCGGCTAGTGTGGAAACGAACACCTCAGACCGGAATACGAACGCACCTTGCGGATACGCATCGAAGGAGCACACACGTGGCACCTGCCAAAGTACTGGCCTCGCGCAACACCGTCGCTGAGGTCGGCCACAATGCCGTCAGTCGACCCGGACCTGCCCACCTCATGCGCGCAGTCCAGCGTTTCGGACAGCGTCTGGGCAATCAGTTCGGTGCCGCGATCACCTACTTCCTCGTTCTCGCGGTCATGCCCATCGCCATGGTCAGCCTCGCGAGCATCGGCTTCGTCCTCGACGTCGCCCGACCCGAGCTCCTTCCCGAGGTCACCAAGCAGATCGAGACGTTCACCGCCGGGAATGAGTCACTGACAGAGCAGCTCGAAAGCTACCTGTTGCAGTGGCAGGCAGTCGGAATCATCGGTATCCTCACCGGCCTCTACACAGGTCAGGGATTCATCGGCAACCTCGGTGCCGCAGTCCGAGCCCAGCTGCACGACGACTTCGACGATGCCGTGCCGGAGAAGTCGTTCGTCGCGAAGATCATCGGCAATGTCGTCACCCTCATCGGACTCATCATCGGCCTGCTCCTGGCCGTGGCGCTCACTGTCGTCGGCACCGGTCTGCGCTCGATGATCGCCGACTTCCTCGGGCTCAGCGGATTCGCCGGCAGTCTGCTGTTCATCGTTCCGGTCATCCTCACCTTCGGCGCCGCCTGGCTGATCTTCTGGTTCCTGTTCACGATGCTGCCGGAGAAGCCGGTCGACAAGCAGGCGAAGAACCGCGGTTCGCTCATCGGCGCGACCGCGTTCCTCATCCTCATCAACTTCTCCACGGTGCTCGTCAATCTCTTCTCCGGGAACAAGGCCGCCGGAGTGTTCGGATCGATCATCGCGATCATGCTCACGCTCAACGTCTTCGCCCGCATCATCCTGTTCATCGCCGCGTGGATCGGCACGGCGAAACCACCGCGGCCGCGCGAAGAGGAGCCGGAATACCGCTTCGTCGAACCGAAGGTGCAGGCACAGAGCCTCGGCGCGCTCATCACCGGCGCGGGAATCGTGGCGCTGACCCTGCTGGGCTTCAAACGCTTCGAGGAACGCCGGTCCGATCGCGAATAGGCGAGACGGTAGACTGTGGGCGCATCCGTTATAACTGACCGAGGGGACACGACCTTTGACTGACGCTACGACTGCTCGCCTGAACGATTGGGCGAAGAAGCAGACCGCCGCCGAAGAACTCATTCCGCTAGTCGGACGCCTGTACCGTGAGAACGACGTTCTGCTGACCCTGTTCGGGCGGTCGCTGCTGAACAAGTCGGTGACCGGCATGATCAAGGCGCACCGCTATGCTCGCCACTTCCTCGGCGAAGAGCTCGACATCCAGATCACCCACCGCATCGTCAAGGCGCTGTCGGGGCTCAACCTGGCACCGGCCCGCATCGATCTGGGACGCCTCATCGAGAAGCTCGATGATCCGAACGCCGATGTCGACGCCTTCCTCGCCGCCGAGCTCGCCGAAGTCGTTCAGTCGCAGTCCGGCAAGGGCGAGGTCCGCGACGTCGTCCTCTACGGCTTCGGTCGCATCGGCCGTCTGCTCGCACGCATCCTCATAGACCGCGCCGGCGGCACCGGCATGCGTCTGCGTGCGATCGTCGTGCGCCGCAATGGGGAGAACGACATCGTCAAGCGCGCCTCCCTGCTGCGCCGCGACTCGGTGCACGGCGCGTTCGACGGCAGCATCGTCGTCGACGAAGAGAACAGCACCATCCAGGCCAACGGCACCCTCATCCAGGTCATCTACTCGAATGACCCCTCGGAGGTCGACTACACCGCCTACGGAATCAACGACGCCATCATCGTCGACAACACCGGAAAGTGGCGCGACGAAGAGGGACTGTCCAAGCACCTCGCATGCCCCGGTGCGTCGAAGGTCCTGCTCACGGCTCCCGGCAAGGGCGATGTCAAGAACATCGTCTTCGGAGTCAATGACGACGCGATCCTCGACACGGACACCATCGTCTCGGCAGCTTCGTGCACGACGAACGCGATCACCCCGGTGCTCAAGGCCATCAACGACAAGTTCGGTGTCCGCAACGGCCACGTCGAGACGGTCCACTCGTTCACCAACGACCAGAACCTCATCGACAACTTCCACAAGGGCTCCCGCCGCGGCCGTGCAGCCGGCCTCAACATGGTCCTCACCGAGACCGGTGCCGCCAAGGCCGTCGCCAAGGCTCTGCCGGAGCTGGCCGGGAAGCTCTCGGGCAATGCGATCCGCGTACCCACCCCGAACGTGTCCATGGCGATCCTCAACCTCAACCTGGACAACGCCACCACCGTCGACGAGCTCAACACGTTCCTCCGCGAAGTGTCGATGCATTCGCCGCTGCGCAACCAAGTCGACTACGTCACCTCTCCCGAGCTCGTGTCCACCGACCTCGTCGGCTCCAAGCGGGCCGGTGTCGTCGACGGTCTGGCCACGATCGTCGATGAGGACCGCGTCGTCGTCTACGTCTGGTACGACAACGAATTCGGCTACTCCTGCCAGGTCGTGCGCTGCGTGGCCAAGATGGCGGACGTCGACGTCCCGGCATTTCCCTGATATCGCCGAGGCGGCCCACCGAAACGCTCGGATGAGCGTTCGGTGACCGGCTGAGACAGGTGCCCGGAGTCTTCCGACTCCGGGCACCTTCGTCATTCACCTCCGTCGCCATCCCGCACCCTTAGCCGCGCCCCCTACACCTCCCGCGGCCGCACCATCTCTCACCGGTACTGCCTCGCCCTACACCTCCTGCCGAAACCTCTCGGGAATGACAGAACCTCCCGTAGGAACGAGAGGTTCTGCCCGCAACGAGGTGTTCTGCCTACTTCGCGGCGTCGGACTCCATGGCCTCATGCAGCCAGATCGGGGTGAATGTGGCGAACCGCTCCGCCAGATCATCGTCGCTGTCGAGGATGACGGCGAGTCGGTCATCGGCATTTGCCAGCTCATTCGCCCAGATGGGACCCAGGCAGGCCAGCAGCAGGCAGGCGATGACGACTGCGCCGGCCAGGATAGGAGTCTCAGCCCACAGCAGCATGCCGAACAGGATCCCGACGATGGCGAAGCCGACCGCGACGGCGAGTCCGGCATTCCGCGTCCGCGGCGCCTTGGCACGAGCCGGTCGCGACGCAGCGATCGAGTCGAGCACGTCCCGGTTGATCCGCGTCCAGGCGATGATCGCGCCCAGCGCGCAGACGATGCCGATCATAATGAGGCTGAACGCCGAGAACAGCAGCACCGCATCGATGTGATCGCCTTGGGCTTGGAGGGCGGCCCCGAGTCCGGCGACGAGCATCGCCAGGGCGAGCACCAGCATGCTCAGCAGTCTGGCACGGCGCACGGCGATGAGTTCGGCGATCACCCTGGCCAGGAAGCCCCGCTGTGCCGCGGGGTCGTCGGCCTGGCTCACCGCACGTACCCGAGCCGCTTGTCCACGGTGTGCGGGAACTGCTCCCCGGCCAGATACTGTTCGAACAGGGCGTGGAACTGCTCGGCCAGTCGCATTCTCCACCCGTCGGTATCACCGCTCATATGTGGGGTGATGATGACATTGTCCAGCGACCACAGAGGATGGCCTGCGGGCAGCGGCTCTTCGTCGAAGACGTCGAGTCCGGCCCCGCCGATCTGTCCCTCGCGCAGCGCGGTGACGAGTGCGTCGGTGTCGACTGTGTCTCCGCGTCCGACATTGATGAACACGGCGGTGTCGTCCATGGCGGCGAACGCCTCGGCGCCGATGAGTCTCTCGGTCTTCTCCGTCAGCGGTGCGATGTCGATGACCCAGTCGAATCCGGCCACGTGTTCGGGCAGGGTGGCGGAGTCGATGACCTCACCGAAGTCGGCGTCGCCGCTGCGGGCGCGCGATCCGGCTCCGGTGACGTCGATGTCTACGGCCTTCAGCAGGCGTGCGATTCCTCGACCGATGGCTCCGGTACCGACGATGAGAGCCTTGGTTCCGGCGATGTCGCGGGTCGACCGGCGGTTCCACCTGCCCTCCGCTTGGTCGTCGAGCGAGCCGATCGAGCTCTTCGCGTGCATGAGGATGTAGCTGAGGACGAATTCGGCGATCGGGCGGTCGAAGATCCCGCGGGCGTTCGTCACGGTCACCGGTGATTCGACGAGCTCATCGAAGAGGAGCGAGTCCACGCCCGCTGCCGCGGCATGGACCCACTCGAGTCTGTCGGCGCTGCCATAGGCGTCCTTGAGTGCGGTGGAGAAGAAATCCCACATCAGCAGCACATCGGTGCCGGGCAGCGCCTGGGCCAGGGTCGACGCCTCGGCGATGCGCAGTTCGATCCCGTCCAGCTCCCCCAGATCAGTGATCAGTGCGGGGATCTCGGTCCCGGGTGAGTTGAGTATGGTCAGTACCGTCATTCCTCGGCTCCTTGGACAGTGGGCTTTCTGCCACACTAACCGATGAAGTCTCTGCCGGGGTGGAAACCGGCGCGGACACGACACCCGCGCGCTCTGCTTCGACATCGAGGCTCTCGCGCTTCGCCGGTTCGTTCTTCAGTGTCTGCGCCAGCGGAGTGTTCGGCAGGAAGCAGAGGAAGACGAAACCGAGGACGGCCAGCGGAGCCACCCACAGGAACAGGGGCACGAGGGCGTCGTTGTAGGAGGTGATGATGAGTGAGTGCATCGGCTCCGGCAGCTTCGACACGATCTCCGGGGTCAGCCCCGTCGAGGAGATCTTGGGCATGTGCCCGTGTGGGGCCGCCTTCGCGATCTCTGTGATTCCGGACTTGATGTTGTCCATGAGCCGCTGGGTGAATACGGATCCGATGAAGGCCATTCCGAGTGTGGCACCGACCTGACGGAAGTAGTTGTTCGACGCGGTCGCGGTGCCGACCATGGACACCGGGAAGGCGTTCTGGACGACGAGGACGAGTGTCTGCATGCTCAGGCCCAGTCCGAGTCCGAGCAGCGCCAGGCAGCCGATGGTCTCCCAGGCCGCGCTCTCGGCCTTCAGCTGGGAGAGCAGAACGAGCGAGGCGGCCATGATGAGGATGCCGGTCAGAGGATACTTCTTGTACTTGCCGGTGCGGGAGACGATGAAACCGACGAGCGTCGAGGACACGAGCATGGTGCCCATCATCGGCACCATCATCAGACCGGCGACGGTGGCATCGATTCCGTGGACCATCTGCAGGTAGGTCGGCATATAGGAGAGCACACCGAACATGCCGATGCCGACGAAGAGGCCGGCGATCGTGCACAGCAGGAAGTCGCGGTTGGTGAACAGGTGCATCGGGATGACCGGTTCGCTGACCTTGAGTTCGACGAAGACGAAGGCGACTGCGGCGATGATTCCGGTGACGATGAGCCCGTTGATCTGCCAGGATCCCCATTCATAGTCGTGTCCGCCCCAGGCGGAGGTGAGCACGATGCAGGAGGTGACGATCGAGATGAGCGCCATGCCGATGACATCGATCTTCGGGCGAGGGCCGGCACCCTTGGTGTGCTTGGGCACTTTGAGGAACACGGCGGCGGCGATGAGGGCGATGATGCCCAACGGGAAGTTGATGGCGAAAGCCCAACGCCAGCCGGGTCCTTCGGTCAGCCAGCCGCCGATCAGCGGTCCGGCCACGGACGACACGGCGAAGGCGGCGCCCATGATGCCCATGTATTTGCCGCGTTCGCGGGCGGGGACGACGGAGGCGATGATCGACTGCGAGAGGATCATCATTCCGCCGCCGCCGATGCCCTGGAGCACTCGACCGAAGATCAGCGTCGACATCTCATTCGCGATGAGGGCGAAGACCGAGCCGAGCAGGAAGCAGCAGATGGCGAACATGAACAGCGGCTTGCGTCCGAACAGGTCGCCGACCTTGCCGTAGACGGGCATCATGATCGTCGAAGCGAGCATGAATGCGGTGGAGACCCACAGCATCTGGTCAACGCCGTCGAGTTCGCCGACGATGGTCGGCAGCGCGGTCGCCAGCACCGTCTGGTTGAGTGAGAACATGAACATCGCGATCATCAGGCCCACGAAGAGCAGAATGATCGCCGAGGTGGCCATCGGCTCTGTCTGTGCGTCGGGTCCCGCCGGGGCGGAGTTCTTCGAGGTGGTTGCCGTCATCGTCTTCTCATCGGGTTCGTGGTTGCTTCTCATCACAGTTTTCGTCATGGCAGTCGGTCCAGGACCTTGCGGAACAGGTTCAGGGAGTCTTCGAAGATCGCTTGGGTGCCGCCTTTGTCCTCGACCGCCTCAGGATCGGCCTTGATCACCTGTCCCGCATGGTTGAGCGGGACCCGGCAGAGTTGGGTGAGCATGCGCGCGCTGCGCCAGGCGGAGTCCTCTGAGGAGAACTCCTGGCCGAGGTGTCGCAGTCGGTCGAGCACGTGACCGGTGACGATCTCTTCGAGTTCTTCTGCCCGGTCGAAGCTCTTGCTCACGAGTTCCGGATACAGCGCGAAGAGGCGGCGTCGCCGCGCCGGAAGTTTCGGATCGACGGAGCCGACGAGCAGCGCTTCGCGGACGAAGAGCGCCGTGTCCTCGGCCAGCGTGTCGAGCCCGGCGGGGCTGTGGACATAGTCGAAGGCGAGGCCCTCATCGACGCCGACCTCGGCTCCGAGGCCGACGATCGCGTCCTCCTTCGTCTCGAAGTAGTTGAAGAAGGTTCGTGTGGACACTCCTGCGTCGGCGGCGATCGTCGCCACGGTGGCGCAGGCCAAGCCGTCTTCGAGCACGCGAGTGATCGCCGCTTCATGGAGGGCGTTGCGAGTCAGGCGCGCCTTTTTCGAGCGCAGGGATTCTTCAGCGGGCATAGGTACATTTTGCACCACATGCAAACTTTCACCAACTGCAAACCTGCAATTGTGCACTATTTCACTGTGCGCAGTCTTTCACATGAGCATCTTCAGCCGTGCCCGGTGCTGCTCGAGGGTCTGCAGCTGACCGAGCAGTGCTGCCTGACCTGCTCCGTCGGCGGTGTCCTGGCGCTGCAGGCGGGAGTGGAGTTCCTTGGCGATGCGTTCGAGGTCGTAGTCGAAGAGGCGAGCGACGATCCCGCGGGCGAACCGATCGATCCCGTCTCCCTCGATGACAGGCAGCGGGGTCACGAGCAGCTGGGCCACATAGGGCTTGAGGTCCTCGGCTGCGGCGTCGAGCACGCGTTCGGCCCATTTCGACTGAGCCGTGCCGGCTGCGCCCAGTCCCCCGGCCTGTTTGATGGCGTCCTGGATCCGCCGGTAGCCGGGGTGCTCGAAGGCCTTCGCGGACAGCGAGTCGAAGAGCTTCGCATTGACCACCTCCGGATGTTGGAGGGCGACCATGAGAGCCCCCTTCTCCGTCTTCAGCCGGGCGGGGCTGATCGGGGCCGAGAGGTTCGAGACGTCAGGGCGTTCATCGTAGACGTATTCGATGCTGCGTTCATCGGAGACCTCCCCCGCCGAGGCGGGACCGGGCCCCCGTGCGCCTCCGGACGGGGCGATTTCCGGCTCGGTTCCGGGACCGGTCCCCCGTCCCGAACCTGACCCGTGCCCGGGTCCGGATGTGGCCGGCGACGAGGGTGCGGGTGCGCTCGGTGCCGGAGGTGGGCCGTCGCGGTAGGACGACTGGCGGGCGGGCGCCTCGGCGGGCTGGCGGTTCTGCTTCGGTTGGCGGGCGGCGGTGCGGACCGCGGCCTCCACCTCGTCGATATCGACGCCGATGCGACCGGCGACGAACCGGTAGTAGTGGGAGAGGCTGTTGCGGTCACGGATGTCGGTGAGCACCTCGGCGGCGGCGCGGACCGCGGAGATCCGTCCTTCGACGGTGTCGAGGTCGAAGCGGGAGATCGCGGTGGTGATGACGAACTCGAAGAGCGGCTTGCGGCCGTCGATGAGTTCGCGCAGGGCCGCGTCGCCCTTCTGCATGCGCAGGTCACAGGGATCGAGGCCATCGGGTTCGACAGCGACGAAGGTCTGGGCGGTGAACAGGTTCTCGAATTCGAAGGCCTTGAGCGCAGCCTTCTGACCGGCGGCGTCGCCATCGAAGGTGAAGATCACCTGTCCGGTCGGGTCGTCGCCGAGGAGACGACGGATGATCTTCACGTGTTCGGCGCCGAAGGCCGTGCCGCAGGTGGCCACGGCCTGGTCGACTCCGGCGAGGTGGGCGGCCATGACGTCGGTGTAGCCCTCGACGACGACGACGCGTTTGGTCTTCGCGATCGACTTCTTCGCCAGGTCGAGTCCGTAGAGAACCTGATTCTTGTGATAGAGAGCGGTCTCGGGAGTGTTGAGGTACTTCGGACCTTTGTCATCGTCATAGAGTCGACGGGCACCGAAGCCGATGGTCCGGGACGTCATGTCCTTGATCGGCCAGATCACCCGACCACGGAATCGGTCGTAGATTCCCCGACCGCCCTCGCTGGCCAAGCCGCCGGCGAGGATCTCCTCATCGGTGAAGCCGGCCTTGCGCAGATGGCTCGTCAGGGCATCCCAGGATTTCGGGGCGAACCCGATGCCGAACTCCCGGCTCGACTCGGCGGGAAAACCGCGGCCGGACAGGAACTCGCGGCCGATCTGCCCGGCCTCGGACTCGAGGGCCTGGGCGAAGAAGCGCCCCGCGACCTCGTGCATCTCCAGCAACCGCTGCCTGCGGCTGGCCTGTTCCCGGTCCGGGCCCTTCCCGTCCTCGTAGCGCAGGTGCATTCCGGCCTTGCCGGCCAGCGTCTCGACGGCTTCGACGAAGCTGAGCTGTTCGACCTTCTGCAGGAAGGTGAACACGTCTCCGGACTCACCGCAGCCGAAGCAGTGGTACATCCCGACCTGCGGACGCACCGTGAACGACGGAGTCTTCTCGTCGTGGAACGGGCACAGTCCCTTCAGCGATCCGATGCCCGCGGTCTTGAGGGTGACGAATTCCCCGATCACCTCGTCGATGCGGGTGCGGCTGCGCAGTTCGTCGATGTCCTCGCGTTTGATGAGTCCGGCCATGGTCTAGAGCCGATCCTCCGCTCCGGCGTTGAGGTGGTGGTACAGGGCCCAGGCGGAATGGTCGGTCAGGGAGGCGATCTGGTCGACGATGACGCGCAGTCGTGCGGAGTCGTCGGCGGCCTCGGCGTGGTCGGCGCGGAACATCGGATCGAGCTTGTCCGGTGACTGCGAGTACCATTCGGCGAGTTCGCTGATGACTGCCGCCTGGATGTCATGCAGCCGCAGTCGATCCTCGGCGACCATCACCGTCAGCGTGGCCATGCCTTTGAGCACGGCGATCTCGACGGTGGTCGTCTCGGGGACGACGAGCGAGGCCGAGTATCGGGCGAGGGGCTCCCAGCCGAATTCCTCACGGGTCGCGGATTCCGCGGCGCCGACGAAGCGCCCGATGAGCTGACTGGTCATGTGTTTGAGGCCAGCCTGAGCACGTCGGGATCCGTCGAAGGCCTCCTTGGGCCAGTAGGCGGCGGCCTGCAGTCGGCCGAGTGCCTTGTCCATCTCCGCATCGGTGGTCTCCGGCAGGTACCACTGACGGGTGATGCCGAAGAGCTCGGCCCGCCGCTCATCGGCGGCGAAGTCGGCAAGGTCCAGATGGCCTGCGACGATGGCGTCCTCGACATCGTGAACGGAATAGGAGATGTCGTCGGCCAAGTCCATGACCTGGGCTTCGATGCATTTCTGGCCGTTGTCGATGCCGTCGCGGTAGAAGTCGAAGACAGCCCGGTCGTCATCGTAGACACCGAATTTGCGCACCCCGGAGTCGCGGCGACCGGCCGTGGCTTCGGCTCGGGGCCATGGGTACTTCGTCAGTGCATCGAGGCTCGCGCGGGAGAGGTTGAGGCCGGCCGGGCGACCGTCATCGGCGATGACCTTCGGTTCGATCCGGGTGACCAGACGCAGGGTCTGGGCATTGCCCTCGAAGCCGCCGACGTCTGCGCACAGGGCATCGAGGATCGTCTCACCATGGTGGCCGAAGGGAGGGTGTCCGAGGTCGTGGGACAGGCAGGCGGTGTCGACGATATCGGGATCGCAGCCGAGGTAGCGGGCGAGTTCGCGGCCGACCTGGGCGACCTCGAGGGAGTGAGTGAGACGGGTGCGGACGAAATCGTCCGTGCCCGGGGACACGACCTGGGTCTTCGCGCCGAGGCGGCGCAGACCCGAGGAGTGGAGAACGCGGGCTCGGTCGCGCTGGAAAGCCGAGCGCCGCGGATTCTTCGCCGGTTCGCTCACCCACCGCTCCTCGTCCCACGGCGAGTAGACCGCCACGGTCCCCGTCCCCACCGAGGTGTGCGGGTGAGTGTCGAAGGGCATTCTCATCCTCCTGAGATGTCGAGTTCGGCCTCCGACAGCAGCGACTTCCCGCTGGGATCGAAGATGCGGGAGTTCAACCACCCCTCGGGCAGGTGCGGCTTCTTCGGTCGGGTGGTGCGGCCGCGCGACCCTTCGGCGGCTTCACCCGGGTAGGGCGCGGTCTTGTCGAGCTGGTCGAGCAGCCCGGCGAGTTCCTCGAGAGAGGAGACCATAGCCAGCTGGCTGCGCAGCTCTCCCCCGACGGGGTAGCCCTTGAAGTACCAGGCGATGTGCTTGCGCAGGTCACGGACGCCGAGGAATTCGTCCTCGAAGTGATCGACGAGGTATTCGCCGTGCTTGTACACGGCACGAGCCACCTCGGCGAGTCCGGGACGGTGGCGTTCGTCGCTGCCGTTCAGCGCGTTCGCGAGGTCGCCGAACAGCCACGGCCGGCCCTGACAGCCGCGCCCGATGACGACGCCGTCGCAGCCGGTCTTGGCCATCATGTCCAGGGCATCCTCGGCGGCGAAGATATCACCGTTGCCGAGCACCGGAACGGTGTCGCCGAGGTGGTCCTTGAGCCGGGCGATCGCGTCCCAGTCCGCGGTCCCCGAGTAGAGATCGGCCGCGGTGCGGCCGTGCAGTGCGACGGCGGCGACGCCGGCGTTGCGCGCGGTCTCGGCGGCGTCGAGGAAGGTCGTGTGGTCGGCGTCGATGCCCTTGCGCATCTTCACGGTCACGGGTACGTCCCGGCGGGCCGCCTCGGTGACGGCCGTGGTGACGATGGATTTGAACAGATCCTGCTTCCACGGCAGCGCGGAGCCGCCTCCCTTGCGGGTGACCTTGGGGACGGGGCAGCCGAAGTTGAGGTCGATGTGATCGGCGCGGTCCTCCTCGACGAGCATCCGCACGGCCTGGCCCATGGTCACCGGATCGACTCCGTAGAGCTGGACGGAGCGCGGAGTCTCATAGGGCTCGTGGTGGATGATGCGCATCGTCTTCGGATTGCGCTCGACCAAGGCCCGGGTGGTGACCATTTCGGTCACGTACAGGCCGGCTCCGTATTCGCGGCACAGGCGGCGGAAGGCGGTGTTCGTGATTCCGGCCATGGGCGCGAGCACGACGGGCGAGGACAGCTCGATGGGCCCGATGCGCAGGGCTGTTTCGGGCTTCGGGGATGCGGTTTCTGGGGCAGGGCTGATGACACTCACGCAACCATTATCCCAGTCAAGTCAAAATCGCACATTCGTCTGCCTCTCCTGCCTGCTTCGCCGCCTCGGCTCGTCCTATTCGTCTCAACTCAGTCAACGGCTTCGGTGCGCAGAAATTCCCGCACGTCCCATTCGGTGTCGACGGAGAGTTCGGCGGCGAGCCGGTCGTCGTGGGTGACGATCACCATGGCACCGCCGAATCCTTCGAGAGCGGTCACCAGCGCCTCGAGCGATGACAGGTCGAGATTGTTGCCCGGTTCGTCGAGGATGAGCAGCTGCGGAGCCGGGTCCTGGAGGAGGCCTGAGGCCAACGCGACGCGGAAGCGCTCCCCTCCGGACAGGGTCTGACAGATCTGGTCGGTGCGTCCGGCCCGCAGTCCCATGGCCGCGAGCACCTCGTGGACGCGGTGCGGGTCGAGCTGCGGGTTGCCCGCGCGCACTGCCTCCATCACCGTGAGCTCCCCCGGCAGTCGGTACTGCTGGTCGAGGTGAGCCGTCGGCGCGGAGACGGTGATGGCGAGGTCGCCGAAGAGTGCGGCGACCGGCGGACCGGTTTCGGCCCCGACGTGTCCCTCGACCGTGTCGCCCGTGCCCCTGCTCTGTCTGTCCTGGCAGTTGGCAGCCGCCAGGATCGCTGCCAGCAGGGTCGACTTTCCCGCCCCGTTCGGTCCGGTCAGTCGGATCCGCTCGGGACCGACGATCGTCTGGGGTCGTTCGGACCTCGCCGAGGCGGCCGTGGAGATCTCGAGGACCCGTTTGCTCGCGTGGACCTGGGTGTCCGGCAGGTCGAGGCGGACGCTCGAGGACCGGCGCAGCGCATCCTTGGCATTGGTGAGTTCGTCCCAGGCAGCCGCTTCGTCGGCGGCTTTGTCGCCGCGGCGTTTGGCCGCGGATTTCTCGGCGAAGTTCGTCAGCCCGTTCATCACGATCTTCGGTCGACGTTTGTTCTCTTTGTCCTTCTTGGCCTTCCGGTCGGCTCGAGCGAGTTTCGTCTCCAGCTCGATCCGCTGACGCTTCTCGACCTGGTGGGACTTCTTCGCATCCGTGACCTTCTGCTGCTTCGCCTCCTCTTCCGCGGCGACCATGGCTTCGTAGTCGTCGAAGTTTCCTCCGTAGACCCGCAGCCGGTCGTCATCTCGGTGATCGAGGTCATATGCGTCAGCAGCGTGCGGTCGTGGGAGATGACCAGGGTCGGTCCGCGTCGGTCGGTGAGCAGCGTCGTCAGCAGCGTCCGTCCGTCCTCGTCGAGGTTGTTGCTCGGTTCGTCGAGGATCAGCCAGGTGTCACCGACCAGTGCCGCTCGGGCCAGTCCGATGCGTGTGGCCTGTCCGCCGGAGAAGCTGCTCAGACTCCGGTCGAGATCGCTGACGCTCAGATGCAGACCGAGTTCGGACAGCGCCGCCAGGGCTCGCTCTTCGATATCCCAATCGTCGCCGATGAGGTCGAAGTCGGCCCCGGTCGCCTCTCCGGCCAGGGCGCGGCCCAGCGCTTGTCGGACGGGGGCGATGTCCAGCGCGGCATCGACCCGCTGCGTCGAATGCGGCAGCAGCTGGTCGATGTAGACGGCGCCATCGGCACCCGTGACGGTTCCTGACGAGGCGCGCAGCCGACCGGCGAGGATGCGGGCGAAGGTGGATTTGCCGATTCCGTTGTCGCCGACGAGTCCGACGAGGTCGGCAGGGATGGTGGCGGTGAGTCGGGAGAAGATCTCGGTATCGTCGCCGAGGCGGTAGTCCAGTTCGGACACAGTGATTGCTGTGGGCATGAGGGTCCTCATTTCGTGTACGCAGAAGCGCCGCGGGCCCGTGGCACCCGCAAGTCACGGTATGAGGATTCACTTCACAGCAGAGACGTCCTTGAACGGAAATGGAACATAACAATGATCGCCGAGGCAGCTCGCCCGGTCAACACCACCCCTTATTGCTACCTGACGGCGGCTGAGCAACCTGGCGCGAGGTTGCTGGGCCGCCGTCAGGTAGCAATAAGGGGTCAGGCAGGTTCAGATGATGATGAGCATGAGTTCGGCGGGCTCGTCGTGAGGGTTGGCCAATTGGTGTGGAACGTCGCCGGGAGCCTGGGCGCAGTCACCGGCGTGCAGGGTCGTGCGGCGGTCGATGGTGACGACCTCGATGCTGCCCTTGAGGACGAAGAAGCTCTCACGCGATCCGCTGCGGTGGGCGGCGAAGGCCGAGGTCTCGCTGCGCGGGTCGAGACGGTAGTGCACGACATCCATGTTCTCGATCGCCGATGGCAGATCCCGCCTCCAGACCCCCTTGCCGAAGGTCGAGGTCGTGGGGATCGCCTCGCTGCGGGTGATGGTGACTTGCGGGGCGGCCAGCAGTTCGCCGACGTCGACGCCGAGGGCGCGGGAGAGGCCCATGGCGTTCGATACCGATGTGTCCTGCTCACCCCGCTCGATCTTCGACAGAGCGGCGCGGGACAGTCCCGCCCTCACCGCGAGCTCGTTGAGGGTGAGGTTGTTGTACTTGCGCCGGGCTCTGATGCGGGCGCCGAAGACACGTGCGCCGAGATCCTCTTCTTTCGCCATTGGAGCATCATATTCTATTCTTGGATCATAGAATCACATCTCACAAAGGAAACTTCACCCCATGGCGGCAGTGCTGGCTCTCACCCCGATCCTCATTGCCATCGTCCTCCTCCTGCTCAAGCAGAGTTCCTGGGTCGCCGCTCTCGCGGGTGCCGTGCTCGCGGCCGGTCTCGTCGCCTTCGTCTTCCCCACTCCTGCCTCGGTGCTGGTGGAGTCGGGGATCGACTACTTTCCGCTCATCCTCGAGGTCGCGCTCATCCTGCTCTTCGGCATGCTGCTCGCCCGGCTGCTCGAGTCGGCAGGGTCGATGTCGCAGATCTCGTCCTGGGTCGAGTCGCTGTCACCGGGTCGCCCGCTCGGCGTCGCGCTCGTCGTGTTCGGCATCGTGCCCTTCGCGGAATCGGTCACCGGCTTCGGCATCGGAGTCACCGTCGGGGTTCCGATCCTGCGTCATCTCGGCTGCACCCTGCGGCAGTCCGCGATCCTCGGCCTCCTCGGTCTCATCGCCGTCCCGTGGGGCGCCCTGGGACCGGGCACCACCGTCGCAGCGGCGCTGGCGGGCCTGGACGTCGACGAACTCGGTCTGGCCACGGCATGGATCAATGCGATACCGGTCATCATCGTCGCGATCGCGGTGGTCGCGATCATGCGACCGTCCGCTGCCTCGGTGCTGGGGATCATCGGTTCCGGCGCACTCATGTGGGCGGGGATGCTCGCTTCCAGCTCTGTCATCGGCATGGCCCCGTCGGGGATCATCGGATCGCTGATCGTCATCCTGCTCGTCGGTGCGCTGTTCATGATCCGCAAGAGAGCCACGGGGCTGACGCGCCGCCTCGGCGTGGCCGTTCTTCCCTACGGGGTGCTCACGGTGGGCCTGCTGTTGGCACGGGCCCTGCACGCCGCGCTCCCGTCGACGGCCACGCAGATCATCGCCTCTCCCCCGTTCTGGCTGGCCGCCGCCTGCCTCATCGCCGCCACAACCGTCGCCGGCAGACGCGATGTCACGGTTGCGGCTGTGCATTCCTGGGTTCCCATCGGCGTCGGCACCGCCGCATTCATGCTCATGGGTTGGATCATGACGACGACGGGGATGAGCGAGGCGATCGGTTCCCTGCTGCCGGCCGGACTCATTCTGCTGACTCCGTGGCTGAATTCCATCGGAGCGGTGCTCACCGGCTCGAACACGGGAGCGAACTCAATGTTCACCGGCACCCTGACTGCGGCCGCCGCATCATCGCATGTCTCGGCTCTGCCGGTCGTCGCGGCCGGAAACGCGGCAGGATCACTGGCCGCTCTCGCCGCTCCCCCGCGGGTGGCGATGGCCGTGCAGATCGCCGATTCGTCGGTGGCCGCCTCGGCGCAGGACATCTCCTGGGTGCAGGGCCGGGCGCTCGCGGTGGCGGGGATCAACGCCCTTGCCCTCGGTCTGTGGACCCAGTTCTTCGCCTGATCGACGCCGGCGAGTTCGGCTCGGGTATGCGGGCGGAGATAGCCGACGCGGGCAGCCTGCGCACGAGGCGCTATCGCGGAACGCCTCAGACGCGGATGATCTCACGCGGGAAGTGGGTGAACGGTTCGCAGCCGGTGTCGGTGATGAGCACCGGTTCCGAGAGCTCGATTCCGTAGCCGTTCATCCACATTCCGCCGATGAGGTGGAAGGTCATTCCCGCCTCGAGGATCTGGTCGTCCTCGGTGCGGATCGAGATCGTCCGCTCGCCCCAGTCGGGAGGGTAGCCGATCCCGATCGAGTAGCCCAGGCGACTGGGTTTCTCCAGTCCCGACAGGGCGAGCACGCGATTCCAGGTGCGGGCGAGTTCCGCGGTGGGCACCTCGGGTGCGGCGACGTCGAGGACCGCGGACAGCGCCTCCGCGACAACGCCTTCGAGACGGACGAGCTCCTGCTTCGGTCGCCCGGTCACCGCGGTGCGGGCCAGCGGAACATGGTAGCGGCGGTGGACTCCGGCGAGTTCGATGCTCACCGATTCGTCGCGTTCGAACTTCCGATCGGTCCAGCTCAGATGCGGGGTGTCCGCGCTTTCTCCGGTGGGCATGAGCGGGACGATCGAGGGATAGTCGCCCCAGACTCCGTCGCCTCCTCGGGTCTGGGCTTCGGAGATCGCGGCCGCCACTTCGTTCTGGCCGACGCCGACGCCGATCGTGCCCAGTGCCGCGTCCATGGCGGCGGTGGTCACCTTTGCGGCCTTGCGCATGAGCGCGATCTCCGCCGGAGACTTGACCGCGCGGATCCAGTTGACGAGTTCGAAGGAGTCGACGAGGCGCCATTCGGGCACGCCGTTGACCAGGGCCCGGAAGGCTCGCGGGGAGAAGAAATGCGAATCCATCTCCACCCCGACCGGAGAAGTCGAGGCACGGGCGACCTCCCACCGCTGGCGCAGGGCGAAGGCGACCCAGTCGAAGGGGTGGATATGCGGACGCTGCACATAGCGTTCGGGATAGCCGACGATGTCCTCGGGTGGCAGCCAGGAGGTGTGCGAGGCACCGCGCGCGTCCATATCGCGCATGAACAGCGTCATCGGTCCCGACGAGGGCACGAAGAGCAGCTGCGGGGTGTAGAAGGACCACGCGTTGTAGCCGGTGAGGTAGTAGATGTTCGCCGGGTCGGTGACGACGAGCGCGGCCAGGCCCTGGTCGAGCATCCTGTTGCGCACCGAGGCGATCCGCCCGAGGTACTCCTCGGCGCTGAACGACAGTTCGTTCGCGCCGATCGTATCGACTTCGCCGGGAACAGGCTGCGGGCGCGCCTTGACCTCTTTGCCGGCCTGCCCCTGCTCGGCTCCGGGACGCATCCCGTACACATCCGGGCGATTGTCGTCGCCGCCGTAGAACAGCTCACCCTCATTCATGATCCCAGTGTGGTGATCTCGCTCACATACTGTCAATCACTGTCGATCCGCGTGTTGTCGACGGTCTGCCGATCCGCGCGCCTGCGGAGATCCGCGGGGTTTCACAACGGCGATTCACAGTGCTTCACAACAGGGATCCGGGCGACCGCTGAGCGGCCGCCCTAGTGATCCGCGAACGACGATTTCGGGCGGTCGGCGAACGACCGATTCGGGTGGTCGGCGAGTTGCAGTTTCAGACGGTCGGCAAACTGCGGTTTCACGTGGACGACGGCGGCGGATCCGGGCGCCGCGGCAACGGTGCTCGGCATGGATACCCGTCGGCCGCCTCGGCGATATTGACGAATCCAGAACCAAACATTTTCAGTTTCGACGGAATTCGCATACTCCACAGCGCAATTCAGCAGATTCGGTGGTAGATTGTTCTGAGACGCACATCACGGAGGTGAAGAATGGACCCGCTTCTGCCGAACGGCAGCGGTTCCCGGCTAGGGAATCTCGACGAGAAATCTAAGGCGATCATCGTCGAGCTGCAGCACGACGGACGGAAATCCTATTCGGCCATCGGCAAGTCCGTCGGCCTGTCCGAGGCCGCCGTGCGCCAGCGAGTGTCGCGGCTCATCGATTCGGGTGTCATGGAGATCGTCGCCGTGACTGACCCGCTGAGTCTGGGATTCGCGCGGCAGGCGATGGTGGGGCTGAAGGTCCGCGGGGACATCTCCGCGGTCGCCGAGAAGCTGCACGACTACGACGAGATCGACTATCTCGTCGTCACCGCCGGTTCGTTCGACCTCCTGGTCGAGATCGTGTGTGAATCGGATCGGCATCTGATCGAGTTCGTCAATGAGGAGCTCCGCTCGATCGATGCCGTCGTGGATACGGAGCTCTTCATGTACCTCTCACTCGAAAAGCAGAAATACAACTGGGGGACGCGATGACAGACAATGTCACCAGGGCCGGCACTCCTTATCAGGATGCCATCCGCAACAACGTGTGGATGCACATGTCACCACACCAAGCACTGTTCAACGGTGGTGAGGCACCGGTCATCGTACGCGGCGAGGGTCACCACATCTTCGACGACAAGGGCAAGAAGTACCTCGACGGTCTCGCCGGTCTGTTCACCGTTCAGGTGGGGCACGGCCGTGAGCAGATCGCGAAGGCGATGTACGACCAGACGCTGAAGCTGCCGTTCATGCCGCTGTGGTCGTACGCCCACCCGCAGGCGATCGAGGTCTCGGAACGTCTGGCCAGCTATGCGCCGGGCGATCTCAACCGGGTCTTCCTGACCTCCGGCGGCGGCGACTCGGTCGAGTCGGCGATGAAGCTGGCGAAGAACTACTTCAAGCTCGTCGGCAAGCCCGGCAAGCACAAGATCATCTCGCGGGCCACCGCCTACCACGGCACCCCGCACGGTGCGCTGTCGGTGACCTCGCTCCCGGGTCTGCGTGAGCAGTTCGCTCCGCTGGTCCCCGGTGCTCACAAGGTGCCGAACACGAACTTCTACCGGGCACCTGAGCACCTCGCCCACGATGAGAAGGCCTTCGGCCGCTGGGCCGCCGACCGCATCGGTGAGGCCATCGAATTCGAAGGTGCCGACTCCGTGGCCGCCGTCTTCCTCGAACCCGTGCAGAACTCCGGTGGCTGCTTCCCGCCTCCTCCCGGATACTTCGAGCGGGTCCGCGAGATCTGCGACGAGTACGATGTGCTGCTGGTCTCGGACGAGACGATCTGCGCCTATGGTCGCATCGGCGACATGTTCGCCTGCAACGACTTCGGCTATGTTCCCGACATCATCACATCGGCCAAGGGCATCACCTCCGGCTACGCACCGCTGGGTGCAATGATCGCCTCCGATCGGCTCTTCGAGCCCTTCGGCCCCGGCGGGGACGAGACCTTCTACCACGGCTACACCTTCGGCGGTCACCCCGTCGCCTGTGCCGCGGCCATGGCGAACTTCGACGTCTTCGAAGAGGAGAAGCTCAACGACCACGTGCACGAGAATGCTGCGGCGTTCAAGTTCACGCTCGAGAAGCTCAAGGACCTGCCGATCGTCGGTGACGTCCGCGGTGAGGGATTCTTCTACGGAATCGAACTCGTCAAGGACAAGGACACCAAGGAATCGTTCACCGAAGAGGAATCCGAGCGGATTCTCAAGAACTTCGTGTCGGCGAAGATGTACGACAGCGGTCTGTACTGCCGCGCCGACGACCGCGGCGACCCGGTCATCCAGCTCTCGCCTCCGCTGACCGTCGGTCAGAACGAGTTCGACGAGATGGAGCAGATCATCCGCGGCGTCCTGCAGGAAGCCTGGACAATGTTCTGACCCCAATTGCTACCTGACGGCGGCCCAGCAACTCGCGCGAGGTTGCTGGGCCGCCGTCAGGTAGTTCCGGGGCGAAGTTCAGCGGTTCTGGTCGCGTTCACGGGCATCGCGACGGGTCATCGGCGGCCGCTCCTCGGCGGGGTCCGCCGCCGTGATCGTGCCTGGGTCCGCAGCCGTGATCGTGCCGGACGCACTCGCGGACCCGGTGGGCCGCCTCGGCGGGCGAACTCCCGATTTCACCACGAGGACACCGACTCCGGTCGTCAGCGGAATCGCGATGACCAGACCGATCGAGCACACGAGGATGCTCACCACCTCGACCGACATGTCCCCGAGCGTGAACGTGTCGAACAGCGGCTGATCGTGCGCGGAGACGATGATGAGCGTCATCAGCGCCGAGCCCACATACGCGAACGTGATCGTATAGACCGTCGAGGCGATATGGTCACGCCCGATGCGCATCGCCCGAGAGAACAGCTGACCGGGCTTCATCTCCGGGGCAGCGGCTGCCAGCTCCCACACCGCCGAAGCCTGTGTGATCGTGACGTCGTTGAGCACTCCGAGCCCGGTGATGAGGATCGCGCACACGATGATTTCGGTCATCCCCAGATCGGTCGTATCGACCAGCAGATACCCGTCCTCCGAATAGGCGATGCCCAGATTCGCCCAGGACGTCATCCACGCGCCGAGGATGCCCGTGATGACGATGCCGAGCACCGTTCCGAACAGCGCCGTCGACGTCCGCGTCGAGATTCCGTGTGCCAGGTAGAGCGCGATGACCATGATCAGGCTCGCCGAGACCATCGCCACCAGCACCGGCGGTTTGCCGTCGAGCATCGCCGGGAGCATGAAGACGAACAGCACGGCACCGGCGAATCCGAGTCCGATGAGTGCGCGCAGTCCCCGCAGACCGGCAACGAGGAGGACGACGATCCCGTAGATGATCGCCAGGGCGAGCATCGGCACGTTGCGGTCGAAATCGATGAACACGTAGTCGGTGCCCATCTCCGCCCGGTCCGGTGACTTCGTGAAGTCGAGGACCTTGATCGTGTCTCCGACATCGACGCCGGCCTTGACCGCGTCGGGGGTGACGTAGAGGCTGCCTTCCTGCCCGTCCGCCTCCACGGTGTACGTCGTGCAGTCGGCGCGGACCATCGGGTCCGTCTCCCCCGAGTCGCAGTCCGAAGCGTCGACGGCGGTGACGGTGACCTTCGTATCGGTGATCCCCTCGGCCGTGTTCGTCGTCGGCCCGCCACCGGGCAGATCCTTGTCGGGTCCCGACGGCCACAGCACGAACAGTCCGACGATCGTGACGACGATGAGCGGGATGAGGCAGGCGAGCATGATCAGGCGAACCTTCGGCGAGGCCTTCGGCTCGTGCTGGGACGTCATATGCATGGCGGTCCTTCAGGGACGGCTGACCGGACAGTAGCGGGCGGTCGACCGGGGCGGAATGGAGGCTGATGCTCACCGAGGCAGCCAGCCATTATCAGAACTACCTGACGGCGGCCCAGCAACCTCGCGCCAGGTTGCTGGGCCGCCGTCAGGTAGTAATTGGGGTCAGGCTCCGGCGAGGTGGTCGGCCAGGTACTTCTCGACCTGATCGATGCTCACGCGCTCCTGGCTCATGTCATCACGCTTGCGGATCGTGACTGCCTGATCATCGAGGGTGTCGAAGTCGACGGTGATGCACAGCGGCGTTCCGATCTCGTCCTGGCGGCGGTAGCGGCGGCCGATGGCGCCGGCATCGTCGAAGTCGATGTTCCAGCGTCGACGCAGCGTCGCGGCGAGATCCTTCGCCGCCGGGGTGAGCTTCTCGTTGCGGCTCAGCGGCAGCACCGCAGCCTTGACCGGAGCCAGGCGCGGATCGAGTTTGAGGACGACGCGCTTGTCGACGCCGCCCTTCGTGTTCGGCGCCTCGTCCTCGCTGTAGGCCTCGACGAGGAAGGCCATCATCGACCGGGTCAGGCCGAAGGAGGGTTCGATGACATACGGGGTGTAGCGGTCTCCGCTGGCCTGGTCGAAGTACTGCAGCTTCGCCCCCGAGACCTCGGTGTGGGTACCGAGGTCGTAATCGGTGCGGTTGGCCACACCCATCAGCTCGCCCCATTCGGATCCCTGGAAGCCGAAGCGGTATTCGATGTCAATGGTGCCGGCCGAGTAGTGCGCACGATCCTCGGCGGGAACGTCGAGGCGGCGGACGTTGTCCTCGGAGATGCCGAGATCGAGGAACCAGGACCAGCAGTCTTCGACCCACTGCTTGTAGTAGTCGTCGGCCTCGTCCGGGTGGACGAAGTACTCGATCTCCATCTGTTCGAACTCGCGGGTGCGGAAGATGAAGTTACCGGGAGTGATCTCGTTGCGGAAGGCCTTGCCGATCTGGCCGATGCCGAACGGCGGCTTCTTCCGGGCAGCGGTGAGCACATTGTTGAAGTTGACGAAGATGCCCTGCGCGGTCTCCGGACGCAGGTAATGGAGTCCGGCTTCGGAGTCGACGGGTCCGAGGAAGGTCTTGACCAGACCGGAGAATTCCTGCGGCTCGGTCCACTGACCGCGGGTACCGCAGTCAGGGCAGACGATATCGGCCATTCCGTTCTCCGGAGCCTTCTTGTTCTTCGCCTCATACGCCTCGACGAGGTGGTCCTCGCGGTGGCGCTTGTGGCAGTTGAGGCACTCGACGAGGGGATCGACGAAGGTAGCGACGTGGCCGGAGGCTTCCCAGACGCGCTTGGGCAGGATGATCGAGGAGTCGAGGCCGACGACGTCTTCGCGACCGCGCACGAACTGCTGCCACCACTGGCCCTTGATGTTGTCCTTGAGCTCCACGCCCAACGGTCCGTAGTCCCATGCCGAGCGGGAACCGCCGTAGATCTCTCCTGCTTGGAAGACGAATCCTCTGCGCTTGGCCAGGGCGATGACGGCATCCAACTTGGACTGTGCCACTAGTTCTCTCCTTGTTTCAGTTCGCCGACGGCCGGCTGCCGTGGCTCGCAGGTACCAGCCTAACTGGTCACGCCGTCGCTTCCTCAACACCGGCGCGATACCGACCCGGCCCACCCCGACGCCCGCCCTCGACGACGGAAGGAGTCCACGGTAGGCGACTGATCTCACACTCGGAATCCCACTCCGGGACCGCCTCGGCGAGGGTGCGGCATGTAGACTTGGGGTACACCCAAACCTTTCTCCGTACCGACGTCTTCACGTCTGTCCAAGCGAGTTCTTGGATCTCTACGGTTTCGGCCCGGATTGCTCACGATGATTGCACAAGCGGCCGCAGGGTAGATCGCCACTACAGTCATCTGCGATCAAGTGTGTGCCGACATGAGAGAGATCACTCATGACCGATGTGTCCGCAAACGACGAAACCACTCCGAGATTCTCCGAACTGGGACTCCACCCGCTCGTGCTCAAGGCCGTAGAGGCGCAGGGCTACGAGATCCCCACCCCCATCCAGGCCGAGACGATCCCGACCCTCCTGTCGGGCCGAGACGTCATCGGTCTCGCCCAGACCGGAACCGGCAAGACCGCGGCTTTCGCCCTGCCGGCCCTGTCCGACCTCGCCGAGGCGGGGCGCGCCGACGACGGTCCGTTCGCTCTCGTACTCACCCCCACCCGCGAACTCGCGATCCAGGTCGCTGAGGCGTTCACCTCCTACGCCACGGAGCTGTCCGACTTCTCCGTGCTCCCGATCTACGGCGGTCAGGCCTATGGCCCGCAGCTGGCCGGTCTGCGCCGTGGTGCGCAGGTCGTCGTCGGCACCCCCGGTCGTGTCATCGATCACCTCAAGAAGGGATCGCTCAAGCTCGGCAGCCTCAAGCACCTCATCCTCGATGAGGCCGACGAGATGCTCAAGATGGGCTTCGCCGAAGACATCGAAGAGATCTTCAGCCAGGTCGGTCCCGACCGTCAGGTCGCACTGTTCTCGGCCACCATGCCGTCCTCGATCCACCGGATCACCGGCAAGTACCTGGACGACCCGAAGGAAGTCCGGATCGCTGCGAAGTCGCAGACCGGTGCGAACATCCGTCAGCGCTACTTCATGGTTCAGCACTCGCACAAGCTCGATGCGCTGACCCGGATCCTCGAGGTCGAGGAGTACGAGGGCATCATCATGTTCGTGCGCACCAAACAGGCCACCGAGGAGCTGGCCGAGAAGCTGCGCGCCCGCGGGTTCAAGACCGCCGCGATCAACGGCGACATCCCGCAGCAGGCACGTGAGCGCACGATCGACATGCTGCGCGAAGGCAAGATCGACATCCTCGTCGCCACTGATGTGGCCGCCCGCGGTCTCGACGTCGAGCGCATCACGCTCGTCGTCAACTACGACATCCCGCACGACACCGAGTCCTACGTCCACCGCATCGGCCGCACCGGTCGTGCCGGACGCTCCGGTGAAGCGATCCTCTTCGTCACTCCGCGCGAGCAGCGCATGCTCGGCTCGATCGAGCGCGCCACGAAGCAGAAGGTCGAACCGCTGACCCTGCCCAGCGTCGAAGAGCTGACGAACACTCGCGTCGAGAAGTTCACGAAGCGCATCGACGATGTGCTCGCGCAGACCGAACTCTCCGAACTCACCGACGTCATCGAGGCGTACTCTCTCTCCCGTGATGTGCCGGCGTCGAACATCGCCGCTGCACTGGCCTCCCTCGTCCTCGAGTCGAACACCCTCAAGGCCGAGCCGATGCCCGAACCGGCACGCCGTCAGGGCCGTGACCGTGACCGCGACGGTGGTCGTGACGGAGGCCGTCCGGGCCGTGGCGGACGTGCCCGTGACGAGAACATGACGACCTACCGTCTGGCTCTCGGCCGCAACGAGCGCCTGCAGCCGGGCGCCGTGGTCGGTGCGATCGCGAACGAAGGTGGAATCACCTCGAAGCAGATCGGCCATATCGACATCCGTTCGAACCACACGCTCGTCGACCTGCCCAAGGACCTCGACCCGTCGGTGCTGCGCAAGCTCTCCCACACCGAGATCCAGGGCCGTCCCATCGACATCCGTCCGGATTCCGGTCGCCCGGGACGCCCGTTCAAGAAGCGCAACTTCGACAAGCAGCCCGGTGACGGCCGCAACTTCCGGAACGATCGCCGAGGCGGCAAGAAGTTCGGCGGACGCGGCGACCGCTCCCGCGACCACTACTGAACCGATCGCGTCATGACCGTGACTCCCCCGGAGTCGCGAGAACGGTGACGCGCGGATCCGGCCGAAACCATGACGAGGGCCCCGCAGCAAGATGCTGCGGGGCCCTCGTCGTCAGCAGAGTGGAACGGGCCGGCCGAGCCTCAGAAGCCCGTGGAAGCTGCGACTCAGTCCTCAGCCTTCGCGTCAGGCAGAGGGCGTGTCCACGGCGCCGCCGAAGCGACGGTCACGGCGGGCGTACTCTTCGATCGCCGCCCACAGGGTGCGTCGGTCGACGTCGGGCCACAGCACATCCTGGAAGACCATCTCGGCGTAGGCGGACTGCCAGAGCAGGAAGTTCGAGGTCCGCTGCTCCCCCGACGATCGCATGAACAGATCGACGTCGGGCACGATGGGTGCGTAGAGGCGGGAGCGGACGGTCTTCTCCGAGACCTTGCCGGGCTTGAGCTTCCCTTCGGCCACCTCGGCGGTGATCTCATTGATCGCGTCGACGATCTCGGACCGTCCGCCGTAGTTGACGCAGAACTGGAGCACCAGGCCCGTGTTGCGCTTCGTCATCTCGGCGGCGGTCTCGAGCTCGTCGATGACCGAACGCCACAGGCGACCGCGCCGCCCGGACCACACGATGCGCACGCCGAGTGCGTTGAGCTCGTCGCGTCGGCGACGGATGACGTCGCGATTGAAGCCCATGAGGAATCGCACCTCTTCGGGTGAGCGCTTCCAGTTCTCGGTCGAGAACGCATACGCCGACAGATAGTCCACGCCGATCTCGATCGCGCCGTGGATGACGTCGAGCAGCGACGCCTCACCGGCCTTATGCCCTTCCGTGCGCGGCAGCCCCCGCTGGTTCGCCCACCGACCGTTGCCGTCCATGACGATCGCGACGTGCCTGGGCACGAACTTCGCGTCGATGCGCGGAGGTGTCACTCCGCTGGGGTGGGCCGGTGGTGCGGGGTAGCTCATGTGCTCTCCAGAACTCTCAGGGATCGGATATTGCGCTCGAGGTGCCACGAGACCCAGTCCGAGACCAGCTTCGACCCGTCGATCTGATCGTGCAGGTCTGAGGCCTCGGCCCGCTCCCAGTCACCGGACAGAAGCGCGGCCAGATGTTCGAGCGCATCGGTGTCGGGCAGCGCCGCCCCCGAGGGACGACAGTTCGTGCACACGGCCCCGCCCAGTGCTGCGGAGAACGCCCGGTGAGGTCCGGGGCTCCCGCACTGGGCGCAGTCGAGCAGGCTCGGTGCCCACCCGGCCACGGACATCGCGCGCAGCAGGTACGCATCCAGCGACAGCCTCGGCGGGTGTTCGCGATTGCACAGCGAGCGGATCGCGGACACGAGGAGGAGGAAATGCGTGCGCGACTGGGGCTCGGCTTCGGTGATGCTGCGTGCCGTCTCGGCCATCACCGAGGCGGCCGAATAGACATCGAAGTCTGTGGCGATTCCGCGGGCGAAGGGTTCGATGAGTTCGACCTGGGTGACGATGTCGAGGCTGCGGCCGACATGGCATTGCAGATCGACGAGCATAAAGGGTTCGAGGCGGGAGCCGAACCGCGATTTCGTCCGTCGCACCCCCTTCGCGACCGCGCGGATGAGACCATGGCTGCGAGTGAGCACGGTGACGATGCGGTCGGCTTCGCCGAGCTTGTGCCCGCCGAGCACGATGCCTTCATCACGATAGTTGTGCACTGGCCCATTATCGCTCAAGCGCGGCGGGGAATCATCCCGCCGCGCTTAGGCGACTGCTGTGAGTTCGACCGCGCAGCTTCAGTTCTGGCGGTCGCGAGCGGCTCGGTTGACGGCTGAGACGACGGCCTTGAGCGAGGCTTTCGTGATGTTCGGGTGCAGTCCGGCGCCCCACACGACGCGGTCCTCGACCGCGAGTTCGACATAGGCGGCAGCGTTGGTGTCAGCGCCGGAGCCGATGGCGTGCTCGGAGTAGTCCTGGAGTCGCACGTCGACGTCGAACTGGTCGATGAGGATCTTCACCAGCGCGTCGATCGGTCCGTTGCCGCGTCCTTCGTAGGTGCGTTCCTGACCGTCGACGATGAGGTCGACCTCGATTCGCTCTGCCGATGAGCCGCCACCGTCGACATTGCCCGATTCCGTGCGCAGGCCGACGATCTGGAAGCGGCCCCATGCTTTCTCTGGGTCTTCGGCGGGCAGGTATTCGTAGTTGAAGATGCGGCGGATCTCCTCGGCAGAGACCTCGCCGCCGGCTTCGGTGTGCTGCTGCACGGCGCGGGAGAATTCGACCTGCATCCGACGCGGCAGGTCGAGTCCGTACTCGCTCTTGAGCAGGTAGGTCACTCCGCCCTTGCCGGACTGCGAGTTCACACGGATGATGGCCTCGTAGCTGCGGCCGAGGTCCTTCGGGTCGACCGGCAGGTAGGGCATGTCCCATTCCATGAGGTCGACGGGGGTGCCCTGGGCGTTCGCCTTCTTCTCACGGTCGGCGAAGGCCTTGTTGATCGCGTCCTGGTGCGAGCCCGAGAACGAGGTGAAGACGAGGTCGCCTCCGTAGGGGTGACGTTCGTGCACACCAATCTGGTTGCATTCGGTGACGGTGTGGATGACCTCGTCGATATCGGAGAAGTCGAGCTCCGGGTCGATGCCCTGCGTGTACAGGTTGAGGGCGACCGTGACGAGATCGAGGTTGCCGGTGCGCTCACCGTTGCCGAACAGGCAGCCTTCGATGCGGTCGGCGCCGGCCATCATTCCCATCTCCGCAGCGGCCACGCCGGTGCCCCGGTCGTTGTGCGGGTGCAGGGACACGGCCACTTCGTCGCGGTAGGGCATATTGCGGCAGAACCATTCGATTTGGTCCGCGTAGGTGTTCGGTGTGCCGCGTTCGACCGTGGCAGGCAGGTTGACGACCGTCTCGCGGCCGGCTGCCGGCTGCCACATGTCGAGGACGCTCCCGACAATGTCGAGGGCGAACTCGGGTTCGGTGTCGACGAAGATCTCCGGCGAATACTGGTAGCCGAAGTCCGCGTCGGACAGCAGAGTCTCGGCGTGCTTCATCACAGCCTGAGTGCCCTGCAATGCGATATCGCGAGTCTGGTCGAAGCCGTCTCCGTCGAAGCCGAAGACGACCTTGCGGAAGACCGGTGCAGTTGCGTTGTAGAGGTGCACGGTGGGCATCTTCGCGCCGACGAGGGATTCGACAGTGCGTTCGATGAGGTCCTCACGAGCTTGCGTGAGCACGGAGATCCGGACGTCATCGGGAATCGCGTCCTGTTCGATGATCTCGCGGACGAAGTCGAAGTCGACCTGGCTGGCGGCCGGGAACCCGACCTCGATCTCCTTGAAGCCGAGACCCACGAGCAGATCGAACATCTTGCGTTTGCGGTCCGGGGTCATCGGATCGATGAGCGCCTGGTTGCCGTCGCGCAGATCGGTGCTCAGCCAGCGAGGTGCCTTGCTGATGATCTGGTCGGGCCAGGTGCGATCGCGCATATCCAACGCGATGCGGTCCTGGAACGACTTGTACTTGCCGAACGGCATGGGAGAAGGCTTCTGCAGTTTCATTGTTCCTCTAACTTAAGTTTCTCAGCGCTTGACCAGCATACGAGGACTCCGCGACGAGCGTGCTGTCCGTTCAGGACTCGTCGCGGCAAGGAAGGAGGAGGAACCTATGAGCCACACGATTACCGTAGTCCCCCTTCCGCGATCCGTCCGAATCCCGTCCACATCCTAAGATCGCCGAGGCGGCTCCCGGCTCCTACTTGAGGAAGTCGACCGAGGCGCGGCGGACGTTGAATCCGACTCCGGTGTCGTCGGATTTGCAGGTCATGCCCTCTTCGCTGGAGGTGCAGGTCATCCCCGCCGCGGAGATCGAATCCCCGTAGCCGAGGACGCGTGCCGGGCCGTTGCTCTCGGGGGCCTCGACGCAGGAGAAGCCTGAGCCTTCCTTGTTCGCCACGACGATGGAGCCCCAGTCGTCGAGCTTGCAGTCGTCGGGCTTCTCCGGTGGTGAGTACTCGTAGTCCTTGATCACGCAGCGCGCTCGTTCGGAGTCGATGGTGCAGGTGATATTCCCCGACGGGGATGTGAAGGTCTCTTCGGCGACGGGAGCCTTCGAGCTGCCCGAATCGGACGGCTCGGGATCATCGGTCTGACCGATCGACGGTTCGTCCGTGGGCCCGACGGTGGTGGTGTCATCACCCTGGGTGGAGTCCCAGACGATATAGCCGACGATGCCGAGGGCAAGGATGAGCGCGATGGCAGCGAGCACCCACAGCCACGCGGGGACCTTCTTCGTATCATTTCGCCGACCATAGGGGTCGTGCGGGCCGCCGGGACCGGCAGGACCGCCGGGACCGGCAGGACCGCCCGGCGCATAGCCGGCGGCATATCCGGCTGGTGCGGCAGCGTAAGCGGGAACGTGTCCGGCCTGTCCGTATCCGGGCCCGCGGGCGACCGGTGCCGGGCTGAGCGTGATCGGGTCCCGCCGGCGACTGCACCGGCCCGGCGGGCTGCGGCTGAGATGCTGCGGCCCGACCGGCGGCACCGAACTCTCCGCCCCACTGCCCCTGGTGCGGGTGAGGATCTCCCTGATGCGGGTGGGATTCGGGCTGCTGCGAATGCGGATCGGCTCGGTGTGCATCAGCAGGCGCCGGCTGCGAGCCGGGCAGCGGGTTCCACTGTTTCGGAGCCGAGGGAGCCTCGGCAGCGGCGATATCGTCGGAGTTCACCTTGCGCGGCGCGGCCGGCAGCCCTCCCGTCTGATACCCATCGGCGGCGGCCAGTCCGCGCAGCTCTTCGAGGCTGAGCACCTCGGTGGCATCGGTGCCGTCGGATTCGACCATCGACCGCAGCCTCTGCAGTTCTGCAGGAGTGAGTGCTTGGGTGGAGCCATCAGCGACCGCGGACTCATCCTCGCCGATGAACAACTGGGTTGTGATCGACTCCGGAGACTCCTCGGCCGGCTTCCGACGCCCGGGGCGCGGAGGATGGTTCGGCACAGGTGGAATGCTCATGGTGTCATTTTCGCATAGTCGCTACCGGCGAGTTCTCATGCTTCGTGAGATGATGGCCTCATGTCCGATGGAGTCCTCCGGCGCGCGGGAGTGCCCGCGCTTCTCGCCTGCGCTCTGCTGGTGCCCGCCTGCGGGGCCGATGTCGACGACGGCACGGACGATCCCTCGGCGGCCGAGTCCGCCGGCTTCGCCGCTCCGGCACAGCAGACGAGCTTCGGTGATTTCGCTGCCCCGACCCAGGACTCCCCCACCAGCACCGACTCCGATTCGACGGCAACCGATCAGGCCGGCGCCGAGGCGACCGGACCGGTCCACCCCGTCCCTGTCCCCGGTCTGGCGAAGGAGTTCACCGACCAGATCCCGGCAGAGACCTCGCAGGTCCTCGTCGCGACCTCGCCGACAGCCGCTTCGGAGAAGTCGAGCCTGAGCTTCTATGAGTTCACGGACAAGAAATGGAAGAAGCTCAAGACCTTCGACACCCACAACGGCTCCAAAGGATGGCTGAAGGATCGCCGCGAGGGCGATAAGACCACCCCGATCGGAGTGTTCACACTCAGCGACGCGGGCGGTTTCAAGGCGAACCCGGGCACCGACCTGCCGTACACCCAGGACAATCGTCTGCCCTCCTCGGCGACGGTGGCCTATGGGGCGGACTACGAATCGGTCTTCGACTACATCATCGCCATCGACTACAACCGCAGACCCGGCACTCCGCCGACGGACAAGACCCGACCGATGGGCTGGGACAAGGGCGGCGGAATCTGGCTGCACCTCGACCACGGTTCCGGCACGAACGGCTGCGTCACCCTCGACGAGGCGGACCTCAAGTGGATCATGCGCACGATCGATCCGGACGCTCACCCGCGCATCGCCATGGGGCCGGCACCCGAAGTCAAGAAATAGCAGAGCCGAAGAAGCAGAAGAGCAGGAACCCGTGCGCCGTCTCATCCTCTCCCTCGTCCAGTCGATCAACGGATCCTTCGCCGAGAACGGCTGGTCGACCGGGGTGTCCACGGACGCCGACTTCCGGCGCTTCCTCGCCCTGCGACGCAGCGCGAATGCGATCATCGTCGACCGCCGCACCGCGCTGAATCCGCAGCTGCCCGTCATCAACGCCGCAGGCAAAACGCTGGAGCACACCCCCGTACACGTGCTCACCGAGTCCGATCCGACGGCCCTGCAGAGCGAGCTCGACGCCCACGGCCTCGACTATCGTGCCCAGCACTTCACAGCAGACACGATCACCGAGGTGGCTGCCTCACTGCCGACGGCCCCCTCCCCCGAATCGCTGCGGTCCCGCTCCGAAAAGTCATCCACGGGAGGGGGTGAGGCCTGCCCCGGGAACGACTCGGCACCACCCGGCGAGGAGGTGCTGCTGTGCGAATCGGGTCCGAACCTCGCTTTCCGGCTGCTCGCGCACTATCCGGACGCCGAACTGCATCTGAGCGTGAGCCCGCTCTATATCCGCACCCCCGGCAGCCACTTCTCCGAGCTCGAGGCAAAGATCGATCTGCGCCTCATCGATGTGAGCACCGAGGACGACCAGGTCTTCCTCCGCTACACCCGCGCCTGAGCCGGAGCAGTCAGCCAGCAGAGGTCCCAGCGTTCGCGTGGATCTCGGTGCTCACCTCGAAGCGATCGGGTGAGTCAAGCATCGCGGTGAGGGCATCGGCCACCTCGGCGAGATGGACGGTTTCGACTCCCCCGGACAGGTCATTGCGATCATCGCCGCCGATCGGAGCCATGATCCGCAGCTCGCGGAAGGCCACGCTCGTCGATTCCGCTGCGGCGACTTCGATGAGCATCTTCTGCGCGGCGCCGAAGACGCTGATCGCCCCGGACCCGGCCAGCGCCTCGACGCTGGCGACACCGTTGAGGGCCAGATGGACGAACCGCGTGGAGTCCGGTCCTGCATCCGTTGACCGGCCAGACACCTGACCGGTTGAACGCTCAGTTGACGAACCGACTGCCTCCGACCGTTCAGTGGCCAGAGACTGCGAGAGCGCACAGGCCGTGAAGTGCCCGCGCAGATATGAGTCATAGTCCGCATCGAACTTCCCCAGCCCCCGGTCGAGCACCGCTTCGTCGATATACCACCCGCCGATGGCGGCGATGACGGCATCGACCGGAGGCCGGCCGGCGGAGGCGAGCGCCGAGGTGACCGCCTCCGGTTCGTCCACCCAGTCCGGCACGATCAGCGGTTCATACGCCGTCTCCGTTGTCGGGCGTTGGCGCACGATCCCGGTGACCGTGTGGTGCGGACTGAGCAGACGGGCGAGACCGGTGCCGACGTGGCCGGAGGCGCCGAGGAGGAGGATGTGCATGTGGGCAGTCTATGTCCCTTGCTCTTCAGGTTCCTCCCTCTTCGGTCCCCGGCCGCCTCCACGGAGGAGAGCGCTATTTGCGGGTGTGGACCTTGATGCCGGTCTTCTTCGTATAGGTCATATATCCGCGTTCGAAGTTCTGGCGTTTGACACCGTTCTTCACGGTCCGGTCAGCGGTCGGCAGACCGAGCTTACTGCGTTCATAGCCCAGCTTCTTCCACTTCGTGAGGAAGCCTCCGTAGATGACGTCGCTGCCTGTCTGCGGTGACCAGGTGATCATTCCGGAGTGGAATCTCTGGTATCGAGCGCTCTTCCGGTATTTGAAGGTCTGCTTATCGCTGCTGGGGAACCCGAGGGCGCCTTTCTCATACTTCACTCGCTTGTAGGCGACACGGATCTGGCCCTTGGTGAGGAAGTGCGCACCGGTCGATTTCGACCAATACACGGTGCCCTTGGCGAACGACTGGTAGGCACCATTCGGGTTCTTCAGCTTCTTCTCCGAGCCGACCGGTTTGCCGGTCTTTCCCGCGTTCTTCTGATAGTACGAACCGATTGCGCCCTTCGTCGGGTACGTCTTCGGCTTCGGTGCCGGTTTCGGTGCCGGACTCTTGGTGGGCGCCTTCGTCGGTGGTGGGGTCAGCTCAGCCACCAGTGCTTTGGCTCCCGTGCGGATGCTGCCGAGCTTGTTGTAGAACGCGAGTCCCGGGCATTCGGTGTAGCTCGTGTCCCGGTGTCCGGCGACGACGTTGAGGCTGACCTTCTTGCCGAGGGCGTACTTGCTCGTGCCGCCCCCACCGGAGGTCAAGGTCATCTTCCCGGTGGGGTTGAAGCCGTACTGCCCTGCTTTCCACGCGACGAGGCGCTTGACCGAGGTCTGTGCTGCCGAACTCGGAGCCGCCGACGAATAGGTGCCGAGCACGCTGATGCCGATGGTCCATGAATTGAACCCGGAGGCGTGAGCTCCGGTCACTGCCTTGTCCAGGCTGCCGGCACGGCCCTCGTACATGGTGCCGTATTTGTCGACGAGGAAGTTGTACCCGAGGTCGCACCACCCGCGGTTCTGCGTGTGGAAGGCGAGGTAACCGCGGATGATCGCCGGTGCCTGTGCTTTCGAGTACGAGTTCGAACCCGCTGTGTGGTGGATGAACACGCCCTTGGCCGACGACGTCTTGTCCGTGGCGCAGCGGACGAGCTTCTCATCGGCACCCCACTGTTTGCGGGTGACGATCTTAGCCCGCAGATCCTTGGCCGAGATCTGCGCGTCGACTGCCGGTCCCGTGGCCGAATGCGTGCTCACTCCCCCAGGGGACTTCGCGACCTGTGCGTCAGCCTTCGTGACTGCAGTGGAAACCTGGGTGATCTGCAGATCATCGGTATCAGCCTGCTTGTCTGCGGCGCGCACCTCGACAGCGTCCGAATCGAGCACCGGAAGGGCAACGGACTGCGACTGGTGTGAGGCAGCGGGAATCTGAGCGGCCTCTGCGGAAACGGCGTCGGGGCCTCCCTCGTCATCGGTCGGCAGGCTCTCCCACGCCGACCATCCGTTGCCGTCGCGAGTGCGGATTTCGAGTTCGGGATCTTCTCCTTCCCACGTGGCACCGATGATCGTAACGTCGGAGGAATCGACTGGCAGAGTCGTGACCTCATCAGTCTGGGCATCGACGGTCCTCTCGGAGGGAGTGCCGTCGGAGGGAGTGCCGTCGGCGGCAGAAGCGCCGGGCGTGTTCGTGGGAGTTCCCGGTGTGGCGGCGAGCGCCGGTCCCGATAGGGTTGCAGTGAGGAGAATTCCGGTGAGTGCCGAGGCGAGGAATGGCAACGGTTTCATCAGTTATGGTCCTTGAGGTCGTCCATGACCAAGTGAGCGTTCCTCTCACTGGATGGGGGCCGAATTACGGACACCCAGTGTGACCGCAGGATTATCGTAAGGTTGTTCTCAGATTTTCGGAAGTGGGTACTTCAGCAGATGGCTGATCGCCGCGAACTCACTCGACTCGAGGCAGTCCTCGACGCCTTCGCCGACAAGTCTCTCCCCCGCGTCCCCGCCGGGATCCGAGAGTTCCTCGCCTTCGGAATCAAACAGGCGTGGGCGTGTCTCTTCGGCGCTCTCATGCTCTTAGCGATCATCGCCACCGCTTGGCTCTACCCCGATGACGCGGCCATCGCCCGCAACGATTTCCTCGTCATCCTCGCCGTACTCATCCAGGTCGGCATGCTCGTCGCTCGACTCGAGACCGGTCGCGAGCTCCTCGTCATCATCGTCTTCCACATCGTCGGCACCGGAATGGAGATCTTCAAAACCGCCGTGGGTTCATGGAACTACGCCCCCGGCGGGGTCCTCCACATCGGCGCAGTACCGCTGTTCACCGGGTTCATGTACGCCGCCGTCGGTTCCTATATCGTCCGCGTGTACCGTCTCTTCGACTTGCGGTTCAGCCATTACCCGCCGAGGTGGCTGACCGTGATCATCGCCGCCGCCATCTACATCAACTTCTTCACCCACCACTTCATCGTCGACCTCCGCCTGCTCCTCGTCGTCGCCACCGTCATCGCCTTCTTCCGCTGCCGCATGTACTTCCATATCCATCGCAGGACGCTGACGATGCCCGTGCTGTTGGCCTTCCTCCTCGTCGCCTTCTTCATCTGGGTGGCCGAGAACATCGGGACCGCGGCCGGTGCCTGGCTGTATCCGAGTCAGGACGACGGCTGGCACCTGGTGCCGCTGACGAAGCTGGTGGCCTGGTTCCTGCTCATGATGATCTCCGTCGTCCTCGTGACCTTCGTCCACAGACCCAGGCCGCCTGAGGTCCACAGACCCGAGCCTCCTGACACCTATACTTGCTGAGAACCGAAACTTCCAGGACGGCCGAAGGAGACTCATGGCGGCACCCGATGCGCAGAATGAGAAGGAATCGAGCGCATTGCTCAAGGTGCTCCGCCCAACCAGCGGTTCCAACCTGTCGGTCAGTGCTCGTGTGCTGCTGCGCGTCATCGCCGGAGTCCTCGTCCTCGCTCTCGTCCTCGCCCTCGTCGGACTGTTCCTCGTCCGCCGCTCCTTCCCGACCACCGACGGCGAGATCTCACTGCCTGGCCTCGACGCGCCGGTCACCGTTCACCGTGACGATTCGGGTGTTCCCACCATCGAGGCCGAAACCGCCCACGACCTGTTCCTGGCTCAGGGATTCGTCCACGCTCAGGACCGGTTCTGGGAGATGGACTTCCGCCGACACGTCACCTCGGGACGACTCTCCGAACTCTTCGGCAAATCCCAGCTGGGCACCGACACCTTCATTCGCACGCTCGGCTGGCGGAAGGTCGCCGAGCAGGAGGTGAAGAAGCTCGACAAAACGAGTCTGGGCTACTACGAGGCCTACGCGGACGGCGTCAACGCCTACCTCAAGGACAAATCCCCCACCGAGCTGTCCCTCGAATACGCCGTCCTCGGCCTCGAGACCGGCAGCACCGAGGTCGAGAAATGGACCCCGGTCGACAGCGTCGCCTGGCTCAAGGCCATGGCATGGGATCTGCGATCGAACCTCGAAGACGAGATCGACCGGTCGATCCTCAGCTCGGAGCTCACCGACGAGCAGATGAGCGACCTCTATCCGGACTACCCGTATGCCACGCGTCCGACGATCCTCGGCGGCAGAGCCGGCGACAAAGCACCGAAGGACCGCAGCGGCGACGACGTCGAGCAGGCGCCGCGAGTCGACGACCGTGCACGGGATGATGATGAGGCACAGGCCGGAGGCACCGTCACCGAGGCACCCCGAACAGGGAACACCGACAACGAGGCGGCCGTCCCGACCGATGAGCTCCTCGAACTGCGGAATACGCTCACATCGCTGCCGCCGATGCTGGGACAGAACAGCGACGATATCGGGTCGAACTCGTGGGTGATCTCCGGGGAGCACACGAACACCGGTCGACCACTGCTGTCCAATGACCCGCACCTCGCCCCGGCGATGCCCTCGGTCTGGTACCAGGTGGGACTGCGATGCAAAAGGGTCACCGATGCCTGCCCCTTCGACGTCACCGGTTTCTCCTTCGCCGGACTGCCGGGAGTCGTCATCGGCCACAACCAGTCGATCGCCTGGGGACTGACGAACCTCGGCGCCGATGTCGCCGACCTCGTGGTGGAGAAGATCCGCGACGGGAAGGTCATCCACGACGACGGAGACGAACCGCTGCAGGTGCGCAAGGAGACGATCGAGGTCGCGGGCGAAGACCCGCGCGAGATCACCATCCGCTCCACCCGCAACGGCCCACTCGTGTCGAAGCTCGACGGCACGTATCGCAAAGCACTCGATGCGACGACCGGGGCGGATTCGCAGGACCCGAAATCGGGACCGGCCGAGGAACACTATGGTCTCGCCCTCGATTGGACGGCTCTGCGTCCGGGTACGACCGCCTCGGCGGTGTTCGCCATCAACAAGGCCACGAATTGGCAGGAGTTCCGGCACGCGGCGTCCCTGTTCGACGTGCCCTCTCAGAACCTCGTCTACGCCGATGTCGCCGGGAACATCGGATATCAGGCACCCGGGATGATCCCGCGCCGAGGCAAGGCCGACGGCACCATGCCCCGCCGCGGGTGGAAATCCGACGAGGATTGGCAGGGCTGGGTCGACTTCGAGGATCTCCCACACCTGTACAACCCCGAGCGCGGATGGATCGTCACCGCGAACAACCCGGTCGCCGCCCCCGGTGAGACAGTGCAGCTGGGTGAGGACTTCGACTACGGAGATCGTGCCCGCCGCATCACGAAACGCATCAAGGACGCGGTCGACGAGGGCCGGAAGCTGCGGCCGATGGACATGGCGGAGATCCAGAACGACGACCAGAATCCGTTCGCCGCGAAGCTCGTACCCGAAGCGGTGAAGATCCACTCCCATGGTGACGAGGACATCCTCGAGGCGAAGAAGCTGCTGAAGAGCTGGAACGGCTTCGATTCCGCGAACAGCGCGGGCGCCGCCTACTTCAATGTGCTCACGAAGACGCTGCTCGAACAGACCATCAGCTCCAAGCTTCCCGACGGGGTGTCCCCCGCCGGCGGTTCACGGTGGTACCTCGTGCTCTCCGAACTGCTCGAAGACCCGGATTCCCAGTGGTGGTCGGGCAAAGGCGTCGAAGGTCGGGACGAGGCTCTGCGCAAGGCCATGAAGACAGCATGGGCGGAGACGGAGGACCTGCTGGGACCGGAGCCCGTGACGTGGCGGTGGGGAATCCTGCACCGGCTGACGATCCGCAACGCCAGCCTCGGCGAATCCGGGATCACACCGGTGGAGAAGCTGTTCAACCGCGGCCCGTATGAGGTCTCCGGCGGTTCGGGCGTCGTCCATGCCACCGGGTGGGATGCCTCCGTCGGCTATGAGACGAACTGGGTGCCGTCGATGCGCCAGACGGTCGATCTGTCGAACTTCGACGCCTCGAACTGGATCAACCTCACGGGCGCGTCGGGGCATGCCTTCCACCCGCATTACGACGATCAGACGAACGATTGGGCCGCCAATGTCAATCGACCGTGGCCGTACTCGCAGGGGGCCGTGGCCGCGGCGGCAGAGGACACACTCACTCTCGAGCCGTGAGGTCGGGGCAGACGTGAGGCTACGGCAGAGGCGCGGGGTCCGCCCCGCGCCCCGTGATCAGTCCTTGGGCAGGATCTTCGCTTCGAGGAAGTTCGCGACATCGTCTTCCCAGCGCACCGGGTCGATGTTCCATTCCTTCGTGTGATGGGCCTTGCCGTATGTGGGCATCGTGACCAGATCCCGTCTGACACCTGCCAGCGCATGGGAGGGGCCGGAGGGAACGAATTCGTCGTCGTCGGAGTGGATGAGCAGAACCGGCACATCGAGTTCGGCGGCACGGGTCACCCAATCCATGCGATCGAGATCGAGCGGGGTCTCAAGTCCGGTGATCGGCCGTGCCCATGGCTGGGTGATCATCTCGAGCGTGAGTTTGGCGATCGGTGTCGGCAGCAGGTTCTTCTTCGCCTGACCGTCGAGCACGTTCACCCAGTCGACGACGGGTCCGTCGAGGACCAGCGCGGTGACGAATCTGCGGTTGCGTCCGCGGGAGGCCGCCTGCAGGGCGATGGCTCCGCCCATCGACCAGCCGAAGAGCACGACGTTCTTCGCTCCGTGTTCGACCGCGAAGTCGATTGCGGCGTCGACGTCGATCCATTCGGTGTCGCCGAGTCCGTAGCGCGATGTGGTCTCCACACGCACCTCGGCGTCGTTGCGGTAGGACATCGCGATCGAGGGCACCCCGAGGGTGTTGAGCACGGGAGCGGCACGCAGTCCCTCGGCGCGGGTGCTGGCTCGGCCGTGGATGAGGATCGCCCAGGTGTCGTGCGGCTCTGGATGGTCGGTCGGCAGCAGCCACGCGGGCAGGTCCCCGGCGTCGGAGCGGATCTCGATGTCGTCGAAGTTCACTCCGGCAGCGATCGGATCAGGATAGACGACTCCGGTCCAGCGTCCCCGCCAGGCCCGTCGGATATCGCCGCGGGTGACGGACAGGATCTCTCGGGAGACGGTGCGCGAGCGCGGATCGTATTCGACGATGTCGCCGACGACGGCATGTCCCGAACCCTGGTTGAAGTAGAGGCCATAGGTGCCGGGCACCGTGGTCTCCTCATCGGCGGGCAGCTGAATGCGCATATTCGGCGGGAAACCGTCGATGTGCAGGATGTCGAGTTCTTCCGGTGCGTTCTCCGGAACGATGATCTTGCGGGCGAAGTAGGCGGCCAGACCCGATGACGCCACAGAGATCAGGGCACCGAGTCCGGCGCCGACGCCGATACCGGCAGCGAGCAGGCGGGCGGGGAACTTCGTGTCGCGGACCATGAAAACCTCCTGTGTTCATTGTTGCCTACGGAATGATCAGGCACCAAACGCTGTTGTGCGGAATGAGTGAGTGTCACTCGCTGTTGCGCTCACCAGGGGCGGAGTTCATCTCCTCCTCGTCGCAATCACCGTCACTGACAGAGACCGGAGGTCACGATGACTCAGTCATCAGATATCAACGCTGGAACTTCGACGAACGAGGAGGCCGCGGCTGAGGAGATCCGTTGGCAGGACGTGCTCACTCCCGAGGAGTTCGCGGTGTTGCGCCAGGGCGCGACCGAACGTCCCTTCACCGGCGAGTACAACGATGAGACGGCAGCCGGGATGTACCAGTGTCGGGCCTGCGGAGCCGACCTGTTCCCCTCCGATACGAAGTTCGCCTCGCACTGCGGATGGCCGTCGTTCTATGCGCCTCTGGCCGAGGACCGGGTCCGCTACATCCGCGACACCTCGATGGGCATGGAACGCGTCGAGGTCCGCTGCGCGAACTGCGACTCGCATATGGGCCACGTCTTCTCGGGCGAAGGCTACGGCACTCCCACCGACCAGCGCTACTGCATCAACTCGATCTCGTTGAAGCTCAACACCGACGCTGCGGACAGCTGAGGTGGCGACGGACACTCAGAGCACCGAGGCGACCGAGCTCGTCGTGGAGACCTTCGACGAGCTCCGGCCCAGGGAGCTCTACGGAATTCTGCAGCTGCGCTCCCGAGTCTTCGTCGTCGAACAGGACTGCGTGTTCCTCGACCCCGACGGGGTGGACTCACTGCCGGAGACCCTGCACTTCGTCTACCCGCGACCGGCCACGGCGATGTCGGACACTCACGGCGCCGAGCACGGACGCGACCTCTCGCCATGGGCCTATGCCCGTCTGCTGCCGGCGGAGGTGCCCGACGGTCCGGCAGCCAGGCCGGGAGCACGCAGCATCAGTCGCGTCGCCACTCACCCCGATGCCCGCGGGCAGGGTTGGGGCCGCCGACTGCTCAGCGACATCGTTCAGGCCTGGTCAGCTGCCCCGCTGACGCTCAACGCACAGTCACACCTCGAGGGGCTGTACTCGTCCCTCGGCTTCGCCCCGAACGGTCCGCGCTTCGACGAGGACGGGATCGAGCACACCCCCATGGAGCGCCCGGCCGGCTGACCGATCAGCCCTCGGCGGCGGCGTCGACGGAGGCGATGATCTTCTGCATCACCGCGTGCAGTTCGCGGACTCCGTCGACGTCCATGCCGAGCTTGGCCATCATCGTTCCGGGAATCGCCTCGGCGGTCTTGCGCAGTTCACGGCCGGTGTCGGTGAGGGTGACCTCGACGATCCGCTCATCGCTGTCGCTGCGCGTCTTCGTCACATAGTCCAGCGCTTCGAGGCGTTTGACCAACGGGGACACAGTCGCGGGTTCGAGTCGCAGCAGTCGAGCGATCTCGCGCATCGGCAGCTTCTCGTGCTGCCACAGCGCAAGCATGACCAGATACTGCGGATGCGTCAGACTGATGGGTTCGAGCACGGAGCGATACGCGCCGATCACCCCGCGGGACGCCACCGCCAGAGCGAAGCAGATCTGACTTTCCAGCGCCAGCGGGTTGTCCAGCGGCTCCGTCGAAGCTTCGGGTTCCAGCATCGTGTGTCGTCGATCCTCCGTGTCGGCAATCAGGGCGTACATACCCTTCGAAGATTACTTAGTGCACTAATGGTTAGTGTACACTAAGGGAGAAACCTGCCCAATCCTCGCCCAAGCGGCACCTCGTCGATAGGATCCTCGCTATGTCGTCCGCCTCGCAGCCTTCCCCCGATGGTTCGAACCGGAAGCTCGACAAGCAGCAGAAGAATTCGGCACGGAAGACGAACCAGCACCCGGAGTCTCAGCGCGGAGTGGGCTGGCTCAACAACTTCTTCCGCAAGATCATCGGACCGGCGCAGGTAGACAACACGCGCCCGGGCGGATACTTCGAGGACGAGACGCTGCGACACCAGCAGCTCGATGCCATGGGGCTGGAGATGCGCACCGACGCAAACGGCCATTCCTATGTGGTGAAGAAGGGCAGCAGGTAGCCGCCGGTCACTCCCCGACCATGCGCAGGGCCGCCGCACCGAATCGGTGCGGTGGCCCTTTCTCGCTGTCTCCGTCCCGGCCGAGCGACCTGCTCTCTGCCGCAGTCCCGGCCGGGTCAATGACGTTCGGTCAGCGCCAGTCGGAGATGATGTCGACGAGTTCGCGCCGCGGTCCGGTGTAGAACGGTACCTCTTCGCGCACGTGCAGGCGCGCCTCGGTGTTGCGCAGATCGCGCATCAGGTCGACGATGCGATGGAGCTCGGCGGCTTCGAAGGCCAGCAGCCATTCGTAGTCGCCGAGGGCGAAGGAGGCGATCGTGTTCGCCTTGATGTCCTTGTACGGGGCGGCGGCCATACCGTGGTCGCGCAGCATCTTCGCCCGCTCGGCGGGGTCGAGGAGGTACCAGTCGTAGGACCGCACGAACGGGTACACGCAGATGTAGTCGCCGGGCTCGGGATCAGTCAGCAGAGCGGGCAGGTGGGCCTTGTTGAACTCCGCCGGGCGGTGGATTCCGACGACGGACCACACGGGTTCGAGCACTCCGCCGATCAGGCTGCGGCGGATCGCCGAGTACGCGGCCTGGACGACCTCGATTTCGGGGGCGTGGTACCAGAACAGGACGTCGGCATCGGCGCGCAGGGCGGAGACGTCGTAGATTCCGCGCACGATCAGACCGCGTTCCTTCAGGGGCTCGAGAGCCGCATGCAGCTCATCGGCGAGTTCCCTGCGGTCGGCATCGCCGAGTTCTCCAGCAGAGGCGAAGACGGAGTAGGCGATATACCGCGTCTGCTCGTTCGCTTCCTCGATCTGGGCGTCGGTGGGCTGAGTGTATTCGCTCATATCTGCTCCTTCTGTCTTCTCTTCATTCTGAAGTGCCACGGTGGTCGTCTGCAGGTCGGTTCAGTCTCCGGGCCGCAGCGTCCGCGCGGGCGATGCAGGCGGGAATGCCGACTCCCCCATAGGCGGATCCGGCGAGTTCGAGGCCGGGCAGCGACGCGATCTCTGCGTCGATGGCGGCGATGCGTCCGGCGTGGCCGGGCAGGTATTGCGGCAGCGCGGAGTTCCAGCGCTGCACTACCGAGCCCAGCAGCTGCGACTCCGGACGGGAGGTGATCGTCTGCCAATCGGCGAAGGCACGTTCGACGATCTCCTCATCGGAGAACCTGCTCCAGACCTCGGGTCCGTCGCCGAAGCGTCCGATGCTCATCCGCACCAGGGCCGTCCCGCGGGGATATGGTCGGCCGTCCACGGCCATTTGTTCGACACGAAAGTCGAGGCCTTGATGAACGTGCCCTCGGTCGCGGGGACGAGGAACCCCGAACCCTTCAGTTCGACTCCCCCGAGGTCGACGAGGGCGGCGACCAAGGCGGTGGAGGCATAGGGAATCTCGCCGAGGCGGCTCGCCGATTCCGGGGCCACCGACCTCAGCAGCCCGGCAGTCACATGCGCGGGCGTGGCGAGAACGAGCCCATCGGATTCGATGTCGTCCCCCTCACCGCGGACGATCCACCTTTCGCCGTCGCGGTCGATCCCGGTGACACCGGCGCCGAGGCGGACCGTCCCGCCGTCCAGCACGATCGCCTCGTGCAGGGCCGGGATGAGGCGGTTGATTCCGCCTTCGAAGCTCATGAACACCGGTTCCGGGTTCCCTGTCGACGCGGTCTGGGCATCGCGGGCGGCGAGGAGCCGTGCGACGAGGTCGAGCACCGAGGTGCCCTCGATCGCAGCGGGCAGCAGCGCGGGCACCGTTTCGGCCAGGGACAGGTCCCGGCAGCGACCGGCGTAGACGCCGCCGAGCAGCGGATCAACGAGTTCGTCGACGATGGCGCCGCCGAGGCGCTCGGACAGGAAGTCCCCCAGCGAGACGTCATCACCCTCGATCGGCGGGGTGATCCGTTCGGCCGCCAAGCGAGCGGCCGCCTCGGTGCCGATGAGGGATTCGACCTCGGCCGCTTCGGCGGGCACCCCCATGATCGTCCGTTTGGGAATCGCGTGCAGGCTTCCTCGACTGAGCACCTGCGAACTGTGCCGGGTCGAGGGGAACACCGAGGCGAGGCCGAGTTCGGCGGCCAGGATCTTGGTCTCCGGACGTCGGTTGAGGCTCGCTTCGGCTCCTGAGTCGATGCCCACGGGCACGCCGCCATCGAGCGTGGTCGCTTTCAGACAGCCGCCGAGGAGGTCGCCTGATTCCAGCACGGTCACTCGGTGGTCGGCGGAGAGACGATAGGCGGCGACGAGGCCGGAGATCCCTCCTCCGACGACGGTGATCTGAGACATTCGATCAGCCGCGGCTGCCGAGGATCTCGGCCGAGACGCGGTGCACGAGGTCGACGACGCGTCCGGGCACCTCGGGGTCGGTGTCGGGCAGGACGCCGTGGCCGAGGTTGAAGACGAATCCGCGGTCGAGTTCGAGTCCCTTGCGCACGATCGCCTCGACGCGGGCCGACAGCGCCTCCCACGGGGCGAAGAGCAGGGCCGGGTCCAGGTTGCCCTGGAGCGCCTGACCGGGATTGACGCGAGTGGCGGCATCGGCGAGGTCGACGCGGAAGTCGACGCCAACGGTCGTCGATCCGGCCTGTGCCATGGAGCCGAGCAGCTCACCGGTCTGCACGCCGAAGTGGATGCTGGGCACGTCGTGTCCGGACAATGCGTCGAAGACTGCGGTGGAGTGTTCGAGGACGTGGTCCTCGTAGTCGTCGCGAGCGAGGTAGCCGGCCCAGGAGTCGAAGAGCTGGAAGGCCTTGGCACCGGCGTTCAGCTGCACGTCGATGAAGGTCGCCGACATCGTCGCAAGCTTGCTCAGCAGGGCCGAGAACGCCTCGGGGTCGGAGACCATGAGCGACTTCGTCTTCTCGTGGTTCTTACTCGGCCCGCCTTCGATGAGGTAGCTGGCCAGGGTGAACGGAGCACCGGCGAAGCCGATGAGCGGGGTGGCCTCGCCGAGTTCGGCGGTCACCCGCTGGATCGATTCGGCGATGTCCGGGATGTCGGCGGCGTCGAGTTCGGGCAGGGCGTCGATATCGGCGCGGGAGCGCACCGGGGAGGCGATGACCGGGCCGACGCCGGGAACGATCTCCACCTCGACTCCGGCGGCCTGGAGCGGGACGACGATATCGGAGAAGAAGATGGCCGCGTCGACGCCGTGGCGGCGGACCGGCTGGAGGGTGATCTCGGAGACCATCTCGGGGTCGCGGCAGGCATCGAGCATCTGAGTGCCTTCGCGCAGCTTGCGGTACTCAGGCAGGGAGCGGCCGGCCTGCCGCATGAACCAGACGGGAGTGTGCGAAACCGGCTCCGAACGCAGGGCAGCCAACAGGGGTGATGTCATGGGGCCATCTTCCCATTCTTCGATCGCTCATGCCCACTCGTCGTCGGTTTCAAGACGGGCCGTCTTGCCGTCTCAGCATCCGGCCGAGGACACGATCCGACGGATTGTCCGGGGCCGCCTCGGCGTGGATGATTCCTCTGTCCGCACGGCTGATCTATCGTGGCAATTGTGGTCAACACCTCACCTCTCAATCGCATTCCGGCGGAGTTCTCCGCCGTGACGTCGGTGCTGCGTCAGGCGCGCAGCACGAACAACGTGTCGATTTCCGAGATTCCCGCCCCGGCCCGTCTGGCGCCCTACTCCTATGCGCTCGGGGCCGAGGTCAGCGCCGATGAGACGTTTCTGCGGGCCAGCGGCGAGGCCATCGACGAGCTCGCCACCGGCCGCATCGTCGTCCTCTTCGATCCCGCCGCCCCCGAGGAATGGGAGGGGTCGTTCCGGGTGGTCTCCTATATCCGGGCCGAACTCGAACACGAACTCGGCAATGAGACGATGCTCGGGCATGTGGCATGGAGCTGGCTCGAGGATGCCCTCGATGCCAACGACTGCCAGGTGCTCGCCGCCGGCGGGACGACCACACGGGTGCTGTCCGAGAGCTTCGGCACCTTGGCCGATCGCCCGGCCACGATAGACTTGGAGCTGCGCGCCTCGTGGACACCCGTGATTGACGAGCCGGATCTGATCGGCAATCACTTCGAGGCCTGGATCGATCTGCTCAGCACAGTCGCCGGACTGCCACCACTTCCTGAAGGAGTCACAGCCCTGCCCGGGCGCCGTCGATGACAACTGAACTACCGCTTTTGGAAACACCCGCGAACGGCATCCCCGACGTCGTCGACACACCAGAGGACCTCTCCACCTCGATCGCCAGTCTGGCCGCCGCCCAGGGTCCGATCGCCATCGACGCCGAACGTGCTTCCGGCATCAGATACGGGCAGCGCGCCTTCCTCGTCCAGCTGCGACGTGAAGGTGCGGGCACCTTCCTCCTCGATTCCGAGACGCTCGGTGACCTCAGCGACCTCAACCCGGCTCTCGGCTCCGACGAGTGGGTCATCCATTCGGTGACGCAGGACCTGCCGTGCCTGCAGGAGCGCGGAATGCGCCCGGCCGCTCTGTTCGACACCGAGCTGGCCGCCAGGCTGCTCGGGTGGGAGAAGTTCGGTCTGGCCGCAGTCGCCGAACGCACCCTGGGGGTGCGACTGGCTAAGGAGCATTCGGCCGCCGACTGGTCGACGCGTCCGCTGCCGAAGGAGTGGCTGAACTATGCCGCCCTCGACGTCGAGGTGCTCCTGCCGATCCGCGATATCCTCCACCAGCAGCTTCTCGACTTGGACCGGTGGGAATTTGCGCAGCAGGAGTTCGCGCACCTGCTCGACTTCACCCCGAAGCATTTCGATGAGCCGTGGCGACGCACGCATGGACTCTCGAAGATCAGGTCCCGCCGCGACATCGCCCGAGTCCGCGAGCTCTGGCAGGCGCGGGATTCCATGGCCCGTGAAGCCGATCTGGCTCCCACGAAGATCCTGCGCGATCGTGAGCTCGTCGCCCTCGCCCAGTCCGGTGTGAAGTCCAGCGATGACATCCTGGCGCAGTGGCGCCGGCTCTCTCGCGCCGAGGCGGCCCGGCTCTTCCGTGCCTACCGCAAGGCCTCCCGGTTGGGTGCCGAAGAGCTGCCGGGACGGTTCGAACGCGGACGGTCGAAGCGCAGCGCGTTCAACCCGGCGGAGCTCAAGGAGCGGGTGGCGGCGCTCAAGGCCGCAATGTCGGAGCTTTCCGACGAGCTGACGATCCCCCATGATGTGCTCCTCCAGCCGGCAATCGTGAAGTCCCTGGCTGCGGAGTCGAACGTCGATGTCGAGGATTACCTCGCCGAGGCGGGGGCACGGCCCTGGCAGGTCGAGCTCAGTGCTCCCGAGCTGCAGAAGGCCTTGGCCGGACTCCCCCAGGCCTGAACTCACGCTCAAGTCCCAAGGGTCGAACTTCTGTCCTCCGTCGCCCCTGTGAGCCCGAACTCACACCGCGCGGCGGGAACTCTGATCGGCTCGATCGGCCACCTCGGCGGGCAGGGCCTTGAGGATTTCGGACAGGATCGTGTCGACGTCGAGGCCCACCTCGGCGAGGATCTCTTCACGTGTCCCCTGCGGCAGGAACTCATCAGGCACGCCGAGTTCGAGCACCCCGATCCGCGAATCGGCTTCGCGCAGGTCGGAGCGGACCTGTGAACCCACACCGCCGATCTTCACTCCGTCTTCGATGACGGCAACCAGACTGTGGTCGGCGGCGAGGTCGATGACGGATTCGGGTACGGGCAGCACCCATCTGGGATCGATGATCGTCGCGTTCAGTCCGTGTTCGGCCAGGCGGTCGGCGACGTCACCGGCCAACCTGGCGAAGGGTCCCACGGAGACGATGAGCACATGGGATTCGGACCGGCCGGTCCCTCACGGAGGATGTCGACGCCGTCGTCGAGCCGCCTCAGCGCCGGGATGTCGGCACCGACGCCGCCGCGGGGAAATCTCACCACGGTCGGGGCGTCTTCGACGGTCACGGCTTCGCGGAGCTCTTCGGTCAGTCGGGCGGCATCGCGGGGTGCGGCCAGGCGCAGTCCGGGGACGACGCGCAGCATCGCGATGTCCCAGATTCCATGGTGGCTGGCTCCGTCGGGGCCGGTGATTCCGGCGCGGTCGAGCACGAAGGTCACGCCCTGGCGGTGGAGGGCGACGTCCATGAGCACTTGGTCGAAGGCGCGGGAGAGGAACGTGGAGTAGATGCACACGACGGGGTGGAGTCCGCCGTAGGACAGGCCCGCCGCCGAGGCGACCGCATGCTGTTCGGCGATGCCGACGTCGAAGACCCGGTCAGGGAATTCTTCGGCGAATTTCGCCAGTCCCACGGGCAGGAGCATGGCGGCGGTGATGGCGACGATGTCCTCGCGTTCCTCGGCGAGTGCGCAGATCTCGGTGCCGAACACGGAGGTCCATGACGTCGATTTCGACGGTGTCGATCTCCCGGTGACGGGGTCGATGACGCCGACGGAGTGGAACTGGTCGGCGTCGTCGTTGACGGCCGGGTCGAATCCGTGGCCCTTCTGTGTGATCATGTGGACGATGATGGGGCCGCCGTCGAACTGTTTGGCCAGTTGGAGGGCCTTGTCGACCGAGGGCAGGTCGTGTCCGTCGACGGGGCCCAAGTATTTGATGCCGAGTTCGTCGAACATTCCGGTCTCGGGTGGGCTGACCATGTCTTTGAGTCCGCGTTTGACGCCGTGGATGGCGCTGTAGGCGGCGCGGCCGGGTCGGCCGGATTGGCGGAGTGTCTCCTTGCCCCAGGTCAGGAGTTTCTCGTAGCTCGAGGTGGTGCGCAGTTCGTCGAGATGGACGGCGAATCCGCCGACGGTCGGGGCGTAGGAGCGACCGTTGTCGTTGACGACGATGACCAGCCGCCTCGGCGGGGTGGAGGTGTCGGCGGCGATGGTGTTGAGAGCTTCCCAGGCCATTCCCCCGGTCAGGGCTCCGTCGCCGATGACGGCGACGACGTGACGGTCTCGCTCACCGGTGAGCTGGCGAGCCTTGGCGATGCCGTCGGCCCAGGACAGGGAGGCCGAGGCGTGGGAGTTCTCGACGACGTCGTGCTCGCTCTCGCGCCGGCTCGGGTAGCCGGAGAGTCCGTCGCGCTGCCGCAGGGTGGGGAACTCCTCGCTGCGGCCGGTGAGCAGTTTGTGCACATATGTCTGGTGGCCGACGTCGAAGATGATCGTGTCGCGCGGCGAGTCGAAGGTGCGGTGGAGGCCAATGGTCAGTTCGACGACGCCGAGGTTGGGGCCCAGATGTCCGCCCGTGCCGGACACGGTCGTGATGAGGTAATCGCGGATCTCTTTGGCCAGCACTTCGCATTCCGATGCGTCGAGTCGACGCAGATCGGCAGGCGAGCCGAGGGATTCGAGAAAGGTCATGCGGCCTCAGTTCTGACGACATCGTTGGCGGACAGATTCCATCCGCCCCATCCTATCGCTCACAGATGCGTCCCTCACCCTTCGAGACGTATCTCCGCGCTGCAGTACCCCTCAGCCTTCCCGCTGCACCGCCTCGGCGCTGGCAATGCACACCATTGCCTATGCACTCCTCACCGTTCGTGGCACACCAACCCGTTGCAGCACGGTGTTGAGCGACTGCCGATGAGTGATGGTCGCATTTGCGCCCACCCCCACCCACGCCGAGGTGGCCGACCGCCAGCGCACGGATTCCCGCGGACACGCTCACGCTTCCCGACAATCCCGCGCGACAGCGACCGTCCCTCACCCTTCGCCGCACAGCGCACCGCTGCAACGAGGCGATTTGCCACGAACGGTGACGGATGCCGAACTGCGTGGAGGACGTGACGCGAACGGTGAGGGATGCTCGATCAACGGCACCGTCACACGCGCCCGGGCACGACGAAGGCCGGTGGGAACAAATCCCACCGGCCTTCGATCAGCTCCGGCTCAGCGCCTCAGCGCGAACCGACTGCCGCGAGTCGCAGACTCACAGCTCAGCCTGGTGCGGCGAAGTCGCCGCTCAGGCCTCGTCTTCTGCGATCAGGCTTCTGCGAGCTGACGCAGAACGTACTGAGACATGCTTCGATAGCCCCTGTCACCGCCAATTCAGCGGTCCGGCGTCGATGCTGCTTCCGTCGGTGTCCATCGCTGCGGCGTTGACGACCAGTCCCGAGCTGATGATCGCCTGGCGCGCCGTCCTCGGCGTGGGAGGAGCCATGATGCTCCCGTCCACGCTGGGACTGATCTTCGTGCTCTTCGCCGACCCGAAGGCGCGAGGCGTCGCGATCGGCGTGTGGGCCGGCGGGATCTCCGCCGGCGTCGCCCTCGGACCACTGCTGTCCGGACTGCTGCTGGAAGTCTTCGGCTGGCAGGCGACGTTCCTGGTCGCGGTGCCCGTGATGGCGTTGGTGGCCATCGGCGCGCCGCTGCTGCTGCCTGAGCACAAGGATCCGACCGCGAAGATCGATCTGCTCAGCGCACTGCTCCTGGTCGCCTCGCTGCTGGCCATCATCTACGGCGTCAAGCGCTTCGCCACCCAGGAGCCGGCCGGTCCGTCGATCGGCCTGCTGATCGCCGGAGCACTGGTCGGGTTGTGGTTCGTGATCCGGCAGCTGCGCGCGACCCAGCCCCTGCTTGACGTGCGGCTGTTCGCCAACCGCACCGTCAGCGGAGCACTTGCGGTGTTCCTCCTCTCGGCCGCGGCGCTGGGTGGGGTGTACTCGCTGTTCACCCAGTACCTGCAGCAGGTCCAGGGGCTCTCGCCCATGCAGGCCGGGCTGTCAATCCTGCCCGCCGCGGCAGTCCTCATCGTCGTCTCGACCCTCTCGCCGATGCTCGCCCGAAGGTTCCGGCCGGGCAACGTGATCGCCGTCGGACTACTCACCCAGGTCGTCGGCTACATCCTGTTCACCCAGCTCGACGCCGGCACCGGCCTCGCGCTGGTGATCGCGAGCTTCGTCGTCACCTACCCCGGGGTCGCGCCGTCCATGGCGCTGACCACGGACCTGGTCGTGAGCTCGGTCCCACCGGAGAAGGCCGGCGGTGCCTCCGGGCTCGCGACGACCGTCAATGACCTCGGGATCTCCCTCGGCGTCGCGGTCATCGGCAGCATCGGGATCGCCGCCTACCGCAGCCAGATCTCCGGCTCCCTGCCCGATGGGCTGCCACCGGAGGCCGCGGCCGCGGCTGAGACCGGAATCGACGGGGCCATCGACGCCGCCGGGCAGCTGCCGGGTGACATCGGAGAGGCACTGACGACCGCGGCCCAACAGGCCTTCACCAGCGGACTCAACGCCGCCGGGATCACCTCCGCCGTCATCGCTGCCGTCGCCGCGATCATCGCCGCCGTCGGCCTGCGCCATATCCGCCCCACCGGGCAGGCCCACGACGACGCCGAGAAGGAACCCGCTCAGGAGTCGTGACGCATCCTCGACCCTTCGTGTCCGGCGGACGGATGAGTCCGCCGGACACGAACGCCGACACCCGCCATAGGTACACCGAGAAGACGGCAGAACCGCCCCGCGACGAGGCCGCCGAACCACGCCGAAGGAGACACGATGACCACGCTCAGAACCACCATCGACACTGTCCGACACTTACCGACGGCGCGGCGCGTGCTGCACTGCCTGCTCCGATGCGCCGCGTCGGGGGCATTGGATCGTTTCTCCCGAACGACGCATACGTCTTGTCCGCGCAACTGAGTCGCAGGCCGCGCACCCGAAGAGGTTCGCGGCCCCGATGCTTCAGTTGACCTGGTAGGCGATCGTCGTCATCATCCCGGCTTCCCCGTGGTAGACATTGTGGCAGTGCGAGAGCCACCGTCCGAGATTGTCGGCATCGAACTCGACCCGCAACGTTGTGCCGGGAACAACGATCGAGGTGTCCTTGCGCGGCCCTCCCCCTGGATGCTGGTAGGTGTGCCCGTGCAGATGCATCGGATGCCACATCGTCGTCGAGTTCTTGAACTCGAGGGCGACCCGCTCCCCTTCGACGATGCCGAGGGCGTCGCGCATCGGCTTGTCCATGTTCATGCGCTTGCCATTGATCGCCCAGTCGTATTTCTCCATGCCACCGGTCAGCTCGAGTGAGAGAGTGCGGTCGACGGCGCGCTTCGGCAGAGCGACTGAACTGGTTGCTTTGAGGCTGTCCGCGGTGGCGGGGGTCTTCTGCTGGGGCAGCTTCACGTCCTTCGCGGGCGCGCTTCCCAACCCAGTGCGCAGAACAGCATGGGCCTGGTTCTGCTTCCCTAGGGCTTCGGCGATGACTGCGAATGCGCCGTCGCCGGCGGTGATGATCGCGTCGTAGCGCTCCCCCATTCCAAGAACGAGGCTCTCTGCCTTGAGGGGTTTGACGGGGAATCCGTCGGAGTGCGTGATCGTCATCTCGTGCTCGGTGACGCCAAAGCGGAAAGCGGTGTCGCCGCCAGCATTGATGATCCTCAGCCTGATCCGCTCTCCGGGCTTGGCGGCAAAGGTTTGCGGGTCATTGGCGGGCTTGCCGTTGATCAGGTAGAGGGGGTAGTAGACGTCGCCTGCGTCGCCGCCGAGCAGAGGCGAGGTCGCGCCCATGAGGGTGTTGCCCATTCGCATCGGGCCCATCTCCATGTCACCGTGTCCCCCACTATCGTGGTCCATCATTCCCTGGCCGAGCTGCTTCATCACCTCGTCCGGCGTCGCGGTGACGCCGTCGAGCCAGTCATCAAGGACGATGACCCATTCCTTGTCGTAGTCGCCCTTCTCGTTCGGGTCATCGATGATCAGCGGCGCATACAGGCCACGGTCTTGTTGCGTGCCGACGTGGGGATGGAACCAGAACGTGCCTGATGCGGGCAGTGTGAACTCGTAATCAAACGACCCGCCGGGCTTCACGGCATCCTGGGTGAGGCTCGGCACTCCGTCCATGTCGTTGCGCAGCGCCAGTCCGTGCCAGTGGACGCTGGTCGGGTCAGGGAGATCGTTGGTGAAGGCGACTTTCAGGGTGTCGCCGACGTTGCCGCGCAGCGGCTGGGCCGCCGAGGCTCCCCGGTAGGCCCAGGTCTTCGCGGTCTTCCCGCCGAGGTCGAGGGTGACCGGTTCGGCGGTCAGCGCGCGCTGCACGACGGTACCGGTGCTGCGTCGCTTCGCCTCCGCGGCGGTGACCGCAGCGCTGGTGGGCCTCACGAACGAGGTTGTCTTGGTGGTAGTGGTGCTGCATCCGGCGAGGCCGGCGGCGGTCAGCGTCAGTGCGCTGACGGACAGGAACTGCCTGCGGTTCAGGGTGGAGTGCATGGGTGATGTCCTTCTGTGTCGATGGTGAACGGGGCCACGAGATCGCGCCTGCGCGCTCGACGATCATGGGTGGTCGGAGGCGCAGGGCTGCTTGGCCTCGGAAGAAGGGCCAGCGTTTTTGGACACGGTGTCGTGGCAGGCACGGCAGGGTCGTGAACCCGCCGAGATTGCTGGCTGAGGAGCGCCGCATCGGCGCTCCTCAATGCTCACGTTCGGTAGATCGACAGCTCCAGATGCGTCAGCGCGAACCGGCGAGGCGTCTCGGACGGCGGAGCCGGCATGGGCGCAGAGACGGGTGTGGGCACAGCCGCGACGGACGGAACGGGGAGGGCCGGAATGCTCTCGGCCGTAGGCGCGGAGACACAGGTGGAGTCGCCGCTGTTCATGGCGTCTGCGCAGCCGCCGGAGCCGCGCACCAGGCCCTGTGCTCCGGACGCGCTCGACATGGAGGCGGTAGTCGTCATGCCCGTCATGCCGGGAGAAGACGAGGATGCGTGAGCAGGCGACGCCGTGGAGGTCGTCGCCGCTGCCGGCCCGCCGACCAGCGCGTGCATGCCGAGAAGACCCGTGATCAGCAGCGCCGCAAGAACGACCAGCTGAAGCCAGTGCCGGCTGCGGCGGGGTTCATCGGTCACGGTCTCCACACCCAAAGCATACCCCGGAGGCGTATCCCTTCGACGCGGCGGGACCATTCACCGGCGAGTCCGGCCCGCCTTGCAGGAATACCCTCAAGGGGTATACGGTTGCACTCACATAGGTACCCGCCGGGGGTACCCAGATTGAGGAGGCTATCCGATGGCTGCGAACGAATACCAGGTGACGGGCATGACCTGCGGGCACTGCGAGATGTCGGTCCGCGAGGAGGTCAGCGAGATTTCCGGTGTCACCGACATCCAGGTCAGCGCACAGACCGGCAAGCTCGTCGTCTCCGCCTCCGACGAGGTCGACGACGCGAAGGTCCTGGCCGCTGTCGAGGAAGCCGGCTACACGGCGGTCCGGGTCTGATGAAGGCACCAGTCAGGCTCGCGGCCTACGGCGCTGGGCTGGTGGTGGCGTTCGGCGCAGCCTTCGGGCTCGCCGGCGTCGCCGTCCCCGACAGCGTCGTGACCGCCTGGGCCAAGAGCAGCGACTCGAACGCCCACGGCGAGGGTCACAGCGACACGGAGGAGCAAAACAAGGAGCACGCGATGAACGGCGTCTCGGCCAGCGCTGCCGGCTACATCCTCTCCCCCGTCACGGCCCCCTCGGGCACCAATGATGCCGGCACGCTGAGCTTCCGGATCCTCGATGAGGACGGGCAGCCGGTGACGGAGTACACGACGACCCATGAGAAGGATCTGCACCTGATCGTGGTGCGCACCGACGGGACGCAGTTCCGCCACGTGCACCCGGACTTGGACGAGGCCACCGGCACCTGGTCGGAGTCATCGTGGAGCTGGGACGAGGCGGGAACCTACCGCGTCTACGCCGACTTCACAGCCGGGCAGGACGCCGAGGGGGTCACGCGCACCCGCGCTGTCGAGGTCGCCGGCGACTACGCCCCGGTCGAAGCGACTGTCTCGCGCACCGTCGAGGTCGACGGGTACACCGTCACCCTCGATGGTGACCTCGCCGCCGGAAGCACGAGCGAACTGACAGCCACCGTAGAGCGCAACGGCAAGCCGGTCACCGCACTCCAGCCCTACCTCGGCGCGTACGGCCACCTGGTCGCGCTGCGAGAGGGCGATCTGGCCTACCTGCACGTTCACCCCGCCGGCGAAGAGCCCCAGGCGGGATCGACCGGAGGACCAGACGTCGGCTTCGCCGCCGAGGTCCCCACCGCCGGCCGGTACCTGCTGTACCTGGACTTCCAGGTCGACGGGCAGGTCCGCACCGCCGAATTCGTGCTCGACGCCGGGCACGGCGACGGTAACCAGGCAGACGATGAATCGCATTCGGGCGGCCACTGACCCCCTAAAGGGCCAGTCCGTCGACGAAAGAAGCAACAGGAAAGGACTTGCAGTGAGCACCCAAGCTGCAACGAACACCGAAACGCCGCTGGTCGCGGACGCCGGCATCGAACTCGAGATCGGCGGGATGACCTGCGCCTCCTGCGCGAACCGGATCGAGAAGAAGCTCAACAAGCTCGACGGCGTCTCCGCCACGGTCAACTACGCCACCGAGAAGGCCAAGGTCACCGTGCCCGCCGGCTACGACCCCGCCCTGCTGGTCGCCGAGGTGGAGAAGACCGGGTACACCGCCGCCATGCCCAAGCCCAAGGACGCGACGTCATCGGGCCCGACCGGCAACGACGGCGAAGCTCCCGACTCCGAACTGACATCGCTCAAGCACCGCCTCATCGGCGCGATCGTGCTCACCGTCCCGGTGATCGCCATGGCCATGGTTCCCGCGCTCCAGTTCACCTACTGGCAGTGGGCCTCTCTGGCCCTGGCCGCACCGGTGATCGTGTGGGCGGCCTGGCCGTTCCACAAGGCGGCCTGGACCAACCTGCGCCACGGCACCGCGACCATGGACACCCTCATCTCCATGGGCACGACCGCGGCGTTCCTGTGGTCGCTCTACGCCCTGTTCCTCGGCACCGCCGGCACCCCGGGGATGACACATCCCTTCGAATTCACCATCGCTCCGTCCGACGGCGCGGGCAACATCTACCTCGAGGCCGCCGCCGGGGTGACGATCTTCATCCTGGCCGGCCGCTACTTCGAGAAGCGCTCCAAGCGCCAGGCCGGTGCCGCACTGCGCGCTCTCCTCGAGCTCGGCGCGAAGGAAGTCTCGGTCCTGCGCGGCGGGGCCGAGGTCAAGATCCCGACCTCCGAGCTGGCCGTCGGCGACGAATTCGTCGTCCGCCCCGGCGAGAAGATCGCCACCGACGGCACCGTCGTATCCGGGACATCGGCCGTGGACGCCTCTATGCTCACCGGAGAGTCCGTGCCGGTCGAGGTCGTCGCTGGCGACCCGGTCACGGGCGCGACCGTCAACGCCGGCGGCCGCCTGGTCATCCGCGCCACCCGCGTCGGATCGGACACCCAACTGGCGCAGATGGCCAAACTCGTCGAGGACGCCCAGACCGGCAAGGCCGCGGTCCAGCGCCTGGCCGACCGGATCTCCGGCGTGTTCGTCCCGATCGTCATCGCTATCGCCGTCATCGCCCTCGGCGCATGGCTCGGTGCCGGATTCCCCGTCTCCGCCGCCTTCACCGCAGCGGTCGCGGTCCTCGTCATCGCCTGCCCCTGCGCCCTCGGCCTGGCCACCCCCACCGCACTGCTAGTCGGCACCGGCCGCGGCGCGCAGATGGGCGTGCTCATCAAAGGCCCCGAGGTCCTCGAATCCACCCGCAAGGTCGACACTGTGGTGCTGGACAAGACCGGCACCGTCACCACCGGCAAAATGACCCTGGTCGAGGCGATCACCGAGCCCGGCGTCGACCGCACCGAGCTGCTGCGCCTGGCAGGCGCGTTGGAGGACGCCTCCGAGCACCCGATCGCCCAGGCCATCGCCAAGGGAGCAGTCCAGAAGGTCGGGCCGCTGCCCACGCCCGAGGACTTTGCGAACATCGAGGGCAAGGGCGTCCAGGGAGTCGTCGACGGCCGCGGCGTGCTCGTCGGCCGGGAGTCCCTGCTGGCCGACTGGTCTCAGCACCTTTCCCCCGATGTCGCCGCCGCCAAGGCCGCAGCCGAGGACGAGGGCAAGACTGTCGTCGCCGTTGGTTGGGACGGACAGGCCCGCGGGATCCTCGTCGTCGCCGACGCCGTCAAGCCCACCAGCGCCGAGGCCATCGCCGGCCTGAAGGGTCTCGGCCTCACCCCGGTCCTGCTCACTGGCGACAACGAGGCCGTCGCCCGGCGGATCGCCGCCGAGGTCGGCATCGAGAAGGTCATCGCCGAGGTTCTGCCCAAGGACAAGGTCGACGTCGTCACCCGCCTGCAGGGCGAGGGGAAGGTCGTCGCGATGGTCGGCGACGGCGTCAACGACGCCCCGGCGCTGGCCCAGGCCGACCTGGGCCTGGCGATGGGCACCGGCACCGACGTCGCCATTGAGGCCTCCGACATCACGCTCGTGCGCGGGGACCTGATGGCCGCGTTCGACGCGATCCGGCTCTCCCGCAGGACCCTGGGCACGATCAAGTCGAACCTGTTCTGGGCGTTTGCCTACAACGTCGCGGCCATCCCGGTCGCAGCGCTGGGCATGCTCAACCCCATGCTCGCAGGCGCGGCGATGGCGTTCTCCAGCGTCTTCGTCGTCGGAAACAGCCTCCGCCTGCGCGGGTTCCGCAGCGTCGCCAAGCAGTGACGCCGCAGAACCGATCATCATCCGAACACACGAAAGGCATTCACCGGGAATGAGCAACGAAGACCAGGCATCCACCAGCTGCTGCAGCACTTCCCCCGCAGCCAAGGCATCCGCCGCCGAGGAACCTGTCAGCGATGGTTCCAGCTGCGGCGGCATGATCGGCGCAGAGAACCCCGCCGCCGATTCCGGACATCGCGATAACCTTCTCGTCGAAGGAAGCGACGACGACATGACCACCTGCCCCGTCATGGTCGGCAATCCGGTCAACAAGCAGGACGCCGAAGAAAAGGGCCTATTCCGCGACTACTACGGGCAGCGCTTCTGGCTCTGCTGCCCAGGCTGCGGACCGACCTTCGACTCCGATCCAGCCAAGTACGCCGCCAACATGGCCTGATCCTTCGACGACCCGGGGCTGCAGCATCACTGCTGCCGCCCCGGGTCGACTGGATCGTAGCTGAGCGATTCCACGCCCGCCGATCGATATTTGACCGATACCCCAGAGGGGTATAATGTTGATCGGGCCAGAATGAATAGGAGACTTTATGCGCAAGCGCCTCATGACCACCGTCGCCGCAGGAGTGCTCGGCGGAGCACTCGTGCTCACCGGCTGCAGCAACGGAGGAGACCAGGACCAAGCGACCCCCTCATCGACCAGCCAGCACGAGGGCCACGGAAGCAGTGGCAGCAGTTCTGACAGCGGCGGGATGGAGCATCCGATGGACGGCGGCCCCGCCCCCGAGGGCATCGAGAAGGCTGCGTCGCCGAAGTACCCGGCCGGCACCGAGGTCACGCTCACCGCCGAACACATGGAGGGCATGGACGGCGCAAACGCCACGATCGCCGGCGCGTTCGACACCTACACCTACGCGGTGAACTTCACGCCCACCACCGGCGGGAATCCGGTCAAGGATCACAAGTGGGTCGTGCAGGAAGAGATCAAGGACGCCAAAGACCAGCGTCTGGCCGACGGCACCGAGGTCACTCTCGAGGCCGAACACATGGAGGGCATGAAGGGCGCGAAGGCCACCATCGCCTCCTCCACCGACCAGACCGTCTACATGGTCGACTACGAGTCCGACGGCATGACGATGACCAACCACAAATGGGTCGTCGAGAGCGAGATCAAGCCGGCCTCCTGAGCCGGTCGCCGCGGGCCCATTCAAGGTCCGCGGCGAGACACGACCCGATCGAAGGAAAGACCGGGGAAGAACGAGGGAAGCGAAGAGCAATGACGGACCCGACCACGCATCACCATCACCATGACCACGACGGTGTCGCGACCACCGAGTCCGGCCACGTTAACGACTCGCACGCCGAGCACGACGGCCACACCATGGAACACGGTGACCACGCCGGGCACGGCGATCACGGCAGTGGTCATGGTGGTCATGCGGGCCACGGCGACCACGTCGGCCAGTTCCGCAGGCTGTTCTGGATCAACCTCGTCATCGCCATCCCGGTGGTCGCGTTCTCCCCCATGTTCGCCATGCTCCTCGGGTACTCCGTGCCCGGCTGGGCAGGCTGGGTCGCCGCAGTCCTCGGCACCGTCATGTACGCCTGGGGCGGCACCCCGTTCCTCACCGGTGCCGTCAGCGAGCTGAAGAGCCGCCAGCCGGGGATGATGCTGCTCATCGCGCTCGGCATCACCGTCGCCTTCCTCGCCTCCTGGGCCGCCACTCTCGGCCTCGTCCACCACGAGCTCGAGTTCTGGTGGGAGCTGGCACTGCTGATCGTCATCATGCTGCTGGGCCACTGGATCGAGATGCGTTCCCTGGCCCAGACGACCTCGGCGCTGGACTCCCTGGCCGCGCTGCTGCCTGACGAGGCCGAGCGCGTCGAGGGCGACGACGTCGTCACGGTCGACCCCGCCGACCTCCGCGTCGGTGACATCGTCGTCGTCCGCCCCGGTGGCAGCGTCCCCGCCGACGGCACCATCGTCGACGGTCGCGCCGATATGGACGAGTCCATGATCACCGGCGAATCACGCCCCGTCGCCCGCGGCGAAGGCGAGAACGTCACTGCTGGCACCGTGGCCACTGACTCCGGCCTGCGCGTGGAGATCACCGCCACCGGCGACGACACGGCTCTGGCGGGCATCAACAGGCTCGTCGCCGAGGCGCAGGGCTCCTCCTCCCGCGCCCAGCGCATCGCCGACCGCGCCGCCGCCCTGCTGTTCTGGTTCGCCCTCGGTGCTGCCCTGATCACCGCAGTCGTTTGGACTCTCTTCGGGCTCCCCGACGATGCGGTCATTCGCACCATCACCGTCCTCGTCATCGCCTGCCCACACGCGCTGGGCCTGGCGATCCCGCTGGTGGTCTCCATCGCCACCGAGCGCGCCGCCCGCGGCGGCGTCCTGGTCAAGGACCGCCTCGCGCTGGAGTCCATGCGCCAGGTCGATGCGGTGCTCTTCGACAAGACCGGCACCCTGACCAAGGGCGAGCCCACCGTCACCGGCGTCGAATCGACCGGCGACCTGGACTCCGACGAGGTGCTCGCCCTGGCCGCCGCGGCCGAGGCCGACAGCGAGCACCCGCTCGCCCGGTCCATAGTCACCGCCGCCAAGGAGAAGAGCCTCGCCCTCGAGCCGGCCAGTGGGTTCTCCTCCTCCCCGGCAGTCGGCGTCACCGCGACCGTGGCCGACCAGGAGATTCGCGTCGGCGGTCCACGGCTGCTCGAGGAGACCGGGCAGGACGAGGTCGACACGGCCGACGCGTGGCGGGCCGAGGGTGCGATCATCCTGCACGTCCTCCGCGACGGCCAAGTGATCGGCGGCCTCAAGCTCGCCGACGAGGTCCGGCCCGAGTCCCGCGACGCCGTCGACGCCCTCCATGAGCTCGGCGTCGAGGTCGTTATGATCACCGGCGACGCCGAGGCCGTGGCGAACGAGGTTGGCCGGGAACTCAGCATCGACCGTGTCTTCGCCGGCGTCCGCCCCGAGGACAAGTCCGCAAAGGTCGCTGCGCTTCAGGACGAGGGCAAGAGGGTCGCGATGGTCGGCGACGGCGTCAACGATGCCCCTGCGCTGGCGCAGTCCGACGTCGGTATCGCCATCGGGGCAGGCACAGACGTCGCCATCGCCTCTGCCGGCGTCATCCTCGCCAGCTCCGACCCGCGCAGCGTCCTGTCGGTCATCCAGCTCTCCCGTGCCGCATACCGTAAAATGAAGCAGAACCTGTGGTGGGCTGCCGGATACAACCTGCTCTCTGTACCGCTCGCGGCGGGCGTGCTCGCACCTGTCGGGTTCGTCCTGCCGATGTCGGTCGGCGCGATCCTGATGTCGATCTCCACTGTCGTCGTCGCGCTCAATGCCCAGCTGCTGCGTCGCATCGACCTCACCCCAGATGCCAGCACTCGCTCCGTCCTGGAGCACCAGAAGTGAAGGACACACCCATGAACACCGACACTGCAACCGATGAGACCGGGGCGCACCAGCACGGTTACATCAGCGACAAGGACCGTTACCGCAACCGCATGAAGCGCATCGAAGGCCAGGCCCGCGGCATCACCAAGATGATCGACGACGAGAAGTACTGCATCGACATCCTCACCCAGGTCTCCGCCTTGACCCGCGCCCTGCAGGGAGTGGCGACCGGCCTGCTCGATGACCACCTCAAGCACTGCGTGCTCGACGCCGCCAAGCAAGGCGATGAGGACGCGGCCATCGCCAAGATCCAGGAAGCCAGCGACGCCATCAATCGCCTCGTACGCTCCTGACACCATCCGATTTCGTCAATACAGGATGCCTCGGACCGGTTGCGCCCCAGGTCAAGACAAGGCTCTCGATGTCTCCTGGCAGGCGTGCGCTGCGCTTCGTCTTGCCCTTGGCACCGGCGAAATCGGGCTGCTTTAGGTCTTACCTGACGACATGAACACCTTCACCTGAGAAAAGAGTTGGGCATGCCCCTTGCCATTGTTACTCCGATCCAGCCCTCCAGGAGCCGCCTGAGACTCTGCGCGACCATGACTGCGCTGGCGACCAGCGCCGTCCCCCTGCTCAGCGGCTGTGCTGATGCGGAACCGTCCGCTGACGCAGGATCCGATCACTCACTGGTGGTCGAGCATAATCTAGACGGACTGAATGCACGGGAAATCATCAAGCGCCTCGACACAACGAAGGTGGCAGATCGCTCGTCTGAACTCATCGCTTCGATTGAACCCGACCAACTCGTCCTGACCGACGATCAGAACAATCAAACCACTCTGCCGATGCCAGAAGACGAATTCTACGTCTCTATCGCCCCATATCGCGGCCAGACTCACGAATGTTACTTTCACAGCCTCACTACTTGCCGCGGCGAGCTCGCCAATACTGACGTCGACGTCACCGTGGTCGAGGCGACGTCCGGGAAGACCATCCTCGATGAAACACTCACGACTTACGACAACGGATTCGTCGGACTCTGGCTGCCCCGCGGCATTGACGCGACGCTCACGGTCAGCACCGGAGACCGCATCGCGAAGCAGGACATTTCGACCCGCATCGACGACCCCACCTGCTTGACTGGTCTTCAGCTGACTTGACGCCCGGACGCTGAAAATGGCGAGGAGCTGCAGATCACCGCGATGGGCGAGCCGCGGTTTCGGAGGGTGAGCACGACTGACTTGCTGATTGAATCGATATCCTTCAATATAGAGGCATGTCTAATCAAGCATCTCTCACTGCACCCCCTGTGACGCGACGGCTCTCGACCCTGGACAGGTGGCTGCCGCTGTGGATCGGGCTGGCGATGGTCGCAGGCCTCCTTCTGGGACGATTCATTCCTGGAATCTCGGAGTTGCTGTCGCACATGGAGATCGGCGGGATCTCCATGCCGATCGCGCTCGGCCTTCTCGTGATGATGTACCCGGTCCTGGCCAAGGTCCGCTACGACAAAGTCGCCGCCGTCACCGGCGACAAGAAGCTCCTCATCTCCTCTCTGGTACTCAATTGGCTCGCCGGGCCGGCGATCATGTTCGCCCTGGCCTGGCTGCTCCTGCCCGACATTCCCGAGTACCGCACCGGGCTCATCATCGTCGGTCTGGCCCGCTGCATCGCCATGGTCGTGATCTGGAACGACCTGGCCTGCGGCGACCGCGAGGCGACCGCGGTGCTAGTGGCGATCAACTCGGTCTTCCAGGTCGTCATGTTCTCCGTCCTCGGCTGGTTCTACCTCAGCGTCCTGCCGAGCTGGCTCGGCCTGGACACACAAGGGCTCGAGGTGTCGATGGGCCAGATTGCCCTCAACGTCCTCGTCTTCCTCGGAGTGCCCCTGGTCGCGGGATTCGCCTCGCGCTGGATCGGTGAGAAGCGCAAGGGCCGGGACTGGTACGAGGAAAAATTTGTTCCTAAGGTCGGACCATGGGCCTTGTACGGGCTGCTGTTCACTGTGGTACTGCTGTTCGCCCTCCAGGGTGAGCAGATCACGAGCCGGCCGCTGGACGTCGTCCGGATCGCTCTGCCGCTACTGGTGTACTTCGCCGTCATGTGGTTCGCCGGCCTGCTGCTGGGCAAAGGCATCGGCCTCGGTTATGCACGGTCGACGACACTGGCATTCACTGCGGCGGGCAACAACTTCGAGCTCGCCATCGCCGTCGCGATCGGCACCTTCGGCGCGACTTCCGGCCAGGCACTGGCCGGCGTCGTCGGACCGCTCATCGAGGTGCCCGTCCTCGTCGGCCTCGTCTACGTCTCCCTCTGGGCCGCCAAGGCGTGGTTCCGCACCGATCCCTATAACCAGGAGGTACGAACGTCATGACCGACATCGCCCTGACGCCAGCCGCCCCCGATGAAGACTGCCTGCCCCAAGTGACGCCGATCTCGACGGCCCTCGGCCAGGAGGTTGCCGCGACACTCGCGGGCACCCTCAAAGCCCTCGCCGACCCATTGCGTCTGCGGATGCTCTCGGCGATCGCAGCCGATCCTCGCGGCGAGTCGTGCGTATGCGATCTCGCCGACCTCGCCGACGTCTCACAGCCGACCGTCTCCCACCACCTCAAGGTCCTCCGGACAGTGGGGCTGCTCGATTCCGAGCGCCGTGGGACTTGGGTCTGGTACAGCATCGCGCCAGGGAAAAGTGACGCTGTCGCCGCCTTGCTCGAAGGATTCGCACCGGCGGCCGTCGCCCCCAGCATGGAACCGGAAACGACGGCCGCCGCAGAGCTGGAGAGCATGGACGAGCACATCGAGCGTCTGGCCGCCGACCTCGCCAACGCGACGTCGCAGCTGCCGCGGGATACCGTCACCAGCATCGTCCGGGAATCGTACACGGCGCTGGCCCGGTCGGCGAAGATCACACGCTACCTGGTGCCCCTGAGCGAACGCTTCGCTCGGCAGCGACTGGCTGACCTCACCCGCAACCGAGCAACCGCACCGCCTCAGGTGCTGTTTGTCTGCGTCGCCAACGCAGGTCGCTCCCAGCTGGCCGCGGCGCTGACCCGCAGCCTGTCCGAGGGCAGGGTCGTCGCCCGATCCGCCGGCTCGACCCCGGCGGCGGGCATCCACCCGCACGTGCGCGACCTCGTCGCCGAGATCGACCGCGAGGCCGCCGACGAGGCGTTCCCCAAGCCGCTCACCGACGACGCCATTCGCGCCGCCGATGTCGTGGTGACCATGGGCTGCGGCGACGCCTGCCCCGTCGTCCCCGGAGTCCGGTACGAAGACTGGGCTGTCGGCGACCCGGCCCTGGCATCGCCGGAGGGACTCGCCGCTATCCGCGACGACATCGCTACACGCGTCAGCCGACTCCTCCCCACCTTCACCACCGAATGAACGAGAGAAGCACAGATATGAACGATCGCACGCCCTCCGTCCTGTTCGTCTGCGTCCACAACGCCGGCCGTTCCCAGATGGCTGCCGGCTGGCTGCGCCACCTCGCCGGGGACCGCATCGAGGTCCGCTCGGCCGGGTCGATGCCCGTCGAGCAGATCAATCCGGTCGCTGTCGAGGCCATGCTCGAGGTGGGGATCGACATCACTGCCGAGCAGCCCAAGGTGCTCACAGCCGAGGCCGTGCAGGACTCCGACGTCGTCATCACGATGGGCTGCGGTGACGCCTGTCCGTACTTCCCCGGCAAGCGCTACGAGGACTGGGAGCTCGACGATCCCGCTGGTCAGGGCATCGAGGCGGTGCGCCCGATTCGCGACGAGATCAGGTCTCGGATCGAGACGCTCACCGCAGAGCTGCTCGGCCAGGACCCGGCGCGGGCGTGAGTGACGTCGTCGTCATCGGAGGAGGCCAGGCCGGTCTCGCCGCGGGATATTTCCTCCGCCGCGCCGGCTTGGACTTCGTCATCCTCGACGACCAGGAACAGCCGGGAGGAGCCTGGCAACACGGCTGGCAGTCGCTGCGAATGTTCTCCCCGGCCCAGTACAGCCCCCTGCCCGGTTGGTCGATGCCCGCCCAGGTCGGCGAGACGTTCCCCACCGCCGACCACGTCGTGGACTACCTCCAACGATACGAGGAACGCTACGAGTTGCCTATGCATCGGTCGGTCAGCGTCACCAGCGTCCGCCGGGAGAATGATCGTTGGATCGTGGACACGGACGCAGGCTCTCTCAATGCCTCTGTGGTGATCAGTGCCACTGGCACGTGGCAGAGTCCCTATCTGCCGTACTTCCCGGGTCAGGACACGTTCACCGGCAGGCAGCTGCACACCGTCGACTACGACTCCCCTGACATGTTCGCCGGCCGACGGGTCGTGGTCGTCGGAGGAGGGAACTCGGCCGCGCAGATCCTCGCCGAGGTCTCCACAGTCGCCGAGACCTTGTGGGTGACGCGTCGTCCGCCGCTGTTCATGCCCGACGAGGTGGACGGCAGAGTACTCTTCGACGTCGCTACTGCCCGCGAGGCAGCCCGTCGCTCTGGCCGGGACCACGACGGTGTGGCCGGACTTGGAGACATCGTCATGGTGCCTCCCGTGCAGGCGGCGCGCGATCACGGCGTCCTGGACCGCTCGCCCATGTTCGACCGCCTCAGCCCGACGGGAGTCTCCTGGAACGACGGCCGAGAGCACGAGTGCGATGCGATCATCTGGTGCACCGGCTTCCGCCCTCACCTCGGCCACCTGAGCGGGCTCGGACTGACACGCGAGAACGGCCATCCCGCCACCGACGGCACTCGGAGCATCGACCACCCCGGGCTGCAATTGCTCGGCTACGGCGACTGGACCGGATTCGCCTCCGCCACCATCATCGGCGCGGCTCGCACCGCCAAGCCCGCCGTCGCCGAGATCGGCGCTCGGATGGCTAGGACTTAACGCTGATGTCGGACGTATCGATGGCGCAGATGATATTGACGTCTATCGATGCGTCGCGTAGATTCTATATAGATCATCATCGAATCAAGGAGTGGCAGATGGACTGCTGGGAACACGAAACGGCCGGGCAGAGTTCTGTCCCCGCCGTCGCCTTCTGCCGGCACTGCGGCGCAGCGCTGTGCCGGGATCATGCGATAGTCTGTACGGACGAACGCGTGCGCCAGAACGCCGTGGGCTCGCCCACGCGCCTGCTGCCCGATGGCCGGAAGATCTGCTGCTCGACCTGCCGCGACGCTTTCGCCGAGTCCATCCCCGTGCACCGAGTTGAGCAACGTTGGCGTGAATTTGCAGCCACTGGGCCAGAGTCCGCAGCCGCGTCGTGCTGATCCGACTGGCGCGCCCCTGTTGATGAGTGGTGGACATGAACGCCGTCCACTGGACCCTCGACGTTGGCCAGCCGCCGGCATGCCGGGACTGCTCGGCCGCGATGACATCGCGGCAAGTGTCCACGAGCTCAACGTCGTTCTTACCAACTATTGAACAAAGGTAGATATCGTGATCGAGAAGAAGCCGTCCGTCCTGTTCGTCTGCGTCAAGAACGCAGGCAAGTCGCAGATGGCCGCCGCACTCATGCGCCAGGTCGCCGGCGACTCCGTCCGGGTGCACTCGGCCGGCACCTCCCCCGGGACAGCGCTCAATGCCTTGTCCGCTGCCTCTGTCGCCGAGGTCGGGGCTAGCATGGCCGACGAGCACCCGAAGCCGATCGATCCCACTATGCTGCAGACTGCGGACCGCGTCGTCGTCATCGGCGACGAGGCCGTCGTCGAGCCCGTGCCGGGGATGGCCGGGACCATCGAGACATGGACGATCGACGAGCCCTCGGCGCGAGGGATCGAGGGCGAGGAACGAATGCGCCTGGTCCGCGACGAGCTCGCCGAGAAGGTCCGTTGCCTGGCCGCGGGGCTTGTCAAGACGTCAGAGCCCTGAGCCGGCCACGCACCCCTCGCCGTCGTCGCCTTCGCCCGCCTGGACGTTCTCTGGCGCGCTGGCGATCCTGAACACCTCCTCAAGGTCAGCGAGGACGGCGAAGTCGCTGGCGACGGTGCCGGTCGCCTCGGCCGTCGGCTTCACCAGGAGAGACTCGTCACCAGCAGCACTCAAGTTACTGCACATATGGATGCCAAAGGCCGATTGCGTCCACGATCGCCTCCCACCCGCTCGACATTCACTCCATCATCAGCCGGTGCGCCGGCGCGCCCATCCGGCTACGGGTTATCCGCATGTCCCCGTTGAGCTCAATACCGAATTGAGCAACTAATGGCACTCACCGCTGGCCGTCAATCCAGTCTCGCGCGCAGCGCCGCTTCGATCTGCTCCTGACCAGGTGCGCCAGCGAACCCCTTCCCTGTGGCATAAACCCGGCACGCCAGCGAACGAACCGGTGTCGTTGGGAACAGGTCGACACCGTCGACGAGGATCGTGGGCGAGCCTGCGAACTGCGCGTTCGTTGCATCGACCTCGGTGTGAATCGTGACCAATTGGATGGGCACGGCCGTGAGTCCGAGAACATCCAGTGCTGCGCGTGCGTTGGCTTCGGCGCTGGCCGTGTTCGGGCAGTCGACGATGTGGAGCAGTTCGACCTTCACGAGATCTGCTCCTTCCGGGCCCGGGCGGCACGCAGGCCGTTGAGGATCACGACGACCTCTGCGATCTCATGCACGAGCACCACAGCGGCAAGCCCCAAGACACCGAACAAGGCAAGCGGAAGCAGGACGGTGATGATCAGCAGCGACAGAACGATGTTCTGGTTGATGATGTGCCGTCCCCGGCGGGCGTGGTCGAACGCGCGCGGGAGCAGACGCAGGTCGTGGCCGGTGAAGGCGACGTCGGCTGACTCGATCGCGGCATCGGAACCGGTGGCACCCATCGCGATGCCGATGTCCGCAGCCGCGAGGGCCGGGGCGTCGTTGATGCCGTCGCCGATCATCGCGACCGATCCGTTCTTCTCGCCGAGCTCGCGATCGCTGAGGCCTTGTCCTGGGGGCGCAGCTCGGCGCGCACGTCATCGATCCAGGCCTGCGCGGCCAGGGCGCGGGCGGTGCGGGCGTTGTCGCCGGTGAGCATCGTCACCTCGACGCCCTGTCCGGCGAGGGTGCGGACCACCTCGGGGACCTCGGGGCGCAGCTCGTCGCGGACGCCGATCGCAGCCGCGGCGGTGCCGTCACGGTGCACGATCACGACCGTCATGCCTTGCTCCTCCAGACCCGCGACCCGATCGCCGAGACTCCCGGCGTCGAGCCAGCGCGGGCTGCCGACCGTGATTCGCGCGCCGTCGAGGGTGCCTTCGATGCCGTGACCTGCCTGCTCGGTCACGGCATCGGCCACAGGCGTACCCGGTGCGGCGGCGGTGATCGCCGAAGCGAGCGGGTGGGTGCTGTGCTGCTCCAGTGCGGCCGCCCACGCCAGCGCCTGCGCCTCGGTCACTCCGTCGGCGGTGAGCACCGCGTTGACGGCGGGCTCGTTGCGGGTCAGGGTGCCAGTCTTGTCCACGGCGACGTGGCGGATCACGCCGAACCGCTCGAACACGGCACCCGACTTGATGATCACGCCGAACTTGCTCGCCGACCCGATCGCGGCCACCACCGTCAGCGGCACCGAGATCGCCAGTGCGCACGGCGAGGCCGCCACGAGCACCACGAGGGCGCGGGTGATCCACAGCTCCGGGTCGCCGAACAGCGACCCGATGACCGCCACCAGGACGGCGAGGATCAACACACCGGGCACGAGTGGTCGGGCGATGCGGTCGGCGAGGCGGGCGCGGTCACCCTTCTCCGCCTGCGCCTTCTCCACCAGGTCGACGATCGTGGTCAGCGAGTTGTCGGTGCCCGCAGCGGTCGTCTCGACTTCCAGCGCGCCGGCGGTGTTGATCGCCCCAGCCGACACCGTGTCGCCGGGCTCGACCTCGACCGGGATCGACTCGCCGGTGATCGCGGAGGTGTCCAGGCTGGATCGTCCCGTCCGGACGATGCCGTCGGTCGCGATCCGCTCGCCCGGCCGCACCAGCATGAACTGACGGACAGCGAGATCCTTGGCCGCGACCTCGACCGATGCGCCGCCTTGGCGGATCGTGGCGGTCTCCGGGACGAGCTTGAGCAGCGCCCGCAGCCCGCCGCGGGCGCGATCCATCGCCTTGTCCTCCAGTGCCTCGGCGATCGAGTACAAGAACGCCAGCGCAGCGGCCTCCTCGACGTAGCCGAGGATGACCGCGCCGATCGCGCTGATCGTCATCAGGAGGCTGATGCTGAGCTTGCCCTTGAACAGCTTCCGGATCGCGCCCGGGGTGAACGTCGACGCGCCCAACAGCAGACCGATCCAGAACAGCACCAACGCCGGGACCTCCAGCCCCGACCATTCCAGCACCAGGCCAGTTAAGAACGCGACGCCAGAGAAGACCGGGACCATGATCCCGGCATCACGCCACCAGGGACGCCCCTGCTCCTCCTCGGCTTCCTCCCCGGTCTGAGTCTCCGGCTCGTCGCAGCCGCACGCCGCGCTCACGCGCCCGACTCGCAGCAGCCCGGCACAGTGCACTCGGCGTCCACGCACGGCGCGTGCTCGTCGACCGCGAGGGTCACATCCATCAGGGCCGTCAGCGCCGCCGCGAGGTGCGGGTCGGCGATCTCGTAGCGCGTCTGCCGCCCCTCGGGCTCGGCCACGACGATCCCGCAGTCGCGCAGGCAGGTCAGATGGTTCGAGACGTTCGAACGGGTCAGCTCTAGCTCGCGCGAGAGCACGGCCGGGTAGCTCGGGCCGGCAAGCAGGGTCATCAGGATCCGAGAGCGGGTCGGGTCCGCCATGGCCCGGCCGAGTCGATTCATGACGTCGAGGCGTGAAGCAATAGTCAGCATGCACTGAACTATACAGTGGCCGCTGAACTATTGTCGATCCTTATGTTGGCTCGACGCTGATCCCACCACCCCGGGGATCCCCTCGATGACCTCACGATTGACGGCGGAACTCGCCGACCTGCATATCCAGCGGGCGCATCCGACCGGCGGTTGTCGCCCTGCCGTGTGTGCTGGCGACCGTGAGGACGGTCCCTACGGCGGCCACCGCGGCCAGGACCGCGAAACCGGTTGCGTAGCTGCCGGTGACCTCGGCAAGGACCGCACCGGCCCCGGGAGCCAAGGCGGTGGCCAGCAGGACCGGGAGGCCGAGGACGCCGGAGAGGCGGCCGTATCCGCGTGCGCCCCACCGATCAGTGACCGCGGTCGCCTGGAGCAGCGTCGCGATGCCGCGCCCGACCCCGGCGGTCATCGACGCCGCGACCAGCAGACCAACCGGCCCGGGGACCACAGCGAGCACCGAGGTGCTGACGGTGACGAGGCCGAACACGGTCACGGTGCGCACGGTCAGCGAGGCATGCCGGGCAAGAGCGGTGTAGACGAGCCGACCGGCGACCTGCCCGAGTCCGCCGAGGCCGAGCACCCAGGCGGCGGCCTGAGGACTCAGGCCGCGCTCGAGCATAAGCGGCACCAGAGCCAGCAACGCGGCGTACATCGCCAGGGCCACCAAGGTCAGTCCGGCGGCAAGCAACCGGAACCGTGAGTCCCGCACGACGCCGGCAGCGTATGCCTTCTCAGCCTCTGGCTCCTCCGCGTCGACATGCACCGGGCGGGGCCAGGGGCGTCGCAGCACGAGCCAGTGGACCGGGACCGTGAGGACCGCCAGTACGACCGCCGCCCAGAAGTACGTGCCTCGCCATCCCAGCTGGTCATACGCGGCTGCGGTCAACGGCGCGAAGACCGTGCTCGCCAGTCCTGCCACCAGCGTCAGCGTGGTCAGCGCGCCGAGTCGGCCCGCAACGAACCAGCCGGTGATCGCGGCGAAGGCCGGCGGGTAGAGCACTCCGGCCATGGCGACTCCGGCCAGCGCCCAACCGACGACGAACACCAACAGATTCGGCGACGCGGCAATCACCACCAGCGTCACGACGCCGAGACCCGAGCCAGCCGTCATGACGAGACGGGGTCCGTGCCGATCGATAAAGCGCCCGACCGGCACCCCGGCCAACGCCGACACAGCCAGGGCCACAGAGAACGCCGAGGTCACGGCCACCGACGACCAGCCAGTGTCCGAGCTGATCCGCGGAACCAGGACCGGGAAAGCATAGTAGAGCAAGCCCCACGAGACGATCTCGGTCACGCACAGCGCAGCCAGCACCCTTCCCCGCCCGGGCCGCACAACAGCCTCAGCCAACGACGACGCCCCTCGACTGCCTGGCCAGGGCATCGACGACGTAACCCGCGTCGCGGTGGACACCGCGCAGGGTGTTCGACGAGAACGAGCGCTGGAACTCCAGGCCCAGGAACGCCAGGCCAGGCAGCACGGTCGAGACGCCGCGATCGTGCCTCGGCGCGCCGGCCTCATCGAGGACGCCGAGAGATCGCAGGTACGGCATGTGCGGCCGATAGCCTGTCGCGAAGACTATTGAGTCGACGCGCTCCCGCGAGCCGTCGGGCCACGCGACACCGTCCGGGACGTAATTGGCGAACATCGGCCGCTCGTCTGGATGTGCCGCCTCGAGCGCAGCCCTGTACTGTCCGTCGTCGATGATCGGTGTGCCTGTGATGATCCTGGCGAGGACCGACGGCGGCAGGAGGTCAGCGCGGGTGAACCGCAACCACCAGTGCAGGTCGCGCCCGGCAATGACCTGCGGCGCATACCGGACACGGTCCCGCACCGCCAGCGACGTCTCCGCGTGGTCGGCCAGTTCGTGGGCGATCTGGACGGCAGAGTTGCCCGCACCGACGACCACGACCCGCTGACCGGCGAACTCCTCCGGCGACCGGTAGTCGGCCACGTGCAGGACCCGGCCCTGAAATTTCTCCCGGCCGGGGATCATCGGCACGTAGGGGTTGGCGAACGACCCCGAGGCAGCGATGAGTGCATCCCCGACCAGGCTGCTCCCATCGGCCAGCTCCACGGCAAAGCCCGGGCCGTCGGCGGCGACCTCGGTGACGCGAGCATTGGTCCGCACCTCGACGCCCAGCCACTCTGCGTAGCCGCGGAGGTAGTCGGCGACCTCGTCGCGGCCCGGGTACCCGTCGGGGTCGCCGGGGAACCGGTGACCCGGGAAGGCGCTGTACCGGCGCGGGGAGAACAGCCGCAGGCTGTCGTAGTAGCGCGGCCACGACCCAACCGGCTCGTCACCGGCCTCGAGCACCACCGGCTCCCAGCCGCGGTCACGCCCAGCACGGGCCGCGGCGAGGCCCGACTGCCCGCCGCCCACGATCAACAGGCGACCGCGGCTCATCCGTCGGTCCTCGTGCCGATCTGGACCAGCTGGGGCGCGGGTGTGCAGCACCCGCCCGACGTCGCCTGCTCCGGGGCGTCGAACAGGCCCGATCCGCCGCACACGCCGGTGTCGGGCAGCTCCAGCTCGACACGGTCAGCCGCCTCGTGATCGCCGGCGAGCTCGGCGACGACACTGCGGACCTGCTCGTATCCGGTCATCGCTAGAAACGTTGGAGCGCGGCCGTAGGACTTCGCGCCGACGATGTAGAAGCCCGGTTCCGGGTGGGCGAGATCGGTCGCCCCCGTGGCGCGCACTGAGCCGCAGGAATGAAGATTCGGATCAACCTCAGTGGCGACCTTCGTCGGAGCCTGCAGGCGCACGTCGAGGTCGAGTCGGACTTCGGAGAGGAACGACAGGTCGGGACGAAAGCCCGTCGCGACGACCACTCGGTCCGCGGGTTCGAGTCGGCGTCCGTCCTCGGCGACGAGCACCGCCCGACCGTCTTCGACGAGGACCCGCTCGGTACGGAATCCGGTGACGAGGTCGATGAAGCCATCCTCGACTACCTTCTTCGCTCGCTGGCCCAGGGCACCGCGCTCGGGCAGTTCGTCGGCGGAACCGCCGCCGAAGGCGTTGCCGACGGTACCGCGGCGCAGCGCCCAGGTCACCCGGGTGCCCGGCTCGCGGCGGACCACTGTCGCGAGGTCGCCGATCGCGGTCGCGGCCGAGTGGCCGCTGCCGACCACGACGATGTGCTTGCCTGCCAGTTCGGCGGCCTCCTCGCGGCTCGGCGTGCGGTGATCAAGTAGGCCGGCTTCGACGGCGGCCTGTTCGCCGAGGGCGGGCAGTCCCTCCGCGCCCGCCGGGCTCGGTGCCCGCCAGGTGCCCGAGGCGTCGACCACAGCCTTGGCCTCAAGCCGTTCTTCAGTGTCGTCGGCGCGGCGGACGTGGACGACGAACGGCTGCTCCGCGCGGCCGGCGTCGACCGAGAGGTCGCGGCCCTTGCGGCCCACGCCTATGACGCGGGAGCTGTAGCGAACACGGTCGCTCAGCGTCTCGGCCAGCGGGGCCAGGTATTCCTCGACCCACTGAGCGCCGGTCGGGTAGCCGGTCTCGGGCGCGCTCCAACCGGTCGGCTCGAGCAGCCGGCGCGACGCTGGGTCGATGAGCTCGGACCACGGCGAGAACAGGCGGACGTGGCCCCACTCGGATACCGCAGATGCCGGACCGTCGCCCGACTCCAGGACCACGGGCTCCAGGCCTCGCTCGAGCAGATGAGCAGCAGCGGCCAGGCCCTGCGGACCGGCCCCGATAACGACGACGGGATTCACTTCAACCTCCATGTATTGATGTTCTTCGATGGGTCGAGCTTGTCCCACATATCGACAGATGTCAATGCATGAGGCAGAATGGACCCATGACCACTCCCCCAGCCATCGAGTCCGCATCCGACGTCGCGCCCTGCTGCGTCCTCGGCGAGACGATCGACGACGCGGTCGCCCAGGACCTCGCCAGGGTGTTCAAGGCTCTCGGCGATCCCACCCGGGTCAAGCTCATGTCCATCATCGCCGGAAGCAGCGCGGGCGAGATGTGCGTCTGCGACCTCACAGAACCGGTAGGCCTGTCGCAGCCGACGGTCTCCCACCACATGAAGCTGCTCGTCGAGGCCGGCCTGGTCGAGCGCGAGCAGCGCGGCCGCTGGGCGTACTACCGGCCGACCATCGACACCCTGGCGTCCGCAGCCAAGGCGCTCATCGCCTGATGGAAGGCGTGCGCGTCTGTCGACGGAGTGCCTGATTGCCGGACGACCCTCGCTCAGCAGCACTGGCGTCACCAAGACCGATTCTTCCTGCTGCGACAGCCTGCGGAAACCTGCGACGCAGCGGACACGTCGACCAAGACGAGCCAGTGCTAACTTGAAAGCACTACATCCCTCACGCCTCTCCACGATGCGCACTTGGGGGATTTTCTCTGCCCACGTCGTCAAGCTCAGACCGGTCGGTGCTGAGCCTTATCGAGCTCCGCCAGCACCTCGCCAGGATTCTTGACCAGGTCGAACAGGCTGCTTGTCCGGCGGGCCCACCGCGCTGGGTCGTCACCCTCAGCAAACGCGGCAGCCGAGGCGAACTGGTCGTGGAGATTGACCGGCAATAGGTCAGCCAGCTCCGCACCGAACTCGCCAGCGCGGCCGGCTCGAGGAGACGAAGGCCGCAAGAATCTGCCCGGCTTCCCGGTCGCCGGGATCAGTTCGTCTGATGCACCTTCAAGGGCTGCGACAGCGTCGCTCACCCAATCGGTGTCCCAGGCATCAGACAGAGGTACCGCGATCTGCTGAACGCCTTGGATCGCATCTCGTCCCAGCTCCAGTGAGAGCCCGCCTGGATCCTCGTGGTAGTTGAGGTAGCGTGCGACGTCGATTCCTGGAGGGCAGACCTCGGCGAGGACGACGTCACCAAGCCAGTTGCTGGGATCGACGATCCAACCCTCCCGTTCTGTGACAGATGGTTTCAGATGGACCCGGTAGAGGTAAAACTGATTGCCTCGGTCAGCCTGGTCGCGCATTCGCCTGAGCATGTTGTGCACCGCGGCCTCGTACGTGCCGACGTGGAGCGCTTTCGCCCGCTGCCGCGCGGCCCACGCTGTGACCCTCTCGTCGCCGCCCATCATCCTTCGGATCCCGGGCGTCAAGTCCGCCGCGGGGTCGAAGTCCCTCGACGGCCAGTCCGGCTGCGTGCTCGTGTGATACCAGAAAAACTGTGCTACCAGGTCGTCGTTCAGGGCAGGGTCGCCAGCATCGACCGTCACTCTGGGTGCGTCCTCGTGCTCGCACGTCAGGCCGCAGCCGGGACATGTCTCCTTCGCCTGCTCCCAGCGGTCGATCCAGTCCAGGTCGACGACGAAACAATGGCCGCAGCCGCCGCACAGCATGCGCCGATCGCGCCAGAAGTCAAGGGGTCGTTCCATGGCTCCATTCTCCAGGAACGTCTTGCAGAGAAGGACCAACAATCTGGTCCGGGTCGACGGGATGGTCTGTGGTCGTCGGTGCACGAACTCTAGAACGAATCTCAGAAAGGCTGATTGACCGAAGCCAATCGTGGCCGCCCTGAACGCACGACTCCAGACCTGCGAGCTCATCGCACATTTCGATTACACCAAAGGAGAACTCCTCCTCATAGGCGGAGACGTTCCGATCGTTGACGACAATGGCCGGCTGATAGATGCACTTGGCCTCCCGGGTGGCACCCCCGAGCAAGACGCGGAAGTCGCCCGCGATGCAACGGGCTACGAGCTCATCCTGCTCGGCGCGACGAAGCTGCTCATCGCACCGGCCTCCTCGACTGCCGCTGTGAAGTCCCGCTCGGATACTGAGTGCAGCAGGTCGGCCGGCGATCGATCCGAGCCGTCCGGACCCTTCGGTAATCCAGAGTGCGATGTCTGCCACCAGTCCAACAGCGCAGACGCGAGCAGTGTTGGGTCTGTGTCTGCGTATGTGGTGGCGAACATTCTGTTAATTTCCGCGAGGGCGTCGATGATCTTGCCGTCACGGAACTGGAAAGCGGGATAGTGCCTGGTCTTCCCGAGTTCGACCTCGATTACGACTTGGTATTTCCGATAGGCCCGCAACAGGCTGCGTTGAGCCGCCTTCATCGCTCGCGCGGCCTGCTCTGGCGTCCGATCGTACTCGGCGTCGATGACCTCTGCGCCAGTCAACGACGCTCGCGTCTCGGCGGCCGTCCGACACTCAGCACGGTCAAGCAGACTCGCCGCCAGCATGGGCGAAGTGTCGAGTGCGAAGCCCCGGTCCCATACAGGGCTGCTCCGCCAATCGTCGGGAAACCCGAGCTGCAACATTGAGAATCCAATCTCCTGCGACCTGGCTTCAATGAAGTCCGCGAAGTCGACGACATCCGACCGCTCCGGCGCGATGCTCAACATGAGGTGACGCAAGATGAGCAGCACGCCATAGAGCTTGTTATCCACGCCCTTGTCCGCGAGCGAAGCCAGAAGGTGGCTCGGGTCCGCGCGTGTCTGTCCCGGTGCGTCGATGACCACGTCGAACGTACGGTTCCACAAGCGGCCGTAATGCGCACAGATGTTCCGGACGTTGCGGATGTTGTTAAGCCAATTGCTCAGTGCACCGCGGTCGCCGCTACCGTCGGCGGTGCAGATTTGGAAGCGCGCGGCGAGGATCTCCTGATCGCCCTGGGGCATCAGGTCGTAAAGGCCGCTCAGGACGCCGAACGACATCACCTCCGTGGCGACCCAGATCGGCAGATGTGGACCGTATGTCTCGCGGAAGTGCACGACGAAGTCTCCGCGTGCGCGCTTCTCGTGGCGGTCGTACTCCTCGAGCCATTCGCGGTAGGCAGTGGTCGGCTCGGGAGACTCACTCGGGTCCGCCGACCGGAGCGCGCCAAGGTCGTCCGGCCGCCGATGGGCGAATCGGTCCGCCCTGCCGAGCCGGTGACCGATGTGGAACCGGAACGACGTTTCGACCATGCTGATGAAGTCACTTAGACGGGTCCGCAGCTCGTGGTCGAACTCGTACAGGGCGACCACGTGGGCCAGGCTCGTCTCGAGCATGAACGAGTCCAGGCGGATCTCGCGGCCGTCCTTGTCGAAACGGTCTGCAGGAGGCTCGGGTCGAGCTCGGTAGAGGTGCCAGTACCCCGACAGCCGGTAGTACCCGTAGCGTTCGAGGACGCCGGCAGCGAAGGTCTCTGTTCCGCAGTCCATGCCCCGCGTGCGCAGCCGCTGGATCTGCTCGGGGATCGTCAGGAATGGCTTGGCGTAGGTGCTGTCCGGCGTGCTCATCTGCTTATCGTCCTCGTGTCCCCGGCGCGGGGCAGAAAGAGAACAGGCCCGCGTCTCATCTAGAGAAGCGGACCTGTCGTGTTGGTACTAGCTTACGGCATCGGTTCACACGGACCAAACGGGCCGACGGAGCAGGACGAGGCCTTCATGAATCGCCAGCCTCACTAAGTCAATGCGTTGGCCGGGCTCTGGATTCACTCTGAAGACTGGCCATGCAACTGCGCGCTAGAGACATCGGCGACTGGGCAGACGACCCGTTCTGGCGTCGCCACCTCGACTGAACCATAGCCACACACATGGCCCCGTCAGGCCAGAGCCTGACGGGGCGCATGTGTGAGACGCTAGAGCTACACATAAGCGGGCATGTCAGCTGTCAGATCGCCTTCTATCTGAGCGGTTCAGCTCAACTACCGGCAAGTTGGCGAAGCACGTACTGCAGGATGCCGCCGTTGCGGTAGTAGTCGGCTTCACCCGGTGTGTCGATGCGGACGACGGCGTCGAATTCGACCTTCGTGCCGTCTTCCTTCTCGGCGGTGACCTTGACGGTCGCCGGGGTCTTGCCCTCGTTGAGCTCCGTGACGCCTTCGATGGAGAAGGTCTCGGTGCCGTCGAGTCCGAGCGAATCAGCGGATTCGCCGGCGGGGAACTGCAGCGGCAGAACGCCCATGCCGATGAGGTTCGAGCGGTGGATGCGCTCGAAGCTCTCGGTGATGACGGCCTCGACGCCGAGCAGCTTCGTGCCCTTGGCGGCCCAGTCACGCGAGGATCCCGAGCCGTACTCCTTGCCACCGAGGACGACCAGCGGGGTGCCGGCGGCCTGGTAGTTCACGGAGGCGTCGTAGATCGTCGTCTGCGGTCCGCCCTCCTGCGAGAAGTCGCGGGTGAAGCCACCCTGGACTCCGTCGAGGAGCTGGTTCTGCAGACGGATGTTCGCGAAGGTGCCGCGGATCATGACTTCGTGGTTGCCGCGACGCGAGCCGTAGGAGTTGAAGTCCTTGCGCTCGACGCCGTGCTCGACGAGGTACTTGCCGGCCGGGGTGTCGGCCTTGAAGGAACCTGCGGGCGAGATGTGGTCGGTGGTCACCGAGTCGCCGAGCTTCGCGAGCACGCGGGCGCCCTTGATGTCCTTGACGGCTTCGGGCTTGAGACCCATGCCGTCGAAGAAGGTGGGCTTGCGCACGTAGGTCGACTCGTCGTCCCATTCGAAGACCTTGCCTTCGGGGGTGTCAAGCTGCTGCCAGCGCTCGTCACCGTCGAAGATGCGACCGTATTCGTTGTCGAACATATCGGTCGAGATCGACGAGGCGATGACGGACTCGACCTCTTCAGGCGAGGGCCACAGGTCGGCCAGGTAGACGTCGACGCCGTCCGAGTCCTTGCCCAGGGGCTGGTTCTCGAAGTCGAAGTCCATGGTGCCGGCCAGTGCGTAGGCGATGACCAGCGGAGGCGAAGCGAGGTAGTTCATCTTCACGTCGGGGCTGATGCGGCCCTCGAAGTTGCGGTTGCCCGACAGGACTGCGGTGACCGAGAGGTCGTTGTCCTGGATGCTGTTCGAGATCTCCGCATCCAGCGGACCGGAGTTGCCGATGCAGGTGGTGCAGCCGTAGCCGACGATGTAGAAGTTCAGGGCTTCGAGGTCCTCGATGAGGCCGGCCTTGTTGTAGTACTCGGTGACGACCTTCGAGCCCGGTGCGATCGAGGTCTTGACCCACGGCTTCGAGTTGAGTCCGCGCTTGCGGGCATTGCGTGCCAGCAGGCCGGCGGCCATCATCACCGAGGGGTTCGAGGTGTTGGTGCAGGAGGTGATCGAAGCGATCGCGACGGCACCGTTGGCCAGCTCGAAGTTGCGTCCGTCGGCGGTGCTGACGTCCACGGACTTCGACTCCTCGCCGGGAGCGGCGTAGTTGTGGATGTCCTTGGCGAACTGGCTCTTGGCGTCGGAGAGCTCGATGCGGTCCTGCGGGCGCTTCGGTCCGGAGATCGAGGGCACCACGGTGGACAGGTCGAGTTCGAGGTACTCGGAGTACTCGACTTCGTTCTCCGGATCGTGCCAGAGTCCCTGCGTCTTGGCGTAGTCCTCGACGAGCTGGATCTGCTCTTCCGAGCGGCCGGTGAGCTTGAGGTAGTCGATGGTGACTTCGTCGATCGGGAAGATCGCGGCGGTCGAACCGAACTCGGGGCTCATGTTGCCGATTGTGGCGCGGTTGGCCAGCGGCACCTCGGCGACGCCCTTGCCGTAGAACTCGACGAACTTGCCGACCGCGCCGTGCTGACGGAGCATATCGGTGATCGTGAGCACAACGTCGGTCGCGGTGACACCCGAGGGGATCTCACCGGTGAGCTTGAAGCCGACGACGCGCGGGATGAGCATCGAAACGGGCTGGCCGAGCATGGCGGCCTCTGCCTCGATGCCGCCGACGCCCCAACCGAGCACACCGAGGCCGTTGACCATCGTGGTGTGCGAGTCGGTGCCGACCAGTGTGTCCGGGTAGGCCCGGAGGACTCCGTCGACCTCGCGCGGCATGACCACGCGAGCCAGGTGCTCGATGTTGACCTGGTGGACGATGCCCATGCCCGGGGGCACGACCTTGAAGTCTTCGAATGCGGTCTGTCCCCAGCGCAGGAACTGGTAGCGCTCACCGTTGCGCTGGTATTCGATGTCCATGTTGAGTTCGACGGCGTCAGCGGTGCCGAAGCGGTCGATCTGCACCGAGTGGTCGATGACCAGCTCGGCCGGAGCCAGCGGGTTCACCTGATCCGGGTTGCCGCCGAGTTCGACGACCTTCTCGCGCATGGTGGCGAGGTCGACGATGCAGGGCACACCGGTGAAGTCCTGCATCACCACGCGGGCGGGGGTGAACTGGATCTCCGTATCGGGTTCGGCATTGGGGTCCCAGCTGCCGAGGGCTTCAATATGTTCCGAAGTGATGTTTGCGCCGTCTTCCGTGCGCAGCAGGTTCTCCAACAGCACCTTGAGGCTGAAGGGAAGCTTCTCCGACCCTTTGACCTGGTCCAGGCGATAGATCTCATAATCCTTATCGCCTACGGTCAGGGTGCTCTTCGATTTGAACGTATCGACGTTGCTCATCGTGATTCTCCTGTTTCATCCGACACTCATCCAAGAAACCGGGTCCGTCCGACTCGGCGGTCGGACCCTTGCATCACGCACCGATTTACGCGACACATATGTTTCCAAAAGTATCTTGACGTCAAGATAAATTCTATCGCATTTGAGGGCCTTTGACCACCGTGGCACACGGAGGTGCGAAACCCTGCGATCGGGTTTTCCGCAGGCCCTCGTGCGGTCATCACCAGGGCCTCGGCCGGGCCTCACGGCCTAGCGTGGACAGCACACTCAAAGCAGCAGCGCACTCGCCTGCCATCCCCGAGGAGATCCCATGGACCCGTTCACCCTAGGCGCCGGATTCGGCTTCGGCGCGCTGCTCGTCGGCATCATCTTCGCCGTGGTCTGCAGCTCATTCGCGAAGGAGAAGGGCCGGTCGGGCAGCTGGTGGGGACTGTGGGGCTTCCTCACGACGTTCATCGCCCTCATCGCGCTCGTCCTCCTCCCCCGCCGCTCGGTCACCGCCTGAGGACTGTCACCGTCTCCAGGTGCGAGGTCAGCGGGAAGAGGTCGAAGCCGGTGAGGCTCTCGATCCCGAATCCCCCGCCTGTGAGCGCCGCGAGGTCCCGAGCCAGCGTGGCCGGGTCACAGGACACGTAGACCACGGTCCTTGCCGCTGATTCGATGATCGCCGAGGTGGCTTTCCTCCCGGCGCCCGCCCGTGGCGGGTCGAGGATGATGACGTCCGAATCGGGCAGTCGGGCCCGATCCACGCTGAGAGCGAGGAACCTGGCCTCGAGATCGGCGGCATTGTCACGAGCATGAGCAATGGCGGTCTCGACCCCTTCGACTCCGAACAGAGGCGCTCCGGTGGCCCGGGCGGCAGTGATGCCGAGGAGTCCGACCCCGCAGTAGAGGTCGGTGATCGCTTCGACATCAGCAGGCAGTGCTCTGACGACCTCCGAGCTGAGCAGTGCGGCCGCATCCCGGTGGACCTGCCAGAAGCCGTCGGCGCCGACGGCGAACTCACCACCGTCGACCGTTTCGGTCAGAGTGCGGTCTCCACGGATCACGCGCAGGGCGGGAGCGGGCGCATGGGAACGACCGCGACCACGGGGACGACCTCCGCGACCACGACCATGACTCTGCTCCGGTCCGGCCGCCTCGGCGAGGAGGGAGAACGACGTCGGCAGCCAGGACTCGACCTCGTCGAGGACCTGCGCAGTGGGCCGACCACGGACGATGAGCGCGCCATGGTCGCCGGCCCACGCGAATTCGAGTCGGCGGACTCCCGGCACATGCAGTGTCGTCATGTCGAGGTCGTGCAGGGGCCCCGCGGCCAGAGGGGGCGTGGTCACAGGGATGACCGCGTGCGACCTGGGGGCGAGCATTCCGGCGCGGCCCTCATCGTCGACGGCCAGCTGCACACGGGTGCGCCAGTCCGTGCCGTCGGTCTCGCCCGGCGCGGGCAGCACCTCGGCGGCGCGGTCGATATGTCCGATGCGCTGAAGCTGGTCGCCCAACACCTCGGCCTTGAGCGTGCGGGAATGGGCGAGGTCGACGTGGGCGAATTCCATTCCGCCGAACCCGGCCGAATCCGGCACGGCCCCAGCACCGGGGCCCGCAGCGAACCCCGCACCGGAACCGTCGGCAGAATCACCGGGAACATAGTCGAGACGACGATCGGGGACGCGGTGAACCGTAGCCTCGATCACCTCGGTGACAGCGGCGCGGAGGAACCGGGCAGGCGGTCCCGCCTCGGTGCGGACTCGGACCTTCTCACCGGGCAGGGCCCCGGAGACGAAGACGACCTGACCGTCATGTCGGGCGATGGAGGTGCCGCCGGCCGCCGGTGCCTCGATGTCGAGGGTGAGTTCCCGGGCGGGAACCGAAGTGTCGCTCATGCGTGTTCTAGGCCTGTCTGTACAGCGAGGTGTCGGAATCGGGTCCGTCTCCGCCGTACTGTCGAGAGAAGGATTTCAGTCGCCAGGGCACGGACACCACGACGACATTGGGCACCAGCAGCAGTCGGGTGCGCAGTTTGAGAGCCACCTGGTTATGCAGGATGTGCTCCCACCAGCGACCGACGACGAACTGCGGGATGTAGACGATGACGAGGTCCCTGGGCGACCTGCGGCGGATGGCGAGGATATGGGCGAGCATCGGGCGGACGAGTTCGCGGTACGGCGAGCCGAGCACGGTCAGCGGCACCGGCAGCTCCATCTCGTTCCATCGTTTCTGCAGAGCGGCCGCAGCCTCTTCGTCCACGGCCACGGTGACGGCTTCGAGCTGGCTCGATCGGGTCACCCGGGCGTAGGAGAGGGCCCGCATCGTCGGTTTGTCGATTTCGCTGACGACGACGATGGCGTGGGTGTTCGACGGGATCGTCCGGGAGTTCACGTCCGCGTCGGGGGCGAGCTCGCGGGCCACGCGCGAATAGTGGCGGTGGATGGCGCCCATGACGAGGTAGAGCCCGGCCATGGCGGCGACCGCCAGCCAGGCGCCGGCGAGGAACTTCGAGACGATGACGACGATGAGGACGCCTGCGGCGAGCACGCAGCCGACGGCGTTGACGACCTGGTTGAAGTGCATCCGCATCCGGGCCTTCGAATCGATGACCAGGCGCAGCCGTTTGCGCCAGTGCAGGACCATTCCCGCTTGGCCGAGGACGAAGCTGGCGAAGACCCCGACGAGGTAGAGCTGGATGAGCACCGTCGCCGAAGCGGACGTGGCGACGACGAGGACGATCGCCGCCGCGGCCAGCAGCAGGATGCCGTTGGAGAAGGTGAGTCGGTCGCCCTTCGTCGCCAGCTGCCTTGGCAGGAATTCGTCGCGGGCCAGCCGAGAGGCCAGTCCGGGGAAGCCTTCGACCGCAGTATTCGCAGCGGCGATGAGCACGAGCGCGGTGATGAGGACGACGATGAAGAACATCGCCGGCGCATTGTCGAAGATCGCGTGCGCCAGCTGCGCGAGGACGGGCTCCTGTTCGTATTCGGCACTGACCGGGCTGCCGTCGCCGCGGACGAGATAGAGATGCGGGTCGTCGACGTATTTGATTCCAGTGACCGAAGCCAGATAGGTCAGCCCCGTGAGCATGAGGGCGGCGAGCAGTCCCGACAGCAGCAGGGTGTTGCCGGCGTTCTTGCCGCGCGGCTTCTTGAACGCCGGAACCGCCGTGGCCACGGTCTGCACACCGGCCAGTGCGACGGCTCCGGAGGAGAATGCGCGCAGGACGATGAGGACGGTGGCCAGACCGAGAGTCGCCTGATCGCCGATGTTGCTGTGCACGACCGTGTAGTCGGCGGTCTGGGCGTGCGGGGTGTCACCGAGCCCGACGCGGATGAGACCGACCGACATCGTGAGGAACACGGCACCGAGGAACAGGTAGGTCGGCACGGCCAGCAGCATCGGAGTGGCCCGGGAACCGCGCAGGCCGGCGAAGCAGATGAGCAGGATGCCGACGATGGCCACGGGCACACGGTAGGGCGCGAGTGCCGGGAACGCCGTGGTGATGTAGGCGGCGAACACCGTCATCGACACGGCCAGGGTGAGCACATAGTCGACGAGGAGGGCCGCGGCCACGATGAGCCCGCTCCGGAGCCGAGGTTCTTCGAGGCCACCTCGTAGTCTCCGCCGCCTGAGGGGTACGCACGCACGTTGATGCGGTAGCAGGCGACGATCACGAGGATGACGATGCCGACGGCCAAACCGATCCAGGGGGCGACGGTCAGGGCCACAAGTGAGGTCAGTGACAGTGCCAGCAGGATCTCATCGGGGGCGTAGGCCACCGAGGAGAGCATGTCGGAGGCGAAGACGGGCATCGCGATGCGCTTCTTCAGCGCAGGCGCACGCCTGTCCTCACTGCGGAAGGGCCGTCCAACGAGTAGTCTTTTGACGGCATCAGAAAAACTGCTGGCCACGGCAACCAATGGTAGATCACTGCGGGAAGGATTACCCATGCACTTCGTGATTATGGGCTGCGGTCGAGTCGGGGCCTCCTTGGCCAAAGCCCTTGATGCGAATGGGCACTCCGTCGCAGTCGTCGACCGAGACCCCGACGCATTCCTCAAGCTCGGTCGGGATTTCAGCGGTTCGACGATCACCGGAGTCGGTTTCGACCGCGAGACCCTGTCGCAAGCGAAAACTGCCGAGGCCTTCGCCTTCGCCGCCGTCTCCAGCGGTGACAATTCGAATATCCTCGCCGCGCGTGTCGCTCGTGAGACCTTCGGGGTGAGCAATGTCGCCGCCCGCATCTACGATCCCGACCGTGCGCAGGTCTTCGAACGTCTCGGCATCCCCACGGTGCCCACCGTGCGGTGGACGGCCGAGCAGGTGATGCGCAAGCTCGTCCCGCAGGGGTCGATCACCGAATACCGTGAGCCCTCCGGCAACCTCGTCCTGGCGGAGGTGCATCTGGACCCTGGCTGGGTGGCCCGTCCGATCAAGGAGATCGAAACACGGACCAAGGCGCGGGTCGCCTATGTCACCCGCCTGTCCGAGGGCATCGTCGCCCACGATGATCTGCTCCTCCAGGACGGCGACCTCGTTCATCTCATGACTCCGGTCGACCGCCTCGGCGAGATCGAACGGATCCTCGATCAGCCAGTGCGAACCGTGGAGGAAGAAATATGAGGGTCATCATCGCCGGAGCCGGCTCGTCGGACGTTCGGTGGCCAGGGAGCTGCTGGACAAGGACCATTCGGTCCTGCTCATCGACCAGAGCAAGGAGGCGCTGGGCCATGAGCGCATTCCGGGTGCCGAATGGCTGCTCTCCGATGCGTGTGAGCTCGCCGGTCTCGCCGAGGCGGGGCTGGAGGAGGCCGATGTCGTCGTGTCCGCGACGGGAGATGACAAGACCAATCTGGTGCTCTCCCTGTTGGCGAAGACCGAGTTCGGAGTGCCGCGGACGGTCTCGCGCGTGAACAATCCGAAGAACGAATGGCTCTTCGACGACAATTGGGGCGTCGATGTCGCCGTGTCCACTCCGCGCCTGATGACCGCGCTCGTCGAGGAGGCCGTGGAGGTCGGCGGCCTGGTCCACCTCATGAGCTTCGAACGCGGGCAGGCGGGACTGCTGGAGTTCACCGTGCACGAGAACGCCGAGCTCGTGGCCGAGCGCGTCGGTGGGATCACTTTCCCGCTGAATACGGTGCTGGTGGCGATCATCCGCAATTCGCGGGCGTTCGCTCCGAGCGCCGATGATGTCATCGAAGCCGGCGACGAACTGTTCTTCCTCTCCTCCCCCGATCAGAAACCGGCGCTGCTAGCGCTGCTGCAGGAGACGGCGATAGCCGACGGAAACGCTGAGGGCTGAGCACGGTCGTCCGCGGCCGAGATCGCCGGTTCCGCGGCGAACGGCTGCTCGGCCCGCTTCAGACGGTCAGTCGTCGGAGTCGTCGCGCGTCTGCAGGAGTTCGTAGACGGGGTTGTGTGCTGTGAGCACCCCGTCCTTGCCGCAGAACCGTCCTTCCAAGACGATGAGGGATCCGGGACGGATGCCGCTGATCTCCCGGCGCCCGAGGAATTGGGCACGGGCTTCGCCGGTGCCGTCGGCGACGGTGATGTCGAGCCTGGGGCTGTCGGCGCTGCACGACTGAGTGGTCGCTGAGACGACTCCGGCGATGCGTGAGGTCTTTCGCGCCTCTAACTCTTCGACCGGAATGACCCCGGGGATCTGGCTGACCAGTCGCAGATCGGCCCGGGCCTCAGCCTCACGGGATCCGAAGTCGCGCACGAGGCGGGGGATGAGGTTCCGCATCAGCGCTCAGCGGACCTCTGTGATCTCAGGGCCGCGTTCGAAGGGATTGAGTTCGTCCTCGTCGTTCTTCTCCTCTGCCTCGTCCTGGTCGACCTGCGGTGCGGTCAGTGCGATGAGCTCGCGGGGAGCCATCGCTTCCTCACCGCGATCGACGACGACTCCGCGGAAGAGCGCGGAGAGTTCGGCTCGCACCTCGTCATCGGTCACGGCCTTGCCGGAGAACACTGCGCGGACGAACCAGCGAGGTCCGTCGATGCCGGCGAAGCGCATGGCGCGTTTGCCGGGGCGACCGGACTCCGTCTTCGCCGGAACCTCGATTGCCAGTTCCTTGCCGAGAGAAGTGTGCAGTTCGGTCGATTCCCCACCCTGTTTGGTCACGGATTCGGCGAGCTGACCGCGCACCGTGTTCCACAGACCTTCGGAGCGTGGTGTCGCGAACGCCTGCAGCTGGATGCCTCCACCATCGTGGATGAGGGTGACGGCCAGCACTCGCTGCGAATCGTCGTCCGTGTCCAGGCGCACCTGCATGCCGTCGACGACGGGCACCTTGAGCGCGCCGAGGTCGAGGCGGTCATGCTCGGGGTACTCTTCCGAGATGTCGAAGGGGCCCTTCTCGGACCGGTCGAAGGGTGCGGACTTCTCGAGCAGCGCTTCTTCCTCGTCGACATCGTCATCAGTCTCGGTCGCCTCGGCGGACTCAGCCTCGTCAACATCGGCGTCGTCGTCGGCACGATCGGCCGCCTCGGTGTCGGCGTCCTGAGCGTCGAACTCATCGTCGTCGGTGAGTTCGTCGTCGGCACGGACGTCGTCATCGGTCGTCGGTGTGGATTTCTTGAACCGGGAGAACAGTCCCATGAGTCCTCACTTCTCCTTTTCGCTGAGGCCGGCGTCGATTCCGCCGGTGGATCCGAATCCCCCGGCGCCGCGGGCGCTGTCTTCGAGGGATTCGACGATGTCGAAGTCGGCGTGGGCGATCTTCTGGATCACGAGTTGGGCGATGCGGTCGCCGCGCACGACGCGCAGCGGGGTCTTCGCGTCGAGGTTGATCAGCGGCACCTTGATCTCGCCGCGGTAGCCGGCGTCGATGGTGCCCGGCGCATTGACGACCGTGACTCCGTGCTTGCTCGACAGGCCCGAACGCGGATGCACGAAGGCCGCATAGCCCTCTGGCAGGGCGATCGCGATTCCGGTCGGAACGACACGGCGCTCGAACGGTTCGAGCACGAAGTCGATCGCCGAATGCAGATCTGCACCGGCGTCGCTCGCATGCGCGTAGCCGGGCGCGCTCATGCCCGCGTCGAGGAGCTGGAGGTTGATCTTCACGGTTTCCGTCACAAAGATGCACTCTAACGCTCCAGCCTGAGCGTGGCCAAACTTCTCGCTATGGGACAATGGCCGCATGGCAGCAACTCAATCCGGAACCCATGTGGTCTATCAGGAGAAGGTCCGCCCCTCGGTCGGCATGTGGATCCTCGTCGTGGTGGCCGCTCTGTCCACGGCGCTCATGGTCATGCCCGTCTGGCAGCTCGGCACCATCATCCTTCCCGTCGTCAGCTTCGTCCTCTTCGCCTGGTGGCTGAATTCGCTGACGCTGACGATCATCGTCACCGAACGGCAGCTGTTCGTCGGCGAAGCTCATATCGATCGCACGTTCGTTCCGGGTGCGGTCGCCTTCGACGGCGAGGAAGCCCGGCAGGCCCGCGGAGTCGATCTCGATGCCCGCGCCTTCCTCAAGATCCGCCCGTGGGCGAAGTCCGTCGTCCGCATCGATCTCGACGATGAGACGGATCCGACCCCCTACTGGCTCGTCTCGAGCCGTCACCCCCACAAACTAGCCGCCGCCCTCACCCCCTGATTACTACCTGACGGCGGCCCAGCAACCTGGCGCGAGGTTGCTGGGCCGCCGTCAGGTAGTAAGGGGAGAAGAACGGACCGCGACCCTTACGAGGGCGCGGTCCGTTTTCGGGTTTTCGCGAAGAGAAGCGATTCAGCCTGCACAGTCCGTGCAGATGGGGACACCGCCTTCTTCGGTCGCAAGCTGAGAGCGATGGCGGACCAGGAAGCACTCCATGCAGGTGAACTCATCGTTCTGCTTCGGCAGGACCCGAACGGAGAGCTCTTCGTTCGACAGGTCCGCACCGGGAAGTTCGAAGCCTTCGGCTACTGCAGTCTCGTCTTCGTCGATCTTGCTCGCCTGATCCTGGGAACGCTGGGCCTTGAGCTGCTCGATCGAATCGCTTTTGATCTCATCGTCTTGCTTGCGAGGTGCGTCGTAGTCTGTTGCCATATGGCCTCATCGCTCTCTGTCCGGAGGGGGTGCCGAAGAGGAGCATTTTCTCCTCTTCCGAGATGTGTCCCCAGCATTGTGCACTGTATGCTTGCCGTTGGCAAGATGGAATGAGCACCTGATGCGGTGATTCTCGTCACCAGCTTGTCCGCATGGACAGAGCACACATAGAGTTCACGAAATGCTCTGCAAGAATGCTTGTGATGGACAGCACCGACAGCCCGCTCTGTCGGTCGAATACCGGGTTCGTCCCCTGTGGAGGCGGCCCGAGGAAGGACGGATCCACAATGAGTGAATTCGCTGATCAGCTCGACACCCGAATCGATGATGTCCGTCATCGCATTCACGAGGCCCGTTCTGCCGGTGACGACTTCCTCGTCGAAAATCTCATCGACGACCTGCAGAACCTGATGGAATTGGCCGGACGCAACGATGTCGACACCGGTCCCATCGCCGAGGTGATCCAGGCCGAGACGGGGGCCCTGCCGGTCATCCCGAGCCCCGAGGATCACTGAGAGAACGCACAGAGAAGAACCCTCCCCCACCGCTTCGGTGAGGGAGGGTTCATTCGTTTCCCGGGATCAGTTCGCAATGGCCCAATTCGGGTAGGTCGCGCGTTCGATGCGGCCGCGGCAGCAGTCGATGCTGCAGGCTCCGCTGCCGGGCACCAGGGCCTTCGTCCCGGGCAGGGCAGGAGCTTCGACGTCTTCTCCGCGCAGCTGAGCCGCGCGCTCCTCGACGAGGTCGACGAGTCCCCTGACGAAGGCGTCATGGGTGCCGACGGTGTCGACCCGGGTGAAGTCGAGACCGAGTTCTTCAGCGGTCTCCTTCGCTTCGGTGTCGAGGTCGAAGGCGACCTCCATATGGTCGGAGATGAAGCCGATGGGCACGAGCACGACACCGGTCACCCCCTGCTCGGCGAGTTCGGTCATCCGGTCGTTGACATCGGGTTCGAGCCAGGGAACCTCAGGTGAGCCGGAACGTGAGCAGTAGACGAGTTCGGACGGAACACGATCGGCCTCATCGATGCGCCTCATGAGGTGGTCGATGAGCTCTTCGTGCTGGGCCCGGTATCCGTTCGTGGTCACCTCTGAGGCGTCCTGCATGACGTTCGGGATCGAGTGGGTGACGAAGAGGATCCGGTGCTTGGCCGAATCGATCCGCCCGACCTTCGACCGGAAGTCCGCGAGACCCTGGTGCAGGCAGTCGGCGCAGGCGTCGGCGTAGCCGGGGTGATTGTAGAACTGACGGATCTTGTCGATCGAGACGGTGAGACCCTCGTCCTGGAGAGTGTCGATCGTCTTCGCGAAGTCCTCACGGTACTGCCGGCACGACGAGTAGGAGGAGTAGGCGGAGGTGTCGATCGAGAGGAACTGCGTGGCACCGTCCTGTGCCAGCTTGCGCACCTCATCGGTGAGATAGGGATCCCAGTTCCGGTTGCCCCAGATCAGCGGGGTCTCGATCCCACGGCGGTCAAGTTCACCGCGCAGCGCGGCCAGCAGCGCCTTGTTCTGATCGTTGATCGGAGACTTGCCTCCGAAACCGAAATAGTGCTCCCCCACCTCCTCGAGTCGTTCCTCGGGAATCCCGCGGCCGGCGGTGACGTTGCGAAGGAATGGAACCACTTCTTCTGGGGCCTCCGGTCCTCCGAATGACATGAGGATCAGGGCGTCGATGGGTGCAGTCGTATTCACCTTCCCGATTTTACAGACTGCAGAGCCGCTCGGCCCGCTGTCCGCACAGTGAGCCGCGACCACTCACGTTGCAGACGCCGACAGGACGGGCCATCGCCTGCCCTCGCCCGTGTCGTGGCGACGCCGGCGGCGTGGTGGCGACGCTGTCCGAGCCGACGCACGGGTTTCCCTCCCGCACATTTCTCGCACGTGCGTGGCCGGTCTCACAGAATCACTCCGCCGGCTCCCGATCCGCCCCGTGATTTCGCGACTCGCGCGGAAATCTGCCCGGCACGACGCGCCGAACGTGACACGATCTTTAAGAGACGCGACAAAGGAGCTTAAGGCAATGCGTGAACTGATCTTGAACGGAGTCAACGCAGACGGCACACATCTGCTGTTGAACGACGAGAACGGGCTTCAGTACCGAGTCGTCCTCGATGAGGCTCTCTTCGCCGCGGTCCGCAGGGACCGCTCCCACCCCAAGTCCGAGACTCCCGTGCGCCCGAAAGAGATCCAGGCCATGATCCGCGGCGGCATGGACGCCGAGGAGGTTGTGGCCGCCACCGGTGCCGACATCGAATACGTGCGCACCTACGAAGGTCCGGCGATGGCCGAACGCGAACGCACCGCCTACCTCGCCAGCCGCCATCCCATCTATTCCGATCATGATCCCAACGGCGAGCCGACTCCGCTCATCGAACTGTGTCAGGAACGCCTGGCGATGCGCGACGTCGATATCGAGACGATGGAGTGGGATTCCTGGAAGCAGCAGGACGGCAACTGGTACATCCAACTCAGCTTCACCGCCGCTGATCGTGTCCGCACCGCCAGCTGGCATTACTACCGCCGTTCGCTGACCCCGATCGACGACGAGGCGAAGTGGCTCGCCGATTCCGGTCCCACCGACACCGGACCGATCCCGAACTACGGCAGCGGTGCCGAACGTCAGAGGAACACCGAGGAGGTCGATGTCCTCCCGGCGACCGATCAGTCGTCCGCGTCGATCGCCGCAGACGGGCCCGTCCGTCCCACCGCCGGTTCGGCTCCGTCGCAGCAGGCCCGCGATCATCAGGCCGAGACCGGCCGGATTCTGGAGAACCTGCGCAAGCGCCGCCACGCCGAGGAGGAGCCGCGGACCCGTCTGCGTGCAGTCACCGAGGACCCCGAGACTCACCCGCAGGGAGCGCACACCGCTCCGGGCCAGCCCGAAGCCGCCACCGATGACGAAGTCTTCGCCTTCGAAGATGCGGCTGCCTCGGCTGAGGAACCGCAGGAGCCGACCGAGAAGGTCGGCGTCTTCGACGACGAGAATCAGCTCTCCCTGCTCAATGAGCCCGGAGTGAGCGATCACGACGACCAATTCAAGGACTCCGCCTCGGCGAAGGATCCGAAGCCGAAGTCGAAGAAGAACTCACGTGCCTCGATCCCGAGCTGGGACGAGATCATGTTCGGGTCGAAGCGGGACTGACCTCAGACTCTCGAGTGCTCGACCTCGGAATCGCGTGAGCCGAGGTCCGCTGCACCCGGTTCGCCTGTGCCGAGGTCGACGACCTCATCGCCGTCCGAGATCAGTCTCCTGTCATGGGTGACCATGACGACCGTGCGGTCGCCCAGGCTCCCACGGAGATCGTCGATGAGCAGCCGAGCCGTCTCATCGTCCAAGTGCGCCGTCGGTTCGTCGAGGACGATCACATCGGCTCCGGTCAGCAGGGTTCTGGCCACCGCCAATCGCTGTCGCTGACCGCCGGAGATCTCCGCTCCGTGGTCGCCGACCCACCGTTCGAGCCCCTCTGCATCGCCCCAGTCGCTCAGCCCTGCCGCTCTCAGCACGGAGATCATCTCGTCGTCCCCGGGGACCGACCGCCCGGCGAGTGCGAGATTGCCGCGCACGGTGGAGCGGAAGACGTGTGCCTCCTGAGGGCACCAGGCGATTCGGCCGACGAGGTCTTCGGGTGAGCAGGTGAGCATATCGTGGTCGGTCCCGCTCCGGTCACGAGCACGGTAGCTGCCGGACCAAGGGTCAAGGAACCGCAAGAGCACACTCAGGCTCGTCGTCTTACCGGTTCCACTGTCACCGCACAGCACGGTCCAACTACCGCGTTGAGCTCTCAGGTCGAGTCCTGCGACGACAGTCTGATCGTCCCATCCGACGGTGATCTCGTCGAATTCGAGGGCGTCGACGCCGACAAGCTCGGCCTCGGGGCCGGACCGGCGCGACGAGTCCTCGCTCTCGCCGGCCGTCGTTCCGGCAGCAGGAGCCTGCACTTCGAGGTCGTGTCCCGAGACCTCGGCTTCGCGGTCCGCCGCACTGTCTGCATCGGGCAGACAGTCCAGTGCCGATCCCAGGGCGGGCAGCTGGCGGAATGCGTCGAGTGCCGAAGCGAACACTTCGCCCAGGCCCAAGGCCATGAGGGAGAGCACCGCGACGATCTCTGTCGGAGCATCCGTGGACACCGCCAGGATCACTGCGGTGGTGAACGTGCTCAGCTGCAGCCACAGTTGGGCGAGCCCGAAGTTGCGGGCAGAGGCCTTCTGCTTCTTCTCGAGGTCGGCCTCCAAGCCGGCCAACAGGCCGAGGACTGCGAAGTCGACCCGGTTCGTGCGCAGATCGTCCTTGGCATGCAGAGCGCGAGTGAGCACGGACAGGATCCGGTTGCGGTCCTCCCTGATTCCGTGCGCCAACCTGCTCTCTGCCCGGATGACGAGAATCGGGACGATGACGAGGTTGATGGCGCCCACCAGGACGAACCAACCCAGTGACCTCACGTCGAGGACCGCCGCGGTGATGCTCACGCCGATGACGACCATGGTGGAGACGAAAGGCGGGAACAGAGTCCGGGGCACCAGGTCGCGGACGTCGTCGGCGTCGGCGACCATAGCGCGCAGCGCCGAATCCGAGGTCAGCAGACGCCGATCACTCATGCCGACGCGTTCGAAGTGCTCCCACAGCCGTATGCGCAGTCTCGTGAGCGCGGCGAAGATCGCCGAGTGGAGTCTCAGCCGGCTGACATAGAGCAGCACGGAGCGACTGAGCCCGAAGAAGCGCACTCCGACGATGGCGACCATGAGCAGCATGATCGGCGGCTGGTACGAGGCTTCGACGATGAGCCATGCGGAGACGGCAGTCAGGGCGATGGCCGCGAGGCTGGACGCGCAGGCGGTGAGCGCGGCCACCAGCATAGTCGGGGTGAACAGCGGCAGGCTCGAGCCCAGTATCGACCAGCGACGTCGCAGTGCAACTGTCCAGGACTCGCTCCCGGAGTCCTGCGTCGAGACATCCGGGTGCCGCTCGACGCCGGACCGATGCCCGGGCTCGCTGCCCGAACCCGTCCGTTCCGCCCAAGCCGGAGCTTCAGCCCTCGCCTGCGCGGCAGGAGCCTCGGCGGCGTCGGTTCGGGCATTTTCCGCGATCGCGGTCGCCTTCGAGCCCGCTGGTACACCGTTCTCTGCCGCTTCGACGTGCGTCTTCTCAGGGCGGATCTCTGTGTCGGCCAGCGCGCGAACCTGTTCGTCATGGCTGGCAAGGATCACGCGGTGGGTGGCGGCGGCCTCGGCGATCATGTCGATGACGATGGCGGCATTATCGGCGTCGAGGTGGGCAGTCGGTTCGTCGAGGACGAGCAGCTCGGCCCCGTCACCGAGGCGGTGCCGCACTCGCACGAGGGCCAGCCGACGCTGCTGGCCGGGGCTCAGCGCCGCCGTCTGCGCCCGCAGATCGGTGGGCAGTCCGGCAGCCGACAGCGCCGTCCGAGCCTGGTCGGCGTCGAGTCCGAAGAGTGCCAGTTCGGCGCCGATGGTCTCGGCGAACGTGCGTGGAGCCTGCGGCACATAGGCCGCGCCCACCGGGCCGACAGTGGTGTGTGCATCTGCCGGCAGACTGCCGACCAGCGCGCTGAGCACTGTCGTCTTGCCGGTTCCGGACCTGCCGCTGATCGTCGTCACTCCCGGCCGGGTGTCGATGTCGCCAGACCACGTGATGAGTGTGCCGTCGGCATAGCGAACCCACTGGTCCCCCGGACGGCCGGAGTCATCGAGTGCGCGTGACCTCGCAGCCGCCGACGGAGTCCCTGTATCCGCCGACGGCGTCTCCGACAGCAGCGCCCGAGCTCTCTCCCGAGCCTCACGCCCGTTCTCGCTCGCATGATAGCCGGCCCCGAGTTCCCGCAGGGGGATGAAGCATTCGGGTGCGATGAGCAGAACCAACAGGCCATCCCCGAGGTCCATCGACCCGTTGACCAGGCGCACACCGATGACCACGGCGACAAGCGCCACGGAGATCGTGGCGATGAGCTCAAGCGCCAGACTGGAGAGGAACGCGATGCGCAGCGTCGTGAGGTTCGCCTGATGGTAGCGCTCCCCCAGTTCCCGCAGCCGGCGCGCGTGATCGCGTGAACGGCCGAGACCGATGAGGACGGGCAGCCCCTCGGCGAGTTCGGCCAGGTGATCCGACAGCCGCTCCAGAGCAGCCAAGGTCTCCGAGGTCGACTCTGCCGTGTAGCGGCCGATGAGCACCATGAACATCGGCACCAGCGGCAGGCAGACCGCGATGATGACCGCCGAGAGGACATCGCTGAAGACGATGCGCACCAGCAGTACGATGGGCACCACCGCGGCCGCGGTCAGGGCCGGCACCACCGTGGTGAAGTAGTCGTCGAGATCGTCGATTCCGCGGGTGACCGTGACCGCCGCATTCGTCCGCGGGCGTCCCCGGCCGCGCAGCAGACCGGAGAGGATCGAGCGCCGCAGACTCTGTTTCGAAACGGCTGCCAGGCTGGTGCCCAGACTGCGGTCGAGCCAGAGACCGCCGCCGCGCAGCAGCGCACCGAGGGCTCCGAGGACCACCCACAGTCCGGGCGCGCTGTGGCCGATGATGGCTCTCACCAGGGCTTCGGCGATGAGCACGATTCCCACCGACCGGCACAGGGCGGAGAGCACGGACAGTGCCAACCCCCGCCGACCGGTGGGCAGCTCGAGCAGGATCGACAGGGGCGAGCTCACGATCGGATCGCCACCGGCAGCTTGTGAGCTTCGGGGATGTGGGTCTCGGCGATGCGGCCGAGGAACATCCGGTAGCTGAAGATCTGGTAGGCGATGATGATCGGCAGGATCACGATCGTCACGATGAGCATGACGTTCAAGGTGTAGTCCGACGAGGATGCCGCAGCGATCGTCAGCGAGTTCGCCGGGTCGATCGTCGAGGGCAGGACATTCGGGAAGACACCGGCGAAGACCGCGGCCAGACCGGCGATGAGGTAGATCCCGTGCAGGATGAATGCGCGCTTCTCGGCACCGGCGCGGACCGCGACGAACGCGAAGATGAGAGCGGCGATCGCGATGAGCACCGGAACGACGAGCCAGGTCCGCTGGGTGATCGAGAAGGCGAACCAGATGAGGAACGGAATCGCGGCCGGCAGCATGATCCGACCGGCCCAGCGCCGCGACCGCGCCCGGACCTCGCCCTGGGTCTTGAGACCGAGGAAGATGAGCCCGTGGGCCAGGGAGAAGCCGAGGCCGCCGAGTCCGCCGACGAGCGCCGGCCATGACATCCAGGCGAAGGCACCGCCGATCATGTCGCCATGATCATTGAGCGGCAGCCCGATGGTCGTGAGTGCGAGCATCGCACCGATGCAGAAGGCTGTTCCGGCCGATCCCACGGCCAGGGCCCAGGTCCAGAAGGCCTTCCACTTCTCCGAGTGCCCCTTTCCACGGTATTCGATGGCCACGGCGCGGAAGATCAGCGCGAGCAGGCAGATCGTCAGGGGAATGTAGAGCGCGGAGAACAGTGAGGCGTACCAGTGCGGGAAGGCCGCGAACATCGCTCCGGCAGCGGTGATCAGCCAGACCTCGTTGCCTTCCCAGACCGGACCGATCGAGTTGAGCAGAACGCGCTTGCCGCGTTCGCTGCGGCTGAGGAAGGGCATAATCATGCCCACCCCGAGGTCGAAGCCGTCGAGGAACAGGTATCCCATCCAGAGCACGACGATGAGGACGAACCAGATTGTGGCGAGGATTTCCATCGTGACCTTCCCTCAGTACGCGAACGACAGGACGTCGTCGCCGTTGTCGGTGATCGTGGGTTTCGTATTCGTCTGGTCGAGTTCGGGCATCGCCGCGGCGACTCCCCCCTTGACGTACTTCGTGATCAGCCGCAGTTCGACGACCATCAGAATTCCGTAGACGGAGGTGAGACTGATCAGTGAGAACAGCAGCATCGCCGGTGTCACCTCGGGTGACAGCGCCGCCTGGGTGTACATGTACACCCCGTCGAGCTGAGCCGGGTTCGGTGCGACGACGAAGGGCTGGCGTCCCATTTCGGTGAAGATCCATCCTGCCGAGTTCGCCAGGAACGGCGCCGTGATGGCCAGGACGAATCCGCGGCTGAGCCATTTCGACTCGGGCACCGTGCCCTTGCGGGCCAGCCACAGCCCGATGACGCAGACGCCGGCGGCCAGAACGCCGAACCCGATCATCATGCGGAAGCCCCAGTAGGTGACGATCATGATCGGCTGGTAGTCGATGGGTTCGCCGGCGTGGTCGCCGTACCGCGGGTCGTCGGGGATATGGGTGCCGTAGCGCTCCTGGTATTCAGGCAGCAGCGTCGTCACTCCGTGGACCGGGGTATCGAAGTCGCCGTTGGCCAGGAAGGACAGCAGACCGGGGATCTCGAAGATGTTCTGCACTCCGTCGCAGTCGTTCGACGACGGATCGGCGATCGTGAGGACGGAGAATTGGGTGCCGTCGTGGCAGGCCGCCTCGGCGGAGGCCATCTTCATGGGCTGCTGATCGAACATCAGCTTGGCTTGGACGTCGCCGGTGATCGAAACGCCGGCGAAGGCGAGGACGCCGACGATCGCGCCGATGCGCAGGGACTTGATCCACACCGCATGATCCGTCTTGTCCCGCCCGGGAAGCTCCTTCGAAGAGCCCACGACGACCTTGCCGTCGGCACCGACGGTGTCGATTCCGGCCTTGCGCCGGTGGTAGAGGTGGTACCAGGAGATGCCGAGGAGGAAGGATCCGCCCACTGCCAGGGCGCCGAAGATCGTGTGCGTGAAGGCGGCGACGGCGGTGTTGTTGCCGAGGACCGCCCAGACGTCGGTCATCACGGGCCGACCGTCGACCATCTCGACGCCGACGGGGTGCTGCATCCAGGAATTCGCGACGATGATGAAGTAGGCCGAGATCCATGTGCCGATGACGGCGAGCCACAGCGAGCCGAGATGAACCGCGCGAGGCAGTCGGCCCCAGCCGAAGATCCACAGGCCGAGGAACGTCGATTCGAGGAAGAATGCCAGCAGAGCCTCAAGCGCAAGGGGTGCGCCGAAGACGTCGCCGACGAAGCGGGAGTATTCGCTCCAAGCCATGCCGAATTGGAATTCCTGGACCAGTCCGGTAGCCACGCCCATGATGAAGTTGATGAGGAAGAGCTTGCCGAAGAACTTCGTGCTCCGCAGGTACACCTCGTTGCCGGTGCGATGATAGATCGTCTGCAGGACCGCCACGAGCATGCCGAGTCCCAGGGTCAACGGCACCATCCAGAAGTGGTAGACCGTTGTGATTCCGAATTGCCACCGTCCGATGAGGACCGGGTCCAGCTCCATGGATGCTCCATTCAGGTTTCACGCGAGCAATGTTTCTACGTCACGTAGAATTCCACAGTCCGTAGAAGCAATGCCCGAGTGGTTTCATCATTCAAGACTCCCGGTTCCAAGTATGCGCTCGGGCAAGCTCCCCTGACCAGAGCCGCCCCTCTGCCGATGCGCACGCGTCTATGTGGAATTCGACAGACTGTAGAGATATACTGGAGCGATCAGACCGGCAAAGAAATTGAGGGCGAAAGAACTGTGGGAACACTGGGTGAACTCGAACGCAGCGTCATGGACGCCATCTGGGTCCACGACGACGGGTTGAGCGCCGCCGAACTCCGCGAAGTCCTCTCGGATCGCGAGCTCGCGCTGACAACGGTCCATACCGTCCTGTCTCGACTCGAGAAGAAGGGCTTCGTCACTCGCGATCGCAGCGTCCGTCCGCATCGCTACGTCGCGGTATCGACACGTGAAGACCACGTGGTGGAGCTGATGACCGAGATGCTGTCTCAGGCACCGGATCGTCAGGCTGTCCTCGCTCGCTTCCTCGGCACCGTCTCTGAGGCCGATACCAAGGCGCTGCGCAATCTGCTCGGGCGCAATCACTCGACGCAGTCCTGACCCAGGCCGGTCACCTCAATGACCATCGTGGGAATCGTTCTGGCCGTGCTGGCTTTTCTGCTGGCATGGCCTATTCCTGCGGCACTCGCGCGTTTCCGCGGTGACCCGATCTCCGAGGTCGTCCTCTGGCAGGCAGTCGGACTCTCCGGAGGCCTCTCCCTCATCGGCGCCGCCCTCGCCTTCGCGGTCGCCCCGGGAACGACGAGTCTCCCGCAGGGACTCTTCGACCTTATCCGGGGCAAAGACCACACTCAGCTCTCACTCTCGGCCTGGATCTTCCTCATCATCGCCGTGCTCCTCATCGCTCGGCTGCTCGGTTGCCTGATCTTGACCCTCTATTCGGCGCGACAGACTCGCCTGCGCCACGACGAGATCCTGCATCTGCTCAGTGAACCGTCGATCGCCTATCCCGACACACGCATCATCACGACCGACGAAGCCGTCGCCTACTGCCTGCCCAAGGGGCCGCGGAAGGGCACTGCCGTACTGTCGACCGGTCTGCTCAAAGCCCTCGACGAGGATGAGCGCACCGCCGTCATCGCCCATGAGCGGGCGCATCTGGATTTCCGGCACGATGTGCTCGTCATCCCGTTCGCCGCATGGCATCGGGCCCTGCCGTACTTCTCGGCCACGGCGATCGGGCTGAACTCGGTGAATCGGCTCATCGAACTCATGGCCGACGATCAGGCCCGCGATCATGTCGATCCGCAGATCCTGGCTCAGGCGGTGAGATCGGCCGCCGCGATCAGTCCCGACCACCGCAGCGATCTGTCTCTGCAACGCATCCAGCGCCTGTCGCATCCCCTGGATCCGGCAAGGATCCCCGTGCGGCTGATGTCGATCGGACTGGCCGTACTGCTGCTGCTCCTGCCGACCCTGCTCATCGTCACACCGTCCGCATTCGGCATCTGAGCCCGGACCGAGAATCGGTCCGGGCTCAGTTGGGTTGGTGTTGAATCGGATCAGTTGGTGCTGACCCAGTCCGTCGATCTCAGCTGTCGATGCGTTCGGCATCGAGGACGGCGGCGCCGGAGACGATGAACTCCTTGCGCGGCCCGACCGAGGATCCCATGAGGAGTTCGAAGGTGTTCTCCGCCATCTCGGCATCGGCCATCGTCACGCGTCGCAGGGTGCGCATGCTCGGGTCCATGGTCGTCTCGGCCAACTGGTCGGCATCCATCTCACCGAGGCCCTTGTAGCGCTGGATCGGTTCCTTGTAGGTCTTCTTCTGCTTCTCGAGTTTCTTCAGCAGAGCGTGGAGCTCGGCCTCGGTGTAGGTGTAGATGACGTCGTTGGGCGTTCCGCGCTTCGTCACGACCTCCACCCGGTGCAGCGGAGGCACCGCGGCGAAGACGCGACCGGCTTCGACCAGCGGCTTCATGTAACGGAAGAACAGAGTCAGCAGGAGAGTGCGGATATGCGCTCCGTCGACATCGGCGTCGGTCATGATGATGACTCGACCGTACCGGGCAGCGTCGATATCGAAGCTGCGCCCGGAGCCGGCGCCGATGACCTGGATGAGCGCTGAGCATTCGACATTGGCGAGCATGTCGGCCAAGGTTGCCTTCTGCACGTTGAGGATCTTCCCGCGGATGGGGAACAGCGCCTGGTGGTCGGAGTTGCGGGCGGCCTTCGCCGTCCCCATCGCCGAGTCTCCCTCGACGATGAACAGCTCCGTGTTCTCCACCCCATTGTCGCGGCAGTCGTAGAGCTTCGCCGGCAGCGATGAGGCTTCCAGCGCGGTCTTGCGCCGTTGGTTCTCCTTGTGGGTGCGGGCGGAGATGCGCGACTTCATCTCGGCCACGACCTTCTCCATGAGCACCGCGGCCTGCTGCTTCTCTGCACGCTTGGTCGAGGCAAGCACCTCGCCGAGCTGAGACTCGACGGTCTTCGCCACGATCTGTCGCACTGCGGCGGTGCCGAGAACTTCCTTGGTCTGCCCCTCGAACTGGGGTTCGGCCAGCTGCACGGTGACGACGGCGGTGATGCCGGCGAGCACATCGTCCTTCTCGAGCTTGTCCTTGCCGACCTTGAGTTTGCGTGCGTTGACGTCGACTGCCTTGCGCATCGCCTTCAGGCAGGCCTGTTCGAACCCAGCGAGGTGTGTTCCGCCCTGTGGGGTGGCGACGACGTTGACGAAGGACTTCAGCTTCGTGTCGTAGCCCGTCCCCCAGCGCAGAGCGATATCGACGCCGACCTCGCGCTCGACTTCCTTGGACTCAAGATGACCCGAGGAGTTGAGGACCGGGACGGTCTCCTTGAAGGTGCCGGTGTTCTGCAGACGCCAGGTATCGGTGATCGGCGGATCGATGGAGAGGTGGTCGACGAATTCGGTGATTCCGCCGTCGAATTTGAAGACCTCTTCGCGCTCCTCGATGACGGCCCCGGTCTCGTCACGGGCGACGCCGCGACGGTCGACGATGCGCAGTTCGAGGCCGGGCACGAGGAAGGCGGTCTGACGGGCGCGTTCGACCAGATGCGAGTAGTCGAACTGGGCCTTGGACAGGAAGATCTGCGGATCGGCCCAGTACTGGACCCGAGTGCCGGTGGCGCCGCGCTTGGCCTTGCCGACGATGTCGAGACCGGTCGGCTCCTGGAAGGCCTCGAAGGGGTTGTCGGGGCTCGGTGTGCCGGAGGAGTCGTCGAAGCGGCCCGGCACGCCTCGGCGGAAGGACATCTTGTGCACCTTCGATCCGCGGGTGACCTCGACGTCGAGGCGAGCGGACAGGGCGTTGACGACTGAGGCGCCGACTCCGTGCAGTCCGCCCGAAGCGGCGTAGGAGGAGCCGCCGAACTTTCCGCCGGCATGGAGCTTGGTCATGACGACTTCGACGCCGGTCAGTCCGGTCTTCGGTTCGATGTCGACGGGGATGCCGCGGCCCTTATCGGTGACGGCCACCGATCCGTCAGCGGCGAGTTCGATGAGGATCTCGGAACCGTGTCCGCCGAGCGCCTCGTCGACGGAGTTGTCGATAACCTCCCACAGACAGTGCATGAGACCACGGGAATCGGTCGTGCCGATGTACATGCCGGGTCGCTTGCGAACCGCCTCAAGACCGGACAGGACGGACAGGTGCCTGGCGCCGTAGCTTTCGTCTTCCACACAATTCCTCTCGTTCGATTAAATTCTAATCGCTGCGCGCTCAGGACCCTATTCCCTCGGGCTCGTGTCGGGAATCCATCCGGTCGCCCCCGACCATGGGCACTCCTGAGCTGAAACAATGGAGTCATGCCGCATCGCCTCCTCGTCCCGAGTCTCATTCTCACCGCCGCTCTCAGCCTGCCCGGCTTGGCGGCCTGCTCCCAGGACGCAGGTGCCCCCGGACAAACGACTCAGGCGGCCGAGACCACCGGCAAGTCTCCGACTGCCGGCAACGGTGGAGACGGAGGCGACGATGCGAAGTCAGCGGCCGCCTCGGCGAAGGAGGAAGAGGCCGATCTCGAAGGGAAGGTCATTGCGATCGATCCGGGACACAACGGCGGAAATGCGGACCATCCGGAGAAGATCAACCGGCAGGTTCCGGACGGGCGCGGCGGGACGAAGGCCTGCAACACCACGGGCACCTCGACGAACTCCGACTACCCGGAAGCCGATTTCACCTGGGCGGTGGCGAAGAAGCTGGAGAAGTCGCTGACCGACGCGGGAGCCGAAGTCGTGCTCAGCCGCAAGGACAACAAGGGCGTCGGACCGTGTGTGGACGAGCGCGGGACGTTCGCCGACGATGCGGACCTGCTCGTGAGCATCCACGCCAACGGCAGCGAGTCGAGTTCGGTGAAGGGCTTCCACATCATCGTCGCCGATCCCGGCGAGGACGAGAAGACGGAGAAGAAATCGGTGGACCTGGCGAAGTCCGTGGGGAGTTCGATGGGTGAGGAGTTCACTCCGAACAAGGCCTATGGAAAGGACGCGATCAGCCGGCGCCCGGACCTGGCCGGGTTGAACAACGCATCGGTTCCCGCCGTCATCGTCGAATGCGGAGAGATGCGCAACCCGTCGGAGGCTAAGCTCATGGAGTCGAAGTCCGGCCAGAGGAGATACGCCGACGCCCTGTTCGACGGCATCGTCGACTGGTTCTGACCCGGATAAGCGAAACGCCCCTGGGACGATCCCAGGGGCGTTCGCATCAGACTGATCCGATCACGGACCGGCCGAAGTGAGACTCAGTCGAGGTAGTCGCGCAGCACCTGCGAGCGGGATGGGTGGCGCAGCTTGGCCATCGTCTTCGACTCGATCTGGCGGATGCGCTCACGGGTGACGCCGTAGACCTTGCCGATCTCGTCGAGGGTCTTCGGCTGACCGTCGTTGAGTCCGAAGCGCATGGACACCACTCCCGCTTCTCGTTCAGAGAGCGTGTCGAGCACGGAGTGCAGCTGCTCCTGGAGGAGGGTGAAGCTCACCGAGTCCGAAGGCACAACGGCTTCGGAGTCCTCGATGAGGTCGCCGAACTCCGAGTCGCCGTCTTCACCCAGCGGGGTGTGCAGAGAGATGGGCTCGCGGCCGTACTTCTGGACCTCGACGACACGCTCGGGTGTCATGTCGAGTTCCTTCGCGAGCTCTTCCGGAGTCGGTTCGCGACCGAGATCCTGCAGCATCTGGCGCTGCACGCGGGCGAGCTTGTTGATGACCTCGACCATGTGCACCGGGATGCGGATCGTCCGAGCCTGGTCGGCCATCGCGCGGGTAATGGCCTGGCGGATCCACCACGTGGCGTAGGTCGAGAACTTGAAGCCCTTCGTGTAGTCGAACTTCTCGACGGCGCGGATGAGGCCGAGGTTGCCTTCCTGGATGAGGTCGAGGAACAGCATTCCGCGGCCGGTGTAACGCTTGGCCAGGGACACGACGAGTCGGAGGTTGGCTTCCAACAGGTGGTTCTTCGCGATGCGGCCGTCGTGGATGATCCACTTGTAGTCCATCGTCTCGCGCGGGTCGGTCACCTCTCCGCCGTCGAGCAGGTGCTCGGCGTACATTCCGGCTTCGATGCGCTTGGCGAGATCGACCTCTTCGGCGGCGTTGAGCAGTGCCACCTTGCCGATCTGCTTGAGGTAGTCCTTGACCGGGTCTGCGGTCGCACCGGCGGAGACGACCTGCTGAGCGGGCGCGTCCTCCTCGTCGGCATCGGAGACGATGAAGCCACCGGCCTCGGCCACGGCGGCGTTCTTCTCCTTCTCTTCCGAGTTCTTCGTCTCGGTCGCCTCGGCGGGACTCTCCTCTGTGGCCAGAGCGTCCGCGGCCGGTTCGACCTCCTCGGTGGTGTCGATATCGTCGTCGGCCTTCTTCGCCTTGGTCGCCTTCTTGGCTTCCTCGGCGGCGGTGGCCTTCGTCGTGGTCTTCGCCGGAGCAGCCGTCGACTTCGCGGCGGCTGTCTTCTTCGCAGCAGTCGTCTTCTTCGACGCAGCCGTCTCGGTCTTTGCGGCAGCCGACTTCGCAGTCGCCGACTTCGCGGTCGCTGCCTTCTTGGTGCCGGCAGCGGTCGTCTTCTTCGCAGTGGACTTCGACGCCGCAGTGGTCTTGGATCCACCGGTCGAGGTCGTGCCGGCCGTTCCCTCCGACTTCTCCGTCACCGTTGTGGATTCCTTGTCGACTCTGGGCACGTGTTCACCTTTCGCGAGCGTTGAAACTTCCCCATGCATTCGGACAGTACTAAGACCCAAGTCAAGTGGTCCGCGCGCGTCCCGGGCGAACGCAGAGTCCGCCCATCATGCAATGACTGGGTCAACGCTTAATTTTCTCACGTTATTCCCCGCTTTGCGAATCGGCCGTCGATGACTCCGGGACGATCCGTCCGGCCTGTCCCCGACAACAACCTGACCCGCGGATCTGTTCCTCCCGCCTCCTTCTCACGTCGATCTCGCCGAGGCGACCGACCGATCTCGGCGAGGCGGCCGACTGCCCACCCCGATCACGTGGCCCCGGCCCATCTGCGGCGGACCAGCCCTATCAATGACGGCCCCGACCCCTCGTCGCTGGCACCGAACAATAGGACAGCGCCACATCCCGGCGCGATCAGATGTTCGAACGCTGAGTCTCCGTCAGCCAGCGGGGCAGGCATCCCATATTGACCGCGCTGACGATGAGCTCGGCCAGCCCGTGTCCGACTTCGAGCCCGAGGGCGGCGCGCGCATAGTTCAGCGCCATCGTCGACCCGCCCAGAGACCATTCGAACCAGGCGATGACGGCATAGGTGTTGGCTCTGGCCCGTGGGTGGCCGGCCTGCAGGTAGTCCTTAAGGAAGGCGATCGTGAGCATGATGTCGCGCGGCCTGGGCGCTCGTGCTGAGAGCCCGACGAGCTGCTGAGCCGCCCGCGCTTGGGAGACCACACGGCGGCTCATCACGATGAGTTCGTCACCGTCGAGTCCCTTGACCAGGGAGGGTGGGAAGTCTGGGTGGTCGAAGCTGAGGATCATCTCTAGGACGTCGCGCGACCATTTCTCGGCGAGCAGGGTATCGAGCGCCATCACGGTGGGCAGATCCATGAGGTCGTGGATGCGCGCCTCGTCGATTGCTTCCTCATCGCACCGCATGGCGTCCAGGCGCGGGTAGACCTCGGCGAGGATCGCGAACGCTTCGTCCGTGCCCATCCACTCCTCGGCGTGTCCGCGGCGACTGTCGGCGAAGGCTTCGGCGGGCATCGGGGCGATGACGAGGTCCTCCGGATCGGCGACGGGGTTGGAGCCGCCGGCGACGAGTTCCGTGGCACACGCCGAGGTGGTGGCCTCGATCAGCGGCGTGCAGTCATAGCCGTCCTCGTCGATGCGGCCGAAGTGCTCTTGGTTGACCCACCAGGCGCTGAGAGTATCGACGCTTCTGGCGGCGAAGGTGATGGCCAGTTCGTCGATCGCCGCTCGGATGAGACCACGGTGGACCTCCGCGTATTCGGCGTCTGCACCGGCGCCGAAAGCGCTGACCGGCTGATAGTCGTCATCGTAGAGAACGAGGAAGACCCCGGTGACCGTACCGGAGCGCATGACGAGGTCGGCGTACCAGCCGCCGCCCTCGGACAGCGTCTGCGCCGCGCTCTCACGGTCGAAGTCGATGCGCAACGTGGTCGAACTGGTCTGTGAGCCGTTGTGCTCGGTGCCGACGATGACAGCGACGAGGCTGCGACGCGGGGTGTACCCGAGAGTGTGGGGGATGATCCCGATGATGTCCTCGGGTGTGCGGGCCGGTGTCTTCACTGCGTCCTCCTTGAGCGGTTCGGAACCGGCCGTCTGGAGCGGTTCCCGTGCTTGCGGCGAGGCCCATGCCTGGGATGAGCCGCCTGTCTGGGTACCCACTCCAACTGATCAGGCAGCCGCTCCTCCAGGTTCCGGTCTGTGCCTGTGGACGGACCGCACGGGTCCACAGCGCTCTGATGGGCGAGTCGGGCCCGTCATCCCCACGAGAATCTGGGCCGAATTGCCTCAATCGCCTTACTGGCATACAAGTGAGGGGTGGCGAAGAGACGGATATACACAGCTCCTGGTTCTCAAGTGGTCGACATCTCGACGGGGGAAGCCCGGCTGGAGAAGCTCGACGGTGAGGCAGATTCCTATGTGCTCCACGTCAATGGGGTCCCTTCGTCGTCGATCACGCTCAGCGATCCGCGGCGACTGGACTTCGAGTACCTGGACTGGATGCGACGCATCATCGACGTTCAGCTCCCTGACCGGACGCTGCGGGCCGCACACATCGGTGCCGCCGGCTGTGCTCTGGCCCGGGCGCTGAACTCGGCACGACCGGGATCGAAGCAGACGGCGATCGACATCGATGCCAAGCTGCTCGACTTCGCCCGCGACTGGTTCGACCTGCCCCGCTCCCCCGCCCTGGCGCTGCGTGCCGGAGACGGAGCGGTGGAGATCGGCAAGTTCCGGCCCGATACCCTTGACGTCCTCGTCCGCGACGCCTTCGACCACGACTCGGTTCCCGCGTCTCTGCAGAGTTCGGAGTTCTTCGCCGCCTGCGCCGAGGCGGTCAAGGACTCCGGCATCTACGTCGCCAATGTGCCTGACTCCGGTGACCACCACGTCCTCCGGGCAGAACTCCGCAGCCTCGGCGACCGCTTCGCCCATCTTGCCGCCGCCACGGAACCGGCGATCCTCAAGGGCCGTCGACGCGGCAACGTCGTCGTCCTCGCCTCCAATACTCCCCTCGACACGGGTGGGCTCGACCGCACTCTGCGCACCGCCGCCTCCTCCGCGACCTTCCTGGCGGGAGCAGATCTGCGCTCCCGGTTGGGTCTCTGACCTTCCCGCCGGTCCGGGCTGGCTCTGCAGTCCCAAGCTCCTGCACCTTCCGACCCGGCTGGTTCTCTGCTCTCGTGCCTCCTGACCCGGCTGGCTCTCTGCCCTCGCATCTCCCGACCCAGATGCCTCTGCCTACCGTCGTCAGAGCCGGAATGTGAGGTACGCCCCGGTCCGAAATGACGATGCGACTACAGACGCCGGGGAAAGTTCGGCATAATTGAATGCCGACCCAAGAAGGTGAGATGACCGAAACTTCAGAAATTCGTGTCGAGCAGACCAAGCTCGACGAGCTCTATGCCCGCCTCGATGAGCTCCGGGAGGAGACGACGGCCCGCCTGGGCACGGTGAGGGTCTCCGAGGTCGGAGGCAACCACCAGCACCGCACCGAACGCGATGCCTTCGCGACGATGTACGAAGATCAGCTCATCCGTCTCGACGGCGCCGAGGAGGGACTGTGCTTCGGTCGCCTCGACATCATCGACGAAGACGACCCCACCTACATCGGCCGCATCGGACTCACCGACGAACAGCGTCAGCAGATCCTCATCGACTGGAGGGCGCCGGCCGCCGAGCGCTTCTACCAGTCGACTGCCGCCAATCCCGACGGGATCGCCCGCCGCCGTCACCTCGTCACCGCGAACCGGAAGGTCACCGCCATCGAAGACGATGTGCTCGACATCGACGCGCTCGATGACGCTCAGCGATCGAACCTCCAGGGCGAAGGCGCACTCCTCGCCGCCCTCACCACACATCGCACCGGACGGATGGGCGATATCGTCGCGACCATCCAGGCCGAACAGGATGCGATCATCCGCCGCCCGCTCTCCGGCGTGCTCGTCGTCCAGGGCGGACCCGGCACCGGCAAGACAGCCGTTGCGCTCCACCGTGCCGCTTTCCTGCTCTATCGTCACCGAGAGCGCATTGCGAAGTCCGGTGTCCTCCTCGTCGGCCCGTCGACGGTGTTCCTCAAGTACATCGAGAAGGTTCTGCCCAGCCTCGGCGAAACCGGGGCCGTCCTGCTCACTCCCGGTCAGCTGTATCCGGGGCTCGATACGGATGCCGCAGATGCTCCGGCTGTCGCCGAGATCAAGGGTCGCTCCGTCATGGCGCGGGTGCTGAAGAACCATGTTGCGAACTACCAGCGCATTCCCGATCACGATGTCGAGATGCGGGTGCGTTCGCACACGATCGTGCTGCGTCGCAAGGACGTTCAGTCCGCGCGCGATCGGGCTCGTCGCAGCGGGGACCCGCACAATGCTGCCCGCACCGGATTCGTCACCGGTCTGCTGAAGATCCTCGCCGAGGATCTCGCCCGGGAGATGGGGATGGATGCGGCCGGCGAGCGACTGCCCGAGCTGCTCGAGGACCTGCGCTCCTCTGTCGACGTTCGTCGCGCCCTCAACCTCGCGTGGTTCCCCATCGGCCCAGCCGCCGCGCTGCGTTCTCTGCTGGGCAGGCCGCACAAGCTGCGGGCCGCAGCCCGCAAGCTCCTCACTCCTGTCGAGCAGTTGACTCTGCTCGAGCAGCGTCGGGATGAGTTCACGGTCGATGATGTGCCGCTGCTCGACGAGTTGGCCGAGCTTCTCGGTTCCGCCCCGCAGCAGACCCAGGCGCGGGATGACTCGGCACGCGAATACGCCGAAGCCGTCGTCGATATGACCGAGACCGGTGGAATGGTCTCCGCCGAGACCCTCGCTGCCCGCTGGGAGGAGCAGGGACCGACGATGACTCTGGCCGAACGTGCTCTTGAGGATCGGGAGTGGACGTACGGCCACCTCGTCGTCGATGAGGCGCAGGAGCTCTCCCCCATGCAGTGGCGGGTGCTCTTCCGCCGCGTGCCGTCGAAGTCGGCCACCGTCGTCGGCGACCTCGCCCAGTCTTCGCAGGTCGACAATGCCCGCACCTGGTCCTCGATCCTCAGCGAGTTCGTCGGCGATCGCTTCGCTCTCCAGGTGCTCACGGTCTCGTACCGCACTCCTCAGTCGGTGATGGATCTGGCCAACCGCTACCTGCATCGGCATTTCCCGCAGCTCGAGCTCGTAGAGTCGGTGCGCCAGGGAGGATCGGATCCGCGCCTGGATTCCTTCGCCGACGAATCGGAGATGTTGGCAGCCCTCCCCGAAACGGTTGCGGCAGAGGCGTCTGCCGCCGAAGGCGGGAAGATCGCTGTCATCGCTGATGAGAAGCTCATCGAGTCCATCGCCGAGGCGATCGCGGACTTCGATTTCGGACGGTCGGTCACGGGCTTGGACCACCAGATCGCCCTCATCACCCCGCAGCAGGCCAAAGGCCTCGAGTTCGATGCGGTGGTCATCGTCGAGCCCGGCCGCATCGCCCCGCTCGGCGGCGAGGAAGGCGTCGGCAGCCTCTATGTGGCGCTGACCCGCACGACGGAACGTCTCCGCGTCCTGGCGTCCGTGTCGACGGAGCTCACCGAGCTCTTCTCCGCCGCCACGATCCGCCAAGCCGGCTGACCCAAACCCAATTACTACCTGACGGCGGCCCAGCAACCTGGCGCGAGGTTGCTGGGCCGCCGTCAGGTAGTAATTGAGGGGTGAATGTGAAAGGCCGCTTGGGTTCGGCTTCCCCTCCGAACCGCAAGCGGCCGCGCGCCGTAGCGCGCACGTTCAATACTACACAACTATTTCTGTACCGCGGTACTCGAAACGAAGATTTCTGACAGAAATCTCAGCAGTCTCAGGATCCGGTCGGCCGAACCCCCGAGCAGCTCAGTCGGCGAAGTCGTCGGGGGTGGGTTCCCGAGTCTGACCGGACTGCAGCAGCGCATCTGCGCGCAGCGAATCGATCGCCGCCTCGAAGTCCTCGAGCGAATCGAACCCCTGGTAGACGCTGGCAAATCGCAGGTAGGCGACCTGGTCGAGTTCGCGCAGCGGTTCGAGGATCGACAGTCCCACCTCGTCGGCGTCGATCTCAGCGATTCCGCGCGACCGGATGTTCTCCTCCACCCGCTGAGCGAGCTTCGCGAGATCATCGTCGCTGACCGGACGTCCCTGGCAGGCCTTGCGCACACCCGACATGATCTTCTGACGGGAGAACTCCTCGGTGACTCCGGAGCGTTTGATCACCGACAGGCTCGTGGCCTCCATCGTGGTGAAGCGGCGACCGCAATGACGGCACTGACGGCGCCGGCGGATCGCAGCGCCGTCTTCGCTGGTCCTCGAATCGACGACCCGCGAATCGGACTCACGGCAGAACGGACAGCGCATCTCTACTCCTCGAACCTGATGTCGACAGCCCGGCCGTGGGCCGGCAGCTGTTCGCCGGCGGCGAGAACACCGATGTGCTCTGCCACCGCAGACAGTGCTTGTCGGTCATAGTCGATGACCTGGCTGACCTTGATGAATGAGTGCACACCCAGTCCCGAGCCGTGAGCTGCGGTGCCCATCGTGGGCAGCACGTGGTTCGACCCGGCACAGTAGTCACCGAGTGACACCGGAGCCCAGTCGCCGAGGAAGACCGCTCCCCCGTTCGTGATCCGTGCCCCGACCGCTGCAGCATCGGCCGTGTGGACCTCGACGTGCTCACCGGCATAGCCGTTGACGACGGTGATCCCGGCGTCGAGGTCGTCGACGAGAACGATCGCCGACTGCCGTCCGGCCAGAGCCGCCCCGATCCGCTCGGTGTGCATCGCCTCCGGCACCTGCACGTCCAACTCCTTCTGCACCCCTTCGGCGAGATCGACGGAGTCGGTGACCAGCACCGAGGCGGCCAGTTCGTCGTGTTCGGCCTGACTGATGAGGTCGGCGGCGACGAAGCGCGGATCCGCCTGTTCGTCGGCGAGGATGATGATCTCTGTGGGGCCGGCGACCGCGTCGATGCCGACCCGGGAGCGGACGAGCGACTTCGCCGCAGCCACATATGCGTTTCCGGGACCGGTGATGAGGTCGACGGGCTCGAGTTCCTCACCGTCGTCGAAGCCGTAGGCCAGAGCGCCGATCGCCTGTGCTCCGCCCATCGCCCAGACCTCGTCGATGCCGAGGATGTGTGCGGTGGCGAGCACGATCGGGTGCGGCAGACCATTGCTCTGCGGCGGGCTGGCGATCGCCAGCGAGTGTGCTCCGGCCGTCTGTGCAGGCACGACGTTCATGATCACCGTCGACGGGTAGACGGCCAGTCCGCCGGGCACATAGAGTCCGACTCGTTCGACCGGCAGATGCCGGGTGGTGACGAAGGCGCCTGAGGCCAGTTCGGTGCGGACATCGACGGGACGCTGATCGGCGGCGACCTTCCGGGCGCGGGCGATCGATTCTTCGAGCGCGGCCCTGACCGCGGGATCGAGTTCCGCCGTGGCCTCGGCCAGCGCGGATTCCGGTACCCGCAGCGTTTCGGGGCGCACTCCGTCGAAGCGCTCGGTGAAGTCCTTCACCGCGGCCGCTCCCCCACCGGCGACGGTGTCGAGGAGTTCAGCCACCCGTCGTTCGATATCGGCATGGGTCTCGGCGGCCCGAGGCAGCTTCTGCGCCAGGAATCGCTTGTTGAGGGTCTCACCACGGAAGTCCAGAATGTTCACCCGCACCATTCTAGTCTCCACAGCAGCACCGCTCTCCTCCGGCCCGAAGTGCGGACGGGAGGCGGGATCGTCGTTCGCGCCTCAGACGCTCAGGCAGCGGGATCCCAGCAGCGCCTTGAGGTCTCCGTAGAGGCTCGGGTTCGGGTCGACCCGGATCGACCGGTCGAGACGCATCACCGTCTGCCGCCCCGGCTGGGACAGAGTGATGTGGACATCGGTCTGGCCCTTGTTGGACTCGAGGATCTGCTTGAGTTTCGTCGCCATCTCCTCGGTCGCCTTCTCCATCGGCATGATGAGGTTGAGCGGCCGATCGTTGGGGTCGGTGACATCGGGAATCGTCATCGACATCGCCATCAGCGAGGTCGGACGATCATCGGAGGTGCGGATGCGACCGGTCAGGGAGATCACGAGGTCGGTCGCCAGGAGGCTCGCCACCGGTTCGTAGGTGTCGCCGAAGAACATCACTTCGATCTCGGCTTCGAGGTCCTCCAAGGTCACGATCGCATAGGGGCGCCCGGAGTTCTTCGACACCTTGCGGGTGACCTGTGTGATCATTCCGCAGACCTTGATCTGGGATCCGTCATGACGGTGCGACTCCGGATCGACCACCTCGGCGATGGAGGCATCGGATTCGGCGGCCAGCACGCCTTCGAGTCCGTTGAGCGGGTGATCGGAGACGTAGAGGCCGATCATGTCGCGCTCGAAGGACAGCTTCTCCTTCTTCTCCCACTCCGGACGATCGGGAATGGTCACGGAGAAGCCCGGTGAGTCGTCTCCCCCACCGAGTCCGGCGAAGAGGTCGAACTGACCGTTGGCTTCCTGCCTCTTGATGCCGATGACCGAGTCGACGGCCTCCTCGTGGACTTCGACGAGTGAGCGGCGGCTGTGGCCGAGCGAGTCGAAGCCGCCGGCCTTGATGAGCGATTCGATCGTGCGCTTGTTGCACACATGGCTGGGCACCTTGTCGAGGAAGTCCGTGAACGAGGTGTAGGAGCCTTTCTCTCCGCGGGCCTCGACGATGCCCTCGACGACGTGGGCGCCGACGTTGCGCACCGCTCCCATGCCGAAGCGGATGTCCGTACCGACTGGGGTGAAGTGGAGGGCGGATTCGTTGACGTCCGGAGGCAGCACGGTGATTCCGAGCCGGCGGCACTCGTTGAGGTAGATCGCGAGCTTGTCCTTGTTGTCACCGACCGAGGTGAGCAGGGCCGCCATGTATTCGGCCGTGTAATGCGCCTTGAGGTAGGCGGTCCAGTAGGACACGACGCCGTAGGCTGCCGAGTGCGCCTTGTTGAACGCGTAGTCCGAGAACGGCAGCAGGATGTCCCACAGAGCTTGAGCGGCGGCTTCGGAGAAGCCGCGTTCCTTCATTCCGCCGAAGAAGCCGACCTGCTGCTTGTCGAGCTCGGACTTCTTCTTCTTGCCCATCGCGCGGCGGAGGATATCGGCCTGGCCCAGCGAGTAGCCGGCGACCTTCTGCGCGATCGCCATCACCTGCTCCTGGTAGATGATGAGGCCGTAGGTGGTGTCGAGGATCTCTTTGAGCGGCTCCTCGAGCTCCGGGTGGATCGGGGTGACCTCCTGCAGGCCGTTCTTGCGCAGGGCATAGTTCGTATGCGAATCCGCACCCATCGGACCGGGGCGGTACAGCGCCAGGGTCGCGGAGATATCCTCGAAGTTATCCGGCTTCATCATCCGCAGCAGGGCACGCAGACCGCCGCCGTCGAGCTGGAACACGCCGAGGGTGTCACCGCGGGTCAGCAGCTCGTACGCCGCCGGATCGTCGAGGGCGAGGTGCTCGAGGTCGAGATCGAAGTCCCGGTTGGCTTTGATGTTCTCCACCGCGTCGGAGATGATCGTGAGGTTCCGCAGCCCCAGGAAGTCCATCTTGATGAGCCCGAGGCCCTCAGATGTCGGGTAGTCGAACTGGGTGATGACCTGACCGTCCTGGAACCGACGCATGATCGGGATGACGTCGATGATCGGGTCCGAGGACATGATGACACCGGCGGCATGGACGCCCCACTGACGCTTCAGTCCTTCCAGGCCCTTCGCGGTCTCGAAGGTCTCTCGAGCCTCCGGATCGGTGTCGACGAGTTCGCGGAACTCCCCGGCTTCCTTGTACCGCTTGGACTCCGGGTCCTCGATGTCCTTGAGCGGAATATCCTTGGCCATCTCTGCCGGCGGCAGCGCCTTCGTCAGCCGCTCACCCATCGAGAAGGGTTTGCCGAGCACACGTGCGGAGTCCTTCAGCGCCATCTTCGTCTTGATCGTGCCGTAGGTGACGATCATCGCCACACGCTCATCGCCGTACTTCTCGGTCACATAGTCGATGACCTCGCTGCGGCGACGATCATCGAAGTCGACGTCGAAGTCGGGCATGGACACACGGTCCGGGTTGAGGAAGCGCTCGAAGAAGAGTCCGTGCTGCAGCGGATCGAGGTCGGTGATGCGCATGGCGTAGGCGACCATGGAGCCGGCTCCCGAACCACGGCCGGGTCCGACGCGGATGCCGTTGTCCTTCGACCAGTTGATGAAGTCGGCGACGACGAGGAAGTAGCCGGGGAAGCCCATCGAGATGATGATGTCGAGTTCGTAGTCGGCCTGCCGGCGGACGTCGTCGGGAACGCCGTTCGGGTACCGGTAGTCGAGCCCCTTCGCGACTTCCTTGATCAGCCACGAAGTCTCGTCCTCACCGGGAGGGCACGGGAACTTCGGCATGTAGTTCGCCGAGGTGTCGAAGGAGACTTCGCACTTCTCGGCGATTTCGAGGGTGTTGTCGCAGGCTTCGGGGAATTCCTTGAACAGGGTCCGCATCTCTGCGGGGGTCTTGAGGTAGTAGCCGGAGCCGGAGAAGGCGAATCGCGAACCGCCCTGATCGTAGGTGGGTTCGATGAGCTTGGAGCCGGACTGGATGGCCAGCAGCGCTTCGTGCGCCTTCGCATCTGATTCGTGCGTGTAGTGGAGGTCGTTGGTGGCGACCAGCGGAATGTCGAGTTCCTTCGACAGCCGGATGAGGTCCTTCGTCACTCGCTTCTCGATGGACAGACCGTGGTCCATGAGTTCGACGTAGTAGTTGTCCTTGCCGAAGATCTCACGGTATTTCCCGGCGGCCGCCTTGGCCTCTTCGTACTGTCCCAGGCGCAGCCGCACCTGCACCTCTCCCGACGGGCAGCCGGTGGTGCCGAGGAGTCCGTCGGAGTAGTTCTCGAGCAGATCCTGGTCAAGTCGGGGCCATTTCGCCGTCACCGAGTCCAGGGAGGCATACGACGATGCCTTGAACAGGTTGCGCATACCCGTGTTGTTCCGTGACAGCAGGGTCATGTGCGTGTAGAGACCACCGCCGGACAGGTCGTCGCTCTTCTGCGATTCGTCGGTGCGCCACTTCACGCGGGTCTTGTCCCGGCGATCCGTGCCGGGAGTGACATAGGCTTCGACGCCGATGATGGGTTTGATTCCGGCGGCTGTCGCCTGCGACCAGAAGTCGAAGGCGCCGAACAGGTATCCGTGGTCGGTCGTGGCGATCGCGGACATCCCCGATGCCTTCGTCGCCGCCATCAGATCGGCGAGGCGGGCCGCACCGTCCAACATGGAGTATTCGGTATGGACGTGGAGGTGGACGAAGTCCTCGTTCGGCACTGGGCGCCGCCTTCCTGAAGTTGCCGGTGTTGCCGTTCCAGCTTAGTCCATCGGCACCCGCGGCGAGGGGTCCCGAGACTGTTGTTCCTGGCACTTCACGACGAGCCTCAGGTTTGCGCAGGTCCCCTCGGCGCGGCGCTCAGCAGTCAGTCTCCGACACCGTCGGGCAGCGGCAGCGCGCGGGCGCGGCGTCAGTTCGGCCGGATGCGGTCGAGCGCGGTCTGCAGGTCCTCGGGGTACCCGCTTTCGAATTCGACCCACTTCTGCGTGTCGGGGTGGTGGAAGCCGAGTTTGACTGCATGCAGCCATTGGCGTTCCAGACCGAGTTCCTTCGCCAGCACCGGATCGGCGCCGTAGGGCAGGTCGCCGACGCACGGGTGTTTGGTAGCGGAGAAGTGGACGCGGATCTGGTGGGTGCGTCCGGTCTCCAGGTGGACCTCGACGAGCGCGGCACGGCGGTGGGCTTCGATCACCTCGTAGTGGGTGATCGCGTTCTTGCCTTCGGTGCGCACCGCGTAGAGTCCATCGTGTTTGGGGTGTCGGGCGATCGGGGCGTCGATGGTGCCGAGCACTGGATCGGGCAGACCTTGTACGACCGCATGGTAGGTCTTCTCCACCGTGCGTTCCTTGAATGCGCGTTTGAGCACGCTGTAGGCGTATTCGCGCTTCGCCACGACCATGAGCCCCGAAGTTCCGACGTCGAGTCGCTGCACGATGCCCTGACGTTCGGGGGCGCCGGAAGTCGCGATGCGGAATCCCGCGGCGGCGAGCCCGCCGACGACGGTGCGTCCGGTCCAGCCGAGAGCCGGGTGTGCTGCCACACCGACGGGCTTGTCGACGACGACGAATGCGTCTTCGTCGTGGACGATGCGCATTCCCGGCACGGGGTCGGGAACGACCTCCAGAGGCTTCTTCGGTTCGGGCATCATGATGTCGAGCCGTTCGCCGGCGATGACGCGATCGGACTTGATGACCGGACGCCCGGACATCTCCACTCCCCCGTCGGCACAGATGTCGGCGGCGGCGGTTCGGGAGAGGCCGAGCAGCTTCGACATCGCAGCGTCCACGCGCTGACCGTCGAGTCCCTCAGGGACGAGGATGGAGCGTTCAGTCATGAGAGTCCTCTTTCACGCGGGTGGAGTCCGATCCGTCGATGTCGATGCCTCTGAGGCTGACGATGACCAAGGTCACTGCGGCGGCGGAGATCGCGATGTCCGCGACGTTGCAGATGAACAGCGACAGATCGATGAAGTCGACGACGGCTCCGTGCAGGAATGAGGGTTCACGGAAGAGCCTGTCGACGAGGTTGCCGAAGAGTCCGCCCAAAAGCAGACCGAGACCGATCGCCCAGGCTCTCGATCCGAGCTTGCGCGAGATCACGAGGATCGCCACGAAGACGCCGATGGCGATGATCGGGAAGATCCACGTCACGCTCGACCCGAGACCGAGAGCGGCTCCGGGATTGCGGTAGAAGGTGAATCCGGCCAGCGATCCGATCACAGCAACCGGAGGTTGGTCTTCAAGGAGACTTACGGCGAGGAATTTGGTGAACTGATCGATCACGAGCACGACTGCCGCGATTGTGAACAGCAGGGCCATCATGGCGGCGCGAGGTCGTTTCACCCGTGAGGCAGGATCGTTCATTTGGTTCATTCTAGACCACCGCCGAGGCTGCGGGATTCAACCGCCCGACGATGCAGTGTCCGAACACGACGGAGGCCCGGGTACTCCGCAGAGTTCCCGGACCTCGGTCGGTGATGCGCTGAGATCAGAGCTTGTGGTTCGAGGAACCGCCCAGTGGGCCGTTTCCGTCGAGGGTCTCCGGAGCCAGGCTCGTGGAGTTCTCGAGGTCACGCAGCTGATCGTTGAGGTAGCTCTTGAGTCGAGTGCGGTACTGGCGCTCGAAGTTCGAGAGCTGGTCGATCGAGCGCTCGAGGGTCGACTTCTGCGATTCGAGGGTCGACAGCGTTTCGTCGCGCTTGGCTTCGGCCTTGCCGACGATGTCGGCGGCTTCCTTCTCGGCGCCCTTGATGAGCTCGTCGCGCTTGCGCTCACCTTCGGCAACATGCTCGTCGTGGACGCGCTGGGCCAGAGCGATGAGACCATGAGCGTCTCCGTCGCCGCCGACCGCGGCAGCACCGAGACCGGCACCCGCGGCTCCACCGGCGGCCATCGCTGGTGCAGCGGAGTTGTCCTGGGGTGCGGGAGCGGCTTCCTTGACGACCGGTGCCGGGGTCTCTTCGACCGGTGCCGGAGCGGCAGGCGCCTCGGCCGGAGCCGGAGCCTCTTCCTTCTCTTCGGGAGCAGCAACAGCGGCAGGCATCGCCTGAGTAGCGTCGATGTCCTGTGCCGGTGCGGCGGAGGCGCCGCCGGCTTCGAGTTCCTTCACGCGCTGTTCGGCGGTGGAGAGCTTCTGACGCAGTTCGTCGTTCTCCTGATAGAGACGGCGAATCTCAACGACGACCTCATCAAGGAAATCGTCGACTTCGTCCTGGTCGTACCCGTCGCGGAACTTCACATGCTGGAACCGCTTGTTTACTACGTCTTCAGGCGTGAGCGCCATGAGGTCACCTTCGGTCGATCTACATTCATTACGCTGCCGCCCAGAAGGACGGCTTCAACGTCACATTAGCGTAACACCTGCAGTTTTGTCCCGCAGTAATGGCGTGTCTCGCATTCAATGACGAAGTCTTCCGCGTTCGAGGCTAACAACTCGAGCGCACTGACAGCCAATTCCGGTGAGCATATTCACCATTATCCGGTATTCGATCAATCGAATACCCTTCATCGACCGGCACATTCTTCACGCCGTTCCCCATATCCATTCACAGTGGTTCTGCAGCGGAGAACACTGTGATGGCGGGTATCAGGCGGTGGTATGCGAAAGGTTGAAGAACACCGACGCGATGATCTGGATGCCGATGAGCAGGACGATGAATCCCAGGTCGAGCGACACCTGTCCCAGACGGAGCGGCGGAATGATCTTGCGCAGCAGCTTCAGCGGCGGATCGGTGAGTGTGTACACGATCTCGGCGAGGACGAGGAGGAACCCCGTGGGCCTCCAATCGCGGGAGAACACCTGGACCAGATCGAGCACGACTCGCGCCAGGAGCACGTAGACGTAGAGGCTCAGTGCAGTACCGAGGATGTAGAAGATGATGGCCACGTGGGTCCCCCGCGCCTTTCGTTGTTGCTTGAGTTCTGAGGCTTCAGCCTATCGGCTCCAGCTGAGGACGAGTTGAGAGATTCCTCCAGCGCACTCAGCTCTGGTTGAAGAAGCTGGCCTGAGTATCCGAATCGGCTTCGCTCTCGCCGGCGACTTCGATGTTCTCGGGGGTGAGCAGGAAGACCTTGTTCGTCACGCGCTCGATCGACCCGTGGAGGCCGAAGATGAGACCGGCGGAGAAGTCGACGAGGCGCTTGGAGTTGTTCTCGTCCATCTCCGAGAGGTTCATGATCACAGGGGTGCCCTCACGGAAGGCGGCACCGATGACCATGGCGTCGTTGTAGCTGCGGGGGTGGATGGTCCTGATGCGGTTCATTGAGGTTCCTGGCGCCGGGGTGTCTACGGGACGGATCGGTGACGGGTGGATCGGTGTCACCGGAGCCGGAGTCCGTTCCTCGGCTGCGGCCGGTTCGTCGTACTGGTCGTCCTCGTCGAAGGTCTCGACGACCTCGCGATCCCGGCGGGCGGGTTCACGACGGTCGGTGTGCTGGGTGGTCTCGTCCTCTTCTTCGACGAAACCCAGGTATTCCAGCGTCTTCTTGATTGCTGACATGTCTAAAGCTCCTCGGACTTCGGCACTTGCTCACCTGTCGCCCAAACTATCGCACGCGAGCATCTGGGCCGGTGAGTCCTATGGGTGTGTCGCAGTGTTTTCTTCCTGCAGCCAGATGATCCCTGCGAAACGGCCCGTGCGCTTCTGCCTGCGGTAGGAGTAGAGGTCCTCGGATTCCTTCGTGCAGGTGCGCGAGAAATGATCGATGGTCACATCGTTCCGGCGCAGCTGTTCGGCCACGGCCCCGGCGACGTCGAGCGCCGGTGTTCCGGTCACCGACACCGAGGCGGCTGTCGGCTCGATCGCCGCGACCTCGCTCCTCAGCTCGGCTGGGACTTCATAGCAGCGCGGACACACCGAGGGACCGATGACCGCGTGGATGTCCCGTGCACCGGCGTCGTGCATCGCAGCCACCGTTCTGCCGACGATTCCTGCGGCCATTCCCGGGCGCCCGCGTGGACGGCGGCGATGACTCCGGCGTCGGCATCGGCGAGCATGACCGGGGTGCAGTCGGCGACCATGATCGCCAGTCCGAGTCCCGGGACGGTCGTCAGCTGGGCATCGGCCTCCACCGGAGTGTGCCGCAGCTGTGCTTCGTCGTCGATGATGTGCACATCGGTGCCGTGGACTTGGGAGACGAACGAGAGCCGCTCGCCGCTCAGGCCGATGACCTGAGCGAGAGCGGCTCGGTTGGCTGCGACGAGTTCGTCATCGTCTCCGACGTGGCGGGCGAGGTTGAACGAGGAGAAGTCCCCGCTCGAGTATCCGCCGTGCCGGTCGGTGAAGGCGATGTGGGCGGTGCGCCCGCCCGGGATGACGAACCTCGAGCGCAGCATATTACTTGAGGAAGTCCGGGATATCGAGGTCGGAGTCGAAGTTCGAGCTGCTGCGTTCGCCCGGCAGCGAAGCGGGAATCTGGTGTTCCTCGCTGCGGCGCGGGGCAGGTGCAGGCTCGTCGGCTTCGGGGGCCTCGGGCTCGGATTCGGCGATGACGGGCGACTCGGATTCGGTCTCGGCCGGAGCGGCGGCCGGAATCGGCGCGGGGATCTGGTCGGATCCGGCGACCTCCGCATTCGGGGAGGTGTTGTCGAATCCGGCGGCGATGACGGTCACTCGGCATTCGTCGCCGATGTTGTCGTCGATGACGGCGCCGAAGATGATGTTCGCCTCGGGGTGCGCCGCTTCCTGGACCAGGCGTGCGGCCTCGTTGACCTCGAAGAGCCCGAGGTCGCCGCCGCCGGTGATGCAGAAGAGCACTCCGTGGGCGCCGTCGATGCTGGCTTCCAGCAGCGGGGACGCGATCGCAGATTCGGCGGCCTGCACGGCACGGTCGTCGCCGGTTGCCGCACCGATGCCCATGAGCGCGGTCCCGGCATCCTGCATGACCGACTTGACGTCGGCGAAGTCGAGGTTGATCAGACCCGGGACCGAGATGAGGTCGGTGATGCCCTGGACACCGGAGCGCAGGACCTCATCGGCGGAGCGGAATGCTTCGACGACGGAGACGCTGCGATCGGAGATCGAGAGCAGACGGTCGTTGGGGATGACGATGAGGGTGTCGACCTCTTCGCGCAGCGCCGCGATTCCGGCTTCTGCCTGCGCGGAACGACGGCGTCCCTCGAAGGTGAAGGGGCGGGTCACGACGCCGATGGTCAGAGCGCCGAGCGACCGGGCCACGCGGGCCACGACCGGGGCGGCACCGGTTCCCGTGCCGCCGCCTTCGCCGGCGGTGACGAAGACCATGTCCGCGCCCTCGAGGGCGTCGCGGATGGCGTCCTCGGAGGATTCGGCGGCCTTCTTGCCGATCTCCGGATCTGCGCCGGCGCCGAGGCCTCGGGTCTGGTCACGGCCGATCTCGAGCTTGACATCGGCGTCGGAAAGGACGAGAGCCTGCGCGTCGGTGTTGATCGCGATGAACTCCACGCCGCGCAGGCCGACGTCGATCATCCTCTGTACAGCGTTGACACCGCCGCCGCCGGTTCCGGCAACTTTGATGTCCGCTCCGGATTGTGGGAATTCAGCCAAGTCGGTTCCTCGTCTCAAGCGCTTGCGCTCCGCAGGGTCTGCGTGCGCATTCGGTCTGTGTTCTCTGCCCTGAGGCTATTGGGCGGGGCAATCTCACTGCAACCATTCTCGCCGGAGTGTCGGGGTTCGGCCAAACTTCACACCCGGTGTGTCGGGGCCAAACGGAGGCAATCGCGGCGGCTGGACCGTACAGGGCAGCTCACGGCGGCCCGGACCGGTCGCGGCGGAGTGTTCGAGACCGGTTCGGGCCGACGACTGGTCGGGCGGATCTCAGTCGGTCACGGGCACCGAGGGCACGGAGACATCGATCTCGGTGCGTCCCTCGGCGGCCAACTGGGCGGCGGTGCGCACTTTGAGGCTGGAGTCCGAGGAATCGCCGAAGACGACCGTGGCCTTCTGCTTTCCGGTGTCGAGCCGTCCCTTCAGGCTCATGGCGTCTTTGGCCTCGATCGTCACCAGCTGACGCCTGAGCTCCGGTCGCAGTTCGCCCATGAAGCGGATGACCGCGGAGACGGTCTCTCTGTCCGGCTGGTGTCCGCCGCCGCTGAGCACAGTGAGCTTCTTCGGTGCTGTGTCGACAGTGCCGAGGTCGACGGCTTCGGAGTCGTAGAGGCGATAGCCGGATTCGCCTCTGATGGCGATGACGGGCGTGCGGTCGGTGATCTCGATCTTCAGTGCTCGGGGGCCCGCGTAGTGGACTGAGGCCGCTTCGGTCTTCGGGAATTCCTTCAGCACGGCGTCCTCGACGCTGCCGGGGCGCACCTGAGGCAGCGGTCGGCCACCCTGGTCGTCTAGCACGAAATCGCTGACCTTGTCGGTGTCGAGCAGTCGACTGCCGCTCACCTGCACCTTCTGCAGGGACAGCAGGGGTGAGAACCAACCGACGGCAACGAGGGCGATGAGGGCGGCCACGATGCCGATGGCGATGAGGCGTCGACGCCAGGTCCTGAGGCGGCGGGCCCGGATGACTCCGGTGAGGTCCGCGGTGGAGTTGTCACCGGTCCGGGCCGGGGGAAGCGGCACCATGGGCGTCAGCCCTCCAGCGCGCTCAGCAGCTCGGGCCCGAGGATGGTCACGTCACCGGCTCCGACAGTGAGCACGAGATCTCCGGGCTTCACGCGGGCGGCGACGAAGGGGACCGCCTCGGCGAAGGACTCCAGGAAGGTCACGTTCTCGTGTGGGACCCGGTCGGCGATGAGCGCGCCGGTGACTCCGGGCACGGGGTCTTCGCGCGCGGGGAAGACATCGAGGACGACGACCTCATCGGCCAGCCCGAGGGCCTGTCCGAATTCCTCCCGGAATTCCATCGTCCGCGAGTACAGGTGGGGTTGGAAGACGGCCCAGACCCGTCCCCCGTCGGTGACGACTCCGCGGGCTGCGCTGAGCACTGCGCGCACCTCGGTCGGGTGATGGGCGTAGTCGTCGATGACGCGCACGCCGGCGGCGATTCCGCGTTCTTCGAATCGGCGCCGGGTGCCTCCGTAGCCGGCGAGACCCGTTGCCGCGCGTTCGACATCGGCGCCGAGGCTGTGCGCCACGGCGATGGCGGCGGTGGCGTTGAGTGCATTGTGCATTCCCGGCTGCCGCAGTTCGACTTGCAGCTCGCCGTCCCGGCCGGGCAGGTCGAGGACGAAGCTCGAGCCGATCCCGGAGTCGAGGTCACGCAGCACGATATCGGCATCCTCGGACGTGCCGTAGAGGACGACATCGGCTCCCTGGCTGCGGGAGTGCAGGGCGACGTCGTGGGAGCCGGGGTCGTCGGCGCAGGCGATGATCGTTCCGCCCCGGGTCTGGATGCCGTCGCAGAACTCGATGAAGGCTTCGCGCACCTTCTCCGGGGTTCCGTAGTGATCGAGGTGGTCGGCTTCGACGTTCGTGAGGATGCCGATGGCCGGTTCGTAGAGGAGGAACGATCCGTCGGATTCGTCTGCTTCGGCGACGAAGACGTCTCCGGTGCCCAGATGGGCGTTCGTGCCCGTCGTCGACAGCACTCCCCCGATGACGAAGGACGGGTCGACTCCGCAGGCCTGCAGCGCCACGGTGGTCATCGACGTGGTCGTGGTCTTCCCGTGAGTGCCCGCCACAGCCACGGCCCGCCGGTCGACCATGAGCGAAGCGAGTGCTCCGGAGCGATGGAGGATGCGCAGTCCCCGGCGCTGTGCTTCGACGAGTTCGGGGTTGTCCTTGCGGATGGCCGAGGAGATGACGAGGGTATCGGCCTCGCCGAGGTTGTCGGCCGAATGCCCGATCGTGACCGTGGCGCCCAGGGTCCGGAGAACGTCGACGACGTTGGATTCCTTCGCGTCCGAACCGGAGACGGTGACTCCGTTCATGACCATGATCCGGGCGATTCCGGACATTCCCGATCCGCCGATGCCGATGAAGTGGACGGCTCCGAGTTCGCCTACGGGAACGATGTTCGCGGGGCTCGTATTCGCAGAGGTCATGATCAGCCTTCCAGCGCGCGGTTGACGATGCCGGCCATGCGGGCCGCGGCATCGGTGGGGTAGTTGAGATGCAGAGCCGCCTGGCTCATCTGCGTCAGACGGGACTCGTCGGCCAGCAGCGGCAGAACGGTGTCGACGACCGTCGACGGTGAGAATTCGGCATTGTCGACCATGAGCGAGGCACCGGCCGAGACGCTTCCGGAGGCGTTGAGGCGCTGTTCTCCGTTGCCGATCGCCAGGGGCACGTAGACTGCCGGGACTCCGGCGACGGTGGCTTCGGAGACCGTGGCGGCACCGGAGCGGGCGACGAGCAGATCGGCGACCGCATAGGCCCGATGCATTCCGTCGACGTAGTCCACGACGTGGTAGTCCGGCAGTTCGGCCGCTGCCTCCCGCAGGGCCTCGCCCTTCCCGGCTCCAGTGATGTGGAGGACTTGGATGCCGGCCGCCTGGCACGCGGTCGCGGTGGCCAGGAACGCTTCGTTGATCTTCTGCGCACCGGAGGATCCGCCGGTCACGACGAGGACCGGACGGTCGTCGCGCAGCCCGAGATCGGCACGGAAGCCGGCACGCTGATCCTCGTCGCTGCGGTCGAGATCCGTGATCTCTGTGGGCATGGGCATGCCGACGAGGGTCGAATTGCGCAGCTCGGTGTCCGGGAAGGTGATCCCGACCCGCCCGGTGGTGGTCAGTCGGGCGCCGAGGCGGTTGGCCATTCCCGGCTTCGCATTGGCTTCGTGGACGATCAGCGGGATCTTCGCCTGTTTGGCGGCGAGGAAAGCCGGCGGGCAGACGTAGCCGCCGACGCCGACGACGGCATCGATGCTGCGGGAGGCGATGATCTGCTTGACGGCGGAGATGTTGCCGCGGAAGCGTCCCGGGAATTTCAGCAGGGCGGGACTGATCGACCGCGGCATGGGCACCTTGTCGATGGTGAGCAGTTCGAACCCGGAGCGTGGAACGATTTCGGCTTCGAGTCCGTCTGGGGTGCCCAACGCCACGACGTCCCAGTCGGGGTGCTGCCGGCGCAGCTCACGGCCGATCGCCAGCATCGGCGAGATATGGCCGGTGGTGCCTCCACCGGCGAGGAGGATACTCGTCATCTCATTTCCTTTTCTTGCGGGCAAGCACGGCGAGTGAGGATCGCAGGCGATCCTTGTTGGCGGCTATGGCCGCCTCGGCGCCCGGTTCGGTGCGAGCGAACGACAACACCACTCCCACGGCGAGGAGAGAGGCGATGATCGAGGAGCCGCCGTAGGACACGAACGGCAGCGGCAGACCGATGACCGGCAGCAGTCCGGTGACGACGCCGATATTGATTCCGGCCTGCCCGATGATGAGTGCGAAGAAGCCGGCAGTGGCGACCTGGACCATGAGACTCTTCGAACGCATCACCACGCGTACCATGGCGAAGCCGAGGACGGCGAAGATGAGGATGACGACGAGGGTGCCGACGAGGCCCAGCTCCTCTCCGATGATGGCGAAGATGAAGTCGTTGTGGGCTTCGGGCAGCCAGGACCATTTCTCACGGCTGGCGCCGAGCCCGACCCCCAGCCATCCGCCGGAGGCCAGCGAGAACAATCCGTGGTTGGACTGCCAGGCTTGGCCCATGGTGTCAGCGGCGCTCTGATCCGCGTGACCGGTGAGCATCGCCTGGATGCGGTCGAGCCGGTTCTGGGAGCTGAGCACGAAGAAGGTGACCGCCGCGGCCAGCACGCCGCCCAGGAGGATGAAGTACTTCGTCGGGAATCCGCCGACGAACAGGCACACGATGGCCATGGCCATGATGACGAGGCCGGTGCCAAGGTCGTTGCCGGCCACGACGAGTCCGGCGGCGCCGAGGACTCCGGGCACGACGGGGATCATGGCGTGGCCGAAGGTGGTCATCTTCCCCGCCTTCTGGGCGAGGATGAAGCCGAGCCACAGGGCGAGGGCGACCTTGAGGAACTCCGAGGGCTGGATCTGGAATCCGCCGAACCCGATCCAGTTCGCATTGCCCTTCGTCTCTTTGCCGAGCCCGGGGACGAAGACCGCCGCCTGCATGAGGAGTCCGCCGATGATGGCGAACCAGGCGATCCGCTTCCAGAACTGCAGCGGCATCCGGCTGGCGATGTACATGAGGACGAGACCGACCCCGGCGAACATCGCCTGCTTGTTGAAGTAGGCGAATGAGGAGCCTGCTCCCCCGTCGTAGGAGGTGATCGATGAGGCGGAGAGCACCATGACCAGGCCGAGTCCTGTGAGCAGGACGACGGAGGCGAGGATGAGGAAGTAGGTCGTCAGCGGGTGCGCGGAGAGGCTGGAGATGTCACCGCGCAGATGGGTCCATGCATTCTTGAGCACCGAGGCGGTCTTGTTCTTCCCCGCGGCCTTCGCAGGCTTCTTCGAGGCGGCCTTCCCAGCACTCTTCCCAACGGACTTCGCCGGTTTCTTCGCGGTCCCCGCCTTCGGCGCGGAGCCGCGTGTGGCAGATGTCGACGTGCCGGCTCCTCCCGGACGTCTGCCAGCGGTCGTCGTCGGCGCCGTCTTCGCGGCAGATGCCGTCTTCGAGCCAGTCGCTGTCTTCGCGGCAGACGCTGTGCCGGCAGACTTTGCGGTCCGCGCCTGCGAAGCGGTCTTCACGCTCGAGGACCTCGTCGTGGTCGTCGACCGTGAAGTCGTCGACACCGTCGGAGCGGATGCGGAGACAGAGGTCTTCGCAAGCTTGCGGCGGCGGCGTTCATCCGCCTTCGCGGTGGTCTGCCGTCCCATCTCAGTGCTCCAGGTGCGAGTTGACGGCCTCGGCGAAGAGTTCGCCGCGAGTGTTGTAGTTGAGGAACTGGTCCATGCTCGCAGCCGCCGGTGCCAGGAGAACGGTGTCTCCGGCTTCGGCCAACCGTGCGGCCTCGTCGACGGCGGCTGCGGCGACGGCCTCGCCGCGGCGCTTCGGGACTCCGGAGTCCACGGCCAGGGCGGGTTCGATCCGGACGACTTCGAGGTCGGGGATGGTCGCGGCGATGGCCTCTCGGTAGGCCGAATCGTCCGAGCCGATGAGCACGAGTGCCTTCAGCCGTTCGCGGTGGTCGGAGAACAGCGAGGTGAAGTCGGCGCCTTTGGGCAGTCCGCCGGCGATCCAGATGATCGAGTCGAAGGCGGCCAGAGAGGCATTCGCCGCGTGGGTGTTCGTCGCTTTGGAATCGTCGACCCAGCGGATGCCGTCCGCCTCGGCGACGGTGACCATACGGTGGGCGCCGAGCGAATGGTTCTGCAGTCCCGCGGCGATCGCCTGACCGGGCACGTCGATGGCCCGGGCCAGGCAGGCTGCGGCCAGAGCGTTGGCGACCTGGTGCGGGGCGGGCCGCGAACCCGCGACCCCGGAGGCCGTCGCCACGTCGTCGAGCGAGGCGAGTTCGGCGGCCGATGAGTAGCGCTGCGGAATGAAGGCTCGGTCGACCAGCAGGTCCTCGACGACACCGAGCTCGCCGGGGCGAGGCACACCGGTGGTGAAGCCGATGGCCTTGGCCCCTTCGATGACGTCGGCGTCCTCGACCATGTGCAGAGTCACCTCGTCGGCGCAGTTGTATACGCAGGCGAGCTGCGCATTGTGGAAGATCTTCGCTTTGTCTGCCGCATAGGCCTCGGCGCTGCCGTGCCAGTCGAGGTGATCAGGAGCGATGTTGAGCACGGCTGCGGCGTCGGCGCTCATCGACTCCTGCCAGTGCAGTTGGAAGCTCGAGAGTTCGATCGCGAGGACCTCGAGCCCGGGTTCGAGCACGGCTTCGAGCAGCGGGGTGCCGATATTGCCGCAGGCCTTGGCCTTGAGCCCGGCGGCCAGCAGCATCGATTCGAGCATCGTCGTGGTCGTCGTCTTGCCGTTGGTGCCGGTGATGGCGAGCCATTTGGCGTCGTTGGTGCCGCGGATCCGCCACGCGAGTTCGACTTCGCCGATGACCGGGATGCCGGCCTTCGCTGCGGCCGCGAGCACCGGCTGGTCCGGACGCCATCCGGGTGAGGTGACGACGAGGTCGAGTTCGCCCTCGGGCAGCGCTTCGACGTGTTCGGGACCCCGTCGGATGTCGACGTCGAAGACCTCGAGGATCTGCGCCTTCTCGCTCACATCGGCGGTGGCATCGCCGTCGATGACGATGACATCGGCTCCGCGTTCGCCGAGGTGGACGGCAGCGGGGAATCCCGTCACCCCGAGACCGGTGACGAGGATGCGCAGTCCTGCCAGGGATGAACTCGGCCCGTGCAGTGCGGCCGGGATCTCCTTGGTGGTCGGTTCATCAGCCAATGCGCGCCACCCAATCGGCGTAGAACAGGCAGATTCCGGCGATGACGAAGAGTGCCGCGATGATCCAGAACCTCACCACGATCGTCACTTCGGCCCAGCCCTTGAGTTCGAAGTGGTGCTGCAGGGGCGCCATGCGGAACACGCGTTTGCCGGTGGTCTTGAAGGAAGCGACCTGGATGATCACCGACAGGGTGATGATGACGAAGAGTCCGCCGAGGACGATGAGGAGCAGCTCGGTGCGCGACATGATCGCCAGTCCGGCGAAGGCACCGCCGATGGCCAGCGAACCGGTGTCGCCCATGAAGATCTTCGCCGGCGAGGTGTTGAACCACAGGAAGCCGAAGCAGGCCGCAGCCATGGCGCCGGCGACCATGGCGAGGTCGCGGGGGTCGCGCATGTAGTAGCAGGCGTTCGTGGCCTCGGACATGAGGTTGCAGTTCTGGGTCGACTGCCAGGTGCCGATGACGACATAGGCGGCGAACACGACCACCGAGGCGCCGGCGGCCAGTCCGTCGAGACCGTCGGTGAGGTTCACCGCGTTCGAGACGGCGGTGACGATGAGGTTCGCCCAGATGACGAACAGGATGAGGCCGAGGATCGCCGAGCCGAAGGCGAGATCGAGGTTCGTGTCGCGGATGAACGACACCTTCGTCGACGCCGGGGTCTCGCCGAAGGAGTTCGGGAACTGCAGCGCGAACACGGCGAACGAGATTCCGACGAAGGCCTGGCCGATGAGCTTCGGCATCGGGCGCAGACCCAGTGACCGCTGCTTCTTGATCTTGATGAAGTCGTCGAGGAATCCGACGACCGCCAGTCCCGCAGCCAGCCACAGCACGAGCAGGCCGGACGCCGTGGGCACGGAACCGGTGAACAGGTGTCCGAGCAGGTAGGCGAGCACTGCGGCGCCGATGATGACGACTCCGCCCATGGTCGGGGTTCCGCGCTTCGTCGCGTGCGAGGTCGGACCGTCGTCACGGACGAACTGGCCGTACCCCTTCTTGACGAGCACCCGGATGAACAGCGGGGTCCCGACGAGGGCGAAGATGAGAGCCAGGCAGGCTGCGAGCAGTACGGCAATCATTGGGCCCCCGATACTCCGGCGATTTCGTCTCCCAGGTAGCGCAGACCGGCGTCGCGGGAGGATTTGAACAGAACGATGTCGCCGGGAGCGAGTTCGGCGTTGAGCAAGTCCTTCGCCTCGGCCGCGGTGGCGACCCAGGCCGCCTCGTTGCCCCAGGAGCCTTCGAGGTTCGCGGCGTTGAAGATCGGCTTCGCGCCTTCTCCCACGACGATGGTGCGAGTGATGTTGAGGCGCACGACGAGTTCGCCGATGTCCGAGTGCGCGGACACCGATTCGGACCCGAGTTCGAGCATCTCGCCGAGCACGGCGAAGGTGCGTCGCGGGCTGGTCTCCTCATCACCGCGGCCCATCGAGGCCAGGGTCTTCAGCGAGGCCCGCATGGATTCGGGGTTCGCATTGTAGGCGTCGTTGAGCACGGTCACTCCCGAAGGCGAATCGATGAGCTCCATCCGCCAGCGGCTGGCCGCCGAGGAGGTCGACAGGGTGGTGACGATCGACCTGGCCGCGACGCCGCAGGCGTGCGCGATGGCGGCTGCCGCGAGAGCGTTGCCGACGTGGTGCTCGCCGATGAGTGCCAGACGCACATCGCGGGGCTCCTCACCGGGCAGGGTGAGGGTGAACGTCGGATGACCGGAGGAATCCGTGGACACCGAGGTGCCGCGCACGACGAGGTCGTCGCCGCCGACCCATTCGGGCAGGGACTCACGCTGTGAGAACCACAGGGTGGTGACATCTGGAGCGAGCACCTCGCGCATCGCCGACACGCGGGTGTCGTCGGCATTGAGCACGGCGGTGGATCCGGCTGTCAGGGACTCGACGAGTTCGGCCTTGGCCCGTGCGGTGTTCTCGATCGAACCGAAGACTCCGGAGTGGGCGGTGCCCACGGCCAGTTCGACCGCGATGTCGGGGCGGATGAGGCTCGTCAGATAGGCGAGGTTGCCGATCGACCGAGCCCCCATCTCGAGGACGAGGAAACGGGTGGATTCGACCGCCCGCAGAGCCGTCAGCGGGACTCCGACCTCGTTGTTGTAGGAGTTCGGCGGCCACACGGTCTCCGCCTCACCCGAGAGCAGATCCGCGGCGAGGTCCTTCACCGTGGTCTTGCCGACGGATCCGGTGATCGCGATGACAGTGAGTTCGCCATCTGTGCGCAGGCCTTCGATGCTGTGCTTGGCCAGCTGGCCGAGCGCTTCGGTGGCATCGGCGACGACGACGACCGGCAGAGGTTCGTCGTCGATGGTGGGGACGGATTCGCCGATGATCAGGGCCGCTCCCGCCTCGACGGCGGCGGCGGCGAATTCGATGCCGTCGAAGCTCTCGCCTCGGCGGGCGACGTAGATATCGCCGGGTCCGACTTCTCTCGAGTCGGTCACCACACCGGCGGTCAATGGGGTCTCGGGGTCGATGCCGTACAACTCGCCGCCCAGGGCGGTTGCGATTTCGGCTGCAGTCAGTCGCTTCATATCATCTGTGAACTTTACCTGGTTGTGCGCCGCCCAGTCGCATGGACAGCGCTGAGCGTGTCCTGGCCCGGTCGTCGAAATCGGTGACCGTGGTGCCCACGGTCTGGCCTGTCTCATGCCCCTTGCCCGCGATGAGCACGGTCGCCGAGGCGTCTGCTTCGGCAATCGCCTCATCGATGGCGGCACCGCGGTCGGGGACCTCGATGATCTTTTTCACACGGGCCCGTCCCGCATCCACCTCGGCGTCGATTCCCTGCCTGATAGCGTCCCGGATCGTGTCGGGATCCTCGGTGCGCGGATTGTCGTCGGTGAGAACGATCACATCGGCCTCACGCGCCGCTGCCTGGCCCATGCCGAAGCGTTTGCCGCGGTCGCGGTCGCCGCCGGCACCGAAGACGATGATGAGCTCATCGGAGTCGGCGTGGAGCGTCGCCAGCGCCTTCGCGATCGCGTCGGGGGTGTGCGAATAGTCGACGATGGCCCGCGGCAGGATCTCCGGGTGGGATTCGCCCAGCGCCCGCGGTCCGGAGACGTCGATGATCTCCATCCGTCCGGGCACCGTGGCCGCGAAGCTGCGACCGATCGCATCGATCTCTTCGGCACTGATGCCGGCCTCGATGAGCATCGAGGCCGCCAGGGCCGTATTCGTGACGTTGAAATCGCCCGGCAGCGGTGAGCGGAGTCTGATGCTCTCACCGGCGCCGAGGTGGAGCACGAAGTCCGCTTCGCCCGGAGTGTGTTCGATGCGCCACTGGCTGCGTTCGTCGCGTCCCAGAGTGCGCACGGGCACCTGCGCGGCCTCTGTCATCCGCTCGCCCCATTCGTCTTCGACGACGATGACGGCCTTGTCGGAGAATGTGCGGGTGAACAGTTGGGCCTTCGCCTCGAAGTACTCCTCCATCGTGTTGTGGAAGTCGAGGTGATCCTGGGACAGATTCGTGAACCCTGCCACGCTGAAGTGGGCCCCGTCGACGCGGTGCTGGCTGAGCGCGTGGGAGGAGACCTCCATCGCACAGGTGTCGACCTCGGCCGCACGCATCTTCGCAAACAGGGCGTGCAGTTCGGGGGCTTCCGGAGTCGTGCGCACGCTGGGCACCGTATCGCCGGCGATGAGGATGGCGACCGTGCCGATGACGGCGGTGCGATGGCCCAGTGCCGCGAGCATCCCGTCGGCCAGATAGGTCGTCGTCGTCTTCCCGTTCGTTCCCGTGACTCCGATGAGCTCCGGCACCGAGGTGGTCCCGTAGACGGCGGCGGAGACGAACCCGAGCACGGCGCGGGGTGCTTCGACGATGAGAGCTGTGACTCCGGCGAGCAGGTCCCGGTCCGCTTCGTCCGTGCTCAGCGCTTCGGTGATGAGCTGCCAGCCGGCGTCGTCGGTGAGGATGGCGTCGACCCCGCCGCGGATCAGCTCGGGGGCGAATTTCGCACCGTGGACGTTCGCTCCAGGCAGGGCAGCGTAGAGCTGACCCGGTGAGACCGCTCGCGAGTCGTGGGAGACTCCGGTGACCTCTGTGTCGGGGTCACCGTGGAGGGTGCCGGGTGCGATCGGCAGCAGCTGTGAAAAGCGCATCATTTCCATTCTCGAGCGGGCAGGTCGGGCTTCTGCGTCGACGGTGGGATCTTGAGATGCCGCATGGCGAAGCCCGCGACATCGGAGAAGACGGGGGCTGCGGCCTGTCCACCGTAGTAGCCGTTCCGAGGACGTTGCAATGTCACGGAGATCGCGAGTTCGGGATCTTCGGCGGGCAGGACGCCGACGAAGGAGGCGGTGTATCCGTCATAGCCTCCGCCCTCGGCTGCCGGTGCCTGCGCGGTGCCGGTCTTTCCGGCGACTCTGTAGCCGGAGACCTGGGCGGACTTTCCTGTGCCTTCGGCGACGACGCCTTCGAGCATCCGCAGGGTCTCGTCGGCAGCTTTCTTGCTGACGACGCGTTCCTTCTCTCCTGCGGGGGTGGAGATGGTGCGTCCGTTCGGGGAGATCATTCCGTCGACGAGGCGGGAAGGCACGTGGACTCCCCCGTTGGCGATGGTGGAGATGACATCGGTCGTCTGGATCGCGTTCGCGGCCACACCCTGACCGAACATCACGGTGTACTTCGTGCGTCCGTCCCACTCCTCGTACGGATGCAGGATGCCCGAGGTCTCGGCGGGGAAGTCGATTCCCGAGCTGGTGCCGAAGCCGAACTTCTTCATGTATTCGTAGCGCTGGGCCTCGGTGAGTTCCTTGCCCGCCAGCACGGTGCCGGTGTTCGAGGACTCGGCGAGGATTCCGGCGAAGGTGAGCTTCTCATCGGGGTGCTCGTGGGAGTCGCGGAACTCCTCGTCGTTCGGCGCCTTCCACTTGTCAGGGACGGTGAACTCCTGTTCGGGAGTGACGAGTCCCTTGTCGAGCAGCGCTGCGGCGGTGACCATCTTCGCGGTCGAACCGGGTTCGAACATGTCGGTGAAGATGCGCGATCCGCGGTCGGGGCCGTCGACCTTGCCCGGAGAGTTCGGGTCGACGGTGGGAGCATCCGCGGCGGTGATGATGCGTCCCGTCTTGATCTCCTTGATGACGATCGACGCGGATTCGGCTTCGTGCTTCTTCCTCTGCTCTTCGATCGCCTGCTGAGCGTAGTACTGCATCGCCGGGTCGATCGTCGTCTGCAGACCCTGGCCGTCGACGGCGTCCTTCATGTTGTTGTCGCCGAGCGGGATGATCTCTCCGCGTGCTCCGCGTTCGTACTGCTGCTGGCCGTCCTTGCCCGACAGCTGTTCGTCATAGGCCGATTCGAGACCGGCCTGGGCCGTGCCGTCGGAGCTGAGGAACCCGACGAGGTTGCCGGCGACGCCTCCGGCCGGGTACGAGCGCACCGAGTACTCCTCGGCGGAGATGCCGAGGACCTCGAGCTTCTTCACTGCACGCCAGGTCTCCGCGGTCAGCCCCTTGGCGACGGGGTTCCAGCGTTTGTCGCCGACGAGCTTCGGATAGAGCACACCGGGGTCGGTCTTCAGCGGCTTCGACAGCGCTTCGGCCGCGCCCCAGGCTCCGACGAGTTTGCCGTCGACTTCGTACTGGGCGACATTCTGCTGATCGACGACGAGCTGGTAGCGGGAGACGCTGTCGGCGAGCACGGTGCCGTCGGCAGCCAGGATCTGTCCGCGATCGGCAGGCAGAGTCCGGGTGACGAGTCGATTCGACAGCGCCTTCTCCGCCAGCTTCATCGAGTCCATACCCTGGATCGAGACGAGGCGGACGGAGGTGATGAGGAGGACGAGGACCGACACCGCGGCGATGAAGCCCATCCGCCAACGCAGATTGGGGCCACCGCCCTTGCGCTTCTTCTTCAGTCGGGTCTTGGCTGAGCCCATAGCTGGAGTCCTCGGTCCTTGGTGTGGTCGGCGAATGTTTCGGTCAGGCCGTTCCCTGGTCCCGGTGAGCTCGGACTACTTCGGCGCCTCCTGGCTGGGAGCCGCCACGTCCTGGCTCGGGCTGCCCCCGACGACCGGGAGCTTCTCATCCGATCGTAGATTGGGTCGGATGTCATCGCGTGTATCGGCGCGCGGGCCGGGCACGACTGTGGGCTCTTTCTCACCGCTGACGTCGATTCCGGGGGCGTCGATCATCTTCCCGGCCTCCGCGTCGAGGAATTCCGGTGAGGAATCACGGACGAGGCCGAGTTCTTCGGCGGCCAAGGCGATGTTCTGCGGGGACTCGCGGTACGAGTTGTCCTCGACGAGGCGGTCCTTCTGCTCGGCCAGGGCTTCCTTCTCGCTCGTCAGCTGGTCGACCTTGTAGGAGGTGTTGGCGACGAAGATATTGAGCAGCAGCACGGCCACGAGGGTGGCCAGCAGGATCCCCACGCACAGCATGGAGAAGGGCAGACGGGACTTCGGCAGTTCGAACTTGAGCAGCCGCAGCTTGGCTCCGCCCTGCTGACCACCGGCCTCTTCGAGCCGGCGGGAGCGTTCGGTGAAGTGGGGCTGACCCGCGGTCGCCTGGGAATTCCTCACGATCGTGCCTCCCTGGTCTTCTGCACTGCCCGCAGTCGGACGCTTGCCGCCCGCGGGTTGGTCTCTGCTTCTTGCTCATCAGCCATTTCGGCGCCCCGGATGATCTCGGTCAGCCAGGGCTGGTGCTCTTCGGGCACGACCGGCAGATCCGGCGGCGCCGAGGAGGTCGTGGCCGCTCGGAAGGTCTTCTTCACGATCGTGTCCTCCAATGACTGGTAGGACTCGATGACGGCCACTCCCCCGATGTGCAGCGCTTCCAGTGCCGCCGGCAGTGCGGTACGCAGCACCCCGAGCTCGTCGTTGACCTCGATGCGCAGGGCCTGAAAGGTGCGTTTGGCGGGATGCGACTTCTTTTTCGTCTGCGGGATCACTCGGGAGAGCATGGCCGCGAGCTGGTCCGAGGTCTCCCACGGGGTGTCGACTCGGTCGGTGACGATGATCTTCGCGATCTTGCCGGCCAGCTTCTCCTCTCCGTATTCGCGGAGGATGCGGCGCAGCTCGGATTCCGAGTAGGTGGCCAGCACTTTCTCCGCCGTGAGCTCTTGGGTGCGGTCCATGCGCATGTCCAGGGGCGCCGGCCGGGAGTAGGAGAATCCGCGTTCGTCCTCGTCGAGCTGCAGTGAGGACACTCCCAGGTCGAGCAGGATCGCACTGATCTCTGAGATGCCGAGGTCGTCGAGGACGTCGGGCAGCTCGTCGTCGACTGCGTGGACGATATCGATGCGGTCAGCGAAGCGAGCCAGGCGTTTCGTGGCGATGTCGATGGCCTGCAGATCACGGTCGATGCCGACGAGGTGGACATCGTCGAAGGCCGTGAGGACGGCTTCGGCGTGACCGCCCATTCCGAGTGTGCCGTCGACGACGACCGGGGTGAGTCCGGCCTCTCTGGCGGCTCCGACTCCGACGCCGATGAGTTCGACCACGCGCGTCAGGAGCACCGGTACGTGCTGAGCTGTCATTCGTGGGTCCTTCATACGAGGGTGGTCGGGGTTGCGCTGCTGGAGCCAGAACCTTGACCGCCGTGGCCCTGCCACCGGGGAAGTGTGTCAGGACGTCCGAGCTTCGGAAACGGGGAAGTTCCCCGAAACTCGAGCACGGCGGGCAAGGATCAAACCCGAGCAGAATCAGATCACTCCGGGGATCACCTCCTCCTCGCGTTCGGCGAAGGCCTGCTGAGCGCCGACGAGGTAGTCCTCCCAGGTCGGTGCATCCCAGATCTCGACCCGGTTGCCCATGCCGATCACTGCGACTTCCCGATCAAGTGATGCGTACTGCCGCAATATGTTCGGGACCGTGATGCGTCCCTGTTTGTCCGGTTGTTCCGCAGATGCCGCCGACAGGAACACACGCTGGTAATCGCGGGCTTCCTTATTCGTCTTCGGCGCATTCTGGATTCGCGCGTGCTCGGCTTCGAACTCCGTGGTGGGGAACAGGGTGAGGCAGTTCTCCTGGCCACGGGTCAGAACGAGTCCGGGCGACAGCTCCTCGCGGAACTTTGCGGGCAGGATGAGGCGACCTTTGTCGTCGAGCTTCTGCATATGAGTGCCCAAGAACATGTCGTCTCACCCCTTTCGAAACCCATCGGCTCCGATAGCAACCACAGTACTCCACTTCCCTCCACAGATTCCAGCTCTTCGCCCTATCGATGCTCCGGATCCATCGTTTTCCCAGGTCAGATAGGTGGAGGAAAGTGGGGAAAATTTCTCGAGAGCGCGTCGCGGGAGTGTCGGACGCGGGAAGAACGGCGGGCCCGCGAAGGCGGTGGGCCGCCTCGGCGAGGACGATGAGGACGGCACAGAAGCGCGAGAATCCGGGGATCACGGGCGAGACCCGCGCCGAGGTGGAGGCGAGTGGGGAGGAAAGTGGAGGGTCCGCGTGGAGGAAAGTGGGGAGAGTGGTGGGGAGTGGGGTGGGGCGCCTCGGGGAGGGCGTGGGAGTGGGGAGGAGAAGGCAGTGACGAAGCTGAAAGAAACTCGTGTGGCTGGGGTGCGGGCTTTAAGGGACAATGGAGGGTATGTCGACCAGCCAAGAAGGTACACAGACCAATTCCGTGATCGGCGCCGAACACATCGAGTGGGTGCAGAATCTGACCTCGCGGGCACGCACCGCGATGAACTCGGTGCTCGAGGGCAAGGATGAGGCCGTCGGGCTCTCGCTCATCGCACTGCTCGCCGGCGGACACGTCCTCCTCGAAGACGTCCCCGGCGTCGGCAAGACCCTGTTGGCCCGTGCCATGGGCAAGGTCGTCGACGGTTCCGTACGCCGCATCCAGTTCACTCCGGACCTGCTGCCCACCGACGTCGTGGGCGTGAACCTGTTCAACCAGGAGACTCGTCACTTCGAGTTCCGACAGGGACCGGTGTTCGCGAACATCGTCATCGCCGACGAGATCAACCGCGCGTCTCCGAAGACGCAGTCGGCGATGCTCGAGTGCATGGCGGAGGGCCAGGCGACGATCGACGGGCAGACCTATCCGATGCCCACGCCGTTCATCGTCGTCGCCACTCAGAACCCGATCGACATGGAGGGCACCTACGCTCTGCCCGAGGCCCAGCGCGACCGCTTCCTCACCCGCATCTCTCTGGGATATCCGGCAACGTCCGATGAGGTCGATCTGCTGGACAACCAGATCCAGAACGATCCCCTCGAGACCGCTGCCGCGGTGACGAACCTCGAACAGATCACTCAGGCCCGCACCATCGTCCGCCATGTCTCCGCGAGCAGGCAGCTGCGCGAGTACATCGTGGCGATCCTCCACGCCACCCGCAACGATCAGGCGATCCTGCTCGGCAGCTCCCCGCGCGGCGGCGTCCATCTGCTGCGGGCGGCGAAGGCTCGCGCGGCCCTGTCGGGTCGCACCTTCGTCACCCCCGACGATGTGCAGGCCCTGGCCCCGTACATCCTCGCCCACCGCATCATCCCCCGCGACGGAGACGACGCAGACCTGGCTGCCGACCTGATCGGTCGGGTGCTGTCTCGCGTGCCCGTCTCGGCGAACCAGTGACCGCATGCGACTGAGCACTTCGGGCATCATCTTCGTCCTGGCCGGGGCGGCCCTGATCATCACGGCCTACCGCTTCGCGCTGCCCGGCCTGCTGCCGGCCGGTCTGCTGCTGCTCGGCCTGGTCCTGCTCTCGGCGCTGCTCATCCTGTGGGGCACCCGTCGGGTGTCGATCGCGATGAGCACGAACCTCCACGAAGTGGCGCTGTCTCCTTCGGGAGACCGCTACCCGCTGGCCGCCGAAGGCAAAGAGGTCGAAGTCCAGGCGCGCGTGACCAATATCGGCCAGCTCGCGATTCCCGCCGCGACGATCGATTTCACTCCGGCCGAGGGATTCGGCGACTCCACCTCCGGTGATGTTCCGGCTCTGGCCCACGGGGCATCGCAGACAGTGCTGACGTCGTTCACCCCCAATCGCCGCGGTGTCTCCGGAATCGACTCGGTCCTCATCACCGTGTTCGGCCCCTTCGGCCTGGTGAAGATGAAGAAGAAGGTCCACGGGGCCTTCCCCGTGGCCGTATCCGTGCCGATCCTGCCCGCGCGCATCCCGCAGGATTCGTCGATCCGGCCCGCCCGCCTCGACGACGGGAAGGTCCGCACCGGTCATACCACTCGGGACTTCCACACACGTGAGTACGTGCCCGGCGATGACCTCCGGCACGTGCATTGGCCTTCGACGGCGAAGTCCGGCGAGCTCATGGTCCGACACGAAGCCGATGAGGAGACGCTCCATTCGCTCATCCTCATCGACCTCGTCGCCGATGAGGGCGCCGAGGAGCCGAGTGATCTCGAGATCGAGTTCCTGCTGGCCGCGGCGACCGCGGCCGGAACCGCGTTCCTCAAGGCCGACTACGAGGTCAACGTCGTCGCTCCCGGACACCAGATCAGATTCAAAGGAGCCCGCGAGATCGACAAGCTGCGTCTGCTCTCCGCCCTTGTGCGCCCGGGCCGGGTCGAACTGCCCTCGCACGACAACCCCAACCACATCGTCATCTGCTCCGTCGGCGATCAGCGCGGGCAGGAACTCGCCTCGCACTTCTCCCGCCGCGTGCCGGTGACTCTGCGCACCCTCAGCGAGATCGACGATCTGACGATGCTCGGTCTCAGCGAGGACCTGCCGGAGTCGTGGACGACGTTCGAGTCCAAGCGCTCTCGCAGCGGCACCGGACGGACCTCGGCCGAGCCCGGACCGGGAACTGCCGGCGCCGGCAGCGCGTCCGCGGCCCCGGGTGGCGCGAGCTCGACTCCGCAGGGGGTGCGCCGATGAGTCTGAATACTCCTGACACACGTCCGCGCGGAGCCGATTCCGAGTCTGCGGCGAACGACTATTCGGCACCCGTGTCGACGGGCGATGAGCGTCCCAGCACGGGTTGGCTCGAGGCGATCGTCGTCTTCGTCGCCATGGCCCTGACCGTTGTCGCCGTATCGGCGGTCTTCAAGGACTTCGCCTGGGTCTCGCCCGTCCTGGTCGCCGTCGCCGTCGTCGTCATCGTCGGCGCCGTGTTCCGCACCGTTCCGGCACTGCGCTCGACCGGAACCGCGGTCATCGCCCAGTGTGTGGCCGGTCTCATCGCGGTCTTCATCGTCTGTGCCGGGGATTCGCTGCTGCTCGGGTTCATCCCGACCGGTGAGTCCTTCGGAACGGTGATCGATCTGCCCTCCGAGGGGGTCAGCGACCTCTACGCGACCGCTCCCCCGGCGGCGAGCACACCGGGCTTCATCGCGATGCTCACGATCGCCTTCACCCTCATCACGATCCTCATCGACGGCCTCGTCTCGGATCTGCGGGCGCCGAAGGTCGGCGGTGTGCTGCTGCTGGTGCTGTGGATGATCCCCGTCTACTTCGCCGCGCAGGAGGTGAAGTGGTGGCACATCGTCGCGATCCTCGCGGCGTTCCTGCTGCTCATGCTCAGCCCCTATCTGCCCGCGACCCGGTGGCGCGGAGGCATGACGGCGATCCTCGCCGGAGCTCTGGCTCTGGCGATCGGCATCGGCCTGCCCATTCTGCTGCCCCCGGTGCCCACCCTGCCCGACCGGGCGTCGAAGGGCCAGGGCGACCTGACGGTGACGAACCCATTCCTCAACCTGCGCCAGAACCTCGGTGACCGGGATGACACGACGCTGTTCAGCTACCAGACGACGGACGAGGACGCGGATCCGATCCGGTTGACCTCGATCGACGACTTCGACGGTGAGAACTGGGCACCGAGCCCGTTCAGCCTCGATCCGTTCGCGATCGCCGCCGACGGAATGCCATGGCCCGCGGGGATGCCGCGGGACAAGAACTTCAAGGAGCAGACGATCAGCGTCGCCGTCGGCGACAACTACGACCAGCAGTACCTGCCGTCTCCGTATGCTCCGCAGCAGCCGAAGGATCTGAGTCGTCGGTGGATCTTCGACGAGAAGACCCTGACGGTCGTCGGCAACGGTGAGAAGACCGGTGGACTGCAGTATTCGATGGACTATCTGTCCCCGAATCCCGACGTCGAGGATCTGCAGTCGGCGACTCCGGTGTCCGAGAGCGACTTCGAGACCGAACTCGCCGTCCCCGATTCCCTGCCGACCAGCGTGAAGGAGACCGCAGAGCGGGTCACCGCCGATGCGGATAACCAGTGGGAGGCCGCAGTCATGCTGCAGGCGTACTTCCGCGGCGGCGACTTCGAGTATTCGCTCGATGCCCCCGAACGGGCCAGCGGCGACGCGATCTCGGACTTCCTGGCCGATAAGCAGGGCTACTGCGTCCAGTTCTCCTCGGCCATGACGATCATGGCCCGGACGATGGGAATTCCGGCCCGCATCGGCGTCGGATACGCCGGCGGGGACGAAGCCGAGAACGGCATCGACGTGAGCATGCAGGATTCGCATGCCTGGCCGGAACTCTACTTCGAAGGTGCCGGTTGGGTCCGCTTCGAACCCACCCCCGGCGGTCCCGCCGGCGATCCGCCGAAGTGGACCCTCGCCGATGGCGCCGACCAGCAGGAGGAGGGCGACGAGTCGGAGTCTGCGAGCCCGAGCGAAGAGCCGACCGAATCTGCTTCGCCGACCGGTGGCTCCGAGGAACCCACCGAGGAGGGGACGAGCACTCAGGCCGCAGAGCCGGTTGGTTCGAACTTCGGCACTGTCTTCGGCATCGCAGCCATCGTGCTCGTCCTGCTGCTGCTCGCCGCACTGCCCGCGATCTGGCGTTCGATCCTGCGCTCGCGCCGGACGAAGGATCCGCAGAACCTCGAGGCAGTGTGGACAGAGGTCCGTGCTCTGGCCACCGACTACGGGCAGAGCTTGGATTCGAGCCGGACCCTGCGCTTCAACGAGCTCGTGCTCGCCGGTGCCGTCCCAGCGGCCGGAGCTGCCGGTGCCGCCGGCGGTGGTGGCACCGAGGCTGCGGATGCCGCGAGCTCGACCGATGCGGATGCTGGCCCCACGGCACCGGAGATCGATGCGGACACCGGCGAACCGATCCGAAAGTCCGCCGCCGAGGCGGCTGCCGGTTCCGGTGCCGCCGGTGAGAATGCAGCCGGTTCCTCGACGTTCGATCGTTCGGACGAACGGTTGCGGCGCTTGAGCAGTCCGGCCCCGTCACGTCCGTCCGAGTCGGGTCGTGATGACTCTGCGCTCGGAGCGTTCGTCGATGCCCTCGAAGCTCAGCGCTACGGTGCCGCTCCCGAGTCGCTCGATGACTCGGAGGTAAGTGCGCTCGTCGACGAGGTGAGGACGGACCTGTCGGAGAGGGCCACGCCGGGCAGTCGGATCTCTGCGAAGATCTGGCCGGCCAGCCTGTTCAATCGTCCGAAATGACGAGGAGCTGACGATCCAGGCCGGTACCTGACGGTCCTGATCGATGTGCGAAGAGGCGGTCCTGCGGGGCCGCCTCTTCGCTGTCTCGCAGAGTCTGGGCGCTCAGTGCGAGAGTCTGGGACCTCAGCGCCCTGCCGCGCGTTTCGAGTCCTCTCGATCGAGTGCACGCAGGGCGAGCAGGCCGCGCACGGCGGCGATGGGCTTCACCAGCGGCTGTTCACCGAATCGGTAGTCTCCCCCGCGGACCAACCGCCTGGCCAGGTCCGGGCGCATCTGCCACAGGTGGTCACGGGCTTTCTCGGCATGGTGGGAGTTCGAGACGATGCTGATCGTCGTGGCCGGGGTGAGCTCGCGATCGATGATGGGGATCGCGTTGGCTATGTTCTCCCACGTCGTTGTGCTCTGCTCCTCCAGCACAGCTCGGCCGGTGTAGCCGAGTTCGTCCCGGGCGAAGCGTTCGAGGATGAGGGCCTCCGGTGTTCGTCCTGTGACGGCGCCTCCGCAGAAGATGAGGAGAGTCGACCGGGCTGCCGGAACGATCGACCGCAGACCCGCGCGGACCCGGAACCGGTTGATTCCGTTCGGTCGCTGACCGCGGTTGGCATATCCGAGGACGATGATGATCTGGTCGCTGTCGGCTGTGGTCTCGTCTCTGCCTGCCGCGGTCAGGGCCCGAACGCCTGGAATCGACCGTCGATCGCTCCGTGGTCGCCGGCCACCAGAGGCATCACAGGCTCCCAGCCGACGGCGGCTCGATCGCCAGTGCGCTGCCTCGGCGAAGGCGGAGCCGCCGGCAAAGACAGCAAGGGCAGAACCGGCGAGTACGCGGACCGGCATTGAAAAAGGCACCCTCATGTCGAGAGTGCCTTGATCGCAGAGAGCAGGATCATTCGCCGCGCTGGCGCTTCTCCCACCGGTCTTCCATTCGGCTCATGAATCCGGAGTTGCCCTTGGACTCGGTCTTCGCTCCGGAGGTCCGGGAGTCCGTCTGAGTGGTGTGCACATGGCCGGGACGGCTGAACGCCCAGTACATTCCGGTGACCATGAGGCCGAAGCCGACGACGCCGAGGGCGATCCACCAGGCGGAGTTGGAGACGAGCGAGATCGCGAGGATCGTCGCGGCCAGTCCGGCGAGAGCGATGAGGATGCCGAGGACGAAGCGCTTGGCGGAGAACCCGGGCCCCGTGGCCGCGGCCTGGGTTTCCGAGATATTCCGGGCAAAACGAGGGTCTTCACTGCGCAGCTGCTTCTCCAGTTGATCCAACAGCTGCTGTTCGTGATCGGAGAGTGGCATCTCGAACCCCCGTTTCGCTACTCAAGTCTTTCCCACAATCATAGTCTCTGAGGCTTGAAAAAACATCTCCGGGGGCCGTCAGGAGCAGGATTCCCACGGGGTCTTCAGACTGTGCTCCCGCTCACCCGGTCTCAGGCCTCGGGACGCTTGCGCAGAAGTGAGGCCTGAGAGATCGCTTCGCTGCCGAATCGCCGCCTCACCTCGTCGAGGGCGACCTCGGCTTCACGTCCGGAATGAACTGGTTCGTCCAAGGTGGCCTGCCGCCCGGTGACGGCGAAATCGCTGAGGCCGGCGGCGCGGACGCCGAGCAGCCTGACTCCCTGGGGACGCTGCTCACGCAGCTTGCGCAGGGCCGGCCGCAGCGCCTCGTACATCTCCCGGGCCAGATCAGTCGGTGCCGACAGAGTCACAGACCTCGACAGAGTCGTGAAATCGCCGAGGCGGTACTTCAGTCCGAGGCTTGTGACGACCTTTCCCTCCGCACGGACTCGGTAGGCTACCTTGTCGGCGAGGCGCAGCAGTTCGTGCTCGAGCACGGCGATGTCCCAGATGTCCTCGCCGAAGGTGTTCTCCGCACTGATCGAGTGCTCCTTGGCCTGGTGGTCGAAACCGGACGAGTCCTGACCGTGGGCAGCTCGCCACAGCTGATGGCCGTGCGCACCGAAGACACGTGCGGCCCAATCCTCGTCGACTGCGGCGAGGTCGCCGATGAGGCGGATTCCGTAGCGGAAGAACCCCTCCTGAGTCTTCTCCCCCACGCCGGGCAGCGCTTCGATCGGCATCGGGTCGAGGAACTCCTGGGTCGCGGCCGCGGGCACGAGCAGCTGACCGTTCGGCTTCGCCCTGGTCGAGGCGAGTTTGGCCACGACGCGGCTGACGGCGATGCCGACCGAGGCGCTCAGACCGGTGCGCTCCTGGATCTGGGCGCGCAGCTGCGTGGTGATCTCCACCGGAGAGCCGAGCCGGCGCACGGCTCCGGAGACGTCGATATAGGCTTCGTCGACGCTGACCTGCCGCACATCGGGGGTCACCCTGGCGACGAGATCGAAGACTTGGCGGGAGTACGAGGAATACAAGCCGTGGGACGGCGGGATCACCTCGGCGACGGGGCACAGGTTCATGGCCCGCGACATCGGCATCGCCGCATGCACACCGAACTCGCGGGCTTCATAGCTGGCCGAGACGACGACTCCGCGTCCGCTGCGTCCGCCGACAATGACCGGGCGGCCGACGAGGTGCGGGCGGCTGAGCAGCTCGACGGAGACGAAGAACGAGTCCATGTCGAGGTGGAGCATGGTGGCACCGGTGTCGTCCGTGCCCAGACGGCTCAGATCACCTCCGGATCGCGCCAGCTGCTTCCGACTCATCGCCTGCCCCTCGCCTTCGTTCCTTTCGGCTCCGCCGAACAGTCCAGGTACTCTTGAAGCATGGTATCGCGCACCGCTGTCATAACACTGCCCATCGTTGCCGCGTTCGCTCTCGCGGGCTGCTCGGGAAACGGTGGAGACAAGGCCGAATCGACCCCTTCGGCTTCTCAGGAGGCCTCGGCTTCCGCGTCCCCGTCCGAGGACCAGACCGCCTCGTCCGAAGCATCGACCGAGGCCACGGGCTCGGACCCCGACACATCGAACGATGTGAAGGATCTGCCCGAATACATCAAGGCGTACCCGGATTCCGAGGTGCTCTCGGCTTCGATCGTCAAGGCTCACAACGACAAGGACAAGAAGCTGCCCGAGCAGGTCAGTCTCGTCGTCACGGCGAAGGCCGATGCCAAGGACATCTTCGAGTTCTACGAGAAGGAGCTCGGCAAGGCGGACTTCGAACGCCTCGGCGATGAGGTGAAGACGAAGAGCGCCCGCGTGGTCAACTTCAAGCACAAGGACAATGACAGCGTCCTCGTCGTCACGGTCGCCGAGGATTCGGAGGACAAAGCGAATTCGATCGTGTCCGTCGGCGGAAACATCAGTTCATGACCTCGCGCAGATCAAGGTTGACCGGCGACTCCCCTGAGTCCGCCCCGTCCGACTCCCCTGAGTCCGCCCCGTCCACCGCGCCCGCCTCGTCCGACGCTCCCAGCTCGGCCGACGCCTTTCCCATCCTCGTCGAGTCCCTCGACTCTCCCGAGTCCATAGCCGCTGAGGTGTCCGCCCAGCTGGAGGCCTTCCTCGCTGAGAAGGCTGCCGAATTCGAGGCTATCTCACCCGATGCGACAGCGATCGGCGATGCGCTCATCGAGTTCACCCGCGGCGGCAAGAGGGTCCGTCCCGTCCTGCTGTGGTGGGGCTTCCAGCTCGCTGGCGGTGACCTCCGCGCCGGCGTGGCAGGCGGGACCGCAGCCGACCGGGCAACCGGCTCTGCAGCCGACGTCACCGTCGGTCTGGCTCAGGCAGCCGGTTCGCTCGAGCTGCTCCACGCCGCCGCGCTCATCCATGATGATGTCATCGACAATTCGGACACCCGTCGCGGCCGTCCGGCCCTGCACCGACAGTTCGAGGCCCGACACCAACGCTTCGGCTTCCATGGCGACGGCGCGTCCTTCGGCGTCTCCGCCTCCATCGTCATCGGCGATATCTGCCTGGCGCTGAGCGAGGAGCTCTTCGAACGTTCCCAGGAGACCCTGGGCAACGGCCGCACGGCCCTCGAACTGCGGGGAACCGTGCGCCGCGATGTCATGGTCGGCCAGTACCTCGACGTGCTCGCCGAGGTCATACCTCTTGGCGACGACCGGATCGCCGACCGCGCATGGGAGGTGCTCAGCTATAAGTCCGCGAAGTATTCGGTCGAACAGCCGCTCCTCCTCGGCGCGGCCCTGGCTGGTGCGGACTCCGAACAGCTGCAGGAGATCTCCGCTTTCGGCCTTCCGCTCGGACAGGCGTTCCAGCTGCGCGACGATGTGCTCGGCATCGCCGGTGACCCCGCGGCCACCGGCAAACCCGCCGGCGACGATATCCGCGAGGGCAAGCGGACCGTGCTCATCGCCGAGACCGCGGCCCGGATCTCGGCGGATCAGCTCGAGATCCTCGCCGCACGATTGGGCGATCCGGATCTCAGCGACACCGAGGTGGCCGATTGCGTTGACATGATCACGGACTCGGGCGGACTCGCCGCCGTCGAATCCTTCATCGCGGACAAGCATGCCCACGCAGCGACGATCGTCGATACGTGGGCAGAAGGTGCCGCAGGTGCAGCATCAGCGGAACGGTCGGCCGCCTCGGCGCAGGTGCGCATCGGGTCGGCCGCGCAGGAGCGGCTCAAGGGATTCGCGAAAGCCCTGAGCTACCGCTCCAGCTGAATCCGTCAGACCGCTTCAGGCGTACCCGACGGATCAGTTCGCTCACGGCGCTTACGGCTGAAAGCGCTCACTCTGCGCGGGAAGCCCAGATCAGAACGCGAGGGCCTGAGCGCGGCGACGCACTTCCTTCTTGTTGCCGGCGCGAAGCAGGTCGATGGGTCGGCCGGGCAGGGACTCGTCGTGAGTGAAGAGCCACACGATGGCTTCTTCGTAGTCGAATCCGGCGTCATAGAGGGTGTGCAGGGTGCCCTTGAGCGGTTTGACGACCTCGCCGTCGACGAAGAAGGCCAACGGAACCCGCAGAACCTTCGGATTGCCGATCTTGATTCCGCAGATGGCGCCGTCTTCGAGCAGCCTCCGCACTTGGGAGATGCCGAGCCCGGTGAGCTCTGCGATGTCGGGCAGCGGGGCCCAGTCCTGGACGAGTTCTTCGGTATTCACGCCCTCAAGCGTAGCAATATTCGGCAGAAACACCCCGCCATGCGGTGCCGAATGCTCGGGTCGAGCCCGCCTACTCGTTAGGCTGGAGACCGTAGCTTCCCCACTCGACATGAAGTCAACAGGTGACAGATGACACGACCGCGACGGCACAGGCCCGTCACCGCCGCTCCTGACATCCGCGCCGCATCGAAGGTGAATTCGACCGGTCCGATCCCAGGAGCCGAACGGGTCGACCCCGAAAACGACTCCCCCACCGAGATGGCTCCCACCATCGAATCCCCCGACGATCAGTCCGATGACGCCGTCGAGTACACATCCGACCGTCGCTCCGCTGACGAAGACGCAGCCACCTCGAGCACCGGTCCGCAGTGGATCTCGGGCACCGCGAGTGCCACCGTTCCCGTCACCCACGGCGGCCGCACGTACAAGGTCAAGCAGGGCGACACCCTCTATGGTGTGGCCAGCAAGCACGGCGTCTCCGTGCCTGCGCTGGCAGAACTCAACCGCATCTCGCCGCGCCAGAACCTCCACCAGGGTCAGGTCCTGTCCCTGCCGGAGAAGAACGATCTACCCGATGACGATCCCTCACACGTCGTCGCGCCCGGTGAGACCCTGCAGGGAATCGCGGCGCGGCATGGAATCTCGCCGGCGACCCTGCGGCAGGCCAACGCCATGGGCGATGACTCGTTCATCATGGTCGGCGAACTCCTCCTGCTGCGTCCGTCGAAGGCCCGCCCGCGTCGCACAGCCCCCGAAGCGCCACGTGACATCCCCCGCGTCGCCGCCAGCGCGCAGGTCGAGGGCATCCGCCCCTCGGTGCTCCACGCGGCGCGACTGAACAAATACACCCTGCTGCACCGCCGCCATCCGGCCCCGGCTCAGGCGAAGCTGCTCGTCGCCTCACTGGCTGTCGAACTCGGCGCAGATCCCGCCCTCATGCAGGCCGTCGCCGCCGCGGAATCCGGATTCCAGCACACGACGGTCTCGGCCGGCAACGCGATCGGAATCATGCAGGTCACTCCCCGATCCGGTCGCTGGGCGTCCGATATCGTCGGTCGCGGACTCGACCTGCTCGACATCGAAGACAATATCGTCGCTGGCACTGTCATCCTCGGCTGGCTCATCGAAACCGCCGAATCGGACAACGAAGCCATCGCCGGCTACTACCAGGACCTGCGCTCGGTTCGCGTCGACGGGCTTCTGCCGGAGACGAAGGCCTTCGTCCGCGCCGTCCAGCTGCAGCGTGCGCGTTCGGAGGAGGCCCTGTGACCGCGCGCCGAGACCCCCTCATCGGCACGGTGCTCAATGACCGCTACCGCATCGATGCCAAGATCGCCCGCGGCGGTATGGCCATGGTCTACCGCGGCACGGACCTGCGACTCGACCGAGAGATCGCGATCAAGGTCATGCACGAGCACCTCATCTCCGATGACACCTTCGTCGAACGCTTCCGTCGGGAGGCCATCAACGCCGGTCGGCTCACCCACCCGAACCTCGTGGCCATCCACGATCAGGCGCGCGACGGCGACATCGTCTACCTCGTCATGGAATACCTGCCGTCGGTGACGCTGCGCCGCGAGCTCAAGCACCGCGGAACCTTCACGCCCAGACAGGCGATCGTCGTCCTCGATGCGATCCTCGCCGCGCTCGAGGCCGTGCACTCGACCGGGATCATCCACCGGGATCTCAAACCCGACAATGTGCTGCTGGGCACCGACGGTCAGGTCAAGCTCGCCGACTTCGGACTGGCCCGTGCCGTGACCACGGCGACGACGACCAAGACCCTCATCGGCACGGTCGGCTATGTTGCACCCGAGCTCGTCACCCGAGCCGGAGCCGATGCCCGCACCGATCTGTACACGGTCGGCATCATGTTCTACGAGATGCTCACCGGTGCTCAGCCGTATACCGACGACGTACCGATCCAGGTCGCGTACCGTCACGTCCACGACACGGTTCCGCCGCCGTCGGACGTCGTCACCCGCCTGAGTCCGCGCTTGGACGCACTCGTGCTGTGGGCGACGTCGAAGGACCCCGAAGACCGCCCTGCCGATGCCGCCGAATTCCGTCTGGCCCTGGCCGAAGCACGTGCGGAGATGTCCGAGGCCGATCTCGACCTCGGAGATCCGCAGATCGCCACCGGTGAGCACTCCCCCGCGCTCACCGCGAGCATCGACCTCGGCGAAGAGGTGCCGAAGGAGAAGCGCTCCCGCACCGACGAGATCCCGTATCTCGAAGGCGAAGAGGACGACACCGAGGCGGACACCCGTGCGGCCGGTCCCGACAATGCCGATGACGACGAGTCCTCCGCCGAGGAGGCTTCCCACGACGATGCCGACGGGGTCGACGGCACCGAGTCGGACGACTCTGATCCTGACGATGACGCCGACTCCGATGACTCAGGTCGTGGCGATCACGACCACGCGGACGGTGCTGACGGCGCGGCCGCCGTCGCTGCGGCCGGAGTCGGAGTAGCCGGTGCCGCGGTTGCCGGTGCCGGTGCCGCCTCGGAATCCCCCGACGCAGACACGACAAGCGCCGATTCCGCAGGCGCTGCCGACGCCGCTGCAGACTCGGACGCTTCGGACGACTCCTCTGACCGAGCGGACGCCGACGACGAACCGGAGTCGCAGCATTCGGATTCCGACCGCAACGATAAGGCCGCGGTCGTCGCCGGCTCCGCCGCAGCCTCGGCGGTGGCCTCTCCCGCCCGACGTCGCCGACGTCGCGTCCTCACGGGACTCGTCGCCGTGGTCGCCGTCCTCGCTCTGGTCGCCTGGTTCGTGGTGGCGAACCTGCCCACACCGAAATCCATCGTCCCCGGTGAGTTGGCCGGCAAGCCCGTCGGGGAAGTCACCTCGCAGCTGGAGGACAACGACCTCAACGCCGAGCCCAAAGAGGTCTTCGACGACAAGGTTCCCGCCGGGACTGTCATCGGCACCGAACCCGTCAGTGGTGCGGAGCTGGCCCCCGACTCTTCCGTCACCGTCGTCGTGTCCAAGGGAGAAGAGAAGTTCGCGGTCCCGAAACTCGAAGGAACGAGCCGCGCCGAAGCTGAAGCTGCGCTGAAGAAGGTCAACCTCAAGGTCGGCAAGGTCGAAGAGAAGTACAGCGACACTGTCACCAAGGACACCGTCATCTCGGCATCGCAGAAGGCAGGGACGAAACTGTCGAAAGGCGAGAAGATCGACCTCGTCGTGTCCAAAGGCGTCGCGCCGATCCCGGTTCCCAACGTCGAGGGGCTGACCTTCGACGCCGCCTATGCGACCCTGGCCAAGCGTGGATTCCGCGTCGGCAAGGACGAGGTGTTCTCCGACGACGTCCCCAAGGGCAAGGTCGTCTCGCAGTTCCCGAAGAGCACCGAGGCTAAGCCCGCGAACTCGCTCATCATCGTCCGCGTGTCCAAGGGCAAGGAGAAGAAGGAAGACTCCGGCTCGAAGGAAGACAAGAAAGACGAGAAGGACGACTCCAAGGACAAGAAGTCTGACGACGATAAAAAGGACGACGACAAAGACAATTAGGACTCGCCCATCAGCCACGTTGGTCGGTCAGGCACCACTGTCGGTCGGGCACCAGGGTCGGTCAGGCGAAGGTGTTCCCGTCGGTCAGACGACAGAGCCGGGGGCTCCGCAGAATCTTCTGCGGAGCCCCCGGCTCTGTCAGTTGTGGCGGTTACTGCCGGCGAGTGAGGTACTCGGCGACCTGGAACGCCATCTCCAGCGACTGATCGTGGTTGAGGCGCGGGTCGACGAGGGTCTCGTAACGGCGACGCAGGCCCTCGTCGTCGATCTCGGTGGCCCCGCCCATGATCTCGGTGACGTCATCGCCGGTGAGTTCGATGTGCAGTCCACCGGGGATCGTGCCCGCATCGCGGTGGGCGTTGAAGAATCCCTCGACCTCGGCCATCACATCTTCGAAGCGGCGGGTCTTGTACCCGGTGTTCGAGGTGATCGTATTGCCGTGCATCGGGTCGCAGACCCATGTCACATGCGGCAGACGGTCGCCGACGCCTTTGAGCAGAGCAGGCAGCGACTCACCGATCTGACCGGCACCCATGCGGGTGACGAAGGTCAGGCGGCCGGGCTCGGCGTCCGGGTCGAGCTTCTCGGCCAGGGCCAGGGCGTCATCAGACGTAGCAGTGGGGCCGAGCTTGACGCCGATGGGGTTGCGCACCTTGGACAGGAAGTCGACATGGGCACCGTCGATCTCGCGGGTGCGTTCGCCGATCCACAGGAAGTGGCCGGACACGTCGTAGGCTTCACCGGTGCGTGAGTCGATACGAGTCAGTGCACGTTCGTATTCGAGCAGCAGCGCCTCGTGGGCGGCGTAGAACTCGGTGGTCTTGAGCGCATCGAAGTCGGCTCCGCAGGCATCCATGAAGCGGATGGCACGGTCGATCTCGGCAGCGGTCTGCTCGTAGCGCTGGTAGCCGGGGTTCGATGCGAGGAAACCGCGGTTCCAATCGTGGACGAAACGCAGATCGGCGAAGCCGCCCTGGGTGAACGCACGGATGAGGTTCAGCGTGGAAGCGGAGATGTGGTACGCCTTGAGCAGACGCTCGGGTTCGTGGCGGCGGGATTCCTCGGTGAACTCGTAGCCGTTGACGATGTCGCCGCGGAACGACGGCAGGGTGACTCCGTCACGGGTCTCCATGTCGGCGGAGCGCGGCTTCGCGAACTGACCGGCCATGCGGCCGATCTTCACCACGGGCATCGATCCGCCGTAGGTGAGCACGGCCGCCATCTGCAGAACCGTCTGCACACGAGCCCGGATCTTGTCCGCCTGGGCTCCGTCGAAGGATTCGGCGCAGTCGCCGCCGGCGAGGACGAAGGCTTCTCCGCGCGAAGCTGCGGCGATCCGCTGCTTGAGCACATCGGCTTCACCGGCGAAGACCAGCGGAGGTGAGTTGCGCAGATCGGTGAGCACCTCGTCGAGCGCGGCACTGTCGAGATACGTCGGCTGCTGCTTCGGATCCATCTCTCGCCAGTCGTCGAGACCGCGGAGATTGTCGTGGCCGGCAGCGGCGATTTCTCTGTTGGACAAGACCGGATCGGTGTGGAGACTCAATGTTTCACTTTCATGGGTTTTCGGTACCGGTCTCGAAGTCCTCGGCCGACACATTGTCGAGGAAGTCTCTGAACTGTGCGACTTCCTCTTCATCGGCCTCGGGAGCTTCGATTCCGGACTCTTCAAGCAATTGTGTTTCGACGAACACGGGGCAGTCGGCTGTCAGCGCCAGAGTCACCGCGTCCGAAGGGCGCGCGGAGATCGACTTCCCGTCATTCGTGTGCAGCTCTGCCAGGAAGATCTGACCGTCCTTGCCGGTGATCGTCACATCCTGCAGCTCGGCCCCGTACTTCTCGAGGACGTCGAGGAGCAGAGCATGTGACATGGGGCGCGGCGGGGTCAGTCCCCGCTGCGCGATCGAGAGCGCATTGGCCTCGATCGCACCGACCCAGATCGGCAGATAGTAAGCAGGTTCGCTGGCCTTGAGCAGCAGAATCGGTTGGTTGGCGGGCATTTCGATGCGGACGCCGACAACCTCGACTTCGACTTTTGACATTATCCCCCGGTCAGGAGCGCGGACGCTGCTGGAAGATCATTCGGAACTTGCCGATCTGCACATCGGCTCCGTTCTGCAGTTCGATGGAGTCGATGAGCTGACGACCCACATAGGTGCCGTTGAGCGAGCCCGTGTCGCGCAGAGTGAACCCGCTGGGTGTGCGGATGAACTCGGCATGCTTACGCGAGACGGTGACGTCATCGAGGAAGATATCGGCGTTCGGGCTGCGGCCCACAGTGACCACGTCCGTGTCGAGCAGGATCTGCGAACCGGAGTCCGGTCCGGAGACCACGACGAGCAGAGCATCGGCATCCTGCAGACCGTCGAGGTCGGGAACCGGGTGGATCTCACCGGTGTGCGGATCCAGGATTCCCTGGAACTGCTGGCTGCCCGAATCGTTCATCGCGTCCTGTCCGCCGTTCCTCGGCGCGCCCTGCGGCTGACCGGACTGAGGCTGACCGTACTGGCCGGGGCCGGGCTGGCTGCCCTGCTGCTGATTGGGATCGAACTGGCCGTACTGGCCGGCCCCGTTCGAACCGTACTGCTGCTGGCCGCCCTGCTGCGGATAGTTCTGCTGCTGACCTTGGCTGCCCTGAGGCTGCGCGAACTGGCCGGCACCATTGGAGCCGTACTGCTGCTGACCCTGGCCGCTCTGCGGCTGGCCGTAGTTCTGCGGCGGATACTGATTCTGCTGAGGCTGATACTGCGGTTGCCCCTGGCTGCCCTGACCCTGTCCGGCATACGGCTGATTCGCCGGCTGCGACGCACCATAGTTCTGTCCGCCCTGCGGGGCACCGCCGACCTGCTGACCGTTGCTGTACTGCTGGCCGCCGTGAGGCGTGCCACCGTAGTTCTGGCCGCCCTGCGGCGTTCCGCCGTGGTTCTGGCCGTTGCCGTACTGCGGTGCCTGCGGGGCGCCGTCGGCAGGCTGCTGACCGTAGGGAGGAGTGTTCCCCTGACCGTTCTGGTCGACCTGAGGATTCATCCGAGTCGCCGACTCGTCAGCGCCGTTGCCGTTTCCGGCTCCGAACGGGAACTTCTTCGACTGCGGGACCTGTCCGTTGTCATACCAGGGCTGCGAGGGGGTCGGACGATTCTGATCGTGGTTCTGCGACATTACGGCTCCTCGCTCTGAATGAGCTCTTTGTACGCTTCGCTGTCCATCAGCGATTCGAGCTGTGCGGGGTCACTGAGTTCGACGAGGTACATCCACCCGTCTTCGAAGGGAGACGAGTTCACGGTCTCCGGTGAATCGTCGAGTGAGTCGTTGACCTCTGTGACGGTCCCCGACACAGGTGCGATCAGGTCGGAGACACTCTTCGTGCTCTCGACTTCGCCGCAGGACTCCCCTGCGGTGACCGAATCCCCGGTTTCAGGCAGGTCGACATAGACGACGTCACCCAGCTGTTCCTGGGCGAAATCAGTGATACCCACACGGACTACTGCGTTGTCTTCCGTGGTCGCAACCCACTCGTGGTCGCGCGAGTACCGCAAAGACACTGGATAATCCAGATCTGCCATGTCGACTCCTCTAGTTTGTCGGTGTACCAAGCATAGCCGCCTGGGCCACCTTCATAACAATCACGAAACGGAAATGTTACTGAGTCACCCTGTCAGGCATCTGCACGTCCCGGTTCTTCGGTATCTACCTGGGATGATACCTGTTTTTCGAAGGTCACGGAACGCGGTTTTGGCAGTTGGCCACTGATCGGTATAAGCTAGTTCTCGTTGCCCACGAGGGAGTACGGTAACGGGCTATGGCGCAGCTTGGTAGCGCGCTTCACTGGGGGTGAAGAGGTCGTGGGTTCAAATCCCGCTAGCCCGACCACCGGGGTCACCACCCGCCTTCAATAGAATGTGTCGCCACTTCGCTGAGACGAAGGAGCGGCACATTTTTCGTTGCCCGCAGCTATGAGACCCGCGTTGCGGCGTCGCCTATCCAGCTCAGGTCAGGAGACTCAATTCGAGCCAGGGAACATCCCCCAGTCCGAGCCAGGGAACTTCCCGCCCACATCCGTCAAGCCCGATGCACGTCCAAGCGGTCTGCAAAGACCACAGTCACGAGTCCGACGAGCACGAGGATGCCGAGTCCCCACCGCAGTCCCGCTCCCGTGGCGACGACCCCGACCAGCGGACTCGTCCCGAGGTATCCCACCCGCATCAGCCAGTTCACCAGAGTCACTCCCCCGGCACGGCCGACCCCGGGCAGACGACCTGCCGCTCCGAGTGCGCCGGGCACGAGCGTCGCTGAGCCGAATCCGAGTGCTCCCATCGCAACGAGCAGCAGACCGGGTTCTTGGGCTGCGATGACGCCGACTCCGCCGACGGCGATGAGTCCGCCCCCGAGGCGGGCGATCCGACCGACCCCGAACCTCATCACGAGCACGTCCCCGCTGAATCGTCCGAAGCATTGGCTGCCGATGACGACGCTGAAGGCGATCCCCGCCGAGGCGGCCGGAAATCCCGCGAATTCGACCGCGGCCAGCCCCGCCCAGTTGTTCGCAATGTCTTCAACCGTGGCCCCGCAGATCGCGACGATCGCCAAGGGCAGCGCAGCCCAGAGGACCATCCGTTTCGATCGCCCCACGGCTCCGTCTCCGCTACGGCATTCAGGTGCGGCGTCGGAATCGGCGACCCGCCTGGGCGAGGCATAGTCTCCGATCAGTCGGCGCCCCACGATCGTGATGACCACGGCCGCGACGCCGATGAGCCCCAGCCATATTCGCATGTCGGCACCGGAGCTGGCGGCCGCAGTTGCGGCGGCTCCGCTGAGCAGACCGCCGAGGCTCCACAGCGCATGCATCGACGACAGGATCGTGCGTCCGGCCCGCTCCTGGACGGAGATGCCGACGACGTTCTGCGCGACATCGACGATCGCATCGCAGCATCCCAACAGGAGCAGGCAGATCGCCATCATCACGCCGTTGACCGACCACGCCGTCGCCGAAGCGGCCACACCGAGCAACACCGTCCCGCCGATGACGACGCGGTGGGCTCCGAATCGGGCGATGAGAGCGGCGGGCAGAGCCGAGGACAGCAGCGATCCGACAGCGAAGCAGGCGACGACGAGGCCGAACTGCCAGGAGCTCAATCCGAGTCGGTCGACGAGCAGCGGATACCACGGCAGGAGGGCGGCGAAGACGGCGCCGTTGCCGGTGAAGTAGAGGCCGACCCCGGCCGCGGCCCTCATTCTGCCTTCACGGCTTTCGCCGCGCGCAGGTCACGCCCGGCCTGCCCGAGGATCACGAGCGCGACCAGGACTCCGAGCAGAATCCACCACAGTGAACCGGTCATGAAGATGAGCGCCATCGAGGCGAGGATCGGCGCCAGACGGCGCAGCGACCACCACACGTAGCCGCCGAAGCTCGGCATCGCCACGTACGCCGATTCTGCGACGGACTTGACCATGAAGTTCGGTCCGTTGCCGATATACGTGATAGCTCCACCCATGACGGCGCCGAGCGAGACCGCGATGAGCAGCGTTTCGGGCACTCCCGCCACCTTCGGTTCGCCCGGCACCTGGGCCGCCATCTCGAAGAAGGTGACATAGGTCGGAGCATTGTCGAGGACGGAGGAGAGGCCTCCGGTGAAGATGAACAGGGAGATCTCGCCCAGCGGGATCTTGTGGGCGACCTGCCCAAGGTACTGCAGGGCGGGCATCATCGTGAGGAAGATGCCGATGAAGAGCGATCCGACCTCGAGGATCGGCGTCCAGGTGAACTTGTTGAGGTTGAATCGAGCACCGCGGTCACCGCTGAGGAACGACGCCACCGCGGAGCCGAGCATGACGAGCTCACGCCACGGCACGAAGTCCGAGGCGCTCGCATGTCCTGTTTCGATCGCATGCATGTCGACCGAGGGGATGAACGCGACGGCCACGATGATGATCGCGAGGAACAACAGACCGCTGGCGCCGCGCAGACCGAGCTTCGTCGCATAGTCGGCATCTTTGGCCAGCGCCTCGGCCGGTTCCTTCGCGTACATCTTTGAGTCGAGGGTGAAGTAGCTGATCAGCAGCAGAGCGTTGACGAACAGCCAGTACGGCCAGAGCCCGAATGTCCATTCGAAGGGCACGCCGCGCAGCATGCCGAGGAACAGCGGCGGGTCGCCCAGAGGCGTGAGCAGACCGCCGCAGTTCGCGACGATGAAGATCGTGTAGATGACGGTGTGGGTGCGGTGCCTGCGGTCTTGGTTCGTGTTGAGGATCGGGCGGATGAGCAGCATCGCCGCACCCGTGGTGCCGATGAATGAGGCGAGCACGCCGCCGACGGCGAGGAAGATCGTATTGTTCCGAGGTGTCGCCTTGATGTCGCCGACGAGGAAGATCCCGCCCGAGGCGACGAAGAGGCTGCCGATGAGCATGATGAATTGGAAGTACTCGAGCAGCGCGTGGATGACGGTCGTCGTCTCTCCACTGAGCAGGAACCACACGGCGATCGGCACACCGAGGATGAGCGCGACGATGAGCTTGACGAGGTTGCGATCCCAGATCTTCTCCGTGGCCGGAATGAGCGGGAGCACCGCGATGCACACGAGCAGCAGAACGAACGGAATGATGCTCCACCAGGCCACGACCATCCGGGACTCCTTTACTCACTCTTGACGAGCAGGCTCGTCCAGTCGACGTTGACGCTGTCTTACTCTACTGAACTCGCACAGCGCATCGGGCCATGGTCGGACACACGGACTCAGCTTGCCGAATGGACACAGTGAGCCGCGGGCGAGGATCATCAATTTCGCCGAGGCGGCCCGTCAGTCGGCAGGGGTGCCGGTAAGTCAGCAGGGGTGCCGATCAGTTCGCCGAAGCAGCCGGTCAGTTCGCCGAGGCGGAGGTCGACTCCTCGGCGGGAGTGCGATCCTTGCGCAGTCCGATGAGAAGACCGCCGATCGCGACGACGAAGACGAGGCCGAGCCCGACGGTGAGTCCCGGTTCGGCTTGGTAGGCCTTGGCCACTGCTTTGAAGCCGAGGAACCCGACGGTCGAGTAGATGAGTGCCCACAGCGATCCGCCGACGGCGAGCGCCGGGACGTAGCGGCGGTAGCGCATCCCCGTGGTTCCGGCAGCCAGATTGACCACTGACTGCAGTCCGACGGTGAGGAAGCTCAGAGCCACGACGGGCGCCCCGAAGCGGTCGATGGTGTCTTCGGCACGCCGGTACTTAGGTCCGGCCATGATCTTCTCGACCCGGTGGAACTTGCGGATTCCCTTGCGGGCGAAACGGCCGAGGAGGAAGGTGCCGCCGGCGCGGACGACGATGATGCCGAACATGATCAGCCATGTCACTGCGATCGGAAACGACCAGTCGAGCGGGTTCATCGTCGGGGCGCACTCCTCTCTCTGGGCATTCCGCTGTGCGGACGCACTGCGGCTTCACGGATCGGTCGCTCCCATCATAGCCCCATTAGGTTAGGTTTCCCTCACAGGGCGGCCGGTCGAGACCGATCTCACCCACCGAGGCGGTGAACCGCTCAGACGAGCCCACCATCGAGGTAGACCGCGTTGACCCGGTTCTCGATTCCGCGGACGTCGGCGGTGCGCAGGTCGCCGTCCACGACGACGAGGTCGGCCAGTCCGCCCTCGCTGATTCGGCCGACCCGATCGTCTTCGAGCAGGCGGGCGGCCACGGAGGTTCCGGCGGCGAGCGCCTCCGTCGTGGACAGTCCCACCTCGGCCAGCAGGCTGATCTCTTCGAGGTTCTCCCCGTGCGGTCCGACTCCGGCATCGGTGCCCAGCGCGATCGGTATTCCTGCTTCGTTGGCCCGGCCGATCGACTCCTGGTGGGCGTCGACGACGCGACGGGCCTTGTCCACGACGGAGGCGGGCAGTCCGGCACCGGCGTCGGCGGCTTTGATGACGGCCTGCGGGGCCTGCAGGGTCGGGACGAGGTAGGTGCCGTGCTCACACATGAGGTCGATGGCTTCGTCGTCGAGATAGATTCCGTGTTCGATCGAACGCACCCCGGCGCGCACGGCGTTCTTGATTCCCGGTGCGCCCTGCGCGTGGGACATCACATGCGCGCCTTGGGCGGCCGCCTCGGCGACGATGACGGCGATCTCGGCTTCGGTGAACTGGGAGTGGCGCGGATCGTCGCGTGGGGAGAGCACTCCCCCGGTCGAGCAGATCTTGATGTGGTCGGCCCCGGCCCGCAGCAATTCGCGGGTCTTCTTCTGCACCTCTTCGAGTCCGTCGGCGACGCCCGAGGGCCGGCCGGGGTGCGGGGCCAGGAAAGGAGACTCCGCCCCGGAGACGAGGTGGAAGTCTCCGTGGCCACCGGTCTGGGACATGATGTTGACGGCGATCGTCAGCCGCGGCCCGCACACCACACCGGTCTCCACGGCCACCTTCGCACCGAGGTCGGTGCCTCCGGCATCGCGCACGGTCGTGACTCCGCCCTTGAGGGTGGCCTCCATATTCTTCACGGAGTCATAGAACTGGAGCGAGAACGGGTCGTGGAAGTTCGAGGTGGCTGCCGCTCCGCTGCTCGTGAGGTGGACGTGACAGTCGATGACTCCGGGGATGATCGTCTTCCCCGTGCAGTCGATGTGGTCGTCTCCGGCGTTGTGCGAACCCTGCCCTCCTTCCGCCACCGAGGCGATCCGTCCGCCGTCGATGACGACGTCCCGGGTGCCAGGCAGGAAGCGGGTTCCGTCGAAGACCGTGGCGTGGGTGAGAACTGTGACCATGGGCGTGCTCCTCATCGTTGAAAATCAGCTGGTCGACCGTGGATGGCCGTCTCCTCACATCTATCACGGACGACCGCTTCGTGACGATCAGTGCGGTGACTGGGAGAACGGTGGCTTAAGATCAGACATCGGAACCGGAATGCGCACAGTTCGCGCCCCGACCCGTGTTCACGTCCGCGACACCTTCTTGGGTTATGGTCACCGGCGGCGCCGGTCGGCCCGGCGCCGATCAGCTCCCGAACGACCCGGAAGACACGTGAGAGAATACGCACCGCAGTTCCCGTCCCCCGTACGGCCCCGTGAGGACCGCACCCTCATCGACGTCCTCCTCGAGTCGGCCGCCGCGCATCCCGATCAGCCGGCCCTCGACGACGGCGCACGGGTGCTCAGTTACTCGGAGCTCATCACCGCGATCCGCGATCTCGCGCTGAAGATGGCCGAAGCCGGGATCGGTCCCGGTGACAAGGTCGGCGTCCGTGTCCCCTCAGGATCGGTGGATCTGTATCTGGCGATCCTCGCCACGCTCATGCTCGGCGCGGCCTACGTTCCCGTCGACGTCGACGACCCGGATGAGCGGGCGCGCACCGTGTTCACCGAGGCGGCCGTGACCGGAGTGGTGACCGCCGGACCACACATCGAGTCCCGCACCGACCGTGGCCCTCTCGACCGTTCCGAGCTGCGGTCCCCCACTCCCGATGACGACTGCTGGGTGATCTTCACCTCCGGGTCGACGGGCACTCCGAAGGGCGTTGCCGTCACCCACTGTTCGGCAGCGGCATTCGTCGACGCCGAGGCAGCCCTGTTCTGCGTCGAGGAGCCGCTGGGTCCCGGCGATCGCGTCCTCGCCGGACTGTCCGTGGCCTTCGACGCCAGCTGCGAGGAGATGTGGCTGGCGTGGCGGAACGGCGCGTGCCTGGTCCCCGCCCCGCGTGCGCTGGTGAAGTCCGGGATGGATCTGGGCCCCTGGCTGTCGTCGCGGCAGATCACCGTCGTCTCGACCGTTCCGACCCTGGCCGCGTTGTGGCCGGCGGAGAGTCTCGACAATGTCCGTCTCCTCATCTTCGGCGGCGAGGCGTGTCCGCCCGAGCTGGGGCGCCGGCTCAGCGATGACGACCGCGAGGTGTGGAACACCTACGGGCCCACCGAGGCGACGGTCGTCGCCTGTGCCGCCATGCTCGACGGATCCGAACCGGTGCGCATCGGCCTGCCGCTCAAGGGCTGGGACCTGGCCGTCGTCGATGCCGAGGGCACGCCCGTCGCCGAAGGTGAGACCGGTGAGCTCATCATCGGCGGAGTCGGACTGGCCCGCTATCTCGATCCGGCCAAGGACGCCGAGAAGTTCGCTCCCATGCCGAGTCTCGGCTGGGAGCGGGCGTACCGATCTGGAGATCTCGTCATCAATGATCCGGCAGGGCTGATCTTCGTCGGCCGCGCCGACGAGCAGATCAAGCTCGGAGGCAGGCGCATCGAGCTCGGCGAGATCGATGCTGCACTGCAGGCCCTGCCCGGTGTCGAAGGTGCCGCCGCGGCGGTGAAGAAGACCGCAGCCGGTACAGACGTCCTCATCGGCTACCTGGCCCCCGGTGCGGGTTCGGGCGAGGCCGATCTTCCCGCCTGGGAGGCCCGACTGCGTGACGAACTGCCGGCCGCGCTCGTTCCCCGTCTGGCTCTCGTCGAGGACCTGCCCACGAAGACCTCGGGCAAGGTCGATCGCAATGCTCTGCCCTGGCCGCTCGATGACGGCGCCGATGCGGCCGGGTCCGATGAGGTCTTCGACGCGGACACGGAATGGGTTGCCGAGCAGTGGGCCGCGGTCCTCGGTGCCCGGCCGGGCAGAGATTCGGACTTCTTCACCGCCGGCGGCGGTTCCCTGGGCGCGGCGCAGCTCGTCTCCCGGCTCCGCACCCGCCATCCCAGCGTCACCGTCGGCGATATCTACGCCCATCCTCGCTTCGGCGCCCTGTCCAGGCTCTGCCGCGGCGAAGAAGGGTCCGGCATCGGACCGACGGGACCCAAGCGCACGATCACACGGACCTCCCGGGGGATGCAGGCCTTCCAGGTTCTGCTCGGGATTCCGGTGCACATCCTCGGCGGGGTCCGATGGGTGGTGCTGGCGATGCTGGCGGCCAATATCGGGGTCGGACTCGGCGCGGATCTGCCGCTGACTCCGTGGCCGGTCGTCGCCGTCCTCTTCCTCGTCTTCGTCACCGCCTGGGGACGGATGCTCATCTCAGCCGGAGCAGCGCGTCTGCTCATGATCGGAATCCGGCCCGGGGACTATCCGCGCTCGGGCTGGGTGCACAAACGGCTGTGGCTGGCCGAGCACATCGCCGATCTCGCTGCGGCAGTCTCGGTGGCGAGCGCACCCTGGGTGACCTGGTATGCGAAGCTGCTGGGCAACCGCATCGGGCCCGATGCCGATCTGCACTCGGTGCCGCCGGTGACCGGTTTCCTCACCCTCGGCGAGGGTGCGGCGGTCGAACCCGAGGTCGATCTCAAGGGCTGGTGGGTCGACGGCGATCTGCTGCGCATCGGACGAATCGACATCAGTCGCAATGCCACGATCGGCGCCCGGTCGACGCTCATGCCCGGCGCCGAGGTGGGGGTCGGCGCCCTTGTCGAAGCCGGATCCGCAGTGACCGGTCGGGTTCGGAAGAACCAGATCTACTCGGGTTCGCCGGCCGTTCGCGTCGGGAAGGCGAAGAAGTCCTGGCCCGCTCCCCCGCCCAGGCGGCGTCTGCCGTTCCTGTTCTATGCCGTCGGCTCCCAGATCAATGCGCTTCTGCCGTATCTCTCTGTGGTACCGGGCGTCGCCTTGATGCTCGCCGTCTCCGGGATCGAGGTCGTTGAGTCACCCTGGCTGCTGGTGGCGTGGTCACCGGTGGTGGCCTGTCTGTGGTTCTTCACCACTGCACTGTTCATCCTCATCGCTGTGCGGCTCCTGGCGATCGGCATGGAGGAGGGAGAGTTCCCCGTCCGCTCGGCCCGCGGTTACCGGGTGTGGGCGACGGAGCGGCTGCTCGACATGGCGCGGGACCTGCTGTTCCCCCTCTACGCTTCGATGCTCACCCCGTGGTGGCTGCGCCTCCTCGGCGCGAAGGTAGGGCCGGGCACTGAGATCTCCACGGTCGTCTTCGTACCGAAGATGACGACGATCGCGGCCGGTGCCTTCCTCGCCGATGACACGATGGTCGCCAGCTACGAGCTCGGCCATGGCTGGATGCGGGCCGGCCGAGCGAAGGTCGGCAAACGTGCCTTCCTCGGCAACTCGGGAATCGCCTCTCCCGGTCGCAGGGTGCCGAAGAACTCCCTCGTGGCGGTGCTCTCGGCGGCTCCGGCGAAGGCGAAGAAGGGATCGTCGTGGCTCGGCTCTCCCCCGGTGCAGCTGCGCCGCGCCGCCGTGGAATCCGACGAGTCGCTCACCTATGCCCCGACCTTCGGGGTCAAGGCCGCTCGTGCCTTCTGGGAGACCCTCCGGATCTCCTCGATCATCGCCGGCGGTGTGCTCATCACCGCTGTCGTGCTCACCATCTGGTTCCTCCTCGGTCTGCCTGGCGGGGTGGCCGCTCAGTCGACGACGTTCATCGCCTCCGTGCTGCTGGCCCTGCTCACCTCGGGGATCGTCATGATGGCCGCCGGTGCCGTGGCGGCGGGACTGGCCGTGGCCGCGAAATGGATCCTCGCCGGACCGATCCGGCCCGGGGAGCATCCTCTGTGGTCGTCATTCATCTGGCGCAACGAGGTCGCCGACTGCTTCGTCGAACTCGTGGCCGCCCCCTGGTTCGCCCGGAACGCCGTGGGCACTCCTGCCATCGTGTGGTACCTGCGGGCGATGGGTGCGAAGATCGGTCACGGCGTATGGTGCGAGTCCTACTGGCTGCCGGAGGCCGACCTCGTCGATCTCGGGGACAACTCGACGGTCAACCGCGGCTGTGTGGTCCAGACTCACCTGTTCCATGATCGGGTGATGAGCCTCGATACCGTTCAGCTCGATCCCGGTGCCACTTTGGGGCCCAACAGCGTCATCCTCCCAGCCTCCACCCTGGGCGAGAACGCCACGGTGGGAGCGACGTCGCTGGTCATGCGCGGCGAGTTCGTGCCGGCCCATGCCTACTTCAGCGGCAATCCTGTCATACCCTGGGTGGATGCCCCAGAACTTCCCGCGCTCGAAGAAGACGGCCTCCATGAAGCAGGCCGATCGCATGCTTGATTCCTATACCCAAGGCGTCGGCAACGCCGACCTTCGCATCGACCACTACGATCTCGACCTCGACTACCGAATCGGTCCGAACCGTCTCTCGGCCAGGGCGGTACTCAAAGGTCGAGTGCTCACGGACACCTCGTCGATCGTCCTCGACCTCACGGGCCTGCGGGTGACCAAGGCCAGCGTCAACGGCAAGAAGGTCCGCTTCTCCGCGCAAGGGAAGAAGCTGCGACTGACCACCCCTGCGCTGAAGAGCGACAAGCCGGTGGTCATCGACATCAGCTACACGGGCAATCCGGAACCGGCGATCGGCACCTGGGGCGATGTCGGTTGGGAGGAGCTCGAAGACGGGGTGCTCGTGGCCGGTCAGCCCGTCGGTGCCTCGACCTGGTTCCCGTGCAATGACCATCCGTCGAACAAATCCCAGTACAGGATCTCGGTGCTCGTCGAGTCCGAGTACACGGTGGTGTCCAATGGGTCGCTGACGAAGAAGACCCGCAAGGCCGGACGGACCCGCTGGACGTATGAGTCGGCGACTCCCTTGGCGACCTACTTGGCGACGGTGCAGATCGGTCGCTACAAATACGGGCAGATCCCGTTGAGTTCCGGAACCTCGGGGTTCGGTGCTGCGATGCGGGGCGCGGCGAAGGATGCCGTTGCCGGCTCGGCCAGAGATGCCCTCTCCAGCGCCGTCCGAGGAGTCACCGGCCCTGCCGGCAAGGACGTGTCTGTTCACGATTCGTCGGGCAAGCGTACAAGGCACAGCCGGACCGAGTCCCCTGTTCCCCTCGGCGTCTACGCCGACGATCATTGGGATGTGGCCGTCGAGCGCCTCGGCGTCCAGCACGGAATGATGAATCTGTTCATCGAACGCTTCGGCCCGTACCCGTTCGACGTCTACGACGTGGTCGTGACCGATGATGTGCTCGAGATCCCGCTCGAGTCGCAGCCGCTGTCCGTGCTCGGGCCCAATCATCTTGGGCCCGAGTGGGAGGCCGAACGTCTCGTCGCCCACGAGATGGCCCACCAGTGGTTCGGGAACTCGCTCACGCCGTCCCGGTGGAAGGACATCTGGCTCAACGAGGGCTTCGCCTGCTATGCAGAGTGGCTGTGGTCGGAGGAGTCCGGGCGTGCGAGTGCCGATGAGCGTGCGCGGCAGTGGTGGGACGAGCTGTCCGCTCAGCCGCAGGACATCATGCTCGGTGATCCGGGAGGGCCGGACATGTTCGACGACCGCGTGTACAAGCGCGGCGCACTCTGTCTGCATGCCCTGCGCCTCGAACTCGGCGATCCAGATTTCTTCACCGCAGTCGGCGAGTGGACGAAGCGGTACCGTCATTCGTCGGTGAGCACCGGGGAGTTCATCCGCTGCGTCTCGGAGGCGGCAGCCCGTGACATCGCCGAGGTGGTCCGCCCCTGGCTCGAGGAGCTGGAGCTCCCGAAGCTGCCGGAGCTTCAGTAAGGGCCTGGCTGCGCCTCAGCAGGGTTCGGCCGCGCCTCGGCTGGGACTGGCACGCTTCAGCCGAGACCGGACGCTCCTCGGCCGAGTTCGCCCGTGCTTTTCTCTCAGCCGAGCTTGCGAACGAGCACGTCCGAGTCGCCGTTGCGTCCGACGGACACGAATCCGTGGTCGGCGTAGAGTTTCGCCGCCCCATTGCCGTCTTCGACGGACAGGCTGACCGCGGGGAAGCCGCTCATCCGCGCCAGAGCACAGACCGTGTCGAGAAGGGCGCCGCCGATTCCCTGCCCCTGGTGGTCGGGCAGCACTGCCATCGAGAGTTCAGGGATGTCGGCCGCCACCCAGCCATATCCGGTGAAAGGCATCTGGTCATCCGTAGGCGTCAGATCGGCGGCCGTGGTCGATGCGGTACCCTCGTCTGCTCCACCAACCGCGGGGCTTTCTCCGGCTGACTCGGCGTAATCAGCGCCCTTCACAGCCCGTGAATCGTGCTCGACTTCGTCTGCCGCATCCTCGGGCACAACTTCGCTGCGGACGACCTCGTTGCCGGTCTTATCCAGGGCGGCGGCGAAGTCTTCGCCCACCCGCTCATCGGCTTTGCCGACAACGTCGTCGATATTCGCCAGTCGCACCCAGGCGAGGCCGACGATCGGTGACTGCGCATCGGCTTCGGCATGCGCGGCGACGGCGATGTCTCCCTCGCGTCCCCAGCCGCGGTAGTAGAAGACGGCGTCGCTGCGGTATCGGAGGTCCTCGAGTTCGATTCGGGCCCTGTCCATCGACCAGTTGAAGCACAGGTCGAGGAACGGCAGGAAGGTCTCGTCATCGGTCTCGGCCGGGAGCGGACGGATCCGTCCGCGCAGGGAGGCGGCGGCCGCCTCGGCGGTGGTGTCCTGCGAATCAGCTGTGGGGTTTTGCGAATCGGCGGTGGTGTCCTGCGAATCTGCGGAAATGTTCTGCGAATCATGAGCGTCAGTGTGTGCAGCGTTCATGAGATTCCTTTCTCGACGGCGCGTTCGATCCACGCCCGGTTACGTACTCGCCAGCCCAGTGTCAGGGCGCGGAAACCGACGAATCCGATGCAGAAGCCGGCCCAGAGCCCGGGTGCTCCCGGCCAGATGTTGATGATCGGAATGAGCAGAATCGCGTATCCGATCACAGCGACCAATTGTGCCAGAGCCAGATACTTCGCGTCCTCAGCTCCCATGAGCACTCCGTCGAGGACGAAGACGTACCCGGCGATCGGCATGCTCAGGGCGAGGACCGGCAGGAGCGCGGCCAGGGCCGTGACCACCGCCGGGTCGGAGGCGAAGGCGCGGGGGATGATTCCGGAACCTGCGAACAGGACGACACCGACGACGATGCCGAAGACGATCCCCCACAAGCACAGGCGACGGTTGATCGCGGCAACCGCCTCGGTGTTCTTCGCCCCCAGCTCGAGGCCGATCATCGCCTGGCCCGCGATGGCCAAGGAATCGAGGGCGAGCGCAAGGGCGAAGAAGATGCTCTGAGCGACCTGGATCGCGGCGAGGTCCGTCGTGCCCATTGCGGTGGCCAGGAAGACGAGGAGGATGAGGGCCGCGCGCAGCGAGGCGTTGCGCACCAACAGCCATCCGGAGGTCTTCGCCGAGGTGAACACGCCTGTCCAGTCAGGGCGGATGCTGGCGTGGAGGCGACGCGCCGCGCGGATGGAGATGGTGAGGTAGACCGCGCACATTCCGGCCTGCGCGATGACCGTGCCCATCGCCGATCCCGCGACTCCCATGTCGAGGCCGTAGATGAAGATGGCATTGAGGCCGATATTGGCGATGCAGCCGGCGGCGGCGACGACCAGCGGGGTCTTCGTGTCCTGGAGTCCGCGCAGCAGTCCGGTGGCCGCGATGACCATGAGCATGAATGGCAAGCCCCACCATGAGATCGCCAGATAGGAGTGTGCTCCCGCGGTGATGGTCGGATCCGGGCCGAACGCTTCGACCGCCGTATTCAGAAGGGGCAGTCCGATGATAATGAGCAGGACGGAGGTTCCCAGTGCCAGCCAGATTCCGTCGAATCCGGCCGTGATCGCGCCCGGCCGGTCCCCAGATCCCATCCGTTTCGCCACCCGCGGTGTGGTGGCATAGGCAAGGAAGATCATCAGACCGAGCACCGTCTGCAGGATCGTCGAGGCGATCGCCAGCGATCCCAGAGCACCGGCACCGAGGTGGCCGACCATGGCCGTGTCAGTGAGCAGGAAAATGGGTTCGGCGATCAGGGCTCCGAGTGCGGGAAGGGCCAAACGGAGAATGTCTTTGTCGATCGCTGCCACGTCCCCGATTCTAGCGAACCGGTCTCGCTGGGCCCGAGTGCCGAGGATCGCCCCTGCGCGAACGGGGGCCTCCAGGTTTCCAGGTTCCGAGGATCGCCCCTTCGCGAAGGCGGGCTCACCTCGATCGCACTGTCGTGTCAGTGCCGAACTGTAGAGTCAGAGGACAAACAGATCAGTCTCGATTATTTTGATAGCGAATTGGTTTTGATCTATCCTATTAGATTTTCTGTTCTATTTGTAATCGCATTGTTACATCAATTTATAGCGACAGATCATATAATTGAGATAGGCGACTTTCCTGGTGACTGGCTTCCACAGAGGCGTGGAGAGGTGAGAGACCGATGAAGAACATCGGAGACAGCGACGGACGGGTATTCGGCCTGCCCGCCGCTCCCCCTGCGGAGGCGGAAGGCCGAACTCTGTCCCAGTTCCGCCGCGCTCATGGACTTCGCGTGGAGGTCGCCGAGGATTACGAACTCGTCGACCTGCTGGATGCCTATACGCGGAGCAGCCTCGCGCAGGTCAATTCCCTTATCGCCACCAGTCATGTCGTGGCGCAGGACGTCGCCTACGCTCTCGGGCTCAAGGACGGTCAGCTCGACGCGGTCTACGAGTTCGCGTCGTTCACGGAAACGTCGACCCGTTACTCCTCTCCAGAATCACGCAGCACAATTGCCGCTCGCCACGAGAGGAAGGCTCAAACCGAAGCAGCCGACAGCAGCCCCGTCACGCGCCAAGGCATCAGCGCCGAAGCCATCGACCAGAAGACCTGCGCCGTCGACATTCCTTCCGAGGATCTCTTCTCCACTCGCAGGACCTGGACCAACAGAGAGAATCTGGCATGGACCCAGGCTGTGGCTCAGGTCGAAGCGGAATCTGGAACGGAAATCGGCGTCAGCGCCGGTCCGAAGAAGGACCGCGCCGCCGGTCGCCGCCTCCGCCGAGTCCGGAAGTTGGCCGAAGAGCTCTTGTCCGACCCCGCACTGCTGCCGGACTTTCCCGGTTTTGACCCGGAACTGACTTTCTTCACATGGCTGCGCGGCAGCATCGAGCCGACCGAAGCAGGCGTGTACTCAAGTCTCCTCGGCACGACCACGAGCAAGTCGCTTCAACACATGACCTCGTCGATGACGCTGGCACATGGTCTTCCGCGGTTCCTCAAGCGCTGCCTGGCTGGAGACTTCACGATCGAATATGTCGACTGTGTGACTCGTGCATGCCGCGACCTGCACTTCAAGCATTTGCCTGCGATGGACGACTACCTGGCGCACAGGCGCGCCGACATCACGATTGAGACTTTCAAGCGCTCGCTCGCCCTGCACATTGCAGTGCTTCAACCGAGTGAGGATACGTTGAAGAGTGTTTCGCTGCGTCGCCGAGTTGACTTCTGCACCGGTGACGACGGAACTGCCTACCTCACGCTGACCGGTCCCGCCCCGGAGCTTCAGGCCTGCTTCAGGAGGCTCGATGCTTTCGCTCGTGCAGTGCATAAGAACAATACAAGTGCGTTCTCGAGCCAGCTCAAGGCAGGTGACTGCTTTGAGGAGGAGCGTTCGGTCTCCGCTCTGATGTTCGACATCCTCACGCGCACCCGTCCTCAGCTGAAGCTGCGCATCATCAGCACGAACGAGGCAGACGGCTCGTCAACGAGCTCCGACTTCTCCCTCGACGGCCTCTTCGCCGGCCCCGAGGGCATCCCGATGCACGAAGGCGAGGCCCTGCTCGACTACATCGAGCGGGTATTCGACGATATGGACACGAACGGTGACGAGGCACCGCCGCAGACTGCGTCGGCCGATTCGGGAGCCACAGCAGAGAGCGTACCCAGCCCCAAGGCGCCGATCACTCCGGCAGGACGCACTTTCGAGTCCCGGCTGCTCGAGGCCATCCTCAGCAGCAACAGCACGACCAATCACAACACGGCCGATTCGCTCTCGGCCCTCATCGGCTCGCGTGCGGACGGAGCCCGCCCCGCCGCCGAGGGCACCGCTGCTGCAGCAGCCGGCGCTGTCGACGCGTTCGGCAAGCCCATCCTCGATGCCGGCGAGCGCCGCATCAGCTTCGAATTCCTCCTGGATATGCCGACCAGCGAGTATTGGCTGGCGAATCAGGCGAGCACATTTATCACTGTTCCTCTGCTGACGCTGCTCAGCCAATTCCAGTCGGAAGACGGCAGTCCTCCGCTGCCGCCCACGGATCCCCCGGGTGCACCACCGGCGAGCAGCGAACCCTCAGGTGCACCGCCGCCGACGACGGACGCCTCAGCTCCCCCACTTCCCCCCGAGTCACCAACACCCCCGATCACCCCAACAGCGCAGCCCACAGGCCCTGACGTACCGCTAACCTCAAGTGAGGTGTGTGATCTGGCGGGCATGCTTCCAAACGGGTCGCCGATCCCTGCCGACATGGCACGACGAGTCGCCGGCTACTCCACCACGTGGACCAGGCTGCTCACCGACCCGGCGTCCGGAACACCTGTCGACGCGAAGGCAACGTCCTACGCGATTCCCAACAGCGTGCGCAAAACTCTCGTCGCCCAGTTCGTGACGTGCACATTCCCCGGGTGCACACAGCCCGCTGAAGTGACAGAGGTCGACCATATTGATCCGTTCAATCACTCCGACCCGACCCAAGGTGGCCTCACCCGCTTCGGAAATCTCCACTGCCTGTGCAAGGCCCACCACCTGCAGAAGACCAACGGCAATTTCGACGTGCGGATGACCGAGCCCGGCCACCTGGAGTACGTCTTCCGCCAGGGTGTCACCGCGGAGGTCATCTCCCCGGACAACCCCATCAGCGTCGAACATGCCCGGCTGTTCCTCGAACGATTCGGCAGTGGCCTGTCCCGACAGGACCGAGCAGTCACACCGGAGCAGTCGAGCGCTGAGGATCTGCTTGAACACGAGTATGTTCCGGGGCCCGAGCGCGATTCTGACATCGAGCGAGAACCTGACGTTGGCCGTGGATCTGACGCGGAGCCGCCTAGTGCTCACGCTGAGCCATCTATTGCTGACGGCGGTAGGGCAGATGCGGACCACCCTGTTCCCGGCGACCGGAAACAGGCGAGGGAATGCCCGGAACCAGCGGCAGCTGCCGGAACCCCCGGCTGGAGAGAACTCGTTGCCGGGGATCTCTACACATTCACACCGAAGCCTGCGACGTGCACCCCCGATCAAGCATCTGGCGCCGGGCAAGCGGACGAGGACAACTCCGAGCTGCGCGACTGGTTCTGGGACTCGGGCGAACCTCCGCCGTTCTGAGGCGGCATTCATCCGGCGAGACGAGGAGCACCGCTTCACCCGGGCCTCACAGTGACGAAGATCCACCTCACGTGTTTGTCAGACACAACGAAGGCCGACGCCACTCGGATCAGAATCGATCCGAGTACCGTCGGCCTTCTCAGCTCAGCGGCATAGTTTCATTGTTCCGGCTCAACGGCTGGCTGAAACCCTCAGCAGACTTCGAACAGTGCGGCAGCGCCCTGCCCGCCGCCGATGCACATCGTGACGACGGCGTACTTCACTCCGCGGCGACGTCCTTCGATGAGTGCGTGTCCGACGAGACGAGCGCCGGTCATCCCATAAGGATGCCCGACGGAGATGCCACCGCCGTCGACGTTGTACTTCTCCGGGTCGATGCCAAGCCGATCACGGCAGTACAGTGCCTGCACGGCGAACGCTTCGTTGAGTTCCCACAGGCCGATATCGTCGATCGACAGACCATGGGTCTTCAGGAGCTTCGGAATGGCGAAGACGGGACCGATGCCCATTTCGTCCGGCTCGCAACCGGCCACAGCCATACCGCGATAGATGCCCAGCGGTTCGAGTCCGCGTCGGCTGGCCTCATCGCCCGACATGACCACCGAAGCGGATGCTCCGTCGGAGAGCTGAGAGGCGTTGCCGGCGGTGATGCTCGGAACCTTCGATGCGACACCAGGCTCGAGCACGGGGTTGAGTCCGGCCAAGCTCTCAAGAGTCGTCGACGGGCGGTTTCCCTCGTCGGCTTCGAGCAGCACATCCTGACGCGAGGTCTCCTTCGTCTCCTTGTCGACGACGACCTTCGTCGTCGGCAGGGGCACGATCTCGTCATCGAACCGTCCGGCTTCCTGAGCGGCGGCCGTACGCTGCTGCGAGGACATAGAGTACTCGTCCTGAGCCTCACGGCTGACACCGTAGCGTTCGGCAACGACCTCGGCGGTGGCCAGCATCGGGTAGTAGATGCCCGGAATGCGTTCTTCAAGCCACGGATCCTTGGCCCGGAACGTATTCATCTTGTCGTTCTGGACCAACGACACCGACTCCACGCCACCGCCGACGGCGATCTCCTGGCCGTCGAAGAGGACCTGCTTCGCCGCGGTCGCAATGCCCATCAGCCCGGACGCACACTGCCTGTCGATCGACATTCCCGGAACCGTCACAGGAAGGCCGGCTCGCAGCGCTGCCTGACGAGCGACATTCGTACCTTGGCTGCCCTGCTGGAGGGCGGCACCGAAGACGACATCCTCGACCTCTCCGCCTTCCAGACTGGCACGCTCCACGGCGTGCTTGATGGCGTGGCCGGCCAGCTCCTGAGCCTGGGTGTCGTTGAACGCACCACGGTAGGCCTTGCCGATCGGCGTGCGCGCCGTCGACACAATGACTGCTTCTCTCATGGGACTCACCTTTCGAAGATGTTCGTGAACTTGTCGTGAGGACGGTGGCGATCAGTCCTTCGGACCGCCAGCGACGTAGATGACCTGACCGGAGACGAACCCGGCACCCTCGGAGGCGAGGAACGACGCGGTGTGGGCGATGTCCTCGGGCTTGCCCGATCGTGCCACGGGAATCTGCTGGACCGAGGCTTCGACGAATTCCTCGAAGCCCATACCTACGCGCTCGGCGGTGGCCTTGGTCATGTCGGTTTCGATGAAGCCGGGAGCGATGGCGTTCGCGGTGATGCCGAACTTGCCGAGCTCGATCGCCCAGGTCTTCGTGATTCCCTGGATACCGGCCTTGGCGGCTGAGTAGTTCGTCTGTCCGCGGTTGCCTGCGCAGAGGTGGAGGACATCGAGATGATGCGGCCGAACTTCTCTTCGACCATGTACGACTGCACGGCCCGAGCCATGAGGAACGCTCCCCCGAGGTGGACGGAGAGAACCTTGTTGAACTCCTCGTGAGTCATTTTGAACAGGAGGTTGTCACGCAGGATCCCTGCGTTGTTGACCAGAACGGTCGGCGCGCGAGGGTCTCGGCGACCTGCTTGACCGCAGCGTTGACCGAGTCCTCATCAGAGACATCGGCTTCGAGGCCGAGCGCTTCGCCGCCGGCTTCCTTGATGGCGGCAACGGTCTCATCGGTGGGGCCCATATCAAGAACGGCGACCTTGAGTCCGTCGGCTCCGAGTCGCTTGGCGATGGCGGCTCCGATGCCGCGGCCCCCACCTGTGACGATTGCTGTACGAGTCATGAACAAGCTCCTAAAGATGATGTTGCGTCATTGCCGTGGCGAACCGAGTGTTCGGCTGCGGTTCGTGGCTGCACCGGAACCGATGTGACACAGCTCTCCCATGCAGCTAAGGCCACTGTAGACCAATTCCGTTACTGAACGATTGTTTGCTCACCTTTCAGACATATAGCCGGGTCCAGCGCCTCAAAATCTCGACGCCGTTCTGCGAAGCTCCGCTCGCAAGCACCCCGACCTCGCCTTATGCTCTCCGCGCCTGGGTCAGCCCCGAAGATTATCGAACGTTCAAAAATCTAACCCAAAACCATTGACTTCACCAGGGTGATTTGGAATTGTTCACATCAGTCGAAGTCCATTACGGATTGCCGACGACTCCGAGCACCGTCACTGACGACGGCTCGGGCAACGTGTGGAGCAAACGTGTTCCAAGAGCTTTTCAAAGGAGAAAAGATGAACTCTATCTCGCGAAGTCGCCGCCGCAGACTCTCGGCAGCCGCAGTTTTGGGAGCAATCGCATTGACTGCCACAGCCTGCGGAGGCGGTGGTGGCTCGGGTGAGGGCGACACGGTCGTCATCGGCTATACCGGACCGCTCAGCGGAGGTGGCGCTGCGTACGGCGAGAATGTGAAGATCGGTCTCGAAATGGCCATCGACGATCTCAATGCAGACGGCGTAGAGGTCGACGGCAATCCCGTGACTCTGGAGTTGAAGTCCCTCGACGACAAATACGCACCATCCACCGCCGCTAGCAATGCTCAACGATTAGCAGATCAGGACAAGGCGCCGGTCGTCGTCTCCCCGAACGCCGGAGCCATCAAGGCGATTCAGCAGATCAACAGCGGCAGGTCGAACTTCCTCATCTCCGCCTACACCTCTGACCCGGCAATCGTGCAGGCCGACAACCCTCTGACGATGATGATTCCTCCGAACTTCGAGTCCTATGCCGAGGAATTCTCCGAAACTGCCATGGAGCACGGAGGCAAGAAGCTCGCTCTGCTCGGAACTCAGAGTGAGTACGGACAACAGTGGACCAAGTCGATCAAGGATGCGTGGAGTGAGGCCGGTGGGAAGATCGGAGGCGACAACAGCGTCGACTACGCCACCGTGTCCGACTTTGCGGGCCCCGTCTCGAAAGCCCTGTCAGAGAAGCCCGATGCCATCTTCGTCGGCGGACCTTCCCAACCGACAGCGCTGATCATGGAGGAAGCTCGAAAGCAGGGCTTCAAGGGCAGCTTCCTCGTCATGGACCAGGCGAAATTGGATGAAATGGCCACGGTGACGAAGCTCGACAATCTCAAGAATTCGGTCGGAGTCCTGCCGGTCTCCGAATATGAGGATCCCGGTACCGAGGACTTCCTGAAGAAATTTGCCGAGAAGGCCGGAGAGAAGAAGGTTCCGACCAGTGAAACGGCGCTGAACTATCAGGGTATTGCGATCATCGCGAAGGCGATGGAGACTGCGGGGACAACCGACGATCCCGAGAAGATTCGCGAAGCCATCAGTGAGGCACTGCCTGAGGTCGATGACAAGTACAAGGTCAATGGCTTCCCCGACGAGATCACGGAGCAGGGTCACCTCCTCAATCCCAACCTGGAAGCAACCTTCCTCAACGAGGACGGCGAATACACCAAGGTGCCGATCAAACAGGTATCCGACGACAAGTAATCTCCGTCAGCGGCCATTCTGAAGGTGAGGCGCATCGATGCGCCTCACCGGGCCGCTCTCATGCCTGCAGAGGACCCGAAAATCATGACCCTCTTCATCCAGCAACTCTTCAATGGCCTTGCACTGGGCGGTGTCTACTGTCTTGCTGCCATCGGTCTGACATTGGTGTTCGGAGTGCTGCGCATTCCCAACCTGGCACACGGTGCGCTGTATATGCTCGGTGCTTACATCACCTATTTCTTCCTCACAACGGTCGGCGTTCCCTATATCGCCGCGATCGGCATCGCGGCGATCATGCTCTTCGTCGTCGGTGTTGGGCTCGAACGCCTCGTATTCCACCCCTTGCGCAACTCCCCGCATACCCACCACATGATCGCGGCCGTCGGTGCGATGTTCTTCTTCCAAGCCCTGGCTCAAGCGATCTGGGGTGCTGACTTCCGACGCATGGACACACCCATCACCGGCGAACTGCGCATCCTCGGTGCCGAGATCTCTGCTCAGCGGATCGTCATCATCGTCACTGCGGTGATCGTCTTGGCGCTGTTGGCGCTGTTCATCAAGCGGTCCATCCACGGCCAGACGATCGAAGCGATCGAACAGGACCGCGTCGGTGCATCGCTGGTCGGCATCAACCCGTCGATGGTATCGATGCTGACGCTGGGGCTGTCCGCCCTGCTGGCCACAATCGCGGCGGGCCTCGTCGCACCGATCAATCTCCTGTCTCCGACGATGGGCGATGCGCTCAACCTCAAAGTGTTCGCCATCATCATCCTCGGTGGTCTGGGTTCGATTCCGGGCGCCATCGTCGGCGGATTCGCACTCGCCATCGCAGAGACGATGACGGCGACCTACATCTCCTCAGCTGTCGGAGAGGCCGTGGCATTCGTCGTTCTCGTCGCTGTGCTGGCCATCAAACCGAACGGACTGTTCACGAAGGCGGTGCAGCGATGAGCTCAATGAAGAATCCTCGGATCATCGGCACCATCGCCGTCATCGTCCTGCTCGGCCTCACACCCCTGGCGTTTGCGCAGGAGAACTACACGATGCGAGTGATCACCGTCGGCATGTGCGCGGCGATCGCTGTCTACGGTCTCAACATCATCCTCGGCTTCACGGGACAGCTGAACCTCGCCCAAGGAGGGTTCTTCGGCATCGGCGCCTACGGAGTCGGGCTGCTCACCACCGATTACGACTGGAGCTTCTGGACCGCATTCGTCGCAACCGTCATCGGAACTGCGGTCATCGGCTACCTCTGCGGGCTGATCGCCCTGCGCACGAAGGATGAGTACTTCGCCATCTTCACCATGGCCATCGGCTTCATCATCTTCCTCGTCATCAGCCGTTGGGAGTCCGTCACTCACGCACATTCCGGCGTCAACAACGTGAAATTCCCCGAAGGCGGAGGACTCATCGATTTCGAATCTCCGGTTGCGATGTTCTACCTGGTCTTCGCCACCCTGCTCGTGTGCATCTACACGACGTACGCGATTCGGCGCTCGAGTGTGGGTCGCACGCTGCTGAGCATCAGGACGAGCGAAGATCTGGCGGATGCGATAGGTGTGCGCGTCGGATTCAGCAAACAGCTCGCATTCGCCGCCTCGGCTGTCCTCGGAGGAATCGGCGGCGGGCTCTACGCAACTGTGGTCGGATTCATCGGCCCCCATGCGGCATCGATCGACAAGACCTTCGAATTCCTTATGTTCATCCTCGTCGGAGGCATGGGCACTGTCGCAGGTCCGCTGCTTGGAACCATGATCGTGACATTCCTGTTCGAACTCTTCCAGGACTTCCAGGCCTATCGATTCATCGTGCTGGGACCCATCATCGTCGCCCTCGTGATCTTCGCACCGCGGGGAATCGTCGGATACCTCGGCGGATTCGTCGACAAACGCAATCGACGACGAAGGAGTGCAGAGGCCCGCGGTTCAGAACACAACGAGTCCTCACGATCGGATTCAGCCGCCTCAGTCGGCACCAACTCCGAGGAGGAGAAATGACGCTGCTCGAAATTCGCGGTCTCGGTAAGCGCTTCGGCGGGCTCGATGCGGTCAAGGACGTCAGTCTGGACGTCGAGGCAGGTCAGATCACCGCAGTCATCGGTCCCAATGGAGCAGGCAAATCAACGCTGTTCAACCTTGTCCATGGTTTCTATCGGCCCACAGCCGGGACCATCAGCTTCAAAGGCGAGGACATCACTCATTCGTCTCCACACCGGACTGTAGCCGGCGGCATTGCCCGCACATTCCAGACAACGAACCTGTTCGATGACAGCACTCTGTTGGAAAACGTCTTGGCTGGTCGAATCGTCCGTTCGAAATCCAACGTCTTCGACGCGGTCTTCCACACGCCTCGGCACCGTCGTGAATCACGCATCAACGAAGGCAAGGCGATGGAATCTCTTGAGTTCTGCGGCGTCGCGGAATATCGGCACGATCTCGCGTCCAATGTTCCGCAGGAGGTGCAGAAGCGCACCGCAGTGGCCATGGCGCTGGCCACGGAGCCCGAGCTGCTGCTGCTCGACGAACCGCCGGCGGCATCCCCGAAGAGGAGACTGTCGATTTCGGCGACCTCATTCGGTCGTTGCCACAGCGAGGCGTCTCCGTCCTCCTCGTCGAACACAAGATGACGATGATCATGGATCTCGCGGACACGATCCTCGTCCTCGACCACGGGCAGAAGCTGGCCCTCGGCGCACCTGCGGAGATCCAATCGAATCCGGATGTCATCCGCGCCTATCTCGGTTCGACTGCACAGGAGGAGAACTGATGCTCACTCTCGACAATGTCAGCACCGGGTACGATGCCACCGATGTGCTCCATGGGGTGAGCATCACGGCGAATCCAGGAGAGCTCACCGTGGTCCTCGGTGCGAACGGATCCGGCAAGACGACTCTCTTCAAGACCATCAGCGGACTCATGCGTGTTCGTGCCGGGTCGATCGCCTATGAGGGCCGTCAGCTTCATCGAGCTCGCCCGAATGCCATCGTCAAGGCCGGTATCGCGCACTGCCCCGAAGGTCGCCACCTGTTCGGCAAGATGTCGGTGGAGAAGAATCTGCGTCTGGGGTCTTATCCTCACCGGAACAAGTCGCGAACCGAAGAGATCTACGCTGACGTCCTCGATATGTTTCCTATCCTCAAGGAGAAGGCGAAGCAGCCGGCAGGCTCCCTGTCCGGCGGACAGCAGCAGATGGTCGCAATCGGCCGGGCATTGATGTCGGATCCGAGCCTGCTGATCCTGGATGAGCCGTCGATGGGCCTGGCTCCCATCGTCGTCGAGCAGGTCCTTGAGTCAGTCGCTCAGATCAATCGAAACGGCATCGGCGTCCTGCTCAGCGAGCAGAACGCGAAGGCATCACTGGCGATCGCCCACAGAGGATACGTCCTTGCGGAGGGGCGGATCGTCCTCGCTGATGATGCTTCCCGGCTGCTCGACAACCCCGAAGTGCAGGCCGCCTACCTCGGTCTCTGACAAGTGAACGCCACCCATTCCTTCAGGGAGGCAGCGCAGAACAAGAATCTCGCCGAGGCGGCTTGGCCACCTCGGCGAGATTTCGTTGAGTTATTCTGCCAGATCGTTGAGACCCTCGGTCACGCTCGTTCAGTGCGGCGGGTTCATCAAGACCGACTTCCATTCCGTCTGACTCATCACGGTCAGAATTCAGCCAGCCGGACACATCATTGGAGACGTTGCCCGCTGTCTCACTCGTCTTGGAACCGGGAGACGTCCCCGGCTCCGACGCGAGCCACCTCGGGATACCGTCCGGTGAAGTCGATGACCGAGGTCGGCACGACTCCGGGGACACCGGACTCGATGACGATGTCGAGGTCATTGCCGAGCTGGTCCATGACATCCTCGGCGTGGGTCAGCGGATCCTCATCGCCGGGCAGCAGCAGCGTCGAGGACAGGATCGGCTCCCCCATCGCCTCGACGAGGGCGAGTGCCGTGACATTCTGCGGAATCCGAGCGCCGACGGAATGCTTCTTCGGGTGCATCATCCGGCGCGGAACCTCCTTCGTCGCCTTCATGATGAACGTGTACGGCCCCGGCGTCATCGATTTGATGGCGCGGAAATCGGAATTGTCGACGATGACGAACTGACCCAGCTGAGCGAAGTCATGGCACATCAGCGTGAAGTGGTGCTTCGAACCGAGGTGCCGGATGCGGGTGATCCGCTCGATGCCTTCCTTGTTGTCCAAAGCGCAGCCGAGGGCATAACAGGAATCCGTGGGATAGGCGATCAGGCCACCGTTCCTGAGTGATTCAGCGGCCTTCTCGATCAGTCGGTCCTGCGGGTTCTCCGGATGGATATTCAGTAGTGTCGCCATACTTCATGCTAACCACTCAGCCGTCACAGTGCGAGGGGTTGACAGGCAGCCGACTCATCAGCCCGAACCCGCGGGACACGTCAGGCCGAGGTCACCGGTTTCTTCAGGCCTTTGACCAGCTCGGCTCGACCAGTGCGCGGATCGGAGGCGAGCAGGATATTGACCCACCTGGCCCTCGGATCCGCGTCGACCAGCAGAGCCTTGATCAGCAGGGTCGCCGGCAGCGCCAGCAGAGCGCCGAGCCAACCGAGGACCCACACCCAGAACAGCAGAGACAGGAACGAGATCAGCGGAGTCACACCCACCGACTCACCCGTGAACTTCGGTTGGATGATCGACTGAATGACGAAGTTGAGCACGCTGTAGGCAATGACCACCCACAGTGCCGACTGCCATCCGCTGTCGACCAGGGCCAGCACAGCGGGCGGGAGAAGACCGATGACGAAGCCGATGTTCGGGATGTAGTTCGTCAGGAATGCAAGCACTCCCCACACCCAGATGAGCGGGACGTCGATGATCGCCAAGGCGATGACGTCGAGGAATGCGACGATGAGACCGAACACCGTGGCCACCACCCAGTATCGGCGCACGCCGACCGCGAAGTCGCCGATCGACGCGGACAGCGAAGGCTTCACATCAAGCAGCATCACCATCCGCTTATCGATGCCCATCGAGTCCATCGCCACGAAGAACACCGCCATGATCACCGTGGTCAGCAGGCCCGCAACCGATGACAGATTCGTCAGCAGCGGGTAGACGGCGTCGAGGACGGAACGGACGTCGAAGCCCGAGAGCTGCTGCTGGATCACCGAGGAGGTCACCCCGATGTCAGACAGCAGCGCCAAGGTGCTCTGGTAGGTGGCCACGAGCTCGTTGCTGTAGCTGGGGATGAGGATGACGAGCTCGGCAACCGACCATGCAGTGAGTCCGAAGAACGCGAAGATCATACACAGCACGAGCACGACCGAGATACACGCCCCGATCGCCCGCGGCACCTTGATCCTAGTGAGCAGCCGCTGCACCGGGTAGACGACGATATAGAAGTTGAGCGCGAGGAACACCGGAGCCACGATGTCCTGGAGGCCGCGGAAGAACATCAGCGCGTACGCCAGCCCTGCCAGCGTCACCGCGATCATCAGCGCTCGCGCCGGCGGCCGCGCGTGCCAGGGCCGTGCCTCGCGTGCTGCGCCGGAGGCGGCGTATCCGACCTTCCCCGACGCAGAGTCAGCGTGTGCAGACTCCGAGTCCGCCACAGGGCCCGTGGGCCCGGACGACGAACCGGCTACCGGTGTTGAGGACGGCGCAGGCTCGGCTGGGCGCGCGGCATCGCCGGCTGATCCGGCCGCACCGTCAGCGGCGCCCGACGCCTTCGCCTGCTCGTCCTCGTTCATTCAGCGTCCCCGACGCTTCTCACGGATGCGCATCGACACCTCGATGGGAGTGCCCTTGAATCCGAAGGTCTCGCGCAGTCGGCGGATGATGAACCGGCGGTAACCGGGATCGAGGAAGCCTGTGGTGAAGAGCACGAACTTCGGCGGACGCGACTGCGCCTGAGTGCCGAAGAGAATGCGCGGCTGCTTACCTCCGCGCACCGGGTGCGGGTTGGCCGCGACGAGCTCACCGAGGAATGCGTTGAGTCGTCCCGTCGGAATGCGAGTGTCCCAGCCTTCGAGAGCGGTCTCCATCGCCGGCACGAGCTTCTCCGCATGACGTCCGGTCTTCGCCGAGATGTTCACGCGCGGTGCCCATGCCACATGGCCGAGATCCCGTTCGATCTCCCGCTCCAGATAGAAACGACGTTCGTCATCGAGCAGATCCCACTTGTTGAACGCCAGCACCACGGCACGTCCCGCCTCGACGGCGGTCGTGACGATGCGGACGTCCTGCTCGCTCAGCGGATCCTGGACCTCCATGAGGACGAGAGCCACCTCGGCGCGTTCGAGCGCGGTCTGCGTGCGCAGCGCAGCATAGAAGTCGGCACCGCTGGCCTGATGGGCACGACGGCGGATACCGGCAGTGTCGACGAAGCGCCACTGCTTCCCGCCGAGCTCGATGAGTTCGTCGACGGGGTCACGAGTGGTTCCGGCGACATTGTCGACGAGCACCCGGTCGGTACCGATGAGCTGGTTGAGCAGGGAGGACTTGCCGACGTTCGGGCGACCGACGAGGGCCACACGACGCGGTCCGCCTTCTTCGACACGGGTGTCGACGGCCGAGACCTCGGGCAGGATCGTGAGCACTTCGTCGAGCAGGTCGGCGACTCCCCGACCGTGCAGCGCCGAGACGGTCCATGGCTGGCCGAGGCCCAAGCCCCAGAGTTCGGCGGCCATGAGCTCGCCGCGCTCGTCGTCGACCTTGTTCGCAGCGAGGAGCACCGGCTTCTTCTTCCGGCGCAGCATCTTCACGACCATCTCATCGGTCGAAGTCGGGCCGGTCGTGGCATCGACGACGAGGAGCACGGCATCGGCCATGTCCACGGCGACCTCGGACTGGATCGCGATCCGCGAGGCCATGCCCTTCGAGTCCTGGTCCCAACCGCCGGTGTCGACGAGGGTGAATTCCTTCGTGTTCCACTCCGCCCGGTAGCTCACGCGGTCACGGGTGACTCCCGGAACGTCCTCGACGACGGCTTCACGGCGGCCGAGGATGCGGTTGACCAGCGTCGACTTGCCGACGTTGGGGCGACCGACGACGGCCAGCACCGGGGCGGCGCCGAGGGCCTCGTCTTCGTCGTCGTCGAAGCCGTAGGCATGCAGCAGCGCACGGTCCTCGTCTTCGAGCTCATAGCTTTCGAGCCCGGCCTCGAGCGCGGTCGCCCGCTGCTCGGCCTCCTCGTCGCTGATGCTCTCGACACGGTCGACGAGGTCGTCGTCGGGTGTCTCATGGAATTCGGATTCGCTCATTGTGAGTCCTTCACCAGTTGCAGCACCGTCTCGACCACCTGGTCGAAGTCGATGTCGCTGGTATCGAGTGTGTACACTCCGTCGGCGGCCTCTAAGAAGCTCGTCGTGGCGGAGTCCTTGGCGTCACGGCCCGTGACGAGGTCTTGGGTGGCGGCGATCGCCTCGGCGTCGGCATTGCCGTGCACTTCCTTCGCCCGGCGGGCCACGCGGACCTCGTCGCGGGCGGTCATGAGGATCCGCACGTCGGCGTCGGGGGCCACCACGGTGGTGATATCCCGGCCCTCGACGACGATGCCCTCGGGTGCGGCGGCGATATAGGCCCGCTGCATGTCGATGAGCTCCTCGCGGGCGTCGATGACGCCGGAGACCGTCTGCACGTTCGCCGACACGTCCTCACCCCGGATGTCCTCGGTGACGTCGATGTCGTCGACGGAGACGAAGAATTCGTCGGGGCTGAGCGAGATCTCCAGATCCGCCCCGCGCACCTGCTCGAGCACGTCGACGGGGTCGGTGACTCCGCGATTGAGGCACAGCCACGCCATCGCCCGGTACATCGCACCGGTGTCCAGGTACTGGTAGCCCAGCCGACGCGCCACCTCCTTGGCGGTGCTCGACTTGCCCACTCCGGACGGTCCGTCAATGGCTACGACGCTCATGCAGTTCCTTCTTTCTCGATGGCGGATTCGGGGATCTGCCATCCCTTCGACAGCAATCCGATCTCCAGCTCCTGCTGGATGGCCGGGACCACGGACACGTCGACCATGCCCAGCTTCCGACCGGAGGCGTGATCCATCCGGAAGTCCTCGACATTGACGCCGAGGTCGCCGATGTCCTTGAACAGCCGGGCCAGCATTCCGGGCGTATCCGGAACCAGGATCGTGACAACAGCATAGGTGGTCGGCGGCTGCCCGTGCTTGCCGGGAATCCGGTCGTGTCCCTCGTTGCCCAAAGCGATCGCCTTGGCGAGCAGCCCCGTCGACCCGGGTCCGAGTTCGAGTGCGCCGATGACCTCGTCGAGCTCGGTGCGCAGATCGACGAGGACCGAGCGGACCTCTTCGGCGTTCCCGGTCAGGATCTGCGTCCACAGACCCGGGTCCGAGGCGGCGATGCGGGTGACATCGCGCAGTCCCTGCCCTGCCAGCGAGATCTCCTCCAGAGGTGCGTGCCGCAGCTGGGAGGCGACCAGGGAGGACACGATCTGCGGCACATGCGAGACCTTGGCAACCGCGGCATCGTGGATGCGCGGATCCAGGTGGAGCACCGAGGCGCCCGTGTCCTCGGCCATGGCGATGACCTCGCCGAGGCGGTCGGCCGGGGTTTCCTCATCCGAGCAGATCACCCAGGGCCGGGCCGTGAACAGGTCCGACTGGGCGGCGATCGCCCCGGACTTCTCGCGTCCGGCCATGGGATGGCATCCGATATAGCGATCAAGCTGAGGTCCGGTGACCAATTCGCGCACCGCCTCGAGGAGGCGGGTCTTGACGCTGGCGACGTCGGTGACCGTGGCGTTCGGGTAGTCCTCGAGCGCCGAGGCGATGACCCGTGCGGCGACGTCGGGCGGAGTGGCCACGACGACGATGTCCGGGTGTTCGGGTGAACTGACCTGACCGGCACCGAGATCCGCGGCGAGCTGCTGTGCGGTCGGTGAGGTGTCTTCGAGGGTCACCTGATGGCCCTTCGCGCTCAGCGCCAGCCCCAGGCTGGCACCGAGCAGGCCGGTGCCGATGATGTGGACTCTCACAGACCGACGGCCTCGAACAGTGCGCCGACCTCATCGGAGCGCAGCGGGCGGATCTTGCCCTGCTTCTGCTCGTCGAGGACGATCGGTCCGAACTTCAGCCGCACGAGGCGCTCCACCGGGTGGCCGATCTCGGCGAGCAGGCGGCGTACGACGCGGTTGCGGCCGGAATGGAGGGTGAGTTCGACGACGGACTTGCCCGGGGTCGAATCGACGAGCTTGAAGTCGTCGACCTTGACGAAGCCGTCTTCGAGGTCGATTCCCGCCTTGAGGATGGCACCGGCGTCCTTCGCCAGCTGCCCCTTGACCTTTGCGAGGTAGGTCTTCGGGATCTCGTAGCGCGGATGGGCCAGGCGGTTGCTCAGCTCCCCGTCGTTGGTGAGCAGGATGATGCCCTCGGTCTCGGTGTCGAGACGGCCGACGTGGAAGAGGCGCTCGGTGTTGCTGCGCACATAGTCGGCCAGGCAGGGGCGACCCTCGGGGTCGCTCATGGTCGACACGACTCCCGCGGGCTTGTTGAGCACGAGGTAGACCTTCTTGGTCTGTGTCGAAATTCTCACTGTGTCCACGTACACAGATTGTGTTTCGGGGTCGATACGGGTGCCCAGTTCGGTGACGATGGACCCGTCGACCTCGACACGGCCGTCGGCGATGAGCTGCTCACAGGCACGGCGCGATCCCAGACCCGCCTCGGCGAGCACCTTCTGCAGCCGCACACCCCCACTGACGTGGGCGTCTGATTTCTGACCGGCTCCCGAACCGCCCTTGTTGGAGGCCTGATTCGCCGTCGCTGCGCGCTGTTTTCGGCTGGGTCGGTTCTGGCGCCCGCCGGGGGCGCGGTGATCACGGTAGGGACTCATACTTCCATTCTCTCAAATCAATCAGCGACTCGTGACATCTCGGCGGCCGAATCGGAATCGTCGTCGAGATCGTCGTCGAGGGCGCCGTCGATTTCGGCGAGCACTTCGGTGTCCTGCGAGCCGAGTTCGGCGACGTCGGCGTCTTCGGGCAGGTAGGGGGCGATATCGGGCAGATCGTCGATCGCGTTCATGCCCATCGTGTCGAGGAACTGCGGCGTGGTGGCATAGAGCAGCGCCGAGGTGGACGCCTCCTTGCCGGCTTCGACGATGAGTCCGCGCAGCAGCAGGGTGCGGATGACGCCGTCGACGCTGACTCCGCGGATGGCTGCGATGCGGGGCCGGGAGATCGGCTGCCGGTAGGCGATGACTGCCAGAGTCTCGAGCGCGGCTTGGGAGAGCTTCGCACTCTGCCCGGCGGTGAGGAAGTCCTTGACGACTTCGTGGTAGTCGCCGCGGGAGAAGATGCGGAAGCCGCCGGCGACATGGCGGATCTCGAATCCGCGCTGCCGGTGGTGCTCGTCTCCGTCATAGTCGGCTTTCAGCGTCTGGATGGCTTCCAGCACGGTGTCCTCATCGAGGCCGAGGGAACCGGCGAGGTCGGCGGCGGACACGGCCGAATCGGTGATCATGAGTACGGCTTCGATACCGGCGAGGATCTCATCGTCGATCATGTTTGTTCCCCTTCTGCTTCGTCTCCGCTCCAGTCGCCCTCGGTGCGCAGGTCGACTCCGTCTTCGTTCATCTCGGTGCGGTGGATGAGCAGCCGTCCCAGAGGTTCGGGCTGGTCGAAGTCGCAGAGGCCGACCTTGAACAGTTCGAGCAGAGCGAGGAACCTCGCCACGACGACCAGGGTGTTCTCGGCTGTTTCGAGCAGATCCTGGAAGTCGACGTCTCCGGCGCGCAGCAGGGACAGGATGTGCCCGCGCTGCTCGGACACGCTCACGAGCGGCAGGTGGATATGGTCGACGGCCACGCTCGGCGGGGTGTGGTCGCGTTGGAGCACGGTGGCGAAGATGCCGGCTAGCTCACCGGGACCGATGTTCAGCTCCAGCGGCGGCAGCACATCTTGGAACTCCGGTTCGAGGTCGACATCGCGTGGGGCCCGGATCGACCCGGCGGCCATTGCTTCGGCGAGATACCCGGACACGGACTTGTAGGCCTTGTACTGCAGCAGCCGGGCGAAGAGGAGATCGCGGGCCTCGAGCAGCTCGAGGTCGAGGACCTCTTCACCGTCTTCGTGCGGCAGCAGTCGCGCGGTCTTGAGGTCGAGCAGGGTCGCGGCGACGAGGAGGAACTGGGAGATCTCGGCGAGGTTCGCCTGATCCTTCAGCTCTGTGGTGTAGGCAATGAATTCATCGGTCACCTCGGCCAGCGCGATCTCCGTGACGTCGAGGCGGCGCTTCGAGATCAGTCCGAGCAACAGGTCGAAAGGACCGGTGAAGTTGTCCAACCGCACCTGGAAACCCTGCGCTGAGTCATTCTCGGAGGCCGTGTCATCGCCGGAAACGGCCTCGGTCGGATCAGACGCCGCTTCCTCCAAGTCTGTTACGGAGTCGCTCAGGGTGCGCCTCCGCGGGCGATGAGCTCCCGGGCGAGTCGGCGGTAGGCTTCGGAGCCGGCGTGCTTCGGGGCGAAGCTCGTGATCGGTTCGGCGGCCACCGAGGCGTCGGGGAACTTCACGGTGCGGTTGATGACGGTCTCGAAGACCTTGTCGCCGAAGGCTTCGGTGACTCGCGACATGACTTCCTTCGAATGCAGGGTCCGCGAGTCGAACATCGTGGCGAGGATTCCGTCGACCTCGAGCGAGGGGTTGAGCCGGTCCTGGACCTTCTCGATGGTCTCGACGAGCAGGGCGACGCCGCGCAGGGCGAAGAACTCGGTCTCGAGCGGGATGACGACACCATGGGCGGCGGTCAGAGCGTTGACGGTGAGCAGTCCCAGCGAGGGCTGGCAGTCGATGAGGATGACATCGTATTCGTCGGCGACCTTCGACAGGGCACGGGCGAGCACCTGCTCGCGGGCGACCTCGCCGACGAGCTGGACTTCGGCGGCGGAGAGGTCGATATTGGCCGGCAGGATGTCGATGTTGTCGAATTCCGTTTCGACGATGACCTCGTGCGGGTCCAGTCGCGGGTTCATCAGCAGGTTGTAGATGCTGATGTCGAGCTCATAGGGGTTGAGTCCCAGCCCGACGGACAGTGCGCCCTGCGGGTCGAAGTCGACGAGCAGCATCTTGCGGCCGTAGGCGGCCAGAGCCGCACCGAGGTTGATCGACGAGGTCGTCTTGCCGACCCCGCCCTTCTGGTTGACCATCGCGATGATGCGGGCGGGTCCGTGTGAAGCCAGGGGTGCCGGCTCCGGGAAGTCCTGGGGCTCGTCTGCGGTCCGCTGCTGGGGGATCTCCAACGCCTCTTGCGTATTCATCTCTCGGATGGCCACCTTTCGTTGCTCTACGTCCAACCCTACCGCGCTCGGGGGTGCGAGGTCGCGTACACTTCCCGCAGTGTCTCCTCGGAGACTTTCGTATAGATCTGCGTCGTCGTCACCGAGGCATGGCCGAGCAGCTCCTGGACGACGCGGATGTCCGCACCGCCTTCGAGCAGATGCGTGGCGAACGAGTGTCGGAACGTATGTGGAGACACCTCGGCGTCGATCTTCGCGGCCTCTCCTGCATCCTTGACGATCTGCCATGCCGAGACTCGGGAGAGCCGGGTTCCGCGTGCGTTGAGGAACAGCGCCCCGGCCGCAGCCGAGGATCTCGCCTTCGCCGCCATCGACGGGCGCACCCGTGACACCCACGCTCCCAGGGCTCGGGCGGCGTGGGATCCGAAGGGCACGATCCTCTCCTTCCCGCCCTTGCCGTAGAGCCGGACGAGTCCGGAGTCGAGGTCGACATCGTCGAGATCGACTCCCACGGCCTCGGAGATGCGGGCTCCCGTGGCGTAGAGGAGTTCGAGCAGGGCCGCGGCTCGGATCTGCACGGGTTCCTCGCCGTCGGTGGTGGCGATCATCGATTCGATCTCGTCGAGGGCCAGTGCTTTGGGCAGCCGCAGCCCTTCCTGCGGTGGGCTGACCTCGGAGGCCGGGTCCGTGGGCGCGAGGTTCTCCCCCAGCGCGAACGTGTGGAATCGTCGCACCGCGACGAGCGCGCGTGCCCGACTCCGCGGTGCCAGCCCAGAATCGAGCAGGTGCAGCGCAAAGCTCTCCACCTTCTGCCGATCGATCTCGCCGAGGCGGCTCACCCCGTCCTCGGTCAGCCAGGTTCCGTATCGGGCGAGGTCACGAGCATAGGCGTCGATCGAGTTCATCGACAGTCCGCGTTCGAACCGCAGGGAGGCGAGATAGGACTCGAAGGCGCGCCGCAGGTCCTCAGGGCTGTCCTCCGGCAGAAGTTCGGCACCGTGCCGAGCCACAGGTTCTCAGTCCTCGCTCGAATCGGTCGTCTCGACCTGTGCGCCACGGCCGAATTCGGGGCGGCCGTCGACGAGCCGTCTCGGCGCATCGACGGGACGGAACTCCACCGGTGCTCCCGACGCTTCGGCGCGCAGCACCCGGTCGACCTGGAAGATCGCGAGCTGGGCGATCGCGTTGGTGATCCGTCCATCGGCCACGGCGTCAAGTGCGTCGTCGATGCCGACCCAGGCGTAGCGGAATCCTGCCTCTTCTTCGCCGCGTTCGTGACGGTCGGCTTCGGGAACAGAGGCCAGCCCGCGGGCCAGGTAGAGACGCATCGTCTCCGAGCTGCCGCCCGGTGTCAGACAGGAGTCGCTGAGGACGTCCCAACGATCGGCCGTGAGGTCGGCCTCCTCGACGAGTTCTCGCTTCGCCGCCTCGAGCGGGTCCTCTCCGGGGACGTCGAGCAGACCGGCCGGGACCTCCCACAGCCTGGCCCGGACGGGATGCCGGTACTGCTGCGCCAGGAGGATCCGCTGCTGATCATCGACGACGGCGACGCCGACGGCACCGGTGTGCGCCATGAGATCGCGGACGAGCCCGGACGCCTCGGGCAGGTCGAAGGTCTCCCTGCGGATGTCCCACACCGCGCCTTCGTAGACGACCTCGGAGTGGGTGATCGGCGGGATCACGGGATCGTCCTGCAGGATCTCATCGTGCTGAGTGCTCATCGGCTGCCTCCCGAAACTCGACGGTGGTGGAACGGCGAATGCCGCCGGCGCTCTGGCCGACGGCATTCGCTGTGAAGATGGACAACGGTCACTGACGCTCGAGCGCGGCGGCGACCAGACCCGCGAACAGCGGATGCGGTGAGGTCGGACGCGACTTCAGCTCGGGGTGCGCCTGAGTGGAGACGTAGAACGGGTGCGTCTCGTGCGGAAGCTCGACGAATTCGACGAGCTCACCGTTCGGTGAGGTTCCGGAGAACTCGAGCCCCGCCTCGGCGAGCTGATCCCGGTAGGTGTTGTTGACCTCGTAGCGGTGACGGTGACGCTCACTGATCGTCGTGTCGCCGTACACGCCGGCCACGACGCTGCCTTCGGTGAGCTTGGCCTCGTAGGTGCCCAGGCGCATGGTGCCGCCCAGGTCGCCTTCGCCCTCGACGATCGAAAGCTGCTCGGCCATGGTCGCGATGACCGGAACCGTGGTCTCGGGGTCGAATTCGGACGACGAAGCCGCCTCGATGCCGGCGACGTTGCGTGCGTACTCGATGACCATGCACTGCAGACCCAGGCACAGGCCGAGGGTCGGAATGCCGTTGGTGCGGGTGTATTCGAGTGCGCCGAGCTTGCCTTCGATGCCGCGGATGCCGAAGCCGCCGGGCACGCAGATCGCGTCGAGTCCGGACAGTGCCGACGCGGCGCCGGCTTCGGTGGAGCAGTCATCGGACTGGATCCACTTGATCTTGACCTTCGCGTCGTTGGCGAAGCCGCCGTGGCGCAGTGCCTCGGTGACGGAGAGGTAGGCGTCGGGCAGGTCGATGTACTTGCCGACGATGCCGATGGTGACTTCCCGGGACGGGTTGTGCACGCGTTCGAGTACCCAGTCCCACTTCGTCCAGTCGACGTCACGGAAGGGCAGGTTGAGGTTGCGGATGACGAACACGTCGAGGCCGCCGTCGTGGAGGACCTTCGGGATGTCGTAGATGCTCGGGGCGTCGACGCAGGACACGACGGCTTCGGTCTCGACGTCGCAGGCACCGGCGATCTTCGCGCGGATCGAATCCGGCAGCTCACGGTCGGAGCGCAGCACGATCGCATCGGGCTGGATGCCGATGGAGCGCAGGGTGGCCACCGAGTGCTGGGTCGGCTTCGTCTTCAGCTCTCCGGAGGGCCCGAGGTAGGGCACGAGGGAGACGTGGATGAAGAACACGTTGTCCCGGCCGATGTCGTGACGGACCTGGCGGGCCGCCTCGAGGAAGGGCTGGGATTCGATATCGCCGACGGTGCCGCCGATCTCGGTGATGATGACATCGGGGCGGTCCGCCTCGGGGCGTTCGGCCTGGGCACGCATGCGCGCCTTGATCTCATCGGTGATGTGGGGGATGACCTGGACGGTGTCGCCGAGGTACGCACCGCGGCGTTCCTTCGCGATCACCGAGGAGTAGATCTGTCCGGTGGTCACATTCGCGGCGCCGTCGAGGTCGTTGTCGAGGAAGCGCTCGTAGTGGCCGATGTCGAGGTCGGTCTCGGCGCCATCCTCGGTGACGAAGACTTCACCGTGCTGGAAGGGGTTCATCGTGCCGGGATCCACGTTGAGGTAGGGATCCAGCTTCTGCATGGCCACGGTGAGGCCGCGCTGAGTGAGCAGATGGCCGAGGCTCGATGCCGTCAGACCCTTGCCCAACGAGGAGGCGACGCCTCCCGTGACGAAGATGTGCTTTGCCGTATGTGTGCCGCCTGGGCCAGTTCGATTCACCACGGGATTTGATTCTATCAAAGTCCGGCTCACGAATCCGAGACGGCGTCGACCTCGGCGTACAGATCGAGCAGCGTCTCGGAGATCGCCGCACCATTGCTCACGTCGATGACCCGCTTCTTTGCTGCCACAGCGGAGGTTCCGCGTCCGGCCGGGTCGTCGAGAAGATGATTGATCTCACGCAGCAGCGCCTCCGTGTCGTCGGCGGGAACGGCCTTCGCGGCCTCTCCCCAGATGCCGGCGCGGCGTTCGCTGCCGATGAAGACCGCGGGCTTCGACAGCTGCATGAGGTCTTCGTGGGACAGTCCCGTCATCGTCTCGCTGGCGATGACGACATCCGAGGCGGCCGCGACATCGACGAGGTCTCCGGCGGGTGCCACGAGGACGCCGCGGTCGGCGAATTCGCGGGAGATCGTCGAACGGTCCTTGCCGGTGCCGGTGAGGACGAAGACGACCTTGCGGTCACGGCGACGCTGGTTGATCTGGTCGGCGGCGTCGAGGACCGTCGCCAGGGCGGTGTGGTCACGCAGCGCGATGGGGCTGGCGACCATCCAGGTGCCTTCGGACAGGCCGAGTTCGCGACGGACCTCGGCGCGCGGGGTGCGCACTGTGAGGTCGACGTCGATGTCCGGGTGAACGAGTTCGGCGCGTTCGACGACCGGGACGCGGCCGCCGTAGTAGTCGACGACGGGTTCGGTCGTGCCGAGCACCGCGGTGGCCGTGCGACCGACGATCTCGGCTCCGGTCTTCTCGATGACGTTCGCGGAGTCGAAGGATTCGATGGTGGCGACGACCTTCGGGTGCAGGCGGGCGGGCAGACCGGTGAAGGCCAGTCCCGCGAGCGTCGCCGCATGCAGTCCGTGCGCGTGGACGATGTCCACGTGCTGGTAGTACTTGTGAAGAGTGAAGGCGGTGTTGGGGTCGGCCATCGAGAAGCGTCTGCGTGCTGCGAGTTCGATCTCGCGGAATTCGCCGGCCAGTTCCTCAGGGACTCCGAAGGTGCCCAGCAGTGACCGGTGCGCGGCGACGGCGACCTTGAAACCGGCCCGGAGGTGACCGAGCACGGCGAGCTTCGCCACTTCGACGACGGGACCGGTGGTATCGGCGAGCACGTGCAGAATCCTCGTGTCTGCGCTCAGTGGGTTGACCTCGCCGGATTCGCTCATTTCCTCATCCTCTTCTTTCGTTCGACGCTGGTTCTAGCCTACCTGGGCAGGCACGAGATCCGTGTAAAGACCTGCGAGTTCTTCGGCAACTTCCCTCTCATCGGGAAGCTCCGCTCCGCGCGCCAGGGCCCTGGCACCGAGTTCAGCGCGGCGGGCCGGATCGACGGCGAGTTCGGCCACGGCTGCGGCGAAGGCGGCATCGTCGTCATGGTCGATCAGCATCCCCGCGTCGCCGACGAGTTCGGCGCTGCCGCCGGTGGCGGTGGCCACGATCGCCTTGCCGGTCATGAGCGCCTCCTGGAGTACGAGCGCCCGAGCCTCCCACACGCTGGTGAGTGCGTAGATGTCCGCAGCCGCTGCGAGTTCGGCGATGTCATCGCGGGGTCCGAGGAAATGCAGGGCCGGAATCGCCGAGGCGGCTGCGGCGTCGTCGTACTGAGCGCGGACATCGGCGAGCACCTCCTCGTCGGCGGCTCCGGCGATGAGGGCGACGATCTCGCCGTGTTTGTCTGTTCGGCTCTGTCGGTTCTCCTCGCCGAGGCGGGTTGAGGAGGCGCGGCTCTGGGGCGAGTCCGTCGTGGCGGGTCGGTCCTCGCCGAGACGGGCGAGTGCGCGCACGAGCATCGGGTAGTTCTTCTGTTTGGCGACGCGGCCGACGGCCAGCACGATGAGCGCCCCGGGATGGAAGTCGAACTCCTCGGCCAGCGCCGCTCGGGTGGCGGCGGCCGCCTCGGCGGATATGGTCGTCACCTCCGGTGCGGCGGCCGGGAGGAACCGGGCGTTCTGCGCACCGAGTTCGCGGGCGCGATCGACGAGGTCGGTGTTGGCACCGAGGACGAGGTCGGATCCGCGGGCGAGCATCGTCTCGACTCGGGTTTCGACCCGACCACGCAGTCCCTGTCCGCTGGCCTGGTTGTGGAGGCTGAGGACGAACTTCGGTCGGATCTTCAGCGTGCGCAGGGTCAACAGAGTGATGAGACCGGCGCGGAAACCGTGGGCATGGACGATCTGCGGGGCGAAGCTGCGCAGCAGTATGCGCTGCCGGCGGACAAGAGCGGCGTCGGAGACGCCGATTCCGGTGCCGAGTTCGAGGACGCCGAACCGGACTCCGGGCAGCAGCGAGAAGCCGAAGTGTTCGTCGGTGGCGGCCGGTCCGATGACGCCGATCTCATGTCCGGCGGCGGCGAGGTCACGGGCGAGTGCATGCACATGGGTGCCGACTCCCCCGGTCGAGGTGCCGATGGTGAAGACGATTCTCATGAGTCTTCCTCCCTGTCGGTGTCGCTGGTTCTGTCGATGTCGCTGGGTCCGTGGTCTCTGGTCTTCGCTTCGGCGGCGTGCACGGTCGTCTCGTCGTTGACACCGGCCCGGTTCCGGTCGGCGAGCAGACCGCGGACTTCGCCGAGGAACCCACGGTCGACGACGAGCACGATGATTCCGAAGACGACGCAGCCGAGGAGGGCGGCGACGATTCCGGCGGTGACCGCGGAGCTGGCGGAGTTGTCGAGGAGTCCCCCGAACCACTGCGAGGTCACGACTCCGGCGGTGCCCGCGACGACGGCGGCCCCGAGTGCGAGCAGCGACCGACGTCCGACGAGAGCGAGTCCCGCGGGGCCGAGGACGCGGCGCATATTCACGAGCAGGAATACTCCGGCGACGGTCATGCCCAGCACATAGCCGCTGCAGATGCAGATGAGGGTCAGTCCGGGATTGCCGTTCGAGCCGGTGACGAGGATGGCTCCGACCATGCCGACGATGACGAGGATCCACCCCGTCGTCGTGGCGGCCGCCGAATAGCGGGAGCGTTCGACTGCGTAGAAGACGCGGGTGCCCCACGCCACGAAGGACCACCCGGGCACGGCCAAGGCCATAACCATGATCGCCGTGGCCATGGAGTCGAAGGGTGCGGCGGATTCGCTTTCGGCGTCGATGGCGATGAAGAAGGTCTGCAGGGGGCCGGCTGCCGAGAGCAGGATGACGGCGCCGAGTCCGCCGATGGCGATGATGAGCGCCGTCGTCGTCGAGGTCACCGACCGCATCCGCACCCCGGCTTCCGCACGTCTGTGCTCGGTCGCCTCGGGGTCGGTGGATCGTCCCACCCAGGTCGACAAGGTCGGGAAGACCACCGTCGCCACGGTCACGGCGAGCACCGCGTAGGGCAGCAGGTAGACGGCGTTGATGTAGCTGAAGAGGACGAGCGTGCCGTCCCCACCGACATGGTTGGCCAGGCTCAGGGTTGCGAGCACGGCGGCCTGCTGGGCGAGCAGGGCCGACATTCCGGCGCCGGCCAGGCGCAGCGCACGGTGAGCGACTCCGGGTGGGAAGGAGAAGGTGGGACGCAGCTTCAGCCCGGTCGTGGCCATCGGCAGGGCGAGCGGCAGCGCGAGGGCTGCCACGCCGACGGTGGTGCCCCAGCCGAGCCATCCGAGGTGGGTCTGCCAGGTGTCGTCGCTGCCGCCGACGGAACTGTAGGCGATGTAGCTGCCGATGACGATGAGGCTGGACAGAAGCGGGGCGAACGCCGGCCACAGGAACTTCCGGTGGGCCTGCAGCACTCCGGTGAGCACGGCGCCGATTCCGTAGAGGACGAGCTGCGGGGAGAACATGAGCAGCAGCTCCACTGTCGCCTGCACTCCCGCGGCGCTCGTCTTCGTGTCGACGAGGATCCTCGCGATCTGCGGGGCGAACACGGCCAGCAGGATCGACAGGGGCAAGGTGACGCTGACCGCCCAGGTCAGCAGACCGGAGGCGATGCGTCCGGCGGTCTCCCGGTCCGATCGGGCCAGCGGCACTGCAAGCAGCGGGATGACCGCTCCGGCCAGGGCGCCTCCGGCGACGACCTCGAAGAGGATGTTCGGGACCTGGTTGGCACTCTGGTAGGCGGTGCCGACGGTGCCGGCGCCGACGTTTGCCGAGAACACCAGCCAGCGTAAGAAGCCGACCAGTCGGGTCAGCAGGGTGATGATCGATACGAGCAGCGCCGTGGAGGCGAGGACTCGAACGAGCTTGCTCACTGAACCTCGCGGCCGAACGAGTCGATCTCCCGCAGTCCCGGAGTCGATTCGATGACGGAGGTGAAAGAGACCTTCTCGCTGGCCAGGGTGAGTCCGGCGAGGACAGCGAGGATGAGGCGTCGCTGTGCCGATGTGGCGGTTTCGGCGAGGATCACGCCGATCGCCGCTCCCAGGGCATTGGCTCCGGTGTCGCCGAGCATCGCATCACCGGCGAGGTCGTCGGGCCAGGCGGCTGCCGTGGCACCGGCGATCGCTCCCGACGGAGCCCATGACACGCGGCGTTCGTGGTCGGTGAAGGCCAGGGTCAGTGCTCCTGCCTTGAGTGCCCGGCCGGGCCGCAGGTCGAGGAGGTTGAACAGGTTCGCAGAGCCCGCGATCACTCCCCCGGTGACGATGACATCCGCGGCGGCCGCGTACCAGGGCCGGTCGTCCTTATGGCTGATCCCGAAGATCCCAGTCGGGCGGGTGCGGCTGCGCAGGATCGCTGCGGCCGCGATCGATGCGAGCGGAATGCCGGTGACCTTGATGGCCCCGGTCGTGATCTCCCCGCGGGCCAGGGCCGAAAGATGACCGCGCAGTCCCTTGGAGGTTCCGGATTCGCAGAAGTCGTCGACGGCACCGAGGCTGCCCGCCGCGGCCGTGGCCAGCAGGGTCGCCGACCGCTGCCGAGGATCTTCGATGAGGAGGCTGCCTGCCACCAGTCCCGCTGCGACGGCAGGGCCCTCGGCGAGCGAGACGTCGTGTCCGGCGTGGTTGGTGCGCACCACGGAATCGTGGGTGCGCAGCCGTGATCTGAGCACGGCTTTCGTCGCGGCGAAGCCGGCGAGCCCGGCGACGGCGGTGCTGACGATGGAGCGGATCATTTCTCGTCTCCCTTCGAAGTGTCGTCGGTCGACTCCTCTTCGATCTTGCCCGGCAGGATGCCTTCGGCGTCCTCGGCGAATCCGAAGTGTCCGTGCTTTCCGGCTTCTCCGGAGGCCAGTGCCCGCACGGTGATGACGGGACCGGCGCCGAGGCCGAGGCCGTCGACGGTGCTGGCACGGGACTTCTCCGTCCGCAGCACGTTGACGAGTCCGTTCTGTGCCGATCCGGCGTCGCCGGCGACGACCACCGAGTTCGCTTCGGCGGTGAGCGCGGTGATGAAGTCGGTGACGAGGGTGCGGGTGCCCTTGTCGTCGGTGGCCTTCGGGCTGGGTTCGGTGTCCTCGGCCAGTGTCGAGTTCTCATCGTCGATGACGATGAACAGCGAAGTGGTCTTGTGGTCCGTGTCGGTGCGCAGACGGTCGGCTTCGACGAAGACGTCGTAGAGCTTCGCAGCCTGCTTCTCCGCATCGGCCTGATCGTCTTCGTCTTCGAGCATCGAGGCGTCCCCGGTCAGGGCGATGACGAGAGCGGCGCGGATCGCGGTCGAGTCGTCTTTCGGCAGGTGCGGCACGACAGTGCGCAGCCTCTTGAGGAACTGGGTGGAATCCTCGAGGCTGAGCGTATTCGGCACGAACGAGACGTCGCCGGCGATGGTGCCATCGGCTTCCTTGACCCGGTTGCTGACCTCTTCGACCTGTTCGGAGTCCGCCTCGGGGGCGGCGATGATGCTCACTTCCTGCCCGTCGAGGGTGCCGTCGATGAGTTCCGGGGCCGCGGCGGTGACGAATTCGTTCTGCTTGTCGATATTGCCCTTGGCGGCGTCGAGGTCGGAGCGCAGACTGTCGCGGTCCGAGCGCAAGGCGTCGACCTGGCTCTGCAGGGACTCCCCGATCGGTTCCTTCAGCGGTCCCGCGCCGAGGACGATGCCGACGGCCAGCGCCAGGAACACCGAGACGAGGGAGACGAGGTGGTAGCGGAAATCAATCACTGGTCAGTCCTTGGATGAGGCCGGCGGAGTCGGTCGATGCTGCGGGGTCGCCGCCGAAGAGGGAGCCTATCCAGCCGAAGAGGCCGTCGAGTTGGGCGCCGATGAGCCCGAGGAAGGTCTGTCCGGCCGAGGTTGCGGTCATCGCCACACCGAGGGCGACGAGTCCGGCGATGATGAGCACGGCCAGCTGCAGGCTGGAGATGCGCTGCCGGTAGAGCAGGGACACGCCCTTGGCATCGATGAGCTTCGAACCCACACGCAGTCGGGTGATGAAGGTCGAGGCCATGCCCTTGCGGCCCTTGTCGAGGAACTCCATGACGGTGTCGTGGGTGCCGACGGCGACGATGAGTTCGGCACCCTTGTCATCGGCGAGCAGCATGGCTATGTCCTCGCTCGTACCCGAGGCTGCGAAGGCCACGCATTCGACTCCGAGGGCTTCGACCCGTTCGGTGCCCGGGGCGGTGCCGTCGCGGTAGGCGTGGACGACGATCTCGGCCCCCGAGGTCAGAGCGGTATCGGACACGGAGTCCATGTCCCCGACGATCATGTCCGGTCGGTAGCCGGCTTCGATGATGGCATCGGCTCCGCCGTCGACGCCGATGAGCAGCGGCCGGTATTCGCGGATATAGGAGGCCAGCATCGCCAGGTCCTCCTTGTAGTGGTATCCGCGGACGACGATGAGCACATGCCGGTCGGTAAACGTCGTCTTCACCTCCGGCACGACGAGCTCGGCCGAGAGCAGATCGGAGTCCTTGCGGATGTATTCGATCGTGTTGTCGATGAAGTCCACCAGCACGGAGTTCATTCCGGCCTCGGCGGCGTGCATGTCCTCGGAGATCGTCTCGGCCGTCTGCCGGACTCCTGTGGCCACCTCGGTCTCACCTGCGAATACGGTGGCGCCCTCGATGGAGATCTCGGCGTTCTCGTCGACCGCATCGAAGATATCGGCTCCGGCGGCGTCGATGAGGGGGATGCCTGCGTCGACGATGATGCTCGGGCCGAGGTTCGGGTAGCGGCCGGAGATCGACTTGTCGGCGTTGATCACCGCGGCCGGCCGGCAGGCGACGAGGGCTTCGGCGGAGATGCGGTCGATATCGGAGTGCTTGATGACGGCGATGTCGCCTGCTTGGAGGCGTTTCGTCAGATTCTTCGTGCGTCGATCCAAGCGGGCAGGGGCGGGGCCGAACCGGGTCGGTGCGGTGAGGTTCTGTCTGCGCACTTTCATGGTCCGCCCATTCTCTCATCTGCTGCCAACGCCGGCCTCCTTGACCTGCCGAGCGTTGTCGAGCAGTTCGGCTGCATGGGCCTTCGCCGAGGCGGAGTCGTCCATGCCCGCCAACATGCGGGAGAGTTCGACGACGCGTTCGGCATCGGTCAGCTCCTGCACTCCCGAGCGCACGGTCTCGGCGTCGTCGTCCTTGACGATGGTCACATGGGTGTCGGCCCAGGCGGCGACCTGCGGCAGGTGGGTGACGACGATGACCTGGGCGCCCTGGGCGAGTTTGGCCAGCCGACGGCCGATCTCCACGGCCGCTTTGCCGCCGACTCCGGCATCGACTTCGTCGAAGACGTAGGTGGGGATGGATTCGCTGGCAGCCCTGACGACTTCGATGGCGAGCATGACACGGGAGAGCTCACCGCCGCTGGCGATCTTCGCGATGTCGTCGGGGATCGAGGATTCGTGGGCGGCGAAGGTCAGCCGGACCTCGTCGGCCCCGTGGGTGGTGGGTTCGCGTTCGGAGATCTCGAAGGCGACCGTGGCCTTCGGCATCGACAGGGCGGTGAGCTCTTCGCTCACCGCAGCGGAGAATTCGTCCGCGGTGGCCCTGCGGATCTCGGTGAGCGCCGAGGCGGCCGCCTCCATGGTCTCGCGAGCCTCGGTGAGTTCGGCGTCGAGTCCGTCGAGGTCGCGGTCCTCGGCTTCGAGTTCGGCGAGTTCCGCGGCCGAGCGGGATTCGAAGTCGAGGACTTCGGCGACGTCCTGGCCGTAGGGAGCCAGGGTGCCGAGCTCCGCGCGGCGTGCTTCGGTCTCCTCCAGCGAGGTTTCGCCGAGTTCGTCGAAACCGGAGAGGTAGTTCGACAGTTCCGCGGCGGAGTCGGATAGACGCAGCACGGCGTCGCCGAGGGCTTCGCGTATGGTGACGAGTTCCTTGTCGGAGCCTTCGACATCGGCGATCGTGCTGATGGCCTGGTGGACGAGGTCGACGGCGGCGCCGGCATCGTCGATCTCCGAACCGAGCAGCAGGTCGTGGGCGGCGCCGACGGCGCGAGTGATCTCGGCGGCGGCACCGAGTTTCGCCGACTGCGCGGCCAGGGTCTCGTCTTCGCCGGGTTCGGGGCGGACCTTGTCGATGGTCTCCAGACAGCCGCGCAGCCACAGGATGCGTTCGCGGCGGGCGGCGGTGGAGTCTTTGATGCGGCTGACGCGGGCTTCGGTCTCGCGCCAGTTCTCGAAGGCGGCGCGGTAACGGTCGGCCACCTCGGCGAGAGCAGTGCCACCGGCGGCATCGAGGAGGTGTCGCTGTTGGGCGGCGCCCTTGAGGCGCAGCTGTTCAGACTGGCCGTGGAGGGTGATGAGGTCCGAGGAGATGTCGGTGAGCACGGAGATCGGCACGGTCCGGCCGCCGGCCGTGGCCCGGGCACGGCCCTTGAGCGCGACGGTGCGGGAGATGATCGCTTCATCGTCGGCGCTGCCGCCGGCCTCTTCGATGCGTTCGCGCACGGGTTCGGCCACATCGGTGAAGATGCCTTCGACTTCGGCCTTCTCTGCGCCTTTGCGCACGACTCCGGAGCCGACCTTGCGGCCCATGAGCAGGGACAGGGCGGAGACGAACATGGTCTTTCCCGCACCGGTCTCACCGGTGACGACAGTGAAGCCGGTGTCGAGTTCGACGGCGGCCTCGGCGATCACGCCGAGATGGGAGATGCGCAGTTCGGAGATCATTCAGGCCTCCTTGATCGGTCCTCGCCAGCCGGAGACGGGCAGGCGGAACTTCGCGACGAGTCGGTCGGTGAAGGGGCCGGTGTGGAGGCGGGCGAGTCGGATCGGTGATTTTGAGCGGGTGGCTTCCACGCGGGCCCCGGACGGCAGTTCGAGGGCGCGGCGGCCGTCGCACCACAGCACTGCGGAGAATTCGGGGTTCATCTGGGAGATCTCCACGCCGAGGCGGGAGGTCGGGTTGACGACGAGCGGTTTGGAGAACAGCGCGTGGGCGGAGATCGGAACGAGGATGAGTGCTTCGACCTCGGGCCAGACGATGGGTCCGCCTGCGGAGAACGAGTACGCGGTAGAGCCGGTGGGGGTGGCGAGGATGACGCCGTCGCAGCCGAAGGAGGACACGGGGCGGGCGTCGACACCGAGGACGACGTCGATCATCCGGGATTTCGAGGTCTTCTCGATGGTCACCTCGTTGAGTGCCCAGGCGTTGAAGATGTTCTCGCCTTCGTGCCACACGGACACGTCGAGCGCGAGCCGCTCCTCGACGGAATAGTCACGTTGGGAGGCGCGGTGGACCGCCTCGGCGAGGTCTTCCTTCTCGCTTTCGGCGAGGAAGCCGACATGGCCCAGGTTGATGCCCATGAGCGGGGCGCCGGAGCCGTGGAAGCGTTCGGCGGCGCGCAGGATCGTGCCGTCGCCGCCGAGGACGATGACGAGTTCGCAGGCGTTCTTCCACTCACCGAGTTCGGAGGGGTCGATGATGACGCAGTGGTTGAGGATGGGTTCGTCGTCGACGGCTTCGGCCTGGCGGGCGCGGATGCCGACGATTTCATCGGAGAGGACGACCGGGGTGACCCCGTCGTCGAGGAGGGCCTTGAACACGCTGACGGCGGCCACGGCCGACTCATCACGCTGGGGGTGCAGCAGCACCATGATGTGTCTGGTCACGACTCTCCTCTCATCATTTCGTCCAGGTGGGTGGGGATGTCTGCTTGGTCGAGCCTATCGGACTGGTCATGTGTTCGGCCTGGCCGAACACGCAGGAAGTACTCCCGATTCCCGCTGGGGCCCGGCAGCGGTGAGGGTGCGATGTCGGTGACGCGGGCGTCTTTGTCGGTCACGGCGTCGAGGACGGAGTCGATGGCGCGGCGGCGTTTCTCCCGGCTGGTGACGACTCCGTGTTTGTCCAGGGAGGCGCGTGCCAGTTCGAATTGCGGTTTGACCATGAGGAACAGTTCTCCCGTCGCGGCAGTCGCGGCCAGCAGCGGTCCGATGAGCAGGCGCAGGGAGATGAAGGAGACGTCTGCGACGACGAGGTCGACGGTCGGCACGTCGGAGTCGGACAGGTCGCGGAGGTTGAGTCCTTCGCGGACGTGGACGCGCGGATCGTCGCGGAGGACGGTCGCGAGTTGGTCGTGGCCGACATCGACGGCCCAGACGTGTGCGACACCGTGATGCAGGAGGACTTGGGTGAAGCCACCGGTGGAGGCGCCTGCGTCGAGGGCCGTCAGACCCTGAAGTCGGTTGGTGAGGTCGAAGGCCTCGAGCGCGCCGAGGAGTTTGTGGGCGCTGCGGGCGACCCAGGGGTCGGGTTCGGTGACGGAGACGTCGTCGGTGTCTCGCACATCTTGGGAGGCCTTGGTCGCGGTGCGGCCGTTGACGCTGACGCGACCGGCGGCGATTTCGCGGGCGGCGCGGGAGCGGGAGTTCAGCAGTCCGCGGTCGACGAGTGCCCGGTCGAGTCTGCTCACAAGGAGCCCACCTGCGCGTCGAGGTCGCCCAGCAAGGAGTTGAGAAGTTCGTGCCGTTCGGCCGCCGGTGCTTCTTTGGCCTCGTCGAGGCTGGACCGCCAGGTCTCGATCGGCACGTCCCCGCTCACCGAGGCGGGGGTTGGGGCAGGACCTGGGCCGGGAGTCGAGTTCGGGCCGGGATTCTGGCCGGGTGACGGGGTCTGGCTCATGAGTCCTCCCCGATCCGTCGAGGCAGGTGTCCTTCGGACAGGACCGCCTCGGCGTCGGTCTCCCCCGCATCGATGGCTGCCCAGGCTCGGCGGAGTTCGGCTTCGATCCGGGCGGACTCGCCGCGGTCGGTACCGGTGATGAGCGCTTCGAGTCCGCGCAGATTCGGCAGGATGAACGCCGGTCGACGCTCCGGGCCAGCACGCAGGGCATCGTGGATGTCATGGATTCCGGTGAGGACGAGGGCGGTGTCGATGCCGGCGGCACAGCCGCCTTCGATATCGGTGTTGAGACGGTCGCCGACCATGAGGGGCCGGTGCGCGCCGAGGCGTCCGGCTGCGAAGTCCATCATGTGCGGTGCAGGTTTGCCGACGATGACGGGGGTGGCGTCGGTGAGTCGGGCGATGAGTTCGACGAAGGCACCGTTGCCGGGGACTTTCCCGGTTTCCGTGAGGAGGGAGAAGTCGGGGTTGCTCGCCCACCATTCGGCGCCCGAGCGGATGATTTCGCAGGTGCGCACGATCTTCGCGTAGTCGATCTCCGGGTCGAGTCCCTGAGCGACGGCGACGGGTGACGCCTCGAGTGAGTCGGTGATCTCGAGGCCCGCCTCTTCGAGTGCGACCCGCAGTCCGGTCGTGCCGAGGAGGTGGACGTGGGCGCCCGGCCCGAATCGATCGGCTAAGCGTTCGGCGAGCACCTGCGCCGAGGTGGTCACTTCGTCCGCGGAGACGTTGACGCCCATTCCGGTGATCTTCTCGGCGGTGGCTGCGGCCGTGCGAGTGGCGTTGTTCGTGACGTAGTTGACCGGGATCGACTGGGAGTGGAGCCAGTTGATGCCGTCGACGGCGCCATCGACGGCGTGGGTTCCGTGGTAGACGACTCCGTCGAGGTCGAACAGGACACAGTCGATGGGCGTGCCCGTAGATTCGGGCAGGCGCCCATCTGCTGAGCTGTGCTGATCGGCGGTCAGTGTCACTGCTCTCCGTCGGCCTCGGGTGCTGTTGTGCCGGGCTCGGAGCCTGCGTCGGCGTCAGTCTCGACGTCAGCCTCGGCGTCGGCGAGGATCTCGTCGAGTTCGGCTTCGATCTCGTCGTCGGTGACCTTGACCGACTTCAGTTCCTTCGCCGAGACATGTGTCTTCGACTTCGGTGCTGCGGCTGGGCCGGCGGTGTCGTCCCCAGCTTCTGATCCCTCCGCGGAAGCGGCGACAGCGTCGGCAACGTCAGATTCCGTCTGCGACGTCTTAGCTTCGGGCTCGCTGGCCGAGCCTTCTGCGGCTTCGGCCGTCTCAGCGGTTTCAGCGTCGGCAGGCTCAGAGTCGGTTGTCCCGTCATCGGCGGCCTCACGTTCGGCTGACTCAGCGTCGGCGCCTTCGGAGGTCTCGGCTTCGGGAGCTTCGGGCTCGTCCTCGACTTCTTCGACTGTCTCGATTTCGACGCCGGCGTTGAGGTCGGGCTCTTCGTCGCCGAAGAGGGTGCCGGTCGCCTTGGCGGTCCGGCGGGAGAGCTCTTCGTATTTGTCGGCGAGCTCGGTTTCGCCGTCGATGCGCAGGACCTCGGCGTAGGCGGCCATCAGACGGACGAGTCCGCCGCCGGGCTTCTGGGTGAAGTCCTCGGCTTCGATGAGTCGGCGCGCACCGGCGATGTCGTCGAGGTCCGACTTGGCTCCGGCCGCGACGATGACGAGTTCGGTCCGGGTGTCGTTGTCGAGGTCGAGCTCTTCTGCGTTCTTCAGCAGCTCAATGGCCTTCTCGGGCTTGCCGCGGCCGCGTTCGGCGTCGGCGATCAGCGCGATATTGTCATTCGAGCCGGAGATGCGGCGGTGGGTGCGCAGTTCGCGGACGGCTTCGTCGTAGTTCTCCACGTAGTACGCGGCGATGCCGAGTGCTTCGCGGACGACGGCGACACGACCGGCGCGGGCCATGGCGGCCTTGGCGTGTTCGTGGGCGCGCTCCGGGTCGAGATCGAGCAGCCCGCCTGCGGCGACGAGGTGCTTGGCGACCATGTCGGCGTTCTCTTTGTCGAGGGAGCGCAGCTGTGACGAGATCTCTTTGTCGAGTTCGCGGCCGGTGACGCCCTCGGGGATCTCGGGCTCCTGAATGCGCGGACGGCGGGCGCGCTGTTCGCGTGCGTAGTCGCCTGTGTCGGTCTTGCGGGATGCACGGCGATCGTTGTCGTTGCGGCCGTAGCCGCCGCGTCCTCCGCGGTTGTCGTCCCGTCGGTTTCCGCGGTAGCCGCCCCGGCGATCGTCACCGTCGCGACGATCACGGTTGAAGCCACCTCGGCGGTCATCGTCGTTGCGGCGATTGCCCTGGTAGCCGCCCCGGCGGTCATCTCCATCACGACGGTCGCGGTTGAACCCACCACGGCGATCGTCGTCGTTCCGGCGGTTGCCCTGGTAACCGCCTCGGCGGTCGTCGTCGTTGCGACGGATACCTTGGTAGCCACCTCGACGGTCGTCACCATCACGGCGATCCCGGTTGAAGCCACCACGACGGTCATCGTCGTTTCGGCGGTTCTGTCCGTAGCCGCCTCGGCGGTCGTCGTCGTTGCGGCGATTGCCCTGGTACCCACCGCGACGGTCGTCATCGCGACGGTCTCGGTTGAATCCGCCACGGCGATCATCGTCGTTGCGACGATTGCCCTGGTAGCCGCCTCGGCGGTCGGACTGGCGTGGCCCGCGACCGTCCCGGTTGTCCGGTCGACGGTTGCGATTGTTGTCGCGATCTGAGCGGTGACCGCCATCTGCGCGGCGGTTGTCCTGGCTGTCTCGCGAATCCCCTTGGGCCACGATTCTCCCTATGAAGTCTTTTCGGTGTTCCGCTCTATTCTAGTCCACTTACCGTTTCATCGCCGTGTGGGCGGGGACACGTCAGCACCCTACTTCTCCCCGTCACTGTGCCCGTCGTTCTGTGAGCCGATGCCCAGGTCACCGCCTCAGCGCTCTGTTAGAATCAAGGCGAATCCAGTGGAACGGCCGACGGCAATCGAAGAGGTTCGGCGGCAGCGGATGCCCGCGCCGCCTCGACACCAGGGGATGAATGACATCTGACGTGGAAGCTCATTGTGCGGATGACGGATGTCTCCGCGATTCCACGATCAGAATTTCCGGCGCCATTGCCTGCATGCCCCCCATTGCCGCCGCCGTCCCCCGCCACGCGATGACCAAGATCACTTGCCGGTGTGACCAGCATCATCGGATTGCGCATTCGGCCCCGGACTTCGCTTATTGTGATTGCCGGAAGCATGTGCATGAGTGCCGCCGGAGCAGTTCGAGTCGCAGGTCAAACGGCAGTTCCGCGGCAGTTCGGAAACGCCCCGACACCTCAGGCTCCACTGCCGCGACTGCGCGTTCGGCCCTTCAGGTCGCACAACCGTTCACCCGCTAGGAATAGGAGAAATCGTGCCAAACACACTTTTCATCGACGGACAGTGGGTTTCAGCCGTCAATGGTGGAACCCGAAAGATCCATAATCCGGCCGACGGCAGCTTCGTCGCCGAGGTGGACGAAGCCAGCCCTGAGGATACCGAGCTGGCGATCGAGGCCGCTCGCCGTGCCTTCGACTCCGGCGTCTGGTCGTCGGTACCCGCCAGCGAACGCGGCGATCTGCTCCTGAAGTTCGCTGCCGTTCTGCGTGAGCGCAAGGACGAGTTCGCGCGTGCCGAGTCCCTCGACACCGGCAAGCGCTTCGTCGAATCGCAGATCGACATGGACGACATCGCGAACTGCTTCGACTACTTCGGCAAGCTCGCCGCAAACGATGCCGGTCGAGTCGTCGACGCCGGCACCGACACCGTGGCCTCGAAGATCGTGCACGAGCCCGTCGGCGTCTGTGCGCTTATCACCCCGTGGAACTACCCGCTGCTGCAGGCAGCGTGGAAGATCGCCCCGGCCATCGCCGCTGGTAACACTTTCATCCTCAAGCCTGCCGAGCTCACCCCGCACACGGCGATCCTCACCATGCAGGTGCTCGAAGAGCTGGGTCTGCCGGCTGGAGTCGGCAACCTCATCCTCGGTGCGGGTGCCGATGCCGGTGCCCCGCTGTCGACGCATGAGGACATCGACATGGTCTCGTTCACCGGTGGCCTCGTCACCGGTCGTCTGCTGTTCCGCAACGCCGCCGACTCGATCAAGAAGATCGCCCTTGAGCTCGGCGGCAAGAACCCGAACGTCGTCTTCGCCGATGCCGACTTCGATGCGGCTCTGGATAATGCTCTCAACGGCGCCTTCGTCCACTCCGGTCAGGTGTGTTCGGCCGGCGCCCGACTCATCGTCGAGGAGTCCATCGCGGAGGAATTCGTCAACCGCCTCGTCGAGCGTGCCGAGCAGATCCGCCTCGGCGGCCCCTTCGATGAGAACGCCGAGACCGGTCCCCTCATCTCCGCCGCTCACCGCGACAAGGTGCATGCCTATGTGGAGAAGGGTGTGGCCGAAGGTGCGCGTCTGCGCTGCGGCGGCAAGTTCGGTGAAGGTGACCTGGAGAACGGGTTCTACTACCTGCCGACCGTGCTCGACCAGGTCAAGCGCGGAATGTCCGTCGTCTCCGACGAGGCTTTCGGTCCCGTAGTCACGGTCGAGACCTTTTCCACCGTCGACGAGGCCGTCGAGATCGCCAATGACACCTACTACGGTCTGGCCGGGGCAGTGTGGAGCCAGGATGCGGGCAAGACCCAGCTGGTCGCTCAGCGTCTGCGGCACGGCACCATCTGGATCAATGACTTCCACCCCTACCTGCCGCAGGCCGAATGGGGCGGCTACAAACAGTCCGGCTTCGGGCGCGAGCTCGGCCCCACGGGTCTGGCCGAATACCAGGAAGCCAAGCACATCTACCAGAACCTCGAGCCGGCAGTCACCGGATGGTTCCCCGATCACACTAAGTGATCCGCCGCAGCCTGTAGACGAATACCGCAGTTTAAGGAGAGATGAACAGTGAAGACTACTCATAGCTTTGATTACGTCGTCGTCGGCGGCGGCTCCGCCGGCGCAGCGGTCGCGGCCCGACTGAGCGAGGACCCCGAAGTCACCGTCGGACTCCTCGAAGCCGGCCCCACCGACACGGACAAGGACGTCGTCCTTGAGCTCAACCGCTGGATGGAGCTCCTCGAATCCGGCTACGACTGGGACTACCCGATCGAAGAGCAGGAGAACGGCAACTCGCACATGCGCCACGCCCGCGCCAAGGTGCTCGGCGGCTGCTCCTCCCACAACTCGTGCATCGCCTTCTGGGCTCCGCGCGAAGACCTCGACGAGTGGGAAGAGAAGCACGGCGCAGCCGGATGGGGTTCGAAGGACACCTTCGGCCTGTACAAGAAGCTCGAGAACAATGAGCTGCCCGGCGACCACCACGGCCATGACGGTCCGGTCCGTCTGATGAACGTGCCCCCGGTCGATCCCTGTGGTGTCGCGCTCCTCGACGCCTGCGAGCAGGCCGGCATCCCACGTGTGCAGTTCAACGAGGGTCAGACCGTCATCAACGGTGCGAACTTCTTCCAGGTCAACCGCAAGGACGACGGCACCCGTTCGTCCTCCTCGGTGTCCTACCTCCACCCGATCCTCGACCGTGAGAACCTCACGATCCTCACCGACACTCAGGCCAAGGAGCTCGAGTTCGACGAGGACGACAACTGCACGGCCGTACTCGTGGTCAACAATGCCTTCGGCAAGACCAACCGGATCGAGGCGAAGAAGGAAGTCATCGTCTCCTCCGGCGCGATCAACACCCCGCAGCTGCTCATGCTCTCGGGCATCGGCCCGAAGGCCCACCTCGCCGAGGTCGGCATCGAAGCTCGCGTGGATTCGCCGGGAGTCGGTGAGCACCTCGGCGATCACCCGGAGGGCGTCATCTCCTGGGAGGCCAAGAAGCCGATGGTCGAGGATTCCACCCAGTGGTGGGAAATCGGCATCTTCTCCCCCACCGAGGAGGGACTCGATCGTCCGGACCTCATGATGCACTACGGTTCGGTGCCCTTCGATATGCACACCCTGCGGCAGGGCTACAAGACCTCGGAGAACTCCTTCTGCCTCACCCCGAATGTCACTCATGCGAAGTCGCGCGGCACCGTGCGCCTGCGTTCGAAGGACTTCCGTGACAAACCGAAGGTCGATCCCCGCTACTTCACCGATCCGGAAGGCCATGACATGCGCGTCATGGTCGCCGGCATCAAGAAGGCCCGCGAGATCGTCGCCCAGGACGCCATGTCTGAATGGGCCGGCGAGGAGCTGTTCCCCGGCAAGGACGTCCAGACCGACGAGCAGATCGCCGACTACATCACCCGCACCCACAACACCGTCTACCACCCGGTCGGCACGGTGCGCATGGGAGCTGCCGATGACGAGATGTCGCCGCTGGATCCGCAGCTGCGGGTCAAGGGCGTCAACCGTCTGCGCGTCGTCGATGCCTCAGCGATGCCGGAGATCACCACGGTCAACCCCAACATCACCGTGATGATGATGGGTGAGAAGTGCGCGGAGATGATCAAGAACGGTCAGTGATCTGACATAGCTATCTGATCCGAAGATGCGAAGGGGGCGCTGCAATCGCAGCGCCCCCTTCGTCGTGTCCGGCCGCGCCGATCAGGCTGATCGCCCCGGGTCGCGACAACCAGACTGTCGCCGCTGGCCACGGTGAGCCACCTCAGTCTGCGCCGTCGTCCTGCCCTGGGTCACCGCCCTTATCGTGGCCTGAGCTCCTCGAACGGCTGCCGGTGCGGCTGGCCAAGGTCCCCTCGCGCCGGCTCTTCTTCTCGCGGGATTCCTCGATATACGGATCCCGGAACTCCGGTGCCGGTTCGACCGCTTCGGGTTCGGTGACGACTTCCTCATCGTCGTCGTATTCGTGTCCGAACTGTTCGTCTCCGCCGAGTCGGCGTTCGACCTCTTCGGGTGGCAGGACCTTCTTCCAGCGTCGCATGCGAACGCGCGGCAGAACGCCCGCATCCTCTCGCAGGGCTCGCATGAGAGCGTAGATCTGGAAGTAGGCGATGATGAAGAACGGCAGGCCGACGAGGATGATCGTCGACTGCAGCGCTTCGAGTCCGCCGGAACCGGAGAAGACAAGCAGTGCCGCGGTGACGACGGCGACGGCGAGGGCCCAGAAGATCCGCTGCGGCAGCGGGTTGAAGTCCTCGTGGCCGTTGTTCATCGTGTCGACGACGAGTGCCGCGGAGTCGACCGAGGTGACGAAGAAGACCACCACGAGCACGATCGCGATCACCGAGACGGGTGCGGCCAACGGATAGTGGTCGAGGAACGCGAACAGCGCACCGGGGATGTCGCCTTGGTCGACGACTCGGTCGACCAGTCCTCCGCCTTGGTTGAGCTCGATGTCGAATGAGGCGTAGCCGAAGATGCCGAACCACAGAATCGAGAAGGCCGAGGGGATGGCGAGCACGCCGATGACGAACTGGCGGATGGTGCGTCCGCGGGAGATGCGGGCGATGAAGATGCCGACGAACGGCGACCAGGTGATCGTCCACGCCCAATAGAAGACCGTCCAGGTGTTCTGCCAGCCGGTGTCGGCGAATGTGTCGTTCCACAGCGCGAGTTCGGGCAGCTGTTGGATATAGGAGCCGAGGGATTCGAAAACGCCCTTGGCCATGAACAGGGTCGGGCCGAAGACGACGATGAAGACGAGCAGCAGCACAGCCACGACGATGTTGAGGTTCGACAGGACCTTGATGCCTTTGTCGAGGCCGAGCGAGACCGAGATCGTAGCCAGTCCGCAGACGACGCCGATGATGATCAGCTGCCACAGAGCGTTCTCGGGGATGCCGATGACCTGGGCGAGACCGCCGTTGATCTGCAGCGTGCCCAGACCGATCGAAACGGCGACGCCGAAGACGGTGCCGATGATGGCGACGACATCGATCGTCTTGCCGATGGGACCGTGGATCTTCTCACCGAGGATGGGCTGGAAGATCGAGCTCACGCGCGGCGGCAGATTCCTCTTGTGGATGAAGTAGGCGAAGCACAGCGCGGGCAGGGTGAAGATCGCCCAGGTGTGCAGGGTGAAGTGATAGTACGTGAAGTTCATGGCATCGACCGCGGCGGCAGGCGTGCCCGGTTCGATGCCGAGGGAAGCACGCGGTGGATCGCCGAAGTGGCTGACGGGTTCGGCAACGCCCCAGAACATGAGGATCGAGCCGATGCCGGCGGCGAAGAGCATGGCGAACCAGGCGCCGTTGGAATGCTCGGGCGGTTCGTCGTCGGGGCCGAGTTTCGCTCGCCCGTAGCGGGAAGCGGCGACGTAGATGAGGAACGCGACGAAGACGGTGACGCCGAGGATGTAGAACCAGCCGAGGTTCGTCAGCAGCCAATCCGAGGCCACCGAGACGCCTGCGTCGAGCTGATCGGTGAAGAAGATCGTCCCCAGGACGAAGATGATGATCACGGCCGCTGAGGAGAAGAAGATGGCAGGGTTGGTGCGGAGTCGAAGTGCGTCGTGCAGCTTATCGAGCATAGGGTGCCTTCCTTAGGATCTTGCCGTACACACTACAGAAGCATCAATCGATTTCAACGCAACCGCTTGTCACGAATTCGTGTCGTTGTTCTCAGCTCGATCCCTCGCCGAGGCGGCTGTTCCCATCCGAAGCACGATCGCTTGCAGTGCCCGGAGGTCCGAGACCAACGAGACGGTGCCCGAACCGTGAGTGGTTCGGGCACCGTCTCATCTGACTCAGGCCGATGATGCGTCAGTGTTTCGGAACGTCGGGGTCCCCTCCGTCATCGAACGGATCCACCCTCCGATCGCCGCGAGCGTAAGGGTCGTGAGTGCCGCGTCGGTCGACTCGAGGATCGGCCTCCTCGGCTAGCGGTTCCTCGGCGTGGGGCCGGACTCCGTTTTCCGGCGGTCGTTGGTCCGCGCGGATGTCCTGCTCCGCGTACGGATCGCGGCGCACGGGTTCCTGAGGGCCAGGCTGGTCCGGACGCGGCGCATCCTTCCGAACAGGCTGTTCCACATAGGCGTCATCACGATGACCATGATGGTCCTGACGAGGTGCGTCCGGCCGAACAGGCTGTTCATGGCGGACATCGTTTCGCTGGACTGGCTCGTCTGGCCGATGCCCGGCCTGCGGTACGGTTTCGTCGGGGCGGTGCTCAGTCTGGCTGTTCGTCGACGTCCCATGGGCCCCGGCCGCGGCGCCCCAGCAGCACCGGCGTTGTCTGCACGACGAACGTCACCGGAATCCTGCTGTGTATCCGGGTCAAGTTCGTCGGCATGTTGCAGCCTGCGGTCGTGCTCGAGCCGTTCGGCCTTCACAGCTTCTTCGCGCTTCGCGGCCTGAGTATCCAGCTGTTCAGCCTCGGCCGCCTGACGATCAGCCTCGGCAGCTCGAGCATCGGCCTCAGCCTTTGCGCGCTTTGCATCTGCCCTCTGTTTCTCGACTTCGGCCTCTCGAGCACGAACATCATGTTCGGATTCAGCAGCTTCCTGTCGAATCTGGGCGGCTTCTTGTCGCTGGTGTTCGCGCTTCTTCGCCGCCGCTTTTCGGCTGACTGCGATGATGATCCCGACGATGATCAGGACCACGACGATGGCGACGACGATCCAGACGATGGTTGATACGTTCATGCGGTCTCTCCCTTGCTGTCTATTCGGATGTCACTATTCACTTGCATCCGGCGCAGCGGACAGTTTCATCGTGACATGCAACATAACTATGGACAAGCATTTGAGCTTCGGTAGGAGAACGCGTCGCCTACCATCCGGAAGGGATCTCCTCCGGACGACACCGGGTTGAAAGTCGTCATTGGACTGTCGGGATGAAAGTCAGATCGGGTTGCCGCGTTCCATCAGTTCCATGACGATCCATTTGGCCAGATCTTCCGGATCGACCGTGAGCATATGCGGCAGACGCAGCGAACGCCGGCGGTCAGGGGTATCGGGAGTTCTGATGCTCACATCGATATACGAGCTGACGTTCACCTTGGTGATGTGGACTTCGAGAATACGAGCCCATGGCACGCCGCCTTCGGGGAATCCGTCCACGGCGGCCCACAGACCGAAGTTGTTGACGATCACCTGTGGTGAGGGCGGAGAGGAACGGCGCAGCCCGAGAAAACCTGCAGGGTTCCGCAGAAGCTGTTTCGCCCGGTTGAACCCGATCGCCACCTCACCGTCGCGAGCAAGCTCGGCTCTGAGAGCGTCAATTGTCTTCGCCTCCATCCCTTCCCCTCTCCTCTCCTAATTGCTACCTGACGGGGGCCCAGCAACCTGGCGCCAGGTAGCTGCGCCCCCGTCAGGTAGCAATAACCGGTGAATACAGTGATGGCCCCGCCCAACCCAAAGGATTGAACGAGGCCATCACCACTAAAAAATATTGCGGCAGTCACTTACTCTCCCACAACCACCAAGTTGCAGTACCATCAGCGCGAATGGGCTTAGCTACCGGGATCGGAACGGTTAACCGGGCGTTTCCCCACCACTATCACCACCGCAAAACCAACAAACCACACTCACCCAAACCCATGTTTGGGTGGTAGTGGTCCAAGAACCGCACAGCGAACGCGAACACCAAAAACTTATACAACATGCACACCCGAAAGTGTGAACTCTTCAAGCCATCCCAGAAAAGACGAAACAATCTCTCACACACACCAACCCCACATTGGAATGGTTGATGAGTGATCGGTGTATTAGTACCAGTCAACTCCACACCTCACAGTGCTTCCATACCCGGCCTATCAACCCCATCATCTATAGGACACCTCCCCTGACTCAAGGTCAGTTGGAAATCTCATCTCGGAGCCGGCTTCCCGCTTAGATGCTTTCAGCGGTTATCCATCCCGAACGTAGCCAACCAGCCATGCTCCTGGCGGAACAACTGGCACACCAGAGGTTCGTCCGTCCCGGTCCTCTCGTACTAAGGACAGACCTCCACAAATTTCCTACGCACGCAGCGGATAGGGACCGAACTGTCTCACGACGTTCTAAACCCAGCTCGCGTACCGCTTTAATGGGCGAACAGCCCAACCCTTGGGACCGACTCCAGCCCCAGGATGCGACGAGCCGACATCGAGGTGCCAAACCATGCCGTCGATATGGACTCTTGGGCAAGATCAGCCTGTTATCCCCGAGGTACCTTTTATCCGTTGAGCGACCACGCTTCCACAAGCCATGGCCGGGTCACTAGTCCCAGCTTTCGCTCCTGCTCGACACGTCCGTCTCACAGTCAAGCTCCCTTGTGCACTTACACTCGACACCTGATTGCCAACCAGGCTGAGGGAACCTTTGGGCGCCTCCGTTACTCTTTAGGAGGCAACCGCCCCAGTTAAACTACCCATCAGGCACTGTCCCTGAACCCGATCAGGGTCCGAAGTTAAGGAATCCACTATGGTCAGAGTGGTATTTCACCGATCGACTCCACCCCAACTAGCGTCAGGGCTTCCCAGTCTTCCACCTATCCTACACAAACCACACCGAATCCCAATACCAAACTATAGTGAAGGTCTCGGGGTCTTTCCGTCCTGCTGCGCGTAACGAGCATCTTTACTCGTAATGCAATTTCGCCGAGTTCGTGGTTGAGACAGCAGAGAAGTCGTTACGCCATTCGTGCAGGTCGGAACTTACCCGACAAGGAATTTCGCTACCTTAGGATGGTTATAGTTACCACCGCCGTTTACTGGGGCTTAAATTCTCCGCTTCACCCTTACGGGTTAACAGGTCCTCTTAACCTTCCAGCACCGGGCAGGCGTCAGTCCGTATACATCGACTTACATCTTCGCACGGACCTGTGTTTTTAATAAACAGTCGCTTCTCTCTGGCCTCTGCGACCACCACCAGCACATCCCACAGCAAAGTGTGGTTCACCGGGATGGTCCCCCTTCTCCCGAAGTTACGGGGGCATTTTGCCGAGTTCCTTAACCACGATTCTCTCGATCACCTTAGTATTCTCTACTCGACCACCTGTGTCGGTTATAGGGTACGGGCAACACACACCCTCACGTCGATGCTTTTCTCGGCAGCAGAGGATCACCAGATCACCCCACCAATGTGGGGCGCCCATCAGCTCTCACACTCTATGCGGGGACGGATTTACCTACCCCCACGTGCTACAACCTTAGACCGTGACTACCATCGCACGGCCTGGCTACCTTTCTGCGTCACACCTCACGCTTACCGACTCCACACTCAGGTCCCCCACTCAAACCCAACCACAGGCCCGAAGGCCTGACGGGATCATCACGGGGTTAGTATCGTGTGTTTTGGTACTGTCGGTTGTGTGTCGGTACCAGAATATCAACTGGTTGTCCATCGACTACGCCTGTCGGCCTCGCCTTAGGTCCCGACTTACCCAGGGCGGATTAGCCTAGCCCTGGAACCCTTGGTCATCCGGTGGACGGGTTTCTCACCCGTCTTTCGCTACTCATGCCTGCATTCTCACTCGAATCGCCTCCACCACTCGTTCACACGGCAGCTTCTCCGGCAACTCGACGCTCCCCTACCCAACACCACACCATTACGGCTTAACTGTGGTGCTGCCACAACTTCGGCGGTGTACTTAGCCCCGCTACATTATCGGCGCTCAATCACTTGACCAGTGAGCTATTACGCACTCTTTCAAGGGTGGCTGCTTCTAAGCCAACCTCCTGGTTGTCTTCGCAACTGAACATCCTTTCCCACTGAGCACACGCTTAGGGGCCTTAGTTGATGGTCTGGGCTGTTTCCCTCTCGACAATGAAGCTTATCCCCCACTGTCTCACTGCCACGCTGAACCTTGACTGGCATTCGGAGTTTAGTTGACGTCAGTAACCCGGTAGGGCCCATCAGCCATCCAGTAGCTCTACCTCCAGCAAGAACCACGCAACGCTGCACCTAAATGCATTTCGGGGAGAACCAGCTATCACAGAGTTTGATTGGCCTTTCACCCCTAACCACAGGTCATCCCCTCCATTTTCAACTGAAGTGGGTGCGGGCCTCCACGCGCTCTTACACACGCTTCACCCTGCCCATGGCTAGATCACTCCGCTTCGGGTCTAGGACACGCGACTGACTCGCCCTATTCGGACTCGCTTTCGCTACGGCTACCCCACACGGGTTAACCTCGCCACGCACCGCTAACTCGCAGGCTCATTCTTCAAAAGGCACGCCATCACAGTCATCAAGATACTGCTCTGACGGATTGTAAGCACATGGTTTCAGGTACTCTTTCACTCCCCTCCCGGGGTACTTTTCACCATTCCCTCACGGTACTTATCCGCTATCGGTCATCAGGAAGTATTTAGCCTTACCAGGTGGTCCTGGCAGATTCACACGAAATTCCACGAGTTCCGTGCTACTCGGGCATGCACACACTGCGAACAGTCAATGTTTCGTCTACGGGACTCTCACCCACTCCGGTCCTGTTTCCCACCAGGTTCGACTACACCAACAACACTCACAGACCGGCCATGCTGGACCGGACCACGTACACCCCACAACACCCCTGCAGCAACACCAGCACGCTTGACACTGCACAGGTTTAGGCTCATCCAGTTTCGCTCGCCACTACTCCCGGAATCATTGTTATTTTCTCTTCCTGCGGGTACTGAGATGTTTCACTTCCCCGCGTTCCCTCCACATGCCCTATATATTCAGACACGGGTCACCACCCTCACGAGTGGCGGGGTTTCCCCATTCGGAGACCCTCGGATCAACGCCTGTTTATCGGCTCCCCGAGGCTTATCGCAGATTTCCACGTCCTTCATCGGCTCCTGATGCCAAGGCATCCACCATGCGCTCTTACACACTCACCCAACCCCCAAAGGGACCGGCTTCGTGTGTGCGAAAAATTGTTTCATTCACCTTAACTAGATGATGACAAGAAAAATCACATTACATAAACACCACTTACTCGCGGTGTTTGATGCTCGCGTCCACTATACGATTCTCAAACCACTACCAAACACCCACCACCACACACCAGAAATCTCTGCTGCTTGGTGGCCGGGTTGGTCCTGTTGGTTGAAACCACACCCAACAACCGTTGGGGTTTGTGATTCCAGGACCCAATAACGTGTTCGTCCTAGCCCACCCAAAAACCACATCCGCACCCGGGGCATTGACCCCAGCCAGGCTGTGTGAGCGAGCGAGTGTTGTGATGTTCCACCCTTGAGCTCCCAACCAGATGACGCATTCGATCACTGCGTTGGGGTTCTTATGTGTGCTCCTTAGAAAGGAGGTGATCCAGCCGCACCTTCCGGTACGGCTACCTTGTTACGACTTAGTCCCAATCACCAGTCCCACCTTAGACGGCCCCCTCCACAAGGGTTGGGACACCGGCTTCGGGTGTTACCGACTTTCGTGACTTGACGGGCGGTGTGTACAAGGCCCGGGAACGTATTCACCGCAGCGTTGCTGATCTGCGATTACTAGCGACTCCGACTTCACGTAGTCGAATTGCAGACTACGATCCGAACTGAGACTGGCTTTAAGGGATTCGCTTACCCTCACGGGTTCGCCTCTCTCTGTACCAGCCATTGTAGCATGCGTGAAGCCCAAGACATAAAGGGCATGATGATTTGACGTCATCCCCACCTTCCTCCGAGTTGACCCCGGCAGTCTCCTATGAGTTCCCACCATCACGTGCTGGCAACATAGAACGAGGGTTGCGCTCGTTGCGGGACTTAACCCAACATCTCACGACACGAGCTGACGACAACCATGCACCACCTGTACACCAGCTCCAAAGAGAAGAACTGTTTCCAGAACGGTCCAGTGTATGTCAAGCCTTGGTAAGGTTCTTCGCGTTGCATCGAATTAATCCGCATGCTCCGCCGCTTGTGCGGGCCCCCGTCAATTCCTTTGAGTTTTAGCCTTGCGACCGTACTCCCCAGGCGGGGCACTTAATGCGTTAGCTACGGCGCGGAGAACGTGGAATGTCCCCCACACCTAGTGCCCAACGTTTACGGCATGGACTACCAGGGTATCTAATCCTGTTCGCTCCCCATGCTTTCGCTCCTCAGTGTCAGTTACAGCCCAGAGTCCCGCCTTCGCCACCGGTGTTCCTCCTGATATCTGCGCATTTCACCGCTACACCAGGAATTCCAGACTCCCCTACTGCACTCTAGTCAGCCCGTACCCACTGCACGCGCAACGTTAAGCGTTGCGTTTCCACAGCAGACGTGACCAACCACCTACGAGCTCTTTACGCCCAATAATTCCGGACAACGCTCGTACCCTACGTATTACCGCGGCTGCTGGCACGTAGTTAGCCGGTACTTCTTCTGCAGGTACCGTCACTTTCGCTTCTTCCCTGCTGAAAGCGGTTTACAACCCGAAGGCCGTCATCCCGCACGCTGCGTCGCTGCATCAGGGTTTCCCCCATTGTGCAATATTCCCCACTGCTGCCTCCCGTAGGAGTCTGGGCCGTGTCTCAGTCCCAGTGTGGCCGGTCGCCCTCTCAGGCCGGCTACCCGTCGTCGCCTTGGTGGGCCATTACCCCACCAACAAGCTGATAGGCCGCGAGCCCATCCCTGATCGAAAAACTTTCCACCAACCCTCATGCGAGGGTTGGTCGTATCCGGTATTAGACCCGGTTTCCCAGGCTTATCCCGAAATCAGGGGCAGGTTACTCACGTGTTACTCACCCGTTCGCCACTCATCCACCAGAAGCAAGCTTCTGGCTTCAGCGTTCGACTTGCATGTGTTAAGCACGCAGCCAGCGTTCGTCCTGAGCCAGGATCAAACTCTCCATAAAAAAATTATGTTACGAATGAATCCCAGCAAGACAGCCAACCCCTCACGGGGTGAGAAGGTTGACCAAAAAAACACTGACCAAACACGAAGGCCACCCATGTGATGCGGGAGGTTCGGCGAAGAACCACCCACACGAGGCGACACCATGTTCGATCAGATGATTGTCTTACCAGAAAATAAAATGTTCTGGCATCACAACTTGTTCAAACAAACACGCTATTGGATTCTCAAACCACAAACACACACCCATCACCACACCACAAAAACAGCGTGTTCACTGGGGGTATCAGTTTCATTTTTTGGTTCCCCACCCGGTGTTCTGAACCCTTGGATCAAACTGTGTTTGTCCTGGTCAGACCCGGTAGAAACTCTGTCTCGAAGACGGTGTTTCCGGCGGGGCAACGAGATATAACTCTAGACCACCCCAGAGGCGACGTGCAAATCGAAAGCGGGAATTCCGCTGTGACACCCGTCACTGGCTCCAGAAGCCCGGTTTCGCGCCTACTTCCACAGGCACAAACGCACGGCCGCAGAACCCCGCCACACGCTTGACGGCGGCGGCCGATTGCCCTCACCGTGCAGATGGTTCCCAGCGTTTCGCCCCGCCCCTGCCCCTACACTGGCGGAATGACTCAGAAAGAGCAGCGAAAACGACTCGGCCGCAACGATCTCGATCTCGAAGACGCCCTCATCGACGAGGCGGCGAATACAGTCACGGAGGGTGCCAAGCGGCTCAACCGGAAGTGGACGGAACTCATCGTCACCGGGCTCTTCGGCGGCATCGATGTCGGTCTCGGCATATTGGCCATGGTGCTCGTCAAGCAAGCAACCGGGTCGGAGATTTTGGCAGGGATGGCGTTCGGCATCGGGCTGTTGGCATTGAGGCTGGCGCATTCTGAGCTCTTCACCGAAGAGTTCCTCCTTCCGATCAACGCCGTCATCGCCGGCCAAGCGAATTGGGTACAGGTATTCCGCCTCTGGTTGACCACCCTCGTGACAAACATGGTTGGCGGCGCGGTCTTCGCCTGGCTGATCGTCATCGCCCTCCCGGACTATCACAAGACGATCGCGGATATGGCGCTCGGCTATATCAACCAGTCGTCGCTCATCGTCATGCTCGCTCTCTCACTTCTCGCCGGCGCGACGATCACTTTGTCGACCCGTATGCAACAGGGAACGTCGAATGATGTCGTCAAGGCCATCGTCTGTATGATCACCGGCTTATTGGTGATCGGCGTCAGCATGTTGCACGGAGCCATCAATGCGATTCTCATCCTTGCCGCCATGATGACGGGCGCGGACGTTGCGATCCTCGATTTCCTGCAGTGGTTCGGAATCGTGATCCCGTTCAACATGCTCGGCGGACTGCTGATCATTACCCTGCCCCGAATCGTGCGCACTCGCCGCGTGCTCTGGGCAGTACGCCAAGGCCGCATCTCTCTCGAGGACCTCGAAGAACAGAGTTCCTGAATCCGTGGTTCAGGCTCCGCGGTAGCCGGGCATCAGCCGGTCGCTGTCGACGATCTGCTTGCCCAGCGGCATGAGCGAGACGGGGATGAGTTTGATGTTCGCCCAGCCGAGTGGGATGCCGATGATCGAGACGAACAGCGGGATCGAGGTGACGACGTGTCCGATGGCGAGCCAGACGCCGGCGACGATGAGCCAGATTATGTTGCCCAGGGTTGTCGCCACTCCCGCCGGGCGGGTTTCGATGACCTCGCGGCCGAAGGGCCACAGTGCGTAGTTGCCGATGCGGAAGGACGCGATGCCCCACGGGATGGTGACGATGAAGATGCAGGCGATGATCCCGGCGGCCCAGTATCCGAGCGCCAGCCAGAGACCGGAGAAGATGAACCAGATGATGTTGAGCAGGGTGCGCATGATCTCCTCGTGCGTTCGTCAGTCGGTATTCGTTCGGTTGTCCGTCAACTGCCAGTCTGCTCGATGACCGCTTGCTTTTCCATGGTGATGGCCCCACATCGCCGGTCCGGTTGCCCGCAGGCTGCCAGAGCGCACGCTGATTGACAGCATTCCCTTGACCGCAATGCTGCCGTTGAAGCCGTCTCTACAATGCGACCTCTTGTATTCGTCGATGACAAGGATTCCCGTTGTCGAACGGGCCCAACCGTCATGAATACGACAATGCCGCGCCCTCCGGGTGCGGAGAACACGGCATTATCAGTAACGGAGGCTGCTCAGCCGACGATGTCGACAGCACCCAGGGTCTTCTTGCCTCGGCGCAGGAGGACGACTCCTCCCGCTTCTGTCGAGAGCACATCACCGGAAGTCAGAGTCTGCTCCTGGTCGGCGACCTTGACGTTGTTGACGTACGCTCCCCCGTCCTTGATGGCACGGCGAGCCTCACCCTTGGACTTGACGACGCCGGAAGCGACGAACGCATCAGCAACAGGCAGGCCTTCGGCCAGCTGGGTCGTCGACACCTCACCGCGCGGCAGCTCGGAAGTTGCGGCACCCAGCGTCGAGGCATCGAGACCGGCGAGCTCTCCCCCGCCGAAGAGGGCGGAGGCCGCGGCGATGGCCTGTTCGTAAGCCTGGCGTCCGTGGACCAAGGTGGTGACATCCTCGGCGAGGGCCTTCTGCGCCACACGGGTGTGCGGGGCGGCGGTGAACTCGGCTTCGATGGCTTCGATTTCGTCGAGCGGGCGCAGCGAGAACACCTTGAGGTACTTCACCACGTCGCGGTCGTCGGCGTTGAGCCAGAACTGGCTGAACGCGTACGGGCTGGTCAGCGACGAGTCGAGCCACACGGTGCCGGATTCGGTCTTGCCGAACTTCGTTCCGTCGGCCTTCGTGATCAGCGGGGTGGCCAGGGCGTGGACGGACTTCTGCTCGACGCGGCGGATGAGGTCGACGCCCGAGGTGAGGTTGCCCCACTGGTCGGAGCCGCCGGTCTGCAGGGAGCAGCCGTAGCGGCGGTTGAGCTCAAGGTAGTCGTTGCCCTGGAGGATCTGGTAGGAGAACTCAGTGAAGGAGATTCCGGCTTCGCTGTTGAGGCGCGCGGAGACGGATTCCTTCGCGAGCATCCGGTTGACCGGGAAGTGCTTGCCGATGTCGCGGAGGAAGTCGATGGCCGACAGCTGCGAGGTCCAGTCGAGGTTGTTGACGATCTGGGCGGCGTTGGGGCCGTCGAAGTCGAGGAACTTCTCGACCTGGGCGCGGATCTTCGCGACCCATTCCTCGACGACCTCACGTGGGTTGAGCGTCCGCTCCCCCGACATGCGCGGGTCGCCGATGAGGCCGGTAGCGCCGCCGACGAGGGCCAGCGGGTTGTGTCCGGCCTGCTGGAGGCGGGCGGCGGTGAGCAGCTGGACGAGGTTGCCCATGTGCAGGCTCGGGGCCGTCGGATCGAAACCGACATAATAGGTCAGCGACTCCTCGGCCAGGGCTTTCTGCAGGGCGGTCTCGTCCGTGGAAACTGCGACGAGCCCGCGGGCCTTGAGTTCGCTGAAGATGTCGGTCACTTCGGTCCTTTCGAATCTTTGGTCTGTGCCGGCGCGGAGCCGACGGGGTCAATTCTACGTGTTCGCCGAGGCGGCACTTCCCTTGCCTGCCATCTGAGCAACAGCGACGGACTGAACAACCCGCGGTTCGCCATCTCGCCCTCGGCGCAGGAGCACTATCCCTGCACCCGCGCCGTGGCCAAGGCCAACCATGGGTCTACGCAGAATCTAGCGGGAATCGTCTGGCACTCTCGCCAGACTGAGCTCAGCCACCATACCGACTCCGAAGCCCTGATCCTTTTCGCTGCTCGATTGGCCAAAGGTCGCAATGCTCTGGATCTCACACATTCACTGACAGCGGTCGGAGCGATCGGCGAAGAAGCCGGATGCATCGTTTTGGACGAACTGCTCGAGGATCTCGGCGTTACCGTAGTCTCGCCGCTCAGCTGAGGCCGCATCCCGACTCACCGGCATTCCGAGGAGTGTTTAATCAACCGAACCAGTCACACGCTGCGAGCCGACCCGGCGAACTCACGCAGACGCGTGACCTCGGCCTTCGCGTTGGCGATCTGCTGATCGACGGCCGAGCGAGCCGTGCCGCCCTTGGCATTGCGCGAATCGATCGACCCGAGCGTCGTGAGTACCTCACGAACGGCCGGCGTCAGATGCTCGGAGATCCCCGCAAAATCCTCATCGGTCAGGTCCCACAATTCGACGTCCCGCGATTCGGCCAACTGCACGCACGCCCCCGAGAGCTCGTGGGCCACACGGAACGGCACGCCCTCACGCACAAGCCATTCGGCGATGTCCGTGGCCAGGGCGAATCCACGCGGAGCCAGGTAGGCCATCCGCTCGGTGTCGAACTTCAGCGTCGCCACCATTCCGGTGAACGCCGGCAGCAGCAGCTCGAGGGTGTCCGTGGCGTCGAAGACCGGCTCCTTGTCCTCCTGCAGGTCCCGGTTGTACGCCAACGGCAGCGCCTTGAGCGTCGAGAGCAGACCGGTGAGATCACCGATGAGGCGACCCGACTTGCCGCGGGTGAGCTCGGCGACGTCGGGGTTCTTCTTCTGCGGCATGATCGACGACCCCGTCGAATACGCATCGTGGAGGGTGACGAACGAGAACTCCTTCGTCGCCCACGCGATGACCTCCTCGGACAGACGCGAGAGGTCGATGCCGATCATCGTCGTGATGAACAGGTACTCGGCGAAGACATCGCGCGACGCGGTGCCGTCGATGGAGTTCTCCACCGAATCGTTGAATCCGAGGTCCGCGGCCACAGCCTGCGGATCGAGCCCCAACGACGACCCGGCCAGAGCACCCGAACCATACGCAGAGACACCGGCCCGCGCATCGAAATCGACGAAGCGGGCGACGTCGCGCAGCAGCGGCCACGCATGAGCAAGCAGATGATGGGCCAGCAGCACCGGCTGAGCGTGCTGAAGGTGGGTTCGTCCAGGCATCGGCGCCTCGGGGTGCTCTTCGGCCTGAGCGATGAGCACCTCGACGGTGTCGAGGACGAGACCGGCGACCTCACGAGCATGGTCACGCAGGTACATCCGCCCCATCGTCGCGATCTGATCGTTGCGGGACCGTCCGGCACGCAGCTTCCCGCCGAGCTCGGGCCCGGCGATCTCGATGAGCCCGCGCTCGAGCGACGAGTGCACATCCTCGTCGGATTCAGCGGCGACGTATTCGCCGGCTTCAACGCGGCGCAGCAGCTCGTCGAGGGCCGAGTGCATCCCCGACAGCTCGTCATCGGTGAGCAGTCCCGCGTGGTGGAGGACCTTCGCGTGGGCCTTGGACCCGGCGATGTCGTACTTCGCCAGGCGCCAGTCGAAGTCCGTGGACTTGCTCAGCGCGGCCAGGGCATCGGCCGGACCGTCGGAGAATCGTCCGCCCCACAGGCTCAGTCGTTCGCTCACAGATCGTCCTTTCCCACCAGCACGGATGCGCCGGCCCATTTATTGAAATGATGAAACTCAGTTGTCATTGTTCCAGTATTTTTCTCGCCGAGGCGGCCGTCCGTCCCGTGGAATCCCCGCCGAGGCGGCACACCCAATTCCAGGTCCAACCGACCGAGGTTCACCCCTCGGCCAGCCCGCCCGCTGCGTATTCGAGGAAGGTTTCGGCCAGGGCCGCTCCCCCGACGGCGGCATCGGCGATGACGAGCACGGTGTCATCGCCTGCGAGGGTGCCGAAGATCCCGACCATCGATGATCGGTCGATCGCCGAGGCCAGATACTGTGCGGCTCCCGGCGGTGTGCGCAGCACGACCGTGTTGTCCTGAGACACCGCGGAGACGAGCAGTTCCTCGAGGATCCGCGGCAGCTTTGCGTCGAGGCTCTCCCCCGTCGACTGTTGCAGGGACCGGTCCCCGCCCTCACCGGGAACGGCGTACACGGATCCTGCGGTGGACCGGATCTTCACGGCCCCCACCTCGGCGAGGTCGCGCGACAGGGTTGCCTGGGTCACGGTGATGCCCTGCGTCGCGAGCGCCTCGGCGAGTTCGATCTGGGACCGCACGGACTGCCGGGTGATGAGATCGATGATCTTCTGCTGTCGGGCCGTCTTCGTCAGCGGCGCACTGTTATTCGTCTCGGCCATCATCGCTCCAGGAGGAAGGTCATGAGTGCCTTCTGCGCGTGGAGGCGGTTCTCGGCCTCAATGAAGACCACCGAGGCGGGGCCGTCCATGACCTCGGCCGTGACCTCTTTGCCGCGGTAGGCGGGCAGGCAGTGGAGGAAGATCGCGTCGTTGCCAAGGTTCATGAGTTCTTGGTTCACCTGGAACTTCGTGAACGGTGAGGCCTCGTCGTCGCGTCCGGCGGCGTCCTGCCCCATGGATACCCAGGTGTCGGTGACGAGGACGTCGGCGCCGGTGGCTGCGGCCACCGGGTCGTCGGTGACGGTGAGCGATCCCCCGGTCTGGGCCGCGAGGGCTTCGGCTTCGGCGACGATCGCTGCGTCGGGCTGGTAGTCGGCTGGGGCGGCGATGCGCACGTGCATTCCGGCGTTGACTCCACCCAACGCGTAGGAGTTGGCCATGTTGTTCGCCCCGTCGCCGAAGTACGTCATGGTCTGGCCCTTCACGTCACCGCGGTGTTCGCGGATGGTGAGCAGGTCGGCGAGGATCTGGCAGGGGTGGAAGTCATCGGACAGGGAGTTGATGACGGGCACCGAGGAGAATTCGGCCATCTCTGCGAGGCCCGCCTGGGCGTAGGTGCGCCAGATGATCGTCGAGACCATCCGGGACATCACCTGGGCGGTGTCGGCGATGGATTCCTTGTGCCCGAGCTGCGCCTCACCGGGGTTGATGATGAGCGGCTGCCCGCCGAGCGCGGCGATGCCGGCGGCGAACGAGACCCGGGTGCGCGTCGAGGTCTTGTCGAAGATGACGGCGGCGGTCTGCGGGCCGGCCAGCGGGGTCCGCGAGTAGGGGGCGGCCTTGAGTTCGACGGCGAGGTCGAGGACCTCGGCCTGCTCGGCCGGGCTGAGATCCGTGTCCTTGAGGAAGTGGCGTGTCATAACGTGTCCTTCGAAAGTCTGAGTGAGTGGTGCCGGCGCCGAGGCGGCCCGCCGATCCGTGCGAACCCTGGTTTGCGATCAGCGCTGGGTTCGCGGGGCGGCTCAGCCGGTGATGAAGCCGGGCAGGGCCTCGATGAACGGGGTGAGCTCGTCGGTGGTAATGGTCAGCGGCGGGGCGAGGCGGAGGCGTCCCGGGGCGACGGGGTTGATGATGAACCCGGCTTCGAGGGCCCGGGCGGCCACGGCCTTCGAGTCCGGGACCTGGCCGTCGGTCTGTCCGGCCGCGCCGTCACCCGACGCACCGGCTGTCAGCTCGAGCCCGAGCAGCAGTCCCTTGCCGGTGATCTCGCCGATGCCGTCGACCTCCGCCAACTGGGCCTTGAGCCAGTCGCTGACCTCGGTGACGTGGTCGAGGAGGTTGTCCTTCTCGATCGTCTCGAGCACGGCGAGTCCGGCAGCACACGACAGAGGGTTGCCGCCGAAGGTCGTGCCGTGCTGACCGGCTTCGAGCAGACCAGTATTCGCGTCACCGACGGTGATGGTCGCGCCGATCGGCATGCCGCCGCCGAGCCCCTTCGCTGAAGTGATGATGTCGGGCGTGACGCCCTCACCGATCTCGGGATCCTGGTGAGCAAACCAGGAACCGGTGCGGCCGATGCCCGACTGCACCTCGTCGAGGACCATGAGCGCCCCGACCTTCTGCGTCAGTTCCCGTACCGCAGTGAGGTAGCCGGCCGGATGCGTTCGCACGCCGACCTCACCCTGCACGGGTTCGATGAACACGGCAGGGGTGTTCTCGTTGATGGCAGCCTCGAGGGCCTCGACATCCCCATAGGGCACGTGGACGACTCCGGGGACTCCGGGTGCGAAGGGGGCGCGGTACGCTTCCTTCGCGGTCAGGGCGAGCGCTCCCATGGTCCGGCCGTGGAAGGCGCCGTCGATGGCGATGATGAAGGGCCGTCCCCCACCGGCGGCGCGGCGGGCCATCTTGAAGGCCGCCTCGTTGGCTTCGGCTCCCGAGTTCGAGAAGAACACGGCGGACCCGGCCGGTAGGTTGAGGATCTCGTGGAGCTTCTCGGCCAGGCCGATCTGGGCTGGGGAGGTGAAGAAGTTCGAGATGTGGCCGAGCGTCGAGGCCTGCTCGGTGATGGCGCTGACCCATGCGGGGTGGCAATGGCCCAAAGCGTTGACGGCGATGCCGGCGAGCAGGTCGAGGTACTTCTTGCCCGAGGCGTCCCACACGTACGAGCCCTCACCGCGGACGATGTCGAGCTGCGGGGAACCAAACACCGGGGACAGCACCCGCGAGAAATCGTCGCGCCACGTCTGTGCTTGGTCAGAAGCCTGCGCAGCCGAATCCTGCGTACCCGTCTGATCACTCATGAACGTCCTCCGTTGCTGTCGTTGCTAGCGTTCAAACCGTCCGTCGGGGCCGCCTCGGCGGGGTTCGCTTGGTGCCCGTCGCCCAGCGGTGCGGGTTCGACGATGGTGTCTTCGACCATGGTGCCGATCCCTTCCGAGGTGAAGACCTCGAGGAGGAGGGAATGCGCCATCCGGCCGTCGATGATGTGGGCCTGCTTGACCCCGTGCTCGATCGCCTCGAGCGCCGCGGTCATCTTCGGGATCATTCCCGAATCGAGCGACGGCAGGAGTTCGCGCAGCTTGTCCGGGTCGATGCGGGAGATGAGCGAGGACGTGTCCGGCCAGTTCGCGTAGAGGCCGGGCACATCGGTGAGCATGATGAGTTTGTGTGCCTTCAGCGCCTTCGCCACCGCCGAGGCGGCCAGGTCCGCATTGATGTTCAGCGGCTTCCCCGCTTCTCCCCCGATCTCGGAGGCGATGGAGCAGATGACGGGGACCCGGCCGGCGTCGAGGAGTTCGGTGAGCACGGTCGTATTCACCTGGGCGAGCTCGCCCACCCGGCCGAGGTCGATGACTTCGCCGTCCACCTCGGCGGTGGTTTTGTGCGCGAGAAGGAGGTCTGCGTCTTCACCGGACAGGCCGATCGCGGCGTCACCGTTCTGGTTGATCCGGGACACGATATCGCGGTTGACCTGGCCGGACAGCACCATGCGGATGACCTCGGCGGCTTCCTCGGTGGTCACGCGCTGTCCGGCCTTGAACTCGGATTCGATGCCCAAGCGTTTGAGCATCGCCGAGATCTGGGGGCCGCCGCCGTGGACGACGACGGGGCGGATGCCGGCGAAGCGGAGGAACGCGATGTCATCTGCGAAGGATTGCTGCAGCTCCGGGGAGACCATGGCGTTGCCGCCGTATTTGATGACGATCGTGGCGCCGGCGAAGGTCTTGATCCAGGGCAGCGCCTCGGTGAGCGCTTCGGCCTTGACCTGGGCGGCGGCGAGCCGGGCGGCCGTGGATTTCGTGGACATGTCGACAGGGGTGTTCATGAGGAGTAGGCGCTGTTCTCTTCGACGTAGTCGTGGGTGAGGTCCGAGGTCCACACGGTGGCGGTGTCGTCACCGGCGTGGAGGTCGATGACGACGTCGACGGTGCGGTCGAACGTGACGTTCGCGGGGTCTTCGTCGGGGCCGGAGGCCGTGCACACTTGGACGCCGTTGATGATCACGTCGATCTGTGTGGGATCGAAATCCGCCGAGGTGGTTCCCACCTGAGCGACGACACGACCCCAATTCGGGTCCTCCCCGAAGATCGCGGCCTTGAAGAGAGCCGACCGTGCCACAGAGCGGGAGACTTCGACGGCGTCGGTCTCGCTGGCGGCACCGCGTGTGGTGATGGCGATGTCGTGGTGGGCGCCTTCAGCGTCGACATGGAGTTGGTGCATGAGGTCGAGGCAGAGTTCGCGCAGCAGGGTTGTGAACTCGTCCGTGTCGACGACGGCGTCGTGGGCGCCGGAGGACATGAGGATGACGGTGTCGTTCGTCGACATGCAGCCGTCAGTGTCGAGTCGGTCGAAGGACTGGCTCGTCGAGGCACGCAGAGCCTGGTCGAGCGTGGTCTGGTCGAGTTTGGCATCGGTGGTGATGACGACGAGCATCGTGGCGAGTCCCGGTGCGAGCATGCCCGCGCCCTTGGCCATGCCGCCGATCGTGTACCCGCTGGAACCGGTGCGGGTGGCAACTTTTGCGACGGTGTCGGTGGTCATGATCGCTTCGGCGGCGGACTGTCCGGCTTCGACGCTCGTGTCGGCGGCAGCGACGAGTGGGGCGAGGTTGCCCACGATGGAGTCGCGGAAGTCCTGTCCGCCGACGCCGATGAGGCCTGTCGAGCAGACGAGTACGTCTTCGGCCGGGGTGGTGGTGCCGGCGTCGGTGAGGAGTTCGGCGGTGGTCTGCGCGGTCAGCGTCGTCGTCTCGTAGCCGAAGTCACCGGTGTAGCAGTTCGCTCCCCCGGAGTTGAGAACGACGGCGCGGGCCTGCCCGTTGGCCGAGGCCTTCTGCGACCACAGCACCGGGTTGGCCTTGCACCGATTCGATGTGTAGACGGCGGCGACGGCGGTGTCGGGGCCGTTGTTGATCACCAGGGAGAGGTCTTTGGTTCCGGAGGGCTTGAGGCCTGCGGTGAGTCCGGCGGCGGTGAAGCCGAGTGGGGCGGTGACGCTCATGGGGCGACTCCTGTCAGCGGAAGGGCGGTGGTCTCGTCGAGACCGAGGGCCAAGTGGATGGATTGGATGGCTTGTCCGGCCGTGCCGCGGACCAGGTTGTCCAGTGCAACGACGACGAGGATCTTCTCGGCGCGTTCGTCGACGGTGAACTGGATCTGCGCGACATTCGACCCGGTGGTGGCCGCGGTCTGCGGCCACTGGCCTTCGGGCAGGACACGGACGAATGGTTCGTCGGAATACGCCTGGTCGAAGGCGGCGGCGAGCTGGTCCTTGAGCGCGGCAGTGTCGAGGAGTCCCTCGGCGGTCCGCGGCGCGGCTTCACCGGCGTCGGCGGTGATGGTCGCGAGGATTCCTCGGGCCATGGGCACGAGTGTCGGGGTGAAGGAGATGCGGGTGGGGCCATCGGTGGCGTCGGCGCCGAGGACTCCGTTGAGGTTCTGTTCGATCTCGGGCACATGCCGGTGCGTGCCGCCGGTGCCGTACGGCGAGGCGTTGCCGAGGATCTCGGCGGCGGTGAGGTGCGGCTTGAGCGCCTTCCCGGCGCCAGAGACACCATTGGCGAGCACGGCATTGAGCCCGGCCGGCGCGGCGAGACCTGCCTGGATGAGTGGTGCGAGGGCGAGGCTCACTGCGGTGACATTGCAGCCAGGCACGGCGACGCGCTTCGCGGACTTCAGCGCCTCGCGCTGTTTGGTGCCGTCGGCGGTGAGGAGTTCGGGCAACCCGTAGGTCCAGGTGCCCTGGTGTGCGGAGCCGTAGAACTTCTCCCACGCGGCTGCGCTGATGAGCCGGTGGTCGGCGGCGAGGTCGACGATGAGGGTGTCCGGGCTCGACTGCTCGAGCTCGGCGGCGATCTGTCCGGACTGACCGTGCGGCAGCGCGAGGATCACGACATCGTGGCCGGCGAGCACCTCGGCGGTGGACTCTTGGACCACGAGGTCAGAGAATCGGGGAAGATGGGGTTGATGTCGGCCGAACTTCTCACCCGCGGTGGAATGTCCGCACACCGTGGTGACGTTCAAGTGGGGGTGAGTGCTCAGCAGCCGGAGGACCTCTCCCCCGGCGTATCCGGTGGCACCGGAGACGGCAACCGTAAGATCGTTCATATGTATAACCATACCAGGCAATTAATTTATATGCAGGAGGCGTCATGACCCAGGCAGTTCGTGCAATGCAGGCCGGCGGACCCGAGGTCCTTGAGTTCGGAGAGATCGAGACCCCGAAGCCAGGCCCCGGTGAGGTGCTCGTCAACGTCGAGGCTGCCGGCGTAAATTTCATTGACACGTACCGTCGTTCGGGTGTCTATCCGATGGAGTACCCGCATGTCGTCGGCGTCGAGGGCACCGGGCATATCGCCGAGGTGGGCGAGGGCATTGAGAGCTGGCAGGTCGGCGACCGTGTGGCCTGGCACGAGGGTCCGGGTTCGTATGCGACGCAGGTCGTCGTCAACTCCGATTTCCTTCTGCGCGTACCGGAAGGCGTGTCCGCCGAGGTGGCTGCGGCGATGCCGCTGCAGGGCCTGACCGCGCAGTACCTGGCGACGAGTTCGCATGAGATCAAGCCGGGCCAGACGGCTCTCGTCCATGCTGGCGCCGGCGGCGTGGGTCTATTGCTCACGCAGATCATCAAACACTTGGGTGGCAATGTCATCTCGACGGTGAGCACGGATGAGAAAGCGGAACTGTCGCGGAAGGCCGGCGCGGATGAGGTGTTCCTCTATGGCGAGGGCGTCGACATCACAGCGAAGGTCAAGGAGCTCACCGATGACGAAGGTGTCGATGTCGCGTATGACGGTGTCGGTAAGGATACGTTCGATGCCTCGTTGGCGTCGATCAAGCCGTTGGGTTCGATGGTGCTCTTCGGCGGAGCTTCGGGCCAGGTGCCGCCGTTCGACATCCAGCGCCTGAACTCCTCGGGTGGAATCTTCCTCTCCCGCCCATCGCTGGCCTGGTTTGTTCGCAACTCGGAAGAGCTGGCAAAGCGTTCGGCTATGCTCTTCAACGGCATCGAGCACGGCTGGCTCAACTTCCGTGTCGGGGCGACGTTCCCCCTGGCCGAAGCCGCGGATGCACACCGTGCGCTGGAGGGCCGCAAGACCACTGGCAAGGTTGTGCTGACCGCTTGATCCGGAGGCTCAAACTGGATGGGGTCGGGTTCTCTGAAAGCAGAGAACCCGACCCCATTCAGTTTCGTCTGTTCACTTCTCTAAGCTGTTTGCGCACTTCGGCCCTGCGTTGCACCTGAACGAGTCGCTTCTGTTTCCAGCCTTCGACCGCTTTGAGCACAGTCGCTTGAAACTCATCGAAGGCCATAGCGACGTCAATGAAACGGACTTCTTGGTCATTGACGCTCACCCCGCGGTACCGAGTCCTATCGTAGTCTCGCAGAACCCTTACATCAGGCCTGCCTGATTTAGCTTTTCCGCTGTCCGACTGGCCGCCCGGATCCAGGCACGGTGAGAACTCCAACAAGAGATGAGCCACGTTGTTGTTCTTGCTGAGGAGCGAACCAAAGTTCTGTACGTATCGAGCGACCACGGCTCGCACTGCCGCAGAGCAAACCGCGCCGATGACACCCCCGGGAATCGCCTCTGAAAGCGCGTCCAACTGCGCGATTTCAGACTTCGCAAATACAGCGAACACTGACTCCAGCTCAACCAGAGTCTCCCAAATCTCAGCTCGCAGTTCTTTCAGTTGCTCAAGCTCGTCGACCGATTGCTGAGACTCGCCTATGGGCGAAGCGTCATAGCCCAAACCGTCTTCGCACGTTGTCTCGTACCCCCTATTGGCGGGCAGTTTGGCGGAAAGCAAACGTTCGTCGGCCTTGAGCTGTTTGAGGTCGCTGCTCAATTCAGCAGTTCGATCGAACAGTGAATCGTCAATCATCTCTTGTAGTCACCACCATTACTCGGGAATATAGCCTCGCCATTGAATATCCGCTTTATTGGGGGCCGTCAATCGTGGGTTCGGGGGCCGGACGCCTGATCAGATAATCGTGTGGTTCGGGGCCAGCTATGGCGTGCATGGGGGCCACTGACGTATAAGCTCCTTCCGCCGCGTGTATAGGGCACGCGGCAGAAGGAGAATATTCATGGTACGCAAGATCAGAGCGAAGCTGGTTCTACAGCTTCGGGCCGAGGGGCTCTCGGGAAGAGCTATTGCATCGTCTCAGGCGATGTCCCGTAAGTCTGTCACCCAAGTCCTCGATGCCGCGAATGCTGCCGGCCTGAGTTGGGATGATGTCAAAGACTGCCCCGATGGTGAGGTGTACAGTCTGTTGTTCCCGGGCCGCGGCGACCATCACAGTGTGTTCGCCCAACCCGACTGGGAACGAATCCATAAGGAGATGGCTCGGGTCGGGGTGACGCTGAAGCTCCTCCATGGCGAGTATGTCGATGCATGCGCTGCTGCTGGTGATGCGGCGATGAGCTACGACCGGTTCTGCCGCACCTATCAACGTCATGTGCTGGTCACTGGCGCCGCTTCCCGAGTCGGTCACAAGGCCGCGCAGACGATCGAAGTCGATTGGTCGGGGCCGACGATGCGACTGTATCCGTCGGGGGCGAGTCAGCCTGTGACCGTGTATCTGTTCGTCGCGTGTCTGCCATTCAGCCGGTACGCGTTCGTGTATCCGAGTCTGGATATGAGCCAGGATTCCTGGTTGCGGGCGCATGTGGCAATGTTCACCGCTTTCGACGGATCGACGCCGAGGATCGTGCCGGACAACCTCAAAACCGGAGTGATCGCTCATCCCCGCGATGGTGAGGTCGTGCTCAACGATGCTTATCGGGAAATGGCTGCCCACTATTCGGCGGCAGTGCTTCCGGGCCGGATCAGAGCACCGAAAGACAAGGCGAGTGTGGAGAACACTGTCGGGCATGTGGCCACGTGGGTGATCGCGGGACTTCGGGACCGACGGTTTGCTTCGCTGCCGGAACTGGCATCGGCGATCGAGGAGCGAGTCGCAGCCTATAACGCCGAGCCCTTCCAGAAGCGGCCAGGTTCCAGACTCAGCGTCTTCACCACCGATGAGCAGCCACTGCTGAGGCGATTGCCGCAGGTTGCCTACGAGATCAGCCGGTGGGTCTACGGGCGCCGGGTGGCCAGGAATGGGCATGTCAGTTGGGCGCGGAACTATTATTCAGTGCCGTTTGCCCATATCGGCGCCAAGGTTGATCTGCGAATCACCGATCGCAGTCTTGAGGTCTATTCCGGCCATGAGAGGATCACGACGCACCTGCTGCTACCGGTAACGGCAGCGAATGAGTATCGGACGAATGAGGCCGACCTGCCGGTCGGCGAGAAGTACCAGCTGTGGGACAAACCGCGAGCCCGCCAGTGGGCCGAGCGGATCGGTCCATCGGCACTGGTTGTCATCGATCGCATTTTCGAGTCTGTTCCCATCGACGAGCAAGGACTCAACCCGGCCCTGGCGGTGTTGAGGCTGGCCCGCCGTTACTCTGCTGAAAGGGTCGAGGCGGCCTGCCGGATCGCTTTGGCCGGTCCGGTGAGGTCCCCACGCTATGCGCATGTGAACCCGATCCTGGTCACAGGGCAAGACCACACCAGAGCCGACGAGGCTCAGCCTGTCGAGCACGGCGGTTACGTTCGTGGAGCCTCCTACTATGCAGGAGGCCGACAGTGACGGCGATCGATACAGAAACCAAGCGCAAGCTGCGCGAGATGGGTGCGACACCTTTGCTGGAGGCACTCGAGTCCCAGGACGAGGACCTGACTATGGGAATGAGCTTCGATGAACGCCTGCAGTTGATCGTCGACGAAGCCCACTCGAGGTTCAACCATGCCAAAGTTGAAGGACTCATCCGCCGGGCCGGACTACGATACCCGGCAGCGGACCTGCGGCAACTGTCCCGCGTCGATGAGAGAGGACTGGATCAGAACGTGATCGCGCAGCTAGGAACCTGCGGCTTCATCGACCGCGGCCAGAACGTCGTGTTCCAAGGATTCACCGGTTCGGGAAAGTCCTATCTGGGATGTGCTCTAGCAAAACGAGCCTGTCAGCACCGGATCCGAGCTCACTACATTCGCATGCCTGATCTGGAAGAGGCCTGGGCACTAGCAAAGGACAAACCGCTGGGCACGACGAAGTTATTGAAGAAATACGCCGCGTTCACCGTCCTCGTCATCGACGAATGGTTACTCGATCCTCCCGATGAGGCTATGCGCAGTATGCTGCTGGAACTGCTCGAGCGCCGCTACGACACGGCATCGACGGTGTTCTGTACCCAGTATGCGAAGAAGGACTGGCATCAACGACTGGGGTCTGGAGTCCACGCGGATGCGATCATGGACCGAATCGTGCACAACACGATCTGGGTCGAGACTGGCAGTCATAACATGCGTGAACATGCTGCTCTGAATTCGTGAGAAACCGTCGGTGGGTGGCTGGTGGACCCGATAGTCCCGGCTGCTGGCCCCCACCGGCAATATCGGTGGCTCCCAAACGCACGATCGACTGGTCCCCAAAGCTTCAAATACTCATCGCCATATGAGTACTCGCGTTCTTCTGGCACTGAGAACGTTTCACGTTCCATGGTTTCAGCGCGCTCAGAAGACGAAGCTTCACCGATGAAGCCACTCGCAGTGGCCGCGATCTGGTTGACGAACTCGGTGACCGCTTGCGCCTCGTCGATCTTTCTGACCTCGTCACCGCCAACTCTGATGCCATTACACGGTGTACCGCTTCCCTCAGATAACCGAACCATGTCCAAACCTGAGAGTGGCTCCGGGTCACCCTTAGACTGCTCCGGCAGGCCGAGCTCATCGGAGAATTCTAAAAGATACTCCACGCTCGAGTTCTTTCGCTCGATGTGCTCCTCGAACTGACTAGTGAATGAGTCGAGCACCGCAGTGATAGCGAACGCGCACTGTTCAGCAAGTCCACCCAGCGCCGAGCCTGCCTGAAGTTCGGAGATGCTCTCCAACTCTTGATTCGCGAAGTTCTGATACGCCTGGCGCATCTTCGCAACCAGAGATTCACGGAATGCCTTCATTGAAGCGAGAGAAACTTGGCCTTCCGAAAGTATACGAGTCAGTTTCATCGAATTAAGCGGACCAGAGACCAGGTCTAGCTCACCAAACTTGTCGTCGTTCTCACCACGCTGTGGCTCTCGCCAAGGCGCGGCTACGATTCGCTCGTCAAGCATGGTGATACCGCGGTGCAGCCTCGAAATCTTGAAGAAATAGTCGTTCTCGGCCATCCCAAAAGCGCCTCCCTCTGTTCATCGATAGCGTCACTAGTTCGTCATAGGGTGAGGCTAACGTCAGGCGCTGACGCAGAGAGGTCACATGGTTCATTCCTGCCGTAGCCGGGCCACAACCAACCAGCGCTGCCTGCCTGTGCCTTCGGTTGAATCGCGCTGCCCTTACGGCCCCGTTTTCAAGGAATCGTGCCTAAGCTGTGATTATGACTACTCCAGATGCTCTGATTACCACGTATGAACGCTGGCAAAAGGCTGGCCGGCCGACTCAAATCCCGTCCCCGTGGAAGCTGAAATCATGGACGAACCAGCTGGGGCATTACAAAGAATTCTTCAATCGTCTTAACGGCGATCCCATTGATCGCAAGCAGGCAGTTCAGCTCTCCCCCATAGTCACTAACGAAGAAGAAGCCGTACAGGTTTTCTTGTTGGCAATGTTGTGGGGCCATGGACTCGTCGGCTATGGACCATTCCGAACAAGTCGAATCTTGGACCGGCCAGAGGCCGCAGCCGAGCTATTAGAAGTTGCGCAGGTTGCACAGCGCGATGGCGGGCTGGCTGCCTTCAAACTGGTTGTGGACCGCCGCAACGGAGAGTCTAGGTCTTTTCTCAAATGGCTCGGTCCTGCATTCGGTACAAAGTACATCTACTTCCTCACAGCGAAGAACAATCCTCAAGAACCTGCGCCAGTTATGGATGCTGTGGTCTACCGATGGTTCCGAAAACATGCTCCAGATCGCAAACTCCGTGTCGACTTCTGGCATACCCCGAGCTATGAGCAGTTCCTCAACAGTCTCGAGGAATGGGCATCGGATATCGCCCAACGGTTCGGTCAGGAGATTCGGATTGATGATGTGGAGTACCTGATCTTCGCCGAGGGAAGCAGGTTCGAAGGCAACGATTGGTCCGAATTATGGGAAGCCGAGCAACGAGCAGCATCTGCTTCGTTGCTATTCGACCAGCTGAGGGCACTGGCCAGTTCGCATCAAAACCACCAATTCTCGTTCGAGCTGATCGACAAGCTCGAAGCTCATCTTCTCAAAAGCGATGCGTCGGAACAGCCCCCTCAATGTTGATGCTCGAGGTAGCTCTCACAATCTCAATTCGTAGTTGGTTGACAATGCTTAGGACGGAATTTCCTATGAAACATAACTGTTTAAACGCGTAAGCACGGATCCAAAACCCAACTAGATCCTGATCGCAATCACTCCCTATTCGTCGAGCGCTTTGGCTAACGCGTCTTTAGCATCGTTGTAAAAAATGAACGTAACCTTTGTCGCAACTTCGTCGCTAACATCGAGGAGCTGGCGACGAGCGTTCACTGGCAGGAGGAGCAACGACGCTCCCTTTTCCATTGCGTGCTCAGCTAAAGTTACTGCATTGACTACGGTCTCTACTCCGCCGCCCAAGGATAGATTGCCCACTACAATCATGCCTCCTCTCACGGATCTCTCAAGCATCGCAGAACACTGAGCCAAGAGTATTGGCATCCCGAGACCTGCACCAGAGTTCGCAGCGTCAAGCGCTCTCACCTGCGTGGTTAGAATGTGACTTCGCGGGTCACGATCTCCCACAAGCACGCGAGACTGAGCAAATAGGTTTTGTTCGGCCACTTTGAAGCTCTCGCGAAGTGACGCTGGAGCGGCCTGATTGAGTAATCCTCCCGAGCCAGTGCCAGGTGTGTCTGAGGTAACCACTCGATAAAGGCCAGGGCCATTGTCTCCCATGTTTTCGGACATCGCCCAGACTTGGCCCGGAGGAAGTGGATCCAAACCAATGGAGTCTGGACTGGCGAGTTCCGGAGTCGAGACGAATTGTTCCGCCCCTTCGCCGAGGCGATAGCCGAACTGGGTATTGCGAAATTCCGCTGAACCGATGCGGCGCTGTTGTTCTTTGACTCGACGTCGGCACTCTAGTGCAATCCGCACCGCCCATTCGAGATCCTCATCAGTAATGAGAGCTTCGGAGTCCGGATACAGGAGCTTCAAAAGCCCGTCAACCGTCTTTTTGACCGCAGAGAGGTCACGGCCCGACAGCGCATCGGAATAGTTGATTCGGCCTTGGATCGAAGCAAGTCGCGATTGATCACGAAGACGCGACCAGCATTCGGAGAGGAAATCGCTTACAAGTCCAAAGTGATCGGTGAAGTAGGAGGGATTCAGCTTCGGAACGTCCCAGCCAGGCAAGTATGCGTGGATCCGATCCATAAATGCAGTATCGTCTCGCATCTCCGGCGGCAAAGGCGATAGCAAGTGCCCTATGCGTTGCTGATGAGCGACGTCCACGTCGAAGTTGCCGACGAGCATGATCGAACCATCGGCGCGAATGGACTCACGACCCCGGGAAAACTCACCCGATTCCATGTATCCCTTCATAATGTTGACGCCATCCTTTTGATCGAAGGAGACGCCAGACACCTCGTCGAAGCAGACCACGTCGTACTGAGCAACTAGGCCACGCTGGCCGGTTGCGTTGTTGACGAACATCCGAGCTACCGAAGCTTTGCCCCCCGAAATTAGATGCGCGTACGGGGAAACCTGCTGGAATAGGTGTGATTTACCAGTGCCGCGCGGGCCCAGCTCGACCATGTTGAAGTTTCGTTGTACGAACGGAACCATTCGCAATAATAGAATGTCCTGCTCACGACTACTGAGTTTCTCGGGCTCAAAGCCCACCGACCGAAGTAGAAGGTGCTTCCACTGTTCACTATTGAAACGAGCACGGCCTTCAGCCAATCGTGTAAGCGAATCGCGCGTTGAAAGCTGAATGGGACGAAGTGAACCCACTGCAAATGCCTTGCCGTTCTTCTCTTCAGCGATAGCGGCATCGTAGAACAAATCCACCTCAGCGTAGAAGCCGCCAGTGAGCATGCGCTCATTTTCCCTGACAATTGCATCGTCGATTCGTACATCACGAAGACCGAGACTCGGTAGCTCAGCAACATACGAGTTGGACTTCGCATCAAGCCGGGCTTTGACAAGATCGATGAGCTTTACAGTTGTACGCTCGCGCGCACGAGACTTGAAGAGCTCCTCTTCTCCAGCCCGCACAGTACGGTCAGCAAGCAGCCGTCGAACTATCTGAAGTCCTTCTTCGATTTCCTCCAAGTCGGTTGTGGCACAGTAGCGTCCGATGAGGAACTCGCCGACGTAAGTAGGGACTGGATAGGCACCCTTGAATTGCTGAGCGAGGTCTTTACGGACGACATACCCCTCGAATGCCGAAGCCGCAGTCTCGTCTATCGAATCAAGTGAGACGATCTCAGTCATTCGCTACCCCCGACCGTCGTTTGCGTTTGCGCAAGTACCACTTCGTCTCCATCAAGCAACACAACCCACGCCGTTTCCCCCGCAGCGGCCTGCTCCTCGTCCACGAGAACCTTGACCTCGCCCGGTTCAGTTGGCGGCTTCGGGCCTCCGACCGCGCTCGACGCATCAGCAGGGCGAAGCCGAATTTCGGCGACCACTTCAGCTTCGGCAGGACCGAAGTCGATGCGACAACGTTGCCCTGTCCACCGAACGCCTTCAATCTGAACTGTCTCAGAAGTCGAGGCTCCACGTGCCACGCGGATGACGGGAATTACGCACTCTTGGAGACTCAATCCGCCATGCTCGTATAGGCAAGCCGACTCAAACGCAGCAGCTCCGGGTGCGCTGACCATGTCGACGGAGGAGTCCCAAGTCCAAGGCAGGACTTGAAAATTCGGGCGTGCTGCGGCGGCCTTCAACCGCGCCACACGTGGCTTGCGGGCAGCATCACCTTCCGTCACTTGTATCGGCAGGTGGACCTTCTGCGCTGCTTGGCCAGGCAGGAGGAACCCGTGATCGGTGACCACGACGACATTCCGCCAACCCGCATCAAGCAGTGCACGAACACGCTCCGCGACAAGGTCAAGGTGGTGGTCGATCAGGTCTGCCAGCTGCCGCCCGTGCGAGTGGCCCAGCGAGTCGATCATGTTCGTCTGCGTCCACGCAGTTCCGGCTGGGTCGCCGACCTGTGCGGTGTCCCAGTCGAGGAACTGTACTCCCGCCTCAGCGAGAGCCGACCGCAGCACTGAACCTTTTACAGATCGCCCTTGATCATCAGCCGCATCAAAGGCTGTACCGCCAGCCATCCCGATCTTAATCGGGGCCACCGCCGGCTGGCCGGTTGGCGTGACGCTGGGGAAAGCCGCCTGGCGCGGCTCTACAACCGCTGCGACCCCTGACAATCGGCGAGTAACACGAATGGCCAAGTCGTATCGCAGTGCATCGACAAATACCACGCATGTTCCTTCGAGTACGTCGAGGCCCGTCTGACCATGGTAGGCGCCAACTGCGGCTTTCTGGAATTCTCGTGCCGACTGATCAACCCACGGGTCGTAGATCGCGCCTAACGCGCGAGCGACCGCGGATCTATCCTGTGCGGTCTTGGCCGTCGCGATAGTACGCAGCGCAAGGTCGTCAATCATGTGGCCCTCCTCGCTGTACCATTCGATCTGAGAGTTGAGATCGGTGGCTGCCGAGACGGTCGCTACACGACCTGCAAGCTCGGCGAGGTGACCAACAGAGCTAGCAAGCGGTGCTTGACCGAGAGCGGCCCAGACCATGTCCTCGCGCGACGTGTGCGCGGCAGCGAGCTCTTCAATTCGACCACGCGGGTCAGGATGATTTCCCAATGTGGCGAGTGACAACCTAAGTGCGTCCTCCTGGTCGCGGTTCCACGAAGGCCACGAGTCAGGGTGTAGGTCGGTGTCCCCAAAAAGCGCCACCGTAGAGGGGCGCGCCTGGTCGAGCAAGGCAGGAATATTCGGATAGCGGCTTGGGTTCTCCGCAAACCGTTGCCAGACCGCCCCCCACTTCCCAGTTCGGCTGCCGAGCTTGCTGGCCGCGGTAAGTGCGCCGTCGTTCTCAGGGCCAAAGCCGTAGACTGACTTACATGAGGCGACGAGGGCCTGCCATTGCGAACCTTCCAGCGAAGCTCTCACCTCGTCCGGCTCGTTCATCCATTCAAGGAGGGTGCGAACCGTGTCATCGAGCACAAGTCGGTGCAGGCGCGACGAATCGAGGCGCCCTATACGCTTGAGATTGTCGATATCCTCGAAGAGAAACTTGTCCAACACCTGGGCAAGCGCCGCTTTCGTCGCGCTGTCGCTCGCGATGTCGAGGCCCGCACCCTGCTTCGACGTAAGGAACGAATGTGGCGTCCAGGGCGCCTGACTGTAAGCAGAGGGCCACCAGTTCGAGCGGATCGCAATCTCGGCGAGCGGTACGAGTGAGTCGTCGAGCGTCATTGCTTCTGCCACGGAGCCTCGACTGATACCAGGCAGGTAGATCACCCACGGGTTCTGTTCGTCTCGTTCGGCGAGATGGGCAGGTAGATCCGCTGACTCGGGCGAGGAAAGTACAGCCCGAAGCCAAAGTTCCGGTCCCCTTGCAATTTCAGGCTCATACTTTCCTAGAACAAGGATAGGCACTTTCTCCTGCAGATGGCCAACCACCCTTTCCCAAGCGTGGCCAGGGTCAGGCCACAAAACAGCCACCGGAGCTGAATTCGTCCCTTCGTTGAAGGCCGCGGCATCCCGGAGCGCTTGGACGACGGCTTCACGAACTAATGTCATTCTGCGATCCCCGCTTCGCGCCTGGCAACACGACGTTCTTCAAGGGCTGGGTGCAAATCATTATTTCGATCTGTCCCGTCGGGATTCTTTCCACGGTCCTTTCGCCAATGCACGTTTACTTTAGACCGGAGCACACCGGCAATCACAAACGGACGGATATTAAAACGAACGCCGTCATCCGTGTCAGGTTCCCACCCGATGGGTTGATCGGCCATTTCCTTCCACCGAACGTAAATGTCATAGGGAGGTACACCGTCAAGAATTAGCTGAAGCCTATGCTGAAGATCTTCGGCAGCGGCCAGTCGCTCACTGGCACCGGAACGCTCTGCACGTGCCTCGTGCTTCTGCCGGTTGATCCAGGCCCCCAGAGAGGTAAAGGTCAATTTCTCCAGCGTTTGACGATCAAGCTTGTGGTAATTGACGATCGCCGAAAATCCGTCTTTCCGGCCATCCCAGATGTGCCATAAGAAGGGCCGGTTTTCAAAGACCTTTACGTGTTGAGCGAAGAAAGTGTCTCGAAGCCAGTCGTTCAAGTGGCCGTTCTTCCCTCCTGCATCAGTAATGAGCGTCCGCTCGAAGCCACTTGACCAATGGTCACCGTAAGCTGTCGACAGAAGCGCACGTAAACGTGTGGCGAGATCAGGCTCATTTGGCAGTGCCTGTAAGCTGGCAAAACCATCGGAATCCGCAAAATGGTCAAACGCATCGGAAGTCTGTTGTGGCCATGAATAGCCAAGCAGCCGCGCGATCGCCACTTGCAGGGGATGCGACGCTGCAAGAATATCGCCTCTGAACAACGCTTGAGTTGGGTCCGGCGAGTAGGGCTCTGGCAATGGCCCCTCCTGTTCGGCGACTTTCGACCAATGTTCCGTATCGAAAGGAACTTTTGCCAGGGTTGCGTTTGTAACTTTCAGAGATGTATCAATTTCTCTAACTGCTACTGAATAATCTGGCGACGATAAGAAATGCCAAAGCGCCGACAATAACGACTCATCATACGGGACGACCGCTGACGCGTTAGTATCGAACAATTCCCCGGTGTAGAGCGTCACTGGCAGGTCTCCCATCTGGCTGACCAGAACGCCGACCTTTCCCCATGCCCCCTTGCCAACAATACGAGAACCGCGGCTTTGAGCCATTGCCCCCTTACCCTCATCCCATGCAACGACATAACTACGTCCAGCATAGAACTCGGTTGCAGAAACCGACGACAAAAACAGTTGCCAACGAGGTCCACCGATTCCGCTGACTTCCCAGAAGTAACGGCGGAAACGACTATCGTCCCCGGTCTTGATTCCCTGAAGCCCCGGAGCCACACCTGACAAAAGTGCCTGCGGTTTGGATGTGGTCAACGTGATTCGGTGGTCAGTGTTGGCCATCTGCTGCGTCCGCGTAGTATGACAGAGTGGTACCTCAGTAAGGAATTCGGCAATCTGTGTAGGCGAGTTTCCGGCCGCGGCATTTAGACCAGTAACCGCCTCCGTGCGCTGACCCCCTTCGACCAGCAGATCCGTATGGAAGTCCCACATGGTGACCGAGAACCCGGATACTCCGAGTGCAGCAATGAACTTTTGGCCGTCCAAGCTAAGCCGCGCCTTCCTGAAGGCCGAGTAATTGGTCTGAAATCGCCAACTCTGTGGAATCACAAATGCCCGCGTTGTAGCTCCACTCCATCTCGAGAGCATCGAATAAGCCAGGTTGCCCGATGCATCCCGATCCAAATGCTTTGTGAATCGCTGGACGGCCTCAGCCTGTTTTCCAGAAGAAAGGAACGGCGGATTTGTAGCGACAAGTGTGTAAGACCCTGACAATAGCTTTGCTGCGCGAATAATGTCATCAGCCGCGTACCCCACGACCGAGCTCTCCTGGGCCTCAGCCGAAAAGACTTGTGAAAGAGATTCTCGAATCGAATCCCAGCTGACACCAAAGCTGAGATCACTACCGAATAGAGAGTGTTCTGAACCATCAGCCCGTGGTTCTATTAGCGAACCAAGAGAGTCTGCATTTCTAAATTGAGAATGAAGATGGCCAAGGACCTTCCGGAGCTCACTGTCTTTTCCAGCAATCACTTCCCAGTCGCCCCGCGTCGAACGAATCGGTACCCCCGAGCATGCAATCTGAGGTACCGGCAACTGGCGGACTCCCCCCTGTTTCCAGGCTTCAAGGGTCACATTAAAAGCGGCGATCTGAGCACAGCGTGGATCAAGTTCGAGACCGTGCAAATTGTCGCGGAGAACGGCATCTTGCGCATCTGCTGGTGTGAGATCCTCCTCCTCAGCTCGCATACGCCAAAGCATCCCGAACATTGCGACGAGAAAGTGGCCGGAGCCGCAGCACGGGTCTATCACTTTCACATCGGCGGTCCGGTCAGGCCATTCGTTGAACAAGCCCGCTGCGGGAGCGCCATCCTCGGTACGGCGGAGATACACCCAGTCTGCAATGAGGGAAGAGTTTGGATGCAGGGTAGCCCACCATGCCCCGAGCGAGTTCTCTAACAGAAACCGCACCATGTAATTCTCGGTGAACAGTTGTGTGACTGGTGAAAGGTCGGCCCCACTGATCTTGACACCGGATTCGTTGACTCGCTTCTTTTCGGCCGTCTGCCAGAACTGATATACCCAACCGAGCGCGTCCTCCGTCCTGAATACCTCGGATGGAATGTCGAGCAGGAGGCGCTCAAGCGTATTGCGGTGTTCGGCTGCGAACCGGACTTGTACCGCAGGGTCGGTGAGGCGGAAGACGCCGGGAAGGATCTCCGAAGCGAATCGCGCGGCAACCGCCCACCCATCTGGCTCACCGAGGTCAGAAGCGAGGTCGCCACAATCCTCTAGAGTTAGTGTGATCTCACGATACTCCGCATGCCGAAGAAGGCCGTTGACTTCCAGGAATCGGGCGAACAGCAACCGATGCCATTGCTCGTAGGCGATGTCGTGCACAAGATTGGTAAGCCGTGTACTCGCACGTGTGGTGTCATCGCCGAGCTGCCGCGCCTTGTCTCGGAGCGCAACCCGGAGTTTGTTTTGCTCGTCACTTAGGTAACCCGGGCGACTCGGCTCGGCGACCGCGAGAGCACGCAGAGCATCCTCGGCAGCGCGTTGTGCTGCAACGCGGGCGCTCTGCGTCTGCGCGTCGAGATAGCGTCGTTGGTCGGAATTGAGGACCTTGGTAGTTACCGTTGACATGGTCAGCCCTTCACCATCACTGTGTCGTTGCCGCTGTTCAGGGCGCCGAGAAGCTCCACCCGCAGGGCCTCGATGTAGCGCTCAATCTCGTCGGCGCTGCTAAAGCTCGCTGTCGAAACCCGAACCGTGGTCATTTTAGCCGCAGGTGCCGTGAGCTGAACAGCCGCTTCCAACGCACGCGAGGCCCGCTGCGGGATCGCATCGAGTTCAGCGGTCCACCCTTGGAGCGGCCGAGCCTGCACCGCTGTCAGGACGGCACCTGCATCTGCGAGCTTGGGTTCCAACTCGGTGCCGAGATGGTGTTCCGTGAGGAGAGCCTCGCGCTGTCCATCGTCTAGAGCCGTCCATGCTGGCTGCTGCTGGAGACCAGCAATAGCTGTCGCTCGGGCGTCGCTCAACGCAACCGCTGCCTTGTGGATAGCATCGCGAAGTGCCTCGGCAAGTTCGTTGACAATCGGGGCAATTGGATCGGCGTCAGCGAGGAGATCGCGGCTCGCGGCGAGTGCGACGAGCCGTTCACGGGCCGCCGACGCGGACTCCAGCTCTGTGGCCGAAGACGCAAGCGAATGCGCTAATTCGAGCGAATGCTTTCGGCTCTCTAACCTGCGTTCCAGGTCTCCGAGGCGGTCGTTGAAACTAGTGAGGTCAGTTTTCGCTGACAGCAGGGCGTGCACGCGATCGTTGCCCGACGCACTCAGGATCGCCTGGATGCTACCTGGCACAGTGATATCAGGGAGCGGAGCAGGTCCACTCACGCCTTTCGCACGGTCGACGAACAGCTTAGCGGCCTCTTCTACGGTCGAGGCGAGTCCGTCATTGTCAGTCGGGAAGCCGAGGTTGCTCAGGACCTGACGTGCCTGGATTTTTTCGGCAGGCTTGAGCATCGTGACCTCACGGCGGAGCTGCACGTTGCCGAGGCGGGTCTGCTTGAGCACATCTGCTGTGGTAGCGTCGCTACCGTTAAGCGTCGCGCGGATCACTCCAGTGTCGAGAAGCACTCCGATCGAGGCCATGAGCGCGTCGCGTGGCCAGCCCAACGGCTTCGCTGTCACGATCTTCTCCACGTCACTCGCCGATGTGCCTACTGAACTAACGTGGCCTAGGACCTCTTTGACGACGATGTGCTTTTCAGGATCGGCTTCGTGCTGGATCGCCTTGAGCGCGTCGGCTGCCGATCCGCTTCGCACGCGTGCCATGACCTGGGGCCAACGGTTGTCATCAGCTTCTGAGAAGCGCGGGAAGAGGCGGGTCGCGGCAGACTGTGCACCAGCTTCGATACGTTCACGCAACGAGTTCCCACTCGGGGCGGTGCCGCCTCCAAGGAGCACGTTTGCTTTGGAGATTACTTCACGTACATGAGTATTCACGCGGTCCGTCGCACGGTTGAGGCGGGTTTGCATTGCGCTTCGGGCCTGTCTGCCCTCGTCGTCCTGTGGTATCCCCTGCTGATCGATTACGCGTTTCGCGGCGAGCTTATTGCGAATCGCAGATTCGAATGCTGAGGCTTCGACCTTTGGAAGGTGGACTAGGACCATCGGTGACTCAACGCCGAGACTGCGCGCAACCTCGTCGAACTGTTTCGAGGTGATTCCTTCATCCCATTCGGATCGCAGCCAGATCGGGATTGAATTGGATTCCGGTGGAAGCGAGACATCTGCGTGGAGCGCGAGCTTGCGCGATTCCTTGGCACGACCTTGCTGAATCGTCGCGGGCAGAGCCCGGTTGACTTCCGTGAGCAACAACGAGTCTCGCTCTGCGCTCAATTCGCTGTCGCTCAGCTGCGCATATTGCCTGCGCACGGCCTCGTCCCACTCGCGACCGGCCTTGGTCTGGAGCCGGTATTCCGCGCCGTCTTGCTGGAGCACTCCCTCGTCAGCGAGTGCTTCGAGTATCGCAGGAACCTGCTGTCGAAGCTGATCGCTATCATGGGCGAGGTCCTCGACGAGTAGGTCTACAAGATGATCTGCCGTCGCGCGCACGCCGATATCGACGTGGCCCGACGTCGGCAGTAAACCGATTAGATGGATGAGGCCGAGGATGCGGCCGCGCAGGGGAGCCTTTTGCCCTTGTTCATGGATCAGTGTCTGGGTCTCTTTCAGTAGAAGACCCGCGCCGTTGAGGTCTTCATTCTTCTGCGCATAGAGGAAATCGGCACCGACCACTGTACCCACCGGTTGGGGAGCGGCCTTGCGGTTTGCCTCATGCACGATGCGGAGTTGGGAACGCAACTGACCGGCGCGGCCAGCGTCGGCCTGGCGAAGCACACTCTCCCAGAATCGCCGACGCACCGGCAGTAGCGGGTAGTCGTCAACGAGTTCTTTATCATCCTCGACAGTATGTTGAATTTTGCTACCGATGAGTTGTCGGGAAATCTGCCCGGCGACAGAAGCCAGCGTGTTGTCGAGAGTGGGTTTCTTGGCGGGTTCCTTGCTCAGCAGCACGCGGCGGACAACAGCGTCTACGTCCTGATTCTTGAGCACGACCTTGACGGTGAAACGGTCCTGAATCTTCTGAAGTGTCGAATCGGCCGTCAGTTCCTGCTGGCCCGTGGCAACGAGCAACACACGACCGTTCAGTTCACGCGACACTGACTCGACGAGGTTCTGCACTTCCATCGCCCGTCCGCCGTCGCCACTGATGTATTGTTGCACCTCATCGAGCACGACCAGCGACGGCGGAATCTGGCCGTTACCGACGTACTCCAGAATCTTCTTAAGTAGCGCAATTGTCTCGTCAGTAGAGAACCAGCGAGTATTTGGCGGAAACTGGTTGCGTAACGCAGCACGGACGTCACGGGCTGACGACGCGAACTGTGGTTCAACGGCTAGGATTGCGTTCGCGAGCAGTGTACTGAGATTGTACTCACTCAGCTCCTCGATGAGGTCCCCTCCATTCAGCGCGACGTGGTCGCGCACGGCTTCGAGGTGACCGTTGCCGGCTAGCCACAGCGCGACTTGGGCGGGTGCGACGCGCGTAGGCAGTCCTGCGGCCCCGAGGACGATGGAAAGAAACACCGAATTGAGGGAGTCGCCGCTGCGGTCGAGTGCGCCAGCGGCCGCCCACGGTGCGGCTCCGTCGCGTCGGCTGATTGTTGTCAACTCCGTCAACTGCTCATGGATGCCCTGAGGTATGTTTGTCAGACCGCGCGCGGTTGCGCCGTTCGGGAACTCTGTGTCGGCCCAGAGATGCTGGAGGACTCGAACGAGGTGGGACTTACCACTGCCGTAGAAACCCGACACCCACACGGCAGGTTGCGTCGTCCGGTTACGGTGTCCGGTGTAGGAGTCAAGAATTCGCTGAAGGCCGTACTCGTACTCGCCCTCGCAGACGAAGCTCTCCAGCTCATATTTGAGGACCTCCCACTGGCTGGACCCCTCGGGACGGTCCACGTTGGTTACACCGTCGTTCGGAATCTCGAAGCTCAGCGGCGGCCGGATAAAGAGGTCGTTGTTGGTAGTCACGCGAAGCCCTTCTGCGAATCAATGACACGAGCACGGTAGTTGAACCCATCGCGCGCGTCGAGTAGGCGGAATGAATGAGTCGCCGGGTCATGAAGCCCGGGAAAGAGGACGAGAAGGCGACCGGTGACTGTAGAGTCGATGGATTTGATCACGCTTGACGCCCTCAGGAACGGAAAAATAGAGCCGATGCCAACGAGTGCCACGATAGCGTTAGCGGGAGCCGCTTCGAGCGCTTGGCGTATGCGCTTCACTAGAATTGTCTCGAATTGGTCCAGGATCGATTGCGTGAGATCACTCGGTTCCTCATAGAACGCCTCGGCGTGGCGGTGCGACGACAGCCAGCGACCGAAGTCATCGGTAACGTCGACGATGGCCCAGCCGCGGCCCGCTTGGCTGGTCGCAAGTTCCAAGCTAGGCAGCGCATGCCGAATCTGGCGTTCGAGTTCCGGCGGGTAGACGAGCATCCACACGCGTTCGCCGCCCGAGACGTTGTCTTTCCAAGTCAGCGTTAACTCGGCTTTGTAGGCATCGACAAGATCGGACACGCGGCTCATCCTGCACCTCCGAGAGCCGGGAACGACACGTCAACTACATTGCCCGCAACGAGCAGGTCGATGAGACCCTGGGTGTGCGCTCCGCGCAACGCCTCTAAGGCACTGCCGGGGGCCACCCCCAGAATCTGCGACCAAGAGTTGTTGAGTACGCCGAGACCGCGCCCGCCAGCGAGGTAGCCGAGGAATGCCGCATACGCGATGGCGACCGGGCGGGCATCCACTTCAGTGCGCACCTTCTTGGCACGACCAGCGAGATGACCGGTCTGGGTCCAACAGGACCCAGTGTTTCGCCCCGTCTTATCGAGGGTTGACTCCGACATTTCGCTGCCGAACTGCGCGGCGACGGCAACAGTCAAATCTGACGACGTCACGGTCGACCCCGCCGGGAGGTCCGCGATCGCGGCGAACGAAGCCCGGAGCACCTCGTCACGTGTGAAGGCCAGTAGCCCCGCAAGAAGTGGGCGTGACGCGTGATCAATGTCCCAAAGCGACCTTAACGCTGAAAACTCTGGGAAAGCCGGGTCCAAGAAATACAGCTCACGAAGGTGACGGAATGACCTCTGGCGACCAGCCTGGGTCGGGCGACCGAGAACGTTGCCCTCAACCACGGCATCACGATATTGCTCGGCGGTTGCGTCAGACGGCAAGGAGCGGAGAAGCTCAACTAAGTGAGTGACGCCGATTGTATGGCTGGCTGTTGTCCGTAATGTTCCAAGCTCGAGTCTCCCAAGGTTTGGATCGGCAGTCGTCATCTTCCCAACTTCCTCCCAGATCATCCGTCATTTTTGCCTGGTTGAAGTCGACATTAGCATCTTGCCCGTTAGCTAGCTCCAGAGAAGGGAGTACGGCCTAAGTTGCTTCACTTTAGTGTCCCGATCTTGGCCTGAAGTTCTTGATGTTTTCGACCTGCACCGCTACAAACAACGGGATCGCAGGCGGGGAACACGGCCGTTCCTTCATCAAACTGAATCACGAACTAACACAACGGGCGCAGCGTGGGCTGCCCCACATTAACGTTCGTATAGTTCCGGGCAAATAGGTAGCCCGTGTTTTTGCCAAGGCTGCTCAGGCAGTCGGTCGGATCTCTCGAACCGGCCAGATGAAGCTCGGTCATGTGTATCAGCCTTAAACCAACGACCCAGCGTTCACCCCATTCGATGTCATCCTGTAAACGCTGTTGCGGTCGAATACTGACTTGAAGACTCCTCGGCGATTCAGAACTAAGTAGACAGCAAACTGATGCGTCGGGACTGATGCAGGTTTAGGTGACATCTAATCTGGCTTGTTCATAGGCAAGCCTGGAAGGATAGACACCATGCCACAGCCCTACCCGAAAGAATTCCGCGACGACGTCATCCGCGTCGTCCAGACCAGGGATTCCAAGACGACGATCGGACAGATCGCCAAGGACTTCGGAGTCCACGAAGGCACCATCAACAAATGGCTCCGCCAAGCAGAAATCGATGCCGGCAACAAACCCGGCAACACCAGCGACGAATCCGCCGAACTACGAGAGATGCGTCGGCGCAATCGTCTGCTTGAGCAGGAGAACGAGGTCCTGCGCCGCGCAGCCGCGTATCTGTCACAGGCGAATCTGCCGTCAAAAGGCTCTACCCGCTCGTGAGAGAGCTCGCCGCCGACGGGATCCCCGTGGCGGTGTCGTGCCGGGTCTTGAAGCTCTCCCGCCAGCCCTACTACCGGTGGCTGGCAGCACCGATCCCTGAAGCAGTCGTCATTGAGGCATATCGGGCCGATGCGCTCTTCGATGCCCACCGCGATGATCCCGAGTTCGGGTACCGATACCTTCAGCATCGCCGGCAGACAACCAGTACGTCGATTTCACCCTCACCGAGGCGGCCGACATGGTCGCGCGCATGCGGCGGGAAGGTAAGACGGTTCTGCTTCACTGCGTGCAGGCTCACAGCCGAACGCCGACTGTGGGTGCACTCTATGCGGCGCGCCACCTCGGCGTGCCCATCGATGATGCACTACGCAAAGTTAACGCCGTCTTGCCGATGGCGAATCCCAACCCTGCCTTTGTCGCGGCCCTCCGCCGTATCACCGTTGAAGGACAGAACGCATGAACGAAGAGTCCGTCTACGACGGCGACAACATTGACGGTGCCGATGAAGAGGACTTTGTCATCACCAATCTGGATTCCGTGCACGACCTGAACGACGCATTTCGGCCTAACGAAATCTTTCTGGCGCGCGGGCCGTTCAAGGTCCACTCTCCCAGAACACAGAAGTGGACGTGGGGTTATCGTCTCGAACAGGTGGTCCGCCATCTGATCTTTCAGGACGGATCCGAGCTGGGCCGGACGGTGATGACCGACGGCATGAGCGTGCGTGCCAGCGATGATGGGTCGATCATCTGGTTCTTCGGATTCGAAGATGACAGCCTGACAGTCCTCACTCTGTCGACGGCCACGATCGATGACTATCAGGCAGCCGCGCCCGAAGGCATCGCAATCGAGAGTTTCTCGGACGGAGCCCGGGTGGTCATGGCGTAGTTGGAGAAAAAGCGGCGAGCAAAAGTCGGCTTGGATTTTGAATGTGTCCTCGCCGGTCGGTTCGCCGTAGTCTTTCGAGCGCGTCCCGGCACTCCGGTCCAGGGCATCTTCTATTTCAGCCAGCTCGGCAGCGTCTACGCTCGGCATGATGGCCGTTGGCTCAAAAGTACATTCTCCGAAGACGGGCCCGTCCTTGGTGACGATGAGCTTCTGCTGTCGCCGATACTGAAGTCAGGTATCGCGTTCTCTGATGCTCTCTCTGAGACCGATGGCGCACTGACTTTGGATCGGCTTCGTCCATTTATCTATCCCAAGTTCGACATCGACGACTCCGAATCATGGCGCGACCTTTACGCCGATGGTGATTGGGAGATCGTCGATTGAAACACGGGTAGATTATCTGTTGCCGGCGCGAGCCGACGATTCTCACAGGCACTTGTACCAATAAGGATGGATCCACTTGACGAACGTACGAGAACGAATGGTGTTCCTGCAGTCATGGTGGGTTGCGTCGGAGCTGATTCGCCGTCATCCGGAGCTTGAGCTGGTCGAGACGCACCCGGGAGACGGCCAATATGACTGTCTAACCGTCCTGAGCGATGAGGGCCCCGATGGACTTTATATCGATCTGAACCGCAGTGGGAGCATGAACATCCGCTCTGAGATATCAAACCGGTTCGACCGCGCCCTGTGGAATATTCAATACCCCATTGATTGGTCGGCCGAGCTTGGACAAGAAAACCGGCGCTTGGTACCGCTCGTCCTAGAAGAAGCTGCAGGTTTGCACGCTCCATCACAAACGCCGACAACAACACAGAAGTCACTCGTTTTCCGGATCATTTATTATCTATTGCTGTTCTCATTAAATGAACCAGTGGACTGGGACGCCCGAAACGGGTACCTTGGCTTCACCGGTATGGGCAGTGGCAACGAGCGCCCCTATTTCGACGAGATTCAGTCGGCTCAGATCGCGCTTCGCCAATCTCGCCCACAGGGTTGGAAAGCCAGCGCTCCTCGATATGACTTCTGGGGCGTGCTGCGAGACGGAAGGTGTCTGGGCCTACTCCAAATCGACGGAACTCTCCATCTCCCCAATACAGACCCCGTCAACCTTATGCAGATCTACAACTCGAACAAGCGCGACATTCTGCCGACTTCTATGCAGGTTCGGGACCTTCTGACCTCGTAGCGCTCTATTTGACCTGAGTTGCACAACTTTAGTTACCCACCGCTGACAGCCGAATTTACGACTTTTCTAGCGCCTGGAGCATGTTCTCGACGGCCCTAGGTACTTCCGGTGTGAACGTGATGTCCTGCCCACCGACCCGCCCGGTGAACTCCCGCAACGGGCGCAGACTCGTGATGATCTTCTTCAACGACGCCCCAGTCGCGGCCTGCATGAACCTCGACACGGCCAACGCCGTGAACACGACAGTCAGGTGTGCCTCGATCGCATCCCGTTTCCGGTGGAAGATCGGGCGGGCTCTCAAGTCGGTCTTCGACATCCGGAAAGACTGCTCGACCTGCCACAGGTCGTGATAACTACCGATCACCTCCGCCGCAGGCATAGTCCCGACGGGAATGTTCGTCACGTAGCCCTTGAACCCCGTCAGCTTCATCGCCCGCTCATACGCCTTCTCATCGAAGGCTTTCTCCTCATCGGTGACTTTCACGAACCGGGCCTTCTTCGCCGGCTTGTCCCCATCGATGATTGCCAGTGCACGGTTGCGCTGCAGGTTCAGGGTCTGCTCATCACGCATCGCCCTCTTGCGCCGGTACTGCCACACCACTCGCCACGCATCCGGATGTTCCTCCGCTGACCAGACGGGTTCGCGTCTCTTCTTCACCCTCTCCGGATCGAGTCGCTTCACACCTTTCGGAGTAATCGTGTCGATGATCTGCCCATCGTCGGTGTACTCGCCATTCCACCGAAAATGCGTCGCCAGGTCATGTGGTGCTTTCGTCTGCCTCGACCCGACGATGAACCGCAGCCCAGCATCGTCGAGTTCTTTGAGGTTCTTCGCCGACAACATGCCGGCATCGGCGCCGACGACCATGTCTGTCACACCGTGGCGGTCTTGGAAGGCTTTGATCACGGGAATGATCGTGTGGGTCTCGGCCTTCGCGCCTTCGAAGCACCCGATCTCGAGTGGGAACCCCGTCCTGTCGACGAGCAACCCGACGACGATCTGCGGGTCCACGCGACGTTCTTTCGAGTACCCGACCTGGCGAAGGGCGTCTTCCTTCTCAGCCTCGAAATAGAGGGTCGTGACGTCATAAAGCAACAGACTGATCCCGGTGGTAGCGACGCTGTGGGCGAAGCATTTCTCTGCGATCTGGGCCCGGTAGTCGCGGTCTTTTGCCCGGACAAGGCTGTTGAGGAACGTGTTGCGGTGAACGACGTCGACACCGAGCTCGTCAAGGACTCTGACACTGTCGGACTTCGACGTCGGCTCAACCAATCGGGCAGCGACGAGTTGGAAGAACGCTTCATCGTCGATGATGTCGAACCCGAGCCTTTCGTACACGGTGCGGATCGTGTCGATGAGGAGCCCGGATCTGCTGGACTTCACGACTGCCGATGCCACTCGTGGTTTGTCGGCGGTGTCGAAGTCGAGTGTGGCCTGTCCGGGGTCGCGCAGTTTGGCTTTGCCTGCCTCGACGAGAGCGGCGAGGTCTTCGGGTGTGTGGGCCGACCCGAGGTGTTCGACGATGCGGTACTTCCCGCCAGTCTTATCGGCGATCTGTACGGCTGTGGCGCCCGACGCGGTCAGGACCTTGCGCACGAATGGGCTCATTCCACCATGATAAGGCTCAAATTAGTTACCCGAATCCGAAACAAGCAACCTCCTGACCAGGAGGAATATGCTCCGTGGCCCCGAAAACCTCATCTACTTGTGCAAGTCAGGTGTCTGGGCCTACTCCAAATCGACGGAACTCTCCATCTCCCCAATACAGACCCCGTCAACCTTATGCAGATCTACAACTCGAACAAGCGCGACATTCTGCCGACTTCTATGCAGGTTCGGGACCTTCTGACCTCGTAGCGCTCTATTTGACGGTCAGTCCCAATTTGCAAGCAACGATCGAGACGAACAACTCTACGTGCAATCTCACCGTTCAACATCAAGAACGCTAGCCGCTAGCCGACCACTGGTCCGAAGCACTCTCCCTGGATGTAGTAAATCAAGTCCATACACGTGCAGTCCTTGTATTCGTCAGAACTAGTTCTCATATTTGGCACCCTGACGCGTGCACCGATCCGCCGCTTCAAATTCTGAAACATCAGAATGCAGAACATTCGGAACCCTTTTCTGTGGTCTATAGGCGCGGACTTGTCACTACCGACTTCTCGCTACTCAGTCCGCCACTCTTTATTCGTTCATCCTCGCTTCGGGATATCCAAGCCAGCCCGCAAAGAAGACACATCGCCATCTGCATGCACTACCATCGATCTCGACTTCAGCGACGGCTACCCGGTCCCACAGCTTCGACCAAGATCATGGCTGCAGTATCTATGGGTAGGATAGCTGCATAGGCACTGATTAAGGCAATCTTGGAAAAGATCACCGAGTCCTACTCTACAATCACCTCTATAGGCACGTTCACACCAACATTTCGTCCGCCAGAGCCAACCCACTACCGGTCGATTCAGATACCAGTAGAGGCTCGAACGCGATCAGGAGTTTATTATGACCTGGGGAACCGTCCCGGAATGGATATCAGCAGTATCCACGATTGCCGCGCTTACCGCGATATTGATGGCTGTAACTCAGATGAGACTACAAAGCCAACAGATGCATAGAGAACTTGAAAGCCAGTATACCCAGCGCTTCTGGACACTATGGGACTCCCGCCCATTGACTTTTCTAGAGACTAATAGAATAAGCCCCTCGGATCGGCCGTGGATAGAGAGCTATCTCGCACTCTGTAATGACCAAGTAGAACTTCGCGAAAGAGGTCGAGTCACTGACGGCACTTGGGATTACTGGGCGCGAGACATTGCTCGATTCTTCCATACCTATGACTCCTTAGCCACAGCGGCGAAGGATGGGTATCCGTCATTGCAGAAAATGCTGGAGTCCGAAAAGACTAGAGCGCTGTTTAGTGACGACGATGTAGTTGAAAACACCGTATCGAACCGCCCTGTTTACGATCCACTTACCTGGAAAGTTCGGAAGCGCAAGAGTCAAGGATTGGCCGACCCCAAATAGACCCATCGAAGAAAAGGAACGCTGCCACTGCAGCTAACAGTTACGCGACTGGCACAAACAGTCCTAGTGCGTGTCCAGAAATCCTGCAGACCATTCTCGAAACGTGCACGTGCGGCGGTTTTCGCCAGAAGATATCCGCCGCACGCCACGCTAGTCAAACATAACGCCGCGCAAGTAGGTTAACGTCAGGAAAGCGTTAGCTACAATGGCATCGGAAGTCCTAATCTAAGCGTCGAAAATGTGAGCCTATGCTTGATCAAGATCTCCGCCAACTAGCTCGGACAGATATAAGTTCAACTTAGAGTCGAACTGTTCTCGAAGTCGTTTTATAAAGTCAATCTGCGAACGAACCACCGGCAGTCCCAACTTCCCTTTGGCCTTACCATCGCTCGCCGCAACTCCGGTATGGACGATAGCTCCACGTTCATAAACCAGAGCTTCAATCTCCTCCACCACTCTCTGATTGGGCATTCCCTGCCAGCTGATTTCACTCAGCGGCTCGTATCCTAAGATTTCAAGATATAGACTTTTGACTGCCTTGGAATTTGCGGAATTGAACCCATTTTGACCGTCTTTTCCATATAGGCGAAGATTAATAAGATTCATGCATTCAAGTTTCCAGCCGTCGCCTGCAAATTTCCACGGATCATTCTTTCCGTACGTGGTCGCAACCCATTTCCGCAAAGATGCGGGTAGTCTATCCGCATCAAGATTCTCAATAATGTATTCAACGGCCCCATGTAATGCCTCTTCTACGTACACCTCCCATGCTGCATAACAAAGTGCAACACAGGAACGCAGGAGCGGATCGACTCCAACGCCACCAGTCGGACGACCTCGTTTAGCCTGATTCGCTGCTGGATGGTTTTCCAATAGAGATTTGACATCGTCCAATAATATCTTGCTAGCCTCTAACGCCTTACTCTCTGTCATTGATTTCCTCCGAGTAGATAATTAATCAAATATTTTGATTAAGACTGAACGCCTACACGCAACCGGAAACTAGTTGCAATTGTCAATCCGAAATGCTAACCGTCAATTTTTCCAAGATTGGGAATGTGCTGAAACACAGTCTTGGGGCAGTCCTTGACATGAAATTCGATATAAAAGGAGAGTTCAGTTGCGTAATGCCTTCCGCAGTACATGCTCGTCGTCAGTTCGGCAGATTCGTCGCCATGGGCTCCCCACTGAATGAAATGCGTGGGGGAATCGACACAGACGCTCTGGTGCCATTCGCAGCCTCGTGGTCGGTCCCCGCCGTCGTCCACCTCTGGTAGTCCGATTCCGCTGTCAACACTTGTGCCTGTCGCCATCACTTTTCCTCCTCGATGAGCGCCTGCAATTCGCTTTCCGCTCGATTGATCCCCTCGGCAATCTCGGTATCTGTGAGAGTAATCCTTTCGTCGAGGAAACGCCCCCACTCGCTTTCCCACGCCCGTTGCTTACGATTGGCCCTGTCCCGTACATCGGTGACCAGCACGTCAATTCCAACCTGTGCGCCGTCTTCATCGTGGTGAACTTCGATGTTGGCACCAGGCCACGGCAACGGCAGAGCGACGTCCGAATCCAGCACTCGGATGACAAGCCAGTCATCACTCCCGCTCTCCAAGGGAGAATCATTCCGAGTGAGGTCTCCCTCCTCCGTCAGCTGATTCCATGACAGTGCGTAGTCGGCTTCGAGTTGCTCCCGCTGAGCACCCAGCATCCGAATGTGCACGAACGGACTGTATTTCTTGTCTCCGAAGGCGTGCTCCATCCAGTCCTGAGAAATGTAGCTGGTGGAGAACGGAATGGGAGCCCACCCGTCGACCTCATCGTCCTTGAACCGGCGAAGCATCGTCTGGTCGGAAATCTTCTCCGCCTCGAAAGCGTTGCGAACCTTCCAGACTTCGGCCTTCACCTGGGTCGTGGACAGTGCGTCCTCTAACCACTTCGATATCTCGGCCGCCGACGAGAAGCTTTCGACCGCTATCTCGTCCCTACCATAGGCCACGATGTTGTGTTCCATCCGGGAAAACGCACTCTCCAAATCCTGGCCCGACCACGGCGAGTTGTGCTCGGATTCGTGCCCTTTCGCATCTTCGATCGCGATCGCGTCATACCAATCAGCCACAGTCGCCAGTCCGCCGATCCGCTTCGAATAGGGGTGTTTCACCGAACGCTGCTCCCCGTCGACGACCACATCACACGTAGCCAGTTGAGAACTCGGTGATAGCTCGTCTCGCTCGGGCGCCTGCTCAACGTCGTTGGCCAGCGTTATCGTGAACTCACCCCGATCGCCCTGCTTGGTGAGGCAGTTGATCCGCCATCCCTGCTCGGGCGGTGCATCGATGTGTTTAAACTGCTCAGGTCGAACGGATGTGCCATATATCGGTCGATGATCTTCCGGCAGATAGTCGCTGATTGTCACGAGTGCCTCCCTTGAAACGGATTCCAGAATTGATATCGGTGGGTTCTAGGTGCCTGTCGGCGGGGCTTCGTTCGTCTCCTAGCACCGCAATCGAACTTCAAGTACTTCGGATTTCAGCGGGAGGTGAATCAGCACCCGTGTAGGTGCTGCTCCCTGCGCAGTCTCAATCGCGTGAGAATAGGTGGCCAATTGCCCCAGGTAGTTGTTGGCAACGTGTCCGATCGAGTCGGTACCGGGGTACGACTTGTGATCGACGAGGATGTGCTCACCGTTCTGCAACAGAATTCGAGCGTCGATCCACCCTTCCATGACCTGCCCTTCATCATTACGCCACGCGATTGGGGACTCGGTAACCACCTCGGCGCCGGGGAACGTCTCTTCGATCCACGTGCTCCACCGGTCGCCGAGCTCAATCAGCAGGGCTGGGGACAGGGTGTTCGTGGAATCCCAACGCGCCAATATTCGATCAGCCGCGGACTGTTTGGCCCCGGCCGGTAGAAAGGCCAGCGGAAGACCCAGGTAGGCGTGGATAGCGTCCCCGACGCGATCCCACTCCTGTCCACCGTGTGCCAACAGCGGATCGCCGAGCGACGCGATGATACTCACGTCCGCGTCGACGCCTTCCGATGGCACACTGCTCGCTGTGAATCTCGCAGGCAGAATCGGCACACCTGCGGCCGGTGCCCCGCGCGGGATGTATGTTTGGGCAAAGAACGATCGTGGTTCTATGCTGGCTTCCCTCGCACCGACTGTCACCCCGTCGATGGAGAATGCACTGATCCGCATCGCCAGTTCACGTGGTTTTGCTGATCCGCTGGCTCGGTTTGCACGGAGATCAGCGATCCGAACGACTCCGGCTTCCTCGACCGCAGGCGATGACGCATCACTCAACGTCGGGAGGTCCCATTCGAGGAATCGTTCATCGTCCGACGTGCTGAGGACGTTGTTCTTGCCGGTGGGATCACCGAACGCCACGATGCTGTGGCACTCTGCTCGGGTCAGTGCAACGTAGAGCAGCCGTTCGGTCTCCCGTTTCTCTGCTGACCCGGCATTCCGCACCGATTCCAGGCCGGCGAGTCGATCTTTCAATGGACCGTAGTCCTTGATCACTCCGGGCAGGTACCGCAGCGACCGGTTGGCCAGCGGCTGCCTGGCGTCGAACATCGGAGCCTTTTCCACAGTGATCTCCCGGTGGCCGAAGTCTTTAGCGACTGGGATTCCAACGATGACGACTGGCCATTGCAGACCCTTCGATTGGTGCATGGTCGTCACCAGCACAGCGTCATGTGCGGTGGTCTGTTCATAGGATCCTGCCGCCTCGGTGAGGTGATCGAGCAGGCCCGCCGGAGTGATCGGCGAGCGTGTCTGCTGTGCGGAATCTTCGTACTCGGCAGCGATCTGGCACAACGCGTCCAATGTGGCCAGCCGTGTCTCCGGGTGCGTCCAAGCCTTGATGCGCTGGGGAAGGTCGAGGGCATCGATGACAGCAAGCACCAGTTCTGCTGACGAGTATCGAGCTGCGTTGACCTCGAGCTCTTTAAGTGGTGCCAGTGCGGGGTCGTCCCACCAGGTCCGGTAGTGCTGGTGCCGTTCGGTTTTGTCGTGGATCCGTGCCGTCTCCTCAAACCACGTATGGTGGCTGCCGTGGTCAGGAACGAGAGTGACGAGTTCAGTCAGCGCCACAGCGTCATCACGGTCGACGACCGCGGCCAGCCCCGAAGCGACGAACTGTCCTTCCCTCGTTGACAGCAGATCGGTGGTCGACCCTATCGCTCGAATGCCACGTGCCTGCAATTCCGCAACCACCGAGTCAACCTGGGAGTTAGTGCGCACGAGAATGGCAATATCACTGTTCGTCACCTCTCCTCCGGGCAATTGAGGCGAGCGCCCGAGGAGATCGACGACTCCTTCTGCAATGGCCCTGACCATCCGGGAGTTCGCTTGTTGATTCTTGCCTTTGTCAGTGTTCGGCACCCAGAGTTCGCGGCCGCCGACATTGCGCAGGTGCTCGCGTTGCGGTGGAATGCGCAACACGACCTCGTCTTCGTCCTGGTCGGAGAACACGGAGCTGAAGAGGGTGTTCGACAGTTCGAGAGGCGGCTCGGTTGAACGCCATGATGCGTCGAGGTTCTCCGAGGTGGCCGTTCCCAGATCTGTCGATCCTGAGATCAGCGCGGCGAAGACGTCGTTCATCAGTTCTGGATCGGCTCCGCGGAATCCGTAGATCGCCTGCTTGCGGTCCCCCACCCAGATGACCTCGTCGACGAGGTCGGCGAGCTCCATGAAGATAGCCAATTGGATCGGTGACGAGTCCTGAAATTCGTCGACGGCGAGCAAGCGGTATCGGGAGGCCACAGAGGCTCGTACACGGTCGCTCGAGCGAAGCAGATCGAGTGCACGAACTTCCTGGTCGACGAAGTCCATGACGCCGAGGCGGTTCTTATGGTCCTCGTAGGCGCTGAGAGACGCAATCGCAGTATCGATGACGAGATCTGTGAGAACGGCAAAGTCTGTGTGGAATGCGCTGTTGGACAGCAGTTGGTCGCTGACGAGTGATGCACTGGAACTCTCGAGCACTGCTTTCGGCACGACTCCAGGCGCCTTCCCACCTTGCGCGGCTGAGTAGGACGCCTTGGCTACTCTCACCCATGTCGACCATGGGGTACGCGCGAATGGATCGGCATCTTCAGCGTGAGTGTCAAGATCCCGGAGGAAATGGTCGAGCGTGACGATGCTGCCTTCAACGTTGTCCGCACTCGACCTCGTCATCTTCGGCACACCGTCCGGCAGGTCCTCTCCATCCCGGAAACGGCGCACCGACTCTCGTAAGAGGTCGATGTCGCTGGCGAGGCAATCTCTCCACATCTGACGGTTATCAGCTTGCTTCGACGGCAGAGCAGAAAGGAAGAGCTCGACAGAGTCCCGCGCAGAAGCGCGCAGTTCAGCCTCGCCGAGGTGGTTCGATCGTGCCGCCTCGGCGATGTCCTTGACGAGAGTCGACCAGACAACCGGTCCGCTGCCGTACGGGTTTGCGTTTTCCGGTCTGCCGTTGTGTCCGGTTCGGACGAGGAGATCTCGGTGGGCGATTTCGGCATTCGCGACGACTTCGTCGACAGCGGCGGCGAAGACGATCTTCTGTTCGTTCTCATCGAGCACGCGCAGTTCAGGCGAGTAACCGGCATCGATAGCGTATTCGGAAACGAGTCGGCCCGACATCGAGTTGATAGTTCTGATAAGTGCTGTGCCGATTTCCTCGGCTGCGGTGATGTTCCCATCGTCGAGGAGTCTCTTCTGTGTCTTCTCGATGAGGTCGGCGGCGGCCCGAACGGTGAACGTAGTGGCGATGACCTCGCTGGCACGCAGAAGCGGCTCACCTGCGGAGTCCTTCTGTGATAGCCGTTCGGAGAGAACCTCGGTCAGTCGAAAGGTCTTGCCTGATCCCGCCGAGGCGGTGATGACGTGGACGCTCATGATTGGTCTCCCCCAATGCCGTAGATGAGGTTGAAGTCGCTGAAGCTCTGGCCCTTGTTGACGAAGAGGCGTCCCTCAGCCAGTTCTTCTTTCTTGAACTCGGTGACGGTTTTGTCGACCTCTTTGCCGGATTCTCCCGGCTTGGCCTCGAGCGCTGCGTGAATATCAGCGACCGGAGAGTCGAATCGTCCGGCAGCGATGTTCGAGAGTGCGTGCTCGATCGATTCTTCGATGATCGTCCACAACCCTGCGGGGTCTCCTCCGAGTCCGTCACCGTCGTCATCGAGCGGATCTGCGCCCCCGGACGAGAGCGGATCGAGTGCGGGATCGGCAGAGACGAACCGGCCCTGCTTGAGCATGAAATAGGCTGTCAGCGGGCGAGTTTGGGAGCTGGATTCCGTGGTTCGTGAGTACACGCTCAGCTGAACGGCTTCACCGTCGTGGATCAGTTTCTGGTATCGCTTAGCCGAGTTCGCCCATTTGAGATCGATGATCACCGGCCGACCGTCGACGAACGCCCCCTCGAGGTCCCTCTGTCCGCGAAGCTGAATTGAACGAGGCGCACCATCTACGGTCAAGGTCCAGTCGAAGGTGAAGTCCGCCTCGGCGCCGGTGATAGTGAACCCACGGTCGTGGGCCGCAGTGAAAAGCTGGGTGATCGATGAAACCGCGGTCGAGCGGATCGCATTCATTCGGGCGAGCTGCCCTGACAGGAGCAACTCTGAGGCGAACCGTGGGACAAGGTGATTGAACGTGGAAGCGATCTTCGCCGCTGAAATTTCTGCCCCGTTAATGACATCTGCAGATCGCACCAGATATTCGACGACAGCGTGGACGAGTGTCCCGATCATGCGGTTGTCGGTGGGGACGTCGAAGGTGTAGCCGCGCTTGAGCCCCATGGCTCGCGACAGAACCCATTCTTGTGGGTCGCTGAGCAGCATGTCGATCTGCGAGTATGACAGCGTTTCTGGCAGGAGATGGGTGAAATCTCCTTCGAGGGACCGCGAGACCGATGGCGGTCGCGTGCTCTGCTCGAGTGCGACAGTCGAAGTCGGAACCGCCACATCGCGCAGAAGCCACGTGTCTCCGTCGAAGAGCTCTGCGACGGGCCGGGTCACTGTCGCATCGGTAAGAACCGAATCCACCGAGATTGAGGAGAACCGGTCGGGACGGGCGGCTGCGATGAGCTCGCTCAATCTGGACAACGTCGGGTGAAGGGCGACCGGTTCGCCTCGACTGGTCTCGGGGCAGAAACACACCAGATTTGACGCGGTACGGAGTCCTTCGAGCTCAGCTGTCTGGCGGAGTCGTTCACGACTGGCCGCAGTCGCGATGTCGACTCCCGCGTGCGCGAGGGCATCGACCTCGGCGGGGTCCCAGGTCTCGTCTGCGGCTGCGTCGCTTCGGCGGGAGGACCACCAGATGATCGTGTCAGTGCCGGTGGGCACCTCGGAGGGTCCGGCGACAACAGTCCAGTCGGCGGCCTGTGCGGGCACAGACGCTTGCGCCGAGGTGGGAGCGCAGGATTCGACGATGTCGAGGAGTTCTCGGGTGCGCAGTGAATCTGTTCCGACCTTGCCGAGGGCAGCGCGGAGTGAGTCGAGGTGTCCGGCTGCCTCGACAATAAAGGTGTCGGTCGCCGTTTGGGTGTCGGCTGTTGGTGTGCCTTCGCTCTTGGCCGGGTGATGTGCGCGCAGTCGTCGCAACCGCGTGCTCAACCAATCGAGCGCGGGAGTGAGCGAACTGATAGCGAGCTCGTCATCACGGATGAGAGGTGGTGACACCCGCAGGAACTCGTCGAGGGTCTTCGCCGTGTTCCAGGCGGTGGTCGACGTCTCGGGATTCTTCAGTGCCCGATCTTCGACCGTTCGCAGTGCTGTCATCCAGGCGGAGGCATGGTCGTCTGAGATGCCTGGTTCTTGTGCCAGCGCATTGAGCAGAGCGGAGGAGACTGCATGAGGGATCAGCTTCTTCTCGGGTGAGTCTCCGCCATTGGAGCCAAATGAAAGACGGAGGAAATCCGCGACCCGACGTATGTCGGTCGGGAACAACACTGCCCTGAGGAATACTGGGAGAACCTGAGCAGACGGTGAAGTCGAGGTCGCGCTGGGAATGCCGAGAGTCGGTGTCTCTCGTCGTGCCAGCTGGTGGTCAAGGACCGAGGTCGAATCTCCAGCGATGATGCAGAGGCGATCACGGTTGGGCAAGTGAGCGAGATAGCGTGCGGCCGCCTCGGCGGTCGACCATTCGTCGGTTCCACGAACAATGGCGAGATCTGGGATTGACGAGTTCGTCACCGATTCGGTCACAGCGATTCCGGCGGACTCTGCCGCATTGATGATGTCTTGCCACACTCGGGGAAGCGCTTCTCGCTGATCGCGGAGCTCGAGCGACGAGATACCCAGTGGCCACTCGGCGCCGTGACGCCGGAGTGTTTCGAGAGTTTCGCGAAGATCGTCGGCGCGGCCCGGTACCAGTGTCGCGTCAGTGTCATGCGAGGGCTCGAGCACGACCAGCTCTTCTACCTTGGACAGGGCGTCAAGTCGTGGATGAGCGGAATAGTCCACATCATCGAGGTTCGGATCCCATCCGGCTTCGATGGCGTCGTCGCGCAGCGCGAGCAGGTGCTCAGCTGTGTGCCAGGGGTCGTTGAGGAACGACTGCCGAAACCAGGGGTGACCGGCGCGCTCCAGCAACGCCCGGTATTGGGCGATTCTGATGGATCTGTCGACTGTGGGGCGGGTCGTCCCCAGTCGGGTCTGCAGAATTCCGAGCATGCCAAGTGGACCAGTGACCACGGTGGTGCCGGTGTCATCTGTCGTCCACGGAGCGCGGTCGAGGTTCCATCCGAAAACAATGCGCATGCTGGTCCTTCCCAGAGCAACTAAGCAGAGATTATTCCGAAATGACGGTTTCTACAAATGCTTGTGAGAGTTCCTCCGACTTCCGGCATAGTACGGTTTGATTTGGTTAAAACGACTCATGTCAGTGGCGACATCTACTGTGGTTTCTAACACTGAGAGAAGGAGACAACGATGAATGTTCGTTCCGTTACACAGACACCAGTTCGAACGTTGATCAGCCGTGCCCACAGCATCGATGATCCGAGCGCCACTCTGCCCACTGGCGCTGATGTCTGCGCAGTTGCTGATTCGGTTGATGTTGTCAGGCAGAGGCCGCAGACCAACGATCACTTCATCAACATCGTGGCTTCTCGTCCCAGCCGCGAAGTCAATCCTCACCTGTGGACGTGGCAAGCAGAAGCTCTGGACGCCTGGCATCAATCTGGCTGTCGAGGCGTCGTCGAAGCCGTCACGGGAGCCGGTAAGACGGTGATCGGAATCACGGCCGCGTTCGAGGCGTTTCGCCAAGGGATCAAGGTTCTGGTCCTCGTGCCGACCGCCGAACTGCAGACACAATGGCAGCGCCGTCTGATGGAGACTCTCCCCCAGGCTGATGTTGGCACGCTCGGCAATGGTCGGACGGATTCGCTCACCGGGTGTGACATTCTGGTGGCCATCATCAACTCGGCGACTCGAGGCGATCTGTTGAAAGAACATTCAGAAGGCCTGCTCATAGCTGACGAGTGCCACCGGTATGCGGCGAAGTCCTTTGCGCAGGCTCTGCAGTCGGATTTCCGTTACCGACTGGGTTTGACTGCGACCTATCAGAGACCGGACAGGGCAGACGCAGCCGTTCTCGATCCCTATTTCGGCGGCGTCGTGTTCCAGATGTGGTACGACCGTGCTCTGCGCGATGGTGTGATTGCTGAGTTCGACGTTGCTTTCGTCGGGGTCACGTTGACTGACGCGGAGCGCGGCAAATACCAGGTTGCAAGTTCAGCGATCAGCAAGCTCGGGATGACGTTGAAGACCAAGCTGGACCTGCATGGAGCATCGTTCGACCAGTTCATGGCGGCTGTCCAGTCTCTTGCCAAACGCAAGAATGATCCCTCCCCTGTCGTGTTCATGGCGCGCAAGTATCTGGAAGCGGTCGTGAAGAGGCAGCAGGTACTCACCAATGCGAAGAACAAGATGAAAGTGCTCGAAGGCATCGCACCAGTCATTGCCGATTCGCGAGGAACCCTCGTCTTCTCGCAGACCGTCGATTCGTCAACGCAGGCCGCTCACCTGCTTCAACGCTCAGGTATCGAGACTAAGCCTGTGTCGTCGAGTTCGAAGCCGCACGAGCGTCATGGTGCGATGCAACTGTTCGCCAACGGTTTGGCGAAGGTGCTGTGTGCTCCGCGGATCCTAGACGAAGGTATCGACGTCCCCGACTCGGACCTGGCTGTCGTGCTCTCGGGCAGCAAGCAGCCCCGCCAGACGATTCAGCGTCTCGGACGAGTCATTCGTCGCAAGGCTGACGGACGTCATGGACGATTTGTCGTCCTCTATGCCATCAACACCATCGAGGACGAGACGCGTAATCGTGACCAGCAGTTCGGAGCGGTCGTTCCTGCTGCACGACGAGTCGCGGACTTCAACGAAACTCAGATCCGCGAGTTGAGAAAGTTCCTACGGGCTCCCGCGCCCAAACGGCAGGAAGCCCCCGCCCCATCGCTGTCCGGAACGGATGATCCGGCGGACGAGGCCTCGACGTCGAAGACTGAAGTGAACGTCGATGGTTCGGAGCCTGGTATCGACGAACCGAACTCAGCCAAAGCGCCTGAAGCGCCCAACGTCGTCCCTCAACCGTTTGTCCTCCTCAAGGAGGTGGATGACGAGGGCGAGTTGCCCGAGGTGCTTCGAAAGGTACCTGATCCCGACGATCTTGAGGGCCTGTATCTGAAGCAGATCGGACAGTTTCCGCTGCTCAGCGCAGAAGAAGAGGTTGAAGTCGCGAAGCGCATTGAGGCCGGCATGTATGCGGACCATATCCTCGGCATGGGTCGGTACTCAACACGACGAGAACGTCGTGACCTTGAGTGGATACAGTCCGATGGCCGCGCCGCGTTCAACCAGATGGTGACTTCCAACCTCCGCTTGGTCGTGTCGATCGCCAAGAAGTACTCCCGCTCCAGACTGGAATTTCTCGACCGCATTCAAGAAGGAAATCTCGGCCTTGTTCGAGCGGTGAAGAAGTTTGACTACACCAAAGGCAATAAGTTCTCCACTTACGCAACATGGTGGATTCGTCAGGGCATTGACCGCGGGATCGGAGATTTTTCCAATACGATTCGCATCCCGATCCACCTCGTCGAACAGTTCCCAGAATTCTGGGAATGCACGAAAGACGAAGAATCACGGGCCGCCTGCGACCATGATCATTCGAAGGCGGAGGCAGCTCTCCGGATGCAACCAGCTTCACTGGATGCATACCTTGACCTGCAGTGGGACGGACACTATGCCGAGAGCCGGACGTCATTCGACGATCGCATTGCCGTATCGGATTTCTTCACCATTGATCCCGAGCAATTCATCTTGGAGGAGGAACACGTCAAGATGGTCAATGGTTTACTCAAACTGCTGTCGGAGCGCGACGCTGAGATTGTCAGACGCCGCTTTGGATGGCTGGACGGTGAGCCACAAACGCTCGAAGCAATCGGTCAGGAGTTCGACGTCACCCGCGAACGCATTCGTCAAATAGTTAAAAACTCAGTCGCACTTATTCAAACCAGCTTGGTGGCTTGGGCACAAGAACGATCGCAGGTATCACATTAGCTCAGCCGGACCGCTGGTCTGTCTAACAGCCATCTTCTCCGTTTGCTCTGCCATATGGCTATTGATGCTACGTTGAAATTCTGCACCTTCGGCTGGGCGGGGCGCAATGCCTACTCAAACATGTCGAGCAGGAGAACGACTTGCAGTGACTCGGCTCAGGCTTCCGCCCCGTTCCGAGGAGAATTCTGGAACTCCGCGCGCACATCCCTCAGTCTGCGCCCGTCACTCACCGCCCAAAAATACCACCCGTTAGTGGCCTTCTTCCGCAGTGCATATCCGGCAGCCGACGGAGTTCCATATTTCTTTCCATCAAGCTCGATCGCTCCGTCTGCCGTCAAGGTAGCACTCTTGCCCTGAAAATCGCGGTGAGTAGCCGTAAGTACCTCGCCTGGTTTCAGATTGCCTGCTTCAATGAGGTGCTTCAGTTCAATCCAATCTCCCGCCTTTGTTTGCGGGTCAACTACTTGCCCCGTATGGCCTTCTGGAACTGGCCACACTGTGAGTAGGACATCGATCAGTTCTTCTGTCCTCTGGTCGATCAGCTCTTCGTCCCAGCCGTGACCTTCAGTCCTGCTGACCACTCTTCCAGTCATGCTGATGGTGTTGTGGTCTAACAGTGCTGCTCGTTTAGCCAACCACGGCCCGTTGGACACTTTCGAGTTGAGTGACTGTGTGAGCAGAGTCAGATTGCCCAGACGATGGACTCTAGCCTGCCGTTCTTCCTCGTCTTCAGGCGAATTCACTGGCCAGTTTTCCTGCCAAGATCGGGGAAGGATGTGTTCGATCGGGTAGTTCTTCCTCTCGATCTGGGGTTGCTTTGTCTCTTGCCGGAGACGATCTTCAGCGGCTTCAAGGAACATCCTGAGCCTGCGACGAGGGAATCGTGTGTAGGCGGATTCTGTGCTCAACACGTTTCGCACTTCGTCATTGCCAGGCCAGTAAGTGCTTGTAACGTTGAGTCGAGTCAGGTGGCCGATGATTCGATCATGAAGATCTCCGTCCGGAGCGTCCTCATTGGCGGCGATAATATCAGCGACGATACGTCCAAGATCGCTGTTCGACAGTCGAAGAATCTGTCGGCGGTACATCCAGCTTTCTGCAGCCTGAATGATTCGTCTCAGGTCTTCGTCGGACAAGGCACGACCTGGAGCGTGCAACCAGATGACTAGGGGTTTCAAGGCTTCGACTCCGCTGGCATCCATTCTGTAGAAGGCCATCGATGCTGGCTCGAGACTTCCGCCTTCGTTCTTGGCCCGCAACGTCCAGTCCTCATATTGTGTTGCTTGTGCTTTGATATCCACCAAGAGGTCCTGCATCGCTCTGCCTGACTCCTGCTCGACCCAGGATTTGAATCGAGAAAACGTCGATTGCGGACCAATATCCTCGCCTGTGGCTGCGACTAGCCACTGATTGAGGAAGAGTGAACTGCGGCTCACGAAATTCCTGCCGACGCTCACCTGCTTCATCCAGAACTTCGATTCAAAAGGCCAATCCTCATGGTAGGCGCGCTTTGTGTCTGCGCCCTCGTGGTCGAGCCGCTGAAATACGAAGTTCCTGATCAGATCGGCTGCGGTCAGCGGAGTACCGCGAGCATTCAGCGTTTCGAAGATCTCTTGGGAGTTTTCTGACGCATCAAGTTCGATGGACACGAACTGCAGCCCATCCAATAAGACGCTGGTCAGTTCTTCGGCCCGGTCTTGAAAGCCACGAGTTTCTGGATCGCCGAGCCAACGCTCTATGACTGTGGTGAAGTAGCGATGGGCGGCAACGATTTGTGAATCTTGGTTCCGTAGGGCTGTGTAGTCAACCGGTGGCTCGGCGGTCATTACTTCGCTGAACGGCAGTCCGTCCTTATTCAGGTGCTGCAGCTTGAGTCGGCTTGTGCCCTCTTCAACATAGCGTTCTGAGTTATGCGTCAAGTCATCCAGCTGTCCCGCCAATCTCACTTCATCGGCGTTCTCGAGCAACGCGCAGACTGCATCGGCCATAATCTGCAGCGTCGTCAGCCTTTGCTGGCCGTCAATGACGTTCCAGGCAATCAGCCTCCGGCTCTGAACTTCCTGGGCTTGGAGAACTACTGCGCCAAAGAAGTGAGTGGCCTCGCGGTGCGGCTCCGCGATTCGGATCTCCGCAACGCGTCGGATGTCGTTCCATAGCGGTTCCCACTGTTCTGCTTCCTGCCAAACGTACGGCCGTTGGAACAAGGGGATGATGAAGTGCTGGGGAAGATTGAACAACTGCATCGGTGTCCGTTTGAAAGTCTCCATTTTCCCAAGATACCCGACACGATATTCGAATGGTTCAACGGCGTCAGTTGTTTGATTCCGGAAACGAAAAACGGGGCGGATCAGCCTGACAAAGCCTGCTGAACCACCCCGTTGATCAATGTTGCGTCTTGCGTCACTCCTCCACGCGCTCAACCTTCCCAACGAGGAACACGTACGACAGCACACCGACGATGGTGACAGCGGCCATGTAGACGAACGCCGGGGCGAAGTCGATGTCGGTGACGAGGAAACCGATGACGATCGGGGTTGCGATCGACGAGAGGTTACCGATGAAGTTGAACATGCCTCCGGTCAGACCCAACAGTCGCTCAGGTGCAAGCGCAGACACCAGTGACCACGTGATGGAGGCGAAGCCGTTGCCGAAGAATGCAATCGACATGAACACGATGACCCAAGCCGAGGAATCCGTGTAATTCGCACCGAGCATGAACACCGTCATGGCCAGACCGATGATGATCGGGAGCTTCCGCGCCATTCCCAGCGACAGGCCCTTCTTTACCATGAGGTCAGACACCGTGCCTGAAAGCAGCACTCCGACGAGCGCGGCGATGAAAGGCAGCGATGCCATGAAGCCTGATTCGATGTAGTCCATTCCCCGGTAGTCGACGAGGTAGGTCGGGAACCATGTGAGGAAGAACCATAGCGTCGAGGTCAGGCAGAACTGGCCGAGGTAGATTCCCCAGAGCTTCCGGCGGGTGAGCACGACCTTAACGTCGGACCAATTCAGCTTCGGCTTGGCCTCCTTCTTGACACCCGATTCGACATCGACCAATCCGCCGCCTGAAGCAATGAGGTCGATCTCAGCTTGGTTGACGCCCGACTTGTCGCGCGGCTCACGGTAGACGAACCACCAGATTCCGGCCCAGATGATGCCGACGAGACCGGTGAGGATGAACACCCAGTGCCAGGTGAGCACCGTCTGCAGCCACGACAGCACAGGAGTGAGCAGTGCGAGACCGATGAACTGGCCCGAGGTGTAGAAGGCGATGACACGTCCGCGTTCACGCTCCGGGAACCACGCGGTCGCAACCTTGTTATTGATGGGGTAAGCCGGTGCTTCGAAGCCACCGACCATGAGCCTGAGGATAATGAGTGCGACGAACCCGCCGGACATTCCCATGAAGAGTGTGGCCAGGGACCACAGCACCAGGCATGAGGCGTAGAGCACGCGTGGTCGCACGCGGTCGACGAGCCATCCGCCGGGCAGCTGCATTGCCGCATAGGTCCAGCCGAACGCAGAGAGCAGCAGCCCCTGTTGTCCTGTGGTGAGGTCGAACTCCTGGGACAGAGCCGGCATCGCGATGGACAGGTTGGCCCGGTCCATGTAGTTGATGACGACGGTGATGAAGAGCAGAACCGCGATGATGTAGCGGATCCGTGTGGGGCGAGTGGCGACTGCGGTGTCGAGTTTCGTCATGGCGTCGGGTTTCCGGTTTCTGTTGAGTTGCTGGTTACGCGTATCGGAGCCCGCAACAGGAGCAGGTAGGCGATTCCCGCAATTACCGCGACGACGGCGCCCAGGAGGAAGGGAACGAGGTATGAGTCGGTGGTCGTCACCAAGACTCCGGTGAGCCAAGGCGAGAGTGAACCAGCGAAGTAGCCGCCGAAGTTCTGGATAGATCCCAGCGAGGCGACGCGACTACCAGTGACGACATCAGCAGGGGTCGACCATCCCACGGCGCTCAGTGCTCCGCAGAAGAACAGTGCAAGGCTCATCGCCGACAGTTGGAGAACAAAGTGACCGGTGGTCACTCCGACAAGGACTGAGCATACGGCGAGTGCGCCGCCATAGATTGCAGCGATCTGTCGTTTGCAGACCAGAGGAGCTAATTGGTCTCGCATCCGCGAATACTTCGTGGTGAACCAGCCGCCGAGGATACCGCCGATGCCTCCGACCGCGAATGGAATCGCCGTGTACCACCCCAGTGCGGCATCGGCCACAGAGTAGATGTCATTGAGCATCAGGGGCAGAAAGGTCACGAAGATGTTCAGTGTCCACACGACGGCGACGAATCCCAGCACCATTGCCCAAGTTTGGGGCTTGGTGAAGAGCTTCAACCAGGGGATGTGACCGGTCGGGGCATTGTCGTCTTCTTCTCGAGCTCGGATGTGCTCGAGTTCAGCCGCCGAGACCCTGCGGTCATGCTCCGGGGAACGGTAGAAGACCCAGAAGCCCACTGCCACGATGACACCGAGCACACCGAGGATGACGAACATTGCTCGCCAACCGAAGCCCATAATGAGGAAGGTGAGGATCGGCGGAGCGACGGCGGGTCCCCATTTGCTTCCCGAGTCGTAGACGCCGACTGCAGCTCCGCGCTCTCGGGGTGGGAACCACTCGGCGACTATCTTCGCTGAAGTAGGCGATACCGGGGCTTCGAAGACTCCGAGCAGGACTCGTGACACCATAAAATGCCACATGTGGTGGCCAAAAGCCATCAGCGCAGTGGCGATCGACCAGAGCCCCAACGCCATGACGTATACCGGCTTCGCACCGAGACGATCGGTCAGCCATCCACCTGGTAGCTGAAAGAACGCGTATGTCAGTGAGAACGCAGTACCCAACAGCCCGATGTCCGCGGCGGTCAGACCGAGTTCGTCGATCATCTGTGGAGCTGCGATCGACAGTGACGATCGATCCATGTAGTTGATCATCATCGCTGCGAGCAACCATCCGAGGATCCACCACCGGGCTCTCCCCAATGAGGCTACACGTCGCGACACCGTAGCTTCAGTCTTCGAGCTCATCGTCGAACACCCTTCTCTTCTACCGATCCCATCCCCTCACCATTCCGCGAAAGAGCCGTCAGCGTGCCGCCAGATCGGGTTGCGCCACCGGTGTCCTTCAGCGGAGCGGTCGATGACGTACTCTTCGTTCACCTCGATGCCCAAGCCTGGACCATCGGGGATCGTGATCATTCCGTCGTCGTAGTCGAAGACCGAGGCATCGGTGACGTAGTCGAGCAGATCGTTGCTCGTGTTGTAGTGGATGCCCAGGCTCTGTTCTTGAATGAAGGCGTTGTAGCTGCCGGCATCGACCTGCAGGCAGGAGGCGAGTGCGATCGGCCCCAGCGGGCAGTGCAGTGCGAGTGCCACATCGTAGGCTTCGGCCATCATCGCAACCTTCCGCGTCTCTGTGATGCCGCCGGCGTGGGAGACATCCGGCTGGATGATGTCGACGGCACCGGAGGCGATCACCTCACGGAAGTCCCACCGAGAGAAGAGCCTCTCGCCCAGCGCGATCGGCGTCGGTGTGTTCGCCATGACGTCGCGGAGTGAACCGAAGTGTTCGGAGAGCACCGGTTCTTCGATGAAGAGCAGCCGGTAGGGTTCGAGTTCCTTGATAAGGACCTTAGCCATCGGCTTGTGCACGCGGCCGTGGAAGTCGACACCGATGCCGAAGTCCTCACCGGTGGCTTCCCGGATCGCCTGGACGTTCTCGATGACCTGGTCGACCTTGGTGTACGAGTCGATGAACTGCAGCTCCTCGGTCGCGTTCATCTTCACGGCGGTGAATCCGCGGTTCTTCGTCTCCAGCGCAGCTGCGGCGGTGTCGCCTGGACGGTCACCGCCGATCCACGAGTAGGTGCGGATCCGATCCCGGACCTTCCCGCCGAGGAGCTGATGCACAGGTTGGCCAAGCGCCTTACCCTTGATATCCCACAGGGCCTGATCGATGCCAGAGATCGCGCTCATGAGGATGGGGCCACCGCGGTAGAAGCCACCGCGGTACATGATCGTCCACAGGTCTTCGATGTTCGCGGGGTCCTTGCCGATGAGCAGGTCGGAGAGCTCATCGACGGCGGCGGCCACGGTGGCTGCCTTGCCCTCGATGATCGGCTCACCCCAACCGACGATCCCCTCGTCGGTTTCGATCTTGAGGCAGAGCCACCTCGGCGGCACGGTAAACGTCGTCATCGACGTGATCTTCATTGTTCTGGCCTTTCGTTCGGTGATCGTCGTTGATGGAGCGGTGTTCAGTTGGTGTGCACCCACGCCGAGGCGATCGCCTCGGCCCGCACGCGTACGTCATCGGGGCGGTCGCCTCGGCGATAGAGCGAGGACCCCAGGCCCAGGCCCGCGGCTCCGGCGCCCCGCCATTCGGCGGCGTTGTCGACTCCTACTCCCCCGACGGGAAAGAGTTCGGTGCCGGTAGGCAACACCTCGCTCCAGGCCTTCATCCCGCTGATCCCCACCGCCGAGGAGGGGAAGAGTTTGACCTTGGTGGCACCTGCTTTGATGGCGGCGAACGCCTCGGTCGGTGTCGCGGCTCCCGGGTAGGGGGTGAGTCCCATCCCGAGCGCGGTCTGGATGACTTCGGAATCTGTGTCGGGGGCGACGATGATGCGGGCACCCGCTCGCTTGCAGTCGCGGACCTGGTTGGCGGTGAGCACGGTGCCGGCACCGATCTCCAGGTCATTGCCGAACCGTTCGACCAGCGCGGCGATCGAGTCGAGCGGGTCGGGTGAGTTGAGCGGAACCTCGATGGCGGAGAACCCGGCGGCGACGATGCCCTCGGCGATGTCGAGGACTTCGTCGGGGCGGACACCGCGGAGGATGGCGATGAGGCCGGTGGGGACAGTTTCAGGCATGAGTGTGCTCCTTGGTCGTTACGAGGCCGGATTGTTCGGCGATGCGAAAAAGACCTGTGGCAGCAGCGCGCGGATTCGCGTTGATCGTCTCTCGGCCCGCTCGGTGCAGTGCGCGGGTGTAGCGCTTCGTCAGATCTGTGGTCCCGCAGACGATGACGGGGGCGCTCGACTCAGCGACCACGGTGAGCTGGTGAGCCACCTCGGCGCCGATGAGCATTCCCGAGAGGTAGTCGTTGATCTCTTCGGCGCGCAGGCGTCCGTTCAGGGCCCAGGTTCGGGCCGAGAAGATTGAGGACGTCAATGCGGCGGGGTTGTCGCCTACGTTCAGTCCCCAATCGAAGGCCTTGGAGTGGAAGCCCGCGGTGGGTTCAGCGAGGCGGCTGAGGATTGATGACGTGCTGAGCAGGCCGAAGAGCTCTCCGCTCATCGAGGTGGTGAAGTCGGTGACTCGTTGTCGGTGGCAGCTCACCCATTTGGTATGGGTACCAGGGAGGATCACCGTGCTGGGTTCGTCCTCATCTTCGCCGAGGAGGCCGAGCAGTTGGGTCTCTTCCCCGCGGATGACGTCGGGAGCGGTCGCCTCGGTCGGGGTTTTCTGCAGGCCGGGAACGATGTGGAGGTCACCCGTCGTCAGGTTGACCGTCGTCAGTTCCCCGCCCATGTCGCTGAGGTCGGTGGGCAATTCGAGGTAGCCCGCCTCGGCGACACCCTGTGTTGAGCCGATCATTCCGCAGGCGAGCATCGGCAGGGGGCCGTAGCTGGTGAGCCAATCACCGGCCGCGGTTTCAGCGATTCGGGAGAAGTCGCCTCGGAGGTCTGTGGTGTCGGAGCTGACGGCCATGATGCCGTCGGAACCATTGCGTTCTGCGAGGACCTGTCCGTCGCTGCCGATGAGGAAAGCTCTCAGCGAGCTCGTTCCCCAGTCGAGGCCGATCATCTGTGGGGCCTCGGGTGGTGCCAGATTTGCCATAAGAGCCACTATGGGCACGTGTTCCACCATGCGCCACCGGTGTCCCTATATGTGGGATAGGTGACATACTGGGGTGATGATCGAAGATTCTGGAACTGTTATCGGCGAAGCCATTCCGCAGGGCACTCAGACCCTGGCCAGAGGGCTGCAGATCGTCAGCGCCGTGGCTCATGGCTCGACGACGCTGAAGTCGATCGTTGATTCGACGGGTATCGGTCGGTCAAGTGCACACAGGATGATCCAGCTGTTGGTGCAGATGGGGTATCTGCGGCATGGGTCGCCGGGAGAGTTTCGGCTCGGGCCGACGCTGATCGAGTATGGTTTCACCGCGCTCAATCAGGATCCGCTGCCGGTCGTAGCCAGGGAGAGCCTAGAGGCGTTGGCTGAACGGACTCAGGACACGATCCATCTCTCGGTCGAGGATGGTGAGTCGGTGCTCTATCTCCATAAGATCCCAGGTACCCGTGGGGCCGAGATGCGCTCACGCATCGGCCATAGGATGCCGATGACACGCACCGGTGTCGGCAAGGCGCTGTTGCTGGGACAGGATGACCGGTGGGAGCGTTTGTTCGTTGCAGAGAACCCTGGTGCGGACTCCGCTGCGGTGGATGCATTCGTCAAGCGGATGCAGGGCTACACCCGCGACGGAGCCTCACTCGATCTCGAGGAGAATGAGCCGGGGATCCGGTGTGTGGCTGCTCCGGTTCGGGACGGCAGCGGAGACATCGTCGCCGGAATTTCACTGTCGGCGACGCGTCCCTTCATGCCGAAGGATCGGATGCAGGCGTTGGTGCCGGTGATGAAGGCGGCCGCGCGGGAGATTTCAGTGAAGTTGGGGTTCAAGTAACCCTACGCCGGGCGCTTGCATTCCGACGAAGCTACTTGAACCAAATTCAGACCACCAGGCATATAACGCTACAAGCAATTAAATCGAACGGCTCATCCCCACCTCTGAATTAAGAGACGCACGCACTAATCAACTCATCCTGAAGAGCTGTTTGGCCAGCGAAGATCTAGGAATCACGGTCCCGTCAAACTCGAACTCGAAGAGGTGCATGCCTGTCTCTTCGGCCCACTGGATCGCTTGAGCCGAGTACCCTCCCAGCGAGAAAAATAATGCTAGCACATCACGATGCGCTGCTATGCCATAAAGCCGTTGAAGCTGCTCGCGAGATGATCGTCTCCCCTCAAGCTTGACCTGCGCAATTGCTTCCGTTGACTCAACGTCGATCCCGCCGTCAGCTCCCAAGCCAGTGGGGACGACGTTCGTGAACCCAGTTGCTTCCATAACTTCTGCTGCATAAATTTCGGCATCGCGAGGAGTCTTAATCAATCGTGGCGACGGAAGCCTCAGCGAACTACCAACATCCGCACCGCCATCTATTTGCATTGGTTCAAATATCTGACGACTACCAGGCATTCTCGTGCCTGGTATCGCAGCATTCAAAATCTCTTCAAACCTGGCGTCTCTGTCTTGCCACTCGCGTAAGTGAGAATCGCCGATCAGGCTACTTCTCCTAATTAAATAATCATAGTCCTGCTCAAGTTCCACCCAGGATTCATAGCTCACCCCAGGGATTCGCAAATTGCAAAATGCCCTATCTAATTGGTTAAAGAAATGGATGGACTCCGCCAAAGATGCACTAGGGAGCTTCCGGTAAGTCGCTGAATTATAGGCAGTGCAATCATTAGTGTTCAGTATATCCAGCATAATTTCGGGCCCCCGGCGCCCTTCGGTTACCAGCGCCACTACTAGCGCAACTACTCGCGTACCAAAGGTAATCGAACAATCGCTGACCACCTGATAATGCGTGGTGGATCCAGACGGACGAAACTGCGGCAACTGGCCGGGACCGCTTGGCGCTTTAATGTGTCCCTCCAGCAACAAGGTCGGCCAGCTCACTATTGAATTGGCTTCGTACTTCTGAAGGAGATCTGATTCCACATCTGAAAACTGGGAATTATCTACGGTGGGCTCGACAAATGCCAACGGCCTAGCTAAAAGTGCACCGCTGAGTGGATCGAGGTCATCCACGTATGCAATTAAATTAAGAGTAGTTTGGATGTCAAACATAAAGCCTTCGGCTTTACGCTCTTTTGAGCCGGCGTCGGGGAACGCCATTACAAACTGGTTGTGCTGATCGATCAGGGCAGAGATTGAGGTGTCCCAAGGAAAGACTGGGATCTCCAGGTAGCTATGAATCGCTTCTCGTTGCGCCTTGGTTGGGCGAGACCGCCTGAACAGGTCGGTTTCATCAGATTCTGGCGTCTTGAACCAATCCGATATTGCCATCATTGCTCACTTTCGGTCTCCACCACTGTTGTCTCCCAATGATAGAGGTCAGAGCACAGGCCCATTCGTGTTCTGTCAACATGTCAGACAACAATTCCCATGAGCTGTCACCCAAGTCGAGTCTCAGTCAAATTCGCATCCGCCGACACCGGGCCAGGCCCGCTCACTAAATCAACGCCAGCAAAAACTCGTCCGGAAGCAGCTGTGCCCCGATTGGCCCATTATATTGGATGTCTTGCCCCGCCTCCGGGTCGCTTTCTAACTGAGCCCAACACCAAGAAACTCCCGTATCACCGGCAGCTCCCGCTGTGCCTGCGACAATCCCATCCGGTGAGCGGCAGCTAGACGTGACAGGTCGCGGGTGCTGTTGTCGACCGGCATGCGTTCGGGAGCAAACACATGCGCTTTCCCTTCTTCCTCGAGAGCAAAGATCTGTTCACGAGTCTCGTTGTACCGCTTCCACCGAGTCAACAAGGCATCGGCCAGTGCCGGATACTTGCGGAAGATGCCGCGATAGACCGCGGGGAATCGCTGCGGTGCCTTCCTGTACGTTCGTTCCTGGGTGAGCACGATGACGAACTTCTCGAACCCCTCGCGCTGGGCCTGGCTCAACGCGATCCCGCCGTCCTCCCCCATCGCACCGTCGACGTAGACGTGACCATTCAAATGCACCGGAGGCATGAGGCCCGGCATCGTCGAGGAAGCACGGACTCGAACCATGAGGTCATCAATGTGTGGTGTGTCCTTCTTCGACCACACCACATCGTCACCGGACTCCGCGTTGAAGCCGATGATCCGCATATCGCCTGTACTCGACTGGAATGAATCCCAGTCGAACGGAAGCGCCTCATTCGGCCCGCCGGCTTTCTGGTAGATGTATTCCGCATTGAACATGCCTTGACCGCGCGCAAAATAGCGCAGTCCCCCGAACTGCTCGTCGGCTGCGAATTCGACGAACGACCGGCGAGCGCGCCACGCATCTCCGGACAGATAATTCACCGTGTTCGAAGCGCCTGCACTGATTCCGGCGACCCACTCGAATGACAGACCGGCCCCTAGTAAGGTGACAACCATGGCGCTGGTCAGCGAGGCTCGCATGCCACCACCTTCGAAGATCAGAGCAGTGTCTTCGATCCGCGTGGTCTCAGCCGTCGCCACCTGTCCAGCATTCGTCATAGTCGCCATCCTAACGAAAATCGGCCAGCTGATTACTCATCGGTAATCCACGGCTCGGCTGAGAAGAATGCGACGCCGGGCGTCATCCCCTCAGCCCGCGTTGTCCGCGTTCGTCCGACTGTCCTATAGTCAACACGTCGGCCTCACCCGCCGCAGAACGATTCGAGTCGAAGGAGACTTCATGCGCTACGTCGTCGGCATCACCATGGACAGACGCGGACGTGACGCGGTCTCGCTCGCCCTCACCCTGGCTCAGTCGACACTGTCGTCCCACCCCGTCGAACTCGACCTCGTCCATGTCCTCCGCGGATCCCCGCCGGAGCAGACAGCGTCGAAACCCGAACGGGAGTACCAGAAGTTCTGCCTCGACGAGGCCGAGCAGTGCCTTTCCAAAACGCACGACCTCGTTCCGAAATCCATCCGCTCGACGACCTCGGTCCATTTCGCCGATTCCATGGCAGCAGGCCTCATCGACGTCGCCACCACACGTCCCTGCGATCTCATCGTCGTCGGCGCGGCCAGTCACGGCCCGCTGCGGCGCTTCACCGTCGGTTCCGTGGCCAATGCGCTCCTCCACGCCTCCCCGGTGCCGGTCGCTCTGGCCCCCTCCGGATACCTGCCGCCCAGCCGCCTCACCCGCCTCACCTGCGCCCTGGGCACTCGTCCCGGCGCCGAGGTGGCCCTCGACGTCGCCGTCCAGTCCTCGGTCCGGCACGACGTGCCGTTGCGGCTGATCTCGCTCATCGGCCTCGACTCCAGCACCGGAACCGAAGAGAGCGCCGAGGCGGCCCGTACTCATGCGAAGAATCTGCTCCTGCGTGCCTCCCAGTCCGTCGACGACGCCACAGAGGTCATGGTCGATGTCGCCGATGGCCGATCCATCGAAGCGGCCATCGACAAACTCACCTGGGATGACGGCGAAATCGTCCTCATCGGCTCCAGTCGGCTGGCCAGAAGCCGGTCCATCTTCCTCGGCACGACCGCGAACAAGATGTTGCGCAGTCTCCCCGTCCCGATGGTCGTCGTCCCCCGCTACCCTGCGCCCGACACCGCTTTCGACAAAGACCTCTCCGTCTGAGCTGCGACATCTATGACCTCCCACGACCACAACATCGCACCCGCACACGACTCCCCCGCCCGATCACCGATCGAGATCTCTCCGAATTCGAAGGAACCGCTCTACCGGCAGCTGCGCAGAGCGCTCGAACACCAGATCCTCTCTGGTGCCTACAGCCCGGAGGCGGCGCTCCCCTCGTCACGAGACCTGGCACATGAACTCGGGCTTTCGCGCAATACCGTCAACGCTGCCGTCCAGGAACTTGTCGCCACCGGACTCATCGAAGCCCGTCCGCGCAGCGGTCACTTCGTCAACAGCCGGCTGCTCGCCGAGCGCCGCCATGAGGAGGATGGATCCGAACCTGCCGCCGGGTCCATCGATTGGGAGCAGAAGATCAGGCCTGTCCGCGACATCCACCTGCCGGAGATCACGAAGACCAAGAACTGGCAGACCTACCCGTACCCGTTCGTCGCCGGACAAGTGGACCCCGACGAGTTCCCCCGGCTCGCCTGGGCCAAGGCCCTGCGCACCGCTATGGAACCCGAGCATCTGCCGTTCTCCGTCCGGGACGCCATCGACGAAGACGATCCGCTGCTGGTCAAACTGCTGTGCCAGCGCGTTTTGCCGAGCCGGGGCATCCATGTCGATCCCGACAATGTCCTCATCACAGCAGGATCCCAACAGGGACTTGACCTCCTGGCACAGCTGCTCGTCGGGCCGGACACCACCGTCGGCGTCGAAGACCCCGGATACGTCGACGCCAAACATGCCTTCGCCCGCGTCGGCGGCCAACTGTTTCCCTTGAAGGTCGACGATCGCGGCATGGTCCCTCCACCGAACGGACTCGACCTCGTCTACGTCACCCCCAGCCACCACAGTCCCACGAACGTCACTCTCGATTCCTCGCGTCGCACGCAGCTGCTGACCCGTATGCGCGACTCGGACTCGCTCATCATCGAAGACGACTACGATTCTGAGTTCCGCTACCGCGGCAAACCCACTCCCGCACTCAAAGCCTTGCCCGGTTCCGAGCACGTAATCTATCTGGGCTCATTCTCCAAATTCCTCGCCCCCGGCCTGCGACTCGGTTACATCGTCGCGGAACCCGAACTCATCAGACGCATGCGCAGGCACAGACGCTACTCCATCCGCCACGTCCCCGGACACACCCAACGCGCCATGGCGCTGCTCATCGATTCCGGCCAATACCACCGTACGATTTCGCGTCGCCGCACCCAGCTGCGAAAGAAATGGGAGACGCTCGCTGCTGCGCTCGAGAAGCACCTGCCGTGGACCGTGCCTTTCCCCGCCGGAGGGGTCAGCGTGTGGATCGAAGCCCCTGCACATCTCGATGCGAGACTCCTCGCCGACGAATGCCTGCGCCGAGGCGTCGTGATCGAACGCGGCGATCCGTTCTTCCTCTCCCCCGGCTCCCACCGGAACAACTTCAGACTCGGCTTCGCGGCCATCGACATCGAATCCATCGAACCCGGTGTGCGACTTCTCGCTGAGGCGATCGACGCAATCCTCACCGACCACTGACCCTCCCCTGTTAACTGGCACCAAATAACTCGCAACGGACTGGGACTTCATTCGGAACCAGATAATCGCGAGAGTGATGTCAAGCACACCAACGAAGGAGTGCCGGAGTCGGGACGCCTCGACGTACCGACCCACACAGTTCGAATGGAGGGTTCGCGTGACGATCTCGGATTATGCAAATCGTGCCCAGCAGCACCTTTTTCCCCACTTCACCACCGGCAAGGTGTGGAACGACGCTGATCTCCCGATCATCGTCGAAGGCCACGGGAGCTACCTCACCGATGAGCGGGGCGACAAATACCTCGACGGTCTGGCCGGACTGTTCTGCGTGAACATCGGGCATGGCCGCCAGGACATCCCCACTGCCGCCTACGAGCAGATGAGCCGTCTGTCCTATTGGACCAACTGGGGTTCAGCCCACCCTGCCGCAGTGGATGCGGCGACCCGCATCGCCGGCCATGCCCCCGGCGACCTCGACACCGTCTTCTTCGTGAACTCGGGGTCCGAAGCAGTCGAATCCGCCGTCAAGTTCGCGCGCCAGTACCACCGGTCGCAGGGACAGCCCGAACGCACGAAGATCATCGCCCGAGACATGGCCTACCACGGCACCACCCTCGGCGCTCTCGCCGTCACAGGCATCCCCGCGTACAAGGAGCCCTTCGGCGAACTCATGCCCGGCGTCTTCCACGTTCCCAACACCCTGGGCGAAAAGGTTCCGGCAGGCGGCACTGCAGCTGATCTGCCCTCGATCCAGGCCATCAGAGAACTCATCGACAGAGAAGGCGGAGGCACCTTCGCCGCCCTGTTCGCCGAGCCCGTCCAGAACTCACGCGGAGCCCTCGTCCCGCCCGAGGGCTACTGGCAGGAGCTGCGGAAGATCTGCGACGAACACGGGATCCTCCTCGTCGCCGACGAGGTCATCACCGGATTCGGGCGTCTGGGCGAATGGTTCGGCTCGATCAAGTTCGATGTCGTCCCCGACCTCATCACCTTCGCCAAGGGCTCGACCTCGGGCTACCTCCCCCTCGGCGGGGTCATCATCCGCAAGCCCCTGGCCGAGGCGCTGCTCGACTCCCCCGGTGCCGGGGTCTTCACCCACGGTGCCACGTGGGGCGGCCATCCGGTCGCCACTGCTGTCGCCAGCGCGAACCTCTCCGCACTGGAGACCGAGAACATTCCGGGCAACGTCCGCAGCCTCGAGCCGTACTTTCAGAACGGTCTGGACCGGATCGCCGAATCATACCGGTGCATCAGGGAATACCGCGGCACCGGGTTCTTCTACGCCATCGAGATGATGGCCGACCGCGACACCGGGGCCGAGCTGACTCCCGAAGCTTCGAAGCAGGTGCTCACCGAAGTGATCCCGACGTCGATGAAGGAAGTCGGGCTCATCACTCGCCCGGACAACCGCGGGGCCACAATGCTCGTCCTCTCGCCGCCGCTGGTCGCCGACCAGACCGTCCTCGACGATCTGCTCGACAAGGTCGACCACGTCATGGGGGCCGTCGACAAGCACCTCGGCGTATCTGCCCTGTCGGCTGCGGTCTGAGGGACGCACCATGTTGAAGACGCCGGCAGCGCGCGATCTCGAGCCCGTGACGATCGACCCGATGCTTCGTGATCGGATGCTCGGGCTGCGCAATCTCGGGTCTCGGCCGAGGATCATCCTCGCCGAGTCTCACGATGAGCGTGTCCTCCGCGCTGCCGGCGCCCTCGCCGAGGTGGGCGTCCAGCCCATCCTGATCGGTGACGGGAACGAGGTCCGGAACCGCGCGAGGCACCTGGGCATCACCGATGCCGACGGCTGGTCCGTCGACGAGCCGGCTAGGCTCGCCGCCGGCCCGGCTGGGGAGAGAATCCGCAGCAGCGCAGAGAGGAAGCGTCCCGAACTTGCCGAGCAGTGGCTGACCGATCCCGTCTTCCTCGCCGCCGCGGCCGTCAAGGAAGGATTGGCCGATGCGGCGGTCGCCGGCGCGGACCGGCCCACCGCCGATGTCATTCGGGCAGGGCTGTCGGTAGTCGGGCTCGCTCCGGACTCGTCTCTGCTCAGCTCCTCGTTCCTCATGCGCCTGCGCGACGGACGGTATCTGGGCTTCGGGGACTGCGCGGTCATCCCGGTCCCCGACGACGAGCAGCTCTCGGCGATCGCCATCGCCACGGCGAGAACCTTCGCTGCCATCACCGATGAGCATCCGTCCGTGGCGATGCTCTCGTTCTCCACGGCCGGTTCGGCCCAACACTCCGACATCGATCGAGTCAGACTGGCCATCGAGCACATTCGCAGCCGCTGCCCCGAACTCGAGGTCGACGGCGAACTGCAGTTCGACGCAGCCATCGTCGAATCCGTGGCGAAGTCGAAGTGCCCCGAATCCGCTGTCGCCGGCCACGCGAACGTGCTCGTCTTCCCCAATCTCGCAGCCGGAAACATCGGCTACAAGATCGCCGAGCGCCTCGGTGGAGCTGCCGCCTTCGGCCCGCTGCTCCAGGGCCTCGCCGCCCCGATCAATGACTTGTCTCGCGGGGCGAGCGTCTCCGACATCGTCAACGTCGGTCTCATCACCTGCCTGCAGGCGCTCACTCCTGCGGCAGACGCCCAACAGCGAACCACATCCACTGCCCATACCTTCACAACGAAGTGACGAAAGTAAGGTGCCATGTCGAAATCAATAGAGAACCCACCCCAGAACGTCGCCTCCTCCCCGCCGGGGGCCGGGGACGGTCAGCAGCCGGAGAGGATGGCGAAGACGCTCAAGCCCCGTTGGGTCTTCGCCATCGCCCTGGGCTCGGCGGTCGGGTGGGGCGCATTCATCCTCCCCACCGACTGGCTGGCCATGGGCGGTCCGCTGGGCACACTCGCCGGATTCTCCATCGGTGCCGGGCTTATGCTCGTCATTGCCGTCAGCTACGGCTTCCTCATCCGCACCTTCCCTGTCTCCGGCGGTGAGCTGGCCTATGCACTCATCGGCTACGGACGCGTGCACGCCTTCTTCGCCGGGTGGTTCCTCACGCTCGGCTACGTCTGCATCGTCGCACTCAATGCCTCCGCTCTGGCCCTGCTGTTCCGCAAGATCATGCCCTCGGTCATCGAGCAGGGCTATCTCTACACGGTCGCCGGCTGGGACGTGTATCTGCCGGAGATCATCATCTCGGTGACAGCACTGGTCGTCTTCGCCGTCCTCAACATCCGCGGCACGGCCCTGTCGGGTCGTGTCCAGTACTGGGCCTGCGTGCTGATGATCATCGCGGTCGCTGCGATCATCGTCTCCGTGATCGCCAGTCCGACGACCCATTTCGGCAATATGTCTCCCGCATTGCCCGACGGCGTCAGCCCGGTCGCGGCGATCATCGCGATCGTCGCCATCGCTCCCTGGGCCTTCATCGGCTTCGACAATGTTCCGCAGGCGGCCGAGGAGTTCGACTTCTCGCCGTCCAAGGCTCTGCGCCTCATCGTCCTGGCCATCGTCACCGCTGCGGCCCTCTACATGGCGATGATCGTGTCCGTGTCGATGGCCGAACCGTGGCAGGCCCTGGCCAATTCGGGATCGGCCTGGGGCACCGCCGACGCGGTCACCGGCGTCATCGGCGGCTCAGGCCTGCTGCTGCTCGCCATCGCCATCACCATGGGAGTGAGCACCGGCCTCAACGGCTTCTATGTCTCGGCCAGCCGTGTGCTCATGGCCATGGGACGCGCACAGATGATCCCGCCGATCTTCGCCCGCCTGCATTCGAAGCACAAGACCCCCTACGTCGGCATCATCGCGGTTCTCATCGTCTGCCTCATCAGCCCTTGGTTCGGACGCGCGGCGCTGACGTGGGTCGTCGACATGTCCTCGATCGGTGTGACGATCGCCTACCTCTACACCTGTCTGTGCGCATTCCGGATCTTCCGCCCCACTCATGAGGCGCGGGATCCCAAGGCCCTGCCGGGAATGTACTCGACGACGAAGAAGGTGCTCTCCGGTGTGGGCGCGGTCATCGCGATCGTCTTCATGCTGCTCCTGCTCATCCCGGGGTCTCCCGGTGCGTTGGGACCGCAGTCGCTCATCGCCCTGGCCGTCTGGATCGTCATCGGAGTCGTGTTCTTCCTCTCCCGGATCCGGCACAACAGGAAACTCACCGATCATCAGGTCGATCGCCTCGTCTTCGGTGATGATCGCCCAGCCGTCACCCGATTCAGCGAACGCGCTCAGCTGCGCCGCGAAGGACGCCTGTCCACGGACGGCTGAGACGGTTCCGGACTGCCCCGGACAGCACCAGCGGTCGGCCCGCTGCCAGTGATTCCTGGCAGCGGGCCGACCGCTGTCGTCGGTTCGACCGCCGAGGTGGGTGTCCAGACGAGTTTGGGCGTTCGCTCCCCTCGTACTGGTGATGTCGTTCAGCGACCGAGGACGGTGCGGAGTCCGTCGACGATCGCCCTCACCGAGGCCCGGTCCCCCAGAGACTCGGAGTCGAGTTCGACGCTGGTGGGGTAGATGAGACCGGGGTCGGTGCCGATGCCGACGCCGAGGATGCCGATGTCGCCGGCCCGTCGCAGACCGGCCACCGTCGTCTCGAGGTCCCGGGCGAGGTAGTCGTCATCATTGGCGACGGCCGTGGCAGAGTCGGCGGGCAGACCATCGCTGATGACGACCACGGCCGATTTCACCGCCTGCTGACTGCGGAGTCTGTCGACCGCCCATCGCAGGGCTTCGGCTTCGATGCCCTCTCGATACAGCGAGGTCTTGAGCAGTCCGCCGAGGTGGGTGCGCGTCCGCCGCCACGAGGACGCTCCGGACTTGATCACGAGGTGATGGAGTTCGTTGAGCCGTCCCGGCCGCTCGGGCGAGCCGGCCTTCTTCCACTCGCTTCTCACTCGTCCGCCGTTCCACGCATTAGTGGTGAACCCGAGGATCTCTGTGGTCACATCCAACCGGTCGAGGGCCGTGACGAGGACGTCGAGAAGCGCGCCGAGTCCGAGCGCATGAGGTTTCATCGACCCCGAGAGATCGAGCAGGAAAGTTACGGCGCAATCGGTCTCGGCCCGCTGCGAACGCCCGCGGAAGACGCGCGGGTCGCCAGGAGAGGTGATCAGCCGTGACAGCCGGGAGGGGTCGAGGATCCCGTCCTCGGAGTCGACGAGTTCATGAGCCTCCTTGGCTGCCTCCACGACACCGTGCAGGCGGGAGACGACCGGCGCCAACGGCACCGACCGACGTGCCGTTTCGGCGGCGATGGCGCTCCGGCCGCTGCGCAGACTCTCCGCCCGGACCACCTCGGCGATGGTCGATTCACGGTCGAACCGTCTAGTCCACACCCCGTAGCCGCGGGCGAGGTGGAGCTGCCCACCGGAGTCTTCCGGGACGGGAGCGAACAGGTCCTCGGCGATGTCGAAGACCAACGGCAGGCTCGGGGCGGCATGACGCTCGCGCGCCCCGGACCGCGTGCGTTCTCGCTCTTCGACGGCGGCGATCCGGCCGGCGAGCGTGCGCGCGAGGTCGCGGGCCACCTCGGCGAAGGCCCGCTGATCGTGCCGGCTATCGCGCAGGGGAAGGAGGAAGGGCCCGAGATCGGGTGAGAGTTCGAACCGGGACTCTTCGACCAGGTCGGAGTCATCCTGACCGATCGGCTCACGATTCACGACCGACCGGGTGACGAGGATGACCGTGTACAGAAGCATGCCGAGATGGGTTTCGTGCAGACGGCTGCGCAGAAATTCGCTGCGCCAGTGCGCATGACGCTGAGACAGGTTGCTGCGGACGCCTGCCTGTCGAGCCAGGGATTCGCACCGGAACTGTTCGAGGATCTCGACGATGAGGCGCTCTTCGCGCGCCGCGGGGAGCATCTGTCGGTGGAGTTCGGGATCGCTCAACTTTCGACGCATGGCCATGGCGTCCGTGGCTCCGCGCAGGGAGGGCAGCTCTGATCGGGCAGGGTCAGGGTAGAGATGGGGCGCGTTCATCGGCAGCAGACCGTTCGCATCGGCCGGTCGGTGCGCCCACAGGTCGACGTCAGCGTCCTGGCTCAGCGCCCTGAACACCGAGGCCAGCCGCCGTTCGAGGTCGTACTCCTCTCGGGCCGAACGCGGAATCGCCGACTGCTGACCGAGATCTGTCATCAACTTGCCGTCGCCGCGTGGTCGAGGTCGAGCTCACTGCCGAAGCAGCGTTGGTAATATTCCGCGACGAGTCGATGCTCGGTCGAGTCGCAGCGGTTGAGGAAGGAGAACCTGAACGCCAATTCGACATCGCCGAAGATCACCGAGTTCTCCGCCCACGAGATGACTGTGCGCGGTGACATGAGAGCCGAGACGTCGCCGGCGGCGAAACCGCTGCGCGTCAGCTGCGCCACCTCGATCATCGTCGCCACCGTCTCCTCGCCGAGCTTCGTCGCTGCCTCCGGCACCTGTCCGGTGACGACGAGGAGTTCTTCGGCGGGGTCGAGGTAGTCCAGCGAGGCGATGATGTTCCACCGGTCGAGTTGAGCCTGGTTGAGCCGATTGACTCCGTGATAGAGGCCGTTGACATTGCCGAGGCCGACTGTGTTCGCCGTAGCGAAGAGCCGGAAGTGCGGATGCGGCCGAATGACCCGGTTCTGCTCGGTGAGGGTGAACAGGCCATCGCGTTCGAGCAGGCGCTGGATGATGAACATGACCTCTGGGCGGCCGGCGTCGTATTCGTCGAAGACCAGCGCCATCGGCCTCGTCAGCGCATAGGGGATGACACCTTCTTCGAAGGCAGTGCGGGGCTGTCCGTCCTCGATGACGACTTGGTCTTTGCCCACGAGGTCGGACCGCGAGATCTGCCCGTCGAGGTTGACGCGCATGAGCGGCCAGTTGAGTCGGGCGGCGATCTGTTCGATGTGCGTGGACTTCCCCGTCCCGTGCAGACCCTGCACGAGCACGCGTGATCCGTGGGAGAACCCGGCGAGGATCGCTCGGGTCACCTCAGGGTCGAAGCGGTAGTTCTCATCGATGCGCGGGATCAGATCACTGTCGTCCTCGAGCATCGGCACGGGCATGTCGGCATCGATGCCGAACAGTTCTCGCAGTGTTGAAACGTCGGCCATGAGCGCCGTCCTTTCCTGGTCGTGGTTCAGCCTCACTGTGGCAGCCGGTTGGCCGGCCGCGGTTCAGGCCGAGTTCTCGTCGGCGCGATCGATCTCATCGAGCACAGCCATGCGCTGAGCGGCTTCTCGGACCACCGGCAGGAGTTCGACGAGATCGTCGATCGACTTTCGGATCACGGGGGCCTGAACTGCCAGCGCCTGGTTGGACCGACCGATGTCGGTGGGAATAAGCACGGCAAGGCAGACGAGACCTTCGAGGTATTCCTGCCGGTCAAGGGCATATCCAGAGCGTCGAGCCGCATCGAGCTCGGCCTCGATCTCCGCGGGATCGGTGAGCGTGTGCGGCGTGAACTCCTTCAAGAGCGAACTGGTCAGCAGTCTGCGACGCGGCGTCTCCCCGTACTGGGAGGCGATCATCTTCCCACTGGCCGAGGCATGGATCGGCACACGGCTGCCGGCTTCGAGATGCACGCGCAGCGGGTGTGAGGTCTCGACCCGGTCGAGGTAGATGACCTCATCGCCGGAGACCGCGGTGAGGTTGCAGCTCTCACCGACCTCCTCGGACAGCTGCGAGAGGATCATCCGCCGCGCTCCCTGTCTCGAGTCATTGAGCAGAACGTCCTCAGCCATTCTCCGCAGTCTCGATCCGGTGCCGTAATGGCGGCCGTCGCTGTGCCGGGTGAGCAGTCCCGCGCCCTCGAGCTGCTGAAGCATCCGGTGGAGGGTGGGTTTGGGCAGCCCTGTCTGTACGACAAGAGACTGAAGCGTGAAGATCTGGTCGCGGGTGGAGATGAACTCCAACAGCGACACCAGCCTCAGTGCCGGAGTCTCACCGGCGAGTGACACGCCTTCGTCGAACCCAGGCTCAGCCAGATCATCCATGGTCTCCTACCTCTCCGGCCCGCTGTCGGCCACGTCCCGAAAATCATCCTGTCTCGAATTATCGTACCAAATGAAATCTTTTCCGGAACTCTATTGACACCTGAGGAGCTCGACTCTTAGATTCGAGGTGTTCCGCTTTTCGAAGTGAAATGAACATTAAAACGAGACCACAAAGCAGTGGTCCTAGGACGAACAGGAGACGTTGCGATGACGGAACTGGCCGATCGAACCGAGAGTGCGGCGCTGAGCGACGCGGTCACCACTCAGAAGATCACCTCTTCAGAGGCCTTCGTCGAAACGATGGTGGCCAACGGTGTCACCGATATCTTCGGCATCATGGGCTCGGCGTTCATGGACGCAATGGACATCTTCGCTCCCGCCGGAATCGACTTCATTCCCGTGGTCCACGAGCAGGGCGCAGCGCATATGGCTGATGGCTACGCCCGCGCATCGGGACGGCACGGGGTGGTCACCGGCCAGAACGGGCCGGGCATCTCGAACTGCGTGACAGCGATCGCCGCTGCCTTCTGGGCACATTCGCCGGTCGTCATCGTCACCCCGGAGGCAGGCACGAACTCGATCGGGCTCGGCGGCTTCCAAGAGGCGAATCAGCTGCCGATGTTCCAGGAGTTCACGAAGTACCAGGGCCATGTGTCCAATGCGTCCCGCATGTCCGAATTCACCGCCCGCTGCTTCGACCGCGCGAAGTCGGAGATGGGGCCGACCCAGCTGAACATCCCCCGTGACTTCTTCTACGGGGAATGCGATCCGCAGATCCCCCAGCCGCAGAAGATCGACCGCGGACCCGGTGGTACGGAGTCCCTCGAAGAGGCAGCAGCACTGCTCGCCTCGGCGAAGAATCCGGTCATCGTCTCCGGCGGCGGTGTCGTCATGGCCGACGGCGTCGATGAGTGCATTGCCTTGGCCGAGCGCCTCGGATCCCCCGTGGTCAACAGCTACCAGCACAATGATTCCTTCCCCGCCAGCCACCCGCTGTGGGCCGGACCGCTGGGGTACCAAGGTTCGAAGGCCGGGATGACGCTGATCAACCAGGCCGATGTCGTCCTCGCGCTGGGCACCCGTCTGGGACCGTTCGGCACACTGCCCCAGTACGAATTCGACTACTGGCCCACCAATGCGAAGATCATCCAGGTCGACGCCGACCAGAAGATGCTCGGTTTGGTCAAGAAGATCGATGTCGGCATCTGCGGTGACGCCAAGGCCGTCGCCGAGGATCTCCTCGCCCGTCTCAACGACCGCGAGGTCGCCTGCGACGCCACGAAGGACCAGCGTGCCGAACTCATCAAAGCAGAGAAGGATGCGTGGGAGGCCGAGCTCGATTCCTGGACTCATGAGAAGGACGAGTTCTCTCTCGACGCCATTGAAGAGGCCGAGAAGGAGGACGGCAACTGGCTGCATCCGCGTCAGGTGCTGCGCGAGCTCGAGAAGGCGATGCCCGCCGACGTCATGGTCTCCACCGACATCGGCAACATCAACTCGGTCGCCCACAGCTACCTGCGTTTCGAACGTCCCCGCAGCTTCTTCGCTCCGATGAGCTTCGGCAACTGCGGCTATGCGCTGCCGACGATCATCGGTGCCAAGCGCGCCGCTCCCGAACGTCCTGCCATCGCCTACGCGGGTGACGGCGCCTGGGCGATGAGCATGGTCGAGGTGCTCACCGCCGTCCGCCACGACATTCCCGTCACCGCCGTCGTCTTCCGCAACCGGCAGTGGGGTGCGGAGAAGAAGAATCAGGTGGAGTTCTACGGTCACCGTTTCATCGCCGGTGAGCTCGACAACGGTGAGAGCTTCGCAGCCATGGCCGAGTCGATGGGAGCCGACGGCATCGTCGTCGACGACCTCGCCGAGGTGGGCCCGGCCCTGCAGAAGGCCGTGGACGCACAGATGAACGAAGGCAAGACCACTGTCATCGAGATCATGTGCACGAAGGAGCTCGGCGATCCCTTCCGCCGCGATGCTCTGCGCAAGCCGGTTCGGACTCTCGATAAGTACAAGGACTACGTGTGAGCGTCCGGCACGACTGAAGGTTCGACAGGCTGGGGCACCGTTGCTGGTTCAGGCGCGGTGCCCCAGCTTGTGTGCCCGGTGCACCGACAGCTAACCCAGCCCTTCCCACGTCATGCGCTGCCTGAGTGCCGGTGCGAGGACCAACGCCGCTATGACGCTGCCGGCGAGGAGCATCCACGCGCCGAAATACGTGAAAAGTTTGAGCTCAGGGGCCAGAGCGGGCCCGAAGTTGGCTGCCATGAGAATCACTCCGCCGAGGATGAGCGCGGTGGAGACGATCACCTGAATGAACTGCTCGACGGTCGAGACCAGCAGATTCTTGATCGTGGAGATGTTCAGCCCACTCGTGCCGACGTCGAGAGTACCGTCCTGCAGATGTCCGGCAATGCGAGAGATCTGCCCGGGCAGTTCAGCGATCTGTGGTGCGGTCGCTGCCGCGTAGAGCGTCATCTCGTGTCGGTCGACTCCCAGTCCCCCGACCTCGCGCAGCAGTGTCTTGCCGTTCTGCGTGACCAGCGCCAGCAGATTGAGTTCCGGCACGAGGCGAGTGATCGACCCTTCGAGCGTGCTGATGGCACGGAACGCCGTGGCCACCGAGGCCGGCATCGGGAATCCGAAGTCGACGACGAAGTCGATGAGTTCGCCGAACAGCGCGGCCGACGTCGACCCCGGGGCACCGTCTCCGTATTTGAGCATGATCTGCCCGATCTCGCGTTGCAGCTCCCGCAGGTTCACCTCACTCGGCGTGCCGAGAAGTTCGAGGATTGCGGCTGTCGCGGCCTGCGAGTTCTGCGAGTCGAAAGCCATGAGCAGCAAGGCGATTGCTCGGCGGTCACGTTTGTCGATGCGGCCGACAGCACCGAAGTCGACGAGGCCGGCACGCCCGGCGCTTGAGATGACGATGTTTCCCGGGTGGAGGTCCGCGTGGAAGATTCCCTTGCCGAGCACCTGACGGACGACCATGAGGAAGAGGTCCTGGGCGATCTCTCTGCGCGCGATTTCGGAGAGGTGGTCGACCACCTCGGCGCCGTGGGACAGAGGGGAACCTTCAACGAGATCCATGACGATGACGAACTCTCCGGAGAGTTCCTTGTACACGTGCGGAATATGGACGACGGAATCGGTCTGCGTCGTCGACCGACCGGTCTCGTCGGCGAGACGGAGAGCCTCGATCTGGGCGAGCTCCCCACGGTAGTCGAGCTCGCCCTGCAAGGAATCGACGAAGCTGCGGGCGAGTTTCGCGATGCCGATCTTCTTCGCCCAATCGGTGGTGCGGTCGAGCCGGTCGGCGAGGGTGAGGACGATATCGCAGTCGGCGCGGACCTGTCTGCGAATCTTCGGCCGTTGCACTTTCACTGCGACCACACGCCCTTCCCAGGTGACGGCTCGGTGGACCTGGGCGACGGAGGCGCCGGCGAAGGGCTTCTCATCGAACTCGGCGAACACCTCGGCGACGGGTCGGCCCCATTCGGCTTCGAGTTGGTCCTTTACCTCGGCGAAGGGAACGGGCTTCACTCCGGCCTGGAGGGTGGAGAACTCCTCGACGAATTCGTGCGGGATCATGTCACCGCGGGTGGCGATGAATTGGCCGAGCTTGATGAATGTGACCCCCGAGGCGGCCAGTGCGTCACGGGTGGTGGCGGCGATTTCTCGGAGGGAGACGCGCAGTGTCGGGATTCGGGGCCTGAGGTAGCGGGAGAGGCCGAATTTGATGAGGATCTTCTGGATCTGGGCCAGGCGATTGACGCGGCGGTACCAGGTGGGGATCTTCGGTGCGTTGCGGATGAGTGAGCTCAGGGTGCCCGAGGGCATGATGAGTTCGATCGCCAGGAGGACGAACATCTGGATGACGATGAACCAGGCGAAGAGCAGCAGGAAGACCATGATGGCGGGGAAGCTCATCGACAGGTTCGGGTACTGGTCGGATTCGGAGATGCCGAGGAGTTTGTACGCCTGGAGGGTGATGGGCCAGATGGAGAGGCCCATGATGAGGGAGACGATGGTGTTGCGGGCGGCTCCGGTGCCGGTGAGCATCATCCGCCGGACGAGGAATCCGACGATGAGCGCGCTGAGGACGCCCAGTCCGATGGTGTAGAGGATCGTCACCCGTCAGCCCTTCCGTCGTCTGTGGTCTGTGCTTTGTTCGGCACGGTTGACCATGTTCGGTGCGCTTTGGTTCGGCACCCTTACCAGCCTAGTAGATGCCCACTGGGTCAAGAGTTGCTGAGAATGGGAGTTTGCGGTGCATCGGGGCATCTGTCCGCCATCAACGACTTCGGCGGATAGTCTCAAGAGTGCATCAGCGCAGATTCCACGACTGAAGGGCGGCAGACTCTTGACCATCGGATCTTTCGGCACGTTTTGGCAGCGCGATCTTGTCGACTGGCAAGCACACTCTTGGAGGCTTCTGGGACGCCGAGGTCTCAACAAAGGTAACCTGCGAGTGGCCGACTTTCGTCGAGCTCGTGGCGTATATGTCCTCTACAACGACATCAACGTGTACTACGTCGGGCTGGCAACCTCTCAGAGAGGCATCGGCGGGCGACTACACGATCACCTAAACGATGAACACTGGGCAGGGTGGAATCGGTTCTCATGGTTCGCATTCGACGGCCCTGACGACGATACCGTCTTGGACAGCGACGGAGTAGTCCGAGTTGTACAGACGTACACGTCAGTTCAGCTCGACGCGCCAGTTCTGATTAGGGACCTCGAGGCACTTCTCCTAGCAGTAACCAAACCTATGGGAAACATCAGTTCCACGAACTTCAGCGAAGCAAAAGAATGGCTGCAGGTCGCCACCAAAACTCCAAAGTTGAAGACCTTCGACGACCTCAGAGAGAAGCTCGCCGTTGATTAGTGCCTGCGGCTGATGCTGTATATTACACCGCTACAACGAGTAAAAACGCTATCGTCATCTCACTCCGGCCGATGCTCAGCCATGACCTTCTCGAACAGCTCGTCGCTGAGCTTGTCGTACGAGGCATCCTCCGGGTACCACTCGTCGAGTGAAGCGAAGTCGCCCTTGTCGTCGTAGCCGAGCTCCGACACGGACTTCGCCCACTCGGATCCAGCAGAGCCCAGTGTCTTCGGCGCATCCGTGACGCCAGCCTTCTCAGCGGTCTTGTCCGACAAGGTCTTCGCGTACTTCGCCATCTGCTTCTGCACATCATCGTCGAAGGGCTCGACCTTGCCGTCGTTGTCCTTCGCCTGCTCGACGGCCTGCGCCTTCGCTCCGATGACGACCTCCATCATCGTGGAGAACGTCGTCGACATCGAGTCGAAGATGACCTGCTGGTAAGCCACCGGCAGCTCCGAATACTTCTTGCCTGCCGTGATCGCACCCGCCGAACGCGCAATGCCAGCGTCCGATGCAACACCGATATTCGGGGCCACCTCGAAGGTGCCCGCCTCGACATTCGGCGCCAACTGACCGAGATCGCAGTCAACGGTTCCGCGCTGCAGCGCCTCATAGGTCTCGGGGAACGACAGCGATACCGGCGTCGCGCCTAGATCGGTCACCTGCTTGCCCGCTGCAGCCGAACCGACACGCACCTGCTTGCCTTTCCAATCATCAAGCGAGGTCATCGGCTTCGAGCACATCGTCGAGTACCCACCCGCGGCGAGCATCGGAATGAGCGGAACGAGGTTCTTCTTCTCGAACTCCTCAAGCACCTCGGGCGTCTCCCACGCCGCCTGGACCCCAGCAGCGTTCGCCGCCAGATCACTGGCCACCGGCGACGACGGCAGCGTCGACATGGCCGTGCCGATCGCGTCGAAGGCCGGGTATTCGGACGGGGTGTACGACGGCAGAGTGAATGCGAGGTCCACGCGCCCATCGGCCAGGGCGTCATCGACGTCTTCGTAGCTGGCGATCGCCTGACCCCACACGATGTCGACCGTGATCTTTCCGCCCGAGCGTTCCTCAATGGCCTTCTTCACGTCGAGGCCGTTCGGCGCGAGGATCGACTTCTCCGACATCGCCGACGGCTGGAACTTGATCGTCACCGGGTCGAGGTCGGCCAGCGCCTCATCGATCTCATCTTGGGAGGCGTCATAGGCGAAGCCCTCCCCCGCGGAGTCCCCCGCACCCGATCCGTCGCCGCCGACAGATCCGGCGCATCCGGCCAATAGTGCCAGCGATGCGACCGCCGCGATGGCCTGGGCGGGGCGTGCTGCCGAGCGGAAGCGCTTCATGGGACTCCTTTGAACGAAAGCTGAGAAATCCCTTAAATTCTATTCCTTTAATTCTCAACCTTCACCATGACTCCTCTCACACCGAGCCACGGAGGCCTGCGGCAGCCATTCGAACGACACAGGTCACGGGTGGGTGGGGCCGCCTCGGCGAGGGTTATCCGGCCATTCCGCCGCTGGTGCGGCTGATGAGGTCGGGCAGCCATTCGGTCATTCCGGGCACGGTGATCATGAGGATGAGGAAGACGACGGCGACGGGCAAGAACCACAGCAGGGAGGTGAAGATGTCGCGCAGCGTGACCGTGGCACCGAGGTTGACCTCGGGGTTCTTCGCGATCGAGTGGACGATGTAGGGGATGATGCCGACCGGCGGGGTGACCATGGCGAACTCGCCGAGGAGGACGACGAAGACCCCGAACCACAGCGGGCTCACGCCCATCGTTTCGAGGGTGGGCAGGAGGATCGGGATGGTCAGCAGCATCATCGACAGGGTGTCGAAGAACATGCCCATGACGATGTAGAGGACGACGAGGACGAGCAGGAATCCGATCCGCGACAGTCCGAGGTCCGTGATGAGGCCGGTGAGGATGGGCGCGAGTCCGGTGATGGCGAGCAGGCTGGTGAGCATGGTCGCGCCGATCATGATGAAGAAGATCGCCGAGGTGGCCGCCACCGTGTCCATGGCCGATTCCGCGACCTTGCGCCACGGTTTCTGGCTTCGCTTTTCCCACAGGCACAGCAGCAGTGAGCAGAGTGCGGCGGCGGCTCCGGCTTCGGTGGGGGTGAAGATGCCGGAGAACATGCCGCCGAAGAGGACGATGAGGATGATCGCGAAGCCCCAGATGCTGGCCAGGGATGACCATCGCTGCGTCCACGTGGGCGTGGTCCGCTGTGGTTCGTCGACTCCCCCGCCGCCTCTGCGGCCGGCTCCACGGCCGACTTTGCGGCCGACGAGTCTCGGGGCGAAGACGCCGATGGCGAAGATGAAGACCGCGAAACAGACGGCGAGCAGAATCCCGGGCAGGGCTCCTGCCATGAGGGCCGGGCCGACGGGGACGGAGGCGATGCCGGCGTAGACGACCATGAGAATCGAGGGTGGGATGAGGTTGCCGGTCATTCCGGAAACCATGATCGTGCCGACGGCCATTCGACGGTCGTAGCCGGATTTGAGCATTTCGGGGATGCCGGCTCGGCCCAGGGCGTACGTCATGCCGATGGTCGATCCGGTGACGGCGGACAATCCTGCCCCGGCGAAGGTGGTGCCGATGCCGATGCCGCCGGGCAGCCAGCTGAACCAGTGGTCGGCGACGCGGTAGACCTTGCCGGAGAGTCCGGATTGGGTGAGCAGCATACCCATGAAGATGAACATGGGGAGCACGCTCAACGACCAGTCCGAAACGGCACTGAACGGGGCGGTGGAGAGAATGTTCATCGTCGCCGGGATGCCGGACACGGCGTAGACGCCGATGATCGACGGCACCGAAAGTGCAATGGCCACCGGAACGGAGAGGAAGAGGAGGACGAGCATCATCCCGATGGACCAGGCCCCGCCAATCGCGGCACTTGGGCCGGTGAAGAGGCCGATGAGGCAGACGGCGACGAGCCCGAATCCGATGGCCAGAGCCAGAGTGCCGGGCCGTTCGCGGCGGGAGCCGGTGGGGAAGAGCTTCGTGGTGTTCGGGGGTTGGGCGCCGGTGATGTTTGCGCTGCTCGAGTCTCCTGGGGGCAGGGGTGTGCCGGTGAGGTCGGTGTTCGCGTTCACTTCTCCTCCCCTGTTTCTGCGGGGCGGCGGAGGATCGCGACGGCGTCGAGGATGTAAAGCACGGCGAGGAGCACGAACACGATCGGCACGAGGTAGTACACAGGCCAAGTGATGACATCGGAGACGTCGGCGGTCGACCCAATCGCTGTGTTCTCCAGCGCCTTGCTCAACCCGAACCAGGCGAAGGACACGGACACGAGCGCGCCAAGGAGGCAAGCGAAGACAGTGAATACTGCGGCGGTGGCGGGTTTTACCCGTTCGATGGCCATGGTCACGGTGATATGTTCCTTTTGGAGCTGGGCGGCGGGGATGCCGAGCAGCGCAACGATGGGCAGGTACCAGTATTCGACGATCTCGTTGGTGCCGTAGATCGGGGCGTGGAAGATCGACCGGGCCAGGGCGTGGGTGACGATGTGGAGCATCATCACGATGATCGCCACGGCCGTGGTGACAGTCAGCCACCTATCGAGGACTTTGGTGAACGTGCTCATCAGGAGCCACTGTAGCCGTCAGTCGCGGTGCTCGTGGCGCGTGCACCGTTGGCGGCTTCTGCATCGGTTGCGGCGTCGGTCACGGTGTCTGTCCCGCTGTTGGTGACGGCAGCAGCTCGCAGCGCATCGATCAGGTCGACAACCTCGGAGGAGTCTGCCAGACCGTCGGGAATCATCGCGATGACTCGGCGGGCACCTGCCTCTTGCAGGGCGATCGGGTCGATGCCCGAGATCTGGGACCAGCGGCGGGCACTGCGGGGCAGCAGTGCGACACCGAGTCCGTTGGAGACGAGTGATTGGATGGCGCCAGGGTTGTCGGTGATGTGGCGAGTCCGGGGTTCGAAGCCAGCGGTACGACAGAGGCGTTCGGCGGTGGAACGGCAGCGCACGCATCCCATGATCCACGGCAGTTCGGCGACATCGCTGAGGTGTTTGATCTGCCCGGCTCGGTTCCAGCGTTCGGGGACGAGCAGGTCGAGATGGTCGGCACCTAGGTCGACGGTCATGTGTCCGGCGAGTTCGGGCGGTGTTTCGTCTTCGTGATGGAAGAGGAAGGCGATGTCGATGGCACCGTCGTCGAGCATGCGCAGCGCTTCAGGTGGTTCGGCCTCGGAGACTTCGTAGGAATGGTGACGCGGTGAGTCAGTGCCGGAGCCCGCGTTGGCTTCCAGCCTGCCGAGTGCTGCGGCCAGCGGGCCGATGACGAAGCTGGGGAAACCGGCGAGGCGGACATTGCGTCCGCCGAGCCCGAAGGCTTTCGCAAGGTCGCTGCGCAACCCCGTCACCGAGGCGGCTACCTCGCCTGCGCGGATGCGAGCGAGTTGGCCGGCAGTGGTGAGTCGGATACCGCGTGGGGTGCGGTCGAAGAGGGTGACACCGAGATCCTTTTCCAGCGCATTCATATGTTGCGACAGTGCCGGTTGGGACCAGCCGAGGACGCGGGCGGCGGCGCCGATGCTGCCGGATTCGGCGATGGCGCCGAAGATGAGGAGGCGTTTGGGCTCGCCGAGGTCGAGAGCCTGTTCGAAGACAGTAGCCATAAGTCCAGCTTATGTCAGAGCAGAGCTAACTGGGTCTACCGAGAGTTTCCGGTTCACGCGAGACTGGTCACAGAGGACGACTTTGATTCGTCGCGTCATCGTTGAGTTGAGGAGTGGAAGTATGCGCAGGATCGGCCTGCTGGGTGGAATGAGCTGGCATTCGAGCATCGAGTACTACACGAAGATCAATGATGCCGTGGCCAAGCAGCTCGGTGGTCATCACTCGGCGCAGATCCTCCTCGACTCGTGCGATTTCGCGGATATCCGAGTGCTGCAGGAGGCCAACGATTGGGCGGGCAACGATGCGTCGCTCGTCTCGACGGCACAGCGTTTGGTCGATGGCGGAGCCGAGGCCGTCGCGATTGCCACGAATCTCATGCACAAGTGCGCCCCGGCGATCGAGGCGCAGGTCGATGCACCTCTCATTCACATGGTCGACTCGATCGCAACGATGGCGAAGCGTCGGGGCTATTCGACGCTGGCCGTGCTGGGCACCCGATGGACGATGCTTGAGGATTTCTACACGGGCCGGCTCGAGGCGCAGGGAATCACGACTCTGGTGCCGGATGAGGCCACCTGCTTCGAGGTCGACCAGATCATTTGGGACGAACTCACCCAGGGAGTCTTCACGGACGCATCACGTGCTCGGTACATCGAAATCATGAACGACCTCAAGGTTCGCGGCGCCGACGCGGTCGCACTGTCATGCACGGAGATCGGCCTGCTGGTCCCACCGGAGGCTGCTCCTCTGCCGGCCATCGACTCCGTTGATGCGCACGTAGCCGCGATTGTGGAGTGGATGATGGCCGAGGAGCCTGCGCTTGCGCCGGCGTGACTGAAGAGTAGGTACCATCGGGTTCTGACAACGTAATCAGCCTGACCATTCTCAGCTCAAGGCCAATCAGTTTCCGCCGAGGTCGTGACCAGATCGATGAGGCGTTCGTCTCATCGATTTCGATTCACCGGTCATGGTCGTCAGTCCGAATCGCTGTCCCGCTGGTCCGAGGCGGAATCCGCTGGGCCAACGTCTTCATCATTATCACTGTCACGCGCCGACTGAGATTCTTCCAGCTTCTTCTTGCGGCGATTGAGATTGCTGCGGCTAGCAAAATAGGCGACGAGCACGAGCAGCGCGATACGCAAGGTTGTGCTCACCCAGTCTGGGATTCCCACGGAAATTCCCGGGATCCACCCGAACAGCAGATTGAACAACCAGGCGAAGAACTCGCCCACCGGAGTCAGAACCGCCTGCAACCAATGAGCGATCGGCGCGAACCTCGGCCACACATTTTCCTTCAGCCACTGGGCAATCGGATCAAACAGCCACGCAAACAATGCGCCCAAGCCCATGAACGGAATCAATAGGCGCACCAGCCTCGTCAGCCCAGAGGCCAGCGCGTACCTCTCCGGGTGAGCCGCGCGCTTGCGCTCCCTGACCTCCGACCTACTGCCAGCTTCGGGCAGCAACGGCACAATGTCGAGATTCTTACGCACCTCGGCTTCGCCGGCGCGACCTGCGAATGCGCTGGATACGTGAATCTCCTCTTTGTCCTCCATCGACCCGTCGGCGTTCCGCCGGCGCACCTTGAGCCGAACCTTCAATAACCCGGATGCCCGAACTTCGACGTCCGATTTGTTTTCGTCACTATCGGGGATCTTCCTGCCAAGGGGATACTCGACGCCATCAATGGCGACGTCAGTGACCGACGTCCGCCACGGAGCATGCTTCGCCGTCACCGAGTACTCATGACCGAATGCCTTGCCGGTGTATTCTATGGTTCCAGCACCCCGCAATGTATCGGCCGAGGGGCTCCCCTCTCCGGCAGACAATCTTGTCATCATGACGGCAGAAAACCTTGTCGGTTGTCAGTTGCCGAGTGGAACCCTATCCGCTTCCAACCAGTCTCGCCAAGATTCGAACCGCTCGACGTCGTCACCTTTGAGATCGGCGACATCGGTCGCTAGCTTCCCGCCTTCCTCGGTTTCACTGCCGACACCGCCTCGCCCGTCGACGAATTCTCGGGCCCGCCGAATTCCGTGCAGTGCGTTGACCAGCCATACCTCGTAGTTGATGAGCTCTTCGGGACGCCCCCGACGAAACTCAACCGGGATCGACCGAGCGCGAGCCGCATCGAGGATCACCGCCGAGGTCACCCCCTGCAACGCGCCCAAACCCGGGTCGGGCGCGCAAAGAATGTCGCCGTCCCACCACAATAGACTCGTCGTCGCACCTTCGATGACAGCCCCGTCCTCGCTGGTGAGGAGCACCTCGTCACAGCCGTACTGTTCGCGAGCATCCGCCCGCACACTCTCGAGCAATGCGATATCCGGGCCTTTGCGCCCCGGAGTGGTGCGCGGGTCGGAATGTGACGGGACTAGAACCCGTAACTCACGTGCCCGAGGCGGCGCCGACCGCAGTAGGAATGCCAACTTACGCTCGGATCTGGTCGAAGCTTCCAGGACATCCACACGCGGGAACCACTCCCCCGTTGATGGAATCTTCTCGAGTACTGCCGCCCAGAAATCATCGGTGGCTGCTTCGGCCATTCCCACCTGGGCAGCCACACGAGTGAACCGCGCCCGATGACGATCGAACGCGCGTACACGACTGTCTTGAACGAACCACGAATCGGCGGCCACCAACGTCCACGAGGCGATATCCTCCGCCAGCTCCTCGAAACGGCGATCCTGTTGATTCCACAGCCACACGCTCATCTTTCGGCTCCGCTCGAATGCTCGGCTACGAAAGATTCGGCCTGTCCGGCCTCCTCGGCGGGAATCAGAGTACGGAGATCACTATTGCCTGACTGCTCATCCGTTCGAGGGCGCGTCGACGTTTCGGGTGGCTCGACCTCATCAAGGTCGTCCGCGCCGGGGAACTCCGCTCTGCCAAGCAACCTCAGCACCGGAACCGCCTTCACAACGGTCTCGGCATACTCCTCCTCGGAATCGGAGAGTGCGACGATCGCCCCGCCGAACCCGTATCGCAGCGTCTCACCACGGACCACGAGTGTGCGGATGACGACGCTGAGATCGACGGCGCCGCCGAGCGAGAAGTACCCGACCGCTCCGCTGTACACTCCACGCGCTCCGGCCTCGAGCTCATCGATGATCGCCATGGTCCGCAGTTTCGGTGCCCCGGTCATCGACCCTGGTGGGAACGCCGCCCGCACACATGCCACCGGACTGGCGTCCTCGGCCAAGCGTGAACTCACCGTCGAAACCATCTGATGCACCGTCGCATACGACTCCACCCCGAACAATGTGTCGACCTGCACCGATCCCAACTCGGCCGTGCGGCCCAAATCGTGCCGGACGAGATCGACGATCATGAGGTTCTCAGACCGATCTTTCACCGAGGCGGCCAGTTCGGCCTTGATCGCCTCGTCCTCCTCCGAGGTTGTTCCCCTGGGACGAGTGCCCTTGATCGGCTTCGATTCCACACGACCGTCGACACCGACCCGCAGAAATCGCTCCGGCGAGGTACTGAGAATCGCTGCCTCGCGTGTGCGGATGAATGCCCCGAACGGCGTCGGGTTGTCCGCGCGCAACCTCAGGTACATGTCGAGCGGAGACTCTTCGCCGTCGGCCGTGGCCTCGAGCATGTTCGTCAGGCACACCTCGTAAGTCTCGCCATCTGTGATCTTCTCTTGCACCTGGTCGATGAGGTCGAGATATGCCCGCCGACTGTGCCGTGCCACGAGGTTTGAATCGCGTCGTTCCGCTGGGGTTGCGATGTTCACCCTCGCCGAGGTGATCCACCCTTGGTCGGCGTCACTGGCTTCGTCTGTGGGGATCGATGCGATCCGTGTACGTGTGAGCTCGAGCCAGTCCTGGTTAGTTGCGTGGCCGGCGGGGTCGTCAGCCAGACGAAGTGCAAGAAGGTGGATGCGGTCGGTGCCGTGATCGATGACCAGGGCACGATCAAGAAACATCATGACGGCGTCGGGCAACTCGGATTCATGCCGATTCGGCGACCCGACCTCGGTCTTGAGCTCGTACCCGAGGTAGCCGACCCACCCGAGGCGGAACTCGAATGGCAGTTCCTTACTCCCCCTGCTGCCGTTGGGGAATGTGTTTTCGTCACCGGACGCTGCAATGTCTGAGCCCGACACCACGACGGTCGTGCCTGCGAGCTCGGCATCGAGCCAGTCGAAGATCCCGGACGAATGAATCGAACCCTCTGATTCGCCACTGGCCAAGCGAACTTCGACAGTCCCCTCCGGCACCGAGGCGGTCGCTACTTTGCTCAGCGGACCGGACGGCGCACCCATGATTGAGTACCGGGACGAGTCGTTGCCAGGTAAGTTTCCGTCGAGCCAGACGGCCTCGGGTTCATCGCCGAAGAGTTCGACGAACAGTTGTTCGTCGGAGACTGTCTGAGCGAGCACATCGGTGTCGAGAATGTAGTGGTGCTGATCGTCAGTAGAGTGGGTAGTCGCTTCGGAGCGATTGAGCGCTGCGCACGTTCCCGCGGGACGTCAGATTCGGAGACAATCTCCTCGCCATCCCACGCCTCATTTACCATACCGTCACCCTGATGCTCAGTCATCCGGTTCCATGCCACAGTCAGCTCGCCGAAGTTCCGCAGCAGCGTCCGCGCATCCTCGGAAGCGATCGACTCCGGGTGGAACTGGACTCCCCACTGCGGTTTGGTCCGATGCCGCAACGCCTGGATGACGCCATCTTCGGACCACGCGATCGCTTCCAAACAAGCGGGCAGGTCGGTCACCGCTAGAGAGTGGTACCGCACCGCCGAGAACGGCGTAGGGATACCGGCGAACAGCTCGGTCTCGGTGTGACGGATCTGGGAGACTCGACCATGCCTTGGCTCCGGAGCGTGCGCCACGAATCCCCCGTGCACATGCGCAATGCCTTGATGGCCGAGGCACACGCCGAGCACCGGGATCGGAGAATGTTCGATCACCTCGGCGCAGATTCCGAAGTCGCCGGCCGCTCTGGAGTTCCCGGTCCCGGTGAAATGACGACATTGTCGAACTCGTCGAGCACGCTCAGCTCGAACTCGGCCCAATCGTTGGGCACGAGCGTCGGGGCGCACCCGTTCACCTCGGCGAGCAGGTGAAAGAGGTTCAGCGTGAACGAATCGGCATTGTCGATGAGCAGAGTTCGCAGCGGCCTCGTTGTCGCCGACGCTCCGTCTGGAACCATCTCAGCCGAGCACGAGCCGGCGGGTCGAATCCGACAAGCCACCAGCTGCCTCGGTGAGCAGGGACTCCTCCGAATCCTTACCCGCACGCACGTACCGTCCGGTGAACGCATCCAAGGTTCCCGAAGCCAGCGCCAGCGCGAGGTCCGTGACCTGCTCCGGCGAAGTCCAGTCGTCGCCGGTGCGGAAATCGTGAACGGGCATTGATTTCGTCATCGCGGTCTCGACGACACCGGGCGCCATTTCGAAGATCCGTAGCCCCTTCTCGTGCCCGAAGTGGACGACCGAATCGGCGAGACGGAACAGTGACGCCTTTGACGCCGAGTACACGGCGTACGCGGGAGTGCCTTGCGCCCCCGATCCCGAGTTGAGGTCGATGATGCGGCTGGGTCGGCCGGTCGCCTCCGCGCCCGCAATCAGCACCGGCGCGAAGACATTGACCATGAGCGCCACACCGGTGACGTTCGCGTCGACGACGCCCTTGAGGCTCTCGGGATCGGCGTCCCACAGCGGACCCTCGGTCGACTCGATGCGCCCGGCATTGTTGATGAGCACCTGCAGGCGCTTGCCCGTCTCGGCCTCGAGCGCGGTCACGGACTCACGCAGCGCTTTCACCGAGGCGATATCGTCGGTGCGCAGTCCGACTCCGGTCACCGCTCCCCCGGTCACCTCGGCGATCTCATCGGCTGCGGCCTCCGCATTGTCCGCCGAGGTGGCCGTGACGATCACGTGATACCCGGCCGTCGCGAACGCCTCCGACAAATGCCGTCCGATTCCGCGGGCACCGCCGGTGATGAGTGCGATCGTCTCGGACGGGACCGCGGTCGCTTCAGAGGACCCATCGGTCGTCGGCATGTTAGTTCCGTAGGGCAGCTTCTCAGACATTTCAGGACTCCTCGGTGCTGGTCGGGTGCAGGTGTTCAGGTGTCGTGGCGTGAGGTACAGGTGCTCGCGCCCGCGCGTTCGCTTACTCGCGTGCTCGCTGCCGCGATGCTCAGCACGGATACGACAGAACCCGGTCGAACCACTGTATCGGTCGACCGGGCTCTGTGACGCACTGTTCTCAGCTGCGGACTTCAGCGCCGTGACGCTCAGCGGCCAATGCGGTCGCCGCCTCACGCATCGCCGAGGCCTCATCGGCCTTGAGCGTACGATCCGGGGCCCGGAAGGTCAGGCGGAACGCCAGAGACTTCTTGCCTTCAGGCAGCTGGTCGCCGGTGTAGAGGTCGAAGGTCTCGAGCAGTTCGAGCTCCTCCCCTGCACCTTCGCGCAGCGTCGCCGCCAGAGTCTGCGTCGGCAGCTCGGCATCGACGATGAGCGCGACGTCCTGGCGGGACACCGGGTAGGTCGACAGAGCGCCGTCCCAGGCCCGCAGGTCGTCCTGGGCCAGCAGCGCATCGAGTTCGATCTCGAAGGCGACGGTCCGCGCCGGCAGGCCGAGGTTCTCGCACACCTTCGGGTGCAGCTCTCCGGCATGGCCGAGCAACTGACCGTCGGCGAGGACAAACTTCGCGGCACGGCCCGGATGCCACGGAGCGATCTGATCGGCCTCGACGGTGAGCTCGAGTCCGTTGACGGATGCGATCCGGCGGACGGTGTCGATGACGTCGGTGGCCTCGGCCTTGCGGCCCTTGCCCCAGACTCCTGGCATCTCCGCGTTGCCGGAGATGATGCCCGCGTAGTGGTAGGGCTGGTGCGGCACCGAAGCGTAGATTGTCGACAACTCGTCGTCGCTCGGGTGGTATCCGGGCAGGTGACGCGGTCCGGGACCCTCCGGCAGGCCCGCCGAGGTGGACACGAGCCCCGCCTCGAACAGAGCGACATCCTTCGCCCCGCGGCCCTGGTTGCGAACCACGAGGTCGACCAGCGTCGACAGCAGGTTGGTGCGCATGAGCGGCAGGTCCTCGGACATCGGATTGGCCAGACGCACATGCTTGCGCCGCACGTCATCGGCCTCGAGGCGCAGCTGGTCGTCCCGTTTGTCGTTCGTGAACGGATACGACAGCACCTCGGTGAACCCGTCGGCGGCCAACAGGTTCGAGATCCGACGACGCGTCTTCTGCGCGACCGTCAGCCCCTTTCCGGCCCTGGCCGCAGGCTGGATGGATGGGATGCGGTCGTAGCCACCTGTGCGGGCGACTTCCTCGATGAGGTCGACGTCGTCGGTGATGTCCGTGCGCCAACTGGGCACGGTCACGGCCAACCGGTCCTTGCCGATGACCTCGATGGTCGCGCCGATGCCTTCGAGCAGGCCGGTCACCTCGGCGGTCGTGTACTCGACTCCAACGAGCGAGGCAACGCGCTCGACCGGGAGTTCGATGACAGTTGGCTCCGGAGCATGGCCTACCTGCGTGGTCGCCGGGCTGAGCGTTCCGCCGCCGAGCTCGACGAGCAGATCCGCGCAACGTCGAGCCGCCACCGGCCCGAGCTTCGGGTCGACGCCGCGCTCGAAACGACGCGAGGCCTCCGACGACAGCTTGTGTCGACGCGAAGTGCGGGCGATGGAGATCGGATCGAAGTGAGCGGCCTCGATGACGACGTCGGTCGTCTGGTCATTGACCTCGACATCGGCTCCGCCCATGACGCCAGCCAGGCCGATGACCTTGCCACCCTTGCCGCTGGTGTCGTCCCCGCGGTCGGTGATGAGCAGATCCTCGGGATCGAGCATGCGCTCCACATCGTCCAGCGTCGTGAACTTCTCCCCCGCACTCGCACGGCGGACGACGATCTCGTCGCCGAGCAGCGCGGTGTCGTAGGCGTGCAGCGGCTGACCGAGTTCGAGCATGACGTAGTTCGTGACGTCCACGGTCAGGCTGATCGGCCGCATTCCCGCCTGCTGAAGGCGACGCTGCATCCAGAACGGAGTCTTCGCCTGAGGATCAAGCCCGGTGACCTGAAGAGCGGTGAACTGGTCACAGCCGGCCACCTCGTTGATGGGGTTGTTGTCCTCGATCGCAACCGGGAATCCATCGTCGGTGGCAGCGTTGGTGGGTGCCACCTCGGCGGATCCGATATCGGTGAAAGTCTGGCCCTTCATCTGCGCGTATTCGCGTCCGATGCCGCGCATCGACAGCTGGTAGCCGCGGTCGGGGGTGACGTTGACGTCGAGGGTGAACTGGTCGAGGCCGAGCAGCGCGATCGCGTCGTCGCCTGGTTCACCGGTCAGCCCGAGGTCGGTCAGGACGATGATGCCGGAGTGGTCCTCACCGAGGCCGAGCTCCTTAGCCGAGCAGATCATGCCGTCGGACTTGTGTCCGTAGGTCTTCCGCGCAGCGATCTTGAAGTCGCCGGGCAGGACGGCTCCGGGCAGGCAGGCGACGATGAGGTCGCCGGGCACGAAGTTGTGAGCACCGCAGATGATGCCGCGGCTGGGCACCTCGGGTCCGGGCTGCGGGTCCTTCGGGTCGTCGAGGTCCTCGTTGTGTTCGGGTCCGACGTCGACACGGCACCAGTTGACGGTCTTGCCGTTCGAGTGCTCTTCTTTGACGAGTTCGAGCACGCGACCGACGACGAGAGGGCCGGTGATCTCGGGTCCGAAGAAGTCCTCTTCCTCGAGACCGACGGCCGCGAATTCGGCGGCGAGGGCATGGGGGTCGGTCTCGGCTGGGAGATCGACATAGTCGGCCAGCCAGTTCAGTGGGACGCGCATATCAAGCCTTCATTCCGAAACGGGCCGAGAAGCGCACATCGCCTTCGACCATGTCATGCATATCGTTGATTCCCTCGCGCAGCATCAGGGTGCGTTCGATGCCCATGCCGAAGGCGAAGCCCTGGTAGACGTCGGGATCGATGCCGGCGGCACGCAGCACGTTCGGGTGGACCATTCCGCAGCCGCCCCATTCGATCCAGCCGGGGCCGCCGACCTTGTTGGGGAACCAGAAGTCCATCTCCGCGCTCGGTTCGGTGAACGGGAAGAAGCTCGGGCGCAGTCGGGTCTTCGACTCCGGCCCGAACATCTCACGGGCGAAGCCGTCGAGGGTGCCCTGCAGGTTGGCCATGGTCAGGCCCTTGTCGATGGCGATACCTTCGATCTGGTGGAACACCGGGGTGTGGGTGGCGTCGAGCTCATCGGTGCGGAAGGTCTTGCCCGGGCACACGACGTAGAGCGGGACACCGCGTTCGAGCAGGGAGCGTGACTGCACCGGTGAGGTGTGGGTGCGCAGGACGAGGCCGGCCTCGGGTGGGTCGACGAAGAACGTGTCCTGCATCTGGCGGGCCGGATGATCGGGCCCGAAGTTGAGCGCATCGAAGTTCAGCCACTCGGATTCGATCTCGGGGCCTTCGGCGACCTCCCAGCCGAGGCCGACGAAGTAGTCCGCGGCCTGTTCCTGGATGAGAGACAGGGGATGGCGAGCGCCGAGGCGGCGACGGTCGGTGGGCAGGGTGACGTCGATGGCCTCTTCGATGAGCACGGCCGCATCGCGTTCGGCTTCGAGCTCTGCCAGGCGTGCGTCGTGGGCCTGCTTGACCGCTCCCCTGGACTTGCCGACGATCTTGCCGGCGGCGGCCTTATCGGCCTTGTCGAGTTTGCCGATGGCTCGGTTGGCGAGCGCCAGCGGGGCTTTGTCGCCGGTATGGTCGATCTTCGCCTGCTTGAGCTCGTCGAGAGTCGTCGCATCCGCGAAAGCCTTGAGTGCCGCGTCGACGGCCTGCTTCACGGCCGACTCGTCCAAGGGGTCGAGTTGGTCTGTCATCAATGTCCTTTTGTCCGTACTTGCCCGCAGCTGAGGGGACGTCGTTTCTCTTCGTCAGTCAGTCTATCGTCTCCCCCGGCAGGGCCCTGGTCTGGTCCGCTGGGTGGGTGGGCCGCCTCGGTGAGCGATCCCCTCGCCGAGGCGGCCGTGCGGTTGCGCACGTTAGCTGGGTGGGTGGGCCGCCTCGGTGCCGGTGGTGTGGGGCCGGTCATAGGGACAGGGCCGAGAAAAGCGTAGGGTCGGGCACATGACGACACAACGTGCATCAGATGTCATGGTCAAGGCCTTGGAGAACGAAGGCGTCGAGCGGATCTTCGGCATTCCCGGCGAGGAGAACCTCGACTTCGTCGACTCCCTGCGGAACTCATCGATCGAACTCATCCTCACCCGGCATGAGCAGGCGGCCGCGTTCATGGCCGCCACCTACGGCCGGCTGACCGGCAAGCCCGGGGTGGTGCTCACAACTCTGGGGCCGGGCGCACTCAACCTGGCGACCGGGGCTGCGTACGCCCACCTCGGCGGGATGCCGGTGATCATGATCACCGGGCAGAAGGGCATCCGCACCGCTGAGCAGGCGGCGTTCCAGATGGTCAATACGGTGGCGACGATGGATCCGCTGACGAAGGTGAGCAAGCAGATCACCTCGGCGGCGATGATTCCGACGATAATCCGTGAGGCGTTCCGCGCCGCTCAGGCCGAGCGTCCGGGACCGGTGCACCTCGAACTGCCCGAGGACATCGCGGGGATGCCGGTCGACGGGTTCGAGCTCGTCGAACCGCATACGAACGGTCGCCCCGTCGCCGGGGATACGGCGATCGCGAACGCTGCGAACGTCATCAAGGAGGCGAAGTACCCGCTGCTCATGCTCGGTGCGGATGCCTCCCGGGCTTCCAGCAGTGAGGCGCTGTCGCGTTTTGTCGCCCAGATGCGCATCCCCTACGTCACCACGCAGATGGGCAAGGGCTCGGTGACGGGAGCGTCGGATCTGTACATGGGCACGGCGGCGCTGACGTCCGGTGACTACGTCCACGACGCGATCGATGCCGCCGATGTCATCGTCACCATCGGTCACGATACGACGGAGAAGCCGCCGTTCACGATGGATGAGGCCGGGCCGATCGTCGTGCACATCGGGTACCGTCCCGCCATCGTCGAGCAGGTGTATTTCCCGCAGTTCGAGGTCATCGGAGACCTGGGTCCGTCCCTGGACAGGCTCGCCGAGGTGCTCGGGTCTCCCGTGCCCACCGCCGAGGCGCTCCTGCCGATGCGTGATGAGATCCTCATCAAGATCCACGAGGGAGCCGATGAGGATCGGTTCATCCCAGAGCGGATCGTCCAGGAGGTCCGTGACGTCGTGCCGACCGATGGGATCGTGGCCCTGGACAACGGCATGTACAAGATCTGGTTCGCCCGCAACTACCGCACGACCAGGGCGAACACTCTGCTGCTCGACAATGCCCTGGCGACGATGGGAGCCGGGCTGCCCTCGGCGATCGGTGCGAAGCTGACCTACCCGGAGCGTCGTGTCATGGCCGTGGTCGGTGACGGCGGGTTCATGATGAACAGCCAGGAGCTGGAGACCGCCGTGCGTTTGGGTCTCGATCTTGTTGTCGTCATCCTCGAGGACAACGCCTACGGCATGATCCGGTGGAAGCAGGCCGCGGACGGATTCCCCGACTACGGGCTGACTTACGGCAACCCGGACTTCGTGAAGTACGCGGAGTCCTATGGGGCCACCGGCACCCGCGTCGAGGATGTCGACAGCATCAGCGATGCCCTGGAGAACGCGTTCTCATTCGGCGGAGTGCACGTCGTCGTCGTGCCGATCGACTACTCGGAGAACAAGCGTGTGCTCATCGATGAGTTGGGCAAGCGGTAAGGTATTCGACTCGCTCACAGTGAGTAGACGCCTGTGACGAAGGCAGAGTCCCTACGTCTCCGCTGGGCGGTGCCCACACTCATTCCACGGAAATGCCGAGTTCCGAGGCGAAGAGTTCGGCAAAGAGCATGAGCTGGGTGTCGTCGATGGTCGCTCCGCGCAGAGAGTGCACGCCGGAGATCTTGTGCGGTTCCAGCCCCCGGATATCGACGTTGCCGAGAGTGGCGCCTTCGCATTGGAAGACGCCGACACTGCTGCCCGGAAATGCGACCCGGCTGACTTTCGCTCGGTCGAGGTCGATCTCGTCGATCTTGCAGTCGCGGAACTCGACGTCGGTGAGCTTCGACTCGCGCAGGTTGAGATAGGAGATGCGGCAGTTGGTGAACCGCACCTTCTCCCACACGCTGTCATAGACAACGCCCGCGCCGATCCGTGTTCCAGATATCTCGGTGTGCAACAGGTTCCCATGGGGCATGTTCCAGGTATCGGCGCGGCAGTCCGTGACCTCCGTGCCGGAGAACTTCGTCCCGGTGAGATCGACCGGTGCGTCGACATCGCCGAAATTGACGTTCGACCATCGACAGTCGAGGAACGTAGCTTGGGTGGCATCCGCCTCGGCGAGGTTGAGATCGGTGAATTCCATCCCTTCGAGGAACTCCTCTGGACCGATATCGCCGAGGTAGCCCTCCGCCAGGTTCTGGAGGCTGATCTTCGGTGGACGTGGGGCTGAAGTCACCATGTGCCCACCCTAACTGCTGCTGGCGACACGGCTGCCCCTGCCCAACCGTGTTCGTCCCCACTAGACTGCAGGCATGAAGCCCCTGACAACGATCCTGTCATTGCCCGTCGCCGACTCACAGGCCACAGCGAACTTCTACTCAGCAGGCCTCGGACTCGAAACAGACGGTGTGGAGGACGGCATCGTCGCCTTCGAACTGCCGAATCTCTTAATCTTCTTCATCACCGCAGACGAATACGGCCAGTACCTCGAGCTCTCGGGGCAGCCCGGTTCGAAGAATCCGGTTCCGGGCGCCAGCATCATCTCGTGTGCCTTCGCCACGCGAGCCGAGATCGATGAGGTGCTCGACCGTGCCGTCGCCGCTGGTGGTTCAGCCGATGCGGGTCAAGACGTCGATGGATCATACATGGGCTACTTCGCTGACCTCGATGGCTATATCTGGGAACTCGTCGCCAACGAGCAGACCGCCAAGGCTGCTGAGCAAAGCTGATCACCGATACTGCGCCCCGCTCGATCGTCCCGACTGCCACGTCTTCGATTGCTCTGGCCGAGACTGCCGTTGTGAGCTCATCGCAGTCACGGGCGTGGACGAATTCGGCGATCTCCTCGGCGCCCTAGTCTACAGTCGAAGATTGTTCGGAGTTACGGCTCACTTATCGGTAGGGTCGAAGAATGCGTCGTGGGCGACGTGCTTTTCGAGCTGAGGGATAAGTGAGGCGCGGTGCACCACCGGTCCTGGATGCGCTCAGGCCCGCGCGCTCCGGCGGTTCGCCATCGTCGCTCTTATTCTGAGGAACACATCGGCGGCGAAGAGGTCCGTCCACTTGATGCGAAAGACGGTATAGCCGAGATTGCGCAGCTGGTACTCGCGCTGCCTCTCGAGTTCGAAAGCAACTTTCGGGTCGTCGTTGTCGATGTAGTACTTGCCCGCTCCATCGAACTCGGCGATGACTTTGCCGGGCTCATTGGCGAAGTCAGTGCGCGCGACGAAGTTCCCTCGTTCATCGCGGATGGTCACCTGCGGTTCGAATCCAGAAATCGAGTGCTCGACGAATCTCACTGCACAGATCGACTCTCCGATGGACTCGCGTCGTTCGTCGATATTGTCGATCACGGCGGCGATTCTGCGCTGACGCGTCCGCACTGGGTGCGCATCACAATAGGCGCGGAAGGACGCAGCTGTCACTGCGGACTTCCGAATTGCAGCATCAACCACCGCGACAGCGAATGCGAGCGCATAGTCACGGGAGACATCGAGCAGAGTCTGTTCCACTGATGTCACAGGACAGCCGTCCAGCACGATAACAGAGCTCGACTCGAGGTCTCTGTACCGGACGAAGAGGTTAGTCCGCCTGCTCCCCCGGTTCGGGTGGACAGCCTCGACAGTGAGCGGATCGTTGCGTTCGAAGTACGGAATCGGCAGTCCGTGGGCAATAAGCGCACTCCGGTGTGAGAGTACGGCGCCCGGTGGCAGCCGTCCCACGTACGAGCGTGCCTTGATGCTCAGATCCTCAGCCTGCTTCAGCATGCCCGACGTTTCATGAGGAAGGCACACGTCTTCGGCAGAAGCCAGGGCGGCAGTGAACTCGTGGGCCGGCCGAGAACACTCCGCGGTAACCACATAGACACCTCGGCGCACCTTGTCCAGACAGCATTTGAGCGCCTGACTGATCTGATATGCCGACCAGCCGGCGGACCTGAGTTGTGCTGCGGAAACACATGCGTGCATGTCTCCAGCATGGTCAGGTGCAGGTCACTGAGGCAATGGCGAGAATTCGGCCTGTGGACAACCTCCCACTCGTGCGCACAGGGTCATGGATCTCCTGCCGCTGACCGACCTCAAATAGTGAAAACGAGAAAAGCGCAGTCAGCGTTGGAGCCCACTTACTGGCCGAAACAAAGAACACGTCGTTGGAGGCGAGTTCTTCGGCGGCAGTGATAAGTGAGCGGAAGTACCTGGACACGACCGCCTCGCACGCAGTCAATCGGCGTGCACCACGAGGCCGCCCAGGCCCTCACATCCGCTGGTTGCGAGCACTTTCGTAGATGCACACTCCGGCGGCGGTGCCGAGGTTGAGGCTTTCGGCTGAGCCGTAGATCGGGACGGCGACGGATGAGTCGCACAGCTCCAGATCCTCGGCGCTCATCCCCCAAGCTTCGTTGCCGAAGACCCAGGCGGTACGTGCGGTCAGGTCGAGGCCCGTCTCCCAGGGGTGGTGAAGATCGTGGGCTTCGTCGTTCGCGTCGGCGGCGAGCACCTGCAGGCCGCGGGCACGGGCCAGTTCGGTCACCTCGGAGAGTCCGACTCCGGTGACGACGGGAATGTGGAAGAGCGAACCGGCAGTCGAGCGCACGACCTTGTCGTTGTAGACATCCACCGACGACGATGTCAGCACGACGGCATCGGCGCCCGCAGCATCGGCCAGGCGAATGATCGTGCCGGCGTTGCCCGGATCGCGCACTTGCGACAGGACGACCACGAGCTGCGCTTCCTTGTCGAGCACGGAGGTCAGCTCTACGTCGAGCGCCCTGCACACGGCCACGACGCCTTGTGAGTTCACGGTCGAGGCGAGCTCAGTGAGCACCTCGGGGGTGACGGTGCTGCACTGCATACGCCCGTGCTTGGCCGTGGAGACGAACGAGGGATGCTCCTCGGCGGCCTCCTCGGTGATGAACAGCTCGACGACGGAGCCCTTTCGCGCCAGAGCCTCACGGACGGCCTGCGGACCTTCGACGAGGAACTGCCCCGTGGCCTTGCGATCACGACGTTTGAGCAGTTTCGCGGCATTCTTGATCCGCTTCGACTGAGGTGAGGAGATGACGTCAGGGAGTTTCATGAAACCGTGTTCTCGATCCGTTGAATGCTGAAGTGGAAGAAGTGGGGCCCGAAGGGACAGGAGCTGATATGGGGACCATGCGAGTCCGAGCGAAAAGACCGACGGCCCCGAACCTGCAGTTCGGGGCCGTCGTCGATCACCGAGGCGATCGGTCAGTCACTTAAGTGACCGGAGTTTAGATAAGACGCTGCTCAGGCGGCGTCGGTCTTCGCTGCGTTGACGTCAGCAGGAAGAGCATCCTTGGCGACCTTGACCAGGTGCGCGAAGGTGGCCGAGTCGTTCACGGCGAGCTCGGCGAGCATGCGACGGTCGACCTCGACTCCAGCGGCCTTGAGGCCCTGGATGAAACGGTTGTAGGTCATACCGTTGGCGCGGGCGCCGGCGTTGATGCGCTGGATCCAGAGACGACGGAAGTCGCCCTTGCGCTTGCGACGGTCACGGTAGCTGTAGACCAGCGAGTGGATGACCTGTTCCTTGGCCTTGCGGTACAGGCGCGAGCGCTGTCCGCGGTAGCCGCTTGCCCGGTCGAGGATGACCCGGCGCTTCTTGTGAGCGTTGACCGCTCTCTTCACACGTGCCACGTGTTACTCCTTTAGAAAGTTCGTATCTGCCGGCGGTGCCGGACTCTGGTTCAAGCTGTGGGAGCCGCTTTCGACTGCCCGTGGGAGATCCCGGAGACTGTCCGGGAAAGAAAGACCCGAAAGGGGTCTCACCTGCCCTTGAGCTTGCCCAGAAGCTTGCGGGCCATGGCGCGGTCGCCGCCGGTGAGTTCCTGGTCGGTGGACACGCGGCGCTTACGAGCCGAGGACTTGCCCTCGAACTTGTGCTGGTTGTTCACGCCTTCACGCATGATCTTGCCACTGCCAGTCACGCGCATACGCTTCTTGGCGCTGCTGTTCGTCTTCTGCTTCGGCATAGTGCCGTTCTCCTTTGCAATTCGTTGCCCGCGTCAACCGCTGGCAACTACTTCACACGCACAGACCAGGACGGACCTGGAACGCGACGTACTTAATTTCTCACGCGTCCGGGCGAGCTGCGTTCTTCTCTGCAGCGACCCGATCGCGACGGGACTTCACCTCAGCGGACTTTCCCTTGGCATCTGCCGATGCCTTCCGGGCCTCCGCCTTGGCGTCAGACTTTGACTTGTGCGGGGCGATGACCATCACCATGTTGCGTCCGTCGACTCGCGGTGAGGATTCGACGGAGCCAAGATCGGACACATCTTCGGCCAAGCGGTTGAGCAGCTTGATGCCCATCTCGGGACGGGACTGCTCACGTCCGCGGAACATGATCATGACCTTGACCTTGTCGCCGCCTTCGAGGAAGCGGGTGACGTGGCCCTTCTTCGTCTCGTAATCGTGTTCGTCGATCTTGAGACGGAAGCGGATCTCCTTCAGCGCAGTGTTCGCCTGGTTCTTCCGGGCTTCTCTGGCTTTCTGGGCAGATTCATATTTGAATTTTCCGTAGTCCATGAGCTTGGCTACGGGTGGCTTCGCCTGTGGGGCTACCTCGACGAGGTCGAGGCCGGCTTCACCGGCGAGATCGAGTGCCTTGCGAATGGCAACGATACCGACCTGTTCACCATTGGGTCCGACCAACCGGACCTCGGGAACCCGAATCCGGTCATTGATGCGCGTCTCGCTGATGTGTTCACTCCTTTTGCTCAAATGTGGTCGTGACAACGAAAAAGGCTCCCGTTGACACATGCCAAGGGAGCCTGCACACACGAGCAGTACGGTAGACGTACGTTCAGTGAATACACCTCGATCTGCACCCGATCAGACTATGCCTGACGGACAGATCTTTGGACCCGATCGCTCTTCGCGATCAAGGTGGGAGACAGACTCCGCTTCGCACCAGCTACCAGTGTACTACGCTTCATGACTCTTCGCACATCGAGGCCCTGGTGTGATCGCCGCATTGATTTATATGTCAAGCTTATGGCATGAGTTCCGAAGAATCTGTTCCCGCCGAAGCGATCGCCGACGTTACGCGCGACATCGCCGAGGTCCCCGCTGTCGAGGTCATCACCTCCAGCGCCGTCCACCTCATGTCCGCAGCCGCTGTCAAGTGCGGCCTGGCCGAGGACACCGCCGAAGGGCGCGGCGCCGACCTCCAGGACCTCGATGAGGCCCGCAAGCTCATCACCGCACTGGCCGGCTTCGTCACCGGTGCTGCCACCGTGATCGGCGACCACCACGCCCGCCCGCTGCGCGATGGGCTGCGCAGCCTGCAGCTGGCCTTCCGTGAGGCTTCGGAATACCCCGACGCCCCCGGCGAAGGTCCCGGAGAGAAGTTCACTGGCCCCGTCCGCTGACACATCCATCACCGAGGCGGCCCCCGACTATTCGTCGGGGGCCGCCTTCGTCTGTGGTTCAGCCGTTCGTCGGGGAGGATGGCCCACCGGGTCCGCCGAATCTCCGGTGCAGCGTCTCGGCTGAGAGGCGGCTCCGAAGGCGAAGCAGTGCTGACGGATCAGGGGTCCTCACCTGCTCGCTCCGCCTGCGCCTTGATGCCGCGGAGGCGACGATCCCATCCTTGGGCGACGATACCGAGCAGATCGGATACTTCGCGGATCTGCGACGGGCTCACCGAGTGCACGCGGCGCGATGATCGGGTCGCCGAACTCACGATTCCTCCGCTCTCGAGAATCCGCAGCTGCTTGGCCACGGCCTGTCGGCTCAGCCCGAGATCCCGTGCCACGGCGCCGGCGTCGTCGGGCGACTGGGACAGCCGAACCAGGATGCGGCGTCTCGTGTGGTCGGCCAGCGCTTTGAAGACGAGGTCCGCCTCGCCCGACAGCAATCTGTCCTGAACGGAGTCGTCTGCAGAACTCATCTCGCCGACACGGCGAGTCCCCTCGCCACCACGAGCTCTTCGACCCAGCCTTCGGCATTCTCCTCGAATCGTCGGCGTCGCTCGGCGGCATCGTCGCTGAGCCGGGCGAACCCACTCTCGCGGACGGTGAGCAGGACGCCCTGGCCCTCTGACTCGATGGTGAACTCGATAGTGTTGCTGGGAAAGTCCTCCAACGATCCGGGCGTCCGCCGAGCCAGCGGAACACGGCACGACGAGGCGGATCGAGCTCCTCCGTGCCGATGGCGAATTCGCCGACGTTCGGGTCAACCACCCGAGAGACACCATCCTCAGAACTGATGTCATGCTCGGTGTAGCTGCCGTCATTGATGAACCAGCCGGGTTCGCTGATGATGTCCCACACCGTTTGCGCGTCGGCGTCGATGTGGATGCTGCGGACGATCTCGTCGGGCACATCATCCGCAGCGATGGGTCCGTCGTTCTCGGTCACGATGGTTCCTCTCGTCGGTGAGATCGGCACTGGGGCGCGTTGGCGACGACTCTATCTCGCACCCCGCCAAAGTGCAACCATTCAGTTGCACTCGCATTCATCGGTCGGCCGCCGATCCCCACCCCGCCCCGCGGTTCATTCACCGAGGCTGCCGATGACTCCGCGCATGAGTTCACCCTCGATTTCGTCGAAACCCGGACCGAATTGGCCGAAGCGAAGACCGTTGATCAGACCGATGACAGCGACCCAGATCGTCACGGTTCTCAAGATGGTCCCGTCCGAGTAGTCGAGGCCGAGCTCCTCGAGGCCCGCACGCAGCGGCTTCAGCATGTCAGGATTCGACCCAGACGGTCCTCCTTGGCGCCGCCGCGCCGGCTCCGCCGCGGACGCAGCACCCCCGTCCTCCGCCACCAGCTCCGCGAGCGTCACCATGATCCGCGTTCCCGGGACCACGGTCTCCTCTCGCGGAGCCTCGTAGTCAGCGATCGGGGTGCCGTAGATGAGCGCCCACCGATTCGGATGGTTCCTCGACCAGTCGAGCATCGCCAGCGCAAGGGTCTCAACACTTCGACGCCCCGCCAGCGCTTCATCGACGGCATCGGCGATCTGCGTGAAGGCATCGCGGATGAGGATCGTCAGCAGTTCATCACGACTCTTCACGTACCGGTACACCGCACTGGAGACAACTCCGAGCTCACGAGCGATCGCCCGCAGCGACAGCCCGTCAACGCCCTCGTCATCGATCATGCGATTGCCGATGGCCGTGATCTGCGCTTCCGTCTCGATGCGGGCGCGCTGCCGCGGGGTCTCAGTCATGGCTTCACACTACGTTCCGAGAGCAATGATGACAACAGTGAGCACTGCTCTTGAATTGCCGACGCATGAGGCCTACGCTGAATCGAGAGAGCACTGCTCTCATTCATTACTCGGAAACATCGGAAGGTATCCGTCATGAAATCAGCACTCGTCATCGGCAATGGTCAGATCGGTTCGGAGATCGCGGCTCAACTCAGCGCATCAGGCACAGATGTCCGCATCGCCACCCGCTCCGGCAGCGGTTCATCCAGTGCCGGGGCCGGCGCGAGCAACGCGACCGCCCCGTCGGAAACGTCGTCTACGTCTGGCACGACGACAGTCAGCGCTCCAACTCACCTCAAGGCCGATGCGAGTGATCGCGCCCAGCTGGCCGAGGCCGCTCAGGGAGTCGATGCGATCTTTGCCTGCGCACACGCTCCCTATGACAATCGGAAATGGGAGCAGGTCCTCCCCCGCCTCGACGCAGCGATCCTCGACACCGCCGCAGACCTCGGCATCCCCGTCGTCTTCCCAGAGTCGGTCTATGCCTTCGCGGGACTGCGCACCCCGATCACCGAAACCTCCTCGTTCGCTCCGGTTGAGGACAAGGGACGAATCCGGCAGCGGCTCATCGAAGCCCGTGACTCTCATCCCGCAACAAGCGCAAGCGTCATCGCCGGGGATCTGCTCGGCAGGACAGCAGAGAAGTGGTCGTCGGTCGTGCGGATGTGCATCACCGAACCCGTTTCCGCCGGGCGCAGGGCCATGGTGCCGGCACGGACTGATGTCCCGCACGGAATCACCGTCATCGCCGACCACGCAGCCGCAATGATCCAGGCGGCAGAGGATCTCAAGCGCGTCCCCGCGGGGACGCATCAGCTGCGGATCGCACCGGCATCAAATCCGACACTGGCCGAGATCGCCGACTTCACCGCGGACACTCTTGGGCAGAAGCGCAAGCGTCCGCTCCCAGTCCCACGCTGGGCGACCCGTGCCATCGGTGCTTTCGAACGCTCCTTCTACGAGCTCAACCAGTTGGCACCGATCTGGTACGAACCCTGCGTCATCGCCTCCAGCGATTTGGCCGAAACAGTCGGAACAACCGACTGGCGCGAGGGCGTGCGACAGATGCTCGCCGCGGAAACGTCTGAGACTCCTGCGCGGCAGCCTCGGTGAGCGAACGAGGCCTCACAGCCGGATCCCGTTGCCCGGGCCCAGCGGCAGGTCGAAAAGGAACCAGATGCCCAGCAGCACTGCCCAGGCCAGCCAGAACGGGATGACGAATGGGAACATCCGAGAGATGACCGTGCCCAGCCCGGCGTTCGGCTCATACCGGCGGACGAGACCGAGCAGCACGATCATGTACGGGTTGAGCGGGGTGATGACCTGCGTGGCCGAGTCACCGACGCGGAAACCGGCCTGGATGAACGCCGGTTCGTAGCCGAGCAGGGAGAAGAGCGGGACGAACACGGCGGCCATGAGCGTCCACATCGACGATCCTGAGATGATGAACAGATTGAGCAGGCTGGCCAGGAGCATGAACCCGATGACCGCGGCGAACCCTGTCAGACCGATCGCCTCGAGCCCCGACGCCCCTGCGACGGCGATCCACGAACCGATGCCCGTCCAGTTGAATAGGGCGATGAACTGGCCGAGGATGAACGCGAGAATGAGGAACGACATCATGTCGATGATCGACTGACTCATCATCTTCACCAGGTCGTTCATCGACCGCACGGTGTGCACGACGAACCCGTAGACGACGCCCATAAGCATGAAGTAGGCGAAGACGATGAACACGATTGACGACAGCAGCGGGGACTCCGGAAGGAATCCGCCGTCCTCGTTCCGCCAGGGAGAACTGGGAAGGAGGAAAGCGAAGAGGAAGACCGCGGTGAGGACGAGCCCCGAGACAACCGCCCAGATCAGCCCTTTCTTCTCCTCCGGTTCGAGTTCGGCCTTGATCTCTGTGCACGAATCATCGTCCGAAGACTCAGAGGATCCCTCTGTTTTCGCCGAGGCATCTCCGTAGGGGCTGTCGGGTGCCTGGTATTCGCGGGCCAGTCCGCTCGACGAGGCGTTCGCGTATTCGCGGGGCGCTCCCTTGCGCACCATGTTCGGTTCGATGAGCCGGTCGATGATGAATCCGGCGATGATCGCGAGCACGATCGACGAGGCGATATTGAAGTAGTAGTTCGATACCGGGTTGACTGCGGTGTAGTCGGTGTTCGGCAGGGTCTCCATCACCGAGGTGGTGATCCCGGCGAACAGAGCGTCGAGGCTCGTGGGGACGATCGAGGTCGAATAGCCGGCACCGGTGGCGGCGAACCCGCCGATGAGACCGGCCATCGGATGCCGTCCTGCCGCTTTGAATACGAGCGCAGCCAGAGGCGGGATGATGACGAACGCCGAGTCGGCCATGATCGACCCGACCACCCCGACGAAACCGACGGCATAGGGCAGCAGCCACTTGGGGCTCTTGCCGAAGGCGATGCGCACGGCCGCGGCGAGCATTCCCGACTTCTCGGCCACTCCGACGGCCAGCAGAATCGGCAGCACCGTCGCCAAGGGCGGGAACCCGATGTAGTTGTCGCCCATCGTCGTGGTCAACCACGCCAGGCCCTCCCCGGTGAACAGGCCCTTGATCGCGATGGTCTCGTCGCCGCCGGGAATGGCCACGGTGACATCGGCCATGGCCATGGCTGTGGAGACGAGTCCGGTGATGATGAACAGCCCGAGGAACAGCGTGAACGGTTCGGGCAGTTTGTTTCCGATGCGTTCGATCCAGTCCAGCGTGCGCTGGCCGAAACCGACTTTCCCATCTGTCGTCGTCGACATGAGCGGTCCTTCTCTTCGATGGCGCGGGTCTGGGTGCGACGGGACGATCTCAGTCGAAGAAGTGCTCGACGTCGATGGCTCCCCCGTCGCGGGCGAACTCTTCGGTCACCTCGGCGGCGAGGGCATCGTCGGCGAGGAAATCCAGGGCGGTGCACGCAAGACCGTAGGCCCCGTCGAGCGCCGCGGATTCGGCCGCAGGGGTCTCGGCGGCTGCAGCGAATTCTCGGGTGTGCAGGGCCACCTCGGCGTCGGCGGTTTTGATGAGCGGATGGATACCGGGAATCCGATAGGAGACGTTGCCGAAGTCCGTCGACGCGGCAATCGATTCGTCGAGGACCCCGGCAGGAAGCGGCTGGCGACCGCGCGCCTGTTCGTGTTCGGCCCAACGGGCGGTCAGCGCCGAATTCGTACGCACGGGCAGCGACGGCGGATGTTCGTCCCAGCCGACGGTGACGCCGGTGCCGGTCATGAGCGCGGCACCCTTCGCCGCGTCCTCGACCCGGTCGGAGAGTTCTTTGAGCGTCTCGGGGAACTTCGAACGGACGTAGCACTGCACGGTGGCCGATTCGGTGATGATCGACGGCCTCGTTCCGCCGTCGGTGATGACCGCGTGCAGACGGGAGATCGGCGGCAGCTGCTGCCGCATCAGGCCCAGCCCCTGGTAGAAGAGATTCGCCGCGTCGAGGGCGTTGCGCCCCATGAAAGGCTGCGCCGAGGCGTGGGCGGCGACCCCTGAGTATGTGACCTTGAGCAGGCGGCGTCCCTGCCACACCTGGTCGGCGCAGTCGTATCCGTAGCCGTGGACCATGATGGCCGCGTCGATGCTGTCGAAGGCGCCGGCCCGGGCCATGACCTCTTTGCCCGAATGGCCTTCTTCGGCCGGGGTGCCCAGCAGCACGACGGTGCCCGGCACGGCGTCGGGGTCTTTCTCGTACAAGGCATGGAGGGCCAGGAAGGCACCGACTCCGGCGGTGGCGATGATGTTGTGTCCGCACGCATGCCCGATCTCGGGCAGGGCATCGTATTCGGCGAGGATCGCGATCGTGCGACCGTGACCGGAACCCGTCGTCGCCCGCAGCGTCGTCTTCACACCGTAGAGGCCGGTCTCGACGTCGACTCCGTGTTTCTCCAGCACCGAGGCGATCGCAGCGATCGAATCGAACTCTTCGAACGCGGTCTCGGCGAGGTCATGGACGGTGTGGAGCAGGCCCGTGAGGCCGCCTTCCGCGGCGTCGAGGCCCGCGGCGATGCCGGACCGGCTCGTCTCCGGGGCACCGGTGAAGTCGGAGGCCCACTCGGCGGCCTGCTCGGCCCGAGCCCGGGTCTGTCGAGCCATCTCGTCGAGGTAGCTGTCGTCCGGTGCGGTCGAGTGGGCGAGGTCACGGATTTCGCTCATGGGTCATAAGCATAGGTGCCCTGCCGATCTGACACGCCCGGAACGGTCAGGTTTCCGCGTCGGAGCCTCAGACTTCAACGAGGCGAATGGCCAGGGAGTCGATCTTCGCGACGAGGTCCTCGTCACCGGCGACGGTTTCCTGGAACCGGCGCACCTCTCCCGGCGGCACCTCGGACTCGACGCCCAGTGTGATGCCGAGCTCCGGCCCACCGAGGTGGACGCTGTTGCTGCCGGGGCTCACACCGATCCGAGCCAGCCACGGGACGGACTCGGCGATGGCACGCAGACGCTGGGCCACCTCGGCGTCGGCCCAGGACGGGGTCCAGGGCTGGGACTGCACGAACGCGAACATGGCGGGGCGGCGCAACAGGAATGAGGACTCGGCTCCGGGGTCGAGGACGACGAGCTGGGATTCCGCCTCGATGGCCCCGAGGACGAGCCGTTCGGACTCGATCGGGACGGGTCTGGCATCGGAATGCCACGCCGTCAGCGGTGGGATTCCGGAGAATCCGGGGGTGCACTCGCGGCCGTCCTCGGCTTGGAGGCGGACCATCGCCATCTCCGAGGAGTTGTCGGCCATGAGCCCGTTCTCTCCGACCTCCTGGTCGAGAACCATCGGCACGATCGGGGCATAGAGCCTGGCCCCGGACAGAGCCGTGACGACCTGCTGGTGTGCGGCCGGATCCAGGGGTGTCTGAGCGACCTGGTTCATGGCCTCCAGCAGGGCCGCATCCGCCAGCCCGGTATCACCGGAGAACGGGTTGGGTTTGAGATCCCGGCCCTCCCACGCCTGTCCGGCGGAATCCGTCGGGGCGTGGGCCTCGCCTGCCTGGTCGGCAGGCGCGGCGGACCGTGGCTCGTCCGGCCCATGCGGCTGGTCCGGATCGTGCGAGTGCGTGCTCACAGACTCACCGTCCTGCGACGTCGAGGGCTTCTTCCAGAGTGAACTTGCCGGCGTAGAGTGCCTTGCCCACGATCGCCGAGTCGACGCCGAAGGGCACGAGCTCACGGAGGGCTCGCAGGTCGTCGAGGCTCGAGACTCCGCCGGAGGCGACGATCGGAGAGTCGGTCTTCTGCGCGAGATCCTTGAGCAGGTCGACATTGGGTCCCTGCAGGGTGCCGTCCTTGCGCACATCGGTGACGACGTAGCGGGAGCAGCCGGCGGCTTCGAGGGTGGCGAGAACTTCATAGAGGTCGCCGCCGTCCTTCGTCCAGCCGCGGGCGGCCAGGGTGGTTCCGCGCACGTCGAGGCCGATGGCGACCTGATCGCCGAAGCGCGAGATCATCTCGGCCGTCCACTCGGGGTTTTCCAGGGCGGCGGTGCCGATGTTGACGCGCTCGGCTCCGGTGTCGAGTGCGCGTTCGAGGCTTTCGGTGTCACGGATGCCACCGGAGAGTTCGACCTTGATCCCCACGGCCTTGACAACCTGGTTGAGCAGATCCGAGTTCGATCCGCGTCCGAAGGCGGCATCGAGGTCGACGAGGTGGATCCATTCGGCACCACGGCTCTCGAAGTCCTGAGCGGCGTCGATGGGTGAACCGTAGTCGGTTTCAGTTCCGGCTTCGCCCTGGACGAGGCGGACGGCCTTGCCGTCGGCGACGTCGACGGCGGGGAGGAGGACCAGCTTGTTCGAACTGTCTGTCATTGTGACCTTTCTGCCAGGGTGCCACGGGGTTTGAGGCAACCATAGTCGGTGTGCTCGGTCAGGAGCTGAGTGAGTCTGTGGGGTTGGCGCCTGAGCTGTCGGTGCTGCCCGAACCGCTGCCCGGGCTGCTGTCGGCGGCGAACGAGGCCAGCCAGTTGCGCAGGAGCCTGGCGCCCGCCTCGGCGGATTTCTCGGGATGGAACTGTGCTGCCCAGGTGGTTCCGTCTTCGACAGCGGCGATGAAGTCATTGCCGTGGCGGGCGGTCGTGACCGTCGCGTTCGCCGGCGGCTCGGTCGCGGCGTAGGAGTGGACGAAGTAGAAGCGTTCGTCTCCGATTCTGGCGAACATGGCCGAGTCTGCGGGAGCGTTGACCTTCGACCATCCCATATGCGGGATGACCGGCGCTTCGAGGCCGGTGACGGCTCCGGGCCACAGACCGATGCCCTCGGTCTTGACTCCGTGTTCGACGCCGCGGGCGAAGAACACTTGGAGGCCGACGCAGATGCCGAGCAGCGGTCGCCCCTGTTCGTGGCGTGCCCGGATGAGGTCGACTCCCCCGACGTTCTCCAGTCCGGCCATCACGGCCGAAAACGCGCCGACGCCGGGGACCAGCAGTCCGTCGGAGTCGTTGATGACATCGTGATCGGCCGTAAGCGTGACCTCGGCACCGGCCGCGGCGACCGCACGGACGGCGGAGCGCACGTTTCCGGCACCGTAGTCGAGGACGGCGACAGTCGTCATCGCTTCGCCCCCTTGCTCAGCACCGACCAGATCCTCCACAGGGAGAACCCGAGGACGACGGCACCGAGTGCGGCGACGACCCAGGCGATGGTGTTCCCACCCAGGGCCAGGGCGATGCCGAAGGCCACGACGAGTCCGGCGAGGACGGCGGCGATGATCCACAGCAGTGCCGTGCGTGCCATGGAGGCCCGACCCGGGCTCATCGTGGCCGCACTGGCCTGCAGCTTCGTCATCGACGAGGTCGGAATATTGCCTTCGACGTCCTCTGCGGCAACGGTTTCGAGCAGCAGACCTTCGAGCACATCGGGCAGGTTCTTCAGCGCCAGCCCGGCCGGCACATCGGACTCCCGGGCGCCGTGGCGGAAATGGCCGGCGTCGATCTGCTCTTCGCTGCGCACGAGGAGGAGGACCTCATGTTTGCCCGCGAGCTTCGAGATCGCTGCGGCCGCCTCGTTGCCGGCTTTGACATCCGTGTCGGCGAGCACGATTCCGCTGAACTCGCCGATCGGCACGATGGTGCCGGAGATGTTCGACAGCACGCAGGCGGCGGCCAGCTGTTGGGCGACCCCGAACGGGGTCACGATGACGGTCGTGCTCACAGGACTCCCTTGGTGCTGGGAACGGAATCGCTGCGCGGATCGGTTTCGACGGCCTCGCGCAGCGCGCGGGCGAAGGCCTTGAACTCGGCTTCGACGATGTGGTGCGGGTCGCGACCGCGCACCAGGTCGAGGTGGACGGTCAGGCCGCCGTTGAAGGCGATCGATTCCAGCGAGTGGGAGGTCATCGAACCGGTGAAGTGGCCGCCGATGAGGTGGTACTGCTGGCCTTCGGGCTCGCCTTCGTGGACGAAGTAAGGGCGCCCGGAGACGTCGACGACGCACTGGGCCAGGGCCTCGTCCAGCGGCACGGCGGCGAAGCCGTAGCGGCGGATGCCGACCTTGTCGCCGAGAGCCTCACGCAGGGTCTGACCGAGCACGATCGAGGTGTCTTCGACGGTGTGGTGGACGTCGATGTGGGTATCGCCGGTGGCGGTGATGTCGAGGTCGATCATCGAGTGCTTCGACAGGGCGGTGAGCATATGGTCGAAGAACGGCACGGAAGTCGAGATGTTCGAGGTGCCGGTGCCGTCAAGGTTGACGGACACGGACACCGTGGACTCGGACGTGGTGCGCGAGTTCTGGGCCTGCCTCATGAAGTGCCTTTCGTCGGGGCGGCTGATGACGGGGTCGGAGACTGCGGACGGTCCGCGAGGACGTCCGGTGCTTCGGCGAGGATATCGTCGATGGCGGTCAGGAACGCTTCGGTCTCTGCCTCGGTGCCGGCGTTGACGCGGGCGTGGCCGGTGATGCCGATATCGCGGATGAGGACTCCGCGGTCGAGCAGCTTCTGCCACAGATCAGCCGGTGAGGCGATGTTGCCGAAGAGGACGAAGTTCGAATCGCTGTCGTGGACGGTGAAGCCCGCCTCGGCGAGGTGGCTGGAAATCCGGTTGCGCGAGTCGATGAGACGGTCGACATTGCCCAGCAGCAGCTCGGCATGTTCGAGTGCCGTGCAGGCCAGCACCTGAGTGACCTCGGACAGGTGATAAGGCAGGCGGACGAGACGGAGGACGTCGATGAGCTCGGGTGCGGCGATGGCGTAGCCCAAGCGCAGGCCGGCACAGGCGAAGGCCTTGCTCATGGTGCGGGAGACGACGAGGCGGGGTCGCCCCTCAAGCAGAGTCATCGCCGAGGACTTGGCGGGGCGGGAGAACTCCGCATACGCCTCGTCGACGATGACTATCCCTGCGCAGTTGTCATAGGCGGCTTCGATGACGTCGAGACCGATCGATGTTCCGGTCGGATTGTTCGGGGTGCACAGGAAGACGATGTCCGGATCCGCCCGAGCCACCTCGGCGGCGACCGTTTCTGCATCGAGGGTGAAGTCGTCATTGCGTTCGACGTGCTGCCATTCGGCACCCGTGCCCGTGGTGATGAGCGGGTGCATCGAGTACGAGGGGGTGAAGCCTAAGACAGTGCGGCCCGGACCACCGAAGGCCTGGACGATATGACTGAGCACTTCGTTCGAGCCGTTGGCGGCCCAGATCATGGAGGGATCGAGGTCGACGGAGTCACCGGCGCGTTCGTTCACACCGTCCAGATAGGTGACGAGGTGTTCGCGCAGTGCGGTGAATTCGCGATCGGGATATCGGTTGAGTCCGGCGAAGTGATCGTCGACGGCTGCGCGCATGCTCTCGACGACGACGTCCGGAAGCGGATATGCGTTCTCGTTGACGTTGAGCTGGACCGGCACATTGAGGTGCGGAGCCCCGTACGGCTTGAGGCCGACGAGGTCTGAACGCACTGGCAGAGAGTCGATGTTTCCCACGGCGATCATTCTACCGAGAGGCCCCCGCCGCCCGGGCGGCGGGTCGGGCATCGAGATACACCGGTCGGCTCACCCGATCAAACGGGTCAGCGCGCTGCCGTTCGGGCCGGCGCCCTACCGGTCGAGCAGGGTTCGACCTCAGCGGACGGGGACGTCGAGGGTCTGGCCGGGGTGAACAGTCGGGGTGTCCAGGTGGTTGATCTCGACGATATCGGCAACGACATCGCGGGTGTCGCGTTCGATGCCGAGATTCGAAGCCACGGTCCACAGCGATTCGCCCTCACCGACGACGACCGCCTCGGCGTCGATGCCGATGCTCTCCGTCTCCGATTCGGCAACAGCAGCTGCCGAGAACGACTGGGTGGCGAGGAGGACCGCCCCGCCGATGACGACGAGAGCGACGAGCAGGGTCCGGAGAAGGCGCACAGCCTGGCGTCCACGAGGGGTCAGGTGCAGCTCGGTGTTCTGTGCAGACATCGCATTACCTCTTTCATTCGTACGATTCCACCAGTAATCGGTAGAACGTCTGTTCTATTCAACATGCCAATCGAACAAATGTCCAGTCCAACTCGAACATCTATGCGACAATGAGTGGGAACCAGCGTTGTTGATTGATCTGTCAGAACCATCTCAGTCGGCACTGACACGAGAATTTCCGAAGCGGAGATCACGGCGTTCAGCGGCAGGGAATAGAACGAAGGGGAACGAGCAATGGTTCAGAACAAACGGGGCAGAGGCAGGCCTCGCAACGAAGATGTTGCCAGCGAGATCGCTGCCGCTCGCACCGATGACGACGTAGTCCAGATCCCTGAGGGGTCATCCGGGGAGGGCGACTTCCGCCTCACTCCCCGTCAGCGTCTCGTGCTCGAAACCATCGAACGCGCGGTCGTGACCAACGGCTACCCGCCGAGCATGCGCGAGATCGGCAAGGCCGCCGGACTGGCCTCCCTCTCCAGCGTCGCCCACCAGCTCTCCCAGCTCGAACGCCTCGGATATGTCCGCCGCGACCCGAAGCGCCCGCGTGCCATCGAAGTGGTCAATCCGTTCGAAGAGGAAGAGGCCGAGCGCGCGAAGTACGAGGAGCTGGCCAACAACACCGTGCAGGTGCCGGTCGTCGGACGCATCGCCGCCGGCGGCCCGATCCTTGCCGAGCAGGAGGTCGATGATGTCTTCTCCCTGCCGACCCAGGTCGTCGGCTCCGGAGAGATGTTCCTGCTCAAGGTCGTCGGCGATTCGATGATCGAAGCCGCCATCTGCCACGACGACTGGGTGGTCGTACGCAAGCAGCACACAGCTGACAACGGTCAGATCGTCGCCGCCCTCCTCGACGGCGAGGCCACGGTGAAGACGCTCAAGCGCAAGGCCGGTCAACAGTGGCTGATGCCGCAGAACGAGAACTACGAACCCATCGACGGCACCTACGCGCAGATCATGGGCCTCGTCGTCGCCGTCATCCGCCGCCTCTGATCTTCCGTCGGCTCTCCGCAGTCTGAACACAAAGGCCCGCGACCGATACGGTCGCGGGCCTTTGTGTCATCCTTCGTCGGTTTCGGACAGCCTCGTCAGACTCTTGCGGACGAGACCGGAATTCGTCGTCGGCCACATCCTCGGCATCGAATTGACGAGGAACCCGGCATACCGGGCCGAACGCAGCCGCGAGTCGAGCACGGCCACCACTCCCCTGTCCTTGGTCGACCGGATGAGGCGTCCGGCGCCCTGAGCCAGACGCAGGGCAGCATGCGTGGCCGACACCGCCATGAATCCGTTGACTCCCCGCTGGTCGGCATCGCGTGCTCGCGCCTGCATGAGCGGGTCGTCGGGGCGTGGGAACGGCAGACGGTCGATGATGACCAGGCGGTTCGTCCGTCCCGGCACATCGACTCCCTGCCACAGTGACATGGTCCCAAACAGGCATGACTGATCATCGGCGGTGAATTGGGAGACCAGCGCCGGCAGGCCGTCGTCGCCTTGGAGCAGGATCGGGAAATCGAACTTCTCCCGCAGATGTTCGGCCGCCGCATTGGCCGCCGCCCGGGAGGAGAACAGGCCCAGTGCCCCGCCGTTCGAGGATTCGACGAGTTCCTCGAGTTCGGTCAGCGCCTCCTCGCTCAGTCCGCTGCGTCCGGGTTTGGGCAGGTGAGAAGCGACATAGAGGATTCCCTGTTTGCCGTAGTCGAAGGGAGATCCGACATCGAGGCTGTCCCATTTCGGCGCGTCGGGTCCGAAAAGTCCCAAGGAGGCTGCCACCGCGTCGAAGTTGCCGCCCAGGGACAGAGTCGCCGAGGTGGCCACGACCGTGGATTCTTCGAAGATGCCGTTGCGCATGGTCCCGGCCACGCTCAAGGGCGCGACGACGAGATTCGTCGTCTCCTTCTCCCGGAAGGTCGAGCGCGACAGCCAGATGACGTCGTTCTTGCCCGGATCGCAGAAGCGTTCGGCGAGTTCGAAGATCTCCTGGCAGCGCGCCTTGGCCATCTGCCGGCCGGCATCGGCGTCCTCGGTCTTGCCGCCGATGTCGTTGATGATCTGGCGGGCGGAGTCGCGGATCTGTGCCAGGGCCAGTCCGAGCGCCTCGCTCATATGCAGGATGAGCCCCTCGGGTACCGAGGTCTGCGCACGTTCGAGGGCCGCCGCGGCGGAGTCGAGCAGAGACACGACGCCGTCCTGGACGGTGGTGTGTTTGCGTACGGAGCTTGTCGCGGCCGAGAGCATGCTCGTATTGATCTGCCCGGACAGGGCGCTGGTCACCCGGTCCTTGAGCTCATGGGCCTCGTCGATGATGATGACATCGTGCTCGGGCAGCACGTTCGATTCCCCGAAGGCGTCGATGGCCAGCAGAGCATGGTTGGTGACGACGATGTCCGCCTCGGCGGCCTTGTTCCGGGCGATTTCGGCGAAGCATTCGGTGAACAGCGGACAGTTCGAACCGAGGCAGTCGAAGGCGTTGACGGACACCTGCGACCAGGCACGATCACTGACGCCGGGCAGGAGGTCGTCCCGGTCGCCGGTGTCGGTGGTCTTCTCCCAGGTGCGGATCCGCTGGATCTCCTCCCCCAGGCCGGAGCGTTCTGTGGGTTTGCGTCCCGCCTCAGCGTCGGCACCGAGGTCGAAGAGCATGCCCTCGCCCTCATCCGGGTATCCTCCGGCGAGCTTGTGCTTGCACACATAGTTCCGGCGCCCCTTGAGCAGTGCCGCCCGGGGCAGCGGATCGAGGTCCTTCTTCACAGCCTTGAACAGCCGGGGCAGGTCGCGGTGGATGATCTGCGTCTGCAGAGCCAGGGTCGCCGTGGACACGACGACCTTCCCGCCGGTGCGGGTGACGTACTCGGCCGCCGGCACGAGGTAGGCCAGCGATTTGCCGGTGCCGGTTCCCGCCTGCACGAGCAGATGGATTCCCTTGTCCAGCGACGAGGCGACCGCCTGCGCCATCTCCTGCTGACCCTCTCGTGGCGATCCGCCGATGGCGCCGACAGCGGATTCGAGGAGGTTCTCGACTGCCTTCACTCGTCGATGACCAGGTCCGGACGTTGGAATTCGCGCAGTTCGTCGACGAGCTCGGTCGGCACCTTGGCCTGCAGGCTGGTGCCCTCCGTGCCGTGCGATTCGTGTTCGACAGTGCCGAGGGCGTAGATCTTCGACACGAGGTCACCGCGTTCATAGGGAATGAGCACGGTCATGTCGATGTCGGGGACGGGGAGACGGTTCTCGATGGCCTCGATGAGGTCGTCGATCCCTTCCTTCGAGACGGCGGAGACGAACTGGGCGTCGGGGTACTCCGCGCGCAGCCCGGTGATCACGGCCTCCTCGGCGATATCGGATTTGTTGAACACGAGGAGTTCGGGGATGTCCCCGGTCTCGACATCTTTGAGGACGTCGCGCACGGCCTGGATCTGTCCGTGCGGATCCGGATGGGAGGCATCGACGACGTGGAGGAGCAGATCCGAACCGGCGGCTTCCTCCAGGGTCGAGCGGAAGGCCTCGACGAGCTGGTGGGGCAGGTTGCGGACGAACCCGACGGTGTCGGTGTAGGTGAACACGAGGCCGTCGGCGGTCTTGGCCTGCCGGACGGTCGGGTCGAGGGTGGCGAACAGGGCGTTCTGCACCATCACCTCGGCGTCGGTGAGCAGGTTGAGCAGGGAGGACTTGCCCGCGTTCGTGTAGCCGACGATCGCGACGGAGGGCACGTGGTGGCGGGCGCGGTTCTTCCGCTTGGTCTCCCGGGAGGGCGCCATGGCGTTGATCTCGCGGCGCAGCTTCGACATGCGCGTACGGATGCGGCGACGGTCGAGTTCGATCTTCGTCTCACCGGGTCCGCGGGAGCCGATTCCGGCACCGCCGGCGACACGGCCGCCGGCCTGACGGGACAGCGACTCACCCCAACCGCGCAGTCGCGGCAGCAGGTATTCGAGTTGGGCGAGTTCGACCTGGGCCTTGCCTTCGCGGGACTTGGCGTGCTGGGCGAAGATGTCGAGGATGAGCGCGACTCGGTCGACGACCTTGACCTTGATGACGTCTTCGAGTCCGCGCCTCTGGCTGGGGGCGAGTTCGGAGTCGATGATCACGGTGTCGGCGCCGACGGAGGCGACGACCTCGGCGAGCTCGACGGCCTTGCCTTTGCCGAGGTAAGTGCCTGGGTCGGGTTTGTCGCGTCGCTGGATGAGCGCGTCGAGGACTTCGGAACCGGCGGTTTCGGCGAGTGCGGCGAGTTCGCGGATCGAGTTCTCGGCTTCGGCCTGGGTGGTGTTCCAGATGCCGGCGAGGACGACGCGTTCGAGGCGGACCTGACGGTATTCGACCTCGGTGATGTCTTCGAGCTCGGTGGAGAGTCCGGCGACGCGGGTGAGGGCGGCGCGCTCGGCGAGCTCGAACTGGTCATCGCCCGGGATAGTCTCGTGATCATCGAGCGCTTGGGCGCCTCGGGAGAGCACACGGTCGAGCATCGCGTTGCGACGCTCTTTGTCTTCAGACGTCATTCATTCCTTTGTTCTCTGCCGTCGGCCGCATGTCGCACCGACAGTGGTGTCCATCAATTCTCCCACAGCCGTCTAGACTGAAACGGTGTCAGAGCACTATTTCACTGAATCGCCGAGCAGCGAGGCCAAGTCGCGGCTACTCAACCTCGATTTGGCCGGCCGCGCCGTCATCGTCGAAACCGTATCCGGCACGTTCTCGCCCACTCGCCTCGACCTCGGCACGGCTGTGCTGCTGCGGCATCTGCCTCAGCCGCCGGCGGGCGATATCCTCGATCTCGGGTGCGGTTGGGGTCCGATCGCCCTGCACACGGCCTTGGATGCCCAGGACGCCGAGGTGGATGTGCGAGTGTGGGCGCTCGACGTCAACTCCCGGTCCCTGGAGGCCACTGCGGCGAATGCGCGGAGGCTGGGTCTCGATACGATCAACACCGTCACCGCCGCGGATGTTCCCGCCGATCTGCAGTTCGCCGCGATCCGGTCGAATCCGCCGATCCGCATCGGCAAGGAAGCGCTGCACGAGCTCTTGGAGACGTGGCTGCCGCGTCTGGCCCCGGGTGGTCGCGCCGATCTCGTCGTATCGAAGAACCTCGGTGCCGATTCCCTGCAGAAGTGGATCGCCGGGATGCTCGGCGACGGGTTCGAGGTCGTGCGCACGGGGTCGTCGAAGGGCTTCCGCGTGCTCACGGTCGAACGCGGCTGAGAGACTCTTCCCGGCTTCGGCTCAGCTGATCGTGCCGCTGGCGACGAGGACCGCGGGGCCGGCGAGGCTGACGCGTCCGCTCGTGCCTTCGGCATCGGGTTCGATCTCGATGCGCAGCTGACCGCCGGGCACGTCGACTCTCCACTGCAGAGGTGACTTCTCGCCGGCCCAGTGGTGGGCTGCGATCGCTGCCGCGCAGGCTCCGGTTCCGCAGGAGCGGGTCTCACCGACACCGCGCTCGAACACGCGCATGCGCAGGGCGCCTTCTCCTCCGGCCACATCGGACCGGGCGGGTTCCATGACGATGTATTCGACATTGGATCCCTGCGCCGGGACGGGGTCGAGGACGGGTGCATCGCGCAGTTCGGCTGCGGCGAGTTCGGCGTTCTCGGCCAGGGCGACGACGGTGTGTGGATTGCCGGTGGCCACGCGCAGTCCGGGACGAGCGACGTCGATGCCGCCGGTGGTCACGAGCACGCTGTTCGCGGGGTCGAGCGACCATTCGCCCATGTCGATCGTGTACCAGGCGTCGCTGGCGGATCCGGGCCCGGCTGTGCCGGTGTCGACCACATCGTCTCCGGTCTGGACGCCGAGGGCCGGATTGAGGGTGGTGCGCACGGCTTTGATGCCGTCACGGGTGCCGACGAGGATCTCGCGGGCATCGGCGGGGACGCGACCGCTGGTCACGAGTGCGTGGGCGAAGACGCGAACGCCGTTGCCGCACATCTCGGAGAGGCTGCCGTCGTTGTTGTAGTAGTCCATGAACCATTCGGCACCGGCGTCGGCCTGTTCGGCGGCTCCCGGGATGCCGCTGGCTGCGGAGCGGACGATGCGGATGATGCCGTCGGCACCGAGTCCGGCACGTCGGTCGGCGAGCGTGGCGACGGTTTCGGGATGCATCTCCAGTGCGCTGTCGTCGTCGGAGAGCAGAACGAAGTCGTTTTGGGTGCCGTGCCCCTTCACGAAGCTGACATCGGTCCAGGCGGCGAACGGGGTATCCGGAGTGCTCATGGCTCCATCTTATCGGTGGGCGTCCAGTCAGGTCTTCAGTGCCCGTTCAGGACGTCGAGTGCCGTCGTTATGTCGTCAGTGCCCATTCAGAGCGTCGAGTGCGGTCGCCAGATTCTGTTCGGCGTCGGCGGCGCTGCCGTCGATCCAGCGGATGCGCGGGTCGCGGCGGAACCAGGTGTCCTGTCGGCGTGCGAACTGCCTTGTGCGGATCGTCGCCTCTATCTTCGCCTCGGCGGCGGTGAGCTCTCCGGCCAGATGGCGCTGGATCTGTGCGTAGCCGATGGCGCGAGACGCCGTCTTGCCTTCGGCCAGGCCGACGTCGAGCAGCCGCGTCACTTCGTCGACCCAGCCGTGGTCCCACATCAGCTCGACTCGAGTGGCGATGCGCTCATGCAGAATCGCCCGGTCCATGCTCAATCCCAGATGGATGGTCGGCTCGATCTCCTGGTAGTCCGGCAGTTGAGCACTGAAGGGACGTCCCGTGAGTTCGATGACTTCGAGGGCTCGGGCGATACGTCGTTGATCGTTGACGGTGATCTTCTCTGCCGCTTTCGGGTCGAGATCGCGCAGCTTCTGGTGCAGCGCCCACCGGTCACCGGCAACCTCGGCCTCGAGGCGGGCTCGCACCTCGGGATCCGTGCCCGGGAACTCCATATGGTCGACCGCAGCACGCACGTAGAGCCCTGACCCGCCGACGAGGACCGGCCGCAGTCCGCGCTCCCGGACCTCCGCGATCGCTGCTCGCGCACGTGCCTGGAAGTCCTGAACGTTCGCCTCTTCGGTGACTTCGAGAATATCGATGAGATGGTGCGGAATCCCCCGTCGCTCATCGACCGGCAGCTTCGCCGTGCCGATGTCCATCCCGCGGTAGAACTGCATCGAATCCGTGTTGATGATCTCCCCGCCGAGGCGGCCGGCCAGATCCAGCGCCAGGTCGGATTTCCCGGTGGCAGTGGCTCCGACGACGGTGATGATCGGCGCAGTGTCCTCAGTCACCGGCGATCACTCCCAGAGTCCGGTGCCGCAGAGAGAACGCACCTCGTGGACACGTTCGTCGACGACCGGCTCCAGAGTCGAGGCACGAGCGCCCTGGTCGACGGCGTGGCGGATGCCAGCAGCCAGCACACTGAGGTTGGCGGCCATGGCCCTTGCTTGGTCGCAGAGGTCGAGCAGTCGTTCGTTGTCGATCGACGTCCCGGAGGTGATTGTCTCGACGACGGCACGATCGAATTCCTCGGCACCGTCGATCGGGGCCAAGGGAGCGTCCTCCGTTGCGGCTCCGGACAGATCGATGGGGAGCAGGAGGTTCTCGCTCGATCCGAGCGGGCCGATGTCGATGCCGACAGCGTGAGCGTGAAGGATCGCGACGATGATGGCGGGGTCGGCCGCCTCGGCGAGTCTTCGTTCGTCCAACGTCAGGGTTTCAACGGTCTCGACCCAGTCGGGCCCGGACAGATACTGCCCGGTGCGAGTATCGACGCCGCGATCGATTCCCCAGCCGCCGAGTCCAGCCACTGGTGGCAGGGTGTCGATGGGCAGCGTCCAATCGGTCTGCGTCCTCAGAGTGTCGCGGATGACGGTCCGCAGTTCGACCATGCGAGCAGTCTCGCTGCGGTCGATGTTCTCGAGCAGCACCGGGGCTGCCGGGATGATGGCGAAGGCGCCCATCTCAGCCGCGGGGGCGGATCGTCGCATGCCGAGGTTCGTTGCACCGGCGGCACCCTGTCCGGGGCTCGGTGCGCCGCAGCTGTCGGCCTGTGCCCGGTCGTAGGCGTCACCGGCTCGGGACGGGCGTACGGAGAATCCGGAGTCGGCGAGGAGGAAGTAGGGCTTCGCCTCGGTGACGGTGGCAGTGACGAAATCACCGGGCCGCGGCATCTGAGCGCCTTCGGGGATTCCGACGTGGACGAGGCGGTTGTCGGCGGCGCGACCGCTCAGTCGTGGGGAATCGTCATGGGGCAGCTTGGTCACGAGCACCTCGACCTCACGGCCGATCTGGGCTTTGTTCTCGTCCCAGGCGATCTCGTCCTGGAGCGCGGTGAGGCGTTCGAACCGCTCCTGCACGACATCCTTCGGCACCTGGTTGTCCATCGTGGCCGCCGGTGTGCCGGGGCGGATGGAGTATTGGAAGGTGAAGGCCTGCGAGAAGCGGGCACGCCGAACGATGTCCATCGTGCCTTGGAAGTCCTCTTCAGTCTCTCCGGGGAAGCCGACGATGATGTCGGTGGTGATGGCAGCGTGCGGGATGCGTTCGCGCACGGAATCGAGGATGTTCATGAACCGCTTGGTCCGGTAGGAGCGGCGCATTGATTTGAGAATCGTGTCCGAACCGGATTGCAGCGGCATGTGCAGCTGCGGCATGACTGTCGGGGTCTCTGCCATTGCGTCGATGACGTCGTCGGAGAAGGCGGCTGGGTGCGGGCTGGTGAAGCGGACCCGTTCTATTCCGTCGACGTTGCCGACGGCGCGGAGCAGTTTTGCGAATGCGCCTTTGTCGCGGAATTCGGCGCCGTAGGAGTTGACGTTCTGGCCGAGCAGGGTGACCTCGACGACTCCGTCGGCGACGAGGGCTTCGACCTCGGCGAGGATATCGCCGGGGCGGCGGTCCTTCTCTTTGCCGCGCAGGCTGGGCACGATGCAGAAGGTGCACGTGTTGTTGCAACCGACCGAGATCGACACCCATCCGGAGTGCTGGGATTCGCGGCGGCTGGGCAGGGTGGAGGGGAAGACGTCGAGGCTTTCGAGGATCTCGACCTGGGCTTCCTCGTTGTGGCGGGCGCGTTCGAGCAGCGCCGGCAGGGACCCCATGTTGTGGGTGCCGAAGACCACGTCGACCCAGGGGGCCTTCTTCACGATGGTGTCGCGGTCCTTCTGTGCCATGCATCCGCCGACGGCGATCTGGAGGCCGGGGTGGTTCTCTTTGACCTTCGCGAGCTGGCCGAGGTTGCCGTAGAGGCGGTTGTCCGCGTTTTCGCGGACGGCGCAGGTATTGAATACGACGACGTCGGCCTGGTCGTCGGTGTTCGCCTGAACGTAGCCGGCATCGTCGAGCAGTCCGGACAGACGCTCGGAGTCGTGCACGTTCATCTGGCATCCGTAGGTCTTGACCTCGTAGCTGCGAGGGGTGGTTCCGGATGTCGTCGGGGATTCAATCAGTTCAGTCATGGCGCACCCATTCTAGCCGTTCCCCATGTGCCGTTTCAGTCTTCTGCGAGCACTTCCCGTGTGACCTTGATGCAGATCGCCGAGGGGAAGCCGCGGCGGGCGAGCATGCCGAGGATTCGGCGCTCTCGCACGGCATACTCGAGACGCCAAGTGGAGGCGGCTTTCTTCTCGGCGACTTCGCGGGCGAGCTCTTCCTCACCGTCGATCTCGGCCACGGCGTCGGAGGCGAGTTCGGGGCTGATGCCCTTCTTGCTCAGTTCGCGTTTCAGCACGGACCGGGAGAGTTTCCGGTTCTCGCGCTGTGCCCGTGCGAAGCGGTGCGCGAATTCCTCGTCGTTGAGCAGACGCGAATTCTGCAGCTTCTCGATGAGGACATCGATCGCTTCGGGCATGAGGTCGCGTTTGAGGAGTTTCTTGCGCAGTTCGTCGCTGGAGTGGTCGCGCATGGCGAGCATGTTCATCGCCGTCTTCTTCGCCTGCGCGTAGTCCGCGTCGAAGTCGGGGGCGTCGTCTTCGTCGTCGAAGCTCAGCCCGGGACCGGCAGCGAAGTCAGGCGCGGCGTTGCCATCGCTCGCCAGGGAATCTGGACCATCATTCTCGGCTGCAAGGAAGTCAGGGGCGTCGATGAAATCCGGAGTCGAGTCGGTACCGCCTTCGACCCACCCGTTGTCCGGTTCCTTCTGCTGTCGCTTCCACCCGCTGGAGTTCTTCTTCCGCTTCGGCCCAGAGCTCTTTCGTTTGGCAGTTCGACCATTGCCACCGGTGACATCGTCGTCGAGTCCGGAGAGGCCTGCGAAGAACCCGGCTTCTCCTTCGGCATGACGTTGGTCGATCTCCGAGATCGCACTGCGCAGCTGCGAAAGCGTCTCGGTCTGAGACGAGTCGGTCCGACCCGAGTCCCCCGCGCCGACCGTGTCGGTCGATGCGGCGGGCTCGCGGCCTGGGAATTCGTCGTCGGTCGACGAAGCGTCAGGAGACTTCGACGTCATCCGTCTGTGCTTCTCCGGCCGCCTCGGCGCCTTCCTCGGGTTCGTCGACCTGGATCAGGCCGAGCTTGTGCTTGATCTTCAGCTCGATCTCTTCGGCCAGGCCCGGGTTGTCGCGGAGGAAGTTGCGGACGTTTTCCTTGCCCTGACCCAGCTGATCGCCGTCGTAGGTGAACCAGGATCCGGACTTGCGTATGATGCCGTTGTCGACGCCCATATCGATGAGGCTGCCTTCGCGGGAGATGCCGTGGCCGTAGAGGATGTCGAACTCGGCCTGCTTGAACGGCGGAGCGACCTTATTCTTCACGATCTTCGCACGGGTCCGGTTGCCGACCGCGTCCTGACCTTCCTTGAGGGTCTCGATGCGGCGGACGTCGATGCGCACGGAGGCGTAGAACTTCAGTGCCTTACCGCCCGAGGTGGTCTCCGGCGAACCGAAGAAGACGCCGACCTTCTCACGCAGCTGGTTGATGAAGATCGCGGTGGTCTTCGACTGGGCCAGGGCACCGGTGATCTTACGCAGTGCCTGCGACATCAGGCGAGCCTGCAGGCCGACGTGGCTGTCGCCCATCTCGCCTTCGATTTCGGCCTTGGGCACGAGGGCGGCGACAGAGTCGATGACGATGATGTCGAGGGCACCGGAGCGGATGAGCATATCGGCGATCTCCAGTGCCTGCTCACCGGTGTCCGGCTGGGAGACGAGGAGCTGATCGGTGTCGACTCCGAGCTTCTTCGCGTACTCGGGGTCCAGAGCGTGCTCGGCATCGATGAACCCGGCGATTCCGCCGGCCTTCTGTGCGTTCGCCACGGCGTGGAGAGCCACCGTCGTCTTACCGGAGGATTCCGGACCGTAGATCTCGACGACGCGACCGCGCGGCAGACCGCCGATGCCCAGAGCGATGTCGAGTGCGACCGAACCGGTCGGGATGGAGGCGATGGGCTCACGCACACCGTCGCCGAGGCGCATGATCGCGCCCTTGCCGTAATTGCGATCGATCTGGCCCATTGCGGCTTCGAGTGCCTTCGACTTGTCTCCGCCGGTGGGAACCTGGAGGTTCTTGGGTGTACGTGCCATGACGTCTCCTCTTCGTTGCTTTTCCGTTGAGACCAAGGCTAGAAGATGGCACTGACATAACGACAGAGGAAGCGATCCCCCCGTGGATAACCAGCCACTCATGGTCACAGGTCCCGTGATTCCTCACCAGGATAACCCACATGGGAACAGGTGTTCTATATATTCGGGTGTGTCGCGTGTCTCCGGGAGAGTCAGGCCTGGGCCAGGCCCAACTGCCAGGTGAGGCCGAACCGGTCTCCCACCCACCCGAATGGCCCGAATCCGTAGTCGTCGAGCGGCATGAACACAGTTCCGTCTGCGCTCAGTGCGGTGAAGATGCGCTCGAGTTCCGCGGCCGATTCGCAGTCGACCATGAGTGACACGCCGGGAGTGATGTCCCACTCGTGTGCGACGAAGCTGTCACTGAAGCGCAGTCTCTGTCCGGCGATCTCGATCTCGGACATGATGACCGTGCCCTCGGCGCCCGGACCGTCGGGACCATAGCGATTGTCGAGGATCACTCGCCCGTCGGCGAATACCTCGAGGTAGGTCTCCATGGCCTCGGCGGCGCTCTGTCCTCGACTGGGCTGGAAGGTGACGAACGGGATGGCCTGATTCATGCGGTCAGTCTACACTCGGCCAGCCCGGCGCCGACAGAGAAGGACCGGCGCTGCTCTGACCAGACAGAGTCACAGACGGTGCGAGGCAGCTGCGATCCAGCAGAACGGCGTCGAACCTCGGTCAGAACGGCGTCGCGCGCGGCTTCTCCTTGCCGAGGCGCCGAGATTCGGGAACGCCCATGGAATCGCAGACGGCGGTCCAGATGTCACGGGGTTCGACTCCGGCTTCGAACGCCTGGGCTGCTGTCCGCGAACCCAACGAGCTCAAAGTAAGATCGGTGTGCAGAGAGGCCGCGCGGGCCTCACCGAACTCCTCGTTCATGAGGGTCCAGTAGAGCGTGTGCCGCATCAGGGCTTAGCAGCCAGCCGCGGAGCAGAGTATCCCTCGGGGTGACCGAGGATCTTGTCCGAGAGCTCCTGCGGAATGGTGTCGGGGATCTGCACGCCTTCTTCGAGAGCGAAGCGATCGGACACAGACGACAGCAGTGCCGACAGCGGCAGGTCGAGTGCTTCGCAGATCGCCGACAGCAGCTCCGAGGAGGCTTCCTTCTGTCCGCGCTCGATTTCGCTGAGGTAGCCGAGCGAAACGCTGGCCCCGGTCGAGACATCGCGAAGGGTGCGTCCTTGACGACGGCGGGCGGAACGAAGTGCGTCGCCGATTTCGACTCTCAGTAACATAACGCGGCCCTCCCTTTGTCAGCGCGTCCCGTCAATGTAGTTCCAATAACTTTACAACCTGGCCGTGACACAGCACCAACCTGGTGCCCCGAGCGGATGGTATTGCCAGTCCATTCGAAGACTTTGGAGAATTTTCGTCCGATGGTCATCACCCGGTCAACCCCACAGCAGACGAACTTATTCCGTGGCGTCCTCGCCAGCATTCGACGCCTGCCCGACCTCGGGCCCGAAGGCGAGTTCGCCGACGAACTCGTCGAGGTTGACGGCCATCGCCTGCACCGTCTGGCTGCGGATCGAATCGCGGTCGCCGGTGAAATCGTGTTCGAAGACCTTCGCTTTCCCGCCGAAGGCAATCGCCGTGTAGACGAGTCCGACGGGCTTGTCGTCCTGCGGGTCGGGGCCGGCGACTCCGGTGCAGGAGATTCCGATATCGGCGACGCACTGCACGGCCGTGCCGACGGCCATCTGCGCGGCGACGACCGGGTCGATCGGCCCGGTCTCCTCTAAGTGGTCGGCATCGACTCCGGCCAGGCTCGCTTTGAGGTCGGTGGCGTAGGTGACCAGTCCGCCGCGCACCACAGCCGAGGCGCCCGGCACATCGACGAGCGAGGCGACGAAGCGTCCCCCGGTCAGCGATTCCGCCGACGCCAGCGAGATCCCCAGCTGAGAACAGGTGGAGATGATGCGACGCGCGGTCGCCATAAGCTCCGTCTCAGCCACGCTGCGCGTCCCCTCCGGTCTGCGTGCTCCCGTCGCTCTTCGCATCCTTGTACAGCTTGGCCGCCTGCACGCAGTAGTCGACGCCGGTGACGATGGTGAAGACGATGGCCGCGGTCATGATGATCCAGGCGACGACGAGCAGGATGAAGTAGACGACAGAGGGCACTACGTCCGAGAGCGGGAAGACCAGCAGGAACAGTCCGATCGCAGCGGTCTGCAGCACGGTCTTGATTTTGCCTCCGCGTGAAGCGGGCATGACTGCGATGCGGATCATGAAGAACCGCAGCACGGTGATGCCGAATTCGCGGACGAGGATGATCACGGGCACCCACCACGGCAGTTCGACGATGATCGCCAGACCGATGAGTGCGGCCGCCATGAGCGACTTGTCGGCGATGGGGTCGGCGATCTTGCCGAAGTTCGTGATGAGGTTGTTCCGCCTGGCCAGATAGCCGTCGACGAAGTCGGTGAACATGGCCAGCAGGAACACGATGAGCGCCCACCAGCGCAGGGTCACATCGTTGCCGCTGTCTGCCAGCAGAAGCACGAGGAACAGAGGCACCATGAGGATGCGCAGCACCGTGAGTGCGTTCGGAATGTTCCACGGACTCGGTTCTGCGGAGGGCTGCTGAGAGGCTCCGGCCTCGACTCGATCGTTCACGCATCCAGCCTATCGGAGTGAGCTGAGCAGATCATTCCAACCATGGGAATGACGACCATAATCGCCGAGGCGGCGCACCGTCGGTACGGTGCGCCGCCTCGGCGAGGGGTGGGGTTCGGATGGGATCAGCGGCCGGTGAGCTGCCAGGCGTCCTCTCCGCTGGCCTCGACGACCTCGAGCCCGGTCTCCGGGTCGACGTCGCCGACGGTAAGGTCGCCGGCATGGCCGACGCCGTTCGCGTAGCGGTCGGACGATGCCGAGCTGTACGCCGACGCCGAGCCGTGGGATGTCTCGCCGTAGTCGTCGTCGAACTCCTCGTCATAGTCCCCGGCTGCCGAGGCGTGCCCGGATCCGGTCTGTTCGGACTGGCCGTGGCCTCCGTCGGTCGGGACGTCGGCAGAGGCGCCGCCGGAATCCTCGGGCGGGGTCTCGCCCTTGATGATGGCCAGGGTGCCCGGCAGATCGTCGGGGCGCACGAGCACGTCGCGGGCCTTCGATCCCTCGGAGGGCCCGACGATTCCGCGGGACTCCATGAGGTCCATGAGGCGACCGGCTTTGGCGAAGCCGACGCGCAGCTTGCGCTGCAGCATCGAGGTCGAGCCGAACTGCGTGGTGACGACCTGCTCGATCGCCTGGAGCAGCAGTTCGAGGTCGTCTCCGATGTCCTCGTCGATCTGCTTCTTCGGCGCTTCGACGGCCACGTCTTCGCGGTAGTTCGGGGTGAGCTGGCTCTTGACGTGTTCGACGACCTTCTCGATCTCGGACTCGTTGACCCAGGCGCCCTGGACACGCATCGGCTTGGCCGCGCCCATCGGTAGGAACAGGGCGTCGCCCTGACCGATGAGCTTCTCTGCGCCGGGCTGGTCGAGCACGACTCGGGAGTCGGCAAGCGACGAGGTCGCGAATGCAAGGCGGGAGGGCACGTTGGCCTTGATGAGACCGGTGACGACGTCGACGCTGGGTCGCTGGGTGGCGAGCACAAGGTGGATGCCGGCGGCACGGGCCAGCTGTGTGATGCGCTGGATCGAGGCTTCGACGTCGCGCGGGGCGACCATCATGAGGTCGGCGAGCTCGTCGACGACGACCAGCAGGTACGGGTAGGGCTGGAGGACGCGTTCGGATCCGGCGGGCGGCTGGATGCGGCCCTCACGGACGGCCTTGTTGAACTCCTTGACGTGCTTGAACCCGTAGTTCGCGAGGTCGTCGTAGCGGGCGTCCATTTCGCGCACGACCCATTCGAGCGCCTCGGCGGCCTTCTTCGGGTTCGTGATGATCGGGGTGATCAGGTGCGGGATGCCTTCGTAGATCGTGAGCTCGACGCGTTTGGGGTCGACGAGGATCATGCGCACCTCGTCGGGGGTCGCGCGCATCATGATCGAGGTGATCATGGAGTTCACGAAGCTCGACTTACCGGCACCGGTGGCACCGGCGACGAGGAGGTGGGGCATCTTCGAGAGGTCGGCGACGACGAATCCGCCTTCGACGTCCTTGCCCACGCCCATGACCATGGGGTGGTCGGTCTTGCGGGCGGCCTTCGAGCGCAGCACATCACCGAGCGCCACGTTCTCGCGGTCGGTGTTCGGGATCTCGATGCCGATGGCCTTCTTGCCGGGTATCGGCGAGAGGATGCGGACATCAGCACTGGCCACGGCGTAGGCGATGTTCTTCGACAGGGCCGTGACCTTCTCGACCTTCGTGCCGGCGCCGAGCTCCACCTCGTAGCGGGTGACCGTCGGTCCGCGGGAGAAGCCGGTGACCTCGGCGTCGATCTTGAACTGCTCGAGCACATCGCGCAGGGCTTCGACGACGCGGTCGTTGGCCTCGGAGCGCTCCTTCGCGGGAGGTCCCGGCTGGAGGTTGTCGGAGGCGGGCAGGGTGTAGGTGACGTCGCCGGCCAGGGTGAGCTGCTCGACGCGTTCGGGCAGCTGCTCCGTGGGTGGAGGTGCGGGTGCGTTCGTGATCGGCACCGGCGCCGAGGCGGCAGCGGGCTCGGACTTCTTCGCCTGGTTCGCGGCGTCGTCGTCCATCCCGATGGTCTTCTTCAGCTCGGCCATCTCACGTTCGGCCTTGGTGGGGCGGCGCTGGCCGGGCTTGAGCTTGGGCTCCGGGCTGGTTTCGATGCGCGTGGTGTCGGCGTCTTCGTCGCTGACGTCATCCTCGTGGATATAGGCCTTGTCGTAGGCCTTCGTGGCGGCGTCGTCGTCGGCGGATTCGGCGTCGAGATCCGGGATCTCGGTCTTCTTCTTCCGGCTGCGGCGCTTGGCGCCCATCACGGGTTTGAGGTCGGAGGTCCGGCCGTTCTCGGCAACGAGGTCGGACTGTTTGGTCTCGGCCGCCTCGGCGTCGGTTTCGGGTCGAGCACCGCCGGTGAGCCGGTAGTACAGATCGGTGAGGCGACGGGGAATCGCGCGCACCGGTGTCGCGGTGACCACGAGCAGGGAGAACAGTCCGAGGAGGACGAGCAGCGGCACCGCCACGTACACGGTGGTCGCAACGACCAGCGGTGAGGACACGACGAATCCGAGAGCGCCGCCCCCGTTGGCCATGGCTTCGCGGGAGTTCGTGAAGGTCGGGTTGCCGGCGGCGATATGGGCCAGGCCCGAGGCGGCGAGCAGGCCGAAGATCATTCCGATGAGGATGCGGTTGTTGCCGCGGTTGTCGTCGCCGCGCAGGAACAGGCGGATCGCGTAGCAGGTGAAGACCACCGGCAGGGCGAGTGCCACTCGGCCGAAGGTGCCTTCGACGATTCCGCGGACGCCGTCGCTGATCGCGCCGGGGATGTTCCACCATTCGAAGGCGGCGATGATGATCGAGAGTCCGATGAGGAAGAAGGCTGTGCCGTCCCGCTTTGTGGGTGATTGATCGGTCGGTTCGTCGCTGAGAGTCTTTCGCGCACGGTTTCCGGCCATGTGGGCCACTCCCCTCCATGCACCGGTGACAACGTTTGTCCCGGGTTCTTCGGTCCCCGCTTGACCGGACCGACCAGCGTTTTTGCGCGCTGTGCGTTTCCCGGAACCAGAAGCGGGGGAAGTCGTTCTGGTCGCCATGTCTCTCATCTTAGGACGATATTGCGCTCCTGCCCAGCAAATCCGCAGGTTTCGGCGTGCCACCAGGGGCGATGTTCGGCCCCGCGTGTCACCGCGGCTGCGCTAGCCCGGAACATCCGGTTTCGCGGCCGTGAGCGAGATAAGTGTGCTCAGATTGCACGTTTTCCTCGCCTTTTTGGCAATCTGCGCACACTTAACTTGCCGTTCGCGGCAGAATCACTGCGGCCAGGCAGCGGCGAAGTCGTCGATCGAAAGAGTTCGAGAGTGACCGAGACGAGCCCGACCCACCTCAGCGGGTGGCGTAGAGGTGCTCGGGGCGGCCGGTGTTGCCGTACTGCAGGGACACCGTGATCGTGCGGGCTTCGGCGAGTTTCGCCAGATGCCGCTGCGCGGTCGCGCGGGACGCACCGACCGCCTCGGCGACTTCGAGGGCCGTCATCGGGCCGCTCGCCTCCTCGAGTGCCGCGAGGATCCTAGTCGTCGTCGACGATCCCGCCGGGCTCGCTCCGGTCCCGCCGACGGCCGCGGCATCGTGGAGGTTGCGCAGCTGCCTCTCGAGATCGGTCTGCCCGACCTTCTCCCGCTCCCAATAGCGGAGGAACCGGGCGTAGCGGCGCAGGAAGTTCTGCAGCACCTCGGCGGCGAAGGGCTTGACGATGTACGTCATCGCCCCCGCGCGCAGCGACGAACGGACCACCTGCGGATCCGTGACCGCCGAGAGCACGATCGCATCGATATCGGTCTCACGGACGAGGTCGACACCGGTGCCCTCGGGCAGCACGTAGTCGACGAGAAGCAGGTCGACGTCGTTCTCGGCGATGACCTCGCGCGCCGTCTTCAGATCGCGGACGGGTTCGAGCGCCGAGAAGCCGGGCACCTCGTCGACGTACCGGGCATGGATCTGCCCGACGAAGAAATCGTCATCGAGCACGAGAACGTTGACCATCATCTCACCTCATCAATTGGGAAGTCGTTGTCGTCGGCGATCGCATCGTCGTCTTCGCCCGCATCGCCCACGTCGGCAGGATCGTCCAGGGCGTCAGGCAGGCGCATACCGAAGCTCGCCCCGCCGAGGTCCGGGTCGTGGCCGTCGATGAGCCACACCGCTCCCCCGCCCTTCTCCGCGACCCGGCGGCTGAGCGCAAGGCCGATGCCGAGTCCGTGGCCGTCCCCGGTGCCGGTTCCCGTGGTCAGTCCGATCCCGAAATCCGGCGCCGAGGCGGCCTTAGAGGTCGAGAATCCCTCGTCGAAGATCTTCCCCGCTACCTCGTCGTCGATCCCATCGCCGGTGTCCGTGACGACCGCGTGGAGTTCCGTCCCGGAGCTGAGCACCTGCACTTCGACTCGGCCTCCGTCCTCGGCGTACCGCCGGCCCGAGACGGCCGCCCGTACGGCGTTGTCGATGAGGTTGCCGAGGATGAGCGTGACCGCTTCCGGGTCGCGGACCGCACCGACCGCCAGGGAGTCGGGGGTGACGGCCAGGGCCACTCCCGCCTCGGCGGCGGTCGTGCCCTTCGCTTCCAGAACGGCGCGCAGGTAAGGATCGGAGATGAGGTCGATGTCCTCGACGGGAGTCGTGATCGGCCCGGTGCCCAGGATGGAGGACAGGTAGGTGTGGGCCTCATCGGTGGCGCCCGTGTCGACGAGTCCGAGCACGGTGTGCAGCCGGTTCGCGAACTCGTGCCGCTGAGTGCGCAGGGCCCGAGCCATCGCAGTGACGGACTCGAGCTGGCGAGCCATCGTCAGCATCTGGGTCTCGTCCCGCAGGGTCACGACCCCGCCGACCGAGACCCCGTCGCGCTGGACCCGCACCGCTGTTGCCAGCAGAATCCGGTCGCCGATGGTGATCCGCCGCCGCAGGGCTCCGTCCGCCGGGGCGTCGGCCATGAGCGCGGTGATCTCATCGGGCACATTGACGAGTTCGTCGTCTGAGACGGCAGCCAGTTCGCGGTCGGAATCCCCCGCCGAGGCGGCTCCGCCGTTCGCGTCGCCCGTGCCGTTCTCATGCTCGACGTGCTTCGCCGAGGCGGCACGGAGCAGCTCCTTCGCGTTCGAATTGCTCAGGGTCAGCTTCCCGTTCGTATCGAACCCGAGCACCCCGTCGTCGAGGCCGTGCAGCACCGCACCTTGGTCGCGAGCCATTTCGGCGAGATCTTCGGGTCCGACGCCGAGCGTCTCCCGCCGCAGCCGACGCCCGAGCCAATACGAGACTCCGACCCCGAGTGCGAGCGCAAGCACTGCCACGGTTCCGAGCAGCAGCATCTCCCGACGCACATCAGCATCGAGCACGGTGGCGAAAATGCCCACCGAGACCTCGCCGACGACGGTCTTGCCGTCCTCACTCGAATAGATCGGCACCTTCGCCCGCACCGTCTCGCCCAGGGTCCCGGATTCGTGGGAGACGTTCTCGCGTCCGGCGAGTGCCTCATCCGGCGACGTCGAGACCTTGTGCCCGATCTTCGACGATCGGGGTGGGTGAGTCGGATGCCGCGATCGTCGGTGATGACGGCGAAGGTGATGCCCGACCGGTCGCGCAGATCATCGGTGATCCTCAGCATCGAAGTCACGAGCTGCTTATCGGGTTTCTCAGCGTGCTCGGCCGAAGCCTGGGTGGCGGCGGCGCGGACGGCCGGATCGATCGCCAGCGTTCGGGCAGTGGCCAGCGCCTTCGTCTCGGTCACCTCGGTGACGGTGCGCGCCCCCATCCACGCGAACACTCCGGTGACCAGGGCGAGGATCACGATGACGAGCGCGAGCTGAGAGATCAGTACACGTCGGGAGAACGAACGATGGGGCCGGGGCACGCGCTCAGCGTAGCCGCGTTTGAGCGCAATGCGCAAAAGGCGCGCAACGATCTAAACGCCATCAGTGCACACAAGCGCGCGCGGCCCGTGATCTGGGCCCTACGGTGTTTCGAGCCTCACATTCGCCTTCGAAGGAGAAGCTCGTGCTTGTCATTCTCGGTTTTGCCATGATCCTCGTTTTCATGACGCTGATCATGACCAAACGACTCTCGCCGATCCTCGCGCTCATCCTCGTGCCCACGATCTTCGGCCTCTTCGCCGGGGCCGGTCTGGGCATCGGGGACATGGTCATGGACGCGATCGCCTCGATGTCGTCGACGGCAGCGCTGCTGCTCTTCGCCATCATCTACTTCGGCATCATGATCGACGTCGGCCTCTTCGACAAGCTCGTCGAGTTCATCCTCAAGGTCGCCGGCAACGACCCCGTCAAGGTCGTCCTCGGCACCGCGCTGCTCACCGGCGCCGTGTCCCTCGACGGTGACGGATCGACGACGTTCATCGTCGTCACCGCGGCCATGCTGCCGATCTACCAGCGCCTCGAGATGTCACCCGTGGTGCTCACCTGCGTCGCCGGTCTCATCAACGGCACCCTCAACATCGTCCCGTGGGGCGGCCCGACGGCCCGAGCCTCCTCGGCGCTGCAGATCGACGCCAACGAGATCTTCGTCCCCATGGTCCCGTCCCTGGTGGCCGGCCTGCTCGTGTGCCTCATCTTCGCCTACGTGCTCGGCATCTCCGAACGCCGCCGCCTGGCCAAGAACGGCGTCGCCTGGGTCGAGGACCGCGGTTCGAACCGTCGCAAGGACCTCGTCGGCGCCGTGGCCGGAGCCAGCACGACCGCGGGCTCGTCCGCGGGCACCACCGCGGGCGGGCACGGACACGGATCCGGCTCGGCCGCCTCGGCGAATGATGACACTGCCACCGAGGCGATCCCCGCCTCCGCAGGCGACGCAGACGGATCCGCCGGAACTGGTTCGGGCCTGTCGAACACCGCGCTCGATCCCAACCGCGCGACGCTGCGTCCGAAGCTGTTCTGGTTCAACCTGGCGCTGACCGTGGCCGTGATGGTCCTGCTCATCGTCGACATCCTGCCGCTGCCGTACCTGTTCATGATCGGCACCGTCATCGCGCTCATGGTCAACTTCCCGAAGATGAAGGACCAGCAGGAGGAGCTCGCCTCCCATGCGACGGCGATCATCTCCGTCGTGGCCATGGTCATGGCCGCGGGCGTGCTCACCGGCATCATGTCCGGGACCGGAATGGTCGACGCGATGGCCGAATGGCTCGTCGAGGTCATCCCGAACTCGATGGGACCGTACATGGCCGTCATCACCGGCCTGCTGTCGATCCCGATGACGTTCTTCATGAGCAACGACGCCTTCTACTTCGGCATCCTGCCCGTGCTCGCCGAGACCGCCTCCCACTTCGGCATCTCCGCTGCAGATATGGCCCGCGCCTCGATCACCGGCCAGCCCGTGCACATGCAGTCGCCGCTCGTGCCTGCGATCCTGCTGCTCGTGTCCCTGTCCGGCGTCGAGCTCGGCGATCACCACAAGAAGGTGCTGTGGCGCGCGCTCATCGTCGCCCTCGTCATGCTCGCCGTGGGTGTCGCCGTCGGCGTCATCGGAATCAGCTGAGCGGAGGACTGCGATGACTGATCTCTATTCGACCTCACACCCTCGCTTCCCTGCCCCGTCCCGGCAGGTCACCGCCTCACCGGGCATCGGTTCGGCCTCGGCGACCGTAGTTCTGGCGCTGCGTCCGGATTCCTCGGATGAGGTGCTCGAGCAGGCGATCGCTGCGGCCCGCCGTGAGAACGCTGCGGTGCAGGCGGTCGTGTTCGGCACTGATACGACGACGGCTCCGTCGACGTCGTCCCTGTCCGAATGCACCCGGTTGGGTGCCGCCCTCGCCGAGGCGGGGCTTGAGTATGCCGTGCACCGTTCCGGTCCGGATCCGGCCGAGCAGATCCTCGGTCTCGCCGACGATTACGATGCCGTGTTGATCGTCATGAGCACGAAGCGACGCTCGCCCGTGGTGAAGCTGCTCCTCGGGTCGAGTGCACAGCAGGTCATCCTCGAGGCCGAGTGCCCGGTGCTGTTGGTCAAGTAGAAGTTCGGGACCGTCGCCAGCCGTTCGAGCCGGTCGCGCGAACTGGTCGCACGGCGCAGTTCGCCCGGCCCCGGTCGCGCAGCCCCGGTCGCCCGACTCTAGATTCCGGCGATTCCCCGCCCCGGAGCCAGGATTCCTCGCGGATCGACCAGTTTCTTGATGTCGCGCACACCCGCCCGTCCCGGCTGCGGACCCCAGGCATCCACCTCGTCCCAGACAGGTGCGGGTGCATGGATGAGCCGGGCGGCGATGAAATGCAGGCCGAAGCTGCGCAGATGTTCGAGGACCACACGGGTGGCCACTCCCGGTTCGGATTCCGGTGCGCCGATGCCCAGTTCGAACGTGCCCGTGGCACTGCCGCGCAGCTGCAGCGGATAGCCGATCGTCGTCTCCAACCGGGCGACGGCATCGATGAGCGTCGGAATGAAACTCGGCGCCACGGACACTCCGATGGTCGCAGCCAGCCGCGCTCGACGACCCCACCATTCCGGCTCCCCGCACGGGGTCGCACCGGGGATCCGATCGACGAGGTGGCCCACTTCGGCCTCCACCTCGTCGGCCTCCCCTTCCACGAAGATCACTGTCGCCGCCGGTGAACCGGGTGGTCGTTCGATGACGACCGCGTCCGGGACTCTGCGGGCAACGAGGAGGTCGGCGGCCGCCTCGCTGCCGGGGATCCACACGAATCTCTGCGCTTCGGGTCGCTCGTTCAGACAGATCTCGGCCTCGACGATGATCGCTCGACTTCCCCAGGATCCGGTGACGAGTCCGGGCAGATCGCGGCCGCCCAGATTCGGGTGCAGCCCATGCGCGGTGCGGGCGATGGTCCCATCGGCGGCGACGGTCGTCACGGACAGCACTGTCTCGGCCAGCCGGGGACGGCGCAGGCGGCGGGGCCCGGTGGCTGCGGTGGCGATCATTCCTCCCAGCGTGGCGCCGGCCTCGATGCGGTCAAGCGGTAGGTCGGCGAGGATCTCCCGTCCAGACTGGGCGGCAGTTCTGTTCAGCGCACTGGTCCGAGCGCCGGCTCCGGCACGGATCGTGTCGCTGGAATGGTCGGCCACCTCGGCGATCGAGGTCAAGTCAATGAGAAGCCCCGGAGTGGACACGGGTGGGTGATCGTCGAAGGCGGTGCCGCCGCCGAACACAGCCACGGTGCGGTGCTCGGCATGGGCACGGGCCATGAGTTCGGAGAGTTCGGCAGTGCTTGAGGGACTGGCCAGTCGGGGCAGTTCGTCTGTGGTCAGGCTCATCCCCACCTCCGTGTATCCATCCGTCGTCGGCGCCTCCCACGTGCGAGTCGATCTGCGACCGTCACGTAGGAGTGTGTATGTCGAGCTTAGCGAAGAACGCCCCCGAAATCGGTGCTTCAGGCACAGATTTCGGGGGCGTTCGGCGTCGTCAGCGAGTGCCGATCACGGCATGCGGGCGTAAGCCGGCAGGGTGAGGAAGTCGACGTACTCGGGGTCGAGGGCGACCGAGACGAAGGTGTCGGTGGCGTCCTTCCAGCCTGCGTCGTCACCGGGCAGCTTGGCGACTTCCTCGGCGACGATGCGCTCGACGAGCTCCTTCGTCACCTTCTCACCGGAGTCCAGGGTGATTCCGGCGTCGAGCCACTGCCACACTTGGGAGCGGGAGATCTCAGCGGTTGCGGCGTCCTCCATGAGTCCGTTGATGGCGACCGCGCCGTTGCCTTCGAGCCAGGCGCGCAGGTACTGGATGCCGACGGACACGTTGGTGCGCAGGCCTGCCTCGGTCATCGAGCCCGGGGTCGACTTCACGTCGAGCAGATCGGCGGCGGTGACGTTGACGTCTTCGCGCTTGTTGTCGATCTGGTTGGGCTTGTCGCCGAGGGTCTCCGTGAAGACCTCCTTGCACAGTGCCACCATTCCGGGGTGAGCGACCCAGGAGCCGTCGAAGCCCTTGCCGGCCTCACGCGACTTGTCCTCACGCACCTTGTCGAAGGCGGCCTTGTTCGCGGCTTCGTCCTTCGAGGGGACGAAGGCGGACATTCCGCCGATGGCATGTGCGCCGCGCTTGTGGCAGGTGCGCACGAGCAGTTCGGTGTAGGCGCGCATGAACGGCACCGTCATCGTCACGTCCGAACGATCCGGCAGCAGGTAGTCGGAGCCGCGGGAGCGGAAGTTCTTGATCACGGAGAAGATGTAGTCCCAGCGGCCGGCGTTGAGTCCGGCGGAGTGCTCGCGCAGCTCGTAGAGGATCTCCTCCATCTCGAAGGCCGCGGTGTAGGTCTCGATGAGCACGGTGGCGCGGATGGTGCCGCGGGTCAGGCCGAAGGCGTCCTCGGCGTGTTCGAAGACCTGGTTCCACAGGCGGGCCTCGAGGTGGCTCTCCATCTTCGCGAGGTAGAAGTAGGGGCCGCGGCCCTTCTCGATCTGGATCTGACCGGCGGTCGAGAAGTAGAGGGCGAAGTCGACGAGCGAACCGGAGGTCTCCTCACCGTCGATGAGGATGTGCTTCTCCGGCATGTGCCAGCCGCGGGGGCGCACGACGATGGTCGGCAGCTCCTCGTCGGGGGCGAGCTTGTATTCCTTGCCCTCGGGCGAGGTGAAGTCGATTTCGCGGTTGAGCGAGTCGAGGAGGTTGATCTGGCCCTGGATGACCGAGTCCCACTGCGGGGTGTTCGCGTCTTCCTGGTCGGCCAGCCACACCTTCGCTCCGGAGTTGAGCGCGTTGATCGTCATCTTCTTGTAGGTGGGGCCGGTGACCTCGACGCGGCGGTCTTCGAGACCGGGTGCCGGGGGTGCGACCTGCCAGGAGGGATCGTTGCGGATCTCCGCGGTCTCGGGGAGGAAGTCGAGGTCCTTGCCCGCGGCGATTTCGGCCTGGCGTTCCTTGCGAGCCTCGAGGCGCTCGAGGCGGTCGCCGTTGAACTTCCGGTGCAGATCGACGATGAGCTCAAGCGCCTTGGGCGTGAGGACCTTCTCAGCCCCGTCCGGCAGCTCACCGGTGATCTCCATCCCGGCGGGGATGTCCAGGTTTTCGATATGAGCGGTCATCGATGGTTCTCCTTAGTCAGCACATCGGTGCTGCGTCCTTTTCCACATCTGGTGATGCGATATGTTCGCTGGTCAACGGGGTTTTGACTGCGAAACTTTCACACTGTGAAAATGTTTGTTCACACAACGAAAGAATATGAGGTGATGCACGTCTCGTCAAACCATATCCTGCATTCGAGACGGTGTGTTCATTGACTCCGCCCAAGGGGCCGGAGAGGATAAGGGGAACATCTCTCATGGACTCGCCGAGGCGGCAACGACGCCGCGGATCGGACTGAAAAGTGGACAACCTCGCTGTTGCAGCTCTCTTGGCCCTCTCCCCCATTCTCTTGGCCGGAATCCTTCTCATCGGATTCCGGTGGCCTGCGAAATACGCCATGCCGATCGGACTGATCGCTGCCGCGCTCGTGGCGAACTTTGCCTGGCAGATCGAGTGGGTGACGATCGGCGCATCGGTCGTCCAGGGCCTCCTCGTCGCGATCGGACTGCTGTGGATCGTCTTCGGCGCGCTTCTGCTGCTGGCCACGGTCACCCGGTCCGGGGCGATCGAGACGATCCGCTCCGGGTTCATCGCGATCTCCCCGGACCGGCGCGTGCAGGTCATCATCATCGCATGGCTCTTCGGGTCCTTCATCGAGGGTGCCGCCGGCTTCGGCACTCCGGCGGCCGTGGTCGCCCCGCTCTTGCTGGCCCTCGGTTTCCCCGCGATCGCCGCGGTCCTCGCCGGTCTCATCATCCAGTCGACTCCGGTGAGCTTCGGCGCCGTGGGCACCCCGATGGTCGTGGGCATCGGCACCGGCCTGTCTCAGGAGGACGGCTCGATGTCGGCCGATGTCGCCGAACGCGCCGGCCAGCTCGGCCTCGGCCAGGCCGAGTTCGTCGCTCACACCGCCACCCAGGTCGCGCTCATCCACGCCTGCTGCGGCATTCTCATCCCACTGCTGCTGTCGTGCCTGATGACCGGGTTCTTCGGTGCCAATCGGCGCTTCGCCGACGGTCTGGCCATCGCCCCGTTCGCGATCTATGCGGCCGTGGCGATGATCGTCCCCTATCTCATCGTGGCCAATGTGCTCGGACCCGAGTTCCCGTCGCTGCTCGGCGGACTCATCGGTCTGGCCATCGTCGTGACGACCTCGCGGATGGGCTTCCTCATGCCGAAGAAGACCTGGGACTTCGCTCCGCGTGAGACGTGGCCGGCGAT